>NZ_JACHNW010000001.1:0-2584373 GCF_014199555.1 Micrococcus sp. TA1
CGGGCCGAAACCGCCCAGGACGGTGGTGGAGCGGACCTCGTCCGCGGCGACGGCGTCGTCCGCGCGAGTCTGGATCAGCAGGAAGGGCAGCACCTGAGTCAGGGTAGTCGCCGGTTCAGGACCGTCCCCACTTGCCGCCGTGGTAGGGCGCGGCGACGAACTGGCGGAAGCGGTCGTCCCCCAGGGACAGGGCCGCCTCGGCGGGCCAGTTCGGGCGCACCAGGGCGGCGCGGCCGATGCCGACGGCGTCCGCGCGGTCGTTGACCAGGACGGCCTCGGCCGTCTCGTCGGAGGTGATGGAACCGACGGTGGAGACGAACAGCCGGCGGGCGCCGCCGTCGGGCCCGTCCACCGTGAGGCCGCGCCCGGGTGCCAGGTCGAGGTCCTCGGTGCCACGCTTCACGGCCTCGGCGAGGGGCACCTGGTACCCCGGGCCCTTCGGGCCGAGGTAGGTGTCCCCGATGCCACCGGAGGACAGGTCGACCCAGTCCAGCCCGTCGGCCACGAGCGTGCGCACCAGGCGCACGGTGTCCTCCGCGGCCCAGCTGCTCTCCACCCAGTCGGACCCCGAGAGCCGCAGGCCCAGGACCTTGTCACCGGGCCAGACCTCGCGGATGCCGGCGACCACGCGGCGCACCAGGCGGGTGCGGTTCTCGAAGGAACCGCCCCACTGGTCGGTGCGGTGGTTGGTGACGGGGGACAGGAACTGGTGCAGCAGGTAACCGTGCGCGCCGTGGACCACCACCGCGTCGAAGCCGGCGGCATCCGCGCGCCGTGCCGCGGCGACGAAGGCCGCGATGACCTCCTCGATCTCAGCCTCGGTCATCTCGCGGGTGGGCGCGGTCACGGAGACGGCGGGGATGCCCGACGGCGAGACGGTCTCCCAGCCGCCCTCCTCCGGCGGGATGGGGCCCTGGTCGAAACCGGGACGCGCCGGCCAGGTGGAGGCCTTGGACCCGGCGTGGGCCAGCTGGATCCCGGGCACGGCGCCCTGGGAGCGGATGAAGTCGGTGATCGGCGCCCAGGCGTCGCGTTGGGCGTCGTTCCACAGCCCGGTGTCCTGGTCGGAGATCCGCCCCTCGGGGACGACGGCGGTGGCCTCCGCCACGACCATGCCGAAGCCACCGGCCGCCCGCGCGCCCAGGTGGACCATCTGCCAGGGGCCGGGCACGCCGTCCTTCGTGCCCACGATGTACTGGCACATCGGGGGCAGGATCAGGCGGTTGCGGAGGGTCTGGCCGGCCACGGTGGCGGGTTCGAAGAGAAGGCTCATGCTGGGCACAACCACGCGGTGGCCCGGCCGTATTCCGCCGGTCCCCCGGCCGGCGCTTCCTAGAATGGCTCCCATGCCCTCCTTCCGTGTCCGCCTGCAGATCGGCGACCTGCTGCCCGGCCACGCCCCCGAGGAGGTCATGGCCACCGCGGAGGCCGCCCTGGCGTCCGTGTACACGGTGGAGGCCAAGGACCTGGAGGTGGTGGCCCGGGTGCCGCGGATCGTCCTGCGGTTCACGGTGCCGGAGTCCACCTGGGACGGGGAGAACCGCGCGGCCCTCAGTGCCGCGGCGCAGATGCGGCTGGCGGTGATGGAGGTGGCCACCACCGGGCGGCTCGAGGTCCTGCGCCGCGCCCGCGGCCGGTGGGAGCCGGTCGGCCCGGGACGATGAACGCCGGGCCGGGCCCGGCCCGCCCCGGAACGGTCAGACGTCGTCGACCGCGTGGCCCAGCGCCGCCCGGTGCTCGGCGTGGTTGATCCGGTAGCGCCGGTTCTCCGTGGCCAGCAGCACCACGAACAGGCCCATCGCGGCGACGATCGCGACCCACACGGAGTGCATGGATCCGACCAGTCGGGGTACCAGGATGGCCACCAGCCCCCAGGTCAGTCCCAGGGCGATGGTGATGCGTCCGCGCTCGGTCATGGCCATCATGGCCGTGCCCCAGACCACCACGACGATCGTGAGCACCGCCCACACCGCGCCCGGGATCCACAGCAGGTTCAGGCCCAGGGACTGCAGCCAGATGGAGGTGTTCGTGGCCGCGTAGATGACCGCCCAGCCGGTGAACAGGCCGATCATCCCGTCGGTGATGACCCGTTCCACCGGCGTGCGCGCGGTGTAGAGGTTCAGCTGGTGGATGGAGCCCACCAGCAGGGACGTCAGGGCCAGCCAGACGACGAGTTCGGCACCGAGCATGACCCCGCTGCGGGCGATCACGAACCACGCCACGGCCGCCACCATGGCCCCGGACACGCGCCACCCGGTGGTCCGCTGGCGCGCGGCGGCGGCCTGGGACGGCATCCACTGGTGGATGGTGTACACGCCCAGGGCGAGCCACAGCAGGGGCCAGACCAGCATGGCCCACGAGGCCATGGACAGCATCGAGTACCCGCCGGCGAAGCGGCCGCCGTGCAGGTCGTGGAGCCAGGGGCCGGTGGGGTCCTCGCCGAGGAAGCCGAGCCCGTAGATCCCGCCGGCCACGAACAGCAGCCAGGCGATCGTCACGGTGATCTGGCGCAGCAGGTCGAGGAACCCCGGCAGGGGGTCCGGTTCGCGGGAGGGCAGGTTGTAGGGCGGGATGTACCGGCCGGCCTCGGGCTCCCCCACGTGATCCCAGAAGTCCCCGTCGTCCCCATAGGCCTCCGGGGACGCATAGGCCGACGGTGCGGACCGGGGACCCAGCGTGGCGGCCTCGATGGCCTGGGCCTTCTCCAGGATGCGGTACCGGTGCCGCCACTCCGGCAGGAAGATCCGGGCGCGGTCCAGCAGCTCGGCATCGGTGAGGTCCTCGCCCCGCTCCTCGAGCAGGGGACGGCGCTCCGCCGGGGGGACCCAGTCGGTACCGTCCGCCTCGCGGGCAGCGGCCTGCAACGCCCAGGTCTCCCGCTCGCGCTGGCGCCGGAGCCACTCCTCCTGCTCCTGGCGTTCCATCTCCAGGCGGAGGGCCTCCTCCTCGGCGCGCTGGGCCTCCAGCCGGCGCTCGGCCTCGAGCCGGGCCTCCTCCTCGGCGCGGCGCTGGGCCTCCAGGCGGGCCTGCTCCCGTGCGCGGCGCTCGGCCTCCAGGCGCTCGGCCTCGGCCCGCTCGGCGGCGAGCCGTTCGGCCTCCAGCCGTTCCTCCTCGGCGAGGCGTTCGGCCTCCCGCCGCTCGGCCTCGGCGCGCTCGGCGGCCTCGCGGCGGGCGATCTCGGCCTGCCGGCGCTCCTCCGCGCGGCGTTCACGTTCCTCGGCCAGGCGGACCTTGGCCTGTTCGTAGGCCGCCTTGGCATGGGCGGGGGACTCGTAGATCGCCTGGGAGACCTTGTCCCAGTCCGGTTCCCCGAGCCCGTCCAGCCACTCGTTGAGGGACTCCACGGGATTGACGGGTTCGCGCAGGTTGGCGTGGCGCAACCGCGCCTGGGCGGCCGTGACGCCCTCCGGCGCGCGGTGCCCGGGCGTCCCGCGGTCACCGCGGTCGACGGCCTCGACCCCACGGCCGTCCGGGCGTTCGTCCTGGCGGCCGACCTGCTCCCCGGACGGACCGTCGGACCGGCGGGCGGACGAGTGTCCGTCGGCGGGTTCCTCCGGGCGCGACCCGGAGACCGGGCCGGGCGACACCGGGCCGGTGGACCTGTCCGCTGCAGCCTTCATCCGGTGCAGCGCGGCCGAGGAAGAGGACGTCTCGTCCACCATTCACCCCTCCCTGGAGCGCCGCCGGACGGCGATCACCCCCGCAATGACCAACCCTAGAAGGGTACCCAACACCATGCCCACCACCGCGCTCGCCCATGTCGGAAGGCCAGTCGCGCTCCCGGTGACCCAGCCCAGGCCCACCATGTAGAGGGTCCAGACCAGGGCCCCACCGCCGGACAGCACCAGGAAGGGCCTCCAGGGCAGGGACGCGATCCCCGCGGTCGCCATCGAGGCGGTCCGCCCGCCGGAGACGAACCGCAGCACGAACAGCGTGGCGTAGCTGGGGGCCGGGCCGGCCCGGTCCAGCAGCCGCAGGATGCCCCGGTGGATGCGCTGGCCCCACGTGGCGCGGTCCAGCAGGCCGGTGAGCCGGTACCGGAACAGGGCGTAGAGCCCCACGTCCCCGGCCCAGCAGCCCAGCCAGGCGGCCAGCAGGGAGGGGGCGAGCCCCACGGTCCCGAGCTGCGCCATGGCCCCGGAGCCGATGACGAACAGCTCGCTCGGCACGGGGGGCACCGGCGCGTCCAGGGCCACCAGCAGCGCGGTCAGCGGGTGGAACCACCAGCCGAGGGACTCGATCCAGGCCGCGTCGAGCCCGGTCATGCCACGGGTCGTTCCCGCAGCCGCAGCCCGGAGCTGAACTGCCGCTGCTCACCCGTCAGCGGATCGGTGAAGCCGATGGTGTGGGCCAGCAGCTGCAGGGGCCGGTCGTAGTCGTCCGGGGCGGCGTCCAGCAGTCGCGGGTAGAACGGGTCGTTCAGGATGCCCAGGCCCAGTGCCGCCAGGTGCACGCGCAGCTGGTGGGTGCGTCCCGTCCTCGGGAACAACCGCAGGTGCGCGACGGCGGCGCCCGCCCAGGCACCCGTGGACACCCCGGTGCCCAGCAGCTCGATGCGGGTCTCGGCGTTGGCGCCGATGGTGGGCCGGTTGGTCCGCCGGCCCTTCCGGGCCGGGGTGCCGGGCGAGTGCCCGGAATGGAGCGGACCGTAGTCCAGGGTCCGGGCGGTCAGCACGCCCTTGACCTTGTCCATCCGGTTCCGGTAGGTCAACGGGAACCGGGCGGACAGCGTCTCGGGCCGTGTCCCGGCCTGCAGGGCGGCCACGGCCTCGTAGACCTTCCAGACCTGCCGGCGCTCGAAGAGCACCTGGTAGGCGCCGCGGGTGTCCGGATGGGTGGAGAACAGCACGACGCCGGCCGTCGCCCGGTCCAGGCGGTGCATCGGCACGAGGTGGTCCAGTCCCAGTTGGTTGCGCAACCGCACCAGGGCGGACTCCTGCACGAAGCGGCCGCCCGGGGTCGTGGGCAGGAAGTGCGGCTTGTCCGCCACCAGCAGGTGCTCGTCCTGGTGGAGGACGGTCACCTCGTAGGGGATGGGCTCCTCGTGGGGCACGGACCGGTAGTACCAGACGGACTCGTGCACCCCCAGCGGGGTGTCCTCGGCGACCACGGTCCCGTCGGCGGCGCGGACCTCGCCGGTGCGGAACCGCTCCACGATGCCCTCGGGGTCGACATGGCCCCAGCGGTGCAGCACGTAGTCCAGCACACTGTCCCAGCCCGAGGAGGGGAGCCGGAGGCGGGTGGCGTTGACGCCGTCGCGCACGGGCAGGGGAGGGGGAACGGACACGCCTCTAGTCTTCCAGACCAGGACGAGATCAATTACGCTCTCCTACTAACCAGTAAGTTCGAATTTACTAATTAGTAACCTGAATAAACCTTCCGGTAACACTTAAAACGGGCAAGAGTTCACCCTCGGACCACATTTAGAGCCATGGCAGTTCACATTTCCCGTGGAGACCCACATCACCATGAGACTGAAGGGGTAGCTGACCCCCGGAGGGGCGAGAAGACCGCCGCGGCGCACCAGGCCCATGGGTCCAGACAGTAGGAGATCACGATGTTGCAGTCCGTCATGAAGAACAGCCACGGGAGGCTCGTCTTCCCCTCCAATTTCATCCCGGAGCTGGATGTGACGGCACTGGACAGCCTGGACACGCTCGAGGAGGTCATCCAGCGGGACTTCGAGTCCAAGGCACCGAGCGGCACGGAGATCCTGCAGCGGATCGAACAGGGCAAGTACGCCCGGCGCTCCGACCTGCTGCGCGACATCGCCATGAACCTGTTCTGGACGAACCGGTACGCGATGACGATGTACGACAAGCACGTGACCCGGTGGAAGGACGTGCCGCGCAACCGCGAGGACGTCTACATCCCCGCGCTGACCCCGTGGGAGGACGGCGGCCGGAAGGTCGAGGCCGTGCGCGAGGTCTACCCCACCCTGGACGCGCGGTGGGACGCGACGGTCGAGGACGAGGTCTTCAAGACGCTCTTCGACGTGTTCGCGCATCGGAGGTTCCACGCCACCGAGCTGTCCGCGATCAAGCCGACGGTCGAGCAGATCCTGGCCGACCCGTCCCAGCTGGTGGCACGGATCACCGACTACGACCCCAACTACCCCGTGTTCCGGGACGAGGAGATCCTGGACGTCCACGAGGACGTCCCCCAGCTGGAGGCCCTGCGCCGCTGGTCGATGGTGCTGCACAACCAGTTCCCCTGGGACCGGTCGAAGACCGAGCTGGTCGAGGCCCGGGAGCTGCGGGACGAGGACTACGTGATCGTCTACCGTCCCAAGAGCCGTGACGTCCAGCGCTTCATCCGCCGCGCCACCACCGGCCACAGCGGACGCCGTCGCGCCGGGGCGCCGGCCGTCGAGGCCAAGGCCCCCGTCCGCCCGTACAAGCCCATCGTGGTGCGGGACCTGACCGTCCAGCCCCGGATCCTCGCCCTGGCGGTGGCCGGGGGCGAGGAGATCTGCACCAACGACGACCTGATCCGCAACTCCGCCTACAACTGGTCCCCGATGACCGCCGAGCAGATCGTGGACAAGACCGGGATCCGCGAGCGCCTCTACACCTTCTCCCAGGTGGAGGACCTGGCGCTGAACGCCGCCCGGTCCGCGCTGGACCACGCCGGCGTGGGGCCCGAGGAGGTCGGGGCGGTGATCGTGGCCACGTGCACCAACGATCGGCTGATGCCCTCGATCGCCACCTACGTCTCCGGGGAGCTGGGGATCCACCAGACCAACGCCTCCTACGACCTCATCGCGGCCTGCGCGGGGCTGCCGTACGCGCTCGCCGAGGCCACGCGCATCCTGCAGGACGTCGAGCGCCCGGTGCTGGTGGTCTGCGCCGAGAAGTTCTCGGACAAGATCGGCAACGTCCGGCCCTCGCGGATGATCTTCGGCGACGGCGCCGCGGCACTGCTCATCGGCGTCGCGCCCGAGGGTGAGACCCCGGACCTGGAGTACCTCAACACCTACGCGTCCGGCCCGGTGAGCCAGGTGAACTCGATCATCTGGCCCAACCCGGAGTTCGACAACAACCTCACCGTCTACGGGCCCGAGGTGAAGGACCTGGCCGGGCGGTACCTCGCCCAGATGCTGGGCGAGATCTCCGAACTGCCGGATCCCGACGGGCGGGCCTCCTCCCTGCTGGACAGCGTCGAGCTGATCGTGCCCCACCAGGCCAACAAGTCCATGGTCATCGACCTGGCCACGAAGTCCGGCCTGACCCCCGAGCAGCTGTTCTTCAACATCGACCGGGTGGGGAACACCTCCTCCGCGTCCATTCCCCTGGCGATCTTCGACGCGGTCCGCGACGGCGTGATCGACCGGCCCACCCGGATCTTCGCGCCGGGCTTCGGTGCCGGATCGGTGGCCGGCTACGCGATCATGCGGGTCGACCCCGCCGTGATGGCCGCCCCGGCCGCCGCCGCCGACGCCCACGTGTTCGAGCACGGGTCGTCCGTCGAGGACGTGGCCGTTGCCTTCAACTGAGCACGTGGACCCCGACAACTCCCCCCAGCCCCGTGACGGAAAGACGGTGACGTCAGGAATGTTCGAACGTATCGCAGTAGTGAACCGCGGTGAGGCCGCAGTGCGGCTCATCCGGGCCGTGAAGGAGGTCAACGCCCAGTTCGGCCACGGCATCCGCACCGTGGCCATGTACACGGAGGCCGAGCGGCGGGCCATGTTCGTCCGCCAGGCCGACGAGGCGGTGGCCCTGCGCAAGACGGGGACCGGCAGCCCCTACCTGGACTACGCCGAGCTGGAGCGTGCGCTGGTCGAGTCCCGGGCGGACGCCGCCTGGGTGGGCTGGGGCTTCGTGGCCGAGGACCCCAACTTCGCCGAGCTGTGCGACAAGCTGGGCATCACCCTGATCGGTCCCTCGGCCGAGGCCATGCGCCGGCTGGGCGACAAGGTGACCGCGAAGCTGCTGGCCGAGAAGGTCGGCGTCCCGGTGGCCCCGTGGAGCGGTGGGCCCGTGGAGAGCATGGCCGACGCCCGCCGGCACGCGCAGAACATCGGCTACCCGCTGATCATCAAGGCCCGCAGCGGCGGCGGCGGCCGCGGCATCCGCAAGGTGTACGCCGAGGACGAGCTCGAGACCGCCTTCGAACGCACCCAGGGCGAGGCGCTGCGGTCCTTCGGTGACCCGGTGGTGTTCATGGAGCGGCTGGTCACCCACGCCCGCCACGTCGAGGTGCAGGTCATGGCGGACGCCCACGGCAACGTGTGGGCCCCGGGCGTGCGCGACTGCTCGATCCAGCGCCGCAACCAGAAGGTCATCGAGGAGTCCAGCTCGCCGCTGCTGAGCCGGGAGCAGTCCGATCACCTGCGTCAGGTCTCCGCCGACCTGGTCCGGGCCGCCGGGTACCTCGGTGCCGGAACCGTGGAGTACCTCTACCAGCCCGAACAGCAGCTGTTCACCTTCCTCGAGGTCAACACCCGGCTCCAGGTGGAGCACCCGATCACCGAGGAGACCACGGGGCTGGACCTGGTCCGCCTGCAGCTGCAGGTCGCCGCCGGCCAGCCGCTCGAGGGCGAGATGCCGGCCGAGAACGGTCACGCGGTCGAGGCCCGGCTGAACGCCGAGGACGCGGACAACGAGTTCGCCGCCGCACCCGGCACCGTGAAGCTGCTCGACCTGCCGCTGGGACCGGGCATCCGCGTGGACACCGGCATCGGCCAGGGCGACGTCATCCCGCCGGACTTCGACTCCATGGTCGCCAAGATCATCGCCTGGGGCCCGGACCGTGACTCCGCGCTGGCACGGTTGCGCACCGCGCTGCGGGAGACCACGGTGGTCATCGAGGGCGGCACCACCACGAAGTCCTTCCTGCTGGACCTGCTGGACCGCGAGGAGCTCATCACGGCCTCGGCGGACACCGGCTGGCTGGACCGGACCGGCGCGGGCACCGGCACGTCCCTGTCCGACAAGGCCGACATCGCGCTGCTGACGGCCGCCGCCGAGGTGTATGAGGCGGAGGAGGCCCTGGAGCGCCAGCGCTTCCTCGCCGCCGCCTACGGTGGCCGCCCGCGCGCCGACCACACCGTCGGCCGCCCGGTCGAGCTCGCCCACCAGGGCCAGCCCTACGCGTTCACGGTCAAGAAGACCGGGCCGCACCGGTACCGGGTGATCGGCGACCACGGGGAGACCCAGGTCGACGTCGAGCGACTGGGTGAGTACGAGCGCCGGGTCGTCACCGGCAAGGGGACCTCCATGGTCGTCGCCGTGGAGGGCACCGGCGGCCACCTCATCGAGGTCGACGGCGTCTCCCACCGGATCTCGCGCGACGAGGCCGGACTGGTCCGCACCCCCTCCCCGGCGGTCGTCATGTCCGTGCCGGTCAGCGTCGGGGACGAGGTCGAGGCCGGGGACGTGCTCGTCGTGCTCGAGGCGATGAAGATGGAGACCTCCGTGCGCGCCCCGCAGGCCGGCCGCGTCAAGGAGGTGCTGGCGGCGGTCAACACCCAGGTCGACGCCGGTGCCTCCCTCGTCCGGCTCGAGTCCGCGGACGACCAGGCCGTCGCGGACGACGCCCCGCGGGTCGAGTTCACCGCCGGGGACATCACCACGGGGGAGGACTCGCGGAGCGAGGCCCTGGCCCACCTGCACGGCCTGCGGGCCCTCCTCACCGGCTTCGACGTGAGCGAGACCCGGGGCAAGGACCTGCTGGCCGACTACGACGAGGTCGTGCAGCGCGAGTCCCTGGACGATGCCGGACTGGTCCAGGCCGAGCTCGACCTGCTGACGACGTTCGCGGACCTGTGCGAACTCGCCCGCAACCGGCCGGCACTGCGGGAGGACGAACTGGACACCCGCGTGCACAGCCCGCGGGAGCACTTCCACACCTACCTGCACTCCCTGGACGCGGAGGGCGAGGGCCTGCCGACGTCGTTCCAGGACCGGCTCTCCCGTGCCCTGCGGCACTACGACGTCATGAGCCTGGACCGCACCCCGGAGCTGGAGCAGGCGGTCTTCCGCCTGTTCCTGGCCCAGCAGCGCATCGACCACCAGGTCCCCGTCGTCCTGGGGCTGCTCGAGCGCTGGCTCGAGGACCGCCAGCCGATCGGCCGGACGATCGGGGGCGTGGAGGAGGTGCTGGACCGCCTCGTCGTGGCGACCCAGGCCCGGTTCTCGGTCATCGGCGACGTGGCCCGCAACCTCCGGTACCGCCTCTTCGAGGAGCCGCGCATCCGGGCCGCCCGTGAACAGGTCTTCGACCGGGTGCGGGGCAGCGTCTCCTACCTCGCGGCGCACCCGGAGGCCGGCGACCGCCAGGCGCGGATCGACGAGATCGTCGCCGGACCGGAGCCGATCCTGAGCCTGGTCGGGGAGTCGGTGCGCGGCAACCGGATCGGCGAGGCCGAACTGCTCGAGGCCATCACACGCCGGTTCTACAAGATCCGCACCCTGACCGACGTGCAGTCGGTCACGGCGGCGGGGCGCCCCGTGATCACCGGGACCTTCGACCTGCGCGGGACCCGGCTGGCACTGGTCTCCGCCGTGGGGTCCTTCGAAGGGCTCCGGGAGACCCTCTCGGCCCTGGAGCCGGTCGCGGCCGGACTCGACGGCGAGATCGTCCTGGACCTCTACCTGTCCTGGGACGGCCGTCCCGAGGACCCGGACGAGATGTCCGACGCGCTGCGGGAGGCGCTCTCGGCGACCGGCTGGACCGCCGTGGCCCGGCGCGTCAGCGTCGCCGCCTTCGGCCCCGCGGGCTCGGCCCACCGCCAGTTCACCTTCCGTCCCTCGGGCGGGCAGCTGCAGGAGGAGCGGGTCACGCGGGACATGCACCCGCTCACGGGTCAGCGCGTGGAACTGTGGCGACTGAAGGAGTTCAACGGGACGCGACTGCCGGCCGAACCGGACACCTTCCTCTTCCACCTCGAGGCCAAGGAGAACCCGGCCGACGAGCGCATCGTGGCGCTCGCCGAGATTCGCGACGTCACCCCGGACCTGGACGCGGAGGGCAACGTCACCGGACTGCCGGTGGCCGAGCGCACCATCGCCGCCTGCCTGGCCGGCATCCGCCGCGCGCAGGCCCGGCGCGGCACCAAGCGCCGGCTGTTCGCGAACCGGGTGGTGCTGTACGCCTGGCCGGTGTTCGACCACCGCATCGAGGAGATCGCGGCCGTGGTGGCCCGCAACCTCCGTCCGCTGACCCTGGGTGTGGGCCTCGAGGAGATCACCCTGGTCTTCCGCATGCAGGACCGGCCGGGCGCGGAGCCGCACGAGCAGGCCCTGCGCTACGTCTTCGAGGCCGGAGGCGTCAGCATCCGGGTGACGGAGCCGGACACGGAGCCGCTGCCGCCGATGGACGCCTACACGCAGAAGGTCCACCGGGCACGGTCCCGCGGGAACGTGTACCCGTACGAGATCATCCCCATGCTCACCGGCGAGACGGGTTCGTTCAGCGAACACGACCTGGACGAGGTCGGCCGGATGGTCCCCGTGGACCGTCCGTACGGGAAGAACACGGCGGGCATCGTGGCCGGCGTGGTCACCACGCCGACCAAGCGGTACCCCGAGGGCATGAGCCGCGTGGTGCTGTTCGGGGACCCGACCAAGGCGCTGGGCTCGCTGGCCGAGCCGGAGTGCGCCCGGGTGGTGGCCGCGATCGACCTCGCCGAGGAGAAGGGCATCCCGGTCGAGTGGTTCGCGCTGTCCGCCGGTGCCGAGATCTCCATGGATCGCGGCACCGAGAACATGGACTGGGTGTCCCGCGCGCTGCGCCGGATCGTGACCTTCACGCAGGGCGGCGGCGAGGTGAACATCGTCGTGGCCGGGATCAACGTGGGTGCGCAGCCGTACTGGAACGCCGAGGCGACCATGCTCATGCACACCAAGGGCATCCTCGTGATGACCCCGGACAGCGCCATGGTGCTCACCGGCAAGCACTCCCTGGACTACGCGGGCGGTGTCTCCGCCGAGGACAACTTCGGCATCGGTGGTTACGACCGCGTCATGGGCCCGAACGGCCAGGCGCAGTACTGGGCCCCGGACCTGGCCTCGGCGGTGGACGTGCTGTTCGCGCACTACGACCACGCCTACGTCGCCCCGGGGGAGCGCTTCCCGCGCCCGGCTCCCACGTCGGACCCGGTGGACCGGGACGTGCGGACCTATCCGCACACCCACCCGTCCAGCGACTTCACCACGGTCGGGGACATCTTCTCGGCCGAGGCGAACCCGGACCGGAAGAAGCCCTACGACATCCGCACGGTGATGCGGGCGGTCGCGGACCAGGACCACAAGGTGCTCGAGCGCTGGGCGGACATGGCCGACGCCGACACCTCCGTGGTCTTCGACGCGCACCTGGGCGGTCACCCGGTGTGCCTCGTGGGCATCGAGTCCCGCGCGGTGCAGCGCACGGGCCAGTACCCGACCGACGGTCCGGACCAGTGGACCGCGGGCACCCTGTTCCCGCGCTCGTCCAAGAAGACGGCGCGGGCGATCAACGCGGCCAGCGGCAACCGGCCGCTGGTGGTGCTGGCCAACCTGTCCGGCTTCGACGGCTCCCCGGAGTCGATGCGGACCTGGCAGCTGGAGTACGGCGCCGAGATCGGCCGGGCGATCGTGAACTTCGACGGCCCGATCGTGTTCTGCGTGCTCACGCGGTACCACGGCGGTGCCTTCGTGGTCTTCTCGGGCACGCTGAACGAGACCATGGAGGTCGCCGCCGTCGAGGGCGCCTACGCCTCCGTGCTCGGCGGGTCCTCGGCCGCCGCGGTGGTGTTCACCAAGGACGTCAACGCCCGGGTGGCCGCGGATCCGCGGGTCCAGGAGCTGATCGCCGCCGTGGAGGCCGCGGATGACACCGACCGTGCCCGGATGCTCGTCCAGCTGACCGAGCTGCGCGCCGAGGTGCGTTCGGAGAAGCTCAGCGAGGTGGGCTCCGAGTTCGACCGCAAGCACAGCATCGAGCGGGCCCGCGAGGTGGGCTCGGTGGATGTCATCGTGCCGGCCGGCGGACTGCGGCCCTACCTGGTGGATGCCGTCGAGCGCGGGCTGCGCCAGGCCGGCGTCACCCTCGAGGACGCGGAGGAGGCCCAGACCGCCGACGTGCGGTGAGGCCGGTGCGGGCCCGCTCCACCGCGGGCCCGCACCACCCGTGCATCAGGTGCGGGATCCGGCGCCGGGGACGTCCCCGGACGGCGACGGGTCCCGCACCTGAGCTGTCCGGCCCGGCGGTCCGGGTCAGTGGCCGGTGGTCTCGTCGTCGCTGTCCGGCCCGCGGTCGGCCGGCACCAGGACGGTGATGTTGCCGGGGCCGGGCCGGGTGCGGCCCGTCCGGCCGGCGGGGATCTCGGCGCCGACGTCGGCGATCACCGATTCCAGCACCGCGCCGGCCGGCACGGTCGCCTGGCCCAGCAGGACCGACCGGGACACCCTGGCCCCGGCCTCCACGACCACGCCGGGCCCGATGACGCTGTGCTCGACCTCGCCGTGGATCCGGGCGCCGGCGGAGATGAGCGAGGTCGAGACGGTGGCCCTCGTGTCGATCCAGGCCGGGGGCGTGGACTCGGCGTTGGTGATCAACGGCCAGCCGGGCCTGCTCAATTGCAGGCCTCGCTGCTCCAGCAGCTCCATGTGGGCCTTGAAGTAGGCGTCGATGGTCCCGATGTCCCTCCAGTACCCCTCGAGCCGGTACTCGTGGACGCGGCACTCCTGGACGAAGTGCGGCAGGATCGTCTCCCCGTAGTCACCCAGGGAGGTGCCCTCCGGGTCGTCTCGTTCCGCGGTGAGGCGGCGGGTGGCCCGGGCCAGGGCGGCGACGTCGAAGAGGAAGATCTCGGCCGCCACCAGGTTCCCGGCGGGGTCCTCGGGCTTGTAGTCGTAGTCGGTGACCGTGCCGTCGCGGGCCACCTGCACCACGCCGAACCGGGACGGGTCCTCGTCGGTCTCGGTGGTCACGACCGTCAGGTCCGAGCCGCGCTCGCGGTGCTGGTCCAGGGCCGGACCGAGGTCGAACTGGTAGAGGTGGTCGGCGCTGAGCACCACGACGGTCTCCGCGCCGAAGGCCTCCAGCAGGGACAGCTGCTGGAACAGGGCGTGGCCGTTGCCGGCGGAGAACCCCTCCTCGATGCGGCCCTCCGCGGGGGGCAGGATCCGCAGGCCGTGGCGGGTTCCGTCCAGGTCCCAGGGCCTGCCCCCGGCCAGGTGCTGGTTCAGGGTGAAGGGACGGTACTGCTCGGCCACCCACACGTCCCGGAGCCCCGAGTGGGCCAGGTTGGACAGCACCACGTCGATCAGCCGGTACTGCCCGGCGACGGGGACGGCGGGCTTGGACCGCGCATCGGTCAGCGGCGAGAGCCGTGATCCGCGGCCGCCGGCCAGCACCAGGGCCACGGTGCGGCGGGCGGGGTCGTCGGGGAAGGGGTCGGCCATGGCTCCTCCTGTCGCGTCGGCGTCCGGGCTCCCGGCGCCGGGGATGGTCCCCGGGCGCCCTCCGGTGGGCGGCCCGCAGGCTCGCCACCGTGTCAGGCCCCGGCGTTCGTTCCGGCCTTCACGGTAACCCGTGCGCAACCACCCCGTCAGCCGACCCCGCCCCGTCAACCGTCAGGTGTCGTCAGCCGATCCACCCCGTCCACCCGGCCGTCACCGTTGGCAGTGGGGGCACCAGAAGAGCACGCGCTCGGGGGTCCCGGACTCGAGGTCCCCGAACTGCTCGACGACGACCGGTCCGCCACAGCGCAGGCAGCCCTTCCGCTCCCGGCCGTAGACCCAGTAGTTCGGTTGCCGGCGGGTGGGCAGCCCGGCACCGGCAGCAACGGCAGCGCCGGCAGCGCTTGCCGTGCTCGCCGCTCCGGCGCGGCCGCGTGGATCGCCGTCCACGGGAACCCCGCCCGGCGTGAACCGCGCGCCGCCCGCGTCCCGCCGGCCCCCCGCGCGGCGCCCCTCCGGGGCGGGCCGCACCCGGACGCCGTAGGCGGCGTCGCCGTCGGGCAGGACCCCGGTGGTACCGCGCGGCCCGGGGCCGGTGTTGACCCGCATCAGGTCCCGCGCCAGCAGCACCAGTCCGGGCAGGTCCGGCACGGCACCCACCGGCCGGTGGGGGTGGAGCCCGGCCAGCAGCAGGGTCTCGCAGCGGTAGATGTTGCCGATCCCGGAGACCAGGCGCTGGTCCAGCAGGGCCAGCCCGATCGGCCGCTGCGGGTCCGCCTGCAGCCGCGCCACCGACTCACGGAGCAGCCGGGCCGCGTCCGCGGGGTCATCCCACGCCGGATCGAGCAGGTCCGGTCCCAGGAAGGCCAGCCGCTCGGCGACGGAGGCCGTCGGCAGTACCTCCAGCAGTCCGAGCTGGAACCCGACGACCTGGTCCCCGGCCGTCTCCAGGACGCACCGGGCCTGCCAACCGGGGGAGCGCCACCGGGGCCGGACCGGGCCGCCGTCGGGACCGGTGCGCGAGTACACGTCCCAGTGCCCCTCCATCTTCAGGTGGGACAGCACGGCGCGCTCACCGGTCTCGATGACCAGGTACTTGGCCCGCGGCCACACCGCGCCCACGGTGCTGCCGGACAGGTCTGCGGTGGCCAGCTGGGGGACCCGGAAGTCGGTGCGCAGCAGGGACTGCCCGGCCAGCACGGGGCGCAACCGGTTGGCCACCCGGACCAGGGAGTCACCCTCGGGCATGCCGGCCTCCGGGGCGCTCCCGTGAGGTCCTGGCGGGCCTCACGACCGGAACCTCATGCCGGAGGGCGAGGAGTAGAAGCCCGCCTCCAACAGGGCGGCGGCCAGGGCCGTGCCCGGTACCGGCAGGCCGTTGACCTTCTCCAGCGACATCTTCTCCACCCGCGCCGTGCGCAGTGCCCACGCCAGGGCCCGGGCCGTGGGCCCGAGCACGTCCGGGTCCTCGGAGAAGCACAGCAGGGTGCGCCCGCCGCGCTCCACGTACAGCACCAGCTCACCGGAGACGAGCACGACGACGGCTCCGGCCTTGCGTCCCGGACGTTGGCCGGTGGGGCGCACCCCGTCCTGGCCGGCGGGGATCTCCGGCCACGGCAGGGCCGCGCCGTAGGGGTTGGCGGGATCCGTGGCGGCCAGCGCGACGGCGGGAGGACCGGGGTCAGGACGGGGGTTCCGTCCGGGCGGCGTCCAGGAGGTGGCGGCCGAGGGGGCCGGCGGGGACCACGTCACACCGGCCGGGGCGACGTGGGCGGCCGCCGTGGACGGACCCGCCGCGGGGGACTCGGCCACGTCCTGGCGGGCGAAGCCGCGCAACCGGTCCACGGTGGCCCCGGTGGAGAACTGGGCGGCGCCGAGGTGCTCGATGTAGTACCCGCGGCGGACCTGGCCGGCCTCCTCCATCCGGGTGAGGAGCCGGTACTGGGTGGCGAAGCCCCCGGGCACCTCCTCGGCCATGACCGAGCCCCGCGTGATGACGCCGTAGCGGTCCAGCAGGTACTCGGCGGCCGAGTGGGCCCTCAGGGTGGGGTCGGTGGCCGGGGCCGGCAGCAGCGACCACCGTCCCGCGGCCCGCGCGGCTCCCGTGGGCCCGAGCTCGGTGGGAAGTCCCGTCCCGGCGGGCCCGTGGAAGGTCCCGTCGTCACCGGCCAGGGCCGCGTCGAGGGAACCGGTGACCTCCTCGAGGCGCCGCAGCCGCGAGAGGCGGGCGCCGCGTCCGGGACGGGCGGGCCGGGCGCGGGGGGTGCGCGCCCGGGACTTGTGGGCGGTCCGTCCCTGGCCGAGCAGCCCGCGGACCGGGGCCAGGGTGTCGTTGCCGACGCGCCCGGCCCAGACCAGGTCCCAGAGGGCGGCGAGGACGTCCGCGTTCGTCGGACGGTCGTCGTCACCGCTCCAGCCCTCGCGCACGCGGCCGGCGAGCGGGCCGAAGAACCAGGCCCCGCCGCCGTCGAGCACCTCCTGCAGCGACCGGTGCACCGGGTTCGGCTCGAAGTCCTCGGCGCGGGCCAGGCTCAGGTCCACCGAGTCGACGTGGTGGAACGCGATCCAGCCGTCGTTGCCGGCCGCCGCGGCGGTGCCGGACCAGAGGAACTCCCCGGTGGCCAGCAGCTCATCGAGCTGGGACGGGGCGTAGTCGCGCACGCGGGCCGGCAGCACGTGCGACTCCCACGCACTGGCCGGGACCGGCACGCCGGAGAGCTGGTCGAGGACGGTGGCCACGCCGTCCCCGCCGCGCAGGGTGGCCGGGGAGCCGCCGCCGGGGGCGGGATCCAGGTGCTGCCAGTCGGCGAGGAAGCGGGCGTAGGCGGGCTGTTCCACCGGTTCGACCTCGGCCCGCAGGGCGGCCAGCGAGCGGCGCCGGATGCGGCGCAGCACCTCGACCTCGCACCACTCGGTGTCCAGCGGCCCTGGCTGGCCCGTCCCGCCGGGACGGTAGCGTCCCTCGCTGACGCGGCGCTCGGCCGCGAGCCGCTGCAGGACCTGGAGCACGACGGCGGCACCGAGCCCCAGCGCGGCGCCGGCCACGGTGGCGGTGAAGGGGCCGTGGGTGCGGGCATAGCGGGAGACCAGGTCGCCGAGGGGGTCGGTGACCGGTTCGATGAACGCCAGCGGGACGCCCATGGGCAGGGCGACGCCGAGGGCGTCGCGCAGGCGGGCGGCGTCCTCGATGGCGGCGTAGTGTTCCCGCCCGCCCAGCCGGATCCGCAGGGCCCGGTTCGCCGCGACCAGCTCGTCGAGCAGGGTGGCGGCCTGGTGTTCCGTCGCGGCACCGGCACCCGGTTCGGCGTCCTCGGCCTCCGGTGACTGCAGGCGGGCGGCGGCCTCGGCGGCGGTCAGCGGGCCCAGCAGTCGCAACAGGTCCGCCAGTCCCTCGGCTCCCCTGACCCGCCGGGTGGGGGAGAGCCGCTGCAGGTCGGCCTCGACCGTGGCGATGACGCCCGGGTCCAGCAGGTCCGCCAGCTCGGCCCGGCCCAGCAGCTCATTGAGCAGCCCGGGATCCAGCGAGAGGGCGGCGGCGCGGCGCTCGGCCAGCGGGGAGTCGCCCTCGTAGATGAACTGGGCCACGTAGCCGAACAGCAGGGACTGGGCGAACGGGGAGGGGGACTGCGTGGTGGTCTCCACCAGGCGCAGGGACTTGTCCTCGATCCGGCCGGCCAGCCGCTTCAGGGCCGGCAGGTCGTAGACGTCCTGGAGGCACTCCCGGACGGTCTCCAGGATGATGGGGAACTGCGGGTACTTCCGGGCGACCTCCAGCAGCTGGGCCGCCCGCTGGCGCTGTTGCCACAACGGTGAACGCCTGCGCGGGTCCCGCCGCGGCAGCAGCAGGGCGCGGGCGGCGTTCTCCCGGAACCGGGCGGCGAACAGCGCCGATCCGCCCACCTCCGCGGTGACGATCTCCTCCAGTTCCTCGGCCGTGAACAGGAACAGCTCGGCCCCGGGCGGCTCGTCCTCCATCATCGGCACGCGCAGCACGATCCCGTCGTCCGCGGCCATGGCCGAGCCGTCCATCCCGTACCGGGCGTGCAGCCGGGCGCCCACGGCCAGCGCCCACGGGGCGTGCACCGGCATCCCGTAGGGGGAGTGCAGCACCACGCGCCAGTCGCCCAGCTCGTCGTGGAAGCGCTCGACGACGAGGGTCTTCTCGGTGGGCAGCACCCCGGTCGCCTCGCGCTGCTCCGTCAGGTAGGCGGTGAGGTTGTCCCGGGCCCACTCGTCCAGGCCCGCGGCCTGCAACCGGTCCGCGGCCCGGGTTCCGGCGCCGGCGCCCCCGTCCTCGGCGGAGGGTTCCGAGGACGGCGCGGCCGCGGACTGCGCCGTCTCCACCTCGCGGCGGAAGGCCCCGACCGCCTCGCCCAGCTCGGCGGGGCGGCCTTCGGCGTCGCCGCGCCAGAACGGCAGCCGCCCGGGCTGGCCGAACGCCGGGATGACGAGCACCCGGTCGTGGGTGATGTCCTGGATCTGCCAGCTGGTGGCGCCCAGGACGATGACGTCCCCCACCCGGGACTCGTAGACCATCTCCTCGTCCAGTTCGCCGACGCGGCGGCCGCCGGTGCGGGCGGTGCCGGCCGCCGTCGGGCCGTCCGCACCGGTGCCCGCCGCATCCTCGGAGCCGGCCAGGAAGACGCCGAACAGCCCGCGGTCCGGGATCGTGCCACCGGAGGTGACCGCCAGCCACTGGGAGCCGTTGCGACCGGTCAGGGTACCGGCCTCGCGGTCCCAGACCACGCGGGGGCGCAGCTCGGCGAACTCGTCCGAGGGATAGCGGCCCGAGAGCAGGTCCAGGACGGACTCGTAGGCCGAGTGCGGCAGGGTCGCGAAGGGGGCGGTGCGGCGCAGGCGGTCGAACCAGGCCTCGGCGTCGAGTTCGTCCAGGGCGCAGGCCGCCACGGTCTGCTGGGCCAGGATGTCCAGCGGATTGGCGGGCACCGTGAGGGACTCGATCCTCCCGGCCAGCATCCGCTCCACCACGACCGTGGTGTCCACCAGGTCACCACGGTGCTTGGGGAAGAACCAGCCGGAGGAGGTCTCCCCGACCTGGTGCCCGGCCCGGCCCACGCGCTGCAGTCCCGAGGCCACCGACGGCGGCGACTCGACCTGGATGACGAGGTCCACGGCGCCCATGTCGATGCCGAGCTCGAGCGAACTGGTGGCCACCACGCAGCGCAGCTGGCCGGTCTTCAGCGCGTCCTCGATGAGGGCGCGCTGTTCCTTGGAGACCGAACCGTGGTGGGCCCGGGCGAACTCGGTGCCGGTGCCCTCGGTGACCGTCCCGGCGGACTGGCCGGACCCGCCCATCAGCTGGGCGGGAGCATGTCCCGGGGCCGGCCGGTCTCCCCGGGCGTCGGGCACCGCCCCGGCCAGGACCTCACCGAGGCGTGCCGGTTCCTCCCGCCCACCGCCGTGCCCGCCGTCAGCCGCGTCCGATCCGGCCTCCGCGTCCAGGGACGCGGCGAGCCGGCGCTCCTCCCAGATCTCGTTGAGCCGTCCGGTGAGCCGCTCGGCCAACCGCCGGGAGTTCGCGAAGACGATGGTCGACCGGTTGCGTGCGACCAGGTCCACGATCCGTTCCTCCACGTGTGGCCAGATCGAGGCCTGGGCCTCCAGACCGGAACCGGGTCCGAGGTCGTGGGCGCCGGCCGCCGAGGGCAGCTCGGTCATGTCCGGCACCGGGACGGTGACGTGCACGTCCCAGGACTTGGCCGACCCCGGGGCCACCACCCGCACCGGCTGGATGCCGCCGAGGAACCGGGCGACCTCCTCCTTCGGCTCCACGGTGGCGGACAGCCCGATCCGCTGGGCCGGGGCGGGGAGCAGGGCGTCGAGGCGCTCGAGGGACACGGCCAGGTGCGCGCCGCGCTTGGTCCCGGCCACCGCGTGGACCTCGTCCACGATGACGGTCTCCACCCCGCCCAGCGTGGACCGGGCCTGCGAGGTCAGCATCAGGTAGAGCGACTCCGGGGTGGTGATGAGGATGTCCGGGGGACTGCTGACCAGCTGACGGCGCTCGCGGGCCGGGGTGTCACCGGAGCGCACGCCGACGCTGACGTCACGGGGTTCCTCGCCCAGCCGCCGGGCGGTCTGGGTGATCCCGATCAGCGGTGCCCGCAGGTTCCGCTCCACGTCCACGCCGAGGGCCTTGAGCGGGGAGACGTACAGCACCCGGGTGAGGTTCTTCGGCCGCTTCCCCGGGGCCGGGGCGGGCAGGTCGCCCGGCAGGGGGTCCTGTGCCGGGCCGAACGGCGGCGAGGTGTCCCCGGCAGGCCGCAGGAACCCGTCGAGGGCCCAGAGGAATGCCGAGAGGGTCTTGCCGGAACCGGTCGGGGCGACCACGAGGGCGTGCTGGCCGCTGGAGATCGCGTCCCAGGCGCCGATCTGGGCGTCCGTGGGCGCCGCGAAGGCTCCCGCGAACCACTCGCGGGTGGCGGGCGTGAAGCGGTCCAGGACCGCCTGCGCATCCGGGAGAACTGTCATCGGCATCAGCGTACGCCCCGGCGCGGACACCGGAACGGGGGCCGGGACGGCCGCTGGACGCTCAGACGTGGTGGTAGGGCCGGCCCCCGGCGATCTCCTGGGCCCGGTAGAGCTGCTCGGCGAGGATGAGCCGGACCAGCTGGTGCGGGAAGACCAGCTTCGACAGCGACCACACCGTGTCCGCCCGCTCGTGCACCGAGGCGTCCACGCCGTAGGCGCCGCCGATCACCAGCGTGACCTGCTGGCCGAGGTCGAACCGCCCCTGGAGGTGACGGGCCAGACCGGGGGAGTCGAAGCCCCTGCCCCGCTCGTCGAGCAGCATCAGGTGGTCCCGGCCGTCGACCTTCGCCAGGATCCGCGCGGACTCCTCGGCACGCGCGGTGTCGCCCTCGCGCGACGAGTGCGGAAGCAGCTGCCACGAGAGGTCGAAGGGCTTCTTCAGGCGCCTGGAATAGCGGTCGATGCCCTCGGACACCCAGGACTCGTGCTTCTTGCCAACGGCCAGGATCCTCACGCTCATGGGTCCATCCTGACATCTCCTCGTGCGGCGCGCCCGTGACGGAACCGTGCCCTGACCGGGGCGCTTCCTCCGGTTAATGTGGAGGCATCGCCGGATGGGCCGGCCCGGTCCGCGAAAGGCCCCAGCATGGACGTTCCCGCCGACGCCCCCGGACCACCCGCCGGCTCGCCGGGTTCCTCGTCGCCGGCGGACCCCGGGCCCGCCTCCCGTCGCCGGCGGTCCCCGCGGCGCTGGACCCCCGGTTGGACCCCCGGTTGGACCCCAGGCGGGGCCCTCGCGGTGGTCATCGCCCTGGCGGTGGTCATCGCGGTGGCCGTGCCGGCCCTGCTCGCCCAGGCCGGGCCGCCGTCGTCCCGGGTCCTGCCCCGGGGCGCCGAGGCACTGCTGGGGCTCGAGTACGCGGTCCTGCCCGGCAACGCGGGCACCCTGGACCTCTTCGTGCCCGCACGGGGCAGGGGACCGTACCCCGTCGTGTTGTGGAGCCAGGGCTCGGGCTGGACGTCGGACCGCGGCAACCTGGGCGGCGAACCGGTGGCGGAACAGCTGGTGCGGCGCGGTTACGCGGTGGCGCTGTTCTCGGTGCGCAGCTCCGAGCAGGCGGTCTTCCCGGCCCAGGTGCACGACGCCAAGGCGGCCGTGCGCTTCATCCGCGCCCATGCCGAGGAGTTCGGGCTGGACCCGGACCGGGTCGTGGCCGCCGGCAACTCCTCCGGCGGCTGGATCGCCACCATGCTCGGCGTGACCTCGGGCGAGCCGGCGCTCGAGGGGGAACTGGGGGTGACGGGGGTGTCCTCGCGGGTGTACGCGGTGGTGAATTTCTTCGCCCCCACCGATTTCCTCTCCATCACCTCGCAGATGCTGCCCGGGGCCTGCGACCGGTTCAACGAGTCCTACGGGGTCACCCGCTGCCACGACGACCTGCAGGCCTTCGAGTCCCGGCTCATCGGGGCCTCGACGCTCCGTCACCCGGACCTGGCCATCGCCGCGAGCCCCCTGGCGTACATCGACGCAGGGGACCCTCCCACCCTCATCGCGCACGGGACCGACGACTGGGTGGTGCCGTACCGGCAGAGCTCACTGCTGTTCGCGGCCCTCGACGCCGCCGGGGTGCCCACCGCCTACTACGAGGTGGCCGACGTCGGCCACGACTTCCGCTTCGCCGCGTCCGGTTCCGTGCTGGACACCGAGGTGGAGTCCGCCCACCTGGACCCGGCCCCGCCGCCGGGCCAGCAGCTGACCTGGGATGTCATCACCGACTTCCTGGACCGGCAGCTGGACCGACGGCGGGACGTCGCGTCCTGAGGGACTCAACGGCGGCTCCGCCGGCGCCTCAGCAGGACGGCACCAGGTCGAAGACGCCGTCCGCGGACCGGTGCAGGCTGGTCACCGTGGCGTCGCCCTGGCCCAGGTAGTCCTGGGACCCGACGGCGTAGAACGGGTTGTAGGGGTTGACGCCGTAGGAGGTCGCGCGGCCGGCAGACCGGTGGTCCGCATTGGCCGCGGTGACACACTGCTCCGGACCGGCGGTGGGCTCCGGCTCCTGCGTGGGTTCCGGTTCCTGTGTGGGTTCCGGTTCCTGCGTGGGCTCCGGTTCCCCGGTCGGCGGCGGCCCGGTGCGGCGGTTGTTCTCGAAGAAGAACTCCGTCACGTACGCCGGGTAGTCGATGCTCTGGGTGGAGATGTAGGAACCGCCCGGACCGCCGCCCGCGGGCCAGTTGTGTCCCAGCCCGGTGTTCTGGACCAGGGACACCCGCGGACCGTCCGCGTCCGAGTAGAGGGTTCCCGTCCCGGCGGTGTTGGCCCCGTCCAGGCCGGCCAGGGAGAACGACGAGGTCGAGGTCGCGCCATACAGCCCCGCCATGATCTCGGCATTGAGCGGGTTGTACCCGGGCGCCACCACGGAGTCGTTGCTGCCGTAGACGACCGAGGTCAGCTGGGTGCCGAAGGAGGGGGCCGCGGTGCCCGCGAAGGTCCGGCACGTGGAGGTGCCCTGGGCCGTGGAGGTGGCCACCGAGGAGATCTGCCCCGAGGTGGTCCCGACGGTCGGGCCGGCGTTGATCCCGATGCCCGCGAAGACGTCCGGGGCCAGGCAGCCCATGACCATGCTCTGGCCGCCGCCCGAGCTCAGGCCGGTCAGGTAGACCTGGTCCGCGTCCACTCCCACCCCGGTCCGGGAGGTCAGGGCGGAGACCAGTCCCAGCAGGTTGTCGTCGTGCCGGGCGGGGGAGGTGCGTGAGTGCTGGGCGTCGTAGTAGTCCCAGCAGCCGAGCAGGACCCCGCCGTTCGGTGCCGCCGGGACGGCCACCACCATGCCGTACTCGTCCGCCGTGGCCGCCCAGTTCCCGCCGTTCCTCAGGTCCGCGGCCTTCTGCACGCAGCCGTGCAGGGTGACCATCAGGGCCCTGCCGTCCGGGTGGGCCGGGGCGGTCTCGGGCACATAGAGGTTCACGCTCATCCCGGCGATGGTCTCGGTGGTCCATGTCCCCGTCGGAGTCGTGCCGTCGTCACCGCTCCCGTCGCCTGCGGTGTCCGTGCAACCCGGCAGCGTCTCGAAGCCCGGTGGACAGATGATCGCCTGTGCCATGGACGAGGTCCCCACCAGGGTCAGGGTGGCTGCCAGGGCCGAGAGCAGGACCGTGGCCAGCAGCACGGGGACCAGTCGCCGACGGGTCCGCCGTGGTCCGGTGGGGCCCGGGACCGACGGGCCGCGGTGATCGGGGCCCGGTCGGTCGAACGCGTCGTCCCGGTCAGGGTGAGCGGGTGGGGTCATGATTCCTCCTCCCTCACGCCGGCCGGGCATCCTCTCCCGGGCACTGCGGCTGTGAGCTGGATCACAGCACGGTACACCTGATAGGTGATTCAGGTAACAGCCGGAGCACAGTCCGGCCGGGAAAAGGCCGGGTCAGCGGCCCACGGTCGCCTGGGCGAGCGCGTCCTCCGCGGCCACCCAGGCGAGCATCGCGCACTTGACCCGGGCCACGTAGCGGGAGACCCCGCCCAGGGCCACGGCATCGCCGAACAGCTCCTCGGAGGGCTGGATCTTCCCCCGGGACTGCATGGCCGTGCGGAACGCGTCGATCCGCTCGGTCAGTTCCGCGGTGGACAGGCCCTCGGCGAGCTCGGACAGCAGCGAGGCCGAGGCCTGGGAGATGGCGCACCCGTGGCCCTCCCAGCGGAGGTGGGCGACGGTGCCCCCCTCGCCGAGGTGCACCTGCAGCGTGATCTCGTCCCCGCAGGTGGGGTTGAGCTGGTGCGACTGCCCGTCGGCGGAGTCCATCAACCCGGTGCCCGAGGGGGTCTTGGCGTGGTCCAGGATGAGTTCCTGGTAGAGGCCCTGCAGGTCGGCAGCGCTCATGCGCGCACCCCGAAGAACTCGCCGACGCCGGCCACGCCCTCGAGGAACCGGGTGACCTCGTCCTCGGTCGTGTACAGGTACGTGCTGGCCCGTGTCGAGGCGGTCACCCCGAAGCGGCGGTGCAGCGGCTGGGCGCAGTGGTGGCCCACGCGCACCGCGATCCCGCGATCGTCCAGGAACTGGCCGACGTCGTGGGCGTGCACCCCGGTGACGTCGAAGCTCGCCAGGCCGACCCGCTCACCCTCGATGTCCCCGCCGAGCACCCGGATCCCCGGGATCTCCCGGAGGCCGGCGAGCAGCCGCCGGCCGAGCTCGGCCTCGTGGGCGGCGATCCGGTCCATGCCGATCTGCTGCAGGTAGTCCACCGCGGCCGCCCACGCGATCGCCTGGGACACCTTCTGGGTGCCGGCCTCGAAGCGCTGCGGCGGGGGCAGGTACTCGGCGGCCTCCATGGTGACGGTGGTGATCATCGACCCGCCGGTGAGGAACGGCGGCATGGCCGCGAGCAGTTCCCGGCGGCCGTAGAGGGCGCCGATCCCGGTGGGCGCGAGCATCTTGTGGCCGGAGAAGGCGGCGAAGTCCACGTCGAGCGCGGGGAAGTCCACCGGCAGGTGGGGGACGGACTGGCACGCGTCGAGCACCACGAGGGCGCCGACCTCGCGAGCGCGGGCCACCAGCTCCTGGACCGGGTTCACCACGCCCAGCACGTTCGAGACGTGGGTGAACGCCACCAGCCGGGTGCGGTCGGTGATGACGGTGCCGGCCGCCTCCAGGTCCAGGGCGCCGTCGTCGGTCACGGGGATGTACCTCAGCGTGGCACCGGTCCGGGCGGCCAGTTCCTGCCAGGGGATCAGGTTGGCGTGGTGCTCCTGCTCGGTGACCACGACCTCATCCCCGGGACCCAGGCGGAAGCGCTCGGCCGCCTCACCACCGCGGCCCACGCTGGCGTTGGAGAAGGCGTAGGCCACCAGGTTCAGGGCCTCGGTCGCGTTGGAGGTCCAGACCACCTCGTCCTCGGCGGCCCCCACGAAACCGGCCACGGCGGCGCGGGCGTCCTCGAAGAGCACCGTGGCCTCCGCGGCCAGGGTGTGTGCGCCGCGGTGGACCGCCGCATTGAGCTGCTCGTAGTAACCGCGCTCGGCGTCCAGGACGGCGGCCGGCTTCTGCGAGGTGGCGCCGGAGTCGAGGTAGGCCACGGGATGACCGTTGACCTCGGTGGCCAGCAGTGGGAAGTCCCGCCGCCAGCGCACGACCTCGGCATCGGTCGGAAGGGTCGCGTGGGTGCTCGTAGTGCTCATCGTCCTGCCTCTCCAGAAGGTCCGGCGTCAGTGGTCGGTGACTGCCGCCGATAGACAACAGGCCCCCGCCGCCGCGGTCATTGCGGGGCGAGGGCCTGTCAGTCGGCGGTGACGGTGGGATTTGAACCCACGGTAGGGGTGAACCTACACAACATTTCGAGTGTTGCACCTTCGGCCGCTCGGACACGTCACCAGACCGGTCCATCTTACCGGAGGAGTCGGTGGACCGCCGAATCCTGTTCAGGCCCCCACCCGCAGGGGCGGGATGTTGTGGTTGAGCCGGAAGACGTTCTGCGGGTCGTACCACCTCTTCAGGGCGGCCAGTCGGTCCAGCTTCTCCTCGCCGTAGAGGGTTGCCGCCCGGCGCCAGAGGTCCCCCTCGTCCGGTCCGGAGGAGGGGCCCTCGGGCTCCCGGGCCATGAAGTTCACGTACTGCGCGCCGCCGGAGAACGGCTCCACGTCCCGGGCCAGGCCGCGCACGAAGGCGATGTTGCGCTCGTCATCGGCCGCGGACGCCCAGAAGCCGTAGACGTTCAGCCAGTACTCCGGGCTCCGGTCGGGGAACGCGGTCGCCCGGGGGTCCACGCGCCGGAACGCCCCGCCCATGTGGTGCAGGTCGAAGGCGGTGCCCTGCCAGGTCTGCTGTTCCGCCCGCGCGCACAGCACCGCGATGACCTCGTCGTCCAGCCGGAGCACCCCCGAGTTCTTCCAGTACGCGCGGACACCCTTCGGGAACAGGCCGTCCATCGCGGACTGCCACTCCGGCCATGCCGTGGGGCCGACCTCCTCGGCGTCGGGCGGGGCCATCCCGGCCAGCTCGTCGGCGTGGTCCAGGCCCTCGCCGTGCTCCGCACCGGCCCAGGCGAAGCCGATGACCAGCATCGGGTCAGCGCCCAGGTCCCAGTCCGGCGGGGGAGTCAGCGCGGTGAGGATGGCCGTCATCTCGTCCGGCAGGTCCCGGGTCCAGTCGGCGAAGGCCCGGAGCGCCCCCTCCCACCGGGGCCGGAAGTAGATGAGGTTGCCGCCCAGGACCGTGGGCGGCAGGGGGTGTGCCGCGAAGGTGAACGAGGTGACGGCCCCGAAGTTCCCGCCGCCGCCCGTCAATCCCCAGAGCAGGTCCGGGTTCTCCTCCGCGCTGGCGTGCACGGTGCGCCCGTCGGCCGTGACGACGTCCGCGGCCAGCAGGTTGTCCACCGTCAGCCCGTGCTTCCGGGTCAGCCAGCCGAAACCGCCGCCCAGCGTGAGCCCGGCGACCCCGGTGGCCGAGACCACCCCGATCGGCACGGCCAGCCCGTGGGCGGTGGTGGCCCGGTCCAGGTCCGCCAGGGTCGCGCCCGGCGCCACGGTCGCCGTGCCCGTGTCCACGTCGACCGTGACGTCGCGGCAGCTCCCGAGGTCCAGCACCAGTCCGTCGTCCACGGTGCCGTAGCCGGCCACGCTGTGGCCGCCACCGCGCAGTGCGACGGGCAGCCCGTGACGCCCGGCGAACTCCAGGCAGGGGGCGACGTCGGCCACGTCACCGGCGCGGACCACCACCGCCGGGTGCCGGTCGATCATCGCGTTCCACACCCTCCGCGCGTCGTCGTACAACGCGTCCTCGGGTCCGATCACCGTGCCGCGTACCGCTGAGGACAGGGCGCGCAACGCCTCGGGAGAGAGTCGGGGTCCAGTCATGACGGACCAGCTTCCGGTTCGGTGCCGGTCCCGGACGGGCCGGCCGTGCAGTGAATTCTTCCCCGGCGCCAGTCACCGGTCAACGCTCCGGGAGCGCCGCTCCTGCGGGTCCGGCGGGCCGCGTCCGGCCCGCGGCCCTCAGCTCCGGTTCAGCCCCGGTGCGCGCGGAAGAACCCTGTCAGCACCTCCGCGCACTCCTGCTCGCGGATGCCGGGAAACACCTCGACCCAGTGGTTCAGCCGCGGCTCGCGGACGACGTCGAACACGGATCCGCAGGCCCCGGCCTTGGGGTCCCACGCGCCGAAGACCAGTCGCGGGACGCGGGCCAGCACGATCGCCCCCGCGCACATGGCGCAGGGCTCCAGGGTGACCACGAGGGTGCAGTCCTCCAGGCGCCACCCGTCGTCGTGCCCGGAGTCCCGGCGCGCGGCCGCCGCGGCCCGCAGGGCCAGCACCTCGGCGTGGGCGGTGGGGTCCCCGCTCGCCTCCCGCTCGTTGCGACCGGTGCCGAGCACGGTCCCGTCCGGGCCCAGGACCACCGCGCCGATCGGCACGTCACCGGTGTCCGTGGCGCGGCGGGCCTCGTCCAGGGCCAGCGCCATCCAGGAATCGTGCTCGGGATGCATGGAGACTGAGCCTATCCGGAGGGGGGCGCGGCCCCTCCTTCTGTAGGGTTGGCACCATGCGCGTACAGCTCGTCGAACACCCGCTGGTAGCCCACAAGCTCACGGTCCTCAGGAAGCGGGACACCCCGTCCATGATCTTCCGGCAGCTGACCGAGGAACTGGTCATGCTGCTGGCCTACGAGGCCACGCGGGACGTCGCGGTGGAGCCCGTCCGGATCGAGACCCCCGTCGCCACCACCACCGGGGTCCGGCTGGCGCGGCCCACGCCGCTGGTGGTGCCGATCCTGCGCGCCGGCCTCGGGATGCTCGAGGGCATGGTCCGGATGGCGCCGACGGCGGAGGTCGGCTTCCTGGGGATGGCCCGGAACGAAGAGACCCTGGACATCGTCACCTACGCGGAGCGACTGCCGGCCGACCTGACGGACCGGCACGTGTTCATCCTGGACCCCATGCTGGCCACGGGCGGGACGCTGGCCGAGGCGGTCCGGTTCATGTACGCCCGCAAGGCGCGCCGGGTGACCTGCATCTGCCTCCTGGGCGCGCCCGAGGGCATCGCGCGCCTGGAGGGCGAGCTGGCCGACGTCGACGTGGACATCTACCTGGCGGCCGTCGACGAGCGCCTGAACGAGCAGTCCTACATCGTCCCGGGCCTCGGGGACGCCGGTGACCGTCTCTACGGCGTCGCCGAATAGAGGGCGTCGCACCGGCAACGGGCTCGGTAACAAACGGGGACCGCGGGGCAAAGAGGCGGTAACTTACCCCGGAATACGCCAAAGAGCGCTTCAGACCCCTCAGATGACGTGACCTTCGCCACAAAAATGCGCCTCTGTCTCACGATGTGAGACAACGTGACCATTGTTACTTGCGAGAACGGATTGTGACGCTTCAGGGTTGTCACATGAAGTTCCGCGACCTGGTCGGCCTCCCTGAGGCCCAGTCCGCCCGGCGATGGCGTCGGCGGTGCGACCAGGCCGGCTCCTGGCCGGTGTGCGGCGGGCGGGGACGACCGTGATCCGGTCCGACCTGCTGGCTCCACGCCGACGAGGAGATCGACGCAAGGATTCATCGACATGACCACCAGCCCCCAGGGATACGTCCACATCTCGGTCCGCAACGCCCAGCGCCGCGCAGCCCGCGTCCGCAGTTACCGCGAGCACGGCGGGACCTATGGGATGCCCCACACCCGTCCGCTGCAGTCGGTGCAGGACCACGGCGACTCCGGCGCGGTCGCGCGGGACGCCGAGCCCCAGACCGCTCCGACGCCGGTGCTGGCCCCCAACGGCATTCCCGGCCCCCAGGCCGTGGCCACCGAGACGGAGGCGCGGGGCTTCGTGATCTACGTGGGGATGGACGAGTCCGCGGCCTCGGCGGCCGGGACCTCCCTGACGCGGCTGGCCAACGAGCTGCGCCACTACGTGGAGTCCCTGGTCCCGGGCTCGCAGTCCGCGGCGGCCGTGGCCATCGCCCCGGCCGGCGCCCCCGGGGCCGACCTGGAGGTCGTCCGCCAGGTGCTGGGTGATCCCACCATCCAGCAGGGCACCCGGCCGGACCTGCTGCAGGCTCCCGCGCCCGTCTCCACCCGTCAGCCCGGCGTCCTGATCGACCTGGCCCGCCGCGAGGTGATGCTGGACGGTGAGGGGCTGAACCTCACCTACAAGGAGTTCGAGCTGCTGAACTACCTCGTGGAGAACGGCGGCCGCACGGTGGGGCGCGACGAGCTGCTGGAATCGCTGTGGAAGAACGCCGAGGACGTGCCGAACGAGCGCACCATCGACGTCCACATCCGCCGGCTGCGCTCCAAGCTGGGCCGGCTGTCCGGGACCGTGCGCACCGTGCGCGGTCAGGGATACCGCTTCTACGAGCATCCCGAGGTCGTCGTCTGGGCGGCACCGGAATACAGCATCTGACCCAGGCCCTCTCGGCCCCGCGGGACCCCGGATCCACTGGATCCGGGGTCCTCGTCGTTTAACGTCCCTCGCACCCTTGACCCCGCCGTCGAGGTGTGAGTACAGTCACGAATGAACGAACATTCATTCTTGGTGAACTTAGGTTCACGCACACTGAAGGGGCAGGTCCATGGTGCTGAAGGGCGCGGAAGAACTGGCTGTACCGGCCGAGGCCGCGCGCCAGGCCCGCTCGGGCGCCCGGACCCGCCAGCTGCTCGAGGCGGCGGCGCGGCTCATGGAGCGCAGCGGTTCGCACGGCGTCTCCATGCAGGCGGTGGCCGACGAGGCGGGCGTCTCCGTGGGCCTGATCTACCGCTACTTCGCCAACAAGCAGGAACTCGTCCAGGGCGTGATCCTCGGCGTCCTGGACGACATGGCACGGCTCATCCCCGCGGCCGTGGCGCCGGAGGCGGACCCGGTGCGGCGGATGGTTGCGGCCTTCTCGGCCTACTGCAGGGTGGTGGACGACAACCGCGAGGCCGTGCTGCTGACGTACCGCGAGTCCCACACCCTGGACGAGGAGGGACGCCGGCTCATCAAGGACCTCGAGGTCAGGACGGCCCAGCCCCTGACCGACGCCATCCAGGAGGCCCTGGACCGCGGCCTGCTGATGCCGGTCGACACCCGGATCCTCTCCTACGACCTGCTCCTCATCGCCCACTCGTGGTCCCTGAAGCACTGGTACTTCGCCTCGAGGATGACGTTCGAGGAGTTCGTGGCGAGCCAGTCGGCCCTCATGCTCGCCACGGCCGTGCACCCCGACCACCGAGCCGCGTACGCCGACCTGCTGGGCGCGCCCGCCTGAGCGCGGACCGCCCCGACCACCCACCCCTGGACCTGCCCGGAGACTCGGCAGGGCCACCACGGAAAGGACCATCATGACCGCTGAGAACTCCACCGCCACCACCGATTCGTCCCAGGCCCCGGCCGTCCCGGACTTCGGGGACATCACCTACGAGCGCCGCAACGCCGCCGCCGTGATCACCATCAACCGCCCGGACCGCTACAACGCCTTCCGCTCCCAGACCGTCGAGGAGCTCATCAAGGCCCTCAAGCTGGCCTGGGCCGACCGCGGCGTGCAGGCCGTGATCCTCACCGGGGCCGGACAGAAGGCCTTCTGCACCGGCGGGGACGTCAAGCAGCGCGCCGAGACCGGGGACTACGGCCCGAGCGAGTCCGGCATGTTCGAGATCGGCCTGCTGCACAAGACCATCCGCGACCTGCCCAAGCCGGTCATCGCCGCCGTCAACGGCCTCGCCATCGGCGGTGGGCACGTGCTGCACGTGCTGTGCGACCTGACCATCGCCTCCTCCACCGCCCAGTTCGGGCAGGCGGGCCCGCGCGTCGGGTCCTTCGACGCGGGCTTCGGCTCGGCCTTCCTGGCCCGCATCGTCGGCGAGAAGCGCGCCCGCGAGATCTGGTACCTCTGCCGCAAGTACGACGCCGCCACCGCCGAGCGCTGGGGCCTGGTCAACGCCGTCGTCGAACCGGACCGGCTGATGGACGAGGCCCTCGCCTGGGCCGACGAGATCGCGGCGAAGTCGCCGACCGCCATCCGCTTCCTCAAGCAGTCCTTCAACGCCGACACCGAGCACCAGGCCGGCCTGAGCGCCATGGCGATGTCCGCCCTGGACCTCTACGCCGTGTCACCCGAGGGCATGGAGGGCGCCATCGCCTTCGCCCAGAAGCGGGCACCCGACTTCGCCTCCAAGGTCGTCAGCCACTGACCGTCGGCAGAGCCACCACGACCACCACACCAGGACCAGACGAGGGACTCATGGACTTCACGATCGACACGGCGATGCAGGGCTACATCGATGCCGCGGCGGCAATGGCCGAGGAGCTGGCGCCGGGCTACCGGCAGCGGGAGGCGGACCGGATCATCGACCCGGCCCTCCGGTGTGAGATGGGCGCGCGCGGGCTGATCGCCCCCGAGCTCCCGGAGGAGCTGGGCGGACGCGGCGAGCGGGCCCTGACCGCGGGCATGATCACCGAGCAGATCTCCCGCGGGGACATCAACGTCGGCTACGTCCAGGTGGTCGGCTCCCTGGTGGGGCAGATCCTGGCCCGCAACGCCGGCCCCGAGCTGGCCAGGGCATGGGTGCCGAGGATCGCCAGCGGTGAGGACATCGTGGCCATCGGCCTCTCGGAGCCCGACGGCGGCTCGGACGCCGGCAATCCCGGCCTCACCGCGCGGCGCCAGGACGGCGGCTGGGTGCTCAACGGCACCAAGTCGATGTCCTTCGCCCTCCACGCCGGCGCCACGGTGGTCTTCGCCCGGACCGAGGAGAACCGCCGGGGCCGGGGCATCAGCGCCTTCCTGGTGGAACTCGACCGCGACGGCGTCGCACGGGAGGCCACCCCGGACATGGGCACCAAGTGCGTGGGCCGCGGGTTCGTCACCTTCACGGACACCTGGATCCCGGAAGAGAACCTGCTCGGAGCCGAGGGCAGGGGCTTCACGGAGGTCATGCAGGGATTCGACTTCTCCCGCGCCCTCATAGGCCTCCAGGTCATCGGTGCCGCCCAGGTCACCCTCGACGAGACCTGGGAGTACGCCGGCCAGCGGATGGCCTTCGACCAGCCCATCAGCAAGTTCCAGGGACTGTCCTTCCCGCTGGCCGAGGCGGACACCCTGCTGACCGCGGCCCGGGTGCTGTGCCAGAAGACCCTGTGGCTCAAGGACGCGGGCCTGCCGCACACCAAGGAGGCGGCCATGTGCAAGTGGTGGGCGCCGAAGACGGCCTACGACGTCATCAACCAGTGCCTGCTGTCCCACGGCCAGTTCGGCTACCTCACCACCCGGCCGATCGAACAGCGGATGCGGGACGTCCTCGGCCTGCAGATCGGGGACGGTACCGCCCAGATCATGAAGCTCATCATCTCGCGGCAGAACCTGCCCCGCGAGGTCGCGCCCTGAACCGGTGCGACCACCGCCTCCTCCCGGCGACGCCACCCACGGCCGCCAGACCACTCGACCCATGGAGCACACCATGACTGAACAGACCACGAACACCACCGTCAACGACGAGAACCTGCAGGGCCGGATCTGCATCGTGACCGGCGCCGCCAGCGGCATCGGCAAGGGCATCGCCACCCGCCTCGTCGCCGAGGGCGCGACCGTCGTCGTCGCCGACCTCAACGGCGAGGCCGCCGAGGCCACCGCCGCCGCACTGGGCAACGGCTCCATCGGCATCTCAGTGAACGTCACCGACCGGGCCGCCGTGGACGCGATGACCGAACAGGTCATGTCCACCTTCGGGCGCATCGACGTCCTGGTCAACAACGCGGGCTGGGACAAGGTCGGGCCCTTCCTCGACTCCGAGGTGGACGTCTGGGACCGCGTCATCGGCATCAACCTCTACGGGGTCCTGCACTGCTCCCAGTCCGTGGTGCGCAGGATGGTCGACCAGGGCCACGGCACGGTGGTGAACATCGGTTCGGACGCGGCCCGCGTGGGATCCAGCGGCGAGGCCGTGTACTCCGCCTGCAAGGGCGGGGTGGTGGCCTTCACCAAGACCCTGGCCCGGGAGGCCGCCCGCCACGGGGTGACGGCCAACGCCGTCTGCCCCGGGCCCGCCGACACCCCGCTGTTCGAGCAGATCTCCGCCGAGAACCCCAAGCTGCGCACGGCCCTGGAGAAGTCCATCCCGCTGCGGCGGCTGGCCCAGCCGGAGGACCTGGCGAACGCCGTGGCCTTCATGGCCTCTCCCGCCTCGAAGTACATCACCGGCCAGACCCTCTCGGTCTCCGGTGGCCTCACGATGATCTGACCGCCCTGCCCCGCTGCCACCCCCGGGACGGCCGCACGACCAGGAAGAACCCCATGCCCCACACCTTCGAGATGCTCCTCACCGACGAGGAGATCGCCACCTACACCGCGTCCGGACACTGGCGGAACAGGCTGCTGGCCGACTACCTGGACGACGCCGTCGCGGCGCGTCCCGGGCAGACCTGCACGATCGACGTGCGCGGCGCGCACACCTATGCCGACCTGGCCTCCGACGTCGAGGACTGTGCCCACGCCCTGCTGGAGTCCGGCGTCCAGGCCGACGACGTGGTCTCGATCCAGCTGCCCAACTGGTACGAGTGGCTGGTCATCTACCTGGCCGCCAACCGGATCGGCGCCGTCGCCAACCCGCTGATCCCGATCTACCGCGACCGGGAGATCGGCTTCATGGCGGCCACCGCGCGCACCTCGGTTCTGTTCATCACCGAGACCTTCCGGAAGTTCAACTACGCGGACATGGTCGACCGCCTGCGCCCGGAGCTGCCGGACCTGCGGGAGACCGTGATCGTGCACGGTGAGGGGGCCCGGGACGGTTTCACGTCCTGGGAGGACTTCCTCGCCCGCGGCCGTGCCCGCCGACAGTCCGACCCGGTGGACCTGGCGGCGCTGCGTCCCGACCCGAACTCGCTGGCGCTCATCATGTTCACCTCCGGGACGACGGGCCGTCCCAAGGGCGTCATGCACACCCACAACTCGGTGCTATCCGGCGCGCTGCCCTGGCCGGACCGGCTCGGCCTGGACGAGCACTCGGTCATCCACATGGCCTCGACCTTCGGGCACCTGACCGGCTTCCTCTACGGCGTCTCCCTGCCGATCATGCTGGGTGGCACGGGTGTCTTCCAGGACGTGTGGGACGTCGAGGAGTTTGTGGAACTGGTGGAGAAGCACGGGATCAACCACACCTCGGCGGCCACCCCGTTCCTGCACGACCTCATCGGCGCGAAGAACCTCGCCGAGCACGACGTGAGCTCCCTGAGGCACTTCTGCTGCATGGGCGCCCCCATCCCACGGTCCTACGTGGCCGAGGCCAGGGAGAAGCTGCCGGAGATGAGCGTCTTCGGCGGGTGGGGACAGACGGAGTGCTGCCTCGTGACCATGGGACACCCCTCCGACCCGGACGAGAAGATCATCTCCACGGACGGGCGTGCCCTGGACGGGATGCAGACGCGGGTCGTCGGCTTCGACGGCCGGCCCGCTGCCCCCGGCGAGGAGGGGAAGCTGCAGATCCGCGGCCCGTTCCTGTTCCGCGGTTACCTCGGCCAGCTCGACAAGACCCGCGAGGAGTTCGACGGCGACTGGTTCGACACCGGGGACCTCGCCACCATGGACGAGGACGGGTACGTGCGCCTGGCCGGGCGCACCAAGGACGTCATCATCCGGGGCGGTGAGAACATCCCGGTGACCTATGTCGAGAACGTCCTCTACGAGCACCCGGACATCGAGGCCGTGGCCGTGATCGGCGTTCCCCACGAGCGGCTGCAGGAGACCGCGGCCGCCGCCGTGGTCATGCGCGACGGCGCGCCGGAGCTGACGATGGACACCCTGAGGGCGTTCTTCGACGCCAAGGGGCTGGCCAAGCCGTACTGGCCCGAGCGCCTCGTCATCGTCCCCGAGCTGCCCCGCACCCCCTCCGGAAAGATCCAGAAGTACCTGCTGCGCAAGGAACTCGTCGAGCAGGCCCAGGCACAAGGAGCACAGAAGTGAACACCGCAACCAACACCGCAACCAACACCGCACCGGCCGGTCGGTCTGTGTCGGGGGATGTCTCGGCCTCGTTTTTGGGGCCGGTGGACCTGACGGGGATGGACGGGTTGTTCTCCGCCGAGGAGAAGTCCCTGGCGCTGCAGGTGCGGGGGCTGGTGGATGAGGTGATCCGTCCGAACATCGCCCAGTGGTATGAGGCGGCGGTGTTCCCGCGGGAGATCGTGCCGGAGCTGGGCCGGTTGGGGGTGCTGGGCATGCACCTGTCCGGGTATGGGTGCGCGGGCCGGTCTGCGGTTCAGTACGGGTTGGCGGCCCAGGAGCTGGAGGCCGGGGACTCCGGGCTGCGCACCTTCGTCTCGGTGCAGGGCTCGCTGGCGATGTCCGCGATCCACAAGCACGGCTCCGAGGCCCAGAAACAGCAGTGGCTGCCGGCCATGGCCGCCGGTGAGGCGATCGGCTGCTTCGGGCTCACCGAGCCGGGGGCCGGCTCGGACCCGGCCTCGATGAGAACCACCGCCCGCCAGGAGCCCGGCGGGGACTGGGTGCTCAACGGTGCCAAGCGGTGGATCGGGCTGGCCACCCTGGCCGACGTGGCGATCATCTGGGCCCAGACCGGCGAGCACGGCCAGGGCCGGGGGGTGCGCGGGTTCGTGGTCCCCACGGACACCCCGGGGTTCCGGGCTGAGGCGATCGGGTCCAAGCTGTCGATGCGGGCCTCGGTCCAGTGCGAGATCCACCTCGATGGGGTGCGCCTGCCGGCCGAGGCGATCCTGCCGGCCGAGAGCGCGGTGGGCCTGAAGGGCCCGTTCCAGTGCCTGAACGAGGCCCGGTACGGGATCATCTGGGGCGTGATGGGCGCGGCCCGGGATTCGTTCAACGCGGTGCTGGACTACACGCTGGGCCGGGAACAGTTCGGCACCCCGCTGGCGTCCTACCAGTTGACGCAGGCCAAGCTGGCGGACATGGCGGTGGCCATCAACAAGGGCTATTTGCTGGCCCATCAGATCGGCCGGACCAAGGACACCAACCCGGCCGCGGTGACTCCGGCGATGATCTCCACCGGGAAGCTGGACAACTGCCGGGTCGCGATCGGCATCGCCCGCGAGGCGAGGGAGATGCTCGGGGGCAACGGGATCACCCTGGAGCACTCCCCGCTGCGCCACGCCAACAACCTCGAGTCCGTGCGCACCTACGAGGGCACCGACGAGGTCCACCAGCTCACCATCGGCCGCACCCTGACCGGCATCGGCGCCTTCACCCGAACGCAGGCCTGACCATGACCCACCAGCAGACCCAACCGCAGGCCGACATCGCGGTCTCGTCGGAGAGCCTCCCGGAGGCCTTCGAGACGATCCTGGCCGAGGTGAGCGGGGCCGTCGGGACCATCACCATCAACCGCCCGGACAAGCGCAACGCGCTGTCCCGGACGGTGCTGGCCGAGATCGGCCGGGTCCTGGACGCCTGGGAGGAGGACGACGACGTCTCCGCGGTCATCTTCACCGGGGCCGGGGAGAAGGCGTTCATCGCGGGCGCGGACATCTCCCAGCTCGCGCACTACGACCTGCCGTACGGCCTGGCGGCCCACATGCAGCGGCTGTACGACCGGATCCAGGACTACCCCAAGCCGACCCTGGCCGCCCTGAACGGCGTCGCGATGGGCGGTGGACTGGAACTGGCGATGAGTTGCGACATCCGGATCGCCGCGGAGCACGCGAGGATGGGCCTGCCGGAGACCACGCTGGGCGTGCTGCCCGGCGCGGGCGGGACCCAGCGCCTGTCCCGGCTGGTGGGCACCGGCCGGGCGGTGGAGATGATCCTGACCAGCCGGATCCTCACCGCCGCCGAGGCCGAGCGCTACGGCCTGGTGACCACGGTCGTCCCGGCCGCCGAGCTGCTCCCGACGGCGGCAGCCACCGTGGGCACCATCCTCACCAAGGGCCCGCTGGCGATCCGGCTGGCCAAGATGGTCATCGGCCAGGGCGCGGAGACCGACCAGAGGACGGGCCTGCTGCTCGAGCGGCTGGCACAGACCCTGCTGTACACGACCGAGGACAAGGCCGAGGGCGCCACCGCCTTCCTCGACAAGCGCACCCCGGAGTTCCGGGGCCGATGACGCGCGCGACCGACACGACATGGACGACCTGAAGGGTGATGCAGCGATGACGACGAACCAGAACGCGGACCAGACCACGACCCCGGCCACGGACGCCGGGGTCCGGCAGATCCTGGTGATCGGGTCCGGGGCGATGGGCCGGCAGATCGGCATGGCGGCCGCCGTCGCCGGGTTCACCACCACCGTCCGGGACGTGGCCGCCGAGGCGGTGTCCGCCGCGGAGCAGGACATGCGCACCTGGCTGGACGGCCGGGTCGCCAAGGGCCGGATGGACCAGGAGACCGCTGACGCGGCCTGGGAGCGGATCACGTTCACCACCGACCTGGAACCGGCCATCACCACCGCCGACCTGGTCATCGAGGCCGCCACCGAGAAGCTCGACGTCAAGCGGTCGGTCTTCGCCGAACTGGACCGCCTGGCCCCGCCCCACGCCATCCTGGCCACGAACTCCTCGACCTACGGCTCCTCCGCGGTGGCCGATGCCACGGGCCGGCCCGAGAAGGTCTGCAACATGCACTTCTTCAACCCGGCCCTGGTCATGAAGGCCGTCGAGGTCGTCCGCCACGCCTCGACGTCCGACGAGACCGTCGCGACCGTCGAGGCCGTGGCCCGGGCCATGGGCAAGGTCCCGGTGCTGCTCACCAAGGAGGTGCCCGGTTTCGTGGCCAACCGGCTGATGGGCGCGGTCCGCAACGAGGCACTGGACCTGTACTCCCAGGGGGTCGCCTCGGTGGAGGACATCGACGAGGCCGCCAAGAACGCGCTGGGCCACCCGATGGGTCCCTTCGAGCTGATGGACCTGGTGGGCCTGGACGTCACCTACCTCATCCGCCAGGCCACCTACGAGCTCACCGGGGACGAGGCCGAGAAGCCGCACCCGCTGCTGGAGCAGAAGTACCGGGCCGGTGAGTTCGGCCGCAAGACCGGGAAGGGCTGGTACAGCTATGGACACTGAGGCGATGCCGCAGGCCACGGGCCCCCACTCCGTGGACTGGGCGCAGGACACCGCGGGATACCTGGACTCCCTGCGCTCCGGGCTCACCACGGCCCGGGACACGGACTACCTGCTGCTCGAGCAGGACCTGCCCGAGGACGCACGGCGGGCCCGGGCCTCCGTGCGGGCCTTCGTGGACCGGGACGTGCTCCCGGTCATCAACGGCTACTGGGAACGGGCCGAGTTCCCCTACGAACTGCTGGAACCGCTGGCCGCCACGGGCGTGGTCGGAGGGGCCATCACCGGGCACGGCGCGCCGGGGCTCTCGCGGCTGGCCGCCGGACTGGCCACGGTGGAGCTGTCCCGCGGGGACGGGTCGATGAACACGTTCCTGGGCGTCCAGGCCAACCTGTCCATGGGCACGATCAACATGCTCGGCTCCGAGGAGCAGAAACGGCGCTGGCTGCCGGACATGGCGGCCCTGCGCAGGATCGGGGCCTTCGCGCTGACCGAACCCCGGCACGGCTCGGATTCCGTGAACCTGGACACCACCGCCCGCCGCGAGGGCGACACCTGGGTCATCAACGGCGCCAAGCGGTGGATCGGCAACGGCTCCATGGCCCACCTGGTCATCATCTTCGCCCGCGACGAGGCCGACGGGCAGGTCAAGGCCTTCGTGATGGAACGCGAGGACCCCCGCGATCCGGAGGACCGCCCGGAGGGCTTCGACTACCAGGTCATCGAGGGAAAGGTCGGCAAGCGGGCGATCCTGCAGGCCAACCTGTCCTTCCGGGACCTGCGGATCCCCGAGCAGAACCGGCTGCCGGGGGCCCAGGGCTTCCGGGACGTGTCCCGGGTCCTGGCGACCACCCGCGGTGGTGCGTCCTGGGAGGCGCTGGGGCATGCCCTGGCCTGTTTCGAGGCGGCCGTGACCTACGCCGAGGTCCGCGAGCAGTTCGGCCGCCCGGTCGGGTCCAACCAGCTCGTGCAGAACACGCTGGCACAGATGCTCACCGAGCTCACGGCCATCCAGTTGCTGTGCTTCCGGATGGCCCACCTGCAGGAGACCGGCCAGTGGACCGGGTCGATGGCCTCGATCGCGAAGATGCACACCGCCCACAAGGCCCGCTGGATCGCCCAGCAGGCCCGGGACCTGCTGGCCGGCAACGGGCTGCTGCTCGACTTCCACGTGGCGCGGCACCTGACGGACATGGAGGTCGTGCACACCTACGAGGGCACCGAGTTCATCCAGTCGTTGCTGATCGGACGGAAGATCACCGGGCAGAACGCCCTGTGACCCCGGCCGGCCCTGTGGTCAGGGCGACCACTACGCTGGGACCATGCCCTCCGACGTCGTGAACCCCGCCTCCCGGAACCGCACCGGGGAGAAGACCCTGGTGATCCTCCGCCACGCCAAGTCCGACTGGCCCAAGGGCGTGCCGGACCACGAGCGGCCCCTGGGCGGGCGGGGCACCCGGGAGGCGCCGCTGGCCGGGAGATGGCTGGTGGAGCACGGGATCTATCCGGACATGATCCTGTGCTCGGACGCCGTGCGCACCCGGCAGACCTGCACCTGGGTCTGCAGCGAACTGGGCGAGAAGGCGCCGACGCCCTACCTGGACTCCCGTCTCTACGACACCGATGACACCGGCGCCCTCTCCGTGATCAACGAGACCGAGGAACAGGTGCGGACCCTGATGGTGGTCGGCCACCTGCCGTGGGTCCAGGACCTCGGGATGCGGCTGTCCTCCATCGACTCCGACGAGGATGCGGTGGTCACCATGGCCGAGCGGCTGCCCACGCTGGGCCTGCAGGTGTTCGCCGTGCCGGGGGAGTGGGCCACCCTGGACGGCCGCGACGCGCGGATGACGCACTTCGTCGTGCCGCGCCCCTGACGCGTCGGCCCCCGCGGGGCGGCCTCGGGTCCTCGCGGACTGGCGGGGGAGCGCGTCCGGGAGGTCCGGGATGCAGAAGAGGCCGGACCCGTGGGGTCCGGCCTCTTCTGTCATCTTTACTTGGTGCGCCCTAAGGGATTCGAACCCCTGACCTTCTGTTCCGTAGACAGACGCTCTATCCAGCTGAGCTAAGGGCGCATCGCCGCGAACGGCCTTGAAGAACTATAGCGATTCACCTGCCGTTCGCCAAATCGGCCTCGATCGGGGTCCTGACGGGCTCCGCGGGCCGGCCTCCCGGCCGATCGTTCCGGGCGTGCGGGAAGGGGGTGCGGTGCCGGGACCGGGTGTCCGAAAGGTGACGTCACCGGAACGGGCGTGTGATCTGCGTGGGTAGAATGAGGCACCGGAGACGGTGTACGCACAACGGAGTGCCGGCCACTGACGGCCCGTTCCGGAGGCGACCCCAAAGGCAGCCGCTACCCAATGGAGGGAACCCCCATGGCAGACAACTCCTCACTCACCTTCGCAGATCGAGCCGTGGCGGAGGCCCCGACCTCGTACGGGAAGCTGCTCGACTGGGTGAAGGAGGTCGCCGCCCTGACGGAGCCGGACTCCGTGTACTGGGTGGACGGTTCGCAGGAGGAGTATGACCGCCTGGCCGCCGGACTGGTCGAGGCCGGCACCTTCGTGAAGCTCGCCGAGGACAAGTTCCCGAACTCCTACGCCGCCTTCTCCGACCCGGCCGACGTCGCCCGCGTGGAGGACCGCACGTTCATCTGCTCCGAGAAGGAGGAGGACGCCGGCTTCACCAACAACTGGATGGAGCCCGGCGAGATGAAGGGCATCCTCCAGGACGCCTTCGCCGGTTCCATGCACGGGCGCACCATGTACGTGATCCCCTTCGTGATGGGTCACCTGGACGCCGAGGACCCGAAGTTCGGCGTGGAGATCACCGACTCCGCCTACGTGGTCAACTCGATGCGCATCATGGCCCGCATCGGCACCGACGTGCTGCGCAAGATGGAGGAGACCGAGGCGTTCTTCGTCCCGGCCCTGCACTCCGTCGGCGCCCCCCTGGAGGACGGCGAGGAGGACGTCGCCTGGCCGTGCAACGAGACCAAGTGGATCGTGCACTTCCCCGAGGAGCGCTCCATCTGGTCCTACGGTTCCGGTTACGGTGGCAACGCCCTGCTGGGCAAGAAGTGCTACGCGCTGCGCATCGCCTCGGTCATGGCCCGGGACGAGGGCTGGCTCGCCGAGCACATGCTGATCCTGCGGCTGACCAACCCGGAGGGCAAGTCCTACACCATCTCGGGCGCCTTCCCCTCGGCCTGCGGAAAGACCAACCTCGCGCTGATCGACCCGACCATCGAGGGCTGGAAGGCCGAGACCCTGGGTGACGACATCACCTGGATCCGCCCCGGCCACGACGGCGAGTTCCGCGTGGTGAACCCGGAGACCGGGTACTTCGGCGTGGCCCCGGGTACCGGCTGGTCGACCAACCCGAACGCCATGCGCGCGATCGCCAAGGGCAACTCGATCTTCACCAACGTCGCCCTCACCGACGACGGCGGCGTGTGGTGGGAGGGCATGACCGACGAGGTCCCGGCGCACCTGACCGACTGGCGGGGCAACGACTGGACGCCCGAGTCCGGGACCCCGGCGGCCCACCCCAACTCCCGGTTCTGCACGCCGATCGAGCAGACGGACATGCTGGCCCCGGAGTACAACGAGCCGAACGGCGTGAAGCTGGACGCCATCCTCTTCGGCGGCCGCCGCAAGACCACCATTCCGCTGGTCACCGAGTCCTTCGACTGGGAGGACGGCATCTTCAAGGGCGCCACCCTGTCCTCGGAGACCACGGCCGCCGCGGCCGGCGCGGTGGGCGTCGTCCGCCGCGACCCGATGGCCATGCTGCCGTTCATGGGCTACGACGCCGGTGACTACCTGGAGCACTGGGTCCGCGAGTCGGGCAAGGTCGCCCAGGACAAGCTGCCGAAGATCTACCTGGTCAACTGGTTCCGCCGTAACCGCGAGGGCGGCTTCGCGTGGCCCGGTTTCGGCGAGAACTCCCGGGTGCTGAAGTGGATCGTCGAGCGCCTCGAGGGCACGGCCGACGCCACGGAGACCCCGATCGGCCGCACCCCGACCCCGGAGTCCCTGGACCTGACCGGGCTGGAGATCTCGGCCGACGACCTCGAGGACGCCCTGAAGGTGGACACCGAGGAGTGGACGGCCGAGGTGGCCTCCATCGAGGAGTGGTTCGCGCGGTTCGGCTCCTCCCTCCCGGCCTCGATCGGCGGCCAGCTGGACGGACTGAAGCAGCGCCTGGGCGCCTGAGGCGCCACGAGCCCCTCGGCCGCGTCCGGGGGCAGGAGATACGAACGGGCCGGGCCCGGTGGGTGACCACCGGGCCCGGCCCGTTCTCGTCAGGTGGGCGCGGGCCGGCGTCGTGGGGTACGACGCCGGCCCGGCCGGCTCAGGCGGCCAGCCAGAGGTCCGGTCCGAACACCTCGTAGTGGATGTCCGTGGCCGGGATGCCCGCGGCGATCGCCTGGGAGCGCACGGCCTTCATGAAGGGCAGCGGCCCGCAGAGGTAGACCTTGGCGTCGGCCGGGAGGTCGACGGCGGCCAGGTCCATGAATCCCGGGCGCGGGGCCAGCTCGGCGCTGGCGTCCGTGGTGTCCTCGAGCCACAGGGCGAAGTCGGCGTTCGGCAGGGCGGTCAGGCTCTCCCGCATCTGCTCCTTGAGGGCCCAGTCGCCCTCGGTGCGCTCGGCGTGCAGGACCAGGACCTGCCGCTCGGAGGCCTCCGCGGCGAGGGTCTGCAGGACCGAGGCGCTGGGGGTGCAGCCGATGCCGGCGGTGGCCAGCACGAGGGGGGCGTCCGAGGTGTCGAGCTCGATGTCCCCGTAGGGGTTGGACAGTTCGACGACGTCACCCACCTGCACGCCATGGTGCAGGAACGGGGAGACCTCCCCGCCCTCGTCCAGCTTCGTGGTGAACACGCGGGTGGTGGTCGAGGCGGCGTCCTCGGACAGGGAGTACTGGCGGCACTGGCGCAGGCCGTCGGCCAGGCGTACGCGCACGGAGACGTACTGGCCCGGGCGGGCGACCGTGGCCGGGGTCGCGTCCGCGGGCTCCAGGCGGAAGGTGACGCTGCCGCGGCCCGCGGGTTCCTTGGCGGCCACGCGCCACGGGGACCAGGCCTGGTCGTTCGCCTGCTGGGCGTACAGGCCCTTCTCGATCTTGATCAGGGCGTCGGCCATCAGCCAGTACACCTCGGTCCAGGCCGCGGCCACCTCCTCGGTGACGGCCTCGCCCAGCACGTCCACGATGGCCGCGAACAGGTGCTCATAGACGATGGGGTACTGCTCCTCGACGATGCCCAGGGAGGTGTGCTTGTGGGCGATGCGGATCAGCACCTTCTCGGGCAGGGTGTCCGGGTGCTCGATGAGGTGGGAGGCGAAGGAGGCGATGGAGCCGGCCAGTGCCTTCTGCTGGGTGCCGTTGCGCTGGTTGGCGCGGCTGAAGATGCCGTCGAGCAGCTCGGGGCGAGCGGCGAACATGCGGGCGTAGAACTTCGGGGTGATCTCGTCCAGGTGGGCTGCCACCACGGGAAGCGTGGCCTCGATGACGGGGCGGGCGGTGTCCGAGAGCATGTCGACTCCTTCGTCGGTGAAACTTGCTTGGCGTATGCAAGATTGACACTCCGATTTCTACACCTCGTAGAAGTTCACGTCAAAACGAGCGCGTCACACCGTCCACAGGACGTCACTGAACGCCCCCTGGGGGAGTCCGGAGGAGTCCCGGGAGTCCGGGGGTGGCCAGGGCGCGCTGGTGGAGGGGTGCCGAAAGTGGCGGAGGCGCTGGCGATGGCCGGCGTTGGTGCGGCCGTGTTTCCCGGGGCGCGGGGGAGGCTGGTCAGCGGACCGCCGGCGTCGGCAGCCGAACGGGCTCGGGAGGGCCGGTCAGCTGGGCGACCGTGGTCCCGTCCAACTCCGCATAGAAGGCCTCCCGCGCCCGGGCCAGCGCGGACCGCAGCCTGCAGCCGTCCAGCAGCGGGCAGGCCCGCCCGCCGTCGGTGACGGCACCGGTGCAGTCCACGATGTCCGGCTGGGTGTCGAGGTCGCGCAACAGGCCGCCCACGGACAGCCCGAGGCCGACCGGGGTGATGCGGGCCCCGCCATGGCGCCCGCGTGACACCTCGAGGGCGCCGCGGTTCTTGAGCTCCAGTACCGCCTTGCTGACGTGGTTGTAGGGGATCCCGACGGACTCGGCGATCTCCCGGCCCGTCATCTGCCGGTCCGGCTGGGCGCCCAGGAGCATGAGGGTGCGCAGGCAGACGTCGCCGAACGCGTTGAGCTTCACCCCTCCATTGTCCCAGATCCAGGACCACGGGGGACCCGAGGTACTGCACAACCCGCCGGGCGAGGCCCCGACTCCACGGTGCTGCGGTATGCCGGTTAGCGTGTCCCTGCCGGCTGGAATACTGGGCCCATGGTGGACGAAGAGTACGGCCAGGCAGACACCGACCTGCTGACGGGGGGTGGTGCCGAGCGCCCGGACGGCCTGAAGGACGAGGCTCTCGAGATCCTGCGCCGGCTCGTGGGCCACCCCGACGCGCAATTCCACGAGGGGCAGTACGAGGCGATCGAGGCGCTGGTCGCCCGACGTCGCCGCGCCCTCGTGGTGCAACGCACCGGCTGGGGGAAGTCCGCGGTCTACTTCGTGGCCTCCCTGCTCCTGCGGGCCCGGGGCGCCGGACCGACCCTCATCGTCTCCCCGCTCCTGGCCCTGATGCGGGACCAGGTCGTCGCCGCCGCCCGGGCGGGGGTGCGGGCGGAGGCCATCAACTCGGCCAACGCCACCGAGTGGGACCTGGTCCAGCAACGCCTCGCCGAGGACTCCGTGGACGTCCTGCTGGTGTCCCCGGAACGGTTGAACAACCCCCACTTCCGGGACGTGCAATTGCCGGACCTCATCCGCCGCACCGGGATGCTCGTGGTGGACGAGGCACACTGCATCTCGGACTGGGGTCATGACTTCCGTCCGGACTACCGGCGGATCCGTGACCTCATCGCCCAGCTGCCGGGCTCCGGTGAGCGCCGTGTCCCCGTCCTGGCCACCACCGCCACGGCCAATGCCCGGGTCGTCCAGGACGTCGCGGAACAGCTCGGCGTCGCCGGTACCGAGGAGGTCTTCGTCCTGAGGGGCCCGCTCGCCCGGTCGTCGTTGCGGATGGGCGTGCTGAGGATGCCCAGCCCTGCCAGCCGGCTGGCGTGGCTGCTCACCCACCTGGGGGATTTCCCCGGTTCGGGGATCGTCTACGCGCTGACCGTGTCCGCGGCGGAGGACACCGCCCGGGCCCTGCGGGAGGCCGGGCACGAGGTGGCCGCGTACACCGGCCGGACGGATCCGGAACAACGCGCAGAACTGGAACAGGGGCTGAAGGAGAACCGGGTCAAGGCCCTCGTGGCCACCTCAGCGCTCGGCATGGGGTTCGACAAGCCGGACCTCGGGTTCGTCATCCACCTGGGAGCACCCAGCTCCCCGGTCGCGTACTACCAGCAGGTCGGCCGCGCTGGCCGTGCCACGGACCACGCGGACGTGCTCCTGCTGCCGGGCACCGAGGACCGGGACATCTGGCGGTACTTCGCCACCACGTCCATGCCGGACGAACACCGGGCCCGGTCGGTGCTGAACGAGCTGGAGGCGGCGGGCCGGCCGCTGTCCGTGCCCGCCCTGGAGACCCGCGTGGACGTCAAGCGCACCCCGCTGGAACTGCTGCTGAAGGTGCTGGCCGTGGACGGGGCGGTCGAGCGGACCCAGGGCGGGTGGCAGCGCACCCGCCAGGCGTGGACCTATGACGGGGAGCGGTACGGCCGGGTCGCGCAGGCCAGGGTGCACGAGGAGAACCTCATGCTGGACTACGAGAACACCACCGGTTGCCGGATGGAGTTCCTCTCCCGCGTGCTCGACGACCCCGAGGCCACCCCGTGCGGCCGGTGTGACAACTGCGCCGGCCCCTGGTATCCCACCGCGGTGGCGGAGACGGCCCGGGACAGCGCCTCGCGGGCCATGGGCCGCGTCGGCGTGCCCATCGAGCCACGCCGGACGTGGCCGAGCGGGATGGACCGGCTCGGCGTCCCCCTGAAGGGTCGCATCCCCGAGGCACTGCAGAACGGCGAGGGCCGGGCCGTGGCCCGCCTGACCGACCTGGGCTGGGGAGGCAGGCTGCGGGCCCTCTTCGCCGCCACCCGGGACGGTGTGGTCGATGCGCCCATCGACGAGGACCTGCTGCAGGCGGCCGTCAAGGTCCTGACGGCCTGGGAGTGGGAGCAGCGTCCGATCGCCGTGGTCTCGGTTCCGTCGACGTCACGGAACCAGCTGGTCACCTCGTTCGCCGAGGGGATCGCACGGATCGGGCGGTTGCCCTACCTGGGCCACCTGGAGTTCGCCAGTGACGTCCCGCGCAGCGAGTCCGGCGGGAACAGCGCGTTCCGCCTGGCCTCGGTCTGGCAGCGGTACACGGTGCCCGGCCCGATGCGGGACCAGCTCGCCTCCGCCGAGGAGGCGGGTCGGCACGGACCGGTCCTGCTGGTGGATGACCGCGCGGACAGCCGCTGGACGCTGACCGAGGCCGGCCGGGTGCTGCGCGAGGCCGGCGCCCAGGGCGTGCTGCCCCTCGTCCTGGCCCTCGCGGGCTAGGAGGGGCAGGAGGGCATCCGCGGGCACCCGCCACGCGCCAAAGGGACGTCCTGGCGGTGGCGTCCTGGCGGGGCGTCCCTGCGGGGCATCCCTCGGTGGCGTCCTCGGGAGAGGGGACTCAGGAACGGGGCCCGGGAACGGGGCTCAGGAACCCTGTCGGACCAGGGCCAGCACGGCGTCACGGACGCGTTCCATGGTCGAGGTGTCCCGGGCCTCCCCGTTGTAGCGCAGGAACGGCTCCGTGTTGGACGGGCGGAGGTTGAACCACCAGGCGCCGTCCACGGCCGCGACCGTCGTGCCGTCCATCCGGTCCACGCTCACCCGCGTGCCGGCCAGGCCCGATCCCCGCAGGTGGTCGTCGTCCGCCACGGTGTCCTGCCCGGAGGAGGCGGTGTCCCCGGCCAGCGTGGGGGCGAAGACCTCGAGCACGCGCGCCACCGCTCCGGCCTTGTCCTCGACCTCGGAGTTGAGCTCACCGGAGGCGGAGTACGGGTCGTACTCGGCGGCCAGCTCCGACAGCGGCCCCTCCTGGGCCCCGAGGGCCGCCAGGACGTGCATGGCGGCCAGCATCCCGGTGTCGGCGTTGAAGAAGTCCCGGAAGTAGTAGTGCGCGGAGTGCTCGCCACCGAACACGGCGCTCTCCTCGGCCATGACCGCCTTGATGAAGGAGTGTCCCACGCGGGTCCGCACGGCGCGGCCGCCCTCGGCGGCCACCAGTTCCGGCACGGCGTGGGAGGTGATCAGGTTGTGGATGATGACCGGTTCGGCCTCGGGGGCGTGCACGGTGCCGTTCACGGTGTCACCGGCCCTGGCCCGGGCGATCTCCCGGCGCGCCACCAGGCCGGTCACGGCGGACGGGGACACCGGGGCGCCCTGCTCGTCGATCACGAAGCAACGGTCCGCGTCGCCGTCGAAGGCCAGGCCCAGGTCCGCCCCGTGTTCCGTGACGGCCCGCTGCAGGTCCCGCAGGTTCTCCGGCTCCAGCGGGTTGGCCGGGTGGTTCGGGAACGTGCCGTCCAGCTCGAAGTACAGCGGCACGATCTCCAGCGGCAACGCCTCCAGGACGGCGTCACCGAGCACGGCGGGCGTCGTCTTGCCGGCCATGCCGTTGCCGGCGTCCACGACCACCTTCAGCGGGCGGATGCCGGACAGGTCGACCAGGGACCGCAGGTAGGAGGCGTAACCCGAGAGCATGTCCTGTTCCGTGACCGCCCCGGTGCGTTCACCAGCAGGCACGTCACCGGCGTCCAGGTACCCCTGGGCGACGTCGCGGATCTGGAACAGGCCCGTGTCCGAGGACACCGGGACGGCTCCGGCCTTGGCCATCTTCATGCCGTTGTACTCGGCGGGGTTGTGGGAAGCGGTGAACACCACGCCCGCCGCCTGCTCCACGCCGCAGGCGTAGTAGAGCATGTCCGTGGAGACCAGGCCCAGCATGACCACGTCGGCGCCGCGTGCCGTCGCCCCCTCGGCGAAGGCACGGGCGAACTCCGGGGAGGAGGGGCGCATGTCCCCACCCACCAGGACGCGGTCCCCGGCCAGCCCCAGCACGTCCACGAACGCGGCACCCACCGCGCGCACCGAGGCGGCGGTGATCGTCTCGCCGACGATGCCCCGGACGTCGTAGGCCTTGAAGGACTGGCTGAGGTCAACTGAAGTCATCACGACATGCCATCCTAGGCCAGTCCCCGGTCCGGATCCGCGTGTCCGCGCCGTGCCCGTGCCGGCGTCCTGTGCCACGCCACCGGACAGAGGGGCCTGCGCCGAGGGTCTAGAGTCGCCACCGTGAACGGTTCAGGCAGTGCTGCGTGGTCCGGCCACGTGCCGGGCGCCGGAGGCTACCGGCGGCTGCTGCTGGGACTGTTCCTGGCCGGCGTCGCGACCTTCGCCCAGCTCTACTCGCCGCAGGCCATGCTGCCGCTGATCAGCTCCGACCTGGCCGTCTCCGCCCAGGACGCCGCCCTGATGGTGTCCCTGGCCACCCTGGGGCTGGCGGTCAGCGTGATCCCCTGGTCCTATGCTGGGGACCGCTTCGGCCGCAAGCGCACCATGGGCTGCGCGGTCCTGGCGGCCTGCGCCTTCTCCCTGGTCGCCACCATCGTCCCCGCCTTCGAGGCCGTGCTCGCGCTGCGCTTCCTCGAAGGGCTCGCGCTCGGCGGCGTGCCCGCCCTGGCCATCGCGTACCTCAACGAGGAGGTCCACCGGCTCTCCGCCGCGGCCGCCGCCGGGACCTACATCTCGGGGACGACCGTGGGCGGGCTGACCGGGCGGATCGTCGCCGCCCCGCTGGGCGAGCTCGTGGACTGGCGGCTGGGGATGCTGGTGGTGACCCTGCTGTCCGTCGCCTGCGCGGCCGGGTTCCTGGCCCTGGCTCCCGCCGCCCGCCGCTTCACCCCGCACCGCACGACCCTCCGGCGGGCCGTGCGGGCCCTGACGGTCAATCTGCGCTCCCCGGTGCTGCTGGGCATCTACGCCCAGGGCACGTTGCTCATGGGCGGCTTCGTGGCCATGTACAACTATCTGGGCTACCACCTGCTCGAGGAGCCCTTCGGCCTGCCGATCACCCTGGTCTCCCTCGTCTTCCTGGCCTACCTGGCCGGGACCTGGACCTCACCGCTGGCCGGCCGGCTCGCCGCGCGCCACGGCCGCCGGTCAGTGCTGCGGGCGGCCACTGCCGTGATGGTCGCCGGCGTGCTGCTCACCCTGGTGCCCAGCGTGTGGGTCGTGCTCGGGGCCACTGTCCTGTTCACCGGGGCGTTCTTCGCAGCGCACGCGGTCGCCTCCGGCTGGGCCGGGGCCGCGGCCGCGGCCGGACGGGCACAGTCCGCGTCCCTGTACAACCTGGGCTACTACGCCGGTTCCAGCGTGTTCGGCTGGCTGGGCGGGGTGTTCCTGACCGGGCTGGGCTGGCCCGGGACGGTCCTGATGACGGTGGTGCTGGCGCTGCTGGCCCTCGTGCTCGCCTCGGTGTTCCTGCCCCGCGACACCCCGCCGTGAGAAGGCTCACGGCACCCGTTCCGTGACGGTCCTCGATGCGGCATCGCCCCAGTTCAGGGGGATCTGGCGCGGCCGGCACCGAAGATGAGAGCCCTCTCATCCGCCGCTCATGTGCCGTTCATGGCCGGTTGGTTCCATGGGTGACGAGGCCGACGGAACACCCCGGACGGTCACCGACGCACCGCACGTGAGAGGCATCAGCCATGACGATCGAGATGACCAACACCGCCAGCACCCTTCCCCTGGTCGAGACCGCCGGTGCCACCTACCAGCGGCTGGAGCTGCCCGCCCGCATCCAGGCGTCCTACACCACCCGCTTCGTAGCTCGCGCCGTGGAGGCGGACCGGGCCAGGTTCCACCTGGCCGCCGGTCCGACCGTCACGCCGAAGGCCGGCGACGTGGTGGTGGCGCGCGTGACCGAGATCCTCAACCACAAGCGCGTCGAGACCCCCGAGTCCCGCAAGGCCATCCTGTTCCCCGGCGCGCTCATCATGCTGGCCTACGGCCACCGCTACGCGGCCGACCAGTTCCTGGCCCACGTACCTGACTCCCTCGAGCCCTGCCACCTGGTGGCCGCCGGCGGGGTGGCCGGGACGGTCACCGAGCAGCACGTCAGCGTGGACGACCCGACCCGGATCGAGCCACTCGGGTTGCTCGCCGACGACCTCGGCATCGTCAACCTCACCCGGTTCGCGCCCTATGCCCTGAACCCGGTCCCTCCGCTCGGCGCCGCCGCCCCAGAGCTGGCCGGCACCCTGCCCGGCCGGCCCACGGTCATCGGGGTGCTGGGCACCTCCATGAACTCGGGGAAGTCCACGGCCATGGCCACCCTGGTCAACGGCCTGACGAACGCCGGCCTGACGGTCTCGGCCGGCAAGTCCACCGGCACCGGTGCGGGCAACGACCCGATGATCTACCGCGACGGCGGCGCCGCCAGGGTCCTGGACTTCACCGACTTCGGCTACCCGACCACCTTCCGGCTGGACTTCGAGCAGGTCCGTGCGCTGACGGTCAACGTCATCGACGCCCTGTCGGGGACGGACACCGACGTGGTCGTCGTGGAGATCGCCGACGGCGTGTACCAGGGCGAGACCGCCCGGCTGCTGCGGGATCCGCTGTTCCACGCCGTCGTGGACCGCATCGTGTTCGCGGCCGGGGACGCCCTCGGCGCGGTCGCCGGCGTGGGCGAGCTGCAGGCCGCCGGCCTGGACGTCGCGGCGGTGTCCGGCGTGCTGACCTCCTCACCGCTGGCCACTGCAGAGGCCCGCGCGGTCCTGTCCGTTCCGGTCATCGACACCTACGCACTGACCGGGGCCGCCGTCTCCACCGCGCTGCTGCCGCGGCACTGAGCACGCGGTGGAGCACATCACGGCCTCGCGACCGGTCCCTCGAGCGGCCGCCACCCATCCCACGTTGGAGGACATCCTGGATACCCCCGGCACCGCGGGCGACGCTGCGGACCTCGAGGACGAGGGCACCGCCGAGGCGACCGGCACGTCCGAGCGGATGCCCACGATCTGGGCGGGCCGGCGCCGCCACCTGCTGGTGATCCTCGTCCTGCTCGGCGTCTTCCAGGCCGTCATGGCACTGGTGATGGCGTTCAGCGTGGACGCCCTGCTGGGCGCCCCGGCGCAGTACAACGCCGCCCTGAACTCCGGGACCGCGCCGGACGGATCGGCCCTGGACCCGGCCGCTGTCGCCGGCGCGCGGCCCCTCGTCCCCTGGCCGCAGTTGGCCGTCCTGGGCGTGGCCGTGTTCTCCGTCTTCGGTGCACGCTGGGCCGAGCGGGTGGCCGGGGAGGACCTCGGCCAGGACTACGTGTACGAACTGCGCCGCAAGCTCATCGGCACCTCCCTGGCAGGCGCGGGCAACCCCTCCCTCGGGGTGACCATCACCCGGGCCTCCAACGACCTCACCGCGGTGCGCAACTGGGTCTCCCAGGGCATCGTCCCGCTGATGACCTCCCTGCCCCTGGTGGCGGTGGTGCTGGCCGTGCTGTCCCTGGCCGACTGGAGGGTAGGCCTGGCCGTGGGCATGCCGATCGTGCTGTTCGGACTCGCCGTGCCCCCGCTGGCCAGGGCGACCTTCACCCGCGCCCGGTACCTGCGCCGCCGTCGGGGCCGGATGTCGGCCCGGATCGCGGACACGGTACGGGCCGGGGAATCCATCCAGGCCGCCGGCGGGGTGCGTCGCGAACTGAACGCACTGGACCGCGACTCGGGCAAGGTGGTGGGTGCCGCCGTCGCGCGCGCCCGGATCACCGGGCTGGTCCGCGCCTCGGCCATCACGGCGGCCTCCCTCGCCACCGCGACCGTGGTGGTGCTGGGCGCCCTGGGGATCATCGACGCCGCCGGGGTGGCCTCCTCCATGACCCTTGTGGGCGTGATGACCACCCCGCTGGGCGACCTGGGGCGCGTGGTGGAGTACCGGCAGAACTACAAGGCCGCCCGTCGCATCCAGGCCCCGCTGCTCGCCGAGGCCGCGGCCCTGGAGAAGGCGGAGAGGGACCGCGAGCAGCGCTGGAAGGACCGCCCCCGGGACCGGTCCGCCTCCGGTCGCCACGGCCTGAGGATCGGGAACATGGTGGTCCAGGGCCAACGGGTGCCGATGCTCCAGGCCCACGCCGGGGACGTCATCCACGTCCGGTCCGAGGACCCGGGCCGGGTCCACCCGTTCCTGCGCAACCTGCTCGCGGGGCAGAACACGCCTGCCGCTCCGGGGCAACCGGTGCCGGAGCTGGAGATGACCGTGGCCGGCTACGACTACACCCTCGCCCCGGGACGCCAGCGCCGCAGGCTGGTGGGCCACGCCTCCGGGAGGGTGCCGCTGGAGCGCGGCACGGTCTCGCGCGCGATCACCTACCGCAAGCCCTCGGCCACCGACGACGAGGCCGCGCAGGCCCTGGCGCGGGTGGGACTGGACGAGGTGCTGCCGAGCCTGCCGAAGGGCGCCCACACGAGGATCACCAACGGCGGGCACCCGCTCACCGGGTCCCAGATCGCCCGCCTGAAACTGGGCCGGGCGCTGCTGGACGACCCACCCCTGCTCGTGCTGGACGGCATCGACACGGACCTGGACGAGGAGGGCCTGCGGTTGCTGCGCCGCGAGCTGGAGGAGTACCCCGGAGTGGTGCTGTTCACCTCACAGAATCCCGGCAGGGTGGCCCCCGGTCACCGGGTCTGGACGGTCGACGCGCCCTGAGGGGGGCCACCTAGACTGGTCCCATGGAATACCTCGTGCCGGCGTTGATCGTCGTGGTGGTGGGCGCCATCGTGGGCGGTGGAGCCTGGTGGCTTTCCCGCCGCGCGTCCTCCGCGACCCCAGAGCCCGGCGCTGCGGGACAGCGGCGCCGCGGCAGGCGGTCCCTGGCCGGCAGGGTCAGTTCGGAGAGTGCCCGCGTGGCCTCGGGCCGGCTCGACCAGGAGTCCCACCGGGAGATCTACCGGCTCATCGCCGCGGGCCGGACCAGCGACGCCGTCATGGCCTACCGCCAGTCCACCGGCCTGGGGACCTTCGAGTCCATGCTGGACGTCCAGGCGCTGGCCACGTTTCCGCAGATGTGGGTCCGCCCCGGGGCGGCGCCGGGCCCGGCATCGGCCGCGGACACCGGGACGGCAGTTCAGCCCCAGCCCTCGCCGGAGCAGGCTCGTCCGCCGGAACCGCGGGACTCCGCGACCGAGGAGGTCCCGGACACCACCAACCTGGTGGTTCCCCAGGACTGGCTCACCGACGCGCTGCCGGCAGATCGGCCCTTCGAGCTGGAAGTGGTCCGCGATGAGACCACGGTGCGGGTCTCCAGCGCGGACCTGCCCCCCTTCCTGCGCGACCAGCTCACCGCGATGGTGCGGGACGGCCGCATCGAGGAAGCGGCCCTGGAACTGTCGGCGCACACCGTGCTGACCGCGGAGGAGTCACTGCAGTTCCTGCACATCCTGCAGCGCGAACAGGGCCAGGACGACTGAGGCACACGTGAAGGCGCCCGGCCCCTCGACGAGGGGACCGGGCGCCTTCAGGTGTGGGTCGGGTCAGCGACGACGGGCGTCGCCCTCGCCGTCCACCTCGACGTCCTCGTGCTGGACGGTGCCCGAGACGCGCTCGGTGTCCTGCACGCGGTTCTTGTCCACGGTGACCTTCTCGGCGGTGGCGGTCTTGTCCACGACCGGCACCTCCTCGCGGGTGGTCACCACGACCTCCTCGTCCCCGGTGTTCCTCAGGGCCTCGGGGGAGTTCGGGTCGATGGACTCGCGCTCGACGACGACCTCCTCCTTGGACACGGGGACCTCGACGGTCTCGGTGTCCGTGTAGGTGTGCTTGCGCAACCGCACCTGCCCGGTCTCGCGGACCTCGGTGCCCACGTCGAGCTGTTCATCGCGCACGACGACCGACTCACGGTCGGTGCCGACACCGTGGGTGTCCGCCCCGCCGGTGCCGGTGGTGTGGATGCCGCCCTGCCGGTCGGCTCCGCCGGCATCCACATCGCGGTCCAGGTCGGCTGCGGTGTCGTTCGCGTGGCCGCGCTGGACACCCAGGCCCCCCACGCCGCCGGCCGTGGTGCCGCTGGCGGCAGTCCGTCCGGCGTCGGGGTCGGTGTCCTGCCGGAGGCCGGTCCCCGCGGCCCGCGGGGAGCCGACGGCGTCATCGCCGTGCCGCCCGCCCGCCGGGTAGTCCAAGGAGTAGTACTCGTAGATCCGACGCTCTTCCTCGGGCGTCAGGGATCCGTCGGCGTCGATGTTCGGGGCGTCCTTGACGAAGGCCTTGTCGAACGGGAGCTGGAGGCCGTCCTGGGACTGGGTGGCCTGGGAGACCGGGATGAAGGTCTCCTTCATGCCGAACAGCCCGGTCCGGACGGTGACGAACGTCGGCTGGTTGGTCTGGTCGTCCAGGTAGACCTGGCCGACGGACCCGATCTTGTCCCCGTCGGTGCCGTAGACGGTGGCGTGCTGAAGCTTCTCGACTGAGGTGAAATCCTGCATGGCATGTTCCCCTTACTCGTGGTGTCCGGCATGCGTTCACATGCCTGATGGAGACGCACCTGCCGGGATGAACCGGCGAGGATTCGGTATCGACCGGTCTCGCCTGTCCGGGTCGCGGAAGCAGGTGGGATACCGACCGAGTGCCTACCCCTGACGCTAGGCACACCACCCGGGGGCTTGTCTCTTTAAACAGGGACTTACCAGCCTCTTCAGAGGATCCGCCAAGGTCACGGACGTCGATGCGGAGGCCCCTCGCGGAGGCGTCGGACCGCAGCCCGGACGGAGGGGAGGCGTAGGGGCGGTGCCCCGGCGGGAGGTCCGGAGAGACCGCCGGAACGAGAGATGCCGCGGGACCCGGACAACGGGTCCCGCGGCATCGCGGGCGGAGACGGGGGGATTTGAACCCCCGGCCCAACTTTCGCCGGGCCCTTCATTAGCAGTGAAGTCCATTCGGCCGCTCTGGCACGTCTCCTTCGGCCACCGGCTCGACGGCCGGTAACCATGCCATGTTAGCCGCCTCGGGCGCTCCGAATCAAAGCGCGCCCCGGCCGGGTCACCGTGCGGGCCCGCCGACGCCTGCGGGATCGGCCGTCCCGGCGTCCTGGCACACCGCCGGGACCCGGGCGCCGTCACCGACCGACTGCCAGAGGAACTCCAACGACCTGGCGTGCATGGCCGCGGCCTGGCGGTTGTCACTCGCCCCGGCGTGCCCGCCCTCCAGGTCCTCGTGGAACCACGCGTTCGGCACCCCGAGGCGCTGCATCCGCGCGGCCATCTTGCGCGCCTGGACCGGCCCGACCCGGTCATCCGAGGTGGCCGTCCACACCAGCAGGTCCGGGTGCCCGCTGCCCGCACCGGCCCCGTCCCGGCCCTGCGCCGCGTCCGCCACCGGCTCGTCCAGCAGCAGGTGGTAGGGGGAGAAGGTCCGGATGAACTCCCACTGGTCGGCATCGTCCGGGTCCCCGTACTCGGCGATCCAGCTGTGCCCGGCGGACAGCGCCGTGTACCGGCGCATGTCCAGCAACGGCACCCCGCAGCTCAGCGCGCCGAACAGTTCGGGGTACCGGGTGGCCATCACGCCCATGAGCAGCCCTCCGTTCGACCGGCCCGTGGCCGCCAGGTGGGCGCGGTCGGTGACCCCGCGGCGCACGAGATCCCGGGCGACCGCGGCGAAGTCCTCGTAGGCCCGGTGCCGGTTCTCCCGCAGTGCCGCCCGGTGCCAGACCGGCCCGTACTCCCCGCCGCCGCGGATGTTGGCGATCACGTGGATCCCGCTGCGTCCGGCGTCGTTGACCCGGGTCAGCCAGCCGAGTCCGTGGACACCGGAGTAGGCCGGCAGCTTGGACGCCAGGAAGCCGCCGTACCCGTCCATCAGCACCGGGTGCGTCCCGTCGGCCGCCAGGTCCTCAGGACCGACCTGGAAGTACGGGACCCGGGTGCCGTCCGCGGACACCGCGAAGAACTGCCGCACGCACAGCCCGGTGGCGTCGAAGCGGTGCGGGGCCGTGCGCACGGTCACCAGCGCGGGGACGACGCCGGCCGCACCGGTCCCCGGGCCCGGGGCGCCCGACCCGGCCGACCCGGCCGGCCCGGTCGACGGGGCCGCGGGCAGGACCGCCGGCAGGGTGGCCCGGAGCAGGGTCGGCGGCGTCAGGGCTCCGGTGGCGGTGATCCACAGGTCGTCGCCGCAGTCCTCGTCCTCGTCGTCCACGGCCCCGACCGAGAGCGTCAGGTAGGGGTCGGCGGGATTGGGGGTCTGCAGGACCAGGGGCCGGGCGCTCGCCGCGGCATCCGGGGTGCCCAGGAACGACTGGGGCAGGACCAGGACGGAGGAGGCCACGTGGCGCAAGACCGTCAGCACCAGGTGGGACCTCGTCCAGGACCAGGAGGACAGGGTGGCCTCGGGGCCGGGCACGAAGGCCAGCTGCGGCTCCTCCGTCCCGCCGAGGAGGCCGGTCACCGTGCAGACGAGCAGGGAGCCGGAGGGATGGCGGACGGTGGTCCCGTCGGGCAGGCTCCGGTCCCAGTCCGACTTCAGGAACAGCACCAGCCACTGCCGGTGCACGTCCACCTCGGCGTCCTCGGGCACGTCCACGAGCCGCCAGCCCGGCCGCGGGCCGTCGGCCTCCGGGTCCCGCAGCCACGTGGTGGAGCGGTAGAAGTCGATCGCGTCGATCGCCACGGTGCGTTCCCACCCCGGTGTCGAGTCGTGGCCGCCGAAGGCCGCCACGTGCCCGCGGTCCACCGAGAACACGGTCTGCGCCTCCTGCAGGGACTGTCCCCGGGCCAGGATCCGCAGCGTGCTGGCGTAGGAGGACTGGGTGGCGTCGCCGGCGTCGGGATCAGGGTCCGTCACGGTGCCGACCAGCAGGTGGTCCCGGTCGATCCATGACGCCTGGGTCTTGGCCACCGGGAGGCTGAAGCCCGGCAGGGACGCATCCGTGCCCGCGGACGGCTCGCCGTCCCCGGGCCGGCCGCCGGCGGGAACGAACGCCCGGGCGGCCAGGTCGAACTCGCGCACGGCGACGGCGTCACCCCCGTCCGGGGACAGGCGCACCAGCGCGCGGTCCCAGTCCGGGCGCAGCAGCCGGGCACCGGAGAAGACCCAGGGGGTGCCCTCCTCCTCGGCGAGCCGGCCGACGTCCAGCAGCACGTCCCAGTCGGGGTCCCCGGCCAGGTAGGACTCCCAGTCGGTGCGCCGCCACACCCCGCGGGGGTGTTCGGCGTCCCGCCAGAAGTTGTAGTACATCCCGCCGCGCTTGCTGACGTGGGGGATTCGGTCCGGGGCGTCCAGGACCTCGGTCACCTGGTCGCGCAGGCGGTGGAAGCCCTCCGTGTCCAGCTGCGCCTCGGTCCGGGCGTTCTGCCGGCGCACCCACTCCAGGGGGCGCTCGCCGTGGATGTCCTCGAGCCAGAGGAACTCGTCATCGGTGCCGGTCACGGGGGGTGTCTTCGCCATCCCTCCATCAGACCACGGACTGCGTCCGGCCGGGTCCTCCCCCCTAGGCTGGGGGACAGCACCCATCCCGGCCCGAGAGGACACCGCCCATGCCGCCCACTCCCGACGTTCCGCACCCGGCCAGGATCGCCGTCGTCGGAGCCGGACCTCGGGGCACCTCGTTCCTGGAACGGCTCCTGGCGGTGATCGAGGAGACACGGGACGCGGGAACGGGCCCGTCCGCACCGGTGGTGGACATCGTGGTGCTGGACCCGCACGCCCCGGGCCCTGGCCGGGTCTGGCGCACCGACCAGTCGCCGCTGCTGCTGATGAACACCCCCTCCTTCTTCCCGACGGCGGCCGCGGCCGGCACCCCGGGACTGCGCGCCTCCTCCGCGGGCCAGACCTTCGACCAGTGGCGGATGTCCTACCCGGACCGGGCCGGTGACCTCGACCGCACCGACTACCCGCCCCGAGCGGTCTACGGCCTGTACCTGTCCGACCTGTACTGGGAGGTGACCCGGGCGCTCGAGGCCAGCGGCGCCGTCGGGACGATCACCTGGGAACGCACCGAGGTGGAGTGCCTGGAACCGCGCCCCGACGGCGGGGTCCGGCTGGGCCTGCAGGACGGCCGGACGCTGGAGGCGGACGCCCTGGTGCTGGGCCTGGGCCATGTCCCGGCCCGGCTGAACCGGGAGCAGCAGGCGCTGCGGTCCTCGGCCGCCGAACTGGGGCTGGACTACCGGGGGCCGAACCTGCCGGCCGAGGTGGACTGGGACGCCGTGCCCGCGGGGGAGGACCTGCTGGTGCGTGGCATGGGGCTGAACTTCTTCGACGCGATGGCGCAGCTGACGCTGGGCCGGGGCGGGCGGTTCGTGGACAGCGGGGACGGGCCGGGCCGTGCCCTGCGCTACGAGCCGTCCGGTCGCGAACCGGTGATGCACCCGGCCTCCCGCCGGGGGGTCTGCTACCTGCCGAAGGCCGAACTGGAGACGTTCGTCCCGCACGCGGTGTCCCTGAAGTACCTGGTCCCGGAGGAGGTGGACCGGTTGCAGGACGAGCACGGGACGCTCGACTTCATGGTGCACCTGTGGCCGCTGATCCACCGCGACGTGGTGCGGGCCTACTACTTCACCATGGCCCGGACCCGACCGGAGGTCCTGGGCGGTGCCGAGCGTGCGGGGGAGTTCCTCGCGGGTCTGGTCGGCCAGTTCGAGGCCGCAGGCCGCGGCGAGCCAGTGACCGCGCACCACGCCCAGGAGCTGCTGCACACCTACCAGCCGGGGATGCCCTTCCTGGACATCCGCGCCCTCGCCCGGCCGTTCGAACGGCAGGTGTTCGACTCGGGGGCCGAGTACCAGGAGGAGGTCGTCGACTTCCTGGCGGGTGTCTGCGCCGAGGCCGCGGCGGGGGAGGACTCCCCGCTGATGGTCGCGATCGGCACCCTGCACGCCGCGCGGCTGGAGGTGAAGCGCCTGGTAGCGGAGCGGCGCATCACCGATGCCTCCCGCCGGCGGGACGTGTCCGGATGGTTCGAGGTCCTGGTCGAGGGGCTGGCCTCCGGACCGCCCCTGCTGCGCGTGGAGCAGCTGCTGGCCCTGGCCCGGGCCGGACTGGTCCGGTTCGTGGGGCCGGACCCGCAGTTCGAGGCCGACGCCGGCCGGTCCCTGTTCACGGTCTCCAGCCCGCAGGTGGGCACCGACGAGGCCGCGCTGGACGTGCACCACGGGCGGTGGATGGTCGAGGCGATGATGCCGGCGAACCGGGTGCAGCAGTCCTCCTCGGCCCTGGTGGCTTCGCTGCTGAAGGACGGCACGGCCGTGCCGTACGCGGTGGAGGACGAGGAGGGGGAGGTGCTTCCGGGGCGCGGTTTCGACGTCACGGGGCGGCCCTACCGGCTCAAGGACGCCCAGGGGCGGGTGCACGAGCGCGTGTTCGTCCTCGGCCTGCAGCTGGCCTCCGTGCAGTGGGGCACCGCGATCGCCGCAGAGGCCGGGCAGGACCCGGACGGCCGCGCCCGGACGCTCGGTGATGCGGACGCGGCCGCCCGCGCGGTCTGGGAGCTCCTGGGCCGCTGACGACGGGGCCCCCGGGACCGGTCAGGTCCCGGGGGCACCGTCCCCGCGGCCGGGGCGTCAGCCAGTCTCAGCGGGGTGGAGCGGCCTGCGGATCAGGGACGGCCGGGGTGGCCGCCGCCCGTGCCCTGGCCATGGTCGTGGCCCGGGCCCCCGTGCGGGTGGTCCCCGCCCCGGCCCGGGGTGCCCGCGCCGTTGTCCTGGCCCGCGCCGTTGTTCTGGCCCGGGGCGTTGCCGCCCTCGTGGTTGCCGCTGTTGTGACCCGGGCCCTTGTTCGGGTTGTCCGCGCCGTTGCCCGGTTCGCGCGGTTCGCCCGGCTCCTCCGCGTCGGCCGGTGCGAGGTCGAGGCCGACCAGGACCGGGTCGTGGTCCGAGGAACGCCACTGGTCTGCGGCGTAGAGCATCTCGTTGACGTAGTTGTAGCGCGAGTACTCCAGGGCCACGGACTCGTCGGCGTTGATGTCCCAGACGTCGGCACCGGTCACCGTGGCCTCGGCGGCGGCGTTGGTGAGGATGCCGTCCAGGGAGCCGACCGAGCCGTCGAAGGCGTAGGTGTGCTCACCGGTCTTCGGGGCCTGCGAGACGTACCCGGCGTCCTCCATGACCCGGATGGGGTCCTCCTTCTCGTAGGAGTTGAAGTCGCCGATGAGCAGGACCTTGTCCACGCCGGTGTTGTCCTGCAGCTGCGCCGCGAAGGCGACCAGGGCCTCCGCCTGGGCCACGCGGTCCGCGTTGGAGGCACCCTGGCCGTCGCCGATGTCCGTGTTGCCCTCGCCGGAGCCCGAGCCCTTGGACTTGAAGTGGTTGGTGATGGCGATGAACCGGGTGGACTCATCCCCGTCCACGGGCTGGAACACCTGCGCCAGTGGCTCGCGGGCGTTGTCGAAGGCGACCTGGTCGTCGAGGATCACCGACTCCCCGACCGTCTCCACGGCCTCCGGCTGGTAGATGAAGGCGTTGCGGATGACGTCCTGGGAGGCCAGGTCCGGGGTGACCGACGGGGTCTCGGCATACGCCCACTTCTCGGAGCCGGCGTCGGCGTTCAGCGCCTCGACCAGGGTGGCCAGCGAGTGGTCCCGGTCCTGCCCGAAGGCGGCGGAGTTCTCGATCTCCTCGAGGCCGATGACCGAGGCGTCCAGCCCGTTGACGGCCTCGACGATCTTGGCCTGCTGGCGTTCGAGGTTGACCTCGTCGTAGGCGCCGCGGGGATCACAGCGGTTGGTCGTGATGGGGTTGCCCTCGCGGTCCTCGTAGGCCTCGCAGGACTCGAACCGGTTCCCCAGGGTGGTGAAGTAGTTCAGCACGTTGAACGTGGCCACGGAGACGGTGCCGCCGACCTCGGCGGGCGCCTCCTCCCCGGTCCGGGTGTCCTCGAACCGGGCGGGCTGGACCTGGTCGGCGTTCTCGTCCGTCAGGTGCGCCAGCGGCTGGAAGCTCCAGGCGCCGTAGCGGAAGTCCAGGATCACCGGGGTGGTGAAGTCGACTCCGGAGCCCACGCGCACCGGGTCGTCCAGGTCCAGGTACGGCAGGGCGTCCTGGTTCCCGGGGGAGCGCATGAAGTTCGTGCCGGCGCCGTCGTCGAGGACGATGAGCTTCTCGTCGTTCTCGGCCATCACGGCCTGGGCCGCGGCACCCGGCTCGGCGACCGTCGTCGGGTTCAGCAGCGGGCTGTCCCCGGGCACGATGCCCAGCGAGCCGTAGGTGTTGACGTCGTAGTTGTCCGTGATCGTCCAGTCGCCGGCGGGAGCGATGAGCATGCCCTCGTGGGCCTCCTTCTCGGCCTCGGTGAGCGGGAACTCCATTTCCGTGGGTTCCACCGCGGCGTCCTCGTCGAGGATTTTCACGCCGCCGTCGGCCACGGTCAGCTGCGTCAGGGAGTAGTGCTCGCCGGCCGTGCCCGTGACCTGGACGTGGTCACCGAGGGCGACGTCGTCCACGGTGTCCCGCGAGTAGACGAAGAGGCCGTCCGAGGCGCCGTCGCCGTCGCCGTCACCGGCACCGGCGTCACCGCCGGTGCCGGCGGTCTGCAGGTAGTAGCCCTCGTAGCCGCCGGTGGAGTACACCGCGGTGACCACGCCGCGGGTCGTCACGACCTGCCCGGCCAGCGGGGTGGTCTCCCCGGAGCCCTGGATCCGGGCGATGGGGGTGACCTCGGTGGGGGTGACGGGATCCTCGGGTGCCGGGTCGGCCGGGTCACCGGGGTCGCCCGGTTGTGAGGAGGAGTTCGCCGGCGTCACGGTCCCGGACAGGCTGAAGTCGGCCGAGTTGTCGTCCGTGTCCACACCACCGGCGGCACGGTTCATCGACCTCGGGTCCGAGTTGGCGGACGGGGACTGCGCCGCGGCGGTCTCGAAGGTGTTCGAGGAACCGTAGCCCAGCAGGTCGACCACTCGCTCGTCCCGGCCGGAGAGGACCGAACCGGTGGACAGTCCCGTCAGGGCCGCGGACTGGTCGGAGAGCACCAGGGTCCCGCTGGTGCCAGAGAAGGACACGCCCGTGGTGGCATCCGGGGCGGGCAGGGCCCGGCCGGCGGAGCCGTTCGAGCTGCCCTGGACCAGGTAGTACCCCTGGGCGGGGATCGTACCGGAGAGCCGCGCGACGCCGGTCGGGGCCGAGCTGCCGCCGGAGGACCGGTACTGCAGGGACCAGCCCTCCAGCGAGACCGGGGAGTCCGTGGGGTTGTGGAGCTCGACGAACTTGTGCGTGTAGACGGCGTTGGCCGACCCGCCGTTCGTGTAGGCCTCGCTGATGACGACGTCGTCACCGTCCGGCGAGGCCTGGGCGGGGACGACGACGGCCGCGGCCAGCAGGGCCAACGAGGCCCCGACGGCGGTCAGTCGGTGGGTGGTCTTCATGGAGTCACTTTCGGTGGGGTGCGAGCGGTGAAGGACGGTTGACATGGTCACATGCGACGCTGAACGGCCGGTGTCCGGCGGTTGGCCGCGGGGGGACGGCGGCGCGGTACCCTCCGGCCGGGCCCGGGGACGGCAATGCCCCCGGGGACGAATCCCGGGGGCATCACCGTGACGGCCGGTGTTCCGTCCATGTCAGTGCGTCGGGTCAGGACGAGCGCGGGACCGTGCCGTTGCCCTGGTTCGCACCGGGGGCGCGGCCGCCGTCGTGGTTGCCGCTGTTGTTGCCGGGGCCCTTGTTCGGGTTGTCCCGGCCGCTGTCGTTGCCGGGCCCCTTGTTCGGGTTGTCCGTGCCGGCACCCGGCTGGCCGGTGCCGGTGACGCTGAGCGGGAGGCGCACCTCGGAGGTGGAGGCGTACCGGTCGTCGTAGGTCACGGTCATGACCAGGGTGCCCTCGGCCGCGGTCCCGGGAGCGGAGATCCCGGTGAGGGTGGCGGTCTCGCCCTCGGCGGCGATGGCCTGGGAGCCGAGCTCGGTGACCGTGCCGTCGGCGGTCTCGAAGGCGACGGCGACGCCGGTGGCGTCCCCGGCACCGTCGGAGTCCAGCTCGAGGTCGTCCAGGGTCAGGACGATCTCCTCACCGGGGGCCACTGTCCCGGGTGCGCCGGTCACTTGCACGGAGTTCTTGGAGAAGTCCGGGCGGATGTCACCGGTGGCGGCGGTCTGCGCCTGGATGTACTCCTGGTACGCCTGGTTGTCCATGATGCCCAGGTCGACGTAGCCCTGCTGGCCGGTGGCGAAGCCCTCGTAGCCGTCGGGGGCGCGGTTGCCGGTGCCGACCCAGGAGGTGTCACCCAGGAAGGACAGGGTGGCGATGGTGTACATCTGGTCCATCTCCACCGGCTCGCCGCCGATCCAGATCCCGGTGACCTTGTCGTCCTGGGCACGGGACTCGTCGAAGGTGTAGGTCAGCTCCTCGGACCAGCCCAGGTGGTTGGTCTTCTGGCCGTTCTGCCAGTTCTCCTCGAGGACCTGCTTGATCGAGGATCCCGGGAGGTCGAAGTAGACCAGGGTGTTGCCGAACGGTGCGAAGTCGAGGACCTCACCGAGGGTCACCTTCCCGTGCGCGGCGGTCGGCTTGGCGGTGAACTCACCGCCCGCCGTGAACCGGTCGTACAGCAGTTCGGCGCGCAGCCCGCCGGAGTTGGTCACGCCCAGGTCGACGGCGGGGTTGGACAGGGCGACCCTGTCCTTGAGGGCATTGGCGGCCCAATTGCCCAGGGTGGTCTCCTGCCGCCGGGTGCCGCCGGCACGCCAGGAGCCCGATTCCGCGATGCGCACCTGGTAGTCGGTGGTGATCGACGCGTCGATCTCACCGATCTCGGTCTTCTGCAGCTCCTCGAACTCCGCGACGGCCGCCTGTTCCAGGGCGTAGACGGCGGCGGTGGCCTCGGACTCCGCGGCTGCGGCTGCGGCGTCCTGTTCCGACTGCTCGATCAGCGAGGACTCGTATCCGAGGACCTCGGAGGTCTCGGCGTCGATCTCGAGCTCCACGGCGGCGAGCAGGTTGCCGGACTGGCCTGCCTGCACCACCGGGCGGTTCTTGGTGCCGTCCTCGGTGGGGACGGTGGTGTCGTAGTCGTAGGCCTGGTGTGAGTGGCCGTTGAAGATCACGTCCACCGCCGGGTCGGTGTCGTTGACGATGCGCTCGAAGACCTCGGAGCGGGCGGTCTCCTCCTCGAGCGAGCCGTTGCCGTCGGCGCCGTCGTGGTAAGAGGCCACGATGATGTCGGCCTCCTCGTTGTCCTCGTCCTCGACGCCGTCCGAGAGCATCCGGGCGACCTCGTTGACGGCGTCCACGTGGTACGGGACCTCGTTGCCCTCCAGGCCGGCGCCGGTGGTGGTGGCGTAGAGGTTGTTCGGCACGGCACCGATCACGGCGACCGTGACGCCGCCCACCTCGAACACCTCGTGGGAGGACAGGACCGGGTCCTTGGTCTCCGGGTCCACGAAGTTCGCCGCGAGGACGTCGAAGTCCGCGATCTCCAGCACGCGGTCCTGCAGGTCGTCCAGGCCCTTGTCGAACTCGTGGTTGCCGGCGGCCGAGACGTCCAGGCCGAGGGCGTTCATGATCTCCAGGGTCGGTTCGTCCTGCTGGACGTTGGACACCGAGGCCGAGGCGCCGATCAGGTCCCCGGCGCTGGTGAACAGGGTGGACCCCTCACCCTGGGCGGCCTCGAACGCGGCGCGATAGTCCTCCACGGTGTCGGCGAACTGCGTGCCGGAGAAGTCGGGGGACAGGGCGCCGTGGAAGTCATTGAAGCTCAGGAGCGAGATCTTCTCCGTGCCCTCTGCGGCCGGGACGGCGGCGGCCTCGATGGCCTCCTCGGCGGTCACGGTCGGGACGGTGGTGTCGGCGGAGGCCGGGAGCACTGCAGCAGGGGCGATGACGAGCCCCGCGGTGAGCACACCGGCCAGCAAGGATTTCCTTGGCTGCATCAGTCTGTGGTTCCTCTGGTGCCCCAGAAACGGTGCGTTCCAGCCGGCGACGGGGCTGATTCCGGCGTGGACGACCGCCGTCCGAGAAAGACGACGGTCCCATCATCGCACCACCCCCGCATGAAGTCTCGGTGACGCCGAAAATAACGGGAGGGCTTACGTCAGGTGCTGTGGCCCGGCGGACCAGTTCCAGGTCTGACAGGCGAGCATGCGGCGCGTGATGCCGCGGAGAGCGGATGGTCAGGGATTCGAACCCTTGGCACGGGGTTACCGCACACTGGTTTTCAAGTTTCGGCGACCCCGGAATGGCGGGTTTCGGTAAGTCCTGGTGTGTCCCAAGTTCCCCGGAATCACGGGCATTTGCATCTGTCTCGTGCCCCCTCGTGATGCGACGTTACTGCGCCTGCGGCCACAGAATGGCCACAGTCGGGACCGAAGTTATCCGGGACCGCTCAGAGGGAAGGGCACGAATAGTAGGTTGCGTCTATGACCCGCATGGCGAATCAGCTGCAGACGGTCAGGACTAAGTACGACGAGCAAGCCTCGCCCCACTACGACGAGGTCCTCACGGAAGTGTCCGCCCGCGCTTAGGCCTTGGGCTGTCTGGGCAAGGCCGACATCGGGACCCTTGGGGCGTGGAAGCGACTCCAGGCCAATACCCCGTGGATGGCCAAGCTCATGGGTACTCCCAAAAGCGAGGTGCGTGCAAGTACAGCTCGTGCGAGGGAGGCGGCGCTGAATGAGTCCGTGCCCTTAGCCCATGCCGCCGATATCGCACGCCGAATCTTAGGAGAGCTGCCCGGTTGTGGTCACGGGCATGCAGTAGCCTCCGCCATCCTCACGGCGGCGGCTCCCCAAAGAATGGCGGTTTATGACCGGCGTGCACGCACGGGGCTGTCCATCCTCATCAACGGCAGAATTCCCCGCTGGTACACGTACACAACCTACATGGAAACTATCGATAGTCTTCGTGAGCAGGTCGCGCTGGAATGGACGAACCGCGACGTGGATTTGGCGCTGTATACGTTGGGTGGCCAGTAAAGGTCGGCGCGGCCCCCTAGACGATATTTAGAAACTTCATAGGGGCACTCCCTCAGCACTGTTACGCCATTAGCGGTCCAGTTCGAGATTATGCTCACCCGCCTGTATTTTTCCCATATGCCCCTAATCGGAAATTGCACCTGCAATCATTCTGAGGACTATCACGATCAATCCGGATGCCAGAAACCGACCCAAGATCCTACAGAGTGGGGTGAGTGCTCGTGCCGTGCTCAGTACGTCCCTCGTGAGGTCATGATCCGCAATCAATACAAGGATCTGCTGCGCGCTCACCAGACCGCGACGGAAGAACTTCTCGAGGCGTATGACGCTCGGAGTGAGGCTCAGGGTAGGAACTGGGCCGTTGGCCCCGTCGTGGTCAGGCGGGTTGACGATCCCCTTCTGGTCCTGCATAACCGGGCCGAAGAAGCTGACCAGAGGAGGCGGGAGTTTCTGGAGAAGAACAAGCACATGATCTTCCCGGATGCATAGGGCCGACGCCCTCCACCTAGCCCATGTGGCCAGGTGGGTAGCCTTTCACCGGACGACATACGGCGTTCGTCCCGAGCTCGGTCGCAAAACACTTGATCAGTCATCATAGGTCTGGCATCCGCAATGCGACCCGGTCTGGGCTGAGTGCTGCGTCAGTGTAATGCGAATCAACCCGCACCGGGTCGCTGATCTGTAGGTACCCCTAATTCGGCACAAGGCCCGCTGTTCCGGGGAGGAGCCATGTTCGGGGAGTCTCCCGTGGTGTGACAGGCTTCTATCCGATTCGGTCGCTGCGGTGGGGTTGGAAAGGCGCTAGTTGAAACCTGGGGAAGACGATTCTGAGAAACCAGATAGGGAAGTCTCCACGTGGGCAATCCTGCGGTGGGCGCTCTTGGGCATGGTGATTTTGGCCGTTGCCACTTACCTGGTGGTGGTGTTGCTTGCAGCCGCCGCAGGCGAGGATTTGCCATGGATGGTCCACGAGAATCGGAGGCTCGGCAGTCTTCTGCGAAGTGCGGTGCCCGCTGCGGTGCTGTTAGGTGGCGGAGCGGCCGGAGCCATTGGAGTCTTGCGTCAGAAGAACCTGGATGCCACGCATGCTTTGGAGCAGGAACGTTATGACCTGGAGCAAAAGCGGTACGACTTGGAGCAAGGTCGTCATCATCTGGAGCGGGACCGGTACGACCGGGACCAGGAACGCCATGATGCTGAGAAGGTCTCGCGGCTGCGCGATCGGTATGCGGCGGCAGCCGAGCAATTAGGCCATGAGTCGGCTGCCGTCCGCCTAGCCGGCGTGTATTCCCTGGCTGCTTTGGCGGATGACTGGCTCGCCCGGTCCAACAGGCAAGATGCTCAGGTGTGCGTCGAACTTCTCTGTGCGTATTTCCGGACTCCTCAGTTGAAGAGCGCAGAGGATACGGAAAAGCGCAGCGAGAATGAGGTGCGGCAGACGATCACACGCGTAATCGCCGCTCACCTACAGGACCCGGATGAAGCGTCCTCCTGGTGCGGAATGGACTTCGACTTCACCGGGGCTACCTTCGCGGGGGACCACAGCTTCGCAGACGTACAGTTCACCGGAGGCACTGTTAGTTTCAACAGTGCTCAGTTCACGAGTGGCGTTGTGACCTTTCGGGACGCGAGGTTCTCCGGAGGGGATGTCGGCTTCCAATCTGCGAGGTTCACCGGAGGGAACCTCATCTTCCAGGGGGCGCAGTTCACCGGAGCGAACGTCAACTTCGAGTTTGCGACAATCGCCGGCGGGGACATCAGTTTCGGAATAGCCAAGTTCACTGACGGCGAGGTCAGCTTCCATTTCGCCCACATCACCGGCGGGGAGGTCGACTTCATCGCTGCGAAGTTCACTGGCGGGCATGTCAACTTTATGGCCGCGAGAATCGACGGCGGGACCGTCACATTCCACGGTGCACAGTTCACGGGAGGAGAGGTCGACTTCCAACTCGCAAAAGTGGCCGGAGGGGCCGTGAACTTCAACGAGGCACGGTTCACGGGCGGTGACGTCAGCTTCGCAGACGCGCGCTGCACCGGCAGCGTGGCGCAGTTTCACAGCGCGTCGTACGAGATCCCTCTGCCCGGTCCGTGGGACGGAGCCCACCCACCGGTTCTCTACCCGCCCACGGGACCGAATAATCCTGAGGTTGTCGTACCGTAAGTTGATTGCCTGGGCGGCTAGATTGGGGGTGCAGCGATGCGGTCAATATGATCGGGACGAAAGCCCAACCGGTGGTCGTTGCTGGTGCTGTCCTGGACGATGCAGATGGGGGGCTGAAGTTGAGGTCATCGGTGCTCTAGTCCAGGACGGCATCGTCTTGAGTGGGATCGACTTCTGCCCACCGGATTCCCACCTTGTCGAGAACCATAGCTATCCTGTAGCTCCCACATGTGCCACAGGGTGTGACGCGTTTTTCTTGGGAACACAAACACACCCCAGGATTCGCCGCGGAGACTTGAGCGGTCGCGGGACGCCTTTGTCGACGCTCCGATTTGATCCCTGAAGCGCCAGTTGAGCCCTCTCGTCGCCCTGTGGCTTTACCTCCATGGCGTCCGGTAAGGACATGACTGGCCTGCCCAGTTCCCAGAGCCAGCAGAGGCGCATCCGTCATTACTCCACCTGCCGCCGGCACCGCCGAGATCCCACACTGACCTGACCCGACGCTGACACGCATTGACGCCCCGAGCACGGAGGGCAAAGCACTAGATCCGTTGGCACACCTCTGGCACCAAGATGCACTTCGGGGCATTCGGGACTGCTGCACGAATAGGTGACATCTGATCTGTGACGCTGTGAGGCGTTGCTGGAAGGATGAACACCGTGCCCAAGCCCTATCCCCAGGAGTTCCGCGACGACGTCGTGAACGTCGTCCGCAACCGTGAAGCAGGCCAAACGATCAAGCAGATCGCCGCGGATTTCGGCATCGCCGAGTCCTGTGTGCGCAACTGGATACGCCAGGCCGAGGTCGAGGACGGCGCCCGGCCCGGAACGCCCGCAGCGGAGAACGCGGAACTGCGCGAGGCCAAGAAGCGCATCCGGTTGCTGGAGCAGGAGAACGAGGTGTTGCGCCGGGCGGCGGCCTACCTGTCGCAGGCCAACCTGCCGTCAAAAGGCTCTACCCGCTCGTGAAGGAGCTCGCCGCCGACGGTATCCCCGTCATGGTGACGTGTCGGGTCCTGAAGCTCTCCCGCCAGCCCTACTACCGCTGGCTCGCCACCCCGGTCGCCACCGCCGAACTCACCGAGGCCTACCGCGCCAACGCCCTGTTCGACGCCCACACCGATGACCGGGAGTTCGGCTACCGGTACCTGGTTGAGGAGGCCCGGGATGCCGGTGAACCGATGGCCGAGCGCACCGCCTGGCGGATCTGCTCGACCAACGGTTGGTGGTCGGCGTTCGGCAAGAAACGCGGCAAGAACGGCAAGACGCCTGGCCCTCCGGTCCACGACGACCTGTGCGCCTACCTCGACGAGCACGGCGCGACCCGTCACCGGTTCGCCGCCGACGGGCCGAACGCGTTGTGGCTGTCCGATATCACCGAACACCGCACCGCGGAGGGCAAGCTCTACCTCTGCGCGATCAAGGACGTGTACTCCAACCGGATCGTGGGCTACTCCATCAGCGACCGGATGAAGTCCCGGCTCGCGGTCGCGGCGCTCAACAACGCCGTCGCCCGCCGCGGTGACGTGGCCGGCTGCGTGGTCCACACGGACCGAGGATCTCAATTTCGAAGCCGAAAGTTCGTGCGCGCCCTGCACCGCCACGCCATGGTCGGTTCCATGGGCCGGGTCGGGGCGGCCGGGGACAACGCCGCGATGGAGAGCTTCTTCGCGCTGCTGCAGAAGAACGTCCTGGATCGTCGCCGGTGGGCCACCCGCCAGGAGCTGCGGCTCGCGATCGTCACCTGGATCGAGCGGACCTACCACCGCCGCCGCAGGCAATCATCCCTGGGCCGATTGACCCCCATCGAATACGAGACCATCATGACCACAGCTGCCGCTTAGGCAGCCTGACCCACCCTGTCACCTATCGGTGCAGCAGTCCCTTCGGACATGTTGTAAATAACGTTCTCGCGTTACGCAAGCGGGCGGCGACCTTGCTGATCGGTGGTGTCTCACGTGAGCATGGAATTGGGGTGTCGTGAGAACTTTCGGAAATGGAAGAGGGCCAGCCGTTTCGGCTGGCCCTCTTCAGGTTTATCTGCGGAAAGAATTCCCAAATCTGTATGCGCTTAACAGCTGCCGATCGCTGCTGAAACCGGGCAGATTCAATGCATCACCACACTCGGATAGAGAAAGTTCTTCTATTCCTCGCTTGAATTTCCGTTCGCTTTATCTGCCACGGTGAAGGGCAGGAAGGGAAGAGCCGGACCCCAAACATCCATGACACGGTCCTCGAAGGTGTCGCACCATATTGACACGAAAGCTCGTGCGACAGTTGCCTCAGGCAAGAAATCCAAATCCTCCCCGATCTGCGCGAAAATCACGTGGGGATCACGGTTGGTGTTGCTTCTAGCCACTATTGAATCGCGTACGCGGCTTTGGGCATCCGTATCCAGCATCAGTCGCTGAGTTAGTTTCCCCAGGAGATTTTTACCGGTCTCCAAGTTCTCGGCGATGTCACTGAATACCGCTGCTTCTGGATGTGAATCACCGGGCGCATAGACCAGATCGAAACCTTCCACGTTTTCGAATACAGTCTGTCGTGGATTGAATTCCCCCTCAGCTCTCTTGTCACCATCAACAAACGCAATCGCTGGGAACTTTGCAGTGGGGTTTCCGTTATGGAATCTGGTGTGGTCTCGTGTAGGCGACGCACCCCCCATTTTGTGAATTTGCACCGACTGCATCCTCAGACCTTGGCGAGCGGCAATGCTCCTGAGACTGACTTCTGCAAATAGCGCCCCGAAAGCATCTTCGGCGAAGACCGCCACCTCGCATGAAATTTCGCCAGTTAGTGTTCTCAAAGCCTCCACGTCTAGCTTGCCCTGCGTTGCTTTGCCCCCGTAACAAGACCAAACGGCATCGTCAGGTAAGGGGGCAAGTGCTGAGTTGGAGTGTGTAGTGAAAACCACCTGACAGGATTTCCTTTTTGCGACTTCGATCAAGTATTCGACCAAGCGACGTACTGCTACGGGATGAAGCCCATTCTCTATTTCCTCGATCAGCATAAGGCAGTCATCGGGTGCCGATTCAATTTGACTGACAATTCGGATTATGCTCGCTTCTCCAGCGCCAAAATGAAACTCCGAGTACCCCGCAGTTGGGTCACTCTCGTCCCTCATGGCGAAAATCTCTGCGGAAGCGAGTTTGGACCCTACGGTCAGGTACTTGTCCGCTGACTTGCCGAGAATTTTTTGAACAGCGTCGACAACTCGAGTGCTGAAGATAGTTTCGGAGTCGCCCTCAAAATCGGCTCCTACGAACTTGTATAAGTCTTTTCGTTCGCTGGCTGGCAGCGTTCGATTAATGCCTATAATCAGCACTGACCGCTCAAGTGGGTCTCTGTTCCATCTCGCCTTTAGATAGCTGGCGGTGCGTGTTACCACACTTCCCAACTTCTTTGAACCGGAGGGTGCGTCGAGAGCGGTGTACTCGATCTTCCAGTCCCTCATCGCTTCGTCATAACTTCCACTCTTGGCGAAAAATCTGCGAGGAGGGACAGACTTATAAATTAGACCGGCCGCACCAAGAATTGTGGTCTTGCCCGCTCCGTTAGGCCCAATGAGAGCAGTCACTGGGAAATCGAACCGAACAGAAGCGTCCGAAAAGCCTCTAATGCGGACCAATCGCATGGACTTTAAATACTTTGAATACTTATCCTTACGGACCCGGTCTTCCAAATCATGGATAACGCTGTCCCGAATCTCTGACTTGGACAAGTTCGAGCTCCTTAACCAGTTCTGCATGGGGCGCCGGAGGATAGGTGTCCTCTAGACGTAGCGGTGTCGACGCTGAGGGGGACTATAGCTGTTTGACATGGTCCGTCTTGCGCACAGTCAATGCTCAGTCCGGGGCGAGGCTCTAGGACTGCGCTGGGATGACGTGGACCCCGTGCGCCGCCGGGTCGTCATCCGTCAGCAGGTTGTCCAGGTAAACCTTCAGGCGATCGAGGCTAACTGCCAGTACTGCGGCCAAACGCATCCCGGGAATCGGGATCACCGCGCCGAAGACGGACGACAGCGCCGCCGTCGTGCACTTGGACGCCGGCACCGTCTCCGTCCTGCTGTCCCAGCAACTAACCCAGGGGGAGGAACGGGAGGCGTGGGGCAGTGCGTACCGGGACCACGGACTCGTGTTCGCCCGGGAGGACGGTACGCCGATCCGGCCGAGTTGGCTCACGGCCCGGTTCCTGGTGCTTCAGGAGGACGTGACCGTCCCTGTGGATGCGGAGAAGCCAGAAGGCCCGCAGCGGCCGCTCAGGCGCGTGCGGCTGCACGATCTGCGGCACGGCACGGCGTCCTTGATGATCGCGGCCGGCGTGGACGTGGCCGTGGTGTCCAAAGTGCTGCGCCATTCGACGATCAAGCTCACCGTGGACACGTACGGACACCTGCTGCCGGGGGTCGGGGAGGCCGCCGCAGAGCAGCGCGCGGGCATGATCCCGCGCGCGGCGCCTCGCACTGATTGCCAAAGTTCGGCCAAGCATGGGGCCTGATCGGCTTCGGAGACAAAGGAAGCGGCCCCGCTGAGCGGGGCCGCTTCCCTTTATTCACGCGGATGGTAAGGGATTCGAACCCTTGGCACGGGGTTACCGCACACTGGTTTTCAAGACCAGCTCCTTCGGCCGCTCGGACAACCATCCAGAAGGTCCAGTCTAGACGGCCGGCGCCCGGTTGCCGTGCGGGTGGCAGGGAACCGGCCTGACGGGAGATCATGGACAAAGCCCTGCCCGCGCGCGTTCGGCGCGCACCGACTGCCCACAGCCACGGAGGAACCATGACCACGCAGCCCCGGGACGCGTCCCACCCGACCATGCAGGCCATCTCCTACACCGGCGCCGGCGGTCGTGAGGTCGTGACCGTCGTGGACTCCGAGATCCCCGTCGCGGGACCGGGGGAGGTGCTCATCCGGGTGCACGCGGCCGGCATCAACCGGGCGGACCTGCTGCAGCGGGCGGGGAACTACCCGGTCCCTCCCGGCGCCCCGGACGGGCCGGGGCTGGAGGTCTCCGGGACGATCGAGGAGACCGGGGCCGGCGTCGGGCCCTGGGAGTTCGGCACGCCCGTCTGCGCCCTGCTCACCGGCGGGGGGTACGCCGAGTACGTCGCGGTCCCGGAGGGACAGGTGGTCCCGGTGCCCGACGGCGTCTCCCTCATCGATGCGGCCGGCCTGCCCGAGGTGGCCGCCACGTGCTGGTCCAACCTCGTGATGGAGGCGGGCGTCCAGGCCGGGGACTGGGTCCTCGTCCATGGCGGCACCGGGGGCATCGGCTCCTTCGCGCTGCAGTTGCTGGCCGCGCTGGGGGCGCGTCCGCTGGCCACCGCCGGCAGCCCGGAGAAGCTCGAGCGCTGCCTCGAATTGGGGGCGGAGGCTGCCATCAACCACCGCGAGGAGGACTTCGTGGAGCGCGTGCGGGAGATCACCGGCGGGTACGGCGCGGACGTCATCCTGGACGTCATCGGGGCGAAGTACCTCGAGCGCAACGTCGACGCCCTGGCCCGGGGCGGCCGCCTGGTGGTCATCGGCCTGCAGGGCGGGGGGTCGGGGACCCTGCCGCTGGGGAAGCTGATGGGCGTCAACGGCTCGGTGACCGGGACCCTGCTGCGGCCGCGTCCGGTGCAGGAGAAGGCGGAGATCATGCGCCAGGTCCGCGACCAGGTCTGGCCCCTCGTCAGCGCCGGGAAGATCCGCACGACGACGGACACCGCCTTCCCCCTGGACCGTGCGGCACAGGCCCAGGACCGTTTCGAGGAGGCGGACCGCACCGGCAAGGTACTGCTCGTCACCGAGGCCGCCGCCGCAGACACCGCCGACGCCGTGCACCCCGGCGCGCAGCGGCACCGCCCGTGATGGCCGGGCCGTTCGCACGCGGACGCCAGCGGCGCAAGGACGATCGCGAGCTCGGCACCGACCTGTGGCGCCGCTGCTATGACTGGTTCGCCCGGTCCCTGGACCGTTACTGGCAGGTCGTGGACGAGGCGCAGCGCAGCGGGAGCGTCCCGCAGGACGAGATGAACGGGCTGGTGAACGCCGGCAACGTGCTGGCCGAGCTGCTGCCGCGGGTCCGGCGGCTGTGCGTCGAGGCCCGGCGGGAACACCCGGAGCACGGGATGGAGGTCCCGGCGCCCGTCTCGGACCTGCACCGGGTGCTGTCCCGGGCCGCCAACGACCTGGCCACCACCGCCCAGGCGGCCGCCATGTTCCGGCTTGGCCAGTCCTCCCTGCAGTCCGTGGGACGCCGGGCCGAGAAGGTCATCGCGGCGGTGGAGGAGGCGGAAACGCTCCGCCCCGGGCGTTGACCACGCACTCCGGGGGCCGACGGGCAGGCCCCGGGATCGTGGGTCAACCCGCCGGCAGGCCGGCGCGCTGCCAGGCGACCATCCCGCCGCCCATGGTGTCCGCGGCGTAACCGGCCGCCTCGAGGGCCTCGGCCACCCGTGCGCTGCGATTGCCGCTGCGGCACACCACGATCACCGGCCGTGTCCGGTCCAGCTCGTCCAGGCGCGTGCCCAGTTGGTCCATGGGGATGTGGATGGCGCCGGGGATCATTCCCTCGGCGACCTCGAAGTCCTCGCGTACGTCCAGGACCTGGTCCTGGGCTCGGCGCTGGTCTGCCTCGGTGATGGTGATCTCGGACAAGGCTGCTCCTCAAGGGTCTGCGGATTCGTGGGCGACAGGCGGGGCGTACGCCGTCCTGGCCAAAACCGGACAGCGGGTCGTCGTCCCGCCGCGGGCGGGGCCCGTGCACCCAGTATGCTGCATACCCCCGGGGGTATGCAAGGGTCGCTGGAGGGCAGGCGCGCGGGCAAGCCGTGGAAGGCACCCGCCAGGCATGAAAAAACCTCCCCGAGCGGCGTGCGCCGTCTCGGGGAGGTTTCCTGGAGCCCCCTGCCGGATTCGAACCGGCGACCTGCTCTTTACGAGGGAGCTGCTCTGGCCAGCTGAGCTAAGGAGGCGTTTCCGTGGCGCCCGCCGTGCGGGTGCCACGGCTGTCCATGGTAGCGGCAGGGTGGCCTGCCGGGCAAAGCGTGTCCTGCAGCGGACACCGGACGGGGGAGACCGGGGTGCCCGGCACGGTCCACAACCCACAGATGACGTTCACTTCACGGCCAACCCCCGGACAGCTGGGTGCTGTGGAGTGGGACGACCATGAACGAGACCCCGGCACCTGCCCGGGCCGTCGTCGAGGGGAGAACGGACGTGACGATGCCCTCCACCACCCGCCCGGGGCCCGCCCTGGAACCGGTGCGCCCCCTGAGGCTGGCCGTGCTCGACATGTCCGGCACCACGGTCGAGGAGGGCGGCCTGCAGGACGACGCGTTCAGCACGGCCCTCCGCGAGGAGGGGATCGAAGGGGGCGGCTCCCGGCATGACGCGATGGTGGGTTACTTCCGGCGGTCCCGCGGCACCCCCCGCCACGAGGTCTTCCGCTCGCTCTTCAGCGAGGACGCGGTCAGCGCCCGGCGGGCCAACCGGCGCTTCGAGACCGCTTACGACGAGTTGCTCGCCGAGCGCGGGGTGCGGCCGGTGCAGGGGGCCGCCGAGGCCATGGCCGAACTGCGCGAGGCGGGGATGAAGATCGTGCTGACCACCGGCTTCGCCCGGCACACGCAGAACATGATCCTGGAGTCCCTGGGATGGATGGGCGTCTCGGACCTGAGCCTCTGCCCCTCGGACGCGGGCCGGGGCGTGCCCTACCCGGACATGATCCTCACCGCCCTGCTGGCCCTGGACCTGGACGACGTCCGCTCCGTGCTGGTCGCGGGCGACACGGTCGGGGACATCCGCGCCGGTCAGCGCGCGGGGGCCGGGCTCACGGTCGGCGTGCTCTCCGGCTACCACGACGGGCCGGCGCTGACGGCGGCCGGTGCCACCGCCGTCGTGCCCTCCGTCCGGGACATCCCGGCGCTGGTCCGGGGCCGCTGACGGGGCTCGTCCCCGGCCGGCCACCTGCACCGGCCACCTGAACCGGTCACCGCCGCCCGCGGCCCCGCGGGCGTTAGGGGCAGGTCAGCCCGTCCTCGGGCACGGTCCCCTCCACCAGGTAGGCGTCCACGGCGTCCTCGATGCAGTCCCCGGCCCGCCCGTAGGCCGTGTGGCCCTGGCCCTCCCAGGTCACCAGGACGGCCGACTCCAGCTGCTCGGCCAGGACCGAGGCCCACTCATAGGGGGTCGCGGTGTCCCCGGTGGTGCCGACGACCACGATGGGCGCCGCGCCCGGAGCGCTGGCCGGGGCCGGTTCGCTCACCGGGGCCTCGGGCCACACGGCGCAGTACAACCCGGAGTAGGCCAGGAACCGGCCGAGGGTCGGGGAGGCCTCGTCCAGCTCCGCGGCCTGCTCGCGCAGGACCTGCGTGTCCGCCGGCGCCGGCCCGTCGAGGCACTTGACGGCGGTGATCGCCGCGGTGACGTTCGAGTCGTACGTGCCGTCCTCGTCCCGTCCGGCACCGAGGTCCGCCAGGTGCAGCATCAGGTCGGGGTTGCCGTCCAGGGCGTCCTGGACGGCCGTGGTCAGCACGGGCCAGCTCTCGTCGGCGTTGAGCGCGAGGATCATCCCGGACACGAACGTGCTGGCCGGGACCTGGCGTCCGTCCGAGGCGGTCATCGGGGACTGCTCCACCTGCTCCAGGAGGCGCCGGACCTGGGCCACCGCGTCCTCCGGGGTCCCGGAGAGGGGGCAGTCGCTGCCGGCCAGGCAGTACTCCGCCCAGGACGCCAGGGCCTCCTCGTAGGAGGCGGCCTGGGCCAGGGTCACCTCGGACTCGGGCAGGGACGGGTCCATGGCGCCGTCCAGCACCATGCGTCCCACGTTCTGCGGGAACAGCCCCGCGTAGGTGGCCCCCAGGTCGGTGCCGTAGGAGAAGCCCAGGAAGTTCAGCCGGTCGTCCCCGAGCACCGCGCGCAACAGGTCCATGTCCCGGGCCGAGCTCTCGGTGTCCACGTGGCCCAGGACCTCCCCGGTGTGCTCCTCACAGGCCTCGGCGAACTCGCGGGCGGACTCGCGCAGCTGGTCGAGTCCCTCGTCCGTGGAGGGGTCGATGTGGCCCTCCCGGGCCTCGTCCATCTCCTCGTCCGTCAGGCAGGTGACGGGGGCGGAACGGGACACGCCGCGGGGGTCGAAGCCGACCACCGTGTAGTGCTCCCGGACGTCCGCCGAGACGGCGTAGTCCAGCCCCTCGACCACCATGTCCACGCCGGAGACGCCCGGTCCGCCGGGGTTGACCAGCAGGTGCGGGGCGTCCTCCCCGGCCCCGGCCGAGCGGACCAGGGCCAGGTCGATGCTGTCCCCGCCCGGGTCGGCGTAGTCCAGCGGGGCGCTCGCGGTCGCGCACTCGAAGCCGCCCCGGTCCTGCTCGCAGTCCTGCCACTGCAGGTCCTGGTCGTAGTACTCCCCGAGGCCGTCGGGCACCTCCCCGGGGGCGGTTGTCCCGGGGCCGGCGGCCCCGCCGGTGGCCTCCTGCCCGCCTCCCGACGTCGTCCCCTCCGTGCCGGTGCCCGTCCCGCCGCCGGCCCCGCCATCGGGGGTGCAACCCGTCAGGAACAGGCCCGCGGCCAGCAGGCCGGCGAGCAGGGGCACCGGACGGCGGGGACTGCTGCCGCGGGGGCGGAGGGAAGCACGGGGACGCTGGCGCACGCGGGGCCTCTCAGGGATGGTCGGGCGGTCGTCGGTCGAGGATCCGGTCCGGCAGGAAGCTGGTGGCCATCGCCTCCAGCGCCAGCAGGGGCGGGACGTTGCCGGCCAGCCGGCGCCGGGCCGTGGAGACGGCGTCGATCCGCTCCACGGTGCGTTCCGGGGAGGCGGCCCGGGCGTAGGAGGCCAGCTCGTCGCGCAGGTGCTCGTTGACCAGTTCGGCGTCGGTGCCCAGTTGCAGGGCCAGCACGTCCCGGAACAGTCCCGTGAGGTCGATCATGGCCCGGTCCAGGGTGTCGTGCACGGCACGCTTGTTCCGCGCCGTCTGGGCGTCCTCGAGCCTCTTGACGTGGTGGCGGAGCTTGGCCGGGACCTTCTCGTCCTCGGCCAGGCCGAGCGACCGCAACAGGTTCCGCCGCTCCTCGGCATTGCGGACCTCGGCGGAGGAGGCGGCCTCCTGCTGGGTGACCTCCACGAGCTCCTTGGCCATCGCCACGGCGTCCGAGGTGGCCTTGACGCGTAGGGGCAGGTGCACCACCGACTCACGGCGCGACCGGGATCCCTCGTCCCGGGCCAGGCGCCGGGCCATGCCCACGTGGGACTGGGAGGCCCGGGCGGCGAACAGGGCCAGGTCCGGGTCCAGGCCGTCGCGTTCCACCAGCAGGTCCGCCACGGCGCGCACCGCGGGGATCCGCAGGCCCACCTGGCGGCAGCGGGAACGGATGGTGACCAGCACGTCCGCGGGGGAGGGGGCGCACAGCATCCAGACGGTCCGCTCGGGCGGTTCCTCGATCGCCTTGAGCAGCACGTTCGTGGCCCGCTCCGTCATCCGGTCGGCGTCCTCCATGATGAAGACGCGCCAGCGACCGGAGGTGGGACGGTCCTGGGCGAGCGCGATCAGGTCGCGGACCTCGTCGATCTTGTAGGTGACGTTCTCGGTGGCCAGCACCTTCACGTCCGCGTGGGTCCCGGCGGCGACGGTGAGGCAGGCGTGGCAGCTGCCGCAGCCGCGCCGGTCCGGGTCCTCGACCTCGCACTGCAGCGCCTGGGCGAAGGCCCGGGCCGCGTTGGACCGGCCGGATCCCGGGGGGCCGGTGAACAGCCAGGCGTGCGTGGGCCGGTCCGCCGCGGCGGCCCGTGACAACTGCTCGACGGCGGCCTGCTGGCCGGCGAGGTCGGCCCAGGCCGGCGCCAGGGCGGCCGGGGTCGTCTGGTCCGCGGGGACGGGGGAGGGCGCGGTCATGGCCGGCTCCCCTCGGAGCGTGTCCCGTCGGTGGCCATCGCCCCGGAGCGGTCCCGCTGGTCCAGGAGCCCGGTGACCCGCCCCAGCACCTCCTCGGCCAGCTCCGGAACCGGCCGCGCGGCGTCCAGCACCAGGTACCGGCCCGGGTCGGCGTCCGCGCGGTGGGTGAAGGCCGCCCGGATGCGCGCGTGGAAGGGCTCCGGCTCGGACTCCATCCGGTCCGGCCCGGCGCCCCCGGCCGACTGCTCGCGCAGGACCCTCCGGGCGGCGGCCGTGCCGGTGTCCACGTCCAGCAGGACCGTGAGGTCCGGGTGCAGTCCGTCGGTGGCCCACTCGTTCAGCTGCGCCACCGTCGCGGTGCCGAGGTCCCGTCCGGCGCCCTGGTAGGCCACGGAGGAGTCCACGTAGCGGTCGGTGACCACGATCCGCCCGTCCGCCAGGGCCGGGACCACCAGTTGGCGCACGTGCGCGGACCGGGAGGCGGCGAACATCAGGGCCTCGGTGACGGCATCGATGGGGGCGTACCGCGGATCCAGGACGAGCTCGCGGAGCCGCTCACCGATGTCGGTCCCGCCCGGTTCGCGGGTCGGCAGCACGTCGTGGCCGGCGGCCCGGAGCCGCTCGACCAGCAACCGGGCCTGGGTGGACTTGCCCGAACCGTCCCCGCCCTCGAAGGCGATGAACACGCCCCACCCTCGGGCTGCGGGGACGGCGGCAGCAGGCGTCTCAGTCACCGGTCCAGCCTACCGGCGGCGGCGTCACGGTGCCGAACGATCCACAACCCGGGCCCGGCGGCGGACGTACGATGTGGCCCATGCATCCCGAAACCCTCTTGGTCAGTGCCGCCCGTCCCGCGAAGGAGGTCGACGCGCCCGTCAACGAGCCCGTGCACCTCACCTCCACCTTCGTGGGATGGGAGGCCGGGGGCGGCGCCGACCGCCGGGTCTACGGCCGGATGTCCAACCCCTCCTGGGACGGGCCCGAGGAGCTGCTGGCCGCGCTCGAGGGGGTGCCGGACCCCCAGGCCACCCCGGCCCTGCTGTTCTCCTCCGGCATGGCCGCGATCGCCGCGGCGCTGCACCTGGTCCCGGTCGGCTCACGCGTCATCGCACCGCAGCATGCCTACAACGGCCTGACCTCGCTGCTGGAGAGCATGGGCGACTCCGGCCGGCTGAGCGTCGACCAGGTGGACATCACGGACACCGCGGCGGTCGTCGGCGCGCTCGAGGGGGCCTCGATCCTGTGGCTCGAGTCCCCGACCAACCCGATGCTGGAGGTCGCGGACCTGCCCGCGCTCACCGGGGCCGCGCACGCGGCCGGGGCGCTCGTCATCGTGGACAACACCTTCGCCACGCCCCTGGTGCAGCGTCCGCTCGACCTCGGCGCGGACGTCGTGGTGCACTCGGTGACCAAGTACCTGGCCGGGCACTCCGACGTAGTGATGGGAGCGGCCGTCACCGCCGACCCGGAGCTGCAGGCCAGGCTGCACGCCCACCGGACCCTGCACGGGGCCATCGCCGGGCCGATGGAGGCCTTCCTGGCGCTGCGCGGGATGCGCACCCTCGCCCTGCGCCTGGCGCGCTCGCAGGCCAACGCGGCCGAACTGGCCCGCCGGGCGGAGGCGGCCCGGTGCGAGGGCACCCTGCCGATCGCCGCCGTGCGCTACCCGGGACTGGCGGGGCACCCGCAGCACGCCCTGGCGGCGCGGCAGATGCACGGCGGCTTCGGCTCCGTGCTGACCGTCGAGGTCGCCGCCGGCAGCGACGAGGACGGTACCGGTCCGGCCGAGGACGCATCCGCGGCCGCCGCCGACGCGGCGGTGCGGGCCCTGCGGCTGTGGGTGCCGGCCACCTCGCTGGGCGGGGTGGAGTCGCTCGTCGAGCGCCGGCGGCGCTTCGCCGCGGAGCCGAGGACCGTGCCCGCAGGGCTGTTGCGGCTCAGTTGCGGGATCGAGCACGTGGACGACCTGTGGGACGACCTCGACCAGGCACTGCGCGCCGCCGCGGCCTGGGACCGTGCCCACCGCTAGGCTGTCCCCATGAGCGCCTGGATCCTGGTCACCTCCATCGAGAACTGGTTGTACATCGCACTGTCGGTGGTGGCCGTGGTCCTCGAGGTCTGGGCGCTGGGCGACTGCCTGACCCGGCCCGCCCACCAGTTCGAGCGCTCCGGCCAGAAGCAGAAGTCGTTCTGGCTGATCCTCACCGGCGTGGCCGGCGTGGTCGGCGTCCTGACCTTCCTGGGCTCCATCAGCAGCCTCGGCGCCGGCTTCGGCCTGTTCCAGATCGCGGCCCTGTGCGTGGCCGCCGTGTACCTGGCCGGCCCGCGGACCGAGCTGAAGACGTTCGGCCGGGGAGGCCCGTCGCACTACGGCTACTGACCGTTCCGGGCCCCGGGCCGCCTATAGGATGTGCCCATGGCTGAGACCCCGTACAAGCTCGTCCTGCTGCGGCATGGCCAGAGCGACTGGAATGAGAAGAACCTGTTCACCGGCTGGGTGGACGTCCCCCTGACCGAGAAGGGCCGCCGGGAGGCGGTCCGCGGCGGTGAGCTGCTCTCCGAGGAGGGGCTGCTGCCGGACGTGCTGTACACCTCGCTGCTCAAGCGCGCCATCACCACCGCCAACCTGGCCCTCGAGGCCGCCGACCGGCAGTGGATCCCGGTCAAGCGCGACTGGCGGCTGAACGAGCGCCACTACGGCGCCCTGCAGGGCAAGGACAAGGCCGAGATCCGCGAGGAGTTCGGCGAGGAGCAGTTCATGGTCTGGCGCCGGTCCTATGACACCCCGCCGCCGGTGCTCGACGACTCCTCCGAGTGGTCCCAGTCCGGGGACCCGCGCTACGCGGACCTGGGCGCGGACGCCCCGCGCACCGAGTGCCTCAAGGACGTGGTGACCCGCCTGCTGCCCTACTGGGAGTCCGAGATCGTGCCGGACCTCCAGGCCGGCAAGACCGTGCTCATCGCCGCCCACGGCAACTCGCTGCGGGCCCTGGTCAAGCACCTGGACAGCATCTCCGACGAGGACATCGCCGGGCTGAACATCCCCACCGGCATCCCGCTGTACTACGAGCTGGACGAGGACCTCAAGCCGATCACGGCCCACGGGCGCTACCTGGACCCGGAGGCCGCCGCCGCCGGCGCTGCCGCCGTGGCCGCCCAGGGGGCCCAGAAGTAGACCGGACCCCGCACCGACGACGACGGCCGTCACCTTCCGCGGAAGGGGACGGCCGTCGTCGTCGAGGGGCCGGGCGCGGCACGGGCCGCGACGGGTCAGTCGATCTCGATGACGGGCTCCCACTCGCCGGTGGCGAGGTAGGTGACCTTGCGGGCCACGGAGACACCGTGGTCGGCGAAGCGCTCGAAGAACCGCGAGGCCAGCGTGACGTCCGCGGTGGTGGCACCGCTGGCGTTCCAGCCGGCCGAGTTCACGGTCTTGAAGTTCTTCGCGTGCAGCTCGTTGATGGCCACGTTGTGCTTGACGATCTCCTGGGCGTGGACCGTGTCGTGGGTGGCCAGCAGCCTCTCCACCTCGGTGGCCACGGCCACGCAGTGGTCGGCCATCTGCCGGAAGTCCTCGCGGACCGGTTCCGGGGCGGCCAGGTCCGGGTAGCGGCGGCGGGCCTGCTGGGCGATGTGCCGGGCCAGGTCGCCCATGCGCTCCAGCGAGGAGCTCATCCGCAGGGCGCCCACCACGGAGCGCAGGTCGGTGGCCACCGGGCCTTGCAGCGCCAGCAGCTCGATGGCCTTCTCGTCCACGGAGGTCTGCAGGTAGTCGATCCTGGCGTCCTCGGAGATGACGGCCTCGGCCAGCTCCACGTCCGCGGTCTCGAAGGCGGTCCGCGCCTTCTCCATGGCCTCGCGGACCAGGCCGGCGATCTCCACCAGCTGGTCGCCCAGGGCCTTCAGGTCGGCTTGGAACAGTTCACGCATGGATGGTCCCTCTTTCCGGTCAATGGGCTCGGGAATGTCCCGGCGGCGCAGGGCACCGGCACCCCGGACGGGGCACGGGGCCTCGGTCATCCTTCCCGGGGAAGATGAACAGTCGCTGAACCGCGGGAACGTTCCGGTGCCAGTATGCCCTGCGCCGGGCGCGGGGTGCGCGATGGGTAGTCTGGACCGCGTGACGGATCCCGTGGTGGTTGGAGTGGTGTGCGGCCTCATCGGCCTCGTGCTGGGCGTGCTGTCCATGGTCGCCTTCCGCATCTCCGAGCGCAGCCGCGCCGTGCACCTGACCGTGGGCGAGCCCAGCATCCCGGACGGTGCCGCCGAGGTCCTGTCCGTGATCGGCCGGGCCTACGTGGTGGTCGACGCCGTCAACGGGGTGGTCCGGGCCAACCCCTCCGCCTACGCCTTCGGCCTGGTGCGGGGCCACAGCCTGGCGCATGACGAACTGCTCGAGCTCACCGACCGCGTCCGTGCCGACGGGATCATCGTGGACCGCCGCTACGAGCTGCCCCGTGGCCCGGTCGGCCAGGGCATCCTCGTCGTGCAGCTGCGCGTGGCGCCCCTGGCGGACGAGTACATCCTGATCCTCGCCGACGACCGCTCGGAGATCTCCCGGACCGAGGCCATGCGCCACGACTTCGTGGTCAACGTCTCCCACGAGCTGAAGACCCCGGTCGGCGCCATCTCGTTGCTGGCCGAGGCGATCGACGGCGCCGCCGACGACGAGGAGGCCGTGCGCCGCTTCGCGGGCCGGCTCAGCGTGGAGTCCACCCGTCTGGCCGCCCTGGTGCAGGACATCATCGAACTGTCCCGGCTCCAGGCCAAGGACACCGTGCGGGCGGGGCAGCCGGTCGACCTCAACCGGGTGGTCGGCGAGGCCGTGGACCGTTCCCGGCTGCCGGCGGAGGCCCGCAACATCGACATCAAGGTGGCCGGCCGGATCGAGTCCACGGTGCACGGGGACCCGGACCAGCTGATGACCGCCCTGCGCAACCTGATCGACAACGCCGTGCGCTACTCCCCGGAGGGCACCACGGTGGGTGTCGGACTGAAGTCGGTCCGCGGCCTGGCCCAGATCTCGGTGACCGACCAGGGGGTCGGGATCCCGGAGGACGAACAGGACCGGATCTTCGAGCGGTTCTACCGGATCGACGCCGCCAGGTCGCGCCAGACGGGCGGTACCGGTCTCGGGCTGAGCATCGTCAAACATGTAATCTCGAATCATGGGGGGGAAGTGACCGTCTGGTCACAGCCGGGCCGGGGCTCGACGTTCACGGTCCGCCTCCCGGAGATGGAACCCGACGCTGGTGTGCAGCTCGGCAGGTCAGTGGAAGCACGGGGTGGCAACGCGCCTGCCGCCGGGGAAGGAGCCCAGTCGTGAGCCGGATTCTGATCGTGGAGGACGAGGAGTCGTTCAGCGACCCGCTGTCCTACCTGCTCGGCAAGGAGGGCTTCGAGGTGGAGGTCGTGGCCGACGGCCACGAGGCGATCGTGGAATTCGACCGGGCCGGGGCCGACCTGGTGCTCCTGGACCTGATGCTGCCCGGCCAGTCCGGCACGGAGGTCTGCCGCCAGCTGCGCCAACGCTCCAACGTCCCCGTCATCATGCTCACCGCGAAGGACTCCGAGATCGACAAGGTGGTCGGACTGGAGCTCGGTGCGGACGACTACGTCACCAAGCCCTACTCCTCCCGTGAGCTGGTCGCCCGCATCCGCGCGGTGCTGCGCCGCCAGGGGGAGCCGGAGGAGCTCATCAGCTCGACCGTCCAGGCCGGGCCCGTCCGGATGGACATCGAGCGCCACGTCGTCTCCGTGAACGGGGAGCAGGTGTCCCTGCCGCTGAAGGAGTTCGAGCTGCTGGAGATGCTCCTGCGCAACTCCGGCCGCGTGCTGACCCGGGGCCAGCTGATCGACCGTGTCTGGGGGTCGGACTACGTGGGGGACACCAAGACCCTGGACGTCCACGTCAAGCGACTGCGCGGCAAGATCGAGCCAGACCCCTCCCATCCGCAGTACCTCGTGACCGTGCGCGGGCTCGGCTACAAGTTCGAGCCCTGAGGGGCGCCCGGCGCCGGGGACACGACGGCCTGTCCGTCGGCCACCGGTGCCGCGGACCGGAGCCCGACGGCAGGACGCCGCGGGCACCGGTCGCCGACGGCGAAGGGCCGGCACCGTGCGGTGCCGGCCCTTCGCCGTCGTGCTGGTTGACCGGCGCCCCGCGGGGCGGTGGTCAGTGGCCGCCTTCCTCGGCGGCCGGGGTCTCGTAGAGGTGGGCGCCGGGGCTCGCGTCCGCACCGCCGGGCACGAACGGGCGGTACTCCGGCAGGGTGCCGTCCAGGACGGTGACGTCGACCTGCTCGGTGGCGGTCTCGGCCCCGCCGGTGACCTCGACGGTCGCCTCGACCATGCCGCCGGGGAAGCCGCCCGAGCTCGGGATGACCTGCTCGTTGGCGGGGTCCTCGAGCTTGAGGGACTCGCCGGCCGGGACGGAGAACCGGGTCTCGGTGCCGGCCACCGTGATGCTCACCTCGAGGTTCTCCTCGGAGGTGTCCGCGGCGATGGTGCCGATGTAGCGGGCCTCCGTGTCCGGACCGCTGGTGATCAGGGCGATGTTGCGCAGCTCGGCCTCACCGACGTTGGCCACGATGCCGTCCGACGGGGCGTACTGCAGGGTGGTGGCCTGCTGGTTGATGGCGCTGCAGCCGGTGGCGCCCAGCAGGGCGACGGCAGCCAGTCCGGCCACGGCGGCATTGCGGGCAGTGGCCTTGCGGGCGGCGAGCTTCACGGTGGGATCTCCTCGGGTGCGGACAAAGTGCGCGGGGGTCATCCGCCGGTGCCGACGGGCACGGCAGATGACAGGGCGCGGTGCTGACACGAGACTACCGTACCGGCCCCCTCCCCTCCCGCTGCGCGACGGGGGCGTGACGCGGTGGGGGGCGATCCGGCGAGGGAGAATTGTGTCCGTTTCCGCCGCGGGCGCAAGCATCGACACGCGCCCCGAAAATGTGACGTGGTAAACTTTGCCGGAGTGAAAGGGGACCACTCACATGGTTTTTGAGGTCGGAGAAACTGTTGTTTACCCCCACCACGGTGCGGCCCGGATCGAAGAGATCAAGATGCGCACCGTCAAGGGTGAAGAGAAGATGTACCTCAAGCTGAAGGTGGCCCAGGGCGACCTGACGATCGAGGTGCCGGCGGAGAACGTGGACCTCGTCGGCGTGCGGGACATCGTGGACGGTGAGGGCCTCGAGGAGGTCTTCCGCGTGCTCCAGGCGGAGTTCACCGAGGAGCCCACCAACTGGTCGCGCCGCTACAAGGCCAACCTCGAGAAGCTGGCCTCCGGGGACGTCATCAAGGTGGCCGAGGTCGTGCGCGACCTGTGGCGCCGGGACCAGGACCGCGGACTGTCCGCCGGGGAGAAGCGCATGCTGGCCAAGGCCCGCCAGGTGCTCGTCTCGGAGCTGGCCCTGGCCAAGAAGACCTCCGAGGACGAGGCCACCGAGCTGCTGGACGAGACCCTCGCCGCCTGAGGCGCGGCGGCCTCGCAGCCTCTCGCGCCGGTTGCGTCCCGGCCCCGGTCAGACCCCGATCGCCGAGCCGGCCCGGTCCGGCGAGCGGGCGGACTGAACCTAGACTGACAGCATGCGTTCGACCCTGTTGATCGTGGCCGCCGGAAGCGGCTCCCGCCTGCAGGCCGGCCTGCACAAGGCACTGGTGGACCTCGGCGACGGCCGCAGCCTGCTGCAGCACTGCCTGGACTCGGTGGCGAGCGCCGCTGATGCGGCCGCCCTCGACCTGGCCGGGATCGTGGTGGTCGTGCCCCCCGACGCCCATGCCGCCGAACCGCTGGAACAGGTGTGCCGGGACTTTGCCGCACGGACCGGGCTGACCGTGCAGACCGTGCCGGGCGGAGCCGAGCGCGCCGACTCGGTGCGCGCCGGACTCGCGGCGGTCCGTGCCGGTGCCGTGGCGGAGAGCACGGCCGGCCCGTTCGGCCGCCACGCCGTCCTCGTCCACGACGCCGCCCGGCCGTTCGTCCCCCCGGCGGTGTTCCGCGCGGTGACCGCCGCGCTGGAGGCCGGCGCGGCCGCCGTCGTGCCCGGCCTGCCCGTGGTGGACACCATCAAGACCGTCTCCGTGCCGGGCGCTCCCGGAGAACGGGCCGCACCGGACACCGAGGAGGGGTCCGGCCCGGACCACGAACCGGAATGGGTGACCGGGACCCCGTCGCGGTCGACGCTGCGCGCCGTCCAGACCCCCCAGGGATTCGACCTGACCGCCCTGGAGGCCGCGCACCGTGCGGCCGCCGGTGGTCCCGCGCTGACCGATGACGCGATGGTGATGGAGGCGGCCGGACACCGGGTCGCCGTGGTGCCCGGTGACCCGCTGGGGTTCAAGGTGACCACGCCCCTGGACCTGGTGCTGGCCAGGGCCCTGCTGCAGGAGGACCGATGACCGACCGAGAGCCCCCGATCCTGCCCCGTACCGGGATCGGGACCGACGTCCACGCCTTCGCCCCGGAGGGCGCGGACCGCCCGCTGTGGGTGGCCGGCCTGCACTGGCCCGGCGAGCCCGGCCTCTCCGGGCACTCGGACGGGGACGTGGTCGCCCACGCGCTGTGCGACGCCCTGTTCTCCGCCGCCGGGATCGGTGACCTGGGACAGCACTTCGGGACCTCGCGCCCGGAATGGTCCGGGGCTGCCGGGACCACGCTGCTCGCCGAGGCCTCGCGACTGGTCCGGGAGGCCGGCTTCGGGGTCGGCAACGCGTCCGTCCAGCTGATCGGCAACCGGCCGAAGGTCGGGACGCGCCGCGCCGAGGCCGAACGGGTGCTGTCCGAGGCGGCCGGTGCGCCGGTGGCGGTCTCCGGCACCACCACGGACGCACTCGGGTTCACCGGGCGCGGGGAGGGGCTGGCCGCGGTGGCCACCGCCCTGGTCTACCGGCTGCACTAGAGTCTCACCGTGGCACAACGCTTCTATGACACCAGGACCGCGACGGTACGGGACTTCGTCCCCCTGACCGAGGGCGAGGTCTCCCTCTATTACTGCGGTGCCACCGTGCAGGGCATGCCCCACGTGGGCCACGTGCGCTCGGCGATCGTCTTCGACATCCTGGTCCGCTGGCTCGAGCACACCGGGTTGCGGGTCACGTCCGTCCGCAACGTCACGGACATCGACGACAAGATCCTGGAGAAGTCCGCCGCCTCCTACGCGCCGGACTTCGAGGAGGACGACCTCTACCCCGCCGAGGAGCCGTGGTTCGCCCTCGCCTACCGCTTCGAACAGGAGTTCGCCCGGGCCTACGCCACGCTCGGGGTCCGCCGGCCCACCTACGAGCCGCGGGCCACCGGGCACATCCCCGAGATGTTCGAGCTCATCCAGCGCCTCGTGGACGCCGGCCACGCCTACCCGGCCGCCGACGGCTCGGGGGACGTGTACTTCGACGTGCGCTCCTGGACCGCCTACGGCGAGCTCACCCGCCAGCGGGTGGAGGACATGCAGGACGCGCCCGACGCCGACCCGCGCGGCAAGCGCGATCCCCGCGACTTCGCGCTGTGGAAGGGGGCCAAGGACTCCGACCCCCGGACCGCGACCTGGCAGTCACCGTGGGGTCGCGGCCGGCCGGGCTGGCATCTGGAGTGCTCGGCGATGGCAACCAAGTACCTGGGGTCCCGGTTCGACATCCACGGCGGGGGACTGGACCTGCGCTTCCCGCACCACGAGAACGAGCTGGCCCAGTCGGCCGCCGCCGGGGACGGGTTCGCGAACTTCTGGCTGCACAACGGCATGGTCACCTACGAGGGCGAGAAGATGTCCAAGTCGGTGGGCAACACGATCTCCCCGGAGGAGATGCTCTCCCTGGCCCGGCCCAAGGCGGTCCGGTACTTCCTGGGCCAGGCCCATTACCGCTCCCCGCTGGACTACCGCCCGACGTCCCTGCAGGAGGCGGAGGCCGCCGTGGAGCGGATCGAGGCCTTCCTGGACCGCGGCGCCGACGTGGTGGCCGATGCCCAGCTGCAGCGCGAGGAGGCCGCGGCCGCCCAGGGCGGCCAGGCCGTGGAGGCCGTCTACGTGGCCGCGTTCAGCAGCGTGCCGCCGGCCTTCCGCACCGCCATGGAGGACGACCTCAACGTCCCGCAGGCCCTGGCCGTCCTGCACGACTCCGTCCGGGCCGGCAACACCGCGCTGGCCGCCGGGGACGTGGCGGCGGTCGAGGAGCACTACGCGGACGTCCAGTCCATGGTGGAGGTCCTGGGCCTCGACGACGTCCCCGAGCCCCAGGCCGGGACCGACCCGGCGGCGCAGCACGCCCTCGACACCCTCATCCGCGCCCAGCTCGACGCCCGGGCCGCGGCCCGGGCCGCCAAGGACTGGACCACCGCGGACGCCATCCGGGACACCCTGGCCGCGGCCGGCGTCGTGGTGGAGGACTCCGCCGACGGCGCCCGCTGGTCCCTGCAGTAGGGCCGGTCCCGGTGGTGCGGGGCCGTAGACTGGGGCCGTCCCCTCCCTCGCCAGAAAGGCACCACCGACATGGCCGCAGCACCACGCTCCGGATCTTCCCGCGGCAACAGCGGGAAGAAGGGCCCCCTGAAGGGCACCGGTGGACACGGCCGGAAGGCGCTGGAGGGCAAGGGCCCCACGCCCAAGGCCGAGGACCGCGTCTACCACAAGGCCCACCGGACCAAGCAGCTGGCCGAGCGTTCCTCGGCCAAGCGCGGCGGGACGCGCAACACCCGTTCCCGCCACGGTGACGAGACCGTGGCCGGGCGGAACTCCGTGGTCGAGGCCCTGCGCGCCTCCATCCCGGCCAAGGCGTTGCACGTGGCCACCCGGGTGGAGATGGACGAGCGGGTCCGGGAGGCCCTCAAGCTCGCCGCGGAGCGCGGCGTGCCGGTGCTCGAGAACAGCAAGGCCGAACTGGACCGGATGACGGACGACGCCATCCACCAGGGCCTCGTCCTGCAGGTGCCGCCCTACGAGTACGCCGATGCGCTCAGCCTCGCCCGGCAGGCCGTACAGGAGTGGGAGAAGGGCTACCAGGCGGCCCCGCCGCTGCTCATCGCCCTGGACGGGATCACGGATCCGCGGAACCTGGGCGCCATCATCCGTTCCGCCTCCGCGTTCTCCGCGGACGGCGTCGTGGTGCCCTCCCGCCGGTCGGTGGGCGTGACCGCCACCGCCTGGAAGACCTCGGCCGGTGCCGCGGTGCGCGTCCCCGTGGCGCAGGCCGGCAACCTCAACACCGCCCTGCAGGAGTTCAAGAAGCTGGGCATCTTCGTCCTCGGCCTCGACGGCGGTGGCGACCAGTCCCTGCCCGGGCTGCCGCTGGCCACGGAGCCGGTGTGCCTGGTGGTCGGCTCGGAGGGCAAGGGCCTGTCCCGGCTGGTCCGGGAGAACTGCGACCAGATCGTCTCCATCCCGATCGCCTCGGACATGGAATCCCTGAACGCCTCGATGGCCGTGGGGATCTCGCTGTACGAGATCGCCGTCCAGCGGTCCGGGCACCGGCCGGCTGCCGAGGGGGCGGTCCAGGAGGAAACCTCCTGATGCCCATGACTCCTCGGCCTGGCGGGGGCATACCGGCCGGGCTGCGCGGCGTCAGTGGCCACCGGTCCCGGGCGTTCCCCCTGGGCGTGGCCGACTCCGTACCCGGCGTGGTGGAGGTCCCCGGGGCGGCCAACGTGGCCGTGTACGCGCCCGGCCTGTCCGCGGTGGACGTCGTCTTCACCGATCCGGACTTCCCGCCGGACGCCGTCCCCACCTCGGCCGACGTGCGCCGTGCACCCCTGTACGACGTCACGGACCACGTCCACCACGGGACGATCCCCGGGCTCGGGTATGGAAGCCTCTACGCCTTCGTCGCCCGTGACCGGCGCATTCCCGGGGTCTGGAAGGTGCGCAGGCGGTCCTCGGGCAAGGTGCATGCCCTGCCGCAGTTGCTGATCGATCCGTACGGGGACGCCGTCGTGGAGCGCGAGGGCCGGTACTGGTCGGCGCGGGTTCCCCCGGACTTCGACTGGGGCGGCGTCCAGAAGCCGCACGTTCCGCTGCGGGACACGGTCGTCTACGAGGCCCACGTCATCGGCCAGACCAAGCTGCACCCCGGGATCCCGGAGGAGCTGCGGGGGACCTACGCCGGACTGGCCCACCCCGTCATGGTGGAGTACCTGAGGAACCTGGGGGTCACCGCCGTCGAGCTGCTGCCCATCCACCACCACCGGGACGAGTCCCACCTCGAGCGCCTGGGCCTGGAGAACTACTGGGGTTACAACACCGTCAGCTTCTTCGGGCCGCACCCCGGTTACGCGACCGCCGCCGCGCAGGCGGCCGGACCCCGGGCCGTGCAGGACGAGGTCAAGGGCATGGTCAAGCTGCTGCACGCGGCCGGGATCGAGGTGATCCTGGACGTCGTCTACAACCACACCGCGGAGGAGGGGCCCGGCGGCCCGGTCTTCTGCTGGCGTGGGCTGGGGGAGCGGCACTACTACCGCCATGACGCCATGGGCCGCTACCTGGACACCACCGGCTGCGGGAACTCACTGGACTTCAGCGACCCCCAGGTGGTCCGGATGGCCCTGGACTCCTTGCGGCGCTGGGTGAGCGACTTCCAGGTGGACGGCTTCCGCTTCGACCTCGCCGTGACGATGTGCCGGGACGGCGCCCACCACTTCACCAGCGACCACCCGTTCCTCGTGGCCGCCCAGGCCGACCCCGTGCTGGCGGGGACCAAGCTGATCGCCGAGCCCTGGGACGTGGGCATCGGCGGGTGGCAGACCGGCAACTTCCCCCTCGGCTGGGCGGACTGGAACGACCGCTTCCGCGACGTGGTGCGGGACTTCTGGGTGGCCGACCGCGGCGCCATGGAGCACGGCGGCGCCGGGGGGTCCACCGCCCGGCTGGCCGACTGCCTGGCCGGCTCCGCCGCCCTGTTCGCCGGGTCCGGACGGTCCGCCCTGGCCTCGGTGAACATCGTCACCACGCACGACGGCTTCACCCTGCGGGACCTGGTCTCCTACAACGAGAAGCACAACGAGGCCAACGGGGAGGACAACCGGGACGGCAACTCGCACAACCGGTCCTACAACCACGGGGTGGAGGGGCCGACCGATGACGAGGACATCCGCGACTCCCGGTCCCAGACGGCCCGGAACCTGATGGCCACGCTCATGCTCTCCCTCGGGGTCCCCCTGATCACGGCCGGGGACGAGATCGGCAGGACCCAGCGGGGGAACAACAACGCCTACTGCCAGAACAACGAGATCTCCTGGACCGACTGGGACCTCGGCGAGCGCCAGCAACGCATGCTGTCCACCACGCGCCGGCTGATCGCGATCCGCAAGGAGTTCCTGGCCGGGCAGCCCTACACGTACCCGGCCCGCGATCCCGGGTACCTGATGTGGTTCAACGCCCAGGGCGTGCCGATGGCCCACGACGAGTGGGCGGACCCGTCCCACCGGCTGCTGCAACTGCTCGTCGGGGTCCCCGGCGGGCTGAGCAAGGGGCTGATCGTCTTCAACGGGGGACTGTCCAAGTCCTGGTTCCACCTGCCCACCCCGGACGAGCTCCGCGGCATCACGGACCCGACCGGAGCGGACCTGCGGACGTTCACCCTGCAGCTGTCCACATCCCACTACGGTGACCTGCGCCGCGGCGCCCTGTTCTCCCCGGGGGAGACGGACATGATCGAGGGCAACTCGATCTCCGTCTACTCCGTCTGACCGGCCTCCGGGGCCAGGCGGAGAGGGCGGGTCAGCCCGCGTTGACCACCAGGGCCATCTCCGCCGGGGACGCCAGCAGCTCGTGCTGCGGGAGCACGCGCACCGAGTAGCCGAAGGCGCCGGAACGGTCGATCACGAGCGAGCCGGTGAACTGCCACCGGCCACCGCCCAGGTCCTCGGCCGGGTCCAGCTCCAGGGTGGCCGTGTCCAGGAGCCGGTCCTCCTCCAGGCTGCCGGCGGGGGTGGTGGAGACCCGGCCGTACACGGCCTGGACGCAGACGTCGGCCGGCTGCAGGTCACCCAGGCTGACGTACGCGGAGACCTGCAGCTCGTCGCCGATCTGGGGTTCCTCGCGCACGCCGAGGGAGTCCACGTGCTCCACGGTCACCTGGCCGAACGCGGCGCGGACCCGGGTCTTCCAGGCCGCCAGCTCGCGGGCCCTCGCGTAGTCGTCGGCGTCCATGGTCCGGCCGGCGGCGGCGGCGGGGCGGTAGAGCTCGTTGACGTAGTCCTGCACCATCCGGTCGGCGGACATCGCCGGACCCAGGGTGGCCATGGTGTGCTTGACCATCGCCAGCCACTGGTGCGGGATGCCGTCCCGGGAGGCCCGGGACGGCCCGGCCGCACCGGCCTGGTCGGAGTCCTCGGCGGCGTAGAACCGGGGCACCAGCTGGGTCTCGAGCAGGTCGTAGAGGGCGGCCGCCTCGACGTCGTCCCGTTCCTCGGCACTGGCGGCGGAGGAGGCGGAGGGGATGGCCCAGCCGTTCTCTCCGTCGTACATCTCGTCCCACCAGCCGTCCAGCACGGACAGGTTCAGCCCGCCGTTCATGGCCACCTTCATGCCGGAGGTCCCGCAGGCCTCGAGCGGGCGCAGCGGGTTGTTCAGCCACACGTCGCACCCGGGCATCAGGGTGGAGGCCATCTGGATGTCGTAGTTCGGCAGGAACACGATCCGGTGGCGGACCTCCGGGTCGTCGGCGAACCGCACCATCTCCTGGATCATCAGCTTGCCCTGCTCGTCGGCCGGGTGCGACTTGCCGGCCACCACGACCTGGATCGGGTGCTCGGGGTCCAACAGCAGCCGCTTGAGCCGCTCCGGGTCCCGGAGCATCAGGGTCAGGCGCTTGTACGTGGGGACCCGCCGGGCGAAGCCGATGGTCATGACGTCCTCGTCCAGCACGTTCTCGGTCCAGGCCACCTCGGCCGCCGAGGCACCGCGCTTGAGCCACGAGGACCGCAACCGGGCCCGGACGTCCTGGATCAGGGCCCGGCGCAGCGTCCGGCGCATCTCCCAGAGCTCCTCGTCGGGGACCTCGAAGACCCGGTTCCAGTCGTGGCCGGCCACCGCGGAGGTGCCGAACAGCTCGATGGCCCGGTCCGAGACGGTGCTGGACACCCAGGTGGGGGCGTGGACGCCGTTGGTGATCGAGCTGATCGGCACCTCGTCGGCGTCGAAGCCCGGCCACAGCCCCTTGAACATCTCGCGCGAGACCTCGCCGTGCAGCTTCGCCACGCCGTTGGCCCGCTGGCCCAGCCGCAGCCCCATGACGGCCATGTTGTGCACGTCCGGATTGCCGCCGTCGTAGTCCTCGGCGCCGAGGGCCATGATGCGCTCCACCGGGACGCTGGGGGCCAGCCCGGCGCGGAAGAACTGTTCCACGAGGTGCCGGTCGAAGCGGTCGATGCCGGCGGGCACGGGGGTGTGCGTGGTGAACACGGTGGACGCCCGCACCGAGGACAGCGCGGCCTCCCAGTCCAGCCCGGCGGCCATGAGCTCCTCGATCCGCTCGATGCCCTGGAACCCGGCGTGGCCCTCGTTCGTGTGGTAGACGCTGGGCGCGTCCGTGCCCGTCAGCCGGCAGTACAGCCGCAGCGCCCGCACCCCGCCCATGCCCAGCAGCAGTTCCTGCTGCAGGCGCTGGTCACCGCCGCCGCCGTACAGGCGGTCGGTGATGGAGCGGGCGGTGTCGTCGTTGGCCGGGACGTTGGAGTCCAGCAGCAGCAGCGGGACGCGCCCGACGTCGGCCCGCCACACCTGGGCGTGCAGGGTGCGGTTGCCGGGGATCGGCAGGGACACCAGCGCCGGCGAGCCGTCCTGCTCCTTGAGCAGCGTCAGCGGCAGGTTGTCCGGGTCCAGCACCGGATAGGTCTCCTGCTGCCAGGCATCGCGGGAGAGCGACTGCTTGAAGTACCCGGACTGGTAGAGCAGCCCGACGCCGATGACCGGCACGCCGAGGTCCGAGGCGGACTTGAGGTGGTCGCCGGCCAGGATGCCCAGTCCGCCGGAGTACTGGGGCAGCACGGCCGTGATGCCGAACTCGGGGGAGAAGTACGCGATCGGCCGGGGCGCGGGCTCCACGCCGGCGACCTCGTGCTGGAACCACCGGTCCTCGGACAGGTAGCGGTCGAGGTCCCGGGCGGCCGCGGCCACCCGCTGCACGATCGACTCGTCGGCGGCCAGCTCGGTGAGCCGGGCCCGGTCGAAGGAGCCCAGCAGGGCCACGGGGTCCTGGTTCAGCTCGTCCCAGGCCTGCGGGTCGAGGTCCCGGAACAGGGCCTTGGTCTGGGGGTGCCAGGACCACCGCAGGTTGGTGACCAGGCGGCTCAGTCCCGCGATGGACTCGGGCAGGTGGGTACGAACGGTAAACCGACGGATAGCCTTCACAGGCCCTCATTATCCACGGTCCACCGGCCCGTTCCGGGCACCGGGTGAACCCCGGTCGACGCCCGGCCGACGCCGGGTCGACCACCGGTTGAATCCTCTCCCCGCGGGCCCCGCGAGCACGTCATGCGCGGTCGCCGCCGGATATGGCGTTGGCCAGCCGAGCATCGCACCGGTAACGTCGACCGCGTGGGAGCTTCCAGGAATGCCATCACTGCCCCGATGTTCCGCTCCGAGGTCAGGATCGGCCGCATCCCCGTCACGGGTGTGCAACCGGTCATCGACTGCGGCGCCCACCCGGCCAAGGCCGTGGTGGGAGAGGACATCCCCGTGCGCGCCACCGTGTTCCGCGAGGGACACGACCGGCTCGGTGCCACGGCCGTGCTCTACGGACCCTCCGGGTCCGAGGTGCACCGCGTGCGCATGACCGAGGGAACGCCCGGACTGGACGAGTACCGGGCCGTCCTGCGTCCCGTGGACATCGGTCCGCACACCTTCGTCATCGAGGGCTGGTCCGACCCCGTGGCCACCTGGCAGCACGCGGCGACCGTGAAGATCGCGGCGGGGATCGACGTCGAGCTGATGCTGGCCGAGGGCGGTGCCCTGTTCCGCCGGGCGGCCGAGGACCCGGACCGCTCCGAGACGGACCGCGCCGTCCTGGCCCGCGCCGTGCGCGGCCTCGAGGACACCGCGCGCGACGTGGCCGAACGGCTCGCCGCGGCCGATGACCCGGACCTGGCGGAGGTCCTGGCGGCCCGCCCGATCCGAGAGTTCGTCTCGCCCTCGACCGAGTACCCCCTGGACGTGCAGCGGGCCCTGGCCGGCCGTGGCGCCTGGTACGAGTTCTTCCCCCGGTCCGAGGGCGCGGTCTACCACCCGGAATCGGGGACCTGGACCTCGGGCGATTTCACGACGGCGGCCGAGCGGCTCCCGGCGATCGCCCGGATGGGCTTCGACGTCGTCTACCTGCCCCCGATCCACCCGATCGGCCGCGCCCACCGCAAGGGACCCAACAACACCCTCACCGCCGGGCCGCAGGACCCGGGCTCGCCGTGGGCCATCGGCTCGGAGGACGGTGGCCACGACGCGATCCACCCCGAGCTCGGCACGGTGCAGGACTTCGGCCGCTTCGTCGCCCGCGCGGAGGAGCTGGGCATGGAGGTCGCCCTGGACCTGGCCCTGCAGTGCTCCCCGGACCACCCGTGGGTCACCGAGCACCCCGAGTGGTTCACCACCCGGGTGGACGGCTCGATCGCCTACGCGGAGAACCCGCCGAAGAAGTACCAGGACATCTACCCGCTGAACTTCGACAACGACCCGCGCGGACTGCGCCGGGCCGTGCTGCGGGTCGTGGAGCTGTGGGTGGCCCGCGGCGTGAAGATCTTCCGCGTGGACAACCCGCACACCAAGCCCCTGTGGTTCTGGGAGTGGCTGATCGCCAAGGTGCACCGCCGCCACCCCGAGGTGGTCTTCCTCGCCGAGGCCTTCACCCGCCCGGCCATGATGCACGCCCTGGGCCGGGCCGGGTACCAGCAGTCCTACTCCTACTTCACGTGGCGGAACACCCGGGACGAGATCGCCGAGTACCTCCACGAGGTCACCGCCGAGACGGCGGCGTTCTACCGGCCGAACTTCTTCGTCAACACCCCGGACATCCTGACCGAGTACCTGCAGTTCGGCGGGCCCGCGGCCTTCAAGATCCGGGCCGTGCTCGCGGCGCTGTCCAACCCCCTGTGGGGCATGTACTCCGGCTACGAGCTGTACGAGCACGTGGCCCGTCCGGGCGCGGAGGAGTACATCGACAACGAGAAGTACGAGTTCCGTCCCCGCGACTACGCCGCCGCCGAGGCCGAGGGGCGCTCGCTGGCCCCCTACCTGACCCGGCTGAACCACATCCGCCGGGCCCACCCAGCCCTCCAGGACCTGCAGAACCTGACCCTGCACGAGGCGGACAACGAGGACATCCTCGTCTTCTCCAAGACCCGCCGGCACCGGGCCGCCGGCTGGCATGCCGCGGCCGCGACCGGCACGGAGGACCTGCCCGACATCGGCCCCGTCTTCCCGGGCGTCGAGGATCCCTCGGCGCTGGTGGAGGGGCTGCCCGGTCACGCGGACACCGTCATCGTGGTGGTCAACTGCAACCCGCACGACGTGAAGGAGGCCACCGCCCACCTGGACCTGTCCGCGCTGGACCTGCGTCCGCAGGACCTGGACGCCGAGGGCCGCTTCGAGGTCGAGGACCTGATCACCGGCGCCCGCTGGCAGTGGTCCGCGCACAACTACGTCCGGTTGGACCCGCACGTCGAGCCGGCCCACGTGCTGCGCGTGGTGCGTCGCGACTGAGCGGCCGCCGCGCGCCGAGAGACCACGCCGCGGACCCCCGGGGGGATCCGCCGGACCGACGCACGACCCACGACGGAAGACACTGCACCCGATGGCCAATTCGTTCCAGCTCCACACCCACGGGATCTCCCACGACCCGAACTGGTTCCGCACCGCCGTGTTCTACGAGGTCCTGGTCCGGGCCTTCCACGACGGCAACGGTGACGGTTCCGGGGACTTCGACGGGCTGATCAACAAGCTGGACTACCTGCAGTGGCTGGGCGTCGACTGCCTCTGGGTGCCGCCGTTCTACCGTTCCCCGCTGCGGGACGGCGGGTACGACGTCGCCGACTTCTACGAGGTCCTGGACGACTTCGGCACCGTCTCCGACTTCAAGCGGCTCGTGGCCGAGGCCCACGCGCGCGGCCTGCGCGTCATCATCGACCTGCCGCTGAACCACACCTCGGACCAGCACCCCTGGTTCCAGGAGTCCCGATCGGACCCGGACGGACCGTACGGGGACTTCTACGTCTGGAGCGACACGGACGAGAAGTACGAGGACGCCCGCATCATCTTCGTGGACACCGAGGAGTCGAACTGGAGCTTCGACCCCGTGCGCCGGCAGTTCTTCTGGCACCGGTTCTTCTCCCACCAGCCGGACCTGAACTTCGAGAACCCGGCGGTGATCGAGGCCCTCTACGACGTGGTCCGGTACTGGCTGGACATGGGCGTGGACGGCTTCCGCGCCGATGCGATCCCGTACCTCTACGAGGAGGACGGCACGGACTGCGAGAACGATCCGCGCACCCACGTGTTCCTGCGGGACCTGCGGACCATGGTGGACGCGGAGTACCCGGGCCGGGTGATCATCGCCGAGGCCAACCAGCCACCGCAGGACGTGGTCGACTACTTCGGGTCCGAGGAGGACCCGGAGTGCCACATGTGCTTCCACTTCCCGATCATGCCGAAGATCTTCTACGCGCTGCGCGACCACAAGGCCACCGCCATCCTGGAGGCCATCGCCGAGACCCCGCAGATCCCGGCCGGCTCGCAGTGGGGGACCTTCCTGCGCAACCACGACGAGCTGACCCTGGAGATGGTCACGCCCGAGGAGCGCCAGGCCATGCTCGGCTGGTACGCCCCGGACTCGAGGATGCGCGCCAACGTCGGCATCCGCCGCCGGCTGGCGTCCCTGCTGGACAATAACCGCTCCGAGCTCGAGCTGATCCACGGGTTGCTGCTGTCCCTGCCGGGCTCGCCGTTCCTGTACTACGGGGACGAACTGGGCATGGGGGACAACATCTGGCTGCCGGACCGTGATGCCTCACGCACCCCGATGCAGTGGAACCCGGACCGCAACGCCGGGTTCTCCGACGCCGACCCCGGCAAGCTCTACCTGCCGGTCATCCAGTCCCTCGTCTACCACTACAACCACGTCAACGTGGAGGCACAGCTGGCCTCGAACGGTTCCCTGCTGCACTGGGTCCGGGAGACGCTGGCCGTGCGCAAGCGCCACCCCGTCTTCGGGCTGGGCGATTTCACGATGGTCGACGCCGAGGCCGAACAGGTCCTCGCCTTCGTCCGGGACCTGCCGATCAGTGACGACGAGGACCTGTACCCCGAGACCGTGCTGTGCGTGTTCAACCTGTCCCCGGACCCGGTGGCCACGTGGCTGAGCGTGCCGGGGTACGAGGGGCGGGGCCTGCGGGACGTGTTCGGTGGCCGGGCCTTCCTGGACATCGGGGAGGACGGCCGCCTGCCGGTCACCCTGCCGGGACACGGTTTCTTCTGGCTGCGCCTGCGCACCGGGCCGGACCTGATGGGCGGGACGGACCGGACCGCCCTGGCCGGCAAACGGAACCCCTACACGACCGCCCTTCCCGTGATCACCCCCGAGATGTCCGCAGGGAGCGTCCGATGACCACTGAACAGAACTCCTCCGCCTCCTTCCCCGAGCTGCTCTCCGCCTGGCTGCCGTCCCAGCGCTGGTTCCCGGTGCGCGGCACCTTCGACCTGCACCGGGTCGGCGGGATCCGGCTGACGGCCAGCCGGGAGGACGTCCAGCTCCAGCTGCAGGTGGTGACGGCCGGACGGGACGATGACACCGTGACCCTGTCCGTGCCCGTGGCCATCCGCGAGGAACCGCTCGAGGGCGGGGACGCCGCGCTGATCGGACGCTGGGACAGCGCCTCCGGGCCCCGCTGGGTCTACGACGGCACCCACGACCCGGAGTTCGTGGCCGCCTGGCTCGAGATGATGCGGCGCGAACTGCCCACGGCGGACCGGCGGTCGGCCGGGCACGCCTACGCGGGCTTCGAGGAGTGGCCCGCCTTCCACGCCGACACCCTGCGGGCCCGGTTGCTGCAGGGCGAGCAGTCCAACACCTCCGTCGTCATCGAGGCCGGTCCCGGCACGCTGATCCTCAAGTTCTTCCGCGTCCTGGCCGCCGGCGCCAACCCCGACGTCGAGATCGGCCTGGCGCTGTCCGCCGCCGGCTCCAGCGAGGTCCCGGTGACGTACGGCTCGGTCACCGTGGGATGGCGCGGCACGCCGGAGGAGTGGGTCTCGGGCCAGGCCTGCGTCCTGCGCGAGTTCATCACCGGGTCGAGGGACGCCTGGCGGGTGGCCACCGAGGCCGCCGAGGCCGGGGAGGACTTCCTCGCCGAGGCCACGGGGATCGGCGAGGCCACCGGCCGGCTGCACCTGGCCCTGGCCGGGGCCCTGGGAACGCGCTCCGTGCCCGCCGGCACCGGCCGGGCGCCCCAGGTCCTGTCCGAACTGGCCACCCGGATCGAGTGGGGCTGGCGCGAGGCCGCGGCGACCATCGGGGAGGACCTGGCGGACCGCGTGGAGCAGGTCCTCACCTCCCTGCGCTCGGCGGACGCGGCGGCCGGGCTGCCGCCCCTGCAGCGGATCCACGCCGACTACCACCTCGGCCAGGTCCTCGCCTCCGACGCCGACGGCACGACCCGCTGGACGGTGCTGGACTTCGAGGGCGAACCACTGCGGGACGCCGAGGAACGCTCCGGCTGGGACCTGCGGCTGCGGGACGTCGTCGGGATGCTGCGGTCCTTCGACTACGCCGGTGCGCTGGCCGGGACCCCGGAGTGGACCGCCGGGACGCAGCGGGCCTTCCTGGAGGGCTATGGGCGCACCGTGGGAGAACCGGTGGACACGGCCTCGACGGTCTTCACCGCCCTGCTGCTGGACAAGGCCCTGTACGAGACGGTCTACGAGCTGCGTCACCGCCCGGACTGGGTCGAGGTCCCCGCCGCGGCCGTCCGGCGGGCCCTCGGGCGGGGCGCGGCCTCCGCGGGGACCGTGGCAGCCACGCCCATGCGGGATACGGTGGAGACAGTCATCGAGGGTGAACCCCAGGAGGACACCATGCACGCCGAGAACACCGAATCAACGACGCCGGACGCTCCGGCACCCGCCGCGGCGCCGTCCGCCGGGGCACCCGGGAGCGCCACTGCCGAAGTCAGCGCGGGAGAGACCGGGGGCCCCGCCCCCCTGGGGGTGCGCGCGGAGGTGCTGACCGCCGTCGCGCACGGCCGGTACCACCAGCCCCACGAGGTCCTCGGGGCGCACCTGGACGACGCCGGCACCGTCACCTTCCGCGTCCTGCGGCCGATGGCGGAGGAGGTGTCGGTCCGGACCGACGACGGGACGGTGGTCCCGCTGCGCCACGAGGTCGAGGGCATCTGGGTGGGGACGTTGCCGGCCACGCACCCGGGCCAGGTGCCGGGGTACCGGATCCTCGTGTCCTTCCCCGGCCTGGACGCCACCGAGCAGGACGACCCGTACCGGTACCTGCCCACGGTGGGCGAACTGGACCAGCACCTGTTCCGCGAGGGACGGCACGAGACCCTGTGGACCGTCCTGGGCTCCCGGGTCCGTCACTACTCGTCCCCCCAGGGCGAGATCACCGGCACCTCCTTCGCGGTGTGGGCCCCCAACGCCCAGGCCGTCCGGGTCAAGGGCGACTTCAACGGCTGGGACGGGCACCAGCACGCCATGCGCTCCCTGGGTGACTCCGGGATCTGGGAGATCTTCGTCCCGGGCATCGGCGCCGGGACCGTGTACAAGTACGCGATCCTCGGCCACGACGGGCACTGGCGGGACAAGGCCGACCCGATGGCCCGCTGGACCGAGGTGCCCCCGGCGACCGGTTCGCGGGTGGACGACTCCCGGTACCAGTTCGGCGACCAGGACTGGATGGAGCAGCGGGCGCGCACGGACCCGCACGACGGGCCGATGAGCATCTACGAGGTGCACGCCGGGTCCTGGCGTCCGGGCCTGAGCTACCGCGAGATGGCCGAGCAGCTCGTGGAGTACGTCTCCTGGCAGGGGTTCACCCACGTGGAGTTCATGCCCGTGGCCGAGCACCCCTTCGGCGGGTCCTGGGGCTATCAGGTCTCCGGCTACTACGCCCCGACCTCACGGTTCGGCACCCCGGACGACTTCAAGTACCTGGTGGACCGCCTCCACCAGGCCGGCATCGGCGTCCTGCTGGACTGGGTGCCCGCCCACTTCCCCAAGGACGAGTGGGCGCTGGCGAAGTTCGACGGCACGCCCCTCTACGAGTACGCGGACCCGCGCAAGGGGGAGCACCCGGACTGGGGCACCCTGGTGTTCGACTACGGCCGCACCGAGGTGCGCAACTTCCTGGTGGCCAATGCGCTGTACTGGCTCGAGGAGTTCCACATCGACGGGCTGCGGGTGGATGCCGTGGCCTCGATGCTCTACCTCGACTACTCCCGGGAGGACGGGGAATGGATCCCCAACATCCACGGGGGCAACCACAACCTCGAGGCGATCAGTTTCCTGCAGGAGGCCACGGCCACGGCCTACAAGCGCAACCCCGGAACGGTCATGGTCGCGGAGGAGTCCACCGCGTTCTCGGGTGTCACGGCACCCACCGACCAGGACGGGCTCGGCTTCGGCCTGAAGTGGAACATGGGCTGGATGCACGACTCGCTCAAGTACATGTCCGAGGACCCGGTGAACCGGCGCTGGCACCACAACGAGATGACCTTCTCGCTCGTCTATGCGTGGAGCGAGAATTTCGTGCTGCCGCTCTCGCATGACGAGGTGGTCCACGGCAAGGGCTCGCTGCTGCGCAAGATGCCCGGTGACCGCTGGCAGCAACTGGCATCCCTGCGCGCCTACTACGGATTCATGTGGGCCCACCCGGGCAAGCAGCTGCTCTTCATGGGATCCGAGTTCGGGCAGGAGTCCGAGTGGAAGGAATCCCACGGGCTGGACTGGTGGCTCACCGAGAACCTCCAGCACAAGGGGCTGATGAAGGCCGTGCGGGACCTCAACATGGTGTACCGCAACGCCCCGGAACTGTGGAGCCAGGACAACGACCCGGCAGGTTTCCAGTGGATCGACCAGAACGACGGTGACCGCAACCTGTTCTCCTTCATCCGCTGGTCCGCGCCGGGCGCGGACGGCGAGGAGGCCCGCCCCCTGGTGTGCGTCACCAACTTCGCCGGCCATCCCCACCACGACGTGCGGCTCGGGCTGCCGCTCGCGGGGGAGTGGGAGGAGGTGCTCAACACGGACGCCGAGACCTATGGGGGTTCGGGCGTGGGCAACCCCGGGACCATCACCGCGGACGGTGAGCACTGGCATGGTCAGCCGGTGTCGGCGGTGGTGGTGGTGCCGCCGTTGGCGACGGTGTTGTTCCGGCCGGTGGGCTGAGGGGCTCAGTGGCTGTGTCTGGGCCTGTGACTGGTCCGGATGCTGAAAACGGGGTTGGGTGGGGATCGGCCGCTCTGCGTCCCGTCTGGGGGTGTGGGGTGGCCGATTTTGCTTCGGGCCGGAACGTGTGTATTGTCTTCCCTTGTGCCGAGGCGCGGACGACGTGAGTCGGACGGGTCGGAGGCCGAGGATCGGTGGGGTGACCTGCGGATCTGAGGCTGGTGATTCGGTGCCGGTGGTTCCTTCGGGGGTCATCGCCGGTCAAGGACCGGGGCGGTTCCGTGGACTTCGGTCCGGGGGAGTGCCCGGCGAGGCGGAGTTGACACCGACTGGCCAGCGGGTCTAAGATGGAAAAGTTGCTCAGGAACATGGGGCGGCCGCGGAGCGGTTGATCAAATGGGAAAAGCAGCGATCAGGGACTTCGTTTCTGACTTGGAGAAAACGCTGAAAACGCGGATTTGACAATGACGAGAGAATGACCGAAACTTGAAAAGCCGCAGATGAGAAAAGCGAAGATGTTCCGGGTTTTCCTGGTTTCTTGGTGAGTACTTGTGATGTGCCTGTTGTTTGAGAACTCAATAGTGTGCCAAGTTTGTTGATGCCAATTATTTGATTGGTTGAATGGCTGTCTGCCGCACCCCCGTGTGGTGGATGGTTTTTTGCCATGGATTGAGCGATGGCCGGCCGGGTTTTCCGCCGGGTGGGTCGTCGTGTCTTTTGTATTTTTTTACGGAGAGTTTGATCCTGGCTCAGGATGAACGCTGGCGGCGTGCTTAACACATGCAAGTCGAACGCTGAAGCCCCAGCTTGCTGGGGTGGATGAGTGGCGAACGGGTGAGTAACACGTGAGTAACCTTCCCTTGACTCTGGGATAAGCCTGGGAAACCGGGTCTAATACCGGATGCGACCTCTCACCGCATGGTGGGGGGTGGAAAGATTTATCGGTCTTGGATGGACTCGCGGCCTATCAGCTTGTTGGTGGGGTAATGGCCCACCAAGGCGACGACGGGTAGCCGGCCTGAGAGGGTGACCGGCCACACTGGGACTGAGACACGGCCCAGACTCCTACGGGAGGCAGCAGTGGGGAATATTGCACAATGGGCGCAAGCCTGATGCAGCGACGCCGCGTGAGGGATGACGGCCTTCGGGTTGTAAACCTCTTTCAGTAGGGAAGAAGCGAAAGTGACGGTACCTGCAGAAGAAGCGCCGGCTAACTACGTGCCAGCAGCCGCGGTAATACGTAGGGCGCGAGCGTTATCCGGAATTATTGGGCGTAAAGAGCTCGTAGGCGGTTTGTCGCGTCTGCCGTGAAAGTCCGGGGCTTAACCCCGGATCTGCGGTGGGTACGGGCAGACTGGAGTGCAGTAGGGGAGACTGGAATTCCTGGTGTAGCGGTGAAATGCGCAGATATCAGGAGGAACACCGATGGCGAAGGCAGGTCTCTGGGCTGTTACTGACGCTGAGGAGCGAAAGCATGGGGAGCGAACAGGATTAGATACCCTGGTAGTCCATGCCGTAAACGTTGGGCACTAGGTGTGGGGGCCATTCCACGGTTTCCGCGCCGCAGCTAACGCATTAAGTGCCCCGCCTGGGGAGTACGGCCGCAAGGCTAAAACTCAAAGGAATTGACGGGGGCCCGCACAAGCGGCGGAGCATGCGGATTAATTCGATGCAACGCGAAGAACCTTACCAAGGCTTGACATGTTCTCGACCGCCACAGAGATGTGGTTTCCCCTTTGGGGCGGGTTCACAGGTGGTGCATGGTTGTCGTCAGCTCGTGTCGTGAGATGTTGGGTTAAGTCCCGCAACGAGCGCAACCCTCGTTCCATGTTGCCAGCGGGTTATGCCGGGGACTCATGGGAGACTGCCGGGGTCAACTCGGAGGAAGGTGGGGACGACGTCAAATCATCATGCCCCTTATGTCTTGGGCTTCACGCATGCTACAATGGCCGGTACAATGGGTTGCGATACTGTGAGGTGGAGCTAATCCCAAAAAGCCGGTCTCAGTTCGGATTGGGGTCTGCAACTCGACCCCATGAAGTCGGAGTCGCTAGTAATCGCAGATCAGCAACGCTGCGGTGAATACGTTCCCGGGCCTTGTACACACCGCCCGTCAAGTCACGAAAGTCGGTAACACCCGAAGCCGGTGGCCCAACCCTTGTGGGGGGAGCCGTCGAAGGTGGGACTGGCGATTGGGACTAAGTCGTAACAAGGTAGCCGTACCGGAAGGTGCGGCTGGATCACCTCCTTTCTAAGGAGCACATGGCCATCACCGCCTGGACTTCTGGTCCGGGTACCGGGGTGGTCCATTGGTTGCCCGTGTCGGTCCCGCGTGTGGACCGGCGGGTTGCTCAAGGGTGGAACATCAACGAATCGTGCCCCGTGGTCGTACCGGCCGGTGGGTTCTCGTAGTACCGCGTCTGGAATGGGCGCCGCGGCCGTGGGCCGTGGTGTCGCGCCGGCGAGGGGAAGGGGAGCGTCACCGGGTCCGGATGGGCGTGGGGGTGTTGGCACACTGTTGGGTCCTGGGACAACAGGACCGGCCGTTCCCGGTCTGTCGGTGGAGTGATCCGCCGGTGGGCTCGGGGGTGGTTGTTCCGGGTCGGGTTCCTCCGTGGTGGGGGTCCCGGGTCCTGGTTCCGGCCGCGTTGAAGCGTCCTGCCGTTGTGGTGGGGTGTGGAGTGCGCGGTGCGGGTTGTTGTTTGGGAACTGCATAGTGGACGCGAGCATCTTATTTTTATTGCCGCCATCATCACGCCCCCTGGTGTGGTGTGGTGGCGCCGAGAATGTAGTCATCTTTGATGCCCGCACTGATCGTCCTGTCCTCCTGGTGGGGGCGGGTGTGTTGGTGTGGGTTTTTGCTCATTGAGGGCTTGGCCGTTGTGTGGCTAAGTTTTTCAGGGCGCATGGTGGATGCCTTGGCAACAGGAGCCGATGAAGGACGTGGGAATCTGCGATAAGCCTGGGGGAGTCGATAACCGGACGTTGAGCCCAGGATTTCCGAATGGGGAAACCCCGCACGCCGATGAGCGTGTGACCGCCGGTTGAACACATAGGCCGGTCGGGGGGAACGCAGGGAAGTGAAACATCTCAGTACCTGCAGGAAGAGAAAACAACATGTGATTCCGTCAGTAGTGGCGAGCGAACGCGGATGGGGCTAAACCGTGCACGTGTGATACCCGGCAGGGGTTGCGTGTTCGGGGTTGTGGGCCCTTGCGTGGTGGTTCTGCCGAACCACCGTGGTGAGGTGCGGGCGTATAGGCGAACAGGTTTGGATGCCTGACCGTAGAGGGTGAGAGTCCCGTAGCTGGAATGCGTTCCGCCGCTTAGTGAGTGTGCCCGAGTAGCACGGGGCCCGAGAAATCCCGTGTGAATCCGCCAGGACCACCTGGCAAGCCTGAATACTACCTGTTGACCGATAGCGGATAAGTACCGTGAGGGAATGGTGAAAAGCACCCCGGGAGGGGAGTGAAATAGTACCTGAAACCATGTGCCTACAATCCGTCGGAGCCTTTCGGGGTGACGGCGTGCCTTTTGAAGAATGAGCCTGCGAGTCAGTGGTACGTGGCGAGGTTAACCCGTGTGGGGAAGCCGTAGCGAAAGCGAGTCTGAATAGGGCGAACATAGTCGCGTGTCCTGGACCCGAAGCGGAGTGATCTACCCATGGCCAGGTTGAAGCGCGTGTAAGAACGCGTGGAGGACCGAACCCACTTCAGTTGAAAATGGAGGGGATGAGCTGTGGGTAGGGGTGAAAGGCCAATCAAACTCCGTGATAGCTGGTTCTCCCCGAAATGCATTTAGGTGCAGCGTCACGTGTTTCTTCCCGGAGGTAGAGCTACTGGATGGCTGATGGGCCCTACAAGGTTACTGACGTCAGCCAAACTCCGAATGCCGGGAAGTGAGAGCGTGGCAGTGAGACCGTGGGGGATAAGCTTCATGGTCGAGAGGGAAACAGCCCAGACCACCGGTTAAGGCCCCTAAGCGTGTGCTAAGTGGGAAAGGATGTGGAGTTGCTGTGACAACCAGGAGGTTGGCTTAGAAGCAGCCACCCTTGAAAGAGTGCGTAATAGCTCACTGGTCAAGTGATTCCGCGCCGACAATGTAGCGGGGCTCAAGCACACCGCCGAAACCGTGGCATTCAGCGTTTGCTGGATGGGTAGGGGAGCGTCGTGCACGAGGTGAAGCCGGGGCGGAAGCGTCGGTGGATTGTGCACGAGTGAGAATGCAGGCATGAGTAGCGAAAGACGGGTGAGAAACCCGTCCGCCGGATGACCAAGGGTTCCAGGGTCAAGCTAATCTGCCCTGGGTAAGTCGGGACCTAAGGCGAGGCCGACAGGCGTAGTCGATGGACAACGGGTTGATATTCCCGTACCGGCGAAGAACCGCCCATGCTGAGCCGGTGATACTAACCGCCCGAGCCTGCCTGGATCCCCTTCGGGGGACGTGGCAGGGGAGCGCGGGACCTGAACCGGTAAGGCAAGCGCATTAACAGGTGTGACGCAGGAAGGTAGCCGGGCCGGGCAATGGAATTGACCTGGTCCAAGGGTGTAGGGTGTCCGGTTGGCAAATCCGCCGGACGTGAGCCTGAGACCCGATAGGCCCCCACCACGTGGGGGATCCGGTGATCCTATGCTGCCAAGAAAAGCATCGGCGCGAGGTTCTAGCCGCCCGTACCCCAAACCGACACAGGTGGTCAGGTAGAGAATACTAAGGCGATCGAGAGAATCATGGTTAAGGAACTCGGCAAAATGCCCCCGTAACTTCGGGAGAAGGGGGGCCCCAACCGTGACACCCACTTGCTGGGTGGAGCGGATCGGGGCCGCAGAGACCAGGGGGAAGCGACTGTTTATCAAAAACACAGGTCCGTGCGAAGTCGCAAGACGAGGTATACGGACTGACTCCTGCCCGGTGCTGGAAGGTTAAGAGGACCTGTTAGCCGCAAGGCGAAGCGGAGAATTTAAGCCCCAGTAAACGGCGGTGGTAACTATAACCATCCTAAGGTAGCGAAATTCCTTGTCGGGTAAGTTCCGACCTGCACGAATGGAGTAACGACTTCCCCGCTGTCTCAACCATGAACTCGGCGAAATTGCACTACGAGTAAAGATGCTCGTTACGCGCAGAAGGACGGAAAGACCCCGAGACCTTTACTATAGTTTGGTATTGGTGTTCGGTGTGGCTTGTGTAGGATAGGTGGGAGACGTTGAAGCATGGACGCCAGTTCGTGTGGAGTCATCGTTGAAATACCACTCTGGTCACTCTGGACATCTAACTTCGGCCCGTGATCCGGGTCAGGGACAGTGCCTGATGGGTAGTTTAACTGGGGCGGTTGCCTCCCAAAATGTAACGGAGGCGCCCAAAGGTCCCCTCAGCCTGGTTGGCAATCAGGTGTCGAGTGCAAGTGCACAAGGGGGCTTGACTGTGAGAGCGACAGCTCGAGCAGGGACGAAAGTCGGGACTAGTGATCCGGCGGCACCTCGTGGAAGGGCCGTCGCTCAACGGATAAAAGGTACCTCGGGGATAACAGGCTGATCTTGCCCAAGAGTCCATATCGACGGCATGGTTTGGCACCTCGATGTCGGCTCGTCGCATCCTGGGGCTGGAGTAGGTCCCAAGGGTTGGGCTGTTCGCCCATTAAAGCGGTACGCGAGCTGGGTTCAGAACGTCGTGAGACAGTTCGGTCCCTATCCTCTGCGCGCGCAGGAAATTTGAGAAGGTCTGTCCTTAGTACGAGAGGACCGGGACGGACGAACCTCTGGTATGTCAGTTGTACCGCCAGGTGCACCGCTGATTAGCTACGTTCGGGACGGATAACCGCTGAAAGCATCTAAGCGGGAAGCCAGCTTCGAGATGAGATTTCCACAGGGCTTGTCCCTGGGAGGCCCCCAGCAGACCACTGGGTTGATAGGCCGGACGTGGAAGCAAGGACTAACGACTTGTGAAGCCGACCGGTACTAATAGGCCGACAACTTACACACACAACACCACCCCACCCCCCGCCGCTTCAGGCACCAGGGGACGGGGTTGGCCAGGTGCGCAGCGTCCACTATGCGGTTGCGGAACAACAACCCACCCCGCACCCCCGAGCCCTCACCGGCACCCGGGGCCCGCGGGGCGGAACACCGCACCACACACACAACTGAACAGTGCAACCACAAGTTGTACCCCTAAAAGACCACCCCCGACACAGCGGCCCCCCACGGGAGGCCCGGACAGGGCGGTAACAGGGTTACGGCGGTCATAGCGTGGGGGAAACGCCCGGTCCCATTCCGAACCCGGAAGCTAAGGCCCACAGCGCCGATGGTACTGCATCCGGGAGGATGTGGGAGAGTAGGACGCCGCCGGACAACCATTAACCAGGAGCCCTGGACCACACGGTCCAGGGCTCCTGCGTTTAACCACCCCACCCCCACCCCACCCCCACCAGAGCGAGGACCGGCCCCGAAACGGACCGACGACTCCAGTAGCTCGAGGCCCGCCGCGGGTGGGGGGACTGGCTCCCGCTGTGCATGGTCAGGCGGCCTGCCGTCAGCGGTGTCGGTGATGCCTCGGCCCGGTCCGCTGCCTCGGCACCTGTGAGCTGGCGCGTCGAAGATGACCCCGAGTGTGGCCCTGCGGTGCGGGCCGGCAGGCGTGCTCTGTGCGAGGTTTCCGATCGAGCTGATCCAACCGTTCGCACCCCAGCCGTTCGCACCCGGAGTGGCCGGCACCCGTTTCCGTCCTCTGACGAAGCGGGCCTGATGCGATCTTCATCATGCGCGTCCAGGACGACGGGCCGTGAGTGCGACCGCACCCCGTCCTCCTCATCGAGGACGACGGGGCGCGAGCGTGACCGCGCCACGCCCTCACCGTGAGATTGATCTCGTGGTGCTTCCTCGTTCCCCGTTCGCCGATCGACTCACCGGAAGCCGACCGTCACGGGATCCATGCCCGCATCACCTGGTGCCCTCTCGAGGAGGTCTCGTGGGCGGGGGTCTCGCGCAGTGGCCGTGCTCACCATGGGTGGTGCTCCTCGGCCCTGGGGGATGCAGCACCGGTGAACCCGGCCAGACCACTGAGGCGAACTGCGGTGGTCCTGCCGTGCCGAGGACCACGGTTGGTGTCGGTGCGCGGGGGAGCCCGGTCCATGGCTCATCGTGGCGACCAGTGCAGTTCCGGACCGTGTGGATCTGCGCAGCGGTAAGCCGGCCCGGGCAGGTGGTTCGACGTAAGGATGACCTCTCGCCACGGGTGGTTCGCCGAGCTGCCGAATGCCTCTCGAACACGGCCGTTCCGCGGCGACTGTCCCGCTGTCCCGCTGTCCCGGTGGAGCGAAGGCCCTGCGCACCGTGAAAGTCTCGCGGCCCCGTCACCGGACCCGGCCCGGGACATCCGATAGACCATTCCCGGGGCCGGCCAGGATGATCACCGGGAAACGACCGTGCGGTCGCGCCCGCGGGGCTCGGCGGGCATGGTCAGCCGGTGTCGGCGGTGGTGGTGGTGCCGCCGTTGGCGACGGTGTTGTTCCGGCCGGTGGGCTGAGGGGCTCAGTGGCTGTGTCTGGGCCTGTGACTGGTCCGGATGCTGAAAACGGGGTTGGGTGGGGATCGGCCGCTCTGCGTCCCGTCTGGGGGTGTGGGGTGGCCGATTTTGCTTCGGGCCGGAACGTGTGTATTGTCTTCCCTTGTGCCGAGGCGCGGACGACGTGAGTCGGACGGGTCGGAGGCCGAGGATCGGTGGGGTGACCTGCGGATCTGAGGCTGGTGATTCGGTGCCGGTGGTTCCTTCGGGGGTCATCGCCGGTCAAGGACCGGGGCGGTTCCGTGGACTTCGGTCCGGGGGAGTGCCCGGCGAGGCGGAGTTGACACCGACTGGCCAGCGGGTCTAAGATGGAAAAGTTGCTCAGGAACATGGGGCGGCCGCGGAGCGGTTGATCAAATGGGAAAAGCAGCGATCAGGGACTTCGTTTCTGACTTGGAGAAAACGCTGAAAACGCGGATTTGACAATGACGAGAGAATGACCGAAACTTGAAAAGCCGCAGATGAGAAAAGCGAAGATGTTCCGGGTTTTCCTGGTTTCTTGGTGAGTACTTGTGATGTGCCTGTTGTTTGAGAACTCAATAGTGTGCCAAGTTTGTTGATGCCAATTATTTGATTGGTTGAATGGCTGTCTGCCGCACCCCCGTGTGGTGGATGGTTTTTTGCCATGGATTGAGCGATGGCCGGCCGGGTTTTCCGCCGGGTGGGTCGTCGTGTCTTTTGTATTTTTTTACGGAGAGTTTGATCCTGGCTCAGGATGAACGCTGGCGGCGTGCTTAACACATGCAAGTCGAACGCTGAAGCCCCAGCTTGCTGGGGTGGATGAGTGGCGAACGGGTGAGTAACACGTGAGTAACCTTCCCTTGACTCTGGGATAAGCCTGGGAAACCGGGTCTAATACCGGATGCGACCTCTCACCGCATGGTGGGGGGTGGAAAGATTTATCGGTCTTGGATGGACTCGCGGCCTATCAGCTTGTTGGTGGGGTAATGGCCCACCAAGGCGACGACGGGTAGCCGGCCTGAGAGGGTGACCGGCCACACTGGGACTGAGACACGGCCCAGACTCCTACGGGAGGCAGCAGTGGGGAATATTGCACAATGGGCGCAAGCCTGATGCAGCGACGCCGCGTGAGGGATGACGGCCTTCGGGTTGTAAACCTCTTTCAGTAGGGAAGAAGCGAAAGTGACGGTACCTGCAGAAGAAGCGCCGGCTAACTACGTGCCAGCAGCCGCGGTAATACGTAGGGCGCGAGCGTTATCCGGAATTATTGGGCGTAAAGAGCTCGTAGGCGGTTTGTCGCGTCTGCCGTGAAAGTCCGGGGCTTAACCCCGGATCTGCGGTGGGTACGGGCAGACTGGAGTGCAGTAGGGGAGACTGGAATTCCTGGTGTAGCGGTGAAATGCGCAGATATCAGGAGGAACACCGATGGCGAAGGCAGGTCTCTGGGCTGTTACTGACGCTGAGGAGCGAAAGCATGGGGAGCGAACAGGATTAGATACCCTGGTAGTCCATGCCGTAAACGTTGGGCACTAGGTGTGGGGGCCATTCCACGGTTTCCGCGCCGCAGCTAACGCATTAAGTGCCCCGCCTGGGGAGTACGGCCGCAAGGCTAAAACTCAAAGGAATTGACGGGGGCCCGCACAAGCGGCGGAGCATGCGGATTAATTCGATGCAACGCGAAGAACCTTACCAAGGCTTGACATGTTCTCGACCGCCACAGAGATGTGGTTTCCCCTTTGGGGCGGGTTCACAGGTGGTGCATGGTTGTCGTCAGCTCGTGTCGTGAGATGTTGGGTTAAGTCCCGCAACGAGCGCAACCCTCGTTCCATGTTGCCAGCGGGTTATGCCGGGGACTCATGGGAGACTGCCGGGGTCAACTCGGAGGAAGGTGGGGACGACGTCAAATCATCATGCCCCTTATGTCTTGGGCTTCACGCATGCTACAATGGCCGGTACAATGGGTTGCGATACTGTGAGGTGGAGCTAATCCCAAAAAGCCGGTCTCAGTTCGGATTGGGGTCTGCAACTCGACCCCATGAAGTCGGAGTCGCTAGTAATCGCAGATCAGCAACGCTGCGGTGAATACGTTCCCGGGCCTTGTACACACCGCCCGTCAAGTCACGAAAGTCGGTAACACCCGAAGCCGGTGGCCCAACCCTTGTGGGGGGAGCCGTCGAAGGTGGGACTGGCGATTGGGACTAAGTCGTAACAAGGTAGCCGTACCGGAAGGTGCGGCTGGATCACCTCCTTTCTAAGGAGCACATGGCCATCACCGCCTGGACTTCTGGTCCGGGTACCGGGGTGGTCCATTGGTTGCCCGTGTCGGTCCCGCGTGTGGACCGGCGGGTTGCTCAAGGGTGGAACATCAACGAATCGTGCCCCGTGGTCGTACCGGCCGGTGGGTTCTCGTAGTACCGCGTCTGGAATGGGCGCCGCGGCCGTGGGCCGTGGTGTCGCGCCGGCGAGGGGAAGGGGAGCGTCACCGGGTCCGGATGGGCGTGGGGGTGTTGGCACACTGTTGGGTCCTGGGACAACAGGACCGGCCGTTCCCGGTCTGTCGGTGGAGTGATCCGCCGGTGGGCTCGGGGGTGGTTGTTCCGGGTCGGGTTCCTCCGTGGTGGGGGTCCCGGGTCCTGGTTCCGGCCGCGTTGAAGCGTCCTGCCGTTGTGGTGGGGTGTGGAGTGCGCGGTGCGGGTTGTTGTTTGGGAACTGCATAGTGGACGCGAGCATCTTATTTTTATTGCCGCCATCATCACGCCCCCTGGTGTGGTGTGGTGGCGCCGAGAATGTAGTCATCTTTGATGCCCGCACTGATCGTCCTGTCCTCCTGGTGGGGGCGGGTGTGTTGGTGTGGGTTTTTGCTCATTGAGGGCTTGGCCGTTGTGTGGCTAAGTTTTTCAGGGCGCATGGTGGATGCCTTGGCAACAGGAGCCGATGAAGGACGTGGGAATCTGCGATAAGCCTGGGGGAGTCGATAACCGGACGTTGAGCCCAGGATTTCCGAATGGGGAAACCCCGCACGCCGATGAGCGTGTGACCGCCGGTTGAACACATAGGCCGGTCGGGGGGAACGCAGGGAAGTGAAACATCTCAGTACCTGCAGGAAGAGAAAACAACATGTGATTCCGTCAGTAGTGGCGAGCGAACGCGGATGGGGCTAAACCGTGCACGTGTGATACCCGGCAGGGGTTGCGTGTTCGGGGTTGTGGGCCCTTGCGTGGTGGTTCTGCCGAACCACCGTGGTGAGGTGCGGGCGTATAGGCGAACAGGTTTGGATGCCTGACCGTAGAGGGTGAGAGTCCCGTAGCTGGAATGCGTTCCGCCGCTTAGTGAGTGTGCCCGAGTAGCACGGGGCCCGAGAAATCCCGTGTGAATCCGCCAGGACCACCTGGCAAGCCTGAATACTACCTGTTGACCGATAGCGGATAAGTACCGTGAGGGAATGGTGAAAAGCACCCCGGGAGGGGAGTGAAATAGTACCTGAAACCATGTGCCTACAATCCGTCGGAGCCTTTCGGGGTGACGGCGTGCCTTTTGAAGAATGAGCCTGCGAGTCAGTGGTACGTGGCGAGGTTAACCCGTGTGGGGAAGCCGTAGCGAAAGCGAGTCTGAATAGGGCGAACATAGTCGCGTGTCCTGGACCCGAAGCGGAGTGATCTACCCATGGCCAGGTTGAAGCGCGTGTAAGAACGCGTGGAGGACCGAACCCACTTCAGTTGAAAATGGAGGGGATGAGCTGTGGGTAGGGGTGAAAGGCCAATCAAACTCCGTGATAGCTGGTTCTCCCCGAAATGCATTTAGGTGCAGCGTCACGTGTTTCTTCCCGGAGGTAGAGCTACTGGATGGCTGATGGGCCCTACAAGGTTACTGACGTCAGCCAAACTCCGAATGCCGGGAAGTGAGAGCGTGGCAGTGAGACCGTGGGGGATAAGCTTCATGGTCGAGAGGGAAACAGCCCAGACCACCGGTTAAGGCCCCTAAGCGTGTGCTAAGTGGGAAAGGATGTGGAGTTGCTGTGACAACCAGGAGGTTGGCTTAGAAGCAGCCACCCTTGAAAGAGTGCGTAATAGCTCACTGGTCAAGTGATTCCGCGCCGACAATGTAGCGGGGCTCAAGCACACCGCCGAAACCGTGGCATTCAGCGTTTGCTGGATGGGTAGGGGAGCGTCGTGCACGAGGTGAAGCCGGGGCGGAAGCGTCGGTGGATTGTGCACGAGTGAGAATGCAGGCATGAGTAGCGAAAGACGGGTGAGAAACCCGTCCGCCGGATGACCAAGGGTTCCAGGGTCAAGCTAATCTGCCCTGGGTAAGTCGGGACCTAAGGCGAGGCCGACAGGCGTAGTCGATGGACAACGGGTTGATATTCCCGTACCGGCGAAGAACCGCCCATGCTGAGCCGGTGATACTAACCGCCCGAGCCTGCCTGGATCCCCTTCGGGGGACGTGGCAGGGGAGCGCGGGACCTGAACCGGTAAGGCAAGCGCATTAACAGGTGTGACGCAGGAAGGTAGCCGGGCCGGGCAATGGAATTGACCTGGTCCAAGGGTGTAGGGTGTCCGGTTGGCAAATCCGCCGGACGTGAGCCTGAGACCCGATAGGCCCCCACCACGTGGGGGATCCGGTGATCCTATGCTGCCAAGAAAAGCATCGGCGCGAGGTTCTAGCCGCCCGTACCCCAAACCGACACAGGTGGTCAGGTAGAGAATACTAAGGCGATCGAGAGAATCATGGTTAAGGAACTCGGCAAAATGCCCCCGTAACTTCGGGAGAAGGGGGGCCCCAACCGTGACACCCACTTGCTGGGTGGAGCGGATCGGGGCCGCAGAGACCAGGGGGAAGCGACTGTTTATCAAAAACACAGGTCCGTGCGAAGTCGCAAGACGAGGTATACGGACTGACTCCTGCCCGGTGCTGGAAGGTTAAGAGGACCTGTTAGCCGCAAGGCGAAGCGGAGAATTTAAGCCCCAGTAAACGGCGGTGGTAACTATAACCATCCTAAGGTAGCGAAATTCCTTGTCGGGTAAGTTCCGACCTGCACGAATGGAGTAACGACTTCCCCGCTGTCTCAACCATGAACTCGGCGAAATTGCACTACGAGTAAAGATGCTCGTTACGCGCAGAAGGACGGAAAGACCCCGAGACCTTTACTATAGTTTGGTATTGGTGTTCGGTGTGGCTTGTGTAGGATAGGTGGGAGACGTTGAAGCATGGACGCCAGTTCGTGTGGAGTCATCGTTGAAATACCACTCTGGTCACTCTGGACATCTAACTTCGGCCCGTGATCCGGGTCAGGGACAGTGCCTGATGGGTAGTTTAACTGGGGCGGTTGCCTCCCAAAATGTAACGGAGGCGCCCAAAGGTCCCCTCAGCCTGGTTGGCAATCAGGTGTCGAGTGCAAGTGCACAAGGGGGCTTGACTGTGAGAGCGACAGCTCGAGCAGGGACGAAAGTCGGGACTAGTGATCCGGCGGCACCTCGTGGAAGGGCCGTCGCTCAACGGATAAAAGGTACCTCGGGGATAACAGGCTGATCTTGCCCAAGAGTCCATATCGACGGCATGGTTTGGCACCTCGATGTCGGCTCGTCGCATCCTGGGGCTGGAGTAGGTCCCAAGGGTTGGGCTGTTCGCCCATTAAAGCGGTACGCGAGCTGGGTTCAGAACGTCGTGAGACAGTTCGGTCCCTATCCTCTGCGCGCGCAGGAAATTTGAGAAGGTCTGTCCTTAGTACGAGAGGACCGGGACGGACGAACCTCTGGTATGTCAGTTGTACCGCCAGGTGCACCGCTGATTAGCTACGTTCGGGACGGATAACCGCTGAAAGCATCTAAGCGGGAAGCCAGCTTCGAGATGAGATTTCCACAGGGCTTGTCCCTGGGAGGCCCCCAGCAGACCACTGGGTTGATAGGCCGGACGTGGAAGCAAGGACTAACGACTTGTGAAGCCGACCGGTACTAATAGGCCGACAACTTACACACACAACACCACCCCACCCCCCGCCGCTTCAGGCACCAGGGGACGGGGTTGGCCAGGTGCGCAGCGTCCACTATGCGGTTGCGGAACAACAACCCACCCCGCACCCCCGAGCCCTCACCGGCACCCGGGGCCCGCGGGGCGGAACACCGCACCACACACACAACTGAACAGTGCAACCACAAGTTGTACCCCTAAAAGACCACCCCCGACACAGCGGCCCCCCACGGGAGGCCCGGACAGGGCGGTAACAGGGTTACGGCGGTCATAGCGTGGGGGAAACGCCCGGTCCCATTCCGAACCCGGAAGCTAAGGCCCACAGCGCCGATGGTACTGCATCCGGGAGGATGTGGGAGAGTAGGACGCCGCCGGACAACCATTAACCAGGAGCCCTGGACCACACGGTCCAGGGCTCCTGCGTTTAACCACCCCACCCCCACCAGGGGGGAGGACCGGGCCCGCGGAACGATGGGAGGATGGAGGTCATGTCCGACAGCCTCTTCCTGGATCCGTTCGCCCAGCCCCCGTCGGACGGCACCGCCCGTGCCGCGGCCCCTGACGCGAAGCAGGTGCCGGACGAGGCGCCCGCCTCCCTCGCGGCGGAGGTCCCCCTGGCGGCGGACCGGGCCGTCGAGGCGTTCCTGGAGTACGTCCACCTCTGGTGGCCGGTTGCACTGCGCGCGTGCGGTGAGGACGGCCACCTGGGCTTTGAGGAGGGAACACTCCTCGAGGAGGGACTGGACGGGTCCCGACACCGGTGGGCGGACGTCGTCGGGACCGAGGGCGCCTCGCTGTCCCTGCGCTGGTTCGGCGCCCCCGGAGGCCAGGCCGCCAGCACGGGCCTGGACGTCACCCTCGAGTTCACCATCGCGTCCGCGACGCAGACGCTCGTGACCGTCCGGGGGAGCGGGGTGCCCTCGTTCCGGCGGGACTGGCATCCGGTGCTGGACGGCTACGCGCGCTTCGCCGGCGGCACGGTCCGCCCCGTCACGGCGTGAGGCCGGCAGGCGCCGCAGTCCGGCGCTTCGTCGGGGTGGACCTGGCCGCGGCCCCGGAGCGCACCGGGCTGGCCGTCCTGGTCCAGGACGAGGGGCGGGGAACCCTGACGGTGGAACGTGCCGCGCTCGGTGCTGACGACGACGAGGTGCTCGAGGCCATCGGTGCCGGTGACCGGTCCGGCGTGGACGTCCCCTTCGGCTGGCCCGAGTCATTCGTCCGGCTCATCACCGACCACAGCGGGGGCCGGTTGCACCCCGTGGCGGACACCGGCCCGGACTGGCGGCGGGGACTGGCCCTGCGCGCCACGGACGCCGCGGTGCGGGAACTGACCGGGCTGACCCCGCTCAGCGTCTCGACGGACCGCATCGCCTATCCCGCGCTGCGGTGGGCCAACCTGGCGGCCCGCCTGCGGGCCGCGGGGCACGCCGTGGGGCCCGACGGCGACGGGCTGGCCTGCGAGGTCTACCCCGCGGCCGCGCTGCGCACCTGGGGGCTGCCGTACCGGGCCTACAAGAAGGACGACCACCGCCCGGCGCGGGCGGCCCTGATCGGTGCGCTGGAGCAGCTCGTCCCGTGGCTCGACCTCACCGGTTACCGCGAGGCCTGCCTGGCGCACGACGACGTCCTGGACGCCGTGCTGGCCGCCCTGGTGGCCCGCGAGGTGCACCTGGGCAGGACCCACGGGCCGCCGGCGGCACTGCGCGCTCGGGCCCGGCGCGAGGGGTGGATTCACGTGCCCCTCGGACCGCCCACTCCGCTCCCGCGTCCGGGCGCGGCGTCGCGGCCCGGGAACACGGTGCCGTCTACAGGCCGTGTTCCCTGAACATCCTCAGGTCGCCGTCCTCGAACTTCTGCTCCAGGACCCGGCCGTTGGCGCGCATGGCCTCCAGGTCGTGCTGCAGGACGGAGGTGCGACTGCCGGCCACCTCGGTCCCCAGCAGCTTCAGCTGGGCGATCCACTCGGGAGCGGCCTGCGGCTTGGCGGAGTCGGGCAGGCGCAGGAACACCTCGAGGGTGTTCGGCAGGTACTGGTAGACGATCGACTCCAGGGCCATCCGCTGTTCCGGGGCCCGCCGGACGTCCTGCCAGCGGTCGATCATCTCCCGCAGCGACAGCACGATCACGCCCAGTTCCCGGTCGGCCTCCGGGGGGATCCGCCCCCGGTTGGCGCGCACGGACTGCTGGAACTCGGCCAGCCGCTCGGCCATCTCGGCACCGGTGGCGCCGTGCACGGGAATGCCGGAGGCGTAGGTCCTGCGCGTCGACGGGGTCAGGAGGTACCCCGCTCCGTACCCGAGGAGTCCCGCGATGACGGCGGCCAGCGGCGACGGGGAGAGGAGCATGACGACGATGAACACGGCCAGGAACGCGGCCAGGCCGACCAGGTTCGGCCGGGACACCAGGAACGCGCCGAGCCCACCGGTCGTGTCGTCACTGGTGGCCACGGCTCTCCTCGAGGTCTCGCGCGGTGCACGTCGGGGCCGGTTCCCGTGCCGCCGAGGGCGCTGCGGTCGCCGGAGCTGACCCCCAGTCTATGACCCGGGTCCCGGGCCGCGGTGAAGCGTCCCGGATCACTCCGCCTACCATGGGTCCATGCCACAGACGGATCCCCGCACCCCCGTTCGCACCGCCCACGGCCCGGGGGGAGAGGACCTGCGCCGCCTGCTGGCCGAGGCCTTCGCCCCGGAGCTGCTCGACCTCAGCGAGGAGGGCCGGCAGGCCTGCGCCACCGACCGTGGACCCCGCACGGACTGGACGCCGGCCGTGCCGGAGGCGGTGGTCTACGCCGAGTCCACCGACCACGTGCAGCGGCTGATGCGGCTGGCCTCCGGACACGGATTCCCCGTCATCCCCCGCGGGGCGGGCACCGCACTGTCCGGTGGCGGGCACGCCCTGCCCGGTTGCGTGGTGCTGTCCCTGGAGCGCATGGACCGCATCCTGTCGATCGATCCGGAGGACTGCTCGGCCACCGTGGAACCGGGCGTCATCAACTCCCGCCTGGGGGACGCCGTCGCGCCCCACGGGCTGATGTACGCCCCCGACCCGGCGAGCTACCGGATCTCGACGATCGGCGGCAACGTGGCCACCAACGCCGGCGGGTTGCGCTGCGCGAAGTACGGGGTGACCCGGGACTCGGTGCTGGCGCTCGACGTCGTGCTCGCGGACGGCACGCTCATCCGGACCGGTACCGCGACGCTCAAGGGCGTGGCCGGTTACGACCTCACCGCGCTGTTCACCGGATCCGAGGGCACGCTGGGCGTCATCACCGGGATCACGGTACGGCTGCGCCCGTCCCCGGCGCGCGTGGAGACCGCCGCGGCCTGGTTCCCGGACTTCCCGACGGCGGCCGCGGGCGTCCTGGCGATCGGCGCGGCCCGTGTGCAGCCGGCGATCCTGGAGATCATGGACCGCGGGACCATGGAGGCCCTCGACGGGGCCCACGGCTCGACCCTGTGCGCGCGGGGGTCGGCCATGCTGCTGGTGCAGACCGACGGGTACGGGGCGCTCGAGGAGATGTCCGTCATCCGGGCCGAGCTCGAGGCCCTGGGCGGGACCATGACCCCGGTGGGTGACGCCGAGGCGACCGGCCTGGTGGACCTGCGCCGGCACGCCCGCGGGGACGACGTGCCCACCCTGATCGCCGTCGGGGAGGACGTGGCGGTGCCGCGTTCGCGCCTGGTGGACTACGTGCACGGGCTGGAACGGATGGCCGTGGACCACGCGGTGAGCCTGAAGGTCGTGGCGCACGCGGGGGACGGCAACCTGCACCCCTCGTTCTGGATCGCCGCGGACGATGAGGGGACCGCCCAGGCCCGGCTGGACGCTGCCCTGGACGAGTCCGTGCGGCTGGCCCTGGACATGGGCGGGACCATCACCGGCGAGCACGGGATCGGTTCCTACAAGCTGCGCTGGCTCCAGTGGGAACAGTCCGGCGCCGTCGTGGAGATCCAGCGGGGCATCAAGGACCTCCTGGACCCGCACGGGGTCCTGAACCCGGGGCGCGCGATCCTCTGACGACCCCGAATGACCCCGGGAACCACCGGCGCGGGGGTCTCCCACGGCACGTTTTGGCGTTTCGGGGTCACGAGGTCTAGGATGGACCACTGTGGTTCCCCGCCGGTCACGGTGCGGAACCACTCTCCACGGGGTGTGGCGCAGCTTGGTAGCGCGCGTCGTTCGGGACGACGAGGCCGCAGGTTCAAATCCTGTCACCCCGACCACTGAAGGGCCCGATCCATCCGGATCGGGCCCTTCGTCGTCCCCGGCGCGTCGCGGCCGGGCGGATCAGCGGTGGTCCAGCGCCTGCAGGTGCTCCGGGGTCGTGGGCACCACGTGCTCCTGGTACTCCGGGTGCTTCGCCACCCAGCCCTTCACGTAGGGGCAGACCGCCACGATCTCAAAGCCCTCGGCGATGGATGCGTCCAGCGCCCGGCGGACCAGTGTCGAGGCCAGGCCGTGACCGCCGAACTCCTCCTTGACCTCGGTGTGCGGGAAGATCCGCTGCCTGACGCCGGCGGCGGTCTCGAGGTCCTTGATGTAGGTCGTGCCGGCCGGCTCGCCGGAGTCGTCGACGTGGATCTCGAAGCGCGGCGTGCGGCCCAGCACGACGCGGGGATCCTCCAGGGTGGGGGACCGGTGGGTGTCCTGCTCGGTCATGGTCGTTCCTCTCGGTTCACGGGGTCTGGTCGCGGCGGTCGTCACCGGGACGGTGGGTTGGCGCGCGGCTTCATCCGGCTGGTCGGCAGCGGTGGAGCCGGGATGGGCGCGGGCTGCCCGGGCGGGAAGTCGCCGAACTGCGGGAAGGGCCGGCCGTCGTCGTAGGCGTCGTCGAGCAGCCGGGCCAGGCGTTCACCGGACACCGGGGCGCCCAGGGCCGCGCCGCCGTCGGGCTGGGCGGCCCGGGTACCGGAGCCCGCCAGCGGTGAACCGGGCGCGGGGGCCTCGAAGCCCATCTCGGACTGGTAGGCCGCGCGCCAGGCGACGATCTCCTCGTGGGAACGCCCCACGAAGTTCCACCACATGACGATCTGCTCGTTCAGCGGTTCCCCGCCGATCAGCAGGGCGGTGACCGGCTGCGCGCCGGCGGTGATGGTGATCCGGTCCCGGCCGGTGCCCACGTAGCCGAGGTGGTCCTCGGGGATCGGCACCCCGTCCAGGGACACGTCCCCGGTGACCCGCAGCAGTCCGTGCTCGTGCCCGGCCGGCACGGTCACCTGCAGCACCGCACCCGGCTGGAGCCGCAGTTCGACCCCCGTCAGGGGGATGTGGGTCCGCACCGGCGAGGTGTGGCCGAGCAGGGAGCCGAGGAACACCCGGGCCGTGTATCCGTCCCCGGTGACGGGCTCGGGCCGGTGGGACTCCAGCGAGGGCGGGGTGAACCGGGCGTGGTCCGGGAAGGCGTACCAGAGCTGGGCGCCGTGCAGCACGGCGGTGTCCGCGCTGGAGAACTCCGAGTGGGTGATGCCGGTCCCGGCGTTCATCAGGTTCACCTCGCCGGGACGCACCGTGGCCCAGTTGCCGGCCGAGTCGATGTGGTCCACCTGGCCGGTGAACAGCCAGGACACGGTGGCCAGCCCGGTGTGCGGGTGCCGGGGCACCGCCATGCCCCCGGTGGCGGAGACGTCGTCCGGACCGTAGAAGTCCAGGAAGCACCAGGCGCCGATCAGCGAGCGGGCCCGCTGGGGCAGGGTGCGCTTGACCGTCATGGCCCGCGGTCCGCCCAGCGGCACCCTGCGGGGCTCCAGCAGCTCGACCGGTCCCGACCGGCCCTCCAGGGCGCTGACGCCGTCGGACAGACCCTCGGTGAACCGGGGGCGGGCACCGTCCCGGGCCGGGGCGGTCGGCGGACCGCTCTCGCAGATCCGTTCCTCGGGGTGGGTCTCGGTGTTGCTCACGGGATTCCTCCGTGGTCTCGGTGGGGGATGGGCGGGACGGCGGTGCACACGGTCGGACGGTTCACAGCCCGGGTGCCTCCGCGGTGCGCCGCACGGGGTGGTGGGACAGGATGGAGATGCGGTTGGTGACGTTCATGGTGATCGCCAGCCACTGCACCGCGGAGTACTGCTCATCCGTCAGGTAGGAGTGGGAGAGCAGCTGGGTGGCGTCCCGGTCCTCCATGCCCGGCAGCGTGGTGACCATCTCGGCCAGGTCCAGGGCGGCCTTCTCCTGGTCGGTGTAGATGTCGGCGTCGCGCCAGGCGGCCACCAGCCCGCGGCGCTGGTCGTCCAGTCCGGCCTCGATCGCCTTGCGCGTGTGCACGTGCAGGCAGTAGGCGCAGCCGTTGATCTGGGACACCCGCAGGCTCACCAGTTCCACGAGCTGGTCGTTCAGTCCGGCGGCGTGCGCGGCGTTCTTGGCCGCCAGGGACAGGGCGCCCACGGCCTTCCAGGAGGCCTTGTCGGACTTGTCGAGGTAGAAGGCCAGCGGATCCTGGCGGCCGGCGCGTTCTGCAGAGGTCATATAAATTTGAACCAATCTGTGCTCGTGGACATTCCCGGTCAGAACCGCGACGACGACCCGGCCCCGGAGAAGCTCCCGCCGGAGGCCCCGTACCCCGTGCTCGCGGAGGACTGCGCGGCCTGCTCCCGGGCGTGGGTGACCTGGTCCACCCCCGTGCGGTAGCCGTGGTGGAAGGCGGCCGCCGTCCAGAACCAGCCCGGCTGGTGCACGGTGTCCAGGATGGACCCCGGGCGTTTGGAGGAGCGCTCGCGTTCGGCCTCCAGGGCCTGCGCCATCAGCGTCCGCTCGGCGTCCGAGGCCGCCGCGGCATCGATGCCGGACGTCGCCGCGTCCTGGAGCAGGTCCGTGAGCCGGGACCGCAGGGCGGCCAGCGCGTCCAGGGCGTCGTCGGGGGCGACGGTGCCCTCGGCCAGGGACGCACCGAGTCGCTGGAGCTCCTGCTCCGCCTCCACGCGGAAGGACCGCAGCGGCGCCGTGGCGGCCGGGGTCAGCCCATCGCGGTTATCGGGGCCGTCGGTACCGTCGAGCCGGTCGATCTCAGCCAGGTCCTCGCGCAGTGGCGCGGTCTGCCGGTCCCACGCGCCCGGCCAGCCGTGCTGCAGGTTCAGGAACGTGTTGGAGTCCACCACGGTGTCGTCCAGGGCGTCGAGCGCCTCCGCGGTCCGGGTGAACTCCTCGACCGCATCGCGGTGCTCCCGGCGGTGCAGGCGCCGGTCCTCGATCCCGGCCAGCCGGTCGTTCTCGGCGGCGGCGCGGACGTAGCGATCGTGGAAGGTGCGGTACCGCTCCAGCACCATGGCGCCGTAACGGGAACCGGTGGGCACGGTCCGGGCGTTGAGCTCGGTGGCCTGCAGGTCCATGCTCACCGAGGCGAACGCCTCCCGGCCGCGGCCGAGCAGCTCGCGGGTCGTCCTCCGCCGGGACCGGCGCACGGCCGCGGCGGTGATCGCGGCGCCCCCGCCGGCGGCCACGGCCGCCGCGCCGGAGATCCACAGGGCCGGTGACCGGTACCAGGGCCGGTTCATCACCGCCGCCGCGGAGCGTACCCCCTGCACGGCCGCGTCCGTCCACTGCGCGTCCGCGAGCAGGTCCTTGGTATCCTCCTGGATGTCCTCCTGGACGCTCGTGCTGACCTTCCGGTCCTCGCCGAAGTAGGTCCCGACGTGCCGTCCGTCCGGGTCGACGGCGAACAGGAACAGCCCGTCCGCCCACTTCTGCCCGTCCGGGGAGATCCACTCCGGATGGTTCTGGCGGGCGTAGGCGAGGACCCGCTCGTTGAAGTCCGAGTCCGCCGTGCCGCGTTCGGTGAGGACCACCACGGTGGTCGGCTCGTGGAAGGAGACCCCCTCGACCCCGGCCCGCAGGGTGGGCTCGTGGATGACACCGGCCTCGTCGGCCAGGATCAGTTCCTGCACCGGGACGGCGTGCACCGGTGCGGCCGTGACGAGAAGCGCTGCCGGGGCCGCGGCGACCAGCCCGAGGGCCAGGAGGAGGGGGCCGAGGAAGGGGACGACGGCGATCGGCCGCCGTGCGGCACGCGGGTTCGTCATGGCCTCACGGTACCGCGCCTCCCGGGGGCGCCGGCAGGGGCCCGACGGGGCTGCGCTCAGGCGTCAGCCACGCCCAGCGCCCGCCGGAGCCCGTCCGCGGACAACGGCTGGTTGAAGACCCGGCCGTCCGGCTCCAGGAGCCTGCCGGCCGCCAGGCGGGGCAGTTCCACGGGATCGAAGCCCAGCCGCCGGGTGAGGTCGGCGACCTGCCGGACGGCGCCGGCGTCGTCCCCGGCGACCCCCAGGCCGCGCCGTTCCGTGGCGGCGCCCCGGCCCGCGGTGTCCAGGTCCCAGTGGCTGATGTGGTTCAGGGCCTTGACCACGGCCGCACCCGGGAACCGGCGGGCCACCGCCTCCGAACTGGACAGGCCCCGGCCCAGGGCGTCCTCGAACCACTCGGGAAGCGGCTCGTCCGCCCAGCGGTTCGTGGCGTCCACCAGGACGGTGCCGCGCACCCAGTCCGGGTCCACGGCGTCCAGGTCCTCCTGCGGGACCATGAGCACCACGAGCGGCCGGGCCCCGGGATCCCCGGAGTCCCGGGAGGTGCCGGCGGGGTCACCGGCGATCTCCGCCGCCGGGACGGCCGTGGCGTGCGGGGCGTACTGCGCCAGGTGTAACCGCAGGGCCCGCGGCGGCCTGCTCGCGGCGATCCGCACCGGGATGCCGGCCGAGTGGGCGCCCCGGGCCAGCGCGGTGCCGGCCCGTCCGGCACCGAGGACACCCAGGCTCACCGGCCGGGCAGGAGGGCCCGGCGGCGGGGTCTCAGGGGGCGTCAGGGGGATCACGGCGTGGGTCCCGGCCGGTGCTCAGGCCGCCGGGGTGACGAGGATGCCGTCCTCGTCCGCCCACAGCCGCGCCCCGGGGGTGAAGGCCGCCCCGCCGAACTCCACGGTCACGTCCACCTCGCCGGCACCGTCCTTGGCGGACGTGCGCGGGTTCGTCCCCAGGGCCTTGACCCCCAGCTCCAGGGTGCGCACCACGGCCCGGTCGCGGATGGCGCCGTTGATGACGACGCCGGCCCAGCCGTTGCGCACGGCGGCGCCGGCGATCAGGTCACCCATCAGGGCGGACTCCAGGGAGCCGGCCCCGTCCACCACCAGCACGGCGCCGTTCCCCGGGGAGTTCAGCAGCTGCTTGACCAGCCCGTTGTCCCGGTGGCACCGGATGGTGCGCACGGTCCCGGAGAACCGGGCCCGCCCGCCCAGGTCGCGGAACTGCAGGGAGCACGACTGCAGGGTCCTGTCCGCGTTGAACAGGTCGCACGTGGTGAAGGCGGTGCCGTCGGCCTGCATCAGCGGATCTCGTTCCGCTGGAGGCCCAGGCCCTCGATCTCGGTCTCCAGCACGTCACCGGCCTTCAGCCACGGCCGCCGGCCCTCGGCGTCCTTGCGGGCCAGGGCCACGCCGGCCGGGGTGCCGGTGAGGATGAGGTCCCCGGGCAGCAGGGTGACGATGTCCGAGAGGTAGGACACGAGCTTGCGGGCGTCGAAGACCAGGTCCCCGGTGGAGTCGTCCTGCATGACCTCCCCGTTGACCCGGGTGGTGATCCGCGCTCCCTCGGTGAACTCCTCCGGGGTCACGAGCCAGGGCCCGACCGGGCTCATCTCCTCCCAGGCCTTGCCCTGGGTCCACTCGGTGGTCCGTCCCTGGTAACCGCGCAGGGAGACGTCGTTGGCCACGGCGTATCCGGCGATGTGCTGCTCGGCCTCCGCCTCCGGGATCCGCCGGCCGGGCTCGCCGATGACGACGCACAGCTCACCCTCCCAGTCGAGGCGGTGGTCCTCCGCCGGGACCTCGATCGGATCGGAGGCGCCGGTCAGGGACTGGGCGAACTTCGTGAAGATCGCGGGGTACTCGGGGAGCTCCTGGCCGGTCTCCAGGATGTGGTTGCGGTAGTTCAGCCCGATGCAGAACACCTTCGTGGGGAACGGGATGAGCGTGGCCGGCTCCAGCTGGGTGGCGTCCAGGACCCGGGTGGGATCCTCCTCGGCCGCCGCCAGGGCGGCCTCCACGAGCTCGGTGCGGGTCGGCTCCGGCTGGTACAGGAAGTCCCCGACGTCGATGATGCCCTCCAGCTCGACGGCCGCGGTGGCGCGGGAACCGTCGGTCCGGGTGATGATGGCGGCGAAGGTGGCTCCGGGGGTGTCCGGTTCGGATCCGGGCAGTCGGTACGTGGCGAGCTTCATGGGGGATATCCCATCACACCACCGGCCCGGACGGGACCGGCGGTAGGTTACTGTGGTCCATGTCACCCGCCGGTAACCTGCGTGGGTTACCCTCCTCGCGGCGGAGAAGGGGAAGATCTCCGCCCATCACTCCACCGACGAAGGGCGGCCCCGTGTCCCGTCATGCCCCTGCCCGCGGCAAGAACCGCCGGCGCATCCTCGCGACAGCCCTCAGCCTGGGACTGCTGCTTCCGGGAGTGGCCCTGGCCGCCCCGGCGGCGGCCGACTCCGAGATCCTCAACCCCCTGGACCAGGCGGACCAGTTCGACGAGACCCTGCCGGTGCTCGACGAGTCCGTCCTGCAGTCCCTCCAGGGCCTGGACCCGGTGGACCCGTCCGCCGGGCGCACCGGGCACTCCGCCAGGAACGCGGCGCCGGCCGCCACCACCCACCTCGGGCCCTGCGCGCAGGACTTCACCGACGCGCCGCCGTCGGGCTCGTTCTACCGGGCGATCACGTGGATGGCCTGCGGCGGGCTCACCGCCGGTTATCAGGACGGTTCCTTCGGCAAGGCACGGGAGATCACCCGCGGTGAGACCGCCATGTTCCTCTACCGGATGTCCGGTGAGGCCCACTCGGCCGGGACGGCCCGCGACTTCTCGGACGTGAACCCGGGCGGCACCGGCTTCACCGCCATCTCCTGGATGAAGGAGAAGGGCTACTCGGCCGGGCGGGCGGACGGATCGTTCGGCATCACGGCTCCCATCACCCGCGGGGAACTGGCCCAGTTCATGGTCAACTTCGCCGAGGACACCGGCTACCGGGCGCCGGGGTCGTCCCCGTACGCGGACATGAAGCCCGCGTCGTCGTTCTACCGGGCCGCCAGCTGGCTGGCGTCCACTCGGGTGGTCGCCGGTTACGGCGACGGGACCTTCCAGCCCCGCCGGGACATCAGCCGCGGCGAGACCGCCCAGTTCCTCTACGCCCTCGAGAGCCACCTGAACGGCACCCCCGCGCCGCCGGCCACCGCCCCGAAACCGGCCCCGAAGCCGGCGCCGAAGCCGCAGCCCGCCCCCGCGCCGGAGATCCCGCTGGCCTACCGCTACGTGGTCATCGCCGACGACGGGCTCAACGTGCGCAAGGGCCCGGGGACCCAGCACGCGAAGGTCACCTCGCTGCTGCGCAACGCCAAGGTCGTCATCACCGGTCGCAGCCAGGCGGCCGGCGGGGCCACCTGGCGGGAGATCACCGTCGGCACGCACCGCGGCTGGGTGCACGGCGGGTACATCATCAAGGACTTCGAGATGGGCAACGCCAAGTCCGCACTGGCCCGGACCGGTGCACTGCGCAAGCCCACCACCCGGAACGGCGTCACCGTGCTGAACACGACGTGGGAGGCCCAGCCCAACGGGTACTGGTGCGGGCCGGCGTCGATCAAGATCGCCCTGGAGGCCTTCGGCATCAAGACCACCCAGGCCGCCATGGCCACGCAGGCCCAGACCGACCGCGAGGGCACCTGGCTGCACCAGGTCGCCCGCGTGATGGACTACAACGCCCCGACCGGCGTGCGCTACTCCGTGACCACCATCCGTGGCCAGGACTCGACCCGGGAGGACCGGATCCGGATCCGCGAGGACCTCAAGCGCTCCATCAAGGCCGGCGTCCCGGCGGCGGTCAACATCGCGGCCACCCCGGACGAGCAGCCGCCGTTGCAGCTGCAGAAGACCGGCGGGAAGTTCACGCTGCGGCACCACATGCCCGTGGTGGGCTACAACGAGAACAACGACACCGTGCTGGTGCAGGACCCCTGGACCAAGCCCTTCTGGATCAGCGTGTACCGGCTGGCCGACATGGCCGGCACGCGCGGCTACGTCTCGCTGAAGTAGGCGGGCGCACATGACCAGGACGATTCTCGGCTGCATGGGCTGGGGCGGTGGCTGGGCCCCCGAGCCACCGGCCCCCCAGGCGTGGCGCGACGCGCAGGACGCGGCCCGCCGCGCGCTCCGTGCCGCCCTCGACGCCGGCCTCTCCACCCTGGACACCGCGGACATCTACGCCCATGGCCGGTCCGAGGAGACGCTCGGCCGGGTGCTGGCCGCCGATCCGGGACTCCGGCGGGGGCTGCGCATCCAGACCAAGTGCGGGATCCGGCTCGGCGGTTCGCCGCTGTACGGCCAGGCCCGCGGTGCGGGGACCACCCGCTACGACTCCTCGGCCGCCCACCTGCGCACGGCGGTGGCCGGCTCCCTGGAGCGGCTCCGGACGGACCACGTCGAGACCCTGATCATCCACCGCCCCGACGTGCTGACCGACCCGGCCGAGACCGTCGGTGCGTTCCTGGAGCTGAAGGCCGCCGGCTCCGTGGGCCGCCTGGGCGTCTCCAACATGGGCCTGGCCTGGGTCCGGCGTTTCGACAACGCCCTGCGCGAGGCCAGCGGCGGCACCGAGACCCTGGCCTGCGTCCAGCTCGAGCTGGGCCTGCACGCCCGCACGCTGATCGAGACCGTGGTGCTGGCCAACCACCAGGACGCCCATGCCTCCGGGGACATGGAGGGCATCGTCGGGTTCTGCACCGCGCGCGGCATCGACCTGCAGGCCTGGGGGCCCCTCGGCCGGGGCCGGTACACCCGGCCCGACCCCGCACCGGCCGACGCCCCGGCCGCCGCGGAGGTCACCCGGGTGGCCGAGGAACTCGGCGTCCCGGCCGACGTCGTGGTCCTGGCCTGGCTGCTGCGCCTGCCGTGGGGCATCCGCCCGGTCGTGGGCACCACCCGGCCCGAGCGCATCGCCGCCAGCGCCACCGCCGAGGAGGCCGCCGCCCGCATGGACGCCGACCAGTGGTACCGGATCTGGACCGCCGCCCGAGGAGAACCCCTGCCATGACGCCCGGACCGCCCGTCCTGTCCACACTGACGGCCCTGTCCGCCCTGGCGTCGCTGTCCGTCCCGGCGCTGCCGCTGACCGCATCGGCGTCCGCCGCCGTCGACTACCGGGCCGTCGACTTCCAGTCCCCGGTCGCCACCCTGTGGGTGGCGGGCGTGCTCGTGCTGGTCGGACTCGCGGTGCTCGGCCACGCGGTGTGGCGGCGGCGCCGGCACGTCGCGTACGCGCGGCGCACCGGCCGCAACACCGATCCGGCACACCTTCGCGACACCCGGGTGGAGCAGGTGGTCTCCTACCTCTGCCTGGCGGTGGCCGGGGTGCTGGCCGGCCTCGCCGCGCTGGGTGCCTGGCAGACGCACCAGAACGTGCGCGGCAACCTCGCGGCGAAGTACGGGGTGACGGCCGTGGACAACGCGCGCTGGAGCGGTGCCTTCCTGGTGGCGGACCTGACCCTGGCCGACGGCACCGTGCGCCGGGACGCGACGGTCTACTTCGAGGCCGACGGGGAACCGCTCACCGGTGAGGACGTCTTCTCGCAGACCCCCGGGGCCTGAGCGACCGCGCAGCACGAGCACTCCGGGCGGGGGACAATGGAAGGCATGTACGCACCGATCGACCTGCAGACCCCCCTCGTCGCCCAGTGGATCGGCATCCTCATGGCGGTGGCCGGCGCGGCGGTCATGGCCCACGGCCTGTGGCGGCGCAAGCGCTACCGCCTCCACCTGGACGACCAGGACGCGCGGTACGCCGGCCCCGACCGGATGCGTGACTCGATGCGGGAGATCCTGGCGGGCGCAGGCGTGCTGGTGATCGGGCTCGTGGGCATCAGCTATGCGGTGTTCGGCTCATCCCAGGCCAACGTGCGCATCGCCGACAACCTGCGCCAGAAGTACGGGGTCGAGTCCGTCCACCAGGAGAACTGGCAGGGCAACGCCCTGATCGCCGACCTCACCATGCCCGACGGCACCGTCCACCAGGACGTCGTGATCATCTTCGAGGACTCCGGTGAACCGCGCATCAGCCGGGACCTCACCGCGCCGCCGGCCAACTAGCGGAGCCGCAGCGCCCGTCACCCTGCTAGCGTGCAGACGTGACCAGTCCGCAGAGAGTCCCCACGTCCACCTACCGCCTGCAACTGACCGGTGACTTCACCCTGGACGATGCGCGTACGGTGCTGCCGTACCTGCGGGACCTCGGCGTGGACTGGGTGTACCTGTCCCCGATGCTCGGCGCCGAGGAGGGCTCGACCCACGGCTACGACGTGGTGGACCCCACCCACGTGGATGATGCCCGCGGGGGAGAGGCCGGGCTGCGCGAGCTCGCCGAGGCGGTCCACGAGGCGGGCGGCGGGATCCTGGCGGACATCGTCCCCAACCACGTGGGCGTGGCCACCCCGAAGGACAACGCCTGGTGGTGGGACGTGCTCAAGCACGGCCGGGCCTCGAAGTACGCGATGGCCTTCGACATCGACTGGGCCGCCGGGGACAGCCGGATCTGGCTGCCCGTGCTGGGTGACGGCACGGAGGAGGACCCCGAGGCCGAGCTGTCGAGGCTGCGGATCGTGGACGGGGAACTGCACTACTACGACAACGTCTACCCGCTGGCCCCGGGCACCGAGGAGGCGGCGCGCGCCGCCGTCGCGGCCGGCACGGACGGTCCCGACGGCGGCGGCGCCCCCGCGGACCGTCCCGAGGAGGAGCGCGTGGCCCGGGCGGCCCACGCGCTGCAGAACTACCGCCTGATGCCCTGGCGGGAGGCCGACGAGCGGCTGAACTACCGCCGCTTCTTCGCGGTCAACTCACTGGCCGGGGTCCGGGTCGAGATCCCGCGCGTGTTCTCCGAGACGCACCGGGAGATCCTGTCCTGGGTCCGCGACGGGCTCGTGGACGGGCTGCGCGTGGACCACCCGGACGGACTGGCCGACCCGGGCGGCTACTTCGAGAACCTGCGCCAGGCCACGGGCGGGATCTACCTGCTGGGGGAGAAGATCCTCGAGCCCGGCGAGCGGATGCCCGCGGCGTGGGCCGTGGACGGCACCACCGGTTACGACGCCCTCGGCGAGGTGGACCGCGTCCTGGTCGACCCGGCCGGGGCCCCCGAGCTGGACGCGGTGGCCGCCCGGCTCGGGGACTGGGCGGACCCGGACGCGGAGGTGGTGTGGGCGGAGATGATCCACGGCACCAAGAGGGCGGTGGCGGATGGCATGCTGCGCTCCGAGGTGGAGCGGCTGGCCCGGCTGGTGCCCGGCGTCATCCCCGGGGAGCAGGCCGACGGCGAGGAGCACGGTGAGCACCGGGTCCAAGACGCCCTGGCCGAGCTGCTGGCCTGCTTCCCCGTCTACCGCTCCTACCTGCCCACCGGCCGCGAGCACCTGGACGACGCCGCGGCCGAGGCCCGGCGCCGCCGTCCCGAGCTCGCCGACGTGCTCGAGGCCCTCATGCCGTTGCTGGCGGATCCCGACCACCCGGTGGCCGAGCGCTTCCAGCAGACCTCCGGCATGGTCATGGCCAAGGGCGTGGAGGACACGGCGTTCTACCGGTACACCCGGCTGGCCTCGCTCAACGAGGTCGGCGGGGACCCGTCGGCGTTCGCCCTGGACCTGGACGCCTTCCACGCCGCCCAGGCCGACCGGCAGGCCCGGATGCCCCGCACCATGACCACACTGTCCACGCACGACACCAAGCGCAGCGAGGACGTGCGCGCCCGGATCGACGTGCTCTCCGAGATCCCCCGGGAGTGGACGGCCGCCCTGGAACGGTTCCGGCAGATGGCCCCGCTCGGGGACGGCCCGTTCGAGAAACTGCTGTGGGAGACGGTCGTGGGCGCCTGGCCGGTGGACGGCACGGCCCTGGAGACCCAGCGGCTGGCCGACTACGCGCTCAAGGCGGCGCGCGAGGCGGCCACGCGCACCACCTGGACCGAGCCGGACGAGCGGTTCGAGACCCTCCTGGCAGACCTCGCCGAACGGGCCACGGGCACCGGGGAACTGCGCGAGGCCGTCCAGGCGGTCGCCGACCGGATCACCGTGGCCGGAGTCTCGAACCAGCTGGCCATGAAGCTCATCCAGCTGACCATGCCCGGGATCCCGGACGTCTACCAGGGCACCGAGGTCCCGTTCCCCACGCTCGTGGACCCGGACAACCGCCGGCCCGTGGACTTCCGCGAGCGGGCGGCGCTGCTGGCCCGGCTCGACGGCGGCTGGACCCCCGAGTTCCCCCGGCCCGCCGAGGACACCGGCCAGGTCGACGGCGAGGCACTCGCCGAGTACGCCGCCGGGCTGAAGCTGCTGGTCACCTCACGGGCGCTGCGGGCCCGCCGGGAACACCCCGAGTGGTTCAACCGCTACCAGGACCTGGACGTCCTCGGCGAGGCCGCCGACCACGTGGTCGCGTTCTCCCGCGGGGGCTGCATCACCCTGGCCACCCGCTGGCCGCTGGGACTGGCCGACGAGGGCGGCTGGGGTGACACCGCCGTGGTGCTGCCCCGCCAGGCCGTGGTGGACCTGATCACCGGACGCCGTTTCGGCGGGGCCTTCACGGACGGGACCACCCGACTGGCCGAGATCTTCGAACACCACCCGGTCGCCCTGCTGGTACCGGAGGAGGGGAACACGCTGCGATGACGGAGACGAGGGACCGGGGAACGTCCCGGGAGCAGGGGCACTCAGCGCACCCACGGGACACCCGGTGGTCGGTCTGGGCACCGGAGGCCGGGACCGTCGAGCTGATGGTCACCGACCGCGAGCCGGGGGCCGTCCACGACAGCGCCGACCGGTGGGCCGGCGCCCAGGCGTTCCCGATGGAACCGGCCGGGGACGGGTGGTGGGTGCCCGGGGCCACCGCTCCCGGAGGCACCGACGTGGGCTACGGATACCGCGTGGACGGCGAGGGACCGTTCCCGGACCCGCGCTCGCGGTGCCAGCCGGACACCGTCCACGGCCCCTCCCGGCTGGTGGACGCCGAGGCCTACGACTGGCACGACGGCGACTGGACCGGACGGCCCCTGCGCGGCGCGGTCATCTACGAGCTCCACGTGGGCACCTTCACCCCCGAGGGCACCCTCGCCGCGGCCGTCGACCGGCTCGGCCACCTCGTCTCGCTCGGGGTGACGCACGTGGAACTGCTGCCCGTGAACTCCTTCGGCGGCCGGCACAACTGGGGCTACGACGGTGTCGGCTGGTACGCCGTGGACGCCTCCTACGGCGGGCCCGAGGCCTACCGGCGCTTCGTGGACGCGTGCCACGCAGCCGGTCTGGCGGTCCTGCAGGACGTCGTCTACAACCACCTGGGTCCCTCCGGGAACTACCTGCCGAAGTTCGGTCCCTACCTGACCGAGCAGTCCACCGGCTGGGGCAGCGGCCTGAACCTGGACGGCCCGGACTCGGACGAGGTCCGCCGGTACATCCTCGACAACGTGCGGATGTGGGCCGAGGAGTACCACGTGGACGGCTTCCGGCTGGACGCCGTCCACGCACTGCACGACACCCGCGCGGTCCACGTGCTCGAGGAGATGGCCGCCGAGGTCGACGCCCTGTCCGCGCGGCTGGGCCGGCCCCTGGTGCTGGTGGCCGAATCGGACCTGAACGATCCGCGGATGATCAGCCCCCGCGCACCCGGCGGCGCCGGTGGTCACGGGCTCACCGGCCAGTGGTCGGACGACTTCCACCACGCCGTGCACGTGGCGCTGACCGGGGAGACCGAGGGCTACTACGCCGACTTCGCCTCCCTGGACGCACTGGGCAAGGTCCTCAACGAGGGCTTCTTCCACGACGGCACCTACTCGTCCTTCCGCCGCCGCCACCACGGCCGCCCGCTGGGCGAGCACACCCCGGCGGAGGCCCTCGTGGTGTGCACCCAGAACCACGACCAGGTCGGCAACCGGGCCACGGGGGACCGGTTGACCGCGTCCCTGGACGAGGGGCGACTGGCCATCGGGGCGGCGCTGCTGATGGCCGGGCCCTTCACCCCCATGCTGTTCATGGGGGAGGAGTGGGCGGCGTCCACGCCCTGGCAGTTCTTCACGGCCCACCGCGAGCCGGAACTGGCCGAGGCGGTGACCCAGGGCCGGCGCAGGGAGTTCGAGCGCATGGCCTGGGACCACGACGCCGTCCCGGACCCGCAGGCGGAGCAGACCTTCCGGGACTCCACGCTGCGCTGGGAGGAGGCCGGCACCGGCCGGCACGCCCGGCTGCTGGAGCTGTACCGCCGGCTGGCCGCCCTGCGCGCCGAACTGCCCGAACTGACCGACCCCGACCGCGCCACCACACACGCCACCGTCGACGCCGGCCGGCGCCACCTGCGGCTGGACCGTGGCCTGCGGAAGGGGGCGGCCGACGTCGGGACCGGGGTGGGTGTCTCCCTCCAGGCCGGCGGGCACGGCGCGGGATCCGTGGTGCTCCTGGCCGCCTTCGGTGAGGACCCCCTGCCGGTCCCGCCCGAACTGGCCGGCCACCGGCTGCTGGCCGGGCACGGCGTCGACGGGCCGGTGCCGGCCGGCGACCAGGGTGGTCCCGCCGGCGAGGACGCACTGCCGGCGTCCGTCCCCGCACCCGGTTTCCTGCTCCTCGGGCGTCGCTGACCGGCCCTGCGGCCCGGCCGGTCCCCGGGACGGGGACGCCCGGGCCCGGGGTCACAGTCCGGGGTCACAGTCCGGGGGTCTGCGCGGACTGCGGGCTCCAGGGGCCGTCCGGACCGGCGGCCCGCGGCGGTACGGCCCGCAGCATGGTGGTGGTGGGGTGCAGGGCCACCGCGTCCTCGTCCCGCCGCGCGGGCAGCACGGTGCTGATGTAGGACTGCAGGGCCTCGGTCAGCGGCACGGACCGGTTCTGGTTCTCGGACAGGTACCACCGGTGCTCCAGCAACTGGTGCATCACCTCGGCCGGTTCGAGCTTGCCGGAGAGCTCGGGGGGGATGGACCGGGTCACGAGGTCGAACACCTCCTCGACCCAGAGGTGGGCGGCCTCCTGCTCGTCGAGCTCGGGGTGCCGGTCGGCACGGAAGTGGTCGATGTCCCGCAGCAGCCGGCGGGCCTGGTTCTCCTGCACGTCCAGCCCGGTCAGGCCCAGCAACCGCCGCTGGTGGTGGCCCGGGTCCACCACCTTGGGCTGCAGCACCAGCTCGGAACCGTCGGGGGTGGTGCGGATCGCGTACTCCTCCACGTCGAAGCCCAGGGCGTTGAGCCGGCGGATCCGGTCCTCCACCCGCCAGCGCTCCTCGGTGCGGAAGGACATGTCCCCGGTGAGCTCGTCCCAGAGTCGGCGGTAGGCGTTGATGATCAGCTCGGAGGTCGTCACCGGATCCACGTCCGGGTCCAGCATGCCCCCGCTCGCCAGGTCCATCAGCTCCCCGGCGATGTTGACGCGGGCGATCTCCAGGTCGTGCTCGCGCTGCCCGCGGGACAGGGAGGGGTGCAGTTCCCCCGTCTCGGCGTCCACCAGGTAGGCGGCGAACGCACCGGCGTCGCGGCGGAACAACGTGTTGGACAGGGACACGTCCCCCCAGTAGAAGCCCACCAGGTGCAGTTCCACCAGCAACAGGGCCATCGCGTCGATCAGCCGCGTGACGGTGTCCTGGTGGAGGCTGCGGGAGAACACCGCGCGGTAGGGCAGGGAGAAGCGCAGGTGGCGGGTGACCAGCGCCGTCAGCAACGGTTCCCCGTCCGCCGTGGTGCGGCCGCTGACCACGGCCACCGGTTCCACGCACGGCAGGTTCAGCCGTTCCAGGCGCCGCAGCAACTGGTACTCCCGCCGCGCGGACTCCTCCGTGGTCTCCTTCACCGCCACCACGGCCCCGGCCAGGTGCGCGAACCGCACCACGTGCCGGGAGATGCCGCGGGGCAGGGCGGCGAGGGTCCGCACCGGCCAGTCCTCCAGGGAGACGTCCCAGGGCAGGGCCAGCAGCTCCGTGGCGCCCAACTGCGAGGACACCGAGGTCGTGATGTCCAGTCCGGTGCGTGAGGCCAAGGGACAGCTCCTTCCGTCGCGATGGTCGCGGGCGACCGGGGACCCGTGCGCAGTGGGGGACTGCCCCCGGCCCCTCAGGCGGGCACGACGCCCGTGTCCGCAGTGTCCTCCATGAGCCGACCCCCGTCCAGCCGCAGCACCCGGTCCGCCGCGGAGGCCAGGGGTCCGGGATCGGCCGTGGCCTGCAGGGTGGTGACCCGCAGGTTCCGGACCAGCGAGCGGATCAGGTCCGCGGTGTGGTCCCTCAGCTCCGGGGACACCATGGCCAGCGGGTCGTCCATGAGCAGCACCGCCGGCCGCCGGACCACGGCCCGGGCCAGCGCCACCTGCTGGCGCTGGGGCCCGGTGAGCCGGTCCGGGCCGAGGTCCAGCCGGTCCGTCAGGTCCAGCAGCCGGGCGGCCTCGGACACCCGCTCCTCGCGTTCGGCCTCGGGGACGCCGGCCACGCGCAGGGCGAAGCTCATGTTGTCCCGCACGCTCATGTGCGGGTAGAGGGCGTAGTTCTGGAACACCAGCACGGCGTCACGGCCCTGGGCCGGGACGGCGGTGACATCCACCCCGCCGATCAGCACCCGCCCGCTCGTGGGGTCCTCCTGCCCGGCCAGCACGCGCAGCAGGGTGGACTTGCCGGCGCGCGGCGGGCCCGTGATCACCACGAACTGCCCGTCCGCGGCGTGCAGGTCCAGCCCGTCCAGGGCGGGCCCCGGGGCGTCCGGGTAACGCACGGTGACGTTCTCCAGGGTCACCGACGCCATCGGGCCACCGCCTGGAGCACCGGGGCCAGCGCGGCCGGCCCGTCGATCCGGAACCGGGCCGCCGTCGGGCCGTCGCCGACCTTGATGCCGACGTCCGTGGTGGGGTCGAGGCGGGCGAAGCCGTGCTCGTCGGTGACGTCGTCCCCCGCGAACAGGACCGCCTCGGCACCGCTGGTCCGGCGCAGCAGGTCCAGGCCCTGGCCCTTGTCCGCACGCACCACGGAGACCTCGTACACGTCCTTGCCGTGGCCGGGGTAGATCCCGTCCCGGCCCACCAGCGCCGCCTCGGCCTCCGCCACGGCCTGGCGCCTGGCCTGCTCCGTCGCGGCCAGCCGCACCTGCAGCACCCGGCCGGCCGGCTTGTGCTCCACCCAGGAGTCCGGGTAGCGCGCCGCGATCCGCTCCAGCACGGCCCCGACGTCGGCCAGCGTCCTGCGCTGCGTATCGTCCAGTTCCAGCGGGGGCGCGTCCGGTCCCAGGCGCCGCTCGGCCCCGTGGGAGCCGATCAGCAGGGTCCGGTCCGGGGGCGTGGCAACGGTGATGAGGGACTCCAGGGCGCGGCCGGAGACCAGGGCGGTGTGGACCCCGGGCAGCCCCGTCAGCGCGTCCAGGGCCGCGGCGTTCTCCGGGACCGGCCGGGCGTCCTCGGCGCGGTCCACGAGCTCGGAGACGACGCCGTCGAAGTCCAGGGCCACCAGCACGGTGTCCCGGGCGGAGAACTCACGCAGGGCGCGCTCCAGGTCAGGGTCCAGGCCGTCAGTCATCGGCCAGCCGCAACTGCTCGGCCCGTCGCGCCTGTTCGGCCTGTTCAGCGTGTTCGGCGTGCTCGTCCTCGCGGCGCTCGCGGTCGTCGTCGGTGTCCATGAAGGCGCTCTGGACGGCGTCCTCCGGCCGGGGCCGGCGCCGCTTGGTCCGTCCGCCCAGGCGGTCGAGGAAGTCCCGGGACCACTTGGCGACGTCGTTCGTGAGGACCTGCCGGTGCATGGCCCCCATCCGCCGGCGGGCGTCCTGGGGGTCCATCTGGATGGCCTCCATGATGGCGTCCTTGAGGCCGTCGATGTCGTGCGGATTGACCAGCAGGGCGTCACGGAGCTGGTCGGCGGCGCCGGCGAACTCGGACAGGACGAGGACGCCGCCCCAGTCGCCGCGCACGGCCGCGTACTCCTTGGCCACGAGGTTCATGCCGTCCCGCAGCGCGGTGACCAGCATGACGTCGGCGGCCAGGTAGAGGGCCACCATCTCCTCCACGGGGTAGGAGTGGTGCAGGTAGCGGATCGCGGTGTGGCCCATGGTGTCGAAGGTGCCGTTGACCCGGCCCACGGACAGCTCGATCTCGTCCCGCAGCTCCCGGTAGGTCTCCACGTTCTCCCGCGAGGGACTGGCGACCTGGACCAGGCACGCCTGTTCCACGGTGACCTGCGCGTCCTCCAGCAGCTCGGCGAAGGCCTTGATCCGGTGGCGGATCCCCTTCGTGTAGTCCAGCCGGTCCACGCCGAGCAGGATGGTCTGCGGATTGCCCAGTTCCTCCCGGATCTGGCGGGACCGGGCCTGGATCTCGGGATCCGCCGCCAGGGCGGTGACCGTCTGCGCGTCGATCGAGATGGGGAACGCCTCGGCAGCCACGGTGCGCGAACCGCCGTCGAGGTCCGCCACCTCGAGGGAGCCCGAGGTGAACGTCTCACCCAGGATGCGCTCCACGGAGCGCTGGAAGTTCTCCACGTCCGAGGTGCGCTGGAAGCCGATGAGGTCCGCCCCGAGCAGTCCCTCCAGCACCGGGCGACGCCAGGGCAGCTGGGCGAAGATCTCCACCGGTGCGAACGGGATGTGGTGGAAGTAGCCGATGCGCAGGTCCGGGCGCAGCCGTCGCAGCATCCGGGGGACCAACTGCAGCTGGTAGTCCTGCACCCAGACGGTCGCCCCCTCCGATGCCGTCTGCGCGGCGGCCCGCGCGAACCGGGCGTTGACCTGCTGGTAGGTGTCCCACCACTGGCGGTGGAACTCGGGGCGGGCGATCACGTCGTGGTAGATCGGCCACAGGGTGGCGTTGGAGAAGCCCGCGTAGTACTCCTCGATGTCCTGCTCCGACAGCGGCACGGGCACCAGGTGCATGCCGTCATGGTCGAAGGGGTCGGTGGCCTGGTCCGCGTCCCCGGAGTCCTGGGGGGCGCCGTTCCAGCCGACCCACGCGCCCTCCTCGCTGGCCATGATGGGAGCCAGCGCGGTCACCAGGCCGCCGGGGGACCGCTGCCAGCTGGCGTTGCCCTGCTCGTCCACCACCCGGTCGACCGCCAGCCGGTTCGAGACCACGACGAGGTCGTACTGTCCGGGGGCGGGCGGCTCCCCCTCGGTCCGGTCCACGAACGGCACGGTGCCAGTGGGTAATCCGGTGTGCTGGGTGTCGCTCACGACGGGCCTCCTCGTCCTCAACTGCGCCGCCCGCGCGGCACAGGCGACCGGGGCGCCGGACGGACCGACGGCCCTCGTCAAGCCTAGCCTCAGCCGCGGTGCGGCCGGTGCCCGGAGCGCCCGGGGAGGGGGAACGGGCGCCGTCGCCATCCGCCACGGGTTCTCAGGAAGGGCCGGTAGGCTGACCCCCGGCCCGGACGAGGTATCAGGGGGTACCGGCCGCCGGCACCGACCCACACCGCAGCCCCACCGACAGGCAGGACGATGGCTTCCAACGACAAGCAGACCAAGGCAGAACGACAGCAGAGCGCCCGTGAGAAGGCCCGCCGGATGCAGGAGGAACAGCGGCGCCAGGAGAAGCGCCGGTCCCTCATGGTCCGCTGGGGCGTCGTCATCGGCGTCGTGGTGGTGGTCGCCGTGGTCGTGGGCGTCATCTTCATGAACTCGTCCCGTTCCATTCCCGACGCCGGCCCGGCACCCACCGTGGCCAACGAGCACGGCGGCGTGGTGCTGACCTCGACCACCGAGCTGGCACCCAGCGAGTTCGGCGGCGAGCAGGTGGACGCCACCTCCGTCGAGGTGCCGGAGACGCCCACCCCGATGGAGACCGTGCCCGGCCTCGAGGAGCGCGGGGCCGGCGACCCGGCCCAGATCATCATCTACGCCGATGCCAACTGCGTGCACTGCGCCAGCTTCGAGTCCGAGAACGGCGAGCAGCTGAACCAGTGGCTGGACGCCGGCGAGGCCACCGTGGAGTACCGGCTGCTGGACTTCCTGGACAACCCGGCCACCGGCAACTACTCCTCGCGCGCCGCCAACGCCGCCCTGTGCGTGGCCGAGGGCTCGCCGGAGAACTACAACTCCTTCGTGGCCCAGGTGTTCGCCGCCTACACCGGTGAGGGCATGAGCGACGACGACCTCAAGTCCATGGCCTCCGGCCTGGGTGCCGACGTCAACGGGTGCATCGACGGCAACACCTACCGTCCCTACGTCAAGTACAGCGGGGCGACCGCGCGGGCGGACGGCGTGACCGGCACCCCGACCGTGTTCGTCAACGGCCAGAACTGGGCCGAGTCCGCCCAGGAGGGCCAGTCCTTCGCCGACTGGGCCCAGTCCGTGATGGAGAAGAAGTCCTGACCGACTGACCGCAGGGCCCGGTGGCCGGCCGGTCGTCTCCGGCGACGGTGCGCCAGGGGCCGATCCGCTACCCTTGAAGGGCCGGTCTTCCGGCGCCGCCACGGCGCCCGGGGCCCGGCCCTTCTCGCCTCCTTAGCTCAGCTGGCCAGAGCACCTGTCTTGTAAACAGGGGGTCACCGGTTCGAATCCGGTAGGGGGCTCTGCGAACCCCGTCCTGCCGGCCCTCGTGCCGGCGGGGCGGGGTTCTTCGTCCCCCGCGCGGGGTGCCGGCCCGCAGGAACGGACGGCCGGGCGTGCCGCGGTGGCATAGGCCCCCCGGGACGCGCGCACCGCCGCCGGGCGCCACGATGTCCCGTTGACCAGGGGAGATCCACCGTGCCAGTCCGTTCCGTCCCGTCCCGGGAACCCGCCACCGTGCCGACGCCGGCCGGTGGCCGTCCTGCCGGCCGGCGGGCCGGACGCACGTGGTCCCGGGGCGTCGTGGCCTCGGTGCTCATCGCCGCGACGGCCCTCCTCGTGGCTCCCGCGTCCCTGCCGGCCGGCAGCGCCCGGGCCGCGACGGAATCGTGCGAGCGGACGGACTTCACCGATGTCCCGGCGGGGGCCGCCTTCCGTGGCGACATCATGTGGATGGCCTGCAGGGGCATCACCGTGGGATACGCCGACGGGACCTTCAGGCCCGGCCAGCCGATCACCCGTGGCGAGATGGCCGCCTTCCTGTACCGCCAGGTCCGGCCGGAGGTCACCGTCGACCAGCAACGCGACTTCTCGGACGTGGCCCCGGGGGGCCCGCACTTCACCGCGATCTCCTGGCTGGCAGACACGGGTGCCACCGTGGGCCGGGCCGACGGCACCTTCGGTCCGGGCGAACCGGTGACCCGCGGGGAGCTGACCGCCTTCCTCTACCGGCTGGCCGACGCGTCCTCCACGCCGCCGGCGACCAGTCCCTTCACCGACCTCGGGCCGTCCTCACCCAACTACCGGGCCATCACCTGGGCCGCGGCGCGGGGCATCACCGCGGGTTTCAACGACGGTTCCTTCCGGCAACAGCAGGACATCACCCGCGGCCACGCCTCGGCGTTCCTGCACCGGGCCCACGCAGACCTGGTGGGGACCCGGCCCCCCAGCGGACGGCCGCCGACCAGCTTCACGGTCAGGGGGTCCGGCTGGGGGCACGGAGCGGGCATGAGCCAGTACGGCGCCCGGGCCATGGCCGAGGAGGGCCGCTCGGTCGAGCACATCCTGCGGTACTACTACTCCGGTGCGGACGTCACCCAGTCCGCGCACCGGGCGGCCACCAACATCTCCGTCCACCTGGCCTCCCCGCAGTCGACTACGATCCAGGCCACGAGGCTCGCCGGCGGGACGCCGGGCCTGCAGCGCGTCCGGATCGCCGGAACGGTGCTGCAGGCCCGCGGCGCGGTGCGCCTCGCCGCGGACGGCGGAGCCGTGCTCGTCACCATGCCGGACGGGAAGCGGAAGCGGTCTGCCTCCGCTGTCCTGGAGTGGCCCGGCACCCGGTTCTGGTCACCGGACTCGTCGGAGGCCGCCACCGTCCGGGTGCCGGCCGCGAACGGAAGCCAGCCCCTGGACCTGCGCCACGGGAAGCTCGTCATCTCGGTGGTCAACGGCAAGCTCAACGTGGTCACCGAACTACGGATGAACGACGAGTACCTCTACGGCCTGGCCGAGATGCCCTCCTCCTGGCCCGCCACCGCGCTCCAGGCCCAGGCCGTGGCCGGACGCTCCTACGCGCTGCGGAACATGAACACGCTCAAGGCCGAGTGCGGCTGCCACGTCTGGGACGAGGTGCGCTCACAGAAGTTCACCGGCTGGGCCAAGGAGAACGAGGGTGGCGGCCGCTACGGGAACCGATGGAAGGCCGCCGTGGACGCGACCGTGACGCGCGCCCGGCCGGGCGATCCGACCTCCTCACCGGTGGCGGCGAAGAGCCTGTGGCACCGTGGGTCGATCATCGACGCCACGTACTTCTCCTCCAGCGGCGGCCACACCCGCTCGGCGCAGGACGTCTGGGGCAACGCGGTGCCGTACCTGCAGGGCAGGCCGGACCCCTACAGCCTCTCCGCCGCCGCGAACAACCCGAATGCCTCCTGGACGCAGACGATCAGCCAGGCCGCGATGGCCCAGGCCTTCGGACTGCCCAGCGTGCACTCGGTCCGGTTCACGCGGGACGGGGCGGGCTCGGTGCAGTACGTGACGGCGACGGCCGCGAACGGCGCGACCGCACGGATCACGGGCAACCAGCTCCGGTCCCGTGCGGGGCTGAAGTCCACCTGGGTCGCCTCCATCACGGCGCGATGACCCGCCGCTGACGGACCGGCTGATCAGGGGACGCCGAGCAGGCGCAATCCGGCCGCGGCCACCGCCCCGGTGATCACGACCACCAGGAACGGGGCGCGCAGCACCAGCGCGACCGCGGCGGCCACGACCGCGCCGAGCCGGGCGTCCAGTGCCAGTCCCTGGCCGGCGGCGGCGGCGTTCATCACCACGAGCGCGGACAGCAGCCCGATGGTCACCGCGTTGGCCGTGCGCAGCATCCTCGGGTCATCCAGGACCGTGGCGGGCACGAGGTAGCCCAGCAACTTGGTGCCGAAGGCGATCGCGCTCGCCAGCAGGACCCATTCCCACGTGCTCACGCCGTCGACTCCCTCGTGCCGGTCCGTTCCGTCCGTGCAGGCCCCGGCTGGCCTCCCCGCGGGCCACGCCCCCGGCGTGCCGGGGCCCCGAACCAGCCCCACAGCCCCGCCACGGCCCCGGCGACCAGGATCGGGATCCCGGAGGGCAGTGCCGGCAGGGCGATCGTGGTGACGAGCGCCGTCACCGCCGCCAGGGCCCAGGCGTCACCGGTCTTCAACCGGGGCCACAGCAGGCCGAGCATCGCCGCGGCGGCCGCACCGTCCAGCCCCCAGGCCTTCGGGTCGCCCATCAGGTCCCCGGCGACCGCGCCGAGCACCGTGAAGGCCACCCACGTCAGCCACACCCCGACGCCGGCCGTCCAGAACCCGATGCGGCGCCCGTGCGGATCGGGCTGGGCCATGGACGTGGCCGCGGACTCATCGATGGTCACGTGGGCGGCCAGTGGCTTCAGGGCGGGACCGGGCCGCATCATGGCGTTGAGCTGGACCCCGTAGACGGCGTTGCGGACCCCGAGCAGGCTGGCGGCACCCGTGGCCGCGGCGCCCCCGCCCCCGCCGGCCAGCACTCCCACGAAGGCGAACTGTGAACCACCCGTGAACATCAGCGCGCTCAGGGCGATCGTCTGCCACACGTCCAGCCCCGCCGCGACCCCGAGGGCGCCGAAGGAGATCCCGTAGAGGCCCGTGGCCACGGCGACGGAGGCACCGGTCCGGAAGGCCGGGTGCCTGCCCAGCCGCGTGAAGGAGTCCATGCCGTTCATCGTAGGTGCGCCGCGCCGACCGGCCGTCACCGCGGCTCGCGCGGCCCGTTTTCGGGTTGGGCCCCGGTTCTGCTAAGCTTTCATAGCTGTCAACCCCTGACGGGGAAGGCGCTGGCACGCTGTTGGATCTTTAGCTCAGTTGGTTAGAGCGTTCGCTTCACACGCGAGAGGTCGCTGGTTCGAGTCCAGTAAGATCCACCATTCCTGAAGGGCCCGGTACGGGCCCTTCAGTCGTTAATGGGGGCACTACAGTGTGCCGTGGGCCGCCCGTCCACCCCGGACCGGGGCCCGAACCGGGCAGGGACAGGACAGCGGAGAGTACGACGGGCGGCGGTGCGGGAGGCACCGCGACCGGTACGGACGGGACAGGAGGAGAGGCAGCCGTGGACGATCAGGCCAGGACGCGATCGGGACGCCGGCGCATCCAGGAACCGCCCGTGGAACTGTCTCAGATCCCCATCATCCGTCCCGCGGCACAGACTCCCGCGGGAGCGCCCTGCGGGGAACACCCCGCCTCCGGCCATCCCGCCGTCGAGGAGGGCGCCCCCGCCACGAGCTCGATCACGGACTTCCCCCTGGGCCCGGCGGCCGAGGCCGCCGGCCACGTGCCGACCAGTCAGACCCCCACCGCCGCCCAGGCGCCCGCTCCGGCGACCGGCCCGCAGCCCACGGTCGCTGCCCCCGTCGTCGCCGACGGCGCCGGCGTGGGGCCCGTCACCGACACCCCGATCACGGAGCCGCCCAGCTCCGTGCCGGTGCCGCAGTCCGTGCTGGCGCCCTCCGAGCCGGTCACCGGCGAGCCGCCGACCGTCCCGGTGGCCCTGCGGGGGCCGAAGAAGCCGCGGTTGCGGTTCTCCGGCAGCTCGGCGATCCGGCGGATCATGTACTCGGAACCGTTGCCGACGCAGGCCCTGTCCATGGTGGACCGGATCGCCGGCAGCCCGTACGCCAACCCCTACCTGCGCACCACCCGGCTGGCGGACGCCGACGAGCGGGCCACCCTGGACTTCGCGCTGAAACTGGCGGAGACCCTCTTCCGCTTCGGCGCCGGTGCGCTCGAGGTGGAGACCTCGATCATCGTGGTGACCCAGGCCTTCGGCGTGCACGAGACCGAGGTGGACATCACCAACCAGTCGATCTCGCTGAACTACGCACCCGCCGGCAAGACGCCGTACACGCTGCAGCGCGTGGTGCGGTCCTGGTCGCAGAACTACGCGGGGCTGGCGCTGATGCACCGGCTGGTGTCCGCGATCGCCGCCGGAGAGGTGGACCGGGACGAGGCCCAGCAGCGGCTGGCCGACATCCGGCACAAGCCCAAGCCGTTCCCGAAGTGGCTCAACACCCTGTCCGCCGGGCTGTTCGCGGCCACCTTCGTGCTGTTCGTCGGCGGCGGGCTGGTCGGGGCGGGGGTGGCCCTGCTGTCCACCTCGCTGCTGATCACCGTGATGGACGTGATGGGCCGGGCCCGGATCCCGGAGTTCTTCGCCACGATGGCCGGTGGCTTCATCGCCACCGTGATCGCCCTGGTGCTCTTCGAGCTCGACGTGCCGCTGGGGCCGTCCCTGGTGGTGGCCGGCGGGATCATGCTCCTGTTGCCGTCGGGCCGCTTCGTCTCCGCGGTGCAGGACGCGATCAACGGCTTCCCCGTGACCGCCGCCGGCAGGTTCGTCTCCGCAGCCCTCATCTTCGCGGCGCTGATCGCGGGGATTATGTCCGCCGTGGTGTTCGCCAGCCTGATGGGCTTCGCGGAACTGGACGTGGACAACGCCAGCTCCTCGACGTACCCGGTCTGGTTCATGGGCCTGCTCGTCTTCCTGGCGGCCGTCTGGGACTCGATCTTCGAGCAGTCCGAGTGGAAGCTGCTGCTGCCCACCGCCCTGGTGTCCCTGACGGGTTTCGTGGCCTACGCCGGCGCGGAGGCCCTGGGCGTGGGACCCCGGCTGACCCCCGCCATCGCCGCCGTGGTCATCGGCGCCGTGGGCCGGTACGTGGCCCTGAGGATGGGCGCGCCCCAGCTCGTGGTGGCCGTGCCGGCCATCCTGTTCCTGCTGCCCGGACTGACCATCTTCCGGTCCATGTACGGCATCGCCATGGACAGCGGCGCCCTCGTGGACGGGCTCGTCGGGCTGTTCAACGCCTCCGCCACCATCATGGCCATCGCCGCCGGCGTGGTCCTGGGCGACACCCTGGCCCGTCCGTTCACCACCGCCCTGCAGGCCAACGAACGGCGCCGGATCGGCCGCCGCTGACCGGTCCGCACGGTGTGGCCGGAGTGGTCAGGAGTGGTCGACGCGCCAGTCGACCGGCTCGGCGCCCCACTGCTCCAGCAGCTCGTTCGTGCGGCTGAACGGCCGCGAGCCGAAGAACCCGCGCCGGGCCGAGAGCGGGGACGGGTGGGCAGACTCGATGATCCCCAGGGGCGCGTCCGCGGGCGCGTGGCGCTGCAGCACCGGGGCCATCTTCCGTGCATCGGCACCCCACAGGATGGCCACCAGCGGGGTGCCTCGTCCGGACAGTGCCTCCACGGCGGCCTCGGTCACCCGCTCCCACCCCAGCCCCCGGTGGCTGGCGGGCTGGCCGGCGGCCACGGTCAGGACCCGGTTCAGCAGCAGCACGCCCTGCCCGGTCCAGGCGGTCAGGTCACCGTGGGGGGCCGGGGGGATGCCGAGGTCCTCGGACAGCTCCTGGTAGATGTTCACGAGTGAGCGCGGCAGCGGTGACACGTGCCGGTCCACGGCGAAGCTCATCCCGATCGGGTGCCCCGGCGTGGGATAGGGGTCCTGGCCCAGGATCAGCACCCGGACCTCGTCGAAGGGCTGCCGGAAGGCCCGCAGGATGTTCTCCGGCGCCGGGAGGACCTGCTCCCCGTCGGCCCGCCGGGCCTTGACCTCGCGCCCGACGGCGTCCAGGGCCTCCTGCTGGGGCGCCAGGGCGCGCTCCCATCCGGGATCCAGTGGTTCGAGCAGTCTCATCGGTGCAGACTATCGAATGACACCGCTGTAGTTCGGCGGAGTAGACTGTGGAGTACTCCGTCCAGCGCCGTGGGTGCCCGAACAGATGCGCGGCGGGGGACCACTTCCCGGAAGGACCTTCCCATGACTGCAGCTGACCCCGTCCCCTCGGAGCGCGAGGACGACCCGCGCGCTGACCGGGGGCAGGACGACGGGCAGGAGGGCGCGGGCGGGCAGGAGCCCGGGGCGTCGTCGTCGGCACTGTCCGAGCGGGACCGGGACATCCTGGACTTCGAGGACCAGTGGTGGAAGTACGGCGGGGCGAAGGACCAGGCGATCCGCGACCGGTTCTCCATCTCGGCCACCACGTACTACCAGGTGCTCAACGGCCTGCTCGACCGCCAGGAGGCCCTGGCCCACAAGCCGATGCTGGTCAAGAGATTGCGTAGACTACGGACGACTCGCCACCGGGCCCGCAGCGCCAGGCGGCAGGAGGCCTGAGCGCCACGGTCATGGGGCCGTGGCCACGTCCGCGGCAGCCACCACGGCGCCGCCCGGTGCCGAAGATCTGGTGATGATGGTCCATGACTGAGTACCCGCGCGATCAGTTCGATGACGTGCCCGAATACCGCAACCGCAAGGGCGGCCATCGGGCCGTGGCGGAGCCGTCCGGCGGCACCGGCCCGTCCGGGCTGACCTGGATCTCGCTCGCCGCCGCCCTGGCCCTGGTGATCGGGGCGTTCTCGTACTTCATCCTGCCCACGCTGCGGGTCCAGGAGACCGCCCGGCCCGGTGCTGCGGAGGCGTCGGTGTCCGGGTCGGCGGCACCGGGGCAGGCAACCTCCCCGGGAATGACCCGGCCCGGTTCCGGGGCGGGGACCGCCGACCCGTCGGCCTCCGGCACGGCCAGGGCGGCGTCGTCGTCCGCGCCACCGGCCCGGTCTCCGGAACCCAGTACGACGCCGCGGAAGACCACGACCCCGCAGCCCACGAAGACGCCGGAACCCACGCCGACTCCCACGCAGACCCAGGAGCCTCAGACGGTGGACTACTCCTTCCCGGTGGAGGTCTACAACGCCTCCCGGGTCAACGGGCTGGCCGGCCGGGTCGGCGGCACCCTCTCCGGTTCCGGCTTCACGGTGGCCACCGCCGGGAACTGGTCGGGATACCCGGTGTCCTCCTCCGCGGTCTTCTACTCGTCGAACCCGGTCACCGCCCAGGCGGTCGCGGCCCGGCTCGGGCTGCCGGCGGTCTATGACGGGCGGATCCCCGGCATCGCCGTGGTGGTCACCGCGTCCTACGCCGGCTGACGTCCCGATGCGCACCCCGCGTTCCGGACGCGGATTCCCCTGCCCGCTGAACAACCGTCCGGGGCCCGGCCCGATGTTTGCACTCGGGTGTGCCGAGTGCTAAATATGGACTAGCACTCAGTGGTTCGGACTGCCAAGGCCCGCAGGCATGCGGGTGGTCCGCGCCACGAGTTTGACCTGAACGTGGTGAGGCCCGGCCCAGGGCCGTCCGTCGCGGGCACTGCACAGGTCGGTTGAACACTGCCAAGCAACGCCAAGGTCCAGAAAGGACAGTGCACACATGGCCAAGACCATTGCATTCGACGAAGAGGCGCGCCGCGGCCTGGAGAAGGGCCTGAACACCCTTGCCGACGCCGTCAAGGTGACCCTCGGCCCGCGCGGCCGCAACGTGGTGCTGGAGAAGAAGTGGGGCGCGCCCACCATCACCAACGACGGTGTCTCCATCGCCAAGGAGATCGAGCTCGAGGATCCGTACGAGAAGATCGGCGCCGAGCTCGTCAAGGAGGTCGCCAAGAAGACCGACGACGTCGCCGGCGACGGCACCACCACCGCCACCGTGCTGGCCCAGGCCCTGGTCAAGGAAGGCCTGCGCAACGTGGCCGCCGGCGCCGACCCGCTGTCCCTGAAGCGCGGCATCGAGAAGGCCGTGGAGGCCGTCACCGCCGAGCTCATCGCCTCCGCCAAGGAGATCGAGACCAAGGAGCAGATCGCCGCCACCGCGTCGATCTCCGCCGCCGACCCGCAGATCGGCGCCCTGATCGCCGAGGCCCTGGACAAGGTCGGCAAGGAGGGCGTCGTCACCGTCGAGGAGTCCCAGACCTTCGGCCTGGAGCTCGAGCTCACCGAGGGCATGCGCTTCGACAAGGGCTACATCTCCGGCTACTTCGTCACCGACGCGGAGCGCCAGGAGACCGTGCTGGAGGATCCGTACATCCTCATCGTCAACTCCAAGATCTCCAACGTGAAGGACATGGTGTCCCTGCTGGAGAAGGTCATGCAGTCCGGCAAGCCGCTGCTGATCATCGCCGAGGACGTCGAGGGCGAGGCCCTGGCCACCCTGGTGGTCAACAAGATCCGCGGCACCTTCAAGTCCGTGGCCGTCAAGGCCCCGGGCTTCGGCGACCGCCGCAAGGCCATGCTGGCCGACATCGCCATCCTCACCGGTGGCCAGGTCATCTCCGAGGAGGTCGGCCTCAAGCTGGAGAACGCCACCCTGGACCTGCTGGGCACCGCCCGCAAGGTCGTCGTCACCAAGGACGAGACCACCATCGTCGAGGGTGCCGGTGACGCCGAGGAGATCGCCGGACGGGTCAGCCAGATCCGTGCCGAGATCGAGAACACCGACTCCGACTACGACCGCGAGAAGCTGCAGGAGCGCCTGGCCAAGCTGGCCGGCGGCGTGGCCGTCATCAAGGCCGGTGCCGCCACCGAGGTGGAGCTCAAGGAGCGCAAGCACCGCATCGAGGACGCCGTGCGCAACGCCAAGGCCGCCGTGGAGGAGGGCATCGTCGCCGGCGGTGGCGTCGCCCTGATCCAGGCCGGCACCAAGGCCTTCGACTCGCTGTCCCTCGAGGGTGACGAGGCCACCGGTGCCAACATCGTCAAGGTCGCCATTGAGGCCCCGATGAAGCAGATCGCCTACAACGCCGGCCTGGAGCCGGGCGTGGTGGCAGCCAAGGTCAAGGGCCTGGCCGCCGGCCACGGCCTGAACGCCGCCACCGGTGAGTACGAGGACCTGCTGGCCGCCGGCATCAACGACCCGGTCAAGGTGACCCGCTCTGCCCTGCAGAACGCCGCCTCGATCGCCGGCCTGTTCCTGACCACCGAGGCCGTCGTGGCCGACAAGCCTGAGCCGGCCGCTGCCATGCCGGGTGGCGACGACATGGGCGGCATGGGCGGTATGGGCGGCATGATGTGATGACCTGCTCCTAGCAGGCATCACCGGCCGTCCGGGCGGGACTGATCCCGCCTCGAACGCCAGTGACGGCGAAGGCCCGGTTCCCGGTTTGTCTCCCGGGGGCCGGGCCTTCTCGTGTCCCGGCCCGGTTCCGGACCGTCAGCGGCGGGACCACCACCGGGAGGTCGGGTGCAGCTCCGCGGAGAGGTTGCGGCGGGCCGCCCCGTCCCACATCCGGTGACCCGTCGCGGTCCGGTACAGCGGGTCGGCGTCCAGCAGGGACTGCACGACGGCGGCCCGGCCTGCGGCGAAGGCATCGTCCGGCACGTGCGAGAAGTCCTTCCGGACGGCGGCCAGGTACCGCGCGTAGTCACCGCGACCACGTCCCAGCACCTCCAGGTCCGCGTCACTGAGCACGGCGCCGGAGCGGTCCAGGGGGTCCGGGTCGTGAGTGGTGGTCAGCCGGACCAGCCGGGCCGTCTCCGCGATCTCCGGGTCCGGCAGTCCGAGATCCGACAGGACGGTCTCCGCCAGCACCGCGGAGTCCTCCTCGTCCTGCCCGGGCGGCCGGCCGGGGTCGCCGCGGTAGACGGCGTCATGGAACCAGGCGGCCAGCTTGACGGCCCGGTCCCAGCGACCGCAGTCCTCTCCCTGGCGCAGCAACAGGTCGACGCTCTTCAGCACGGCCAGCAGGTGGGAACGGTCGTGGTAGTGGCGGTGGGGTTCGGACCACCGGGCCAGCAGGTCTGCCACCACGGGTTCGCGCTCGAGGGGGGAGTGACCGGGCAGCAACCGGTTGAACCGCTGGGTGAGGATCTTGTCCAGCTTGCCCGGCCGGTGGCTGGCCGGGATGCGCAACCCGGAGGCGACCAGGCGACGGACGAGCTCGGCGCCGCTGACCTCCTCCGCGCCCAACGCCACCAGGGCCGGGTATCGCTCGACGGGGACGTCATAGTGATCGCCGTCGAAGGCGCGGCGGGGGATCCCGGCCTCCTCGGCGAAGGCGTGCAGTTCCGCCAGGGAGTGGTCCGAGACCAGGTGGGAGAACACGGTGCCGTGGGCGGGCCACCGTGCCGGATCGATCAGCACGGCCATGGTCCCCATCCTAGGTTTCCGCCGGGTGGCTGGAGATGGATTGCCTGCGCACCTCCACCCACCCGGCAGACGTCAGGGCCGGGAGGTCAACCGCGGAACATCGAGGCGTTCGCGGTCTCGGCGTCCAGGTACTGCTGGGCCGCATGGGTCATGGCCCCGCGGATGGACACCAGCGACTCCTCGACGCGGGCCTGGGTGGCCCGCCACTCGGTCAGGATGGTCTGGAAGTTGTTCGAGGCCTGGCCGCGCCAGGTGTCCTGCAGCTGGCGGAGGTTGGCCTCCATCGCGTTGACCTCGGACTGCAGCCGGCCGATGGAGCCCTCCACGGCCTGGCTCTTGGCCATCAGGTCTTCGGTGTCGATCTGGACGAGTGCCATGTTCACTCCTGTGGTGAGGGATCTGGATGCCGGTCCGGCCGCCGCGAGGCGGTCGGACCGACCGGGCCGGAGTGGTCCGGCTCCCCGTCCACGCTAGGAACCCCGTCGGGCACCCGGCAGGGCGTCCTACTCCGTTGTGGAGGACGCCGGCCCGCCGGGCGCCTGTGCAGGACGCGGCGGGAGGGGCGGCTTGCGCCGGCCACGCATCACGCCGCGTCCGTTCCGCGCCGGTTTCCCCGTGGTCACCTGCCTGCCGGTCGGCTGACTGCCGTTCGCCGGTCCGCCGGCGCCGGACTGCTCGCGGGAGGGTTCGTCCCCGTCCACCGGCAGGTCCGCGTCTGCGGCGGGGGCCCCGTCCTCAGCCTGGTCCGTCCCGTCCTCGTCGGACTGCTCGTCCTGGTCCTGTGCGGCGGGGATCCAGGGCAGTCGCACGGAGAGGGTGGCGCCGCCCCCGGGCGTCTGGGTCAGCCGCACGGTGCCGTCGTGCTGGGCGACGATCGCCGCGACGATGGCCAGCCCCAGGCCCGTGCCGCCGGTCTCCCGCTGGCGTGAGGAGTCCGCCCGGTAGAAGCGCTCGAAGACCCGGGCCGCGTCGTCCTCGTCGATGCCGGGCCCGTGGTCCCGGATCTCGATCACGGAGTCGCGCGAACCGTGCACCTGCTGGCCGTCGGAGTCGACCGACCCCGGCAGCACGTCCACCGTGCCGACGGCGATCTCCAGCGGAGTGCCCTCCGGGGTGTACCGCAGGGCGTTGGTCACGAGGTTGGCCACCACCTGCCGCAACCGGCCCTCGTCCCCGGAGGTGGGCGCGGAACCGGCGCGGCCGCCGTCGAGCCCCTCGAGCCTGACCTCCCGGTCCGGCGCGTTGACGCGGGCGTCCAGGACGGCGTCGTGGGCCAGCATCATCAGGTCGACCGGCTCATGGTCCAGCGGACGCTGTTCGTCCAGGCGGGCCAGCGTCAGCAGGTCCTCCACGAGCTGGCTCATGCGCTTGGCCTCACCCTCGATCCGGCCCATGGCGGCGTCCACGTCCTCCTTCTCGGAGATCCCGCCGTGCCGGTAGAGCTCGGAGAAGCCCCGGATGGTGACCAGCGGAGTGCGCAACTCGTGCGAGGCGTCCTGGATGAACCGGCGCATGCGTTCCTCGGACTGCTCCTTGGACCGGAACGCGGTCTCGATATGCGCCAGCATGGCGTTCAGGGACCGGGACAGCCGGCCGACCTCGGTGTCCGGGGCGCCCATCTCCACACGCTGGGAGAGGTCGCCGGCCGCGATCTGGGCCGCCGTGCGCTCCACCCGCAGCAGCGGACGGAAGGCGCGGGTGGTCACGGCGTAGGCGATCGCCGAGGCGCCCGCAGTGGCCAGCAGGCCGATGGTGGCCACGAGGGACATCACCCGGTCCACGGAGCTGTACACCGGTTCCAGGGGCAGCGCGATGGCCAGGGATCCCTCACCGGACTCCAGGCGGTAGACCTGCACCCGCCACCCGCGGGAGTCCGCGTGGGTTCCGGGGACCTCGAATGCCTGGGTGCCCCTCGACAGGACCTCCTGTGCCGTCATCCCGGGAATGACCGGCCGGTCCTCGTCGACTCCGGTGAAGGAGGACTTCGTGGTGGTCCGCCCCTCGTTGTCCTGCAGTTCGCCGTAGAAGCGCAGGATGGACTGGGGCGAGGAGAAATAGTCCGTGCCCATGCCGAGGCTGGTCAGGTAGACCGAGACGTTGCTGCGGTTGGCGAACAGGTCCTCGTCGATCTGCCGCACCAGTTCCTGCCGGAACAGGGACGCGGTCAGCGCGGCGGTCACGGCCACGGCCAGCAGCATCAGGCCGCTGGTCATGACCACCAGCTGGGTGCGCAACGAGGAGGTCTTCCAGGTCCGGACGATCTCGTGGAACGGCCGGAAGCGCCCGTTGTGGTTCACGGGTGGGGGCATGCCATCAAGGATACGGACGGTCAGCGCTTCTCAGCGGAGCGCAGCAGGTAGCCGACGCCGCGCTTGGTCTGGATCATGTCCGGCAGGTCGGGGCGGTCGATCTTCCGGCGGAGGTAGGAGATGTACGACTCCACGATCGAGGCGTCCCCGTTGAAGTCGTACTCCCAGACGTGGTCCAGGATCTGCGCCTTGGACAGCACGCGGTTGGGGTTCATCATCAGGTAGCGCAGCAGCTTGAACTCGGTGGGGGACAGTTCCACCACCTCGCCGGCCCGGCGCACCTCATGGGCGTCGTCGTCGAGCTCGAGGTCGTCGACCCTCAGGACGGCGTCGTCGCCGTCGGCCGGGGCGGTGCGGCGCAGCACGGCCCGGATGCGGGCGACCACCTCGTCGAGGGAGAACGGCTTGGTGACGTAGTCGTCACCGCCGACGGTCAGCCCGGTGACCTTGTCCTCGGTGTCATCGCGGGCGGTGAGGAACACGACCGGGAAGTGACGGCCGGCGGCGCGGAGCTTGCGGGTGACCGTGAAGCCGTCCATGTCCGGCAGCATCACGTCCAGGACGGCCAGGTCCGGCTGGTCCTTCTCCGCCGCGGCCAGGGCCTCGCGGCCATTCGCGGCCGCCACCACCTCGAACCCGGCGAACCGCAGGGAGGTGGACAGCAGCTCTCGGATATTGGGCTCGTCATCGACGACCAGGAGCTTGGCTTCGGGCTCTTTGGACTTCATGGATTCCATCGTCCACCCGTTCGCTGAGCATTTCCTGAACGTTGGCTGAGCGAGGTTTCCGGGGTGCCGGACGGTCCCGGGCTGCGTATCCACCGCCACGTCGACGGCAGCGGGCACCTTCCCTAGGGCTGGGCCAGGTCCGCGGCGTCGAGGATCGTGTACGCGTACCCCTGCTCGGCCAGGAACCGCTGCCGCTTCTGGGCGTAGTCCTGGTCCAGCGTGTCGCGGGAGACCACGGTGTAGAAGTGGGCGGACTTCCCGTCCTCCTTCGGGCGCAACAGCCGGCCGAGACGCTGGGCCTCCTCCTGGCGGGAACCGTAGGCCCCGGAGACCTGCACGGCCACCGAGGCCTCGGGCAGGTCGATCGAGAAGTTGGCCACCTTCGACACCACCAGGACCCCTATCTCCCCGTCCCGGAAGGCGCCGAAGAGACGTTGGCGCTCCGCCACCGGTGTCGACCCGGTCAGCACGGGAGCCTCCAGGAGCTCCCCGAGTTCCTCGAGCTGGTCGAGGTACTGGCCGATGACCAGCACCTGCTCACCGGGGTGCCGTCCGAGGATGGAGCGCACCACGGGCAGCTTCACCTCGGAGGTTGAGCACAGCCGATACCTGTCGGCGTCCTCGGCCATCGCGTAGGCCACCCGTTCATCCCTGGGCAGCTCCACCCGCACCTCGATGCACTCGGCCGGGGCGATGTAGCCCTGGGCCTCGATGTCCTTCCACGGGGCGTCGTAGCGCTTCGGCCCGATCAGCGAGAACACCTCGGACTCCCGGCCGTCCTCACGCACCAGGGTGGCGGTCAGCCCCAGCCGACGCCTGGCCTGCAGGTCCGCCGTCAGCCGGAAGATGGGCGCGGGCAGCAGGTGCACCTCGTCGTAGATGATCAGCCCCCAGTCGTGGTCGTTGACCAGCTCCAGGTGCGGATAGATCCCGCCCCGTTTGGCGGTCAGCACCTGGTAGGTGGCGATCGTGACCGGGCGGACCTCTTTGACCGCCCCCGAGTACTCACCGATCTCGGTCTCGGTCAGCGTGGTCCGTCGCAGCAGCTCGGCCTTCCACTGCCGCGCCGAGACCGTGTTCGTCACCAGGATCAGCGTGGTGGCGCCCGCGGTCGCCATGGCGCCTGCGCCCACGAGGGTCTTGCCCGCCCCGCACGGCAGCACCACGACCCCGGACCCGCCCGCCCAGAAGTTCTCCACCGCCATGCGCTGGTACGGGCGCAGTCGCCAGGGCTCCCTCGGGACGGTGTCGACCGCGTCACCGTCCGGATACTCCCCGTCCGCAAGCTCACCGGTCTCCGGCACCTCGGTGAGCCCGATCGGGTAGGGCGTGCCGTCCACGTAACCCGCGGCGTCCTCGGCGGGCCAGCCGAGCCTGAGCAGGGCCTGCTTGAGCTGTCCGCGGCTGGCCACGTGGACCACCACGGTCCGGCCGTCGATGCGGGGACCGAACATGTCCGCGGTCTTCCGGGCGTGCAGGACCTCCTCGAGCACCGGATGGTCGTCGGTGCGCAGGACGAGGCCGTGGACGGGGTCGTTCTCCAGCCGCAGCCGGCCGTAGCGGCTCATGGTGTCGTCGATGTCCACCAGCAGCGCATGGGGCACCGGGTAGCGCGAGTGGGTCAGCAGGACGTCGAGCACGCGTTCGGCGTCCACCCCGGCCGCGCGGGCGTTCCACAGGCCCAGGTTCGTGATCCGGTAGGTGTGCACGTGCTCCGGTGCGCGTTCGAGCTCGGCGAACGAGGCCAGCGCGTGCCGGGCCTCGGTGGCGTCCGGGTGGTCCACCTCGAGCAGCACGGTCTTGTCCGACTGTACGATCAACGGTCCGTCGGGCATGGGTCCTCCTGGTCGGTCGTGGGGGATGCGGCGGCGGTCACGGGCTCGGCTGCCCCGGCGGGCTCGGCGGAGACGACGCGGTGGAGCGGCACCACCGTCTCGGCCTCGCGGGAGGGGACGAGGCAGCGGACGCGGCCACCGGCCACGGCCAGCGGCACCACCCGCAGCGACTGCCGATGGCCCCGCTGGTCCACGGTGACCAGGTCGACCGTGCTCCGCTGCCGGGCGGCGTGGCGCAACAGCACGACGGCCTCCTCGGTGCCCGGTCCGCTGGGCGAGGGACGCGGCGCGGCCCGCAGCCGGGCGACCTGGGCGGCCAGCTCCTCCTCGCTGGGCGTCCACCGCACCGCCCGGACGGGGGCCGGGAACACGGACTCCACCGTCCCGCTCTCCGGGGTCGCCCGCCGCAGCCTGGACGGCCCGGCGCCGGCCGCGCCGGCCCCGGCGGAGGCCGGGGTCCCGCTGCGGTCCGGTGTGCCCCGCCGACGGGAGGACCGGTGTCCGGCGCCGGCGAGCATCCTGTGCAGTTCGCGCTCGCCGACCGGGGACACCGCGACCGTGGGTGCCACCCGCTCCAGTCCGGCGTCGGCCAGGACCGGATCGGCGACGATCGCATCCAGCAGGGCCTCGTCCTCCACCCGCAGCCAGGACCCGGCGGATCCGACGGTCACCGCCCCATGGCGGCGCGCGACGTCCCGGACCAGATAGCGCAGCGACTGCGGCAACTCGTCCTCGGAGTGCGCGTCGAGGAACTGCTCGATCGCGGTCGCATCCAGCCCCGTGTCCAGCGCGCGGTACAGGGAGTCGTCGGAGAACCGGTAGACCCGGGCGGCACCGTCACCCTCGGCGTCGGCCATCGTCGCCAGCGTCCGCGCCACCTCGGGATCGAGGTACCCGGGGGCCACGGCGGTCAGGTCACCCTGCAGGCGCACCCGGGTCAGGGGAGCGGGAAGTGCCGTCCCGACGGCGTCGGCGGCCTCGCCGAGGCGACCGGCGGCGACGAGGGCACCGGCCACGGTGAGGGCACCGGCGCCGGTCAGGCCGAGCCGGGCGGCCTCGGCCAGCAGCGGTGCGGTGAACGGAGCGGTCCGGGCGGACTGGCGGGGGCTGCGCCACCGGAGGCGCCGGGCCACCGCCTCATCCAGCAGCACACCCGGCCGTTCCCCCGCGAGCTCGAGGGCGGTCTCCAGCACGGCGGCCCGCAGCCCGGGCGCATCGGGCCGGTTCCGGTCGGAGGCCAGCGCCCGCCCGCCACCCGCCGCCGAGGGCGCTGCTCCGGACGAGGAGCCGGACGGAACGCCACCGGCCGTGGGCGCCGGGCCGAGCAGGGGCGCGCGTCCGCTGCCCAGCCAGCCCAGGACGAGTGCCTCCCACTGCACCTGGCGCTCGCTGCGTTGCCAGTCCGCCGCCTCGGCGGCGACGACCCAGCGGGAGGTGTCCGGATCCAGGACCAGGAGACCGGCCGCGGCGAGCAGTTCCAGCAGCCAGGAGGTGTCCTCGGGCGCCGAACCGGTGGAGTCGGCCAGCCGTTTCACCTCCCGGACGCCGACACCGCCCGAGCGCAGGGTCGGCAGTCCCTCGAGCAGTCCGTCCAGGAGGTCGGCGCAACCGCGCAACAGGTCGGTGATGGCGGCCAGGGCGGCGTTCGAGGACAGCGCGGTGGGCACGGTGCGGTCCTGCGGCGGCGGCGCGGTGACCCCCAGCCGGCGTCCGGCGGTTCCGTCGCGCCAGGCCAACCCGGCCTCGAGGGGGTGCTCGGCCAGGTCGGTGCCGTCCGGCAACCGGCCGGTCCGGACCAGCAGGCCGGTGTCCAGGAGCAGGTCGTGGACCGGTCCCGGTGGTGCGGGCAACCGCGCCACCGGAGCGGACTGCAGCACGTCCAGGGCGGCGGTGGCCCGGGCCAGCAGCTCGGGGTCCCCGGTGCGGTGGCCGAGGGCCGCGAGGACCCCGGCGCGGTCCGTCGGCGGTTCGCCGGCCGGGGCGGGACCCGGGCGGGTGGGCCGTCCGCCGGGGCCGGCGGGGCCGTCCTCGGGTACGAGCACCGCCAGGCTGCGCCCCAGGCCCAGCGGATGGGAGCCGAGCGCGGTGGTGACGGCCAAGGGCAACTGCCAGCCGTCACCGGCGGGCAGCACCAGGGCGGCGTCCGCCAGGTCATGCAGGACCGAGTCCACGGCGTCGGAACCGGGATCGTCAGGACCGGCGGTCCCCAGGAACACGGCGAGGCGGGCGCGGGTGACGACCGCCCCGGCGTCGGGGACCCGGCGGCCCGGGGCACCCTGGACGGCGCCGGGGATCCGGGGTGCCCCGGCGAGGGCCGCCATGGCCTCGAGGACGTCGAGGTGGGCCCGGTCCAGGCCGTCGAGGGCACGCAGCACGGACATCTGGGTGCTGGCCCTCGCCGCGAGGGCGGCGAGATCGGGAACGGGCGGATGGCAGAGGTCTGGCCGGAGCCGGAACAGGCGGTGCAGTCGGTGGTCCGGCCACCGGGCGAGGTGGCTCGTCAGCGAGACGGCCGTCATGGCTTCGGCGACCGGGTCAGGCGCGGCGCCTGAGCACCGCCTTGATCACCACGAACGCGAGCATCAGCGCGAAGCCGAGCGGGAGCCCGAAGAGTCCGAACCAGTAGAACACGGGCCAGGCCGTGATCTGGAGGAAGTAGGACGCCAGGAGCAGCACCGTGGCGGCGAAGGACACGGCGGTCAGCGTCCCGCCCACGATGAGCAACGCGCGCAGCCAGGGCAGGGACTCGGGGGTCGAGCCTGCGGCGGAACCGGTGGCGACGGAGGCCTCGGGGGAGGTCACGGGACGTACGGACATGGCGACCAGTCTACGCCTGCGGTGAGCGGCGCCGCGGGGGAAGGTCCCGGGTGAGGGGCGAGAGGGTATCCTTGAGGGGCTACAGACTTTCCCTTCCGTCCGGCACGCGACGGAGGCGGGTTCGCCCGGAACCGGACGTCCACGACGACTCCCGAGGCCGCACCCGCCCGTCACGCCGGCACCGCCGCAGGGCCACCAGGAGTCGCCGCACCGTGAACGCCCGGCCATGCGACCCCCGCAGTCGGCCCGGCCCGACCGGTCGGCGACGGCACGCCGCCACGGCCGGAAGGGTGCACCGAAGACAGAGAAGGACACGAGTTATGCCCACCGGCAAGGTAAAGTTCTACGACTCCGCCAAGGGGTTCGGATTCCTGCACACCGAGGACGGCAGGGAAGTGCACCTGCCCGCCTCCGCCCTGCCCGCCGGGGTGACCGAGGTCCGCGCCGGCACGCGCATGGAGTTCGGCGTGGCCGAGGGGCGCCGCGGCCCGCAGGCCCTCAGCGCCAGGATCCTCGACGACGCCCCGTCCGTGGTGCGAGCCCACCGCCGCAAGCCCGAGGACATGGCCGTGCTGGTCGAGGACCTCATCAAGTGGCTCGACATCGCCTCCAACGGCCTGCGCAAGGGCAAGTACCCCCAGCGGTCCCAGGCCGAGAAGATCGCCATGGCGCTGCGCAAGGTTGCGGACGATCTTGAGGCCTGAGACTGCGGTGGCCGCACAGGCCACAGACGACGAGGCCCGGACCGCGGACACGCCGCCCGGTGAGGCGCAGACCGTGCAGACGGCCGCAGGCACCGTGCGGATCCCCCCGAAGCCGACCCGTGCGCCCCGGCGCCGGGCGCCGAAGCTCGACGAGCTGCTGGCCGGTGCCGTGGACGAGGCCCGGGCCGCGCTGATCGCGGAGACCGGCCTGGCCGAGGACGGCCAGGTCGGCGCGCACGTCAGCGCCGTGGCCGACGACGACCGGCTCGTCACGCATCGGTTCGCCGCGACGCTGCCCGGTTATGGCGGGTGGGAGTGGTTCGCGACCCTGGCCCGCGCACCGCGCAGCAAGGTCGTCACCGTGTGCGAGGTCGGCCTCCTGCCCGGCGAGCGCGCCATCCTGGCCCCGGACTGGGTGCCGTGGTCCGAGCGGGTCAGCCAGGAGGAGAAGATCCGCCTGGACGCCATCGCCGCCGGCGAGGACCCGGAGAAGGCCCTGGCGCGTTTTCGCGGCGACGAGGACGGGGGCGACGGCCCCGAGGGCGACGATGATGGCCGGGGCCAGGACCAGGACCAGGACCAGGACCAGGACGACGAGGACGCCGTCGACGCGGCCGACGTCGACAGCGGCTCGGACGTGGCCGACGCCGACGCCGGAGCCGAACCGACCTCCTGACCGCGTCACCGGTACGAGAACGGCGGGGCGCCCACCCGGGTGCCCCGCCGTTCTCGTACCGGCCGGTGGTCCTGCCGTGCCGGCCGCCGGCCTCAGCCCAGTCGCTCGACGACGTGGTCGATGCAGGCGAGCAGGGCCGTCACGTCGTCCGGCTCGATGGCCGCGAACGTCGCGATGCGCAGCTGGTTGCGGCCGAGCTTGCGGTAGGGCTCCACGTCCACCACGCCGTTGGCGCGCAGGATCGTGGCGACGGCGGCGGCATCGACGTCGTCCGAGAAGTCCACGGTGGTGATCACGGCGGAGCGGTCCTCGGGGCGGGTCACGAACGGCGTGGCGAAGGACGAGTCCGAGGCCCAGGTGTAGACCCGGTTGGACGAGTCGGACGTGCGAGCCGTGGCGAAGTCCAGGCCGCCGTTGTCATTCATCCAGCGCAGCTGGCTGTCCAGCATCACGAGCGTGGCCAGGGCCGGGGTGTTGTAGGTCTGGTTCTTCAGCGAGTTGTCCACCGCGGTCTTCAGGTCCAGGAAGTCCGGGATCCAGCGGCCCGAGGCCTTGACCTGTTCGACACGCTCCAGGGCCGCGGGGGAGAACAGGGCCAGCCACAGCCCGCCGTCGGAGGCGAAGTTCTTCTGCGGGGCGAAGTAGTAGGCATCGGCCTGGGACACGTCCACCGGCAGTCCACCGGCTGCCGAGGTGGCATCGATCAGCACCAGGGCGTCCTCATCCGCCCCGGCCACGCGCTGCACGGGGGCGGCCACGCCGGTGGAGGTCTCGTTCTGCGGCCACGCGTAGACGTCAACGCCGGCCTCGGCCCGCGGCTCCGGCCGCGTCCCGGGCTCCGCGGTGAGGATGGAGGAGGCCTCCAGGAACGGCGCCTTGTCCGTCGCCTTGGCGAACTTCGACCCGAACTCGCCGAAGGACAGGTGCTGGGCGCGGGACCGGACGAGGCCGAACGAGGCGGCGTCCCAGAACGCGGTGGACCCACCGACGCCGAGGATCACCTCGTAGCCCTCGGGGGCAGAGAACAGCTGCGTCAGGCCCTGGCGCACGCTGCCCACGAGGTTCTTCACCGGTGCCTGGCGGTGGGACGTGCCCAGCAGCCTCGGTCCGGCGTCGACCAGGGCCTGGACCTGGTCCGGGCGGACCTTGGACGGACCGGCGCCGAATCGTCCGTCCCGGGGAAGCAGCTGCTGGGGAATGGTCACCTCGGGTGTGCTCATGCGATCTCCTGACTCGACGGTCGTCCCGGAACGGGGCGTGCGACCCGGGGGCGGGCGGCGTTGCCGCCACGCCGGTCGCGACTCCCCATTCTCCCGCATCGACCCCGGACCTCGGGATTCGTGTCGGGCCCGGGTGTGGTCCCCGTCAGCCCGTGCACCACCCTGTCGACGGGGCCGACCGGTGATCCCGGGTGATCCCCGCCGTGGCTAGGATGGTTGGTGCGGTCCCGCGTGCGGGCCCGGCCTGACTCCCCGGCCGGGTGGTCACCCATGGACCATAGGGACCTGGAGAGGAAAGTCAGAAGTGACGGATCTGATCGACACCACGGAGATGTACCTCCGCACCATCCTCGAGCTCGAGGAGGAGGGGATCGTGCCGTTGCGGGCACGCATCGCCGAACGCCTGGAGCACTCCGGGCCGACCGTCTCCCAGACCGTGGCGCGGATGGAACGCGACGGCCTGGTGCATGTCAGCACCGACCGGCACCTCGAGCTCACCGAGGGAGGCCGTGCCAAGGCCGTGCAGGTGATGCGCAAGCACCGCCTGGCCGAGCGACTGCTGTCCGACGTCATCGGGCTGGACTGGGCCTACGTCCACGAGGAGGCCTGCCGCTGGGAGCACGTGATGAGCGAGAAGGTCGAGCTGCGCCTGCTGGAACTGCTGGACCATCCCGTCGACTCCCCGTACGGCAACCCGATCCCGGGACTCGACCAGCTCCATGCGCCCATGAGCGGCGCTCGTTCAGCCCTGGAGCACGGGGTGGCACTGTCGGTGGCCGCCGGTGCTCCGGGCCGGTACACGGTGGTCCGCCTCACCGAGGCCATCCAGACCGACCCTGAACTGCTCTCGGAGCTCGCCCTGGCCGGTGTCCGCCCCGGGCAGGACATCGAGATCGCACCCCGTGACGGCTACATCACGGTGCGCGCCGCGGACGCCGCGGAGGGCGGGGTCGCCCTCGAGGTCTCGCAGGATGCGGCCGCCCACATCCGCGTGGAGCGCAGCCTCCGCTGACCGGGCTCCCGGGAGTCGGGGAGGCGTCCCGGTGTAGGTCACGGCTCCATCACGCGCGACGCTCGATCACGACGTGGGATAAATCACTTCGTCACCATTTTCGGTCTCCTTCTTGCCGCCGGACTAGGCACTTCCTGATGAGTTGCTGGGCGGGGTCCAGTGTTATCCACAGCCCGTCGTGACCTGAGTGTGACATTGGTAAACGTTTCATATACCTTGGAGCCCGGCCCTTCGGCGGGATTCCCGAGGAAGAGCCGGCCGGTGTCTTGCCAATCCCCCCGCAGCCCGGTGCCCTTTCAGCAGTCGTCCATCATGGCGGGGGCGGGTCAGGCCCGGCGGCACGTGAGAGAGGTATATCCCGTGTCGAAGCGCAGCTCCGTTGCACGTCACCGCGCCACCCCGGTCACCAGCAACCCGCTCGAGGCCATCTCCAAGGCAGTGTCCGCCAACGCCGGCACCGTCGGCCGCCAGGCGGCGGTCGTGGCGGCAGCCTCCGGCCTGGTCCTGACCATCGGCATGCCGGCCCAGGGCGCCGACACTGCCGTCCGCGCCACCACCAGCATCCCGGCCCCGGGCCTGGACATCGAGCGTGCCGCGTCCGTCGCCGCCGTCAACGTCACCGCCGCCAAGGACGTCAAGGTCGAGCTGAACCGCGCTCCCGTCGCCTCCAAGCCCGCCCCGGAGCCCGAGCCGGAGCCCGTCGTCGAGGCCCCCGCCCCGCAGCCCGCCGCCGCAGAGGCCCCCGCCGCCGCGACCACCACCCGGTCCGCCGAGCCCACCACCCGTTCCGCTCCGGCCGAGCGCCCGGCCCAGGCCGAGCGCTCCACCGAGCGCACCGTCGAGCGCGCCTCGCGGACCGACCAGTCCGCCCCGCGGACGACCACCACGCAGTCCGCTCCGAAGCCCGCCGCCACGCCGGCCCCGAAGCCGGCGGCGGAGCGTGGCGGCCTCAGCGGCGTCGTGGCCGCCGCCTACTCCGGCGTGGGCGTGCCCTACGTCTACGGCGGCAAGACCACTGCCGGCTGGGACTGCTCCGGCTTCACGGCCTGGGCCTACCGCCAGGCCGGGATCACCATCCCGTCCTCGACCTCCGCGATCCGTGGCTCCGGCCTGTTCGTGCCCACCTCGAACCCGAAGCCGGGCGACCTGGTGTTCCAGAACGGTGGCGGCCACGTCGGCATCTACGTCGGCAACGGCCAGATGATCGGTGCCCAGAACCCGTCCGTCGGCACCTTCCAGCACCCGGTGACGCGCAACCCGCTGTACGGCTACTACACCTACGTCGGCTGACCACCGACCACCTGCCCGGCCACCGGCCGGGTGACGACTGCTACGAGGGCCCCTCCGGACACGGAGGGGCCCTCGGTCGTCCCCGGCATCCCGGGAGGGTGGTCGCCGGCGGCCGTGCGGGCGCGTGAACGCGGCATGACCGGTCCGTGAACACTGCCCGGGACACGCCCGGCGTCGGGGGCCGCGGTCACGCGCCCGGGGGAGCGGCGCGTATCCTGAACCTGATCGCCCCCGATACACTCCGCAGACGCCGGATGGCCGGGTCGGTACCCGGCAGGCGATCCGGCGCCCGCGGCACCCCCGAGCCGCGAGGTCATCCCATGCGCACTCTGGTCCTGAACGCCGGCTACGAGCCGCTGTCCGTCGTCAGCTATCGCCGTGCCATCCTGCTGGTGGGAACCGGGAAGGCGAGCGTGCTCGCCGACGGCGGGGACCCCGTCGTCGGGCCGACCTGTACGGTGATGCGCCCGGCCGTGATCCTGCTGAACCGCTACATCCGGATCCCGCATGCGGACACCGCCGCAGTCTCCCGCCGCGGTGTCCTGCGCCGGGACGGACACCAGTGCGGGTACTGCGGACGGTCCGCCACCACGGTGGACCACATCCACCCGCGGTCCCGCGGGGGTGAGGACTCCTGGGAGAACCTGGTGGCCTGTTGCCTGAAGTGCAACAACGCCAAGGGCGACCGCACCCTGGCGCAGATGGGCTGGACCCTGCGGGTCACCCCCGCCCGCCCGCGGGGACCGCAGTGGCGGATCCGGGAACTGGAGCGCCCGGCGGAGCAGTGGACCGACTTCCTGGCCGCCGTCGCCTGATCCCGGGAGCCCGGCGCGGGCGCCGACCTAGACTGGTGCGGTGCCCCAGAACGTTCCCGCCCCGTCCCCGCAGGTCTCCGCCCCGCAGCATCCGGCGGACTGGCCGGAGCGGTTGATGGCCGCCCTCGAGCTCTCGGGCGTCAGCCCGGACACCGCCCGGCTCTCCCGAGCCGCGCGGATCGCCGCGGCGGCCTCGGGTCAGGACGACGACGCCGCGGCCACGGCGTTCATCGCCGGCTACGCGGCGGGGCTGGCCGAGGGCTCGGGACAGGCCGGATTCGACCGCGCCCACGCCGCCTCGCTGCGCGCGATCGAGCGGCTCCTCGCGGCGGAGGTCACCGCCCCGTCCGCACATCCCCCGCGCGGACGGGCCCCGGCCGGCGCGACCGACGCGACGGCGGCCGGCGCCCCCGGTGGGACGGCCGAGGACCAGGAGCCCCGGCCATGAGCATGGAACGGGCCGCGTGGATGACGATGTACCGGATGAGCCGCGGCGCCGACCAGGCCGGCCGGGGACTGCGGCCGGGCACCGTACGGCGCACCCTGGACTTCGTCCGCCGGTACAAGGGCAAGCTGCTGTTCTACCTCGTGCTCTCCGTCGTCGGGGCCTTCCTGGGGGTGGCCTCGCCCATCCTCGCCGGGGACGTGGTGGACGCGATCGTCGGCGGGGGGACGTCCGCGCTCATCATCCGGCTGGCGCTGCTGATCGCCCTGGTGGCCGTGCTCGACGCGATCCTGGGCGTGGTGACCCGGTGGCTGTCCTCCGACCTGGGGGAGCGCATCATCTACGACCTGCGCACCGCGGTGTTCGACCACGTGCAGACCATGCCGATCGCCTTCTTCATGCGCACCCGCACCGGTGCCCTGGTCTCCCGGCTCAACAACGACGTCATCGGCGCCCAGACGGCGATCTCCCGCACCCTGTCCGGGGTGGTGATGAACGTGGTCTCCCTGGTGCTGACCCTCATCGTCATGCTGACGACCTCCTGGCAGGTCACGCTGGTCTCCCTGGTGCTGCTGCCGCTGTTCCTGATCCCGGCGCGCTTCATGGGCGGCAAGATCGCCGAGCTGAGCCGCAGCCAGGCCCAGTCCAACGCGACCATGGGCGACCAGATGACCGAGCGGTTCTCCGCGGCCGGGGCCACCCTCGTCAAACTCTTCGGCAGTCCCGCGCGGGAGTCGGCCGAGTTCGCCTCCCGGGCCGACAGGGTCCGGGCGGTCGGCGTGGGGATCTCGGTGCGCCAGTCCGTGTTCATGACCGCACTGACCCTCGTCTCCGCGCTCGCCCTCGCGGCGGTCTACGGCATCGGCGGGCTGCAGGCCCTGGCCGGGACGCTCGAGGCCGGGGACGTCGTCACGCTGGCCCTGCTGCTGACCCGGCTCTACGCCCCCCTGACCGGCCTGGCCAGCGCCCGCGTGGAGATCATGGGTGCCCTCGTCTCCTTCGACCGGGTCTTCGAGGTGCTGGACCTGGAACCGTTGATCCGCGAGCGGCCGGACGCGCGGGCCATCCCGGACGGCCCGGTCACCCTCGAGGTGCAGGACGTGCGGTTCTCCTATCCCAGCGCGGACCAGGTCTCGCTGGCCTCGCTCGAGGAGGTGGCCGTGCTGGACCGCCGGGGCGGGGCCGAGGTGCTGCACGGGATCTCCTTCACGGTGCAGCCGGGGCAGACCTACGCCCTGGTCGGCACCTCGGGCGCGGGCAAGTCCACCATCGCCTCGCTGCTGGCCCGGCTCTACGATGTCGGCTCCGGTTCGGTCCGCTACAACGGCCTGGACGTCCGGGACACCACCTTCGCCTCCCTGCAGGAGACGGTGGGCATGGTCACCCAGGACGGGCACCTGTTCCACGACACGATCCGCGGGAACCTGACCCTGGCCCGGCCCGAGGCCACCGAGGAGGAGGTGTGGGAGGCGATCGACCGCGCCCGCCTGCGGGACGTGGTCGAGGGCCTGCCGGACCGGCTGGACACCGTGGTGGGGGAGCGGGGATACCGGCTATCCGGGGGAGAGCGGCAGCGGATGACGATCGCCCGACTGCTGCTGGCCGCACCGCGCGTCGTCCTGCTGGACGAGGCGACGGCCGCCCTGGACTCCACGTCGGAGAAGGCCGTCCAGGCCGCCCTGGCCGAGGCTCTGGAAGGCCGCACCGCCGTCGTGATCGCGCACCGGCTCTCCACCATCCGCTCCGCCGACCGCATCCTGGTGGTCGAGGACGGGCACGTGGTGGAGGAGGGGCCGCACGCGGACCTGCTGGCCCGCGGGGGCCGCTACGCCGAGCTGTACCGGACCCAGTTCGACGATCCCGTGGCCGGCGCCGGCGGCTGACCCGCCGGGGCGGCCCGCCAGGCGCGGACGGCCTCGTCAGGTCGCTGCCGTGGCCGGGGTGAAGGCCCCCCGGGGGGTGGGCACGTGGCGATGGAGGCCATAGTCTCCTGACGTGAGCATTTTCACGCCGTCCGAGAAGGACACCTCGCCGCTGCCCGTCACCATGTTCGGGCCCGACTTCCCGTTCGCCTACGACGAGTGGCTGGACCATCCCGCGGGCCTCGGCACCCTGCCGCAGGCGGTCCTGGGACGTGAGGTGGCGATCATCGGGGCGGGGCTGTCCGGCATGGTCGCCGCCTACGAGCTGATGAACCTGGGGCTCAAGCCGGTGATCTACGAGCCGACCAGGATCGGTGGCCGGTTGCGCACCCACCGCTTCGACGGCGCCGAGGGGGTGGTGGCGGAACTGGGCGGGATGCGCTTCCCCACCTCGGGCAGCACCTTCTTCCACTATGCCGACCTCCTGGGCCTGGACCACCGGCCCTTCCCGAACCCGCTGACACCCGCCGCGGGAAGCACGGTCATCGACATCGGCGGTGAGACCTTCTACGGCCAGACCCTGGCCGATCTCCCGGAGACCTTCACCAGGATCTCCGACGCCTGGGACGCCGCGCTGGAGGAGATCGGGTACACCGAGATGCAGGAGGCCATCCGGCATCGCGACGTCCCCCGGCTCAAGAGGTCCTGGGACACCCTCGTGGCGGAGTGGGACGACCGGACGTTCTACGACTTCATCGCCCGGTCGAAGGCCTTCGGGTCCCTGTCCTTCCGTGACCGGGAACTGTTCGGCGTGGTGGGGTTCGGCACGGGGGGATGGGACTCGGACTTCCCGAACTCCATGCTGGAGATCCTGCGGGTGGTCCTCACCAACTGCGACGCCGACCAGCGGCTCATCGTGGGCGGCGTCGACCAGCTGCCCCGCGGGCTGTGGGAGTTGCCGGTCCGCCCCGGCGGGCCCTGGCCCAGCGGGACCACGCTGTCCTCCCTCCACCACGGGGCCACGCTGGCCGCCGCCTCGGCCATCGGGAAGGACGACGACGGCCGGTTCTGCGTGCGGGACCGGTGGGGCACCACGCGACGGCACCACGCCGTGGTCGCGACGTGCCACAGCTGGCTGCTGACCACGGAGGTCGACTGCGACGAGGGCCTGTTCTCGCAGGACCTGTGGATGGCGCTGGACCGGACGCGGTACATGCAGTCGACGAAGACCTTCGTCATGGTCGACGAGCCGTTCTGGCTGCGCACGGACCCGGAGACCGGCCGCCAGCAGATGAGCATGACGCTCACCGACCGGCTGACGCGGGGCACCTACCTCTTCGACGACGGACCCGATCGCCCGGCCGCGATCTGCCTGTCCTACTCCTGGATGTCGGACTCCCTGAAGATGCTCCCGCACGCCGTGGACCGCCGGGTCGACCTCGCGCTGAACTCGCTGTCGAAGATCTATCCCACCGTGGACATCCGCGGTCACATCGTGGGCGAACCCGTGACGGTGTCCTGGGAGGACGACCCGTTCTTCCTGGGCGCGTTCAAGGGGGCCCTGCCCGGGCACTACCGCTACAACCACAGGATGTACACCCACTTCATGCAGCAGGGCCTGCCGGAGAGCCAGCGCGGGATCTTCCTGGCCGGCGATGACGTCTCGTTCACCCCCGCCTGGGCGGAGGGCGCGGTGCAGACCGGGCTGAACGCGGTCTGGGGTGTCATGGACTACTTCGGCGGTTCCTGTGCCGGGGACAATCCTGGCCCGGGGGACCTCTTCGACGAGATCGCGCCCGTCGCGCTGGCGGACTGAGCACCGTGCGCGTCGCCGTCTGGCAGTGCGAGCCGCATCCGCTCGACGTCGAGGGGAACCTCCTGCGGCTGCAGGACGCCCTGGACCGGGCGTCGGAACAAGATGCCGACGTCCTGGTGGTCCCGGAGATGTTCACCACCGGGTACGACATCCCCCGCCGGGACACGCATCGGCTGGCCGAGCCGTGCGGGGGTCCGACCGCCCAGCGGATCGCCGAGCTGACCGTGCGCACCGGGGTGGCCGTGGCCTACGGCTATCCCGAACGGGACACCGACGGCACCGTGTACAACTCCGCCCTGCTGGTCTCGGACGGCAGGACGGTCCTGCGGCACCGGAAGATGCACCTGTTCGAGGACCTGGACCGGAGCCGCTTCACCCCCGGGAACGCACCGCCCGCGGTGGCGGACCTCCGGGGGCACCGGGTCGCCCTGCTCATCTGCTACGACGTGGAATTCCCGGAGGCCGTCCGGGCGGCGGCGCTGCGGGGTGCACAGGTCGTCCTGGTCCCGACGGCGAACATGGCCGGTTACGAGATCGTGTCCCGGACCCTGGTGCCCGCCCGGGCCTACGAGAACGGGGTCCAGATCGCCTACGCCAACTACTGCGGGAGCGAGGGCGACCAGGACTATGCGGGGCTCAGCGTGATCTGCGGCCCCGGCGGCGCCGTGGACACCCTGCCGGCGGCGGGTGAGGGCCTGCTCGTGGTGGAGGTCCGGGACGTCGAGGGCGTGCCGCCGTACCTGGCCGACCGCCGGGTGGACCTCTTCGGGCCGGGCGATCCCGGCGACCCGCGGACCACACCGTCCTGAGGACTGCTCGGGCGCCGCCGGCGGCGGAGGAGAGGACTGGTGCCCCCGACCGGAATCGAACCGATGGCCTACCCTTTAGGAGAGGGTCGCTCTATCCTACTGAGCTACGGGGGCTGCAGGGCCCGGACGCCCGCTCGCACGCGCGAGGGCGCGGGTCCACTCGGACATCCTACGCGGTCCCCGGCGGCTCGTGCGTCACCTCCGGGATTCGTGGGTCATCTCCGCCGCGGTTGGCGGGTGAGCGCCCCGGTGCGTTCCCGGGCCGAACGGCGGAACCGCCCGGCGATCATCAGCACGATCCACGCGGTGATGGCCACCAGCAGCACCCAGCGCGCCGTGGTGAAGGCGGAGGCCAGGGCCGCGCCTTCGCCCCCGGACCGCAGCGTCGACTCGATGAGCATGTTCTCCACGATGTCCACCACCGCGAACAGCGCACCGGCGGCGTAGGACACCCAGCGGCCCCAGCCGCGGGGCAGGCACCAGGCGGCCACGGCGGCCACGGACAGGCCCACCGCGATGGGGAAGATGACCCCGGCCGTCTTGTGCACCCAGTTCAGCTGCCCGTGGGCCGGCTCGTCCATGGCGGCGTCCAGCTCGGCGAGGTAGGCGGAGTCGTAGAGGAACTGCTGGTCCGGCATGGGCAGCCCGCCGGACAGCTGCGCCATCTGCGGCAGCACCAGCACGTGCAGGTAGAAGAACATGAACAGGGTGGTGCCCAGCAGGGCGGCCACCAGCATCCCCGGGCTGCCCTCCTTCTGGCCGGAGGCCTCCAGGTCCTGGCGGGCCTGGGCCACCGAGGGGCGGGGGTGCCGGACGGGACCGGCGGCCGACGCCGGGGAACCGCCCCTGACCTCGCCCGGCCGCGGTGCGCCGGACGGGGGGCCGGACCGGCCGGTACCGGGCCTGTTCTGCCGCTTCTTGTTCTTCTTCTGGGACACGTGAACCTCCAGCCTCCCATTATCCCGCCTGCGGGACGGGCCGGAGGACCGGGGCTGTGGACGGCCCCTGAGGGCGTCCCGGCCCTCGGTAGAATGGACGCCACCATGTCCCAGGATTTCCAGACCGCCCTGCCGGGCCTGTTCGCCGCCCGCCCCGCCGACCCGTTCTCCGACGAGCCGGAGTTCGGCTTCGCCTCCACCGCCGGTGCCCACCGCGCGCCCGGCGCGGACGAACTGCTCGAGGGGCTGAACGAGCAGCAGAAGCGCGCCGTGGAGCACACCGGTTCGCCGCTGCTGATCGTGGCCGGAGCCGGTTCGGGCAAGACCCGCGTGCTCACGCACCGGATCGCCTACGCCCTGGCCACCGGCCGGGCCCGCCCGCACGAGGTCCTGGCGATCACCTTCACGAACAAGGCCGCCGCGGAGATGCGCGAGCGGATCAGCGCGCTGATCGGTCCGGCGGCGCAGAAGATGTGGATCTCCACCTTCCACTCCTCCTGCGTGCGGATCCTGCGCCGGGAGGCCACCACGGTCGGGTTGAAGTCCAACTTCTCCATCTACGACTCCGCCGACTCCCTGCGGCTGGTCACCTCGATCGCCAAGGCGCACGACCTGGACCCCAAGCGGTTCGCGCCCAAGGCGATCCTGAACAGGATCAGCGCCCTGAAGAACGAGCTCGTGGACTGCGAGGACCACGCGGCCACCGTCGGCACCTCCGAGCCCTTCGCCCAGGCGGTGTCCGCCGTCTACACCGAGTACACCGCACGGCTGCGCCAGGCCAACGCCATGGACTTCGACGACCTGATCGGGATGACGGTCAACATGCTCGAGGCCTTCCCGGGGGTGCTGGACAACTACCGCCGGCGCTTCCGGCACGTGCTGGTGGACGAGTACCAGGACACCAACCACGCCCAGTACCGCTTGGTGCGGCTGCTCACCGGGCCCGCAGGGGAGCCGGGGGGAGTGGAGACCGCCGGCGGCGAGCTCACCGTGGTCGGGGACTCGGACCAGTCCATCTACGCCTTCCGCGGTGCGGACATCCGCAACATCGTCGAGTTCGAGCAGGACTACCCCGAGGCCGAGACCATCAAGCTGGAGCAGAACTACCGCTCCACCCAGACCATCCTGGACGCCGCCAATGCGGTGATCTCGAAGAACCCCCAGCGCCGGCCCAAGAACCTGTGGACCGCCGAGGGGTCGGGGGAGAAGATCGTCGGCTACGCCGCGGAGAACGAGTCGGCCGAGGCGGAGTGGATCGCCACCACGATCGACCGGCTCCAGGACGAGGAGGGCATCCGCCCGGCGGACGTCGCGGTCTTCTACCGCACCAACGCCCAGTCCCGCTCCCTCGAGGAACGCCTGGTCACGAAGGGCATCCCGTACCGGGTGGTGGGCGGCACGCGGTTCTACGACCGCAAGGAGATCAAGGACGCGCTGGCCTACCTGCGCGTGCTGGACAACCCCGATGACGACGTCAACCTGCGCCGGATCCTCAACGAGCCCAAGCGCGGGATCGGCGACCGCGCCGAGGGGGCGGTGGCGGCGCTGCAGGGCCGCAACCGCTCTACCTTCTTCGAGGCGCTGCGCCAGGCGGACCAGGCCCCGGCCATGGCCACCCGCTCCCTCAAGGCCGTCAACGGCTTCGTGCAGATGATGGACGACCTCGCCCAGGTGGCGGCCACGTCCGGCGCCGCCACCGTGCTGGAGGCCGTCCTGGAACAGACGGGCATGCTCGAGGCGCTGCGTTCCTCCGAGGACCTGCAGGACGAGTCCCGCGCGGACAACCTCGGCGAGCTGGTGGCGGTGGTCCGCGAGTTCGAGAAGGCCAATCCCGGGGGCACCCTGGGGGACTTCCTGGAACAGGTGGCGCTCGTGGCCGACGCGGACCAGCTGCCGGACGCCCCGGACACCGAGGGTGCCGCCCTGGCCGACCAGCTGGGCCAGGTCACCCTGATGACCCTGCACACCGCCAAGGGACTGGAGTTCCCGGTGGTGTTCCTGACCGGCATGGAGCACGGCGTCTTCCCGCACTCGCGGTCCATGACGGACGAGAAGGAGCTGGCCGAGGAACGCCGGCTCGCCTACGTGGGCCTGACGCGCGCCCGACGCCGGCTCTTCGTCTCCCGTGCCGAGGCCCGGTCCCTGTGGGGCCAGCACCAGTTCAATCCGCCCAGCCAGTTCCTGGAGGAGATCCCGGAGACTCTGCTGGTCTGGGAACGGGAGGGTTCGGCCCGGCCCGCGGGCTTCGGCGGCGGTTTCGGCGGCGGCTCGATCGGCGGCCACGGGGGTTCTCGCTATCCCCAGCGGTTCTCCGGTTCCCACTGGGGTGCCGGGTCCGCGTCCAACCGGCCGGCCCGCGCGTCGGGAACCTATGCGGAGGGCGCCGAGCTGACGGTGCCGAACCGGGGCGCCAAGCCCACCCGGGTCCAGCCCAACAAGGAGATCGTGGCCTTGGCGCCGGGGGACGCCGTGGACCACGGCACCTTCGGTCGCGGCACCGTGCTGGCGCTCGCCGGCGCGGGGGACAAGACCGTCGCCACCGTCGACTTCGCCGGAACCGAGAAGCGGCTGCTGTTGCGCTATGCCCCGCTGACCCGGGTGGACTGAGGCCCCCACGGGGCCCTGCCGGCCGGAATGGACGGCCACGGTGTGGCGTGGACTAAGGTAAGGGTTGGAATGCCCGGGGTTTCCCGGACTTCCGGCCGGCTTCCGCCGAGCCGGACACGCATCACTCGATGTCAGGGGTCGGATGGCCTCTTCAGGATCGGGTGCTGCCGTGCCCAGATGCCGCCCGCGGAATCCGTGCCGTCCCCGTTTTCGACGTAGAAGGACTCCAACCCGTGGACCTGTATGAATACCAGGCGCGCGATCTGTTCGAGGCACACGGCGTTCCCGTGCTGGCCGGCATCGTGGCGCAGACCCCGGAAGAGGCCAAGGCGGCCGCTGAGAAGATCGGCGGCGTGACTGTCGTCAAGGCGCAGGTGAAGGTCGGTGGCCGCGGCAAGGCCGGCGGCGTGAAGGTCGCCAAGACCGCCGACGAGGCCTTCGAGCACGCCAAGGCCATCCTGGGCATGGACATCAAGGGCCATACCGTCCACCAGGTCATGATCGCCCAGGGCGCGGACATCGCGGAGGAGTACTACTTCTCCGTGCTGCTGGACCGCTCCAACCGCACCTACCTGGCGATGTGCTCGGTCGAGGGCGGCATGGAGATCGAGCAGCTCGCCGAGGAGCGTCCCGAGGCCCTGGCCAAGGTGCCCGTCTCCGCGCTGACCGGCATCGACGCCGCGACCGCGGACAAGATCGTGGCCGAGGCCGGGTTCCCCGAGGAGCTGCGCGGCAAGGTCGCCGAGGTCCTCGTGAAGCTGTGGGACGTCTTCGAGAAGGAGGACGCGACCCTGGTGGAGGTCAACCCGCTGGTCAAGACCGGCGCCGGTGACATCGTGGCCCTGGACGGCAAGGTCACCCTGGACGACAACGCCGAGTTCCGCCAGGAGGGCCACGGCGCCCTGGTGGACGAGCGCACCGAGGACCCGCTGGAGGCCAAGGCCAAGGCGAACGACCTCAACTACGTCAAGCTCGACGGCGAGGTCGGCATCATCGGCAACGGCGCGGGCCTGGTCATGTCCACCCTGGACGTCGTGGCCTACGCCGGCGAGAACCACGGCGGCGTCAAGCCCGCCAACTTCCTGGACATCGGCGGTGGCGCCTCGGCCGAGGTCATGGCCAACGGCCTGGACGTCATCCTCAACGACGCACAGGTCAAGAGCGTGTTCGTGAACGTCTTCGGTGGCATCACCGCGTGTGACGCGGTCGCCAACGGCGTGGTCAAGGCCCTGGAGATCCTGGGCGACAAGGCGACCAAGCCGCTGGTCGTGCGCCTGGACGGCAACAACGTGGACGAGGGCCGCCGTATCCTGCGCGAGGCCGCCCACCCGCTGGTCACCCAGGCCACCTCCATGGACGAAGGCGCCGACAAGGCCGCCGAGCTCGCCAACGCCTCGGCACAGAAGTAAGGACGGACAGCACACATGTCGATCTACCTGAACAAGGATTCCAAGGTCATCGTCCAGGGCATCACCGGCGGCGAGGGCTCCAAGCACACCGCCCGGATGCTGCACGCCGGGACCAACATCGTCGGCGGCGTCAACGCCCGCAAGGCCGGCACCACCGTGGCCCACAAGGACCAGCACGGTGCAGAGGTCGAGTTGCCCGTCTTCGGGTCCGTGGCCGAGGCCATGGAGGCCACCGGGGCGGACGTCTCCGTGATGTTCGTGCCCCCGAAGTTCGCCAAGGACGCCGCCATCGAGGCGATCGAGGCCGGCATCCCGCTGCTCGTGGTCATCACCGAGGGCATCCCGGTGCAGGACTCCGCCCAGTTCTTCGCCCTGTCCCAGGAGAAGACCGGCGCCGACGGCAAGCCGGTGACCCGGATCCTGGGCCCGAACTGCCCCGGCATCATCACCCCGGGTGAGTCCCTGGCCGGCATCACCCCGGCCAACATCACCGGCAAGGGCGGCGTCGGCCTGGTCTCCAAGTCCGGCACCCTGACCTACCAGATGATGTACGAGCTGCGGGACCTGGGCTTCTCCACCGCCATCGGCATCGGCGGCGACCCGGTCATCGGCACCACCCACATCGACGCCCTCGAGGCGTTCGAGGCGGACCCGGACACCAAGGCGATCGTGATGATCGGCGAGATCGGCGGCGACGCCGAGGAGCGGGCCGCGGAGTTCATCAAGAACAACGTGACCAAGCCGGTCGTCGGCTACGTGGCGGGCTTCACCGCCCCGGAGGGCAAGACCATGGGCCACGCCGGCGCCATCGTCTCCGGCTCCTCCGGCACCGCGCAGGCCAAGAAGGAGGCCCTCGAGGCCGCGGGCGTGAAGGTCGGCAAGACCCCGTCCGAGACCGCGCACCTGCTGCGCGAGGTCTACCCGGAGCACGAGGAACTCTCCTCGCTCTGACCCGGACCCCGATGAGAACGGCCCCCTTCCGCACGCGGAAGGGGGCCGTTCTCATCGGGACCCGACGGTGAGTGCCGTGGGGCCCCGACCCTGGCTTGGAGAACCGGGCTCTACAGAGCCGAGACGATCCAGATGATCAGGGCGATCGCCAGCAAAATGCCGACGATGGTCCAGACAAGACTGCTACCACGCATGGTGTTCCTCCGTTCTCCGCGCTCTGCGGTTCGTCAATGATTATGGGCACAATCGACCCCCTCAGTTCAAGTTCGGCCGTGCTGCGAATCCCCAAGCGGCGGCGGGAATCCGGCTGGATCGGTGCCGCGCCGGGCGAGAGGGCCGGCGGGTCCTTCGCGTGCTCGCCCAGCAGGGTGCGCCAGTGCTGTGACGGTGTTCGGCCCGGGTCAGTCCGAGCAGGATGTCGCGTTCGGGGCCGTGCGTGCGGTGGGCCATCTGCCGGTAGATCTGGCCCTCGGTGATCCCATCGGCCAGATACCGCCGCCACCGCCGCACCTGATCCCGCGAGGGCTCACCGTCCGGGCTGCGGCGGGATGCGGGGAAGGTCGATGCGTCAGGCATCGAGAGGGCGGCTCCGTCTCGGAAAGGCAACAGTCCGGTCAGCCGGACCACCCTCATTCTACGATGGGCCTATGACATCACCCGAGGACGCCGTCACCCCGTCACGAGGGCGCCTGGCCTCCCGGTTGCTGGCCGGGGGCAGGGAGCCCGACCCGCGGTTCACGCTGGCCAACGAGCGCACGTTCCTGGCCTGGATCCGCACCTCCCTGGCCCTGCTGGCCGGAGGGATCGCCGTCGAGGCCTTCACGGGGTCCGTGTTCGACCCGCTCACCCGCAAGGTGGCCGGGTCCGGGCTGCTACTCATCGCGGCCCTGCTCGCCACCACGGCAGGATTCCGCTGGATGCGCGTGGAGCGGGCCATGCGCCAGGGCCGCCCGCTGCCGTTGCCACTGCTGGTGCCGGTCCTGGCCACCGGCGGGGCCGTCGTGGCGGTGGTGCTGTTCGTGTTCATCCTGATGCGGCCCGCCTGAGGCCGGCGGGGACCACCGAGGTGACACTCTTCAGCGCCACCGCCCTGCACCAGGACCCGGGGCTGCAACCGGAGCGGACCGTGATGAGCTGGGACCGCTCCCTGCTGGCGCTCATCGTCACGGCGGCGATGTTCCTGCGCTGGTACGGGGCCGTGGGCCCGCTGGCCCTGGCGCCCGCCCTGCTGAGCGCGGTGGCCGCGCTGGTCATCCACTGGACCCAGCGGCACCGGTACGGGACACAGTCCGCCGGGATCGCCCGGGAACGGGTGCGGGCCGATGCCTGGGCCGTGCTGTGGCTCATGACGCTCGTGACGGTCCTGGCCGTGCTGGGCATCGGGGCGATCTGGTGGACCTGAGCGGTCAGGAGACGGTGACCCCCGGCCGGAGCTCCTCGGTGGCGCCCTCGGTCCGGCGCCGGCGCCAGGCCTCCAGCACCGAGGGGTGCGTCGGGCGGGTCAGCAGGCTGACGACGACGTAGACCAGGGCCGAGGACGCGAGCCCGACGTAGATCGGCTCGTTGGCGTAGACCCCGCCGAACGCCTCGGTGGCCTGGACCTCGAGGACGATCATGGTCGTCAGCGTGCCGACCGTGCCGGCCGCCATCGACCAGGCGGCCCCCGGTCCGGTCCCACGAGACCAGACCAGCCCGCCGAGGATGGCCACCAGCAGGCCGCCGACCAGGATGTCGTAGGCGATCGTCAGCGCCGCCACGACGTCCGGGACCAGGATGGCCAGCACCAGCACGAACAGGCCCAGCCCCAGGACCCACCAGCGGTTGGAGTTCACGTCCTCCTCGAAGTGCCGGGACTGCTCGGCCTCCTCCTCTGCCTCCCGGGCGGCCTGGGCGGCGTCCAGTCGTTCCGGCCGCCGGCCGGCCGCGAGGTCACGGACCAGGGGCACGACGTCGGCCCGGGCCACGGTGGCGGCGGCGATCAGCGCCCCGGAGGCGGTGGACATCATGGCGGCCACGGCGGCGGCGAGCGCGAGCCCGCCGATGCCGATGGGCAGGACGCCCAGGGCGACCGTGGCGAAGACGTCGTCCCGGACCTCGACCTGCGGCATCAGCACGGCGGCGGCCATGCCGATCACGGCCCCGGCCACGCCGTACAGGATGCAGTAGACGCCGGCCGTCGTGCCGCCCCAGCGGGCGACCTGGGGGGACCGCGCCGTGAAGACCCGCTGCCAGATGTCCTGGCCGATCAGCAGGCCGAGGGTGTAGATGACGAAGTAGGTGATGATCGACTGCAGGCCCATGCCGCCCAGGTCGAAGAACTCGGCGTCCAGCCGGGCGGTGAGCCCGCTCCAGCCGCCGGCGTTGGCGAGGGAGATGGGCAGCATCAGGGCGAACATCCCGACGGTCATGATGATGAACTGCGCCATGTCCGCCAGCGTGATGGACCACATCCCGCCGATCACGGCGTAGGCCAGGACGATCCCGCCGCCCACCATGATGGACAGCCAGCGGTCCCAGCCGAACAGCACCACGAAGATCGAGGCGTAGGCACCCGTGGAGGTGGCCGCCAGCATCAGGGTGTAGGCGAGCATGACGATCGAGGAGGCGCGCGTGGCCTCCGAGCCGTAGCGCAGGGTGAGCATCTGGGAGACGGTGTAGATCCGGAGCCGTTGCAGGGACGGGGCGAACAGCAGGCTCAGCAGCAGCACGCCGACGCCGATGGCCGTCACGAGCCACAGGCCCGAGATGCCGAACTCGTAGCCAAGCCCCACGCCGCCGACGGTCGAGGCGCCGCCCAGGACGACGGCGCTCATGGTGCCGGTGTAGAGCATGGGCCCCAGCCGGCGGCCGGCCACGAGGTAGTCCGAGGTGCCGCGGGTGCGGCGCCGCCCCCACCAGCCGAACAGCAGCATGCTGGCGAGGTAGGCCGAGATGATGACGATATTCAGGGTCTGCATGGGGTTCCTCGCGGCTCAGGAGTGTTGCGGGTCACACGGGTGGGGACTACGGTAAACACATGTTGCTCCACAGACAACCCCGGGGCCGTGTCCGGCGCAGGAGGCGTGCGTGAAGTCCCTGCCGATCCAGCCCACGGTCCCGGACCGCGCCATCGGCGGACGCCTGCGCGCGCTGCGGCAGGAGCGGCGGCTGACCATGGACCAGGTGGCCGAGTTCTCCGGACTGACCAAGGGTTTCCTCTCCCGCGTGGAGCGCGACCTGACCAGTCCGTCCGTCGCGAGCCTCGTGGCCATCTGCCAGGTGCTCGGCGTCTCGGCGGGCGAGATCCTGGACGCCCCGCAGACCGCCGTGGTCCGCCTGGAGAACGCCCCGAGGGTCAACCTGGGCGGGGACGGCATCTCGGAGCACCTGCTGACGCCTCCCGGTCGGCGCGGGCTGCAGCTGATCCGCGCCGTGATCGCCCCCGGGGGCCGGGGGGACGCCGAGCTCTACACGGTGGACTGCGACGTCGAGTCGCTGCACGTGATCAGCGGCAGCCTCGTGTTCATCACCACCGGCGGCGAGGTCCGGCTCGAGGCCGGGGACACCGCCTCCTTCTCCGGCTCCGAACCGCACAGCTGGTCCAATCCCGGTGACCGCGAGGCCGTCGTGCTCTGGGCGCTGGCGGGCCGCCGCCTGAGCTGACGACGCCACCCTCCGCATGCCCCGCCAACCGCCCCCCGCTGCCACCCACCGCATCCACCGCCACCCACCGAGAGGTCACACCATGCTGGAGATCCCCCGCGTCACCGAGAACGGCAACATCGGCCCGGTGAACTCTGCCCTCGTGCCCCGCTTCGGCGGGGCCGCCACCTTCGCCCTGCTGCCCACGGACCAGGAGGCCACCGCTGCCGGCCGGACCGCGGCCGTCAAGGTGGTCGGCGTCCCCTTCGACTCGGGGGTGTCCTACCGCCCCGGTGCCCGCTTCGGCCCGGGGCACGTCCGGCAGTCCTCCCGGCTGCTGCGGCCCTACAACCCGGCCACGGACACCTCCCCCTTCGCGCAGGTGCAGGTGGTGGACGCCGGGGACATGGCGGTGAACCCGTTCAACATCCACGAGGCGATCGAGGCGATCCAGGCCGACGCCCTGGCGCTGACCCGGGACGCCGCCTCGCTCCTGACGATCGGCGGGGACCACACCATCGCCCTGCCGCTGCTGCGGGCCGCCGCCGAACGGGCCGGGCGGCCGCTCGCCCTGCTCCACTTCGACGCCCACCTGGACACCTGGGACACCTACTTCGGTGCCGAGTACACGCACGGCACCCCGTTCCGCCGCGCCGTGGAGGAGGGGATCCTCGACACGGACGCCCTCAGCCATGTCGGTACCCGCGGGCCGCTGTACGGCCGCAAGGACCTCGAGGACGACCGGCGGTTCGGCTTCGGGATCGTCACCAGCGCGGACGTGTTCCGCCTGGGGGTGGACGAGGTGGTGGCCCGGCTCCGCGAGCGCATCGGCGACCGGCCCCTGTACGTCTCGGTGGACATCGATGTCCTCGATCCCGCGCACGCGCCGGGCACCGGCACCCCGGAGGCCGGCGGGATGACGAGCCGGGAACTGCTGGAGATCCTGCGCGGACTGCGCGGACTCGACCTGGTGGGGGCCGATGTCGTGGAGGTGTCCCCTGCCTACGACCACGCCGAACTGACCGGGGTGGCGGCCGCGCACGTGGCCTACGACCTCGTCGGGCTGATGGCCGACCTGCGGGCCTCGCGGGAGGGCGCGGCATGACGCCCGGGCCCGGAGCCGGGAGCGGGGCGCGGGGCGGGACCGCGAGGCGCAACGGCGGGGACCTGGTCGTCGAGACCCTGCACGCCCTGGGCGCCCGCACCGTCTTCGGGATCCCGGGCCAGCACGCCCTGGGCCTGTTCGACGCGCTGTCCCGTTCGGAGCTGGAGTTCGTCTCCAACCGGGTGGAGAACAACGCCGCGTTCGCCGCCGACGGCTACTCGCGGGCCACCGGTGAGGTCGGCGTGCTGTTCCTGTCCACCGGGCCCGGCGCGCTGACCGCCCTGGCGGGGCTGCAGGAGGCGTACGCCACCGCGGTGCCGATGGTCGTCGTTGCCTCCCAGATCCCCGTCTCGGGGCTGGGGGCTCGCCGGAAGGGCATGCTGCACCAGCTCGACGACCAGAAGGCCTCGGCGCAGAACGTGACGAAGGCCCAGGTCACCGTGCACCACGCCTCGGGCATCCCCTCGGCCATCCAGGACGCCTGGGCCCAGGCGATCACCGTGCCGCAGGGGCCGGTGTGGGTGGAGGTGCCCCAGGACGTGCTGCTGGGCGAGGTCCTGGTCCCGCCGGTGCAGGACGCGCTCGCCGTCCCCTATGACCACCCGCCGCGGGAGGAACTGGTGGCGGAGTCGGTGCGCTGGCTGGCCTCCTCGGCCCGCACCGCGATCGTGGCCGGCGGGGGAGTGCGGCGGTCCGGGCCCGGGGCGCTGCACGAGCTGCGCCGCGTGGCCGAGCTGCTGGACGCCCCGGTGGTGTGCAGCCCCGGCGGCAATTCGGCCTTCCCCGTGGACCACCCGCTCTCCCTGGGCTCCTGGGTGGAGGACCGCTACGTCACCGAGGTGCTCGAGGACGCCGAGGTGCTGCTCGTGATCGGCTCGTCCCTCGGTGAGGTCACCTCCAACTACTTCACCCTGGAACCGCGCGGCCGGCTCATCCAGGTCGACGCCGAGCCGCGCGTGCTCGAGTCGAACTTCCCCACGCTCGGCGTGCGGGCGGACGCCGGCCAGGCGCTCGCGGCCCTCGCGCAGGCGCTGGAACGGTCGGCGGCGGCCGCGGGGGGCCAGGAGACCGGCGCGCCCGGCGGCTGGGCCCGGTCCGACTGGCACGGCCGCGGCGCCGCACAGGTGGTGGCCGAGGTCAACCGCCGCGTCCAGGAGCGACTTAACGGTCAGGACCTGCACCGGGAGCGACGGTTCATGGCGGATGTCCGCGCCGCGGTGCCCGAGGCCATGCAGACCTACTGGGACATGACCATCGCCGCCTACTGGGCCTGGAACGTGTGGGACGCCAGGTCCGGGCAGTTCCACTCGGCCCAGGGTGCCGGCGGGCTGGGATACGCCTTCCCCGCCGCGTTCGGCGGGGCGATGGGCCTGGCGCGGCAGGGCAGGCGGGGGACCGACGCGCGGGTGCTCGCGGTGGCCGGTGACGGTTCCGCCATGTACTCGATCGCCGAGCTGGCCGCGGCCCGCCAGCACCACGCGCCGGTGACCTGGCTGATCGTGGACGACGGCGGGTACGGGATCCTGCGCGCCTACATGGAGGACACCTTCGGCCAGGCGACCGCCACCGAACTGGACCGTCCCGACTTCGTGGCCCTCGCCGGGTCCTTCGGCATCCCGGCCGAGCAGGTGGCGGTGGAGGAGGTGGGCCCCGCGCTGGAACGCGCCCTGGCCGCGGAGGGGCCGAACGTCGTCGTGGTCCAGACCCGGCTGCGGATGTGGGCGCCGAGCCACGTGGAGGACGCGAGGGGCTGATCCGGGCCCCGGACGCACCTGACCCCCGGCTAGCGCGTCAGCTGCCGGGGGTCAGGTGTTTTGGTGTCCATCCGGCTGCTACTCGAAGCGCTCTGGATGCTCACCGAAGACGAAGTGCCGACCGGTGACCCGGTTGACGTTGACCTCTACGTAGAAATCCTTATACGTCGGGACCCAGGGGTCAATACTCAGGGACTCGGCAAATTCGATCTCCTCGTCCTTCTCGAGCACCCGGGCGTGGCCGCGGGCCAGCACCGACCAGGCCTCGTCCGAGAGGATGCCGTCCGCCTCGAAGATGACCTTGGGATTGATGGTCAGCTCCGCCAGCTTGTTGCCGGGTGCCGTCCGGAAGTAGATCCGCTTGTCCCGGGCCACGAAATTCACCGGGACCAGGTCGAGTTCGTCGTTCACCCGCAGCCCGAGCCGGCCGTGCCGGGTGTTCTCCAGGACCCTCCAGCACTGATCCTCGTCCAGCACCAGGATCGGCTCGTCGTCGGCATGTTCGAACATCATGGCCCGGTCTCCTTCTTCCCTCACGGGGTCAGCGCCCGCCCGGTGTCGTCCGGAGGGACTTTAAGGTCCCTGTCAGCGAGCACTTTCATTATCGTGCGCAGGGGGTTCCACGGCTAGGGCCGCCGTCACTCTCCGGCCGGCCGCGGGCCAGGACGGTCGTCCCCGTCCTGTTCACGGTCATGGCACACCCTAGGCACGCCGGACCGTCCTGCATCAAGGGGTGGATGCCCGGTCAGCCCCGGACGCCGGCCGTCCGGTGCCCGGCCGCCCGGCGGGCCGTGACCGTCTCCTCCAGGACGCGCACCGCGGTCGGTGCCGTCCGCCCGGGGGCCACCGCCACGTAGCACGGTGCCAGGTGGGGTTCGCGCCGCTCCGGTCCGTCGGTGTCGTAGAAGCGGGCCAGGTAGTGGCCGCCCGCCCGGCGCACCAGGAGCTGGCCCACGCCCACGTCCCACGGATTGGTGTCCACCCCCAGCGTCACGTCCGCCCAGCCGATGGCCGTGTAGGCCAGTTCCAGGGCGCCGGAGACGGTGCGCCGCACGGTGGCGTAGGCGTCCACGAGCCGGCCGAAGCGCTCCAGCGCCACCGGGCCGTCGACGTCCAGGGCCTCGGCGGAGGGATAGGACGTCACCAGGTTCAGGGAATGCTCGTCCGGTGCGGGCGCCTCGACCGGCGCGACCGCGTCCTGCCCACCGGGGCCGGCCGCCGGAGCCCCGGCCCCCCGGGACCCGAACCGCTGCCCGTTGAGGTAGGCACCGTCGTCGTCCGCGGAGAACTCCAGCCCGTTCACGGGGTCCAGCACGACGCCGGCCACCACCACGCCGTCCACGGCGGCGGCGACGGAGATCGAGAACATGGCGAAGCCGTGGGCGAAGTTCGCCGTGCCGTCGATCGGGTCGATGATCCACTCCAGGGTGTGCGGCGCGGCCGCCGCGCCGGCCTCGACCGGGGTGAGGGCGTGCTCGTCCACCCCGTCCGGCCCGCGCGTGCCCCCCTCCTCCCCGACGAACCGGCTGCCCGGGACGGCTGCGCCGAGCAACCGCACCAGCTCGTTCTCGGTCGCCCCGTCGTGCACGGTGACCAGGTCGTGGGTGTTCCGCTTGGTGGAGAGGTCGAGGTCGGCGGGAGTGGAACGGAAGGCCCGGACGAGCCGTGGTGCGCAGGCGGCGGCCGCCTCGGCGGCGACGCGCCGCAACTCACGGGGGGCGGGAACGGAGGTGGGCATGGCGCCAGCCTAGCGGGGCCCCCGAGGGCCCCGGCGCCCCTGCCCGCACGTGGTGAACCACACGTGCGCGGGTGAGGGATACTGGATCCTATGGCCGATCGGACTCCTGCATCCCCGCCTGCCCCGGACGCCGTGCCGTCCCCGCTGATCGAGGACCGGGAGACCCTGGTCACCGAGCACATAGCGACGCTGGTCCAGGACCGGTGGCACCGCTTCCGCTACGCCGGTGCCCTGCGGCGCGGGCACGAACCGACCGTGCTGTCCTTCACCGGGTACGGCACCACCTCCTGGATCCGGGTGTTCTCCCGCGTGGTGATGGCGCCGGACGACGCCTTCGAGAACGGCCGCCGGTTGTCCAGGGTGGTCGAGGACGGCCTGCGCGGATGGCACAACTTCACCTCCCCGCCCGTGCCCTACGCCGAGGTCAAGGTGCTGGCGGGCGGGAAGACCTTCACCGTGCGCGCCGACCGCGGCGGCGTGGTGGACGCCCGCGTGGAGGTCGAGATGGAGCCGGGCTGGCAGACGGTCACCCTCACCTCGGACGGCAGCGAGCCGGCCACCTCGGACGTGTACATCGTCGAGGACGGCACGGTCACCGGCGTGGTCTCGGACATCGACGACACCGTGGTGGTCACCTACCTGCCCCGGCCGATGCTGGCGGCCTGGAACTCCTTCGTCCTGGACGAGCACGCCCGCACCGCCACTCCCGGGATGGCCGTCATGCTGCACCGCCTGCTGGAACAGCAGCCCACCTCCCCGGTCGTCTACCTCTCCACCGGTGCGTGGAACGTGGCCCAGACCCTGTCCCGCTTCCTGTCCCGCAACCTGTACCCCTCCGGCCCGTTGCTGCTGACCAGCTGGGGTCCCACGGAGGACCGCTGGTTCCGGTCCGGGCTGGAGCACAAGGTCACCCAGCTGGACCGGCTGGCCCGGGAGTTCCCGGAGATCCGCTGGCTGCTCATCGGTGACGACGGCCAGCACGACCCGGAGATCTACGCGGACTTCGCCCGCCGCCACCCGGACAAGGTGAAGGCGATCGTGATCCGTCAGCTGACGCCGTCCCAGGCCCTGCTGGCCGGTGGCCGCGCCACGGACACCCGCGAGACCACTCCCGGGGTGCCGTGGTGCTACGGCCCGGACGGGGCGGCGCTGTCCCGCCAGCTGGAGGAACTGGGCATCCTCGAGACCGGGCGCGCCGCGCTGCTGACCTGGCCGCGCAACGCCCAGGAACCGGGCCTGGACGCCGACTCCCGGGAGCTGGACGATGCCCGCTGAGCCGGGCCACGGCCTGACCGGCCGGACCGAGGACCGTCCCGACGGCGGCGGGCCCGCCGTGCGCGTGGACGTGCCCGTGCGCTGGGGGGACATGGACGCCTACGGCCACGTCAACAACGTGCAGGTGGCGGCGATCCTCGAGGAGGTGCGCATCCTGGCGTTCGGGGTGCCTGCCGGGACCGGGGCGCCGGGCGCCGGGGCGCCGGTGAACCTGCTGGACGGGATGCCGGACAGCGTGCAGGTGCTGATCTCGGAGCACCGCATCCGCTACCGGCGTCCGCTGGAGTACCGCAACGTCCCGGTGCGCGCGTGGGTCTGGGTGGCCGCCGCGAAGGGGGCCTCGATCGAGATCGCCTACTCGCTGCGCGATGGGGTGGACGGCACCGAGTGCGTCACCGCGACCTCCACGATGGTCTTCGTGGACTCAGCCACCGGCCGCCCGGTCCGGCTGAGCGAGGACCAGAAGCACACCCTCACGCACCTGGCCCCGTAGGGCCCCGGGGCTGCTCACGCGAACGGCGGCCGGGGACCCCCGGGTCTCGCGGTCAGCCGCGAGTGCCCCGGGCCGTCCCCGGCCGCCGGTGGTCCGACCGTGCGAGGGTCAGATCACGCCCTGGGCGAGCATCGCGTCGGCGACCTTGACGAAACCGGCGATGTTCGCCCCGACCACGTAGTTGCCCGGGGTGCCGTAGCGGTCGGCGGTCTCGAGGCAGCGGTCGTGCAGGTCGGTCATGATCTGCTCGAGCTTGTCGTGGGTGTACTCGAAGCTCCAGGTGTCCCGGCTGGCGTTCTGCTGCATCTCCAGCGCGGAGGTGGCCACGCCACCGGCATTGGCCGCCTTGCCCGGGCCGAACAGCACCCCGGCATGGATCATGTGCTCGGTGGCCTTCTGGGTGCAGGGCATGTTGGCGCCCTCGGCCAGGGCGACCAGCCCGTTGTCGATCAGGGTGAGCGCGGACTTGTCGTCCAGCTCGTTCTGCGTGGCCGAGGGGATGGCCACGGTGCCGGGCACGTCCCAGACACAGCCGTCGGCCACGAAGCGGGACCGGCCACCGCGCTCCTCGGCGTACTCGGCGATCCGGCCGCGCCGGACCTCCTTGACCTCGCGCAGCAGCTCCAGGTCGATCCCGGCCTCGTCCACCACGTATCCCGAGGAGTCGGAGGCGGTCAGCACGGTGGCCCCGAGCTGCTGGGACTTGGCGATGGCGTTCAGCGCCACGTTGCCGGAGCCGGAGACCAGGACGGTCTGGCCGTCCATGGAGCCACCCCGGGTGCGCAGCATCTGGTCCGCGAACATCACGGCGCCGTAGCCGGTGGCCTCCGGACGGACCAGGGACCCTCCCCAGGACATTCCCTTGCCGGTGAGCACCCCGGACTCGAAGCGGTTGGTGATGCGCTTGTACTGGCCGAACAGGTAACCGATCTCCCGGGTGCCCACGCCGATGTCACCGGCCGGGACGTCGGTGTACTCGCCGATGTGGCGGTACAGCTCGGTCATGAAGGACTGGCAGAAGCGCATGATCTCGGCGTCCGTGCGGCCGGCCGGGTTGAAGTCGGACCCACCCTTGCCACCGCCGATCGGCATGCCGGTCAGGGCGTTCTTGAAGATCTGCTCGAAGCCCAGGAACTTGATGATGCCCAGGTAGACCGAGGGGTGGAACCGCAGTCCGCCCTTGTACGGCCCCAGGGCGGAGTTGAACTCCACGCGGAAGCCACGGTTGATCTGCACGTGCCCGTTGTCGTCCACCCACGGCACGCGGAAGATGATCTGGCGCTCCGGTTCGCACATGCGGCGCAGGATCCCGGACTCGACGTATTCGGGATGGCGGTTGACGACCGGCCCGAGGGCTTCGAACACCTCGGTGACGGCCTGGTGGAACTCGCTTTCGCCGGGGTTGCGGCGAAAGACCTCGTCCCGCAGTTTCTCCAGACCAGGCTCCATGTCCGTCCTCGCTTTCCTCAGTGGCGTCCCCTCATCAGGAGGGCATCCCCCGGTAGGGACAGGCCGGGACTACTGTACCGGCCGGTTGGGCAGGGCCGGAAAGGATGACGATGGGGGCCCGGCGGGCGCCCCCACCCCGGGACCGGTCCCCGGGCCGGTCACCGTTGGACCAGCCAGCCGTCCCAGCCGGCGGACTGCTCCAGGTAGGTGCGCACGAACACGTCGTTCTGCCGGCCCCGGACCCGGACGGCACGCTCGTAGTAACCGACCAGCTGCTCGCACAGGACGGGCCAGGTCCGGCCCTGCACGGCCTGGTGCGCGGCCTCGGCGAACGCGGCGCGCTTGATGTCGTCATAGACCAGGTCCCGGACCCGGTCCCGCAGCCCGGCCAGGTCACCCGGCCGGTACAGCCACCCGGTGCGGGAGGGGTCCACCAGGTCCAGCGGACCGCCGCGTCCCACCGCGACCACCGGGACGCCGGAGGCCATGGCCTCCTGGATCGTCTGGCAGAAGGTCTCCGACTCCCCGGGATGCACGAACAGGTCGAGGCTGGCCATGTGCCGGGCCAGGTCCTCTCCGCCCTGGAACCCGGCGAAGTGCGCCCCGGGCAGCTGGCGGGCCAGGGAGTCCTTCAGCGGGCCGGAGCCGACGATCACCAGGCGGGTGCCCGGCAGGTCGCTGAGCACGGCCAGGTCCTCCACCTGCTTCTCCGAGGCCAGCCGGCCGACGAAGCCGATGAGCCGCTCGCCGTTCGGGGCCAGCTCGGCCCGCAGCGCCTCGTCCCGCCGGGCGGGGTGAAACCGGGCGGTGTCCACGCCCCGTCGCCACAGGTGCACCCGCTGGATCCCGCGGGCGTGCAGCTGGTCCACGCAGAAGCTCGAGGGGGCCACCGTGAGGGTGGCGTGGTCGTGGATGCGTTCCACGTGCTGCCAGAGGACCTCCTCCAGCCACGGGAACCCGTAGCGCGCCGCGTAGTTGGGCACCTCGGTCTGGTAGACGCACACGCTCGGCACCCCGAGGGCGTTGGCGGCCTGCACCGCGCGCCAGCCCAGGATGAACGGGGAGGCGATGTGGACGACGTCGGGCGCGAAGTCCGCGATGACGCGACGGACCCGGTTGACGGTCCCGGCGGCCACCCGGACGTTCGTGTATCCCCTCAGGGGGATGGAGGGCAGCCGGTGGACCGGATATCCCTCGACCTCGGCGGGGGCCTCGTCGTCCATCCACGACGAGGACGGGGCGATCACCAGGACCTCGTCACCGCGGGAGCGCAGGTGGCGGATCACCTGCAGGATCGAGTGGGTGACACCGTTCATGTGCGGCAGGAACGATTCGGCGACGATGACGACTCTCACGCTCCCGGACGCTATGGTCCGTCCCTGTCAGCGGTGACTCGGCGCGGTGGCAGCCAGGTGGCGGGTGGGTGAACAGTCGGTATGCCGCCGCGTGGGGCGACGGGCGGTGCCGGGCCGCGCCGCTGCCGTCCGGCCCCCGGGCCGGGTGGCACCATGGACGGTGACATGAATCCTCGCACTCCCCGCGCCCTGAAGCCGCTGCCCCTGCCCCTCTGGGTCCAGGGGGTGATCGAGACCCTGATCGCCGCGGTGGTCTCCGCCATCCTCGTCGTGGTGCCCCTGGTGGGCATCTGGTCCATGGCCGGCTTCGCCGCCACCCAGGTGGACTTCATCGCCCGGCTCGGCGGCCAGGCCTGGCTGGCGCTGCAGGGCGTGCCGCTGCACCTGACCCTGGAGTCCCCGACGAGCAGCGCGGACACGCTGACGGGCACGTTCTGGTTCCTGCCCTGGGGCCTGGTCCTGATCCCGCTGGCCCTGGGCTGGCGGGCCGGGAGGCGGCTGGCGCGTGCGTCCTACCGGGATCAAATCTGGCAGCCCCTCGCCGGTGGGGCCGGTGCGTACGCCCTCTTCTGCCTGGGCACCTCGTTGCTGGTGCCGAGCGAGTCGGTGGCCATCAACCCGTTCCTGGGGACGTTGATCCCCACGGCGCTGATGGTGGTCGCCCTGCTGACCGGTGCCCGGAAGGAGGCCGGTTCGTGGGAACGGCTGATCGGGGTCGACGCGGCCGAGCGCATCGCCACCTGGTCACAGGCGTCCCGCTGGGCCGGGTCCTACGCGTGGTCCCTGGTGCGGGCCGGGTTCGTGGGCCTGATGGCCTCCTTCGCCCTGGCCTCGGTCCTGCTGTCCGTGCAGGTCGCCCTGAGCTGGGCGGACATCGCCCAGGTGTACCAGCAGGTGGACGCCGGCATCTGGGGCGGGGCCACCCTGACCGCGGTGCAGCTCGGGATCATGCCCAACCTGGCGATGTGGACGCTGGCCTGGACCACGGGGGCCGGGTTCTCCCTGGGGGAGGGGTCCGCCGTCTCCCCGCTGATGACCGCGGTCGGTCCGCAGCCGGCCATCCCGGTGCTGACCGCCGTGCCGGTGGGCCTGGACCCGGCCTGGTCCTGGCTGTTCCTGCTCGTGCCGGTGGTCGGCGGATTCATGGCCGGCTGGTGGCTGCTGCGGGAGGGGGAGAACCACTTCGACGAGTGGCTGGCCGTGCGGATCGAGTCCCGCTGGGCCTCGCTGACCGCCTCCACCCTGGTGCTGGGCCTGCTGGTGGCCCTGGCGACCGCCCTGTTGTCCCTGCTCCCGTTCGCCGTCTCCGGGGGGTCCCTGGGGGTGGGCCGGATGACCGGCCTGGGCCCGAATCCCTGGGCCGCCGCCGGCCTGCTCGGCGTCCTCGTGGGCCTGGGGGCGATGATCGGCTACCTGGTGTCCCCGTGGTGGGAGCGGGACCGCTTCGTGCTGCCGGACGCGTGGCACGACGAGGCGGACGACGCCGACGGGTTCGATGACGGCACGGACGCCGGGAGGACCCGCGAGCCCGAGGAGGACTAGGCACCCGGCTCTGGCACTCTCCGGCCAAGAGTGCTAAATAATTGCCGAGGCCGTAGCCACGGCCCGCCGGCCCGGAAGGCCCGGGTCCGGTCACCGTATGGAGGTGATTTCTGTGGCCAACCATGTTGATCCCCTGCGCGAGATCGACCGGGTGCTGAACGGCGTCTTCGGACAGATGACATCATCGGTGCGGACACAGGCGATGCCGATGGACCTGTACCGGAGTGAGGACCACTTCGTGCTGAAGATGGACCTGCCGGGTGTGGACCCCAGGTCGATCGACGTCGACCTCGAGGGGCGGACGCTGACCATCCGCGCCGACCGGCAGGACGAGGAGACGGGCCAGATCCAGTGGCTCGCCCGGGAACGCACCACCGGGACCTTCGCGCGGCAGCTGACACTCGGCGAGGGGCTGGCGACGGACAGGATCGACGCCTCGTACACGGACGGGGTGCTGACGCTGCAGATCCCCGTGGCCGAGGAGGCCAAGCCCCGCCGCATCGAGGTCTCGCACACCGCCAACCAGGGGGCGATCGGGCAGTCGGCCTGAGCAGTCCGCCGGCCTGACCCTCCCCGGCGAGAGTGCTCCGGGTCACGCCGGAACGCCGCGTCTGCCATGCTGGGAGCCTTCGACGAGGCGAGGTGGCGGTAGATGCGCACGTTCGGTGTGGAGGAGGAGTTCCTGCTGGTGGCGGTTCCGTCCCTGGAACCGCTGCCCGCCGGGGAGGCGGTGGCGGGTCCGCGGTCCGAGGAGACCTCCTCCGGCCACCGGGTGACGATGGAGCTGCAGCAGGAACAGATCGAGGTCGACAACCCGCCGCAGACCACCCTGACCGGACAGTTCGCGGCCATCCGGGCCGGGCGGGCCCTCGCCGAGGAGGCCGCCGTACGGGCCGGCGGACGGGTCGCGGCGCTGGGCACGGCCCCGGACGGCACCAGCCTCCACCTGACGCCGAAGGCGCGCTACCAGCGGATCGGCAGGGAGTTCGGGGTGATGGCCCTGGAGAACCTCACCAACGGCCTGCACGTCCACGTGGGCGTCTCCTCCCGGGACGAGGCCGTGACCGCCCTCGACCGGATCCGTGTCTGGCTCGCCCCCCTGCTGGCGCTCAGCGCCAACTCCCCGTACTGGCAGGGAGTGGACACCGGTTACGCCTCCTACCGCCACCGGGTGATGTCCCGATGGCCCGTGAGCGGTCCGCCGGAGGTGTTCGGCTCGGCCGCCGGTTATGACCGGCACCGGGACCGGCTGCTGGCAACGCAGGTCCCCCTGGACGCCGGCATGATCTACTACGACGCCCGCCCCAGCGAGCGCTACCCCACGCTCGAGGTGCGCATCGCCGACGTCTGCACGGACCAGGCCGTGGCGGCCGTGATCGCCGCGCTGGTCAGGGCCCTGGTGGAGACCGCCCTCAGGGAGCCACGCCGGCCGGCTCCCGAGGTCCCCGCCTCGGAGCTGGGAGTGTGGACCTGGCTGGCCAGCCGTTCGGGTGTCGCGGGCCGGCTGATCGACCCGGCCACGGGGACTCCCGCGCCGGCGGCGGACGTCCTCGGCCGGCTGCTGGACGGCGTCCGGCCCGTACTGGTCGAGTACGGGGAGGAGGGGACGGTCGAGGCCGTCGTGGCCCGGGTCCTGCGGCAGGGCACCGGCGCGCACCTCCAGCGCGAGGCCTTCGGCGCGCACCATGACCTCCGGCACGTGGTCGCCGTGGCCCTCGAGGCCACCCACCGTGCCCCCTCACCACCCGCGTCCGGGTGATCCGGGCCGGTACGTACCCGTTACCGGGCGCCGACCGGACCGGTGAACCCGGCCAGTTGCTCGGTGTACTCCTGGCTGCACCGCTCCAGCGCCCGCTCGGTGATCGCGCCGGCGGTGCAGTCCTCGAACCGCGTGGTGGCGTCCCAGAACACGACCTGGGAGGCGGTGACGAACCCGAAGAGGGCGCAGCCGGCCATGCCCGCCACCGCGCCCACGCGCAGGAGCCACGGCGAGGGGATCCGGGCGGTGCGGATGAGGGCGAGGACGCCGAAGACGATGCCGGTGACGGCGAAGACCAGGGAGGCGGCCTTCCACGGCAGGGTCAGGACGGAGGCCAGGTATGTCAGCAGCAGCATCCCCGCCAGCCAGACCAGGGCGGTGCGCAGCGAGCGGTACCGCGTCAGTTCGGTGTCGGTCGATGCTCCGGGCGCGGTCTGGCTCACCGCTCCAGCCTACTGGGGTGTCAGGACAGCCCCTGACCGGCCAGCCAGGCCTGCGCGATGTCCTCGCTGGAGGCCTCCTTCTCGACGGACTCCCGGTTGAGGCCGATCAGCGCCTCCGGGGTGAGCTTCGCATTGACCTTCTCGATGATCGCGGCGGCCTCCTCGTCCACGGCCTCGGAGGCGATCGGGGTGACGTTCTGCGGCAGGATCAGGTTCTCCGGGTCCTCCAGGGTCACCAGGTCCTCGGCCGCGATCGAGGGGTCGGCCGAGTAGATGTCGGCGAGCTGGACGTCCCCGTCCACCAGGGCCTTGACGGTCAGCGGGCCGCCCGAGTCCTCCACGGGCACCACGGTCACGTCCACCCCGTAGGCCTCCTTGAGTCCGGCAGGACCGTAGGGACGGGTCTCGAACTCGGAGTTGGCGGCCACCTTCAGCGGCTCGTCCACGTTCTTCAGGTCCGCCAGGGACGTCAGGGAGTGCTTCTCGGCGAACGCGCGGGTGACGTTGTAGGAGTCCTGGTCCGTGGCCTCGGCCGGTTCCAGCGGGCGCAGCCCCTGGGGCAGCACCTCGGCCAGCGCGGCCTGGATGTCCTCCGGCGAGGTGGCCGTGGCCTCGGCGTCGTAGTACTGGAGCAGGTTCCCGCCGTATTCGGGCATGACGTCGATGGCCCCGGACTCGACCTCCGGCAGGTACACCTCGCGCTGGCCGATCTGGTAGTCCCGCTCCACCGTGTAGCCCTCGGCCTCGAGGGCCTGGGCGTAGAGCTCGGCGATGATCTCGTTCGAGTAGTACTGCTGGGAGCCGATGACCAGGGCGTCCCCGCTCCCGCCCGTGCCCCCCGTGGCCGACGGTGAGCCGGAGGCGGTGTCCTGGCCGCCGAGCGGGTCGGAGCTGCCGCAGCCGGTCAGGGCGAGGGCGGCGACGGCGGCCAGGGCCAGGGCGGAACGGCGGGTGGGCTTCTTCATGGGGATCCTCTTCCGGAGACGGGCGCTGTTCTGAAACCTACGCGTTGACCCCGCGGCGCGCCACTGTCACCCCACGTGGGACGGCGGCGCGTCCGGCCAGGGCGAACACCCCGTCCAGGACGAGGGCGAGGGCGACGACGAGCAGGGAGGAGCCGAGCATCATGGCGTAGTCCTGGGTCTTCAGGCCCAGGAACAGGTAGCGGCCCAGTCCGCCGGCGCCGACGTAGGCGGCCAGGGTGGCGGTGGCCACCACCTGCAGTGCTGCCGAGCGCAGCCCGCCGACCAGCACCGGCAGCCCCAGGGGCACCTCGATCTGCCAGAGCACCTGGGCGCCGGTGTACCCCTGGGCCCGGGCGGCGTCGATTACCCGGCGGTCCACGGCCTCGAAGCCGGCATAGGCGGCGGCCAGGATGGACGGGACGGCCAGGATGACGAAGGCCGTCATCGGCCCCGCCAGCCCGATGCCCAGCAGCAGCGCGGTCAGGGTGAGCACCCCGAGGGTCGGCAGGGCGCGGGCGGCCCCGGAGAGCGCGACGGCGGCTCCGCGCCCCCTGCCCGTGTGGCCCACCCACCAGCCGATCGGCACGGCGATGGCGGCGGCGATCACCACGGCCAGCAGCGTGTAGCCGAGGTGCTCCAGGGACCGCGCGGCGATCCCGGACGGCCCCGTCCACTGCGCGGGGTCCAGGCACCAGAGCACGGCCTCCCACAACTGGTTCATGCCCCCACCTCCGCACGCGTCCAGGGCATGGCCAACCGGCCCAGCGCCACGAGCAACCGGTCCAGGGCCAGCGCGAGCACCACGGTCAGCACGATCCCGGTGAGGATCTCCGCCAGGATCCCGCGCTGGAACCCGTCCGTGAACAGCAGCCCGAGCGACGGGATGCCCAGGACGGCCCCCACCGTGCACAGGGACACCGTGGAGACGGCCACCACTCGCAGCCCGGACAGGATCACCGGGCCGGCCAGGGGCAGGTCCACGGTCAGGAACCGGCGCAGCGGCGGATAGCCCAGGGCCACGGCGGCACTGCGGGCCTCCGGCGGCACCCCGTCCAGCCCGTCGGCCACGCTGCGCACCAGCAGCGCCACCCCGTACAGGGTCAGGGCCACGACCACGTTCACCACGTCCCGCACGCCGGTGCCGATCAGCACCGGCAGCACGATGAACAGCGGCAGGGACGGGATCGCGTACATCAGCCCGGCGCCGGTCAGCACGGGGCCGTTCAGGACCCGGTAGCGGTGGGCCAGCCAGCCCAGCGGGACGGAGATCACCAGCGCGGCCAGGATGGCCGGCAGGGACGTGGCCAGGTGCGCCCACGTCCGGTCCGCGATCAGCGGCAGGTTGTCCAGGACCCAGTTCATGCGCCCGGCGCGTCCTGGGTTCCCGGCCGGGGCCCGCCGTCGGCCATGGCACCCGGGCGCGCGCCGTCGTCGGGCCGGCCGTCCGGTTCCGCGAGCACCCCGGCGGGCCGGCCGTGGGCGTCCACCACCACGATCGAGCCGTCCGCGGCGCGCTCGCGGTGCAGGGTGCGCTGGCCGCGGTCCAGCCCGAGGAAGGTCCGCACGAAGTCGTTGGCGGGCTCGGCGACGAATTCCCTCGGGGTGCCCTGCTGGGCGATGTCCGCGCCCGCGCGCAGCAGCACGATCTGGTCGCCGAGGGCCAGGGCCTCGTCCATGTCATGGGTGACGAACAGGATGGTGGTGCCGATCTGGCCGTGCAGCTGGCGCAGCTGGCGTTGCAGCTCGGAGCGCACGAGCGGGTCCACGGCCCCGAAGGGCTCGTCCATCAGGAGGATGTCCGGGTCGGCGGCCAGGCCGCGGGCCACGCCCACGCGCTGTTGCTGGCCGCCGGAGAGCTGCGCCGGGTAGCGGTCGGCCAGCTTCGCGTCCAGGCCGACGAGTTCCATCATCTCCCCGGTGCGCCGCCGGGCCGCGCGGCGGTCCACGCCGTTGAGACGCGGGACGGTGGCGATGTTCTGGGCGACGGTGCGGTGGGGCAGCAGTCCCGAGTTCTGCATGACGTACCCGATGCGCCGGCGCAGGGCGACCGGGTCCCGGCCGGCCACGTCCTCACCGTCCACGAGCACCTGCCCGGAGGAGGGGTCGACCATCCGGTTGACCATGCGCATGAGGGTCGTCTTGCCGCAGCCCGAGGACCCCGCCAGGACGGTCAGGGTGCCGCGGGGGACGTCGAGGCTGAAGTCCTGGACCGCGACGGTGCCGTCGGCGAAGCGCTTGGTGACTGATCTGTAGGAGATCATGGGTTCACCCTACGTGGACCTACGATGGAAGCCATGCGCATCGTGGCCCTCGTCTCCGGATCCGGCACCAATCTGCAATCGGTGATCGATGCCGTCGTGGCCGGCCGATTGGACGTGGAGATCGCCGCAGTGGGGGCGGACCGTCCCGACGCCGGCGGGCTGGCCCGCGCCTCGGCCGCCGGGATCGAGACGTTCGTGGTGGACTTCGCGCGGTTCCCCGACCGGGCGGCCTGGAACCACGCGCTGACCGCCCAGACGGCGTCGTACGCGCCGGACTACGTGCTCTCCTCCGGCTTCATGCGGATCGTCGGCGAGGAGTTCCTGGAGGCCTTCGGCGGACGGTACCTCAACACCCATCCGGCCCTGCTGCCGGCCTTCCCGGGCGCCCACGGGGTCCGGGACGCCCTCCGGTACGGGGTCAAGGTCACCGGGTGCACCGTGCACATCGCCGATGCCGGCGTGGACACCGGCCCGATCCTGGCCCAGGCCGCCGTGCCGGTGCTCGCCACGGACACCGAGGAAATCCTGCACGAGCGGATCAAGGTCCAGGAACGGCACCTGCTGCTCGCGGTGCTCGGGGAGCTCGCCGCCGGGAAACGGCCGGAGGACTACTTCGCGGTCAGCAGCCGCTGAACCTCGGGACGGTTCAGGATCGTCTGGCGGAAGTCCGCGCTGACGTTCTCCAGGTCCGTCCAGCCGCGCTCCGCGTCGGAGGAGGCGATGGCCTGCCGGGCGTAGACGACCTCGAAGTCGTGGGCGAAGGCGTCCCGGCCGGTGGCTGAGACGCAGGACTCCGCGGTGACGCCGGCCAGCACGAGCCGATGGACGCCAGCCTCACGCAGCTGCTCCACCAGGTCGGTGCCGAAGAACGCGCTGTCCCGCGTCTTGACCAGGTGCCGGGCCGGTTCCAGGTCCAGCCCGTCGAGCAGGCTGGCCTGCCAGCTGCCCTCGAAGTTGAAGCCCTGGTCGTCCTCGAGCATCTTCAGCGTCCAGGTGGACTTGTCCTCCTGGTGCACCGTGTTGACCACGAACACCGCGTGTCCGCCGGCGTGGGCCTGGGCGGCGAGCCAGTTCGACTCCTCGACCAGCAGGGCGCGGGTGTCCTGCAGGTCGGGGAACTCGAAGAAGCCCTCCTGCAGGTCGACGAAGAGGACGGCGGTGGGCACGCCGGGATCGGGGAGGTCTGTGGGATCGGGCATGGGGGCAGTCTAGGGGCGCGGGTCCCGGGGGCGAGAGGCCCGGCTACATCCAGGTGACGCCCTCGTCCTCGTACTCGCGCACCCGGGCCAGCATCATCCGCTCGAGCAGGTCGTGCGGCGCCGGCTGGCCGTAGAAGAGCTTCACCGAGCCCTTGCCCGTCTCGAAGTTGACCAGCTCGTCCTCGAAGGCCTCGCGAACGCTGGGCGTGAAGGTCATGTTGGCGTGGGCCTTGTGGCCGGAGAACTGGAACAGGATGGTCCCGTGCGGGTGGACGTAGGCCGGCTCGTTCCACTTCAGCGTCTCGGTGGCTTCGGGCACCACGGCCCGGGCCAGGTCCCGCAGTTCCCTCAACAGGGCACGGGCCAGCTCGGGGAACCCGTCGATGTACGCGTCGACGTCGGCGGATCCGGGGGGACCAGGGACTGCGGGGCTGTCGGTGCCGGTCATGGACACAGCGTAGGCCGTGGACCGGGCAAGGCGAAGGCCCCGGCTGAGGGGACTGCCGGGGCCTTCTGTCATCATCACTCGCACCTTGTGACGCCTTCGACGGTACGGGCCGAACCTTGGCGGGGACTGTGCGCCGGAGCAGAGAACCCTGCGCAGGCCGGACCGGGCCGGCGGCCGGGCCGGCGGCCGGGCCGGTCGCCGGACCGGGAACGGGCTGCGGACGCGGGGGCCACCGCCGTTCGGAGCCGGACGGCGGGGGCCGCAGTGTGGGATAGTCGATGAAGGCTGTCGTCGTGATCGCACCGTGATCTTCACTGGCGACCTGTCGTCCCCAAGGAGCCCATGAAGAAGCAACCGGCCCTCGGTGCCGTGCCGCTGCTGGCGGCCGTACTGACCCTGTCCGCCTGCCAGGCGCCGACCTCCGCACCGGCGCCCGGAACGTCGTCCCCGGCTGCGCCGTCGTCGTCCGCCGGTGACAGCGCGCGCCCCAGTCCCTCCGCGAGCGCGGAACCGCGCACGTCCCCGGCAGGCGCGGCCGCCCAGCTGGACCAGTACGGCGTCTCCGCCGCGCACCCGGAGGCCGTCGAGGCGGGGATGCAGGTCCTGGACGAGGGCGGCAACGCCGCGGACGCCGCCGTGGCCGTGGCCTTCGCCGTGGCCGTGGTGGAGCCCTACGCCTCGGGTATCGGCGGGGGTGGCTCGGCCCTCCTGGCGGCCCCGGGCGAGGAGGCCACGAGCTATGACTACCGCGAGGTGGTGGCGCAGGACGGGCGGATCCCGGATTCCGGCACCGGCGTCCCGGGACTCGTCGCGGGGCTCGCGCAGATCCATGCCGACCACGGGACGCTGGAGTGGGAGCAGTTGCTGCAGCCGGCGATCGGCCTGGCGCGGGAGGGCTTCCCCGTCTCCGACTTCCTGGCCCAGCGGATGCGCTCGGACTTCGGCCCGGCCTCCATCGAGGGCCTGGAGCACTATCACTCCGCCTCCGGTGAACCGCTGGCCGCGGGGGAGACGCTGGTGCAGGAGGACCTGGCCCGGACCATGACCACGATCGCCGACCAGGGGCCCGAGGCGTTCTACACCGGCAGCATCGCGGATCGGCTCAGCGAGGTCGACGGGCTCGACGCCGCGTCCCTCGCGGCCTACGAGCCCGAGCAGGTGGAGCCGGTCAGCGGGGAGTTCGGGGACTACGAGGTCCTCTCGGCCGCCCCGCCCCTGCCCGGCGCCGCCCTCGTCCAGCAGCTCCAGGTCGCCGAGGCCCTGGGGGTCGGCGAGCACGAACCGGGGACGGCCGGCTACGTGGACCGGTTGGCCGAGGCATGGATCGCGGCCGAGGGATCGGTCACCCACTTCCTCGGGGATCCCGACTTCGTGGATGTCCCGGTCGACCAGCTCACGGATCCGGCACGCAACGCCGGCATCGCCGATCGCGTGGGCCTGCTGGCCGGCGGGACCGGTGCCGGGGCCACCGGAGCCGACGACGGCGCTCGCCCGGTCACGACCACCGGTGTGGTGACCGCGGGCAACACGACCCACCTGACGGTCGTGGACAGGTCCGGGTTCACCGTCTCCATGACCAACACCCTGACGAGCTTCTGGGGCGGCAGCGAGTCGGCCTCCGTCGGCGGGTTCTTCCTCAACAACCAGCTCTCCCGCTTCGAGAGCGAGGCGTCCCCGGCGAACAGGCCCGAGCCCGGGCGCAAGTCCGTGAGCTGGTCCGCCCCCAGCATGGTGCTCGATGACGAGGGCCGTCCCGTGCTCGGGCTCGGCAGTCCGGGCGGGCACCAGATCCCCAACATCCTCTCCGGGGTCCTCGTGGCCTGGGCGCTGCAGGACGCCCCGCTACAGGAGGCCGTCGACGCCCCGCGGTACCACCTCCAGGACGGCGTGCTGGCCGTGGAGCAGGAACCGTCCGGGGACCTCGCCCGGCTCATCGAGGAGCGGAAGTGGGAGCTCCAGCGCACCGAGCGGGAACAGGCGATCTTCGGTTCGGTGCAGGCCCTGGAGATCGACTACGCCACCGGTGAGATCACCGGGGCCACCGACAGCCGCCGGGAGGCCGACGTGGAGATCGCCGACGTCGCGGTCCCGCAGGGTGAAGGATGACCCTCATGGGCGCCGTCCCATCCTCCTTCCAGCAATCCGACGACGACCGGCCGGCCGAACGACCCCCGGCCGGTGCCGGCGAGCCTGCCCCGAGGACCGGCCGCGTGGTCGGCCTGGACGTGGCGCGGGCACTGGCGATCATCGGGATGATCGCCGTCAACGTCGGCCCCCGGGGTGAGGGCGGCCTGTTCGGCACGCTCTACGACCTCCCGCTGGGACGGTCCTCCGTGCTGTTCATGCTGCTCGCCGGCGTGGGCATGTCCATCCTCACGCGTTCCTCGCGAGGGCCGTTAGGTGGTCCCCTGCCGTGGCAGACCGTGGTGTGGCGGGCGGCCCTGCTGCTCGTGGGCGGGCTGGCCCTGCAGATGGCCGGCCATGAGGCCAGCGTCATCCTGCCGCTCTACGGCCTGCTGTTCATCGTGTGCCTGCCGCTGCTGAGGGCTCCGACGTGGCTGCTGGCCGCCCTGTCCGCCACCTTCCTCGTGGCGGGCCCGCTCCTCTGGGTGGCCGTGCGGCACGGCACGGATGCCTTCACCATCAAGGAACCCACCCTCGTGGACCCTCCGCCGGAAATCCTGGACGACATCCTGTTCTCCGGGTCCTATCCCGCCGTCGTGTGGGTGGCGCCGTTCCTGCTCGGGATGGTACTCGGCCGGCTGGACCTGCGGGACGGACGGCTTCAGCGCATCTTCCTGGTGGGCGGTGCGGTGGCCGCCGTCGGGGCCTACGCCTTCTCCCGGTTGCTGGTCCTGCTGGTCGGAGAGCCCGGGCGGACGGTCGGCTGGGACCGGCTGGTGTCCGTGACCGGGCACTCCCAGATGCCGCTGTGGCTCATCTCGAGCACCGGTGCGGCACTGTGCATCCTCGGTGCGTGCCTGGCGGCGGAGCGCTTCCTGGCCCGATGGACACCGGCGCTGGCCGCCATGGGGCGGCTGTCCCTGACCGTCTACGTGGGCCACCTGCTGGCCCTGGCCGTGTTCGTCCGGCCCGGACCCGGCTCGCTGGCCGGCGGTTACGCGGTCACCGCCGTGCTGTGCCTGGCGTCCCTGCTCTTCGCCTGGCTGTGGACCCGCCGGTTCGAGGTGGGCCCGCTCGAGGCGCTGATGCGCCTGCCGCGCGTCCGGTAGGCCCTACGCGCCGCCGGCGATGAACTCGAGCACCGCGGGGGCCAGACCGGCCCCGGTCTGCTCCTGGTTGCGCCGGTCCCGCGGCACCGTGAAGGAGTGGTCGGCGTCCGCCACCCGGCGCACGACGGCATGGTCCCCGATGCGCCCGGCCACCGGTTCCAGCTCGCCGGGCAGGGCGAACGTGTCCCGGGAGCCCTGCAGGAAGAGCATGGGCAGCGTGAGCCCGTAGAGGTGCTCGTCCCGCAGCTTCTCCGGTCTGCCCGGCGGGTGCAGCGGGTAACCCAGGAAGACCAGCCCCGCGGCCTCCATGCCCTCGGCGACGGCCATCGAGGCCATCCTGCCGCCGAAGGACTTGCCGGCCGCCCAGACCGGAGCACCCCCGGTGCGCTCGCGGGCCGCCGCCATCACCGCGCGCCAGGTGGCGACGGCCTTGGGCGCGCGGTCGGGGAACTTCTTCCCGGCCTCCGCGTAGGGGAAGTTGAAGCGCCAGGTGGCCACACCGGCGTCGTTGAGGGCGCCGGTGAACCCGGTGAGGAAGGGGTGGTCCATGCCGGCCCCGGCACCGTGCGCGACCACCACGGTGGCGGTGGGGGAGCCGGGGCGGGCGTAGGCGGCGGTGACGGTCTCCTCACCGACGGGGATGCTGAACCGTTCGTCGCGGATGTCCATGGCGTCCATGGTCCTACACCGCACGGCCTGCCGGGAGCACCGCCGCGACGTCCCCGGGCCCCTCGTGACGCGCTCAGGAGGATGGGTGGAGGCACCGGCGGGGAATACCATGGGGAATCCGTTCTCGCCGTGCCCGTGCGGCGACTCTGTCCGGGAGCCGTCCATGTCAGACCCCACCATCGCCGTCACCGGTGCCACCGGGCAGCTCGGCGGCCGCGTCGCGCGGCTGCTGGCCGGCGCCGGGATCCCGCTGCGACTGCTGGTGCGGGACCCCTCGCGGGCGCCCGGGCTGCCGGGGACCACCGTGCACGTGGCCCCCTACGCGGACGCCGGGGCTGTCACGAGGGCCCTGACCGGCGTGGACGTGCTGTTCATGGTCTCCGCCTCGGAGTCCGAGCACCGCCGGGCCGAGCATGAGGCGTTCGTCGCGGCCGCGGCGCGGGCCGGGGTGCGGCACGTGGTCTACACCTCCTTCCTGGGGGCGAGCCCGGAGGCGACCTTCACCTTGGCGAGGACGCACGCGGCGACCGAGGGGGACATCCTCGCCTCGGGCATGGCGTACACGTTCCTGCAGGACAGCTTCTACATGGACATGGCCCGCGCGGTGGTGGGCGAGGACGGCGTCATCCGGGGTCCGGCCGGACACGGGAGGTGCGCCTTCGTCGCGCACGAGGACGTCGCCCGCACCGCCGCGCACGTCCTCCAGGACCCCGCCCGGCACGCGGGGCGGACCTATCGCCTCACCGGGCCGGAGGCCCTGGCCTTCGACGAGGTCGCCCGGATCACCTCTGAGGTGGAGGGGACCGAGGTGCGCTTCCACGACGAGACGGTGGAGGAGGCGTACGCGTCCCGCCGGGCGTGGAACCCGCCGTCGTGGCAGGCCGATGCCTGGGTGTCGACCTATACGGCGATCGCCCGGGGTGAGCTGGACGTGGTCAGCGGGGACGTCGAGGCGGTCACCGGGACGGCACCCATGACGTTCCGGGAGTTCCTGCAGCATCGGGGGTGAGGGATCACCGGACGGCCGCGGTGTGCTCCAGGATCGAGCCGGCCACGATCTGCCAGTCCGCCCGCTGCAGACCATGGCCCGCCGCCTCGAGCAGCAGGAGACGGGCCCCCGGGATCTCCTCGGCCAGAGCCCTCCCGTGGGCGGGCGGGAAGAGCGGATCGGCACCGCCATGGATGACCAGCGTGGGTGCGGTGATCGAGGACAGCGGCCCCCGCGGGCGCTCCTCGTCCTCCAGCAGGTCGTGGTTCTGGACCGTCCGGATGTCCCGGGAACGGGCGACGTCACGGGCCACGAGACCCTTCACCGCGGCCACGTCGACCGGGCGGTCGGGGCCGGTGATCATCCGCTCGTACCCGACGAGGTAGTCGGCCACGGACGCGGGGTCGGACCAGTCGACGTTCACCGTGGAGGCGAAGTCCAGGACATCGCGGGTCGGAGGCGGCAATCGGCGATCCCCGGGCACCGCGGGGCTGGTGCTGATCAGGACCAGGGAGAGCACACGGTCCGGGTGGTCGAGGGCGAGCAGCTGAGCCAGCCCGCCGCCCGCGGAGAGGCCGACCACGTGGGCGGCCGGGAGCCCGTAGGCGTCTAGGACACCGACGGCGTCGTCCACCAGGTCCTGGCCCGTGTACCGGGGGCGGCCGGGCGGGTAGGCCACCGAGCGACCGGTGTCCCGGTGGTCGTAGCGGATGACGAAGCGTCCGCCGTCGGCGAGCAGGCGGCAGAAGCCCTCGTCCCACCAGAGCATCGAGGCGCCCAGGCCCATGACGAGCAGCAGGGGCGGGTCCACCGGGTCGCCGAAGGCCTCGGTGCAGAGCTCGATGCCGCCCGCCTGGATCATCCGTTCCGCCATGGCTCGCTCCTCGTCGGACTCCGTGGGTCTGGTGCCCTCACGCTATCGCGGCACGAACGGCAGACAGCCCGGCAGGGCGGGGAAGTCCCGGCGATCAGGACGTGATGCCGTGAGGATCACGGGACCACGTCAGGATCGCCGGGACTCCGGGGCCGGCAGGATGGCCTCAGGCCGCCAGGACCCGCGTGGGCATCACTCCGTCACCTCGAAGGTGATCTCCTCGGTGAACGCCCGGCCGTGCACGTCCGTGGCGGTCACCTCGGCGGTGTGCTCACCGGCCGCCAGGTCCTCCGGCAACTCGAGCTGCCACAGGTGCATCGAGCGGTCCGCGAGGGAGCCGCCGTGCACGAGCTGCTGCTGGACCGCGGCCGGGTCGGAGTACTCCGCGCCCACGAGCGCACCCTCGCCCTCGAGGGGCTGGGTGCGGGTGGCCTTGGTGGCCTCGCGGCCGTCGATCGAGACCTCGACGGCCGAGCCGGTGGAGCCCATCCAGAAGTTGGTGGTCAGCCACGTGGTGTCCGCCAGGTCCGCGCGGGAGACCTGCAGCGGGTTCCCGAAGGCCGGGGCCTTGCCGCGCTGGCCCTTGTACTGCTCGAACCAGTCGCGGTAGCGCGGGGTGTTCACGGATAGGGACATCTGCTCGTCCTCGTCGGCACCGCGGACGGTGAAGCGCTCGGTGACCTCGGTGTTCTTGATGTCCAGGGTCAGCACGCCAGGCATGGCGCCGTCACGCTGCACGGCCTCGGGGTAACCTCCCTCGAGCAGCCGGCCGTTGTACCAGTCGCCGGAGATGGCGCCGGCGGTGATGTGGGTGAAGGGCAGCTCGTCCACGCCGAACAGGTCCTTCCAGCCCTTCATCGAGTCACCCGCCCGCAGGTTCTCCAGGGAGTGGGTGTGGCCGCCCAGGGTGACGACCTCGCGGCCCTCGAGGATCTCGTAGACCTCCCTGACCTGGTCGATCTGGTGCTTCTTGCTGCTCTCGTCGGCGAAGTCGAGCAGCGGGACGTGGCCGGCGAGCACGATGACCTTGTTCTCCGGGGTGTTCTCGATGTCGTTGCGCAGCCACTCCATCTGGCGGGTGTCGAGACTGCCGTTGTAGTCACCAGGGCGGGCGTTCTCCTTCACGGGGAAGTCCACGGTGCTCAGGGCCACCACATGGGCCTTGCCCGCGTCGTAGGAGTAGTAGTGCGCTCCCAGGTTCGCCCGGAAGGTGTCCGTGGAGTGCTCGCGCTCGGTGGCGTCGAAGTCCATGTCGTGGTTGCCCGGCAGGAACCGCGCCGGGCCGTTGAGCATGGAGGCCAGCTCGCGGGTCTTCGGGTACAGGGAGAGGTCGTCACCCACCACGTCACCGATGAACAGGGCGCCGCAGCCGGCGTAGTCCGTCCGCGCGGCGAGGTCGGAGAACACGCCGGCGCGGGCGAACTCCACCTCCTGCTCCGTGTAGGTCTGGACGTCACCACCGATGACGCAGGACTGCTCGGGGTCCTGGGTCAGCCCGCTCTGGGTGAGCGGGAAGTTCAGCGCGGCCGGCACGGCGCCGGTCGGGTCGATGCCGCCGAACCTGAGCTCCGGTGAGCCCTCGGGCAGGTGGTTGTAGGAGAACTGGGCCACATTGTCCTCGTCCACGGGCACCTGATAACCGCGCGGCTGGGTGACGAACACGGTCATGTTGTCCTCGACCGGCAGCTCGTAGCGGCCCTGGCCGTCCGTGGTGACGACCTCGCGGCCGTTGGAGACCTTCACCCCGGGCACACCCGGCTCGCCGGCGTCCTGGTTCGAGTCCCGGTCCTTGTCGTCGAAGACGGCGCCGGAAACGGTCTCGCGGTCGGTCCGGCCGTTGCGGACGACCTCGACCTCGCCGCGGTACGCGGTCTCCTGCCAGTCCGCCCCGTCCTGCTGGGCGGGGCTCTGGGCGGGGGCCTGCCCGGCCCCGGTGGACGACGACGGCGCGGCCGTCGCGGCGCTCGCGCCGAGGGTGGCGGCGGCGACGATGGCGAGGGTGCCGGCGGTCAGCCGGGCACGCTTCCTCTGCTGGTGGTTCATCAGGACCCCTCCTGGGTGGTGTGATGGAGCCCGGCCGCGGCTCGGCCGGACTGGTCCACCCTCTGCGATGCGGGTTTCCCCGAGGCCACGGCCAGGTGTCCACCGGGGGTTCCCCGAGCGACGCCACGCCCACATGAGATTGATCTATCAACCTCTACCCGTCACCCCGCTGTGCGGGCCATCACCACCGGCCGGGTCTGCCCCCGAGGTGTGACGCATCGGTCCTGCCCGCACGGCGGCGGGAAGACCGTCCAGGGGGCGGAGCTCAGGCGGCCTCCGTGACCTCCAGCTCGCGGCCCCTGGTCTCCGGGGCCATGGCCATCATCAACACGACCGCCGCCACCACCAGCACGCCGGTCACCACGAAGGACCAGACCAGGCCCATGACCGGGACCAGCCAGGCGACGAAGACCAGCGGGCCCACGCCGGCGGCGATCCGGGACACGGCCGAGGCCCAGCCGAAGCCGGATCCGCGCAGCTCGGTGGGGTAGAGCTCCGAGACGTAGGTGTAGAGCACGGGGATCGCGACCTGGACCACGAACCCGAAGGACAGCACGAGGGGCAGCACGGCGGCGGGCACGTCCAGCAGCGCGGCCAGCCCGGCCATCAGGAACGAGGACGCCACGGCGGTGACCGCCAGCAGCCACTTGCGGCCGGTCTTCTCCACCAGCCAGGCGGCCACGATCACGCCCAGCAGCCCGACGGCGGCCATGGCGCCGGTCATGATGAACGCCCGGGCCTGCTCGTAACCGGCGTCGATGAGGAAGGTCGGCAGCCACTGCAGTGCGATGTAGTAGACGAGCATGATGGTGAAGAACAGCGCCCAGGACACGAGGGTGACCTTGGCGGAGTACCGCCACAGCGAGGCCAGCTGTTCGCCCAGGGCGCCCACGGTCAGCGGCTTCGGCTTCGGCACGGGCGGCAGCACGTACTCGCGCGCGGGCTCGCCGGTGCGCCGGACCATGTCGTCGATCACCTTGCGTGCATCGGCCTCGCGGCCCTGCTGGATGAGGAACAGGGGGGACTCGGGGACCATCAGCCGGACGAGGAACACCAGCAGCGCCGGCAGGATCATCACGAGCAGAGGCAACCTCCAGTCACCCCACGTGGCGACCAGCCAGGCGGACAGGAAGCCGCAGCCGGCCGCCCCGATCGGCCACCAGCCGTCCATGGCGGTCAGCACGGTGCCCCGGTGCCTGCGCGGGGTGAATTCCCCGACCAGGGCGTAGTCGACGGGGATGCAGCCGCCCAGACCGAATCCGGCCAGGAACCGGAACAGCACGAACCAGCCGATACCGCCGGTCAGGGCACCGGCGAGGGTGAAGACCGAGAAGACCAGCAGCGTGGCCGCGAATGCCTTCTTGCGCCCGACCCGGTCCGCGACGGTGCCCCACACGAAGGCGCCCAGGGCCATGCCGATCAGGTTCGCGGTGCCGATCCACGCGGCCTGGCCGGCGCTGAGGGCCCATTCCTCGCGCAGCAGCGGGATCAGCACTCCGTTGAGCGAGACGTCCCAGGCATCGAACATGAATCCCAGGCCGCCGACGATGAAGACCCGGCCCTGGGTGTTCCACCGCCACGGCAGGTTCTGGACGATCTCCTCCCCCGTGGGCAGGGTCGAGGATGGGCTGGTGCGGGAATTCGAGGAGGTGATGGCGGGTTTCGATTCTTCCGGGGCTTCGGCGCCGTTTCTGGGATCATGGTGCCATGAGTGACGCAGTCCATGTGGAGATCGAGCGCAAGTACGACGTCGACGGCCAGGCGTCCCTGCCCCGGCTCAACGGCGTGGGCGGTGTGGCCCAGGTCCGGTACCGCCCGCCGGTGGCCCTGGAGGCGGTGTACTTCGACACCGTGGACCGCGACCTCTCGGCCAGCGGGGTGACCCTGCGCCGGCGCACCGGGGGGACCGACGCCGGCTGGCACGTGAAGATCAAGTCCGGCGAACACCGCCTGGAACTGCAGTCCCCGCTGGGCACGGAGGACTGCGCCGACGTCGCGCCCGGGCCCGAGGGCGTGCGCGTCCCGGACCGGATCCTGGACCTGGTGCAGGTCCACGTGCGCGGCAAGTCGCTCGGGCCGATCGCCCGGCTCAACACCCTGCGCTCGGTGGTGGACCTGATGGACTTCCACGGCCGCCAGCTCGCCGAGGTCTGCGACGACCAGGTGGCCGCCATGTCGGTGGGGTTCCGCTCCGAGTCCCGCGTCCAGCACTGGCGGGAGTGGGAGGTCGAGGTCGTGGACGCGGACCTGCTGGACTCCGCCCTGAAGGTTCGGGAGGTGGCAGGCCAGGGCCCGACGCCGGAGGGGGCCTCCGGTGGTGACGGTCGGCCCGCCGGTGGTCCCGCGGGCGCGGGCGACGGCGCCGCCGCGGGAGCAGACGGGAGCGCCGCTCGTGAGGCGCCCACGGAGGAACCGGCCTCGGGCACCGTGAGGTTCCTGGACGCCGTCGGGAAGGTCCTGCAGGACTCCGGGGCCCGGCCCTCGGCAGCGGGCTCGAAGGTGGAGAAGGTGGTCGGCAAGGCGGCCGATCCGCTGGACCCCCAGGGGGTCGACGCCCCGGAGGGGACCACCCCGGGACTGCACGCCGTGCTGACGAAGACCGTCCGCGCCCAGATGAAGGTGCTCAAGGGCTGGGACCCCCTGGTGCGGCGGGACGTGGAGGACTCCATCCACCAGTTCCGCGTGGTGTGCCGCACCCTGCGCTCCACCCTGCAGACCTATGCGCCGCTGCTGGACCCGGACGCCACCGCCGGGGTGAACAAGGACCTGCGCACGCTCGGTCGGCTGCTCTCCGTGGCCCGGGACGCCGAGGTGGTCCGGGACCAGGTGGACGAGAAGGTGGAGGACCTGCCCGGTGGAGCCCATGGACCGGTGGCGGCGAGGGTCCCCGGCAAGACGGTCAAGCGACTGCGCAAGGTCAAGGCCGACGAGTACGCCACGGCCCATGACAAGCTCCTGAAGCGGATGCGCACCCAGTGGTACTTCGACGTCCTGGACCGGTTGGACGCCTATGCCCGCGACGTGCCGCTGCACCCGGAGGTCGACGAGGCCCGGGCCGCCGACGCCGCCGGGACCATGGAGCCGCTGGCCGCCGAGCAGGTCGACGCGGTGCTGGAGCTGGCCGAGCGGGCTGCCGCCGAGGAGGACCCGGAGCACCGCATCGAGCTGATGCACGAGGTCCGCAAGGAGGCCAAGCGGTTGCGCTACGCGGTCAAGGCCGTCCAGGACGCGACCGGGCTGGACCTCGGGGCCCACCTGGTGGCACGCATGAAGACGGCCAAGAAGCTGCAGGAGGCCCTGGGTGAGCACCGGGACTCCATCATGTTCCAGGAGCACGTGCTGCAGACCGCGAAGAAGGCCGCCAAGGCCGGCGAGGACACCTTCGGCTACGGCGTGCTGTTCGCCGCCGAGTTCGGCCTGCAGCGCCGGACCGAGGAACGCGCCTCGACGCTGGTGGAGCACCTGGCCCAGTCCCACGGCGAGTGAGGCCCGGACGCCGCCCCGGCCCGGGGGCCGTCCGGCGCCGGCACCGGGATGGTCCCGGTCGTCCCCGCCCGTCATCCCGGCCCGCCCCGCGCCGCCCCGCCCTACACTGGATGCGGCGCCCGGCCCGGCCGGCACCCCTCACGCACTTCCGCCGTACCGGACCGAAGCACCCAGGAGCACACCAGTGACCATCCAGCTCGACCGGGTCCCGCTCAAGCGGGCCCTCATCTCCGTCTACGACAAGACCGGACTCGAGGAGCTGGCCACCGGTCTGCAGTCCGCCGGGGTCCAGATCGTCTCCACCGGCTCGACCGCGAAGCGGATTGCCGCCGCCGGGGTCCCGGTGACCGAGGTGTCCGAGGTGACCGGGTTCCAGGAGTGCCTGGACGGCCGGGTGAAGACCCTGCACCCGATGGTGCACGCGGGCATCCTCGCCGACCGCCGCCGCGAGGACCACGTGGCCCAGCTCGAGCAGCTCCACGTGCAGCCCTTCGACCTGGTGGTCGTGAACCTCTACCCGTTCGTGGACACCGTGCGTTCCGGCGCCGGCCAGGACGAGGTCGTCGAGCAGATCGACATCGGCGGGCCCTCCATGGTCCGGGCCGCGGCCAAGAACCACCCCTCCGTCGCGGTCGTGGTGGACCCGGCGAGGTACGGCGACGTGGTGGCCGCGGCGCAGTCCGGGGGCTTCGACCTGCGGACCCGGCGCCGGCTGGCCGCCCTGGCCTTCGCCCACACCGCCGCCTACGACAACGCCGTGGCCTCGTGGACCGCCGCGCAGTTCGAGGCCGACGACGACCTCGAGGCCGACGCCGCGGTCACCGGTGCCGGCCAGGTCGCGCAGGACGTGCCGGCCCTGAGCCCGTCCTCGCCCGTCTTCCCGCCCTACGCCGGCGTGACGCTGCAGCGCGCCGAGACCCTGCGGTACGGCGAGAACCCGCACCAGAAGGCGGCCCTGTACGTGGAGGACGGCGCCGCCCCCGGCATCGCCCAGGCCGAGCTGCTGCACGGCAAGCCCATGAGCTACAACAACTACGCCGACGCCGACGCCGCCCTGCGCGCCGCCTACGATTTCGACGCCCCGGCCGTGGCCATCGTCAAGCACGCCAATCCCTGCGGCGTGGCCGTGTCCGAGGAGGCGCCGGTCTCCGACGCCCAGGGACACGACCCGATCGCCGAGGCCCACCGCAAGGCCCACGCCTGCGACCCGGTCTCCGCCTTCGGTGGCGTGATCGCCGCCAACCGCGAGGTCACCGCCGGCATGGCCGCCACCGTCAAGGACATCTTCACCGAGGTCGTCATCGCCCCGTCCTTCTCCGCCGAGGCCCTGGAGATCCTCTCCGCCAAGAAGAACCTTCGCCTGCTGCGCCTGCCCGAGGGGTACGCCCGGGACTCCGTGGAGTACAAGCAGGTCTCCGGTGGCATGCTGCTGCAGGCCCGGGACGCGATCGACGCCGCCGGCGACGACCCCGCCACCTGGACCCTGGCCGCCGGTCCCGCCGCGGACGGCCAGACCCTCGCCGACCTCGCCTTCGCCTGGCGCGCGGTGCGTGCCGCGAAGTCCAACGCCGTGCTGCTGGCCTCGGACGGGGCCACCGTCGGCGTCGGCATGGGTCAGGTCAACCGGCTGGACTCCTGCCGGCTGGCCGTCGAGCGCGCCAACACCCTGGGGGCCGCCTCGACCGGCGCACAGGACGTGGGGACGGGTGCCGGGGCCGAGGGCGCCGAGATCACGACGGCGGGCGGTGCCGAGAACGTCTCCGGCACCGGGGCGCCGGAGCGGGCCCGCGGTGCGGTGGCCTCGTCCGATGCGTTCTTCCCGTTCGCGGACGGGCTGCAGATCCTGATCGACGCCGGCGTGCGCGCCGTGGTCCAGCCCGGCGGTTCCATCCGCGACGAGGAGGTCATCGCCGCCGCGGAGGCCGCCGGCATCACCATGTACTTCACCGGCGCCCGGCACTTCTTCCACGGCTGAGCGCCGGGGAGGGACGGCGCGGTGAGGTCCGGTCACCGGATCGGTGGACCGGGCCGCCTCCGGTAGATTAGGGCCGGATTGAAACATCACCACGACCCGGCGAGGCCGTCACCCGGTTGCGCCCTGTGAGGAGAGCGACGCTTCATGTCGAAGATCATCTACACCCATACCGACGAGGCACCCATGCTGGCCACCGGCTCGCTCCTGCCGCTGGTCCAGGCCTTCGCCTCGACCGCCGGCGTGGAGATGGAGACCCGGGACATCTCGCTGGCCGGCCGCATCCTGGCCGCCTTCAACGATGTGCTCCCCGAGGACCAGCGCGTCAGCGACGCCCTCGCCGAACTGGGTGAACTGGTCAAGACCGATGACGCCAACGTCATCAAGCTGCCGAACATCTCCGCCTCCGTGCCGCAGCTGAAGGCCGCGGTCGCCGAGCTGCAGTCCCACGGCTACGCCCTGCCGGCCTACCCGGACGAGCCGAAGACCGCGGAGGAGAAGGACGCGCGCGCCCGCTACGACAAGGTCAAGGGCTCCGCCGTGAACCCGGTGCTGCGCGAGGGCAACTCGGACCGCCGTGCCCCGCAGTCGGTGAAGAACTTCGCGAAGAAGCACCCCCACTCCATGGGCGCCTGGTCGGCCGACTCCCAGACCAAGGTCGCCTACATGAAGCGGGACGCGTTCTTCCACAACGAGAAGTCCGTGATCATCCCCGAGGACGGCACCATCCGCATCCAGTTCGTGGACGGCGAGGGCGAGACCACCGTGCTGAAGGACGACTTCAAGGTCCTGGCCGGCGAGATCGTGGACGGCACCTTCATGTCCGCCCAGGCCCTGGACGAGTTCCTCACCACCCAGATCAAGCGGGCCAAGGACGAGGGCGTGCTGTTCTCCACGCACCTGAAGGCCACCATGATGAAGGTGTCCGACCCGGTGATCTTCGGCCACGTGGTCAAGGCCTACTTCCCGGCCGTGTTCGAGAAGTACGGTGCTGAGCTGGACGCCGCCGGCCTGAGCGCCAATGACGGGCTCGCCGCCATCCTCTCCGGGCTGGACACGCTGGACCCCCAGGTGGCCGAGGGCGTGCGCGCCGAGATCGAGACCGCCTACGCGAACGGTCCGGACCTGGCCATGGTCAACTCGGACAAGGGCATCACCAACCTGCACGTGCCCTCGGACGTCATCGTGGACGCCTCCATGCCGGCCATGATCCGCTCGTCCGGGCACATGTGGAACAAGGACGGCCAGGAGCAGGACACCCTGGCCGTGCTTCCGGACCCCTCCTACGCGGGCATCTACCAGGTGGTCATCGACGACTGCAAGGCCAACGGTGCCTACGATCCCACCACGATGGGCACCGTCCCGAACGTCGGGCTGATGGCCCAGAAGGCCGAGGAGTACGGGTCCCACGACAAGACCTTCATCCTCGAGGAGGCCGGCACCGTCCAGGTGGTCGACGGCTCCGGGGCCGTGCTGATCGAGCACCAGGTCCAGGCCGGGGACATCTGGCGTGCGTGCCAGACCAAGGACGTCCCGGTGCGCGACTGGGTCAAGCTGGCGGTCACGCGGGCTCGCGCCTCCCAGACCCCGGCCGTGTTCTGGCTGGACGAGAACCGCGCCCACGACGCGAACGTCATCGCCAAGGTCCGGCAGTACCTGACCGAGCACGACACCGTGGGGCTGCAGATCGAGATCATGGACCCCCAGGAGGCCACCCACTTCACCATCGACCGCCTGCGCCGGGGCCAGGACACCATCTCCGTGTCCGGCAACGTCCTGCGTGACTACCTGACGGACCTGTTCCCGATCCTGGAGCTGGGCACCTCCGCCAAGATGCTCTCGATCGTGCCGCTCATCAACGGCGGCGGACTGTTCGAGACCGGGGCCGGCGGCTCGGCCCCGAAGCACGTCCAGCAGTTCGTGGCGGAGAACCACCTGCGCTGGGACTCCCTCGGCGAGTTCCTCGCCCTGGCCGTGTCCTTCGAGCACGAGGCCGTGTCCAACGGCAACGCGCGCGCCCAGGTGCTGGCCGAGACCCTGGACCGTGCCACCGGGACGTTCCTGGAGGAGGGGCGCAACCCGTCCCGCAAGGTCGGCGAGATCGACAACCGCGGCTCGCACTTCTACCTGGCCCTGTACTGGGCCCAGGAACTGGCGCAGCAGTCCGACGACACCGAGCTGGCCGCCAGCTTCGCGGACGTCGCCGCCGAGCTGGCCGAGAACGAGCAGGCCATCATGGACGAGCTCAACGCCGTCCAGGGGTCCCCGGTGGACATCGGCGGCTACTTCCACCCGTCCCCGGAGAAGGTGTCCGAGGCCATGCGCCCCTCGGCCACCCTGAACGCGGTCGTCCAGAAGATCGTGGACAAGCTGGCGGTGTGATGCCCCTCCGCGACTAGCGGACGGGAAGGCCCCGTCCCACCTCGGCATCCGAGGCGGGACGGGGCCTTCCCGCGTTCCCGGCACCGCGCCCGCGGAACCCTGTCCGCGGAACCGTGGCCGCTGATCCAGTGGCCCGTGCCCGGCGCATCGGCCGGGGCCGGAGCGGGTCAGTGGTTGGGATCCACCTGCGGGGCGGACGGGCCCTGGTCCCGGCCGCCGTTCTCGGTGGCGGTCGCCTGGATGTCCTGGGCGCCGTTGCCGGTGGACACCTTGACCTTGCGCGGCTGGGACTTCGGCGAGACCGGGATGGTCACCTTCAGCACGCCGTGGTCATAGGTGGCGGAGATGTTCTCCAGGTCCACGTCCTGGCCGAGGTTCAGCTGGCGGACGTAGCTGCCGGTCTCCCGCTCGCGGGTCATCCACTGCACGCCCTCGCGCTCGGTCACCGCCGGCTTGCGCTCGGCGCGGATGGTCAGCAGCTGGCCGTCCACGTCCACGTCGACGCTGGAGGGGTCGACGCCGGGCAGGTCGGCCTCGACGATGTAGCGGTCGCCGTCCTTGTAGAGGTCCATCGGCATCTGTCGCAGGCCGCGCACCGGGCTCAGCAGCTGTCCGGCGAGGCGATCCAGTTCACGGAAGGGGTCGATACGAGTGGCCATGGGTTCTCCTTGGTCTGGTTGCATTGACTGCGGACGGCCCGGGCCCGCCGCCCAGGTGCTCCATGCCGGGCGGCTGGAGGTCCGGACCGTGCACCCTGCATAACACCACGGACTTGAGCTTTATTCGCTCAAGTCTGTTGCGCGGTGCACGCACCTCTGAGGATGGCCGCCGGTCTTCGGGCCCGTCAATGCCCCGGTGGCCGGGGCGGCAGGTGGTCGTCCTGGCCGATCAGGAGGTCCCCCACCGGGACTCCCTCCTCCCGGTTGGTCGCCTTGTTCACGAAGTGGGTGACCACCCAGAGGAGGATCCCGAGGACCATCAGGCCGCCGGCGATCTGGTAGACCACGGCATCGCGCTCCACCCAGGGCCCGGCCAGGAACAGCGAGAAGGCGCCGGCGACGTACGGCAGGATCCGGGGGGCGTTGAAGGCCGTCCGGTGTTCTGCCTCGTCCGGCCGCCGCCGTCGCTGGCGCCGCAGCACCACGCAGGCCACGTTCACCACCGCGAAGACGCACAGGAGCAACAGGGCGGTGGTGCTGGAGAGGTTCTGCACGATGTTGCTCTCCGGGTCGGACGTGACGTACCAGATCAGCGCCAGGGCCAGGAGGGTGGTGAAGATGATCGCGGTCCAGGGCGTCCGCCGGTGCGGCAGGACCTTCCCCAGGGGTCGCGGCAGCACGTTCTGCTTCGCCATGCCGTAGACCAGCCGGCTGGCCATCAGCATGTTGATCAGGGCGGTGTTGGCCACGGCGAACACGGCGAGGAACGGGAAGATCCGGTCGATCGGGAAGTCCGGGGCACCCTTCTGCACCACCTCCAGCAACGCCCGGCCCTCGGACTCGCCGATCCTGGCCAGCTCGGTGGGGGTGAGCACGGCGACCGCGGAGACCGCCACCAGCATGTAGAACAGCACCGCGATCCCGAGCCCGGTGAGCATGGTGCGCGGGAAGATGCGCTGGGGGTCCTTGGTCTCCTCGACCATGTTCACGGCGTCCTCGAAGCCCACCATGGCGAAGAAGGCGATCGAGGTCGCGGCGGTGACCGCGAGGAAGAGCCCCTTGTCCCCGTTGTCCTGGAACACGACGACCTGGCCCAGGTCCGCGCCGTTCTGGGCCATCGCGAAGAACCCGACGCCGATCACGATACACAGCGCGGTGACCTCCACCAGCGTCAGCACCACATTGAACTTGATGCTCTCACCCACGCCCCGCAGGTTGACCAGGGCCAGCAGCACCATGAACCCGAGCGCGAGCGCCGTGACCGCCCCGCCCTCGACCGGTCCGCTCCAGCCGTTGACCTCGAGCCCGCCGAAGAAGTTCTGGGCGAGGACGTTGGCCGAGGTCGAGGCGCTGGTGATGCCGGAGCACACCACCGCGAAGGCGACCAGGAACGTGAGGAAGTGGATGCCGAAGGCCTTGTGCGTGTACAGCGCGGCCCCGGCGGCGTGCGGGTAGTGCGTGACCAGCTCCAGGTAGGACAGTGCGGTCATGGTCGCCACGACGAAGGCCAGCAGGAACGGCAGCCAGAGGATGCCCCCGACCATCCCGGCCATCGGGCCGGTGACCGCGTACACCCCGGCGCCGAGGATGTCGCCGACGATGAACAGCAGCAACAGCTTCGGCCCGAGGACGCGTCTGAGCTGTCCCTCCTCCTGACCCCTAGCGACATCCGGGACTTCATGCGAGGTGGTGCCCACGGGCCCTCCCGAGTTCGTCGAGGTCACACAGTCATCGCAGTCTGGACCCGGCGGGGTGCGGAGTCAAGGCGGGGGCCGTCAGGGAGGCCAGCCTTGCCTTTCTGGAAAGCCGGGCCCGCCTCAGGGAAACTACAGTCAGCGGAAGATGATCTCCCGAGCGTCCGGAGAGGCGGCGGCATGAGGTTCTGGTCGATGGTGCGTTCCTATCCCTGGGTGGTGTCCACCCTGCTGGTGCTCGTGGCCACACTCCTGCTCGAGTTCACCGGCATGACGGGCCCGGCGCGGTGGCTGGCGACCGGGTTCGGTGCCGTCATCGTGCTCTACACGGCCGTGGGCATGGTCCGGGACCTGGTGCGCGGTCACTGGGGCATCGACATCCTGGCCGTCACCGCGATCGGTGCGACCCTGCTGGTCGGGGAGTACCTCGCCGCCCTGGTGGTCTGCCTCATGCTCACCGGCGGGGAGGCCCTCGAGGGCTTCGCCGCCGGACGGGCGAAGCTGAGCCTGACGTCCCTGCTGGAGCGGGCCCCGCAGGTCGCGCACCGGCTGGATCCCGACGGCGGGGCGCAGGACGTGCCCCTGGAGCAGGTGGACGTGGGGGAGCGGTTGCTGATCCGCCCGGCCGAGGTGGTCCCGGTGGACGGCACCCTCGTCGCCGCCGCCGACGGAGCGGACGTACAGGCCGACTTCGACGAGTCGTCCCTGACGGGGGAGTCCCTGCCGGTGACGCGCCGGACCGGGGACCAGGTGCTCTCCGGCGCCCTCAACGGCCAGCAGGCGGTGGTCTTGCAGGCCACGGCACGTCCCGAGGACTCCCAGTACGCGAGGATCCTGTCGCTGGTGCGCGAGGCCTCGGAGTCCCGGGCGCCCATGGTGCGCCTGGCCGACCGGTACGCGGTGCCGTTCACCCTGGTCGCCTACCTCATCGGCGGCATCGCCTGGTGGGTCTCGCAGGACCCGGTCCGCTTCGCCGAGGTCCTGGTGGTGGCCACTCCGTGCCCGCTGCTCATCGCCGCGCCCGTCGCCTTCCTCGGCGGGATGTCCCGCGCCGCGGCGAACGGGGTCATCGTCAAGTCCGGCGGCATCATCGAGGCGCTCGGCTCCGTCCGCACGGTGGCCTTCGACAAGACCGGCACCCTCACCTACGGCCGCCCGGAGCTGCTCGAGACCCGGCCGGCCGGTGCCGTGGACGGCGCCGCCCGCCTGAGCGAGAAGGAACTGCTGCGGCTGGCCGGGTCGGCGGAGCAGTACTCGGTGCACGTGCTGGCGGACTCCATCCGCCGGGCCGCGGAGGACCGCGGGCTCAGCCTGATCACCGCCTCGGAGGCCTGGGAGGAGGCGACCAACGGGGTCACCGCCGTCCTGGACGGACGGACGGTCATCGTGGGCAAGTCCGCCTACGTGCGGGAGCACACCACCGGGCTGGAGCTGGCCGAGCTCAGCCCGGGGGAGTCGGCCGTCTACGTGGGCGTGGACGGTGACTTCGCCGGCACCCTCATCCTCTCGGACCGGCTCCGCGCCAACGCCGCGGACACCCTGGCCGAACTGGACCGGCTCGGGGTGAAGAACCGGATGATGCTCACCGGGGACGCCGAGGCCACCGGCCACCACATCGCCGCCCAGGCCGGCATCACCGACGTCGAGGCGGAACTGCTGCCCGAGGACAAGGTCCGTCTGGTCCGCCAGGCGCGGCCCGGGCCGGTCATGATGGTCGGCGACGGCGTCAACGACGCGCCCGTGCTGGCCGTCGCGGACGTCGGGGTGGCGATGGGGGCGCGGGGATCGACGGCCGCCTCGGAGACGGCCGACGTCGTGATCATCCGGGACGACATCTCCCGGTCCGCCGTGGCCGTCTCGGTGGGCCAGCGCACCCTGCGCGTGGCCAAGGAGTCCATCTGGGCCGGGATCGCGCTGTCCCTGGTGCTGATGGTGACCGCCGCGTTCGGGGTGATCCCGGCGATCGTCGGCGCGCTGTTCCAGGAACTCGTGGACGTGGTGGCGATCGCCAACTCGCTGCGGGCCATGCGGGCCGGGCGGAACGAGCTCCAGGACTTCGCCGCCCTGCGGGACGACTCCGCCGAGGCCCGGGCCGAGATCACGGTCGGCTGATCCACCGGGATTGCCGGGGGGCTCAGTCGTTCCGGGCCCCGGACTCGCGGGTCATCTGCTCCACCGTGGTGTACGCGTCCCGGGCCAGGGCGGACCACAGCTTGATGGCCAGCTGCGGGTCGGTCTCCTCGAGTGAGGAGATCATCTGCGCGGTGAGCACCCGCGTGCTCACCGGCCCGACGGCGCGGACCGTGGTGATCTGCCGTCCGGCCTGGCCCAGGGCGATCTCGCCGAAGATCATCCCGGGGGACAGGAACACCTGCCGGTAGCGGCGTCCCCCGGCCCCCTGGCTGGTGAGCTCCACCTGTCCGGAGGTGATGAAGTAGATTCCGCCGAACGGCTGGCCGGCACGGCGGATGACCTGACCGGCCCGGAAGTCCCGGTTCTCCATCAGGGTGGACAGGGTCTGGGCGTCCTGCTCGTCGAACAGCTCCAGCAACGGGGACCGGGCCGGCTCCTGCCGCCCGGCCGGCACCAGTTCGGGCGCGTGCCGGGACAGCACCCGCATCTCCATCCACTCCACCGCCAGGGACCGGGAGAGGAACAGGCGGAAGGAGGGCCCGGCGTCGGCCGGGTCGTGGGTGCGGCCGTCCGGTTCCCCGGCGTCCTCGAAGGGGCTGGGCAGCGGGCCGTAGGAGGAGTCCTCGGCGTCCTGGACCATGGCCTCGGCCAGTTGGCGGTCGTCGTCGACCAGGACCAGGTCCCGCCCCTCGGAGAGGTAGGCGCGCACCACCTGGTTGAACATCCGCACGGCGGCGCGGCCGAAGTCGTCCACCTTGGACACGTCCACCATCAGGGTGCGCGTGGACTCCGGCAGGTCGGTGGTGTAGCGCACGAAGGTCTCGGCCTCGGCGAAGCCGATGTCCCCGCCAATCTCCGCGATGCGGCACTCCCCGCCGTGCCGCTCCAGCATCTGCAGCGCCTCCACGCTGCGCGGGACGCCCGAGGGTGACTCGGCCAGGTCGTAGGAGGACCGGATGGTGGACCGGCCCACGGGCGGGGCGTCTCCGTAGTGCAGGCCGAGGTCGGTGGCCAGCCGCTTGATGGTGGCGGCTCCCCGCACGGAGGTGCCGTGGTCGTCCAGGGGCGGGGAGAACAGGCCGATCCCGATCTGGCCGGGCACCACCACCAGGACGCCGCCGCCCACGCCGGACTTGCTCGGCAGCCCGACCTCGATCGCCCAGGTGCCCGCGTCGTCGTACATCCCGCAGGTGGAGAGCACCGAGAGCACCCAGCGCACCGTGCGCGGAGCGAACACCCGCTCACCGGTCACCGGGTTCACGCCCTGGTTGGCCAGCGTGGCCGCCATCACGGCGAGGTCCTTCGTGGTCACCAGCACCGAGCACTGCCGGAAGTAGTCCAGCACGACCGGTTCGGGGTCCGACTCGATGATGTTGAAGGAGCGCAGCAGCCAGGCCAGCGCCCGGTTGCGGTGCCCGGCACGGTCCTCGGAGCGGAAGACGGACTCGGAGACCTTGAGCTCGCGGCCGGCGGCGTCGGAGAAGGTGTTGAGGATCCGGCCCATGCGGTCGCGGCCGCCACGGCCCTTGATGAGCGCGGTGGTGGCGATGGCCCCGGCGTTGATCATCGGGTTGTCCGGCCGTCCGGTCCCGGCCTGCAGCGAGATCTCGTTGAACGGGTCACCGGAGGGCTCCACGTCGATCTTCTCCTGGACCTTCTCCGGGCCGAGGTCCTCGAGGGCCATGGCGTAGGTGAAGGCCTTGGAGATCGACTGGATCGAGAACTTCTGCTCGGTGTCCCCGGCGGCGTAGGAGTGCCCGTCCACGGTGGTCAGCGCCACCGCGAACAGTTCCGGGTCCATGTCCGCCGTGGACGGGATCGCCTGGTGGGGCGCCCCGGCATCCAGGGGCCGGATCTCGTCCAGCAGGCGATCGAGGTAGTCCTGCACCGGTGATCTCATGCCCCCAGCCTATGCGGGCCGGCCCCGTCCGACGTGACGGTCCGCGCTCAGTAACCGCCGACCGGGTCCACGCGGCCCTCCAGGGGCGCCCCGGTGGCCCGGGCCGCGAGGTTCCGCCCGATCCGGGCATCCAGCAGCGGGATGCACATCTCAGGGGTGTCCGCGGTGTGGGGCGTGATGACGCACCGCGGCTCGGCCCAGAGCGGGTGCCCCTCCGGCAGCGGTTCGGGGTCGGTCACGTCGAGGCCGGCGGCATGGATCGAGCCCGCGGCCAGGGCGGCCACCAGGGCGTCCGTGTCCACCAGTGTGCCGCGGGCGACGTTCACCAGGACGGCGTCCGGGTGCATCAGCTCCAGCTGGCGGGCGCCGATCATGCCCTGGGTGAGGTCGGTGGCCGCGGCGGCCACCATCACGACGCCGGCCCCGGGCAGGACCTCGTCCAGGCGGTCCTGGGTGACGGTCCGGTCGGCGCCGGGGATCTCACCCTCGTTGCGGCGGACGATCGTGACACGAGTGTCCCAGGCCTTGAGCAGGCGCAGGTACTCGCGGGCGATCCCGCCGCCGCCGACGATCACGCAGTCCATGCCCCGCAGCGTCCTGCCCCCGGCCGGGCCCCAGCCGGTGGCGCGGATCCGGGTGGGCAGGTCCCGCAGCAGGGACAGCGTGAGCATCAGGGCGTGCTCGGCGACCGGCGGGGCGTAGGTGCCCTTGGCCGAGGTCCACGTGATGCCGGGCCGGGAACGGATCAGCGGCACGTAGGGCTCGATCCCGGCGAAGGGCAACTGGACCCAGCTGGTGCGCGGGTTGGCGGCCAGCGCCGCCTCGACCTGTTCGACCGGGATGGGGCGGACCAGCACGAGCGCGGTGGCCGAGCCGTCACCGTCGGGCTCCCGGGCGCTGTTCGCCACGACCGAGCCCCCGGCGCCGAGCGCGGCGCGGGTGGGACCCTCATGGGCGTCGGCGTACGGGGTCCCCGTGCGCAGGTCGGTGGGAGGGAGGATCAGTACCCGGTCCGGCCCGGTGTGCCCGGCCGGGGCAGGGGAGGGCGGGGACGCGGCGTCGGCAGTGGTCATGGCCCCATGGTGCCATGACTTGTCAGGCCCTCCGCGGCGTCCCTAGGGTCGAACGCATGACCGATACCGAGAAGAACAACAGCGCCGCCGATCACGCCACCGACGCGCGGGACCAGCTGGCCGACGGTGACCCCACCACCAAGTTCCCGAAGGTCTCCCCGCCCGAGCAGCACCAGTCCGAACCGGGACTGGACGTGAAGACCGAACCGGTGCCGGACATCGGGTTGCAGAGCTATCGCGGCCTGGGCCGGCTGACGGGCCGCAGGGCCCTGGTGACCGGTGGCGACTCGGGCATCGGCGCCGCCGTCGCCGTGGCCTTCGCGCGCGAGGGGGCGGACGTGGCGATCGCCTACCTGCCGGCCGAGGAGGAGGACGCCCGGCGCGTGGTGCAGGCCATCGAGGAGTCCGGCCGCACCGCCGTCGCCCTGCCCGGTGACCTGCTGGACGCCGACTACCGGAACGGCCTGGTGGACGCCGCCGCCGAGAGGCTGGGCGGACTGGACATCCTGGTCAACAACGCCGGCAAGCAGCTGATCAGCGAGTCTCTCGAGGATCTCACCGACGAGCAGGTGGACCAGACCTTCCAGATCAACATCAAGTCGATGTTCACCCTCTCCCGGGCGGCCCTGCGCCACATGGGACCGGGATCCACGATCATCAACACCACCTCGGTCCAGGCCTACGAGCCGAACCCGATGCTGCTCGACTACGCGTCCACCAAGGCGGCCATCAACAACTTCACCAAGGGCCTGGCGCAGCAGCTCGGCGAACGGGGCATCCGCGTGAACGCCGTGGCGCCCGGTCCCGTGTGGACGGTGCTGCAGGTCAGCGCCGGGCAGCCGAAGGACAAGCTGCCGGTGTTCGGCCACAACACCCCCCTGGGCCGCGCCGGTCAGCCCGTGGAAATGGCCCCGGCGTACGTGTTCCTGGCCTCTGCGGAGTCCAGCTACGTCAACGGGGAGACCCTCAACGCCAACGGCGGCACCCCGACCCCCTGAGCCGGCGCTCCCGGGCACGCGAGAATGGAGGGATGACCACCGCCCCCGGATCCGTGCCCTTCGACCTCGAGACCCTGGGTGCAGGTCTCGTCTTCGCCCAGTCGCTGCCCGGGCTGCTCCGGGTGCTGGCCGACGAGCGCGTCGCCGTGGTCCAGGCCCCGCCCGGTACCGGCAAGACCACGCTGGTCCCGCCGGCGGCGGCGAACCTGCTGGCACAGCGGGCCGCCCCCGGCGCCGGGGCCGGGGCTTCGGCCGAGGCGGAAGCGAAGGCACCTGCGGGGGGCCGCGGGACGGGACGGGCGCCGCTGCGGGTCGTCGTCACCCAGCCCCGCCGGGTGGCCGCCCGCGCGGCGGCCCGCCGGCTGGCGAGCCTCGACCGCCCGGCGGGAACCGGCGGGCCGTCGGGACCCGGGGGGACCGGCCGGGCCGCCGGGGCCCGTGCCGGCCACACCGTGCGCGGGGAGCGGACCACGTCCCGGGAGACCCTGGTGGAGTTCGTGACCCCGGGCATCCTGGTCAACCGGTTGCTGGCGGACCCGGGACTGGCCGGGACCGGTGCGGTGATCCTGGACGAGGTGCACGAGCGGGACCTGGAGTCGGACCTGCTGTTCGGCATGCTCGGGGAGGTCGCACAGCTGCGTCCGGACCTGCTGCTCGTGGCGATGTCCGCCACCCTGGACGCCGCCCGGTTCGCGGAGCGGCTGGGAGAGGGGACCGGCCGGGACGCACCGGTGCCCGTGGTCGACTGCCCCTCGGCGCTGCACCCCGTGGACGTCTCCTATCGCCCGCACCCCGGCCCGCGGCAGGACACCCGCGGGGTGACGCGGGAGTTCCTGGACCACGTCGCCCGGTGCGCGGTCGAGGCCCACGCCGCGGCGCTGGCCGCCGAGCCGGGAACCGACGCGTTGGTCTTCGTCCCCGGCGCCCGGGAGGTCACGCTGACCTGTGAGCGGATCGCGCAGCTGGCCCCCGGCACCGAGGTGCTGCCCCTGCACGGCCAGCTCCCCTCCGCCCAGCAGGATCGTGCCGTGGGCGGCCGTGAGCCGGGCGGTGCACCGCGGATCATCGTCTCCACCTCGCTGGCCGAGTCCTCCCTGACCGTTCCGGGCGTGCGCCTGGTGGTGGACTCCGGACTCGCCCGCGAGCCCCGGCGGGACACCGGGCGCGGCATGATGGGACTGGTGACGGCCACCTGCGCGCAGTCCTCCGCCGAGCAGCGGGCCGGGCGAGCCGGGCGTCTCGGGCCCGGGACGGTGGTGCGCTGCTATGACCGGTCCACCCTGGGCGCCGCACCCCCACACCCCACCCCCGCCGTCCAGGTGGCGGACCTGACCGGGGCGGCGCTCGTCCTGGCCTGCTGGGGCGCCCCCGGCGGGGAGGGGCTGGTGCTGCCGGACCCGCTGCCGCAGGACCCGCTGGCCGAGGCGCTGGCCACGCTGAGGGCCCTGGACGCGATCGACGACGCCGGCCGCGCCACCGACCACGGACAAGGGCTCGCCGCGATCCCGGCCGAACCGCGGCTGGCCCGCGCACTGCTGGACGGGACGGGGCTGGTCGGGGCACGTGCCGCCGGGGAGGTCGTGGCCCTGGTCTCCTCCGACGTCCGGCCGGAGGGGGCGGACCTCACCGGTGCCCTGTCCCGGCTGCGGTCCGGCGGTGCGGGCCGTGGGGGAGGCGCCCGCGACGGCAGTGCCGCCCGATGGGCCCAGGACGCGAGGCGGTTCGAGGCCCTGGCGTCCTCGGCCGCGGGCCCGGGTGCGGACGCAGCCCCGGAACGGGACCGGTCTCCCGGCGCCCGGGTGCCGGGGCAACTGGCGGTGGGGGCCGTCGTCGGGCTGGCCTGGCCCGAACGGCTGGCCCGCCGGGTGAGCGACCCCGGGACGGGCCGCGGCACGGGGGCGGAGGTCTACCTGCTGGCCTCGGGAACGCGCGCGGCGCTGCCGCCGGGCAGCGCCCTGGCCGGGACCGAGTGGCTGGCCTGTGCGGAGGTCGCCCGCGCCGAGGGCCGGGCCGCCGCCGGGACGGGGGCCGTGATCCGTGCGGCCGCCCCCGTGGACGGCGACCTGGCCCAGCGGCTGGCCGGACCGCTCCTGGCCGAGGAACGTACCGCGCACTGGCAGGACGGCCGGGTCGTCGGCAGGCTGCGGCGCGGGATCGGGGCGATCACGCTCTCCGAGACGCCCGTCACCCCGGACCGGGCGCAGGGGCGGGCCGCCGTCGTCCGGATGCTGCGCACCGAGGGTCTGGGGCCGCTGGGGGTCTCGGAGGCGGCCGACACCCTGCGCCGGCGGCTGGCCCTGGTGCACCGGGTGCTGGGTGAGCCGTGGCCGGACGTCTCGGACGCGGCCCTGGCCGAGGACTGGGAGGCGTGGCTGGCGCCCGAGGTGGAGAGGCTGGCCGTCGGGGCGAGGACCGGTTCCGTGCACCTGGCCGAGGCCCTGCGGCGTCTGCTGCCGTGGCCCGATGCCGTCCGCCTCGACGAGCTCGTCCCCGAGCGGCTCCCGGTGCCCAGCGGCCGGACCGCCGCCGTGCGGTACCCGGCGGTGGGCGCCGGCGGGGAGGACGGTGACTCCGGCGCGCCCGTGGTGGCGGTCAAGCTGCAGGAGTGCTTCGGGCTGGCCGAGACCCCGCGGCTCGTGGACGGGCGGGTGCCGGTGGTGTTCCACCTGCTCTCCCCGGCGGGCCGGCCGCTGGCGGTGACCGGGGACCTGGCCTCGTTCTGGTCCGGACCCTACGCCCAGGTGAGGGCCGAGATGCGCGGACGGTACCCCAAGCATCCCTGGCCCGAGGACCCGTGGACGGCACCGGCCACCGCCAGGACGCGGAACCGCGGTTGAGGGCCCCCCGTGCCGTACCCTGTGGACTGATGAGTTTCGAACTCCCCTCCTCCGTGGACGTCCTCGTGGTGGGCGGCGGCCCGGCCGGGCTGTCCGCGGCCCTGTGGCTGGGCCGCTACCAGCGCTCCACCCTCGTGGTGGACGCGGGCCGGCCCCGGAACCGCCGTGCCGACCTGGCCCACGGGATCCCGGGCCGGGACCCGGTGGCCCCGGACGAGCTGCTGGCCGACATGCGCGCCGAGGTGGAACGGTATCCGGAGGTGTGCCTGCGATCCGGCACGGTCACCGACCTGCGGGGGAGTGCCGAGGCCGGGTTCACCGCCGTGATCGACGGGGCCCACCGGGTGACGGCCTCCCGGGTGGTACTGGCCGCCGGGGTGAGCGACCGGTTCCCCCGGGTGGAGGGGTTCGAGGAGCACTACGCGATCGACGTCCACCACTGCCCGGCCTGTGACGGGTTCGAGATCCGGGGCCAGGACGTCGTGGTGCTCGGCGCCGGGGACCAGGTGCCGGCCTTCGCCTCCGAGCTGCTGGACTGGGCGGCCACCGTGCGGATCGTCACCGACACCGCCGGTGAGTCCTTCGGCACCGACCAGCGCCGCAGCCTGGCGGAGCACGGCATCGAGGTGTTCGACGGGCCGGCGAGCGCCTTGGTCGGCGAGCCCGGCGAACTGGCCGGCGTGCTGCTGGAGGACGGGACGTGCGTGCCCGGGGCGTCGGTGTTCTTCTCCTACGCCCACCGCCCGCACCACGACCTCGCCGTGGGACTGGGATGCGAACTGGACGACGGCGGGCACCTGGTCGTCAATGGCTTCCAGCTCACCACCGTGGACGGGGTCTACGCCGCCGGTGACCTCACTCCGGGACTGCAGCTCGTGGTCATCGCCATGGGCCAGGGTGTCTCCGCCGGCGTCGCGTGCGCCACCTCGCTGCGAGGTATCGCCACCGAGGCCGGGCCGTGTCCGGCACCTCCCACGCGTCGATTCGCCCCCTTGCCCTAGCCGAGGACCGCAGCCACACACAGCCCCCCGCAGGGGGCCGCGGCCTCATCGGTGCTCGGTGGGCGGAACCGTTTCAGTCCCGCCCCGGGCCCGGGGCGGCCGTCCGTGGCCGGGGGTCCTGGGCACCCGAGTCGATCCAGTACCGCCGGATCCGGCGCTCGCCGACCGTCCGGATGTCCTCGAGCACGCCGCCGTTGGCCTCGATCACGGCCGCCGACCCGGCGTTGTCCTCGTCGCAGGTCACCAGGACGCGCTCCACCCCGAGCCCGGCCAGCCGCCGCACGGACTGGCGCAGGATCTCCGTGGCGTGACCGCGGCGGCGGTGCTCCGGGGCGACCGCGTAACCCACGTGGCCGTTGATCTCGAGCAGCTGCTCGTTCAGCTCGTGCCGAATGGACACCCGGCCCACCGGCACCCCGTCCACCTCGGCCACGAGGAAGTCCGAGCGCACCCACCCGGGCCTCAGGTCCTCCCCGGCGGCCTCCTTGCGCAGCGTCTCCAGCACCTCGTCCCAGGTGCCCTCCACCAACAGGATCTCGAAGCCGTCCGGCAGCACCTGCCCGTGCATCCGGCGCAGGGCCGCCTCGTCGTCGTGCCGCGGGGGCCGGAGGATCAGTGGCATGGCACCGATTCTCCCACCCGGGCCCGACCCTCGTGCCGCGCGTCCGGTCCTGGCCACGGGGCGCGGGCGGGACACCCGGATTGAAGCGGGACACGGGCGATGGCTACGCTCACCCCATGACCCGCTCCCGCGCCTTCGCCCAGGTCGACGTCTTCTCCGCCACGCCCTATGGGGGCAACCCCGTGGCCGTGATCCTCGAGGCCGACGGCCTCGGCGAGGAGGAGATGGCGCGGATCGCCCGCTGGACCAACCTGTCCGAGACCACCTTCGTCCTGCCGCCGACCGCGCCGGGTGCCGACTACCGCCTCCGGATCTTCACCCCCGGAGGGGAGCTGCCCTTCGCCGGACACCCCACGCTGGGCTCGGCCCACGCCTGGCTGGAGCACGGCGGCACGCCGCAGGACCCCGGCCGGATCGTCCAGGAGTGCGCCGCCGGCCTGGTCACCCTGAGGAACGACGGCGGCACGCTCGCCTTCCAGGCGCCGCCCACCCTCCGCTCCGGTGATCTCGACCCGGCGGACCTGGAGCGCGCCACCGCGGCCCTCGGGGTCGGCCCGGACCAGGTGCTCGCCCACCAGTGGGTGGACAACGGACCGGGCTGGGCCGTCGTCGTGCTCCCGGACGCGCAGGCCGTGCTGGGGATCGAACCGGATCTGAGCCTGATCCCGGACCTCAAGCTCGGGGTCATCGGCGCGTACCCGGCCGGGTCCCGGTGCGCCTTCGAGATCCGGGCGTTCGTCCCGGACATCGGCGTGAGCGAGGACCCGGTGACCGGCAGCCTCAACGCCTCGGTGGCCCAGTGGATGCTCCGCACCGGGGCGGTCAGCGGGCGCTACCGGGTCTCGCAGGGCACCGTGCTGGGACGCACGGGCGAGGTGGAGATCACCTGCACCGAGGACGGCGAGGTCTGGGTCGGCGGGGCGACCGCCACGTGCTTCGCCGGCACCGCGCTCGCCTGAGGCTCCCGGACGCCGGGGACCGTCAGGCCACCGGCTAGCCCTCCGGCAGCACCCAGGTGTGCACCGGGTGACCGGTCCGCATGTGCCTGCCGTACTCCTGCACCAGCCGCGCCAGGGCCTTGCCCCGGGACAGCCCGGACTCCTCGAACCGGCCCAGCGAGCGGGTCATCCAGGTGGCGCCGTTCTGGCCGGTGCGGATCCGCCCGGTCAGCACCTCCAGGTACCGGTCCGCCACCGCGGGGTCCACGTCCAGCATCTCCAGGCCCCGACGGGCGGAGGGCAGCAGGTACCGGTCCAGCAGCTCGGTCACCGGCACGTCCCCGTAGCCGGGCCAGTAGACCGAGGCGTTGAGCCCGTGCCGGGCGCAGTCGTAGAAGTTGGTCCGTGCCACCGAGAAGGACATCCGCTCCCAGGGGGACTCCTCGGTGTCCACGAGGTACTTGACCAGGCCGAAGAAGAACGCCGCGTTGGCCACCATGTCCACCACCGTGGGACCGGCCGGCAGCAACCGGTTCTCCACCCGCAGGTTGGCCGGCCGCGCGGGCACGGTGCCGGCCTCCGTGGTCGACTCGTCGCGGCCCGGGTCGTAGATGGGGCGGTTCCAGCGGTACACGGTGCCGTTGTGCAGCAGCATCTCCGGCAGGGCCGGCGCCCCCGAGTCCAGCGGGCCGGTGTCCGACGCCCGCTCCGGCAGCAGGGCGGGGAAGAAGGCGATGTTCTCCTCGAACAGGTCCTCGATCCCGTCGATCCAGCGCTCCCCGAACCAGACCCGGGGGCGCACGCCCTGCCGGGCCAGCTCCGGTGCCCGGGTGTCCACGGCCTGCTGGAACACCGGGATCCGGCTCTCCGTCCACAGCTTGGCGCCCAGGAACAGCGGCGAGTTCGCGGAGAGCGCCACCTGCGGACCGGCCATGGCCTGGGCGGCGTTCCACACCGGCCCGAACTTCTCCCGGGTCACCTCCAGGTGCAGCTGCATGGAGGTGCAGGTCGACTCGGCGGCGATGTCCTTGGCGTAGTAGGAGAGGTGCTCGGGACCGTCGATGTCGATCAGGATGTCCTCGCCGCGGGCCTCGAGCACCGCGGTGTTCAGCGCCGCGTAGCGGTTGCCCTCGCTGATCCAGCGCTCACCGGAGAGGTCGTCGCCGTCGATGGTGGGCAGGATCCCCACGGTGTACAGGTGCGCCCCGGCACGCACGGCCCGGTCGTCCGCCCGGACCAGCTCCGCCCGCAGGGACTCCTCCAGGTCCGTGAGCCCGTGGCCGTGGATGGTCAGGGAGGGGTGGTTCAGCTCGATGTTGTAGCGGCCCAGCTCGGTCTGGAAGGCCGGGTCGTCGATGGCCGCGAGCACCTCGTGGTTGAGCGGTGCCGGCTGGAACTCCTCGTCCACGAGGTTCAGCTCCAGCTCCAGGCCGATGCGCCCGGCCCCCGCGAAGTCCTCCGTGGCCAGATAGGCCTTCAGCTCCTCGAGGGACGCCTCCAGGCGCTCCCGGTAGCGCGTCCGATCGGAACGGGTGTACGTACTCGACTCGACCTCGGTGCCCATGCCCTGAAGCGTAGGGCATCGGCCCCGCGCCAGCACCGCCACCACACCACCGGTGCGCCGGACGCCCGCCCCGGCCGGGGGAGGAGCCGGCCGTTCCGCGGGGCCGGCGCGCGCCCGCGTGGCCACGGACATGCCATGTGGGACGGGGGTCGGTGGGCGGGTGCTCGCGGAGCATGTCTTGGGAAAACTCCCAGTTCATGCATAGGCTTCCCTCCAGACGGTCCCCCGTGGCACGGTGGAACCGGTTCCCCCTGGGAGCCCTTCCGCTCAGCCGGGTGAGCCGTAGAGGTGGAACCGGACCGGAGGTGCGCGACTGATGAGGCAGGCCCGAGGGAATGGCGGTGCCGCCCGCCGAACGGCGGGGATGGCGATGATGGCCTCGGCGGCGCTGCTGCTCGCAGGGTGCGGCCCGGCGGAGGAGACCCCGGTCCTGACCTGGTACACGAACCCGGACGACGGCGGCCAGGCCGCGATCGCGCAGAAGTGCTCCGATGCGGCCGGAGGCGCCTACCGGATCGAGACCTCCATCCTGCCCAACGACGCCGCCTCCCAGCGCGAGCAGCTGACCCGCCGCCTGGCGGCCGGCGACACCTCGATGGACATCATGTCCCTGGACCCGCCGTTCATCCCGGAACTGGCCGAGCCCGGTTTCCTGGCGGTGCCGCCGTCGGAGGTGGCCGAGGCGACCACGCAGGACACCCTCGAGGGGGCCCTGGCCGGGGCCACGTGGCGGGACACCTTGGTGACCGTCCCGTTCTGGGCCAACACCCAGTTGCTCTGGTACCGCAAGTCGGTGGTCGAGGAGGCCGGGCTGGACATGGACGGCCCCGTGACCTGGGACCAGATGCTCCAGGTCGCCCGGGACCAGGACAAGGAACTGGGCGTGCAGGGCGCCCGGGCCGAGGCCATGACGGTCTGGCTCAACGCCCTGATCGAGTCCGGCGGCGGGCAGATCATCGAGAACCCGGAGGCGCCGGCGGACGAGGTCGAGATCGGCCTGGACAGCGACGCCGGCCGGAAGGCCGCCGAGATCATCTCCACCATCGGCACGGAGGGCCTGGGCGGCCCGGGGCTGGCCACCCAGCAGGAGAACGAGGCCATGCTGCTGTTCCAGGGGGACAGCGGCTCGTTCATGGTGAACTGGCCGTTCGTCTGGCCCGCCACCAACGCCTCGGCGGAGGACGGGTCGGTCCCGGCCGACCTGCCGGAGGACATCGGCTGGGCCGTCTACCCGAGGACGTCCGAGGACACGGAACCCGCCCCGCCGCTGGGAGGCATCAACCTGGGCGTGGGCGCCGCCTCGCAGCAGCAGGACCTGGCCTGGGACGCGATCGAGTGCATCGTCTCACCGGAGAACCAGACCGAGTACTTCGTCACCAACGGCAACCCGCCCTCCAGCGCGGGCGCGTTCGACGACCCCTCCGTGCGGGAGCGGTTCCCCATGGCGGAGACCATCCGTGAGTCACTGGAACTGGCCGCGCCCCGGCCGCAGACGCCGTACTACAACGAGGTCTCCACCGCGATCCAGCAGCGGTACACGCCGCCGGCCAGCGTGGACCCGGAGACCACCCCGGCCGAGACCGGCCAATTCATCCAGGAAGTGCTGCGAGGGGAGTCGCTGCTGTGAGCTCTATTCCCACGACCGTGCCCGCCGTCGACACCGAGGCGCCCGGCGACACGTCCACCGGCCGGGGGCGGCGGAAGGCCCCCAGGTCGGAACGGGCCAGGGCCGAGGCCCGGTTGGGCTGGTGGCTGGCCGGGCCCGCGTTCTTCATCATGGTCGCCGTCATCTTCTACCCGGTCCTCCAGGCCTTCTGGGACTCGTTGTTCAGCTACCGCCTCACGGCGCCCGAGGAACGCGAGTTCGTGGGCCTGTCCAACTACGGGGTCATCTTCAGCGACCCGGTGTTCTGGAGCGCCCTGGGCGTCACGACGCTGATCACCGTGGTCACCGTGTTCGTCGAGCTGATCCTGGGCTTCATCCTGGCCATGGTCATGCACAAGGCGATCAAGTCCACCCGTGGCCTGGTCCGCACCGTGATCCTGGTGCCCTACGGCATCATCACCGTGGTCTCGGCCTTCGCCTGGTACTACATGTTCAGCATCGACTCCGGCTACATCAACAACTGGTTCAGCTGGGTGCCCGGTTTCGACGGCCAGCTCAACTGGTTCGCCCAGGGCGGTTCGGCGCTGTTCGTCATCATGTTCTCGGAGATCTGGAAGACCACCCCGTTCATCTCGCTGCTGCTGCTGGCCGGCCTGGCCCAGGTCCCCGACGACCTCTCCGAGGCGGCCGCGGTGGACGGGGCCAGCTGGTGGCAGCGGTTGTGGCGGGTCATCCTGCCGAACATGAAGGCGGCCATCATGGTGGCCGTGCTCTTCCGGGCGCTGGACGCGTTCCGGGTCTTCGACTCGATCTTCATCATGACCAATGGCGCCTATGGCACCGAGGTCCTCTCCCTGCTCGCCTATCGCACCTCGATCGGGCGACTCGAGATCGGCCTCGGTTCGGCCATCTCGGTCGTGCTGTTCCTCCTGGTCGGACTGCTGGCACTGATCGCAGTGAAGGGCTTCAACGTTGACCTGGCAGGCGGACGGGGAGGACGCAAGTGAGCACCGAGACACTCACCCCGGAAGAGGTCGAGGGGCAGCGGCGTGCCCGGCGGGCCAAGCGCAACACCTCCATCGGCTGGTGGGTCATCACCATCGTCGTGGCCGTGTGGTGCCTGTTCCCGGTGGCCTCCATCCTGGCGACCAGCTTCAAGACCCCGGGGGAGTTGTCCAACGGGAAGTTCCTGCCGGACAACCCCTCGACCAGCAACTACGAGGAGATCCTGGTGGGTGACTCTCAGGAGCTGTTCCTGAGCGCCCTGTGGAACTCGATCGGCATCTCGATCATCGCCACCCTGATCGCCGTGGTCCTGGCCACCCTGTGCGCCTACGCGATCGCCCGGCTCGACTTCCCCGGCAAGAAGATCGTCCTGACGGTCTCCCTGATGGTGTCCATGTTCCCGGTGATCTCGCTGGTCACCCCGCTGTTCAACCTGTGGCGCAGCATCGGGCTGTACGACACCTGGCCCGGCCTGATCATCCCCTACCTGTCCCTGACGCTGCCGATCGCCATCTGGACCCTGGCGGCGTTCTTCCAGCAGATCCCCTGGGAGCTGGAGCAGGCGGCCCAGGTGGACGGGGCCACCCCGCTGCAGGCGTTCCGCAAGGTGATCGTGCCGCTGGCGGCGCCGGGGGTGTTCACGACGGCGATCATCGCGTTCTTCATCGCCTGGAACGACTTCGTCTACGGCATCTCACTGACCTCCACGGAAGCGGCCCGTCCGGTTCCGGCGGCACTGGCGTTCTTCACCGGTGCCTCGCAGTTCGAATCGCCCACCGGTGCGATCTCGGCTGCGGCAATCATCGTCACCATTCCCGTGGTGCTGCTGGTCATGCTCTTCCAGAAGCAGATCGTCGCAGGCCTGACCTCGGGCGCGGTCAAGGGCTGAGCGCAGGAAACGAAAGGGAATCCACATGGCCTCCATCACCCTCAAGAACATCGTCAAGAAGTATGACGACGGCTTCCCGGCCGTGAACAACGTGTCCCTGGACATCGCCGACGGGGAGTTCGTCATCCTCGTGGGCCCGTCCGGTTGCGGGAAGTCGACCCTGCTGCGGATGATCGTCGGGCTGGAGGACATCACCTCCGGCGAACTGCAGATCAACGGCCGGCGGATGAACGAGGCCGCCCCCAAGGACCGCAACCTGGCGATGGTGTTCCAGAACTACGCGCTCTACCCGCACCTGACGGTGTACGAGAACATCGCCTTCCCGCTGCGCCTGGCCAAGGACACCAACGGTGGGGGATCGGTGGACGAGAAGGTCCAGCGGGCGGCCAAGATGCTCGAACTCACCGAGCACCTGGACCGCAAGCCGGCGAACCTCTCCGGCGGCCAGCGCCAGCGCGTGGCGATGGGACGGGCGATCGTGCGGGAGGCGGACGCGTTCCTGTTCGACGAGCCGCTGTCCAACCTCGATGCCAAGCTCCGCGGCCAGATGCGGGCCGAGATCGCCCAGCTGCAGCGCTCGCTCGGTGTCACGAGCGTCTACGTCACGCACGACCAGACGGAGGCGATGACCCTGGGGGACCGGGTGGCGGTGCTTAAGAAGGGCATCCTGCAGCAGGTCGCCAGCCCGCGCGAGCTGTACGAACAGCCGGTCAACCTCTTCGTGGCCGGTTTCATCGGGTCCCCGTCCATGAACTTCCTGCCTGCCACGATCACGGAGGGCTCCGGCGGGACCGTGCTCTCGACCCCGATCGGTGACATCCCCATCCCGGCCGACCGGGCGGCCGTGGCCCAGGGCAAGGACCTGGTCCTGGTCGGCGTCCGGCCCGAGTTCTTCGAGGACGCGACGCTGGTGGACGAGGCCAAGATGTCCAAGGGCTCTGTGTTCACCGCTGAACTGTCGCACCTGGAGTGGCTGGGACACGAGCAGTACGGGTACATCGAGTTCGAGCCCGACGAGAAGGTGCGCCGCCTGCTGTCCGACCTGGCCGCGGACATGGACGCCGACGAATTGCGCCCGCAGGTCGTCACGACCCTCTCCGCCGAGTCGAGGGTGCGACCGGGGCGGCCCGTCGAGCTCTGGGTGGACACCTCGCGGATCCACATCTTCGACCCCGAGTCCGGGGAGAACCTCACCCGGGACGCGGAGGCCGGCGCGGAACTCACGCGGATGGCGGCCGAGGAACGCGAGCGGGAGTTGGCGGCCGCGAGGGAGCGGGACGCGCAGAAGGCCTGACCGGCCTGCCGGGGCCGCGGATCGCGTCCCCGGCAGGTCCCTGGCCCCGAGGGCCTGGGCCCGCCAGGACCGGTTCGGTGGGGCCCCGTCAGGCGGTGGCGTCGCGGTGCTTCGCCGCCAGTTCCACGTAGGTGGCGGAGTTGGTGCCCAGGGAGGCGACCTCCTCGTCCGTCAGTTCGCGGCGGACCTTGGCGGGCACTCCGGCCACGAGTGAGCGCGGGGGGACCACGGTCCCCTCGAGCACCAGGGCGCCGGCGGCCACCAGCGACTGGGTGCCGATGACCGACCCGTTCATGATGGTGGCGGACATGCCCACCAGGCAGCCGTCCTCGACCGTGGCCCCGTGGACGACGGCGGAGTGGCCCACCGAGATGTCGTGGCCCAGCGTGCAGGGGAAGCCGGCGTCGGCGTGCAGGACCACGTTGTCCTGCAGGTTCGTCCTCTCGCCCACGCGGATCGGGGCGCTGTCCCCGCGGGCGGACACGCCGTAGAAGGCGGAGGACTGCGGACCCATCGCCACGTCCCCGGAGAGGGTGGCGGTGGGGGCCAGGAAGACGGACTCGTGGACGGACGGCGTGGCGCCGGCGATCGTGATCAGGTGTGCCATGTCACCAGAGTAACCATGTCGTCCCCGCCGGGGGCGCCGAGGGGCCACGCCCCCCAGCGCCGCACGGACCGGGTCATTGTCTCTGGTCAGTCGAAGACGACGGTGCGGTTGCCGTCGAGCAGGACGCGGTGCTCGGCGTGCCAGCGCACGGCCCGGCACAGCGTGGAGCCCTCGACCTCGCGGCCGAGGTTGACGAAGTCGCGGGCGGACTGGGCGTGGGTGACGCGCTGGACCGTCTGGTCGATGATGGGGCCCTCGTCCAGGTCCGGGGTGACGTAGTGGGCGGTGGCGCCGATGAGCTTGACGCCGCGTTCGTGGGCCTGGTGGTAGGGCCGGGCGCCCTTGAAGGAGGGCAGGAAGGAGTGGTGGATGTTGATGGCCTTGCCGCCGAGCCGGCGGCACAGGTCGTCGGAGAGCACCTGCATGTAGCGGGCCAGCACCACGAGCTCGATGTCGTAGATGCGCACGAGCTCCATGAGCTTGCGCTCGGCCTCGGCCTTGTTGTCCGTCCCGTCGTCGTTCTTCACCAACGGGATGTGCACGTAGGGGATCCCGTAGAAGTACGCCATCGGCTGCAGTTCGAGGTGGTTGGAGACGATCACCGGGATGTCGATCGGCAGCGTGCCGGTCCGGTGCTGGAACAGCAGGTCGTTGAGGGTGCGCCCGTCCTTGGAGCACATCACCAGGGTGCGGGTCTTCCGGGAGGCCTCCCACAGGCCGAGCTCCATGTCGAACTGCTCCTCGACGGGCGTCAGGGCCTCGCGGACCCGCTCCAGCGGCTCGCCGGTGTTGAACTCCACCCGCATGAAGAAGCTGCCGGACTCGGGGGAGTCGAACTGCTTGGACTCGGTGATGTCAGCATCCACCGACAACAGGGCGCCCGAGACGGCGTGGACGATGCCTCGGGTGTTGGTGCAGGACAGCGTCAACACCATCTTGCTCGGGGACGCAGTCGACTGAGAAGCGCTCATGCTCGGATCCTATACCTATCGTCATAGTGGTGTACACCACATATCGGCGTGTAGGGGAAGGGTACTCCGGACGGGGAGGACGCGAAGGCAACGCCCGAGTAGGGACGGGTCTGTGGCGGGAGGGGAGGGGAAGCGCTCAGGCATGGGGCTGGGCTGCCGCCTGTGGCACAGTGGGCCGCATGAGGTCACCGACGGCCCCGCCGCGGTGACGGACGCCGGGCGGAGGCCTGGCCCGGCGTCGTCCCGGCCACTGCAGAAGGACACGTCATGAACGACCAGCAGATCCTCTGGCTCATCATCGCCCTGGTGGTGCTCATCCTGATCGTGGTGATCGTCGTCATCGCGGGGAACCGCCGGCGCGCCCGCAAACGCCAGGCTGACCGGCAGGAGGCGGAGCGGATCCGCCATCAGGCCGTGCGCCAACAGGAACTGGCGGCAGCGGAGGCGCGCGCGGCGGAGTCCGTGCAGCGCGAGGCCGAGACCGCCGAGGAACGCGCGCGCGAGTTGCGTGCCGAGGCCGAGGAGCGGCAGCAGGAGGCCGATTCCGCGGCCAGCGCGCTGGAGGCGCAGCTGCGGGAGGCGGACCGGAAGGACCCGTCCGTGGACACCGATCGGGAGGGCCGGCGCCGGGATGGCTCGGACCCGCTCGAGGAACTGGGGGAGCGGGACCGGCCCGGCTCGCACGCCGGCGTCCTGCCGGCGGAGTACGACGACGGCCACGCCCCGGACGCGGACGGCGAGCCCCCGGCGAGGCGGGACGACGTCGCGGGAGACTCCGGGGCCGCACCGCCGCAGGGTCGCCACGCCGCCCCCGTGGCGGCGGATCGGCCCACCCAGTCGCAGCCCGACGTCGTCCAGGACGTGGACAACTGGTCGGCGGGAGACGGGGAGACGGTCGTCGACCGCCCGGCGGAGGACACCCGTCCGGCGGAGGACACCCGTCCGGTCGAGGACGTCCGCCCGGAGGCGGACACGCGCCCGGTCGAGGACGTCCGTCCGGAGGCGGACACGCGCCCGGTCGAGGACGTCCGCCCGGAGGCGGACACGCGCCCGGGTGAGGAGGCTCCCCCGGTCGAGGAGACGCGCCCGAGGGGTGAGGCAGGCCGCGCCGACGAGCCCGTGAGTGGCGAGGAGGGCCAGGCCGGCGACGCGCACGGAGCGGACGAGGCCGACGCGCGCGACGAGGGTCGCGGCGGGAGCCACGCCGCCGGTCGGTGAGCCGCTGACGGGTCGTAGACCGTCCCGGGCCACAGGGCGACCGTCGAGGAACGACCGCCAAGGACCACGGCGGGGCGTGCCACCGACCGGCGGTCCACGACGAAGGGCTGGCACCTGCCCACGGCAGGTACCAGCCCTTGTCATGTACGGGTCATGTCCGGCCCGGCGGGACCGTCCGGTCCCGGTGGGTCAGGCCGGTGACGCCGTCCCGGGCCGCCGCGGCGCCCCGGGGGTCAGCGGTGACCGCGGGATCAGCGCGCGGAGGCCCCGACCGTCTCGCCCGCGTCGACGCCCATGCCGGGAACGGTGGCCCCGTCCAGGTTCGACTTGACGGCGTCCTCGATGCGCTGGCCGATGGTGGCGTCCACGTTCTTCCAGTACTGGAAGGCGTTGGACAGCACGGGCTCCTGGACGCCGTCCAGGGCTCCGGCGACGGTCTGCACGAAGCGGTCGCGCTGGGCGTCGTCGAACACCTCGTTCAGCAGGGTCCGGGGCTGGCCGAAGTCGTCGTCCTCGGTGTGCAGGGCGTAGGCCGACCGGACGAGCTCGCCGTCGTTCTCCCAGCTGACGTCCACGGCACCGGTCTCGTCCGACCACGAGCTGCCGAAGGAGTTCGGGGCGTACACCGGGCGGGCGCCGGAGTGGTCGTACCACATGTTGCCCTCGAAGTTGTAGGTGTGCACCTCGTTGACCGGCTTGTTGACCGGCAGCTGCTGGAAGTTGGTGCCGATGCGGTAGCGCTGGGCGTCCTGGTAGGCGAAGTTGCGGCCCAGCAGCATCTTGTCCGGGCTCATGCCCATGCCCGGCACCATGTTGGCCGGGGAGAACGCCGCCTGCTCGATCTCGGCGAAGTGGTTCGTCGGGTTCTCGTTCAGGGTCATGGTGCCGACCTTGATCCGCGGGTAGTCCTTCTTGGACCAGGTCTTGGTCAGGTCGAAGGGGTTGAACCGGTAGGTCTTGGCCTCCTCGTACGGCATGACCTGGACGTACAGGTCCCACTGCGGGAACTCGCCGCGCTTGATGGCCTCGAACAGGTCCTGGCGGTGGTACTCGGCGTTGGCGCCGGCCAGCTGCTCGGCCTCCTCGTTCGAGAGGGACTCCACGCCCTGGCGGGACTCGAAGTGGTACTTCACCCAGAACTTCTCGCCGGCCTCGTTGACCCACATGTAGGTGTGGGAGCCGTAGCCGTTCATGTGGCGCCAGGTGCTGGGCAGGCCGCGGTCGCCCATGAGGTAGGTGACCTGGTGGGCCGACTCCGGGTTGTTGGTCCAGAAGTCCCACTGCATGGTGCCGTCGCGCAGGCCGGAGTCCGGCAGGCGCTTCTGCGAGCGGATGAAGTGCGGGAACTTCATGGGGTCGCGCACGAAGAAGACCGGGGTGTTGTTGCCGACGAGGTCGAAGTTGCCCTCTTCGGTGTAGAACTTCAGGGCGAAGCCGCGCACGTCACGCCAGGTGTCCGGGGAGCCCAGCTCGCCGGCGACGGTGGAGAAGCGGGCCAGCATGCGGACCTTGGCGCCCTTCTGGAACAGGGCTGCCTTGGTGTAGCCGCTGACGTCCTCGGTGGTCTCGAAGACACCGAAGGCGCCGGAGCCCTTGGCGTGCGGCCGACGCTCGGGCACGTTCATCCGGTTGAAGTGCTGCAGCGTCTCCACGAGGTGGCTGTCGTGCAGCACGATGGGGCCGTTGCTGCCGACGGTCAGCGAGTTGCGGTCGCTGACGGCGGGGATGCCGGCCTGGGTGGTCGAACCCGTTGCATGCGGAGTGGTTTCCGTCATCACGTTCTCCTTGGTCGGGGATGGTGGGTTGGGTGGGTGAAGGTCCGGTCAGCCCTGGTGGGCGTCCCGGGGGCTTGGGGTGCCGGCGGCACCGGCGTCCTGGGCGGCGCAGTCGGCGCAGAGTCCCTGGTAGACGACGTCGGCCACCCGGATGGCCATGCCGTGCGCGTCCGCGGGGGTCAGGCACGGTGCGTGCCCGACGGCGCAGGCCACGTCCTCGATGCGACCGCACCCCGTGCACACGGCATGGTGGTGGTTGTCCGCCACCCGGGTCTCGTAGCGCGCCGGGGAGTTGGCCAGGTCCAGCTGGCGCAGCAGTCCCGCGTCCGTCAGGGAGTGCAGCACGGTGTAGACCGACTGCACGGTGATCTCCGGCAGGGACTGCCGCACGGCCGCCAGCACCTGGTCCGCCGTGGCGTGCGGGGTGCGCTCCAGGGCGTCCAGGACGGCCAGTCGCTGCTTGGTGACCCGCAGGCCGGACGAGCGCACCCGCGCAGCCCAGGGCAGGGAGGCGGCACCGTGGGCGGTGCTCTCCTCCGGTGCCCGGACAGGCTCTCGCCGGCTCGCTGAACTCATGGCCCCCACTATGCCATATTCTGAGTTACTCATAAATAGGACCGCCGGTGAACCGGTGATGAACGGTCGGGACGCCCTCAGAGACAGGCCGCCGCCTGGACCGCCGCACGGCGGCCGGCCCGGGTGGCGCCGATCGTGGAGGCCGAGGCGCCGTAACCGACCAGGAACAGCCCGGGCATCTTCGCCACCGTCACGCCGTCGCGTTCCATCCGCACGCCTCGGCCGCGCTCGCGGACGTGCAGCGGGGACAGGTGATCCAGGGAGGCGCGGAACCCCGTGGCCCACAGAATCGTGTCCACCGGCGTCTCCCAGGTGGTCAGCGGGTCCTCCGAGGACACGGCCGTGCAGGCCCGGCCGGTCAGTGCGGGCACCCGGTCCAGCCCACCGGAGGCCGGACCCCCGGGTGCCAGCAGGCGGTCGGCGACGTCGCCCTGGGAGGGGACCCGGCCGCCGTCGGGGCCCGGCCCGTCCAGCACGGCGCCGCCCGGGGTGATGCGGCGCAGCGGTCCCCGGCTGACGAGCACGCCCGCCGCGATCCCCGCCAGGTACTGCTCTGTGACGGGCAGCCCGGTCGCGGCGACCACGGACAGCGGCGGCAGGCCCATGGTGGTGCGGGCGGACACGGAGGACTCCACGTCCACGCCCCACGAGGCGTCGAGGAACCGGTCCGTCCAGTCCGGGGCGCGGCGCGTGGTCCAGACCGTGGTGGCGCCGGCCTCGTGCAACTGCAGCAGGAACTGCAGGGCCGAGGTGCCACCACCGACCACCAGCACGCTCCGGCCGGTGAAGTCCTGGGCCGCCGTGAACCCGCGCGTGTGCAGTTGACGGCCGGTGAACTCGGCGATGCCCGGGTAGTAGGGCACGTACGGGCTGTCCCAGGTGCCGGTCGCATTGATCACGGTCCGGGCGCGCCACTGCCGTCCGTCGGCCGCGGTGACGGTGAAGACCCCCTGGAGGTGGTCCACGCTCCGCACGTCCACCGGCCGGATCACGGGCAGCGCCAGCTGTTCCTCGTAGGCGCCGTAGTACCGGGACACCACGCGACTGGCCGGTTCCCGGGGATCGGGCGTGCCCAGCGGCATCCCGGGCAGGTCGTGGATCCCGTGTGCGGCGTCGAAGGTCAGTGCGTCCCAGCGGTGTCGCCACGCCCCTCCCGGACCGTCGTTGGCGTCCAGCACCACGAACCCGGTGCCGGGCTCCACCCGCTTGCGGAGCAGCTGCCCGGCCGCGCTCAGGCCCGCCTGGCCGGCTCCGATCACGACGGCGTCGAGCAGCTCTTCGGTGGAGGTCACGTCCCGCAGTATTGCAGGCGGTCAGCGCCCGTCACCACGCTACGATGGGGCGCAGGCCGCGACTGGCGCAGGTGGACCACCACCGGGAAGCGGCGCTGCGTGGTGCCGACGCCGTCGGCCCCGACCGGCGACCGGACCGCCCGCCTGGGTCCGGGCGCCAGACCAGAATCCCCAGACCATGCCAGCAGGAGCTTCTCGTGACCCAGCCGAACACCACGACGTCCGCGTCCCTCAGCAACCGTCCCCTGACCGACGTCGACCCCGAGATCGCGGCCGTCCTGGACCAGGAGCTGGGCCGCCAGCGGGACACCCTGGAGATGATCGCCTCCGAGAACTTCGTGCCGCGCGCCATCCTCGAGACCCAGGGCTCGGTGCTGACGAACAAGTACGCCGAGGGGTACCCCGGACGGCGGTACTACGGCGGCTGTGAGTACGTGGACGTGGCCGAGAACCTGGCGATCGAGCGGGCCAAGGCCCTCTTCGGCGCCGAGCACGTCAACGTCCAGCCGCACGCCGGCGCCCAAGCCAACGTGGCCCTGATGACCGCCCTCATGCAGCCCGGGGACACCCTGATGGGCCTGTCGCTGGCCCACGGCGGCCACCTGACCCACGGGATGAAGCTGAACTTCTCCGGCAAGAACTACAACATCGCCGCCTACGAGGTGGAACCGGACACCTACCGGATCGACATGGACAAGGTCCGCGAGAAGGCGATCGAGGCCAAGCCGGCCGTCATCGTGGCGGGCTGGTCCGCCTACTCCCGCCAGCTGGACTTCGAGGCGTTCCGCTCCATCGCGGACGAGGTGGGGGCCAAGCTCTGGGTGGACATGGCCCACTTCGCCGGGCTGGTCGCCGCGGGACTGCACCCGAACCCGGTGCCCCACGCCGACGTCGTGACCTCCACCGCGCACAAGACCCTCGCCGGGCCCCGCTCGGGCTTCATCCTCTGCAGGGAGGAGTACCGCAAGAAGATCGACTCGGCCGTGTTCCCGGGTCAGCAGGGCGGCCCGCTGATGCACGCGATCGCGGGCAAGGCCGTGGCCTTCAAGATCGCCGCCTCCGAGGAGTTCGCCGAGCGCCAGCGCCGCACCATCGAGGGCGCCCAGATCCTGGCCGAGCGCCTGATGGGGGCCGACGTCACCGAGCACGGGGTCTCCGTGCTGACCGGTGGCACCGACGTGCACCTGATCCTGGTGGACCTGCGCCACGCAGAGCTCGACGGCCGCCAGGCCGAGGACCTGCTCCACGAGGTCGGCATCACCGTCAACCGCAACTCCATCCCGTGGGACCCGCGCCCGCCGATGACCACCTCCGGCCTGCGCATCGGCACCCCGGCCCTGGCCACCCGCGGCTTCGGGACCGAGGAGTTCGCCGAGGTGGCGGACATCGTCGCCCAGGCCCTCAAGCCGGGCCCGGACCTGGAGGCCCTGAAGGCCCGCGTGCAGAAGCTCGCCACCGACTTCCCCCTGTACGAGGGCCTCGAAGGCTGGTGACACGTCCCCACCGCATCACTATGGTGATAGATATATCTTCGGCCGACCCCCGCAAGGAAGCGTGATCCAGCCATGACCGCACAGAAGCTCGACGGCCGCGCCACGGCCGCCGCCATCAAGGAGGACCTCACCCGGCGGGTGGAGGTCCTGCGCGGGCAGGGCATCGTGCCCGGTCTGGGCACCATCCTGGTGGGCGAGGACCCGGGTTCCCAGTCCTACGTGGGGGGCAAGCACCGCGACTGCGCCGAGGTGGGCGTGGCCTCCATCCGGAAGGACCTGCCCGCCTCGACCACCGAGGAGGAGCTCCTGGCCGTGGTCGAGGAACTCAACGCGGACGAGGCCTGCACCGGGTACATCGTGCAGCTGCCGCTGCCCAAGCACATCGACACCGACCGCATCCTCGAGGCGATCGACCCGGCCAAGGACGCCGACGGGCTGCATCCGATGAACCTGGGGCGCCTGGTGGCCTCGGTCGGCGGGGAGCTGGACTCGCCGTTGCCGTGCACCCCCAAGGGCTGCGTGGAGCTGCTGAAGCACTACGGCATCGATCTCAACGGCAAGGTGGTCCTGGTGATCGGCCGCGGTGTGACCATCGGCCGACCCGCCGGGCTCGTGCTGACCCGCCGTGACGTCAACGCCACCGTGGTGCTGGCCCACACCGGCACGAAGGACCTCAAGGCCGAACTGGCCCGCGCGGACGTCATCATCGCCGCGGCCGGGGTGGCCCACATGGTCCGGCCGGAGGACGTCAAGGACGGGGTGATCGTGCTGGACGTGGGCGTCTCCCGCGTCGAGGGCGAGGACGGCAAGGCCCGGATCACCGGCGACGTGGACCCCGGCGTGGCCGAGAAGGCGTCCTGGATGGCCCCGAACCCCGGCGGTGTCGGCCCGATGACCCGGGTGATGCTGCTGGCCAACGTGGTCGAGGCCGCCGAGCGCGCCGCGGCCGCCGGCGGCTGGACGGAGCCCGAGCGGGACTGAACCGCGCGGGGCGCCGGCGGGAGCATTCTTCATGCCCCGATGGACTGGTCATCCCGGCAGGACATGGTGATGCGTCCATCCTGCGATGAATCCGGGCGAACACGCCGAAGGCCGGCCCACCCCTGACGGGGAGGGCCGGCCTTCGGCGTCGTCCCGGCCGGGCCGGGGGGCGGGTTCAGGCGGAGACCTTCTGCGGCGCCGGAGCCGGGCCGAAGACCGTGGCGCCGGTCTCCTGCTCGGCCTGGTTGTGGATGGACAGGTCGATGCCCCGGCGGTCGCGCACGAGGCTCACGGCCGCCAGCGCCACAAGGACCGCCACCAGGAGGTAGACGGAGATCGCCGTGGAGCCGCCCGTCCGTTCCAGGAGGGCCTGGGCGATCATCGGGGCGAAGGCGCCACCGAGGATCGCGCCGATCGCATACGAGATGGACACCCCGGAGAAGCGCACCGAGGCCGGGAACAGCTCGGAGTACAGCGCCGCCTGGGGGCCGTAGGTCAGGCCGGTGCCGATGCAGACCAGGAACAGGGCCAGGTACAGCATGCCCAGCTCGCCGGTGTTGATCAGCCAGAACAGCGGGAAGACGCACAGGGCCAGCCACGCGTAGCCGATCTGGTAGGTCAGCTTGCGGCCGATCCGGTCCGAGAGCAGGCCGGCTGCCAGGGTCGAGCAGAACCACACGGCGGCGGCGAACGTCATCGCCACCAGCACGTCGGTGGAGTCCAGGCCGACGGCCTCGCCCGTCGCGTAGGACGGGATGAACCCGCCCGTCGACATGTAGCCGACGGCGTTGTTCCCGACGAAGACCAGGGCCGCGATGAGCACCAGGTGCCAGTGCTTGCGGAACAGCTCGACGACGGGCACGGACTCGCGCTGCTTGGCCTCGGCGATCTCCTGGAACACGGGGGACTCGTCCACGGCGACCCGCACCAGGTAGCCGACGGCGATGAGCACGATCGAGGCGATGAACGGCCAGCGCCAGCCCCATTCCACGAAGGCAGCACCGGGGGAGACCACACCGGTCATCAGCGCCGTCACGCCGGTGGCCAGGAGCAGGCCCAGGGGCACGCCGAGCTGCGGGACGGCACCGGCCAGGCCGCGACGCTCGGCGGGGGCGTGCTCCACGGCCATGAGGACCGCACCGCCCCATTCGCCGCCGGCGGAGATGCCCTGCAGGACGCGCAGCAACAGGAGCAGCAGCGGCGCGGCGATGCCGATCGCCTCGAAGGTGGGCAGCAGGCCGATCAGCGTGGTGGCCCCGCCCATCATGACCAGGGTGACCACGAGGATCACCTTCCGGCCGAGCTTGTCCCCGTAGTGGCCCGCCAGGAACGCCCCGAGGGGACGGAAGAGGAAGGAGATGCCGACCGAGGCGAAGGTGATGATCTGGCTGAAGCCCGCGCCCGCAGGGGCGAAGAACAGGTCACCGAACACCAGCGCGGCGATGGTGGCGTAGATGAAGAAGTCGTACCACTCGACGGTGGTGCCGACCAGGGTGGCCGCGGCGACCCGCCGCTGATTGGCACGGGGCCTGGTCATGGTGCTGGAAGCTGTCACGTCTGGAAACCTCGGTGGTGGATGTTCAGGTGGCCGGCCTCGTGGACCGGTGGCGGGGGCCGTGAGACCCGTCACGCCGACCCACAGATCGTATATGATCCTGGTCTCGCAGGCGTGAGACCCCTGTCACCGTCGTGTCATGAGGCCGCGATGCAGGACCGCGGCGCGTTGGGCCGCCGCCCCGGCGCCCGGGACGATGCCGAGCGGCCACCCGCTGGTCTAGGATCGCGCAGGTGAGACGTGAGTCCCGTGACGCCCGTCGCGCGGGGTCGGTGGCGGTGACCGGCGTGCCCGCGGGGCCTCCTGCCGCCGTGATCGAGGCCCGGGGGCTGGTCAAGCGCTACGGGGACTTCACCGCCGTGGACGGCATCGACTTCGCCGTGCGCCCGGGGGAGTCCTTCGGACTGCTCGGCCCCAACGGGGCGGGCAAGTCCACGGTCATGCGGATGATCGGCGGCGTCTCCCAGCGCACGGCCGGGACCCTGTCCATCATGGGCCTGGACCCGGAGCGCAAGGGCCCGGAGGTGCGGGCGCACCTGGGTGTGGTGCCGCAGCGGGACAACCTGGACGAGGAGCTCACGGTCCGGGACAACCTGATCGTCTACGGCCGGTACTTCGGCCTGCCGTACTCCTACCTGCGGCCCAAGGCCATGGAGCTGCTGGAGTTCGCCCAGCTCACGGACCGTGCGGACACGAAGGTCGACGACCTCTCCGGCGGCATGAAGCGCCGCCTGGTGATCGCCCGCGGACTGGTCAACGAGCCGCGGATCCTGCTGCTGGACGAACCCACCACCGGACTGGACCCGCAGGCACGGCACATCCTCTGGGACCGGCTGTTCCGGCTCAAGGAGCAGGGCACCACGCTGGTGCTCACCACGCACTACATGGACGAGGCCGAGCAGCTGTGCGACCGGCTGATCGTGGTGGACCGGGGGCGGATCATGGCCGAGGGGTCCCCGGCCCAGCTCATCCGCCGGCACTCCAGCCGGGAGGTGCTCGAGGTGCGGTTCGGCGCGGACCGCAACGCCGCGGTCGCGGCCCGGCTGGAGCGCGAACTGCCCGGCCGCCCCACCGTGACGGGTGCCCCGCTGGCGGACCGGATCGAGTCCCTGCCGGACCGGGTCCTGGTCTACGCCCGCGATGGCGAGGCGGCGCTGGAGGCGGTCGCCGGCCTGGGCCTGGAACCGGTCACCTCCCTGGTGCGCCGGTCCTCCCTGGAGGACGTGTTCCTCACCCTGACAGGTCGGAGCCTCGTTGACTGAGCCGCCCGCCCCGGTACGGCAGCCCGGGGGGACGGCGGACCCCGAGGCCGTCCTCGTGGAACGGGTCCATCGCAGCGGGAGGCTGCCCCTGACACCGGCCGAGTCCGCCGCCCGGGCGCGCCGGACCGGGCCCTGGTACTACGCCGAGCACTACCTGCGGACCATGCGCAAGTACGGCGCGGTGATCGTGTTCGAGGCGCTGGGCGAGCCGCTGGTCTACCTGCTCGCCATGGGCGTGGGCCTGGCCTCGCTGATCGACGGGGGCGAGCAGGTCCTGGACGGCGTCGGCTACGCGGCGTTCATCGCCCCGGCCCTACTGGCCGCGGGCACCCTGATGGCCGCCGCGGTCGAGTTCACCTACCCGGTCATGGACGGCTTCACGTGGCACCGGCTCTACTACGCCCCGCAGGCCTCGCCGCTGCAGCCCTGGCAGATCGCGGCCGGCCACGTCCTCGCCGTGCTGCTGCGCTTCGTGGTCCAGTCGGCGCTGTTCCTGGTGGTCATGCTCGCCTTCGGGGTGGTGAGCAGTCCCTGGGGCTGGGTCCAGGTCATCACCGGCACGCTCGGCGGGCTGGCCATCGGCCTGCCCATCATGGCCTTCTCCGCCTCCCTGAAGCGGGACGCCGGCCAGTACGCCCTGCTCCAGCGGTTCCTGATCATGCCGCTGTTCCTGTTCTCCGGGACGTTCTACCCCCTGGCCACGCTGCCACCGGTGCTGCAGTGGATCGGCTGGCTCTCCCCGCAGTGGCACGCCGCCCAGCTGGGCCGGGTGGCCTCGTACGGCCTGGACGAACCCGTCTGGCTGACCGTGCTGCACGTGGCCTACCTGCTCGTGCTCACGGCCACCGGATGGGCGCTCGTGCACAGGATCTACACCCGCCGGCTGGGATGGGTGCCGGGCCGGGAGGATCCCGACGCCGTCCCCGCCGGCCGGCGCGGGATCGCCCACCTGCGTGCCGGGTGGGCACGGATCCGGACCGCGGACAGCGCCACCCCGGCGGAGGACACGGGCGCGGACCGGACCGTCCCGGCGATGCCCCCGATCCGGGTGCGCACCGGACCCGGGGCCGGGATGTACGGCGGCAACGTCCGGGCCGTGCTGGAGCGAGGCTTCCGGGCGTTGAAGACCTCCAACTGGGCGATCTTCGCCTCCGGCTTCTTCGAACCGGTGCTGTACCTTCTCAGCCTGGGCCTGGGGCTGGGCGGGCTGGTCGGGCAGGTCGAGGGGCCGGGCGGGCCGGTCGGCTACGGGCAGTACATCGCCCCGGCACTGCTGGCCGTCTCCGCCATGAACGGGGCGATCTACGACTCCACCTGGAACGTGTTCTTCCGGATGCGGATGTCCAAGCTCTACCAGACCATGCTCAACACCTCCCTCGGCCCGGTGGACGTGGCGCTGGGGGAGATCACCATGGCCCTGATCCGGGGCGGGCTGTACTCGGTGGCGTTCCTGGTGGTGATGGCCGGCCTGGGGCTGGTGGCCAGCTGGTGGGCGGTACTGCTGATCCCGGCCGCGGTGCTGATCGCCTTCGCGTTCGCGGCGGTCGGCATGGCCGTGACCAGCTACCTGACGACCTTCCAGCAGATGGACTGGATCATGCTGGTGCTGATGCCGATGTTCCTGTTCTCGGCCACGTTCTTCCCGCTGTCCGTCTACCCGCAGGCGGTGCAGTGGCTGATCCAGGCCCTCCCCCTGTGGCACGGGGTGGAGCTGATGCGCCAGCTGAGCGTGGGGGTCCTCACCCCGTTCACGGCCGTGCACGTGCTGTACTTCGCGGTGATGATCGTCCTCGGCCTGGTGTTCACCTCGCACCGGCTGCGGGCGCTGTTCCTGCGCTGAACCGGTCAGCCGGCGGGGGAGTCGTCCGGCAGGGACAGGGTCCCGTTGCGCCGGCGCCGGAGCAGGTCGACGACGCCCGCGAGCAGCGTGACGGACAGGAAGCCGGCCACCACCGCCACGGCGGCCACGGCGGCCTCCCCGTAGACCAGCTGTCCCGGTTCCGCCCCGTCGCCCCGGACGCCGAGCGCGGCGTAGAAGGCCGCGGTCACGGCGGACAGGCCGATGGCCGTCATCACGCGCTGGGCGGTCTGGGAGACCCCGCCGGCCGCTCCGGCCGCGCGCAGCGGGACGTCGTGCATGGTCAGCACCTGGGTGCTGGTCATCACCAGCGCCTGGGCAGGGCCCAGCAGCGCCAGGGCGGCGGCCAGGGTCCAGTACGGCCACTCACCGGCGGCGATCCGCTGGAAGGCCGTCCCGCCCAGGGCCATGGCCACCAGGGACAGGAGCGAACCGGCCACCACGAACACCGGACCGAGGCGGTGGACGAATCCGCCGATGGTGGGGGAGAGCACCATGATCAGCAGGGACGCGGGCAGGCTGGTCAGGCCCGCGGCCAGGGCCGGCAGTCCCAGGCCCTGCTGGGTGACCATGGCCTGGACGGCCCAGAGCCCGGGGGTCGCGGCCAGGAAGGCCGCCGTGGCCACCGTGCCGATCGTGAACGAGGGGATGCGGAACAGCGAGGGGTCCACCATGGGAGCGCGGCCCGTGACCGCCTGACGGGACTTCATCCGCGCCTCCCACCACCACCAGAGCCCGGCGAAGGCGGCCGAGGCGGCCAGCAGGTACCAGGTGCCCGGCAGGATGAACGGCACCATGATCCCGACGACGGCCGCGGCCAGCAGCAGCGCGCCCACCGGATCGAGGGCGGCCAGGGAGCGGTCCGCCTCCGCCGACCGAGGCCGCGCCGGCGGGTGCAGCCAGTACGCCGTCAGGGCGGCCGCGAGTAGCCCGATGGGCACGTTGACCAGGAAGGTGGCGCGCCAGCCCCACTCCGGGCCGAGCACGTCGACGAAGACCCCGCCCAGCGTGGGACCGATGCTCACCCCGAGCCCCACGATGGTGCCGAGCATCCCGTAGGCCCGTCCGCGCGCGCGGCCGTGGAAGACGTTCTGGATGATCCCGATGATCTGGGGGTTGAGCAACCCCGATCCCAGGCCCATCAGGATCCGGGCGAGGTTCAGCACCAGCGGGTCACCGGCCAGTCCCGAGGCCAGGGAACCGGTGACGAAGACGAGGATCCCGCCGATGAAGAGTGGCTTGCGCCCCCAGAGGTCGCCCGCCCGGCCGGCGGGCACCATGGACACCCCGAAGGCCAGCGAGTATCCGGCCAGCACCCACTGCAGGTCGGCGGCGCTCGCGCCCAGGTCCTGCTCGATCGCCGGCAGGGCGACGTTGACGATGCTCACGCTCATCAGGGACATGAACAGCGGCACCAGCAGCACCGTGAGGATCCGTGCCCCGCCCGGGGGCAGGGCGGCGCCGGCGCCGGGGCCGCGGGCGGGTGGCGGGCCGGCGGGCGGTGTGGTCACGGATTCTCCTGGGACGGTGCAGGTGGGGGTGCGGCGGCTGAGGCGGGTGCCGGCGGCGGGGGCGGCGCAACGGGGACGGCGGGGCGGCGCAGGCGGCGGCCCTGGACGAGCCAGTACACCGGGACCAGGACCAGCAGGAAGGCCGCGAGGGTCCAGTACAACCCGGCGGTTCCCTGCCCCTGGACGAGGATACCGGCCAGTAGCGGGCCCAGGCCCATGCCGGCGTCGATTCCCAGGAAGAAGGTCGAGGCGCCCATGCCGGCCCTCTCGCGGGGCACCTGGGTGACGCAGATGACCTGACCCGCGGACAGGAGCTGGCCGTAGCCCAGCCCCACGAGCACGGCGGCCAGCAGCAGCACCGCGACGTTCGGGGCGACGGCGATGACGGCCAGGCCCGCGGCGAACAGCACGAACGCCGGCAGCATCACCACGTTGGCGCCCCGGCGGTCCATGAGCGTTCCGGTGAACAGGCGGGAGACCAGCACCGTCACCGCGTACACGCCGAAGAACAGGCTGGCCGAGGCCCCGAAGCCGCGCTCCTGGGTGAGGGAGGCCAGGAAGGTGACGATGCCGGCATAGCCCAGGGAGTACAGGGCGCCGATCAGCGCGGCGGGCAGCGCGCCGGGCTCCACGAACCGCGCCCAGCCGGGCCGGGGCCGGCCACCCTCCGCAGCGGCCCGGGCCTCGGTGCCGGCAGGGTGGTCCGTGCCGGAGGGCTCCCGCGCGCCGGCATGGGCATCCCTGGGGCTGTAGTCCATGGCCAGCGCGATGAGCAGGCCGAGCAGGGACACTGCGGAGGCGGTGACGGCCATGACGCCGAAGTCGGTCCCGGACAGCGCCAGGCCGATCATCGGGCCGGCCGCGACACCGATCAGCGTGGAGGAGGAATAGTGGCTGGTGCCCTCGGACAACCGCGTCCCGGGGATCCGGTTGACGGCGGTGGCCGCGATCACCGACGAGCCCACGCCGAACGTCACGCCGTGGACCGTGCGCACCAGCAGCAACAGGCCGACGGTGGGCGAGGCCCAGTACAGCAGGGGAGCGGCCACGAACGCCGCGAAGGAGACCAGCAGCAGCGGCCGGGCGCCGAACCTCTCGATGAGGGGGCCCGCGAAGAACCGGGAGACGAGCGTGCCCACGATGAACACGGAGGCCACGGCCCCGCCGACCGAGTCGCCCACCAGGAACCGGCCCACCACGAAGCCGGCCACCGTGGAGAGCAGGAAGTGGATGTTGAAGAACATCATCACGTTGGCCAGGCAGGCCAGCACGAACCCCCGGTTCCAGAGGGGCATCCCCGCTGGCGGGGCCGGGGCCGGCCCGGAACCGGGCGTCGAGGGGATGCGGGACATACCTCACAGGATAGGCATTGGGGCGCCGGGCCGGGGCGGTCGGCCACGGGATGCGACGGCGGTGCCACGGGTGCGGGATAATCGGGGCATGCAAGCAGTGGAGAGTGGATCCCCCCGTCATGACAGCAGGCCGGGCAGCCGGACCCGGAACTGGGCCTCGAAGGGCAGCGGCATCACGTTCGCCGTGATGGTGGGCGTCCTGCTCGTGGCGTTGCTGTTCGCGGCCAACCAGAACGACGTCATCGGCTGGCTGCTCGTGGTCATCTCCGCCGGCTGGCTGCTGCTGGCGGTCCTGGTGGTGCTGGGCGTGCGCCGCGGTGCCAAGTCCGTGGACCGGCGGATGAAGGACATGTCCGCCTCCCTGGCCCCGCGGATCCCCGAGGCTCCCACCACCCGGGTGGATGCCGGCCGGGCCGCCGCGGACCCGATGCGGGACACCAAGCTGGACCACTCCTTCAAGATCGTCCAGGTGCAGGTGCGCGTGGTCACCGAGGAGATGGACAAGGGCGAGGCCGCCGACACGGACATGGTCGCCCGCGCCCTGGAGACCATCCACATCACCGCCTCCAACGCGCGCGACATGCTCAAGGAGTCCGGTGCCGGCACCGCCGGACCCGGGCGGCCGGCGTCGGGCTCCGGTTCCGGACGCGGCCCCGGCGCGGGGCCCGAGGGCCCGATCTCCGGCGAGGTCATCAACTGAACCGGCGCCGCCGGCCCGCGGCCTCGCCGCTGCGCGGTCGGCGATAGGCTGGAACGCGTGACTTCCTCCGCTGCCGCACCGAGCCAGACCGAACCCACCGGGACCGAGACGAGCGACGCCGCGCCCGTGGTCCACGCCAACGCCAACGCCCCCAAGGCGCCCGGCGCGCTGCGCGTGGCCACCGTGAACGTCAACGGCATCCGCGCCGCCCACCGCAAGGGGATGGGCGCGTGGTTCGCCGGACGCGGCGTCGACGTGCTGACCCTGCAGGAGGTCCGCGCCCCGCGCCAGATCGTGGAGGACCTGCTGGAGGACATCACCGGCCAGGACTGGCACGTGGTGGAGACCGAGGCCGCCGCCAAGGGCCGGGCCGGAGTCGCCATCGCCTCCGTCCTGGAACCGCAGGAGGTGCGCGTCGGGATCGGGGACCCGTACTTCCACGATGCCGGCCGGTGGATCGAGGCCGACCTGACGGCCCCGGACGGCAAGGTCCTCACCGTGGTCTCCGCCTACGTGCACTCCGGTGACGTGGGCACGCCCAAACAGGTGGACAAGTACCGGTTCCTCGAGGAGATGATCCGGCACCTGCCCGAACTGCGCTCCGAGAAGGACTACGCCCTCATCACCGGTGACCTGAACGTCGGCCACACCGAGCGGGACATCAAGAACTGGAAGGGCAACGTCAAGAAGGCCGGTTTTCTCCCGGAGGAGCGCGCCTACTTCGACCGCTTCTTCGGCGAGGAGATCGGCTACCGGGACGTGCACCGCGACCTCGCCGGAGACGTGGACGGGCCCTACACGTGGTGGTCCATGCGCGGCCAGGCCTTCGACAACGACGCCGGCTGGCGCATCGACTACCACATGGCCACCCCCGAGCTGGCCGCCAGGGCGACCACCGCGGTCGTGGACCGCGCCCCCAGCTGGGACACCCGCTTCTCCGACCACGCCCCGCTCGTGGTCGACTACCAGTTCTGAGCACTCAGGAGCCGAGATGACCGAGACGACCACTCCCCGTACCCCCGCCCGCCCGACGCCCGCCGACGTCCTGGCCCGGGACACCGCCTCCACGGCCCACCTCGCGGGCGCCGGAACCCGGCACCGCGTGCTGTCCGGCATGCAGCCGTCCGCTGACTCGCTGCACCTGGGCAACTACCTGGGCGCCCTGGTCAACTGGGTTAAGGTCCAGGACGACTTCGACGCCTACTTCTTCATCCCGGACCTGCACGCCATCACGGTGCCCCAGGATCCCGAGGCCCTGGTGAAGCGCACCCGGGTGGCCGCCGCCCAGTACATCGCCGCCGGCATCGACCCCGAGCGCTCCACCCTGTTCGTCCAGTCCCAGGTGCCCGAGCACGCCCAGCTGGCCTGGGTGCTGATGTGCATGACCGGCATGGGCGAGGCCCAGCGGATGACCCAGTTCAAGGACAAGGCCTCCAAGCAGGGGGCCGAGGCGGCCGGCGTCGGGCTGCTGGCCTATCCCATGCTCATGGCCGCGGACATCCTGCTGTACCAGCCGCACGGCGTGCCCGTGGGGGACGACCAGCGCCAGCACGTGGAACTCACCCGCGACCTGGCCCAGCGGTTCAACTCCCGCTACGGGGAGACCTTCGTGGTGCCGGAGGGCTTCTACCCGGTCAACGGGGCCCGGATCTACGACCTGCAGAACCCGCTGGCGAAGATGTCCAAGTCCGCGGAGTCCCAGAACGGGCTGATCAACATCCTCGACGAGCCCAAGGTCATCGCCAAGCGGATCAAGTCCGCCGTCACCGACGACGGCACGGAGATCCGCTTCGACCGCGAGGCCAAGCCCGGGGTGTCCAACCTGCTGTCCATCCTGGCAGCGGTGTCCGAACGGTCCGTGCCGGAACTGGAGGAGGCCTACGCCGGCAGGATGTACGGCCACCTGAAGGTCGACCTGGCCGAGGCCGTGGTGGAGCGACTGGCCCCCATCCGCACCCGGGCCCTGGCCCTGATGGACGACCCGGCCGAGCTGGACCGGCTGCTGGACCGCGGGGCCGCCAAGGCCCGCGAGGTGGCCTCCCCGGTGCTGGCAGACGTCTACGCCAAGGTCGGTTTCCTGCCTCCGGCGCACTGAGGCTTCACGGGACGTTCATCCCGACCGGCCCGACGCCGGCCGGGAGCGGGGTTCCGCCCGTGGATAATGAGAACGGCAAGGTGCCGGAAACCACGGAGGGAATCCCATGTCAGCTGCCGTTCTCGAGACCGAGAACCTGGTCAAGGTCTACGGCCGGGGGGAGTCCCGCTTCGATGCTCTCAAGGGGTTGACCTTCGAGATCCGGCAGGGTGAGTCGGTGGCGATCGTCGGCAAGTCCGGTTCGGGCAAGTCGACCCTGATGCACCTGCTGGCCCTGCTGGACGAGCCGACGGCCGGTGTCGTGGCCATGAACGGCCGCCCGGTCAGCCAGCTCAAGCCTGCCCAGGTCTCAGAACTGCGCAATGAGACCTTCGGCTTCGTCTTTCAGCAGTTCTTTCTCAACGCCAACCAGACCGTGCTGGAGAACGTCATCCTGCCGCTGAAGATCGCCGGCGTGGGCCCGGCCGAGCGCAGGCGGCGCGGCATGGAGGTCCTGGAGCAGCTGGACATGGCGGACAAGGCCAGGAACAGGGCCACGGACCTCTCCGGCGGCCAGAAGCAGCGCGCGTGCATCGCCCGCGCCCTGGTCAACAACCCGTCCGTGCTCTTCGCGGACGAACCCACCGGAAACCTGGACACCGCCACGGGCGAGGTCGTGGAGGACATCCTCTTCGGGCTGCACCGGGATCGGGGCATCACCCTCGTGATCGTCACGCACGACGACGACCTCGCCGCGCGCTGCCAGCGTCGCCTGCTGATGCAGGACGGGATGATCGTGGCCGATGACTCGGGTGAGGCCGTGCGCTCCGCCGGGGCAGGCGTCGGACAGTCGTCCCGGGAGGGCTCCCGCCGGGCGGGCGGGCACGGGAAGCACGCGGCCCCGGTCGTCGTGGACGGGCCGGGACTCAACGAGCCGGGGCCGGACAGATCGGGACCGGACGGACCGGATGCCGGGCCGACGGCGCCGGGCGCCGGGACGGCCGGCAGGGCCGGCCAGGACGATAACGCGGGGGAGGAGCGGGCATGAGGGCCGTCGACATCGCGGGGACCGCGCTCGGCAACACGATGCGGTCCAAGACCCGGACCTTCCTGACGGTCATCGCGATCGTCATCGGCGCCTTCACCCTCACCCTCACCTCGGGTCTCGGGGCGGGCATCAACAAGTACGTGGACACCATGGTGTCCGGTTTCGGCGAGATCGACCAGATCTCCATCATGCCCGGGGTCGACGCCACCGCCCAGATGCCCGGCAGCTCCGGTCCGGTGGCCTACGATCCCGCGGAGGCACAGGCCACCGGTGAGTTCGGGATGACGATGCTGACCGATGAGGACATCGAGACGATCGCCCGGGTCGAGCACCTCTCCAACGTGGAGCCGGTCGTGTTCGTGGCCGCCGAGTACCTGGAGACGGCCGACGGGGACCAGTTCACGCTGCAGTCGATGGACCTGCCGGCCAACGCCGCCGCCCTCGAGCTCGCCGCCGGGGTGAAACCGGCCCGGGACGCCATGGAGATCACCATCCCGGAGACCTGGCTCAAGATCTACGGCACCGAGGACCCGGAGGCAGCGCTCGGGGAGACCGTGACCCTCGGGATCAAGGACCTGGCCCAGCGGGTGCAGACCGTGGACGCGGAGATCGTGGGCGTCTCCCAGGCCGCGATCTCGGGCGTGGGGGCCAGCCCCATGCCCTCCAGCGCGCTCAACGAGGAACTCCACGGACTGCAGACCTCCGGGCTCGAGGTCGAGCAGCCGCAGGCCTACGTGCAGGCCGTGGCCGACGTCGAGGACATGGCCGCCAACGAACAGTCCGTCAAGGCCGCGCTGAGCGAGGAGGGCTTCATGGCGATGACCGTGGAGGACCAGCTCGGCGTCATCACCGGCATCATCGACACCGTCACCTGGGTGCTCAACGGCTTCGCGCTGATCGCCCTGCTGGCGGCCAGCTTCGGCATCGTCAACACCCTTCTGATGTCCGTGCAGGAACGCACCCGGGAGATCGGCCTGATGAAGGCCCTGGGCATGAGCGGCGGCAAGGTGTTCGGGCTGTTCTCCATGGAGGCCGTCATGCTCGGGATCATGGGCTCGGTGATCGGCGTGGGGCTGGGGGTCGTGGTCGGCCTGGCCGGCAACGCCGCCCTCGTCAGCGGCCCGCTGAGCGGGGTGGCCGGGCTGTCCCTGTTCGCCGTGGACCCGATGGCCATCGTGCTGATCGTGCTCCTGATCCTGGCGATCGCCTTCCTGGCCGGCACCATGCCTGCGGCCCGGGCCGCGAAGAAGGATCCGATCGAGGCACTGCGGTACGAGTGACGATCGGGTACGGCCCGGCGTCCGGGCCACAGCACGCATCATTCATCACGTGAGAGGGGAACACCCATGACCGAGAACCCACCCCAGCACCCCGGAGCGGGCGGAACGGACAGCCGGCAGGCCCAGGGCCAGCCACCGTTCGGCGCGCCCCAGCCGCCCTACGGTGCGGCCGAGCAGCAGCCGTACCCCGCACCCGGCGGCCCGGGCTCCAGGTACGGCACCACCGCCTACGACCCCGGGGCGGTGGGCCAGGAGATGGCCGAGCCCAAGGGCTGGGCCCGGCTGAAGACGCTGACCCTGGTGTCCTTCGGGATCCACCTGGTCTCCGGCATCGTCGGCCTCGCGGGCCTCAACGAGGACCTGATCCGTGAGACGGCGGCCGCGGAGCTGGAGGCCCAGGGGATGGCGGCGTCCGAGGAGATCATCGAGCAGTCCGTCCAGCTGGGCATGGCCTTCGGCATGGCCACGATGATCGTGAGCATCGTGCTGGGGATCATCCTGTACCTGCTGGTGTTCCTCGGCCTGCGTGGCGGTAAGAACTGGGCACGCATCCTGGGCACGGTGCTGGCAGCGGTCGGTACGCTGTACACGCTCGTCGGCCTGGCCGGAATCGGAATCACCCTGGCGATCTCCCCGGTCATCGGGACCCTGACGCTGATCCTCAGCGTCCTGTTCGTCCTCGTGAACATCTGGTGGATCGTCACGGCGTTCTCCAAGGACGTCAACGCCTACATGCGGGCGCGCTCCGGCCGCTGACGGCACGGTACGCGAAAGCCCCCCGGGACAATCCCGGGGGGCTTTCGCGTGGTGGGGGAGCGGGGTCCCCGGCCCTGTACCGCTAAGGGTTCAGGATGATCAGAACGAACCGGCCAGGACGGCCTGCTTGACCTCGGCGATCGCCTTGGTCACCTGGATGCCGCGCGGGCAGGCCTCGGTGCAGTTGAAGGTGGTGCGGCAGCGCCACACGCCCTCCTTGTCGTTGAGGATCTCCAGGCGCAGGTCCCCGGCATCATCGCGCGAGTCGAAGATGAACCGGTGGGCGTTGACGATGGCCGCCGGGCCGAAGTACTGGCCGTCGGTCCAGAACACCGGGCAGGAGGACGTGCACGCGGCGCACAGGATGCACTTGGTGGTGTCGTCGAACCGCTCGCGGTCCTCTGCGGACTGCAGGCGCTCCTTCGTCGGCTCCGGGCCCTTGTTGATCAGGAACGGCATGATCTCGCGGTAGGACTGGAAGAACGGGTCCATGTCCACGATCAGGTCCTTCTCGACCGGCAGGCCCTTGATGGGCTCCACGAGGATCGGCTTGGACAGGTCCAGGTCCTTCAGCAGGGTCTTGCAGGCCAGGCGGTTGCGGCCGTTGATGCGCATGGCATCGGAACCGCAGATGCCGTGCGCGCAGGAGCGGCGGAAGGACAGGGTGCCGTCCAGCTCCCACTTGACCTTGTGCAGGGCGTCCAGCACGCGGTCGGTGCCGTACATGGTGACCCGCCACTCGTCCCAGTAGGAGTCCTCGGTAGTCTCCGGCAGGTAGCGGCGCACCTTCAGGGTGACCTCGAAGCTCTCGATCTCCCCGGCGCTGCCCTGTTCGCCCAGGTCGACCTTCGAGGGGCCCTCTGCAGGTTCGGTTGCTGTGGTGCTCATCAGTACTTACGCTCCATCGGCTGGTAACGGGTAACGACGACCGGCTTGGTCTCGAAGCGGATGCCCTTGACCCCCTCCATCTCGGAGTTCGGGTCCCGGTACAGCATGGTGTGCTTCATCCACTCTTCGTCGCTTCGGTCCGGGTAGTCCTCGCGGTAGTGACCACCGCGGGACTCCTTGCGGTGCAGGGCCGCCACGGTCATGGCCTCGGCCATGTCCAGCAGGTAGCCCAGCTCGAGGCCCTCGAGCAGGTCCAGGTTGAACCGCTTGCCCTTGTCCTGCACCGAGACGTTCTCGTAGCGCTGGCGCAGCGACTCGATCGTGGCGAGGGCGCGACGGATCGACTCGTCGGTCCGGAACACCTGCATGTCGGCGTCCATGACCTCCTGCAGCTCGGACCGCAGCTCGGACACGCGCTCGGTGCCGGTGGCGGACCGCAGGCTCTCGATGTGCTCGACGGTCGGGGCCTCGCCGTTCTCCGGGAGCTCGACGAACTCGGCGGTGGCGGCGTACTCGGCGGCGTAGATGCCGGCACGACGGCCGAAGACGTTGATGTCGAGCAGGGAGTTGGTGCCCAGGCGGTTCGAGCCGTGCACGGACACGCAGGCCACCTCGCCGGCGGCGTACAGGCCCGGGACCACGGTGTCGTTGTCCTGGAGGACCTCGGCCTTGACGTTGGTGGGGATCCCGCCCATGACGTAGTGGCACGTCGGGAACACCGGCACCGGCTCCGTGTAGGGCTCCACGCCCAGGTAGGTCCGGGCGAACTCGGTGATGTCCGGGAGCTTGGCGTCGATGTGCGCCGGCTCCAGGTGGGTCAGGTCCAGCAGGACGTAGTCCTTGTTCGGGCCGCAACCGCGGCCCTGGCGGACCTCTTCGGCCATCGAACGGGCCACGATGTCACGCGGGGCCAGGTCCTTGATGGTGGGGGCGTAGCGCTCCATGAAGCGCTCACCGTCCGAGTTGCGCAGGATGCCACCCTCACCGCGGGCGGCCTCGGAAAGGAGGATGCCCAGGCCGGCCAGGCCGGTCGGGTGGAACTGGATGAACTCCATGTCCTCCAGCGGCAGACCGTTGCGGTAGGCGATCGCCATGCCGTCACCCGTGAGGGTGTGGGCGTTGGAGGTGGTCTTGAAGACCTTGCCGGCACCGCCCGTGGCGAAGACCACGGACTTGGCCTGGAAGACGTGCAGCTCACCGGTGGCCAGCTCGTAGGAGACCACGCCGGCCACGCGCTTCTGGGTGAACGGGGTGCCGTCGGGGCGGGTGCCGGGCTCGTCGACCAGCAGCAGGTCCAGCACGTAGAACTCGTTGTAGAACTCGACGTCGTGCTTGACGCAGTTCTGGTAGAGCGTCTGGAGGATCATGTGGCCGGTGCGGTCGGCCGCGTAGCAGGCGCGGCGGACCGGGGCCTTGCCGTGATCGCGGGTGTGACCGCCGAAGCGGCGCTGGTCGATCCGGCCCTCCGGGGTGCGGTTGAAGGGCAGGCCCATCTTCTCCAGGTCCAGCACCGCGTCGATGGCCTCCTTGGCCATCACCTCGGCGGCGTCCTGGTCCACCAGGTAGTCACCGCCCTTGACGGTGTCGAAGGTGTGCCACTCCCAGTTGTCCTCTTCCACGTTGGCCAGGGCGGCGCACATGCCGCCCTGGGCTGCGCCGGTGTGGGAACGGGTGGGGTAGAGCTTGGTCAGCACTGCGGTGCGGGCGCGCTGTCCGGCCTCGATCGCCGCGCGCATGCCGGCGCCGCCGGCACCGACGATCACGACGTCGTACTTGTGTACCTGCATTCGTTTGGGATTCTTTCTTCTCGAGAAGTCTCGGGTGTTCTGGGGACGGCCGTGGTCAGAGCGTTGCGCAGAACGCGGGGGAGGCCTCGAGCAGGTTCCCCGCTGCGTCCGTCAGGCACGGCTCGAAGGTGAAGATCACCAGGGTGCCGAGCACGATGATGACGGTGGTCGCCGCGTACAGCACCATCTTCAGCCAGAACCGCACGCCGTCGCGTTCGGCGTAGTCGTTGATGATGGTGCGCACGCCGTTGGTGCCGTGCAGCATCGCCAGCCACAGCAGGGCCAGGTCCCAGAACTGCCAGAACGGGTCGGCCCACTTGCCGGCCACGAATCCGAAGTCCAGCCCGTTGATGCCGTCACCGACCATCAGGTTGGAGAACAGGTGCACGAAGATCAGCACCACGAGGACGATGCCGGACAGGCGCATGAACAGCCAGGTCAGCATCTCGAAGTTGCCGGACGTGGTCCGGTCCCGGGTGTACTTCGGGTCGATGCGCCCGCTACGGGGCGCCGCAATGGTGGAATCAGCGGTGGCGCTCATGGCTCAGTGACCTCCGAAGGCGAGCATCAGGTGACGGATGGCGAAGGCGGCGAGGGTGATGACCCACAGGACCACCACGGTCCAGAGCATCGCCTTGTGGTGCTTGGTGCCGCCCTTCCAGAAGTCGACCAGGATGATCCGCAGCCCGTTGAAGGCGTGGAACATGATGGCCCCCACGAGGCCGACCTCACCGAGCGCCATCAGCGGGTTCTTGTAGGTGCCGAGCACCGCGTTGTAGGCCTCCGGCGAGACCCTCACCAGTGAGGTGTCCAGCACGTGGACCAGTAGGAAGAAGAAGATGACCACGCCGGTGATCCGGTGGATCACCCAGGACCACATGCCCTCGTTGCCGCGGTAGAGGGTCCCACGGCCGGACTTCGCCGGGGCCTGCGCGGATGTCGCAGTTGACACTGTAAAAACCTCCCAGGGATTGCAAGGGCGCCTGTGCCACGTCCGGTGCGCACAGAGAGAACGCCGGTGCGAGTGCATTCCTCCTAGACAGAGTAGTCCCTCCGGCGCGGCAGGTCTCGACTTTTGACGCGGCATCACGCGGGTGTGCGGTGGATCACCTGCGGCCCCCGCGGCGCGCGGCGCTGGCCGGGTGCGCCGGGTGGGAGACCTATGCTGGCCGGGTGACCATTGACTCTGAACAGCACGACCCGACCGCCCGGGACCGGGTGGCCGGCCCCGGGCTGGACCGCTTCTACGGCGTGATCCCCGCCGGTGGCGTCGGCACCCGGCTGTGGCCGCTGTCCCGTGCCGCGGCCCCGAAATTCCTGCACGACCTGACCGGATCCGGGCAGACCCTGATCCGGGCGACCTACGACCGCCTGGCCCCGCTGGCCGGTGACCGGATGATGGTCGTCACGGGCGAGGCCCACCAGGACGCTGTCTGGGCGCAGCTGCCGGACCTGGACCGGACGGACATGGTCCTGGAACCGGAGCCCAAGGACTCGGCGGCCGCCATCGGGCTGGCCGCCGCCATCCTGTACCGGCGTGACCCGGAGACGATCATGGGGTCGTTCGCCGCCGACCAGGTGATCGGCCCGGTGGAGGTCTTCCAGGCCGCGGTGGTCGAGGCCGTGGCGACGGCGGCCACCGGGCGGATCGTGACGATCGGCATCACCCCGACCCACCCCGCCACCGGCTTCGGCTACATCCGGCAGGGCCAGGCCCTGGACGTGGCCGGGGCGCCGAACGCCAAGGACGTCGCCGCCTTCGTGGAGAAGCCGTCCGAGGACGTGGCCCGGGAGTACGTGGACTCCGGGGAGTACCTGTGGAACGCCGGCATGTTCGTGGCCCCGGTGTCCCTGCTGCTGCAGCACCTGCAGGCGAACGAGCCGGAGCTGCACGCCGGGCTCACCGAGATCGCCACGGCGTGGGGCAGCGCGCGGCAGGACGAGGTGATGGCCCGGGTCTGGCCGACGCTGAAGAAGACCGCGATCGACTACGCGGTGGCCGAGCCGGCCGCCGCGGCGGGCGACGTGGCCGTGATCCCGGGGCACTTCACCTGGGACGACGTGGGCGACTTCGCGGCGATCGCGCGGCTGAACCCCGCCCGGGACTCCTCCGGGATCACCGTGATCGGGGAGACCCCGCGGGTGTACTCCTCGAAGGCCTCCGGCGTGGTGGTCACCGACACCCAGCGGGTGATCGCGCTGATCGGCGTGGAGGACATCGTCGTGGTGGACACCCCGGACGCCCTGCTGGTCACCACCACCGAACACGCGCAGTCGGTGAAGCAGGCCGTCGAGTCGCTCAAGGCGCACGGGGACCACGACGTCCTCTGACGCCGCCCGGCGGTAACATCACTGGGATGACCGCTCGCCATCCTGCCACCGGGGCCATACCCGTCCTGGACGACCCCGGACTGCCCAGGGTCGCCCCCCTCGTGGACCGCCTCGAGCCGGTCGCGGTGGGGCTGCGGCGTGACCTGCACGCCCACCCGGAGCTGTCCTACGACGAGCACCGCACCACCGCCAGGATCCTGGAGGTCCTCTCCGGCGCCGGGCTCTCGCCGGTGAAGCTCGAGGACACGGGCGCCTACGTCGATATCGGGGAGGGCCCCCTCGTGCTCGGCCTGCGGGCGGACATCGACGCGCTGCCGCTCACCGAGCGCACCGGACTGGACTACGCCTCCCGGGTCGACGGCGTCGCCCATGCCTGCGGGCACGACGTCCACACCGCCGTGATGGCCGGAACGGCACTGGCCCTGCACGAGATCCTCGCGGGCACCTCCGGTCTGGACCTGGACCCCTCCGCCCTGGGCGGCCGCGTCCGGGTGATCTTCCAGCCGGCCGAGGAGCGGCTGCCCGGCGGTTCCCTGACGGTCATCCGCCAGGGGGTCCTCGAGGGCCTGCCGCGCATCCTGGCCGCCCACTGCGAACCCCGGTTCGACGTCGGCACCCTCGGTACCCGCATCGGGGCCATCACCTCGGCCTCGGACACGATCAAGATCAGCCTGTCCGGACGCGGCGGCCACACCTCGCGGCCGCACGTGACCGAGGACCTCGTCTTCGCGCTGGCGGAGATCGCGGTCAACGTCCCGGCGGTGCTGATGCGGCGCATCGACGTGCGCTCGGCCGTCTCGGTGGTCTGGGGCCAGGTCAACGCCGGGGCCGCGCCGAACGCGATCCCCTCGACCGGTTACCTCGCCGGGACCATGCGGTGCCTGGACGCGGACGTGTGGGAGTCGGCCGGTGACCTGCTGGACGAGGTCGTGCACCAGGTGGCCCGCCCCTTCGGCGTCGACGTGCACCTGGAGCACGTCCGCGGGGTGCCCCCGGTGGTCAACACGGAGGCCGAGACGGACCTGATCGAGGACGCGGCCCGGTTCGAGCTGGGATCCCGCGCCATCCAGCTGACCGAGCAGTCGATGGGCGGGGAGGACTTCGCCTGGATGACCCAGCAGGTCCCCGGGGCCATGCTCCGGCTCGGGACCCGGACCCCGGGCGGCCCGGTGTACGACCTGCACATGGGGGACTACGCGCCGGACGAGCGGGCGATCGGGGTCGGCATGCGGATCTTCACCGCCGCCGCCCTGCGGGCCCTCGCGGGGGCCCAGTAGCGGGGGCGTGACGGTGCCGGCCACCGGCACTGGAATTCTGAAACGATTCCTCCCAAGTTTGGGTAAACTTCCGGGTAACTGTCCGCATCAGGGCACGGACACCACTGTGAGGGCCATCGGTCGGCCCGGAGCAGCACCGGCCAGCCCGGCTGCCCTCCCGCCTCATCACTCGCACCAAAGGATCATCATGGGCACTGCATCTGATCTGTCCCGCAAGGCACTCCTGCCGGCGGCCGTCCTCGGCCTCTCCGGCCTCCTGCTGGCCGGCTGCGGCGCGGCCCCCGAGGAGGAGACCCCCGGCGCCGGCTCCGAGACCGGGACGGAGAGCGCGAGCACCTCGGCGGTCGGCGCCGAGAACTCCGACTACACCGGATGCATCGTGTCCGACCAGGGCGGCTTCGACGACCGCTCCTTCAACCAGTCCTCGTACGAGGGACTGAAGTCGGCCGAGGAGGACTTCGGCATCAAGACCCGCGAGGCCGAGTCCACGAGCCCCACGGACTTCACCCCGAACGTCAACTCCATGCTCCAGGCCGGTTGCGACACCATCATCGGCGTGGGCTTCCTGCTGGGTGACACCATCAAGCCGATCGCGGCCTCGAACGAGGACACCCACTTCGTGGGCGTGGACGTCACGGACCCGGAGTTCCCGGACAACGTCCAGCGCATCATCTACGACACGGCCCAGGGCGCCTTCCTGGCCGGCTACCTGTCCGCCGGGGTCTCCGAGACGGGCAAGGTCGCCACCTACGGCGGGGCGGAGATCCCCACCGTGACGATCTTCATGGACGGTTTCGCCGCCGGGGTCGAGTACTACAACGAGCAGAAGGACGCAGACGTCCAGGTCCTCGGCTGGAACCGCGAGGCCAAGACCGGCTCGTTCACCGGCGACTTCGAGAACCAGGCCGCCGGCAAGACCAACACGACCAACTTCATCAACGAGGGCGCGGACATCATCATGCCCGTGGCCGGCCCCGTGGGCCTGGGCACCCTGGACGCGGTGACCGAGGCCAACGCCGCGGGCAAGGACGCCAAGGTCGTCTGGGTCGACTCCGACGGTTACCTGACCACGGACCAGGGCGAGGTCATCCTCACCTCGGTGATGAAGCTGATGGGCGAGGCGGTCCACGACGTCATCGAGGCCGACCTGGCCGGCGAGTTCTCCTCCGAGCCCTACGTCGGCACCCTGGAGAACGGCGGCGTCGCGCTCGCCCCGTTCCACGATCTCGACTCCGCGGTCTCCGAGGAGCTCAAGACCGAGCTGGAGGAGATCAAGGCCGGCATCATCGACGGCTCGATCACGGTCGACTCGGACTACTCGCCCGAGTCCTGATACCGTTCCGACAGCCCAGGCGGGGCGGCCCACCACGGCCGCTCCGCCCCCTGTCCGACATCCCTTCACGCAACGGTCCTCGTCAGGACAGATTGGCTGGAGCACGGTGAAACTCGAGTTGCGCGGCATCACCAAGAAATTCGGCGCCTTCACGGCCAATGACTCGATCGACCTCACGGTGGAGTCCGGGCAGGTGCACTCCCTCCTCGGGGAGAACGGCGCCGGCAAGTCCACCCTGATGAACGTGCTGTTCGGGCTCTACGAGCCCACGGCCGGAGAGATCCTCGTGGACGGCACCCCGGTCCGGTTCAGCGGCCCCGGGGAGGCCATGGCCGCCGGGATCGGCATGGTGCACCAGCACTTCATGCTGATCCCCGTCTTCACGGTGGCCGAGAACGTCGCCCTGGGTGACGAGCACACCCGGGCCGGTGGCATCCTCGACCTCGAGACCACCCGGCGGCGCATCCGCGAGATCTCGGACCGCTTCGGTTTCCACGTGGACCCCGACGCCCTGGTCGAGGACCTGCCGGTGGGCGTCCAGCAGCGCGTCGAGATCATCAAGGCCCTGGTCCGGGACGCCCGGGTGCTGATCCTCGACGAGCCCACGGCCGTGCTCACGCCGCAGGAGACCGACGAGCTGCTGGATATCATCCGCCAGCTGCGGGACAGCGGCACGGCCATCGTCTTCATCTCCCACAAGCTCCGCGAGGTCAAGGCGATCTCCACCCAGATCACCGTGCTGCGCCGCGGCCGGGTGGTCGGCACCGCGGACCCCGGCGCCGACCAGTCCGAGCTGGCCGCGCTGATGGTCGGCCGTGACGTCGTCCTGAACCGGGCGAAGTCCGCCCCGACCCTGGGGGAGGAGACGTTCACCGTCTCGAACCTCACGGTGCTCAGCCCGGACGGCGTCCGGCTCGTGGACGACGTCTCCTTCGGGATCCGCCAGGGCGAGGTGCTCGCGGTCGCCGGCGTCCAGGGCAACGGCCAGACCGAGCTGATTGAGGCCATCATGGGACTGCACAAGGCCCAGGGCTCGATCCGTCTCGACGGCGAGGAACTGCTCGGCCGCACGACCCGCCAGGTCATCCGGGCCGGCGTCGGGTACGTGCCCGAGGACCGGTCCACCGACGGGCTGGTCGGGCCGTTCACGGTGGCCGAGAACCTCGTGCTCAACCGCTATGACCGGCCCCCGGCCGGCAACGGACTCCAGCTCGACCCGAAGGCGATCCGCCGGCTGGCCGAGAAGCGGGTCCAGGAGTTCGACATCCGCACCCAGGGCGTGGACCTGCCGGTCGGCACCCTGTCCGGCGGCAACCAGCAGAAGGTCGTCATGGCCCGGGAACTGGTGGACGACCTCAAGCTGTTCATCGCCTCCCAGCCGACCCGCGGGGTCGACGTCGGCTCCATCGAGTTCCTGCACGAGCGCATCATCCGCGAGCGGGACTCCGGGACACCGGTCATGATCGTCTCCACGGAACTGGACGAGGTCCTGGACCTGGCCGACCGGATCGCGGTGATGTACCACGGTCGGATCATCGGCATCGTGCCGGGGGACACCTCGCGCGACGACCTCGGCCTGATGATGGCCGGCATCGACCCCGCGGCCAGCCCGCAGGACACCACCCCGAAGGGAGCGACGGCATGAGCACCGTGACCACGCAGGCCGGTCCGAAGCCCGGCGCGTCCGGGCCGGCGGCCGGCCGGCCGGACTGGGGTTCCGCACTGCGCCACATGATGGCCGGCAACGGCATGGTCACCGTGCTGGCGATCGTGCTGTCCCTGGTCATCAGCGCCGTGCTGATCATCCTCACCGACGAGGAGGTCCTGGAGGCCCTCGGGTACTTCTTCGCCCGCCCGCAGGACACCCTCGTGGCCGCCTGGGAGGCCGTGGCCGCGGCCTATTCCGCCCTGTTCCGCGGGGCGGTGTTCAACTACCAGGCCGAGGACTTCACGGGCATGATCTACCCGTTCATGGAGTCGCTGACCCTCTCGACGCCGCTGATCATCATCTCGCTGGGCATCGCGATCTCCTTCCGCTCCGGCCTGTTCAACATCGGCGGCCAGGGACAGATGATCTTCGGTGCCATGTTCGCCACCTTCTTCGGCGTGCACCTGCAGCTGCCCTTCGGGGTGCACCTGCTGCTGGTGGTCATCATGGGCATCCTCGGCGGTGCCCTGTGGGGCTCGATCGTGGGCATCCTCAAGGCCGCCACCGGCGCCCATGAGGTCATCCTGACCATCATGCTCAACTACATCGCGGTCTACCTCGTGGCGTACCTGCTGCAGACCCCGGTGCTGCAGCGCGAGGGGTCCACGAACCCGGTCTCGGACTTCCTCGAGCCCACCGCCGTGTTCCCGCCGCTGCTGGGGGACTCCTTCCGCCTCCACTGGGGCTTCGTGGTCGCGATCCTCACGACCGTCTTCGCGTGGTGGCTGATCCAGCGCTCGACGATCGGCTTCCAGCTGCGGGCCGTGGGCGCCAACCCGGCGGCGGCCCGCACGGCCGGTGTCTCGGTGAAGCGGATGTACGTGGTGGCGATGGTCATCTCGGGCGGCCTGGCCGGCCTGGCCGGCGTGAGCCAGGTCTCCGGCACCGAGAAGGTCCTCAACACGGACGTGGCCGGCTCCTTCGGCTTCGACGCCATCACCGTGGCCCTGCTGGGCCGGTCCAACCCGGTCGGTGTCTTCTTCGCCGGGCTGCTCTTCGGTGCCCTGCGCGCGGGCGGGGTGACCATGCAGACGGAGACCGGCGTGCCGATCGACATCGTGCTGATCATCCAGTCGCTGATCGTGCTGTTCATCGCCGCCCCGCCGCTGGTGCGCACCATCTTCCGGCTGCCGGCGCCCAGTGCCCTGGAGGCCCGCACTGCGGCGGACCCGGTCACCCAGCCGGCGCTGGCCGGCGCCGCGGCCGCCACCACGACCACCGCCGGCGGCACCGCTCCCGCCGCGGAGTCCGCCGTCGTCGGTGACGCCGTGGGCGTGGCCGCCGGGGACGCGGCGTCCCCGCCCTCCCCGGCCGAGACCGCCTCCCCGGCCGAGACCGCCTCCCCGGCCGAGGCGGCCCCCGCCGGCGCCCGGCGGGACGCACCCGACGCCGGCCCGCCACCGGGCGGGCGGGGCACGGCATCCCCGACGCAGGACACCACCGGTGAGGAAGGCGAGCAGCGATGAGCACCACCGTCACCGTCCCGTCCGGTTCCGGCGCCTCGCCGGCCGCCGGCCCTGCACCGCAACCGCAGCGCGAGATCGTCCGGCACTGGGCCACCCCCATCACCTTCGCCGTGCTCACGGTCATCTCCCTGCTGGTCTTCGCCCTGGGCGCCTCGGGCGAGTCCGCCACCTTCCGCATTTCCACCGAGGCCGACGCGGTCCAGATCCCGGACATCGTGGCACCGACCGTGCCCGTGGGCTGGATCATCACCCTCCTGCTGGCCGCACTGACCGTGTGGGGGTTGCTGTCCGTGCGCCGCCGGGGCACGGTCCCCGGCTGGGGCTCGGCGGCGTTCGCGGTGCTGTTCGTGGCCGGTTTCCTGGTGTGGGTGGTCGGTGCCGCCAACACCACCACGGTGTTCCTGACCGGCCTGATCGCCGGAGCCTTCGTCCTGGCCGTCCCGCTGATCTTCGGCTCGATGGCCGGGGTGCTCTCGGAACGGGCCGGCGTGGTCAACATCGCCATCGAGGGCCAGCTGCTGGCCGGTGCGTTCACCGCCGCGGTGACCGGTTCGGTCACCGGCTCGGTCTGGGCCGGCCTGCTGGCCGCGGTCGTGGCGGGCGCACTGGTCTCGGCCCTGCTGGCGGTGTTCTCCATCCGCTACCTCGTCAACCAGGTGATCGTGGGCGTGGTGCTCAACGTCCTCGTGGCCGGGCTGACCAGTTTCCTGTTCTCCACCCTGCTGAGCTCGGACTCGTCCCGCTTCAACTCCCCGCCCCACTTCGAGAGCATCCGGATCCCGGTCCTGGCGGACATCCCGGTCATCGGTCCGATCCTCTTCGACCAGACTGTGCTCGGCTACGGGATGTACCTGATCGTGGCGGCGCTGTACGTGGGGTTGTTCCGCACCCGGTGGGGACTGCGCGTGCGGGCCGTCGGCGAGCACCCCAAGGCCGCGGACACCGTGGGCATCAACGTCCTGCGCACGCGCTACGTCAACGTGCTGCTGGCCGGGGCGATCGCGGGGATGGGCGGTGCGTTCTTCACGCTGGTGAACTCCTCTTCCTTCTCCAAGGAGATGACCGCCGGGCAGGGCTTCATCGCCCTGGCCGCGGTGATCTTCGGTCGGTGGAACCCGATCGGGGCGTTCTTCGCCGCCCTGCTGTTCGGCTTCGCCACCAACATGCAGTTCGTCCTGGCCATCCTCGGCACACCGGTGCCCAGCCAGTTCATGGCGATGCTGCCCTACCTCGTGACCATCCTGGTGGTGGCCGGTCTGGTGGGCAGGTCGCGAGGTCCGGCGGCCGCCGGCACACCCTACGTGAAGGAGTAGCCGTGACCGATTTCTGCAACGACAACCTCGACGAGGCCTTCGCGGACGACATCCCGCTGACCGCCTCCCTCCCGCGACTGACCGGCGTCGGTTCGGGAGTGGACTGGAAGCGCCTGGAGTCCGCGGCGCGTGCGGCGATGACCCGGGCCTACGTGCCCTACTCCTCGTTCCCCGTCGGGGCGGCCGCCATGGTCGAGGACGGCCGGATCGTCACCGGCTGCAACATCGAGAACGCCTCGCTCGGGCTGACCCTGTGTGCCGAGTGCTCCCTGGTGTCCCAGCTGCAGATGACCGGCGGAGGCCGGTTGGTGGCGTTCTACTGCGTCAACGGACAGGGTGAGGTCCTCATGCCCTGCGGCCGGTGCCGACAGCTGCTCTTCGAGTTCCACGCCCCGGGCATGCTGCTGATGGGCCCCGAGGGCGAGCTGACCATGGACCAGGTCCTGCCCTCGGCGTTCGGCCCCGCGGACATGGCGGACATGGCGGACCGCCGTGGGCGCCGTGCCTGATCCGGCCCCGTCGCCGACGTGACGGGACCGGGCCCGGACAGGGTCGTCACGTCCGGACGGGCACGTCCGGTCGGTACGCTGAGGCCGTGGAGGCAAGGGTGAGCGGCGGGGACCGCATCGAGTCGAACGTGCTGTCGATGGTGAGCCGGCTGAAGACCCCCGATGCCGCGGCGCCCCTGTCCCACCAGGTGGAGCACCGTCTGGCTGCCGGCATCGCCATCGGGCTGCTCCAGCAGGGCCAGCGGCTCCCGTCCGAGACCATCGTGGCCAGGATCTTCGGCGTCTCACCGGTGACCCTGCGGCAGGCGCTGGACCGGCTCCGGGCCCGCGGACTGGTGCGGACGCGCACGGGACGGCATGGGGGCACGGTCTTCACCCCGGACCCGCATCAACTCGACACCATGGCGCGGGAGGAACTGACGGCGATGTCCCTGGGGGACATCGCCGACCTGGGTGGGCAGGTCGCCACGGTCCTGGCCGCCTGTGCCCGGCGTGCGGCCGCCACCTGCGACGAGCACGAGATCGAGGCGCTGGGCGAGGCGGCCCGGGCGACGCTGGCCGTTGATCCCATGGGCGTGCGCAGGGCGCACATGCTCCTGGCCGTGAAACTCGCCTCCACCTCGCGCTCGGAGGGCCTGATGGAGATGGCGCTGCCCCTGGCCGGTGAGCTGCAGGCCCTGTCCTGGCACGGGCCCCAGTCTGCGGCGTTCGCCGAGCAGCTGTCCGCGACCTGCGGGGAACTGGTCGCGGCCATCGCGGCCGCCGACGTGACCCGCGCGCAGGAGATCACCCATCGGTACGCCGAGTCGCTGCGCTCCGCGCTGATGACCGCCCGGGCACGGCTCTACGCGGAGGCCGCTGCGGCCGGGGACGGGGGTGTTCCCGGCATGACCCGTCGCCTCGAGGGCCTGCACCGACGCCTGGGGGCGGTGCGGGAGGCCCTGGACGGACTCGACCCCGCCGAGGCCACCGGGGAGTCCGGCCCTGGCGTGGTGGACCAGCTGCTGAGGACGGCCGCGGAGGAGGACGCGGAACTGGTGCGGGGAGCCGGGATCGCCTTCGCCCCCGGACTGTTGCGCGACCAGCCGCTGTGGCTGAACTGGTGGGACGGGGAGGAGCCCCGGGAACTCAGGTTCAAGGCCCACACGTTCAACGTCGCGGCACTGCGCTACTACGACTACACGCGGATGCCGTGGTTCCGGCAACCGCTGGCCCTCGGGCGTCTCTGCGCCTACGGCCCCTACCTCGACCAGGGGGGCATCGACCGGGTCACGGTGACCGTGGGCATACCGGTCTCGGGGACGGTCTTCCGGGGGAGCGTCATCGGGGCCGACCTGAGGATGGACGGCCTCGAGGCGGCCCTGTTCTCCGGCCGGGAGGCGGTGGACCCGCGTGCGGGTGCGGCCCTGGTCAACGCCGAGGGCAGGGTGATCGTCAGTTCGCTCCCGGGGGGTGTCCCCGGCACGCGCCTGCCGATCGGGGAGGCGTTCACGCGGGAGCCGTTGAGGGGTGCGGACCCGGGGGTCGAGGCCCTGGGGTGGTCGGTGTGGAGGACGGCCGACTGAGCCGTGTCCCGGTGAGGCCGGCGGAGGAGGCTCCCGCCGGGGCGCCACGAGGAGACACGAAGACGGGACGCCGGGGGCTTGTAACCCGATACTCCTATTGTTTATAGTGTAGTGACATGCATCACACCAGGAAGGTCTGCGACATGTCTCATCCCCACCTCTCCGTGCTTCGCGCCGAGAACGCCCAGGACATCGCGCTCCCGGAGCTCGGCCACGTGATCGGGGGCCGGGTCACGCAGGGTGACGCCGGTGGCTCCGCGGCGGTGATGGACCCGTCTCGTGGCACCCGGATCGGGAACATCGGCCTCGGATCCGCGGCGGACGTGGACGCAGCGGTCGCCGCCGCGCGTTCCGCACAGCCGGAGTGGGCGGCGCTGACCCCGCGCCGGCGCGCCGACCGGCTCCTGGCGCTGGCCCGTGCCCTGGCCGACGACGCCCAGGCCTTCCAGGCGCTCGAGTCCCTGAACTGCGGCAAGCCCGCGGAGGTCGCGGAGGACGACGTCGCCAGCGCCGTGGACACCCTCTCCTTCATGGCGGGCGCCGGGCGGACGGCGACCGCGCCGGCCCCGGATGAGTACGTCGAGGGAGTCACCTCGTTGATCCGGCGGGAGCCGGTCGGGGTGGTCGGGGCCATCACCCCGTGGAACTACCCGTTGCTCATGGCCGTGTGGAAGCTGGCGCCGGCGCTCATGGCCGGCAACGCCGTGGTGCTCAAGCCCAGTGAGATCACCCCCCTCACCCTGCTGCGCTTCGCCCAGCTCTCCGCCGGCATCCTCCCGCCCGGGGTCCTGAACGTGGTGCTGGGTGACGGGCCGGGGGTTGGGGAGGCGCTCAGTGGCCATCCGGGCGTGGACCTCGTGGCGCTCACCGGGAGCGTGCGGGCCGGGACCGCCGTGGCGCGCAACGCTGCGGGCACCCTGAAGAGGGTCCACCTGGAGCTCGGCGGCAAGGCGCCCGTGGTGATCCTGCCGGACGCCGACCTGGACCTCGCCGCCACCACGGTGGCGGAGGCCGGGTACTGGAATTCCGGGCAGGAGTGCGGCGCCGCGTGCCGGGTGCTGGTGCACTCCTCCATCGTGGAGGCCTTCGGTGAGCTGCTGGTCGGCAAGGTCTCCGAGTACGTCCTGGCCGAGCCGGGAGCCCCGACGCCGGCACGCTCCCTGGGGCCGATGATCTCCCAGGCGCATTTCGGCAGGGTCCGGCAGAAGATCGCCGAGGCCGTCGGGGAAGGGGCGGAGGTGCTGCTGGGCGGCGGCTCGGACGACTCCCGCGGGTACTGGGTCGAGCCGACGGTCCTGAAGGTCCCCCAGGGGGCGGCCGTCACCCGGGACGAGGTCTTCGGGCCGGTGGTCTCGATCGAGGAGTTCGACCACGAGGCGGAGGCCGTCTCCCGCGCCAATGACACGGACTACGGGCTGACGGCGTCCGTGTTCACCCGCGACCTCGCGGCGGGGATGTCCGTGATGGGTGCGCTCGACTTCGGCAGCGTCAACGTCAACACCCACCTGGCCCTGCCGACCGAGATGCCCTGGGGCGGCTTCAAGAGGAGCGGCTATGGCCGTGACCTGTCCGCCTACGCCCTGGACGACTTCAGCCGCACCAAGCACGTGGCGCTGAATGTCGCGCGCTGATCCCGGGCCGTCACCTGCCCCCGCCCTCACGCGGCGATCCCTCTCCCGACCATCCCCCGTCCCGTTCCGGACGGTTTCACCTCCCAGGAGCACTCATGAAGACCACCAGCACGGCGCTTCCCTCCGCGCGTCATCAGCAGCAATGGACCAACTGGGGCGGCAACCAGGTGTGCACGCCCGCGCTGACCGTCAGGCCGACCACGGAGGCCGAAGCCGTGGCCGCCGTCCGGCACGCCATCAAGGAGGGCCTCGGGGTCCGCGTGGCGGGATCCGGTCACTCCTTCACGCCCGTGGTGCAGACCGGGGGGATGCTGCTGGACCTGTCCGGCCTGCAGGGCATCACGGGCATCGACGCGTCGACCCGGCGCGTCCGTGCGCTCGGCGGGACGACCATCGACAGGTTCGGTGATCCGCTCTGGGAGCACGGCCTGGCCCTGGCCAACCAGGGGGACATCGACAAGCAGGCGATCGCCGGGGCCGTATCCACGGCGACGCACGGATCCGGCCTCGGGCTGGGGTCGTTCTCCTCGACGGTGCGGTGGATGCGGCTGCTGACCGGACAGGGCGAGATCGTCGAGATCGACGAGACGGATCCCGAGCGGCTGCACGCGGTCCAGGTCGCCGTGGGCACGGCGGGCGTCATCCTGGAGCTCGAGCTGCAGGCCGTGGAGGCCTACCACCTCCGGGAGCAGATCACCTACGAGACGACGGAGGAGCTCCTGGCGAACTGGGAGCGCAACCCCGCAGAGTCCCGGCACTTCTCGTTCCTGTGGTGCCAGGCCCCGGAATCCGCCGGCCTGTACGAACTGCCCACGCCGGAGGGGCTGGACATGGTCGGCCGCGCCTACACGAAGCGCTACTGGGCGGAGTCCCTCGACGAATCGGACGGCCAGGCGCTGAGCTCCGAGGAGGGGCGGCGCCGCGACCGTTCCTACCGGATCTACCCCGGCGGGTTCATGCTGCCGTTCCACGAACTGGAGTACTACGTCGGGGTGGGCCGGGCGAAGGAGGCCTGGGTCGCCTTGAAGGACCTCATCGTGGAGGACTTCCCCGATCAGCACTATCCGATCGAGACCCGCTGGACCCGGGGTGACGAGGCCTTCATCTCACCGTTCCACGCCGAGGACAAGGTCAGCCTCTCGGTGTCCGGCGCGCCCGGGACCGATTACTGGCCCTACCTCCAGGCGGTGGACGCCCTGCTCGACGGCTTTGACGCGACGGTGCACTGGGGCAAGATCCACCTGCTGACCCGCGAGCGTGCCGAACGGCTGTTCCCCCGCCTGCCGGACTTCCTGGCCGTGCGCCGGGAACTCGACCCCCACGGGGTCTTCCTCAACGACCACACCCGGGCACTGTTCCAGTGAACGGCCACCCGGACCCCTCCAGAGCCTAAGGACCCCTGTCATGGAACTCGTCGGCAACATCGTCATCTGGATCATGATGGTCTTCGTCGTCATCGGCGCGGTGGGGGCCGTGCGGGACGACTCGAAGGGCATCGGCAAGGAATTCAAGGAGGGGCTACACTCGATCGGCCCGATCTTCCTGCCCGTGGCCGGGATCATGGCCTCGGTCCCGTACCTGTCGCTCTTCGTCGAGTTCATCACCGGCAGGATCTTCGACGCCGTCGGGGCCGACCCGTCGATGGCGGCCGGTGCGCTGATCGCCGGGGACATGGGAGGCTACAACCTGGCCGCGGTGACGGCCGAGTCCCACGGCGCCTGGATCATGGCGGCGGCCACGGCGTTCATGTCCGGGTCCACCATCGTCTTCTCCATCCCCGTGGGGCTGGCCATGCTGCAGCGGGTCCACCACCGGTACCTGGCGCTGGGCGTCATGTCCGGGGTGCTGACCATTCCCCTGGGCGTGCTGGTGACGACGAGCATCCTGATCCTGACGAACACCAGCCTCCGCAGCGACGTCTCCACCTCCTCGCCCGCGGACACCCCCATGGACCTGGGCTGGGGACAGGTCCTGGCCAACCTCCTGCCCATCCTCGTCTTCGTGGTGGTGCTGGCGCTGCTGCTGCGCTTCGCGACGCGGTTCATGATCGCCGCGTTCCTGGTCTTCGGCCGGGTCCTGGACGCCGCGCTGAAGATCGTGCTCGCGCTCGTCATCGTCGAGTACTTCACCGGCGCGCTGTCCACGCTGTGGACCGGCTGGGGCTTCGATCCCATCATCGCGGACGAGGAGGACCAGTTCCGCGCCCTGGAGATCGCGGGGTACATCGGCATCATGCTGGCCGGTGCGTTCCCCCTGGTCTACGTCATCCGGACCACGCTGGCCCGTCCGCTCGAGGCCGTGGGCGGCCGCGTGGGGATCAGCAAGGAGGGGATCGCCGCCATCCTGGCGGCCGCCGCCAACATCCTGGCCATGTTCCGGCTGATTCCCGTGATGCCCCCGAAGGACCGCGTCATCGTCATCGCGTTCTCGGTCTGCGCGGCGTTCACGTTCGGCGACCACCTGGCGTTCATGGCGAACTTCCAGCCCAACATGGTCGTCCCCCTGACCATCGGCAAGCTCACGGCCGGGGTGGTCGCGATGCTGCTCGCCGTGTGGCTGGCGGTGCCCACGGTGCGGAAGATGCAGGACCAGGACCAGTCCGCGCACCAGGACCGGCACGAGCACCCGGACCAGGAGCAGGATCAGGCCGTGGACCAGGACGCCCGGGAGGCGGCGGCCGGCACCACGGGGTCCCCGTCCGGGTCCACCGAGGCCCCGGTCCCGGCACGTCGCGAGGCGGCGGGGGAGGCCTGACGGCGAGCGGGAGGCGGCAGTCAGGGGCCCGGCGGGCATGGACCGGGCCCCTGACGTGCCGCGATATCCTGAGGCGATGACCGACCCGTCTCCCGCCCCGACGCCCCACGAACCCTTCGACGCCGTCGAGGTCATCCGCGCCAAGCGGGACCGTCACACGCTGACCGGTGAACAGATCGACTGGGTGGTGGACGCCTACACCCGCGGGGTGGTGGCGCACGAGCAGATGTCCGCCCTGGCCATGGCCATCCTGCTCAACGGCATGGACCGCTCCGAGATCGCCCGGTGGACCGCCGCGATGATCGCCTCGGGCGAGCGCATGGACTTCTCCGGGCTGCGTGCGCCCGACGGCGGCGTGAAGCCGACCGCTGACAAGCACTCCACCGGAGGGGTGGGGGACAAGATCACGCTCCCGCTGGCCCCGCTGGTCGCCGTGTACGGCGTGGCGGTGCCCCAGTTGTCCGGCCGCGGCCTCGGCCACACCGGAGGCACCCTGGACAAGCTCGAGTCGATCCCCGGCTGGCGGGCCGACCTGACCAACCAGGCCATGATGGACCAGCTCCAGGACGTCGGCGCCGTCATCTGCGCGGCCGGCGCCGGCCTGGCCCCGGCGGACAAGAAGCTCTACGCCCTGCGGGACGTGACCGGCACGGTGGAGGCGATCCCGTTGATCGCCTCCTCGATCATGTCCAAGAAGATCGCCGAGGGCACCGGCACCCTCGTGCTCGACGTCAAGTGCGGCTCCGGCGCGTTCATGAAGGACGAGGCGCAGGCCCGGGAGCTGGCCCGCACCATGGTCGACCTGGGCCGGGACGCCGGTGTCACCACCACGGCGCTGCTGACGGACATGTCCACCCCGCTGGGACTGACCGCGGGCAATGCCATCGAGGTCGAGGAGTCCGTCGAGGTCCTGGCCGGGGGAGGGCCGGCCGACGTCGTGGAACTGACCGTGGCGCTGGCCCGCGCCATGCTGGCCGGGGCCGGGGTCACCGGTGTGGACCCGGCCGAGGCGCTGGCCGACGGCCGGGCCATGGACGTCTGGCGGCGGATGATCGCCGCCCAGGGCGGGGACCCGGACGCCGCCCTGCCCCGGGCCCGGCAGTCCCACGTGCTCACCGCCCCGGAATCGGGGGTGCTGACGCGCCTGGACGCCATGGCCGTGGGCCTGGCCGCGTGGCGCCTCGGGGCCGGACGCGCACGCCGCGAGGACCCCGTCCAGGCCGGGGCCGGCGTGCGGATGCACGCCAAGCCCGGGGACACCGTGCAGGCCGGGCAGCCGCTGCTGACCCTGTTGACGGACACCCCGGAGCAGTTCGACCGGGCCCTGGCCGCGCTGGAGGGCGGCTTCGACATCGCCCCCGCGGGGTCCGGGGAGGCAGCGTCCTTCTCGCCGCGGCCGCTGCTCATCGACCGCATCGACTGAGGAACCGCGCCGATAGGCTGGAACCGTGCTGCAGCTGATCGAGGACATCGTCCTCCACGCCGCCGGCCAGTGGTGGGTGCTGCTTGCCGTCTACCTGCTGTGCACCATCGACGGCTTCTTCCCCGTCGTGCCTTCCGAGTCGGTCCTGGTGGCGCTGGCCTCGGTCTCCGGCCAGGAACAGACCGTGTCCCTGTGGTGGGTCTGGCTGGCCGGCGCCCTCGGGGCCATCACCGGGGACCAGATCGCCTACACCCTGGGCCGGCGGATCGGTGTCGACCGGTTCCGGTGGATGCGCACCCGTTCGGCCCGGCGGGCGGTCGGCTCGGCCCGCAGGGCCCTGGACGGTCACGGCGCCCTGGTCATCTGCACCGCCCGGTACATCCCCGGCGGCCGGGTCGCCGTGAACTACACCGCCGGGGCCACCGGGTACCCGAGGACGCGCTTCACCGTGCTGGACACCGTCGCCGCGGTGCTGTGGTCGGCCTATTCGATCGGCATCGCCCGGGCCACGGCCGGTTGGCTGGACAACACGCTGCTGCAGATCCTGGTCGCCCTGGTGGCGGCCGCCGTCGCCGGCTGGCTCCTCGACGTGCTCTTCAAGCGGGTGTACGCCCGGCTCGCCGGCCGGGGGCCGACGGTGCCTCCCGTAGACTCGCCCCGTGACTGACGCGATCGAATTCACCGCCCCCTCCCCGCTCGACATCGACCTGGCGGCCCTGCCCAAGATCAGCCTCCACGACCACCTGGACGGCGGCCTGCGCCCGGCCACCATCCTTGAGCTGGCCGCCTCGGCCGGGCACGCCCTGCCCGCCGACACCGCCGATGACCTGGCCCACTGGTTCGCGGAGTCCGCGAACTCGGGCACGCTGGAGCGCTACCTGGAGACCTTCGACCACACGATCGCCGTGATGCAGACCGCGGAGCACCTGCACCGCGTGGCCCGTGAGTTCGTCGAGGACCTCGTGGAGGACGGCGTCGTGTACGCCGAGGTCCGCTGGGCCCCCGAGCAGCACCTGGCGGGCGGGCTCACCCTGGACCAGGCGGTCGAGGCCGTGCAGGCGGGCCTCGACGAGGGCGTGGCCAACGCCGAGGACGCCGGTGCCACCATCCGGGTCGGCCAGCTCATCACCGCCATGCGCCAGAACGACCGCTCGATGGAGATCGCCGAGTTGGCCGTGCGCCACCGCCAGGCCGGGGCCGTCGGCTTCGACATCGCCGGACCGGAGACGGGTTTCCCCCCGGCCCGCTTCACCGAGGCCTTCACCTGGCTGGCCGCCCAGCACTTCCCGGCCACCGTCCACGCCGGGGAGTCGGACGGCGTGGACTCCATCCGCGACGCCCTGCTCAACGGCCGGGCCCTGCGCCTGGGCCACGGCGTGCGGATCGCGGACGACATCACCGTGGAGTTCGACGCGGTGGACGAGAACGGGGAGCGGGTCGGCGCGGACTCCGCGCTCGTGGACCTCGGTGAGACGGCCGCCTGGGTGCGGGACCGGGGGATCGCCCTGGAGGTCTGCCCCTCGTCCAACCTGCAGACCGGCGCCGTGGAGGCCTACGGCGGGACCGTCTCCACGCACCCGATCGACATGCTCCACCAGCTGGGCTTCCGGGTGACGATCAACCCGGACAACCGGTTGATGAGCGGGGTGTCTCTCACCGACGAGCTCTACCTGCTGGCCGAGGTCTTCGGCTACTCGCTGGAGGAACTGCTGGACTTCCAGCTCAACGCCGCCGAGGCGGCCTTCCTGCCGCTCGAGGAGCGAGAGGTCCTGGCCGAGCTGCTCGTGGAGACCTGGGGGGAGGTCATCTCCACCGGGGCCACCTCCGAGGGCCCGGTGATCCTGGAGGCGTTCGTCGACGAGGACGGGGACGAGGGCCCCGGCGCGGACGACGACCGCGCGTGAGCGAGACCGTCGACCGGCTGGTCTGGGTGGTCGCGCGTCTCCGGGAGCACTGCCCCTGGACCCGCCGGCTGACGCACGACGCCCTGACCGAGTACCTCGTCGAGGAGGCCTATGAGGCCGTCGAGGTGATCGATTCCGGGCCCGCCGGGGCCTGGGGGGCCGGCGCCGTGGCGGACGGCACCTACGAGCGGCTGCGGCTGGAGCTCGGGGACGTGCTGTTCCAGGTGGTCCTGCACGCCGCGATCGCCACGGACGCCGGGGGCTTCGACCTCGACGGCGCCGCCGAGGCCATCACCGCCAAGATGATCCGCCGCAACCCGCACGTCTTCCACGCCGACGGCCGGCTGCGGGACCCGGAGGACCTGGCCGCGGCCACGATCGCGGACATCGAGCGCACCTGGGAGCGGATCAAGCGTGCCGAGCGCGAGGCCGCCGGGGCCGGGCCGGCACCGCAGGGCACGACGCCGGCCCCCGCCGGGGCCTTCGCCGACCTCCCGGCCGCGCTGCCGGCGCTCGCGGCCGCCGCGAAGGTGGTCGACCGCGCCGCCCGGCAGCCGGTGGACCCGCTCCCGGACCCGGGCCCGCCGCCGTCGGGACCGGGAGGGGACCCGCTGGCGGACGAGGACGGCCTCGGGGCGGAGCTGTTCCGGCTCGTCCAGCTCGCCCGCGCCGCCGGCCTGGACCCCGAGCGCGCGCTGCGCCGCCACCTGGCCTCGGTGCGCGCCGACCTGGGGTCCGGCCGTCACGGCGGCGGTCGGACCGCGGCGAGCGGTTAGGCTGAACCCGCGTTGCACCCTCGGAACCACCTGCCTTCAAAGGAGACCGCACATGGCCCTGATCGACGCCATCCATTCCCGTGAGATCCTCGACTCCCGCGGCAACCCCACCGTCGAGGTGGAGGTGCTGCTGACCGACGGTGCGCTCGGTCGCGCCGCCGTGCCGTCGGGTGCCTCCACGGGCGAGTTCGAGGCGGTCGAGCGCCGGGACGGTGACAAGGACCGGTACCTGGGCAAGGGCGTGCTGAACGCCGTGAACGCCGTGATCGACGACATCGCGGACGAGCTCGAGGGCATGGACGCCACGGACCAGCGCCTCATCGACACCCTGATGATCGACCTGGACGGCACCGAGAACAAGGGCAAGCTGGGCGCCAACGCCATCCTCGGCGTCTCCCTGGCCGTGGCCGACGCCGCCGCCGCCTCGGCGGACCTGTCCCTGTTCAAGTACCTCGGCGGGCCGAACGCCCACCTGCTGCCGGTGCCGATGATGAACATCCTCAACGGTGGTGCGCACGCCGACTCCAACGTGGACATCCAGGAGTTCATGATCGCCCCGGTCGGCGCCCCCAGCTTCTCCGAGGCGCTGCGCTGGGGTGCCGAGGTCTACCACACCCTGAAGAAGGTCCTGCAGGAGCGCGAGCTGGGCACCGGCCTGGGCGACGAGGGCGGCTTCGCCCCGTCCCTGCCGTCCAACCGTGCCGCCCTGGACCTCATCACCGAGGCCATCACCCGCGCCGGCTACACCCCGGGGCAGGACATCGCCCTGGCCCTGGACGTCGCCTCCTCCGAGTTCTGCGAGAAGGGCTCCTACATCTTCGAGGGCGAGCAGAAGTCCGCGGCGGACATGATCGACTACTACACCTCCCTGGCGGACTCCTACCCGCTGGTGTCCATCGAGGACCCGCTGGACGAGAACGACTGGGAGGGCTGGAAGCAGCTCACCCAGGCCCTGGGCGACCGCGTGCAGCTGGTGGGCGACGACCTGTTCGTCACCAACCCGGAGCGCCTGCAGCGCGGCATCGACGAGGCCTCCGGCAACGCCCTGCTGGTGAAGGTCAACCAGATCGGCTCGCTGACCGAGACCCTCGACGCGATCTCGCTGGCCCAGCGCCACACCTTCCACTGCATGATCTCCCACCGTTCGGGCGAGACCGAGGACACCTTCATCGCCGACCTGGCCGTGGCCACGAACGCCGGGCAGATCAAGACCGGTGCCCCGGCCCGCTCCGATCGGGTGGCCAAGTACAACCAGCTGCTGCGCATCGAGGAGGAGCTGGGCGACTCCGCGCGCTACGCCGGCGCCTCCGCCTTCCCGCGGTACCGCGGCCGGTCCTGACCGCCCCGAGGCGCCCCCGTCCCGTGCCCGCCTGAGGCGGAGACGGGGCGAGGGCGCCTCACCGGCCACCGGTCCGGCGCGCTGTTCGGGCCCGGCACCCGGAGCCGGTATCCTCGATGGAGATCCCTGACGACCCGGCCAGGGGACCAGGCGGCGGCCCCGGCGCCAGACCCGGTCACGGACACCCAGTGGAGGTACAGGTGGCGACTCGTCGGCCCCGCGTCCCCAAGTCCGCCCGCCCCTCTGCCCAGCGGTCCCTGGTCGCCACCGGAACCGCCGGCCGCACCACCTGTGTCACCGGCCACTCGGCCAAGGTCATCCCGCTGGACGCCGCGCCGTCCCTCCACGTCGGCGACGCCCCGGCGGACGCATCGGGCCGGCCCGCCCCGTCGGCCGCCCACTCCGCCCACCGGGATCCCGCGTCGGTCCGTGCCCGGACTCCCGCCGGCGCCGCGGCCCCCGCCCGTGCCGTCGGCCCGGAGGCGTCCGAGGACGCCGAGACGACCCCCGAGGAAACGGCCCCCGAGGCCACCACCGCCCCTCGTCCCACCCTCACCGCGGCCGAGCGCCGCGCCGCCGCCCGCCGGGACCTGCTGCGCCGCGCCAGGCCCGGGGGCACCCCCGCGGCCCGCACGGCTCGGCCGTCGCCGGGCCCCTCCCGGCCCGCCGTCGTCGAGCCCGTGCCGGCCCGGAACTTCTCGGGGCGGTCCGTGGCCCTGCTGGTGGTGCTGTTCGTGGCCGCCGTGCTGCTGGCCCCCACCCTGCGCGTGTACCTGGACCAGCAGGCCGAGCTGCGCGCCGTCCAGGAGGACATCTCCGCCCAGCAGGAGGAGCAGCGCCGGCTCACCGCCCAGATCGCCCGCTGGGACGACCCCGCCTACATCCAGCAGCAGGCCCGGGACCGGTTCAACCTCGTCATGCCGGGGGAGAAGGCCTACATGGTGATCGGCGGTGACCAGGCGGTCGAGGACCCCGTCCCCGGTCCGGCCAGTCCCGGTCAGGTCAACCCGGACATGCCCTGGGCTGACGCGCTCTGGGACTCCGTGGTGCGGGCCGGCACGGACTGAGATAGGCTGATCCGCCGCCGTACCCGTCCGTACCCGTCGTCAGCCCCGGAGGATTCGTGAATCAGGACCTGGACCGCACGCCCACGCCGCAGGACCTGGACACCATCAGCCTGCAACTGGGGCGCCCGGCCCGCGACGTCGTCGAGATCGGGGCGCGCTGCGTGTGCGGCAACCCGCTCGTGGCCACCACGGCCCCGCGGCTGTCCAACGGCATCCCCTTCCCCACGACCTTCTACCTGACCCACCCCGTGCTGACCGCCGCCGTCTCCCGCCTCGAGGCCGCGGGGGTCATGGCGGAGATGACCGAGCGCCTGCAGCAGGACCCGGAGCTGGCCGCGCACTACCGCGCCGCCCACGAGGCCTACCTCCTGGAGCGTGACCGGGTCGGGGCGGTAGCCGGCACGGACGGCGTCCCGGAGATCCGCGGGATCTCGGCCGGCGGCATGCCGGACCGCGTGAAGTGCCTGCACGTGCTGGTGGGCCACTCCCTCGCCGCCGGACCGGGCGTCAACCCGCTGGGGGACGAGGCCCTGGAGGCCATCCGCGCGGACTGGACCACCGACCGGTGCTGGTGCGCCGGCGCCTGGGACCCGGAGGCGCCCGTGCCCAGCCGGGACCTCAGCCGCCACGTGCGGCGCCTGGCCGGGGAACGCAACCCCGTCATGACCGAGGCCGGGGCCCCCGCCGCCGAGGCCCCGCCGCAGGACGCCCCGGCCGGCCGTGTGGTGGGCGCCGTCGACTGCGGCACCAACTCCATCCGGTTGCTCGTGGCCCGGGTCGAGGGGCCCACGGGTGGCGCGGCCGGGGGATCCACGGGGGGCACCGGTGGTGCCGGGACCGTGCGGCTGGTGGACCTGCACCGGGAGATGCGCGTCGTGCGGCTGGGCGAGGGCGTGGATGCCACCGGGCAGCTGTCCGAGGCCGCACTGGAGCGCACCTTCGCCGCCGCCGAGGACTACGCGCGCATACTGCGCCGGCTGGGCGCGGAGTCCGTGCGCTTCGTGGCCACCTCGGCGAGCCGGGACGCCCGCAACGCCGAGGTGTTCACGGCGGGCATCCGCGAGCGACTGGGCGTGGAGCCCGAGGTCATCTCCGGGGACGAGGAGGCGGCGCTGTCCTTCGCCGGAGCGGCCTCGGTCCTGGACCCCGACGCCCTGGCCGGCGCCGGCACGCCCGCGGCGGGCGGCCGCGACCGCACGGTGCTCGTGGTGGACCTCGGTGGCGGGTCCACCGAGTTCGTCCTCGGCACGCTCGACGGCCCCAAGGGCCCGCAGGTCCTCGAGGCGGTCAGCGTCCCGATGGGCTGCGTGCGGTTCACCGAACGCCACCTGCACGGCGACCCGCCGACGCCCGGGGAGATCGCCGCGGCCACCGCGGACATCGACGCGGTGCTCGACGAGGTCGAGGCCGCCGTCCCGCTCGGGCGGGCCGCCGCCGTCGTCGGGGTGGCCGGGACCATCACCACGGTCACGGCCGCCGCCCTGGGCCTGACCGAGTACGATCCCGCGGCGATCCACGGCACCCGGCTGGACCTGGGCACGACCACCCGCATCTCCGGGCAACTGCTGGCGGCCAGCCGCTCCGAACGGGCCGCGCTGCCCTACATGCATCCCGGCCGCGTGGACGTGATAGGCGCCGGGGCCCTGATCTGGTCCACCGTGCTGCGACGCGTGGAGCGGGCGACCGGGGGAGCGGTGACCTCGGCGATCACCTCCGAGCACGACATCCTGGACGGGATCGCCCTGTCCCAGCTCGCGTGAGGGCGGGTCCGGCCCGGCGGGTGTTCTCGGCGGTCCTGGCCGCCGGTCTCACCCTGCTCTCCCCGGTCTCACCCGTCTCGCCGCTGTCGCCCTCACTGCAGCCGGCCGCCGCGGACGAGTGGCGCGAGGGACAGTACTGGCTGGAGGAGTACGGATTCCGGCGGGCCTGGGACCGCACCCGCGGCGAGGGCGTCACCGTGGCCGTGATCGACACCGGGATCGACGCCGCCCACCCCGACCTGACCGGTCAGGTGGCCGGCGGTACCGACGTGTCCGGCGCCGGCGGCGCCGAGGGCACCACGCCGGTGGGACCGGTGCCCGAGCACGGGACCCTCGTGGCCTCCGTGCTCGCCGGGCACGGACACCACGGAGGGGACCGTCCCGCCCCCGGGCCGTCGGGCCCCGCCGCCACGGGATCCGCGTCGGCATCCCCGTCGGCCTCCTCCTCGCCGCCGTCCGCGTCCTCGGCCGCGCCCGTCGGCGAGGCCACCGGCGCGGAACCCGGACCGGACGGTGTCATCGGGGTGGCGCCGGAGGCGAGGCTGCTGTCCGTCTCGGTGCACCTGGGGGATGACAACCCGGACGGGCCGAGCCCCGAGGACCAGATCGCCGAGGCCGTCACCTGGGCCGTCGACCACGGCGCGGACGTCATCAACATGTCCCTGGGCTCCAATCGCCAGGACTGGCCGGAGAGCTGGGACCGGGCCTTCCTGCACGCGGAGGAGAACGACGTCGTGATCGTCGCCGCGGCGGGCAACCGCGCCTCTGGTGCCACGACGGCCGGCGCGCCCGCCACCATCCCGGGGGTGCTGACCGTCGCCGGGCTGAACGCCGACGGCACGGCCAGCTGGGACGCCTCCACCGAGGGGATCTCGATCGGCGTCGCGGCGCCCGCCCACCCCCTCGTCGGGGCCGTCCCCGGGGGAGGCCACCAGCAGTGGCAGGGCACCAGCGGCGCCGCACCGCTGGTGGCGGGCCTCGCCGCCCTCGTCCGGTCCGCCCACCCGGAGATGCCCGCCCATCAGGTCATCCACCGGATCCTCACCACCGCCCGGGACGCCGGCGTCCCCGGTGAGGATCCCGTCTACGGCCACGGGGTCATCGACGCCGCGGCCGCCGTCACCGCCGAGGTGGACCAGGTGGACCGCAACCCCATGAACACGATCGCCGACTGGATCCGGGTGCACCGCCGGGCCGAGAGTCCCGCCGCCGCACCGGCCGGACCCCCCGCGGCGTCCCCGGGCGCACCGGCGTCGACCCCCGCGCCGGCGACCACCGCGCTGCCCCGGGCGGCCCCGCCCACCGATCCTGTCCCGGGCCTGCAGCCGGCACTGGTGCTGGGGACCGGGCTGGCCGTCGTGGCCCTGCTCGGCACCGGCGTGGTGCTCGGGTTGCGGCGGCGTGGGCGCTGACATTGTTACTTTGTGAGAAGTTTCACGAAGTGACGACCGCGGGTTTAGGGTGTAGCCCATGGCTATTACCCCGCAGCTGTCTCCGAAGCCCCGTGTCCTGATCGTCGGCGGCGGTTACGCCGGCCTCTACGTCGCCAAGAACCTGGAGAAGAAGGTCAAGGAGCGTGGCGGCGTCGTCACCCTCGTCGACCCGCTCCCGTACATGACCTACCAGCCGTTCCTGCCGGAGGTCGTCGGCGGCCACATCGAGGCGCGCCACATCATCGTGGACCACCGCACCCACCTGAAGCAGACCGAGGTCGTCCAGGGCAAGGTCGTCAAGGTCGAGCACGCCCGCAAGACCGCCACCGTCCAGACCCCGGACGGCACCGAGTTCGAGGTCCCGTACCAGGACGTGGTCGTGACCGCCGGTGCCACCACCCGCACCTTCCCGATCCCGGGCCTGGCCGAGGCCGGGATCGGCATGAAGACCGTCCAGGAGGCGCTGGCCCTGCGCAACCAGATCCTGGACCGGATCGAGGTCGCCTCCACCATGACCGACGCCGCGGCGCGCTCGCGCGCCCTGACCTTCGTGGTGGTCGGCGGCGGCTTCAACGGCGTCGAGACCATCTCCGAGATGGAGGACCTGATCCGGGCCGCCATCCGCAAGAACCCGCGCCTGGCCCAGTCCGACGCCCGCATCGTCCTGGTCGAGGCCATGGGCAAGATCATGCCGGAGGTCGGCGAGGACCAGGCCGTCGGCGTCGTCGAGCACCTGAAGTCCCGCGGCATCGAGGTGCTGCTGAACACCTCGCTGTCCGGCGCCGAGGGCGGCGTGCTGAAGCTGATCAACATGCAGGACAAGTCCGACGCCGGCTCGTTCGAGGCAGACACCCTGGTCTGGACCGCGGGCGTGGCCGCCAACGCCGTGGCCAAGCAGACCGACTTCCCGGTGGAGCCGCGGGGTCGGATCGAGGTCACCCCGACCCTGCAGGTCAAGGACGGCGAGGACGGCGTCCTCGAGGGCGCCTGGAGCTGTGGCGACGTGGCCGCCGTGCCGGACCTGACCGGTGACGGCCCGGGCGGCCACTGCGTCCCCAACGCCCAGCACGCGGTGCGCCAGGCCCGTCGCCTCGCCGCCAACCTGCTGGCCGTCCGCTTCGGCGAGGGCGCCGTGGAGGAGTACGTCCACAAGTCCCTGGGTGCCGTCGCGGGCCTGGGCGTCGGCAAGGGCGTCGGCAACCCGATGGGCCTGAAGATCTCGGGCATCCCGGCCTGGATGGCCCACCGTGGCTACCACGGCATGGCCATGCCCACCTACGAGCGCAAGGCCCGCGTGATCACCAACTGGGCCCTGAACGCGATCTTCGGCCGGGACACCACCGCGATCGAGGAGCTCGAGACCCCGCACAACGCCTTCCTCGAGGCCGCCGGCGGTGAACTCAAGCCGGGCCGGTTCTCGGGCCGCAAGGCCATCGGCCACGCCGAGCAGTACGAGAACGCCTGACCGTCCGGGAGCCCCGCGCTCCCGCGGTGCACCGCCTGGGGACGTGGTCCGCGGGGTCAGGCGCACCGATCACGCGCCGCGGCCCGGTACCCTTGAGGGGTTCCGGGCCGCGGCCGTCCGCCCCCGTGGCCCAATTGGCAGAGGCGAGCGACTTAAAATCGCTGTGTTGTGGGTTCGAGTCCCACCGGGGGCACCACGTCAAAAGGCCGCAACTTCCGCGTAGTTACAGGGATATTGCGGCCTTCGTCGGCTCGCAGATCAGCCGTTTGCCCACGTTTTGCCCACAATCTGCTCCGAGACCACCTCATCCAGCCGGTCAGCGACGGCATTCAGGTCGTCATCGAAGAGGTCGGCGTAGATGTCCAAGGTCATGGCTGCAGAGCTGTGGCCGAGCATGCGCTGTACTGCCTTGACGTTTGCCCCGGCTGAGACCGCGAACGATGCTGCCGTGTGCCGCAGGTCGTGCGGGGTGACCCGTGGCGCCCCGGCATCCTGGAGTGCGGCTGCGAACCACGAGTCGCGGGCCCGTGTCTCCGCGTCCGCCCCGCCGCGGACTCGAGGCTGTCTCAGGAACTGGCCGTTGTGCCCCGGGAACACCAGATCGTCCGGGCCCTTGCTCTCGCACAGCTTCGCCAAAAGCTCCGCCAGGAATCGAGGGAACGGTACTGACCGATGCTTGTGGCCCTTCGGTGTGCCGACCTCGAACACCCCGCCGACCTCGACGGCGTTCCGCTCCACCAGGATCCGGCGACGCAGCATGTCTAGGTGCTTCACCTGGAGGCCGACAGCCTCGCCCCACCGCAGACCGCAGTAGGCCAGCATCAGAACCAGCACGGGGTGCTTGGAGGCCTCCGCGATGTCGTGCACTTGACGGTGGGACAGGTACACGTGCGGCTTCTTCCCCTTGCGAGGCAGTTTCACCCCGCGCGCGGGGTTCGACAGCAGCCGGCGATCGTCCACTGCGTCATCCAGGATGGCGGCCAGTACGCCGTACGCCCGGATCACCGTCGTGGCCCCGCGATCACCGCCCAGATCTGCGACCCACTGCTGGACCGCCGTCTTCCGTACATCGGCAACGGCGACTTGGCTCCAGCGGGGTTCGACGTGGACTCGCCAGGCGCTTTCCACAGGGCGCAGCGCCGAAGGCTTTAAGTGCGACTGCCGGCCGAGCCATGCCGGTCCTAACTCGCCTACCGTGGTCCTCGAGGCGGCCACGTCAATGAACTCGCCACGCAGTTTGGACACCTCAACCGTGGCCGCAAAGGCCTCCGCATCCCGCTTCGTTCTAAACCCGCGTTTGTCCGTGCTCCGGCGCTCCGGCGTCCGGTAGCGCACTCTATAACGCCGCCCGGCTTTGGTCTCATAGGCCTCAATCGTCGCCACTGTCAGTGCCCTCGTCGCCGTAAATCACCGATACGTCGTCACGGGCAGGGTGGAAGTCCACCGTGCCGGTAAACCGTTCGATTGCCTTCGCCGCCTTCTGTAGATCACGCAGCGCTTCCTCAAGGACGCTCTTCTCGCTGTCCGTGTCGTCGGCATTTGCATTGAGACGCGGGCGAACTGGTCGCGAGAAGTCGCGGGACGCTGCGGGAGACAGCTTGGCTTGTGTTTGGTGCTGGAGGTCATTCAAGGGTCGGTTCCCATCGGCCCAGTGCCACAGGTCGGCGAGAGAAACTTCCCCGACTGCGGTGGCCCGCACGGATCGTCCCGTGTCTTCGAGTGGCAGCAACAAGGCGTTTGGTGTGACGCCCAGGGCAACCGCTAAGGCCATGAGGTCGTCAACCGTGACTCGGCGGCCACCGTTTTCAATTTCGCTCAGTCCTGACCGAGGCATTGTGTAGCCGTTTGCCTTCAGCCGCTCCGCCAGGTCCGCATGAGTGAGCCCTTGGGACTTCCGATGTTGTTGGACGTTGTGCCTGACACATTCGCCAGTGGGCCCGAGTGTCACTCGCCTTTTCGGACGGCGGGGATCAGAGGCGCTGCTCTCGGGTGTCGGCATATGCGGATTCTATGTTGAGTCTTGCATAGCGTTCAATGACGGGCTACGGTCCTGCATAAGCCGACAAAAGCGGTGGATATTCCAACATAGGAGCCATGATGGCAGATACCAGGCTTTATACCGGTCCTCAACTCGCTGAGTACCTGGGCACTACCGCCGGGACGCTGGCGTACTGGCGGTACATGGGCCGGGGGCCGAAGTTCATCAAGCTGGGCCGCTCTGTCCGCTACCGAGAAAGCGATGTGAATGCGTGGCTGGACTCCCAAGCCAGGGAACAGACGGGGGAGCGGGCTAGTGCCTAGCGACTGGGCACCCCAAAGCACGCCGCGATGGGCGCAGCCTAGAGCGTCCACACGAGAAAGGGCGTTCGCACATGTCTGGGGAGACCTGCGAACGCCCTTCGGAACCAGCCACCGTTCAGGAGTCAGGATCCATGATCCATTCTAACGCGAGCAACTTTCCGTATATCGACCCGCCAACTGGCCTCACTGTGGACTCGAGTAGCCGAATCGCTTACGGCCCCCGAGCCGGGGACGTGGCTTCGTCTTGGATGCCAGAACGGGACGTAAACGTGGTGACTGTCGGTGAGCAGAGTCTCGCCACTTCCTGCGACCTATTCGATGACCTCGACGCCGTGGTCGTGGCCATCGGCATCTTAGGGGCGACGGAATGAAGGCGACCGGTTGCTCGAACCGCAGACCTGGGGGTGTTGCTGATGGGCGCCTCTAATGCATTGCTGGTTTCTCATTACTGGAAGCATTTGGGACACCGCGACCACCGTCTGCTGACCTTTCTGGCGTTGGTCTCTCTGGACTCCGGCGCGCCGCCCGTCTACTTCGGCGGCTGGCAAGCCGGCGCCCGGCACCTCGGCCTGGACCCCGAGAATAATTCGGACAACGCCGCCGAACAGTTCCGCCGGGCAATGGCCAGTCTGAAGCGGGCTGGGGCCATCGTGCCCAATGGAACTGCGCGTCAGGGCCACAGGGCCGAGTATGCCTTGACCTTGGACCCGATGACAACGGCGGCCCCGACGATCACCCGGAACGGCGCCGGCCGGCCCGTGACCGCATGGTCGGTTCTCCACAGGCAGGACCCGCGACCACAACCGAGCACCACCTCAAAGGTGCCCCTCAGCCCCACCGAAACGGTGCCCCACCAGCCCCACCCAAATGGTGGGTTAAGCCCCACCGAAACGGTGCCCCCTAGGAAGACTGAGGAACCACTACAGGACTACAGCGAGGAAAACCAGGTTGAGTCCCAGCCATCCGCACCAGCGCCTGTGGAAATTTCCGGGGCACGGACGGCAGAGGGGATCGAGTCGGAGGTTTATGCGGCCGCCAGCGCGTACCTCCAGGCCCGGCCGATGCAGCACCTGTCCCTGATGGAACGTGCGTTGGCCGAGCTCGGCCCGGACAGCTCGGTGCGCCACCAGGTCATCACCGCGGCCACGCTCGACGGTTGGCGGCACAAGGAGGCTGCGACATGAGAACCCTTCAACCTCGCGCCACACAACCCCTGCTGCTGGCTCTCGTCGAGCACGGCCCGCCCGGCTTGGGTTGCTGGACCCCCAGCCGGGCGCGCCGCGACTTCGAACGGGCCGCCAACCATCACTTCAGCAGCGCCCGACGCGCCCGGCCCACGATCGAGCAAACCACTGTCCGGGCCATCCGGAAGGAGAGCACCCCATGACAACGACTTCAGTCGATCTCGACCACCTCCGACCAGTTGTCACGGCCATGGTCCGCCAATACGGCGGCCCAGCCCACGACATCGACGACCTGTTGCAAGAAACGTGGTTATCCCTGCAACGCGTGAGGTTCGATCCGAGCCGGGGGGACGGGCCCACGCTGTGCCGCGTGGTAGCCCGCCGCCGGGTCCATGACTACTACCGGCAGGCTGCCAGCCACGGTTCCCAATGCAACGGCGGCAAGACAGACAGCCTGGAGGCCATCACGGCGGTCCGGGGAGACTCAGCCGCGGTCGGCCACGTGGACGATGACACCAGACGTGTAGACGCTACCGACGAGCTCCGGCAGGTGCTCGAGGTGCTGCACCTCGTCCAGCACGCGCTTGGCATGGACGGAGAACGAGTGGAGCACTTCCTGCGGTTGCACTTGATCTACGACGGGGACACCACGGCGGCCAGCGCTGCTCTCGGTGTCTCGGCCCATGTTCTCCGGGCGTCCGCTCGGGACGTTATCGCGTTGGCCCAGGTCGTTCGCGCCGCGTTGGAGGCTCCCGACGATGCCCCATCGATCGTGGCGACGGTGGCGAGCGTACCCAGCACCATCGGCCGCCACGCGCCCGCGTACCTCGGTGCAGCACTGGAGGCCGGGGGAGTCACCGCAGTGGACGTACATGCGTTGGCTACGGCCACCGGGACGCCATTCAATACCGCCCGTCAGTACTGGTCACGGATCCGGGTCCTGGCCCGGGCCGCAGCGTGGACCTTCCAATACAAGGACCACCCCACCACTGACCATGACCAGTTGTTCCCTGGGGGCCTGTAATGCTCTCCCGGTTCCGCAGGTCTCTCCGCATTTCTGCTCGACGGGCTCGTAGAGCCCGCGAGGCGTGGGTCCGGAACAGCCTGGACGCCGCCCTGCCGGCGTCCGTGGAGGGCCGCGTTCCGGACTGTGCGCAGACTCCCCGAGGGCGCCTCCTGCTGTCTGCACTGACTCTCACCACATTGCTCGGCTGGCTCCTAGTGCTGCTCCTCATCACCCTGTAGACACCCACACAGTGCCCAAGTCAGCGGAGTTCAGAACGCACCAAGAGACACGCCCAAACGCCAGCTTCAGGCAGAGCCTTCGAGCCGTACCTGTCCTCGGACTCAGTCCCTGATTCCTAACCGTGTCCGCGGTGATCCCTATGCTCACGCCCATGGCATGAGTGAAGCGCGCCGGAGGTTCAGGAACGGGATTCTACAGCAACGGACTAGCGGCCGGGGCGCCCGCCGTGGAGCCCCGGCGCGCCAGTCGGCCGACACCCCCGGTCACGGAAACCCCCGCACCGCCCAAGGACAACACCTCGGCCCCGGCGTACCGGCCCACCAAACGTGAGCAGGTGTTCTGCGGCCGGATCATCCTGGACGTGCTGGCCCGCACGGTCCGCAAGGGGACCGACGCGGAGTTGAGCATGCTCTACCCGGACGCGCTCGAGTTTTTCGGCGCGGACTCTCCGCACTTCCAGGGGGCCTGCAAAGGCCAAGCGGGGGCCGCCACCCACTATGAACGAACCGTCGCAGGCGGCTGATTCAGTAGCTAGTAGTCAGCGCGGCGGATGCTCGTCATGCGCCACATTTCGGACACCTTTGCCATGAGAGCTTCCCGGCCCGGCTCGTAGTTCTCCGCCTCGACCGCCTTTTCCTCGACTTGTCGGGGGTCACGCCCGCTCTGGTCCTCAGGTATGGGCTCGACCATCGCAATGAGATTCACAGCCACGTCGTAGGCGCGGGCGATCCGCGCGGATGCGGTCACAGTTCTTCGATGACCTTGGAACGTTTGGTCTGGTATTCGTCCTCGGTGATAAGTCCTGCTTCCCGCGCCTGGTTCAACGCGGCAAGTCGCTCTGATGGGGACCGGTCGGAGGATTGGCCAACGGATGGCGCGGATTCTTTAGTGCGGTTGAGGACGTTGGCCAGAACGATGCCTAATACGATCAGCACCGCGCCGCCCAAGGTGAAGGCCCAGGCGGCAGCGGTTGGGCCTGCCAACTCCTCGGCGCAGTCAGCAGCCGTGTTGCTTATTCCGAACCCTGCTTCCCTGCGTATTGCGTCAAATAACTGGGCGCCTGAGGAGTCGGGAACAAATGGTGATCCGCAGTCAGTGTCTTTGGAGAAGCCAATGAACAGGCCAACGATCAGCGAGGCGAGTCCTGCTAGGCCAACCCACAATCCAAGGGAGTTCTTTTCGGGGTCCGTCTCCCGCTCTCTGGCATTAGTTTCCGCACGACTCAAGATGATCCCCTCCCGGTGATGACAGGGCCGGCGATGGCGGCACTACAATTTCGGTGCGATGAGGCCATTATGCATTTCACTGGGGCGGACTCTGCGCGCACGAGGCGGCAATCACCGCGCTGGTTGAACGTAAAGCGGCGAACAGTGTGGCGCCAGGTGGGAGTCAGCGTGAACGTACCGGTTCCAACCAAGCGATTCCCAAAAACCATCCGCGTGCATAGAGAACGCGATACGGGGACACGCTGATGACCGAGCTGTTCCACGTCTACGATGAGCTCTCCCCGGAGACCAAGCGGAGAATCCCGCTGCAACCGACGTGGGCTCTCGACGAGGACGCCATCTCCTGAACCACGACAAGGACCCGGACCGGTGATCGGTCCGGGTCCTTGCGCTGGAGCACAGGATGGCGGTGCTTCAGCCGTTCACGGAGATGGGGTCAGTGTGGAACCAAGGCGACCACTCTCCATCAATGTTGTTGAAGCCCTCGACCTTGAACCGGATCGCGTGATGCACCGACTCGCGTCCGGACTTGTTGTAGTCCTTGAGGGTGTTCCACGGGACCCGCTTCTTCGTCGCTTGCTGGTTCTCCCCTTGCGAGAACGTCCACTGACCGGTCCGCTCCTGACGCACGTGGTTGCGTCCGTCGCGGAGCTGGTAGACCTTGTGCTCGTAGTAAAGCGTTCGCTTCCCGAAGCACGTTGCCTGGAAGGCGTACTGGTACAGGTCGTCACCGGTCGAGCTGGTCTTCCAGAATGCCGGGGTCATCAGGGTGACCTTACAGCCATCCTGCCTGTATGACTCATCAGCCTGCACCGGGCCGGCGAAGGCCAGCGCAGAGGCTAGGGTTACCGCCCCGGCGGCGGCCACTGCGAGGGCGCGCCGGGGACGGGTCGAGGTTGTCTCCATTGTCCTGTTCCTTCGTTTCCGGGCCGCTTCGCCGATCGAAGCTGTGTCTCCCAGTCCCTCAAGGATGGCGACGAGAGCCCCGAAAAACGTCCGCTGTCCGCTGTATTCGCGCCGTACCGTCACCGGGGTAGAACCCCTAGTCCGTCAGCGGTAAACGGCCACCGCCCCTACCCCGGTTGGGGTAGGGGCGGCCGTCCTGGTCGAAGGCTGCGGCCTACGCTTCGTCGAGCAGTTTGGTGACCAGGGCGGCGATCGGGAACGCTCGGCCTCGATCAGCTTCACGTGCCCAAACAACGGCTGACCCATCTACGTCTCGAGCACCGCCGCGATCCCGTAGTCCCGGCCCACCCGCAGGCTGTCCCGCTGGGCAATGTCGTGGGTGAGCACAATCTTGGAGTCCTGCCTCTGCGGTACCGGCCGCAACACGTGCCGTCGCCCCGCCACAGATGCTTTTTCTTTCCCCCAGCCAGCTCACCATGGGCAGCACCCGTTCCTCTTCCGACAGACTCGAAAACTCCACGTCCCAGATGCCTGGGCCACGCCGATTCCTTCTCGCACCTGCCAGCGTCGCAACACTTCTGCTCGCTTTCATCCCGGGAGCCAGCGGCGCCGGTCAACCTCCGTTGAGCGCATGTCAGGACTCGAACGCGCGGAGAAACAGCCAGGCGCCCCGAAGCCTGCGCCGGATGGGGAACGGCCACCGGGCGACCTGCTGGGCTCGCCCTGACGTGCTCGAATCACAAGGCGGTCGCCACCGACGAAGGCCCTAAACTGCAATAGCTCCCAGTCAGCTGTTCCTCCCTGCATCCCCCGCCGGGTAAGGACGCTGCGCACCGAAAGGCCCCACCTCTCATGAAGTCCTCCCGAGCACTGATGGCCCTCTGCCTCACCACCGCCCTCGCCACCACTGGGTGCGCCGACACCCTGCGCCAGGACTCCGACGACACGACCCCGAGCGCCTTGTCCACCGCTACCACCGGCCCGACAGCATCCCAGAACGCCACCTCGGCGCCCCCGGTCGTGAAAGAAAACGTTGCTTCACCTACGGAGGCCGCCACCGCGTCAGCCGAGGGCCTCATCGACGTGCGCCCGGTCAAAAAGCTGCTGCGCTCGGCCGTCGGGGACGATGCATCGATTCGAACCCCGGAGATGATCCGGGTTGAATCGGCCCGGTCCCGCGACGGAGAGTACATGGCCAAGTATGGTCAGGACTGCGTGGACGCCACCGCCGCCTACCTGCAGTTTGACAATGCACCGGGCGTGGAGCTGATGACCGCCTCGGTCTCCGAGGACTCATCAATCAACCAGATCGAGGCCCCGCTAACGGAGGTTGTGTCCATCCGGGCGTTCGCCTCGGAGGATGACTTGGATCAGTCCGACGAGCTAAACGAAAAAGCGCTAGCTGCCTGCACTGATGATTCCTCGCGGTGGGAACAGTTACACACTGAGCATGACGGGTTGCCCATGACGGTCACCTCCCAGGTGCAGATCATGGACTCGTCCGTCTTCGCGGATTCGGTGATCGTGCAGAACCTGTCTGTCAATCACGGGTCGACGCGCGTTCAATACTCCACCACGCCGGGTGCCTTTGCCGAGGCACCGCTGAGCACCGAGGATTTCCTGGCCGAGGCCGGCCCACGCATCGTCAAGATCGTCAACGGACTCTGAGCTCCCACACCCGGTTCGGGTGTGATCAGTGTCTGCTGAGCATTTCTTCTTTGCGAGAACGCGGTGCCCACATGGAACGGCAGAAGGTAACTCGGGAACAACGCAGTGTGTCAGCTGCACGCTACGTGATCCCCGTCCGGACCACAGCTGAGCGAATGAATCCAGACTGTCCTCCGGAAAGTGGCGACTCGCGGCAGGTCAGTCCTGCTCGAGCGCACCCAGGTCTTGGGTCCTCTCGGTCAGGGTGTCTCGCATCTGGCGGTCGCCCAGGAGGGCGCTCCGACGCTCCTCACCGTGGGCCGTCATTGCAGGACCCCACATAGCGAGTTCAAGTCGGCGTTCACCGGGATCGCCTGAGATTTCGTTGATCGGAACCTGCATGCTCGTTTCCTCGGCCATCGGCGTCGGATCATGGTCGGTGCTTCGGTCGTCCGTGCAGGCCCCAAACAGACCGGCCGTAATCATGACTGTCAAGTCTCGTGACATCGTCCGAGTGCCGGAGGGGCCTGCCATGGTGAATGGGACTTGTCACTTGGATGCCTGCCATTCCGGGCGCCGAACTGCAACGCGGAGAGCGGCGCCGATATGCAGCACGGTGCCCGGAACGGCAGTGGCTGTGAAGGAACTTTTTCCAGGGCTAATTGCTCCACTCGCAGGTCAAGAAGGACACAACACATCTTCTTGAGCTGGTTCGGTTAGCCCGCGGCATCCCTGATGCTCCAACGGGACCAGACCCAATGGATTGTCCCTGAACTCTTGGAACGCCTGACCACCCCTCCTATCCGGTTCAGGAGTAGACAACACGAAAGTTAGAAGGCCTGCGACGAGCTACTCCTGCTCTTTCATACAAAGATCTCTCGATGTGACGCTCAACCTGTGCGCCAAAACGTCCCGCGACTTCGACCTGGGAAGCCGAACAGGCCGCTGTGAGACCTCAAGGACTGGCGCGCATGAACTTTTGCCATGCGAATTGATAGTCGGCTTGGCCGAATGCTGGTCGCTCTGTGGGCGGTTGAGGTGCCGCCCATCGGCGGCACCTCAACTTCCTTGCCCTATTGGCTTCAGGCGCCTAATCCGAATCACCGGCCAGGAACCGTGGGTGGCGGTCGACTCGCCAGCCTCCGGCATCAGCGGAGGCGCCGAACTCGGGAAGTAGACCCGGCTTCAGCACGAACGTCGTTTTGGTGTTATAGGTGGCGACATAGACGCCGGCGTTGCCGAAGCCCACGATGTCCGCCCGCCCATCACCGTTCACATCGGCCAACTGCCGCGGGTTCTTCTCGACCCGCCAACCACCGGCGTCGTAACCGAAGTTGGCCAGCATCTGGGACCGCAGGGTGAAGGTCCCGTTGGAGCGACCGTTGGCGACATAGACGCCGGCGTTGCCGAAGCCCACGATGTCCGCCCGCCCATCACCGTTCACATCGGCCAACTGCCGCGGGTTCTTCTCGACCCGCCAACCACCGGCGTCATAGCCAAAGTCATTCAGGACCCGGCCACGGGAAGTGAAGGTCCCGTTGGTGTTGCCCGTCGCGACATAGACGCCGGCGTTGCCGAAGCCCACGATGTCCGCCCGCCCATCACCGTTCACATCGGCCAACTGCCGCGGGTTCTTCTCGACCCGCCAACCACCGGCGTCATAGCCAAAGTCATTCAGGACCCGGCCACGGGAAGTGAAGGTCCCGTTGGTGTTGCCCGTCGCGACATAGACGCCGGCGTTGCCGAAGCCCACGATGTCCGCCCGCCCATCACCGTTCACATCGGCCAACTGCCGTGGGTTCTTCTCGACCCGCCAACCACCGGCGTCATAGCCAAAGTCATTCAGGACCCGGCCACGGGAAGTGAAGGTGCCGTTGGTGTTGCCCGTCGCGACATAGACGCCGGCGTTGCCGAAGCCCACGATGTCCGCCCGCCCATCACCGTTCACATCGGCCAACTGCCGTGGGTTCTTCTCGACCCGCCAACCACCGGCGTCATAGCCAAAGTCATTCAGGACCCGGCCACGGGAAGTGAAGGTGCCGTTGGTGTTGCCCGTCGCGACATAGACGCCGGCGTTGCCGAAGCCCACGATGTCCGCCCGCCCATCACCGTTCACATCCCTTCTCAACGAAGGAGAAGAGGCGATGGCGGTCTGCTCGGAAGAGGAAGTGCCGGTGAGGCGGTGACTGACGTCAGATATTGCTGGCGCCCCTCCCATGGTCATGGACAGGGTTGCGGTCGCTGCAACTGCAAGAAAGCGTGTGGAGTAGAGATGCTTCATTGGGATCTCTCCAGGTGTGTGCACCGGCCATTCGCTGATTCTTCCTTCATAAAGATCAATGACCCGAATTACGCCATGGCGGGGACCATACGGTCACCCGGTGTGGGCCGGACTGGGGTCTCCGGAAGGCTCAAAAGCGATTGCGCAACCCATCAGCCGCCCATCAAGGCCAGCTCGAGTACCTGGAAGTCAAGTGGGGCGACTACAACGACCTGGCGCCCATCGCGGCCATGCCCGGTCTGCATACCCTCAAGTTCCACGCCATGCCGGCCGTGACGAGCGTGGACCCACTGGCGAGCCACCCGTCCCTTCACACCCTGCAACTGCACGGGTTGCGCGATGCTCGGGACATGACCGCCCTGGGCACCCTGCCCGCGTTACGGGACCTGTCCCTGGGTGGAGACTTCAACTCGATCCGCATCGCCCACATCGACTCCCTGGACTTCTTGGCCGGTCTGCCAGAACTGGAGCGGTTGTCCCTGGACGGTCTCATCGTGGACAGCAAGGACTACACCCCGATGATGGGACTGCCGAACCTGACCGAGGCCTGGGCCATGGAATGCCGGGGCATGCGCCCACCGATCCGCGAACTCGCCGCACAGGTGCGTGGCTGGAACGACTTCTAGTACCAGAGCATCACGGGCTGGCACACCATCGGAGCTCTTGGCTGGTTCTCTGCACTGCCAGTCCCGTCTCGCAGATGGCCGTCAGGACCTCTGCTTCTCACCCTTATGATCTCCCCAGGAACCTCGGGCTGACATGCGATGAGGGCAGAGCAAGGGGAACCAGTATGAGGAAGATTTTCTCGGCCGTCGCACTGATCACGGTGATGGGCTTCGGAGTGGTCGGCTGCGGCGAAGATCCTGAAAACCCAGGCGCGGACGCAGAGGATTTCGGCTACGTCGCAGAGTCTTCCCTCGATGTCCCCGACGGCGGGCAGGGGGGCGGGCACTCCGATCGATACCCCGCGGTCGCGGCGATGGAGGACGACCGCTTCTGGCACATCATTGACCAGTCCAGGACAGTGGCTGGTCGCAGCATCGATGACCAGACCGAGAGTCTGACCAGCACGCTGGCGGGTCTTCCGGCGCCGGAGATCGCCGCGTTCGACGTGGCGTTTGTGGCCCGCCAGGACGAGCTCTACTCGTGGGATCTGTGGGGCGCCGCCTACTTGTTGATGGGCGGGTGTTCGGATGACTGCTTCACCGACTTCCGCAGCTGGGTCCTAGCGCAGGGCGAGGACTACTTCGAGGCGGTGCGGGCCGACCCTCAAGCCTTGGCCGATGGGCGCCTGGAAAACGTCCGCCAGGTCGGCGAGGCGGAGCTGTTGTCCTACGCCGCGATGGACGCGTACATAGAGGCAACCGGCCGAGAAATCTTCATGGATTACCCATCTCATCCGGGACTGGAGACTGCAGCAGAGCCCACCGGGCAAGAGTGGGACGAGGACGACGAAGACGCGCTGCGCGCACGCTACCCAAAGCTCAAGCCACTTCCGTTCTGGTAGCCACGAACGGCTCGGGCCACGACATCCCAGCGGACAGGGGCGCCACCGTCCTGGTGTTTCGTGCGAAAGGCTGGCAACTCGCGCTCAGTCATGCCCCTTGGAGGATCGCCGAGAGAGACTGTGGACATGCCCGATGCACCAAGCACGCTGAACGAAGAGCCCGGCCGGATCCTGCTGGTCGGGTGTGGGAAGTTGGGCACGCGCCTGGGCCGACGCCTCGTAGATGCAGGGTGGGAGGTGTTGGCGCTTCGCCGCCATCCGGGCTCTCTGCCTCCTGAGTTCTCCACTCTCGCGATCGACCTGCAGGAACCGGCGCCCCACGCGATGCCAGAGGTGGAGGCGATGGTGATCACCTTGCCTCCTGGCGCGCGAGACACCGGGGACTGCTCCGATGGTTACCGCACCCCGCTGTACAACCTTGCCGCAGCCCTGCCTAGCGTGCCCGGGCGGGTCGTGTTCGTATCCTCCACCCGTGTTTTTGAAGGCAGTGCGCACCACCGGGCGCTGACCGAAGTGGACTCCCCGGCTCCGGTGACCGCGCGGGGCGAAGCACTGCGCGATGGAGAATTGCTAGCCGCGGATATGTTCGGCGCGCGCATCCTGCGCCCAGCCGGGATCTACGGGCCCGGCAGGGAGATGTTGGTGCGTAGAGTCCTCGAGGGCACCCCGGTCCAGTACGCCCGGCGCACCAATCGGATCCATGAGACCGATCTGGTCCGCGCCCTGGAGGCAATTCTTGGGGCAGCCGACCCACCACGGGTGCTGCACGCTGTGGACCAGAAGCCGGCCCTACTGGGTGAGGTCGTCGAGTACATCGCGCGGTGTCTGAGGGTACCGGCGCCGCCGCGAGTTCACCCCGAGGCCGCCAGCGGTACCACCCTCGATGGCACACGGCTCCTCAGACTGTTGGGCACCTTGGAATACCCCACATTCGAGACCAGATACGCCCAGCTCATCACCGCGCGCCAGGATGAGTCCACGAACGGAAACAAGCCCACCAAATGACGAACTTCTGTGATCGCGTGAGGATTCCGGCCTTGGACTCAGGTGGGTCCGATAGGGGATCCCCTTACGGCATCGCACCGTCGCCCATATGACCCTCGGCAGCACCTCTGACCCCGAGAATGCCCCACCTTATATCTCTGGACTGGAGTCACTTGGCGGAAGTGATCACGACCGCTCCCCGTGCCGTCCGTCAGGCGCAAGAAAGCCTGGACCCGATGCCGGTCGAGGCGGTCGGACGCACAGTCTGGCGGGACGCCCTCTGCCCCTTACCTCCGGGGCAGCGGATCCAGCTCGACGACACGGCGCTCGATCACCGTCCGATTCGGTTCAAGAAGCTGACCGAGGGCTTCAAGGCCGAGCCCGTCGAGACGGCAAAACACGGTCAGGTCGGGTGCGGCGAAGCTGGCGTGGGACATGTCGAGGTCTTCCGGATAGGTGTGCAGGAATCCCCATCCTGGAAGACCTCGACACGAACCCGCGAACCCCGAATACACCCTCATTTGCGAATAGCCTGCCAAATAGCAGCCATACTCAAGTCAGGATCGGGGAGATCACGTGACTCAGCCTTCTTCATTACCGACCGGTTCGAGGTCGGCGCATGCAGCCATTGCTGGTTATGAGTACCAGTTCGACAAGACGGCTCTGTCACTTCTGACCGCTGCCGACACGGACGTCGTGCAAATCGAGGGTATTGAAGACATCGATCTTCATACGCTGCAAAACAGCGAAGCTGTCCAAGTGAAGTACTTTGCCGGACAGGCCTACACTTCTCCAAAAAGCTTGCGTGAACCGGTTCGTCTCATGCTTGAGCATTACAAGACTGGAGCTCGCTGGGATTACGTCCTGCACATCCATTTCGGCGATTTTGGCGTCATGCCGGATCGTCTCGATGTCGCACATCTGAAGCAAAGCTTGACCAAAAAGCCGCGCGACGGGGAAACAATCGAATATTTCGCCGGCGTCAATGACGCTGACCTGGAAGACTTCTGCTCGCGCTTGCGAATAATCCGTGGAGATGCCTTTGCCACGCAGGAGACCGCATTGATTGACGCTCTTCGGGCGGCGATGGGCTGCGATGGTGACGAAGTCCTGGCGATCTACATGGCGAAAACTCGCGAGTTCGTTCATGAGCGTGCAAGGAGTGATGAACCTTCGGTCAGAAGCGTCACGCGGCAGGATCTAATCGATTGGCTGACGGTCAAGGACTTTCTTTTCGATAAATGGCAGATGCAGAAAATTGGAGCGGATCGATACCTGGGGGCGCAAAAACGGAAGCTGCGCTCCGGTGGTTTTCACGACCCTACGAAAAAGCGGGCCATTTACTTGGAGATCTCTAAAGATAACCTCGACGAGACCGTGAGGTTGTGCCAAGCGCTTGCGCGCAAACACTTGGGGCGCCTGAGGAGCGCACATCCTTGGACGGCAATCGTCGGCGGTACTCCAGATCTCGTCCGTCAGCTCAAGCTCGGGCTCGTTCGTTCCGGCGTCGCCTTCAACGACGGTCATGAAGATCTGGAATTCCAGCCGCAAGCCTTCATCGAACATCCGGTTATCAACACGCGCGGGGCAGGGGACAAGATAGAGCGTTCCTCGTTTGTTCTGCGGCTCGTTACCCAAGATAGCTTCCGGATGCTGGATCCTTCGCAATTCAAAATTTCCCGATTCGTTTCGATCGGTGACGAACAGGCCTGGATGAACGGTGCAGCCGACCAGGTGTTCGCGCTGCGCCATTTTGAACCGGCCGCCTACAAGCAACTATTGGAGGAAATCGCATGAACATGAACGAGATGGCAAAGGTCGTCGCAGTCGGTCCTGACTCGATCGAGATCGAAGTGAGCTCTACCGCGGCCTACGCGGAGCTCGAAGAAAAGATTCAAATCGGAAGCTATCTGGAAATCTCCGACGACATGGATTCCACGCTAGTTGCAGTCGTACAAGGCTTCCGGATTAAGGACACCATCGGAAGCGAAGAGAGCCAGACAGAGCCCAAATTCGTACTTTCGCTGCAGCCCGTGGGCAGGCTTGACGGCGGCGTCTTCACGCGCGGCGGCAAGCAAATTACGATCCCGCCTCAGAACGTTTCGATCGCCGGGAAGGATCTGCTCGAGAAAATTTACAGTTCGGTCGACGAAGAAGACCGTTTCTCATTCGGCAGCTTGGTCCAGGACAACGAGGTGCGTGTCGCCCTACACGGAGACAAGTTCTTCGGAAAGCACATCGGAGTCGTGGGATCCACTGGGTCCGGGAAATCATCGACGGTCGCCGCGATCCTGCAGGAAGGGCTGCGGGCAGGAGGCGCAGTACGGAGCCCTGGTGTCCTCAACAATTCGCACATTATCATCTTCGATATCCACGGTGAGTACGCGCCCGCTTTCCCTAACGCGCGGGTGATCGGAGCGGAAGACATCAAGTTGCCGTACTGGTTGATGAACGCGGAGGAGCTCGAGGAGATGTTCATCGAAAGCAATGAACAGAACTCGCATAATCAGGTCTCTCAGTTCCGCAACGCGGTCATCGCCAACAAGCAACGGAACAATCCCCAGATTGATCCCGTCCGAGTCTCTTACGACTCCCCGGTTTACTTCTCGCTCGAAGGAGTTACCAACTACCTCGACAATCTCAACTCCGAGATGATCAGCAAGGCTCCCGGCGAAAGCGGTCCGAAAGCGAAAGACATCGGTCTCATCTCGAACCGTGAGGACATCTATTTTGATCGGCGACTGGATTTCGTCGAGGCGTCTCAATCCGCGGCCACGAAAGCGACGGGTGGTCCCTTTGCGGGAGAATTCAACCGCTTTCTTATGCGTCTTGAGACCCGCAAGAACGACCACCGACTGGACTTCCTACTCGCTCCGAGAAAGGAAGATGGAACCGAGTACAAGACCTACGACCTTTCCGACCTGCTTAAGCAGTTCATGGGGTACGGCGAAAAAAAGGGCAACGTCACGATTATTGATCTGAGCGGCATTCCGTTCGACGTCCTCAGTGTCGTTGTTTCCCTCATTACCCGCCTAATATTCACGTTCAGTTTCCACTTCAAAAAGCTGCACGTGGACGATGACTCGGAACTTCCGTTTCTGCTCGTCTACGAAGAGGCGCACAACTACATTCCTCAGAGCGAGGGCGCCAAGTATGGTTCGGTCAAGAGGGCGATCGAGCGAGTCGCCAAGGAAGGTAGGAAGTACGGCATTTCCTTGATGATCGTCAGTCAGCGACCGTCCGAAATTTCCGAGACAGTGTTCTCGCAGTGCAACAACTTCGTAGCGATGCGTCTCACCAATCCGAACGATCAGCGCTACGTCAAGCGTTTATTACCCGACAGTCTAGCTGCGATCACGGATTCGTTGGCTTCGCTTGAGCAGAGGGAGGCTATTTTGATCGGAGACGCTATCGCGCTTCCTTCGCTAACAAGGATTGACGAAATCAGCGACAAGCCAGCTTCTAACGATGTCGAATTCCACAAAGAGTGGAAGAAAGACTGGTTCGAGGAAGCATTTGAGGGTGTCGTTGAACGATGGAGGGACTAGCCTCCCAAGAAGTTTGATTGTCGGGTTTCGGCATATAGGGCGCGGATGGCGTTCGTTGGTAAGGGAGAGCAACCCATAGCGGTCCCGTGCGCGGGCGAAGGACGTCTCGTATCCCATCCTGAAGCCGGGCCCTTGGTGCGAACCAAGGCGCACGGACTTACGCGTGGATGTCGACTCAATTCCGGCTGTGAGGCTCAAGGCCGTGGTCCAGCTGTGTCCATGGGCGGTCTCGTTCGGCGCCGGTGAGGAGGGTCGCGTCGAAGTTGACTTCGTGATCGATGGAGGGGTCCCACGTGGAGAAATGCCCGCCACGTAGTTCCTGCACTACGTACCAGTCGGGACCGTAGTCTTCTTCGCAGTACTCGTGCCGGCCATCGGCCCAATGCACCTGGGTCCACATCTGTTCCTGCTTGTCCCAGAAGAACGGGAAGGACCGCATGGGCATGACCGATGTCGTCACCCATCCGCGGGTCTGCCCGTCGAGCGATAACCGCCACACCGCTTCGCGGAACGGGTCTCAGCCGGAATCTTTCGACCAGTCCGGTTCGTACAAGCCGAACCACCTATTGAGCCATCTCACCGTCCTGTTCTACCCCATGCAGTGGGCGTAGAAGCACCATTCGCCGCGCGCCCGTAGGAGGAACCCCCACCGGGCACACCCGCAGCCGAGGTGGACAAACGATTGCCCGTCACTACGGGCATCCCGATTGACCCGTCCGGTGGCCCGTCCCGATGGCGGGAGGACATACGAAGCAGGCGCGAGCAGGCTTACGCGCGCGGACACGTGCCGGATGCAATGCCTTCAGTCCCGGGACGCCACCCTTAGGACCGCCTCAACAATCGTGCGATTGATCGGTCAACACTTTCCTGGTGGTGCAACTCCGGCGCCTAAGGGATCTGGCACCGGGGTTGCGCAGGCAGTACTTGAACGGTCAGGTGATCCAAATGGATCAGGCACGTCTGATGGGGGTTGGCTACTCACTGCCAGCCTCTCTTCAGAGAGTGAGTAACCCCGCCAGAGCCAGCACGAAACATCACCTCCAACGGCTTTCGCCGCACCTGGCTTGCTCCTGTCTTAGCGATCCGCGAGCCCGCGCGTCAGTCACGCAGCCAGTGACTGTCATTTCCGGCCAAGAAGACACGCCGCGCAGCTTGCAGCCTGTTTCGCTCGACGAGCGAAACAGGCAATCAGTCATCACACGTCTGGCACCAAGGTGCACTGCGTAACACCGACCGTGACATACCCGAACGGTGCGCCGCGTCGAACTGAAGGCGTGAGGACCCCAATTCGCCGTTGCGCTCATTGCTCGGAGCCCTTAGCCGAGGACTCCGATGCCCGGCGCAAGTACTGCAATGCCACCTGCCGGGTGGCTGCCTACCGGCGCCGCCAAACGGCCTCGCCCGAGCGGACCGAATCCGCCAGGTTGCGGACCAGACTGGACCGAGTCTCCGCCGAGCTGGTGCAGGCCGAGACCACCCTGGGGCAGTGCCGCGGCCGGGTGTTGGACCGCGACCAGGAAGTCACCCGGTTGCGAGCCGAGCTGGCCGAAGCGCGGCGGTCAGCGGCCAGGGCCCTGGTGGCGCAGGCCACCGACGCGGCCGGTGTCCGGGACCGGTTGGCCGCGGCCAGCGGGGAACTGTCCGAATTGCGCCGGAACTGGTCGGCCGTGGTTGAGGCCCGGGCGGCCACGGCCAAGGTCACCGGACTGCGCCAGCAAGTAGCCACCTTGCAGGGCCAGTACGCTCAGCTGTCCGCCCGGTACCAGGAGTTGTCCGAGGCTGCTGAGCTGGCAGCGACCGAGCGGCAGCACTTGCAGGGCGTGGTGCGGCAGTGGGACACCCTGTGCAAGCGGCTGTACAAGGCCACCGGCGGCCAGCCGGCCGCCGCGGTGGACAAAGACATCCTGGCCACCTGGACACGGTTCCGGCAGGCCGTGGCCACCCCCACCGGCAACCGTGGCCGGGCGCCCGTGACCGGACAGGCCACCAGACAGGTGGCCACGGCGGGGGGTGTCCGGTGACCGTCTCGATCTCGAAGATGTCCGTCGCCTACTACCTGGACAGCGTGGCCACCGGTGACGAACGCCACCACGGCCGCCAGGACCTGACCGCCTATTACACCGAGGCCAAGGCCCCGGCTGGCCGCTGGGTCGGCTCCGGACTGGCTGGGACCTCGCTGATCGCCGGTCAGGAGGTCACCCGCGCGGACGCGGTGATGCTCTACGAACAAGCCCGCGACCCGGACACCGGGCACCTGTTGGGCCGGGCGCCGATGGCCAGCCAGGTGACCCCGGCGGAGGCGAAGACCCCGGCCGGCCGGGCGGCCAAGGCCACCCGCCAGGCGGTGGCCGGGTTCGACCTAACCTTCTCGGTGCCCAAGTCCGTGTCCGCCCTGTGGGCCGTGGCCGGTCCGTCGTTGCAGGGCCAGATCCAGCAGGCCCACGAGGCTGCGATGAACGAGACCCTGGCCTGGGTCGAGGTCAACGTCCTGCAATCGAGGGCCGGACACGGCGGGGTGGCGCACGTGCCGGTGACCGGGTTGGTGGCCAGTCAGTTCGACCACTGGGACTCCCGGGCCGGGGACCCGCAGCTGCACACCCACACGGTGATCTCCAACCGGGTCCAGCGCACCCTAGACGGCCAGTGGGCCACGCTGGACAGCTATACGTTGCACCGGCATGTGGTGGCTATCTCCGAGACGTACAACTCGCTGCTGTTCGACCGGCTCCACCAGCAGATCGGCGTGCTGCCGGAGTCCCGCTCCGAGGACGGCCGACAGCTGGCCGAGGCCCTGTCCGCGGCCACCGCCGCCGACGCGTCCGGACCGAGTGGACAGGGCCCGGACACCGCCGGTCACCGGGTCGAGCTCGCCGGGGTCCCGGACAGCCTGATCGCCGAGTTCTCCACGAGGTCCCGGGACATCGAGACCCGCAAGGACGAACTGGTGGCCGAATGGGTGGCCACCCACGGCCGTCAGCCCCCGGCAGCGATCGTGCTCCAGCTGCGCCAGCAGGCCACCCTGGAGACCCGCACCCCCAAGGAGGACCAGTCGTTGTCGCTGGCGGAGAAGATGGTCGGCTGGCGCGAGCGGTCCCTGGCCACCGGCCACGACCCGGCCACCTTGGTGGCCCATGCCGTGGGCCACGCCGACACCACCATCACGCCCGAACAGCTCACCGACGACGTCGTCGGGCAGCTGGCCGCCTGGACGCTGGCGGATGCGGCCACCCGCCGGGCCACGTTCACCCGGGCCAACGTGACCGCCTCGGCCGAACGCATCACCCGGCTGGTCCGCTACCGCACCGCCACCGAGCGGCACGCGGCCACCGAGAAGCTGGTGGACACTGCCCTGGCCCGGGCCGTGCAACTGACCCCCACCCGTTCCATCGCCCCGGACACCACCGACGTGAACAGCACGAACCCGGCGGTGGCCCACCATGGCCAGTCCGTGTTCGACCATCAGCGCAGGGCCGGGTTGTGGACCACCCGGCAGGTCATCGACGACGAGGCCTACCTCATCACCCGGGCCACCACCGCGACCGGGCCCCACCTGGACCCCGACACCATCGCTGGCCAGGTCACGCAGGTGACCACAGCCAGCGGCCACCCCCTCAGCGCCGATCAAGCCCGGGCCACCGCGGCCGTGCTGTCCTCGCCGACGGTGGTGCAGGGGCTCATCGGTCCGGCCGGGACCGGTAAGACCACCACGATGGCCGCCGTCGCCCACCTCTGGTCCGAAACCCACGGGGAGTCCTCGGTCGTCGGGCTGGCACCCTCGGCCGTGGCCGCCGGGGTCCTCGGGGACGAACTCGGGGTGGCCACCGAGAACACCACCAAATGGCTGTATGAATCCGTCGGCGACGGGGCGGCCCGCCGCGCCCAGAGCGTCCAACAGCTCACGGCCCAGTTGCACCAACTCCAGGCCCGTCGCCCCAGTGGGCGGACGGCGGCGAGCATTGAACGGTTGGCGGCGAAGCTGGCCGAACAGCACGCCGCCCAGGCCCGCTACACCCTCACCGAGAACCAGCTGCTCATCGTGGACGAGGCCTCCATGGTCTCCACCGCCCAACTGGCCGAACTCACCCGGCAGGCCGAGGCCGCCGGGGCCAAGGTCCTGCTGGTCGGGGACCCGGCCCAGCTGGAGGCCGTGGACGCCGGCGGCTTCCTGGGCTGGATGGACCGCAAGGCCGACCCCGAACGCCTGGACATGGTCTGGCGGTTCCGTCACGAGTGGGAACGCGACGCCTCCCTGCGCCTGCGCCGAGGAGAACCCGACGTGCTGGGTGAGTACGCCGCGAACGGCCGGATCCACGGGGCACCGGGGGAGGACGCCGCCGATTCCGCGTACTCCGCCTGGGTGGCCGACAAGCGGGCCGGGCTCTCCACGATCCTCATCGCCTCGGACAACGCCACCGTGGCCGAGCTGAACACCCGCGCCCAAGCCGACCTGGTCGCCAGCGGCGACGTGGACGTCGAGCAAACCGTCACCCTGCGCGCGGAGGCCACCGCCGGGGCCGGGGACTTGATCCTGGCCCGGCGCAACGACCGATCGCTGCGCGATGAGACCGGGGCGTTCATCGCCAATGGCACCCGGCTGACCCTGACCGGGATCAACCCCGATGGCTCCGCCGTGGCTCGCAATGAGACCACCGGGGGAGCGGTCACCCTGGACCCGGACTACCTCGCCAGCTCCACTGAACTCGGGTACGCGACCACCGCGCATCGGTCTCAGGGCGTCACCGTGGATTCGGCCCACGCCGTCGCCAAAGCCGGACTGTCCCGGGAGCTGTTCTACGTGGCCATGACCCGCGGCCGAATGGCCAACCACGCCTACGTCGACTTCGGTGTCGACCACGAGGCACACTCCCCGGACGAGTGGGGACTGCTCACCGAGACCCCACCGGCCGAGCGTCCGGTGCCCGTCCTCGAGGGCGTGCTCAAACGCGAGTCCGCCGAGCACACCGCCCACGAGGTCCGCGACCAACAACAAGCGTGGGCCAACGACCTGGGCCGCATGGTCCACGAACTGGACTACCTCCACTGGGCCGCCCGCTCCGCCCGCACCCAGCAGTGGGTACAGGACACCTACGGGGACGCCCCGGAGACGGTCGCCCGGCTGAGCGAGGCCGCGACTTGGCCCCAGCTGGTCAAGGCCGACCCCGCCCTCCACCACCAAGGCGAGACTGAGACGGACGATGCCGTGCCGGAAATCCTGGCCCGTTGCACGCCCCGCACCGAGGAACCCGCCCTGACTGTGCCTGAGCACCAACCGGAGGGTCAGCGAGACATCACCACCGACCTCGTGATTCGCATCCGCCACGAGCTCGACGGTCGGCTGAACCGGATCGAGGCCGACCCGCCCGCCTGGTACGACGAGCTCGCCCAGCACCACCCCGACCCGGCCGATCGTCGAGCCGCGGCCGCCGACGTGCTCGTCTGGCGGGCCGTGTCCGGACAGGACGACGCCGACACAGCCCTGGGCAAGGCCCCCACCGAGAAGGACAACACCGCCCGCTACCACCACGCCGCCCTGCACCCGACTCCAGAGAATCGTCCGGACGACCGCGACGCCCGGCACGACGCGCTGGTGTCGGGGCTGTCCGACAACGGGATCACCCTCGAACCGGCCCCGACCGAACGCCGGCCCGTCGAGGAACAGCTCGCGCAGCGCACCCCGGGCCGTGACCGAGTTCCACAGGACTGGGATCGGTGAGTGCGCCGGGCCGGATGGCCTGCTGACATGGCAGAAAAGCAGGGCGGCATGTTCGCCAACTACAGCGCGACGATCGCCATCGGCGGCGCCCTCACAGTCTTCGGCTTCATCCTGGGGCTGGGGGCCGAGGGGTTCGTCAACGTCGTTATGTTGTTGGGCGTTCTTCTCGTTATCGTCGGCTACCTCCGGCGCATCGCCCGCGCGCTGGAACGAGGGGCCTGAGCCAGTTTAGCGATGCGGAGGTCCTGCCGGAGTCGAGCACGCCTTCGCCGATGGCAGTCTCTCCAATAGGTACTGTGAGACGCGCCGTGTTATCGGTCAGTCGCACATTCGCACTATCTCCTTGAGGGGGGCCTATGCGCCGGACAACGAAACTCGCTGCCATGACGGTGATTTCCCTGCCGCTATTGACTGCTTGCTCTGCAAGCACAACCTTCATTGATGCCAACGAAGGCATCGACCAGCTAAGCGACATCACTGGATGCCAGATCTCTGAACAAGACCAGAGTTTTGAACCCGCCTTCAACGGTGTGCCTCCGTTCTCGTCACGCACTTGTCTCTTGGACGGAGGGGAGGGCGAGAGGTTGTACCTGTCCGTGGTTCCCGATGGGGAAGAACCGCTGAAAGTTGACGACAGTTTCCCCGGTTACTATGGCAGTGCCGACCGTGACCTGATCCTCGCTGGTAACAACTGGGAACTCCACGCCGCTTCGTATCGGGACGAATATTGGCCCGTGTTCAAGGATGTGCAGAAGGAATGGGGCGGTAAGTTGATCGTCCCCAATGGAGTAGAGACCCCCGACGACAAGTAACCCGGCGCCTTTGCGTTGTGAAGCGCACTGATAAATGGCGGTGTTCGTGGCCGTCGTGCTCCAGCCGCTATTCATCGAGGCCGAAATTGAGCTGGTCGCAGCGTTACCAGGTGCCGCGGATGCAGGTCCCTGGTCCTCCTGGCTGCGCAGGTCAATCAGTGAGGTTTCCCGGAGCGATACGACACCTGACGTTGTCGCTTCGACCGAAGACACCATCTTCCTCGCAGCCACTGACGACGTCCGCAAGTTCTTGGAGGCGCTTGTCCTGCACCTGCGAGTTATGGAGCCGCCGGAGATCATGATCACCGAAGATCGCCCGAACACCTGGCAGAGCCCCGGGCCCGGAGGGCAAGTCTCCCATAAGATCGCGTTCCAGCTTTCGATTAACGAGGAAGGTGGCGGGGTCCTGAAGGACCCGCCACCTTCCTCAGCCTCACTCAGCTGCTCACCACGGCGTACTCTCCGGGCTCGGAGACAGCCGCGGTTTGGCGGTTGGCGATTAGGCCCATGATGTCGAACACGACGGTGGCCGCGGCCAAGGCCGTGGTGTCGGCGTGGTCGTAGGCGGGGGCGACCTCGACGACGTCTGCTCCGACGATGTTGAGTCCGCTGAGTCCGCGCAGCATCCGCAGTAGCTCGCGGGAGTGCAGTCCTCCCATTTCGGGGGTGCCGGTGCCGGGGGCGAAGGCGGGGTCGAGGACGTCGATGTCAATGGACAGGTAGACGGGCGTTTGTCCGATGCGGTCCTTCACCCGCTGGATGGCGGCCGGCACGCCGATCTCGTCGAGGTCGGTGCTGCGGATGATTTGGAAGCCGAACTCGTGGTCTCGCAGGAAGTCGTCTTGGTCGTAGACCGGTCCGCGGATGCCCACGTGCATGGAGCGGTCCTCAATGAGCAGTCCTTCTTCGAAGGCCCGGCGGAACATGGTGCCGTGAGTGATCGGCTGGTCGAAGTATGTGTCCCAGGTATCCAGATGGGCATCGAAGTGCAGGAGCGCGACGGGGCCGTGGACCTTGGCCGTGGAGCGGAGCAAGGGCAGGGCGATCGTGTGGTCGCCGCCGAGGGCGATCACGGTCTTGTCCTTGCCGACGAACTCGTCGGCTGCCCGTTCGATCTGGGCGACGGCTTCCTGGTTGTCGTAGGGGGTGCAGGCGATGTCTCCGGCGTCGACGATTTGGGCGCTTTCCACCGGGGTGCAGTCGAGTTCGACGTGGTAGCCGGGGCGCAGCAACCGGGAGGCTTCACGGATTGCCGAGGGGCCGAACCGAGCGCCGGGCCGGAAAGAGGTCCCGCCGTCGAAGGGAACGCCGACGACGGCGATGTCGTAGTCGGGTACGGCGTCGATCTGGGGGAGTCGGGCGAAGGTGCCCAGGCCCGCGTACCGCGGGACCTTGGTCGCGTCGACGGGGCCGATGGGGGTGTGTGCAACCACGGGGTTCCTCCTGGGTTTGGTGGGGTCGTTCAGTGGGTCGTGCGGATGGGGTTTGACGGGCCGATCAGGCCGTGGGCGAGGGGATCTTGGCGGGAGCGGTTCCGCGTACTGTGGTCTCGGCGAGGGATTTGTTCGCCGTTTCCGGGGCCCAGGCGAGGGTCGCGATGAGGCCGACGAGGCTGACCGCGGCTCCGATGGCTAGGGATCCGGCGCCGCCGAAGTTCATGATCGCCAGAGGCATCAGATAGGTGCTGGCGGCGCTGCCGATGCGGCTAAATGCCGTGCCGATGCCCACGGCCGTGGCCCGGACCTCGGTCGGGAACAGCTCGTTCGGGTAGACGATCTGCAGGAAGTTTGCCGAGCCGGAGGCGATGGCGAACACGGCCAGTGCCAAGAAGAAGGGCACCGCGCCCACGTTGGGAATCAGCGCCGGGATGGCGAGGATCACGGTGGCCAGGGCGAAGGAGTAGAGCAGCAGCTTGCGTCGGCCGATCTTCTCCACCAACCAGAGTCCGGGGATACCGCCGACGACGAACAGGGTGGCGATGAGGAAGGACCCGCCATAGAGGTTGGCGTCACCGGTCATGCCGAACGAGGCGAGCAAGTCGGGGGCGAAGGTGTATACCGCGAACATGGGGATCACTTGCGCGGTCCAGAACACGGCGACGAACACAGTCCGCTTCAGGTATTCGCCCTGGAACACCGTGCGGAAGCTGGCCTTGGGCACCGATTCATCGCGTGTCTCGCCCAGGTGCTCGAGGTCATACTGCTGGCCGTAGACCTTCTTGACGACAGCCCGGGCCTTCTCATCGTGGCCTTGAGACAGCAACCAACGCGGTGATTCGGGCGTACCGAGTCGGCACAGCAGGGTGACGATGGCGAACACGGCCGGGGAGATCAGCAGGATCCTCCACACGTCCGGGCCGAAGTCCTTGAGCAGGAAGCCCACCAGATAGGCGGCGGCCGCGCCGACGGCCCACACCACGAACGTCGCACCGAGTAGACGGCCGCGGTATTTGCGGGGCAGGAACTCGGCCAGCAGTGAGGTGGCGATCGGGTAGTCCGCGCCGATGGCCACTCCAAGCAGGAACCGCCACAGGATCAGCTGCCAGACATCCGTGGCCAAACCGGACAGGACCGAGAACAGGGCCAGGGCCAGCAGGTCGAGGATGTACATGGTGTGACGGCCGACCTTGTCCGTCACCCAGCCGAAGACGCCGCCGCCCACGAAGATGCCGACCAGGCTCGCGGCCCCCAGTAGGCCAATCTCCGCAACGGACAGCTGCATGGCCGGCTGCAGGGTGATCAGGGCGATGCCGATGATCGACAGGGCATAGCCGTCGATGAAGGGACCGCCCGAGGAAAAGACCGTCAGCTTGATGTGGAACCGCGTGAGTGGAGCGTCGTCCACCGGGCCCGCGACTGGTGCAGTCATGGTGATCCTCCTCAAGGGAACATGTGATGGATTCGATTGTTGCCGTAGTACGCAGAAGTGAGGAGCCCCACAGGGTATACAGTTCAATGTCGCAGGTATACGAATGTATATTGACGTGATGACGCTCACCGTTCGCGATATCCTCGCCCAGCCTCAACTGCAGCTCTCGCTGCTGGCCGGTCGCGGAGGGTTGGGCCGGGACGTCGAATGGGCCCATACCTGTGACCTGCCGGATCCCTGGAAGTGGGTCGGAGCCCGCCAGATCCTGTTGACGAACGGCAACACCATGCCGAAGAGCGCAACCGGCCAGTGCGAGTGGGCGGCTCTGCTCGCCAAGGTCGGAGTCGCCGCGATCGGCATCGGAGACAGCATGGGCGCGCCGCCGCTGACCGCCGAGTTCCTGGCGTTCTGCAATCAAAAGAAGATGCCCGTCTTCACGATCCCCTACCCCCTGCCGTTCACAGCGGTGGCCCAGGCCGTGGCCGAATCCACGAACTTGATCCAGGCCCAGCGGCTACGCCTCGTCGCCCGGCTGTATGAGTTCAGCGGACATGACCTGCTCAACGGCTACAGCGGCTCCGAACTGATCACCACGGTCGGGGACGTGGTGATGCACGACATTGCCCTGGTGGACGCCCGCTGCTTCCACTCCTGGTTCACGGAGACCGCCCTGCCCTCGTGGCTCTCCGGGGCCACGGCCAGACGAGCCAGTACTCGCCAGGACGTCGCCCAAGTGTGGTCCTCACCGGATGAGGGACTGATCCATGCCGTCCCTCTGCCAGCCATGCCCGAGGCCCTGGCCTTCTTCCGCCCGCGCGAGGGGACGATTGCCGACCCCTCCTTGCTGCTACACGCAGCTTCGGTGCTCAGGACCTCACTCTCGCGGCGCGCCCTGGAGGAGCTGCAGGAGAATCGACGGCACGTCGATGTCATCAATAGAATCCTCGCTGACCAGAACCGCTTTAACTTCGAAAGTGAAGGGTGGATGCGCCAGATGGGATACGTGGGCATGGCCCAGGCGATCGCGCTGATGGGCGGCTCCGAAGCTGACCGGGAAGCCGTGAACCGCCGGCTACAGCGCCACGGGGTCAAGCTCTCCTCGACCCTTCAGGGCGACCGCCACCTCGTCATCGCCCAGCACGAGGACCTGGCCTCGATGGTGGAGCACTGTCTGGACGGACAGGTGACAGCCGGACTGGGTTTGCTGGTGCCAATCGGAGCGATTCACGACTCCCTGCAGGAGTCATTGTGGGCGCTGCTGACAGCGCAGGAAAACCCTCAGGGAGCCGTGGCGCAGTTCAACCCGGAGCGATCATGGATGGGCTTCCACGGTCCCCACGACGGCGAACACTTCGTGCGGAAAACTCTCGCAGGATTACTGGAGGAATCTCCCACGCGTCGTGAACTGCTGAATACCCTGCGAACCTATCTGAGCGAGGACCGATCGCCCCAGCGAACTGCACAGACACTGATGATGCATCGGCAAACCGTCATTCAACGGCTGCACAAGATCGAGGACCTGCTAGGGGTCAAGCTGTCCCACACCAGCGTCGTTGCCAAACTGTGGATGGCTCTAACAATCCATGGCGCCCTCGAAGCTGGCAACGACGGAAGCACCCAGCAGGACCCGGCGACCTACGAAACTGGTCAGCCCTGACCTCGGTCGCATGGCGAGCCCCCAAACCGTGAATCGCGGCCTTCTTCCCCGAGCTGATCGTCTTACATCCCAAGGCTTTCGAGACATCTCGCCGACCCCTTTCGGTCCTCAATCTGCACTCCCGGAAATCCGGGGCCCGACCGGCCTCGAGAATTCTCATAACTATGTAGCGAAACCTAGGGCCTAGAATCGTGTCAACGGCGTTGGTTTCGAGACACTGCGGGGTGGTCATGGGCAAGCTCATCGGATACGCGCGGGTCTCGACCCGGCGACAAGACGCCGACCGGCAGGTCGAGGACCTGCTCGCGGCCGGAGTCCGGCGTGATGACCTCTATGTCGATCACGGGGTGTCCGGCGCCCAGGCGTCTCGGCCGAAGTTCGACAAGGCAGTGTTCGCCCTGCAGGAGGGGGACACCCTGGTGATCACCACTCTGGATCGGTTGGGCCGGTCCACGCAGAACATGCTCTCCTTCGCCGAGAGTCTCCGAGAGCGAGGTGCCGGGTTGCGGGTGCTGAACCTGGGTGGGGGAGACGTCGACACCCACACGCCGATGGGGTCGATGGTGTTCACGGTGATGGCCGCCCTGGCCCAGATGGAGCTGGAGATCAAGCGCGAACGCACCACCGACTCCGTCGCCAAGCGCCGGGCCGCCGGCAAGGACCTCGGCGGCCGTCCTCGGACGTTCACCGACTCCCAGATCCGCAGCGCCGCACACCTGGTCGACTCTGGCCAGCCCGCCGCGCAGGTCGCCCGCGATTTGGGTATGTCGAGGGCCACCCTCTACCGGCGCATCCGGGAACTGCCCGCAGCGACGTAGCTCTCCTGGCATCGTTTCAAGGGCTCGAGTTCCCCGCCGGACAGTGACTCCCCGCTGCTTGACGCTAGGTAGTGGCCATGGCGCACCAAAGAGGTCGCCTGGAACGTCAAGGGCCCAGACGTCCAGCGTCACGCGGCCAGTCCCTACCGCGACAGCGGCCCAGCCTCGTGACCTGGCGTGAAGTCCCATGTCGGGTGAGTTACCCGGTGCTTCGACGCGGTGAGGTCCATTCCTATGCTGTGGTCCACCGCACGGGGCATGTGCGCCACCGCAATCGCGCAGACAAGGACTTTCATGGGTACCAAGCAACTGCACGTCTTTCTCTTCGAAGCGGCCACGATCAACCAGTTCTATTACGGCGTCTGGGCTCAGCCGGGGGACCGGCGCGTTCAGTTCGATCGGCCGCCCTTCTGGAAGGACATCGCCCGGTTGGCCGAGAGGGGATTGCTCGATGGCATCTTCTTCGCCGATATTCCCGAGGGCAAGAACATCTACCGAGACTCGTATGACCCCACGGGCGAGCACGGCGCGTTCCTTCCGGTACTGGATCCCTTCCAGGTCGCCTCGATCATCGCGGCGGCAACGGAGCATCTGGGCATCGTGGTGACGTCGCCGACGAGCTTCGGTGACCCTCATGCGCTGGCCCGTCGGGCCTCCACGCTCGACCACCTCTCCGAGGGCCGGGCCGGTTGGAACATCGTGTTCTCCAACACCGGGTCCACGGCGCGCAAGGAGGGTTGGGACAAGCCCTTGGAACCGCAGGAGTACTACGCCCGCGCCGATGAGTTCATCGACGTGGCCTACCAGTTGTGGGAAGGCTCCTGGGATGTCGGTGCGGTCGCGGCAGACAAGGACGCGCGCGTCTATGCCCGGCCCGGATCCATCCACCGGATCGAGCACACCGGGGAGCACTTCGTGGTCAACGGGGCATCGATCGTCCACCCCTCACCGCAGCGCGTCCCGTTCCTGGCCCAGGCCTCAGGCAGCACCCGCGGGGTGGCCTATGCGGCCAAGAACGCCGAACTCATCCTCGTCGGTGGGGCCACACGCGCGGAATCGGCCGCCCTGGTCAGAGAGGTCCATGCCGCAGCCGCCGCCCACGGCCGGCAGCCGGGGTCGGTAAAGACCACCGCCCTGGTCGACGTCATCGTCGGGCGCACCCGCGAGGAAGCGCTGAACAAGGCCCGAACGTATGACTCCTACATCTCCTTCGAGGGGGCACTGGCGTGGACGGAGTCCCCGGTGACCTACGACGATTTCCCCGACCAGGCCATCATTGGAGACCTCGTGGCCTCGGGGGACTTGCCCGAGGGTGGCGCGGCGGACCGGTTCGGTCGTCACCGCACGGTGGGAGAGTTCCGGGAGGAATTTCGATTCTTGCGGTTGGCCCATAGGGCGATCGGGACGGTTGAGGAGGTGGCCGATGAGATCGAGCGTTGGATGGACGAGGACGGCCTCGATGCGATCAACCTGCGCCAGTACCACGTGCCGGACACACTCACCGATTTCGTGGAGCTGGTCGTACCGGAGCTCCAGCGGCGCGGGCGCTACCGCACCTCGTACCAGGAAGGGGAAACGCTGAGGGAACGAGTCTTGGGTCACGGACCCTGGGTTCCGGCCGGCCATCCTGCGGACAAGCACCGGAATAGGTCCGCGGTTGACGTCGTCTCAGCGTGATGTTCAGGGGAGGTTGGACACCCGGCTGGCCAACCTCCCCGAATATCTCCTCTGATATGTAGGGAGATGCTGTCAGCGGAGGGGAACTTCGGATGCTGGAGCCAGCCGGAGACCGCGTGATCCGCTCGCTCCTGCAGGGGCGGGTGTCTCAGTTCTTTTGGATGCCAGACGACACTCAGTCTGAGAGTGCGCCACCGACGATCGGGGAACCCGGTCACGTACCTCTGCAGTTCACAGGCCCCGGTGCCGTGACTCCCCGGATGATCAACGACTGGGGGTGGGTATCTTGTCGGGGTTATCCGGCCAACACACCCGCATCTTGACTCAGGACCGGGTTAGGCGAAAAGTAACGAGGCGCCGCGTGGTGAGCCGCGGAACAGGGAAATGCACCCCGGGCTCAACGGAGCGTCATCTTGGAGGGGTTTTGGGGCCGATTCCGGGTTCCGTCGCCCCGGACGCGTCCAGGTGTCACCGCGTGACTTGACGAATGGTCTGTGGCGCAGGTCGCTGGTTACCTAGGTCTGTTCCCATCCAGAGCGGCCGAGAGATCTGGCTCGATGACGCCGCAGCAACCCACCGTCCTGCGGAAGCGGGTGCTACCGCCAGGAACGATGGAGGTTTCACATGATTTCTCTGCGGCATGTCACGACGACGTTCACGGCGGTGCGAGACCGATCGGGTCCGCGACCGGGCAGTCGGTCGCTTCTTCGCCGGGGTCGTCCCCGAGCCGTGCCTGCTGCGGGCGTTTCCGGTAAGGGCAGGATCTTGACCGCGGTGGATGACGTGTCTTTGGACATTCCCAGTGGATCCATCCACGGGATCATCGGTTTCTCAGGTGCCGGCAAGTCCACCCTGCTCCGCAACATCAACCTGCTGGAGCGTCCCTCGTCCGGTGAGGTGTGGGTGGAGGGCGAGGAGCTCACGTCCCTGTCCACGGAGGAGTTGCGCCGGAGGCGACACCACATCGGGATGATTTTCCAGGGGTTCAACCTGGTCAACAACCACACTGCGGTGGCCAACGTTGAGTTGAGCCTGAAGTTCGCAGGGGTGGCCGATGCCCGGGCTCGGCGCCAGCGGGCCATGGAGGCCCTGGAACTGGTGGACCTGACGGCAAAGGCCGAGGCCTATCCGGCCCAGCTCTCCGGCGGGCAGAAGCAACGGGTGGCCATTGCCCGGGCGCTGGCCACCCGTCCGAAGGTCCTGCTCTGCGACGAGCCGACCTCCGCACTGGACCCGTTCACCACGGCCACCGTGCTGCAGTATCTGGCCGATATTAACCGCCAGCTGGGGATCACCGTCGTGCTCGTCACCCACGAGATGGAGGTGGTCAAGGCCCTGGCCGATGACATCTCCGTGATGGAGGAGGGGCGCATCGTGGAACAGTTCACCTCCGCCGGCCTGCGGTCGGGGGCCTTCGAACCGAAGACCTCGATCGGGCGGTACCTCGTTTCCGATGGCATCACCGTGGACCGCGGAGCGGCCCGGGGCGGTGATGACTCACTGCTGACCGGCCCGGGACCGGCGGGCGGACCCGCGGACCGGACGGCGTTGGAGCTCATCGGCACGAAAGCGGGGCACTGAAATGGATCGCGTCATCGACCTTCTTCCGGAGCTGAGCTTCGCACTGGGCCAGACCTTCCTCATGATCATCGTGGCGATACCCCTGGCAGTACTGCTGGGGACGCCACTGGGCATCTGGCTCTTCACCCACGCCCCGGACGGCATCTCCCCGTCCCCGAGGGCACACCGCGTGGTGTCCGGACTCGTCAACATGGTCCGCTCGTTCCCGTTCCTCATCCTGCTCATCGCCATCATCCCCGCCACCCGATTCATCGTGGGCACCACGGTCGGGACGGCGGCGGCGATCGTTCCACTCACGGTCAATGCCATCCCGTACTTTGCCCGATTCGTCGAGCAGAACATGACCCAGTTGGGCAATGGGGCGGTCGAGGCTGCCCGGGCCATGGGCGCCACGCGTGGTCAGATCATCCGCAACGTCCTGCTGGTCGATGCCCGGCCGGCGCTGATCGGATCGATCACGATCACGGCCGTCAGCTTCATCTCCTACTCCGCCATGGTCGGCCTCGTCGGCGGCGGCGGTATCGGTGACTTCGCCATCCGCTACGGCTACTACCGCTATGAAACCGAGGTCATGCTCGTGGCGGTCGCCATCATGCTCCTGCTCGTCTCGGTCGTGCAGTTCACCGGCAACCGCCTGGTCCGCCTCACGGACAAGCGCATCACCTGACAGCCCCGCATCCCACCCGACCCGCCCGACGTACCAGCCGACGACGGCGCCGAATGGACTGAGGCGGCGACTTCGCTCACTTCTCGCGCAGGGATCCTCCCGATCCTGTGCTGCGTCACGACCTGTCATCCGTACCCCCGAAAGGACTCCCATGTCTTCGCACCAGCACTCCACTACCGCCCGACGCCGTCGGATCGACGCCGTGCGCATCCCGGCCCTGGCTGCGGTTGCCGGCCTCGCCCTGACCTCCTGCGGTCTGGCCCAGAACGCCGGGAACGTGGATGAGGACCGCACCATTTCCATGATCGTCACCGAGTCGGCGCCGTATCAGGAACCGACCGAACTGGTGAAGGAGCAGCTGGCCCAGGACGGCTGGACCCTGGAAACCACCTACGTCACGGACATCATCCAGCCGAATCAGACGGTCCAGCAGGGGGAGTACGACGTCAACTTCTTCCAGCACATCGCCTATCTCGACCAATTCAATACGGACAACGACACCGCGCTGGAGCCGATCTTCTCCATCTACTACGGGCGCAGCGGGTTCTTCTCCACGAAGCACGGCTCGTTCGAGGACCTCCCGGACGGCGCGCAGATCTCCATCCCGGTCGACACGTCCAACAACGGCCGGGCGTTGAAGCTGCTTGAGGAAACCGGGCTGATCAAGCTGGATCCGGAGAAGTCCGTGACCGAGATTTCTCAGCAGGACATCGTCGCGAATCCGAAGAACCTGACGTTCATCGAGGTGGACCAGCAGTCGCTGGCGCAGACCCTGCCCGACGTCGACGCCGGGTTCGGATTCATCCGTCTGATCGCCGAGGCCGGCTACGACGTCGACGAGACGCAACTGATCCTGGAGAGCGATCCGGACGTCGAACTGCCGTTCTCCGTGGTGCTGACCGCCAAACCGGAGTTCCGGGATACCGAAGCCGCACGAGTGCTGCAGGAGGCCTACCAGTCCGACGAGGTCGAGCAGTGGTACGAGGACTATCAGGGCGGGGTGGTCGAGTTCACCGACAAGATCACCGTGGACAACTCCGCACAGATCTGGGCCGACTACACCGCGGAGTAGGAGGCCCTGCCCTTGGCCGCCCATTCGATCCCCTATCACGGAGGACCAGCATGACTTCCCGGACCGGAACACAACGCCCTGGCGGGGGCCAGCGACCGCGGTTGATCATCAACGCCTTCCTGATGAACACCGGCAGCCACATCCAGGGCGGCCAGTGGCGGCGTCCCGAGGCTCAACAGCACCGCTTCAACGACCTGCAGTTGTGGCAGGACCTCGCGCGGGAGCTCGAGGAGGCGAAGTTCGATGCGATGTTCTTCGCCGACGTGGTGGGCCTGTACGGGGACCACAACGGCGGATGGGCCGAGCACCTGCGGCACGGGCTGCAGATTCCCTCCAATGACCCGATCGTGCTGCTCTCAGCCCTCGCCGCGACCACGGAGAACATCGGGCTGGCGGCCACGAGTTCGGTCATCCAGTCCCATCCGTTCCAGTTCGCCCGCCAGATGTCCACGTTGGATCACCTGTCCGGTGGGCGCGTGGGCTGGAACATCGTGACGTCCGTGCTGGAGAACGCCCACCGCAACTTCGGCGGGGCCGGGCTGGAGGCCCACGATGACCGCTATGCGTGGGCGGACGAGTACATGGAAGTCGTCTACAAGCTGTGGGAAGGCTCCTGGCAGGACGACGCACTCAAACAGGACAAGGAGCGCAGCATCTTCTCCGACCCGAAAGGAGTCGCCAAGATCCACCACCAGGGCCAGCGCTATTCCGTGGAGGGGCCACACCTGTCCAGCCCGTCACCGCAGCGCACACCGCTGCTCTTCCAGGCCGGCGGCTCACCGCGGGGTCAGCAGTTCTCTGCCACCCACGCCGAGGCCGCCTTCACGGCGTTGACCGATCCGGCCCACGCGCTCGAATACACCCGGGGCGTCAGGGACCTGGCCGAAGCTCAGGGCCGCAGCCGGGAGGACGTGAAGTTCCTGCAGGGTTTCCACATCATCGTCGGCTCCACCGAGGACGAGGTGAGGCGGAAATCCCAGGACCTGGATTCCACAATGGACCTCGACTCGATGCTGGCTCACATCGGCGGTGGCATGGGGGCGGACTTCGGTGGGCTGCCCCTGGACACCAGGATGGAAGACCTGACCACCCAGGGGGCGCAGGGACATCTGGAGGCTACCCGGCGTGCCGCGGGCACCCAGAATCCCACCCTGGAGGATTTCATCCGTTACCGCGCCATCAACAACCGGCTGGCGGGTACCCCCGAGCAGATCGCTGACGCCCTCGAGCGTTGGCAGGACGCCGGCATCGACGGGATCAACATCGTCAACTCCACCCTCCCCGGCACCTACACCGACATCATCCAAGGGCTGTTGCCCGAACTGCGCCGCCGTGGGCTCGCCCAGTCCGAATACGCGCCGGGTTCGCTCCGCCATAAGCTCTCCGGTCGAGGTGACCGTCTGCCGCAAGACCACCCTGCGGCCCGGTACCGCGGCGTCTTCCACGAGTACTCGGCCGCTGCTACGGAGCGCCCACGCAAGCGGGATGCCGCCCTAGCGGGTGGCTTGTCGTGATCCTCATCGAAGAGCGTTTGTTGAGGCGGTGACCGATCGATCCGGATAGTCGGCTTCTGCACTCCGTGCAGTCGACCTTTGACATCGACAGCGCATAACCCCAGGCTGGCCACTCTCACCCTTTCTCAACAACTCGACGACTTTTTCGTAGTTGAGACTGGAGCGAATGAGACAGGCGATTGAGACAAAATGGCGGTCTGGTTGCAGTGGCCAACCCCTTGCAAACGCCGGGGTTTCTAGGTGCTTACTCAAAGTGCCCTGATGGTGCGTTAGGCATCTCATCAAAGGAATGTTTGATGAGACGAGGGGCAGTAGCGGGCTCATTGCGGGCCTGGCCGTTTAATGGAGGGGTGCCGATTCTGAACAAAGACATGACCATGTGCATCTCGCTTTCGGCCCGCCCGAGCAACAATGGGACCCGCTTCCACAACTACCTCTACGAACAGCTCGGGCTGAACTGGATCTACAAGGCCTTCGCCCCCACCAACCTGGAGCAGGCCATCGCCGGTGTCCGCGGACTGGGCATCCGTGGCTGCGCCATCTCCATGCCGTACAAGGAAGACGTCATCGCCCTGATCGACGAGATGGATCCTTCCGCGAAGGCGATCGATTCGGTGAACACCATCGTCAACGACGCCGGCCACCTCACTGCCTACAACACCGACTACACGGCGATTGAGCAGCTGCTGGAACGCAACGACGTGCCCACCGACTCCTCGGTGCTACTGCAGGGAGCCGGCGGCATGGCCAAGGCCACTGCCGCTGCGCTGCGCGACGCGGGCTTCCGCGACCTCACCATCATTGCCCGGAACGAGGCCACAGGGCGTGCCCTCGCTGAGCTCTACGGCTTCAGGTGGCGGGCCGAACTGGGCGGTGCCACCGCCGACATGATCATCAACGTCACGCCCATCGGCATGGCAGGCGGTGCCGAAGCGGACTCTCTGTCCTTTCCGGCCGCGACCGTTGAAGCCGCCGAGGTGGTGTTCGACGTGGTGGCCTTGCCGCCGGAAACGCCGCTGATCAAAGCCGGCAGGGTGGCGGGCAAGAAGGTCATCACGGGTGCGGAGGTGGCCACCATCCAGGCGCTTGAGCAATTCGTGCTGTACACGGGTATCCGCCCCACAGACCAGCAGGTGCAGGACGCCGAAGAATTCGTCCGGGCAGAGTAGGCCAGCCCGGCTCCACCGAGACCGCCACCCGCTCCTCGTGATTCTGGCCTGACTCAAGGGGGCGGTCTCTGTGTCCGTCTTCTTCCCGTGGCCTTCACGCCCGGCAACAGCGACTTCCTACCTCCTCCGGACTGACGGACCGCCCCCCAATCTCCAGGGGCACACTGTCTCGGAAGTCAGATCTGTACGATCAAAACGGTATTCCGTTTTGGACCTAGTTTGTGGGACGAAATTCATGGCGGGTCGTCGTCTTCGGTCACTGCCGTGGGGGAGTGTCCCACTTCTAAGGAACTGGGACGGTCGCTGCTGATCAGAAGTCGGCGGCACGGAAGTCAGGATTTGCCCGCGGACTTTGACGCCGGGAGGCCTGACCGAAGGTGTTGCGTATGGCGCACCGTCGCGGGACGGACCGGACGGGTTAAACGGGATGCCCCTAGTGGCGTGCCGCCGTTAATCCACGTCGGCTGCGGGTGTGCCCGGTGGGGGTTGGTGTCCGGTCGCCGTTGTCAGAGTGTGGTCATGAACGTAGAGCCCTCCAGGCGTCTGTCCTCCATCTGTAGTGGGGCTGGTGCATCGATGGTGGGGATCCTGGCGTCTGGCCACGTGGGATTGGGGGCGACTCGGTGGGGTGGACTTACCGTGCCAGGAAGGTTCGGATGGTCGCGTTGGTTGCCTCTGGTTGTTCCAGGTGGCATAGGGTCCCGGCGTCGTCGATGGCCACGGTGGAGCCTCTGGAACTGCGGGCGGCGATGCAGCCGGGGATCGCCTCACGGCGGGCGGAGTCTGGGTGTTGGCCGTCAAGGACCAGCACGGGCATCCGGTAATGCGCGACCGGGTGGCGGTGCTGCGTCGTGGTGCGTTCGAGGTCCAGGACCACTTCCTGCCCGGCGGCCAGTGACGTGGAGGTCAGTTCTTGGCGTAGGGCGGGGTTCGTCGTGGACGCTCGGGCCCGGGATCGGACGACCCAGGACCATGGCAGACAGTGGGCCAGGGCGTGCTGGACCCTGAGGCGGAGTCGGCCGGCCGGATCCGGGGTCCGGTGGTGGTCCTGGCCGCTGATCAGCACCAACCGCTGCACCAGACCAGGATGGCGGTGGGCCAGTTCCTGGGCGATCTGGGCGCCCACCCCGTGCCCGACGACGACCATCTGTTCGGCGCCCACCGCGCGGAGCAGCGCCTCCAGGTCTGCCAGAACGCCCTCCAGGGTGGCGATGGCATGCTCATGCAAGATCGACTCGCCATGACCACGCAGGTCAGGGACCAACAGATCCGTCCCCGGGGCGAACGCCGACACCTGGTGGCGAAAGCTGCGCCGGTCGGACCCGGCGTCGTGCAGCAACAGCGCCCACCGTTGGCCCTCGCCGCGCAGGTGACGCACCATCATGGTGGCGCCTGGACCCTCGATGGTGAGGATGGACCACACGGAGGATTTCTCGGAGGCTGTGTCCCGTTTCACATCCCCACCGTAGCCCGCCCCGCCCCCCCACGGGGACGTCGGCAGCGCGAGGCTGATCATATTGTGAACCTCCGGTCTCACCCAATGAGACGCGAGGGCACATTACTTGCATGATAGGGGCGGCATTTCCGAGCCTGAACAGGTGGGGTTTGACGACCCGGCCCCGTCCTCTCGGGCCTGACCGCGCGGTGGTCGCGCCGCGGAGCAGGGCTGCGTCGGCTTCCGTACAAGCCCTCCTCAGTGGGGGGCGACCCGGTTCGCCCCGACAAATCGGCCCCCGTGCGACACAGCAGCCTAAGGAGCCTTCGACATGACCACCACTGCCCAGGGATACGCCCACCGCTTGGCCCGCGGCGCCAGGCGGGTCGCCGCCCACGACCCTCCGGGTCCCCAACCGCCACCGGCGCGGACTCAGGCACGCGGCTTCGTGGTGTACGTGGGCATGGACGAGATGGCGGCAGCCGCGGCCGGGACCTCGCTGAAGCGACTGGCGGCCGAACTCCGTCACTATGTTCAGTTGGTGGTCCCCGGTGCCGAGACCACCGGAGCGGTGGCGATGGCCCCGGTCGGGGCCCCCGGGACGGACCTGGAGGTCGTCCACCAGATACTCGCAGATCCCACTACCGCCCCGAACGCCGATCCCGAATCAGGACCCGACCCAGCGGCCACCGACCGTCCCGGAATCGTCATCGACTGGGCTCGGCGCGAGCTGCGACTGGATGGGGAGCCGGTGAATCTGACCGACAAGGAGTTCGCGATCCTGCACCACCTCATGGACCACCGTGGCCGCGCCATCGATCGCCCAGAACTGCTCCACTGCCTGTGGGAACCCCACGAACAGGTGCCAGACGCCCGGATGGTGGACGTGCACATCCGCCGGCTGCGGACCAAACTGAACCGGTTCGCCCACACCGTGCGCACCGTCCGTGGCCAGGGCTACCGATTCTACGAACACCCCGACCTCACCGTCCGGACCACCCCGGACTACACCCTCTGACCGGCCCCCGTAACGGGATCCGCTATTGCGATAGTCCCTGGCGGTGACCAGGTTCCCTCCGGGATGTACTCGATCGCTACCTGTTTGAGTCGATAGCTCTCGCACAGCGCTTTCGCCGGGACGTACATTGTCCACATTGTCGGCCAGCCGGAGAACACATTATCGGCCCCGTGAGAGCGGGCGAGGACATGCGTGCACCCCTCGCCATGCGGGGGGCAAGAAGTGCCGCCGACGTGGGGACAAAGAGCTTATTGCACCTCAGGGGGAATGATTCATATGGCGCTCGTGCACTGCCGAGGGTGCAGGTCGAAGATCTCCACCTCTGCGGCAACCTGCCCGCGATGCGGACTCCGTGCTCCGTCCGGCACCCTCACCTTTGTTCGTCCCGGCCTGTTCTCAAGGGCCATTGGGGTAGAGGTCTTCGTGGACGGCCGTCCCTACGGAAAACTAAGACCGATGGGCCGAGTGAGCGTTCCGGTGGCCCCAGGCGAGCACCATATTGGGCTGACCTCCACCCGGGGCAATCCGACCGTGGCCACCGTTTCGACTCATCAAGGCGACACCGCGGTGAAAGTCGGCTTCACCTTCATGGGCTCCCCGCAGCTGAGCTAATGCCTCAGCCGGTGCCCGTGGGGATACCCATGCGCCTGGTAGAGCCTTGTGAACGTGGGGTAGTCGGACCGAGTCAACGGGAAGGCTCCCGGACAAGGTGACAAGGTAGTGCCTACGGTGGCTACTGGACCCTCAGGGGTAAGGCCGCGGGTTCGCCGGTGTTCCTCCTAGAGCCCGGTTCGCCGGCAAGCAACCCCTGTTCACGCGTCTTATCGAACGAAACTCTGCTCGGCGGAACCTGGGTGGTTTCTGCAGTCGACTTCCCCCATCCGCCGTCCACTGCTGACCTTTGACCCGTGGGCTCCTGCACGTGAGTGTCGGTTGAGAAACCCCGTGTCAGACCGTGCTTGAGGCTGATGCTCTGCCACAGTAAGAAACCGTCAACTGTTGAGAGTGAGAGGCCGTGAGAGCACGGTTGCAGGGAGAACGATGGCGCAGAAGATTCAAACGATCCTGACCGATGACCTCACCGGCGAGCCGGCCGCGGAAACCGTCCAGTTCGGCCTGGACGGCCGGCACTACGAACTCGACCTGACCAAGGACCACGCCAAACAACTACGGGCCGACCTCAAACCCTTCGCCCGTCATGGGCGCCCCGTAGCGCCCCCGAAGCCCGCGCAAGAAGCGGCGCGGATCCGCGCCTGGGCCCAGGAGAACGGCTACGAGGTCTCCGCGCGAGGCCGGATCCACCGCGACGTCATCGAGGCCTACCGCCATGCCCTCTAAGCCCCGCCGGCTGCACGTGTCCGGGCCGCCCCGGGCCGTGGGGCGGCCAGTCAGATTACTGATGAACAGGGCGAAGGCCCCAGCCGTCCCTTCGACTGGGGCCTTCTGCCATCATCACTCGCACCTCTGACGAGGTGGCGTTGACGGTAGTGATCGAGCCTGAGTATTGGCTGGAGGTCGGTGCTCGCCGTGTTGGACACCCCGGCGTGAAGAAGAACCCGGCCCCTCCTAGTAGTACTTGGTTAGGTTGGTCCGGCGCGTTGGCAGTAGGGGCAGTGGCTGAGCAGGCGGATCACCGCGGTCTGGAGTTCGCGGAGCACCGTGTAGAAGCTCAGGTTGCCCCGGGCGCTTTTGGGTCCGCGGCCAGTCTCTGGAGGGTGATGAACAGGTGCGCGGCGGTCACGAGGGTGGTGTGGTGGTGCCAGCCGGCCCAGGTGCGGCCCTCGAAGTGGTCCAGGCCCAGGCCGTGCTTGAGTTCGCGGTAGTCGTGCTCGATGCGCCAGCGGATCTTGCCTAGCCGCACCAGCTCGGCGATCGGTGTGGTCTCGGGGAGGGTGGACAGCCAGTAGTCGGTGGGCTCGTCAGCACCGGCGGGCCATTCGGCCAGCAGCCAACACGCCGGCAGGGACCCGTCGGGGGCCCGGGGCAGGTTGCGGTTGGCCGGGCGGACACGGACGGCGGTGAACCGGCCGGTCATCATCCCGCGGGAGCCTTGCCGCCAGGACACCTCCTGGAATGCCTCCGGGCCCAGTCCGGTCACGAGCTCCTTGGCCTGGACCGGGGCGGGGCGGTAGCTCGCCCGTACCGGCGGCCGGCCCCGGCCGGAGTAGGCGGGGAACTCGAAGGCGGCGTCGGCGTCGTGCACGCTGGTGGAGGACTTCACCTGCACCACGTAGCCGATGCCCCGGTCGGTCAGCGAGGTGCGGAACGCGCCGTTCTCGCCGTAGCCGGCGTCCGCGCAGACCAGCGGCGGGACCAGCCCCCAGGAGGCGAGCTCGTCGAGCATCTCCAACGCCAGCTCCCATTTGGGTCGGTGCCGCACCGCATCCGGGATCTGCGCCCGCGCTCGGCGGGCAGCGGCCTGCTCGGCGGCCTCGTTGGTCTCGGCGCAGACATCGTCCCAGGATTCCGGGATGAACAGGCGCCAGTCCAGCGGACAGGAGGCCGCATCGGTGACCGCGTGCACGGACACCCCGATCTGGCAGTTGGCGACCTTGCCCAGCGACCCGGAGTACTGCCGGGCCACTCCCGGGGAGGCCGGCCCGTCCTTGGGGAAGCCCGTGTCATCGATCACCCACGCCTGGGGCTGAACCAGCGTGACCGCCCGGGCCGCGAGCCGGCGCCGGACCGGCTCGACCGGCCACGGGGAGGAGGACACGAACTGCTGCAACTGCTGGTAGTCGACCCCGAGCCGCTCTCCCATCGGCTGCATCGACTTCCGCCGGCCCTCCAACATCAGCCCCTGCAGGTACAGTCCGCCCTTGGCCCGCTGGTCCTTCCGGGTCAGCGAGGCGAACACGTCCTGCACGAACGACTCCAGCTCGCCCCGCACCGTCTCGATCTCGCCCTGCCGCATGCGGCGAGATTAACAGGACCCACCACGGATTAAAAGACCTAACCAAGTACCACTAGGCCGTGTTGCTAAAGGGTGCTGCGAGCAGCACGGGTCCGGATCAGGCGCAGCAGGACAGCTGGGAGGGGTCGGTGGTGAAGGACTGGCAGGCGAGCTTGATGCCTTCGGTCATGGTCAGGTAGGGCGCCCACATCGTGGCGACGTCTTGGTAAGTCTGCTGTCCCTCGAGGAGGAAGACGCCGGCGGCGGCGAGTTCGCCGGCGTCCTTGGCGACGGCGGTGATGCCGAGGATGCGACCGGTGTCGTCGTCGATGACGACCTTGATGAATCCGCGGGTGTCTCGGTTGACCAGGGCGCGGGGCACGTAGTCCAGCGGTAGCACGCGGCAGTTGCAGCGGTAACCGGCCGCCAGGGCCTGCTTCTCGGTCATCCCGACCGCGCCGATGGCGGGGCTGGTGAACGTCACCCGGGGCAGGTGGCTGTAATCCACCGTTCGTGCCGCGCCGGTGAAGGCATTGTCGACAACCATCGCGCCGTGATGGGCTGCGACGTAGACGAACTCCGGGTGCCCGGTGACGTCCCCGGCGGCCCAGATGCGTGGGTTGGCGGTGGCCAGTGAGTCGTCGACGACGATCTGCCCGCTCGTACCGGTCTGGACCTGGACCGTTTCCAGCTCCAGGGCGTCGGTGACCGGACGTCGGCCCAGCGCCACCAGCACCCGTTGGGCACGGAACTGGCTGGTCCGGCCCGCGACGGTTGCGGTGGCGGTCACCTCGCCGGTCGCCTCGTCCTGGGTGATCGTGGTGAGTTGGGCTTGGCGCACCACCGTGATGCCCTCGTCGGCGAAGACCGATTCCAGCACTTGGTTGACCTCGGGCTCCTCGGCGGAGGCCAGCCGAGAGCGGACCAGCATGGTCACCGTCGAGCCGAGCCGAGCGAAGAGTTGGGCCAGCTCCAGGGCGACGTACCCACCCCCCAACACCAACAGAGACTCGGGAACCTCGGTGAGCTCCATCGCGGTGGTCGAGGTCAGGTAGTCCACCTGCTCCAGTCCCGCCAGGTCCGGGACCCAGGGGTGCGCGCCGGTGGCGAGCAGGTAGTGGGCGGCCTCGAGCATCTCCGGGGTCCCGTCCGGGCCGGTAAGCCGCAACACCGGGGCCTCGGGGGTGCCGGTGAAGGAGGCCACGCCGTGCCGGATCGGCCAGTTGTAGGACTCGGCGAGATCGACGTACTTCGCCGACCGCAGGCCCTCCACCAGGGACTGCTTGCCGCCGATCAGGCCCGACATGTCCACCGGGCCGGCCATGGTGGCGATGCCGGGAAACCGACCGGAGGCCTCGGCGGCGACGTGCCGGGCCTCGGCGGCCGCGATCAGCGCCTTGGACGGCACGCAGCCGATATTCACGCAGGTGCCCCCGACCGTGCTCCGTTCGATCATCACCACCGACTTGCCCAGGTTCCGGGCCCGGATCGCGGCTGAGAACGCCGCACCCCCGGAACCGATCACCGCAAGGTCTACCTTCTGGCCCATCTGGGATACCCCCATCACTTGGCGAAATGCTCGGATAAGGCCAGAATGGACCTTCCAGTGCAGGGGAAGGTCAAGTTCATCCCGCCGGGGACCCCAGGAGGAGGGTGGCCATGAGGATCGGTGAACTTGCCTCCGTCGCGGGCACCAGCACCAAGACGCTGCGATTCTACGAAGAGCAGGGCCTGCTGCCAGCACCGGAACGGACTCTGGCCGGTTACCGGGACTACGACCCGACCGTGCTCGACCGGCTGGACTTCATCCGCCGCGGCCAGGCCGCCGGACTCACGCTGGCCCAGATCCAGCAGGTGCTCGAGATCCGCGACGACGGACAGGCACCCTGCGAACACGTCCGCGCCCTGCTCGACCAACGCCTGGTGGACATCGAGAACCAGCTGCGCAGCCTGACCGCCCTGCGCGATACCCTCACCTCGCTCCGCGACGAGGCCACCACCCTCCACCCCGATACCTGCGGGCCCGACCAGGTCTGCCGTTACGTCTGAACCGTGCTGCGATGACCGGTGGTGAGCCAGTGGAGGGTGGCGGCCAGGCAGAGCCCGGCGTGGTAGCTGCCGGCGGTCTTGTCTGATCGCAGCGCGATCCCGCGCCACTGCTTGAGGCGGTTGAAGCACCGCTCCACGACATTGCGGCCGCGATAACGAGCCCGTTGCTGCTCCCCGAAGTCGATCGGTCGGCCCGGCTTGTTCCGGCGGTGCGCGATCTGATCGTCGCGTTCGGGAATCGTCGCGGCGATGCCGTGCGCACGCAACCAGGCCCGATTCGCTTTCGACGGGTAACCCTTGTCCGCGAGCACCCGGTCCGGACGGGTCCGCGGCCTGCCAGCCGTGCCGGGCACACGGATCTGCCCCAGCGTGGGGGCAAGCATACTCGTGTCGGCCGCTTGCCCCGGGGTGAGGATGAACGCCAGCGCCCGGCCGCGTCCGTCACAGACCAGATGCGTCTTCGTGGTCAACCCGCCGCGGGAGCGGCCGATGGCGTGGTCAGGTGTCTCCGGCCCGAACTTCTTGTAGTTCGATCCAGCCCCCTGTGTTCCTGGGCAAGGTCGCCCCGTGCTGGTGCACGCGCACCACCGTGGAGTCGATCGAGGCCACCCAGTCCAGGCCTCCTCGCTGGTACGCCAACGACTGGACCTTCTCCAGTACCCGCGCCTACACCCCGGCTGTCGCCCACCGGCGGAAGTTCCTATAGACCGTGTTCCAGTTCCCGAACCGCGACGGCAAATCCCGCCACGGCGCCCCGGTGCGATATCGCCACGCCACGGCTTCCACGACACTGCGCCGGTCCACCGGGGGCCGGCCCGTAGCCCTCGCGGGCGGGAACAACGGGCCAATCACAGCCCATACCTGATCCGAGATCACATCGCGCGACATCCTCCAAGGCTCACCCGCCAACCACCCAGAGGTGTTTAGCAACACGCCCTAGGGCCGGGTGCTTGGAGAAGAGCCGCCATCTGTCTCACAAAGCCACTCGCGTGCCAGCGCGGGCCTGGACGGGGCCCTGACCGGTGCTCGAGACGATCACGCGGCCCCACGGCCTGCAAGGAAACTGGACTCGCCGTCGGCGGTACTATCTGGGCGTCCGTCGGTAGGCTGGTCCGAATCCCACCCCGCTCGAAAGGCCTCCGTGCCCCCTGACTCGTTGTTTACAGACCCGTTCGCCGAACCGACCCCTCTGGCCAGTCCGGCATCCCCTGAATCAACTGTCCCCGAGGCCGTGTTTGCCGCTCCTCCGATGCCGGAAGGCTTCGATGACGAGCCGTGGACGGAACCGGACATCCCGTACCGACCGACACCGTCCGGGGAGCAGCCATCCGGGCGGGGCCGCGCCGGTCAGCGCACCAATCGCCCAGGCCGCAACGGTGGACAGGGCCACGGCCGCAACCGGCGGGCTGACTAGTTCGAGGATGCTGTCCAGACGGTAGCGCCGAGATGGGGCACCCAAGCTTTGCCGTGCTGACAGCTAACTGTTGGTTGCGTGATTACGGACGGCAGAGGAGCGCCCACCACCACTGCCCGGAGCGGCACGAAGCGGTCCGGGCAGGTCGAAGGGGCGCTCAGCGCTGGGTGTCCGGCCTCGGTGGCAGGATGAGCTCCAGGAGGCAGGATGAGCCCCAGGAGGCAGTCATGGACTTTCCCGAGACCGACCCCGAGGGTGCGCCCCGGATTACCGCCGAGCAGATCATCCGCGGGGATGTTTGCCGCTACCTGGAGGTCTGCGATGACGGCACGGTGCACACCAGCAAGGACCTTACCGCGCACCGCAAGAACGCCGGTGACTGGTGGGACCGTCACCTGAACCCGATCACCGACCAGATCAGCGGCCGGGTCGCCACCTACCTGGTGCGCCCACGCCGGCAGGACCCGCCGACCGCCCGGCTGGTGTTCGCCCTGGATGTGGCCGGCAGCCGCTACACCGGGGACGGCAGGGGCTGGCTGATGGCCGAGCTCGAACCTGGACGGTACTCGGCCGTGGGCCAGCCTCCGGTCCGCGGCCGCGCCGAGTACCCGGCGACGGAAATCCTCGCCTGGGACGAGGCCGAAGCCGTCACCAAGCGCGACCAGCATTAACCCGGCCGGCACCGCACCCCGTCCACCGGCTGTCCAGCCACCTATCAGAGCTGCCCTGACGAAAGTGTCGAAGGGCCGGCGTGGGACCGACTCTGGCGGCACACTTTCGTTGCCTCTATGGGTGTAAGAGAACGCATACGCGCCCTGATGCTCCGAGGTGTGCCGTTCGCCTTTGAAGAATGGTGGTCTGTCCGTCCTGGGTGGCACTTTGGGTCGAGGGCGGGTGCCCGATATGTGCGGGCGTGAACCGCCCTGGGTTTCGTTCCGTGATGAGTCGACAAGAGCGGGGGCACTCGGTCGGGTGTATCCGGGCCGAGGGACGTTCCGGGGCAGCAAACCGGATGGCCAAGAGTGTCTGTTATTGCTCCTGACAGGTGCCGCTACCGGATTTCGAGTCCAGCACCGTTTCGCCCTGCTTCAGGGAAACGTCGTACTCCACGAGGCGGCCCTCCGCTGATGGGAGGCCATTCTTCAGCTCCTTCGGGCCGCCTGCCTGGTCTTGAGGGACGATCGTTGCGGGCGGGAACGGTAGAGACTGAGGAGTGCCGGAGTCGATGCTGACCTCTGCTACGGCCGAAATGTACTCAGCGTTGCGAGTGAGCTTGTTGGCCACGTACACGCTCATGACGCAGTGGCCCCTGTCGATGCGGCGCACGACCACGTTCGTGATCACCACGTCCCCCTGGGACACCGGCTGGGGAGACGGGGATTCAAGCGCGGTGCGGCCGGTGGGCTCGTCGCCAACCCCTGGAACGGTGGAGAGCGGGGCCGATGCCTGTGGTCCTGAAGGGCCCGTGGCATCGCCCGTGCGGGCCGGGTTGGGTGCCTGAGACGATTCAGCAGCGGTGGGCGAGTTCGTTGGACCAACCTGTCCAGGCAAGGAAACCGGACTGCACCCGACAGCACCGGAGAGCAGCAGGGGGAGGGTCAACAAACCTGCGACCGCTCGGATTGGCCGGGGACCCGTTGCGGTGTGTCTGAAGAGCATGACCTCGGTTTCCCGTCCTCTGAGGGCGCAGAGAGCAATCACGCTGTATGCGGCGCGCTCTCTCGCGCGTGCGTCCTCAGAGCTGGAACAGCAGCTGCGCGGACGATGACACAGACGATGACACAAGGGTCCGCCTGTGAGTTGTCGGGGTCAAGCAGGCCCCGCCCCCCTGTGGGGTCCGATGGTGGCCTGCGGTCTTTCGGCGCTGTCCCTCTGAGGCCGTCCATCCGGGGAATGTCATCAAGTCGTGAGCGGCCCGTCGGGGTTCCTCAACGTCGAATCCCGAGGCTGAAAGGACACCGCGGCCCCGTGCTGCACCAGGCCAGGGAGAAGCCTCATGACACCCACCATGCATCAGCACCAAGCGCTGCTCGCCGGCGGTGGGGGCACCGTCGAACGAGACACCTCAGCCCTCGTGGGCGCAGCTGACGGCACGCACCGTGCCCACGGTCGCCTCCGTGCCGTGCTGGTCGGGGCCTGCCTGGGGGTTCTCCTCACCGGGTGTTCCCTCGATGTCGGCGCGTTGCGGGAAAACATCGAAACACACTGGTCTGGGGTCGAGAAGACCTCCCCGACCCCGTCCACTGCTGTGTCTCCCACTGCGGACCCGTCCAATCCGGCCGGCGCGGGGCTTCCTCCCACCTCGGGGCCCTGCCCGCGGGGCGGCAGTGGTGTCTGCCGCCTTTAGTGCTTGCCGGGTCCGGCGTCAGTGGTGAACCGTGGGGACGGAAGTCCCCACGGCTCATGGTGCTGCGCAGCCACGTCCCTAGCGGTTGGCCGGGCCCGTCTCGGTTCGCGGTGGGGCGTCCTGGGCGCCGGTGCTGGGTGCTGCGGGGATGGGGCCCCCCGGGTAGGCCCCTGGGGCCGCGTCGCTCACCACGGCCCGGGTGGCCTTCACGGCGCGGGCCACGACGGCCTCGAGGGGACCCCTGCCCAGGTGGCGGGTCCAAAACCAGGCGAGGATGGCGGCGAGGCCCAGGTGCAGGGCGAACCACAGTTCCGGGTCGTCGTAGTGGACCTCGGGGGCCAGGGCGAGCAGGTGGGCGGTGTACAGGGTCAAGGTCATGGCGCCCATGGCCGCCAGCGGAGCCAGCCACCGCCCGGCCCGGGCCCCCAGCAGCAGGAACACTCCCAGCACCAGCAGGCCGATGCCCAGGCTGGAGGCGATGGCCAGCGGGGCATTGCTGTGCCCGGTGGCGATGGCCAGCCACCACCCGGAGGTGTCCGGCAGCTCGCCGGTGCCGAGCGTGAGGGCCTCATCGAGCGTCTCCCGAGTCATGCCCTCGGTGGCCAGCAGTGCCGGGTAACCGCCGGCCACGTTCAGCAACAGGGCCGAGAGCAGCTTGGCGCCGATGGCCAGGCTCGCACCGGTGAGGGTGATGACCGCCTGGGTGCGGGTGCGGTGCAGGTCCAGCCGGCCCAGGCCCAGCCCGGCCAGGATGTATACAAGGTACGGCAGGGCCGGGAACTCGCCGGTGAGCATCAGTTCGGCGGCGGTGCCGGCCGGTTCGGTGAACACGGTCACCAGGGTGTGGTTGTAGTCCGAGGACTCCGGCAGCACCGGTCCCAGTTTCTGCATCAGCACCGGGCCGAGGACCGCGAAGACGGCCGCGGCCCCGAACAGGGCCTTGGCGGGCAGGTGTAGGAAAGGGATGGCCAGCAGGAAGAACACCGCGTAGTAGAGCAGGATCCCGTAGACCGGGGGATCCTCGTGCGGCATGAGGGAGGCGATCACCAGGCCAATGAGCCCGATGAGCGCGGCCCGCACGGCCAGCCCGGCCCGGTCCGCCCGCAGCAGCCGGCCCCGGTGTGGAGTGGATCCGCCGGTGGACAGGGCCAGCCCGACCCCGGCCAGCAACGCGAACAGCGCCGCCGAGTTCCCGTTGACGACGGAGAACACCAGGGTCGGCGCGTGGGTCACCTCATCGGTTTCGGGCAGGACGTGGACGGCCATCAGCCCGATCAGGGCCAGGCCACGGGTGGCGTCGATGCCGACCAACCGCTTCCGGGGCCTTTTCTTCGTGGTCGCGGGGGGATCCGCGACCACTCCTCCTGAGACGTCGTGTGCACTCATCGTCGATCCTTGTCCTTGCGGCCGTGGGTGATTCTCTTGTGGCGGGTGGTACTGGGGGCTAATCCCCAGATCAGCAGCCCTTCGTTGGTCCGAGCTATGCCGCTGCTGTGAACCATCTGTGCCCCGTTGCCTCGGTTGGCACGGACCGGGTGGTCTTCAGTGCGGCGCCATCCCCCGGCCGGGCGGGGCACGCCCGTAACCCGAAGTCCTTCCAGCCTCGACGGCTGACATGGCAGGACCCCTGCGGAACTCTCACGGTTTGATGACATTCCTCCTTTCTCGAGACGGGGCGGGAAAGCGCGCGAGCGACTGCTCGGGGCATCCGCCGGTCCGCGCCGGGCCGCTCGCGCGGCCCATCCGGGCCAGGACCCAGGGCGCGGCCACCGCTCGGGCAGCCTAGGGACAGGGGTGACCGCCGGGCAGACCTCGACGCGGGTGGCGTGCTGGTCGGTCACAATGACTGCAGAGAGGCCGTGTTGACCGGGCGGGGAGTCCGTCGGGACCGCGGCGGTACCGGGCGTGAAGGAGTGCTGATGTCTGCTGGTCGAGCCGGCCGGGTCCTGGTGGTCGAGGACGAGCCCACAATCCTGCGGATGGTTCAGAAGTACCTGGACAGGGCCGGGCTGGAGGTTGAGGTGTGCCAGGACGGGGCCGCGGCGGTGCAGACGGTGCGGGACTTCGCCCCGGATGTGCTGGTACTGGATCTGGGCCTGCCCGGGGTGGACGGGTTGGAGGTATGCCGTCAGGTACGGACCTTCTCGACCTGCCACGTGCTGATGCTCACCGCCCGCGATGACGAGATGGACAAGGTCATCGGCCTGTCGGTGGGAGCCGATGACTACATGACCAAGCCGTTCAGCGCCCGGGAACTGGTCGCCCGGGTGCAGGCCCGGTTGCGCCGCCTGCACCACCTGGACCCAACCCCCGCGGTTACCGGACTCCCAGACGGCGCCGAGAACTCTGTGGTGAGCGTCGGGGCGTTGGTCGTGGACCGCCCCGGGCGCCGGGTCTGCGTGGACGGTGCACCGGTGGAGGTCACCAAGATCGAGTTCGACCTGCTGCTGGCCCTGCTGGAGCGCCCCGGGCAGGTCCTGAGCCGCCGGCAACTGGTGCAGCTGATCTGGGACACCCAGTGGATCGGGGAAGAGCACGTCGTGGACGTGCACGTGGCTCGGCTGCGCAAGAAACTCCGGGACCGGGCCACCGCGCCCCGATTCATCGAGACGGTCCGCGGAATCGGCTACCGGATGGGACAGGGCCGATGAGCATCACCCTTCCCACCGTGGCGAGGTCCTGGCAACCGTTGACGATGCGGCTGATGCTGGCCCAGACCTTAGTGCTGGTCGTGGGACTGGCGCTGGTGCTCTGGGCGGTGGTGGGCCTGGGCCCGCAGATGTTCCACGACCTGCTGGTGGCCAACCATCACGCCCACGAGGCCGCGATGGTCGGCCAGGCTCATATGCAGGAAGCCTTCCGGACGGCCGGCCTCAGCGGGCTGCTCATCGGCGGGCTGCCCGCCCTGGGCATCGCCGTGGTGCTCAGCCTCTACCTGTACCGCACGATCGGCCGGTCCCTAACCGGGTTCTCCACCGCGGCCCATCAAGTGGCCGCCGGAGATTACCAGGTGCATTTGGCCCCGCCGCGGCTGGGGCCCGAGTTCGACGCCCTGGCCTCAGCGTTCACCGACATGGCCGCCCGCCTGCAGGCCGTGGACACCACCCGGCGCCAGATGCTCGCCGACCTCGCCCACGAGATGCGCACCCCACTGGCCAGCATCAAGGTCCACCTCGAGGGCGTCGAGGACGGCGTGGTGGACTTCGACCAGGACACCACCTCCGTGCTGTACTCCCAGATCAGCCGGCTCGAGCGCCTGGCCGAGGACATCCGCCAGCTCACCCAGGCCGAGGAAGGACTGACTCGCCTGCACCTGGCAGCCCAGCACCCGGCCACGGTCATCGCCGAGGCCCTGGCCGCGATCCAACAACAAGCCACCACCCAGGAGATCACCCTGGCCGCCACCACCTCCGGGCCGGCCCCCGGACCGGTGCCCATGGACCGCGGACGGATCGGCCAGGTCCTGGCCAACCTGCTGGCCAACGCCCTGCGCCATACCCCCGCAGGGGGCACCATCACCGTCCACACCGACTACACCCCCGAGGCGGTGACGATCACCGTGACCGACACCGGGGAAGGCATCGCCGCCGAGAACCTGCCCCACGTGTTCAACCGGTTCTACCGCGCCCGCACCGGCCGGGAAGCCGGACCGGGCTCGGGACTGGGTCTGGCCATCAGCCGGGCCCTGGCCCAGGCCCACGGCGGCACCCTGCACGCCCACAGTCCCGGACCAGGGCGCGGGGCAAGCTTCGCGCTGCGCCTGCCCCGCCCCTGAGGGCAGCGGCTCCCAGGGCTCGGTCAGATCCGGCCAACCGCCCGTAACTCAGGACGCGGGCTCGGGGGAGCGGGGCTGCCCCGATACCCGGTGGTCTGCGCTCACGGCCCGATAGCTGTGCGGATCCGCCCCGGTGGCAGCGCCGGTGAGGTGTTCGGCATGAGACAGGGCCTCGGCCAGCAGCCGGTGCACGTGCGCATCGGTGGCCGAGTAATAGGCGAATGTGCCCTCCCGCCGGCTGGATACCAACCCGGCCAGGCGCAGCTTGGCCAGATGCTGACTCACCACCGTCGGGGCCGCGCCCACGAGCTCGGCCAGCACGTTCACACTGCACTCGCCCTGGAACAACGCCCACAGGATCTTCACCCGCGTCGGATCGGCCAGCATCCGGAACGTCTCGGCCGCCAGCCGGGCATGCTGATCATCCGGGGAAGCGTGAACGGGTAACTCATGCACGACCCCAGCCTACCGGCCGCATGGTTAGCTGCGCAGTTACACAGCTATGCCTTCAGGATGAGACCACCGTAGAACCACGGTCCCTCACCGCTGCCGGGTTGCGCCATTCGTGGTGCCCCGGCCCCCTGCCGCACCCCACGGTGCAGGAGGCCATTCCTCACCGCGGCTCCGATCGGATACCGGCCAGGGCTGATCCACCCACGGCGCCCCCTTTACTTCACAAGGGCGTACCGCGGCAGGTTCATCAGCTGGAGGCGGCATGCCGGGGCGGGCCCCGAGGGCTTCGCAGCGCTCAGCGGGCGAGCTGGGCGTCCGGGCCCGCAACACTCCCGATGCGGGGCCACAACAGGAACGCCCCGATTGTGGCGGCGGCCGCGATACCGGCCAGGACGGCCGCGGCGGCCGGCAACGCGGACGCGCCCAGCCAGCCGGCCAACGGGTAAGTGATCAGCCAGCAGGCATGGGAGAGGGAGAACTGGGCGGCGAAGGCCGCCGGATGATCCGGGGCGGCCACCTGGTCGCGGATGATGCCACCCACCGGGGTTTCCACCGAGGCCCACCCCCACCCGATGAGCACCCACAGGGCAGCGACCCCCACCAGTCCGCCCAGACCCGGGGACGTCAGGGCCAGGGGGATGAACGCCGTCGCAACCGTCAGGAGCACCGCACCGGCCAGCATGACCCGGCGGTGGGAGGCGCGGCGCAGGATCCAGGGAAGCAGGAAGGCCGCGGCCATGGATCCAGCACCGTTGAAGGCCAGATACAGGGCCACCATGTCATCGCCAAGCCCGAAGTTCGCTTTGACGATCACCACGGTCTGCACCAAAACGAAGGCACCGGCCGAGGCCACCACAAGGTTCAGCGCCAGAACCGGGCGCAGCGCCGGAATGCGGACGAAGAGCGTGGCCCCGCGCCGGACGCGCACCAGGAACGGAGCCTCGCCCTCGCCCGACCCGGCGGACCCGGTGGACCCGGTGGACCCGGGCAGTTTCGGCACCGCGACCGAGAGCACCAGCAGGGCCGAGCCGGCGAAGCCTACGGCGGTCCACAGGAACAGCGCGTCGTTGGGCATCACCAACAGCAGCACTCCGGCCAGGACGGGGGAGAGGACCGCCTCCAGGTCGTAGGCCAACCGGGACAGGGACAACCCGGCGGTGTAGTCATCCCGGTCCGTCAAGACCTGCGGGATCACGGACTGGAAGGTCGGAGTGAACGTCGCCGAGGCCGACTGCAACACGAACACCAGCACGTAGATCTGCCACACCTCGGTGATCAACGGCAGAGCCATCACGGCCGCAATGCGCACGACATCGGCCGTGACCATCACCACCTTGCGCGGCAGGCCCTGGGTCAGGGCCGAAGCGAAGGGCGCCACCAGGACGTACGCCACCATCTTCACGGCGAAGATCGTGCCCAAGAGCCGACCCGCACTGCCCCCGGCCAGATCATAGGCAAGCAGGCCCAGGGCAACGGTCAACAGACCGGTCCCGGCCAGGGACGCGACCTGAGCCAAGTACAGGCGCAGGTACGCGGGATGGGAGAGGGCGCGGAGCATGGCGTGGTCCCTTCAGGTCAGCGGGCGGTTCGTGTGGTCCTCGAGGCGGCCGCGGCGGTAGGCCCGATCCGCGTCGGCAAGCTTGCCGGACACCATCACGACCCCGTCGACGTCTGACGGCCCCCACTACCGACTCAAGGGCTGCGAACCTGCGTGTCTGTGAAGATACTAGAACGCGCTCCTCGCAGTACATCGAGCCAGCCCGTCACCACCGCAGCACTCTGCGGATGCAAAGCGCCCTCGGGGTGCGGCTGGCTGACGCTGCCGGACGGTGCGGAACGTCATCAAACCGTGAGACGCCCGTAGGAGTTACTCAAAGTCGGCCCCGAAGGCTGGAAGCACACCACAGCCCCATGGTGCACCGAACCCAGGAGCAACCCCATGACCCCCACCACGCACCCGCACCCCACCGGAGCCGGACCGAAGAAGGAACAGACACTGCAGCTTGACTCGATCTGTCCCCTGCAAGTCGTGGTTCGACGTTCATACGATTACCTTGGGCATCTCCGCGCAGACGTCGAATCTGTTGTCAAAGGCAGCATGCCGCTCGACGCTCTCCAGCCTCAGCCGGACGTACTGCTCCTGGGCTCCGGACCCGGCCGGTTCGGTTACGGCGCTTGGGCCGTACGGGTGTCCCTCACCGGCCACCAGACGGGCACCTCCATCACGCTCCAAGCCAGCGCCGACGACCCAGCATCCGGAACCCACCATGGACGGCGCGCCACCACTTCTCTGGCCAGCAGCGCCAAGAAGATGGAAACCCTCGCTCGACTGTTTCAGGTGATGGAAGAGGAGGCTCAGATGCAGAGGTTGGACCGTCCCTGAGGACACTTCGCGTCCTCCCGGAGGGATGAGCCCAGCGAGGACCGGTCCTCGGGCCGAGGCCCCGTGGTCAATCCTCTACTTGAGGTGCTCAGGCTTCCAGGCCCGCATGGACACTTCTCCGGGGAGAGGGATGCCGCCAGCGAGATCCGCAGGAATGCCGCCTCCGCTCTGCGCAAGCCACAGCCGGGCATTGCCCTGGGGGGAGCGTTCCAGGTCTCAGGAACTGGAGCACCGCACGACGGGCGGAAGCTGACGACAAGGATTCGAGGCAAGCGGAATCGCGGAAGGCGAGCTACTGGGGCTGTTGCCTATTTGCCATTCTGCACCAGGGGCCCCGGCGCCGACTCTGCAGGCCGGCCGCGGCCGAAGATCGCTGGCAACCGGGAACTCCCCGTTGCAACGTCCGCGGACGGATGATCGTGGCGAATCACGATCTTCACGGAATCTTCAAGATCCAGCACTTTAGCGGCGCGGACCGGTGGGTCTACGGTCGGTGGCATGGCGGGCCGGCTCCGACCGGCGCGTCGGACCGATCGGATCGACGAAGGAGCACCTCATGACCCATCACGTGAGCGCCATGCTCGACACCTACCCGGGAGAGGTCGGGAACATCGACCGGCAGAAACTGGCCGAATGCATCCAGGCCTGTTTCCAATGCGCCCAGACCTGCACGGCCTGCGCCGATGCCTGCCTGGCCGAAGACATGGTCGCCGACCTCAGGCAGTGCATCCGGCTGAACGCAGACTGCGCTGACATTTGCGCTGCCACCGGGGCCGTGCTGTCCCGGCAGACCGGCACCAACATCGAGACCACCCGGGCCCTACTGGAGGCCTGCCGGGCCGCCTGCAAGGCGTGCGGGGACGAATGCGCTTCCCACGCGGAGATGCACGAGCACTGCAAGGTCTGCGCCGAGGCCTGCCGGCGATGCGAGCAGGCCTGCACGGACCTGCTGGCTGCGCTGAGCTGACCCGCCACCACGCCGGAGGGGCTCGTCCTGATGGACGGGCCCCTCCGGCGTGGTGAGGTGGGTGGTCAGAAGTTCTGGAGCAGCTGTTCCATCTCGGTGATCTCGGCCTCCTGGGCGGTGATCACCTCTTCGGCGAGCTGCTGGGCCTGGGGGTTCTGCCCGTTGTCCAGCTCCTCCTGGGCCATGTCGACCGCCCCCTTGTGGTGTTCGATCATCCCGTCCAGGAATAGCCGGGCGGCCTCGGTGCCCTGGGCCTTCTCCAGTTGTTGCATGTCCTCCTGGCTCATCATCCCGCTCATCCCGGACCCGGAGCCGTGGTCCATGCCTCCCATGTCACCTCCCATGTCGCCCATGTCGCCCATGTCCATGGGTTCCTGACCCCAGGCGCTGAGCATGGCGTTCATCCGGTCGATCTCTGGGCCTTGGGCGGCCTTGATCTGCTCGGCCAGTTGACGGATCTGCGGGTCCTGGTCCTGCTGGGCCAGCATGATCTCACTCATCTGGATCGCCTGCTGGTGGTGGGGGATCATCATCCGGGCGAACATGATGTCCGCGTCGTTGTGTTCGGCGTCAATCGCCTCCGCGGTGCCGGTTGCCGTGCTGGTGGCGGTGTCCGTGGCGGTGGGCGCGGCCTCCGCGGTCGTGGCGGCCGGGGCCGAAGTGGTCTCGGTGCCGCCTCCGGTCTCGGTGCCGCCGCAGCCGCTCAGGGCCAGGGCGGCGGCCAGGGCCAGTCCGGTCAGGGTGGTGGTGCGTTTCATGGCTGATGCTCCTTGATGGTGGGTTTGTCGGTTCAGTGGGTGACGGCCGGGGCCTGGTGCGTGACCGGTCGCCGATCCTCGGTGGTGGTGGGCGCCAGGTGGGCGGGATCCAGATTGGTCCGACGCAGCAGTTGGGCGTTGAGGGCGACCACGATGGTGGAGGCCGACATCAGGATCGCCCCGACCGCGGGGGAGAGGACGAATCCGATCGGGGCGAGCACGCCGGCGGCCAGTGGGACGGAGATGACGTTGTAGCCGGCGGCCCAGATGAGGTTCTGGATCATCTTGCGGTAGCTGGCGTGGGAGAGTTCGATCATGGACAGCACGGCCCGGGGGTCGTTGCTGGCCAGTACGACGCCGGCCGATTCCATGGCGACGTCGGTGCCGGCACCGATGGCGATGCCGACCTCGGCGCGGGCCAGGGCGGGGGCGTCGTTGACGCCGTCCCCGACCATGGCCACGCTCAGCCCGCGGGACTGCAGCTGACTGACCTTGGTGTCCTTGTCCTGGGGCAGGACTTCGGCGAAGACCTCGTCGATGCCCAGGTCCTTGCCCACGGCCTCGGCAACCTGGCGGGCATCGCCGGTGATCAAGGCGACCTTGACCCCGCGGTCGTGCAGGGCGGCCACGGCGGCCCGGGATTCGGGCCGGACCTTGTCCTCCACGGCGACGGCGCCAATGACGGAGCCGTCACGGACCACGTGCAACACCCCGGCGCCGCGCTCGACCCAGGCCCGCGTCTTCTCGCTGATCGGTTCCGGGGTGTCCATGGCCAGTTCGCGCAGCATGTTCGGGCCACCGACCAGGACCTCGGTCCCGTCCACGGTGGCGCGCACCCCACGGCCCATGGCGGCGCTGAAGTCGGTACCGCGCTTGCGCATCGTGGCCGCCTCCGGGTGCTGCCCGGCGGCGGTGACGATGGCCCGGGCCACCGGGTGCTCGCTGTCGGCCTCGGCCGCGGCCGCATAGGCCAACAGCTCGGCCTCGGACACCTCCGGGATCGTCGCGACTGCGGTGACGGCGTGGGCGCCCTCGGTGAGGGTGCCGGTCTTGTCGAACAGGACCACGTCGATGGTGCGCATCCGCTCCAGGGCCATCCGGTCCTTGATCAGCACCCCCGAGGTCGCGGCCTTCTCGGTGGAGAGCGCGATGACCAGCGGGATGGCCAGGCCCAGGGCGTGCGGGCAGGCGATGACCAGCACGGTCACGGTGCGGGTGACCGCATCGTCCGGGCTGCCCAGCCACGTCCAGATGATCGCGGTGAGGATGCCGGCGACCAGTGCGAACCAGAACAGCAGGGCCGCGGCCCGGTCGGCCAGGGCCTGGGCCCGGGAGGAGGACTCCTGGGCGTCGGCGACCATCCGCTGGATCCCGGCCAGGGTCGTGTCGGTGCCGACGGCGGCCACGGTCACCCGCACGGTGTTGTCGGTGGCCACCGTGCCGGCCACGACGGTGTCCCCGGCCTGGCGCAGCACGGGCTGGGACTCCCCGGTGATCATCGCCTCGTCGAACTCGGCGGAGCCGTCGACGATCTGCCCGTCCGCCGGGACCCGCGCCCCGGCCCGCACCAGGACCACATCGTCCACGGCCAGCTCGGCGATCGGCACGGTGACGGTGTTCCCGTCCACGATCTTCTCGGCCTCGTCCGGCAGCAGCGCGGCCAGGGCGTCCAGGGCCGAGGAGGCGGCGCCGAGGGCGCGCATCTCCAGCCAGTGGCCCAGCAGCATGATGGTCACCAGCAGGGCCAGCTCCCACCAGAAGTCCAGGTCGAACCCGCCGATCCCTAGGGTGGTGACCCAGGAGGCGAGGAAGGCCACGGTGATGGCCAGGGCGATCAGCAGCATCATCCCGGGTTGGCGGGAGCGCACCTCGGTCAGCCCGCCCTTGAGGAAGGGGGTGCCCCCGTAGGCGAAGATCACGGTGCCCAGCACGGGGGCGATCCAGGCTGATCCGGGGAACTCGGGCAGGTGGTAGCCCAGCAGGTGGGCGACCATCGGGCTGAAGATCACCACGGGGATCGACAGGATCAGGGACCACCAGAAGCGGTGCTTGAACATCGCGGTGCTGTGCCCGGCGTGCTGGCCGTGGCTGTGGACCTGGTGCTCCTCGTCCAGCGCGGAGTGCGCGTGGCCGTGCGGCATGGCCTGGCCGTGGGTGTCGGTGTTGGCGTGGTGTTCGGCGTGCGGGGGGTGCTCTGCATGGCCGGCCGGTGGGGGATGCTCGGCGTTCTGGCCGGTGGGGTGATCGGGGTGGTGCGGGGTGCTCATGGTGTTCCTTCTCCTCGACGGCAAGTCGCCGACCTCGGGGGATGGGTCAGTTGATGAGGACGCGGTAGCCGGCCGATTCGATAGCGGCCTGCACGGCGCCCGCGGAGGCGGGCCCGGTCACGGTGACGAGGGAGGCCCCGCCGGCGACCAGTTCGACCCGGACGTCGTCTGCTCCGTCCAGGGCGCTCACCGCCTCGGCGACGGAACCCACGCAGTGTCCGCAGGTCATGCCCTCCACCTGGTAGGCCGCGGCACCGGCTGTCGTCCCGGCCGAGTCGACACTCTGGCGCCCGGTGGGGGCCGTGGCCTCGGCCGGTCCGGCGGGGGCTGGGGTGCAGCAGGAGCAGCCGGTGGTGGCCATCGGCAGCGGGGTGCGGGGGGAGTCGGTCATGACGGTCTCCTTCAGGTCTTGGGGCGGCGCCGGAGGGCACCTCCACTCCCGGTATATACCCCCGGGGGGTATCCTTCAAGGGGTGGGGGGCAGGGTTTCGCGGACGATGAACGGGCGCTGTGGTCGCTGGGCAGGTCGATGGTGAACGTTGCCCCGGTCCCCGGGCCGGTGGAGGTGGCGGTCAGCGAGCCACCGTGGGCCTGGACCAGGGCCCGGGAGATGGCCAGGCCGACCCCGGAGCCGCCGTGGTCGCGGTCGCGGGCGGTGTCCCCGCGGTAGAAGCGTTCGAAGATGTGCGGCAGGTGTTCGGGGGAGATGCCCTCGCCGGTGTCGGTGACCCTGAGCCTGACCCCGGACGGGCCCTGCCGGGCCTGGAGGCTGACCCGACCCCCGGCAGGGGTGTGGCGCAGGGCGTTGGTGAGCAGGTTGCCCAGGACCTGGCCCATGCGCTGCCGGTCCACGTCCACGGCGAGGCCCGGATCGGCGTCTAGAGCGAGGGTCACGCCCTTGGCGGTGTAGGCCTCGCGGTGGGCCTCGGCGGCGGCATGCAGCAGCCCGGCCACGGGTTCGACGGTGCGGTTCAGTTCGATCCGGCCTTCCTCGGCGCGGGAGACGTCATTGATGTCCTCCACCAGCCGGGTCAGCCGGGCCAATTGCTCACCCATCAGCTCGCCGGTGGGCTCATCCCAGTGGGAGACCCCGTCTTGCAGGGCCTCGTGGTAAACGGTCAGCACGGAGACGGGGGTGCGCAGCTCGTGGGCCAGGTCCGAAAGCATTCGCCGGCGGGTGTCCTCGATGCGCTCGAGCCGTTCGGCCATGGTGTTGAACGAGCCCGCCAGGTCCTCCACCTCGGTTCCGGCTCCCATGGCCGGGACCCGGGTGTCGTACCGCCCACCGGCCATGGCCTGGGCGGCCTGGGTCAGGGCATGGATCGGAGTCTGGATCCGGCGGGCGACATACCAGGTCAGCACCAGGCAACAGATCAGGGCCGTGGCCAGGGCCACGCCCAGCGTCCAGAAGTTGGTGGCACGGTAGGCCTGCTCCACGTGCAGCACCTGGGCTGCATCGTGCCCGGCCCCGGCCTGGGCCAGGTGCTCGTGGAACAACGGGGGACCGGCCAATGAGGCCGCCACCACCGCGGCCAACACGCTGGCCGCCACCACCAGCAACTGCGCGAGGAAGAACCGGGCCGCCAGCCCCTGGTAACGCCGCCGGCCGCTCACTGCTCCGCCATCCGGTAGCCGACCCCGCGCACGGTGTCGATATAACGCGCCGGGTCCGCATCGAGCTTGCGGCGCAGGTTTCCGATGTGTACGTCCACGAGCCGCTCATCACCCACCCAGGCCGGGTCCCAAACAATATCGATCAGTTGACGCCGGGAGAACGCCTGGTGCGGACGCCCCGACAAGGCGGCCAGCAGGTCGAACTCCGTGCGCGTCAGCGGCACCGCCTGCCCATCCACGCGGGCCTCGTGGGCGGCCAGATCGATGACCAGGTCCCCGTAGACCCGTTCGGGCTCCGGGGCGGCCACCGTCGTGCGAGGCCGACGCATGACCGCCCCCACCCGGGCGACCAGCTCCCGGACGCTGAAGGGTTTGGTGATGTAGTCATCGGCCCCCACCGCCAACCCTTCCAGCCGGTGCCGCTCATCACCGCGGGCGGTGAGCATCAGCACATAGCACTCCGAGAAGGCCCGCACCCGCCGGCACACCTCCATCCCGTCCAACCCGGGCAGACCCAGATCCAAGACCATCACGTCGGGCTCGTGGGTGCGGGCAGCCTGTACCGCATCGGGCCCGGTGTGGGTGATGGCCACCTCGTAGCCGGCCCGCTCCAGATAGGTGGCCACCATGCGCGCCAGCGGCTTCTCGTCATCGACCACCAACACCCGGCCGGCCGCCGAGCCAGTGCCAGAGTTCATGTGTTCAGTCTCGCCTTGCCCCGCGCCTCGGCGGGAGCGAACGGCCCCGCGGCGGGGAATCTTCATCAAATCTTCAACGCAAACCGCCCCGGGCCCGTGAAGCACCGGCCGACAATGGTAGGTGGCCCCGCATCCTGGCCGGGGCGGAAAGGCTCCATGACCACCCTGACCCGCAGAACCCTGATCGCCGGCGGGCTGACCCTGCTGGGCGCCGGCGCCCTGGCCGCCTGCGCCTCGCCGAACCCCGCCACGTCTACGCCGGCCGGCACCAGCTCGCAGGGCACCGGCACGGCCATCACCCACGTCCACGCCATTACCCGGGACCCCGAGTCGGGTGACGTGCTGCTGGCTACCCACCAGGGGCTGTTCCGCCTCCAGGACGGGGAACTGACCCAGGTCGGTCCGGTCGTGGACTTCATGGGCTTCTCCCTCACCCCCGAAGGCCACTACCTGGCCTCCGGTCACCCCGCGCCGGGCACCGACCTGCCCGAACCGCTGGGCCTGGCCAAGTCCACCGACCGGGGCCAGACCTGGACGGTGCTCTCCCGCGGGGGCGCATCCGACTTCCACGCCCTGGCCGCCGGCCCGAACGGGGTCCTCGGCTTCGACGGGCAACTGCGCGCCAGCACCGACGGCCTGAACTGGCAGAGTCTCACGATCCCCGCCGCCCCGGCGGCCCTGGCGATCTCCCCGACGACCGGCACCGTGCTGGCCACCACGGAAACCGGCATGCTGCGCTCGACGGACCACGGCACCACCTGGACCACCCTGGACACCCCACAGCTGATGCACCTGGTCGCCTGGGCCGACGACACCACCGCCGTCGGGGCCGGCGCCGACGGACACCTGCTGACCAGCACCGACCGCGGCGACACCTGGACCGTCAGCGACCGCCCGGTCGGCACGGCCTCCGCCCTGGGCGCCGGGATCACCGACGACGGGCAAACCGAAACACTGCTGGTCACCGGCTCGACCGTCCTGTCCACCACCGGCGGGAACACCACCGAACCACTGCTGTGACCCCTTCCCGTCTCGACCACCAGTCCTGACACGGACCACACACGGCGCGGCCGGACGGGACCGGCAGGCGCCCGTGGCCAGCCGCCAATGCCGCCGTGGTCACCGGCCGCCCGGGCCCACCCTTCCGCGTCCCTGAGCACCCTGGCACCAGCAACGGCCCACCCCAGGCGATCGTCATCGCGCATCCCCACCCACCACCACCAGGAGGAAGTCAATGGGCGAGTACTTCGCTCAGACGGTCCAGTCCGGCGCCTTGCTGATGGCGATCCCGCTGGCCGCCATCGCCGGGATCGTCTCCTTCATCTCACCCTGCATCCTGCCGCTCGTGCCCGGATACCTCGGCTACGTCTCCGGGCTGTCCGACCCCACCCGCCCGGACAACCGTCGCAGGGTGATGACCGGAGTGGGCCTGTTCATCCTCGGCTTCGCCGCCGTGTTCACCCTCTACGGGGCCGCCTTCGGTTTGATCGGCGGCTGGCTGCTGCGCTGGCAGGACCTGCTGATCCGCATCCTCGGCGTCGTCATCATCCTCATGGGACTGGCGCTGATGGGCATGCTCTCGGCTCTGCAAAGGACCAAGGCCCTCACGTTCACCCCCAAGACCGGGCTGGCCGGGGCCCCATTGCTGGGCGTGGGCTTCGGCCTCGGCTGGACCCCCTGCATGGGGCCAACCCTCAGCGCCGTGCTGGCCCTCAGCACCACCACCGGAGGGGCCTGGCGCGGGGCCCTACTCGGCTTCGTCTACTGCCTGGGGCTAGGCATACCCTTCGTGCTCGTCGCCAGAGGCCTGGGCTGGGTGAGCACCGCACTGGGCTTCGTGCGCCGCCACATGCGCGCCTTCAACATCGCCGGCGGCACCCTGCTCGTGTTGGTCGGCGTCCTGATGGCCACCGGGATCTGGACGGCCTGGATCTACCAACTGCAGAACCTCGCCGGCACCTTCACCACCCCCGTCTAAGAGACTTCCCCCGGACCGCCCAGCCCCACAACCTGCACACCGGCCGGGGCATCACCCCGACTGACCACCGCGCCAGCCCGCCCGTTGTTTCTACAGCCTGTAGAATTCGGGGGTCGTCCTACCCCCGATGACAGAAGTACCGGAGGTACGTCATGCCCACCCCTCGACCTCACCGTGAGGCCCTCCGCCGGCCCCCCGGCCTGCCGCCTCGGCCCGGACGCCGCCAGTTCCTCGCCGGCCTGGTCGGCGTGGCGTCCTTGCCACTGCTGGCGGCCTGCGGTGCGGATGATCCGCTGGCCGCCCAGGCCGGCAACGCCGATGGCAAGAACTACATCGCCGGCGACGGGTCGGTCATGGAGCTTGGACCGGCCGAGCGGGGCGAGCCGGTGCAGTTCAGCTCGGCCTTGTTCTCCGGGGAACCGATCACCGCGCAGGACCTGGCCGGCGAGCCGGCGGTCCTCAACTTTTGGTATGCCGCCTGCGCGCCGTGCCGGGTCGAGGCCCCGGACCTGCAGGCACTGCACGAGCAGTTCGAACCCGAGGGCGTCCGGTTCTTGGGCATCAATGTCCGGGACACGATCGCCACCGCGCAGGCGTTCGAGCGCAATTTCGGCATCACCTACCCCTCGGTGGAGGACCGCGGCGGCCAGGTGCTGCTGGCGATGACCGACTACGTGCCCCCGCAGGCCGTGCCCACCACGATCGTGCTGGACCGCCAGGGCCGGGTCTCGGCCCGGATCCTGGGGATCGCCGAGCCCTCCACGCTGCGCACCCTGATCACCACCGTGCTGGATGAACAGGCCTGAGCGTCCCATGACCGTCTGGCCCCGGCCTCTGACCGCCACCCGGACGGTGGCGGACGGCCCCTGCAATGGGATCGGCCCTGCCGACTGGAGGCCGCGGGCGTTTGCCCGTTGCCGGGTGGCCGCCGGGGCCTGGGACCCCCGGGCGGTGCAGCTGCCGGCTCAGTGCCCCAGTGACGAAAGGCAGCCGATGGATGAGGGGCAGTCGAGGGATGAGAGGCGGCCGAGGTGAGCCAGCAGGATAACGTGCGGGTGGCCCGGGACGAGGCGGCCCAGGCGAGTACCCCGGCCCCGACGGGGTCTCCCACCCCGGGCGGCGGCTCCGGGCGCCAGGACGTGGAGTTGCCCGCCCTGGGCCTGCTCGGCACGCTGCGGTTCGCTTGGACCCAGCTGACGTCCATGCGCACCGCGCTGATGCTGTTGCTGCTGCTGGCGGTGGCCGCGGTGCCGGGCTCGTTGTTCCCGCAGCGCCCGGCGGGGCCGGAGATCGTCAACCAGTACCTGGAGGACAACCCGGTGCTGGGGGAGTGGCTGGACCGGTTCCAGCTGTTCGACGTGTATTCCTCGGTGTGGTTCTCGGCGATCTACCTGCTGCTGTTCGTCTCGCTCATCGGTTGCGTGGCCCCGCGCGCCGTCAAGCACGCCAAGGTGCTCCGCGCGGCCCCGCCGCGCACCCCGCGCCGGCTCTCCCGGTTGCCGGAGTACGGCCGGGTCGTGCTCGAGCCCACCGGTCCCGCGCCGGGCGAGGCGGTGGAGCAGGCCGCGCAGGTGCTGCGCAAGCGCGGCTACCGGATCGAGGTCCGTCAGGAGCCCGAGGGCGGCGCCTCCGTGGGCGCCGAGCGCGGCTATGTCCGGGAGGTCGGCAACATCGCCTTCCACCTGTCCCTGATCGGGGTGCTGGCCTTCATGGCCGTGGGCGGCTTGTTGAGCTACTCCGGGCAGAAAATCCTCGTGGAGGGGGAAGAGGGGTTCGCCAACACCCTCGTCTCCTACGATGCCTTCACTCCCGGCGGTGCCTTCTCCGAGGACAGCCTGGTGCCGTTCTCGATGTCCCTGAAGAGCTTCGAGAAGGTCTTCGACCGGGAGTCGGAGACGCACTACGGCCAGCCGTTGGACTTCACCGCGGTCATGGAGGTCCAGGACGGCACCACCGGCGAGCCGGAGGAGCGGATCCTGAAGGTCAACCACCCGCTGGCGTTCGGCGACACCCGGGTCTACCTGGTTGGCAACGGCTACGCCCCGGAGGTCACCGTGCGGGACGGCAACGGGGACATCGCCTTCCAGGGCCCGGTGGTCGGCCAGGTCCAGGACGAGGTGTACACCTCGCTGCTGACCATCAAGGTCCCCGATGCCCGACCCGATCAGCTCGGATTCGTCGGGTTCTTCCTGCCCACCGCCTACACCGGTGAGGACGGGGTGGCCGTCTCGATCGACCCCGAACTGTTCAATCCGGAGCTGAACCTGAACGCCTACTACGGCGACCTCGGCCTGGACGAGGGGAAGCCGCAGAACGTCTACGTGCTGGACACCGAGAACCTCACCGAGCTGAACTCCCGCGACCTCGAGGCCGGGGGCATCACCTTGTCGGTGGGGGAGTCCTATGAGTTGCCCCAGGGCAAGGGCTCCATCAGCTTCGACGGGGTCAAGCCCTACGTCGGCCTGGACATCCTCTACGACCCGGGCAAGTGGGGCGTGGGTGTGTTTGCCGTGCTGGCCCTGATAGCCCTGGTGGTGAGCCTGTTCGTGCGCCGCCGCCGGGTCTGGGTCCGGGGCACCGCCGGGCCCGACGGGTCCACCATGGTGGAGTACGGGCTGCTGGCCCGCGGCGAGGATTTCGGGTTGCGCCAGGAGAACCTCGCCCTGCGCCGCAAGTTCGAACAGCTCTGGCCGGTCACCGCGCCGCAGGAGCCCGGGCTGTCCTCGTCCTCCACCACCTCTTCGCCCACGACCTCCAGCACGACCTCCGGCACGACCTCCGGCACGTCGTCCGGCACGTCGCCCACCACTGCCTCAGCAGCCGCCGGGAGTCCCGGCACCACCCCGGACCGCCCCGTCCAGAACCGACCGGAGTAACCCATGCCGTCCATCAACCTGCAGTTGGCCAGCTACAGCGACCTGTTCATGCTGATCGCCGCGCTGATCTACGCCGTCGCCTTCATCCTGTTCGCCCTGGATCTGGCCACCTCCTCCAAGACCGTCCGCGCCCTAGAGGCCGAACTGGCCCGAGAACAGGACACCGCCGGCACCACCGACACCACCGAATCTCCGGCGCGGCGGGAGCACCTGGTCGGCGCCGGCGTCGGGGGCCCGGCCCGGGGGGCCGGGACGGGCACGCGGACGGTCCCCGGCGCCCACACGAACGGCACCGACACCGGCACCGGTGCGGGTGGGAACGAGCTGGTGGACGAGGACATGGACTACCTGGGCACCACCCGGCGCCCGGTGGCCAACGTCGCGGTGGCCCTGATGGTCATCGCGACCCTGCTGCACGCGTTCGCCGTGATCGCCCGGGGGATGGCCGCCTCCCGGGTGCCGTGGGGCAACATGTACGAGTTCTGCACCACCGGCGCGCTGCTGGTGTCCGTGGTCTACCTGCTGTTCCTGATCCGCAAGGACCTTCGCTTCCTGGGGACCTTCGTCGCGGGGCTCGTGGTGATCATGATGTGCGCCGCGACGATCGGCTTCCCCACGCCGCTGGCGCACCTGCAGCCGGCGCTGCAGTCCCCGTGGATCGTCATCCACGTCTCTATCGCCGTGCTGGCCTCGGCGCTGTTCACCCTGACCTTCGCGATGAGCGTGCTGCAGTTGATCCAGCACCGCCGCGAAGCCAAGACCCGCGCCGGCGCCACCCCGGGACTGGCCTTCATGGGCCTGGTGCCCTCGGCGCTGAGCCTGGAGAACTGGTCCTACCGGATCAACGCCGTGGGCTTCGTGATGTGGACCTTCACCCTGATCGCCGGCGCCATCTGGGCCGAGGCCTCCTGGGGCCGGTACTGGGGCTGGGACACCAAGGAGGTCTGGACCTTCGTCATCTGGGTGATCTACGCCGGGTACCTGCACGCCCGCGCCACCCGCGGCTGGACCGGAGAGCGCGCCGCCTGGCTCTCGATCATCGGCTACGCCGCCCTGGTGTTCAACTTCACCATCGTCAACACCTACTTCCCCGGACTGCACTCCTACGCCGGCCTTCCCTCGTAGAAGACCAAAGGGGGACCGGTACCACCGGATCGGCCCGGGCCACCAGCCTCAGGTCGTCCCGAGAGTTCTCGCGAGTTCTCGAGGGCTCGCGGAGGCGGTCGACCCCTTCGCGCCCGGGGTGTGAGCCTCACCGCCGGCCACGACGGCCAGGTCATCGCCTGCTGTATAGTCATCGCATGCTGACTATTGCTTCACGCGTCGACGTGATGAACCGGTTGGGTCGGGCAATGGCCGATCCCACCCGGTCGCGCATCCTGCTGTCCCTGTTGGACAAGCCCGGGTATCCGGCCCAACTCGCCCGCGACCTGGGCTTGACGCGCACGAATGTGTCGAACCACCTGGCCTGTCTGCGCGGGTGCGGGATGGTCGCGGCGGAGCCGGAGGGCCGGCAGACCCGGTATGAGATCGTCGATCCGCACCTGGCTGCGGCACTGACCGTGTTGGTAGAGGTGACCCTCGCGGTCGATGAGACCGTGCCGTGCCTGGACCCGGCCTGCGCCGTTCCCGGGTGCTGCTCCGGGCAGGGGGGCGCGTTGTGAGTTCGGCGTGTGGCTGCGACGAGCCCTCCACGAAGCCGGCAGCTAGCAACGAGGCGGAGGAGGCGGAGACCCCGTGGTGGCGTGACCGGAGCATCCTGATCCCGGTGTTCTCCGGTGTCGCGTTCCTGACCGGCCTGGTGCTGGAGTGGTCCGCCGCCCCGACGGCCGCGCTGGTCGTGTTCTGGATCGGGTTGGTGCTGGGCGCGTCCACGTTCGTGCCCGGGGCGGTGCGCGGGCTGGTCACGAAGGGCAAGCTCGGCATCGGACTGCTGATGACGATTAGTGCGGTCGGGGCAGTGATCCTGGGCTATGTCGAGGAGGCCGCGGCGCTGGCGTTTTTGTACTCGATCGCCGAGGCCCTGGAGGACAAGGCGATGGACCGGGCCCGCGGCGGGCTGCGCGCCCTGCTGAAGCTGGTACCGGAGACCGCGACGGTGCTGCGCGATGGTGCGCCGGTGCAGATCCCGGCCAGAGAACTCACGGTCGGTCAGGTGCTGCTGGTGCGGCCCGGGGAACGGGTCGCCACGGATGGCCTGGTGCGGAGCGGGCACAGCAGCCTGGACACCTCGGCGATCACCGGGGAGTCGATCCCGGTGGAAGTCGAACCGGGGGATGCGGTGTCGGCCGGGGCGATCAACACCGCCGGGGCCCTGCAGATCCAGACCACCGCGGGCGGGACGGACAACTCGTTGACCACGATCGTGGAGCTGGTCGAACAGGCCCAGGCGCAGAAGGGGGACCGGGCCCGGCTGGCGGACCGGATCGCCCGGCCGCTGGTGCCCGGGGTGATGATCCTGGCGGTGCTGGTCGGGGTGATCGGCTCGCTGGTCGGAGACCCGGAGCTGTGGATCACCCGGGCGCTGGTGGTGCTGGTGGCCGCCTCGCCGTGCGCGCTGGCCATCGCGGTGCCGGTGACCGTGGTCTCCGCGATCGGCGCGGGGAGCAAGTTCGGGGTGATCATCAAGTCCGGTGCCGCCTTCGAACGTCTCGGCGGCATCCGGCACCTGGCGGTGGACAAGACCGGGACCCTGACCCGCAACGAGCCGACCGTGACCGCCGTCATCACCGCCCCCGGCATCGCCGAGGACCAGGTCCTGGCCTGGGGGGCGGCGCTCGAGCAGCACAGCACCCACCCCCTGGCGGCAGCCATCACCGCCGCGGCCCCCACCGCGACTGCGGCCCAGGCTGTGTCCGAACAGGCCGGTCACGGCCTCACCGGAACGGTCGCCGGGCATGCGATCACGGTCGGCAGCCCCCGGTGGATCGCCCCCGGGGCGCTCGGACCCCGAGTGGAATCTCTGGAAGCGGACGGACAGACCTGCGTGCTGGTGACCCGCGACGGCACGGTCGTGGGCGCGATCGGGGTCCGCGACGAGCTGCGCCCCGAGGTCCCCGAGGTTATCCGTACCCTGGACCGGCACGGGGTGCACATCACCATGCTCACCGGGGACAACGCCCGGACCGCGCACTCCCTCGGGCGCCTTGCCGGCATCGAGGATGTGCGCGCCGAGCTCCGGCCCGAGGACAAGGCCCGCATCGTGGCCGAGCTGGCCCGCACCCGGCCCACGGCCATGATCGGTGACGGCATCAACGACGCCCCGGCCCTGGCCGGGGCGAGCGTGGGGATCGCGATGGGCGCCACCGGCTCCGATGCCGCGATCGAGTCCGCGGACGTCGCCTTCACCGGCCACGACCTGCGGCTGATCCCGCAGGCCCTGGCCCATGCCCGCCGCGGCCGGGCGATCATCAACCAGAACATCGTCTTGTCGCTGCTGATCATCATCACCCTGCTGCCGCTGGCCATCACCGGGGTGCTGGGCCTGGCGGCCGTCGTGCTGGTCCACGAGGTGGCCGAAGTGATCGTGATCGCCAACGGCCTGCGCGCGGCCCGGACCCCGCGTCTGCCCTCCGCACGGCCGGCCCACAGCGCCGCCACGCTCACCGAACGGGTGCCGGCGACGTAGCCAGGGCAGCCCCCCCTCAGGGCGGGCCTGCCGGTCGCCCCCGACCGCCAGCGGACAGCTGACCGGGGCAACCGGCAGCGCCCGCCCCGCCCGTCGTCGCCCGGTGGACCACCGTCAGGCCAGTCGTTCACCGCCCCACTGATCCGGTGGCCGGTGGATGTCGGCGCTCTGGGCGCGCATGTCGGGCGCGGGGTAAGGACAGCAACCGCTGTATAGTTCAGTACATGCTGACTATTGATTCCCGTGTGGATGTGATGAACCGGTTGGGGCGGGCGATGGCCGACCCCACCCGGTCCCGGATACTGCTGACTTTGCTGGAGCACCCGGCCTACCCGGCGCAGCTGGCCCGGGACCTAGGGCTGACGCGCTCGAACGTGTCGAACCATCTGGCCTGTCTGCGGGACTGCGGGATCGCGGTCGCCGTGTCCGAGGGCCGCCAGACCCGGTATGAGATCGCCGATCCGCACCTGGCGCGGGCGCTGACCGCCCTGGTCGATATCACCCTCGCGGTGGATGAGAGCGCCCCCTGCCTGGACCCGGCGTGCTCCGTGCCCGGCTGCTGCCGACCGGGGGTGCGGGCGTGATCCTGTCCTCGATCCTGCAGGCGATCGGCCTGTTTTTGGTCACGAACATCGACGACATCATCGTGCTCTCCCTGTTCTTCGGCCGCGGCGCCGGCCAGCGCGGGACCACCGCCCGGATCCTGGTCGGCCAATACCTCGGCTTCGTCGGCATCCTGGGCGCGGCCGTGCTCGTGTCGCTGGGCGCCGAGGCATTCCTGCCCCCGGAGGTCATCCCCTACTTCGGGCTTATCCCCCTGGGCCTGGGGCTGTGGGCCGCCTGGCAGGGGTGGCGCGGGGATGACGACGATGACGACGAGGCCAAGATCGAGGGCAAGAACGTCGCCGCCTGGACCGTGGCCGGGGTGACCTTCGCCAACGGCGGGGACAATATCGGCGTCTACGTCCCGGTCTTCCTCAGCGTGGGCCCGGGCGCCGTGGTCGCCTACTGCGTCGTGTTCCTGGTGCTGGTGGCGGGGCTGGTGGGCCTGGCCAAGTTCGTGGCCACTCGCCGCCCGATCGCCGAGGTGTTGGAACGCTGGGAGCACATCCTGTTCCCCATCGTGCTGATCGGCCTGGGTGTCTTCATCCTGGTCAGCGGCGGGGCCTTCGGCCTCTGACCGCGTCAGTTCCCCCCGGGCCACGCACGGCCCGCTCATCCCCGCCCCATCGGCCCGGTCACTCCTCAGTAACCGAACTGGTGGGGCGGGGTTTCTGGTTTTAGACGGGGGTGGTGAAGGTGCCGGCTAGGTTCTGCAACTGGTACATCCACAGCATCCACAGCCCGGAGACCATCAGGACACCGACCAGCACGAGCAGCGAGCCGCCGATGATGTTGAACACCCGGATGTTGCGGCGGATGTAACTCAGCGCGGTGGTGACCCAGTTGATGCCGGCCGCGGCCAGCAAGAAGGGGATGCCCAAGCCCAGGCAGTAGACAAAACCCAGCAGCGCTCCGCGCCAGGGGTCGCCGGTGGTGGTGCTCAGCGCCAGCACGGCGCTCAGGGTCGGACCCATGCAGGGGGTCCAGCCCAGGCCGAAGACCACCCCGAGCAGCGGGGCCCCGGCCAGGCCGGTCCGCGGGGCCAGAGTGGGCTTGACGGTGCGCTGGAAGAGGGAGAACTTGCCGACCATGACCAGGCCCATGACGATGACCAGCACGCCCAGGATGCGGATCATCGGGTCCTGCCAGCGCACCAGCCAGTGCCCGATGGTGCCGAACGCCGCCCCGTAGAGGGTGAAGACCGCGGCGAAGCCCAGGATGAACAGCCCGACCCCGGTCAGTACCCGGCGGCGGTTGTCCGGGTGGGTGGGGTTGGCCAGCCCGGAGACGTAGCCGAGGTAGCCGGGCACCAGCGGCAGGATGCACGGGGACAAAAATGAGACGATCCCGGCGATCATGGCCAGCGGGGCGGCGATGAGCAGCGCCCCGGAGTTCACCATCTCGGCGAAGTAATTTCCGATGCTCACACCGCCCCCCGTCCTGCGGTGCGGTCCATCGGGCCGGCACAGACACCGTGGACGCGCTGGCGGAGAACGGCCCCGGACCTCGTCATCGAGGGGGGCAGGGTGACGGTACGGGGCACGACGGGCAAACTCCAGAGATCGGGGGGGTGGGGTCCACCGGTGGGACGGGCTGCCCACCGCAGGGGTTTCACTGCGGCGGACGCCGTACACCTGGGTCGGTGGTAATCACGGGGTGGCGGCGTGGTCCTGGCGGTGCTGCCGGGCGGCAATGCCGTAGCTCGGGCACAGGTCCACCGCACTGCCGGTGGCAGTCAGGAGGGCCTCGGCGGCAGCGAGCAGGTCCATCAGTTCGGGGCGGGCCAGGGAGTAGTAGACGCTGCGCCCCTGGGGGCGGCCCTGCACGAGCCCACAGTCACGCAGGCAGGCCACGTGAGCCGAGACGGTGGACTGGGCCAGGCCCAGTTCCCCGGCCAGGTCCCCGACGCGGACCTCCCCCTGGGCCATCCGTTGCACGATGGCCAGGCGCTTGGGGTCCCCCAGGGAATGGAACAGGGCCGCGGCCGGATCCAGGTTGGGCTCGGCACCGTCAGAGATCATCGCCATCCACCGATCATAACAACGCGGTCAGCCGCCCCGTGTCCCCGTTCGAGCGGTGACCGGTCCGGTGCCCCGCGGCGCGGCGGGGCCCGGTGGGGGGCGTGCCGTCAGGACGGCTTCCAGGGGATGACGGTGCGCAGTTTGCCTCCGGCGGACAGCTGAGGGGGCTCAGGGTCGAGGGTCACCCGCACGTGTGCCAGCCCCTGGTCGGCCAGCACGCGCCTGAGCTGGTCGCAGGCTGTCTGGCCTGCCCGGATGGGGTCCGTGCCGGGCATCGGGCGCAGGCGCACAGCGAGGCTGGCCGGGCCGGTCTGGAGGATTTGGGACTGCTGCACATCGGGGACGCGGTCCAGGGCCGAGCTCAGGGTCAGCGGGGTGAGCGTGGCGGTGGTGCCGTCGAGGCGGGAGAAGGGCAGCAGGTCGGCGGCGCGGCCCTGGACCCGCAGGGCCGGCAACGGGTTGGCGCAGGGGCAGGGGTCGGGGCGGACCAGCACGCTGTCGCCGAGGTCGTAACGCAGGATCGGCTGGACGCGGTTGGCCAGGTTGCTCACCAACACGGTGTGCGAGGGCTGCCCGTCGGGCACGGGCTCGTAGTCGGCGTCGACCGGCTCGAGCAGCACCCAGTCACTGTTGACATGCAGCCAGTCCTCGGTGCAGCTGTAGCTCAGGAACGGGCATTCGGTGGCGGCGTAGCTGTGGCGCACCGTGGCTCCGAAGGCCTCGGAGATGCGGGCGTATCCGCCCTCGGCCAGCCCCTCGGCCGCGAGCACTACCAGGACCGGATGGATGTCCAACCGCCCCGCTTGCTGTTCGGCGGCCAGTAGTTCCCCGGCGGCGGCATAGGGGGCCAGCACGGCCGGGCCGAAGGCGTTGAGCTGTTCCACCAGTTGCGGTAAGGGGTCGTGCACCGAGAACACGCCGATGCGGGCGGCGGCCGGCCCCCGGCGCAGCCCCGCGGTGACTGCCCCGGACGCGAAGTGCGCGCCGGTGGCGGCCACCACGGCCAAGCGCCCACCCCGGGTGAGGATGCGCACTAGGTCGGTCGGGGTGAGCCAGTCGTGGAGCATCCGCCCGGCCATCGCGGCGGTCACGGCCATGGACCGGTCATCGAGCAGGTACAGCCCCCGGACCCCGGTGGTGCCCGAGCTGGTGGCCACGGTGTAGCGGCCCAGCAGCCGGTGGCCGATCAGGGCGGGATCGGCCACGAAGGCCTGGACGCCGGCCAGGGTGAGGGCCGGGTCGGTCACCCACTCGTCGAAGTGGGCCATCAGCTCGGCCTTGGTGGTGCTTGGCAACACCTGGGGGTCGGTGATGCGCTCGGGCAGCCCCTGGTAGCGGCGGCGGTAGTACGGGGAGCAGGTCCGGGCGTGCGCCACCATCGCCGCCAGGCGGTCCCGTTGCCGGCGCACCAGGGCCTGGGGGCCGCCCTTGCGGGCGGCGCGCGCCTCGAGCAGCAAGCGCAGGGTCTGTTTTGGCATGTCACGTCCCGAGGCCGTCAGGGCAGGTGTCCCCGGGGCGCCATGGGTGGCGGTCGGCGGGGGCGCCACCGCCGGGATCACCCATTATTGCGCTAATATCGTGCCATGACGATCAAAAGCAACGGGGCTGCGGTGCTGCGCCGGCGTGGGTTGGCTCGGCCCACAGCGGCCGGGGAGCCGGCCGCATGAGCGCTGCCCCGACCCGCCCGGTCGGCACCCAAGCCCGCGGCGGGCGGCGAGCCAGGATCTCCCTGCTCGTGACGGCGCTCGTGCTGGCCGCAGTGGACCTGGTGGTCAAGGCGGCCGCGGTCGCCGCGCTCTCGGGCGGGGAGACGGTGGATCTGGGGCCGGTCAACCTGCGCCTCTACTACAATCCCGGGGTGGCATTCAGCCTGGGTGCGACCCTGCCCTCGTGGGTGATCATCGCCGCTACGGGGCTGATCATCGCCGGGCTGCTCTGGTACCTGTGGTCCTCGGTGTCCACCCTGAGCGCGCTCTCTCGTGCCGGGGGCGCCGTGTTGCTCGGCGGGGCCCTGGGCAATTTCCTCGACCGCCTCGACGGAACCGGGGTGGTGGACTATCTGCACACCAGCTGGTTCCCCACCTTCAACCTCGCCGACGTCTTCGTCACCACCGGGGTGATCGCCCTGCTGCTGGGGACGATGTGGCACCCGACACCCGACCCCGCGCCAGAGCCGTAACAGCCCCTGGCCATGCCCGCTTCGACACCCGGTCGCCACCGGCAACTCCCGGCGACGGTACACGCGATGCTGTACGGTTTTGGGTATGAGCACCGCGACCCTCACGCACGCCTCGGCGTTGTCCCGGCTGGGCCATGCACTCTCGGACGACACCCGGACCCGGATTTTGCTGACCCTGCGCACCGGGCCGGCCCGGCCCTCCCAGCTGGCTCAGGATCTGGGGGTGTCCAAGCAGGTGATGTCCAACCAGCTGGCCTGCCTGCGTGGCTGCGGGCTGGTGACCACCACCGTCGAGGGCCGCAACGTCTGGTACACCCTGGCCGACCCCCGGCTGGGCCAGGCCCTGGGGGAGCTGCTGGAGCTGACCGTGGCCATCGACCCGGACTGCTGCTCCGCCCAGGGGTGCACCTGCGCATGAGCACCCTGACTCCCGGCCCCCTGTCGACAGAGTGCCGCGCAGACTGTGTTTGCTGCCGGGACTGAGCCTGCCCTCCGCCTCCCCGGGGACGGGCGGGTGGGGGTGCGCTGATGATCGATCGAGTGGAAGAGATGCTGGTGTGAGCGGACACGATCATTCCCATGCCCCGCCGGGGCCGGGCCGGCGGGGCCGGCTGGCCGTGGTCTTCGGTATCACCGCCACGATCATGGTCGCCGAGATCATCGGCGCGCTGGCCTCGGGCAGCCTGGCGCTGCTGGCCGACGCCGGGCACATGTTCACCGACTCCGCCGGGCTGCTGATCGCCCTGATCGCCGCGTCCCTGGCGCTGAGACCGGCCACGGACAAGCGCACCTGGGGGTACCAGCGGGCCGAGATCCTCGCCGCGGCCGCGCAGGCGGCGGTGCTGCTGGCCGTGGGCGGCTTCGTGGCCGTGGAGGGCGTGCGCCGGCTCCTGGACCCGCCCGAGGTCGAATCCACCACCATGTTCTGGTTCGGGGTGATCGGGCTGGCCGGCAACCTGATCGGCCTGGCGATCCTGGCCTCGTCCCGGGGGCAGAACCTGAACATGAAGGCCGCGTTCCTGGAGGTGCTCAACGACGCCCTGGGCTCGGTCGCGGTCATCGTCTCGGCGATCGTGATCGCCACCACCGGCTGGAGTCGGGCCGATGCGGTGGTGTCGCTGCTGATCGCCGCGCTGATCGTGCCCCGGTCCCTGATCCTGCTGCGCGACACCATCGAGGTGCTCATGGAGACCACCCCGCGGGGCCTGGACCTGGAAGCGGTCCGCACCCGGTTGGGCCAGTTGCCGCACGTGGTCGAGGTGCACGACCTGCACGCCTCGCGCATCGACTCCGACACCCCCGTGCTCTCCGCCCACGTCACCGTGCGCGATGACTGCCTGACCGCGCAGCATCTGGGCACCGTGCTGGCCGATCTGCAGCGGTGCGTGGCCGAGGACTTTCACGTGGCCATCGAGCACTCCACGTTCCAGATCGAACCGGCCGCCCACCGCAACACCGAGACCCACCACCACTGACCCGCCACCCCTCACCCTCGACCCACCCATCCCTGATCCCGCCTCCGACGGCACCGCCGTTAGAGACCAAACGGAGCCCCGCATGAGCACACCCACCGGCAATCCCCCCCGAACTTCAAAGAAGGCCAAAGTCATCGTCTGGGCCGTGCTGGCCGCCCTGGTGCTGGTCGGGGTGGTGGCCTTCTTCGCCGCCCGGGCCCAGTCCACCCCGGACACCGCCCCGGCGCAGGCCGGACAGACCGCCTCCTCCGGGTCCGGGCAGACCGCGGCCTCGCAGGCCGCTCCGGTGGTGCGCCCGGACAGCCGGGTGCTGTCCCAGGCCCCGAACGAGCAGGCCGTGCTGGTGGAGTTCCTGGACTTCGAGTGCGAGGGCTGCAAGGCCGCCTACCCGGTCGTGGAGGAACTGCGGGCCGAATACGCCGACACGGTGACCGTCGTGCACCGCTACTTCCCGCTGCCCGGGCACCCGAACTCGATGACCGCCGCCGTCGCCGTGGAGGCCGCCGCCCAGCAGGAGGCGTACGAAGCGATGTACCAGCGGATGTTCGAGACCCAGGAGCAGTGGAGCCACAGCGCTGAGGACCGCAGCCCGGTGTTCCGCGGCTACGCCGAGGAGTTGGGCCTGGACATGGCCGCCTACGATGCCGCGGTGGCCGACCCGGCCACCCGCGCCCGCATCGAGGCCGACGTGGCCGACGGGATCGCCCTGGGCGTGCAGGGCACCCCGACCTTCTTCCTGGACGGGCAGCTGCTCACCCTGAACACCCTCGAGCAGTTCCGCGCCGAACTCGACGCGGCCGCAAGCAACTGAGCCGCCCCGTGAGCACCCCTGCCCCCGACACCCACTCGCCCGTGTCGACCACCGCCGAGTACCCCGCCGAACCCCCGACCGGCGCCGAACCGGCCTCCGAGGAGGCGGGGATGCCGGCTCTTGCCCGGCACCGCCCGTTCGGTCTGGTCCTGCTGGCCACCGGGGTGGTCGGCTGGGTGGCCTCGGCGATCCTGGTTCTCGAGCGCCTGGCCCTGTACGAAGACCCCGGTCACACCACCAGTTGTGACATCAACCCGTGGGTGTCCTGCGGGCGGGTGATGGGCACCTGGCAGTCCGAGTTGTTTGGCTTCCCGAACCCGCTGATCGGCATCGTGGCCTTCGCCGTGGTGCTGGCCACCGCGATGGTGGTGCTCTCCGGGGCTCAGCCCGGCCGCTGGTACTGGGCCGGGTTGCAGGCCGGGGTCACCCTCGGGATGGCCTTCGTGGCCTGGCTGTGGTTCCAGGCCCTGTACGAGATCTACATCCTGTGCCTGTACTGCATGATCGTCTGGGCGGCCATGATACCGCTGTTCATCCTGCTCACCACCCGCAACCTGGCTCGCGGCGTGATTCCCGCCCCGCCGGTGGTGGTCCGGTTCGCCACCGGCTGGGCCGGGACCCTCATCGCCGTCGCCTACGTCGCCGTCGCCGGCTCCGTCTTCGTCCAGTTCCTCCCCGCCTTCACCGGCTACTGAGACCATCGGCCTCACCACCACACCCAGCAGCGCGACCGGTTCCTAACCGTGTGCGAACTTCGCACAGGGTTGATCCTCTACTGTTGGCCTGACGTAATCAGGCTTACGGGCCCGCATGGACACCGCTCCGTTGATAGGGGCGCCGCCAACGCCCTCCCTCCAAAGCCACACCGGGGCATGACCGGGGGAGTGTCCCGGTTCCAAGGAACTGGGACGGTCGCTGTCGGTCAAAAGTTGGCGGCACGGAACTCAGGAGGCGTCCGCGGACTTTGTCGCGGGGAGACCCAAGAATGTCAGCTAAGAATGGCTGCACTGTGCAGGGCCGCCGCGAAAAAGACACACGGAGGCTCCCGTGCCCGCCGGGTTCACGACGGTCGCTGGGCCAGCCTCGCAGCCAGGAGACCACCGGTGCAGAACATGACGGTCAGGACCAGCACCAGCAGCAGGGGAGCGGTCCAGCCACCAGAGGTCGCATTCAGCCAACCGGCCAGGGGCGGAGTGATCGTGGCGACCAGGTAACCACCGGTCTGCACCCACGCCGAACCGGAAGCGGCCTCTGCGTCGGTGACGGCCACCCGGGCGATGATGGAGAAGATGGCGGTGAACCCACCGCCCTGGGCGATGCCGCCGATGATGGACCACAGCACGTAGGCCTCCGGGGCCAGGAGCAGGCCCAGTGGCAGGATGATCCAGAGCACTCCCATCACGGCCACCGGGACCCAGAGCCCACGGGCCCGGAGCGTGAGCACCGGCACCCCGAAGGCCCCCACGATCGCCGCCACCTGGAACAGCGACGCCGTGGCCCCCGAGGCTCCCGCGGCCAACCCCATGGCATCACTCAGCAGGGTCGGCAGCCAGGTGGTGGTGGCGTAGTAGGCCCCGGACTGCCCGCAGAAGGCCACGGTGAGCAGGACGATGATCAGCCGGAAGCGGGGCCGGCCGGCGCCCGGGCCCGGCACCGCCCCCGTGGCCGGGGCGGAACTGGTCGCGGAGGCGCCTGCCGGCGTCGGGGTGTCCCGGACGCCGTCCGCGGAGGTGGCCGGGGGCGCGTCGGTGGGGCCAGGCTCCGGGGCAGCGGTGGCCCGGGTGCGCAGGCGCCGGGACCACCACAGCCAGTAGACCAGCCCGATGGCGGTGAGGACCGCCCAGGCCGCGATCGCCCAGCGCCAGCCCACGGCCTCGGCCAGGGGCGCTGTGACCAACAACGTGAGCATGGAACCCACGTTCATGGCCGCCGAGTACGCGCCGGTGGCCAGGGACACCTGGCGCCAGGGCACGTCCCGCCGGATGATCACCGGCACGGCGATATTGCCCAGGGTGATCGCGACGCCGATGACCGCCGTCCCGGCCAGCACCACCCAGGCCGGACCCGTGGAGCGGATGACGGTGCCCGCGAGCACACCGGACAGGCAGAGCAGGACGACCACCTCGGGGCCGAAGCGGCGGATCCATCGGGTGGCCAGCGGGGTGGCCAGGGCGAAGATCAGGACCGGCAGGCCGGTCAGCAGGCCGGCGCCGACGGCGTTGAGTGAGGTGTCGGCCTGGATCGGACCGAGCACCGCGGTCGGCGCGATGATGGGGGCGCGCAGGTTCAGGGCGAGGACGACGATGCCCGCGATGACCCAGGGCAGGGCGGGGCGCAGTGCTGGCGAGCGGTTCGTGGCGGACTCCTTCGGGGCTGTGGGCACCGGACGGGTGACCGCCCTCGAGCCGGACCATGGCGCTGAGCGTGCCCCTGTCAGTCTGCCAGTCTGCGGGCGCCCGTCCCGCTGTGGGTACGGCGAGGGCCCCAGCCCAGGCAGTGGCTGGGGCCCTCTGTCAGCCCCCGCACCTCCAGGAGGACCGCTTCACGTTAGGGGCAATGCCATGCGGTGAGGGACTGCAGATCAATAGCATCTGTTGATCCCATCCGACACGAAGACGCCGGCGTTTGCTGCGCAGGTGACGAATCCAGCCATGGTGGCTGGCTGGATCTGCGGGGGCAGGGAGATCCTGGTGTTCCTTGATGCTGTTACTTCTTCTTCGCTCCGAGTTCAGTGGTTGGAGTCTTCGCGGTCTCGGGGCTGAACAGCGCGCACAGGGCGGAGATGGCTATACCTCCGGCTGCGAAGAGAGAGACACCGATCCAGTTGTTCGTCTCTCCGTTGATCGTCTGGGCGATGGCGGGCGAGAAGCCTGCGATCACCAGGCCGAGCATGAGGCTGATCGCCATCCCGCTGTATCGGACCTGAGCGGGGAACTGCTCCGGGAAGTAGACCGGGTAGATGCCGTTTGCTGCCGCGTATGCGAAGGACATCAGCAGAATGCCCAGGATCCACACCAGCCAGGTGTTGCCGGGTCCGGCATGAGCAAGGGCCCCGAAATACGCGATGACTAACACGATCATCCCGATACAACCGCTGACGAATACTGGCTTGCGTCCAACTTTGTCGGAGAGATGTCCGAGGATGGGGACCATTACGAGAGTGCCCAAGTTGGACACCGTGATCAGGGCGAGCATCTCACTGTTCGAGATGCCCGCGACCTGGGTGCCGTAAGCAAGGGAGAAAGTGCTGAACAGGCCGACCATGAGCAGGAACAGTGCCATGCCGGCCACTCGCAGCATCTGCAACGGGTAGTTCTTCAACAGGTAGAACAGCGGGACCTTGACAGTCTCACGATGTTCCTTGACTTCTTCGAAGACCTCAGGCTCTTGCAGTCGTGCCCGCATGAAGACCGTTACGACGGTCACGAGGATGCTGAGCAGGAAGGGGATGCGCCAGCCGAAGCTCAGCATGAATTCTTCGGGCAGCAGGTTCAGTGGGATGAAGATGGCCGAGGAGAGCACGAGGCCAGCGGTGGCGCCTGCGATCGTCCAGCTGGCGTAGAAGCCACGTCGGTGGTCTGGGGCTGTCTCCATGGAGAGCGAGGCCGAGCCCGGCGATTCGCCACCTGCCGAGAGGCCCTGGAGCAGGCGCATCAGGACGATGATGATTGGGGCCCAGATCCCGATGGTTGCATAGGTGGGGACAAGGCCGATGATGAACGTTGCGACGCCCATGAGTACGATGCATGCCATCAGCGCCTTCTTACGGCCGACAACATCGCCGAGCCATCCCCACATGACTGCTCCGAGGGGGCGCGTGACGTAGGAAACACCGACCGTTGCGAGGGCGAGGATCTGGCCGGCGCCACCTTCAGCGGGGAAGAAGAGCGGTTGCAGGTACAGTGCGGCTGCCGTCGCGAAGATGTAGAAGTCGTAGTACTCGAGCGTGGTGCCGACGAAGCCCGAGGCAGCGGCATTGCGTGCGTTTTTGAGTTGTCCCGCGTCTGGCGCGAGGGCTGCGGGGGGCGCAGCTGGGGTCTGGGGGGGCATGACGTTTCTTTCGTGATGAGCGTCGGTGATGGTCAATACGGGTCGCGAGAATGTAGTCACTGCCACGGATACTGAGGGGTTTCAGTGTTCACCTCGGCCTTTCTCGTGGATGTGGGATGAGGCCGGCTGGAGAAGTGTGAACGTGCCGCATGGGACCCGCCGGAGCGAAGCAGGACCAGAACCAACCGTTGTCCTAACGGGAAGACGGCCCATGCGGCGGGTGAGTTCGGGTTGATGTGGTCCCGTTGTCGAGCGTGGCTACCGAGATGGATGGTCGTCAGCCGGTCATGTAGAGGCCGCCGTTGACTTGGATCAGTTCCCCGTTGACGAAGGACGCCGCTTCGGAGCACAGGAAGGTCACCACGGTGGCTACCTCCTGTGCCGTTCCGTGCCGTCCCAGCGGGGTCTGTTGCAGGAGGAGTTCGCCGTTGGTCGTCACGAGGGTGTCGGTCATCTGGGTGCGGATGATGCCTGGGGCCACGGCGTTGACGCGGATGCCGCGATGCCCGATCTCCAGGGCGAGGCTGCGGCCGAAGGCCACCAGGGCGGCCTTGGTTGCGGCGTAGTGGGCGTGGTTGCGGCTGCCGCGGGATCCGGCCAGGGAGGCGAAGTTCACGATGGCTGCGTGATCGTGCAGGTGGGGCAGTACTGCTTGGGTGAGCTGGAAGACGGAGTCGAGATTGATCGACATCGTCTGTCGCCATTCCTGGATGCTCATGGACTCGACGTCGCGGTCCCGGTAGATGCCGGCGGCCGGGACGAGAGCGTCCAGTCCGCCGGCGATTTCCACGGTGGCGCGGACCTCGTTGAGCACGTTTTGGTCGGTGAGGTCACCGGCCACGGTCGTGATCCGCTCTGGTGCGCCCAGGGCGTCCGCGACTTCACGCAGCGCGTTGGGTTCCAGGTCCACGAGGATCAGCTGGGCGCCATCGTCGAGGAACAGTCGGGCGCATTCTTTGCCGATGCCTCCGGCGGCGCCGGTGATCAGCACGGTCTTGTTCGAGAAGTCGTAGGTCATGAGGTGTCTTTTCCGTGTGCCGGGGGTGGTGATTATTCACTGGTACCAGTTGCCGTCGATGGTCATGCCGCCGTCGACCATGAGGGTGTGGCCGGTGATGTAGGAGGAGCCCGGAGCGCACAGGAACACGATGGCTTCGGCGATCTCCTTCGGTTCGGCGAAGCGTCGCATCGGCACGCGCGCCTCGATGGGGGCGGGGTCGAGCTTGCCTTCGGTGATGAGCTGGTCGGTGAAGGGTGTGCGGGTATAGCCGGGGCCGACGGCGTTGACCCGGATGCCGTCCTGGGCCCACTCCACGGCCAGGGTCCGGGTGAGGCCGTCTAATCCCGCCTTGGCTGTGGTGTAGCTGGCGCGTTGGGGCATGCCGGTCTTGCCGGCGACCGAGGAGAGGTTGACGATCGCCCCGGTGTCCTGGGCGGTTAATAGGGGATGGGCGGCCCGGCAGGTACGCATCGATCCGGACAGGTGCACGGCGATCAGCGCTTCCCAGTCCTCGTCGGTCATGGTCGCGCTGGGCACCGGGCGGGAGTTGCCGGCACAGTTGACCAGGGCATCGAGCCGGCCCTCGGTTTCCTGGATGGAGGCGAAGGCGTCGTCCACGCTGGCCCGGTCGGTCACGTTGGTCACCACGCCTCGGGCGTGTTCACCGAGTTGTTCCAGGCCCGCCTGCAGTACGGCCTCGTTGAAGTCCAGCAGCACGGCGGTGCCACCGCGTTCTATCCACAGCCGGGCCGTGGCGAAACCGATACCGGAGGCGCCTCCGGTGATGGCCATGACGGGTCGGTTCTCGGTGACGGTCATTGTTCTCTCCTGGGGATCACATGGGGTGGACGGAGGCATGCGGTCAGGCCGCGTCGCATCAGAGCAGGATGCTCATGGGGTGTTCGATGCGCCGTTGGAAGGCAGCCAGCAGTTGGGCGGCCACGGCTCCGTCGATCACGCGGTGGTCTGCCGAGAGGGTGCAGCTCATGACGGTGGCCACGGCCAGTTCTCCGTCGCGGACCACTGGGCGCTGTTCGGCGGTCCCGACGGCCAGGATCCCGGCCTGGGGTGGGTTGAGGATCGCGGAGAACTCCCGGGTGCCGAACATGCCCAGGTTGGTCAGGCTGAACGAGCCTCCCTCCAGTTCCTGTTGCCGGATCTGGCTGGTGCTGGCCCGTTGCTTGTAGTCGGTCATGGTCCGGCACAGGGAGCTGAGGGAGAGGTTCTGAAGCCCGCGGACCACCGGGGTCAGCAGCCCGTCCTCGGTGGCGATGGCCACGGAGACGTTCACGCTGGTGTAGTGCCGAATGCTGTCGCCCTGCCAGGTCGCGTTGGCCGCCGGCACCTCACTCAGGGCCCCGCCGAGGGCCTTGAGGAGCAGGTCGTTGACGGTGGCCTTCTGCTCGGTCGCGGCCAGGGCGTCATTGACCTGACGCCGCAGGGCCAGCAGGGCATCCATCTCGACATCGACGGAGACGTAGAAGTGGGGGACGGTGGTCTTGGACTCGGTCAGTCGGCGGGCAATGGCCCGGCGCATCCCGGACAGCGGGACATCCTGGAAATCGTCCTCGGCCGGGATCGCCGGCGGAACGGGGGAGGGCGTCCGCACCGGGGCAGCTGCTCCCGCGGCCACCCCCTGGGCTGGGGCTTGGGCGGCGGCGGCTTCGACGTCGCGACGCAGAATCCGCCCGCTAGGCCCGGAGCCGTTCAGGGCGGTGACCTCCACGCCGAGGTCCTTGGCCAGCTTGCGCGCAAGCGGTGAGCTGAACACCCGGGACCCGGAAGTCGGAGCCTCGGAGTCCTGCTCCGTGGTGACGTCCACGGTGTTTTCGCGAACGTCCCGGTGGGTGGTCGGCGCCTCGCTGTCGTGGGGGACCGGTTGCTGGGCGGCACTGTCGGTAGCCCCTCCGGCGGCGACGATCTGCCGGTCGATGGCCGCCTCATCCTCGCCGGGTTCGGCGAGCACGGCGATGGGCTCGCCAACCGCCACGGAGGTGCCCGGGTCGATGAGCAGCCGACCGACGGTGCCGGCGGCTTCGGCCTCGAGCTCGACGGTGGCCTTCTCGGTCTCGATCTCGGCGATGGGCTGACCGGAGGTGATGATGTCCCCGACGGAGACCAGCCAGTTCTGCAGGGCGGCTTCGGTGGCGTCGGCCACGACGGCCGGCATGGTGATGATGGTTGCCATGGTGGGTTGCGTCCTTCGAGGGGGCGGGGTCAGGAAAGGCCGAGGTGGCGGGCGACTTCGTCGAAGCCGGCCAGGACGTCGTCCAGGTCGGCGTTGGCCGCGGCCTCCAGGACCTTGGAGATGCTGGGGGCGGCCTCGTGTCCGGTGACTCGCTGGATCGGCTGGTCGAGGTGGTCGAAGTACCGGCGCTGGATCTCGTCGGCCAGCCACCCGCCGTAGGACGTTCCAGAGGCGCCTTGTTCGACGATCAGGACGTTGTTGGTCTTGGCGATGGACGCCCCGATGGTGTCCCAGTCCAGGGAGGCCCGGTCGAGCCAGCGCAGGTCGATGACCTCGGCGTCCAGGTCAGCGCGCTGCTCGGCGGCCTGCAGCGAGAGGTCCACCATGTTGAGGTAGCTCAGCACGGTGACGTCTTGACCGGTGCGGCGCACGGCGGCCTTGCCGACGGGTAGCCGGTAGTCCAGGTCCGCCTCGGGGATCTCGCCCTTGACCGCGTAGAGGTCCACGTGTTCGAGCACCAGGACGGGGTCCTGCAGGTCCAGGGCGGTGTTCATCAGCCCGATGTAGTCCCGCGGGGTGGCGGGGGCGACGATGCGCCATCCCGGGTTGGTGGCGAAGATCCCGGCCGGGTCCATGGAGTGCTGGGAGCCGTAGCCGGCGCCCATGGCGACCTTGGAGCGCAGCACCACGGGCATCCCGGATTGGCCGCCGAACATGTGGCGGGCCTTGCCGATCTGGTTGAAGATCTGGTCGGCGGCCACCCATAGGAAATCCGAGTACATGAACTCCACGATCGGCTTGTAGCGTCCGGTCATGGACAACCCGCCGCCCAGGCCCGCGAAGGCGTTTTCGCTGATGGGGGTGCCCAGCACCCGGTCGGGGTAAGAATCCTTGAGCCCGCGGGTGGCGCCGTTGGTGCCGCCCTTGAGTCGGTGCACGTCTTCTCCGAGGATCACGACGCCTGGGTCGGTGGCCATCCGGCGGTCCAGGACATCGGCGATGGCGTCCACGAAGCGGCGCTGCGTCGTGGCGGGTTGGGCACTGTCCTCCAGGACCTCTCCGCAGAGGACCGGATCCATCCGCAGCCCCTCATCGACGGTGGCCGGGTCCGGCCACAGTGCCGGATGGATGCGGCGGGCACCCTTGGCGCTGGCCGGGTCCTTCTCGGTGATGCCCTCGACGACCTGGGTGATGACCGCGGTGATCCGGGCGCGCAGGTCCTGCAGCTGGTCCTCGGTGAGCAGCTTCCGACGCATCATCTCCTCGGCGACCTTGTGCAGCGGATCCCGATCACGCCACTGCTTCTCCTCTTCCTTGCTGCGGTAGCCGAAAGCGCTGCCGGGGAAGGGGCCGTTCTGGTGGAAGTAGCGGTAGGTCTCGGCCTCGATGAGGGTGGCACCGCGGCCGGCGCGCATGTGCTCGACGGCGGCCCGTTGCGCCAGGTACACCGCCAGCGGGTCCATGCCATCGACCCGCCAGGAGCGGATCCCGAAGCCGGGACCGCGGGCGGCCAGCCGGGGATCGCCGGTGACGTCGGAGACGTGGGTGGACACCGCATAGAGGTTGTTCTCGATGAAAAAGCACAGCGGCAGATCCCAGGCCGCGGCCAGGTTGAACGTCTCCAGGGTGGAGCCGATATTGGAGGCCCCGTCCCCGAAGTAGGTGACCGTCACGCCCATGTCCTGCGCAGCCCCGGAGCCGTCGATGACCTCGGCGTCATGACGCTGGGCCCAGGCGTTACCCGCCGCCAGGGGCACCCCTCCGCCCACGATGGCATTGGTGCCTAACGCCCCGGCCTGCAGCCACTGCAGGTGCATCGACCCGCCCCGGCCTCCGCTGAACCCGGCCTTCAGTCCCAGGATCTCGGACATGGTGCGGTGGATGAACTCGACGATCTGATCGTCCTTGACGCCGTCCACGATGCTCATGCCCTCCGGGCACAGGAAGGACAGGCCCTTGGCCAGGAACTGGTGATGACCGCGGTGGGTGCCGTTGACCCCGTCGGCCTCGCGCAGGGCCAGCACGGAGCCGACCGCCGCTCCTTCCTGGCCGATGCTGGAATGGGCCGGTCCGTGGACCAACCCTTCCCCGGCCAACTGCAACACGACCTCCTCGAAGATCCGCACCGTGTGCATCTGCACCAGCATGGATTCGAGCAATTCGGGCGCCGCGGCGTCCCAATCATCTCGAGTCGTGCGCAGCTCGGTGCACTCCGTCGAGTAGGTCAGTGGCGTGCTCGTGGACATAGGGGCTCCCCGTGGCGCGTAAGAGTGGCAGAAATGGATGTGCTTCGCCTCACACTACTGATAGATTGGATCCAATACAAGCTGAACGTCGGGGTAAATGCGTCGTTATCCCCCCGAAGGGATCCATTGGGTGAGTTTCTATGCTGGAGGGATCCATGACGACAGGAGCTGGGATGTTGAAGAAGTCCGGTGCGGCCAGCCAGCGCATCGCCGATGAGTTGAGGCGGCGCGTGCTGGCCGGGGAACTGGCACCGGGGACACGGATCCGTCAGGAGCAGATCGCCGAGGAGTTCGGCGTCAGTCGGCTGCCGATCCGGGAAGCCCTGCGCATCTTGGAATCCCATGGCCTGGTGACGCTGGTGGCCTCCACCGGCGCGTGGGTGAGCTCCATGAACTTGGCCGAGTGCCAGGAGACCTACTTGATCCGGGAACGGGTTGAGCCCCTGGCCTTAGGCCAAGCCATCGAGCAGATCACGCCGGAGACCATCGAGCAGCTGGGCGCGCTGACCACCCAGATGGAGAGCGCGGAGGCGGTGGATGATTTTGTTGAACTGGACCGCCAGTTCCACCTGCTCAGCTTTCAGGCTGCCGGCATGTCCACCTTGCTGGAGATGGTCGAGCGGCTGTGGAACACCACTCAGCACTACCGCCGCGCCTACGTCCAGTTGATCGGATCCGAAGGCCTGGGGGAGACCCACCTCGAGCACCGCCTGTTGGTGGCCACCATCCAGCATCGAGACCGTAGGTCCGCCGAGGAGCTGTTGGGGATGCACATCCGCAAAACGAGGCTGTCCTTGCTCAACCACCCCGAAATCTTTGACCGCTAAGCCCACCTCGATGGAGGACAGACCATGAGCGAGACGACCCACACGCCAGCGCAGACGATGCGGCGCGGCCTACCGGGCATCACCGGGACCGACCACATCGGTTTCACCGTGCCCGACATCGACCAGGCCCACGAGTTCCTGGTCGAGGTCATCGGCTGTGACCATGTCTACTCCCTGGGGCCCTATCCCCGGAATCCGGAGCTGATGAGCACGAAGCTCAACCTTCACCCGGAGGCGGTGATGCACCAGATCCGCTTCTACCGGTGTTTCAACGGGACCAACTTCGAGGTGTTCCACTACGAGGCCCCCGACCAGCGCCTCGAGCAGCCGCGCAACAGTGACGTCGGCGGCCATCACATCGCCTTCTACGTCGAGGACCTCGATGAGGCCGTGGCGTACCTAAAGGACCATGGCATCCAGGTCCTGGGAGAGCCGACCGCCAGCTCGGGGGCCAGCACTGGGCAGCGGTGGGTGTACTTCCTCTCCCCGTGGGGCATGCAGTTCGAGCTGGTGTCCTTTCCCCAGGGCAAGGCCTACGAAGCAGATGCTGAGGTGCTGCTCTGGAAGCCGTAGAGGCCTCTGGAGCACACCTGGAAACACGAAAGCGGGGCGGGGACCGATCGGTCCCCGCCCCGCTTTCGTGCCGGGCTCAGACGCTGACGTCGATCTCCCGCTCGGCTCCCGCAGGCGCCGGCGCGTGGTTTGCCGGCACGGCATCGACGTCGCGCAGGTCGATGCCACGGGTCTCTCGCATCATCAAGGTGGTGAGGAGCGTGAACAGGCAGAGCACCATGATGTAGACGTGGAACACCCATTCGGTGCCCCAGCCCACGAACAACTGGTTCAGATAGGGGGCGGTGCCACCGAAGACCGCCACACCCATCGAGTAGGCGAATCCGATGCCCCGGGTGCGCATATGTGTCGGGAAGTTCTCCGCCTGCATCGCGGCGAAGATGGAGGACGCCAACGCCCACAGGCACAGTGCCACGGTCTGAGGTACCAGCAGGGTCCACCAGACATCACCGACCATCGCGGTCAAGGGCATCACCAGGATGGCCGAGGCCACGGCGAAGACCAGCACCTGGGGCCGGCGTCCAATGCGGTCGGAGAGCATGCCGAACAGCGGCAGGCTGACCAGGACGATGCACTGGGCCACCAGGCTCACCCAGTAAGCCGTGCTGGGATCCATGCCCTGGGAGGAGATGGCGTAGGTGGAAATGTAGCTGCTCCATGTGTAGTGCACGGCGGTAATCCCCGCGGTGAACAGGATCATGCGCACGGCCACGAGGACCGTCCGTCGGCGGCCCCAGGCCGGGGCCGAGATCTTCTCCGGCACCTGCCCGGAGGAGTTCTCGACGGAGGTGTCGTCCTCGAAGACATCGGATTCATCCATGTGCCTGCGCAGGTAGAGCACTCCCAAGGCAGCCACGGCACCAATCAGGAACGGAACACGCCAAGCCCAGTCGAGCACGGCCTGATCGCCGAAGGTGGTAGTGATCACTGCCCCGAGCCCGTACGCCAAGACCGAGCCGCCGACGATCGCGATATGCACCACGGAGGACCACAGCCCTCGACGCGCGGGCGGGGCGATCTCCGCCACGTAAGTGGTCGAGGTGGCCGATTCCCCGCCATGAGCGAATCCCTGAATGACCCGGGCCGCTAGCAAGATCACGGCCGACCACACGCCAGCGGTGTGGTAGGTCGGCATGATCCCGATGATGAGACTGCCACCGGCCATCATCAGCATCGTGAAGACCAGGACGAACTTGCGCCCCTTTCGGTCTGCCAGCCAGCCGAAGAGGATGCCGCCGAGGGGGCGGAAGAGGAAGCTGACGGCGAAGACGCCGAAGGTGGCCAAGATTCCGGCGGCCGTGGAGCTGGGCTCGAAGACGACCTGAGCGATGAACGGGGCGAACACCGCGTAGGCGCTCCACTCGTACCACTCCAGAATGTTGCCGGCCGTGGCGGCGATCATTGACTTCTTCTTGGACGCACTCGCGGCGACGGCCGTATCCGGCGCTTGATAGCTCATGGATTCCCCTCAGACTTGAGTCTGCTCGGTGAGTTGTATCACAACAGCGTGACAGCAGTTGGATCCAATGGCAAGCCTGGGTGTGGATTTTGGGCGGCATATGGCCCGCTTGGGATCCATTGCATAGGAAAGGGTGGGGGCGCTCGGATGTACGGCTCGATTGGCCTCGAAGTCGGACGTACAACGGAAGCGTCGATCAAGCCAGCCGACAGCCAAGGGAGACCCCACCCGAGAGGACGATGAACCAGAATCGCACCAGGCAAAATCGTCCCCAACCAATCCCAACTCCTCACGGCGCCCAGGGGATCGAGGCAATGTTCCAGAGGCCACCGACAGGGCATGGTCTGCCGCCACTGATGAGCCACTACTGGTAGCCCCGCCAGTGGGCATCAGGCGCGTTACCAGACCATTGGAGAGTCAGGGGCGTGCGGGGGCGATGGCAACCTTGATCAGGGGGCGACCGTCAGGCGTCCGGCCTCCCTCTGCAGTGAGCCGGAGTGCTTCGGTCGCCTCAGACATAGGAAAGACGCTGACGAGTTCCTCACCCAGTAGCTGCCGGGATATGAGGAACTGCAGAGTCTGTTCGTAGTCCGTGCGTGTGGAGGCATAGCTGAACAGCACAGTGATTTCCTTGCGCACGGCCCGGTTGATGTCGAAGTTCGGATGCTGCGCATACAGGGCGACGGGGATGAGCCTGCCACCGGGCCGCAGGGCCTCGATTCCAGCGTCCAATTGGGCAGGTGAGCCGGATGCTTCGATCCAAAGGTCCACTGATTGCGGGGCCGGCCGGGATGAAGTAATGGACAGGCCCAGCCTGTCTGCCAGTGCCATTTTCGCTGCGGCTGAAGGGCCGGCACGGCCCAGTACCGTCACGTCCGCGCCCTGGTGTTGCGCGGCCAGGGCCGCGAGCAGTCCGATGGCGCCGGTGCCGGACACGACCACGCGGTCGCCCTGGCCGGCGCTTCCAATGCTGACAGCAGCGCGCCAAGCGACCGACGCTGGTTCGGTCAACACCGCCGTCGCATCCGGCAGTGCATCGGGGACTGGAACCAGGCAGTGCCAAGGAACGATGCAACTGCCCGCAGCTGCTCCAGGCACGCTGAGACCCAGCGTCCGGCGCTGCGGGCAGACCTGCGGCAGCCCACGTGCGCAGATGCTGCAGGCGCCGCAGCCGGCCAAAGACATCGGCACTACCCGCAGGCCCGCTATCAGCCAGTCAGGTGTTCCGCTGCCGACCGCCGTGATGACCCCCACCGCCTCATGGCCGAGCACGGTGGCCGGTGCAACCCATTTATAACCTGCATCGGCGCGGTAGACATGCGCATCCGAGCCGCACAGACCGCACAGCGACACGGCCACCCGGACCTCGCCCGGGCCAGGCTGCCGCTCGCACACGTCCACAACTCCGACGTTGCGCGGAGCGTGGGAAATCCGAACAAGGGCCTGCATCATGCTCTCCTCGAAATCTGCTCATCCACCTCGTCAATTGGCGGCTCAGGCGCAGTCGACTGGCTCTGACGCCCCCCGAGGTCCAGTAAAGGCACATCAATCAGACCCACCATGAGGGGGCGGTGGAAATCACGGTCCGTTCAACGACTCCCCAGTGGCCTGCTCAGCGGCGCCCACGACCATGGGGGCCGAAGAAGCCTCCAGTGTGGCGATGGTACCCATCAGAGCCAAACCCACCACCAAGGTGACGCCCATCAAACGCGTTCATCTCAAACTTGACGTAATCAGGCTTAAAGGCGCTGACGTCCGGCCCTCCACGCGAGCCATCGACCCTAGCCGAGCCCATCAAGTAAAACGTCGGCGTCGGTCCTCTGCACACCGTCCGAGTCGGAGAACCCGTCGGTGGTTTCCGATCGGCCCGGGGCGCTGATCGGAACGGTACAACGCCATCGTGCAGTTCAAGCAGCACATCGAGGATGAGGTGTCCGTCCCCGATAGCAGGATGGGCCCAGGAGGAGCGATGGACTCTGCCCTGCGATAACCCCGCCGCTCATCTCTGCTAGGCGGCCATGCCCCGGAAGATGGTTCCGGTGGCGTTCAGAACGCGTTCGGGTTACGCTCCCCTCAGACGCAGAAGAGGCGGCGGCTGATGCCACCGCCTCTTGTCAGATCCTCTGTCGATGGGCCCGTATCCCCCCGGGCTTCGTCCATCTGATGATCCGCGTGCACCGTCTCACTGGGCCCCTTCAGAGTAGTGAAGGGGCCCTCGGCGTCGGTAGTGGCCTTTTGTCCATGCTTTTCGGCCGACCAGCGTCCCGTCTTCCGTCAGTGTGAACAAGCCCAGCCACTGTCCGACCGGCTCGTACCTGCTATTACCGTGCTATCAAAGTGCTATTTACTCGCTATCGGCGAGATAGCCTTCTTCCACGTCGTAGAGGTCGAGGTCGCGGTAGAAGTACCGGGTCAGCCAACTGATGGTGATCCCGATCGTCGCCACCGACAGGATCCAGACAATGGGCAGGGCCGGGCTTCCGGCCACCGCGTGGTCCAGGACCGTGTGCAGCGCGATGAGGCAGAACACCACCAGACCGACGCTCATGGCCACACTGCCGGCTCGGCGCAGGGCGCGGTTGATGGCGAAGATGCCGAAGGCCCCAGCGAAGCCTATGGCCAGTGCCGCCCAACCGATCAATTCCGCGGTTCCCATCTCAGTTCCCCCTGGGCTCGTCCCCGTTCCTGCACCCCACCCTGACATAGGCCCGGGACACCACGGGGTGTCGTTGCGCGGCCGGTCCTCATGCCAAGCCCCGTGAGGTGCCGGCGGGGACCGCGCTGGCGTGCAGCTGGTAGGCCAGGGCCGGGTCCAGCTGCGGTGCCTGCCGTAACTGCTGCGGCTGCGGTGCCGGTTCCGGTGTGTGGTTGGGGGAGGGGGTGGTGGCGCGCTGGTAGACGTCCCCGGTGACGGTGGTTCCGGTCGCGACCGTCGTCGTCTCTCGACTGGCCTCCGTTGCCTCAGGGACGGGGGCCAGGCGCAGCTCAGTGAGCGCGACCGGGTGGTCGGTCACGGTGGCGTGGCCGGGAGTCTGGGCGGGGATACGCACGGTGTTCCCGTCGGTGGTCTCGATCACGAGCTGGTGCACGGTGATCCGCCGTCCCATCGCCCCGGTCTTCTGCTCCTGCTCGATGTTCTGCAGTCGTCCGGGCACCAGTCCGCCGGCCAGTTCGCCCTTGGTGGGCAGATCGAGCAGGACGTGCTGTCCGGTCGGTTCCTGTTGGGCCAGTTCGCGTAGTCCGATCCGGGGTGGCAGGTCCGCCTCGGGGCGGGCGAGGGTGAGCAGTTCGTGGCCGGTCAATGCCCCGTGGGTGCGGTCCAGGACGGTCACCTCGGACTCGGCGCGCTTCTTGCCCTCCCCGCTGACGGTCTCGTTCTTGTACCGGATGTTGAGCGTGCTGTCCCCGCTGAGCTGGGTGATGGTGACCGGCTCCTTGGTCCGGGCGTGGTTGTCGATGTCGGTGGCGGCCACCACGTCCCCAGGGCGCAGGTCCTCCACCGGCACCGTGAACCGTGACTGCCCGTACAGCTGGGTCTTCTGGTCCTCGGTGAGCCGGACCGGGGGAGTGGTCTGCCATTCGCGGGACTCCACACGCCAGGGGGTGCCTTCGCGGATGCGCCCGGTGTCCGGGCTGACCGCCACGGGCCGGAAGCCGCCGTACCCGGAGGCCTCCAGGCGGACCACGTCCCCGGCGTAACCGAAGTGCTCGATGTCCTCGCCGAGGACCTCCCCGGGCAGGAAGTCGTGGGCGCTGCGTTGCTTGGCCTTCTCGGCGGCCGCGGCCTGTTCGGCGGCGATCTGCTCGGGGCTGGTGGCGTCCACGAGGATGATGCCCGGTCCGGTGTCCAGGTCGTTGACCCGGATCCGCTCCCCGGTGTCCGTGGTCAGGGTTTGCCGGTCGGCCATGGTGCCCTCGACGATGGACCCGTCCAGGCGCTGCGTCCGGACCCGCGCTTCGGCGGGCACCTGCCAGATGCGGTCCACCCGCTGGTGACGGGTGGTGTCCAGGTCGAGCATCTCCCGTTCCAGCGGTTTGAGCTGATCAGACATCCGGGCGATCAGCTTCCCCGAGCGCAGGGTGTAGGCCGGCTGGGCGGTCGCCAGGTCGGCGGGCCGGTCCTCCTCGGCCGGCCAGCACACTGGGAGACTGCGCCCGGTGCGCTCATCCGTGTGAAGGCCCACGCGCCAGTACGCCCGGCCCACGTTCCACACGTCGCCCTCCCGCTGGTCGGTGTGCTCCATGTCCCCGAGCTTGGCCAACCCCTGCCCGGAGAGCTCCACCGGAGTCTCGTCGGCGCCCTCGGTGGTCGGAGCCATCTCCTCGGCCAGTTCCGCGGCCTCGCGCTTGAGGTTCTCGAGTTCGTCCGCGTGCTCGAAGGGCTGAGTGAGGGCTTGCTCTACGGCGGGGATCGACTCGGTGAGCCTGGCCAGCTCGGCCCGTCGGCGAGACAGCTCCCCGCCCAGGCCGACGACGAAGGCCTCGGCGGACTGCACGGCCGATCGCGGCCCCATGTCCTCCCCAAGCAGCTTGGCGACCGGCCAGGACTTGTGCACCGACGGCAGGCCCAGCGGGACCAACTGGACCGTGTTCCCCGAGCGCACCACGCCGAGGGCCACCCCACCCAGGGTGCCGACCGGTTCAGGATCCGTCGGTTCGGCCAAATCCGGCAGGCCGGTGCGCACCGCCTCACGGCGCAGCGCGGCCGCGAGGACCTGCCCGGCGGCCATCCGATCGCCGGTACTCCTCCCGTCGGGGCGGGTGAACCGGAACTTCTCACCCTCGGTGGAGGTGACACCCTCGGTGACGGTCTCCAGGGTTGGGAGCATCTGCGCCAGGTGCTGCACGCGGTTCTGGTTCATCCGCAACTCGGACCGGGTGGCGGAGCGTTGCCCCCGCCAGGAGGCCTCCAGGCTGGTGAGCTGTTCGATGCGCATCTGCATGGTGGCCAGCTGCTCGATGCGGGGGTCCCCGGAGAGCTCAGCGGCGGCCTTGGAGGCGCTGAACTCCAGGTCCGCCACGGCGTCCTCGACCTCTCGGCCCTGGAGGTCCCCGCGTTTCATCTGCCCGATGAACCGGGCCTTGCGGGCGATCATGTCCCAGCTGGCCACGTCGAAGGTCTTCTCGGTGGCGTAGGAGTAGATCTCCACCTGGGCGTTCTGGTTGCCCTGCCGGATGATCCTTCCCTCGCGCTGTTCCAGGTCGGCCGGCCGCCACGGGCAGTCCACATGGTGCAGGGCGATGGCCCGGCGCTGGATGTTGGTGCCGGTGCCCATCTTGGCGGTGGAGCCGATGATCACGCTCAACTGGCCCTCGCGGGCCTGGGTGAACATCTCCTGCCTAGCCTCGTCGGTGTCGGCGTCGTGGATGAACGCGATCCGCTCCGGCGCCATGCCCCGGGCCACGAGCTGGTCCCGGAGCTCGTGGTAGATGTTCCACTGGTCCTCCCGGGGCGTGGATTGGTCGCAGAAGATGATCTGCAGCCCGCCGCGCACCTCGGAGACCTCCCCGGTGGCGGTCGTGTACTGGCGATCGTGGGTGCGTTCGTGGACCTCCATGACCTGTTCGGCCACGGCGACGGCGCGGCCGCCGTCTTCATCAGGGTCCAGGCCGACGAGGCGGCCGTCGAGGGCGACCTTGCGCCCGTCGCCCATGATCTTGAGCATGTTGTCCGCCCCCGGTTCGGGGAACCCGGAGAGGTTGTCGATCCTCTCGGCCAACTCGTCGATGTACTCGCGGACCTGCGCGGAGGGTTCACGGCGCAGCAGGATCCGGTCCCCACCCAGAACACTCGGGAGGGTGGCCTCCAGTTGATCGCGTTGGACGGTGTCGGTGAAGGTCCGGTTCAGGCCCATCAGTTCGGGCATGTTCACGTACTTGCCGATCTTGGTGACCTGGTCGAAGCCGTCGCCGGTCATCTTCGGCTTCAGAGTGGTCTGGGACGTGGTGAACTGCTGGCCCCACGCGGTGACCGTGTCCACCGAGGCGGCTTCCAGCAGGTCGGGGCGCAGGTAGTGCTGCATCACCCACATCTCCGACATGGAGTTGGACACCGGGGTGCCGGTGGCGAAGGTCGCCACCGCCGGCAGATAGGTGCTGGTGGCCACCCCGGCCCGTTCGGCGGACAGGGTCTTGCGTTCGCGCAGGGCGCGGAGCTTGAAGTCCAGGTCGGTGGCCCGGTTCGAACCCTGACAGGCCAGCTCGCCCAGATCAGACGTCCGCTGGAGGTTCTTGTAGTGGTGGGCCTCGTCCACGAACAGGTAGTCGATGCCGGTCTCCTCGAAGGTGATCCCCGGGTCCGTGACCCGGGTGGCCTTCTCGTAGGCGGCCTGGACGCGTTTCTTCGCGGCCTCGACCCGCTTGACCGACATCCCCGCCTCGGCGTCCTTGACCAGCTCATCGAGTTCGGTGAGCTGCTCGGAGAGCCATTCGGCGCGTTTGGCCGGGTCGATCTCGACCCGCTCGAACACGGTCTGGGGCATGATGATCGCGTCCCAGTCCCCGGCCGCGGCCATCGCCATCCAATCCCGCCGACCAGCCACCGTCAGCCCGGTCGGCACCGCCAGGACATTGGCGTCCGGGTACCACTCCACGAACTCCCGGTTGATCTGTTCCACCAGGTGGTTCGGCACCACCATGGCGGGGCGGTGGGCGATGCCGGTGCGGCGCAGCTCCATCGCGGCCATGACCATGGTGCCGGTCTTGCCGGCCCCCACCACATGGTCCAGCAGCACGGCCGGCTCATTCACCGCCCGCGCCACGGCCGAACGCTGGTAGGTGTACGGGGTCCGGTCGGCGGCCAGCCCGGGCAGTTCCAGCCGCTGCCCCATCTGGTCGTAGTCCGGGGCGAGACTCGAGTTGAACGCCTCGTTGTACAGGGTCTGCAACCGTGCCGCACGGGCCGGGTCCTCGGTGACCCAGGCGTTGAACCGCTCCCGCAACGCTTCGACCTTCTCCCGGGCCGCGGTGGTGGCGGCCTCGTCCTTGCGGTAGGTGCCGTCGGCGTCCTTCTCCCGGACCACCACCGACTTGTAGTTCATGGTCGCGGCCAGCAGGGCGGCGGGGGTGCGCTTGTTGGTGCCCCACTGGTACCGCACGGAGGGGGAGAACCCGCCTTTGGGGGAGGAGATTTCCCAGGCCTCGACGGCCGGGTTGAACTTCACCTCGGTGGCGACCTCGAAGGTGTCCCGCACGAAGTCCTCGTAGATGTCCTGCGGGACCCAGTGCACGCCGGGGTTGACCACGACGTCGCGGATGTCCACGTCCGCCGGCAGCACCGCCTCCAACGCCGCCACGTTCACGGCGTAGTCCCCACCGTTCGCCATAGCTTCTTGTGCGGCGGCCAGCTTGGCCCTCACGTTCCCGGACAGGTAGGCCACCTTCGGGGTGAGCACCCCGGTTTCGGGGTCGGTGAACACGTGCCCGGCCATCATCGTCTGCGCCTCGTCGGCGTCCACGCCGAGCAGTCCGGCCACCCGGTCCACGTCCACGGTGCGGGTCTCTTCCAGGCTGATGGCGATGGCGTCCTCCACGGACTCGGCCCGCTCGGGGCGGGGCCGGTACTCGATGACATCACGAGTCAACAGGGCCGCCGGTTCGGCGGTCTGCTCCTGCTCGTCGAACACCTCGCAGGCGCGCAGCAGGCCCAGCTTCGGATCTCCGGCCAGGAACTCCAGGTGCGGCTGGCGGCGGTGACTGAACTCCGGTTCGGCGGCCTCGGCGGCCCACGCACTGGCCAGCTCGGCGGGGACGGGGACCTCGGAGCGGTCCATCTCCCCGTCTTCGGGCAGGGTGGCCCGCCAGGCGGCCTCCAGTTCCCGCACCTTCTGGGCCTGCTCCTGGGGGCGCGGGGTCTTCCAGATGTCCTCGGAGCGGTTGATCGGCCCATAGCTGTTCACGTACTGCTGCCAGCCGGAGCGCAACCGGTCCCGCGCGGCCTCGGCGGCCTCCTGTCCCAGCCCCTCGGACTGGGCGCGCATCACCTCCACGGCCTGATCGCGCAGCACCAACAGAGCGCAGGCCTCCACGGCCCGAGCACGCGGCACCTTCACCGGTTCCCACTCCAGCTGCGCCCCGTACCGGGTGAAGCCGCCGGCGGCCGGGTCGAAGCGGACGTGGCCCACGGCGGCCTCGGCCACCGGCGGGAAGTGCAGCCCCGGATCGTGGGTCACGGCCACCGGGTCGGGGGAGTACCCCAGCCCCTGGTCCTTGGCCGCGTCGACCACCGCGCCCAGGCGCTCGGTCAGCAAAGTTCCGAGGTCGTCCTCGGCGGGCGGGTCCACCCGGTAGGACATCCCGCCCCACGGATCACTGGCCGCCCGGAGGGTGCCGAGCACGTTCTCCGGGTGGTCCCGGAAGTACCGCGACGCGGGCACCTGGTGGATGTCCCCGTCCCGGTCGGGGGCCTCGATCACCGCCGGTTCCACCCAGGCGGCGACGGCGTCCTGGTCGATGCTCGCCCCGGGTTCGCGGCGCCGGAAGATCAGCACGTCGGTCTTCACGTCCGTGCCGGCGCTGTCCTGCATGGCCCCGTTGGGCAACCGGACCGCGCCGACCAGGTCGGCGTAGCGGGCGAACTCCCGGCGGGCCGAGGCCCGCTGGGCGTCCATCGTCCAGGTGGAGGTCATCACCGCCACATATCCGCCCGGGGCGGTCAGCCGCAGGGACTTGGCGATGAAGTAGTTGTGGATCGACAGGTTCTGCCCGTTGTACCGGGCATCGGCCACCGGGAACGAACCGAACGGGACGTTGCCGACCACCGCGTGGAAGCTGTCCTCGCCCAGGCGGACCTGCTCGAACCCGGCCGCGTGGACCTCGTGGGAGGGGTGCAGGTGCGCGGCGATGCGCGCGGTCGTGGCATCCAGCTCCACCCCGACCATGTCGGTGTTGGCCGGGGCCTGGCCGATGAACTCCCCGGACCCGCACCCCGGTTCCAGCACCCGGCCGCCCGCGAACCCGGCCCGCTGCAGAGCCGCCCAGATGGCTTTGGCGTGGGCGGGGTCGGTGTAGTGGGCGTTCAGGGTCGTGGCCTTGGCCTGCTCCCAGCCCTCCGGGCCCAGCAGGTTCCGCACCAGCTGGCGGTCCTCGGCGGAGATGGTCTCGGCGGTGTCGTCGAAGACCTCCGGCAGGGCACCCCAACTGGACCAGCGGGACAGCTCGTCCTGGTCCTGGGCGGTGGCGTAGCGTCCGGCGTCCTCGAGCTCGGCCAGGGTCTGCAGCGCGGCGACGTTCGCCAGGAACCGGCGCGAGACGGTGGCCGGGCGTTGGGTGCCCCCGGTCCAATCGACCGGGGCACCCGTCAGCCCTGTTCGGCCCGCTTCCGGTCCGCCTCGGTCACCAGCGGCGGCAGGGTGCTCACCCCCGGCACCGGGTCCATCCCCTGCGCCCGCATCCAGTCGAACACCTCGGTCGCCAGCACCGTCAGCTTCTCCAACACCCGCAACTGGTCCCGCTTCGCCAGCCTGAGCAGCTCCTCCGCCTCGATCGGTTCCACCCGGTCCGGGGCCAGCTGCATCGCCCTGGACTGCACCATCGCGATCAGGTAGTCCTCGAAGTCCTGGCTCGCGTCCTGGTACTGGTCCAGGCCCAGCATCAGGTCGATCACCGTCACTTCCCCGTCCGGGTGCGCCGCCTCGAAGGCCTCCACCAGCGAGGTCCCGTACGGAGTCTGCTCGTGCGGGTGCTGCCACACCGTCCGGTCGATCTCCCACCGATCCTGCTCCCAGCCCAGCAGTTCGCTGGTGGTGTCCTGCCGCGGGTCCTCGATCGGATCGGGCATCGTCCCGTCCTGCATCCTGTCCTCCGGCCTTATCCCGTTCTGCACTGTCCCGTTCTGCACTCTGGGTTCCTTCCATATCGGCCAGCAGGTCGAACACCGAGATCTGACCGGCCACCTGATTGCTTCGCTTCGCCACGCGCGGGCTCCTTCTCTGACATAACTGCACGACGGCCAGGAAGCGGTCAAGCCCCCGGCCGTCGAGCGACGGTGAGTGAACGGTCCGGTTACCGGACGAGCCCGGCGGTGCGGTCCTGGTGCGGGACCAGCGGTGGCTGCCCGGCGGCCCAGTCCGCGTAGGCCTCCGGCGTCAGCTGCTCCGGGCGCAGGCCCTGGCCCACCGAGTGCTCCCTGGCCTGTTCGGGGGAAGAGGCCACAGACGCTCCGTCCCGGTGGTGTTCACGGGGCAGGACCGCGACCGGGTTGAACTGCATGGAGGCGGCCACGTCCTCGGCCCAAATGCGGTGGTTCAGTCCCGGCTGGCCGGTGCTCGTGGCGTAGGCGCCCACCCGGTAGTCCCCGGTGACCGTGACCCGGTCACCCTTGCGCAGCGAGGCCAGCACGTTCTCGCGCAGCTGCGCCCGGTCCACGGCCACGTCGTAGAACTTCGCCTCGGTGTCCTCCCACGCCCGGGAGTCCTCGTTGAACCGGCGGCCGTTCTCCGCCACCGTCATCACCACCAACTCCTGGCCGGCCTTCGTCCGCACCTTCCGCGGATCACCGGTCAGATTGCCCTGCACCGTCTTCTTGCCCACACTCTCCATGACTTGCTCGCTTCCCTGCTCGGTTGTTGCTGGTCGTCTGTGATCGATCCGCGCCGGCCCCGCGCCGGCCCCGTGCCGACGTCGTGCCCCTAGTTCGCTTGCGCCCCGACCGGGCCGGGGCCGACACACATCGGGGCAGTGGTCCATACCCGGGGAACCCGCCGGGGGTCGGGTGGATCCTTTAGGGCTGGGACCGGTCCCCGGTGGGCTCGTCGGCGGTGTTCATCGCCGCCCAGGTGGTCCCGTCGGGCGATTCCTCCCACACCACGGACAGGTCTTCGGGGCCGCCCGTGATGTTCACGGCGACCCCGGCCTGGCCGGGGGTCGCGGAGGTGTACGCCAGGCGCACCGAGCCGGCGTCGGCCACGGAGCGGGCGCGCAGCCCCAGCGGGTCGGAGGCCCCGTGCTCGACGCCGTCGGGGTCCACGGCGCGGGCCCGGATGAACGTCACCCCGGAGGTGGGGCGGTCGATGACCTTCTCGGTGCGGATGGTCGAGGCCGCGGTGATCCAGTCGTCCTCGTCGTAGTCCAGCTCGTAGGCCCCGACCGTGCCGGAGTACGCCACCGGTTCCTTGTGCCCTCCGGCCTGGACGCAGCCGGCCTCGTGGGTCATGTCTTTCAGGCGGGACCGCAGCTGGGCCACGTTGGGGTGCCACATCATCATCGGGGCCAGCCCGGGGGCCTGTTCCTCCCAGACCTTGTACTCCATGCACATCGCCGCGTACAGCTCGGCGGTCAGGTCCGGGTGGCGGTACCAGCACGGTGGGACGTCGGAGGTGGTCAGCCGGTATTCGCGAATGAACCAGTCCACCCAGCGACGCAACCCGTTCCAGGCGTCCCACTGCTGGCCGGGTTCGATGTCCCGCCACCGGGTCCCCAACCATTCCGGCGGGCCGTCGGCGGCCAGGGCAGCCTCCACCTCCGGCTCCAGGTACGGCAGCGGGGACCCCGGTGCCTCAGTGTTCGTCTGCTTGGGGCTGGGGGCCTGGTGGTTCAGCCAGGTGTCGTCGTCCTCGTCGTCCACCCACGGATTGCCTGTCACCGGTGTCGCCCTCCTCAACGCTGCTGTCTGATCCGGCAGGGCCTGTGGCCTGCTCGGAGACAGTTCGGAGCGGGAAGGCAACGGTGTATGTCGGGCGCCCGACATACGGGCCTACTGGGCCGAGATGGAAGGTGCTGCGCCGTAGCGTTCGAGGCGACTATCGACCGGCAGAAGGACGTGCCACATGGGCGATCGACGCCCTAGATCTAGCCTCGGTCGGGCGGCTGGTATTCACTGAGCCATGGGATCGTCCGTGAGGCACGAGCGCAGCGGCAGCCCTCGGGCGCCGGCGCACCGATCGCCGCGCAGGAGGCGGGTGCGCATCTCCCTCGTCGCGCTGGCCCTGATGCTTGTCCTGGTCGTGGGCGGCCCGCAGTTCGCGCTGTGGTCGGGGGATCCGGTCGCCGCGAAGGACTGCTTCATCAGCCCGGTGCCACCCCTGCCCACCCAGGCCGCTCCGCGCGCGACCGCGCCGGTGGACGCGGCGGCATACCCCGGTGGTCTGGCCCAGCAGGGCGGCACGGTGTCCGACGCCAGCTGCCTGACCCGGACCCCGGTCTTCGGCGTCGTCCGGCCGGTCGACGAGGACCAGGTGCGGACCGCGCTAGCGTTCGCCGAGGAGAACGAGTTGGTCGTCGCCGTCGGGGGCACGCAGCACGCGATGGGCGGGCAGGCGTCCTACCCCGCTGGGCTGGTCGTGGACATGCGCGGACTCGACGCGATCACCGTGGACGAGCACGCGAGGACGGCCACCGTGCAGGCCGGCGCGACGTGGCACCAGGTGCTGGAGGCGGTGCACCCGGTCGGGCTGTCGGTGGCCACCATGCCCAGCATCGATGTGCTCAGCGTCGGGGGCACGGTCTCGGCCAACGCGCACGGACTGGACTTCCGCGCCGGAAGCCTGTCATCCACGATCCGCTCACTGCGAGTGATGCTCGCCGACGGCACCGTGCACCGGGTCGGCCCGGAGAAGGAGCCGGAGCTGTTCCAGGCCGTCGTGGGCGGTTACGGGCTCGTCGGGGTGGTGCTCGACGTGGAGCTGGACCTGGTCGAGAGCGAGATGTACCGGCTGCGCAGCACCGTCATCGAACATCGCGACTTCCCGCAGGTCTTCGCCTCGCAGGTGGCAACCGACGACGCGGTGCGGTTGACCTACACGCACCTGTCGACCTCCCCGGACAGCCTGCTGCAAGAAGCGATCGTCTACACCTACGAGCGGGTCGACACCGCCGAGCCGGTCCCGCCGCTGAGGGAGCGGGCCTCGGACCGGGCGGGTCGGCTGCTCTTCAACCTGGCTCGCACCGGTGATCTCGGCCAGCGCCTGAGGTGGACGGCGCAGCGCGAGCTGCTGCCGCGGGTGCGCGGTTGTCTGCAGTCGCGCAACGAGGCCCTGCGCGCGGCCGAGGCGTGCATGGTCGGGCGCAACCAGGCGATGTACGAGAGCCTGGGCTTCGTGCAGAACAGGCTCCCGCAGTACACCGATGTCCTGCACGAGTACTTCCTGCCCCCCGACCAGATCGTCCCCTTCCTCGACGAGCTGCGTGCCCAGCTCGGGCCTCACGACGCCCAGCTGCTCAGCGCCTCGATCCGTTCGGTCCACCGCGAGGACATCGTCCTGGACTACGCGCAGGGGCAGCGGTTCTCGCTGGTGCTCTACCTCAGCCAGGAGCTCAGCGACGAGGGCAGCGCGGACATGGCGTCCCTGACGCGTGCTCTGGTCCAGTCCTCCCTGGACCTCGGCGGGACGTTCTACCTGCCATACCAGCAGCACTACACGAGGGAGCAGGTGGGGCAGGCGTACCCGCGGCTCGAGGAGTTCTTCGCGACCAAGCGCCGCTACGACCCGGGGCTGCGGTTCCAGAACAGCTTCTCCGCGCGGTTCGGGTGAACGGTGCCGCATGACGTGGCGACCCTCACCGCAGCCCTGGCAGACGTGCCCCTGGACCGACTGGACCCCTCACGGACGGCGGCGTGGTCAGTCTGTGTCATCGGTGCGGCGTTGGCGGCGGTATTTCCGGGGTGGGCCGTCGATGAGGTTGAGCAGTCGTTGGACCATTTCGTCCACCGCGGCCTGGGCGGAGCCTTCGCCGGGGTTGTCGGCCATCCACCGGTGGACGCCTTCTTCGCAGATCGAGCACAGCCACATCCCGTCCCCGTCGGCGCGGCGGCATTCGGCGCGGTCCACCAGGTCGGTGCTGGTGGTGTGGAACTGCAGGACGGAGACCCGCTGGCACAGTTCGCAGTTCAGCGGCTCGGTGGAGCCGGGGACGGGATCACTGGTGGTCATGGGTCTTCTTTCTGTGACGGCGGATCATCCTGACGACGATAAGCACGGTGGCCCGACGCCGGTCCCAGCCAAAGTACTCCTTGCGCGCATCCAACGAGACGTGCAGCTGTTCGTGGTGGGCCCGACACATCGGCATCAGGTCCTCATCGGCCTCCCGCGCCTTCCACGCCCCGGTGACCGGGTCGCGGTGCACCCCGTCGTAGCGCAGGTGGTGCAAGTCCAGGCTGCCTGCCTGCTCCAGCGTCAGCTGGCAGACCGGGCAGGCCGGCTCGACGCCTCGGGCGCGGGCGTCGCGGAACCAGCGCACCCTCCGGAACCCCCACGCCGGGGACCGCAGGTAGTCCCGGTAGCTCTCCGAGCCGGTGCGGGTGAGGGAGAGCCGTGCCATGGTCTCACCGCACCGGCACCGAGGCCGACCAGTCCGCCACCGTGCCGGTTTCGGCGGTGTCGGCGGCGGTTGGGGTGGAGGACAGCACCTCGGCCCCGCCGGTGAGCTCGGCGGCCAGCTCGGCGTTGTAGGCCTTGATAGCGGCCTCAATCTGCTTGGCGTCCTTGCGGTCGGGCCACTTGGTCATGCGCATCAGGATCGGTCGGCCGTTGCGGTTCAGCAGCAGCCCCCAGCCGAAGGGGATCCGCCGCAGCTCGGCGACGGTGAGCACCTCGGTGTCGTGCAGCTGCTCGGAGGTCGAGGACGAGTCCTTGCCGTGGGATTTCGAGGTGCGGGTGATCTGGCGTTGACCGGCCAGCCGGGAGAACAGTTCCAGGTCGGTCACGTTGGAGGCTCCACCGAGCTGGATCTTCACGGTGGCCGCGTCGAACAGGGCGGTGGCGGGTTGTTCGCCCCATTCGTTGCGGGCCTGGGCCAGGGACTGGAACACGGCGAAGGCGCTGATGCCCACCCCACCGCCGTCGGCCATGATCTGGGTCAGCCCGGGCCAGGCCCCGGCGATGTTCGCGATCTCGTCCAGCACCAGGGTCAGCGGCGGGTCGAGCCGGTTGCCCGGGGATTTGGCGGCGATCTCGCGGGCGCGTTCGGTGATGGCGTCCATCATCGCGATCAAGAACGGCCCGGCCGAGGACCCGCCGGTCTTGGTGCCCACGATGTACAGCGTGCCGTTCTGGGAGAGGAACTTGTCGATGTCCAGGGTCTCTTCGACCTTGGTGGGTTTGAGGACCTCGCGGACCTCGGGCACGGACAGGCCCTTGACCGCGCCCTCCACGCCGAACCACTTGTTCTGCAGCAGCTTGGGTTCGCCGTCGATGATGCCCTGCAGCACCAGGTTCCAGTTCGAGGCCGCGCCTGAGTGTTCGGCCAGGATCTTCACCGCTTCCTTGGCCTCGGCCGGGTTGTTGCCCCAGCGCATCAGGTCATCCACGGTGCGGTGTCCTAGCGCCGCGGCGTGCAGCAGGCACTCCATGATGGTCACCGCCGGGGCCTGCCACTCCGCGTTCGTGGACGAGGCCCCCAACCCGGAAGAACTGATCAACGAGGTGGCGCGCTGGTTGGCGACCCTCGGGACCTCACAGCCGGTGATCGGGGACCACTTCAAGGTGGTCGGCTGACCGGTCAGTCCCTGCGGGTCGAACAGGGCGACCGGGCCCTTGTTAGCGCGCAGGGTGGCGGTGGCGGCGAGGTTGTCGGCCCGGGAGCTGGTGGTGATCACCGGGCCGGGGGCGTCGAGGATGGCGCCGATGAGCAGGTGCAGGCCCTTACCCGAGCGTGGGGGGCCGATGAGCACCACGGATTCCTCCAGGCAGCTCCACACCTGTGAACCTTCGGCCGAACCGAGCAGCAGGGCCGCATCGGCCGGCTTGGGGTGCTTGATCGACGGCCGGACCTTGGTGGCTTTCTTTCGCGCGGCCCCGGCCCCGACCGCGCGGCGGATCTCCGGGCCGCGGGCCATGCCCTCACGCCAGCGGATGGACCGGATGAAGGCCTTATCGGACTGCTGATACCGCATCCACGCATACGCCCCGGCCCCCACCAGCAGCACCAGCACCACAAACAGGGCAATGTACGCGCTGATCAGGGTCCCGCTGGGTGCCGCGCATCCGGCGGCTGAGCCGAACGCGGTCCCGTCACCGGTGGCCACGAACCCCAGCGGATCGACGATCGACTCCGGCCGGGCCAGGGTCCCGCACACGGCCCGGTTGGTGAGCACCCCGACCAGCACGTAGGCCCCGTACACGCCGATGAGCCCGAGGATCACCAAGGGCAGGGCGTGGTTGTTCGCCCCGGTGGTGGACTGGCGGTTCTGCGCGTTCCAGCTCATGCCCGGGCCTGCCTCTCAGTGGCGGTGGCGGTGACGAGGCGTTCGTCGGTGTTGAACAGGCCCAGTTCGACCCGGGTGAGGTCGTTCTTGACCTGGAAGCTGGACCCGCCCAGGCGCCACAGGCCCACGCCCTCGTCCAGGTACTTCAGCAGGGACCGTTCCCGGTCGGAGAGCTCGAGTTCATCGGTGGTGACCCGCAGCGCGGAGCGGTCCTGGCGGTAGATGACCTTGACGTCGGCGTCGGCCAGCAAGGACTTGGCCATCGCGGCCATCTTCGAACCGCGGTCTCCGGCCATGTCCAGGTCGGCGATCTTGTGCAGGATCAGCACGTTGAAGATGCCGTACGCCCGCGCCAGTTTCCAGGACTCCACCATGCGGCGCAGGTCGGCCTCGGAGGAGATGTTGTCCCACCCCTCTTCGTAGACCACGATCCGCTGACCACCGTCGGAAGTGGTGACCATGGCCTCGGTCCAGGCCCCGGAGCAGGCGTTGACCACCCGCACCGCTTCCGGGCTGGCCCCCTGCAGGGCGGAGGTGTCGATCGAGGTCGCCGGGGCGTCGGCGGCGAAGTGCGCGGTGGTCTCCCCGTCGAACATGCCCGCCAGGTCGCCGGTGGTCATCCGGTGCAGGGTCATCGCCATCACCGAGGACGCCTCCGCGACCAGCCGGTCGGGGTGGTCCTTGGCGGCCTCCAGGGCGTCGATCACGTCCGGGATGATCACGATCCCGCCCCGGGTCTGGGCCGCCTGGACGCCGGTATCCAGGGCCATCGAGAGCACGTGGTGCTCGGCCGGGGACAACTCCCGGTTCGTGAGGATCCGCACCAGGGTGACCAGGATGGCCATCCGGCGGGTGCGCACCGTCATCGCCCACCCCTCATCGGACAGCGGCTCGCCCTGGGCATTCAGCGAGGGACGGGTGCCCGGGTCCAGCGGGTTGATCCGGGTGCCCATGCCGGGACCGACCTGGATGACCGACCCGCCCAGGGCGTGCACGACCCGGGTCCACTCGCCCTTCTTGTCACTGGCGACCGAGAGCTTGCGTCCGGCCTGGACCAGGCGGACGGCGAAGGACTTGGCCAGCGAGGACTTGCCGACCCCGACCTGGCCGAACAGGATCATCGACATCCCGGAGATGATCCCGCGCTCATACAGCTGCCAGGGGTCGAAGCAGAACGCCCCGCCGCCGTTGAGGTCCCGGCCGATGTACAGCCCGTCGGCGCCCAGCGAGGTCCCGGCCACGTACGGGTAGGCGGTGGCCCCGGTGTGCGCGGTGGTCGGCACCCCGCGCGTGCGCAGGATCCCGATGCCGTGCAGGGACCTGGGCCGGCGTTGCCCACCCCGGCCCCAGGTGGGTCGGGGGAAGTCCCCGGTGGTCTCGGGGCTCTGGTCCTGGGCGGCCTTGAGGGCCTTGATCACCTGCCGGGTGGAGGTGATTGAGGCGCGTTTTCCCTCCCGGTTGGCCTGGTAGAAGTCGAAGACCTCGATCTTCGGCCGGTTCTTCGTCGTCGGGCTCATCACATCTCCACCATTCCGAAGGGCAGGGCCGCGGCGAGCATCGCCGAGTCCTGTTCCAGGTACACCACACGCAGCTCACAGTTCGCGTTCACGGCCCGAGAGAGCACATCGGAGCAATTGGCCTCCAGTTCCATCTCGTCGGCCCCGGTGACGGTGACCAGCACCGCCATATCCAGACGGGCGTGGCCATCGACCAGTTCGGTCTCCTCCCGGGTGATGTCCTCCAGCTCCCGGTCGTGCTCCAGGGTGTGGGGCCTATCCAGCTTGTCCAGCAACCGGGTGGTGGTGCGCCAGTCGGCCTTGCGCCGCTGGATGTGGTTCAACGCCCCCCGAGCGTCGCGCGGCACCCACACCACGGAGACGGTGTGCCGGAAGTCCCCGACGAAGATCAGCGGCTCCAGGAACCCGAGCCGGGCCTGGGACTGCGGGAACTCCGAGACCTTGTAGGTGCGGTGCAGGTACCCGTCGGTGCGCACGTGATCGGTGAAGACCTCCATGGCCACCGGTCCGGCCGAACCGGGGGCGACCCCGACCCAGTCCCCGGAACGCTCGGAGATGACCACCGAGGCCTGCGGGTCGAAGGCTGAACGGACCAGGGCGGCCAGCGACCGCGGGGAGTGCCAGGCCTGCACGGTGGTCCCCGAGGCCGGCAGGGTGCCCTCGATGGTCGTCATCACCGACAGGGCCAGGTTCATGAACCCGGGCAGACCGCCGCCGAGGGACTTGATGCGCTTGGCGACCTTGTCCCGGGAGAGCACCACCGTCATCCAGGTCTCGTGCACCGGCATGTCCTGGGCCTCGGCCATCAGCTCCACGAACGCCGCGTGCAGGAACGGGTTGACCGCCTCCCCGCTGGGCCGGCCCTCGTTGGCGGCCTCGGCGCCCTTGGCGTTGTAGAACTCCATGACCTTGGACCCGGAGATCAGCGTGGTCTGGTCCGCGTGCTGGACCCGGGCCACCCCGGGCATCCGGGCGATTGCCGAGATGGCTTCGCGCCAGTTCGCGGTCCGGTCCTCCTGGGCGTCGAAGGACTCCAGGGCGAAGGCCTTGGAGGTGTTGATCTTCGCGCACACGATGCCCTCACCCCGACGCGGGTCATAGACGAACCCGGCCCCGGACGGGAGGGTGTACACCCGCAGTTCGTTGGCCTCCCCGGGCAGCCGGAACCGGGCCCCGGCACCGGGCTTGATCCGCCCGGCCTCATCCCGAGACGTGCTGGTCTCACCGGGGGCCAGCACCGGGGAGGACGGGTCCGTTGGCGCCTCGTCGTGGTCATGGGTGCCGTCGCGGCGGACGAAGGTCAGCTGGTTGCGGGCCCCGCGGACCAGGTAGCGCAGCCACAGCCCGGCCCAACCGATCAGGGGCCGGCCCATCACGGTGGGGACGACGATCCCGGCGGCCACCGCACCGAGGACCAGGGCGGTGCAGAACCCGCGGGGGAAGCCGCCGGTGAACACCAGCAGCAGCATCAGCCCCAGGGCCACCCCGAGGGTGATGACCTGGGACCAGCTCAGCCCCAGCAGCACCCCGGTGGTGCGTTCCCGGGCGAACCGGGCCCCGTCCCACGGGGAATCCACTTGCTGTTCGAGGATCTGATGGGCCATGGCTACGTTGTCCTTCTCTCGCACATCTGCTGGTGTTGCGGTCTCTGGTGATGGGTCTCTAGCGGCCGAGGCGGGCGGCGGTGCGGGCTGGGCGGGTGATCTGTCCGGCCTTGCGGGCCCCGCCGCGGACCACGTTGGTGGACTGGCGCATCATGGTGTTGCCGCTGGCCACGGCGGAGCGTTCCATGGATTCGGAGGCCCCACCGGTCAGGAACGAGACCATGGTGAGCATCAGGATCGGCATCGCCGCGCCCATCACGATCAGTACGATCCCGGCGGCCAGCTGAACCCAGTCGGTGCCGATGGAGGCGGCGACCATGCCGATCTTCACCACCAGGGCGGCCGCCGGTTTGGCCAGGATCAGGGCGAAGACCACCGAGAGCCAGCGGGTGAACACGGCCTTGGCCGGTTCCAGGCTCAGGGAGAACACGGCGGCGGGCATCATCACGGTCAGCAGGACGATGACGGCCAGGCGGAAGATCATCATCAGCATCAGCAGCAGGCAGACCCCGACGATGATGATCCCGATGATGAACGGCAGGATCGCCATGCCCGGGTTCTCGTTGTTGGTGGCCATCTGCCACTGGGCGTAGTTCTCATCCATGAGCACCTGGCCGTTGGACGCGTCGTAGGTCAGCCCGAACAGGTGCAGGATGGCCCCCAAAGCGGCTTCCTCTCCGCCGCGTTCTCCGGCCTGCAGGATCCACAGGCTCATCTGGTCCACCGCCCCCAGGACCACGAACATCAGCCCGGCCACCACGTACACCGCCGGCACACAGACCACGGCGACGGTCAGGGCCCGGATGACCCCGGCCGTGGAGGACCGGAACAGGGACCAGATGACCTGTACGGCCACGAAGATCAGCAGGAAGGGGATCATGGCCAGCACCATGACGTTGAGCATCCCGGGGTGCTCGATCGTGGTGGCCGCCTGCCCGTCCACGTTCACCACGACCGTGCCCCCGACGATGGTCATCCACCATTCCGGGGTCATGGACCCGGCCGAGAACGAGTCCCGGATGAACGCCCACGCCGCGGTGGCGAAGCCCAGGATGCCGTCACGCAAGAACGCCTGCATCGGTTCCAACAGATTCAAGACCCCTCCTTCCCGTCGTCCGAATCAGTTCAGGCGAACAGGGGCACGCCGGTGGCCCAGGAGATGATCCCCCCGATGGAACCGACGACCACGGCCGCGACCACGCCCCACAGCAGGATGCTCAGACCGGCGTCCTGGGCCCGGCCACCACCGGAGAGCTTGCCGAACAGCCACACCACCAGCCCGGCGACCACGGCGATGACGAACAACACCAGCGCGGTGGCCAGCACCATCCCGCCGATGTTCTGCAACTGGTCCATCCACGGGGCATTGAAGTTCGGCGTCACCCCCGGGTCGTACCCCTTGGCCATCACGGACAGCGACATCAGTTCATTCATGGTTCGTTTCCCTTTCCTTGTGCCCCTGCGCGGGGCTCCCCCCTATGCCCCCGTCGGGCACAGGAAACTGTGATGTGGTCGGTCAGTCGATGGTGTGTTTGCGGACCTGCTCGTCCGACCCGCCGACCGCGACGGTGTCGTAGATGCGCATCTCGACCTCGGTGCCCGAGGCCGCCTCGGTGTTCTCCGCCGAGCAGTCGGTGCCGGTCGGGTACCACTTCAAGGTCATGACCTGCTCACCGGGTTCGACCGTCAGCCCGCCGCGGGAGACCTCCTTGACCACGGCAACCCGCTGCGACTGGGTAACCCGGGGGTCCTCGTCGTCGAAGTTCCGGACCACTTGTGCGGTGCAGGTCGTCTTGGGGGCCTTGCGGTCGATCACGACCTGTCCGGGGCGGGCGGCCTCGGGCATCAGGGAGTCGGTGCCCAGGGAGGATCCCCACTGCACCGCCCCACCGAGCGAGCCCAGCACGACCGCCCCGAGCAGACCGGCCCCGGCCATCTTCAGACCCTTGGTGGAGCCTTCCGATGAGCGGGTGGCCTTGCCGCCGAGCCAGCGGACCAGCCCGACGACGCAACCGATGGCCAGCAGGATGATCGCCGCGCCGATGAATGTGGCGGCGACCGAGTTCAGTCCGTCCGGGCCGGTCAGGCCCCAGGGATCAATTCCGTCGAGCATGATGTCCTCCTTGAGTGGGTTCTCGAGGACAGTTCGCTCGGTAACGCGGGGGGTGCGTGTCAGAACCACCCGCACCAGACCCGCCAGGTCACAGACTTCTAGAGGCCGGCGATGATGACGAACACAAGCGCCCAGACCAGCAAGGCGAGCACAGCCAACCCGGCCAGCAGGACCCTGCCGCGCCCGGCAGGCGCCCAGCCCGGCACACGCTCCTGGTGACCCAGGCGGCCCGCCAGCGTCATCCGCGCCCGGAGGGTCGCCCGACAACGCAACCGACGCTCCCGTCGGCCCCACCTTCTCCCGGTACATCGCCGTGGGTGGAGCGGTATGGCTGATGGTGACCGTCCTGCGTCACCGCATGACCGCCTGATTCCACGTCGCCGACACGCGTCTGCACTGGACCGGTCGAACTGTGGGCATCCGATGAAAGGACGACCATGGCAATCCCGACCACTCTCTCGATCCAGTTCAAGTGCGGTCATTCCGAGACCAAGGACCTCGCTTCCACGCCTGCTGGCAAACGCAAAGCCAGGGCCTTCGGGCTGGGGAAGAACTACGTTTGCTCCCGGTGCTTCAAGGCCTCGCGGAGCGACGATTTCGACAAGTACAAACAGGAGCTGCTGATCCAGGCCCAGGGGTTCGAGGAAGACCACGGTCTGCCCGAACTGACCGGTTCGGAGGAACAAGTGCGGTGGGCCACCCGCCTGCGCTACCAACGGCTCACCGACCTCATCGAGGCGGCCGAGACCCACCAGCCGGCCTTCGACGCTGAACACGTCATCGAGGTCGCCAAGTCCCTGGTCCGGGCCGGCTGGTGGATCGACAACACCAAAGAGAAGGACCTGGAGGTCGATGACCTCCTCACCCTGATCACCACCGCCGTCGACGAGGACGACCTCGTCGCCACCGAGAACCCGTTCTGAGGAGCCCATGACCATCCAGGCAGTCACGACCATCCAGCCATCGCTGTTCCCCGCGGAGGACCCCATGATCACCGTCAATGGCACTCAGGATTGTGTGCAGTGCACGCGCACCACCGCCCTGTTGGATCGAGAGCACGTCCCGTATGAGTACATCGACCTGGCGTTGGAGGAGAACCGGTCCAAGCTGGCCGCGCTGCGTGCGGCCGGATTCCAGCAGATGCCGGTCATCGAGACCCCCACCGAACGCTTCACCGGGTTCGACCCGGACCGGATCAAGAAGGCCGCGGTCGAAGTGCGGGAGTCCCTGGCGACCTCGGCCCCCGAGCTTGCCACTCCCCAGCTCGCGGCGGGTCAATAGCACTCTGCTACTGAACCGCTATCTCGCCGCTACCGAGCCAACGGCCAGGGGCGCCGGAATCCGGTGATCACTGGCCGTTCTCGTTGACACACACTCGTTCCCGGCCGAGCGAACTTCTGGTGACACCCCACCTCATCTGAAGGAGAAGCATCATGGCTCCGGTTAGCACCCTGTGGCTCAGCGCGAAGGTCACCCTGGTCGACCGCACCGGCACTCGTGTCCGGGCGGACTCCATGGAAGTCGCCACGGCCAAGATCGCCGGGTACTCCCACCAGTCCGCGCCCCTGCTGGCCCTGGCCGAGGCCCATGCCTCCGGTCCCGGGTTCACCCCCGGTGCATGGCGGCTGGTCGAGGGCCATCTGGCGCCAGCGCCCGAGGACGGTGTGCCGGACTACTGGCTGGAGTACTCGGACTTCCACCTGGCCGGCGCCGACGGCCGGCGCCTGTCCCCGGTGACCGTGGACGACCTGCCCAGGATCGGACAGAGCATGGCCACCCGCTCCGGGCAACAGATCACGATCGACACTCACCTGCCCGGGGTGCGCACCCACCGCTACGTCCCCGCCACTGCCCCGGCCACGGCTGACATCGAGGCAACCGCATCGAGCGGGGAGGCCCCGGGCACGGACTCGGTGGCGGGCACAGTGGGCCTTGACGCGCCCGCTGTGGCAGGCCTCCACCCTCCGGCCTCGGCCGCCGAGGCATTTGCGACCCGCACCCAGAGCCGCCGGGACGCGCTCAGCCCGGCTCACACCGGGTGGCGCGGGGCCCTGAACAGTGTCCTCGGGCTGCGGCTGGCCCCCGGTGCCGGGGAGCAGCGCACCCGGGCGCTGAACGCCACCGTGCAGAAGGGCCTGCCCGGGCACCGCACGGCCGTGGTGGTGAACATCAAGGGCGGGGCCTCCAAGACCACCGCCACCTACCTGCTGGCCGCCACCCTCGGCCGGGTGAGGGGCGGGATGGTGTTGGCCTGGGACAACAACGAGAACGCTGGGAACCTCGGCGACCGGGCCATACCGGCCGCGCACTCTCACACCGCCCTGGACCTGTTGGAGCACATCGAGGACTTCACCACCCCTGAGCAAGCCGACAAGCTGGCCGGGTACATCCGTCCGCAGGGGGAGAACAAGTTCCACGTGCTGGCCTCCCAGAACGAGGCCGGGACCAAGGAGGTCATCGACGCCACCGCGTTCCGCCGGATGCACGCCGCGCTGCGCCAGTTCTACCAACTGGCCATCGTGGACACCGGCAACGCCTCCACCGCCCCGACCTGGCAGGCCGCCGTCGACGTGGCCGACGTGCTGGTGGTGGCGATCTCCAACAAGGAAGACGCCGCCCGCCGAGCCTTCACCACCATCGACGCCCTGCGCGCCGAAGGCTACGGAGAGAAACTGGCCAACGGGGTCGCCATCATCACCCAGCCGCGTACCGCCTCCACCCAGCGCCTGGCCGAAATCCAGAACAGCCTCACCGGTCTGGTCCGCTCGGTCGTCGTGGTGCCCTATGACCGCACCCTGGACGACGGCGGGGAAATCATCTGGGAGGCCCTGGCCCCGCGGACTCGGCAGGCCTACCTGCAGGCCACCGCAGCCGTCGTGGAGGGCATGTGAGCCGATGCTGAACAAGACCGCCGCCGGCCTCGGGTGCCTGGGCACCGCCCTGCTCGGACTGATCCTGGGCGCGGTGTTGCTACTGCTCACCCTGGCCGTGTTCGACGGCCCGGCCGCCGAGGGCGGGGTCTGCCGCCCCGGGGCCGGGACCGGGTCCGTGCCCAGTGAATACCGCCAGGCCATCACCACCGCCGCGGAGCGCTCCGGGTTGCCCGAAGCCGTGCTGGCCGCCCAGATCAACCAGGAATCCCGGTGGGACCCCACCGCGGTCTCCCCGGTCGGAGCGCAGGGCCTGACCCAGTTCATGCCCGCCACCTGGGCCCAGTTCGGTGACGGCGCCGACCCCTTCGACCCCTTCGCCGCCATCGCCGCCCAGGGCCGGTACATGAAGCACCTGCGCGTCCAGGTCGCCCCGCTGGCCCAGAACGCGAACGAGACGATCCGCCTCGCCCTGGCCGCCTACAACGCCGGACCCGGGGCCGTGCTCAAACACCAGGGCATTCCCCCGTTCCAGGAGACCCAGCAGTACGTCCAGAAGATCACCACCGCCGCCGGCGGAACCGGCGGCGCCGGGCTCTGCGACTTTCTGGGCGAACTCAATGTCGAGGGTGTCGGTGTCGATGACTATCCCCACCGCGAACCCGTCGGCGTCGACGGCTGGGGCCACGCCCGCAGCCTGTTCGGCCACACCCAACGCCAATGCACCGACTTCGTGATGTGGCGCATCAACCAATCCCTCGGCTGGAGCCAAGACGAGGGACAACCACCCTTCACCTTCGCCGCCCTGGGAGTGGGTTACGGCCCGGGTCAATCCGGGGCGGGCTCCTGGAAGGACATCCTCACCCAGGCCGAGGGCATCAGCTTCCACACCGACGATCCCCGCCCCGGGGACATCGCCTGGTGGGGGTACAACGACATCGGCGGCGGCTACGGCCACGTCGGCTTCGTCGCCGCCGTCCACGGAGACACCGCCATCATCGAGCACTACAACCTCGCCACCCCCAACACCTACTCGGTAACCAACACCCCGGTCAGCGACGTCCCCGGCTACATTCGACCGCCCGCCACCACCCAGGAATAGTTCAACCCATGCGCTCCACCCGATTCACCCTCGCCCTCGTGGTCGCCGTCGTGCTGCTGACCACCGGGATCGTCTACGCCGTCACCCGGACCGCCCAGCCAGATACCAGTGACGCCACCCCGACCACCGCGGAGACTGCCACGCCACCGGCGGCTGCTCCCACAGATGCCGCCATCGGCAGGGCCTGGGAAACCACCCCACCGCCCGCCACGGCCTCGAGTGCCCCTGCGGCCACAGCCGGGAAGCTGGACCGCAAGGGCATGAGCGCCGATGAGCTCGTCACCACCGCCGCCCAGGTCATGACCACCTGGGACACCACCACGGACGTCTCACCCACCGATGGCTATCACCGGGCCCTGCCGCTGTTCGTGGACGAATACCAGGACATCTTCATCACCCCCGCCAAGCCCGTCCTGCCCGAAGACTGGTGGGAAGCCGCCGAACACGACGCCGAGAGCACACCACAAGTCCAGATCACCGACACCTATCCCCAGGGCGACACCACCACGTACTACGTCGTGGTCTCCTGGACTTGGCAGTCCGAGGACGGCTGGACCCTGACACCGGACCCGGCACATATGACCTTCCAGGTCACGAAGGGCAAGACCGGATACGTGATCCAGAACTGGACCGACCAGCAACTCCAGTAACACCCTGTACTCACACGAGAAAGCGCAGAGCTCCGGCGACCTCAAAGATCTGTGTTCAGGTGATTTAGGCCTTGTGGTGTCTACAGAACCTTGAGGAGCAGCAACTCTAGTCAGTTGAGCAGCGCGAAGAGGGAATCGCATCTCGACGCGAAACCCTTATGATGTTTCTCCTGCATTAGTCGACGCAGGAATTTAATAAGTCGACGCGGGAATGAAAAAACGAAAGCGCGTGAGGGCCCGGCTTATCCGTGAGGAGAGGGTCTTGTCAAAGTCAACGAACGATGCACTAAAAACGACGACCGAATCCGGGACCGGTATGATCATCGGTCAGAATAAACTGGCGGGACAGTGGCTTGGGCCAGGAAAGTACAAATCGCGGCCTGGGTTGCCCAGTGGACTGCTGCGCCTGCTCACAAGGACCATCTTGGCAACCGCGTTCAAAGGGAGACTGACCGTTCGCCTGAGCCACGAGATCGGCGAGGTTCCGATCGCGGCGACATGAGCAACTAGACCCGAGCCACGGCAGTGCTGACCGGGAGCGGTCCGGCGCTGACCGAGCTCCCGCGACGGACGGCGCGATAATCTGACGAGAGTATGCAGCACGTTAACTATACGGCGGGAGATCGATGTGCTGGGCGGACCCGCTTAAGTGATGCTCTAGTCCCCACCCCGCTATATAAGCGGCATACGTCCGCAACTGTGCGACGATTCGTAGATGAGTGAGGAATCTCTTGTCATAGTGAACGCGTCTGCTTCTGGGATACTCGGAGAGTACGACCACACTCTTTCGTTCGCGTCCGAGGACGACTTTGTCATCATTTACGGGCCGAACGGTGTGGGCAAGACAAAATTTCTTGAAATCATAGACTCACTGAGCCGCCTTGATGGATACCGAATCGCCAAGCTGCCTTTCGAATCAGCCGTATTGCACTACTCGGACGCATCAAAGCTTTCTGTTGAGCGAATTCTTGAACCCGAGCAAGTAGACGACACTGGCCTTCCTGAAGTACTGGCACGATTCTCTTTGGAGCGGCCCGGCCAGGAGTCAATTACCTGGAATTACCATGACCCACTTGCGGAAGAGCTGCGTAAGCGTACGCGGTTTGAACAAATCGGCGACGAGTTGTGGCGGGACCCCATAGACGGCGAAATCGTCGAGACCGTGGAACTACGCGCACGCTACGCCCCACGGTTTAGAGGGAAAAGGCCAGAAGGGTCCGAAGTTCCATCGAAGCTTCAAAAGTTTGCCGAGCAAGTTCCTAGCTTCCTTATCGAGACCCAACGCTTGAGAGCACGTCAACTCCAGCGCGACGCTACTTCGTCCAGATACGGCCTGAGTCGCGAATCCCGATCGGCTCGCTCGAAAATCACTGAACAAGCCGAACAAATTCGCTCACTCTTGAATGACGCTCAAACCGAGCATTCGCGCATCACTCAACGGCTTGACCGCACTTTCCCGAACAGGGTCCTGCAAGCAGCACGACAGGATAGCCGTTCTGACGCGAGTTCAATCCGCGCCCGTTATGATCACCAGAACGATTTTAGAAGCCGACTCGGTCGGGTAGCATCGGTAGCTTTGCCGGAAGAACTGGCCTTGCCAGACGGGGACTTGGAACCTTGGGCCCTCGCACTTCTCGACCTCTACCTTGAAGATGCAGAACTAAAGCTCCACCCTTTTGAGGACCTTCTCGAGAAGATCGAACTCCTCGAAACCATTATTAACGACCGTCTCCTGAACAAGCATCTCGCCGTCACGGACCAAGACGGATTAACAGTTGTGCACTCAGACTCTCAGCGCTCAATTACTTTGGATTCATTGTCATCGGGTGAGCAGCACGAGATCATCCTAATGATCGACCTGCTTTTCCATGTCCCCAAGGGTGCTGTCGTATTGATCGACGAGCCGGAGATTTCCCTGCATGTTGCTTGGCAGCTTGCTTTTATTCCGGACGTCAAGAGGATAGCCGAACTCGTAGGCTTCCGATTCGTAGTTGCTACTCACTCGCCACAGATCATTAACGACGAGTGGGATAGGGCCGTGAGGCTCGGCCCGGAAGAAGCAATATTCTAATGAGGGAGTATCTCAACGAGAATACGCTTTTCAACACTGTGGCCATGACTTTGGGTGTGAGCAGCCAACTTCTACTAATCGTCGAAGGTCCGGACGACCACTTACTATTGAAGAGGTTCACCACATCCCACTTACGGCTGCTAGCAGCAACAGGAGGCCGCGAGCAGGTCTTAGGGGCAGCAAGATTGGCGCAGTCCCGCGGGCTCAAGCGTTCCGGCTACTTAGTCGATCGAGACTACGATGACTTCACCGGCGAGACCTCGACTCAGCTGGACAATGTCTTCGTGAGTGACCATCACGACTGCTTTGTCGACCTACTGGCCGTAGACCCGAAACTGCTCAAATGGGTTATTGATGTCCATACCGCTTCGGCCCGCCGGAGAGGCGGGAATGCCAGGCCCGTCCCCGATGTGGAAGTAATCGAAGCTGAAGCTTTTACTCTGGCGTCGTTCTTGTCTGCGGTTAGAATCGTCGATGCAATGAGGAGCTTGAACCTCGACTTTAAGCGATTTAGTTTCGGCGGCCTCAAGGTAAATGAGTTTGATGTATCGAAGATCGCTCACATCGTTCTGTCCCGGTCTCGCTACTCGGCTGAAGACTATGAGCTAATAGTTTCTGAGGCGACTCGGATGCACGCGCATATTTCGGGTTTACCACATCTTCCCGTTGGTGATCATGACCTGTTCGAGGCCCTTGCGAAGGTGTTGAGCAGGTATGGGGTCAAAGTGAGCGACGACAACCTCCAGCGTGGCTACATTTTAGCCGCAACCTACAACACGGTTAGTGGAACGGGGTGGTTCCGTGAGATTCAAATGTGGTGTGGTGAGTTCGGTAAACGCGGGTTTGGCGATGACCTCAACTCTCAGGTTGCATAAACAAGCAGGCTGGTGCCCACATCATCGGAATGCCATTGGGAGTGTTAGAGGAGACCGAGCAAACTGCTTTGAGCATCGGTCAGGCCAATGAGTCCGAATCAAGAGGGGCGACCTGTGCCGAACCCGGCTTTCGGGCGTCGACACTAGCAGTACTTCGGCAGACAGTTGTAGAAGTCGCCGCCGATGGTGATGGCGTTGCTATCCGCCTTGCCGATTAGGTCATTTGTGTGCGCGCTTAGTTCTGTCCGGAGTCCAGGGCGGTGACCTGATCGGTTCTGCGAGACGACTAGGAGCGACCACGGAGAGTCGGCATCTGTCCGCGCCCCTCCCGACCCCCTAGGATGGGCTGCGCCAGCTTGATCGTCAGTAGTACTCGCGGACATAACCGACGGCCTTCTCGAAGACGTCGTTGTAGCGGATCTTAAACTGAACGTACAGGGTCTGCTTTGCACCTTACGAACATCCTGGTCCCCGCGAATGGTGGATTGCCAATCTAGGAACCGGACACCGCGCACAACCTCGTCAATCCGATTCACCATGTTCTCAACGGGGTGTCCTGGGTCTTCAACGCTGAAAAGAGCTCGGTGAGCGCGCCCTATCCTCGCGCGGTACCTCGTGCATGGCCTTCTCCGCAACGACCGTGTCTCTGGCCAGCTCGAGCAGCTCCCGGAGAAAGTCGAGACTGGACTGCCGGATGTCGGCGTATTTCTCGCGCAGTTTGTTGAGCCGCTGCCCGAGCTCCACGAAGACTGGGTTGGTCAAGTGGCGGGCGATGCGGGCGGTGATCTGCTTTTCGATGTTCTGGAGAGTGACGTCCTCGGGTCGTCGGCCCGCCATCAGGTCCTCGCTCGTGACCGCGTCTAGGACCATCGTCTCGGAAGACTGCGGGACCTCAACCTGAACGTGTTCATTGATTAGGTCGATTGTTTTGCTGCCGAGAGCGTGCCAGGCCAGGCGGCCGGTGATCTCGGGGGAACGGACAGACTCGTAGACGCCCGTGAGCCACCGATAGTCATCGCGGTACTCACTCCGCATCGGATCCGGACTGAGCGTGTCCCACAGTTGGGAGACGATGCTGTAGGCCAGGCCGAAGGCATCCTTGTGGTTGGGATCTGCCAGGGCCGCCTGTTGCTGAATTAGACCCTCGTAGCCGCCGACTGTGCGGTCGACACCGGGGAAGAAGTTCAGCGCAGCGGTCATGGCTGGGACCATCTGCGCCTTGAGCTCCTCGATGTTGGAGACGACCCGCTCGACCGCCCCCTCGTCGAAGGCCAGCGACTTGGCAACGTCGTCAAAGACACCCAGGTACTCCACGATCAGTCCGTGCGTCTTGTCCGGCGGGTGCACCCGGTTGGTGCAAGTGATGGCCTGCAGGAGGGTGTGCTCCTTGATCGGCTTGTCGCGTTACTGGCATTGCAGGATGGGGGCATCGAAGCCGGTGAGGAGCTTCGCGGTGACGATGATGATCTTCAGAGGGTCATCCGGGTCGTTGAACCGGGCCAGTACCTGCTCCAGCTCGTCGGCCCCAGAGGTCCATCGTGCCCAGGACGGAGAGTCGCCGCGGGACTTCGACATCACAATCGTCGAGGCGTCCGGGCCGAGATGCTTGTCAAGCTCCTCCTTGTAAGCGCGGCAAGTGGCCTTGAACCCGGAGGGTTCCACCTTGGCCCGGAAGTGGTCGGCAATATCGGTGGCGATCTTGGCAATGCGCGTCGGGGCCTTGATGAGAACCTGAATGGAGGCGGCCTTAATCGACAGCGTCGACTTGTCGGACTCGGACAGCTCCTTATCAGTCACCAGCTCTTCGAAGGCCGTGTTGATGGCGTCCGCATCGATGTGGATCTCCGACAATCGCGGCTCGAAATGTAGGGGCAACGTGGCGCCGTCGCGAATGGAATCCTGGAACGAATACCTGGACAGGTACCCGCCTTGATCTTCGGGGGAGCCGAACCACATGAAGGTGTTGCGGTCGCGCTTGTTGATCGGGGTGCCGTCAACCCGAACAGGAACGCGATGGGCAGCGACTCCCGCATCTTGCGGCCGTAATTCCCCGTCCTGGGATCGGTGCGCCCCGTCCACCATGACAATGATGTTGTCCCTGTCGTCCAGTACACCGGAGATCTCCCCGAACTTGTGGATGGTCGTGATGACGATGCGCCGGGCACCCTGGCCGAGCAAGGACTGCAGCTGGGCGCGGGACTCGGTCGACACCAGCCCCGGCACGTCCGAGGCGTGGAAGGTACTGGTGATCTGAGTATCCAAGTCGATGCGGTCAACCACGATGCGGATCGTGGGGTTCGTCAGGGCCGCCATCGCGCGCAGTTTCAGCGCGGTGAACACCATTAGAAGCGACTTGCCGGAGCCCTGGATGTGCCAGATCAGCCTCTGCTTGACCTTCCCATGGAGCATTCGCTCGACGATGAGATTGGTCGGTTGGAACTGCCGGAACCGGGCGATGATTTTGATCTTGCGGTGCTTTTTGTCGGTTGCGTAGATCGTGAAGAACCGCAGGAAGTCCAGGACCGCCCCAGGGTTCAGGACGCCCTCGACCGCCTCTCGGCCCGCGACCAGCCCGATCTTCGCCGCGGCATCATCCTCGGATTCCTCGTCCCGCCGCGGGCCCCACAACTCTACCGGCATCCCGACCGTGCCGTAGCGAAGATCCTTGCCCTCGGTGGCGAAGGAGAAAACATCAGGCACGAAGAACTGCGGCACGCTCTTCTCGTAGTCCTCGTGTACCTGGGCAGCACCGTCGATCCAGGTATACGCAGTCAGTGGCTCCCACTGGGCGGCCATCACCTGGCTAGATGCCACCGGCCTCACCTCGGGCTACACAGACGGGTTGTTCAAGCCTGGCAAGGCCATCTCCCGGGCCGAGGTGGCCGCCTTCCTCTCCGGCTACAACCAGCTGGCGGGGTAGCGCCAGGGCACCGCCACCCACTACCCTGCCGGTCACATCGACAGGTGCGGCTGCCAGCCGGGGAATCGCACCCCTCTTCCGGGCTTTCCTCGCGTGTGGTCCGTCGGACTCCCAGGAGTGACAGATCGCCCGGGAGACTCCGTCCGCACCGTTCGGGAGGCTTATTGTGCACGCGAGCGGCCGTGCCCACATTTTGCCCACACTTTGCTCACACCTGTCCCGAATTCCACTAATCCCGCCGCATCAAAAACCGCGGAATCACACGGAAGTCAACGCCAAGGGGAGGCTGAGAGAGGTTTCGAGTCCCACCGGGGGCACCATGGTTCCGACCGTCCACGGGACCGGGCCGGTCCTGGGGCCTCCCCGAGCCGCCGCCGGGACCTCCCGGCCGGGGGCGTCCCGGCCTACACTCGGGACCGTGACCCAGGCGAACCCGCCCTCACGTCTCTCCTCCTGGGCCCGGTACCGCGCACCTGACCCGCCCGCCGGTACCATTGGCAGGCCCCGCCTGCACGCGGCCCTGGAAGCAGCGACGGCACAGCACCCGGTGACGATCGTGGCCGCACCCAGCGGCTACGGGAAGACCACCGCGGTGGCGACCTGGGCCGCCTCCCACGCCGGTGCGGTCGCCTGGCTCTCGCTCAGTTCCGCGGACAGCGACCCCTCCGCGCTCACCTCCGGCATCGTGGAATCCCTCCAGGCCTTGCCGCCGCGCGGGGTGCGCTCCTCCGGGGCCTTCTCCGGCATCGACGCCGGAGGAGGCGTCAAGGCCGTGTACCGGCAGGTCTGCCGGGCCGCCCAGGACCTGGATGAGGAGGTCTACCTGGTGATCGACGACGCCCAGCGGGCCGGTGGGGGCCTGGGCGGCGGCCTGCTGGGCCTGCTCCTGGAGAGCAGGCCGGATCCGTTGCGACTGGTCCTGGTGGGCACGTCGTTCCTCGAAGTGGCACTGTCCAGGGTCCTGCTCACCGACCCGGGGGCCCTCGTGTCCGGCGAGGACCTGGCCTTCGACGTCGAGGAGCTGTCCCGGCTGTGCGCGCACCTCGGGTCGGGGCTCGGGACCCGGGACCTGATGGAGGACTGCCAGGGCTGGCCCATCGCCACCCGCCTGGCGATCCTCGGGGGGCAGCGCCCCGCTCCAGCCGACCAGGACGCGCACACCCGGCTGGGGGACTACATCCGGGACCACGTGCTCGCGGCACTGCCCGGGCACCTGGCGTCGTTCATCATGACGGCCACCGCCTGTCCCGAGCTCACCCCGGACCTCGCCGTCGCGGTGACCGGGCGACCTGACGCGGGGACCCTGCTCGAGGACCTCGCGAGTCGCGGCATCTTCCTCCACCGCTTCGACCTGGACGGCAGGGTGGCCTACCGGTGGCACCCCGTCTTCGCCCGTCAGTGCGGACGTATCCAGTCCGCGGAGCAGGACTCACGGTGGCGGGAGGCGCACGCCCGGGCCGCCCGGTTCCTGGAGGCCACGGATCCGCTGGCATCCATGGGACACCTGGTGGCCGCCGGTGCGGTGGAGCGTGCGGTGGACACCCTGACCCGGCGGTGGGTCGGGTTGCTGGTGGACGACCAGGCCACCGCCGTGGCCCAGTGGTGTGCCGGCCTGCCGGACGGGGTGGCCGAGGACCCCCGCGTCCTGCTGGTGTGGGCCTGTGCCGAGGACATCATCGGCGAGCACCGGGTGGCCCGTACGCGCTTCGCCCGGGCCACCCGGCTGGCGGCCAGGACCGGTCCCGGTGGCAGCACCGGTCCCGGCGGCAGCACCGGTGCGGTGCTGCGCCTCGCCCGGCTCTTCCTGGTGGACGACCAGGCCGAGGCCCTGCGGGCCTGCGCGGACGGTCACGAGCTACTGGCCACCCCCCAGGCGCTGGACCGCCGGGAGCATGCCCCCGTGCTCTTCCTCCTCGGCTGGAACGCACTGCGTCTGCAGGTCCTTCCCGGCCTGGGCCAGGAGCTCCTCTCGGCAGCGGCACGGGAGGCGAGCGCACTGGGAGACCTCGCCCTGGAACGGCGCGCGCTCGGTCACCTCGCGTCCGCGGCGGCCTGGAGCGGAAACCACCGGCGGGCGCGCCAGGTGCTGGACCGGCTGGCGGCCCAGCGCGAGCCCCCGACGCTCACCGGGGCCTACTTCGGGAGCGGCGGGGGCGCCCTGGCGGCGGGCTGGCTGGCGTACTGGTCGGTGGACCACGCCACGGCGCACCGCGAGCTGCTCCGGGCGATCGAGAGCGGTGACTCGCGGATGTCCTTCACGGGCGTCGCGCGGATGGTGCTGGCGCTCAACGCCGCCGCCTCCCAGGACCCCGCGATGCGACGTCGGGCCGCAGCCGAGATCCAGGCCCTTCCCCCCGGAGACGTCCACGGCGTGGACCGGGCGGTGTTCCGGGACACCGCTGTGGCGGTCCTGGACGAGGCCGCCGGCCACCGCGTCAGGGCCGTCGCACTCGCCGAGAGGCACGCCGGGACCGCGGACCCGCCGTTCGTGGGGGTGGCCCTGTCCGGGATACTCCGGCGCGCCGGCGATCCGGCGGCCGCCCTGCACCTGCTGGCACACCACCGCTCCTCCTTCGGGATCTCCTACGTCCGGGTGGCCACCCGCGCCACCGCCGCACTCGTGCACAAGCACCGGGGCGAGCCGGACCTCGCGCACGAACTGTGCGAGTCTGCCCTGGACACAGCCACGGCGGAGGACATCCGGGTGCCCTTCTGCGACGGCGACCTGGACATGCGGCTGTTGCTCGCGGACCACCTCTCGCGCCGGACGCGGCACGAGGGCTTCATCACCGCGTGCCTGACGATGTCCCCCGCCGGTGGCGTGCTGGAGGCGCTGTCCGAGCGCGAGCGGGACGTCTTCCGGTTGCTGCAGACCTCCAGGACGGTCCGGGAGATCGCCGAGGAACTCTACGTGTCGGTGAACACGGTCAAGACCCATCAGCGTGCCATCTACCGCAAGCTCGGCGTCCAGAGCCGGCGTGAGGCCCAGAGGGTGGCTCCGTGACGGCGGGCCCGGAACGGTGACCGTCGCCGCGTCTCAGGCCGGGCCGCCGTCCGGGTCCTCGTCGTCGGTCCGCTCCTGATCGGACAGGGCCGCCTCCAGAGCGGCCTCCGCGGCCGCCGCCGGGACGTGGGCCACGGGAACGACCATCGCCCCCGGGTGCCTGAACTGGCGCTCCGGGGAGGACCAGGTGTGCTCGACGAGGATGATGGCCCAGCCGCCGGGGGTGACCATGGCCAGGACCTCCCGGATGTCCTGTTCCGTGATCATCCCCGGGACGAGGAGGTCGACGCCGGCCAGGGAGAACTCCTCGGCATCGACGTCGCTCCAGGAGACCCGGCCGTGGGCGGTGCGGCTGGCGACCACGAAGTCCAGCACCCGGACGCCTCCGGCACGGACCAATTCGCTCAGTCGCCGCAGCAGGTCCGGGTCCGGGCGGGCCTCGACGAGCCGGGCGGCGAGGAACTCCACCGGCCCCAGGGGCCCCGGCCAGGACGATGACCTCGGGACCATGGTTCTGCCTTTCTGGGGGATGCACCACGAGGGCGCGCCTCGGTGATCGCACAGAGGGTCACACGTCCCCGTACGGTCCGTCGGGGTGACTCACCTGGAACGGGCGAGCGGGCGGGTGTGGCCCCCGGCCTACGCTGCCGGTGTCCCGGCCCCGGGCCGTCCGGGCTCGCCCGGTCCGGATGAGCACCCCACCATCACCGTCCATGGGCGGGAAGCATCGAACCAGAGGACCGGTGTGCAGGGAACGCCTGCCGGCGAACGACCGTCACCGGCAGGCCAGGACACACGCCGGGGAAGAGGAACGGAAGAGGAAGAGGAAGGGAACACGATGCCTGAGTTCCGCTATGGACCCGTGGAGCTGTACCTCGTGGGGTTCGACTCGGATCGACCCGATGCCGGTACCTTCGGGGCACTGGCCGACCTGCTGGCCACCGGTGTCGTCCGGTTGCTGGACCTGGTGTTCGTCAGCAAGAGGGAGGACGGGGAGGTCGACGTCGTCGAGGTGGAGGAGGGGGAGGACCCCCTCGGACTGGCCACCGGGCCGGACCCCCTGGCCGGGGGGATCGTCGCGGACGAGGACCTGGCCGACCTCGTGGCGCCGATGGCGGCGGGGACCTCCGCGGTGGTCATGGCCATCGAGCTCACCTTCGCCAGGACCCTCACCGAGGAGCTGGCCCGGGCCGGGGGAGAGGTGCTCCGGGTCGAGCGCATCCCCGCGCCGGTAGTCAACGCGCTCGTCGACCTGTACGAACCAGTGGAAGGAAACTGACATGCCCCTCCGTCGACGTGGACGCCCTGGCATCATCGGACTCGCAGCCCGGACCGCCGTCGTGGCCGGGACCGCCTCCGCGGTCTCCGGTGGGGTCCAGGACCGCCGGGACCGACGGGCCCAGGCGCAGTTCGAACAGGACCAGTACGCGGCCGCCCAGCAGCAGGCGCAGGCCGACGCGGCCGCGGCCCAGGCCGTCGCGGCGCCGGCCCCGCCACCACAGGCCGCGCCGGCCCCGCCACCACAGGCCGCGCCCGCCGCACCGGCCGCCGGCGGGGCGGACGTGCTCGCGCAGCTGCAGCAGCTGGCCGAGCTGAAGCAGTCCGGCCTGCTCTCGGACGCGGAGTTCGCCGCCGCCAAGGCGAAGCTCCTGGGCTGAACCGGCTGAACCGGCTGACGGCGCCTTGCGCTGACAGCGGACGGACCGCGGATGCGCCCGCTGCCAGGTTGCTTTTCGGATGCGGACGGTAGACTGGATCCAGCCCCCCACGCCTGACCCGCGAGGTCAGGCCGCACCACCGTGGACCGCACGCGATCAGCAGAGGAGATGGCCAGTGGCCAACCCCGTCTTCAACAGCAAGAACTTCCAGGAACAGATGCACTCCGGTGACGGCCGGGGCGGCGCCGCGACCCGGCAGGCACCGGGCTGGTACCAGGGCGGCCCGGGCTCCCAGCAGGGCCAGGGCTGGTACGCGGGCGGACAGCAGCCGCAGTACGGCCAGCAGGCCCCCCGGACCCCGCAGTACTCCCCGGAGCAGCTGGAGCAGATGTACGCCCAGCCCGCCGCCGGCCCCGCCGACACCGGGCGGATGAGCTACAACGACGTCATCGCCAAAACCATCATCACCCTGGGCCTCGTCCTGGCCGGTGCGGTGGTCGGCTGGATGATGCCGGCCCTGATGCTCCCCGGGGCGATCGTCGGCCTCGTGCTGGGCCTGGTCAACTCCTTCAAGCGTGAGCCGTCGCCGGTCCTGATCCTCCTCTACGCCGCCGCCGAGGGCCTGTTCCTGGGCGGCATCTCCCAGGTCTTCGAGCAGATGTGGCCGGGCATCGCCGTCCAGGCCGTGCTGGCCACGTTCTGCGTGTTCGCCGTGACCCTCGCGCTGTTCGCCTCCGGGAAGTGGCGGGTCTCCGCCAAGTCCGTGAAGATCTTCATGATCGCGATGATCGGCTACGCCCTGTTCTCGCTGGTCAACCTCTTCCTGATGCTCTTCGGCGTCACCGACGCCATGTTCGGCCTGCGCGGCGAGTTCCCGCTGCTCGGCCTGGGCATCGGCGTCCTGGCCGTGTTCCTGGCGGCGTTCTCGCTGGTCATGGACTTCACCGCCATCACCGAGGGCGTCAAGGCCGGCGCCCCGCAGAAGTACTCCTGGTCCGCGGCCTTCGGCCTCACCGTCACCTTGGTGTGGCTGTACGTGGAGATCCTGCGCATCCTGGCGATCCTGCGCGGCAACGACTGACCGTCCCGGACCGCCGTCCCGACGATCCACACGATGACCGACGCATCCACGGTGGCCGCCATGCCCGCCTTCGGCGGGCCGGCGGCCACCGGCACGCAGTACGTCATTCGCCGCGGCGGGGCCGAGGCGACCGTGACCTCACTGGCCGGCGCCCTGCGCCGCTACGAGGTGGGCGGCACCGCCCTGGTGGAGACCTACGACGAGGACGAGCTTCCACCCTCCGCCTGCGGGATCCAGCTCTCCCCGTGGCCCAACCGGGTCCGGGACGGACGGTGGGAACTGGACGGGGTCACCCAGCAGCTGGACCTGACCGAGCCGTCGCGGTCCAACGCCAGCCACGGCCTGTTGCGGAACACGGCCCTGCACGCGGTCCGGTTCTCCGGGCACCGGGTGGTCCTGCGCGGTGAGATCCATCCCCAGCACGGCTACCCCTTCCGGCTCACGCACCAGGTCGACTACGCCCTGGACGACGCCGGCGCCCTCACCGTGCACCAGCAGCTCACCAACCACTCGCCCCGCCCGGCGCCGGTGGCCTTCGGCGCACACCCGTTCCTGCGGATCGGCCAGGTGCCCAGTGAGGACCTGACCCTCACGCTCTCCGCCAGCACCCGGCTGGAGTCCGACGACCGGATGATCCCCACCGGTTCCGTCGCGGTCGACGGGACCGCGACGGACTTCCGTGCCGGGCGGCGCGTCGGCACCGAGCTGCTGGACGCCGCCTTCACGGGCCTGGTGCCCGGCCAGGACGGGCTGTACCACCACGTGCTGACCGCCGCGGACGGCCGGAGCGTGGAGCTGTGGACCGAACCGGCCTACGGCTACGTGCACGTGTTCTTCACGGACAGGTTCCCCGGCCGCCACCGGGCGGTGGCGGTGGAGCCGATGACCGCTCCGGCCAACGCCCTCAACAGTGGCGAGGGCCTGGCCTGGATCGGCGCGGGTGGCCGGTTGGCAGCCGCCTGGGGCATCACCGGGCGACTGTGACCCACCAGGAGGCAAGCCCTTGAGCACCACCCCCCAGCCCACGCCCGGGAACGGGGCCGAACTGGCCGTCCCGGGGCGTGATCCCCTGCTCACGGCATCCCAGCAGGCCAACCGGGTCGCCACCGACGTCCCCTACGGACTGACGGTCGCCGCCGCCTGGTCCTGGCGCGTCCTGCTGGTGCTGGCCATGGCCGGGGCGAGCATCTGGCTGCTCAGCCACGTGTCCCTGCTGGTCATCCCGTTGATCATCGCGGCGCTGCTCGCCACGCTGCTCAATCCCGTGCACCAGCGGTTCCGCCGCTGGGGCGTGCCCACCGGCCTGTCCGTGACGGCGATCATCATCGGCTTCCTGGCAATCATCGTGGGCCTGCTGACCCTCGTCGGCCAGCAGCTGACCGTGGGCTTCACGGACATGCGCGACCAGATCATGGTCGGTGTCCAGGGCATCGTCGCCTGGCTCGCCAGCGTGGGCGTGACCACGGACCAGTGGAACGACATCTTCGCCAACCTCGGCGACACCATCCGCAACAACAGCCAGCAGATCCTCTCCGGCGCCCTGGGCTTCGGCTCCACGGCCGGCAACATCGCGGCCGGCACCGTGCTGGCCGTCTTCGCCCTGATCTTCTTCCTCTATGACGGCCAGCGGATCTGGCGGTTCTGCCTGAACTTCGTGCCCCGCCGTCACCGCGAGGCCATCGACGGGGCCGGCAAGGCCGGCTGGAACTCCCTGGGCAGTTACGTGCGGGTGCAGATCTTCGTGGCCTTCGTGGACGCGGTCGGCATCGGTACCGGCGCCTGGGTCCTGGGCGTGCCGCTGGCCCTGCCGCTGGGCGTGCTGGTGTTCTTCGGGTCCTTCATCCCGCTGGTCGGTGCCTTCCTGACCGGCGCCGTGGCGGTGCTGCTGGCCCTGGTGGCCAACGGCCCCGTCAACGCGCTGATCATGCTGGGCGTCGTGCTGCTCGTGCAGCAGATCGAGGGTAACGTCCTGCAGCCCCTCGTCATGGGCCGGGCGGTCAGCCTGCACCCGCTGGCCGTGTTCCTGGCGGTCTCGGGGGGCACGGCCGTGCTGGGGCTCGTGGGTGCCGTCTTCGCGGTCCCGCTGATGGCGTTCCTCAACGCGACCATCAAGTACTTCCACGCCCGGCCGTGGCTGGAGGGCGACCAGGAACCCAGACCGGACGTCCCGCGGGAGGGGACGCTGAAGGAGCGCGCCGCCGAGCTCGAGGGGCCGTGGGGCCGTGCCTACGAGACCATCGACGGGGTGGTGCGCAAGGCCACCGGGGGAGCCGACGGTGCCGAGGGCCGGGGCGGCACCAGCGTCACGGAACGACGCCGGGCGCGCCGTGAACTCAAGCGGTCCCAGACCCGTTCCCGCTTCCTGCCCCGGCGCTGGCGTGACCACGGCGGTGCCGGCACGGCGGACGACGACGGCCCCGACGCCGCCCGCGTGAGTCCCGACGGCGGCAATGTGCGCGGCGGGACCGGTCCGGGGGAGGACAATACGGGGATGGACCGCTCCGGCCGCCGGCCGGACCAGGACGGAGGACACCAGTGACCACGACCCCGCAGAGCCAGCGTCCGGAGCACGCCCCGGACGACGCCACCGTGCCGGCCGAGGCCGGTGTTGACGCCGGTGCCGACGCCGTGGGTGAGGCCTCCGGGACCCGCCCGGTCCTGCCCGTCACCCTCGCCGACATCGAACAGGCCCGCGAGATGCTGCGGGACGTCATCGTCCCGACGCCGCTGGACCACTCCCGGGCCCTGGGACGGGTCACGGGCGCCACGGTGCACCTCAAGTGCGAGAACCTCCAGCGCGCCGGATCATTCAAGGTCCGGGGCGCCTACGTGCGGATGGCCAAGCTCAGCGACGAGGAGAAGGCCCGCGGCGTGGTGGCCGCCTCGGCCGGCAACCACGCCCAGGGAGTGGCCCTGGCTGCCTCCAAGCTCGGGATCAAGGCCCGGATCTTCATGCCCCTGGGCGTGGCCCTGCCCAAGCTCCAGGCCACCCGGGACCACGGTGCCGAGGTGGTGCTGTACGGAAACAACGTGGACGAGGCCCTCGCCGAGGCCCAGCGGTACGCCGAGGAGGTCGGCGCCGTGTTCATCCATCCCTTCGACAACGCGGACGTGGTCGCCGGCCAGGGCACCATCGGCCTGGAGATCCTCGAGCAGGCACCCGACGTCGACACCCTGGTCATGGGGATCGGCGGCGGCGGACTGCTGGCGGGGGTGGCGGTGGCCGTCAAGGAGATGGCCCGGCGCCAGGGCCGGCACATCAACATCATCGGCGTGCAGGCGGAGAACGCGGCGGCGTACCCGCCCTCGCTGGCCGCGGACGCCCTGGTGCCGCTGGAGACCGTGTCCACCATCGCCGACGGCATCGCCGTGGGCAAGCCGGGACAGATCCCGTTCCAGATCATCCGGGAGCTCGTGGACGGGGTGGTGACCGTCTCGGAGGACGCCATCGCCAACGCGCTGGTGTTCCTGCTGGAGCGCTCCAAGATGGTCGTGGAGCCGGCCGGCGGGGTCGGGGTGGCCGCCTTGCTGGAGGGCAAGCTGGCCGAGCTGGGCATCCAGTCGAAGCACACCGTGGTGCTGCTCTCGGGCGGGAACATCGACCCGATGCTGATGCTCAAGGTCATCCAGTCCGGCCTGGCCGCGGCCGGGCGTTACCTGACGGTGAAGATGTCCCTGCAGGACCGGCCCGGCGAGCTGTCCACCATCTCGCGGATCATCGCCGAGACGGACGCGAACGTCACCCGCGTGGACCACACGCGCATCGGCGGATCGCTGGGCATGGGCGACGTGACGATCACCATCGACATGGAGACCCGCGGCCTGGACCACTCCGAACAGGTGCTGGGCCGGTTGCGCGCCTCCGGGTACCAGCCGCAGGTCGACCAGCACCAGCCGCGCACCGAGCGCTAGGGTGGGCGGCGCGCACCCGCGCCATCATTCGCCCACCTGGAAGGACCCCGATGAGCTACGAGAACCCCACCCCCAACGCGACCACCGCCGCCCGGACGCTGTTCCGCGTCGGCCTCGGCGGAGTACTGATCGCCCACGGCACGCAGAAGCTGTTCGGCTGGTTCGGCGGCGGCGGCCTGGAGGGGACCAGCCAGGGCCTGCACGCCATGGGCTTCCGCCCGGGCAAGACCAGCGCCGTGCTCGCCGGGGTCGGTGAGGCCGGCGCCGGCCTGGCCCTGGCCCTCGGCCTGGCGACGCCGGCCGCCGGGGCGGCAGCGGCCACGACGATGGGCGTGGCGGCCAGCGTGCACGCCCCCCAGGGCTTCTTCGCCACCGAGGGCGGCCTGGAGTACCCCGCGGTGCTCGGCCTGGCCGCCACGGCCTTCGCGGTCGGCGGTGCCGGGCGGGTGTCCCTGGACGCGGCGACCGGCCACGTCCTGGACCGGCCCTGGATGCGGGCGGCCGCCGTCGCGGCCATCCCCGTGGCCATCGGCGTCCAGGTCTACCGCCGCCACCAGGCGCTGGCCGCGGAGGGGACGCCGGAACCGGCCGTCACGCCCGTGGAAGAGGGCTCCACGGATCCGGCCTGAGCGGTCAGGCGGCGTCGGGGCGACCGGCTCAGGCCGCGCCGGCCGCGGTCACGGCGACCGTGGTGGAGGCCGGGATGGTGCCCACCCTCCGCTGCAGGGCCGCCACGGCGGGATTCTCCTGGGAGACGGCCACGATGCGTCGTGCCAGCCCGCGGCGGTCCAGGTCGCCGCGGGCCGGGCCGAGCAGGCCGTAGGCGAGGTTCAGGGCCTTGAGGATGCCGAGCTCGGTCCCGTCGGCCCGGGTGGCCTCACGGGTCCCGGCCAGGACCTCGCCGAGCCGCTGGCGCAGGGCGATCTCCGGTGCCGGGCTGGTGATGACGTAGTGAGGGGCGCGGAACCGGCGGGGGACCTCCTGCACGATGCCCTGCCGGGCCAGCGCGTGCCCCACGGCCCGCTCCGGATCCAGCGCCGGGCTGGCCAGCAGCGCGGAGATCCTCTTCCCGGACAACCGGTCCAGGGCGGGCAGCGAGGCGTCCAGCACGGGATCCCCGGTGGTGCCGGCCCGCACCACCGCGACCCGGGGGTCCCGGCCCTGGCCGACGTCGATGACCCCGGCCTCGGCCAGGTCCGTCAGCAGGGCCGCGACGAGCCCGTGGCGGCGGTATCGCGAGACCCTCTCGGCGGCCCCGTTGTCCTTGGTCAGCAGCAGGAAGGTCTCTTCGACGATGAGCATGACCCCAACCTAGCAACAACGACGGCGGCGCACCGGTGCGAAACCGGTGCGCCGCCGTCGTGATCCGTCCGTGCCCCGGGCCCTGGGCAGGGCCCGGCCGGGGCCGTCTCGGGGTGGCTCAGCCCTGGTAGGGCTTCGCGGAGACGATCTCCACGGTGATGTCCCTGCCGTTCGGGGCCGAGTAGGAGAGCGAGTCGCCCACCTTGGCGCCCTGGATGGCCTCACCGAGGGGGGAACGCTCGGAGTAGACGGTGATCGAGTCCTTGTCATCGGCGATCTCGCGGTTGCCGAACAGGAAGGTCTCCACGTCGCCGGCGATCTTCGCCTCGACGACCATGCCGGGCTCCACCACGCCGTTGTCGGCCGGGGCGGCGCCGATCACCGCGGTCTCGAGGAGGTACTTGAGCTCCTGGATGCGGCCCTCGTTCTTGGACTGCTCCTCGCGGGCGGCGTGGTAGCCCCCGTTCTCCTTGAGGTCACCCTCCTCGCGGGCCTGCTCGATGCGGTCGATGATCTCCTGGCGGCCGGGACCGGAGATATGGTCCAGCTCCTGCTTCAGGCGGTCGTAGGCCTCCTGGGTCAGCCAGGGAGCGCTGTCGGTGTTGCTCATGGACGCGTCTTCTCCTTCGGGTCGGTCGACTGGGCGGACGGGCCGGGACGACCGGGACCGCACAGTGCTTCCGGTGCATGGCGCTGTGCTGCGAGTGCAGCCCGGGTGGCATCCATGCAAGAACCCCGCCGGAGGAGCCTTCACGGACCGGAATCCGTACGGGCCCCGTCAGGCGGGGTCGAGAACCAATGCGGTCCACTCTAACGGATCTGCTTCACATCCGTCACGCCCGTCGTGATCAGCGTCTCAGTTCGTCACGGAGTCCGGTCGCTCCGGACGCGCGGCTCAGGGCTCGCCGATCCAGCAGGAGTTGACCCCGCCGTTGACGCCGAGCTCGTCGGTGCGCAGGGTGACGTCGTAGTACCGGGTCCGGTCCGAGGGCAGGCCGCTGCCGGTCTCGTCCTCGGGCCCGATCACCACGGTGCGCCATCCCACCACCGCGTACTGCTCCGACAGGACCTGGACGGCGCACTCCACGGTGTCCTCGGGGTCCTTGGTGAGCTGGAAGGTCACCGAGGCCCGGGTGGGGGAGGAGATCTCGAACCCCACGTCCTTCCAGTCCAGGGTCCGGCTGGTGGCCGAGACGGTGAGCCAGGCCACCACGCCGACCGCGAGGACCAGTGCCGCCGCCGCGACCCAGCGGCCCCAACGGGTCCAGAAGGTCGGGCCGGTGCGCTGGGAGCGCCCATACCGGTTCGCTAGGCTGTCCCTCGGCGCTTGGTCCGCCGAGGCCTGGGGTGAGGGATCCATATCGCTCCATGGTATCCCGGCGACCCGAGGCTCCACCGACGTCCACCGGACCGTGCAGGTCCCCGATCATGCCGCCTCAGCACGCCCGCCGGGTGTGGGACGGGGCGGGAAAGCAGCCGAGGCCACGTGAGCAGTTCTTCCCTGATCGACCCGGACGGTACCGGCGCGCCGGAGTTCGGCGTCCCGGTGGGCCAGGCCGACTACGGAACGGTCGAGGCCGAGGCCTCGCACGCCGGTCCCGAGGCCCGCGGCGTCCCGGCCTCCCACGGCCTGCGCCTGATGGCGGTCCACGCCCACCCGGACGACGAGTCGTCGAAGGGCGCCGCGATGATGGCCGCCTACGAGGAGGCCGGGGCGGAGGTCATGGTGGTGACCTGCACCGGCGGCGAGCGGGGGGACCTGCTGAACCCCGCCTACGGGGACACCGTGCGACTGGACCGCGACATCACCGGGGTGCGCCGTGCCGAGATGGACGAGGCCGGCGCGGCCCTGGGGATCGAGCACCGGTGGCTCGGGTTCATGGACTCCGGGCTGCCCGAGGGTGACCCGCTGCCGCCGTTGCCCTTCGGTTGTTTCGCCACCGTCCCCCTGGACCGGGCCACGGCGCCGCTGGTGCGCGTGATCCGGGAGTTCCGGCCCCACGTGCTGATCAGCTACGACGAGATCGGCGGCTACCCGCACCCGGACCACATCAAGTCCCACGAGATCACGGTGGAGGCCTACCGGGCCGCGGGCGACCCGGAGCGGTTTCCCGGGCTGGGCGAGCCGTGGACCCCGTCCAAGCTCTACTACGACCGCGCGTTCAACCCGGACAAGTACCGGGCCCTGCACGAGGCCTACCTGGCCGCGGGCGAGGAGTCCCCGTTCACGGAGCGGATGGCGTGGTACGAGAAGCTGCTGGCGGAGGAGCGGGACGAGCGTGAGGCGGCCGCTGCCGAGGAGCAGGAGGCGCAGTCCGGTCCGGCCCGGTTCCGCATCACCGACCACCGGGTCACCACGCAGATCGACGTGGCCGACTACCTCGAGCGGCGCGATGCCGCCCTGCGGGCGCACCGGACCCAGGTGGACCCGACCGGTCACTTCTTCGCCGCTCCCAATTCCCTGCTGCGCCGGACCTGGCCGTGGGAGGACTACGTCCTGATCGACTCCCGGGTGGAGACCACCCTGCCGGAGACCGACCTGTTCACCGGCCTGCGCTGAGGCCGGTCCCCGCCGTCGGCCGGGGGCGGGCGGCCACCGGTAGAATGGTCGACCGTGATCGCCTTCCCGCCCCTTCTCCTGTCCGCCTCCGCCGTCCCGGGTGACGGTGATACGGCCGTCGGACAGCCGATGCCGGGCGTGCCCGAACCGACCCTGAAGCCGGGGCTGGACCAGACCGAGGTCACCCCGGGCATCGAGGGCTTCCTGTTCACGGCGCTGATGGTGGCCATGGCCATCGTGGTCATCCGGCTCATGGTCCGCTCCATCCGCCGGGTGCAGTACCGTTCCGGCCAGGCCGAGGACATGCTCGTGAACCGCTACCAGGGCTACCTCCCGGAGGACGTGCGCCACCCGGAGGAGGACCTCGACGTCGACCGGCGCTCCGGCTCCGACATCGACATCCAGCGGGCCCGGTTGCAGAAGAAGTATCCCGGATACCTCGACGGCCCGGCGCCGGAACCGAAGGCACCGGACTCCGGCCGGGACTGAGCGGCCACGGAGCGTCGGGGCAGGCTGGAGGGACGGGGATCGCCCGCCCTACCGTGGGGCCATGGCCAACCAGCTCGCCGATGCGACCAGCCCCTACCTGCTCCAGCACGCCGGCAACCCGGTGGACTGGCGGCCCTGGGGGCCCGCGGCCTTCGCCGAGGCCGCCCGCCGGGACGTCCCGGTCTTCGTCTCGGTCGGCTACGCGGCCTGCCACTGGTGCCACGTCATGGCGCACGAGTCCTTCGAGGACGAGGACACCGCCCGTGAGCTGAACGCCCGCTTCGTGGCGGTCAAGGTGGACCGGGAGGAACACCCGGACGTGGACGAGGCGTACATGACCGCGACCCAGCTGCTGACCGGTCAGGGCGGCTGGCCGATGAGCGTGTTCACCACCCCGGACGGGCGCCCCTTCCACGCGGGCACCTACTATCCGCCCACGCCCCGCCACCACGGCGGGGGAGGGCGTACGCCGTCCTTCCGCCAGGTCCTGGACGCGGTGCACGCCGCCTGGACGCACCGCCGGGGTGAGGTCGAGCAGGCGGCGGCCGCCCTGGCCGCCGGGGTGGGCCGGCAGTCCACGGCGCTGGCCGCCGTCGTGGTCGGGGCGGAGCAGGCCCCGGCGGAGACCGACGCCGGACCGGAACCGTTCTCCGGTGCCGTCAGCGAGGCGATCGCGCAGCTGGCACGCCTGGAGGACGCCGGGCACGGCGGTTTCGGCCCCGGGGCGCCCAAGTTCCCGCCCAGTCCCGCCCTGGGTTTCCTGCTGCAGGCGGCCGCCACGGGACCCCGACCCGCCCGGGCGCAGGCGTGGGCCCTGACCGCACGCACCCTGGCCGTGATGGGCACCTCGTCCCTGGCGGACCCGGTCTCCGGGGGATTCGCCCGCTACGCCACGGACCAGACCTGGGCGCTGCCCCACTTCGAGAAGATGCTCTACGACAACGCCCAACTGCTGCGCTGGTACGCCCGCTGGGCGGTGCTCGGGGACCACCTGGACCACCTGGCGCCGCTGGACCCGCGCCATCCGGCCCTCGCCCGCCGCCTCGCCCTGGGCACGGCGTCCTGGCTCGCGGAGCAGATGACCACCGCCTCCGGGGCGTTCGCCGCCAGCCTGGACGCGGACACCGTGGTGGACGGCCACCCCGTGGAGGGGGCGACCTACACGTGGACGCCCGCAGAGCTGCGTGCGGCCCTGGCCGCGGAGGCTCCCGAGGCCGGTCCCGCCGAGGTGGGGCACCTGGCGGAGGTCCTGGCCGGGGTGCCCGTGGAGCCCGGCACCGCGGCGTTGACCCTGCACGCCGGCCGGTTGCTCACGGAGGCCGAACAGGACCTGTGGGACCGGGCCCTGCCCGGGCTGCGGCGGCGGGTGGCGTCCCGGCCGCAACCGGCACGGGACGGCAAGGAGGTGGCGGCCTGGAACGGGATGACCGTCACCGCCCTGGCCGAGGCGTGGGCGCTGCTCGGAGAGGACCGGCTGCTGGACCAGGCGCTCGCCGCCGGGGAGGCAATCTGGCGGGTGCACTGCCGGCCGCTGGCCGTCGCGGCGGCGGGGGCGGGCGGCGAGGCGCCACGGGGAGCCGACGGCACCGCGCGCGGTCCCGCCCACGTGCTGCGCTCGGCACTCGACGGCCGGCCCGGCCCGGCCGCCGGGACGCTCGCCGACCACGCCCAGGCGGCCGGGGCCTTCATCGCGCTCTACCGCTCCACCGGCCGCCGGCGCTGGAAGGTGCGGGCACGGACGGTAGTGGATGCCGTCGTCGGGACCCTGGTGGTCCGGACCGACCACGGGCCGGCCCTGCTGGCGGCCCCGGCCGGGGACGCCGTCCTGGCCGCGGCGCAGGGCGGCCCCTCCTTCGCCTCCCCGCTGGACGGCGCCGAGCCGTCCGCCCTCGGGGCCTGGGCCGAGGTGCTGCTGCAGTGGCACGTGCTGGCCCCGGTCCACGCCGGGACCCTGCCGGCCGGGGGAGCCCGGGCGTGGGCGGAGCGGCTGCTCGCACACCTGGCCCGGCTGGGGGCGCAGGCCCCGCTGGAGACCGCCACGGTCCTGCGGCTGGCGGCCCGGCACGGTGCGGTCGAGGACCTCCTGGTGGCCACCGGGGGCGCCGCCGAGGACCGGCGACGGGCCCTGGCCTGGGCGATCGTCCGCGGTGTGGTCGGTGTCCAGGCGTCTCCCGAGCCGGCCACCGGTCCCGATGTCGCGGCGGACCCGGACGACGTCACCGCCGGGCGGGGCTCTCGCGACGGCGGAACGGCCCTCTACCTGTGCCACGGGACGTTGTGCCACGCCCCCGTGGACGGTACCGACGCCCTGGACCGGCTGGCCGGCCGGGGGCCGGCCCCGGACGCGTGAGGCCCGGATATGGGCGGCCCGGCGGCGGGCGGCGGGATCAGGCCTGCAGCACCGCGACCATGATGGCGACGTAGTGACAGGCGAAGCCGCCGATGGTGAAGGCGTGGAACAGCTCGTGGAAGCCGAACCACTCGCGGTGGAGGTTCGGCCGCTTGAGGGCGTAGAACACGGCGCCGATGATGTAGCAGGCCCCGCCCGCGCAGACCAGGACGGCGGCCACCGCGTCGGCGGCGAAGAAGTCCGCGATGAACAGCAGGGCCGCCAGCCCGAGCAGGACGTAGACCGGGGTGTAGAGCCAGCGCGGCGCCGCGGTCCAGAACACCCGGAACGCCACGCCCGCCACGGCCCCGACCCAGACACAGCCCAGCAGCAGCGTGGCCTTGCCCGGGGGCAGCAGGGCGATGGACAGGGGCGTGTAGGTGCCGGCGATGACCAGCATGATGTTCGTGTGGTCCAGTCGCTTGAGCACCAGGGCCACCCTCGGCGTCCACTGCACCAGGTGGTAGACCGCCGAGACCGCGAACAGCATCAGCCCGGTGAGGGCGTACACCGCGCTGGCCCACGTCAGGCCGGGGGTGGGCGCCAGGACGACCAGGACGATGCCGGCCGCCAGGACCAGGGGAACCATCGCGGCGTGCAGGTGGCCCCGCATCCGCGGCTTGAAGTCGGGGTGGTCGGGATCCGTCACGCGCTCCATGCGCCAGCGACGGCGCGGTGAGGACTGCTCGGCCAGGCCCGGGGCACCGGCCGAGGGGTCGGCGACGGGGTGCTGCATCATTACCCCAGAGTAGTCCGGCCGTCTGGGGAGGAGCTGGGTCGCGCCCGGGGTTCGCTACCGTAGACCCCAGCAGGAGCGCCGGCACGGGGCGCGCCGCGGCCGGAAGGTGGGGGACCATGGTGGGACCGAACGTGGTCTACAGCATCTATGAGCGGGTCATCGCCTCGAGCCTGGACCCGGAGCGGCTGCCGCGGCACATCGGCGTGGTCCTGGACGGCAACCGCCGCTGGGCCAAGGCCTCGGGGGCGACCACGGCGGACGGCCACCAGGCCGGTGCGGAGAAGATCCACGAGTTCCTGGGCTGGTGCGACGAGCTGGGCATCAAGGTCGTGACGCTGTACATGCTCTCCACGGACAACATGAACCGCCCCCCGGACGAGCTGGAACAGCTGGTCGGCATCATCGGCAACACCCTGGCGCGGCTGGCCGACGGCCTGGAGAACGGCCACCGGGTCCGCGTGCAGGCCGTCGGCGCGCCCGACCTGCTCCCCGAGGGCCTGGCGGAGACGCTGGAGGACCTGCAGGCCCGCACGGCGGACGCCGAGGGGGTGCACGTGAACGTCGCGGTGGGCTACGGCGGCCGCCGGGAGATCGTGGACGCGGTCAAGGAGCTGCTGCTGGAGGCCGACGCCGCCGGCCGCAGTGCCGCGGACGTGGCCGCGGAGCTCACGGACGAGCAGATCTCCGACCGCCTCTACACCCGCGGCCAGCCGGACCCTGACCTGGTGATCCGCACCTCGGGCGAGCAGCGCCTCTCCGGGTTCCTGATGTGGCAGTCCGCCTACTCGGAGTTCTACTTCTGCGAGGCCCTGTGGCCGGACTTCCGCCGGGTGGACTTCATCCGCGCCCTGCGGGACTTCGCCTCCCGGCAGCGCCGCTTCGGGTCCTGACCACGCCGGCCCCGACGCGGGGCCGTGACCCGTTGGCGATACCTTCACCGAAAGTTAATCACGTCACCTGGCGCTTTCTCCTCCCGCACCCCGGCGCGCGGTCCTACGGTGGGGGTATCAGTCGCCGACGGGCACGGATCGAGTCGATCCGCACCCGGCGGATTGATCGGAAAGGCCAGGCCGTATGCCGTCACTCCCGACAGCACGCAGCGGGGGGCCGTTCCGGCCCCCGGCCGGTCCGCCCCACCCCGCCCCTCGATCATCGGGGCGCGTGCCCCGGTCTGGAGTCCGACGTGGATAACCTGTCTACCGCCCTGGCCGCCACCACCCCGGAGGCCACCCAGCCCGCACCACGGATGAGCGTGGGGGAGCGGTCCTACCTGCTCGACACCTCCGTGCTCCTGTCCGATCCGCGGGCGATCCTGCGCTTCGCCGAGCACGAGGTGATCCTGCCGATCGTGGTGATCTCGGAACTGGAGAAGAAGCGGGACGACCCGGACCTGGGGTACTTCGCGCGCAAGGCGCTGCGGCTGCTGGACGAGCTGCGGATCGAGCACGGATCGCTGAACCGCCCGGTGCCCCTGGGCACGGAGGGCGGATCGCTGCGGGTGGAGCTGAACCACATCTCCGTGGACGTGCTGCCCCACGGGTTCCGGTCCACCGAGAACGACGCCCGCATCCTGGCGGTGGCCAAGAACTTCGCCGACGAGGGGCGCGACGTCACGGTGGTCTCCAAGGACCTGCCGATGCGCGTCAAGGCCTCGGCCATGGGACTCCAGGCCGACGAGTACCGCAACGAGCTCGTCCGCGACTCCGGCTGGACCGGCACGGCCGAGGTCAGGGCCACCGAGGAGGAGGTCAACGCCCTCTACGCGGGCGACCCGGTGGCGGTGGCAGAGGCGGCCGAGCTGCCGGTGAACACCGGACTGGTGATCACCTCGCCGCGCGGATCCGCCCTGGGCCGGGTGGACCAGCACCGCAACACCCAGGTGGTCCGTGGGGACCGGGACGTGTTCGGCCTGCACGGCCGCTCCGCGGAGCAGCGCCTGGCCATCGACCTGCTGCTCGACCCCACCGTCGGCATCGTGTCGCTGGGCGGCCGGGCCGGTACCGGTAAGTCGGCGCTGGCACTCTGCGCCGGACTGGAGGCGGTGATGGAACGCCGCGAGCACCGCAAGGTGGTGGTCTTCCGCCCGCTCTACGCCGTCGGGGGGCAGGAACTGGGGTACCTGCCCGGTTCGGAGTCCGAGAAGATGAACCCCTGGGCCCAGGCCGTGTTCGACACCCTGGGAGCCCTGGTCTCCACCGAGGTCCTGGACGAGGTGGTCGACCGGGGGATGCTGGAGGTCCTGCCGCTCACCCACATCCGCGGCCGGTCCCTGCACGATTCCTGGGTGATCGTGGACGAGGCGCAGTCCCTGGAGAAGAACGTGCTGCTGACGGTGATGAGCCGCATGGGACAGAACTCCAAGATCGTGCTCACCCACGACATCGCACAGCGGGACAACCTGCGGGTGGGCCGGCATGACGGCATCGCGGCCGTCGTCGAGACCCTCAAGGGGCACCCGTTGTTCGGCCACGTCACGCTGAACCGGTCGGAGCGCTCGCCGATCGCCGCCCTCGTGACCGAACTGCTGGAGGACGCCTCCATCTGAGGGAGGGCGCACCGGACGGGCGAAAGAAAGAGGGGCCGCTGCACGAGGTGCAGCGGCCCCCTGGCGGATCGGGCCGGTCCCCGCGGAGGGGGGGATGGGGGAACCGGGGCGAATCCACCGTTGACCATGGCCCCGTGAAACGGGATGAGAGGCCATGGAGCCGGAGGCTTCCGTCGGTGCACTTATCACTGAGTCGGTATCACACGGATGGAAGCGGTTTCAGCATACCTGCCACCGGCGCGAATGACTACCACTTGGGAGAAGTTGACACCAGCGACCTTCGGGCAGGATTTGCCGGGCATGATCCCGGTCGTCACAACTCCTGCAGGGCGCGCCGCTGCCGCAGGTCCCGGCGGGCCTGGCGGGTGTCCGCGAAGGCCACCACCACGCCCGCCGCCGCGCCGGCCAGGTGGCCCTCCCAGGAGACGCGCGGATTGAGGGGCAGGAAGCCCCACACGAAGCCGCCGTAGAGCAGGACCGTGACCACGGCGCCCAGGACCGCCGAGAACCGCCGGGACAGCACGCCGTAGGTGACCAGGAAGGCCGCGTAACCGTAGACCACGAGCGAGGCGCCGATGTGGTTGGTGCCGATCCCGCCGATCACCCAGGTGAACAGCCCGCCGAGCAGCCAGACGCCGGCCGTGATCAGCCACCACCGGTGCGTGATCCACGCGATCATGACGCCCAGGACCAGCAGCGGGACGGTGTTCGAGATCAGGTGCCCGAACCCGGAGTGCAGCAGGGGGGCGAAGAGGATGCCGCTCATGCCACCGGGTTCCAGCGGCTGGATGCCGAACTGGTTGAGCCGGCCGCCGGCGAACAGGTCGATGAACTCCAGGACCCACATCAGCGCCACCAGGACGGCCACGGGGACCGTCCGCTGGACCCACTCCGGCCAGGAGCGGTAGGTCGTCACGGGGGAGGGGCTGGTGCTGGGGCGGTCCAGGGGGCCGGGCATGGGCCCAGTCTAGGCGGCGGCCACGGCCCACCGTCGCCGTCCACAGCGTCGGTGCGTCCGGCCCGGGGCCGTCGCCGGGGGTCCTAGGCTGGGGTCCATGCCGAATGTACTGGTCGAGGCGGCCCGGGACGGGAACTGGTTGCTGGTGGCCTGTGCGGTGGCGGCGCTGGCACTGTTCGCGGTGTGCGCGGTCGTGCTCACCGTGACGGACCTGCGCGAGCACCGGCTGCCCAACCAGTGGACCGGGGTGCTGGCCGCCGGAGGCGGGGTCATCCTGGGCCTGGGGTGCCTGGCCAGCGACACCGGGTGGACCCGGTTCTGGGGCATGCTCGGGGGCGGCGCCGTCTACCTCGCGCTCATGCTCGTCCTGCACCTGCTCAGCCGGACCGGCATGGGCATGGGCGACGTCAAGCTCGGCGGCGCACTCGGCCTGTACGCCGGGTGGCTGGGCTGGGACCACCTGTTCGGGGCGATCGTCGTCGCCTTCGTCGTGGGGGGACTGGTGGCCCTGGTCCTCGTCGCCGCCCGGCGGGCCACCGGGTCCACCCACCTGCCGTTCGGTCCGGCCATGCTGGCCGGCACCGCCGTCGCGCTGCTGGCGTGACCGGCGCCCGTCCCGCGCCCGGGTTGTAGCGTGGGTCCATGCCCACTCCCGAGTTCATCCTGGCCCTGCGCGAGAAGATCGGCCGCGACTCGCTGTGGCTGCCCGGCTGCAAGGCCGTGGTGCTGCGCCCGGCCGCCCGCGGGGAGGCCCGGGAGGCCGGTCCGACGGGGGACGAGCGCGAGGTGCTCCTGGTCAAGCGCGCGGACAACGGCCGGTGGACGCTGCCGGCCGGGATCATCGAGCCCGGTGAGGAGCCGGCGGCCACCGCCGTGCGGGAGACCCTGGAGGAGACCGGGGTGCGGTGCGCGCCGCGGCGTCTGGCCGGCGTCGGGACCACCACCGAGGTGACGTACCCGAACGGGGACCGCGCCCAGTACCTGGACGTGGTGATGCTGATGGACTACGTCTCCGGCGAGGCACGGGTGGGCGACGAGGAGAACACCGACGTCGGCTGGTTCCGGCTCGGCGCGCTCCCGGACCTGCCCCCGTTGCACGCACGCGCCCTGGGCTGGGCGCTCGAGGAGACGCCGGAGGCCCGGTTCCTGCCCTGACGGGCGGGGAACCGGGCCTCCGGGCGGGCCGGGAGGATCAGGCCGGGTGGGTCATGGACATGGTGTCCAGGGCCGCGTCCAGCTGCTCCTCGGTGACCTCGCCGCGCTCCACGTAGCCCAGGTCGACGACGGCCTCGCGCACGGTCATCTTCTGCGCCACGGAGTGCTTGGCGATCTTGGCGGCGGCCTCGTAGCCGATGACCTTGTTCAGCGGAGTGACGATGGACGGGGAGGCCCCGGCCAGGAAGCTGCAGCGCTCCTCGTTGGCCTCGATGCCGTCGATCATCTTGTCCGCCATCACGCGGGAGGTGTTGGCCAGCAGGCGGATGGACTCGAGCAGGTTGGCGGCCATCACCGGGATGCCGACGTTGAGCTCGAAGGCGCCGTTGGTGGAGGACAGGGACACCGTGGTGTCGTTGCCGATCACCTGGGCGCAGACCATGATGGCGGCCTCGCAGATCACGGGGTTGACCTTGCCCGGCATGATCGAGGAACCCGGCTGCAGGTCCGGGATGGCGATCTCGCCCAGGCCGGTGTTCGGCCCGGAGCCCATCCAGCGCAGGTCGTTGTTGATCTTCATGAACGAGTACGCGATGTTGCGCAGCTGGCCGGAGGCCTCGACCAGGCCGTCGCGGTTCGCCTGGGCCTCGAAGTGGTTGCGCGCCTCGGTGATCGGCAGGCCGGTCTCCTCGGCGAGCAGCTCGATCACGCGGGCGGAGAAGCCCTTCGGGGTGTTGATGCCGGTGCCCACGGCGGTGCCGCCCAGGGGGACCTCGGCCACGCGGGGCAGGGAGGCGTCGATGCGCTCGATGCCATAGCGGACCTGGGCGGCGTAGCCGCCGAACTCCTGGCCAAGGGTCACCGGGGTGGCGTCCATCAGGTGGGTGCGGCCGGCCTTGACGATGCCCTCGAAGGCCTGGGCCTTGCGCTCCAGGGACGCCGCGAGGTGCTCCAGGGCGGGCTTGAGGTCATTGATCAGGGCGCCGGTGACGGCGACGTGCACCGAGGTCGGGAAGACGTCGTTGGAGGACTGGGAGGCGTTGACGTGGTCGTTCGGGTGGACCTCGGTGTCCGAGCCGGCGGACTTCAGCGCCTGCGTGGCCAGGTTGGCCAGCACCTCGTTGGTGTTCATGTTCGAGGAGGTGCCGGAGCCGGTCTGGAAGACGTCGATCGGGTAGTGCGCGTCGTGCTTGCCGGAGATCACCTCGTCCGCGGCGGCCACGATCGCGTCCCGGCGTTCCTCGGAGATCACGCCGAGCTCGGCGTTGGCCTTCGCCGCGGCCTTCTTGACCTGGGCCAGGGCGTGGATGTGCGCCGGCTCGAGGGTCTTGCCGGAGATCGGGAAGTTCTCCACGGCCCGCTGGGTCTGGGCACGGTACAGGGCATTGACGGGGACCTTGACCTCGCCCATGGTGTCGTGCTCGATGCGGAACTGCTGTTCGGAAGAGTGCTGAGAAGACTGATCGGTCATGGTTCCCCACTTTAGACCGTCGCGTGTTCGGCCAGCCGCCCATCACGCAGGGTGACCACCCGGTCCGCCACGGGGACGAACTCCAGGTCGTGGGTCACCACCACGGTGGCCAGGGACCGCTCCCGGGTGAGGTCCCGGAGCAGGTCCATCACCTCGCCGGAGCGCTCGTGGTCCAGGGCCGAGGTCGGTTCGTCCACCAGCAGCACGGACGGGGTGCCCATCAGGGCGCGGGCGATGTTCACCCGTTGACGCTGGCCCCCGGACAACTGGTGGGGGCGGCGGCCGGCGGCCGAGCTCATCCCGACGGCGGCCAGCGCCTCCCGGGCCGCTACCCGCAGGTCCCGAGGCCGGGCCCCGCGCAGCACCCCGACCAGCTGCAGCTGCTCCAGGGCGGTCAGGGACGGCAGGAGCCGGGGCTGCTGGAAGACCACCCCGATGTGCTCCAGCCGCAGCCGGGCCCGCTCGGCCCGGCTGGCCCCGGTGACCTCCGTCCCGCCGACGCGGACGGTGCCCGCCGTCGGGGTGATGAGGGCCCCGGCCACCGCCAGCAGGGATGACTTACCGGACCCGGACGGGCCGACCAGGGCGAGCATCTGCCCGGCGGGGACGGACAGGTCCACCGCGTCCAGGGCGTCGAGGGTCCCGTCCTCGCCGTCGGGATAGGTCAGGGTGACGCGTGACAGGTGCAGCATGGGGGTTCCTCCTGGGGGGTCGGGGCTTCGGGGCCTGAGGGCTTCGGGACGTGCGGATGGGGCCAGAGGCGCGTTCGCGCGGGTCAGCTGCCGCCGAGCGCGACCAGGGGATCGACCCGGCACGACCGCCAGACCGCCGCCACCGAGGCGGCCAGGCCCAGGCCGAGGGTGAGGGCGACGGGCAGGACGACGGCGCCGGCGTCGAGCTGCACGGGCACGGCCTGTCCGGCCAGCAGGAGGCCGGCGACACCCAGCACGGCCCCGGCGGAGGCGCCGCAGAGCAGGACGACCGACGCCTGGGCGAGGGCGTCGCGGACCACCCATCCCGTGGTGGCGCCGAGGGCCTTGAGCACCGCGATGTCCCGGGTGCGCTGCAGGGTGAACACGGCCATGAAGGCGGCGATCACGAGGGCGGAGATCCCGTAGAGGAAGGCCTGCATCATCACCAGGGACCCGTTCTCCGAGGAGTAGGACGGCAGGGCCGAGAGTGACTCCCTGAGGTCCGTGGCCACCGTGGCGGTCCGCTCGGCCGCCACCGGTGCTTGGCCGGCGTCCGCATCGGTCCCGGCGACCAGGACGGTGGCCGCTCCCTGCCCGGCGTGGGTGAGTGAGGACCAGGTCGTCAGGGGCAGCCAGACGACGGGCGTGTGCGAGTACCACTGGTCCTCGGTGACCTCGGCGACGGGAACCTCCCGGCCGTTGACGGAGATCCCGTCACCGGGGCCGACGCCGAGCTGCCCGGCCGCGCTCGCGCTGATCCGGGCCCCGCCGCCGAGCTCCCCCGGGGCGAGCCGGGAGCCCGGTTCCAGGCCCACCAGAGTCACGGACGTCACGGCGGTTCCGGAGTCGGCCCGGGCCTGGCCGATCCCGACCGGCTCCGCCCACCGCACCCGGTCATCGTCCCGCCACGCGGCCAGCTGGCCCGCGTCCACGGTCGAGGCGGTGAAGCTGGTCTCCACGTCGTCCGCGCTCGCGGCGTGGGCGGCGCCGAAGACCACCGTGACCTCCACCGGCTCCGCACCGGCCGCCGTCGTCCCGGCCTCGTCCCAGGCCAGCACGGCGGAGACGTTCTGGTGGGCCAGGCCGTTGGTCAGCGCGGTGAGGAACACCAGCAGCAGGGTGATCAGGGCGACCACCGCGCCCATCAGGGAGAACCGTCCGGCGCAGAACCGGACATCGCGCAGGGACAGGAACAGCGGGGACGTGACGGACACGGAGGCACTCCTTGACGGGTCGGACGGACCGGGTCCGGCCGCCGACCGGCCGGGACTGGTCCCAGCCTTCCGCGGCACCGGGCCCGGCACATCGACCGTCCGGGCGGTCCGGGGTCAACCCTTCGGTTGAGTCCGGGCACCCGGGACCGCCCGGGCCCGGGCTAGCCTGCTCGGGTGGACACCGACGCTGACGCCCCGCCGGCCGGCACGCGCATTCCCGTGCTGCTGCGCACCATGCGGGTGGTGCTGCACGTGTCCGTGGCCGTGCTGCTGCTGATCGGGCTCATCCGGTCACTCGCACCCGCCCTCCGGACCGGGGACCACGGCGCCGCGTGGCTGACCGTGCTGCTGGCCGCACTGTTCGCGGCGGTCTACCTGGCCGGCACGATCGTGGAGAAACGACGCGCGGACCGGGCCGACTGGGAGGCGGCGGACGGCGGGATCGCGGGGCGCGGCCGTGCGACGTGGCTGCTCCTGGTCACCGTGGCCTGGTGGGCGCTGCTGGCGGTGCACGTGGACTTCGCCTGGCTGGTGTTCCCGCTGTTCTTCCTGCACCTGCACCTGGTCGGCCGTCGCTCGCGGCCCGGTGCGCTCGTGCTGGTGCTGCTGCTGACGGGGAGCGTGCTGGCGGGGTTCCTGGCCCATCGCGGGACCCTCGACGTCGGGTCGGTCGTGGGGCCGGTCCTCGGTGCCGTGGTGGCCGTGGTGATGTCCGCCGCCTACGCCCTGTTCCTGGAGGAGGCCCGGATCCAGCGCCGCACGAGCGTGGAACTGCGCGCCGCCCAGGACCGGTTGGCCGCCTCCGAGCGCCAGGCCGGGGCGCTCGCCGAACGGGAACGCTGGGCCCGGGACCTGCACGACATCCTGGCCCAGGGACTGGCCTCCGTGGTGCTGCTCTCCCGTGCCGCCCTCGACCGGAACCCCGGTGGACCGCTCTCCGGGCAATTGCGCCAGATCGAGCGGTCAGCGGCCGAGAACCTCGTCCAGGTCCGCGCCCTGGTGGAGCAGCGCGGGGCCGGCGACGACCTCGCGACGGTGCTCGCGGACGCCTGCCGGGCGGTCCAGGGAACGGCCCGGGCGGCCGGTTCGCGGCTCACCGTGACCTTCCGCGGTCCCGAGGACGGCGCCGCGCTGGGCGGGGACGGCGCCACCGCCGTCCTCCGGGTGGCCCAGTCCGCACTGTCCAACGTCCTGCTGCACTCGGGAGCGGCGCACTGCGTGGTCACCCTGGCGGTCCATCCGCGCCTGGTGACCCTGGACGTCCACGACGACGGCCGCGGCCGGGGCGGGAACGCCGAGGGCTTCGGCATCCGGACGATGCGGGAGCGGGCGGAGGGACTGGGCGGGGCCCTCACGGTGGAGGACGCCGACGAGGGCCCCGGGGGCGCGGTCGCGGGCCGGGGCACGGTGGTGGCGCTGGCCCTGCCGCTGCCGGCGCGGCCGACACCGGGTGGGGACCGGGTCCGGGGCGGACGCGATCACGGCGAGGAGGGGGAATGAGCGGGGAGCGGCAGGCGGGCCCGCGGTCCGGGGAGCCGGTGCGGGTGCTGCTCGTGGACGACCACCCCGTGGTGCGGGCGGGCCTGCGCGCGGTCCTGGAGGCGGGCGGGACCCTGCAGGTGGTGGCCGAGGCGGCCACCGCCCGCCAGGCCCGGGACCTGGTGGACCGGCTGCGGGCCCGCGGGGAGGGGCCGGACGTCGTGGTGATGGACATCGAGCTGGGGGAGGGGCCCTCCGGGATCGAGGCGACCCGGCGGCTCGGCGGCGACCACCCGGAGGTGCCGGTGCTGATCGTCTCCACCTACGGTGCGGTGTCCGACGTCCAGGCGGCGCTGGCGGCCGGGGCGGCCGGCTACCTGCTCAAGGACGCCTCCGCGCAGGAGCTGCGGGACGCGGTCGGGAACGCCGCGGCCGGGACCTGGACCCTGCCGGCGGGACTGGCCCGGCGGGCACTGGGCGCGGGACCGGGAGCCGGGCCGTCGTTGAGCCCCCGGGAGATCGACATCCTCGAGCAGCTGGCGCGGGGACGGACGAACCGGGAGATCGCGGCCGGGCTGTTCATCTCCCAGGCCACCGTGAAGACCCACCTGAACCACGTGTTCCAGAAGCTCGGGGTCGGCAACCGCACCGAGGCGGTGACCGTGGCCCGTTCGCTGCACCTCATCCGCGGTTGAGGCCCCCGGGCCGCGGCCCGGGGGGACGGGCTCAGCCGGCGGCGGCGCCCTCGGCGGGCTCGAGGTCGCCGATGACCTTGACCTCGTTGGCGGTGCCCTCGGCCAGGGAGTAGGTCAGGCCCACGATCGCGGTGCGGCCCTGCTCCACGGCCCGGGCCACGGACATCGAGGACTCCACCAGCCGCTGGCAGGTCTGCACGGTGTGCTCGGCCACGGTGCCGTTCACGTCCTCGACCCCCTGGCGGCGGGCGGCGAAGACGGAGGGCATGATGCGCTCCACGAGAGAGCGCTGGAACCCGGCGGGCATCTCGCCGCTGGTGTAGGAGTCGACGGCGGCGGTGACGGCGCCGCAGCTGTCATGGCCCAGGACCACGATCAGGGGGGTGTTGAGCTCGTCGATGCTGAACTCCAGGGAGCCCAGCACGGCGTCGTCGATCACCTGCCCCGCGGTGCGGATGACGAACAGGTCGCCCAGGCCGAGGTCGAAGATGATCTCCGCGGCCAGCCGGGAGTCGGAGCAGCCGAAGAGCACGGCGATCGGGTCCTGCCCGCTCGCCAGGGAGGTTCGGCGGGCCGCGTCCTGGTTCGGGTGCCGGGACGTGCCGGAGACGAAGCGCTCGTTGCCCTCGCGCATCAGTTCATAGGCGCGGGTGGGGGTCAGTGTCATGCTGCGTCCTCCTCGAGGTACTGCTGGATGGCTCCGGCCAGCGTATCCATGTCGGACAGCTCACCCGAACCCGTGACGATGATCGTGGTGCCGTCCAGCTCGGTCACCAGGTACGCGTCCCCGTCCGCGGGCTCGTGCAGGTCCCACGAGGTGCCGTCCACGGTGCGCGAGCCGGTCAGCGGTGCGTTGCGGATCTGCTGGGAGACCCAGGTGGGGTTCGCCTGGGCCGTCTGCTTGAAACCGGCGAACTCCTCCTCCGGCGTGAGGTAACCGGCCTCCCAGAACTCCACCCGGTCGGCGCCGGCACCGTTCCAGCGGGCGAAATTGGCCGTCCACCCCTCGGGCAGGCCCGGCGCGGCGGCGGTGAAGCCGGCGGTCGCCGTGGCCTGTTCGGCGGCGGCCCGGACATCGACGTCCCGGTCGTACGTCTGCTCCGTGGACCCGGGATTGAGCAGCACCACCAGCAACGCGATGCCCAGCGTGGCCAGCACGCTGATCACCATGGCACGGGCGGACTGGCCGGCCCGCTTCACCTGCTTCTGGGTCAGGCGGGGCTTGGCGGCGGCGGTCTCTGGCTCGGGGGAGGTCACCGGTCCATTCTGCCACCGCGCCGGACACTAGGATGAGTCCGCAAGACGTACCCTGCAGACGGAGACACACGGTGAGCACTGACCAGTCCGCGAACAACGAGGTTCCGGCCCAGAGGGTCACGGCCCAGAAGCCGGCAGAACAGCACGCTGACTACAACATGCTGAACCGCAACCTGGCGGTGTCCGGGACGGAACCGGACCGCAACCTCGCGCTCGAGCTGGTGCGGGTCACCGAGGCGGCAGCCATCGCCGCCGGCCACTGGGTCGGCTACGGGGACAAGAACACCGCCGACGGCGCCGCCGTGGACGCCATGCGCGCCTTCATGGACACGGTCCGGATGAACGGCGTGGTCGTCATCGGCGAGGGCGAGAAGGACGAGGCGCCCATGCTCTTCAACGGCGAGCATGTCGGTGACGGCACCGGCCCCGAGGTCGACGTCGCCGTGGACCCCATCGACGGCACCCGCCTGACCGCCCTGGGCTACCCGAACGCGCTGTCCGTGTTCGCCGTCGCCGAGCGCGGTGCGATGTTCGACCCGTCCGCGGTGTTCTACATGGACAAGATGGTCGTGGGCCCCGAGGCCGCTGACTTCGTCGACCTGCGCCTGCCCATCAAGCAGAACATCCACCTGGTGTCCAAGGCCCTGAACAAGCCCGTCAGCCAGCTCAACGTGTGCGTGCTGGAGCGCCCGCGCCACGAGAAGCTCGTCGAGGAGATCCGCGCCGCCGGGGCCCGCGTGAAGTTCATCATGGACGGGGACGTGGCCGGCGGCATCGCCGCGGCCCGCCACGGCACCGACGTGGACATGCTGCTGGGCATCGGCGGCACCCCGGAGGGCATCATCACCGCGTGCGCCATCAAGGCCGTCGGCGGGGTCATCCAGGGCCGGCTGGCCCCGAAGGACGACGAGGAGCGCCAGAAGGCCCTCGACGCCGGGCACGACCTCGACGCCGTGCTCACCACGGATGACCTGGTGAAGTCGGACAACTGCTACTTCGCCGCGACCGGCATCACGGACGGCGACCTGCTGCGCGGGGTGCGCTACTACAACGACCGCGTGGTGACGCAGTCCATGGTCATGCGCTCGAAGTCCGGCACCGTGCGCATCGTGGAGGCCGAGCACCAGGCCCGCAAGTGGGAGAAGTGGATCGACACCGAGGTCTCCCCGTCCCGGCGCTGACCCTCCCGCTCGACCGGCGGTCGGATTCGCCCCGTCCTGGACGGGCAGCCCCGTGTCCGGGGGACGGATCCGGCCGCCGGTCGTCGTCTCGGGGCCGGTCCGGCCGGCGGGCCGAGACAGCGGCCGGGGACGCTAGGGGAGGGTGACCGCGAACAGGGTCCCCGGCGTGGCCGCCGCCCCGTCCGCCGTCCTGGACCCTGTCCTGACCCCCGTCCCGTCCCGGGCCGCGTCCCGGTCGCCGGGCCGCACCACGGCGGGGCCCTCGGCCGCGCCGAGGAACACGGACTGCCCGGGGGTGAGCAGGGCGCTGTCGTGACCGGAGTCGATGCGTACCGTCCCGGCCGTGCAGACCGCGATGACCGGTCCGTTGGCGGTCAGGGTCGCTCCGGTGGCCGCGGGCAGGTCCAGGCGCTCGAGCCGGAACTCCTCGAAGGGCGGACGGAAGACCAGGCGGCCTGCGCCGTCGGCGTGCGGGGTGCAGTAGGGCACCGGCAGCGCCTCGAAGCGCACCACCCGGCGCAGTTCGTCCACGTCCACGTGCTTGGGCGTCAGTCCTCCGCGCAGCACGTTGTCCGAGGCCGCCATCACCTCCACGCCGAGCCCGTGCAGGTAGGCGTGCACGTTGCCGGCCGGCAGGTGGATGGCCTGTCCCGGGGCCAGGTCCACCCGGTTCAGCAGCACGGAGACCATCACCCCGGCATCGCCGGGGTAGTGCTCGCAGATCCCGACGGCGGTGGACAGGTTCAGGTCCTCCTCCAGCACGCGCGGGGCCCGGCGCAGGGCGGCGACGACGTCCTGGACCCAGGCGCCGGCGGCCCAGCCGCCCTCGGGGTCCAGCAGGGTGGAGAACGCCGCCTCCAGGTCGCCGGCGCGCAGCGTGGCGGCCAGGACCGCGGCCGCGGTGCCGGGGCCGGCGTCGGCGCCCTCGAAGTGCTCGGCCAGGGCCCCGGCGAGCCGGTCGAAGGACCGCGCGGCGTCCTCGGGGGAGCGGAAGCCGCACAGGGCGGTGAACGGGGTCAGCGCGAGCACCATCTCGGGCTTGTGGTTGTCATCGCGGTAGTTGCGGTGCGCCGCGGTGATCGGGATCCCGGCGGCCTCTTCGGCGGCGAACCCGGCGCGGGCCTGGTCCAGGGTGGGATGGGCCTGGATGGACAGCGGCCGGCCGGCCGCGAGCAGCTTCACCAGGTAGGGCAGCCGGCCGAACCGGGCGGCGTGCCCGAGCAGGGCCTGCGGGTCGCGGGCGATCAACTCGTCCAGGGGGACCGGCGTGGCCGAGGGGTCCGCGGCGGGCACGACGCCGGAGGGGGCCCCGGGGTGGGCGCCCATCCACAGCTCGGCCTCCGGACGGCCCGAGGGGGTGCGTCCCTGCAGCTCGGCCAACAGGGTCGCGGAGCCCCAGGCATAGTCACGGATGGCATTGCGCAGCAGGAACATGGTGCCAGCCTATCCACCGGACACGCTCCGTTCACCGGGACACCCCCGGTGGGGGCGCTGGATATCCTTCGTCCATGACCACCTTCGCCGTCATCGGTGCCGGCATCATCGGTGCCGCCGTCGCCCGGGAGCTGACCCGGCGGTTCCCGGACGACTCCGTGACCGTCCTCGACAAGGAGGGCCAGGCGGCCGCGCACCAGACCGGCCACAACTCCGGGGTGGTCCACGCCGGTCTCTACTACCAGCCCGGAAGCCTCAAGGCCCGGTTGTGCCGCCGGGGGACGACCCTGCTCCGTGACTATGCCCGGGAGCGGGGACTGCCGTACGAGGAGTGCGGGAAGCTCGTCGTGGCGTTGCGCGAGGACGAGGAGGAGCGGTTGCGCGCCATCCACGGCAGGGCGGTCACCAACGGCGTGCCGGGCGTCCAGCTGGTCGGGCCGGACGGGATCCGTGAGATCGAGCCCCACGCCGTCGGGCGCCTGGCCCTGCACTCGCCGCAGACGGCCATCACCGACTACGCGGCCGTGACGCGGGCCCTCCTCGACGACGTGCGCGCGGCCGGGGGAGCGGTCCGCCTGGGAGCGGAGGTCACCGGGCTGGCCAACCTCGAGGACCGCTGCGTGGTCACCACGCCGGAGGGCAGCAGGTGCTTCGACATCGTCATCGCCTGTGCGGGACTCCAGTCGGACCGGATCGCCGCCCTGGCCGGTGGTTCCCCCTATCCGAGGATCGTCCCGTTCTTCGGCCAGTACTCCCGGCTGGCCGCGGAACACCGCACCGTGCTCAACGGGTTGGTCTACCCCGTGCCGGATCCGGCCTATCCGTTCCTGGGGGTCCACCTGACCAAGCGCGTGGACGGCGAGATGCTCGTCGGGCCCAATGCCTTCCTGTCCCTCGGGCGCGAGAACTACACCGGACACCGCGTGGGCCTGCGGGACACCCTGGACGTGGCCACCACCCCCGGATTCTGGAGGTTCGCCGGCAGCAACGTCCGGGCGGCCGTCCGGGAACTGGGCGCGGTGGCCTCCTGGACCAGGTTCCTCGCCGGAGCGGTCCGGTACGTGCCGTCCCTGGCGGGTGCAGTGTCCACGCCGGTGCCCCGCGGCATCCGTGCCCAGGCGATGGACCGGGACGGCACCCTGGTCGACGACTTCGTCATCGAGGGCATCGGCCGGACCACCCTCGTGCGCAACGCCCCCTCTCCCGGGGCCACCTCGTCCCTGGCGATCGCCGAGCACATCGTCTCCGACGTGACCCGCAGGCACCGGCTCGCCACCGCCGAGGCCTGACCGGCGCCGCAGTGCACGGGCCGGCTAGCCGCGGCCGGCCACGCAGAGGTGGTTGGTCTTCGCCGCCTCCTCCAGCAGGCCGGTCTGCCCGGTGTCCTCGAGGTACATCAGCCAGTCCTCGGTGATCGGGTCGCCGTCGGGCTGCGGCGGCGGGGCGGGCCAGTCGTCGGGGTTGTCGCTGTCCGCGCCCTGCGAGTCGATGTTGCCCGTGCCGGCCGTCAGGATCCCGGCGGCGGCGTCCACGAACAGGAACGGGGCGGGCACTGCGCCGGCGGCCTGCGGCGTCCCGTCCTCGGAGAGCATCTCCCCCACGCGCTGGTGGATCAGGTCGAAGTCGGGGAACGTGGTGAACCGGTCGCCCTGGTCCCCGAAGTCCGGGGCGCCGATGGTCAGCCGGCCCGTGGACTGGGACCGGCCGCTCGAGGCGAGGGACACGAAGGTACCCAGCTGCTGGCCCGGCAGGTCGGTCTCCACGATCTGCTCACCGGCCTCCAGGATGCCCTGGAAGCGCGGGATCAGGGTCTGCGGATTGAACTGGGCCAGCATGGCCGACTGGATGCACTGCTGGCGGCGGATCCGGGAGTAGTCGGTGGAGAAGTGCCGGGAGCGGGCGAACGCCAGGGCCTGCTCGCCGTTGAAGGTGTAGGTCCCCGGCCCCCACCAGGCGTTGCCCCACTGCCCGTCCGGACGGTGCCCGCGGTAGGTGGTCCAGCCGCCGGAGGTCACCGTGACCCCGCCCATGGCGTCGATCAGCTGGGCGAAGCCGGCCATGTCCACCATGGCGTAGGCCTGGACCTCGAGCCCCAGGATGCCCCCGGCGGCATCCTTCATGGCCTCGGCGCCCGGGTCCTGCGCGCCCGGGTACAGGTCCTGGTGGCTCTGCATCACGTCCACGTAGAGAGCGTTGAGGATGCACTCGTCCCCACAGGAGAAGCCCTCCGGGTAGGCGGACCAGAGCGGGGAGTCCTCGGTGAACCGGGCGTTCTGGAAGTTGCGGGGGATGGAGAAGATGATCGTCCGGCCGGTCTCGGCGTTCACGGAGGCGACGTGGATGGAGTCGGGCCGCAGGCCGATCCGTCCCTCACCCGCGTCCCCGCCCATCAGCAGGACGTTGTAGCGCCCGTCCACCGGCTCGATGGCCTGTCCGGGCGGGAAGATCGAGGTGAGGGTGCTGCGCCCGGCGTTCACCGCCCACGCGCCGTAGCCCAGGGCCCCGGAGGTCACCAGCAGCAGCAGGACCGAGGCGAACGCGATGAGCGGCCGCATGCCCGGGGCCACGAGCCGGAGCCGGAGCAGCCGGAACGTGTCCACCCAGAGCACCGCCCAGCCGATGGCCAGACCGGCCAGCGCCACGATGCACCCCAGCAGGACCCAGGTGTTGGCACCGATCCGGATCAGCAGGTCCCGGTTGACGAAGAACAGCACCAGCGCGACGACGGCCAGCGCCCACACCGTCAGGGTCACCCGCAGCGCGGCCCGGCCGAGACGCCGGTCGCCGGCCACCACCTGGGCGCCGCCGGGCACGAACAGCGTCAGGGCCAGCAGGATCCAGGCCCGCTTGGTGCGCTGCGGGACCGTGCCGGTCTCCGGGGCGCGGACGGGATCCCCACCGCCGGCCGCCGCGCGGGTGGTGCCCTGGGGCTGCGTGTGGGAGGTCATGGCCCGGTGACCTTCACTGCCCGGTCCGGGTGTCCCGTGCCTGCCGGCCGGGTCATGAGCGGTCGGCGGGCGAGGCGGGCTGGTGGTAACCCGGCCGGCCGGCCAGCGACTCACGGAGCCGGCCACCCTTGGCGGTGGCGGTCTCCCTGAGCTCGTCCGCGAAACGGATCAACTGCCCGCGCAGCCGGACCGCCTCCTCGTCCGTGCCGGCGGCGAGGATGCGGGCGGCCAGCAGCCCGGCGTTCCGGGCACCGCCGATGGACACGGTGGCCACCGGGACCCCGGCGGGCATCTGCACGATGGACAGCAGCGAGTCCATCCCGTCCAGCGTCTTCAGCGGCACCGGGACGCCGATGACCGGCAGCGGCGTGGTGGAGGCGATCATCCCGGGAAGGTGGGCGGCGCCGCCCGCGCCGGCGATGACCACCCGGATCCCGCGCTCGTGGGCCGCGGTCCCGAAGGCCACCATCTCGTGCGGCATGCGGTGGGCGGAGACGACGTCGGCCTCGTAGGGGATGCCGAATTCCTCCAGGGCCTCGGCGGCGGCCTGCATGACCGGCCAGTCCGAGTCCGATCCCATGACCACGGCCACCCGGGCCGGGGACGGGGTGTGCGGGGTGCCGGTCATGACTGCTCCTGGAGGTCGTCGGCGGCCGCGGTGCGCGGCTCGTTCTGGGCGCGGTGGCCGTCGCGGATGATCGCGGCGGCGCTCTCCGCGGCCTCTCGGGCCGCGGCGAGGTCCTCCGCCAGGGGGGCGACGACGTTCACGTGCCCGATCTTGCGGCCCGGGCGGACGGACTTGCCGTAGGCATGGATCTTCGCCTCCGGGTGGGCGGCCATGGCGGCGGGGAAGGCCGAGTACAGGTCCTCGTTGGCGCCGCCGAGGTAGTTCTTCATCACGGTGTAGGCCCCGAGGGTGTCCGTGGCGCCCAGGGGCAGGTCCAGCACCGCCCGGACGTGCTGTTCGAACTGGCCGGTGACGGCGCCGTTCATGGTCCAGTGGCCGGAGTTGTGCGGGCGCATCGCCAGCTCGTTGACCATGAATCCCGGACCGATCCCCGGGGTCTCGAACAGCTCGACCGCCAGCATGCCGGTCACGCCGAGCCCCTCGGCCAGGGTGACTGCGGCCTCCTCGGCGGCCTGGGCGGTGCGGGGGTCGATCCCCGGTGCCGGTGCGGTGACGACGTCGCAGATCCCGTCGGTCTGGATGGACTCCACGACGGGATAGGACGCCGTGGTCCCCGAGGGCGTGCGGGCGACCTGTGCCGAGAGTTCCCGGGAGAACTCCACCAGGTCCTCGACGAGCAGGGCCTCGAAGCCGAGCCCGAACCAGTCACGGCAGTCCTCGGCGTCCTCGACGGAGGCCACGACGCGCACGCCCTTGCCGTCGTACCCGCCCCGCGGGGTCTTGAGCACCACCGGGAACTCGACACGGCGCGCGAACCCGATGAGCTCGTCGACGGTGGTCACCGCTGCCCAGGCCGGGTTGGGCAGCCCGAGCCGGTCGCAGGCCTGCCGCATCAGCAGCTTGTCCTGGGCGTGCTGCAGGGCGTCCGGACCCGGTTGCAGGTTCACCCCGGCGGCCTCCAGCGCCCTGAGGTGCTCGGCCGGCACGTGCTCGTGGTCGAACGTCACCACGTCCACGGAGGCGGCGAAGTCACGCAACGTCTCCAGGTCGCGGTAGTCGCCCACGACGCACTCCGCGGCGGTCGTGGCCGAGACGTCGCCCCCCTCGGCCAGGACCCTCAGGCGAACGCCCAGGGCCGTGGCGGCAGGAGCCATCATCCGGGCCAGCTGTCCGCCGCCCACAACACCGATCACAGGAAAACTCACGGACCAAGGGTACCCACCGCGGCCCGGGCCTCGTCGACGGAACCGTCCGGTTGCCGGACTTGTCAGGAAACCGGCAGGAAAGCGTTCTACACTCGGCAGGTACATTTCCGGCGGGCCGCGTCCTGCCCCGTCCGGCGGAGCCGCGACCGTCCTGCCCAGGACCCGTCCGGCCTCACCCACCGAAGGAGTCTGCCCACGCCCATGTTCAGCAACCTGTGGCAACGTCTCGTGGCCCTGGTCGCCATGCTGTGGCGGGAGGTCGCCAAGTTCGGGGCCGTCGGAGCCGCTGCCTTCGTGGTGGACTCCGTGGTCTTCCTCTGGCTGATGGCCGGCCCGATGGAGGGCAGCAACGTCAAGTCCAAGGTCGTGGCCAGCGTGGTGGCCACGGTCTTCTCCTACGCGGCGAACCGCTTCTGGACCTTCCGGCACCGCCGGCAGAGCAACGTGATGCGCGAGTTCGTGCTGTTCGCCATCATGAACGTGATCGGCATGGGGATCGCCGCCGCCTGCGTCTTCGTGGCGCAGTACTGGCTGGGCGTCACCTCCACCACCGGGATCTTCATCGCCGGCAGCGTGGTCGGCCTGATCCTCGGGACCATCTTCCGGTTCTTCGCCTACCGGTTCTGGGTCTTCACCGAGGAGCTGGACGCGGACCCGCAGTTCGCCCACGACCGCGAGCGGCTCACGGGGCAGGTGCCCGTCATCCACACCCAGGACACCCCGGCCAGGCACCGCACCGGGCGGGACTCCGAGGACGCCGCGCCGCCGGCCTTGGCACGCACCCCCGCCGAGGCCGGCCCCCCGGCCACCGGGACCGCGGCTCCCGGACGCACCGACGCGGTCGACTGACCGCCCCGCCGTGCGCGCGGGCCGGGCCCACGGGGCCCGCTCCGGCCTCAGCCCGGTGCCTGCCCCTCCGGCCCCTCCACCACGTCCACCACGTCGCCCAGCCGCTCGGCCGCGATGATCCCGGCCGAGGCGTCGTCGCCGGCGTGACCGGTGGGCACCAGCACCACCGGCAGGCCCGCGGCCCAGGCCTGCAGGACGGCGCCCGCCAGGCCACGGTGCAGGCGTCGGCCACTCGCCGCCACCACGAGCCCCCGGTCCCGCCGGAGCCAGCGCACGGAGGGGTCCGCGTCCCGGGCCGGCCGGCCGGTGCCGTCCGTCTCGTCCGTTCCCGTGAGGCCAGGGGCGTCGGCCCAGTCCCGGGCCTGTGCGGCCAGGTCGCCGGACGGCACCGGCAGGGGGCAGCGATCGCCCTGCACGCGCACCTCGGCGGTGAAGTCCAGCGCGTGGCCCGGCAACCCGTCGTCCCCCGGGGCCACCGCCCAGAGCTCGGCCGGGGAGCCGGCCCAGGCCGAGGGGGCGTCGGTGACCACCAGGTCGGCGTCCGTCGCGGAGTCGCCGGCGGTGAACACCACGTCCACGCCGGCCCGCGCCGTACCCAGCAGCAGGGCCAGCGGCTGCCAGCCGACCGGCAGGTCCACGGCGACCGTCGACCCGGTCCCCAGCCCCTCGGCGTCGAGCAGGTTCGCGGTCTTGGCCGCCCAGTTCGCCAGCACCCGCCCGGACAGCTCCACCCGGTCCTCACCCGCGGCGTAGTCCACCACGGCGGGCCGGGGCGAGGCGGCCACCGCCTCGAACCAGTCGGCCGGTCCGCGGCCGGTGCGGTCAGGTGTTCCCAGGTTGACCATGGTGCGATGTCCTCTCACGTCAGGGGCCCGTCTGCGCGTTCCCGCCCCGCCCACCCTAGAGTGGTCCGGACGGCTCGAGACGACACGCCGGTCGGGCCGGTGGCAGCGGCGGCGTGTCGGTACAGCCTGCGCCGTCCGCTCTCTGACATTGTCTCGTCCCGGTTTGACGAACGGCGAGTTACACGGATGTAATTCACTGCAGAACGGTCACGGTGACCCCGGCGCTTCCCACCGCTCACCACTGACCTCCGTTGTGTTCGGGCCACATCCCGCGTGGGATGGGTCGGGCGTGTGCCCCGGTTCCCGCGGAGGAGGTGGTCGGTTGGCGCGCCCCGAGCCCGTGCCCACGCCACCAGCGCCGGAGATCCCGGTTCGGAGGCCAGCAGCGTGAGAACGGGGAGGAATCGCATGGAGAATGCCCAGCAGGTCCAGAGGATCCAGCAGAACGGCAGTGTCAGGGCACTGGAGGGCACGCACCCCGGACGGGCAGTCCCCGCCGACTGGTTCCTGGACCCGGCGGACCCGGACGCCGCACGCCGGCTGCAGGAGGATCAGTCCCTCGAGGACCAGGCCACGGCCTTCCTGGCCGAGCACGACGGGACCGAGGACCCGGACGCCGGGCAGGGGCACGCCACCGTCACGGCCCTGCATCCCGGAGGCCCGGCGCCGGAGCGCGCCGACCGGACCCCGGGCAGCGCGGGGGCGGACCGTCCGGTGGCCTGGCTGGGCCTGCCCGGCTTCGCCGACCCCCGGGACGTCGACGGCGAGCTGGCCTGGCAGGTGGACGCCCTGTGCGCGCAGACCGACCCCGAGGCCTTCTTCCCCGAGAAGGGCGGCTCCACGCGGGACGCCAAGAAGGTCTGCAGCGCCTGCACCGTGCGCAGCGAGTGCCTGGAGTACGCCCTGGGCAACGACGAGCGCTTCGGCATCTGGGGCGGACTCTCGGAGCGGGAGAGGCGACGCCTGCGGAAGCGGTCGGTCTGATCCCCTCTCCTGCCACCCTCCCGGCCCACGTCGCCGGGGGTGAGCGCACCGACCCGTACGTCACCGCCGCGGTGGTCGTCGACCGCCGGCCGGACCTGGCCGCGGACGCCGTCCGCTCCCTGCTGGACCAGGACCGCGCCCCGGACGGCATCGTCGTCGTCCTCGCGCGCGAGGCGGACGACGACCTGAGGGAGGCGCTCTCCCGCATGGCCGACGACGCCGGCCGGGCCGTCCGGTTCATCCAGTCACCCGTCACCCGGCTCGCCGACCGGCTCGCGCTCCCCGGCTCCCCGGGGGACGCCGGGCCCGGCGGCGCCGAGCACTGGCTGTGGTGGCTGCACGACGACGCCCGGGCCGCCCCCGACGCCCTGCGCCGGCTGCTGACGGCCGTGGAGACCTCCCCCTCCGTGGCGATCGCCGGGTGCAAGCAGGTCGAGCCGGGCCGGCCCCGCCACCTGCTCGACGTCGGCCTGGCGGTCACCGGCGCCGGCGAGCCGGTCAGCCTGATCGAGCCCGGCGAGCTGGACCAGGGCCAGTACGACGGGCGCACCGACGTCTTCGCGGTCTCCGCCCCGGGACTGCTGGTCCGCGCGGACGTGTGGACCGCACTGGGCGGGCTGGACCCCGAGGGGCCGGCCCCCGCGGCCGCCGTCGACCTCTGCTGGCGCGCCCGTCTCGCCGGGCACCGGGTCGTGGTCGTTCCCGAGGCCGTGGTCGGCCACGACGGCGCGGGAGAGGGCCTGTCCGCCGGCACGGCCGCCGTGCGGGAGTCCTCGCTCTGGCTGCGCCTCAAGCACGCCCGGCCGCTGGCCCTGCCGTTCCTCTGGGTGGGGGGACTGCTCGCCGGACTCGGCGGATTCCTCGCCGCCCTGCTCGCCAAGGAGCCCGGCCGGGGTGCCGCCCACCTGAACGGGACCGTGCGCACCCTCGTCCGCCCGGGCTCGCTGGCCCGGTCCAGGCGACAGGCCCGGCGTACCCGGCGGGCGCCGCGGTCCGTCGTCGACCCGTTGCGGGCCGACCGACACGAGGTCCGCTCCTACCGGCGCAGCCTCGTCGACCTCGAGGCGCCCGACGAGGTCATCGGGGACGGCACCGGGTCCACCGGCACCGGGACCGAGGCGACCGGCGACCACGACGACTTCACCGCCCTGGCGACCCCCGAACGTGCCTGGGTGGGAACGGGCCTGGTGTTCGCCCTGTTGCTGCTCGGGGGACTGAGCCTCTTCGGCCTGCGCCACCTCCTGGGTGCCGAGGCCCTGTCCGGGGGCTCCCTGCTGCCCCTGTCCGGGGCGCCGGCCGACGTGTGGCACCACGCCACCGCCGACTGGTCCGCTGCCGGGGCCGGGGCCTCCGTGCAGCCCGGCCCCTTCGGCCTGGTCCTGGCCGTGCTCGGGGCGACCGGTCACGGTTCGGCGGTCCTGGTCTGGCTGACGATCCTGGCCATGCCGCTGGCGGCCCTCGGTGCCTGGGCAGCGGCCGGCGCCGTGGACCGTGGCCGGGCCGCCCGCCTGCTGGCCGCCCTGCTGTGGGGACTCTCACCGGCACTGCTGACGGCCTCGGGCCAGGGCAGGCCGGGGGCCCTGCTGGTGCACCTGGCGCTGCCGTGGCTGGCCCTGGCCGTGCTCCGGGCCACCGGCTCCGCCGCCACCCACCGTCCGGACACGGACGGTGTCCCGGCCGACGTCCTGATCCGGCCGGGACACCGCGGCGTGGTCTCCTGGACCGCCTCCGGCTGGACCGCGCTGCTGCTGGCCGTCATCGGTGCGGCGTCCCCCGCGCTGCTGCCGGTCCTCTCCGGGGCCGTACTGGCGCTGGCCGCCGTGCTGCGCTGGCCTGGCCGGACGCTGTGGTGGACCCCGGCTCCGGCGCTGGCCCTGTTCCTGCCCGCCCTGGTGACCCACTGGACGGACCTACGGGCCGTCCTGGGTGATCCCGGCGTCCCCCAGGCGTCAGACCCGGCCCCGGCCTGGCAGCAGCTCCTCGGTTTCCCGGAGGCCTTCGCCCCGGACTCCGGGCTGCGGGCCCTGCCCTGGCTCGACGCCTGGATCCCCGGCTTCCCCTGGGCGCTGACCGCCGCACTCGTGATCGGCCTCCCGGTGCTCGTGCTGGCCGTGGTCGGCGCAGCCCGTCGCGGCCGGGCCGGACAGGTCGCCCGCGCCGCGGCGCTCCTCACCGTGCTCGCCGTCGTGGCCGGTTCGGTGGCCCCCCTGGTCGCCGTCTCCCTGGGAACCGACGGCCGGCTGGTCACCGTGTTCACCGGCCCCTTCACCTCGACCGCCGTGCTCGGGGTCTTGCTCGCGGCGGTCGCGGGCTCCACCGTCCTCGGGGCCCCGGGCGCGGCCCGCCGCACCTGCGCCGCCGTGCTCGCCACCGCCGCGGCCGGTTCCGTCCTGCTCACGGCCGGGCTCTGGGTCATCCCGCGCGCCGTCCCGGCCGAGGCCCTCCAGGCGGCCGGCACCGAGTCACTGGAGCTGCGCTCGGGCGACGGCGAGCCGGATCCGGAGCTGTCCACCCTGGGGACCGGGTCCGCCGTGGTGGCCAGTCCCGTCCGGCTGGTCCCGGCGACCGCCGCGGACCAGGGGACCAGTGCGCTGGCCACCCGCACCGTGGTGCTGGAACGCCGCGCGGAGGAACTGCAGGTCCGCCTCGCCGGGGGCACCGGGCCCACCCTGGACCGGCTCAGCGCCGGGTGGGCGGCCCGGTCGCTGTCCGGCCCGCTCCCGGACCCCCGGGCCGCGACGCCGGACGCCGCGGACGAGGCCCTGCGCAGCCTGGCGGCCGGTCTGGTCTCCGGCACGACGGCGGACCCGCGCCCGGTGCTGGAGTCCTTCGGCGCGGCCTTCGTCGTGCTGAGGGACACCGACGGCGGGGAGCTCGGCACCGCGGCCTCCATCGACGCGGTCCCCGGCCTGGCCCCGGTGGGCCTGACCGACTCCGGCTGGCTGTGGCGGGTGATCCCGTCCCGGGACGGCGGCATCCCGGTGGCCGGTGACCACGGACTGCAGGACCGGATGGGGTTCACCACGGCGCGCGTCCGACTGGAGGACGCCGCGGGGAACACCACCCACCTGGTGGCCCGCGACGGGGACCGGGTGGACACCCGGATCGCCACGGCGACCGCCGCGCGCGAGGGCGAGGAGGCCGAGGGCGGCCGGCGCCTCGTGCTGGCCGAGCGGGCCGACCCTGGCTGGCGGGCGACCCTCGACGGGGCACCCCTGGAACCGGTGGCCGTGACCGGTGGCGACTGGGCCCAGGCCTTCGAGCTGCCCGCCGGCGGCGGACGGCTCCAGGTGTGGCACGAGCCGTCCGGCGGGAGCTGGACCTGGTGGATCGGCGGTGCACTGCTCGTGCTCGCCGTCCTGCTCGCCATCCCGTCCCCGGTGCGCCGCACCGACGCCCGCGCCGATGCCCACGCCGGGACGCGCGAACGGCCCGGCGGGGGACACCGCGGGCCACGCGAGGGGACGGTCCGGCGATGAACGCCTTCCAGCACTCACCCCGGTCGGACGACGAGCCGGTGAGCAGGGGACAGCGCAAGACACAGCAGGCCGCCGCCGCGCGAGACCAGCGGCGCCAGGCCGCCCTGCACGCGCACGAACGCGGACTGGGCCGGCGGGGGCGGGTGTCCGCCGGGGTGGCCGGGGCGGGCGTCGTGCTCCTGGTGGCCGGCGCGGTGGCGCTGGGCAGCCTGGCGGCCCCGGTGGCGCCCGCGGTCGACGGGACGGCAGCGCCCGCCCGGCTCTCCGCGGCCCCCGCGCAGGGCGTGTGCCCGCCGCCTCCGCGACTGGCCCGGGGCGCCGGGGACGGGACGGACACCCAGTTCAGTCCCGTCTCCACCACGGCCGACTCGAGCCTGACCTCCGTCCTACTGTCCAACCTGGCCGGCCGGTTCCCGGGCAGCACCCTGCGTCCCCTGGTGCCGGGTGCGAGTGCCGGGGACGGCCAGGAGACCCGGCGGCTCACCCCGCGCCAGCCCGAGCGGGTCCAGCAGGGTGAGCCGGCCACGGCCGGGCCGGACGGCGTCCCGGTCCGCGAGGCCAGCGTCGAGGCGCTCGGGGGAGCAGACGGCGAGGCGGCCGCCGTCGCGGTCGAACCGCTGGGCGGGCAGCCCGCCGGGGCGGACACCGTCTCGGCGTACTCCGCCGCGGACGGGGACCTGGCCGGCACGGACGCCACCTCCTGCATCCCCCCGGCCCACGAGCACTGGCTGACGGGGGCGGCGACGACGGTGGGGACCACCGCCGTCCTCGTCCTGTCCAACCCCTCCGCGAGCGCCAGCACGGTCGACCTGAGCCTGTACGGCGCCGAGGGGCCCGTGGAGGCGGCCGGCACGGCGGGCATCGTCCTGGCCCCGGGGCAGACCCGTTCCCTGGTGCTGGGCGGCCTGGCCCCCGGCGAGCAGCACCTAGCCGTGCGGGTCAGTGCCCAGGGCGGGGCCGTGGGCGCCTTCATCCAGCAGAACCGCTTGTTCGGCCTCGTCCCGGGCGGGGTGGACGTGATCCAGCCGACGGCGGCGCCCGCGCCCCGGACAGTCGTGCCCGGTGTCGCGGTGCCGGGTCCCCGGACGGTACGCGGGATCGCCGGCCAGGACGGTTACGAGGGCGTGGGGCCCGCCGTGACGATCGCCGCCCCCAGCCTCGCGGCGACCGCGGAGGTGTCCGTGAGCGGTCCCGACGGGCCGGCGGAGCTGCCCGGCGGCGGGGTGGTGCGGGTCGGGGCCGGGTCCACGGTGCGGGTGCCGCTGACCGGCCTGGACGCGGGCACGTACACCGTGGCGGTCAGTGCGGACGCGCCCGTGACGGCCAGCGCCCAGGGGCAGAGCGGCACGGCCGGGGGGCCGATCGACGTGTCCTCCGTGCCCGCCGTCCGTCCCCTGGGGGTGGAACGGGTCGTCGCGCTGCCGTCCTCCGCCACCTCGACCCTGGCGCTCTACGCGGAGCAGGGCGGTGCGGTGGAACTGACGCCCGTGCTCGCCGACGGGAGCCTCGGTGAGCCGACCGTGCGGCGGATCGGTCCGGCGGCCACGCGGACCGTGTCGGCCGCGGGACTGGCGGACACGGGCGACACCGTGTCCGGTGTCCTGCTGGCCACGGTGCAGGGCGAGGTCCACGCCGGGGTCTCGGTCCGGACCGCCCAGGGGATCTCGGCCTATCCGGTGACGCCGCGCGTCGAGCGGTCCGGCGGGCTGCCGGTGCGGGTCGGGTACTGACCCCCGGCCGGGCCGGCACGGCCTACCAGTGGAAGTCGGGGTCCACGGACTCCGGGGCCACGCCGGTCAGTGCCGCCCACTGCTCCACGACCGCCCCGTAGACGAGGTCGGCCAGCAACGACGGGGCCGGGCACCGGGCCTCGATCGGCCGCCGGTGGATGGTGATCACCACGGTGCCGTCAGGGTCCCGCCGGGTGGTACCGGTGGGGTCCTCGACCAGCTCCGCACCCCAGACCCGGACGAGTTCCAGGCGCTCCTCGAGGCCCTCGGGCACCATGGTGGCGCGGAAGCGCGCCTGCTCCACGGCCGGTCCGCACAGTTCCGCCAGCCGTTCGACGGCCGCGGCCAGGTGGTCGTCGAACCTCTCATTGCGCGTGCGGGACCCGGGCAGCACTCCCGGCAGCAACGGGCCGCGCAGTCCCCGGCCCCGGCGGTCCCGCCGGGCGTGGCGCGCGGGCGGAACACCGGGGACCCCGGTTCCAGCGCCCCCAGTGACCGCAATCGGTTCGAAGGACATCATGACTCGATGCTAGTCCCGCACCGCCCCGGTGTGTACCGGGCACGCCTCCCCACGAGAGCCCGCCGGGGCGGTAGGGTGGTCTGCCGTGGGATCGATACGCCAGTGCTCCAAGACCAGCTGCCGGACGGCGGCCGTGGCGACCCTGACGTACAACTACGCCGACTCCACGGTCGTCCTGGGGCCGATGTCCCGGCTGGCCGAGCCGCACACCTACGACCTGTGCGAGCGTCACGCGCGGACGATGACCGCGCCCAAGGGCTGGGAACTGCTGCGCATCGAGGCGCCGGAGGGCTCCGTCCCGCACCCGCCGCCCGAACCCGACGACCTGCTGGCCCTCGCGCACGCCGTGCGAGAGCCCGCGCCCCGGGAGGACCCCCCGCGGCCCACGGTGCGCCGCGGAACCGGTCCCGACGCCGGCCCCCGGCCGGAACCGCTCAACGGCGAGGCCCCGGCCCGGCCGGGACGGCCCGTGCTGCGCCTGCTGCGTGACTCCGGCGAACGCTAGGCCCGGGCGGGCCCGCTGACTGTTCTAGGCTGGGGAGCATGACTGAGATCCCTGCCGACAGCGCCCCGAGCCCCGCGACCGATCCGGGCTACGCCAACCGCGTCACCGTGCCCGGGGCCACCTTCGACTTCGCCGTCCGCGACCTGTCCCTGGCCGAGGCCGGCCGGCACCAGATCCGCCTGGCCGAGCACGAGATGCCCGGACTGATGGCCCTGCGCGAGGAGTTCGGCGAGGCCCAGCCCCTCAAGGGGGCCCGCATCGCCGGGTCGCTGCACATGACCGTGCAGACCGCCGTGCTGATCGAGACCCTCACCGCCCTCGGCGCCGAGGTCCGCTGGGCGTCCTGCAACATCTTCTCCACCCAGGACGAGGCGGCCGCAGCGGTCGTCGTCGGCAACGGCACCCCCGAGGCCCCGGCCGGGGTGCCCGTCTTCGCCTGGAAGAACGAGACCCTGTCCGACTACTGGTGGACCGCCTCCCAGATCCTCGTCTGGCCCGGCGCGGACCAGGACCCGGAGCTGGGCCCCAACATGATCCTGGACGACGGCGGCGACGCCACCCTGCTGGTGCACAAGGGCGTGGAGTTCGAGGCCGCCGGCGCCGTGCCGAGCCCCACCACGGACGACGCCGAGGAGTACCAGATCATCCTGGAGACCCTGCGCGCCTCCATCCACGAGGACCCGCAGCGCTTCACCAGGATCGCAGCGGGCATCCGCGGCGTCACCGAGGAGACCACCACGGGCGTGCACCGGCTCTACCAGCTGGCCGAGGCCGGCCAGTTGCTGTTCCCGGCCATCAACGTCAACGACGCCGTGACCAAGTCCAAGTTCGACAACAAGTACGGCATCCGTCACTCGCTGCCGGACGGCATCATGCGGGGCACGGACGTGCTGATCGGCGGCAAGACCGCCGTGGTCTGCGGCTACGGGGACGTCGGCAAGGGGGCCGCCGAGGCCTTCCGCGGCCAGGGCGCGCGCGTGGTCGTCACCGAGGTGGACCCGATCAACGCCCTGCAGGCCGCGATGGACGGGTACCAGGTGGTCCGCCTGGACGAGGTCCTGGCCTCCGGTGACATCTTCATCACCACCACCGGTGGCAAGGACATCATCATGGCCCAGGACATGCTGCAGATGAAGGACAAGGCGATCGTCGGCAACGTCGGCCACTTCGACAACGAACTGGACATGGCCGGACTGTCCCGGGTGGACGGCGTGGTCAAGACCGAGATCAAGCCGCAGGTCCACGAGTGGACCTTCGACACCGGCACGGACACCGAGCGCTCGATCATCGTGCTCTCCGAGGGCCGGCTGCTGAACCTGGGCAACGCGACCGGGCACCCGTCCTTCGTCATGAGCGCCTCCTTCACCAACCAGGTGATGGCCCAGATGGAGCTCTTCGCCCGCCACGGCTCGATCACCGGCGAGGAGTACGGCAAGCAGGTCTACGTCCTGCCCAAGGTCCTGGACGAGAAGGTCGCCCGCCTGCACCTGGAGGCCCTCGGCGCGCACCTGACGGAGCTGAGCAAGGACCAGGCCGAGTACCTGGGCGTGGACGTGGCCGGCCCCTACAAGCCGGACCACTACCGCTACTGAGTTCTGTCCTCTCGTTCTGACCCATCACAGGATGGACAAATCCCCCCGGTATGACCGGGGGATTTGTCCATCCTGACGGGTTTTTCCAGGATATGGTCGGCGGTCAGGCGTAGGGCAGCGAGCGCATGCGCCCGGCGGCTGCCTCGGTGGCCCGCTGTTGCCGGGTGAGCCGGGCGTAGTCCCGGTTGCGCCGCTCGGCCATCACGGCCAGCAGGAACTCCTCCATGGTGGCGCCGGCGGGCGGTCCCGGGGCCACGAAGGGCGCCACCCGGGCCGCCAGCCGGACGGCCGTGGCGTTCCGGGTGATCGGGGGGACCCGGTCCGCGGCGCGCAGGAACTGGGCCACGGAGGCGGCCAGGGCATCCGGGATGCGCCCGACGTCGGCCACGGCCGCCCAGCCCGTCATCGTCCCGGGCACCCCGGGCAGGGGTGCCGGCACGCGTGGCCGTCGCTCGGTGACCACCCGGGTACCGGCCACCATGTCCGCCAGCCGCTTGCCCCGCTCGTTGAACAGTGAGGCCAGCACCGCCACCGAACCGAAGGTCATCCACAGTTCGAACACGCCCAGCAGGACGCGGACCAGGACGTGCCGCAACCGGACCGCGCCGCCGTCGTCCCGGACCACCCGCAGGCCGAAGGCGAGCTTGCCGGGGGAGCGGCCCCGGCTGACGGTCTCCCACGCCAGGGGCAGGCCGACCAGGCAGGCCACCACCAGGGTGAGGACCGTGGCCTGGGCGGCCGCGGGGTCGAGCCCCTCGCCGACGGTGGCCGCCAGGGCCCATGCGGACAGCGCGAAGGCCCCGGCGATCACCAGGCCGTCCAGCAGTGCGCCGCCGGCGCGCACCACGAACGAGGCCGGCCGCACCTGCAGGACCACGGCCTCACCGGTCACCACCGTGGTCATCATGCGTCCTCCCTCGTCGGGCCCTGCGGAGCGGGCCTCGGGCCAGCGTAGCCGCCGGTACCCTGAGGACCGTGGACCTGGACGCCTACACCGCCGTGCACCGCTCCCTGTGGGAGCGTCTCGACGCGTTGGCCAGGACCCGCCGGCTCGACGCCGGGCAGGCCGACGAGCTGCTCGAGCTCTACGGCCGGGCCTCGGCCCACCTGGCCGTGGTGCAGGCCCACGACCCGGACGGCCCCCAGGCGGTCGGGCTGTCCATGGTCCTGTCCCGGGCCCGCAACCGCATCACGGGTGCCCCGTCCAACGCGGCGGCCGGGCTCTCCCGCTTCTTCGTGGAGCAGTTGCCCGCGGCGTTCTACCGGATCCGCTGGCTGACCGTGGTCCTCGGGGCCCTGTTCTGCCTGGTGGCGGCCTGGTTCGGCCTCTGGGTGGCGCAGGAGCCGCAGGTGCTGGCCGCGCTGGGCAGCGAGGACCAGGTGCGCGAGTACGCCGAGGAGCGGTTCACCGGGTACTACTCCGAGAACCCGGCCGCGTCCTTCGCCGGCCAGGTCTGGACGAACAACGCCTGGATCGCCGCCCAGGAGGTGGCCTTCGGCATCACCGGCTACTTCGTGCCCTACGTCCTGTTCCTCAACGCCCAGGGCGTGGGGATCTCCGGTGGGGTGATGGCCGCCCACGGCGAACTGGACACCTTCTTCCTGTACATCCTTCCGCACGGGTTCATGGAGCTGACGGCCATCTTCATCGCCGGGGCGGCAGGCCTGCGGATCTTCTGGGCCTGGGTCGCCCCGGGCCAGCGGACCAGGCTGGACTCCCTGGCCGCGGAGGGCCGGTCCCTGATGACCGTGGCCGTCGGCCTGGTGCTCGTGCTGGCCGTCTCCGGGGTGGTCGAGGGATTCGTGACGCCCTCGGCGCTGCCCCACTGGCTGCGCCTGGGGCTGGGGGCCGCGGTGCTCGCCGCGTACTGGACCTACACGCTCGTGCTTGGCCGCCGCGCGGTGCGTGCCGGGGCCACCGGGGACCTCGAGGCCCACGACGCCGGCGCCCGCCGGCTCACCGCCTGAGTGCGGCCCCGCCGACGCCGGGAGGAGAGGGGATCGTGCCCGGTCGCGGTGCGCCCCCGACGGCTGGGGTCCGGACGACACTAGGCTCGGTGCCGAGGTCAGGCGACAGCGCAACGAGCGGGAGGCAACACCATGGCACGCACGAGTCCGGGCGGGGACAGCCGGGAGGACCGGGACACCGTCGACGACTGGGGTGGCACCCGCGGGGAGGACCTGGAGGCGCCGCAGTTCGAGAGCGGCCTGGACTACGCAGCGTACGTCGAGGACGATGCCGCCGACGGGACCGAAGGGACCGAAGGGAGCGGCGGGAGCGGCGGGAGCGGCGAGGCCGCGTCCGGGACCGCGGACGGAGCCGCTCAGGCCACGCCCGGCGCCGGGGCCGTCGGCAGCACCGTCGCGGGCCCGGACGGGGTGCGTCCCCGCGAGGCCGAGCACTCCACGGACGAGATCCCGGCGTCCGCCGCCCGGGATGCCCGGGGGGATGCCGGGCGGGATGCCGGGTGGAGCGCCGACCGGGGCTCCGACACCGAGGTCCTGTCCGGTCTCGACCGGCGCGCGACCGCCCAGGCCGAGGCTGGCACCCAGCCCACCCAGTCGATCGACCGCAGTGAACTGGAGCGCCTGGCCGCCGGCGACGGTGCCGGGATCGGCGCGGCAGGAGCGGTAGGAGCGGCAGGCGCGGCACGGGACACGGACCGGGACCTGCCGGGTGCCCGTGCCCGGGGCGCGGAGGCCGACGTGGTGACCGCCACCGCCCGGCCGGAGCCGGAACCCCAGCCCGCGAGTGCCTGGTCCGGTGGCCCGGGTGGCCTGCCGGCACCGGTGGCGGGGCACCCCCGCGGCCCTGCCGCCGGGCCGGCCACGCGGGATCCAGAGGAGAACCGCCGTGAGCTGCGCGACGCGGAGGCCCGCGCCGCCGCCCGCGACGAGGCGCTGAAGGGGTCCCCGACGGGACCGCGGGTGATGCAGGTGCTGCTGGCGGTCTTCTTCCCGGTGGTGGTGCTCATCGCCGCCGTGAGGCTCGTCGCCTCGCCGGTGTTCCTGTGGATCGAGTACCACCGCCCGGGCTTCCCGGACGACCCGTACGGCTTCACCACCGACGACCGGCTCACCTACGGGTCCGCGGGCATGGACTACCTGTTCAACGCCGCGCCGGAGCGCTACCTCGGGGACCTCCAGCACGACGGGTCGGCGCTGTTCACGGGCACCGAGGTCTCCCACATGACGGACGTCAAGCTCGTCATGCTCATCACGATGGGCGTGGGCCTGCTGCTGGGCCTGCTGTGCCTGCTGTTCATGGTGGCGCTGTCCCGCGCCGCCAAGGGCGGGATCCGCCGTGCCCTGTTCGCCGGGTCCCTGTGGATGCTGGTGGTGCTGATCGCGCTCGGCGTGCTGGCGGTGCTGGGCTGGCAGCAGTTCTTCGCCGCGTTCCACGGCCTGTTCTTCGCCGAGGGCACGTGGACGTTCCTGGCCAGCGACGCGCTGATCCGGCTCTACCCGAACCAGTTCTGGATCGATGCCGGGCTGGCCGTGGGCGTGCTCGTCCTGCTGACCCTGGTCCTCACGCTGGTGTTCACCTGGCCCACCCGGCGGCGCCGGTACGACTCGCGGCTGGCCCAGGAGGACTTGATCCGGCGCCGGAACGACTGGGCGGACGCGGCCTGACCACGCGTCCGCGACGGCGGCCGGGAGCACGGTGCTCCCGGCCGCCGTCGCGTTCCACGGACAGGCCGGGCCCGGGGGATCAGTCCGCCCGGTAGAGGTCCTCGATGGCGGCGGCGTAGTCGTCCATGACGACCTTGCGCTGCAGCTTCAGGGAGGGGGTCAGGTGGCCGGACTCCTCGGTGAGCTCGGTGTCGAGGATGAGGAACCGGCGCACGGACTCGGCGCGGGAGACCTGTTCGTTGGCCGCGTCCACCACCTTCTGCACCTCGTCCCGTACCCGCGGGTCCGTGCAGGCCTCCTGCAGGGTCGGCGCCGGCAGGCCCTGGGCGGTCGCCCACTGGGACAGCCCGTCGGGATCCAGGGTGACCAGCGCGCCCACGTACGGCCGCCCGTCGCCGACCACGACCACCTGGGAGACCACCCCGGAGGACCGGATGGCCTCCTCCAGCGGGGTGGGGTAGACGTTCTTGCCGCCGGCGGTGACGATGATCTCCTTCTTCCGCCCGGTGACGTAGAGGAAGCCGTCCTCGTCCAGCCGCCCGATGTCCCCGGACCGGAAGAACCCGTCGGCGTCGAAGGCGGCGGCGGTCTCCTCCGGCAGCCGGTGGTATCCGTCGAACACGATGGGGCCCTTGATGAGGATCTCCCGGTCGTCGGCGATCCGGATGGTGGTGCCGGGCACCGGCAGCCCCACCGAGCCCACCCGCGTGTGGCCGGGGATGTTGAGGGTGGCCGGGGCCGTGGTCTCGGTCAGGCCGTAGCCCTCCTGCATGCCCAGTCCCGCGCCGCGGAAGAAGTGGGCGAGCTCGGGGTTCAGCGCGCTCGCCCCGGAGACGGTGTACTTCGCCGCCCCGCCCAGGATGGCCCGGATCCTGGGGTACACGAGCCGGTCGAACAGGGCGTGCCGGGCCCTCAGCAGCGCGCCCGGGCCGTTGCCCTCGCCGCGGGCCTGGGAGTCCAGCGCCTCGGAGTACTCGACCGCCGTGCGCCGGGCGGCCGCGAAGACCTTCTCGGTGCCACCCTCGCGGGCCTTGGCGGCGGCGCCGGCGTCGAGCTTCTCGAACACCCGCGGCACGGCCAGCAGCCAGGTGGGGTGGAAGGAGGCCAGGTCGGCGGTGAGCGTCTTCAGGTCCGAGGCGTGGGCGATCTGGATGCCGCCGACGAGGCAGACGTACTGCACGGCGTGGGCGAGCACGTGGGCCAGCGGCAGGAACATCAGGGTGCGCTGCTCACCCCCGCCCACGATCTGCTCTGCGAAGGGCAGCAGGTTCACCGCGCCCACGGCGAAGTTGCCGTGCGTGATCCGGGTGCCCTTCGGCCGCCCGGTGGTCCCGGAGGTGTACACGAGCGAGGCGAGGTCGGCCAGCGTGGCGCTCGAGCGCGCGGCCTCCAGCGCCGCGTCCGTCACGCCCCGCCCGGCCTCGGCCAGTGCGGCGAGCCCGGCGGCGTCCAGGAACTCGATGCCCACCTCGACGCCGGCCAGTGCGGCCGCCCGCCGCACGGCGTCGGCCTGGCGGTCGGCCGCCGTGAACACCAGCCGGGTGCCCGAGTCCGTCAGGATGTGCTGGACCTGGTGCGGGGAGGACGTCTCGTACACCGGCACGGAGGCGGCCCCGGCGAACCAGATGGCCTGGTCGATCACGGCCCACTCGTAGCTCGTGGGGGCCATGATCCCCACCATGGACCCCGGCTCCACGCCCCGGGCGATCAGCCCCTTCGCCACCGCGCGCACCTGCTCCAGGAAGGCCGCGTAGGACACGTCCACCCAGCCGCCGGCACCGTTGCGCACCGCGTACGCGGGGGAGTGGGGGCGGGCGGCCGCCACGGCCAGGACATGGTCGGTGGCATTGGTCTCGGCCGGGAGGTCGGCGACCCGGTCCGTGCTGGCTTCTAGCATGCCCCGATGCTATCGGCTCAGATCCAGCTGCTCATCCACATGCGTGCCCGCCACTGCTCATAGGGGATCATCTCCCCGGTCCAGACGGGCATGAAGAACGCGCTGGTCAGCACGGCCACCAGGACGAACGACAGCACCAGGACGGTGTTCCGGCGGCGGTTCACCGGCCCGCCCAGGCGCAGCAGCGCCCCCAGGCACAGGGTGACGGCCAGCACGAGGAAGGGGGCGTAGGCCACCGTGTAGAAGAAGAACATGGTGCGGTCCGGCCAGAGGAACCAGACCAGCTGGCCTGCGGCGTAGGCGCCCAGGATCGCCCCGGCCCGCCAGTCACGGCGGCCCAGCCAGATGAGCACCAGGGCCAGGACGGCCAGCAGGCCGGCCCACCAGATCACCGGGTTCGCCAGGTCGGTGATCGCCGCGGAACAGGTCTCGACCGGGCAGCCGGCCGCACCGTCGTCGTACCCCTGATAGTAGAAGGAGGTGGGCCGGCCCATGAACGGCCAGGTCCACGGGCTCGAGGCGTAGTCGTGGCCGGACTCCAGGCCGCCGTGGAACTGGGTGGACTGCCGGTGGTAGTCGGCCAGTGAGCGCAGCGCCCCGGGGACCAGGTGCTCCCACCACGCCACCGGCGGATGGCTCAGGTGCCACTGCCGGTTGTACCCGCCGGCCGTGACGAGCCACCCGGTCCAGGTGGCCAGGTAGGTGAGCGCGCCGACGCCGACCACGGCGACGAAGGCGTACAGGCCGTCCCGGACGATCCCGGCGCGCAGCCAGTGCCGGATCCCGGCCACCCGGCGGGCGTTGGCGTCCCACAGCACGCTCATCAGCCCGAACACCGCCACGAAGGCCAGCCCGGAGAGCTTCACCCCGCAGGCGGCGCCGAGCAGCACGCCGGCCACCAGCCGCCACGGGCGCCAGCCCAGCCAGGGTCCGTGGCGCCCCGCCCATGGCGGCGGCACCCCGCCGTGGCGGTCGGCGACGCCGGCCAGCCGGCGGGCGAGCAGGGCCCGGCCGTGCGCCCGGTCCAGCAGCAGCGCGCCGAAGGCGGCCAGCACGAAGAAGGACAGGAAGATGTCCAGCAGGCCGGTGCGGGAGAGCACCAGGTGGTGGCCCTCGACGGCCAGCAGCAGCCCGGCCACTCCGCCCAGGAACACCGAGCGGAAGAGCCGCTGGGCGATCAGGGCGGTCAGCAGCACGGACAGCGTCCCGGCGGCCGCCGCCGAGAACCGCCAGCCGACACCGTGGTCCGTGCCGAACCACAGCATGCCCAGGGCGATCAGCCACTTGCCCAGCGGCGGGTGCACCACGTACTCGGGAGAGTCCTCGGGCCGGGGATTCCCGGCGGCGAACTGCTCGTTGTGCTCCTCCGGCCAGTTCAGCTCGTAACCGGCCTGCAGCAGGGTGAAGGCGTCCTTGACGTAGTAGGTCTCGTCGAAGACCAACTGGTCGGGGTGGTCCAGCCGGGCCAGGCGCAGCACAGCGGCCACCAGTGTCACGGCCAGTGGGACGATCCAGCCCCAGTGGCCGGGGTGGAAGCGCTCCCCGAGCAGCCGCAGCCGCAGGGCGGACTCGGTGTACGCCTCGAGGGGGGTCTCCAGCCAGCGGTCACGCACGGGGGCCGGTTCCCGGCCCTCCGGCCGGGACGACGCCGCGGCGTCGGGCGCGGCCGACGGGGCGGAGTGCGGGGGCGGGAACACCCTGCCATGGTACGTGCAGGTCGGTGGGGGATCGCGGGCGCCTACGATGAGGGCATGGCTGATGCAGAGAACCCCGGTGGACGGATCGTGCTGGCGGCTACGCCCATCGGCAACCTCTCGGACGCCTCCGAGCACCTCAGGCACCTGCTGGCCACCGCGGACGTGGTGGCCGCCGAGGACACCCGCCGCGCCCACCACCTGGCCCAGGGCCTGGGCGTCAGGATCACCGGGAAGGTCGTCAGCCACCACGAGCACAACGAACGCGAGTCCACGCGGGAGCTGTTGGACGCCGCCCGGGACGGCGCCGTGGTGGCGGTCGTCACCGACGCCGGCATGCCGCTGGTCTCCGACCCCGGCTACCGGCTGGTCTCGACCGCGGCCCGGGAAGACGTGCCGGTGACCTGCGCGCCCGGCCCGAGCGCGGTGACCACCGCGCTGGCGCTGTCCGGACTGCCCACCGACCGCTTCGCCTTCGAGGGGTTCCTGCCGCGCAAGGAGGGGGAGCGCTCGCGACTGCTCACCGAGCTGTCCCGGGACGCCCGGACCCTGGTCTTCTTCGAGTCACCGCACCGCCTGGCCGCGACCCTGTCCTCCCTGCGGGAGGCCTTCGGGGCCGACCGCCCCGCCTGCGTGGCCCGGGAACTGACCAAGCTCCACGAGGAGGTGGTCCGGGACAGCCTCGAGGGCCTGCTCGAGTGGGCGGGCTCGAAGGACATCAGGGGCGAGATCGTCATCGTCACCGCCGGGGCCACCAGTGAGCCGGACACGGACACGGCCGGCCAGGTGGCCGACGTGGAGGTCCTCGTGGCCTCCGGCACCCGGCTCAAGGAGGCCGTGGCCACCGTGGCCGCAGCCCGCGGGGTGCCCAAGCGGGAGCTGTACGAGGCGGTCCTGGCCTCCCGGCAGTAGGGCCGAACAACGCCCCGACGGGCCCGCACAGTGCACCGGTGTCGCATTGTGACCTGTGCAGGATGGCCCCACGGGCGGCAGTAGTCTGAGGTGAACGGTCCCCGACGACGGCGACACCCGCCGCCGGCCGACCGAGCCGACCGACCGGAAATGAGGTTCCCCATGACTGTCACCGCCGAACGCGAGCAGGAACTGCTGCAGTCCGTCCCCACCGGCCTGCTGATCAACGGAGAGTGGCGGGACGCCAGCTCCGGCAAGACCCTGGACGTGCACGACCCGGCCACCGGCAAGGTCCTGCTCTCCATCCAGGACGGCAACTCGGACGATGCCCTGGCCGCCCTGGACGCCGCCGCCGCCGTGCAGGCCGAGTGGGCGCTGACCGCCCCGCGCGAACGCGCCGAGATCCTGCGCCGCGCCTTCGACCTGGTCACCGCCCGCGCCGAGGACTTCGCCCTGCTGATGACCCTGGAGATGGGCAAGCCGCTGGCCGAGGCCCGCGGTGAGGTCGCCTACGGCGCCGAGTTCCTGCGCTGGTTCTCCGAGGAGACGGTGCGCCACTACGGCCGCTACTTCACCTCGCCCGAGGGCAAGAACAAGATGATCGTGACGCACAAGCCCGTGGGCCCGTCGCTGCTGATCACCCCGTGGAACTTCCCGCTGGCCATGGCCACCCGCAAGGTCGCCCCGGCGGTGGCCGCCGGCTGCACCATGGTGCTCAAGCCCGCCAAGCTCACCCCGCTGACCTCCATGCTCTTCGCCCAGGTCATGCAGGAGGCGGGCCTGCCGGCCGGCGTGCTCAACGTCGTCGCCGGGTCCTCGGCCTCCGCGATCTCCGGGCCGCTGATGAAGGACTCCCGGCTGCGCAAGGTGTCCTTCACCGGATCCACCCCGGTCGGCGTGCGCCTGATGCAGGATGCCGCCCAGAACGTGCTGCGCACCTCGATGGAGCTCGGCGGCAACGCCCCGTTCCTGGTCTTCGAGGACGCCGACCTGGACGCCGCCGTCGAGGGGGCCATGGCCGCCAAGATGCGCAACATGGGCGAGGCCTGCACCGCCGCGAACCGCTTCATCGTGCACGAGGACGTGGCCGAGGAGTTCACGGCCAAGTTCGCCGCCGCACTGGCCGCATTGAACCCGGCCCGCGGCACCGAGCCGGACTCCACCGTGGGCCCGATCATCGACGGCGGCGCGCGGGACGACATCCACGCCCTGGTCCAGGAGTCCGTCGCGGCCGGCGGCGAGGTCGTCACCGGTGGCACCCCCAAGGAGGGCGAGGGCTTCTTCTACATCCCGACCCTGCTGTCCGTGGGCAAGGACAACCCAATCCTGTCCCAGGAGATCTTCGGCCCGGTGGCCCCCGTGACGACCTTCGCCACCGAGCAGGAGGCCATCGAGCTGGCCAACGCCTCCCAGTACGGCCTGGCGTCCTACATCTACACCAAGGACGTCAACACGATGTTCCGGGTCTCCGAGCAGATCGAGTTCGGCCTGGTCGGCTTCAACGCGGGCGTCATCTCCAACGCCTCCGCCCCGTTCGGCGGCGTGAAGCAGTCGGGCCTGGGGCGCGAGGGCGGCGCCGAGGGCATCGAGGAGTACACCACGGTGCAGTACATCGGCATCGCCGACCCCTACGCCGCGAAGAAGTAGTCCGGCCCCTCCACAGTCCCGCACACGGCACGGGCCCGGCTTCGGCCGGGCCCGTGCCGTGTGCGGGCACCGACGGTGGGGTGCACCCGGTCACCCGCGCCGGTTGCGGTCCCTGGTCCAGTCGAGCCAGCCCGGCCAGTCGAGCCAGCCGGGCCGGGCGGGCGATCCGGGCCGGCCCGGGGCGGGCAGCAGTGACGCGGGCAGCCACCGGGCCCGGCGCCGGATGGCCGGGTCCGCGGCCTGCTCCAGGGCGGTGACGAGCGCCCGGACCCGCCCCACCGTCCCGGGCACCGTCGTGGGGGCGGGCGAGGCGTCCGGGGCGTAGCGGGCCCATGAGATGGCGTCGACGATCGCCTCGACCTCCTTGTCCACGGCCGCCACGGTGGCGGTGGCGGTGGCCCCACTCCTGCCGTCCGGCCGGGCCCCGTCCCGGGTGCTCCGGCCCGCCAGCCGGTGCGCGAACGCCGGTTCGGGCTCGTACGCCCGGCGCCCCAGGCCCAGGTCCGTCGCGGTGTCCTCCAGTTCCTGCCACGCGTCCCGGACCCGCCGGCGCATCCGCCGCGCATCGGCCGCGGGGTCCGGTCCGTCGATCGCCCCCGGTGCCGGGCCCTGCACCTGCCCGGTGCGGGCGCCGAGCCGCCGACGCCGCCGTCGGGCACGGAGCCAGCGGGGCAGCACGGCCAGTCCGGCCAGGGCCGCCGCCAGCGTCAGGCCGAGCACCATCGAGCCGACCGTCCGGTCGACGCGGGCCGCGCCGTCCCGCCCCGCAGAGCCCGCTCCCTCCCCGCCGGATCCGGACGCGGGGAGGGGCGCGTTCGGCGACGCGGCCGTTCCGGGCAGCCTGGGGTCGGCCTCGGGCGTCGGGTCACCGGACCCCTGGGCCTGCGTGTAGCTGGGGGTCCGTCCCACCCCCGGGGTGGGCTCGAAGGGGACCCACCCGACGCCGTTCAGGTACAGCTCCGGCCAGGAGTGCGCCCGGTCCGAGGTCACCCGGTGCTGCGTCCCGGTGCCCGGGGTCGCGGCGACGGGTGCGTAGCCCACCACCACCCGGGCGGGGATGCCCACGGACTGGGCCATCATGGTCATCGCGGAGGCGTAGTGGATGCAGTATCCGGCCCCGGCCTCGAGGAATTGCTCCGTCATCCGGAGTCCCGAGCCGTCGTAGCCCCGCTCCACGGGGGCGGTCTCGGAGTAGGTGAAGCGCCCGGAGGTCAGGTGCGCCTGGATGGCGGCGGCCTGCTCCACGGGGTTGGTCATCCCGGCGGTGACCTCCTGGGCCAGGGCCTCGACCCGGGAGCCCTCCAGCTCCGGTCCGGAGCCCCAGCGGTTGTAGATGCCCTGCGGGGCGCCCGGGCGGGTCAGCGAGGCCAGCTCCTCCAGGCCCATCCGCACGGGGACGACGGCGGCCCGGTAGTCGAGCTCCACCGGAGTCGACTCCCGGCGGTAGGCGACGGAGGTGGACGGTTCCACCTGCCAGCCCCAGTCGCCCACGACCCGGTCCACGCGCCAGACCTGGTCCGGCAGCGGGGCCCAGTTCCCGGACCAGTCGTCCAGGGACAGGCTCACCACCGACCACGGACCGTCCCCACCGGCGGCGGCCTGCGCCAGGAGCCGGTCCGAACCGCCGGCCAGCCGCGCACCGGCGGGGTCGAAGCCCGTGATCGTGGGCGGCCCCGAGTACTGGGGCGGCACGGCCTCCCAGGGTGAGTCCTGGACATCTTCCACCACCGCGGTGCGCAGGTAGACGCCCCGGCCGTCCTCGGTCTCGTAGCGGATCCCGGCGTACCCGGTGGAGCTGCGCAGCTCGCGGCCGAGATCGGCGGCCGGGTTCACCGGGCCCGCACCCTGGCCGAGCACGAAGCGCTGCCCCTCGGGGGCCAGCCCGGTGGCCAGGAACGGCACCTGGGTGGCTCCGGCCACCAGGGCGGCCACGGCCGCCGCGCCGGTCGCCACCGTGCCGGCCGGCCAGGAGGCGCCACCGGCCGGCCGGTCGGACTCCGGGCGGGCCCCGGGGGCGGGCGCCTCGTGGATCAGGGACAGCAGGGAGTCGCTGCCCACCGCCAGCAGGGCCAGCCAGGCCCCGGCGGCGATGGCCAGGGCCGGCCACGGGGTCACCCCCGCCGTGATCACGGCCGCACCCCCGATCAGGGCCAGCGGCGGGATCCCGGCGATCGCGGGGGAGCGCAACCCGACGGCGATCGCGTCGGTCACCAGGGCGGTCAGTGCCAGGACCGCCCCGACGGCGGCCAGCGCCGGATCCGTGGGCGTCACCGGGACGGTGTCCGTCCAGATGGTCTCGCGCAGCTCCGCGGCCGAGGCGGCGATCGCCCCCGCCGTCTCCTGCTGGGGCAGCAGTCCCGCCAGGAGCGTCTCGGGCCACCACTGCAGGCACCAGGCCCCGGCGGCGACCGCGAGCCCCACCAGCAGGGGGCGGAGCACCCGGCCTCCGAGGGAGCGGACGGTGGCGGCCCCGGCCAGTCCCAGGACGGCCGGCACGGACGAGGGCGGCAACCAGGCCGCGGGCGGGGCATCGAACACGGCGCCCAGGGACAGCGCGGCGGCGACCACCAGGGCACCGGTGAGGGCGGCCAGCAGCCAGGCGGCCCCGGCCCGGGACAGCACGCCGGTCATGTCCGGACCCCCGCCACCAGCCAGCCGTCCTGCTCGAGCGCGGCGGCGGGCCCTACCGGTCCGGCGGGCCCGACCGGCACGGCCTCACCGGCCCCGAACAGCAGGGCCACGCGGTGCAGGGTGCGGGGCAGGGTGACCATGACCGGCACGTCCTGCCCGACCGCGGTGCCCAGCAGGGCGATGACGGTGGTGACCTGGGAGGGCAGGGCGGCGGGCCAGGCCGCCTCCCGGAGCGCCGGTTCGAGCACGGCGGCGGCCAGCTCGGGCTCCAGCCGGTTGCCGTCCTGGTCCATCAGCAGCACGTGGTGGCCGGAGGAGTGCAACCGGTCGATGACCGCCGCGGCCACGCTGACCGCCCGTTCGAACGCCGCGGACGTCGTCCAGCCCCGGCCCGCCCCGCCGTCCACCTGGTGCCGGCCGGTGGCGAAGGAGACTGCCCGGCAGTCCAGGACCACCACGGTCCAGGGGTCGTGCGCCCACTCCTCCTGGCGCACCATGAGCCGTCCGGTGCGGGCGGTGGCACCCCAGTGCACCCGCGTCAGGGCGTCCCCGTCCCGGTGGTCCCGCACGAGCAGGTCATCCGGGGCCGCCTCGCTGCCGAGCAGGTCCGCCGCGTCGTGCTCCCCGGTCCCGGCCCGCAGGACCCCGTCCAGTGCCTCGTCGTCCAGCGGCTGGGGCAGCACCCGCACCCGGCTCGTGGCCGCCACCGGTGCGCTCCCGGTCCACAGGCCGAACGGGCCGCGCAGGTGCGTCAGGGCCGGGCCGACGTCGTACACCCCCCGCCGGGGTGCCGGCCACCGGTAACCACCGGACGGCACCGGGACCGGGGCGCGGCCGGGCAGCGCGTCCCTGAGGCCGGGCACCACGCCCGAGAACGTCACCCGCACGTCGCCCCCGGCCACGAGGACCCGGGGGGACACCGTGCGCACCAACCGGGTCCGGCGGGCCAGGTGCGCGTGCACGGCCAGCGCGGCCAGGGAGGCGGCGAGGAGCGCGGCCAGGAACAGCCCGATCGCGATGGCCTCCCGCCGTCCCAGGACCAGCCCGCCGAGCACCAGCACCGCGGCGGCCACCCCGATGGCCAGCCCCCGCGTCGTCGGCTTCAGCGGACCGGTGCCCATCGTCCCACCCGGTCTCAGACGCCGGCCGGGACGGCCACGGAGTGCAGGATGCGGTCGGTGACCGCCTCGGCCTCCGCGGCGTCGTGCGCGGACCGGCGCCGCAGCATCAACCGGTGCGGGAACACCACCCCCACGACGTCGGTCACGTCCTGCGGCGTCACGTAGGACCGGCCGTTCAGCGCGGCCTCGGCCTTGGCCGCCCGGGTGAGCTGCAGCAGGGACCGGGGGCTGGCTCCCACCAGCACGTCCGCGTGCTGCCGGCTGGCCCGGCCCAGGGCCACCACGTACCGGGCCACGGGCTCGGAGACGTGCACCCGGGAGACGGCCTCGATCATCTGCAACACGTCGTCGGTGGACGTGACCGGGGCGAGCCGGTTGACGGGAGCGGCCGAGGGCAGCGGACCGTGGTGGGTGCGCAGCATCTGCAGTTCGGCGTCCTCGTCCGGATAGCCCATGGTGATCCGGGCCATGAACCGGTCCCGCTGTGCCTCCGGCAGGGGGTAGGTGCCCTCGGACTCGACCGGGTTCTGGGTCGCCACCACCATGAACGGCTCGTCCAGCCGGTGGGTGGTGCCGTCCACGGTGACCTGGTGTTCCTCCATGCACTCCAGCAGGGCGGACTGGGTCTTGGCGGAGGCCCGGTTGATCTCGTCGCCGATCACGACGTTGGCGAACACCGCCCCGGCCCGGAACTCGAAGGTGTGCCGGTCCTGGTTGAACACGGAGACCCCCGTGACGTCCGAGGGCAGCAGGTCCGGGGTGAACTGGATGCGGTTGACGGTGCCGCCCACGGTCCGCGCCAGGGCCTTGGCCAGCAGGGTCTTGCCCACGCCGGGGACGTCCTCCACCAGCAGGTGGCCGCCGGCCAGCAGGACCAGGACGGCCGTGCGGACCGCCCGGTGCTTGCCGTCCACCACGGAGTCCATGGCCGAGAGCATGGCGGCGGTGGTGGCCGTCAGCCGCTCACCACCGGCCTCCCAGTCCTGCTGCGGGTTCTCCACGGGTCCTCCTGGGGATAGGGGTGCGGACACCACGGCCGGGTCGTTCCGCCAGCCTACTGGCACCACTGGTAGGATGGTCGGCGTTGCCCAGGCGAGGGAGCGTCCCGCTCCGTGATCGACGAGGCCGCCGCACCTCCTGGACCGTCGTCCCGGTGGGTCCAGTCCGGACTCCCGGCCGGTCCGCGCGAGGGGATGCGGCGAAGTCCTGCCTGGAAGGCCCGTTCCACCGACGGTGGAGTGGAGAGCGAGTACAGGAGGAGAACCATGAGCGACATGATCAAGATCCAGGTCACCCTGCGTGACGACTTCGGCAAGGGTGCCGCGCGCCAGGCCCGCCGCGCCGGCCAGATCCCGGCCGTCGTCTACGGCCACGGCACCGACCCGGTCCACATCCTGATGCCGGCCCAGCAGACCACGCTGGCCGTCCGCAACCCGAACGCCCTGCTGACGCTGGTGCACGACGGCGAGGAGCACCTCGTGCTGCCGAAGGACATCCAGCGCAACTTCATCAAGCAGACCGTCGACCACCTCGACCTGCTCGTGGTGCGCAAGGGCGAGAAGGTCGTCGTGGACGTGCCCGTGCACGTCGAGGGCGAGGCCGCCCCGAACACCGTGTTCAACCTCGAGGAGGCCACCGTGCCGGTGCTGGCCGAGGCCACCCACCTGCCGGACAACGTCACCATCGTCATCGAGGGCCGCGCCGCGGGCGAGCACGTCTACGGCCGCGACATCCAGCTGCCGGCCGGCACCACCCTGGAGCTCGAGGACGACTACGTCATCGCCACCATCTCCGAGCCCACCGTCCAGGACCTGGGCGAGACCGGTGAGGGCGAGGCGGCGGCCGAGGGCGCCTCCGAGGCCCCGGCCGAGGGCTGATCGACCCGATGACCGTGCAGGGTACCTCGTCGTCGGCGGCCGGTTCCGGCGGTGCGTCGGCGACGTGGCTCGTGGTCGGGCTCGGCAACCCCGGGCCCGACTACGCCCGCACCCGGCACAACGTCGGCCAGATGGTCGTGGACGAGCTGGCCGGGCGCTTCGGCACCGGACTGACCGCGCACAAGGCCGGCGCCGCCGTCGGGACCGCGCACGTGCGTCCGGGCGGACCCAAGCTGATCCTGGCCAAGCCGGCCAGCTACATGAACGTGTCAGGGCGCCCGGTGGGCGCCCTGGCGCGGTTCTACTCGATCCGGCCCGAGCACCTGATCGTGGTGCACGACGAGCTGGACATCCCCTTCGACACCCTGCGCCTGAAGACCGGTGGAGGCGAGGGCGGGCACAACGGCCTGAAGTCCATCTCCCAGGTGCTCGGCACCCGGGACTACCCCCGGGTGCGGGTCGGGATCGGCCGGCCTCCCGGGCGCCAGCCGGCCGCGGACTACGTGCTGCGTCCGTTCACCGCGGCCGAGCGCGAGCTGCTGCCGCTGCACGTGGACCGGGCGGCCGACGCCGTGGTGGAACTGGTGGAGTCGGGCCTGGAGAAGGCCCAGCAGCGGTTCCACCCCGCGCCCGGGCGCTGAGCCGGCCGACGCCGGTCCGCCCCGCCGCCCGACCCTCAGTCCCGCCGTACCGCCCGGTCCCTCAGTCGCGGCGGGCCAGGCCGACCAGCAGGTCGGCGATGTGCTCGACGGCCGGTTCCAGTGCGGACGCCATCTCCGTGTAGGCGGTGTCCGCCTGGCCGTACGGGTCGGGCAGGTCGATCGTCGCCAGGGATCCGCGGACCCTGGGGCGATGACGCGAGACGTGCCGGGCCAGCGAGCGGACGTCCTCGGCCAGGGTGGTCGATCCCGCCGCCGGGGCGGGCCATGCCGGGATCTCCCCCGTGGCCATCGCCCGGGCCGCTGCCCCGAACTCGAGCATGGTGAAGGACCGGTTCAGCGCCGCCGGCGTCTCCCGCAGGATGACGGCCGAGTGGTCGGAGGTGGCGGCCAGGAGCAGGTCGGCCCCGCCCACGGCCCGCCCGGTCAGTTGCATGGGGGCATGGTCGGTGAGGGTCTGCAGCGAGCCGGCCCGCGGCAGGGCGTGGACCTGTGGCGGCACCGTGAGCCGCGGGTTGACCTGGGTGCCCGCCGAGACGACCCGGTACCGGCCCGGGGCGTCATGCTCCAGCCGACGGGCCAGCAGGTGGTGGCCGTAGGCGGAACGGCAGATGTTGCCCGTGCACACGAACAGGACGGTGGCCTGCGGTTCAGTCATCCGGCCATCGTATCGAGGGCGGCCGCGCCCGTCCGTCGGTGCCGACTCCCGCGGTCATGCGGCCCGGCCCGCGCCCTAGCATGAAGGCATGTCCACTCCTGACGACGTCCGCACCGCCCCGTCCACCGATCCCGCCGGCAGCGGTGATCGCGTCGGCCGCCCGGACGCAGCGGTCCCGGCGGCCTACCGTCCGGCCCCGGACGAGGAGCCCGGGGCGCCCGCCGTTCCCGGGGAACGCCGGCGCCAGCCCACCGAGGAGAAGTCGCGGCGCAAGCGGCGCCTGGAGTACCCGCCCGCCCCCGAACCGCTCACGGTGCCCGTGGTGGACAACCACACCCACCTGGACTTCCGTGACGGTCTCGTGACCGTGGACGTGCACCAGGCCATGGACGCGGCCGCGGCCGCCGGGGTGTCCGGTGCCGTCCAGGTCGGCTGCGACGTGGAGTCGGCCCGGTTCACCCTGGCGGCCATCGAGGCGGAGCCCCGACTGCTCGGGGCCGTGGCGATCCACCCCAACGACGCCGCCCGGCTGGCCGAGCGCGGACACCTCGAGGCCGCCCTGGAGCAGATCGAGCAGATGGCCGCCCACCCGCGGGTGCGGGCGGTGGGGGAGACCGGGCTGGACTACTACCGCACCGGGCCCGAGGGGGTCGGCTCCCAGCAGGAGGCGTTCCGGTGGCACCTTGACCTGGCCCACCGCCTCGGCAAGGCCGTCCAGATCCACGACCGCGACGCTCACGAGGACGTGGTGCGGATCCTGCTGGACACCCCGGACCTGCCGGAGAAGGTGGTGTTCCACTGCTTCTCCGGCGACGCGGCCCTGGCCCGGACCTGCAACGAGCACGGCTGGTACATGTCCTTCGCCGGCCCGGTGACCTTCGCCGCGAACGACGACCTCCGGGCCGCCCTGGCCGAGGCCCGGAAGGACCTGGTCCTGGTGGAGACGGACGCGCCCTTCCTGACCCCGCACCCTCATCGCGGCCGGCCGAACGCGCCCTATCTGGTGCCCCTGACGGTCCGGCGGATGGCCGAGGTCCGGGGCATGGAGGTCGACGCCCTCAGTGCGGCGATCGCGGCGAACACCCGGAGGGTCTACGGCGAGTTCTGAGGGCTGCACCGGCAGGCGGGAAAGGCGCGCTGACCACGCCGGTTCGTGACCAATTTGATATCTTTGTTATCCAGCCGTTATCGTAGATCACCAATTGGCCGGATCGGGCCGTCGGACGCCTGCCATGGGCCCGACCTGAACCCGTGCCCGGATGCGACGACGACTGGATATCCATGGCACGAGTGATGAAGGGCCGTCTGGCCAAGCTGATCGCCCAGGTGGCAACCCTCGCCCTGGTGATCGTGGGACTGGTGGCCCTCGTGTCCACCCAGCGCGGCGCCGAGGCCACCGCCTCCGCCGACGACGCGGCCCCGGCCTCCGCCACCGGTGCCGACGACGCCGATGCCGGGTCCCTGGGCTCCACCGTCCTGAACCTGGAGCGGGCCTCGCAGGTCGACGTGGTCCTGCCCAAGGCCGTCACCGTGAAGTCCGGCACGTTCGAGCGGGCCTTCGCCACCGGCGCCGCGACCGTCGAGCAGGCCCTGCGCCAGGGCAAGGTCGACTTCGACGGCAATGACCGCCTCTCTCCCGCCGGGGACACCCCCGTCACCTCCGGCATGACCGTCACCGTGCAGCGCGTGGACACCGCCACGACGACCACCGCGAAGGCCGTTCCGTTCGAGACCGTCAAGGTCCAGGACGAGGACCTGGCCCGCGGCAGGACCGAGGTCGTCGCCGAGGGCCGGGCCGGCAAGCAGGTCACCACGTGGACCGTCACCACCGTGGACGGCAAGGTCACCGGCCGCAAGGCCACCGCGACCGAGACCGTGCGCGAGCCGGTGGACCGTCGCATCGCCGTCGGCACCAAGGCCCCGGCCCCGAAGCCCGCCCCGCGGCAGGCCGCGCAGCCGACCCGCACCGAGGCGGCCGCATCCGCCCCGTCCAGCTCCTCCGCCGCCCGCCCGTCCGCTCCGCGCGAGACCACCCCCGCCCCCCGGCCCGAGCAGGCCTCCGCCCCCGCCTCGGGTGCCTGGCAGGCCCTGGCCGAGTGCGAGTCCGGCGGCAACTGGTCCATCAACACCGGCAACGGTTACTACGGCGGCCTGCAGTTCTCGGCCTCCTCCTGGGCCGGGGCCGGCGGCACCCGCTACGCACCGCTGCCGCACCAGGCCACGCCCGCCGAGCAGATCGCCACCGCCGAGGTGCTGCGCGCCAACGGCGGCTGGGGACACTGGCCCGCCTGCTCCTCCAAGCTCGGCCTGCGCTGATCCACGGCTCCCCGGCGCGAGCCACCGAACACCCGTTGTCCCCAAGGGCCCGCTCCGGCGGGCCCTTGGGCATTGCCGCCCCCGTAGGATGGAACGCGTGACCGCCCCTGACGCCCCCCTGCTCTCCGCCACCGACATCCGCCGGCTGGCCACGGAGCTGGACCTGCGTCCCACGAAGACGCTCGGGCAGAACTTCGTCATCGACCCGAACACCATCCGGCGGATCACGGCCGCCTCCGGGACCACGGCCGAGGAACACGTCCTGGAGGTCGGCCCCGGCCTGGGCTCCCTCACGCTGGGCCTGCTGGACGCCGCCGCCGCGGTCACCGCCGTGGAGATCGACCCGGTCCCGGCCGGGCGCCTGGCCCAGACCGCGTCCGAATTCCGGCCAGGAGCCGGTGACCGCCTGGGGGTGTTGCTCGCCGACGCGATGCACGTCTCCGCCGCCGCCATCGACTCCGTGCGCCCCGCCCGGGCGCCCGGTCCCCCCACCGCGCTCGTGGCCAACCTGCCCTACAACGTGGCCGTCCCGGTGCTGCTGCACCTCCTGGCGGAGGTCCCCTCGCTGCGGCACGGACTGGTCATGGTCCAGGAGGAGGTGGCCGACCGCCTCGCCGCGGACCCCGGTTCCAAGGTCTACGGGGTGCCCTCGGCCAAGGCGGCCTGGTACGCCGAGGTACGCAAGGCCGGGACCATCGGCAAGAACGTCTTCTGGCCCGCGCCCAAGATCCAGTCCGGGCTCGTGGCCTTCACCCGGCGCAACCCGCCGGAGACCACGGCCACGCGGAAGCAGGTCTTCGCCGTCGTGGACGCCGCCTTCGCCCAGCGCCGCAAGACGCTGCGCGCCGCGCTGGCCGGCTGGGCGGGCTCGCCCGTCGCCGCCGAGACCGCCCTGCGCGCCGCCGGAGTGGACCCCCGGGCCCGCGGCGAGGTGCTGGGCATCGAGGCCTTCGCCCGGATCGCCGCCGCCCGGCCGGAACGGGGTACCGGCGCATGAGCCCGACGGCCTCCCACCCCGAGTCCGGCCGGCTGTTCAGCCACGTGACCGCGCAGGCGCCCGGCAAGGTGAACCTGTCCCTGGCCGTCGGCGGCCCGCGGCCGGACGGCTACCACCCCGTCGCCAGCGTCTACCTGGCCGTGTCCATGGCCGAGGAGGTCACGGCCACGCCCCGCGCGGACGGGGACGTCACCGTCTCGCTCGCCGACAACTCCAGCGTCTTCGTGGACCCGGACCTCATCCCGCAGGACTCCTCCAACCTGGCCGCCCGGGCCGCCCTGCTGCTGCGCGAGCACCTCGGACTGGACCCGGCCACCCACGGAGTGCACCTGGAGATCACCAAGCAGGTGCCCGTGGCCGGTGGCATGGGTGGTGGCTCGGCGGACGCGGCGGCGGCGTTGATGGCCTGTGCCGCGCTGTGGGACGCGGGACTGTCCCGGCAGGACCTGGCCTCGATCGGCGCGTCGCTGGGCGCGGACGTGCCGTTCGCGGTGATGGGCGGGGCCGCCGTCGGGCTCGGCGTCGGTGACGAGCTCACCCCGCTGCTGGCCCGGCACCCCGTCCACCTCGTGCTGGTGCCCGCTGCCACCGGCCTGTCCACCCCGCAGGTCTACGCCCTGCTGGACCGGCTGCGCGCGGAGGGCACCCTGCCCACCCCGGACACCGACCCGGAGGTGGACCGGGACCTCGTCCAGGCCCTCACCGCGGGCAACGCCGAGGAACTGGCCCTGCTGCTGCGCAACGACCTGCAGGTCCCGGCGGCCACCATGGTGCCGGAGCTGTCCGAGATGCTGGACGTCGGCCTAGAGGAGGGCGCGCTGTCCGGTCAGGTCTCCGGTTCCGGCCCCACCGTGATGTTCCTGACGCGCAGCGCGGAGGAGTCCTTCCAGCTGGCCGCGCGCCTGGAGGACCGCACCGGCGTGGCGGCGATCGCCGTGCACGGCCCGGTGCACGGAGCCCGAGTGCTCTAGCGCCCGGCACCCACCGCGGGACCTCCGCCCCGGCCCCACCCACACCCCGGCCCCACCCACACCCCCGAACCTAAGGACCACACCGCTTCATGGCACACCTGCTCGGCGCCGAGAACATCGGCATCTCCTTCGGCACCCGCACCGTCCTGGACGCCGTCTCCCTGGGCGTGGACGAGGGCGACCGCATCGGCCTCGTCGGCCGCAACGGCGACGGCAAGTCCACGCTGATGCGCATCCTGGCCGGCCAGCAGGAACCCGACGCCGGCCGGGTCACCCGCCGGGGCGGCGTCACCCTGGGCGTGCTGGACCAGCGGGACGACCTCGACGATGCCGACACGGTCAAGCACGCCGTCGTCGGGGACGTCCCGGACCACGTGTGGGCCTCGGACCCGAAGATCCGCGACGTCATGCAAGGCCTGCTCGGCGGCCTGGACTGGGAGCGCACCGTTGGGACCCTGTCCGGCGGACAGCGACGCCGCACCGCCCTGGCACGGTTGCTGGCCGGCGACGACGACCTGATCTTCCTCGACGAGCCCACGAACCACCTCGACGTCGAGGGCGTCGCCTGGCTCGCCGGGCACCTCAAGACCCGTTGGCGGGCCACCGACGGCGGTCTGCTCGTGGTCACGCACGACCGCTGGTTCCTCGACGAGGTCTGCACCCGCACGTGGGAGGTGCACGACGCCACGGTGGAGCCCTTCGACGGCGGGTACGCGGCCTGGATGCTGGCCCGGGCCGAACGGGACCGCGCCGCGGCCGTGATGGAGTCCAAGCGGCAGCAGCTGGTGAAGAAGGAACTGGCCTGGCTGCGCCGCGGCGCCCCGGCCCGCACCTCCAAGCCCAAGTTCCGCATCGAGGCGGCGAACGCGGTGATCGCCGACGTGCCGGAACCGCGGGACTCCGTCTCGCTGGCCAAGATGGCCACCGCCCGGCTGGGCAAGGACGTCCTGGACCTGGAGTCGGTCACCTACACGATCCCCGGCCCCGACGGCGGCGCGCCCGTCACCCTGTTCGACGACGTCACGCTGCGGCTGGCCCCCGGTGAGCGGGTGGGGATCGTGGGCGTCAACGGTGCCGGCAAGTCGACCCTGATGCGCCTTCTCGACGGGCAGGTGCAGCCGGACTCCGGGCGGGTCAGGCGCGGCAAGACCGTGCAGACCGCCATCCTCACCCAGGACGTCCGGGAGCTCGACGAGGTCTCCCACCTCCGGGTGGCCGAGGTCATGGCCCGGGAGGGCAACTCGTTCCAGGTCGGCGGCAGGGACCTGTCCACCGGGCAGCTGCTGGAGCAACTGGGCTTCGGCACGTCGCGGCAGTGGACGCCCGTGGCCGAGCTCTCCGGTGGCGAGCGGCGCCGTCTGCAGCTGTTGCGCCTCATGGTGGGGGAGCCGAACGTGCTGATGCTGGACGAGCCGACCAACGACCTCGACACGGACACCCTGGCGGCGGTGGAGGACATGCTCGACGGCTGGCCGGGCACCCTCGTGGTGGTCAGTCACGACCGGTACCTGCTCGAACGCGTCACCGACCACCAGCTCGCCCTGCTCGGGGACGGCAGGGTGCGCGACCTGCCCGGGGGAGTGGACCAGTACCTGGCCCTGCGCCGGGAGCAGGAGTCCCCGGGTACGGGGCGGGTCGGGGGGCTCACGGGCGCCGGCGGTGGTGCCGGGGCCCCGCCTGCCGGCGGCGGGACGGGCTCGAGTGCCCCCGCCGGACCCGGGACGGCGGCCGTGCCGTCCGGTCCGAGCGAGGCCGAGAAGCGGGCGGCCCGCAAGGAGGCCGGCCGGCTGGAGCGACAGCTGGCGCGACTGGCCGAGGAGGAGTCCGAACTGCACGCCCGGATGGCGCGGTTGTCCGAGTCCGGGGACTTCGAGGCGCTCGCCGGGGCCAACGCCGACCTGCAGGAGCTGGCCGAGCGCAAGGAACAGGCCGAGCTGGCCTGGCTCGAGGCCGGCGAGGTCGCCGAGGGGTAGGCGAGGGGTAGGCGAGGACCCGGCCCTGGCCTGCGGTGACCGGCCCGGCCGCTGCATCCCCTCCTTGCCCCGCGAGGTGACTGTGGCAGAATGGACTGCCGGCCCCGCTGGCCGATCCGCCCTGGTGTAACGGCAGCACGCCGGCCTTTGGAGCCGTGCAGTATAGGTTCGAATCCTATGGGCGGAACCGTGATCGATGCCGTGTCGCCCAGTCAGGGCGATAGGCACATGATGGTCATTTCGTCAAGGGTTAATTTTGGGGGTTGATTTCGCCTCCTAAGCGTCCGCCCATGTCGTCAGGGCTTCCCCCCGCCCCGAACTGCTCCCTAGGATCTGTGACGAAAGCCACCTGTCAAGGTCGTGACGCATCCCCGCGATCATGTCCGGAATCCCCCTTCCGGAGGCAGTTCAGAACAGAGGGCGCTCCAGTATGTACACGTCTCATCGGTCCCATTCACCCCAACGCTCGCTCCAGACCCCCCGGCCCCGTCTCCCCATGACCGGCCGGACCCTGTCCGTCGAGCCCGTCCCCCCGTTGCCGCGTGCCGTCGCACCGGCCCCGCCGGCAGCACCGCCGGCCCCCTCCCTCAACGCGTCACCGCCGGTCCAGCCACCGGTGTCCCAGCGGTCGCGCCTGGCGCAGCAGCCCGGGGTCGCCTGGCTGGGCTCCGGCACCGACGGCCGGTGGATGGAGTCTCCCCAGGAGGCCAGCACGGCGCTGGGCCGGATCCTCGCCGGCGACGCCCTGCGCGGTGCCGTCCTGATCGGTGAGGCCGGTGACCGGCGCGAGACCATCGAGACGGCCCTCGCCGCCCTCGCCGCCCTCCCGCCCGAGCGGTCCGTCTACCGCCTGCACGGCAGCGCCTTCGCGGCCGCCACCCCGTACGGGGCCCTGGCCATCCTCCTCTCCGGACTGGACCGCACGCCGCCCTCGTCGCTGCACGGCATGCTGCGCACCCTGTCGGGCTTCCTGCGCCCGGACGGGGCCGCCCCGGCCGTCGTCATCGTCTCCCAGCCGGACCAGATCGATGCCGGCACCATCACGGTGCTGTCCCAGCTGGCCCAGGTCGACAGCATCTGCCTGGTGGTCCACTGCGAGCGGCTGACCGACGTCCCCGTGGACCTGGTGTCGCTGCTGCGCGCGGGCCTCGTGGCCGGGATCACGGTGCGGCCGTTGACGCCCACGGCCGGTGAGAGGCTGATCGAGGACGTGCTCGACGGTCCGGTGTCCCGGTTCGCGGCGACCGTGCTGTGGCGCCACAGCGGCGGTTCGGTCAGCCGCCTGCGTCAGCTCGCGCGTGACTGCGTGGCCAGCGGCAAGCTGCAGCGTGCCGAGGAGGGCTGGATCATGGTGCCCGGGGCCCTGCCGAGGATGGACCCCACCGGTCTGCTGGCCACCTCGCTGCGGCACCTGCCCGTCCGCCAGCGCTCCCTGCTCGAGATGCTGGCCGTCTGCGGGCCCATGCCCGTCAGCGACCTCATCCACATCGGCTTCGCGCACGAGCTGGACACCTTGCAGGACGGGGGCGCGCTGGAGATCCGCAGTGACCAGTCCGGCCGGATCGCCCGGCTGGACTCCGTGCAGTCGGCGGAGACCCTGGCGGCGATCGAGCCGGACCGCCGCCGCGAACTGGCCGGCATGCTGCAGACCCTGGATCCCGGGTACCACAGCGTGCTGCGGGCCGCCGACGAACTGATCATGCTCGGTGACGTCCAGGGCGCGGTGTCCCTGTTCGTGGAATCCGGGTGGCACGCGGCGTCGAACCCCGGTCCGGCAGGGGAGTCCGCCTGGACACACCTGGCCTGGGCCGAGTGCTGTGCCCGGATCGCCATGGGGGACCTGGACGGGGCCGAGGCCGTGCTGACGCGGGCGCCGGTCGCGGATTCCGCGTCCCTGAGCGTGCTGGCGGCCAGCGTGGCCGTGGCGCGCGGTGACCTCCGCGAGGCACACGCCCGGTTGGACCAGATCCCTGCCGAGCACCTGCCCGAGCTGCTGGCTCCGCGCGGTTCGGACGTCACCGGGGAGTCCGTGCGCTGCCGCGCCCAGGCCCTGCGGGCCGAGGCCCTGGCCCTGGGCGATGACCAGGACGGGGCACTGCGCCTGCTGGACCGGCTCGACGCAGAGCTCACCCGCTTCCACTCCGCCGGGATCATCGACGACGTGCTGAGTCCCGCGGACCGCTCCGTCCTGGCGCAGTCGATGCTGAACGTCCTGCTCGCCTGCGGGCAGCTGGACCGGTGCCGGGACCTCGCCGAGACGGTCATCGACGGCCATCACGGGAACCCGCAGTCAGCGCAGTACGCGGAACTGGTCCTGACCACGGTCGATGCCATGACCGGAGACCGTGAGCCGGCGTACCGCCGGGCCGCGGGCCTGATGGCCCAGCTGGAGGCCATGGGCAATCCGCACGAGCTCCAGGCGGCCCGGGCCCTGCTGGTCTTCTGCAGTGACGGTGGCGACGGCGGCGCGGACACCCGGGCCTCGGAGGTCTTCCAGGCGCTGGTGGACAGCCAGGCCGGGCAGCTGGCGGGTCAGCCCCTCGGCCGGCTCGGCTGGGTGACCGAGCTGTTCCTGGCCCAGGCCACCGCGCGGATCCACTCACCCGAGGCGAGCCTCGCCCGTATCTCCGCCCTGGCCGAGCGGGCTGCCGAGGCCGGCCTGTACGCCGTCGAGTTCTCGGCCCTGGCGATCGCCTTCCAGTCCGGGGACCTCCGGCTCGCCCCGCGGCTGGCCCAGGCCGCCGCACGCACCCAGACCGCGGCCTCGGCCCCCAACCAGCTCCTGGCCCGGGCCGTCCTGGAAGACGACGAGAACCTGCTGGTGCGGGCCCTCGAGGCCCTCGCGGAGGCCGGGTGCGCCTCATACGTCGAACAGGCGGACTCGCCGCTGCTGAAGGGGCTCTCGCCCCAGGTGCTGCGCCGGATCGCCGACGCCGCCCCGTCACGGCGGGCGAAGAACGGGCCGGCCGACGACGCCGGCACCGACCCCGAGTGGATGGGCCAGCTGACCCGCCGCGAACGGGAGATCGCCCGGCTCGTGGTCGACGGCAAGACGAACGCGGTGATCGCCCGCATCACGGGGATCTCCATCCGCACCGTCGAGGGACACCTCTACCAGATCTACGCCAAGCTGCAGGTCCGGGGCCGGGCGGACCTGACCCGGCTCGCCGCCGCCCAGGCCCAGCTGCAGGTGGGCCGATGAGCGAGCAGACCACGGGGCTGCGGCCCCAGCACGCGGGGATCCCCACCGATTCCCCTCACCTCACGACGCTCGTCGAGGACCTGCTCGGAGCCGACCGGGCCGGCGCGGTGATCCTGGGCGGCCCCGGCACGGGGAAGTCCTCGCTCGTCCAGGCCGCCCTGGAGATCGCCGGCCTGGCGGACAACGTGCACACCGTCCAGTGCACACCGTCGCTGCGCGAGATACCGTACGGGGCCCTCGTCCCCCTGCTGACCGCACTGGACGAGCTCAACACGCCCGTCGGGGTGCTGCGGGCGCTCCAGCAGCTGGGCACCACCCCGGTGATCGTGGTGGTGGACGTCCAGTACCTGGACGCCGCCAGCGCCTTCGTCCTGGCCCAGCTGGTCCAGAACCGGGCAGCCACCCTGCTGGCCAGCGGGACCGGTCTGCTCGGCCGGGAATCCGGGATCGCGGCGCTGTCCGACACCGGCATGCTCCGCACCGTCCACCTGGGACCGGGTGACCCGGACCAGGTGCGGCGCCAGTGCGAGCGGACGCTCGGCGGCTCCTTGACCCAGGGGGCGGCGCGCACCATCCACGGGATGACCGGGGGCAACCCCCGGCTGGTCCAGGCCTTCCTGGAATCGGCCCTGCACCAGGGGGTGCTGGTCCAGGCCAAGGGCGGTTCGGTCCTGCCGGGCCGTGCCGTCCCCTGGGTCCTGCTCCGTCCGGCCCCGGACCCGGATGCCTGGCTCGTGGACACGGTGGAATCCATGCAGGCCTCGCTCCTGCCCGGAGAGCGGGAGTGCCTGGACCTGCTCGCCCTGGCCGGGGTGGCCTCCCGGGCCCACCTGCGTGCGGTGAGCGGCGACCACGTCCAGGACCTGCTCGAGAACGGTTTCCTCCGGGAGGCCGGTGCCGATGCCGTGACCCTGTCCGCGGTCCTGCACGCCGAGGTCCTGCGCTCGTGCATCCCTCCGGGGCGCAGCGTGGACCTGTTCGCCCGCTGGCAGGCCGTGGGCGGGTCCATCCACGACCGGCCCACCGCGCGCACCGTGCTGTGGGCCCTGGAGTGCGGGCATCCCGTGGACCTGGGGGACATCATCGCCGCCGGCTACCGGGCGCTGGGGACCAAGGACTGGCCGACCGCGCGCGCCCTGGCCCCGTTCCTGGCCGGGCGAGAGGACCCGCGTGCGGACCTGCTGGTGGCCGAACTCATGCTCGTGGGCGGCCGGACGGGCACGGCCCGGGCCGAACTGGAGGAGCTGGCGGCCCGGTCCGATGACCCGGACTACCGGATCGAGGTCTACGGGCTGCTGGCCCTCGACCTCGTCCGCAACGGCCAGGCGCCCCACGGCTGGGCGGCCCTGCCGCAGGCGCTGGCCGGGGTGCGGGCGCGCATGACCACCGAGCCCGCGCTTCCCGAGTCCCTGCGGACCATGATCAACCTGCTGCTGGACCCGGGCATGGACGACCGGCGCGACGAACTGCTGGCGCAGTCCCGCCAGCTGATCGAGGACCCCGGCACCGACCCCGGCACCCGGGCCATCCTGCTCCTGCTGCAGTCGGACCTGCTGGGCCTGGCCGGGCAGGCCGCGGAGGCCATCGAGGTGGCCCGCGCGGCCCATGAGCTGGCCGTCAGCACGCCGCAGTTCTCGGCCAGGTTCGGCGTCTACGCACTGGTCAACCTGGTCCTGAACCTGACGACCGCCGGCGAGCTCGACGAGGCCCGGAGGGTCCTGGACACCCAGGACCGGCTGGGTCCCCGTCAATGGCACCAGCGGGCCGGCACCGTGCTCGCGCTGCGGGCGATGGTGGACCTGGTCCACGGCGGCACCGCGGGGTCGGTCTCCACGCTGCACGACGCCGTGGTGGACCTGCGTCACTACGACCCGGCGCAGCTGCTGCCGTGGGCCGAGGCCACGCTCACCCCCCACCGGGTGGCGCTGTCCCCGACCCCGGTCGACATCGGTGCCGACGTGCGGGCGCGCCGGCCACAGCGCGGTTCCCGGGGCCGTTGGCTGCTGGCCCTGGCCCTGTTCAGCATCGCCGAGGACCGCGTGAAGGCCATGACGGACGACCACCGGCCCCTGTGGCGTCAGATCCTCGAGGATCCCCGGCTCGACGCCGACCCCGTGGTGCGTCGCGAGATCCTGTTCACCCTGTTGGTCCTGCGTCCCCCGCAGGCCGAGGACGACGGCGTGATGTCACGGCTGCACGGTATCTGCTCCGGCCTGGACGGGCGTCGGTCCCGGGCGCTCACACGGGTCCTCGACCCGGCCCTGGGCCACGACCCACGCGGACTGGCCACGGTGGCCGAGCACACGGCGTCGTCCGGGGAGATCCTCCCGGCAGCGATCGCCTGGTCCCGGCTGGTCCTGCTGCATCACGGGGCCGGGGACCTGCGACGGCGCGGTGAGGCCCTGCGGAGGCTGAAGAGGCTCCAGGTGTCCACGGGCCTGCAGTTCCCGCCCTTCGTGACCGGCGCCCTGGCCCTCGGGGAGCTGACCGCACGGGAGCAGGAGATCGTGGACCTGGCGGCCGCCGGGATGAGCAATGCCGAGGTGGCCGAGAAGCTCTTCGTCTCCCAGCGGACCGTCGAGGGCCACCTCTACCGGGTGTTCACCAAGCTCGGTATCACGGAGCGCTCCGAGCTGCGCGACCTGCCGGTCTGATTCCTGCGCCGGCGCACCACCACGCCTCCCCGGGCCAGCCGCCCGCGGCTGACATCGGGCCACGCCCATGCACCCGCGGGCGGCTCACCCGTCCCGGCGAGTGACCGTAGCGAGAGCCCGGGATCCGAGCACGTGCTCCGCGGGGCGATTTAGAGTACGGGCCCACGGATGTGGCGGGCGGGGGCCGATCCTAGGCTCGAGGGGAAGCGAGAGGCCGTCACCCCCGGCGGCCTCCCCGGGCCGGTCGTGCTTCACGCTCATGGGCAGGCCGGCCCCTCACCCCTGTGGGAGTCCAAATGCCTTTTCCAGCCGATGCCCCGCGCGGGCCCCGGGATGAGTCGTGACCATGGTGCAGACATCCGGCACCGCCCTGTCGAGCGGTCAGCGCACGCAGCACGCCGTCCCGGTCACCCCGTGCCGGGGTGGCCTCCTGGACCGCGCTCTCGTGACGGTCCTGACGACGCTCCTGCGGATCACCGCCCCCGGCGGGCCGGCCCGGTGGCTGCCTGCCCGGCGGCCCTGGCGGGCCGTGGTGCGCCGGAGCCGGCTGGAGGGCCGTGCCCTCTCCGTCGTGGTCGTCGGCGCCCCGGCCGACGTGCGCCAGGTCCTGCACCGGGCCGGGCGGCGGCCCGCCGCCTACACGATCGTGGGCGTGGTGCTGGACGGCGAGGTCGCCTCGGGGGACGCCACCCAGGACTGGGGTGAGGCCCACCGCGCCCTGTGCTACGTGGGGATCGACGAGGTCGATACCGCCGTCAAGGACCTCGGCGCCGACGCCGTCGTCGTGGCCGGGCCGTTGACGGGGGACGATCAGGGCCTCCACGGACCCGGGCCGGGGGTGTACTGATGGGCCTCCCCTCCGAGAACACCCTCCGTCCCACGCTGCGCGTGGCCGTGATCGGTGCCGACAGCGGCACCCCGGGCCTGGCCCGGGGCTTCGCCCAGAGCACGGACTGGGAGGTCGTCGCCGTCTGTGACGAGGACCGGTCCCGGGCCGAAGGCCTGGCCCGGGAGGCCGGGAACCCTGCCGTGACCAGCTCCGTGACCGAACTGCTCGCCGGACACGACGTCGACGCGGTCGTGATCGCGACACCGGCCCAGACACACCACGGGATCACCCTGCAGGCGCTCGCCGCCGGCAAGCACGTGCTGCTGGAGAAACCCCTGGCGGACACGACCGGGGCCGCCGTCGAGATGGTGGCCGCCGCGGAGTCCCGCGGCAGCGTGCTGATGGTGAACCACGCGTACTGCTACACCCCGGCCGTGCTCAAGATCCGTGAGCTCATCGCCGGCGGTGAGCTGGGGGAGATCCGCTACGTGGACTCCGTCAGGATCAACCACGACTTCGTCCGGTCGGACGCGGACGTGTTCTGGGACCAGGCGGCGCACGACCTGTCCGTCCTGGACTTCGTCCTCCCCGGAGGCCTGGAACCGCAGGTCGTCTCGGCCCAGGGCGCGGACCCGTTGCGCTCGGGCAAGGCCTGCGTGGGGTACCTGAACCTGCCGTTGTCCAATGGTGCCCTGGCCCACGTCCACGTCAACTGGCTGTCCCCGACGAAGGTCCAGCAGATGGTGATCGGGGGCAGCCGGAAGACACTGATCTGGGACGACCTGAACCCCCAGCAGCGGCTGAGCATCTACGACCGGGATGCCGTCCCGGACCGCCGGCACATGGGCCTGGCCGATGCCGGGACCGGCCCGGGCGCGGCGATCCCGTCCCGGCTGCAGGACCCCTGGTCGCCTCCCCTGAGCGAGTCCACGCCGCTCGCCCTGATGGTCTCGAACTTCGCGGACGCGATCCGTGGTCACCGGCCGGCCCTGACCGACGGCCGGTCGGCCCTGCGCGTGCTGTCCGTGCTGGAGTCGACCTCGACCAGCCTCGCGCGGGGTGGGGCCACGACCGCGATCCCCGATCCGTGGGCACCGGCCCACGGGGCGTCCGGCGCCGGCGGGACGGCACCGGACGCGGGCGAGCGGACCGGACGGGGTGGGACCTGATGAGCAGGATCAGCCTGATGCGTCCCTGGCTCGGGCCGGAGGAGGCGGAGGCGGTCCGCCAGGTCATCGAGTCGGGCTGGGTCGCCCAGGGTCCACGCACCGCCGAGTTCGAACGCGCCTTCGCCCAGGCCCAGGGCGTCTCCCACGCCGTCGCGACCTCCTCGGGCACCTCGGCCCTGCACCTGGCGCTCGTCGTGGCCGGGATCCAGCCCGGTGATGACGTCATCGTCCCGTCCCTGTCCTTCCTGGCCGTCGCCAACGCGGTGACCTATGCGGGAGCGAGGCCGGTGTTCGCGGACGTGGACCTGATCACCGGCATCGCCACGGCGGAGACGCTGGACGCGGTCATCACGCCCCGGACCACGGCGGTGATCGCGGTCGACCAGGGCGGGATGCCGCTGGACCTGGACCCCATCCGGGACCTGTGCGACCGCCACTCGCTGGCCCTGATCGAGGACGCCGACGGCGCGGTCGGCTGCACCTACCGGGACCGTCCGGTCGGGACGGGCGCCGACATCACGGCCTGGTCCTTCCACCAGGACGCGGTGCTCACCACCGGTGAGGGAGGCATGCTCACGACGGACAACCCGGAGTGGGCGGCCCGCGCCCGGCGGCTGCGCGAGCACTCCCTGGACGTCAGCGCGGCCGAGCGCCATGAGTCCGTGCCCTCGGCGCCGGAGCACTACCCGGAGATCGGCTTCGACTACCGCATGACGGACCTGCAGGCCGCCCTGGGGCTGGTCCAGCTGGGCAAGGTGCCGGAGATGGTCCGGCGCCGCAGGGCCCTGGCCCATGAGTACCAGGACGTGCTGGCCACGGTGCCCGGGGTGCGGTACGCGGCGGACCCGGACTACGGACGGGGCAACTTCCAGTCGTTCTGGATCGAGGTCCTGCCCGGATTCCCCCTGGACCGGGACGAACTGCTCGCCTGGCTGGTCGCGGACGGGATCTCGGCCCGGCGGGGCGTCATGGCCGTCCACCGGCAGGACGCGTACGCGGGACACTCCGGGCGGGTGCGGCCGCTGCCCGTGACCGAGCGGCTGACCGACCACACCCTGGTCCTGCCGGTCTTCCACACGATGACGGCCGAGGAACACCGCCGGGTGACCGCGAGCCTGCAGTCCGCCTCCCAGGCGCCGCGGAACCGCCGCGGCGAGGGGACCCCGGGGGTGCCACCCCGATGAGGATCATCGTCTGCCTGCACGACATGGAGGCAGGCGGCAGCCAGCTCAACGCCCTGGACCTGGCCGCCGCCATCCGGGACCGCGGTCATCACGTCATGCTCTACGCCTCGCCCGGCCCGCTGATGGACCGGGTCCACGCCCTGGGCCTGGACCTGACCCTGGCGGGCTCCTCGGCACGTCTCTCGGTGGGCTGGGCGGCCGGCCTGCTCCGGCTGGCCCGCTCGTGGCGGGCCGACGTCGTGCACACCTACGAGTGGGGTCCCTCCATCGGGGTCTCCTTCGGTGCCCACGGTCTCATCGGGATCCCGCAGGTGATGACGGTGCCGTGCGGGGACGTCCCGCGGTTCCTGCCCCGGCACCTGGACCTGATCGTGGGCTCGCGGAGGCTGTGGGCGGACACCGGGGCCCACACCCGCCGGCACCTGATGGCGCCACCGGTGGACACGGTCGCCTGCGCGCCCACCGACCCCCGGCCCGCCCGCAGGTCCCTGGGGCTCTCGCCGGAGGACCTGGTGATCTCCCTGGTCGGACAGATGACCACCGATCTCGACCAGGCCGCGGGCGTCATCGCGGCCATCGCCCACGTCGACCGCCTGGCCGAACGCGAGCCCGCCGTCCTGCTGATCGGCGGCGGTGGACCCGAGCTCGTGCGCATCCGCGCGGCCGCCCGCCGGGTCAACACCCGCCACGGGCGCCGCGTGGTGCTCGTCACGGGCAGCCTCCCGGACCCCTCCCCGGCCTATGCGGCCGCGGACGTGGTGCTGGGCATGGGCGGTTCGGTCCTGCGGGGCATGGCCTACGCCAAACCGGCGATCGTGCTGGGTGCGGACGGATTCTGCGAGCCGGTCACCCGGCGGACGATGACGTCGTTCGACTGGCAGGGTTACTACGGCGTCGGCGACGGCGGGGAGTACGGACTGCTGCCCCACCTGATGGAACTGGCCGCGGACGCCGCCGAGCGCCGCCGCAGGGGGGAGTGGTCACGCGCGGTGGTCGAGGAGCACCACAGTCTCCGCCGCGCGGCCCTGCTCCTGGAGAACATCTACGGCAATGCGCTGGGCCGTCGGCACGGACTCGCCGAGCGCACCGGTTCGCTGGCGCGGTCGGCCGCCGAACTGGGATCGTTCCTGACCCACCGGCTGCTGGCAGGGCGGCCTGCGGTATGAACCGCCGGGCGCGGTGTCCCCGCCACGCGGCCCGGGGACACGACGGCGGCCGCTCAGGAGGGAATGTCCGTCCGGCCCCGCTGGCGGGCCGCCTGGACGCCGCGGTAGAGGACCACGCCGGCCAGGGCGCCCGCGGAGTTGCAGACCAGGTCCCGCACGGTCCCGCTGGTCCCGGTGAGCAGGTACAACTGGGTCAGCTCGACCCCGGCGGACCACGCCGTGGCCAGCAGGAGGACCCCCCAGTCCGGCACGCCGGTGCGCGGCGCGGTCCCGGTGCCCTCGCCCCGGCTCCCGCACCGCCCCCACAGGCAGGTCAGCAGGAAACCGATGGGCACGAAGACCACCACGTTCGCCACGGCCCCGATCCGGTCGAAGGGCAGCCCGGCCAGGATCCCCGTCTCGGCGGACCACGCCACGAGGGAGTCGGTGAACTCTGGCAGGCCCGGGGAGGTCAGGCGGACGGAGAGCACCAGGGCACACACCCCCAGCAGGTAGGCCAGCAGGAGCCAGCCGGCCCATTGCCGGCAGCGTGCCCGGCCGAAGGGCGCTGCCGTGGGTTCACCCACTCGTGCTGACTCGGCGTTCATCGTCGGCATCTGTGCCCCCCCAGGCGTCCTCCGCGACGCGTTGCCGGTCAACGGTCGCACTGGCTTCACCGTAGGAACGCCCCGCCCGGTCGGCAAGGGCAACCCGCATCCCACGGGCCGGACCCCGAGGCGGTCGAGTACCCCCGCCCGGTACACGTCACGCCGTCCACGTGGTCCCGAGTGGCGATCACGTGGAGCGGGCGGTCTAGACTGGCCTGCGGCAGTCCCGCCGTGAAGCATCGATGCAGGAGCGTAGATCCTTGACCGAGTCCTCCGTGGCCAGCGCCGCGCCGTCAGCCGTCATCGTCCTGGCAGCAGGCGCCGGTACCCGGATGAAGTCCAAGACCCCCAAGATCCTGCACCGCATCGGCGGCCGCTCCATGATCGGCCACGCGCTCGCCGCCGCGGCCGGCCTGGCCCCCCAGCGGCTCGTCGCCGTCGTCAGGCACCAGCGCGACCTCGTGGCCGGGCACATCACCGCCCTCGCCGACGAACTCCCGGGCCTCGAGGCGGCCACCCTCACGATCGCCGACCAGGACGAGGTCCCGGGCACCGGCCGCGCCGTGCAGTGTGGACTGGAGTCACTCCAGGCCGCCGGGCACCCGGTCCAGGGCACGGTCGTGGTGACCTACGGGGACGTCCCGCTGCTGACCACCGCCCTGCTGGACGAACTGGTCACCGCCCACCAGTCGGAGGGCAACGCCGTGACCGTGCTGACCGCTCTGCTCGCCGACCCCACCGGATACGGCCGGATCCTCCGCGAGGCGGACGGCTCCGTGGCCGGCATCGTGGAGCACAAGGACGCCACCGACACCCAGCGGCAGGTCAACGAGGTCAACTCCGGCATCTACGCCTTCGACGGCGCCCTCCTGGTGGACGCCCTGTCCCGGGTCACCACGGACAACGCCCAGGGCGAGATGTACCTGACGGACGTGCTCTCGCTGGCCCGCGAGGCCGGCGGCCGGGTCGCCGCGGTCACCACCGAGGACCAGTGGCAGGTCGAGGGCGCGAACGACCGCGTCCAGCTCTCCGCGCTCGGAGCGGAGATGAACCGGCGCACCGTGGAGGCCCACATGCGGGCGGGCACCTCCGTGCAGGACCCCGAGACCACCTGGATCGACTCCACCGTCACCCTCGAGCCGGACACCACCGTCCTGCCGAACACCCACCTGCAGGGCACCACGCACATCGCCGAGGACGCCGTCGTCGGTCCGGACACCACGCTGGTGGACACCACGGTGGGCGCCGGTGCGACCGTGACCCGCACCCAGGCGACCGGGGCCGTCATCGGCGCCGGGGCCGTCGTCGGGCCGTTCACCTACATCCGGCCGGGCACGGTGCTGGGGGAGCAGGGCAAGATCGGGGCGTTCTACGAGACGAAGAACGCGGTCATCGGCCGCGGGTCCAAGCTCTCGCACCTCGGTTACGCCGGGGACGCCGAGATCGGCGAGTACACGAACATCGGCTGCGGCAACATCACCGCGAACTACGACGGCGTCGCCAAGCACCGGACCGTGATCGGCGACCACGTGCGCACCAGCTCCAACACGGTGTTCATCGCCCCCGTGACCGTGGGGGACGGTGCCTACACCGGCGCCGGCGCCGTGGTGCGCAAGGACGTCCCGGCCGGTGCGCTGGCCCTCACCGTGGCCCCGCAGCGCAACGCCGAGGGCTGGACCGAGGAGCGCCGCCCCGGTTCCCCCGCGGCCGAGGCCGCCGCTCGCGCCCGGTCCGCGCAGGACGCCCCCGGCGACGGCTCCTGAGCCCGCCCCGAGACTCCCCTCCCCTCCCCGCCGGCCGGCACCCCCGACAAGAACCAGGAAGTACATCCCCATGAATGAGATCACCCAGCACAGCGAGAAGAAGCTGGTCCTGGCCGCCGGCCGCGCCCATCCCGAGCTGGCGGAGCAGGTGGCCCAGGAACTGGGCACCGAGCTGCTGCCGATGAGCGCCTACGACTTCGCCAACGGGGAGATCTACGTCCGCTCGGCGGAGTCCGTGCGCGGCAAGGACATCTTCGTGATGCAGTCGCACCCGGCGCCGCTGAACAACCACCTGATGGAACAGCTGCTCATGCTGGACTCGTTCAAGCGGGCCTCGGCCAAGCGGATCACCGTCATCTCGCCGTTCTACCCCTACGCCCGCCAGGACAAGAAGGGCCGCGGCCGCGAGCCGATCTCCGCGCGCCTCGTCGCCGACCTGTACCGGACCGCCGGCGCGGACCGCATCATGAGCGTGGACCTGCACACCGCCCAGATCCAGGGCTTCTTCGACGGCCCCGTGGACCACCTGTTCGCCATCCCGCTGTTGAGCGACTACATCCGTTCCCGGACCGGTGGCGACGAGCTCACCGTGGTCTCCCCGGACACCGGTCGCGTGCGCGTGGCCGAGCAGTGGGCCGAGCGCCTGGGCGGTGCCCCGCTGGCCTTCGTCCACAAGTCCCGTGACCTGACCGTGCCGAACCAGGCCGTGTCCAAGCAGGTCGTCGGCCAGGTCGAGGGCCGCACCTGCGTGCTGATCGACGACATGATCGACACCGGCGGCACGATCGCCGGGGCCGTCCGGGTGCTCGAGGACGCCGGGGCCAAGGACGTCATCATCGCCGCCACCCACGCCGTGTTCTCCGATCCGGCCGCCCAGCGACTGGCCGAGTCCGGCGCCCGCGAGGTGGTCGTGACGAACACCCTGCCGATCCCGGAGGAGAAGCGGTTCGAGACCCTGACCGTGCTGTCCATCGCCCCGCTGATCGCCCGCGCCATCCGCGAGGTGTTCGAGGACGGCTCGGTCACCAGCCTGTTCGACGGCGTCTCCTGACGCGGGCCGGGCTCGCCCTCGTGGCGCCCGGCCCTCCCGGACGGAGCGTTCCGTCCTGAACGAGAGGACCCGTCACCCCGGTCTCCCGGGGTGACGGGTCCTCTCGTTCAGGACGACGGCGCGGATCCGCGCGGCCTAGCGGTCCAGCCAGTCCGTGACCTCACGCGACTGCCGGGCCAGCACCTTGCCGACCCGCGGCTCGGCGGCCTCGGCCAGCTTGCCGCCGACCAGCGGGATCCGGCACTCCACGTAGCCGTCCACCTGCACGTCGGTGCCGGTCTCGGTCGGCACCAGCCGCTGCTCGGCGGTCGCGGTGACCTTGACCGCGGTGACACTGAGCAGCAACTGCCCGGTCCGCGAGCCGTCCGCCGCGGGGGCGGACCAGTTCTCCTGCTGCTCCACGCTCAGCTTGTCCCCGAGGAACTTGCCGGCGAACTTCTGCACCGTCTCGGGCAACCGGTGCACGGGCACGGAACGGAGCATGGTGACGGACACCGGCCCGGTCGGCTCACCCTGGCGCTCGAAGGCGACCAGCTGACCACCGAGCCCCTCGGTGACCTTGCGGTTGAATTCCTCACTGGCCAGGGCCGTGAACACGTCAGCCGGCGGGTGGGCGATGGTGGTGGACTCCTTGAACGCCATGGGGCTCCTCCTGGGGGTTCGACGCTACGTGGCCTCCGCTGGCAGCGGACGCCGGAGTCGAGCCTATCGGAGCAACTATGCTGGGATGAATGACCACACCCCACCCGCTGGCAGGGCTGTTTCCCGCCCTGCTGCAGGACCCGTCCGTCGCCGCCGCCGTCGTCTCCGCCGGCCGGACCGGAGCCGACCGCACCGAGGACCTGGAGATCAGCCTGCCCGACGGCGCCCGGGCACCCCTGGCGGCCATGCTCGCCGGCGCGCACCACGGGATGTCAAGGGTCCCACAGGACGCCGGGCGGGGCCTGGCCCGGCCCGGCGTCGTCCTGCTGGTGACCGCCACCTCCCGGGAGTCCGAGGACCTCGCGGCGGACCTGGCCGGCTGGATGGACCCGGAGACCGTGGCCCACTTCCCGTCCTGGGAGACCCTGCCGCACGAACGGCTCTCGCCGCGCTCGGACACCGTGGGCAACCGCCTGGCGGTGCTGCGCCGCCTGACCCACCCCGGTGAGGCCGGCCGGCCGCCCCTGGTCGTGGTGACCGCCCCGGTCCGCTCGGTGCTCCAGCCCCTCGTGGCCGGGCTCGGCGACCTGACCCCGGTGCGCATCCGCGTGGGCGAGGACCACGACTTCGACGCGGTGGTCCAGGCCCTGGCCGACGCCGCCTACTCGCGGGTGGACATGGTCTCGCGCCGCGGGGAGTACGCCGTGCGCGGCGGGCTGCTGGACGTCTTCCCGCCCACCGAGGCCCACCCGCTGCGCATCGAGTTCTTCGGGGACACCGTGGAGCAGATGCGGTACTTCTCCGTGGCGGACCAGCGCTCCCTGCAGGACGCCACCGGTGACGGCTCCGGCCACCCCACCACGCTGTACGCCCCGCCGTGCCGCGAGCTGTTGCTGACCGACTCCGTCCGCCGCCGTGCCCGGGACCTCCAGCCGTCCCTGCCCGGAGCCGTGGACATGCTCGAGCGGATCGCCGAGGGCATCGCGGTAGAGGGCATGGAGTCCCTGGCGCCGGTGCTCGCGGACGGTATGGTCCCGTTCCTGGAGCTGCTCCCCGAGGACTCGTTGACCGTCCTGGTGGAACCGGAGAAGGTCCGGCACCGCGCCGACGACCTGCTCAACACCAACGAGGAGTTCCTCACCGCGGCCTGGGCCTCCGCCTCCCAGGGCGGTGCGGCCCCGGTGGACATCGCCGCGCTGGGCGGCGCCGCCGGATCCGGTCCCGACACCGGCCAGGCGGGGGCGGGCGGCTTCGCCACCCTCGCGGAGACCCGCGCCACCGCGCTGGGGCGCTTCCAGGGCTGGTGGCAGCTCACCGCGCTGGGGGCCGACGTCGAACTGCTCCCCGACGCCTCCGCGTTGCGCACCGCGTTCACCGAGCCGCGCGGCTTCCACGGGGACGTGGACGCCATGATCCAGCACGTCAGCCAGCGGTGCGCCGAGGGCTGGCAGGCGGTCGTGGCCACCGACGGGCCCGGCCCGGCCCGGCGGCTGGCCGAGCTGCTCGGCGAGTCCGGACTGCCCGCCGTCGTGGTGGAGACCGTGCCCGCCGAGCCGCAGCCCGGACAGGTGACCATCACCACCGCCGTCGCCGGTTCCGGCTTCGCGATGCAGCAGGCGAAGGTGGCCCTGCTGACCGAGCAGGACCTGTTCGGGCGCAACCGGGTCTCCGGGCCGCGCGGGGCCACCAAGACCCTGGCCCGCAAGCGCCGCAACGCGGTGGACCCGCTGAGCCTGACCGAGGGCGACTACGTGGTGCACAGCCAGCACGGCATCGCCCGGTTCGTGGAACTGCAGCGCCGCAAGGTGGCCGGTGCCGGGACGGCCGGGGGCGCCGGCAGCTCGGCCACCGGGGAGTCCTACCGCGAGTACCTCGTGCTCGAGTACGCCCCGTCCAAGCGCGGGGCGCCGGGGGACCGGCTCTTCGTGCCCACGGACCAGCTGGACCAGGTGAGCCGGTACGTCGGCGGGGAGGCGCCGAGCCTGTCCAAGATGGGCGGTTCGGACTGGGCCTCCACCAAGTCCAAGGCGAAGAAGGCGACCAAGCAGATCGCCGGGGAACTGATCCGCCTGTACTCGGCCCGGATGGCCTCGAGGGGTCACTCCTTCGCCGCGGACACCCCGTGGCAGCGCGAGCTCGAGGAGTCCTTCGCGTTCATCGAGACCCCGGACCAGCTCACCACCATCAACGAGGTCAAGCAGGACATGGAGGCCGCGGTCCCCATGGACCGGCTGATCTCCGGTGACGTCGGCTTCGGCAAGACCGAGGTCGCGGTCCGGGCGGCCTTCAAGGCCGTCCAGGACGGCAAGCAGGTGGCGGTGCTGGTCCCGACGACGCTGCTCGCCCGCCAGCACCACGAGACCTTCACCGAACGGTTCGCCGGCTTCCCCGTCAAGGTCAGGGCGCTGTCCCGGTTCCAGAACGCCGCGGAGTCCAAGGAGACCCTCGACGGGATGGCCGAGGGGTCGGTGGACGTGGTCATCGGCACCCACCGGCTGCTGTCCAAGGAGATCCGGTTCAAGGACCTGGGACTGGTGATCGTGGACGAGGAACAGCGCTTCGGGGTGGAGCACAAGGAGGCGCTGAAGACGATGCGCACCAACGTGGACGTGCTGGCCATGTCCGCCACCCCCATCCCGCGCACCCTGGAGATGTCCCTGACGGGGATCCGGGAGACCTCCACCCTGGCCACGGCCCCCGAGGAACGGCACCCGGTGCTGACCTACGTGGGCCCGTACACGGACCAGCAGGTCACCGCGGCGGTCCGCCGCGAGCTGATGCGCGAGGGCCAGGTGTTCGTGGTGCACAACCGCGTCTCGTCCATCGACAAGGTGGCCGCGCGGATCCGCGAGCTGGTCCCCGAGGCGCGCGTGGTGGTGGCCCACGGCAAGATGGGCGAGAACCGGCTGGAGCAGGTGATGGTGGACTTCTGGGAGCGGAAGTTCGACGTGCTGGTCTCCACCACGATCATCGAGACCGGCCTGGACATCGCCAACGCCAACACGCTGATCATCGACCGCGCCGACGCCTACGGCCTGTCCCAGCTGCACCAGCTGCGCGGGCGGGTGGGCCGTGGTCGGGACCGCGCCTACGCCTACTTCCTGTACGACGCCGAGAAGCCGCTGGGGGAGACCGCCCTGGAACGGCTCAAGGCCGTGGCCGCGCACAACGAGCTCGGCTCCGGCATGCAACTGGCCATGAAGGACCTGGAGATCCGCGGCGCCGGCAACCTGCTCGGCGGCGAGCAGTCCGGGCACATCGCCGGGGTCGGGTTCGACCTGTACCTGCGGATGGTGGGTGAGGCCGTGGCCGACTTCAAGGGCGGGGAGGAGACCGCCCCCGCCGAGGTCAAGGTGGAGCTGCCGATCAACGCCCACCTGCCGCACGACTACGTGCCGGGGGAGCGGCTGCGGCTGGAGGCCTACCGCAACCTGGCCCAGGCCAACGACGACGCCGCGGTCGACGCGGTGGTGGAGGAGCTGCAGGACCGCTACGGCGAGCTGCCCGGGGCCGCGCAGAACCTGGTGGCCGTGGCGCGGTTCCGCAACGCCGCCCGGGCCGCCGGCGTCACCGAGGTCATGCTGATGGGCCAGAACGTGAAGTTCGGCCCGGCGGACCTGCCCGAGTCCCGGGAGATGCGGCTGAAGCGCATGTACAAGGGGGCCTCGGTCAAGCCGGCGCTGAACGCGGTGATGATCCCGCGGCCCAGGACCGCCCCGGTGGGCGGCAAGGACCTCGTGGACCTGCCCCTGCTGGACTGGGCCGCCCAGGTGCTCAAGGCGATCTTCCTGCCGGACCAGCCGGCCGCCTAGGGCCGCCGGTCACCCGGGACCGCCGGCGACCCGGGTCCGCCGGCCGCCCGGGACTGCCGGCGACCAGGGTCCGCCGGTGACCCAGTGCGGTCGGCGGCCTAGTGGTGCCGGCCCGCCAGGTACTCGCGGTGGGCCCGCCAGCGGGTCCACCAGTCCGGGGCCGGGACGCCGGAGAGCCACGGGGACAGCGGGGTGGCGTTGATCAGCAGGCCCACGGACCAGCTGATGAGCAGGCACAGGACGAACTTGGCGGCGTCGTCCAGGACGCCGGAGGCGACGAGGGTCTGCAACAGCCACCCGTGGAACAGCACCACCACGGTGCCGGTGCGCACGAGGGCGTTGACCGCCGGCGCCGCATCACGGACGAACCGGTCCACCACCGTGCCGAACACGAGCACCAGGCCGGCGGCCATGGCCGTGCCGACCACGGGGCTCAGCAGGAACTGCCCGAACCCGGCGAACTTGATGTTCAGGGGTTCCACGCCCAGGCGCACCGCCAGCAGGCCCAACAGGAGGATGCAGGTTCCCGTCACGGCGCGGTACCGGGTGATCCGGGGCTGGACCTGGTAGCGGAACAGCTCACCGGCCAGGACGAAGAACAGGCAGGGCAGGGCCAGGCCCATCCCCAGCGGCGTCCGGCCCAGGAACGAGTCCGGGATCAGGGACAGCAGCAGGCCGCCCACCGAGACCGCCCAGGCCACCCACGGCGGGAAGTACTCGAGCCAGCGGCGCAGCAGCGTCACGAAGAACAGCACCGAGATGAACCAGAAGGCCCACCACGGCGGGGTCTGGTCCGATCCCCCGTACCAGCCGGTGGCCATCAGGGGCCAGAACTCGGCCGGGGCACCGCGGGTCCACAGCCAGGCCGGCACGCTCATGATCACGGCCCAGACCAGGTAGGGGATCGCCAGGGTCTTCCAGCGGGCGCGCAGTTCGTGGGCGAACGGCCGGCCCAGGGTCCAGAAGTAACCGGTCAGGAAGAAGAACAGCGGCATCCGCCAGATCTCCAGGTACTCGCTGCCGGGCAGCCGCGGCCCGTAGGCGTGGCCGAGGACGACGGCGGCGATGGAGACGATACGCAGAACGTCCACGCCGGTGTTCCGGCGTGGACGTCTGGTGGCCGGCGAGGCCGAGGTGTCTGGGTGGGGGATAGGACCCTCCGGTCCCGGTGTCCGGGACGCCGGGCTCAGTGGCCGCGGCGTGCGACCGTGGCCTCGGCGTGGATGGCCTCGTGGTCCACGGTGTCACCGCGGCCGATGACCCCCTGGGGGATGATGAAGGCGAGCGTGGCCAGGACCAGGGCGGCGATGCCGGGGATCCAGGCGTTCTCGAAGTCCCACCAGCCCATGGCGTAGAGGGAGCCGACGAACAGGACGAAGCAGACGGCCGTCACCAGGATGTTGCCCCAGAAGTTGCCCTGACCGGAGTAGCTCTTGGGCTTGCCGTTGACGATCACGATGTCTCCTCAGTACTGGTGCGAGCGATTGCCGACGCGGGATGGGCCCGTGCGTCAGCTCGTCTTCAGGATAGCAAGGGCGGAGCTGGCGCCGATCCTCGTGGCGCCGGCGTCGATCATGTTCAGGGCGTCCTGACGGGTGCGGACGCCGCCGGAGGCCTTGACCCCCACCTCGGGCCCCACCACGCGGCGCATCAGGGCGACGTCCTCGACGGTGGCGCCCCCGGTGGAGAAGCCCGTGGAGGTCTTGACGAAGTCGGCACCGGCCTCGACGGCCGCCCGGCAGGCCAGTTCCTTGGCGGCGTCGTCCAGCAGGCAGGTCTCGATGATGACCTTCAGGATCGCCCCGCCTGCGTGCACCGCCTCGGCCACGGCGCCGATGTCCGCCACCAGCGCGGCGTTGTCCCCGGCCAGGGCGGCGGCGATGTCGATGACCATGTCCACCTCATCGGCACCGTCGGCCACGGCACCGGCGGCCTCGGACACCTTGACGGCGGTGGTGGTGGCGCCCAGCGGGAATCCCGCCACGGCGCAGGTGAGCACGCCGCTGCCGGCCAGGGCCTCGTGCACCGTGGACACCCACACGGGGTTCACGCAGACGCTCTTCACCTTCGCCGCGGCGGCCTCGGCGCACAGGTCCAGGATGTCCTGGCGGGAGGCCTGGGGCTTGAGCAGGGTGTGGTCGATGTACTGGGCGAGATCCATGGGTTCCAGCCTACTGGCCCAGGGCCTCGGCCACGGACCGCTCCAGCTGCTCCAGGGCGGCGCCGGCCTCGGCGCGGACCGTGGGCAGGTCGGCCGCGGAGTCGACCGGGCGGACGACCTCGAGGTAGCACTTGAGCTTGGGCTCGGTCCCGGAGGGGCGCACGACCACCCGGGAGTCGTCCGCGGTGGTGTACATCAGGGCATCGGTCGCCGGCAGGCCGCGGTAGCCCTGGGACAGGTCCACCGCCGCGGTGACGTCATGGCCGGCGAGGCTGGTCGGCGGCGTGACCCGCAACCGGGTCATCATCGCCTCCAGCAGGGCCGTGTCCGCCACCCGGAGGGAGAGCTGGCCGGTCACGGTCACGCCGAACTGCAGGGCGATCGCGTCCAGGACGTCCAGCAGGGTCCGGCCCTCGGCCGCGAGCGAGGCGGCCATCTCGGCGGCCACGAGGGCCGCGGTCATCCCGTCCTTGTCCCGCACCAGGTCCGGGGCCACGCAGTACCCCAGGGCCTCCTCGTAGCCGTAGCCCAGCCCGGGGACCCGGCCGATCCACTTGAACCCGGTCAGCGTGGTCTCGTGGGTCACGCCGAGCTCCGCGGCGAGCCGGGACAGCAGCCGGGAGGACACCACCGAGCTGGCCATCACGGCCCCGGTCGGACGGAGCCGGTCGATCAGCTGGTGGCCGAGCAGCACGCCCACCTCGTCACCGGTGAGCATGCGCCAGCCCGGCCCGCCCGTGCCCGCCCGGTCCGGGCGCTGCGGCACCGGGACGGCCAGGGCCAGCCGGTCGGCGTCGGGGTCGTTGGCGATCACCAGGTCGGCGCCGCGTTCGGCCGCCGCGGCGAGCGCGAGGTCCATGGCGCCGGGTTCCTCGGGGTTGGGGAAGGCGACCGTGGGGAACGCGGGATCCGGCTCGGCCTGCTCGGGCACCACGTACGGCCGGGCGAAGCCGGCGTCCTCGAACAGGTCGGGCAGCACCGCCCCGCCCACGCCGTGCAGGGGGGTGTACACGACGTCCAGGTGCCGTGCGGGGACGGTGACGGAGTGGTCCGGGGTGGCCAGGACCACGCGGGCCGCGAGCCGGTAGGCGCCCACGATGCCCTCGTCCAGCACGGTCCAGCCGTCGGGGGCCAGCGGGATGGACTCGAGGCGGGCGGCGTGGTCGATGTGGCCGGCGATCTCCGCGTCGGACGGGGTGGTGATCTGTGCCCCGCGCCCGGCCTCGTCCGTCATCCGCCCGCCGAGGTAGACCTTGTAGCCGTTGTCGGCCGGCGGGTTGTGGCTGGCGGTGACCATGACGCCGGCGTCGGCGTCCAGGTGCCGCACGGCGAAGGCGAGCACCGGGGTGGGCAGGGGCCGCGGCATCAGGACCGCCTCCAGGCCGGCGGCGGCGAAGACGGCCACCGAGTCCAGGGCGAATCGCTCCGAGCCGCGGCGGGCGTCGTAACCGACGACGACGCGCGGCGGGCGGGCGGCGTCCGCCCCGTCGCCCCGGGCGTCACCGAGCCGGGCCAGCAGGTAGCGCGCCAGGCCGGCCGCGGTGCGCCGCACGACGGCACGGTTCATCCGCGCCGGGCCGGGGCCCTCCTCGGCGCGCAGCCCGGCGGTGCCGAAGGCCAGCGGGCCGGCGAACCGGCTGGTCAGGGAGGCGGTCGCCAGCGGGTCCCCGGCCCGCGCGGCGACGATCTCGGCCTCCAGGAGCGCGCGGTCGCGGTCGTCGGGATCCTGGCGGGCCCAGTCCTCCGCGACGGCGAGCAATTCCGGATCCGGCCCCGGGGTGTCAGTCATGTCCTGCCCTTCCGCGTTCTCAGATGCGTTCGATGATCCCGGCCAGCAGGGCGGAGATCCGGGGACCGGCGTCGCGGCCGGCCTGGACCACCTCGTCGTGGCTGAGCGGCTCGCCGCTGAAGCCGGCCGCGGCATTGGTCACCAGCGAGATGCCGAAGACCTCCAGCCCGGCGTGCCGGGCGGCGATCGCGTCCAGTGCGGTGGACATCCCGACCAGGTCGCCGCCGATCGCCTTGGCGTAACGGACCTCGGCGGGCGTCTCGTACTGGGGCCCGGCGAACTGCACGTAGACGCCCTCGGGCAGGCCCGGGTCCACCGACCGGGCGATGTCCCGGATCCGCGGGGAGTACAGGTCCGTCAGGTCCACGAAGTTGGCACCGGCCAGCGGGGTGGCCCCCGTGAGGTTGATGTGGTCGGCCACCAGCACCGGCGTGCCCGGACCCCACTCGGGGACCAGTGAACCGCAGCCGTTGGTGAGCACCACCGTCTCCACGCCGGCAGCGGCGGCCGTGCGGACCGTGTGCGCCACGGCGCCGGCGTCGCGGTGCTCGTAGTAGTGCGTCCTCGAGCCGAACACGAGTGCCCGCCGGCCGTCCGTGAGCCGCACGGAGCGCACCGTGGGGTTGTGGCCGGGGACGCTGGGCGCGGCGAAGCCGGGCAGGTCGGCGGTGGGCACGGTGTGGGTGGTCTCGCCGATCAGCTCGGCGGCGCCGCCCCAGCCGGACCCGAGCACGACGGCGATCCGGTGGCTGCCCGGGCCCGTCACCTCGGCCTCGGTGGCGTGCGCGAGGGCGACCGCCGCCCGGCGGGCCTCGTCGAAACCGGGGTGGTCGCCGACCAGGGGGGAGGAGTCGGTGGGCAGGAGGTTCGTGGAAGGGTCCGTCACGACGCATATCCTACGCGGCGGTCACCGGGGCCATCCCGGCCGGGCCGCGGTGGCCGACCGGGTGGTTTCCACAATCCCCCGCGGTTGGACAGAATGGGGACCGTGACCAGCACCCAGATCATCCCCCATCCATCCCTGACGATCATCGGCGGCGGGCCGGGCGGCTACGAGGCCGCCATGGTGGCCGCCAAGCTCGGAGCGAAGGTGACCGTCGTCGAACGCAAGGGCATGGGTGGCTCGGCGGTGCTGACCGACGTGGTCCCCTCCAAGACCCTCATCGCCACGGCGGACTCGATGCGCCGGGCCGGCCGCGCCTCCGGACTCGGGGTCACCCTGGGCGAGTCGGTGCCGAAGGCGGACATGAAGGTCGTGGACCAGCGCCTGCTGGCCCTGGCGCTGCAGCAGTCCCGGGACATCCACCGGGCGCTGGAGCGCCTGGGCGTCCGGGTGATCATCGGTGAGGGACGCGTGGCGGGCCCGACGACGGTCCAGGCCACCACGCCCGCGGGCACCGAGACGATCGAGTCCGACGCCATCCTCGTCTCCACCGGCGCGGATCCCCGGGAGTTGCCGACGGCCCGGCCGGACGGTGAGCGGATCTTCAACTGGACCCAGGTCTACAGCCTGACCGAGGTGCCCGAGCACATGATCGTGGTGGGTTCCGGGGTGACGGGTGCCGAGTTCGCCTCCGCCTACAACCTGCTGGGCGCCCGGGTCTCCCTGGTCTCGTCCCGTGACCGGGTGCTGCCGGGGGAGGACCAGGACGCCGCGGCGGTGCTGGAGGACGCCTTCGTCGAGGACGGTGTCACGGTGATCGGCAAGACGCGTGCGGAGTCCGTCGAGCGCACCGCCGACGGTGTGCGCGTGCACCTGACCGGCGGCAGGGTGCTGGAGGGAAGCCACTGCCTGCTGGCCGTGGGCGGGGTGCCCAACACCGCCGGCATCGGGCTGGAGGAGGCCGGGGTCCGGCTCACCGAGTCGGGGCACGTCGCGGTCGACGGCGTCTCCCGCACCTCGGTGCCCACGATCTACGCCGCCGGCGACTGCACCGGGGTGTTCGCCCTGGCCTCCGTGGCGGCCATGCAGGGGCGGGTGGCCGTGGCCCACCTGATGGGGGATGCCGTCAAGCCGTTCCAGCCCCACCTGGTCTCCTCGAACATCTTCACCTCGCCCGAGATCGCCACCGTGGGGGTCACGGAGGCCCAGATCGCCTCCGGCAAGTACCAGGCGGACACCATCAAGCTCGACCTGGCCACCAACCCCCGGGCGAAGATGCAGAACGTCACCCACGGTTTCGTCAAGATCTTCGCCCGCAAGGGCTCCGGCACCGTGATCGGCGGCGTGGTGGTGGCCCCCCGGGCCTCCGAGCTGATCTATGCCCTGGCCCTGGCGGTCACCCACAAGCTCCACGTGGACGACCTGGCCAACACCTACACCGTGTACCCCTCGGTGTCCGGCTCGATCTCGGAGGCCGCCCGGCGGCTGCACGTCCACCTGTAGCCGGCGGGACGGTCCGGCGCGGCGCCCCGGGGGCGGCGGGCGGCTCTGGATCTGGGCACGGGACAGCCACTAGAGTCCGGGCCATCCGGCCCAGTCCGTCTCGAGGTAATCGTGATGACCGCCTATCCCACCCCGCCGACCGCGTCCGCCGTCCCGGACCCCTCGCCGTCCACCCGGATGAGACCGGGCCACTGGGTGCTGCTCGTCCTCGGTGTGCTCCTGGGCGTGCTGGGCCTGGGCCTGCTCTCCGGCGGTGCCGTCCTGCTCCGGGCCGACGCGGCCCAGCAGGACGGCCGCTACCTGCTGGGGGACACCGAGAGGTACCGCAGCACCGGCTACGCCCTGGTCAGCCCCGCCGTGGTGATCGACGCCGGTGAGCCCGTCACGTCCGGAACCGTGGACCTCTCGGACCTGGGCAGCGTGCAACTGCGGGCGAGCCCCGTGGTCCCGCAGGACGAGGTCTTCGTCGGCATCGCTGAGGAGACTGATGTCCGGGAGTACCTGGCCGATGTCCCGCGCTCGCTCCTGCTCGCCACCGACTGGGACGCGCCCCGGGCCTGGCCCCGCAGCATCCCGGACGCGTATTCCGACGACTGGGACCGGGACTGGGACTCGGACAGGATGCGCGACGACGTGCCGGTCACGCCCGGTGATCGCCGGCCGGGTCCGCCGGCCGGGGAAGACTTCTGGGCCGTCTCCGCATCGGGCGCCGGGCCGCAGGAGATCACGTTCGCCCCGCAGCCGGGGCGGTGGACCCTCGTGGTGATGAACGCGAACGCCGACCGGCCGGTCTGGGTGGACCTGCAGGCCGGGGCACGCTCTGAGCTGATCGGCCCGGTCGGCAACGGACTGCTGTGGGCCGGCCTGATCAGCACTGTCATCGGCATTCCGCTGCTGCTCCTCGGGACAACGGGCCTGGGCCGGGACATCGAGCCCGCCGCGCGCGTCGGGAGGGATCGCCGCCGGCAGGGGCCCGGTGCGGCTCCGGCGTCGGTCCCCGGGTCCGGGCGTCTGCCGAGGGGCGCATCCCCTGTGCGCTTCACCGGCCGACTGGACCCGCCGGTGTCCCGTTGGTTGTGGCTGGTCAAGTGGCTGCTGGCGATCCCGCACTACATCGTGCTCGCCCTGCTGTGGTTCGCCCTGTTCGTGACCACGGTCGCGGCCGGCATCGCCATCCTCGTCACCGGCCGGTATCCGCGGGGCTGGTTCGCCTTCACGGTGGGGGTGCTGCGCTGGTCGTGGCGGGTGGGGTTCTACGGATACTCGGCCCTGGGCACGGACCGGTATCCGCCGTTCACCCTGGCCCGCGCCGACTATCCGGCCGGGTTGGACGTGGCCTACCCGGATCGCCTGTCGCGCGGACTGGTGCTGGTGAAGTGGTGGCTGCTGGCCATCCCCCACCTGCTCATCGTCGGCATCTTCACGGGTGGCTCGGGCATCGGCTGGGGTTACTACGCGGGCGGTTCGGGCCTCGGCTGGGGTTTCTCGCTGCTGGGACTGCTCATCCTCGTTGCGGCCGTCGCCCTGCTGTTCACCGGCAGGTACAGCACCGGGCTCTTCGACTTCGTCGTGGGCCTGAACCGCTGGACGTACCGGGTCTCGGCGTACGTCCTGCTGCTGCGGGACGAGTACCCGCCGTTCCGGCTCGACCAGGGCCCGGTGGAACCGGTTCCGGCGGTGCCGCCAGAGGCCGCCCCCGGAGCCCGTCCGCCCGGCGGACCGGCTGGACCGCAGGCGTCCTCCACGGGGCCGGATCCCCGGGTGCCGTGATGCGCCCGCACCGGAGGTGGCGTGACCTCAGCCCGCGTGAGCAGGCCGGGATCCTGACCCTGGCCTCGGTCCAGGTGTCCCTGGCCGTCACGGCCTGGGTGGACCTGGCCCGCCGGCCGGCCGGCCAGGTCAACGGTCGCAAGGCGGTCTGGGCCGCGGTCATCGCCGTGAACTTCGTCGGCCCCGTTCTGTACTTCCTCCGCGGCCGCCGTCGGTGAGCCGGGGGGCGAACCGGGCCGGCACAGGGGGCCCGTGGACGGCCCCCCGGGCGATCACCTCGTGATGACGACCTTCAGTGCCCTGGTCTCGGCCGGGCGGGCGAAGGTGTCGTAGGCGTCCATGACGTCGTCGAACGTGAACCGGTGGGTGGCGAACTGCTCGGCCGGCAGCCGTCCGCTGGCCACCAGCCGCAGCAGCATGGGCGTGGTGTTCGTGTTGACCAGCCCGGTGGTGATGGTGAGGTTCTGGATCCACAGGTCCTCCAGGTGGAACTCCACGGGTGCGCCGTGGACGCCCACGTTGGCCACGTGGCCGCCCGGCCGGACCAGGTCCAGCGCCATCTGGAAGGTCTCGGGGACACCGACGGCCTCGACGGCCACGTCTGCTCCGCGTCCCTCCGTCAGGCCGTCCACGACCGTGCGCCAGTCCGGTGAGGACGTCAGGACCGTCTCGGTGGCCCCGAAGGACCGGGCCAGCTCCAGGCGCGTCTCCTCCAGGTCCAGGGCGATGACCCGCGCGGCACCGTGGAGGGACGAGGTGAGGATGACGGCCAGTCCGATCGGACCCGCACCCACCACGGCGACCGTGTCCCCGGGCTGGACCTGGCCGTACCGCACCCCGATCTCGAAACCGGTGGGCAGGATGTCCGAGAGCATGGTCCCCTGCGTGTCGGAGACACTGTCCGGGAGCCGGTGCAGGGAGGTGTCCGCATAGGGGATCCGCACGTACTCGGCCTGGGTGCCGTCGATCAGGTGGCCCAGGACCCAGCCGATCCCCGACTGTCCCTCCTGCCCGAGGCAGTGGGAGTTGAGCCCGGCGATGCAGTACGCGCACCGGCCGCAGGAGGAGATGCAGGACACCAGTACCCGGTCTCCGACACCCACCCCGGTCACGGCCGGTCCCGTCTCCACCACCCGGCCGACTCCCTCGTGACCCAGGACGCGTCCCGGCCGGACGGCCGGGACGTCGCCCTTGAGGATGTGGAGGTCGGTGCCGCAGATCGTCGTGGTCTCGATCTCGACGATGGCGTCCGTGGGCTGCTGGACGGACGGGTCGGGGACCTCGGTCCAGGACTTCTGCCCCGGTCCGCCGTAGACCATGGCCTTCATGCGGGACTCCTCCTTCGTGGGACGCCGGGATCCGGCGCGGTCCTAGGCGCGGTTGATCGGGATCTTGCGACCGGTGGTGTCCTCCGCGGGGGGCGTGGGGACCGGAATGGTGATCTCCAGGACCCCGTCCCTGTAGGAGGCCTTGATGTCCTCGGCCGTGGCGTTGGCCGGCAGGGGCAGGCTCCGGTAGAAGGACCCGTAGCGGAACTCGGAGCGGAACCCCTCCTTGTCCTCGTGGCGCTCCTCCTGGCGGCGTTCGGCGCTGATGGTCAGCATGCCCTCGGCCACGCTGATGTCGATGTCCTGGTCCGGGTCGATCCCGGGCAGTTCGGCACGGATGCACAACTCGTTCTCGCGGGCCTCCTCCTCGACCCGGATCATGCCCTTGTCCAGTTCGCCCTCGAACAGCCGCCGGAAGGTCTCCGGCATGTCGAAGGGCATACGGCGTTCGGGGAAGTGGCCGCGCCTCAGCAGGTCGCTCATGATGTCCGTCCTCCAGTGCTTCGGTGGTGTGGGCGGGCACGCTCCGGAGGATCACGGACGGCCCATGGGCCCGGGTACGGGCCCATGGTAGGTATCGCCACCGCGCGGTGTGAACATCCCACGGACCCCCTGACCGGACCCCCGCACCGCCACGACGCGGCCCGGTGCCGTCGGCTCCGGACCGCGTCAGATCCGCACGCGCTCGAGGTGCTCGGGCGTGCGCGCGCGCCAGCCCAGGGAACGTTGCAGCCGGGCGCGCAGGGCATCGGAGGCCACCCGTTCCCCGTGCACCGGGTAGACGACGTCCGGCGGGCGGGGGGCGGCGGCGATCCAGGAGAACAGTTCGTCGGCATCCGCGTGCGCGGACATGCCGTCGATCGACACGACCTCCGCGTGGATGGGGACGTCGGCGCCGAAGATGCGCAGGGAGTCGGCGCCGCTGAGCAGGGCGGAGCCGCGGGTCCCCACGGCCTGGTACCCCGTGAGGACGATGGCGTTGCGCCGGTCGGATCCGTAGGCGACGACGTGGTGCAGGATCCGCCCGCCCGTGAGCATGCCGCTGGCGGAGAGGATGATCATCGGCCCGCCGCGCAGGTTGAGCAGCCTCGACTCGTCCGGATCGCGGACGAGCCGGGCGAGCCCGTACATCCGGCGCAGTGCGCGCGCGTCCAGGCGGTGCTCCTGGGGATAGCGCTGGTAGATGGCCGCCGCGTCGATGGCCATCGGGCTGTTCAGGTACACGGGGATGTCCGGGATCCGTCCGCTCTCCAGCAACCGGGAGAGGTGGTAGAGGACCGTCTCGGTGCGTCCCACCGCGAACGCGGGGATCAGCACGACACCGCCCCGCTTCGCCGTGCGGGTCACGATGCCGGCCAGGACGTCCTCCGGGGCCTGGTCCGGGTGGAGCCGGTCACCGTACGTCGACTCGGTCACCAGGACGTTGGCCTGCTCCAGGGGCCGGGGCGGGAGCATCAGCGGGTCGTGCCGGCGTCCGAGGTCGCCGGTGAAGCGGACCGAGCGCCCGCCGGCCTCGAGCCGCACGCCGGCGGCGCCGAGGATGTGTCCGGCGGGGATCATCGTGAAGCGGACACCCTCGCCCAGCTCCTGCGGGGCGTCGAAGTCGACGCGGACGAAGCTCTCCAGCGACCGTTCCGCGTCCGCCGCGGTGTACAGCGGCCGGGGCCTGGCGTGTTTGGAGTACCCGTAACGCGCCGCGCGCCGGGCCTCCTCCTCGGCGAGATAGCCGCTGTCCGGCAGCATGATGGCGGCCAGGTCGGTCGTTCCCGGCGTGGCGTAGACCGGTCCGCGGAAGCCGTCGCGCACCAGGGCGGGGACATATCCGGTGTGGTCGAGGTGCGCGTGCGTGAGGACGACCGCATCGATCGAGTCCGGCCGGACGGGGAAGGGGGCCCGGTTGCGCTCCCGCAGCACCTTCAGGCCCTGGAACATCCCGCAGTCCACCAGCACGCGGGTGGAGGGCGTCTCGATGAGGAACCGGGAGCCGGTGACCGTGTCGGCTCCGCCGAGGAACCGCAGGGTCACCCCCGGATCACCGGTCTTGTGCTCGACCATGGCCGCAGGCTAGCACCCGCCGCCGGCGGGCCGGCAGGGATGGCCTGCCGGACACGACGCCGGCCCGGAACCCTCGCGCAGGAGGGTGCCGGGCCGGCGTCGTGCTGGGGGGTGATCAGCCGATCACGGCTCGGAGACGATCTCCTCGGCGATGGCCCGGGACTGGGCGCTGCCGGAATCCAGCGACTTGGTCTTCGTCTCCGGTGCCAGCACCAGGGCGACCAGCGTCAGCACGGAGGCGAAGGCCAGGTAGTAGCCGACGTGTGCCACCGAGTAGTTCTGCACCAGCCAGGCGGCCACGAACGGGGTCAGGGCCGCACCGAGGATGGAGGAGACGTTGTAGGCGACGCCGGAACCGGTGTACCGGGTGTTGGTCGGGAACAGTTCCGGCAGGACGGCGGACATCGGGCCGAAGGTCAGGCCCATCAGCGTCATGCCGACGATCAGGAACAGCATCATCTGCACGCTGTTCAGGTCGGTGCCCTGGCCGATGGACTCGGAGCTCAGCCACCAGCCGAAGGTCAGGCCGAAGGCCAGGAGCAGCACGGTGATGACGATCAGGGTCGGCTTGCGGCCGAAGCGGTCGGCGAGCAGGCCGGCCACCGGCACGAACGCCGCGAAGAACAGGATGCCGATCAGCTGCAGGACGAGGAAGTCGGAGTAGGGCACGCCGAGCCCGCCGGTCTTCTCCGGGTTGCCGATGGCGTAGGACAGGATCCAGGTCGTCATCAGGTAGAACAGCACGTAGGTGGCCAGCATGATGAAGGTGCCCAGGATGAGCTCCCACCAGTTCTTCCGGAACACCTCGCCCAGGGGTGCCTTGACGCGCTCGTCGTTCTCCACGGCCCGGCGGAACACCGGGGTCTCCTGCAGGCGCACGCGGACGTACATGCCGATGGCGACCATCAGGATCGAGAGCAGGAACGGCAGGCGCCACACCCAGGTCAGGAACGGGCCGTCCATGTCCGGGTTCGTGGAGTCGTGGTTGAAGGCCAGGGTCAGGATCAGGAACAGGCCGTTGGCCAGCAGGAAGCCGATCGGGGCGCCGAGCTGGGGCCACATCGCCGCCCAGGCGCGCTTGCCCTCCTTGGCGGTCTCGGTGGCCAGCAGGGCCGCCCCGGACCACTCGCCGCCCAGGCCGAGGCCCTGGCAGAAGCGCAGGATGGTCAGCAGGGCCGGGGCCCACAGGCCGATCTGGTAGTAGGTCGGCAGCATCCCGATGAGGAACGTGGCGATGCCCATGGTCAGCAGGGAGCCGATCAGGGTGGCCTTGCGCCCGATCCGGTCGCCGAAGTGGCCGAACAGCACGGAGCCGACGGGCCGGGCGACGAAGGCGGCGCCGAAGGTCGCCATGGACGCGAGCAGGGCGGCGCCCTCGTCACCCGAGGCGAAGAAGATCAGCGGGAAGACCGAGACGGCCGCGGTCGCGTAGACGTAGAAGTCGTAGAACTCGATCGAGGTCCCGATCAGTGACGCCAGCACCACGCGCGAGCGGGGGACACCCAGCTCGGCGGTGCCGTCGTCCTTGGCGTCGACCGGCTCCGGCGAGGCCGGACCGTCGGTGGACAGGTCAGCGGGCATGGCAAGACTCCTCGGGAAGGCAATGATGATGGCCGCGTGAACGGGCGAAACCGGTGACCCGGGGCCGAAGGTGCGGGCCCGGTGCGGTGACCGGCAGGACCGGTGCGGGTTCTGCGGCCCCACTATCTTATGCGCATGGTCAGCATGCGGACAGTCCGTCCACATCCTGAGACGCTCTGGACGCCGGGGGAGTTCCGGTCCCCGGCCTCAGTCCCCGATGACGGCGATGGCGGCACCGGCCGTCACCGTGGCCCCCGGTGCGGCCGCCAGCTCGGTGATCGTGCCGGACTTGTGGGCGGTGAGCGGTTGTTCCATCTTCATCGCCTCCAGCACCATGATGAGGTCCCCCTCGGCCACGGTGTCCCCGACCCCGGCGGCGACCTTGACGATGGTGCCCTGCATCGGTGAGGTGAGCGTGTCCCCGTCGGCGGCGGCGGCCGTCACGCCGCGGCCGCCGCGGGCCTTCCGGCGCCGGCTGCCGGCCCGGGCATTGCCCGCCGCGGTGGAGATGGCGCCGAAGATGGCCGGCAGCGTGACCTCCACGCGCTTGCCGTTGACCTCGACGGTCACTGAGCGGCGGTCCTCCGTCCCGGGCTGGTCCGGGGCGGCGACGGGTGCCGCGAACGCCTCGATGGTGTTCTCGAACTCGGTCTCGATCCACCGGGTGTGCACGGTGAAGGCGGATCCGTCCCGCGGGGCGAACGCCGGGTCGGCCACCACGGCGCGGTGGAACGGCAGCACGGTGGGCATACCGGCGACCTGCATCTCCGCCAGCGCCCGCCGGGAGCGTTCCAGGGCCTGTTCGCGGGTGGCGCCCGTGACGATGAGCTTGGCGATCATCGAGTCGAAGTTCCCGCTGATGGTCTCGCCCTCCTCGACGCCGGTGTCCACGCGCACACCCGGACCCGAGGGCAGCCGGAACCGGGTCAGGGTGCCGGGGGCCGGCATGAAGTCCCGGCCGGCGTCCTCCCCGTTGATGCGGAACTCGAGGGAGTGGCCCCGGACCTCGGGGTCCCGGTAGCCGAGCTCCTCACCGCGGGCCAGCCGGAACTGCTCGCGGACCAGGTCCAGCCCCGTGACTTCCTCGGAGACCGGGTGCTCCACCTGCAGCCGGGTGTTGACCTCGAGGAAGGAGATGGTGCCGTCCGCGCCGACGAGGAACTCGCACGTCCCGGCGCCCACGTAACCGGCGGCGCGCAGGATGTCCTTGGAGGCGGCGTACAGCCGCTGCTGCTGCTCGGCGGTGAGGAACGGGGCCGGGGCCTCCTCCACGAGCTTCTGGTTGCGGCGCTGCAGGGAGCAGTCGCGGGTGGAGACCACCACCACGGTCCCCGCGTGGTCGGCCAGGCACTGGGTCTCCACGTGGCGGGGCGCGTCGAGGAAGCGCTCCACGAAGCACTCGCCCCGGCCGAAGGCGGCCGTGGCCTCGCGCACCGCCGACTCGAACAGCTCCGGGACCTCCTCGCGGGTCCGGGCCACCTTGATGCCCCGGCCGCCACCGCCGTGGGCCGCCTTGATGGCCAGGGGCAGGCCGTGCGCGTCGGCGAAGGACAGCACCTCGCCGGCGTCGGCCACGGGATCGGCGGTCCCGGGGACCAGGGGGGCGCCGACCTCCTGGGCCAGGTGCCGGGCCGAGACCTTGTCCCCGAGCCGTTCGATGGCGGCCGGCGGGGGGCCGATCCACACCAGCCCGGCGGCCTCGACCGCCCGGGCGAAGTCGGCGTTCTCGGACAGGAACCCGTACCCCGGGTGCACGGCGTCCGCGCCGGCGGTCCTGGCCGCCGCCAGGATCCTCTCCTGCGCCAGGTAGGACTCGGCGGCGGTCGCCCCGCCCAGGGAGATGGCGTCGTCGGCCATCCGCACGTGCAGCGCATCGCGGTCCGGCTCGGCGTAGACGGCCACGGCCGTGAGCCCCTCGTCGTGGGCCGCCCGGATGACCCGGACGGCGATCTCCCCGCGATCGGCCACCAGCACCCGCGAGAAGCGGCGCGGGGCGGTGGGGGCGTTCGGCGTCGTCTGGGGCATCGGGTGGGGACTCCTTCACAAGCGGTTCGCGTCAGGAGCCTGTCGGTCCGTACCGGACACCGGCTGCAGGCTCACCTGCCCGAGCCTAGACCGGGCCGTGGGATTCCTACAGGATCCGGCGCGGTTTCCCCGCGTCGGCTGTCCTCACTTGTAGGAATCCCACAAGTCGGTGATGGACCACCCCAATTGGTGCAGCAGGCCGCGCAACGTCGAGACGGACACCCCGATCACGGCGTTCGGGTCACCGTGCACGGCCGAGACGAACGCGGCGCCCCGACCGTCGATGGTGAAGGCCCCCGCGCACTGCAGGGGCTCCCCGGAACCGACGTACGCGGCGATCTCGGCCTCCGTCACGTCCGCGAAGGTGACCGAGGCGGTCGCCAGCGCGGTCGCGGACGGTGCGCTGCCGGCATCGGGCCCGCGGAGCCCGGCCGTGGCGTGGTGGCTGGTGTCGATGAGCGAGTGCCCGGTGTGCAGCTGTCCGGTGCGCCCGGACTGCAGCCGCCAGCGGTCCCGAGCGACCCCCTGCTCGTAGGGCTTGCCGTAGGCGGTCCCGTCCAGCTCGAACACCGAGTCGCAGCCCAGCACCAGGGCTCCGGCGGCCTCCGGGCGCGTGGCCACGTCCTCCGCCTTGGCGTGGGCCAGCAGCAGGGCGAGTTCGGCCGGTCCGGCCAGCGGGTGGGCCTCGGTGACCGCGTCCTCGTCGACCTCCGAGACCACCACGGTGAACCCGATCCGGGCGGCCTCGAGGATCCGCGCGCGGGCCGGGGAGGCGGAGGCCAGGACGAGCCGGGGTGCGGCTGCGGCGGGCGGGACGGTCATGCCAGTGCCTCGCGCAGGGTGTCCAGGCCCATCGACCCCAGGCGCAGCGCGCGCGTGTGGAAGTCCTTCAGGTCGAAGGTCCCGCCCTCGTGGCCGGCGCGGGCGGCGTGCTCGGCGCGGATCTGCTCCCAGATGCGCTGGCCGATCTTGTAGGCCGGGGCCTGGCCGGGCCAGCCGAGGTAGCGGATGAACTCGAACCGCACCTGGCCCGGGGTGTCGTTGATGTGCTCCTGCAGGAAGGCGTAGCCGGCCTCCGGGGTCCAGGTGCCGCCGCCGTACTCGGCCGGGGCCTCGAAGCCGCAGTGCACGCCGATGTCGAACACCACGCGGGCCGCCCGCATCCGCTGGGCGTCGAGCATCCCGAGGTGGTCTCCCGGGTCCTGGAGGAACCCGAACTCCTCCATCAGCTGCTCCGCGTACAGGGCCCAGCCCTCGCCGTGACCCGAGGTCCACAGCGCGTTGCGCCGCCAGTCGTTGAGCTCCTCCCGGTTCAGCATGGCCGTGGCGACCTGCAGGTGGTGGCCGGGCACGCCCTCGTGGTAGACCGTGGTCTTCTGCTCCCACGTGGTGAAGGAGTCCTCACCGGCGGGCACGGACCACCACATCCGGCCCGGGCGGGAGAAGTCCTCCGAGGGTCCGGTGTAGTACACGCCCCCCTCCTGGGTGGGGGCGATCATGCACTCGATCCGGTCCATGGGCGCGGGGACGTCGAAGTAGGCGCTCATCGCCTCCAGGGCGGCGTCCGAGGTGGCCTGCATCCAGTCCCTGAGCGCGCCGGTGCCCTCCAGGCGCCGGGCCGGGTCGGCGTTGAGCACCTGCCGGGCCTCCTCGATGCCCGCCCCGGGGCGGATGGCCTGGGCGTCGGCCCGCTGGGCGGCCACGATCCGCGCCAGTTCCTCCAGACCCCACTGGTAGGTCTCCTCCAGGTCCACGCTGGCCCCGAGGAACTCCCGGGAGGCCAGGGCGTAGTAGTCCCTCCCCACCGCGTCACGTTCCGGGGCGGCGTCGCGCAGCTCCTCCTTCAGGAACGTGGCCAGGGACCGGTACGCCTCCCCGGCGCGCAGCGCCCGGCCCTCCAGCTCGGTCAGCAGGGAGGAGGGCACGACGCCGGCCGCCCCGGCCCGCTCGACCAGGCCCGGGAAGAAGCCCCCGGGGGAGGAGTGCGCCTCGGCCTGCTCGATGACGATGTCCACCTGGCGGCGGGCGGGGACCTGACCGGCCTCCCGGGAGTGCAGCAGCGAGGCGCGGTAGCCCTCCAGGGCGGCCGGGAGGTTCGCCAGGCGTCCGGCGACGTGCTCCCACTGCCCGGCGGTGTCCGTGGGCATGAGGTCGAAGATCTCGCGGATCCCCTGGGCGGGGGAGGCCAGGTTGTTCAGCTCCGTGCGCTGCGTGGCGGTGATCTCCCGCTGCAGCCCGATCCGCTCGCGCATCGCCGCGGCGGTGACCCGGTCGACCTCGTCGACCGGGTCCAGGGCGTCGAGGTCGGCCAGGACCCGGCGGTCGAGGTCGTCCTGGGCGGCGGTGCCGGCGGGGGAGTAGTCCGCGTACTCGGTCTCGTGACCGGGGTGGCCCAGGGCCGTGGCCTCCTCCGGGTTCAACGCGAGGGTGTCCGCGAAGTAGCGGTCGGCGAGCTCGTCGATGGGGCTGGGCCGGCGGGTCAGGCCGGTGGCGCCCGCGGAGGCGGTGGGCTGGTTCTGGTGCGCTGCGTTCACCCCTCCGAGCGTAGTCGACCAGGTGGCGCAGGCCACAGCGGGTCCACGACCTGGCTACGACGGGGCTACGGCGGGGCCCCGGGCCCCGCCACGCCCCCGCGCGCCGTCGGGTGGGCCAGGCCCGCCCCACGGCGTTCACTCGTCGTCGTGGTCGCCGTCCTCGCTGAACCCGATCACGCCGGCCGCTACGGCCTGGTCGCAGGTCTCGGTGCCGCACGCGGACACGGAGACGCGGACCACCGCGTCACCCTCCTCGAAGGCGAGGTAGTCCCCGGCGGCCAGGAGCACCACGTCGACGGACTCCTCGCCGGCGGCGCACTCCACGGTCGTGGAGTACCCCATGCCGGTCGCCACCTTGTCCCCGCCGGTCCGCTGGGCGGCCTCGACCCAGACGTTGGCGGACCAGCCGGCGTCGCAGTCGAAGTCCACCGAGAGAGAGACCCCGGCGCCGTCACCGAGCAGGGTGCCCTCGTCCGGCAGGGTGGCGCTCGTGGCGGCCTGGGCGGCCGTGGCTCCGACGAAGGCGGTGAGCAGGGTGGCGAATCCGGCCACCGTGAACGTGCGGGACAGGGTTTTCATGATGGATCCTCGGTCGAGAGTGGTGGGACGGAACCGGTGTCTCATGAGGCGTGCGGCGGGGAGGACACGGGGGCTGGATGCCGCGGCGTGTCGCGCGGGGGTGGCCACATCATAGGTCCGGCACCAGCCGGGCAGACAGGGTTGGGCCGCCCCGGACCCGCCGCCCGGGGCGGGGGCCCGGCACCGGTCAGCTCGCCCCGGCGGCGTGCCTCCAGGAGTCGGAACCGGGGCGGGCCCACAGGCCCAGCCGGCGGCGGCGGTCCAGGGTGCGGTCCGTGCCGTCCGGCCCGGTGCCCCCGTTCCCCGCGTCGCCGGCCTGGACTGCCAGGGCCTGCAGGACGGCGGTCAGGGCCGCGGTCTCCTCGGCGTCCAGGGTCCCGCGGATGACCACCGTGGGCTCCTCGCCGGTGTCCGTGTCCGTCCCGTGGTTCGTCAGCGTGCTCATCTCCAGGGTTCTCCTCCCCGTGGTGGTGCCGTGCGTGGTGGTCACAGCGGGATGTTCCCGTGCTTGCGGGCGGGCCGGGCCTCGCGCTTGTGGAACGTGGCGCGCAGGCCGCGTACGAGCTGGACGCGCGTCTCGGCGGGGGTGATGACGTCGTCCACGTATCCCCGCTCGGCCGCCTGGTAGGGGTTGAGCAGTTCGGCCTCGTAGTCCTCGACGAGCTCGGCGCGCTTGGCCTCCACGTCCCCGCCCGCGGTCTCCACCGCCGTCAGCTCGCGCCGGTAGAGGATGTTCACGGCGCCCTGGGCCCCCATCACGCCGATCTGCGCGGTCGGCCAGGCCAGGTTGACGTCCGCGCCGAGCTTCTTCGAGCCCATGACGATGTAGGCCCCGCCGTAGGCCTTGCGCGTGATGACCGTCAGCTTCGGCACGGTGGCCTCGGCATAGGCGTAGATCAGCTTGGCGCCGCGGCGGATGATGCCGGAGAACTCCTGGTCGGTGCCGGGCAGGAAGCCCGGGACGTCCACGAGGGTGATGATCGGGATGTTGAAGGCGTCGCAGAACCGCACGAAGCGGGCCGCCTTCTCCGAGGCGTTGATGTCCAGGGTGCCGGCGAACTGCATCGGCTGGTTCGCCACCACCCCCACCGTCCGGCCCTCGATCCGCCCCAGGCCCGTGATCACGTTGGGGGCGTAGAGCTCATGGACCTGGAGGAAGTGGCCCTCGTCCAGCAGGTGCTCGATCACGGTGAGCATGTCATAGGGCTGGTTCGCCGAGTCCGGGACCAGCGTGTCCAGCTCAAGGTCCTCGTCGGTGACCTCGAGCTCCTCCACGAACGCCTCCACGGGAGCCTCGGCCAGGTTGTTGGCCGGCAGGAACTCGAGCAGTTCCCGGACGTACTCCAGGGCGTCCTCCTCGGTGGGGGCCAGGTAGGCGGCCGTGCCGGTGGCCGTGTTGTGCTGCCGGGCGCCCCCGAGGGTCTCCATGTCCACGTCCTCACCGGTGACGGTCCTGATGACGTCCGGCCCGGTGATGAACATGTGCGAGGTCTGGTCGACCATGATGATGAAGTCGGTCAGTGCGGGGGAGTAGGCGGCGCCGCCGGCGGAGGGCCCCATGATCACGGAGATCTGGGGGATGACCCCGGAGGACATGACGTTGTTGCGGAAGATGTCCGCGAACATCGCCAGCGAGGCCACGCCCTCCTGGATGCGGGCGCCGCCGCCGTCGTTGATGCCGATCACCGGGCAGCCGTTGCGCGCGGCGAACTCCTGGACCTTGACGATCTTCTCGCCGTTGACCTGGCTGAGGGAACCGCCGTAGACCGTGAAGTCCTGGGAGTACACGGCCACCAGCCGGCCGTCCACGGTGCCGTACCCGGAGACCAGGCCGTCACCGACCGGCCTCTTGCGCTCCATCCCGAACGCCGTGGTGCGATGCACCGCCAGGGCGTCGAACTCCACGAAGGACCCGGGGTCCAGCAGCAGGTCCACGCGCTCGCGGGCCGTGTGCTTGCCGCGCGCGTGCTGCCTCTCGACGGCGGCCCGGCCGGCGGGCAGGGCCGCCTCGGCCCGGCGCCGGGCCAGGTCCTGCAGCTTGCCCGCCGTGGTCGTCAGGTCCGGTGCGGCCTCGTCCGGGCTCGTCCCGGTGCCGGCCTGGGCAGGAAGGGTCACGGGTCCTCCGTCGCTTGGATCATTCATACAAGTCCAGCCGGGCGGTCCGAACCCCTCGAGGCGCGGACGACCGCTGTCATCGCCCCAGTCTAGGCAGGAGCGGCCGGGAGCCCGTTGTAGGAACCGCACAACGTACGCCCGACGCGCCCCGTCGGAGCCGTTGCGCCCCGTCGCAACCGATGCGCACCGCGGGACCCGCCACGCCGCGGGGCCGGGGCAGGATCCGGTGGCGTGCGTTCACCGGAACATGCCGCGGACGGCCCAGGAGCGCGCCAGCAGGGAGATCCTGCCGTGCGTGCCCCCGGGCAGGGCCTGCTTGAGCCTCCGGCACAGCGCATCCCGGTGGTCCTCGTCGAGGGTGGCCACGTAGGCCGGGGCAGGTCCGTCCCCGGTGAGCAGGGGCTGCCAGTAGTCCTCGAACCCCGCGAAGACGGTGCGCAGCCACACCGGCTCCACGCGCACCCGCCGCAGCCCGGCCCCACGGAACAGCCTCTCCAGTGCCTCGGGCCTGCACAGGGGGAAGCGCCGGGCCTCGTCGAGCTCACGGGCACGGTGGTCCACCGCCGCGGCCGTGCGCCAGAACCGGTCCAGCATCTGCATCCGCTCCCCGTAGTCCCAGACGCAGGCCGAGACCTGGGCGTGCGGGCCCGACAGGAGGGCCGCCATCTGCCGCACGGCCTGCCCGGGGTCAGGCATGAAGTTCAGGGCCAGCAACGAGCTGATGCCGTCATAACCGCCCTCACGTGCCGGCAGCCCGGGCGCCTGGGCGACCACGAAGCGCGCCCGCGGGTCCGGCACGTGCTCGCGGGCGTACTCGATGAACGGTTCCGAGGGGTCACAGCCCAGCACGGATGCCGGATCGGCCTTCGCGCAGAGGGCGGCGGTGAGCGCGCCGGTGCCACAACCGACGTCCAGCCAGTGCCCTCCCGCCGGGGCCTGGAGCCACTGGAGGAACCGCGGTGCCAGCAGGCGGCTCCACCGCCCCATGAACCGTTCGTAGGCGGTGGGCCTGGCCCACTGGTCACCCGTCATGCCCGACCCCGTTCACCAGTCACCGAACCGGAGGACACGAGGGTACCGCCGTGCCGGGCGGTGGTGTAGGTCCGCCGGCCGGACGGGCGGAACGGGGTATACCTGTGGTCATGTACAGTGACACGCCCCCCGCCGCAGCCCGTCCCCCCGTCCCGGAGGTCACCTGGCTCGACCACACCGGTTCCACGCAGCAGCTCGTGCTCGAGGCCGCCGCGGATGCGCCGCGGGACTGGCCGCACCTGCGTGCCGTGGCCACCCTGGACCAGCGCACCGGACGGGGACGGCAGGGGCGTGACTGGACCACGCCGGCCGGCACCGCCCTGTCCGTGTCCGTCGTGCTGCGGCTCCGGGTGCCCTTCCAGCACTGGAGCTGGGCCACCCTGATCGCGGCCGCCGTGACCGCCGGGGAACTCGACCGGCGGGGGATCGCCGCCACGGTGAAATGGCCCAATGACGTCCTGGCCCCGGACGGCCGCAAGCTCTGCGGCATCCTCGCCGGGGTGCTGCCGGACCAGTCCGGGATCGTCCTGGGGCTGGGGCTCAACCTGGACTTCGGCCCCGAGGGGGCCCCGGTCCCCACCGCGACGTCGATGGCGGAGTGGCTGCCCGACGGAGCCGGGGACCGGGGGCCGGCGGACGGGACCTCCGCCCTCGCCGTGGACGTCCTCGACGCCCTCCTGCGCTCCCTGGGCGAGGCCCTGGCGGCCTTCGAGGCCGCCATCGGCGGTCCCGGTGCCGACCCCGGCGCCGACGTCGACGGGACGCACCCGGCGGTGGGCGCCGTCGTCGAGCGACTGGGCACCCTGGGGGCGGAGGTCCGGGCCGAGCTGCCGGGCGGGACCACGCTGGCCGGCACCGCCCGGGGGCTGGGGCCGGGCGGGACCCTGCTGATCGAGCCCGCCGACCGTGGGAGGATAGAGGCAGCGGTCGCCGGTGCCTCCCGGCGGGGTGAGTTGCTGGAGGTCTCCGCCGCCGACGTCGTGCACCTGCGCCGCTGACCCAGGGGACCGTGACACCCGGGGGACCGTGACACAGGACCGTCACACAGGGAAGGACGCTACGGACGTGGGATTGCGGTTGTCACCAGAGGAACAGGTGCGCGTGCGCACCCGGGCCCATCCGCGCGCCCTGACCATGCCCGTCCTGCGGCTGATGCTCATCGCCCTGGCCACCGGGTACCTCCAGGGCGTCCTGGCCCGCGGTGACCTCCCCGAGGCCCTCGTCCAGGCGCGTCCATGGCTGACCGGCGCCGTCTGGGTGCTCGCCGCCCTGGCCCTGCTGTTCGGTTGCCTGCGCCCGGCCTGGCGGTGGCTCACGCGCACGACCGTCCTCACCAGTCTCCGGATCGTCCAGCGCGCCGGCCCGGGCCGGTCCCGGGAGCGCGCCCTGCACCTGCTGGCCGTGTACGACGTGCGGCTGCGCCAGCGCCGGGGCCAGCGGATGGCCGGTGCCGGAGACCTCGTCATCGAGCACGGAGCCGGTTCCCAATGGGTGCTGGCCGGGATGCCGGAGGCGGTGCGGTTCCGCGAGCTGATCCTGCGCGAGGTGGCCTCCCTGCGCCGGCAGGTGGCGGAGCAGGCCGCTCCGCCGTACTCCTCGTACACGGTCTCGCCGGCCCCGGCATCGCCCGGTTCCGCCGGGGGCGGTGGTCACCATGGCTGAGGACCCGTCCCGCGCCGACGGGCCGGCGGGGCCCGCCGGCCACGCCGATGAGCCCTTCCCCGTCACCTCCCCGCTGCCGGTGATCCCGGCGGGCGGCGAGCCGACGGCACCGCGGTCACCCGGGGAGCCGGGCGCGGCCGGGGTGGCCGCCGGGCCGTCCTCGGAACCGGAACCGGCCGAGTCGCCGCCGGACACCACCGCCACCTCGTCGCTGGCCATCCAGGAGGACCCGGCCACCTGGACCCAGGCGATCTCCGCCCTGGAGACGGACCTGCTCGGCGGCCCGCGCACGCTGACCCGCCGCGAGATGGCCGGCGAGCTCGGCGTCTCACTGATCTCCGCCCGCAAGCTCTGGCGCGCCCTGGGGTTCCCGAACGTCCAGGACGGGGACCGGGCCTTCACGCCGAAGGACACGGCCGCGATCGGCACCATGATCGACCTGGTGCGCCGCGGCGTGCTCAACGAGGAGACCGCCATCTCGCTGACCCGCTCGATCGGCCAGATGACGGACCGGATGGTCGTCTGGCAGATCGAGGCGCTCGTGGAGAACAAGATCAGCGAGGAGGGCATGACGGACCCGGAGGCACGCCGTGCCGTGGTCGGCATGCTCCCCGAGATCATCGAGCCGCTCGAACAGGTGATGGAGTACTCCTACCGTCGCCAGCTCAACTCGGCCCTGCAGCGACTGACCGTCCGGGCCGAGGCAGGACTGGCCGCCAGCGCCATCGGCCGGGACGGGTCCGAGGACGACGCCCCGCTGCCGCTGGCCCGCGCCGTGGGCTTCGCGGACATGGTCTCCTACACCTCGCTCTCCCGGCGGATGAACGAGCGCACCCTGGCCCAGATGGTCCAGCGCTTCGAGAACAAGTGCGCCGAGATCATCTCGATCGGCGGCGGCCGGCTCGTCAAGACCGTCGGGGACGAGGTGCTGTTCAACGCCGAGACCCCGGAGGCCGGGGCGCAGATCTCGCTGGCGCTGGCCAAGGCGATGAGCGAGGACCCGGTGCTGCCCTCCGCCCGGGTGTCCCTCGTCTGGGGGCGCGTGCTGTCCCGCCTCGGGGACATCTACGGACCCACCGTGAACCTGGCCTCCCGGCTGACCGCGCTCGCCGACCCGGGCAGCGTGCTGGTCGACGCGATGACCGCCCTGGCCCTGGAGGGGGACGAGCGCTTCGTGCTGATCCCGCAGCCGCCGCAGATGGTGCGCGGTTTCGGTGAGATCCGTCCGTCCATCCTCATGTCCGGTACCGGCGAGGGACTCGTCGTCGACTGAACCCCCGCCACACCACGCCCGATGGGGAGAACTCCCCATGTCGGGTGCGGTTGTGGCCGTGTTCCACGGGATAGACTCACCGGGGCGGCCCGTGGGTCCACGGACCCCGCGCGCTGGAATGGTCACTATGGGGGGTCATCGTGAATGCAGGTTTCGGTGCCGGACGCCAGGGTGCCCTGAAGGCCACGGCGTTCGTCGGGGTGTCCGCGCTCGCCGTCACCGGCGCCATCCTCTACCCGGGCTTCCAGACCGCGGACGTGGACCTCAACGACGGCGGCGTGTGGGTGGTGAACCGCGAGGAGAGCAAGGTCGCCCACCTCAACTACCAGTCGCAGACCCTCGACGGCGGCGTCACCACCACCATGACCGAGTACGACCTGGCCCAGCACGCGGACCAGGTCTACCTGCGCGACCGCGAGATCGGCGCACTGGTCACCGTGGACCCTGCCGCCTTCGAGCTGACGGACGAGAACATGCTGCCGGCCAACGCGGGCTTCTCCTACGGCCAGGACGTCGTGGCCGTCGTCGATGCCGAGCGCGGGCGCGTGTACGCCGCCGCCGGTGCCGAGATGGGGGCGATGTCCTCGGAGGGCGCCGAACCGCTCTACGAGGCGGAGGGCCGCGTGGCCGCGGCCGTGGGCCGGGACGACACCGTGTGGATCGCGGACCTGGACGCCGAGCTCATCACGGGCTTCCGCCCCCTGACCGAGTCCGAGCGCCGGGAGGCCGCCGCGACCGAACGGGTCGGCACGGGGGAGGACGGCGGGCAGGGGGAGGACGGCGCCGGTGACGGGGGCGCCTCGGCCGGACAACCGGCCGGATTCCGCGAGATCGTCTCCACCGAGGTGGACGGGCTCAAGGGACTGGCGTCCCCGCAGGTCTCCGCCGTCGGGGACACCGGCGTGGTGTTCGACGCGGACTCCGGCACGCTGGTGACCTCCGAGGGGCGGTCCTCCACCGTCGTCGACCCGGCCGGGGGACGGCTCCAGGCGCCCGGACCGGAGGCGGACGGCGCCGTCGTCGCGCTCGCCAACAAGACGGCCACCGTCCCCCTGGACGGGGGAGAGGCCACGTACTCGGCCGCGGAGGCCACGGGCACCCCGGTCCAGCCGGTCCGCGTGGGCACGTGCACGCACTCCGCCTGGCAGGGGTCCGGCCTGTACCAGCGGGACTGTGACGACGACGCCCAGGACGTCACCGAGCGCATCCCCGAGATCCCCGCCGCCGCGCAGCTGGTCTTCCGCGTCAACCGGGACGTGGTGGTGCTCAACGACATCTCGCAGGGCAACACCTGGCTGGTCCAGGACGCCATGAAGATCGTCAACAACTGGGCCGACCTGGAACCGCCGAAGGGCGAGGGCGAGCAGGAGGAGGAGGAGTCGGACGAGATCACCGACTCCATCGAGCTGCCGGACCGCCAGGAGGAGAACCAGAGACCGGTGGCCCGGGACGACTCCTTCGGGGTCCGGGCCGGCCGGACGACGGCACTGCCCGTGCTGTTCAACGACGTGGACCCGGACGGGGACCTGCTGACCGCCGCGCTGAAGGGCGACCAGCCGCAGGTCGGCACCCTGCAGCCCATCCATGACAGCACCGGCTTCCAGCTCGTCGTCCCCCCCGATGCCACCGGCAACGCCTCCTTCACCTACGAGGCCGACGACGGCCGGGGTGGCACGGACACCGCCCGGGCCACCGTCCGGGTGGTGCCCGAGGCCCAGAACGGCGCCCCCGAGCAGGAACGCGTGACCACGCTGCGGGTCCAGGCCGGCACCGAGGTCTCCCAGAACATCCTCACCGACTGGCAGGATCCGGACGGGGACGACCTGCAGCTGATGGGGGCCGTCTCCGAGGACGGGGACGTGGTCCGGGTCCGGCCGGACGGGGTGCTGACCTTCGAGGACGTGGGCAAGTCCACCGGCACCAAGGAGCTGGAGATCACCGTCTCCGACCGCCGCGAGTCCGCCACGGGCCGCGTGGTGATCGAGGTGCTGCCCGAGGGGTCCGCACCGCCCATCACCGCCACCGACCACGTCACCGTGAACCTGGGGGAGGAGGCCACCTTCTCGCCCCTGGCGAACGACTTCGACCCCACCGGCTCCGAACTGCGCCTGGCCCACGTGGACCCGGTCCCCGGCGCCGAGGTCCAGATGAACCCGGACACGGGCACGGTCTCGTTCCGCTCCGGCCAGGAGCGGACCTTCTACCTGAAGTACGTCGCCACCAACGGCCCGGCCTCCGCCCCGGGACTGATCCGGGTGGACGTCAAGGACCCGGAGAAGAACCCCGGTGCGCCGATCGCCGTGCGGGACGTGGCCCTGGTGCCGGCCAACGGGGACGTGCTGGTCAACATCCTGGGCAATGACACCGACCCCGAGGGCGGGGTGCTGGTGGTCCAGCAGGTCGACGTGCCCCAGGACGCGCCGATCGGGGTCTCGATCGAGCGCAACGCCGTGCTGCGCGTGACCGACCAGCGGGGCCTGGCCGAGCCGCTGACCTTCTCCTACACCGTGACCAACGGGACCGCCGCCTCCACGGGCGAGGTCACCGTCATCCCCATCCCGGCCCCGGAGTCGATGGAACCACCGCGGCCGAACCCTGACACCGCCGTCGTGCGGGCCGGTGACGTGGTCACCGTGCCCGTCCTGGACAACGACGTGCACCCCAACGGGGCCGAGCTCACGCTGGAGCCGGTCCTGGCCGAGGGCGTGGACGAGGCGGACGGGCTGATCTCGGTGGCGGACAACATGGTCCGTTTCCGAGCCGGCCAGGAACCCGGGACCGTCTCCGCCGTGTACACGGTCTCCGGTCCGGACGGCCAGGAGGCCTCCGCCCGGGTCACCTTCCACGTCACCGCCGTGGACCTGGAGGGCAACTCCCCGCCCACGCCCGAACGCGTGGAGGGACGCGTCTTCGCCGGGAACACCGTGGCCATCCCGATCCCGCTCGACGGGATCGATCCGGACGGTGACTCGGTGTCCCTGGTGCAGCTCCAGACCCCGCCCTCGCTGGGCACCGCGAAGGTGACCGCGAACTCGATCGAGTACACCGCCGCCGAGGGCACCGCCGGCACGGACGCCTTCACCTACGTCGTGGAGGACCGGCTCGGGGCCCGGGCCACGGGCACGATCATGATCGGGATCGCCCCCGTGGCCAAGGAGAACACCCCACCGGTGGCGGTCAACGACTCGATCCGCGTCCAGCCCGGCCGGCCGGTGGCCGTGGACGTGCTGGCCAATGACACGGACGCCGACGGCGACGAGCTGCGCTTCCTCGAGACGCTCGAGGCCACCGAGGGCTCGGACGCCGCCCTGGTGGACGGCCGCATCCTGCTGACGTCCCCGGTCGAGGCCGGTTTCGTCACCGTGCGGTACGGCATCACGGACGGCCGCGGCGGCACGGACACCGGCACGCTCACCGTCGAGGCGGACCCGGAGGCCCCGCTGCGGGCGCCGATCGCCCGGGACGACCGCGTCTCCTTCCAGGAGACCGTGGACCAGGACGAGGTCACCGTGGACATCCTGGGCAACGACGAGGACCCGGACGGCACAGCGGACGACCTCGCGGTCGCCCTGCCGGACGATCCGCAGGGCGTGGGACTGACCGAGGACGACCAGCTGGTGGTCCCCGTGGAGGCCAACCCGCAGATCATCACCTACCGGCTCACCGACGCCGACGCCCTCTCCTCCTACGCCTTCGTGATCGTGCCGGGCTCGGGCGAGGCCCGCCCCGCGCTGCGCTCGGACGCCCCGCTGGAGGTGACGGCCGGGGAGGACCTGAGCCTCGACGTCGGCGAGCTCGTGGTGGTGCGCGACGGACGTGCCCCGCGTCTTACCGAGGAGGCGAAGGTGACCTCCTCGCCGCAGTCGGAGGCCGACCTGGTCCGTTCCGCCACCGAACTGGTCTTCCGCGCGCCACGGGACTACGCCGGCGTCGCCTCCGTCAGCTTCGAGGTCACGGACGGTTCGGGACCTGACGACCCGGACGGGCTGAAGTCCGTGCTGACCCAGCCGATCCGGGTGATCCCGCCGCCGGAGGAGGAGTTCAACACCCCGCCCACCCTGCAGTCCAACTCACTGGAGGTGGCCGCCGGCGCCGAACCCGCCCGGCTGGACCTGTCCCAGGCCGCCGCCGACCCGGACCCGCAGGACGCCGGGAACCTGGAGTTCGCGCTCGGTGCCGTGGACATCGAGGGCGTGGACGTGAGCCTGGAGGGCTCGGTGCTCTCGGTCCGGGCGGACAACCGCACCCCGAAGGGGACCCGGGGCACCGCCCAGGTGTCTGTCACGGACGGCAGGTCCGAGCCCGTGGCCGCCCGGGTCACGATCAGCGTCAACGCCTCCGACCGCGAGCTCGCCGTGGCCAACCCGGACACCGTCGCGGACGCCCATCAGGGCCGTGCCGAGACCGTGGCGGTGCTGGCCAACGACGTCAATCCCTTCGAGGGGGAGGGGCCGCTGTCCCTGCGCGCGGCCACCACCCAGGAGGGGCAGGGACAGGTCGAGGTCGCCGGGTCGGACGTGGTCGTCACCCCGGCGCAGGACTTCGTCGGCCAGATGCGCGTCCAGTACACGGTCGGGGACCTGACGGAGGACCCCGACCGCGAGGTCCAGGGCACCATCACCCTCAACGTCAAGGGCGCGCCGGAGGCACCGGGGGTGCCCCGAGTGGATTCCGTGGGGGACGGAGAGGTCGTGCTGACCTGGGACGCCCCCGCCAACAACGGTTCCGCCATCACCGGGTACACGGTCTCCGCGTCCGGGGTGGACCAGCAGTGCCCGGCCACCACGTGCACCCTCACCGGGCTGACCAACGACCAGGAGTACACGTTCACCGTGACCGCCACGAACGACGTCGGCGAGTCCGATCCGTCCGTGGCCTCGGCGCCGGCCCGGCCGGACGTCGAGCCGGAACAGCCGGCACCGCCCACGGGCACCGACGGCGACCGCACCGTGGACCTGTCCTGGACCGCACCGGTGAACCGCGGCTCACCCATCACCTCGTACACGGTGGAGATCTCCCCGGCCCCGGCCGGCGGCGTCAGCCAGCGGTCCGTCTCCGGCACCTCCACGACGTGGGACGGGCTGACCAACGGCACCGCGTACCAGTTCCGGATCCAGGCGGTGAACGACGCCGACCGGCCCTCCGAGTTCTCCGGCTGGTCCTCGTCCGTCACGCCGGCCGGGGCACCGATGCAGCCCCTGGCGCCCTCGGCCGCGCGCGCCCAGTCGGCCGTGAACGGGGGAGTCATCGACGTCTCCTGGGGAGCCCCGGATGCCAACGGCGCCACGATCACGTCCTATGACCTGCACGTCTACGAGGGCGGGGCCAGGGTGCGGACCATCGCGGGCATCTCCGGGACCTCCCAGCAGGTGACCGGCCTGAAGACCACGTCCTCGTACTCGTTCGCGGTGGTCGCGCAGAACCGGGTCGGTGACTCCGAGCCCTCGGCCCGGTCCACGGCGGTCACCCCCTATGGACGGCCGAAGGCCCCCTCCACCCCGAGGATCGCCGCCACCGGGAAGGACCACCAGATCACGGTGGACTTCACCCCGGGCTCGACCAACGGCTCACCGGTCACCGGGTACCAGTACCAGGTGAACGGCGGCGGCTGGCAGGGGATCGCAGGGCCCGGGAGCACCATCAACGTCGGTTCCAACGGCACCAACGTGACGGTCTCCGTGCGGGCGCTCAACGCCGCCGGCGCCGGAGACCCCTCGGGCGCCTCCAACCAGACCAGCGCGTACGGCCCCATCCGGGACGCCGCGAACGTGAGGTCCTCCGGCGGTGAGAAGAAGGTGGTCCACTCCTGGAACCCGAACGTCCGCGACTACGAGAACGGCCGGGGCCTGACCATGACGGTCACGGTGGACGGCCGGCAGGTCGACGCGACGGCCGGGTCCCACACGGCCAGGGTCGGGTACAGCACCACCTCGACGGTGGTGGTGCGGGTCCAGACCACGCTGGAGACCTCGGCCCAGCAGTCCAGGCAGTGGTCCGGCAAGGCCACCTCGGACAAGGCACCGCCGCCCCCGCCACCACCGGCCAAGCCGAGCGGGGTCACCCAGCGCGGGGCACCCGTCAGTGAGAGCGGCTGCAACATCAACTGCCACAAGCTGCGGGTCTCCGTTCAGGACTTCCCCCCGGGCACCCACACCGCCAAGTGCTGGGCCTCCGGGGGAGAGGCCGGGTCCGGACGCACGATCGGTTCGGGCAACTCCTACGCGATCTCGGTGGGGGCCGACGGGCGCGGGGCCGGGGACCTGAACTGCTGGGCCGGCAACGCGTACTTCGACCAGGTCTGGGCCGTGTTCGACGGCAACGGGGTCAAGACCACGCCCATCAGGCCGTGGCCGGGATACTGAGACCCGGCCCTGCGCCAGCACACTGACCACCAGCACCAGCACCAGCACCAGCACCAGCACCTGCACCAGCGTCACCAGCGAAGGGGACACCGCACCATGACCATGACCACTGAACAGGCCGAGTGGTTCGCCGGCACGTTCGAGAAGATCTCGGACAACATCGGCCAGGCCATCCTGGGCAAGGAGGACGTCATCTCGCTGGTGCTCACGGCGATGCTGACGGACGGCCACGTCCTGCTGGAGGACGCGCCCGGCACCGGCAAGACCATGCTCGCGCGGTCGCTGGCCGCCACGGTGAAGGGCACCCACTCGCGCATCCAGTTCACCCCGGACCTGCTGCCCTCGGACGTCACCGGCGTGACGATCTACGACCAGAGGACCCAGGAGTTCGAGTTCCACCGGGGACCGATCTTCGCCAACATCGTGCTGGCCGACGAGATCAACCGGGCCTCGCCGAAGACCCAGTCCGCGCTGCTGGAGGTGATGGAGGAGGCCAGGGTGACGGTGGACGGCGTCACCTACGCGAACGAGCGCCCCTTCATGGTGATCGCGACCCAGAACCCGATCGAGCAGGCTGGCACGTACAGGCTGCCCGAGGCCCAGCTGGACCGCTTCCTCATCAAGACTTCGATCGGCTACCCCGACCGCAGCTCCACCGTCGAGCTGCTCTCCGGTGCCGCCACGAAGGACCGCTCCGGTGCCCTGAGCCCGATCATCACCACCCAGGCCATCCGGGACATGGCCGAGCTGGCCACCACCGTCCACGTGGACGGGGCCGTGCTGAACTACATCGCCGAGCTGGCCGAGGAGACCCGCGACGCGGACGAGACCCGGCTGGGCGTCTCGGTCCGCGGCGCCATGGCCATGGTCCGCGCGGCCAAGGTGCGTGCGGCCTCCCGGGGACGTAACTACGTGCTGCCGGACGACGTCAAGGACCTGGCCCCGCACGTGTGGACCCACCGGTTGGTGCTGGATCCGGAGGCCGAGTTCGCCGGGGCCACCGCGCCGGCCGTGCTCACCCGCGTCCTGGCCCAGGTGGATGCCCCGCAACACCGCGCCGAGGCACCGGTCCGGGTGGGCGCCGCGGCGTCGGCCGGCGCCGGAACGTCCGGGGACCCCGCGGCGCGGAGCGGTTCCACCGCCGCCGGGGCCTGAGGTGCCGACGGCACGGAGGGCCCCGGAACGGAGCGCCCCGCAACGGCAGCCCCGTCCACGAGGGGCCGGGGTGGCCGGCGTCCTGAGGGAGCGGTGGAGGCGGCTGGGAGAGTCGGCCGCCATCACCACGGGGCCGGTGCTCGAGTCCGCCGCCGGCTGGTGGGCGCGATCGGCCCGCCCGGTGGTCGAGGTGGTCTCCCCGCTGGGGTGGATCGTGCTGGCCGTGACGGTGACCGCCTGGACGGTCGGAACGACGCTGGGCTGGGCGGAGGCGCTCATCGCCGGACTGGTCGGCGTCCTGCTGCTGCTGCTGGCCATCGGCTTCATCCTCGGCCGCTCCTCCTACCGGGTGGACCTGGACCTGGCACGCTCGCGGGTGGCCGTCGGGGACCGGGCGGTCGGGGCGATCGAGGTGACCAACACCGCGGACCGCGCCCTGCTCCCCGTGGCGATGGAGCTGCCCGTGGGGCGGGCCACCGCCGTGTTCCCGTTGCCCCGGATGCGCCCGGGCGCCGTGCACGAGGACCTGTTCACCATCCCCACGCACCGCCGCGCGGTGATCGTCGTCGGGCCGGTGCGCTCGGTGCGCCAGGACCCGCTGGGCCTGCTGCGCCGCCAGCTGAGGTGGACCGAGCCGCAGGACCTGTACGTCCACCCGCGCACCGTGGCCCTGCAGGGGTCCTCGGCCGGGTTCATCCGGGACCTGGAGGGACTGCCCACGAAGGACCTCTCCAGCGCGGACGTCTCCTTCCACGCCCTGCGCGACTACGTGCCCGGTGACGACCGCCGCCACATCCACTGGAAGACGGTGGCCCGCACCAACACGCTCATGGTCCGCCAATTCGAGGAGACCCGGCGCGCCCACCTGGCCATCGCCCTGTCCACCAACACCGCCGAGTACGCCACCGAGAACGACTTCGAGCTGGCCGTCTCCGTGGCCGCCTCGATCGGACTGGAGGCCTTCAAGGAGCAGCGCAACATCTCCATCCGCACCCACGCCGGGCCGATCCACACCGAGACCGGCCGCAACATGCTCGATGACATGACGCGGATCGAGGGCAGGCCGCTGCGCGGGACCAGCCTGGACGTGGCCCGCGAGACCGCGGACCACGTGCCCAACGCCTCGGTGTTCTTCCTGGTCACCGGCAGCCAGCCCAGCCCCGGTGAGCTGCGCCGGGCCGCCAACGTGGCGCCGCCCGGGGTCCGCGCCTTCGCCATCCGGTGCGCCCACGGGCTGGAGACCGGGCGGGCGAGCATCGGGGACCTGACGGTGGTCTCCATCGGGGACCTCCAGGACCTGGGCCTGGCCCTGCGGAAGGCGGCGGCGTGATGGCGGGGGCCCGGACGGGGCTCCGGGAGAGGGGCCTGCGCCACCCCCGGGCCCAGGTGGGCGCCGACGCCGCCGTGCTGACCGTGCTGCTGGGCCTGGGGATGCTCGGCTTCCACGACACCTTCGCCGGGGACCCCCGGTACCTGACGGCCGGCTTCGGGGGAATCGTCCTGGGCCTGGCCGTCGCCCTGGCGAGCTCCTCCCGGCGATGGGGCCCCTGGCTGACCTCCGGCGTGGTGATCGCGGTCTACCTGGCCGCCGGCCTCGTCCTGGCCACCCCGGCCGACCCGGCCGCGGGTGTCCTGCCGGGTGCGGACGCCCCCGGGGTGCTGCTCACGGCGCCGGTGACCACGTGGAAGGACATCCTGACCGTCGCGGCACCGGTGGGCGTGCACGGCGGCATGCTGGTGGCCCCGTACCTGTCCGGGCTGCTGACCGCCGTGGTGGCCGGCCTGCTGGCCTGGCGCGTGCGGGTGCCGTACTGGACGCTCATCCCGGTGCTGGCGATGACCGTCGTCGGCATCCTGTTCGGCACCAAGGACGCCCCCATGGCCCTGCTGCGGGGCATGGTGCTGGTGATGGCCGCCGTCGTCTGGCTGGCCTGGCGCCGGCACCGGATGCGGGTGCACGGGACCCGGACGTCCGCCGACACCACCACGCTGACCCATCCGGCCACCGCGCGCCGGCTGGTCTGGCGACGGGTCGGCCTGGGGGCCGGGGTGTTGGCGGTGGCCGGACTGCTGACCGCCGCGGCCTCGCCGCTGCTGCTGCAGGACCAGGACCGCAAGGTGCTCCGGGACGTGGTCGAGCCCCCGATCGAGCTGTTCGACTACCCGAGCCCGCTGATGAAGTTCCGGCAGTACGTCAAGGACCAGCACGAGGAGGTCCTGTTCACGGTGGACGGCCTCCCCGAGGGCCAGCGGGTCCGGCTGGCCGCCCTGGACGCCTACGACGGCATGGTCTACACGGTGAACCCCCAGGCCAGTGGGCACTTCTCGCCGGTCGGTGACGCCTCCCGCCTCTCCGCTGCAGAGTCCCCGGACCTGCCGAACCGCCAGAACGGGTCCCTGGAGATCACCATCGGGGCCTACGACGGCGTCTGGCTGCCCGGGGGCGGGAAGCTGACCGGGGTGGCCCTGTCCGGGCCGCGGGCCGGCGAGCTGTCCCGGTCCCTGTACTACAACGACGCCAACGAGACCGCCCTGTCCGCCATCCCGCTGCAGTCCGGGGACTCCTATACCGCCGAGGTCGTCTACCCGGTACGGGTCGACCCGGAGGAGCTCGAGGACCGGGACTTCGCCACGGTGGTCATGCCGGAACTGGCCGGGGTGCCGCAGGTGGTCCCCGAGAAGGCGGCCGAGCTGACCGGCCGGCAGGACTCCGCGTTCGGCATCGCCGGCGGGCTGGCGTCCACCCTGCACGAGTCCGGGGCGTTCTCCAACGGACGCGAGGGCGAGGTGACCTCGCTGTCCGGGCACTACGCCGGGCGCATCACCCGGTTGCTGGACGCGGAGCAGTGGATCGGCGACGACGAGCAGTACGCCGTGGCGATGGCCCTGATGGCCCGTTCCCTGGACATCCCGGCCCGCGTGGTCATGGGCTTCTACCCGGAGAACCACCCCGAGGGCGGCGGGCCGGTCCAGATCAAGGGCAAGGACGTCCACGCCTGGGTGGAGGTCAACTTCGAGGACATCGGCTGGGTGGCCATGGACCCCACCCCGGACAAGGACAACGTCCCGACCCCGCCGCAGCAGCAGCCGCAGTCCACGCCGAAGCCGCAGGTGCTGCAGCCCCCGCCCCCGCCGCAGGAACAGGCCGACCTCCCGCCGGACACCGCGCCGGAGCCGCAGGACGCCGAGCAGGAGGAGCGCTCCTGGTGGGACCGGTGGGGAGCCGTGGTGATGATCGTCGTGTACTCGATGATCCCCGTCCTCGTCCTGATGATCCCGCTGCTGGTCATCGCGCTGCTCAAGGGACGGCGGCGCACGCGGCGCCGTCGCGCGGACAGCCCGGCCGGGCAGGTCTCCGGCGGCTGGTCCGAGGTGCTGAGCCTGGCCGCGGACCTGGGCTCGGAGCCGCAGCGCACCGGCACCCGGCGCGAGCACGCCGCCGCACTGGGCGCCGCCTTCCCGACGACGGCGGCCGGCACCACCCTGCTGGCCCGCCGCGCCGACCACGCCGTCTTCGGCCCCGGGGAGCCGACCGAGGCCCAGGTGGCCGAGTACTGGGAGCGGGTGGACGAGAACATCGCCGGCATCCGTGGCTCGGTGGGCGGCTGGCGACGGCTGCGGGCGAGGTTCTCCCCGCGGTCCCTCGTGCTCGAGGCCCGCGCCCGGCGCCGGCAGCGGCACCAGCTGCGGCGCCAGCAGCGCCTGGCCCGCCGTGCGGCGGCCTCCGGGCGCCGGGCGGAGGAGCGCGCGGCCGAACCGCGGTCACGCCCGGCCCGGCGTGGCGGTGGCACCCGAGCAGTCCGTACAGTGGACGACCAAGCGAGCAAGGAATAGGAACCGTGCAGAGAACCCTCAACCTGGTCAACGCACCGGCCGGAAAACGGCTGGCGGCCTGGCTGATCGACCAGATCATCCCCGCGGTGGCCGTGGGCGTGGTCTACGCGGTCACCGTCCCCGCGGTCCTGGCCGGGGCCGGCAGCGCCCGGCAGGACGCGCTGGTCACCCTCTGGCTGGGCATGCTCATCGCCGGCGTGCTGTCCCTGGCCTATGCGGTCTGGCTGTGGGGCTGGCAGGCCTCGGCCGGCAAGACGCCGGGTCACCTGCTCCTCGGGCTGCGCATCACCTCCGAGGAGGGCACGCCCGCCGGCTGGGGGCCGATCTTCCTGCGCTCCGTGCTGATCGGGGTCAGCGGGCTGGTGCCGGTCGTCGGGCCGGTGCTCATGCTGCTGTCGAACACCTGGGACACCAACCACCAGCGCCAGGGCTGGCACGACAAGGTGGCGCGCACCCTCGTGCTGGACGTGCACACGGGACGCAACCCGCTGACCACCGGCGGACTGTTCGGACCGTCCACGTTCGCTCCCGGCGCCCTGAGCCCCGGAGACCCCGGCCACCCCGAGACCGGGGTGAGCACCCCGGCCCTGACCCGCTGGCCCGCGTTCACCGCGGCCGGGCCCATCACCACCGTCCCGGGGGGCGGGCGGAGTCCGTCCCCGGACGCGTCCGGCCCCTCGTCCCCGGACGCGTCCGGCCCCTCGTCCCCGGACGACCGGCCCGCCCCGCCGTCAACGGCCACGCCGCCGGCGCCAGGGGCGGTGCCGAAGCCGGCCCCCGTGCCCGGGGCCGTCCGGCCGGAACCCGCCCACGCGGCAGCCGGGCGCCCCGCCGCGGCACCGACCGCCGCCCCGCGGACGCCCGTGCCCGCCGGCTCCGGCCACTCCTCGGGGTACCGGGAGGACCGGGTCATCCTCGTGGGTGGGGCCGGATCGTCCGCGGACCCGGACGAGGAGCTGGGTTCCACCCAGCTGCGCAGCCGGCCCGCCGGACCCGCCGCGGTGAGGCTGCGCTTCGACGACGGCCAGGCCCATGAGCTCTCCGCATCCGCCCTGGTGGGACGCAACCCGGCCGCGGCCGCCGGCGAGACCGTGGACCTGCTCATCCCGTTCGCGGACATGGGGCGGTCCGTGTCCAAGACGCACCTGCACCTGTCGGTGGACTCCGCCGGCGTCTGGGTGACCGACCGCAACTCCACCAACGGCTCCGGCATCACCCCGCGTGGCGGGCAGCGCCGGCGGCTGGAACCGGGCCAGCCCGTCCTGGCCCCGGTGGGGACCACCGTCCACTTCGGCGACCGCTCCTTCACGGTGTCCGCTGCATGACCCTGGAGACTGCCATCGACGCGCCCCAGAGACCCTTCCGCCTGAACTACGGGTTCGGCACCCATCGTGGACTGCGCCGGCACCTGAACGAGGACTCCCTGGTGGTCACCGGGAACCTGTTCGCCGTGGCGGATGGCATGGGCGGACACGAGGCCGGCGAGGTGGCCAGCAGGATCTGCGTGGAGACCCTCGCCTCGGGGGTCAAGCAGGTCCGGGACGACCTCACGGCCGAGCAACTGCAGCACCTGATGGTCGCCTCGGATGACGCCATCCGCAGGGTGGCGGACTCGCGGGCGGGGACCACCCTGGCGGGGGCCGCGATCGTGCGGGAGCGGCAGGGGCTGTACTGGATGGTGTTCAACGTGGGTGACTCCCGCGTCTACCGAGTGTCCGAGGGGCGGTTCGGTCAGGTCAGCGTGGACCACTCCGAGGTCCAGGAGATGGTGGACGCGGGCTACCTGAGCAGCGAGGAGGCCCGGCACCATCCCCGCCGGCACGTGATCACCCGGGCCCTGGGCACCGGTGAGGCGTCGGAGGCGGACTTCTGGATGCTCCCGGTCCATGACGGGGACCGGCTGATGATCTGCTCGGACGGGCTGACCTCCGAGGTGGACGACGACGAGATCCTGCGGGAGCTCACTGCCCACCACGCGCCGCAGGACGCGGTGGACGCGCTGATCCGCAGTGCCCTGCGCGGCGGCGGCCGGGACAACATCACGGTCATCGTGGTCGACGTGGAGGACACCGAGGCCGAGGAGAACCGCAGCATCACCTCGCCCCGGGCCCTCCACTCCGAGGAGCAGCAGACCACCCGGCCCCGGTTCGGGTCCGGCGAGACCGGAACGCTGGTCGGCGGCGTCCCGGGTTATGCCGGCGCCGGCACCTCGGACGCCGCGACGGGCGGCACCGGTCCGGGCGACGGGGGAGGGGAACGACCATGACGCCGACAGCGATGGTCCGCTACAGCGCCGGGCCGTGGCTCGGGCTGGTCCGGGGCCGGTCCCTGGTGGCCCTGCCCGCGGACGCCAGCGAGGAGACCGCCGCCGTCCTCTGGGACCTGCTGGCCGGGACCCCGGGGGTGGAGCACCTGCTCGCCACCGTCCTCTCCGGCCGCCTGGACCTGACGGGGATGCCCGCGTTCGCCATCGTCTCCTACGCGGACCAGGACGTGCACGCCATCCTGCGCGGGGACGTCCACCTGCGGATGACCGGACTGGACGACGTCGAGACCCGGTTGAGCGGGACCGGGGTCTCGACCTGGGCCGAGCGGATCGTCCCCGGGGTCCGTTCCTTCGAACTGCTCGTGGACGACGCCCTGCCCGATGCGGAGGACCTTCCGCTGGAGGCCGGCGCCGTGCGGCTGGCGGCCCTCCAGTGCGACCTGATGGCCGCCGCGTCCGGGGACCCCGAGTCCTGTCCGGCGGCCCGGCCGGCCCATCACCTCGCGCCGGTCGCGGCCCCGACGCCGACGGCCCCTCCGGCCGGCCCGGCCGCCCCGTCGGAACCGGGGCGGGCAGCGGACCCCGTCCCGCCCGCGGAGTCCGCCGACGTGGGGGACGGCGCGGTGACCGGCCACACCGATGATGGCGAGGGCTGCGCGGACGCCGAGGACGGCGCGGGTCACGCGGCGCCCGCGATGGGCGATCAGCCGGCCGGGGAGTCCGACATCGACATGACCATCGCCCCGGACACCGCCGAGTACCTGTCATCCCCCTCCGCCTCCGACGCACCGGAATCCTCCGGCCGGACCACCCTGGTCCAGCCGGCCGAGGACGGGACGGCGTCACGCGAGGAGACCGACGTCGAGGCCCCGTCCGAGGCCGGCCCCGGGGAGGACGTCGAGCGCGGCACGGTCGCCGACCCGGCTCCCGCGTCCGCAGCGTCCGCACCGGTCCGGCCGGCCTCCCGGGCGCCCGAATCCCAGGAGCTTATCGACTCGGTCCCGTGGCTCGCCGCGGCCCGAAGCGCCGTCCCCGCCCCGGTTCAACCGGGCGCGGGACGGCCGGATGAGGGCCGGCCGGACGGGGGATCCCCCGTGCCGGCCGTCCCCGCCGAACCGGGCCGGGCGGGCGCTCTGGGGGCGCATCCCGAGGACGATGTCGATGCCGACACCGTGCTGTCCCCGTCGGCGGCCGCGCTGGCCGCGGCCGGTCCGGCACCCGCCGACCGGACCCCCGCGCCACCGTCCGGGCCCGCACCGGGGACCCCGACGGCCGTGCCCGCGGATCCGGACCACGACGGCGAGACCGTCATGAGGTCGGACCTGGACCTGGCCGGCGTCGAGACCGTGGACCCGGCCGTGCCCGAGGCCCCGGCGTCTCCGGCCACCGGACCCATGGTCCTGGCGCGGCAGTGCTCCACCGGGCACGCCAACCCACCCACGTCCAGCACCTGTGCGCGTTGCGGGCAGTCGCTGGGGGGAGAGGCCCGGCAGGTCCGCCGTCCGCCCCTGGGCCGGATCCGGATGTCCACGGGCGAGGTGCTGGAGCTGGACCGGCCGGTGATCATCGGCCGCCAGCCGCAGGCCCACCGCGTGGGATCGGGCACCATGCCGCGGATGATCCAGGTCCGCAGTCCCCACGGGGACATCTCCCGCTCCCACTGCGAGGTGGTCCTCGAGGGCTGGCACGTGCAGCTGCGAGACCTCAAGGCCACCAACGGCACCGTGCTGATCCGCGAGGGCGCCGCCCCCCGCCGGCTGGGCCAGGGCGAGGCCGTCATGGTCCTGGACGGGGACATCGCGGACCTCGGTGACGGCGTCTCCCTGCGGTTCGAGGCGATCCCGTGAGCTCGAAGCGTCCCCCGGCGCCGCCTCCGCAGATCGCCGGGTACCGGTACCTCAGCCTGCTCGGATCCGGCGGGTTCTCGGACGTCTACCTGTACGAACAGGACCGGCCCCGGCGCAAGGTGGCCGTCAAGGTGCTGCTCGCCGGGTTGCGGACCGAGCGCGCCCGCCAGTCGTTCGAGTCCGAGGCCAACCTCATGGCCCAGTTGTCCTCACACCCGTACATCGTCACGATCTACGAGGCGGACGTCACCGAGGACGGCCACTCCTACCTGGCCATGGAGTACTGCTCCCGGCCCTCGCTGGACATCCGCTACCGGCGTTCGCGGCTGGGCGTGGACGAGGTCCTGGCCCTCGGCGTCCAGGTGTCCTCGGCCGTGGAGACGGCGCACCGGGCCGGGATCGTGCACCGGGACATCAAGCCGGCCAACATCCTGACCACGGACTACAACCGGCCCGCCCTGACCGACTTCGGCATCTCCGGCACCACGGACATGCTGGACGAGGAGGCCGGCATGTCCATCCCCTGGTCCGCGCCGGAGGCCTTCACCGGCGGGTCCCCGGACGGGGTAGCCATGGACGTGTGGTCCCTCGGAGCCACCCTCTACACGCTGCTCGCCGGCCGGTCACCGTTCGTGCGGCCCGGTGCGGACAACTCGCAGCGGGAGCTGGTCTCCCGGATCGGCAGGGCGCCCCTGCCGCCCCTGAACCGTGCGGACCTGCCCGCCTCCCTGGAACTGGTGCTGGCCACCGCGATGGCCAAGAACCCGGCCTCGCGCTTCCCCTCCGCCCACGCCCTGGCGCTGGCCCTGCAACGGGTCCAGTCCGAGCTGGGACTGTCCGTCACCCCCTTCGAGGTGATGGACGAGTCCGGGTCCCTGGAGGCCGAGGACGACGCGGTCGAGGAGGGCGGCGAGGCCACCCGGGTGCGCCAGGTCGTCTCGATCGACCCGGACCGCGGCGCCACGGACACCTCACGGCTCTTCCCGCCGATGCCCCCGGCCGCCGCACCGGGGCGCCCCGCCGAGGACGACGTCGACGACGCCACCGTCATCCGGCCCGGCCGCGGCACCCGGGGCCACCCGGGCTCGACGCCGGCCGGCACGTCCGCGGAGGACGATCCTACGATCATGGGCGGGCGGATCGGCGGCGGCCTGGCCGGGGCCCGGGCGCCGTCGCGCCGCTATCCCCAGGCCGGCGGGGAGTGGGAACCCGACGGCACCACCGCGCACCGCGTCGAGGAGAGGTCCGGTGCGTCCCCGGCCATGGCGTGGGCGACCGAGAACAGGACGGGGATCATCGCCTCGCTCGTGGTGCTGGTCCTCGGGGTGGCCGCGGCCGTGTGGCTGGCCGGCAGCCTCTCGGCCCGTCCCGCCCCGGACACCGCGCCCACGCTGATCTCCGAGTCCCCGGCCCTGCCGCTGCCGGAACCGGAGCGACCGGTGCGTGCGGCTGAGGAGGTGTCCGGTACCCGTCAGGGGCAGGACGCGGTGTTCACCTGGACGAACCCGGAGCCGGCGCAGGGTGACGAGTACCTCTGGCGGACCACCACCGCCACCGGCAAGGGCAGGATCACTACCGCCGAGAAGGCCTCCGCCACCACACCGGTCCTGGAGCAGGACCGCACCTGCATCGAGGTCGTGGTGGTGCGCGCCAACGGCAAGCAGTCGGATCCGGCGGTGGGGTGCGTGGAGTGACCGCGGTGCCCCGGACGGGCACCACGACGGCAGGACACAGGACGGGGGACATCATGGAGGGGGAACCGACGATGGATGCTGACGGGAGCGTCGCACAGGACGGCGCAGGACGGCCGGATCGGCCGGGACAGCGGCAACCGCCGCGGAGCGGCACGGGGGCCGACGAGCTGACGGTCTGCTTCGTCGGGGAATGGTACGAGGTCTCACCGCACGCGGTGTTCACGATCGGTCGTGAGGGAGACCTGGAGATCGACGACAACCCCTACCTGCACCGCCGGTTCATGGAGATCCGGCAGATCGACGGGCTGTGGTGGCTGACCAACGTGGGGTCGATGATCTCCGCCACCGTGGCCGACGCGTCCGGCGGCATGCAGGCCTGGGTCTCGCCGGGTTCGCGCATACCGCTGGTGTTCGGCCAGCTCAACGTGGTCTTCACGGCGGGCCCGACCACCTACGAGTTCTCCGTCCACCTGAAGAACCCGTCCTTCCTGCACCAGTCGAACGGGACCGAGGGGGTGGGGGAGACGACCATCGGCCCGGTGCTCTTCACCCCGTCGCAGAAGGCCGTCATCGTGGCGCTGGCCGAACCGATCCTGCGGCGCGGGGGGACCGGATTCTCCACCGTCCCCTCCTCCGCCAGCGCCGCCCAGCGACTGGGCTGGCCGCTCACCCGGTTCAACCGGAAGCTGGACAACGTCTGCGACAAGCTCGACCGGGTGGGTGTGGCCGGCCTGCGCGGGGGAGGGGGCCGGCTGGCCACCAACCGGCGCACCCGCCTGGTCGAACACGCCGTGACCTCGCATCTGGTCACCGCGGACGACCTGCCGCTGCTGGACCAGGCGCACGGCGCCGAGGAGGACTGAGATCGCAGCGCCCGCCGGACCTTGGTCCGGGCCCGGGGCCTCCGGTAGACACTGAGGGGTGCGGGACAGGTCGGTCGTGCGGCGCGGATCGGTCCGCCGGGGCTGGTTCGCCGTGCTCGCGGTGGCCGCGTTCGCCGCTGCGGTCTCGGCGTGCCTGCCGGGCCCGGACCCCGGGCCCGGGCAGGAACCGGGGAACGATCCCGGTGCGCAACCGGTCCCGCACCAGGATTTCGTCAGCCGCCCGGACCTGTTGCCGCCGGCCGTGAGACTCACCGAGGGACCGGCGTGGTCCGACGAACACGCGAGAGCCGAGCAGTTCACCTTCCTGACCCCCAACTACGGGACCAAGACGCCCTCGGACGGTGCCGTCATCCTCGACGCCCGCGGTGAACTCGTCTGGATGAGTCCCTCCCGCGAGGACGTCGAGGATGACGAGTACTTCGACCTGCGCGTCCAGGCGTATCGCGGCGAACCCGTCCTCACGGTCTACCGGGGCACCAGTGAGCAGGGCCGGGGTGACGGGGAGGTCCTCGTCCTCGACGGCTCCTACGAGGAGATCGTCCGGGTGACGACGGGCGGTTCGCTGGGACCCGGTCAGGCCGACTTCCACGACTCGACCATCACCTCCGAGGGCACCATGCTCATCGGCGCCTACGTGGTCACCCCGGCGGACCTGGGCGAGGTGGGCGGACCTCGTCACGGGTACGTCGAGGACGCCGTGATCCAGGAGGTCGACATCGCCACCGGCGAGGTCCGGTTCGAGTGGAGCGCACTGGACCACGTGCCCCTGACCGAGACCGTGCTGGACTTCGGGCGGGAGCAGGCGGAGGTCGCCGAGGAGGCCGCGGAGGAGGGGACCCAGGCCCCGCGGCTCGGCACCCGGGACGAGCCCTTCGACTACTTCCACATCAACTCGATCGCCGAGGACCGGGACGGTGCGCTGCTGGTCTCCGCTCGGCACACCAGCGCCGTCTACCGGATCGAGCGTGGCACCGGAGAGGTGGACTGGACCCTGGGCGGCTCCTCGAGCGACTTCCGGATGGGCGAGGGCGCCTCCTTCGCCTGGCAGCACGACGCCCGGCGCGCTCCGGACGGCACCCTGACACTGCTGGACAACCACGCGGGTGGTCACGAGGGCGACGCCTCCTCCCGCGGGCTGCGCCTGGCCCTGGACGAGGAGGCGATGACGGCCGAGGTGGTCACCGAGTACCTGCCGCCCGCCGAACGGAAGGCCAGCAGCATGGCCAACGCCCAGCAGCTGCCCAACGGCAACATGCACATCGGCTGGGGAGCCCGGCCGTCGTATTCCGAGTACACCCCGGACGGTGAGCTCATCTACGACGTCTGCCACGGGGACGAGTGCTACGGCGAGGGGTACGAGGGCGGTGGTGGCAGCTACCGTGCCTACGCGTTCGCCTGGGAGGGCCGGCCGGCGTCCGGTCCGGACGTGGTCGTCCGCCGGGACGACGGCGGGCGCGTGGCCTATGCCTCCTGGAACGGGGCCACCGAGGTGGCCCGGTGGAGGCTGCTGGCCGGTGAGGACCGGGCAGGTGCCGTCAAACGGGCCACGGTCGGCAGGGACGGCTTCGAGACCGCGATCCCGGTCACCGGTGGGGAGCCGTACCTGATGGTGGAGGCCCTGGACGCGGACGGCCAGGTGCTCGGGACCGCCACCGCGGCCCCTGGGCCGGGCGACTGAACCGCCCGGCTCACCGGCCCGGCAGGGAGTCCGGGAGCGCGTCCGCGTGGACCGTGGAGGACGTCATCAACTGCGTCAGCTCTCGGTCCGCGCTGGTCTCGGGCAGGATGCGCGTCGCGTCGGTGCCCGGATGACGGGGAGGCGTCCTAGGCTGGAGCGGTGAGCACGCAGCAGATGGACCGAGATCCCGAGGTCGACGCCTCCGTCCAGCCCGAGGCCGGGGACATCCCCACGGAGGCCCTGCGGGAGAAGTACGAGCACCTCGTGGACGAGGTCCGCCGGCACCGCGTGGCGTACTACCAGAACGACGCCCCACTGGTCTCGGACGCCGAGTACGACGCGCTCTACCGCAGCCTCGAGGACCTCGAGGCCCTGCACCCCGAGATCGTCTCCAACGACTCGCCGACCCAGGAGGTCGGCGGCGAGGTGTCCACCGCCTTCGCCCCGGTCACCCACCTGGCCCGGATGTACTCCCTCGACGACCTGTTCTCCATCGAGGAGCTGCGGTCCTGGTACGCGAAGACCTCGGCCTCGATCGAGGCCATCGCCCCGGGCACCACTGCGCGCTGGCTCGTCGAGGTCAAGATCGACGGACTGGCCGTGAACCTGCTCTACCGGGACGGCCGGCTGGTCCGTGCCGCCACCCGGGGTGACGGCACCACGGGTGAGGACGTCACCCACAACGTGATGACCATCAAGGACATCCCGCAGCAGCTGTCCGGGTCCGGCTGGCCGGCCGAGATGGAGGTGCGCGGGGAGATCTTCATGCCCACCTCCGCCTTCCGGGCCTTCAACCAGCAGCGGGCCGAGGCAGGCCTGGCCCCGTTCGCCAACCCGCGCAACTCCGCGGCCGGGTCCCTGCGCCAGAAGGACCCCGCGGAGACCGCCAAGCGTCCGCTGAGCATGTTCGTCCACGGCATCGGCGCCCACTCCGGCCTGGAGGCCGGCTCCCAGCACGCCACCTACGAGCTGCTCGCCGGCTGGGGCCTGCCCACCAGTCCCTACACGCGGATCGTGGAGGGACTGGACGGTGAGGACGGGAGTCCCGACGGCGGGATCCTGGCCTTCATCGAGGAACACGGCCAGAAGCGCCACGACCTGGTCCACGAGATCGACGGGATCGTCATCAAGGTGGACTCCTTCGCCCTGCAGCGGGCCCTGGGCCACACCTCACGCGTGCCGCGCTGGGCCGCCGCCTACAAGTACCCCCCGGAGGAGGTCCACACCCGGTTGCTGGACATCCGGGTCAATGTGGGCCGCACCGGCCGTGTCACCCCCTACGCGCTGATGGAGCCGGTGGTCGTCGCCGGATCCACCGTGTCCATGGCCACCCTGCACAACCAGGACGTGGTGAGGGCCAAGAACGTGCTCATCGGGGACACGGTGGTGCTGCGCAAGGCCGGGGACGTCATCCCGGAGATCGTCGGGCCCGTCCTGCCCCTGCGCGAGGGCAAGGAGCTCGGCACCGGCCCGGAGGCCGGACTGCGCGAGTTCGTGATGCCCACCGAGTGCCCGTCGTGCGGCACCACCCTGGCCCCGGCCAAGGAGGGCGACGTGGACCTGCGCTGCCCCAACGCGCGCACCTGCCCCGCCCAGCTCACCGGCCGCATCGAGCACGCCGCCTCCCGCGGTGCCTTCGACATCGAGGCGCTGGGCGAGGAGGCCGCGCTCTGGCTGACCAACGGTCCCGGCCCGGATCCCGCCGGGAACGGGGGCCGTGTCCGTCCCGAGGGACCCGGCGTCCTCACCTCCGACGCCCAGCTCTTCGACCTGGTCCACCCCCACGACGACGACCTCCGGGACGAACTGCGCCGCCGGCTGGGCGAGGTGCGGGTCTGGCGGGAGAAGCGCCGGCGCGTGGACGGCAGGATGGTCCCCTCCGGCCAGTGGGAGCTGAAGCCCTACTTCTGGACCCAGGGCACCGCGAAGAAACCCTCGGAACCCACCGCGAACACCCTCAAGCTCTTCGACGAGCTCGAGAAGGCCAAGGCCCAGCCGCTCTGGCGCGTCCTGGTGGCCCTGTCCATCCGGCACGTCGGCCCCACGGCGGCCCGGTCCCTGGCCACCGCCTTCGGCTCCCTGCGGGCGCTGGCGGACCTGGCCACCACGGTTCCCGAGGGACTGAGCCCCGAGGAGGCCCGCGCCGCCGCCCAGCAGCGCCTGGCCGACGTCGACGGGGTCGGCCCCATCATCGCCGAGGCCGTCATCGAGTGGTTCGGCGAGGACTGGCATACGGGAATCGTCGAGCGCTGGCACGATGCCGGCGTCGTGATGGAGGACGAACAGGACGAGGACACCCCGCGCACGCTGGAGGGCCTGACCGTGGTGGTCACCGGGTCGCTGGAGGAATTCAGCCGTGACTCCGCCAAGGAGGCCATCATCATCCGCGGCGGCAAGGCCTCCGGTTCGGTGTCCAAGAAGACCGACTTCCTCGTGGCCGGTGAGAACGCCGGCTCGAAGCTGGACAAGGCCGAGTCCCTGAAGGTGCCGGTCCTGGACGAGGCCGGCTTCGTCCGGCTGCTGGCCGAGGGACCGGCGGCCGTGCGAGACACCGGCGCCCACGAGGACCCCGACACCGATGGAGAGGACACCATGACCGACAACGAGGAGCAGCGATGAGCCGCGGACTGCTGGCCGTGGCCCGGGCCGCGGCCCGGGCGGGAGCGGCCGTACTGGCCGAGCGGCCCCTGAGCCCGACGCCGGCCACGCGCCAGGACCTGGGCGCGGACACCAAGAGCTCCGGTTCGGACTGGGTCACCGACTACGACCGCCGGGCCGAACAGGCCGTCCGCGAGGTCATCACCGCCTACCGCCCGAACGACGCGATCTCGGGGGAGGAGTACGGGCACACCGAGCCGGCCACCCCCTCGGGATACCGGTGGTCCATCGACCCACTGGACGGGACCACGAACTTCATCCGCGCGATCCCGCAGTTCTGCACCTCGGTGGCCGTCGAGGGCCCGGGTGAGGACGGGGACGAGGGGGTGCGCTGGCTGGCCGGTGCCGTCGTCGCCCCCGCCCTGGGCCGCAGCTGGTACGCGGCCGCGGGCCAGGGCGCGTTCTCCACCGTGGACGACGCCGTCACCGGGACCTCGGGCGAACCGGTCCGCCTCCACGGCCCGGTGCTGGGCCGGTCCGGCCGGCTGCTGGCCAGCGGCTTCGGTTACGCCGGGGCGCGCCGCGACTTCCAGCTGCGCGCGCTCGCGGCCATCCTGGCGCACTTCGGGGACGTGCGGCGGATCGGCTCGGCCGCCCTGGACCTGTGCATGGTGGCCGACGGCACCCTGGACGCCTACGCCGAGTTCGGCATCCAGGAGCATGACTGGTCCGCCGGTGCCCTGATCGCCGAGGAGGCCGGGGTCCCGGTGCGCCGGCCCGCGCACGCCGACGGCACCGACCACCCGGACTGGACGGTGGCCGGCGTGCTGGACCCGGACGCGGGAGGCGGGACCGGGGACGCCGCCGACCGGCGGGCCTGGGCCGACGCCGTCGAGGCCCTGCTGCCCGGGAGCTAGACGGGCCGGGGGGCGGGGCGTTCGGCGGCCCGGCCGCCGACCACCTCGGTGACCGCACGCGCGGGCTCCCTCCCGGCCGCCCGGTGGCGACGGATGGCCTTGTCCAGTTCGACGACGAGGGGGACGACCAGCCCCAAGCCGAGGCAGGCGAGCCACTGGCCGCCGCTCAGCGACGTCGTCAGCAGCAGGTTCTGCAGGAATCCCAGTTCGACGGCGGCCACCGTGGTGAGCACGGGGATGGAGAGGATCTTCAGGGCACCGAGGATCGGGGCCCTGAGACCCGACTCGGGATCGCGTCGCTTGGCCAGGCTGCCGAAGATCGAACTGAACGAGAGCACCACGAAGGCCATCGTCAGCGGCACGCTCGGTGCGGTGGGGCTCATGGGCCCGGGAGCCAGCAGCAGGGCCGCCAGCGTCACCGCGAATCCCAGGACCCCGTAGACCAGCCACTGCGTGACGGCCCCGCGGTTGGTGATCGGCTGGGTGGTGTCCCGGGGTGGCCTGTCCATCAGGTCGGGGGCCGGCGGGTCGGTCATGATGACGATCACCGGGAAGATGGTCACGAAGAAGTTGATGAACAGGATCATCGTCGGCATCAGCGCGACGCCGTGGTTGATGTCGAAGACGCTGGCGGTCAGGAACAGCAGCACCAGGGCGAACAGCGCCGACATCTGGTAGCGGACGAAGGACACGATCTTGTCGTAGATGCTGCGGCCCAGCCGGATGGCGGACACCAGCGTGCCGAAGTTGTCGTCCGTGAGGATCATGTTGCTGGCCTGCTTGGTCACCTCGCTGCCGGATCCCATGGCCACGCCGACGTCGGCCTGCTTGAGCGCGGCGGCATCGTTCACGGCGTCCCCGGTCATGGCCACGACGTCCCCGCCCTGCTGCATGAGCCGGGCGAGCCGCAGCTTGTCCTGCGGGGTCACCCGTCCGAAGACGTGGAGCCGGGGCAGCGCGCGGGCGAGGTCCTCGTCGGTCATGGCCTGGATCTCGGCGCCACTGACCGCCCCAGGGCCCAGCTCGAGCTCGGCCCCGATGGCGGCGGCGGTGATGGCGTGGTCACCGGTGATCATGCGGACGTCGATCCCCGCCCGGTGTGCCAGGCGCACGGCCTCGGCCGCCTCCGCACGCAGGGGGTCGATGATGCCGACCATGCCGACGAAGGTCAGCTCCTCGACGAACCGCATCGGATCCGCACCCACCTCCGCCTCCCGGCCGTCCAGGATCCGGCCGGCGAAGGCCAGGACCCGCAGTCCCTGCTGGGAGAGGGACTCGTTGGCCTCCAGGATCTCCTCGCGCACGCTGCCGATGTCCACCTCCCCGTCCGGCAGCATCGCCTTTGCGCACCGGGCCAGGACCACGTCGGGGCCGCCCTTGACGAACTCGACGAAGTGCGGGCCGTCCTCGAACGGCAGGGTGTGGAAGGTCGCCATGAACTTGTACGCGGAGTCGAAGGGGACCTCGGCGAGCCGCGGGTAGGCGCGGCGTGTCGTCTCGGCGTCGACGCCCATCTTCGCCGCCAGGACCACCAGCGCGGCCTCCGTCGGGTCGCCGATGACCTCGCCGGCGTCGGAGACGGTCGCGTCGCTGTTCAGGCACAGGCCGTAGGAGAGCCGGGTGAAGTCGGGCGCAGGCTCGCCGGCGACCTGGCGGATGGCGCCGGTCTTGGCGTAACCGTCGCCCTGCACGCTGTACCACCTGCCGCGCAGGTACAGTTGCCGCACCATCATCTGGTTCATGGTCAGGGTGCCGGTCTTGTCCGAATTGATCGCGCTGGTGGCCCCCAGCGTCTCGACGTCGCTGAGGTTCTTGACCACGGCCTTGTGCTCGGCCAGCTGGTTGGCTCCGTAGGCCAGCATGGCCTGCACGAAGGTCGGCATGCCCGTCGGGATCGCGGCGATGGCCATGGACATGCCGACCAGCAGGACAGCCGCGAGGGGCTGGCCGCGGAGCACTCCGATGATGACGATCACGGCCACCGCGGACCAGGCGACGATGCCGATGACCTTGGTGAGTCCGTCCAGCTCGCGCTGGAGGGGTGACTTGCCCGGGTCCACGGACGAGAGCATCGAGGCGATCTTGCCCATCTCGGTCTGCATGCCGGTCTCGGTCACCACCATCACGGCCGTCCCGCGCGTGACGGCCGTGTTCTGGAAGACCATGCTGGTCCGGTCACCCAGGGGCACGTCGGCGTCCGTGAGGGCCTGGGCGTCCTTGGCGATCGGGGCGCTCTCACCGGTCAGTGCGGCCTCCTGGGTCTCCAGCGTGGCCGACCGCAGCAGCCGTCCGTCGGCGGGCACCAGGTCCCCGGCCTCGAGGTTCACGACGTCCCCCGGCACCAGCTGCGTGGCGTCGAGCTGGCTCAGCGAACCGTCCCGGACGACGCGCGCCTGCGGGATCTGCATCTTGGCCAGGGCGTCGACGCTGGCCCGGGCCTTGAGCTCCTGCTGGGTGCCCAGGACGAGGTTGAGGACCACCAGCACGGCCACGACGATCCCGACCGGCACCTGGTCGATGACCAGGCTGACCACGATGACGCCGACGAGCATCAGGTTCATGGGGTCGCGCAGCAGCCGCAGTGCCACCGCCCAGCGCGAGGGGGGCCGTTCGGAGGCGATCGCGTTGGGCCCGTACCGCGCCAACCGCTCTCCGGCCTCCGACGTGGTGAGCCCGGACTGCTCGTCCGAGTCGAGCAGGGCGACCACGGCAGCGGGCTCCTGCGCGTGCCAGGACGCGGTGGCGGCCGGCCCGGACGTGGTCTCGTGGATTGCCATGGCATGGTCCCCTGGTCTTGCGCGGCGTCCGGCGCGGCCCGCGACCGCGCCGATTGAACGGGTGTGCCGGATCCGTGACGTCCACGGACGCGGCGGTCAGTAGGCTGCGGGCACCTCGCGGGGGAGCCGCTGCGGTTCCGTGTAGTCCCCCCGGTCCTGACGCCTGGGCAGCGTGACGTCCGGCTTCTCGAGCGGTTCGTAGGGGATCTGGTCCAGGATGTGCGTGATGATGTTGAGCCGCCCCCGCTTCTTGTCGTTGGTGTCGGCGATGTACCAGGGCGCCCAGGCGGTGTCGGTGCTGCGGAACATGTCGTCCCGGGCCCGCGAGTAGTCGAACCAGCGGCTGTAGGACTCCAGGTCCATGTCCGAGAGCTTCCAGTACTTGCGCGGGTCGTCGATCCGGCTCTGCAACCGCAGGGTCTGCTGCTCGTCCGTGACCTCCAGCCAGTACTTCAGCAGCAGGATCCCGGATTCCACCATGGCCCGTTCGACGTCCGGGACGACCCGGAGGAAGTTCTTCGCCTCCTCCTCGGTGCAGAACCCCATCACCCGTTCCACCCCGGCCCGGTTGTACCAGCTCCGGTCGAAGATGACGATCTCCCCGCCGGCGGGCAGGTGCGGTACGTACCGCTGGATGTACATCTGCGACCGTTCGCGCGGCGTGGGCGTCGGCAGCGCCACCACCCGGAACACGCGGGGACTGACCCGTTCGGTGATCGTCTTGATCACTCCGCCCTTGCCGGCCGTGTCCCGGCCCTCGAAGACGATGACGATCTTGGCGCCGGTGGACTTGGTCCACTCCTGGACGGCCACCAGCTCGGCGTGCAACGGCTTGACCAGCTCGGCGAATTCCTTCCGTTTCATGACCGGTGCCCCGCCCGGATCACCCGTGGACCCGCCGTGTCCGGCGGTGGACTTCTTCTTTCCCATGACCGCGAAACCTCCACTCGCGCCTGAGCCTGCCGGGACGGACACCGCCCGCCCCGTGACCAGTCTCCCCGCGCCACGGGGGGACCGGCCGGTCTTTCACCCCGCCCGGGTGACGCTCCGGGGTGCACCCGGGTGGATACTTCGAGGCACCGGGGAGGGGATCGGCCGTTGCCTCACTAAGGAGTGATCATGGATTTCTGGGAGAGTTTCTGGGAGTTCTTCTGGTTCCTGTTCTGGCTCTACGCCTTCGTGGCGTTCTTCTACGTGCTCTTCGCGATCATCTCCGACATCTTCAAGGACCGGGCGCTGAACGGCTGGCTCAAGGCGGTGTGGCTGATCGTGCTGGTGTTCATTCCCTTCATCTCGATCCTGGTCTACCTGATCGCCCGCGGTGACGGCATGGCGGCCCGGAACCAGCGGGAGGCCGCCGCCCGTCAGGACGCGCAGGCGTCCTACATCCGGTCGGTGGCCGGAGTCAGCCTCACGGATGAGATCACCAAGGCGCGCGCCCTGCTCGACGACGGCACCATCACCGAGGAGGAGTACACACTGATCAAACAGAAGGCCGTGAGCGGCTAGCAGCACGGCCGGGAATTCATCCGGTCCGGGTGATCCGCCCCGGGGCGGGCCGGTCGTACAGTGTGCCCGGAGGCGGTCACTGGACGACAGGGAATCGCCCGGTCATGCGGTGGAGCGGGGGACCCGCGTGCCGGGACCTCGCCGGCAGACCGGCGCCCTCGGACACCGAGCGGGACAACACAGGTGGCCACCGGGTGATTCCGGGAAGGACTGCATGATGAGGGCTGGCCCGCCCACCTCCGCGACGACGGTGCCGTCACGACAGGGCGTACCGGACCCGGCGCCGTCGCGGCCCGCGCCGGCCGCCACCGGCTCCGAGGGACGCACCAGGACCGGGGCGCCGGAGGCCCGTCTCGGCACCCTGCGGCGGCGCCGCCTGGAGGAGGCCGTCTCGGGCGGGGTCCGGTCCGGCCGGACCACGGTGGTCTCCGCCCCCGCCGGATACGGGAAGACGACCCTGCTGGCCGACTGGTCGCGCAATGGCGATGAGGCCTGTGCCTGGCTGAGCGTCGGCCGGGCCCATGCGGGTCCCGCGGACCTCTACCGCGGGATCGTCGTGGCGCTGCAGGACGTGGCGGCAGGACTGGGCGGCCCGGCCCGAGGTGCGGTACTGGGCCTGGACCCGCGACCAGGACGCAGTCCCCGCGAGGACCACGAGAGCGTCATCCGGGCCCTGGAGGCGCTCACCGAACCCCTGGCCCTCGTCATCGACGACCTGCACCTGGCCGGTCCGGGCCTCGACGGCGGCCTGGTGGGGAGCCTGCTCGAGTCCAGGCCGGCCGGGCTGCACCTGGTCCTGTCCGCACGCGGCGCTCCGGCCCTGCCGCTCGCGGCCGCGAGGCTCCGCGGCGAGGTCGCCGACATCGGGCCGGGTGACCTCGCCTTCACGCTGGCAGAGACCGGTGAGCTGCTGTCGATGCTCGGCTTCGACGGCCCGGTGGAGGCCCCGGCGCTGTGGAGGGCGACGGGCGGCTGGCCGGTGGCCCTGTCCCAGGGCCTGGCGCTCGACCCGGCGGGGGCGTCCCCGGCCGATGCCTTCTCGCCGGAACCACGCCGGGCCTTCCTGGACTATGTCGCCGAGGAGGTCCTGGCCGGTTGTCCCGCGCCCCTGGCGGACTTCGTCCTGCGGGCCACGGCACGGGACACGATCGACCGTCCGCTGGCCATCGAGCTGGGTGGAGACACCGAGGGGGCGCGGCTGCTGGAGGAGTGCCTGGGGCAGGGGTTCTTCCTGGAGGAGGACCCCTGCGGCCTCCCCGGGTCCAGGTACCGCTGGCAGCCGCTGTTCGCCGCGGCCTGCCGCACCATCCTGTCCCATCGCGACCCCCGGCTCGCCCGCACACTCCACGGCATCGCGGCGCGGCACTACCAGGACGTGGACGTGCGCACCTGCGTCTCGGAGGCCCTGCTCGGCGACGATCCCAGGACGGCGATGAGGTCCATCGGCGAGCACTGGCTCGAGGTGCTGATGACCGAGGGAGCGGCATCCCTGGAGGACCTGTGCCTCCGGTTGCCGTTCCCCTGGAGCGAGGACCCCGAGGTGCTCCTGGTCCGGTCCGCCTGCCGCGCGACCGAGGGTGACCAGCCCTACGCCGCCGAGCTGGCACGCCGGGCGTCCTCTGGCCTGACGGGCCTGGGCACGGCGCGCCGGCGCCGCTTCACCGTCAACCGTGAGCTGTTCGAGCTCTTCGTCCTGGGCAGTGGCGATCGTGAGGCGGCGGCCCGCGAGGGGTACCGGCTCGTCGACCTGGCCACGCGACATCCGGCAGCCACGCTGACCGACGCCCTCTTCCTCGTGGGCCGGGCCGAGACCCGCTCGTTCCGCCCCGGGAGGGCGGCGACCGACCTGCTGCGGGCGGCGGCCGCGGCCGGCCGCGCCAACGGATTCACCACGATCGAACAGTGCGCCGGGGCAGAACTCGCCCTGGCCCTGTCCGTCCGGGGTGACTTCACGGCGGCCGAGGAGCAGGGCACGGCGGTGGTCGGCCGCCCCGGCGCGTCCTCCCCGGCCCGCGGTCGATGCCTCGCCCCGGTGTGGCTGGCCAGCGGACTCAGGGCCTACTGGCAGGACGACCTGGCGCGCGCCGACCGCGACCTCGCGCAGGCGGACGCGGCGGGCAGCGGTCCCTTCCCGGCCGACTCGCTGGGCATGGTGTACCGGGTCCTCGTCGCCTGCGCCACGGGGGACCCTGCCCGGATCACGGCAGCGGACCTGGCGCTGCGGGCCTTCGACGCGCAGGAGCGCCACGACTCCGCCTGGTCCACGCTGGCCCGGGTCGCCGCCGCGAAGCTGCGTGAGGCGGCGGGCGACCTGAGGGGCGCCGGGGCCATCGCCCGCCCCCTGGCCAGGGGCGGTGTCTCGCCCCTGGCCGGCGCCCTGATGGCCGAGGTCCTGCGCAGGGCGGGGGAACCCGAGGCCGCCCTCGACTGCGTGGAGGCCCTGGGGGAGGAGGAGAACCCACCCTATGTCCGGGCCAGCGCCGCCGTGACCGAGGTCCTGATCGCGGACGCCGCGGGAGAGGCCACGGTCGCCCATGACCGGCTGGAGTACGCCGTCGCCTGCGCGGAACCCCAGTCGGTCCTGCGGCCCTTCGTCGAGCATCGCGCGGACCTGCTCCGGCTGCTGGTCCAGCACGCGGCGTGGGGCACCGCCCACGATGCCTTCATCGCCTCGGCGCTCGCCCACCAACCGCCCGATCCCGTGCGGCGCCGACAGCGCGACTCCTGGACGCTCTCCGAGAGGGAACGGGAGGTCCTCTCCTACTTGCGGACGATGCTCACGGCCGCGGAGATCGCCGACTCACTCTTCATCTCGGTGAACACCCTCAAGACGCACCAGCAGTCCATCTACCGCAAGCTCGGTGCGACGAACCGCCGGTCCGCCATCCGGATCGCCATGGCACGCGGACTCGTCTAGGACGGCCGCCGTCCTGTCCCGCCCGCTACGCCGCGACGGGTGTGAAGGGTGCGAGCTCGATCCCGCCGCCGCGCACGGCCAGGAACGTCGATTCCGGAACCTCCTGCCAGGCCCCCTCGAGATCACCCAGGGGTTCGGACACCACCAGGCGTGCGTCCGGGGAGAGCCGCTGCAGTTGAGGGTTCTCCGGATGCAGGGCGCGGAGCGCCGAGACGTCCCTGCTGTAGAACAGGGACCTCGACCGGCCCTCGGTGGAGTAGCGGAAGGCCCAGGTCGTGTCGCCGTCCGTGGTCGCCACGGTCATCTGCACCGGGTGCTCGATGCCGTGCCGTCGACCGGTCTCCTCGATGAATCCCACGGCGGTGGCGACCGCCGGTGCGGGATCGTCCTCGAGGCCGAACGTGAGCGCGAGGTAGAAGAACAGCTCCGAGTCGGTGGACCCCTCGATGAGCGGGAAGAACTCCGGCGCCACGGCCACGGCGAGGTCACGCTTCACCCGGGGGAAGTCGCTGATCATCCCGTTGTGCATCCACAGCCAGCGCTCGTGACGGAAGGGGTGGCAGTTCGTCTCCTGGACCGCGCTGCCCGTCGACGCCCGGATGTGCGCGAAGACGCGTTCCGACCAGGCCAGCGCCGAGAGCTCGCGCAGGTTCCTGTCGTTCCAGGCGGGGTGCGTGCTGTGGAAGAGCCCCGGGCGGGGACCCCTGGAGTACCAGCCGACCCCGAAGCCGTCGCCGTTCATCTCCTCGGCACCCAGCCTCGAGTGCTTGCTCTGCATGACCAGGGAGCGCACGGGCCTGAACAGCAGGTCCTCGAGGTTCACCGGTGAACCGGAGTACGCGAGCCAACGGCACATGATCATCACTCTCCGAAAGGACATCGAACCACGGCGCCGCGCTCCACGGACCACCCGCCGGGGGTGATTGACGGGCCGGGCCGGGACCAGGTTCATCACCTGCGGGTGAGGCAGCGCGGCGGCCACCGGCGGATACTTCAGGCCATAGGAGGTCGGTGGCCCGTTCGCGGAGCCGCGGTGAATCCCGGCCCACGGTCGGCCCCCGGCCATGATCGACTCCTGGAGAGGAGACCACCGTGAACAGCAGACGTCCCGGTTCCACCGCCGCAGCCATGGCCCTGGGAACCTCCATGATGATGATCGGCCTGGCCGGTTGTTCCAGCCCCACCCCGCAGGAGAACGTCTCGCAGGCCTGCGAGGCCGCGGACGCGTTCGGCACGGCACTCCAGGAGGTGAGATCCAGCCTCACGCCCGAGGCCACCGTGGACGAGCTCCGGACCGCACGGAACCAGCTCGCCGACTCCTACGAGGACCTGTTGAAGGAGTCCGGTGACGTGGCCGAGGACCGCCTCGAGGAACTGGACACCAACGTCGACGGGTTCCGTGACGCGGTCGACGAGATCGACGATGACACCAAGGTCCCGGACGCCGTCGACTCCCTCCGCAACGAGGCGAACGACGTCGAGACCGCCATGGACAACCTCCGGAGCGAACTCAACTGCTGAGGCGCTCGGCCGGCGGCACACACCATCCATCGATGGTTTAGACACGAAGGAGTGACAATGGACTTCTGGGAGAGTTTCTGGGATTTCTTCTGGTTCATGTTCTGGTGCTACGTATTCATCGCGTTCCTGTTCGCCCTGTTCTCCGTCTTCTCCGACCTGTTCAGGGACAAGGAGCTCAACGGCTGGCTCAAGGCCGTGTGGGTGATCGTGCTGGTGTTCTTCCCGGTCATCTCGCTCCTCGTGTACCTGATCGTGCGGGGTAGCGGCATGGCGACGCGGAACCAGAAGCGTGCCGCCGTCCGGCAGGAGGCCGAGGCCGCGTACATCCGGTCCGCGGCCGGGGTGACGAGTGCCAGCGACGAGATCGCCAAGGCCAGGACGCTGCTCGACGCCGGCAGCCTCACGCCGGAGGAGTACGAGCTGATCAAGCAGCGCGCGCTGAACGCCTAGCCGCACTCGCCCACGGCGGCGGACGGGTGGTGCCGGCGGGCGGACTTGCGGGTCCACCGTCGTGCGCCGGGGGGCGAGCGTCGACGTGCTCGCCCCGCACACCGCCCGCGAGTAGGATTTCGGCGTGCCCCATGACGACCACGGACCGATCGTTGACCACACGCATCCCGGACTCCACGAGGACGACCGGCCTCCGCTGACGTCCCGCGTGGACGGGGTGACCGTCCGCGACGCGCGCGAGGAGGACCACGCCGCGATCGCCCACCTGACGGTGGCGTCCTACGTGGACGGCGGGCACGTCCACCCCGAGGACGACTACATCGAGCACCTGCAGGACGTCGCCGGCCGTGCCGGCCAGGCGCGCGTGCTCGTGGGTGAGGTCGTGGTCGGTGAGGGCCGGGACGCGCGGAGCGGCGTGGCCGGTTCGGTGGTGCTGACGCTGCCGGGCATGCCGATGTCCGAGACCGCCAAGGACGGGGAGCTCGAGTTCCGGATGCTGGCCGTGGACCCCGCCGTCCAGCGCCGCGGCGTGGCCCGGGCCCTGGTCCGTGCCGCGATCGACCGCGCGCAGCAGCTGGAGGGCATCGAGGCGGTGGTGCTCACCACCATGGAGACCATGACCTCGGCCCACAGGCTGTACGAGTCGGAGGGTTTCGTCCGGGTCCCGGAGCGGGACTGGCGCCTGTCGGACATCGGCCAGGAGCCCACGGACGGCACCGACCAGCTCTACTGGGTGTTCCGCCGGCCGGTGTGAGCCGGGCCCGGCCCGCACTGCTCCGGGACTAGACTGGTCCACCGAACCACACCATCCGCGGAAGACCACAGGAGACCCATGTCCGCCATCACCCGTGAGGACGTCGCCCACCTGGCGCGACTGGCCCACATCCGGATGGACGAGCAGGAGCTGGACAAGATGTCCGGTGAACTCGCCGTCATCATGGATGCCGTCGCCGCCGTCAGCGAGGTCGCCGGGGACGACGTGCCGCCGACGTCCCACCCGATCCCCCTGACCAACGTGTTCCGGGAGGACGAGCCGGGGGAGATGCTCTCCCAGGAGCAGGCCCTGGCCATGGCCCCGGAGGCCGAGGACGGCCAGTTCCGGGTGCCCGCGATCCTCGAGGGGGAGTGACACGCATGAACGCAACGACCGAGTCGACTGAACTGATCCGCCTGACCGCCCTCCAGATGGCCGAGAAGCTGCGGACGGGGGAGATCACCTCCGTGGAACTGACCCAGGCCCACCTGGACCGGATCGCCGCCGTGGACGGCGGGGAACGCGGCATCCACGCCTTCCTGCACGTCAACCCGGAGGAGGCGCTCGCCGTGGCGGCCGAGGTGGACGCGATCCGCGCCGCCGGCGGCGCCGAGGCCGAGGCCCTGCACCCGCTGGCCGGCGTGCCGGTGGCCGTGAAGGACAACATCGTCACCATCGGCCAGCCGACGACCGCCGGCTCGAGGATGCTCGAGGGCTGGATGAGCCCCTATGACGCCACCGTGGTGACGAAGCTGCGCCGGGCCCGGCTGCCCATCCTGGGCAAGACCAACCTGGACGAGTTCGCCATGGGCGGTTCGACCGAGCACTCCGCGTTCGGCAACACCCGCAACCCCTGGGACCTGGACCGGATCCCCGGCGGTTCCGGCGGCGGTTCGGCCGCGGCCGTGGCCGCGTTCATGGCCCCGCTGGCGCTCGGCTCGGACACCGGGGGCTCCATCCGCCAGCCGGGTGCCGTCACCGGCACCGTGGGCGCCAAGCCCACCTACGGCGGGGTCTCCCGTTACGGCGTGATCGCGATGGCCTCCTCCCTGGACCAGATCGGCCCCGTGGCCCGGACGGTGCAGGACGCCGCCGCCCTGCAGGAACTGCTCGGGGGCCATGACGCGAAGGACTCCACCTCGCTGACCGAGCCCCTCGAGGGACTGCTCACCGCGGCGCGGCAGCACGACGTGACGGGCCTGCGGATCGGCATCGTCTCCGAGCTCAGGGGTGAGGGCTACCAGGAGGGTGTCCTCGAGCGCTTCCGCGAGGCCGTGACGATCCTGCAGGACGCCGGTGCCGAGGTCGTCGAGGTCTCCTGCCCGCACCTGAAGTACGCCCTGGGCGCCTACTACCTGATCATGCCGTCGGAGGCCTCCTCCAACCTGGCCAAGTTCGACGGCGTCCGGTACGGCAACCGGGTCGTCCCCGACGAGGGCGGCACGATCGAGCAGGTCATGGGCGCCACCCGCGCGGCCGGTTTCGGCGAGGAGGTCAAGCGCCGCATCATCCTGGGCACCTATGCCCTCTCGGCCGGGTACTACGACGCCTACTACGGCTCCGCGCAGAAGATCCGCACGCTCGTGCAGCGGGACTTCGACGAGGCCTTCTCGAAGGTCGACGTGCTCATCTCCCCGACCTCCCCGACCACCGCGTTCGGCCTGGGCGAGAAGATCGACGACCCGCTGGCGATGTACCTCAACGACGTCGCCACCATCCCGGCGAACCTGGCCGGCATCCCCGGCATCTCCGTGCCCGGCGGACTGGCCGAGGGCCTGCCCGTCGGCGTGCAGTTCCTCGCCCCGGTCCGCGGCGACGCCGTGATGTACCGGGCCGCTGCGGCCCTGGAGAGCCGCCTGGAACAGGCCTGGGGCGCACAGCTCTGGACCCAGGCGCCGGACCTGGACGACACCCGCAGCACCCAGCCGGCCGGCGTCGGGACCGCTGACCGCACCGCAGGAGGAGAGAACCGATGACCGCCGTCACCGACGAGGTGCTCACGTTCGACGAGGCGATGGCCGAGTTCGACCCGGTCCTGGGCTTCGAGGTCCACGTGGAGCTGAACACCAGGACCAAGATGTTCTCCTCCGCCGCCAACGCCTTCGGGGACGTGCCCAACACCAACGTCACCGAGGTCGACCTGGGGCTGCCCGGCGTGCTGCCGGTGGTCAACGGCAAGGCCGTGGAGTACGCCATCAAGCTCGGGCTGGCCCTGAACTGCCAGATCGCCGAGACGTGCGGCTTCGCCCGGAAGAACTACTTCTACCCGGACACCCCGAAGAACTTCCAGACCTCCCAGTACGACGACCCGATCGCCCATGACGGCTGGCTGGACGTCGAGCTGGAGGACGGGACGGTCTTCCGCGTGGAGATCGAGCGCGCCCACATGGAGGAGGACGCCGGCAAGCTCACGCACGTCGGCGGCGCCTCCGGCCGCATCCAGGACGCGGCGCACTCGCTCGTGGACTACAACCGCGCCGGCGTGCCGCTGATCGAGATCGTCACCAAGCCGATCGCCGGTGTGGGGGAGCGGGCGCCGGAACTGGCCCGCGCCTACGTCACGGCCGTCCGGGACATCGTGAAGAACCTGGGCATCTCGGACGCGCGGATGGAACGCGGCAACGTGCGCTGCGACGCCAACGTCTCGCTGATGCCCAAGGGCACCGCGGCCTTCGGCACCCGTACCGAGACGAAGAACGTGAACTCCACGCGCGCCGTCGCCCACGCCGTGACCTACGAGATCCAGCGCCAGGCGGCCATCCTCAAGGCCGGCGGCTCGATCGTGCAGGAGACCCGGCACTGGCACGAGGACACCCGGACCACCACCTCGGGCCGGCCGAAGTCGGACGCGGACGACTACCGGTACTTCCCGGAGCCGGACCTGGTGCCGATCGTGACCACGCCGGAGTGGATCGAGGAGCTGCGCGCCCAGTTGCCCGAGCCGCCCGCTGAGCGCCGCAAGCGCCTGAAGGCCGACTGGGGCTTCTCGGACGAGGAGTTCCGGGACGTCGTCAACGCCGGCGTGCTGGACGAGATCGCGGACACGATCGCGGCCGGGTCCACCGCCGCCGCGGCCCGCAAGTGGTGGATGGGCGAGATCGCTCGCCTGGCCAACGTGGAGGGCAAGGACATCCCCGAGCTCGGGGTCTCCCCGGCCGACGTCGTGGAGGTCGAGGCGCTGATCGCGGAGAAGACGATCAACGACAAGATCGCCAAGCAGGTCCTGGGCCTCGTGGCCGCCGGCGAGGGCTCCCCGCGGGCCATCGTCGAGGCCCGCTCGCTCGCGGTCGTCTCCGACGACGGCGCCCTCACCACCGCGGTGCAGGACGCCATCGCGCAGAACCCGGGCGTGGTGGAGAAGATCAGGGGCGGCAAGCTGCAGGCCATCGGCGCGCTCATCGGCCCGGTCATGAAGGCCACCCGCGGCCAGGCCGACGCCGGGCGCGTGCGGGAGATCGTCATGGAGCAGCTGGGCGTCACGGAGTAACCCCCCGGACACCCCACGCCACGATCGGGAGGTCGACGGCTGACCCGCGGGCCCGGAGACGGGCCGGTTCGCGTCAGCCCTCGACCTCCCGTCGTCTCCAGGAGAGGCCGGAAGATGCCGCGTCACCGCCGGTCCGGCGAACCGGACGTCACGGCCGGACTCGTCCGCGCCCTGCTGGCGTCCCAGCACCCGGACCTGGCGGCGCTGCCGATCGGCGGGGACGTGGATCCGGCCCCGGGCGGCGGCGTGGTCCGCGGCTGGGACAACACGATGGTCCGGCTGGGGGAGGACCTCGCCGTCCGCCTGCCCCGGCACGACGCCGGCCAGGCCCTCCTCGACCGGGAGGCCGCCTGGCTGCCGCGCGTCGCCGCGCAGACCGGGCTGAGGCTCCCGCGGCCCGAGCGCACCGGCGCCCCCGGGGCCGGGTACCCCTACCGGTGGGCCGTGGTGCCGTGGGTGGCGGGAACCCCGGCGGCGCGCCGCCCGGCCGGGACCCGGGACGTCTACGCCGCCGCCCTCGCGGGGTGGCTGCGACGCCTGCACGTCCCGGCCCCGCCGGATGCCCCGGCCAATCCCTTCCGCGGCGTGCCGCTGGCCGCGACCGCCGATCGCTTCGAGGCGCGCTGGCGGGCGCTGCGTCCGCGCTGCCCCGCGGCCCTGGTCCGCGCGGTGGACACGGCCTGGCGGCAGGCCCTGGCGGCCGGGGACCACACGGGCCCGCCGGTCTGGCTGCACGGGGACCCCCACCCGGACAACACGGTGCTGGCGGAGGCTGCCGCCGGCGCCCTGCCGGGCCCACCGGAGCCGGTCCTGGTCGATTTCGGTGACCTCTGCGCCGGGGATCCCGCCTCGGACCTGGGGATCGCGCTGACCCACTTCACGCCCGCCGGGGCCGCCGCGTTCCAGGCCCGCTACGAGGCGGGCCGGGTCCCGGACGACGACCTCTGGCGCCGGGCCGCGGGGTGGTCCCTGGCCCTGGCGACCCTCTTCGCCACCCAGCCCCCGGAGGACGTCCTGCACGCGATCGGCTGGGGGTACCTGCGGCAGTCGGGCCCGCGGACGGGTCTCAGTCCCGCAGCAGGCTCAGCCGGCTGAGGAACCGGTCGGCGTCGCGCGGGAGGCGCCCCGGCCCGGCCCAGTCATCCAGGGGCAGGGCCGCGGTGACGTCCAGGCGCAGGTCCGCGTCCACGAGCACGTCCACGAGGAACGCGAACCGCTGGAACGACTGGTCGTCGATGTCCTCCGGGGCCGGGACGCCCAGCAGTCTCCAGTGCTCGTACTGCCGCGCCAGCCCGAGGTAGTCGTGCACGGAGACCGGGTGCTCGCACAACTGCGCGAACGTGGCGGTGAGGACTCCGGCGGCGGGATCCGCGGCGGTCACCCGCAGCCGCCGGGTACCGCCGGCCCCCACCGGCACGCTCGCCCCCGTCACGGGCCCGGGACCGTTCGCCCCGGGACCGTTCGTCGCGCCACCGGTCAGCCCGGCACCGGTCAGCCCGGTCCCGTCCTGCCCCGCGCCGACGGCCGTCCACGTCCCGGCCGCGAACCCGCGGTCGGCGCCCCGGGTCAACGGCCGGTAGTCGACGCCGTCGGGGACCTGCCGCACGGTGAGACGCTCCTGGATCAGCCCGATGACCGGTTCGAGGTGATGGTGGAACAGGGGATCCGGCAGCAGGTCCGCGGGCGGGTAGTTGGACGTCAGCAGCACCCCGGCCTCGAGGTCCAGCAGGGCGGGCAGCACCCGGCGCAGCAGGTGGGCGTCGCCGACGTCGTGGACGTGGAACTCGTCGATGTACACCAGCCGGGCGTCCCCCAGCAGGCGCCGCACGGCGCCGTCGACGCTGACCGGTCGTCCGGCCGGGGCGCCGGTCACCGACTGGGTGACCTGGCCCAGCAGGGCGTGCATGTGCATCCGGATCTTGGGCACCTCGGCCGCGTCGAAGAACCGGCCGCTGATCCACGTCTTGCCGCGGCCCACCCCGCCGTGCAGGTAGACCCCGTGGGCGTGCCGGGAGCAGAGCAACCGCACGGTCTCGCGCTGGCCCGCGTCGAGCTGCTTCCCACCGGCCTCCAGCGCGGCGGTCAGCGTCGCGACGGGCACCCGGGGCCACGGCGAGTGACGCCGGCCCCTCACCGGACACCGGCCGTCAGCGCCGCGACGGCCCGGCCGATCCGCGGCAGCACCTTGCGCAGCAGCCTGGGCCAGTTCGCCGGGCCGGCTCCGGTGGACGGGTCCTCGCGGCCGGCGGCGTCCGCCAGGGTCTCCAGGGCCGTCCAGCCGAGCCAGACCCGGGCCCGCCATGCCTCCGCCGGGTCGCGGGCGATCGACTCCAGCTTCTCCTCCCCGTGCCACAACGAGAGGTAGGCCGGGTTCAGTGCGGGGTCCCAGGCGCTGGCCAGGTCCCAGTCGAGGATCCCGGTCAGGACCCGGTCCCCGCCGGAACGCTTCCAGCGCATGTTGTGCCCGGCCAGGTCCCCGTGCACGAGGGACGGGGCCACCACCGGGTCCTGCGTCCACGCGGTCAGGGTGGCCAGCAGGTCCCCGGCGGTCTCCGGGAAGGCCGCCGCGGTCACCGCCGGATGGTCGGCGGCCCACTCGCCGTCCCACAATTGCCCGCCGTAGGTCTCCCGCAGGCGCGCCGGCAGCTGGCGCACCGTCCGCACGCGTTCGGCCGTCCACGGCCCGCGGTAGGCGAACGGCGGGCCCAGGTGCGGTTCCAGGGCGGCGGTGTCCACGGCCGCCAGCGCCTCGCACAGTCCGCGCAGCACCACCGGGTCGCCCTCGTGCGGGGGATGCGCCCGGCCGGGCAGGTACTCCTGCACCACGGCGGCCGTCCCGTCCGCACCGGTGACCACCTCGGTGAGGGGCACGGGCAGGGCGACGGGGAGCTGGGCCGTGCTCGTCAGGGCCTGCACGAGCGCGACGTTCGCCGGCAGCCGCCCGGCGGCCACCGCGTTCCGGGCCATCCTCACCGCCCCCACACCGGGCAGCACCAGCACACGGTGGAATTGCCCGCCCTCCTCCACGGTGCCCGCGGACCAGTCCGCCGTGGCCAGCCGGTCCGCCGCCGCGGGGGAGGCGCTGACCAGCGGACGCGCGGAGGCGGCACGGGCGAGCGCGAGGTCGGCTGCGGTGGGTGGGGAGGCCATGGATCCACGGTAACCGGGCCCGGGGCCGCGATCCGCCGGTCGCTGCGGGTGTCCCTCGGCGGCCCTTCCTACACTGGTGCGGTGAGCACCCCCGCAGCCTCCCGGCCGACCGACCGCCTGCGCCCCTCGGCCATCACCCCGCCCTCGGCCGGCACGGTCCGCTGGGAGATCGCGATCGTGCTCGGGCTGTCCCTGGGCCAGTCGGCCGTCTACGCGATCGTCAACCTGCTGGAGAAGATGAGCCGGGGCCCGCTGTCCGGGCAGACCACCACGCTGAACCCGCCGCTGGCGGACCGGCAGTACTGGGACCTCACGTACCAGCTGCTGGACATCGTCTTCGCCCTGGTGCCGGTACTGCTGGTGTTCCACCTGCTGGTGATCCGCGGCCGCAATCCGTTCCGGACCTTCGGCCTGGACGCCCGTCGTCCGGGGGCCGACCTGGCCTGGGGCGGGGCCCTGTTCGTGGCGATCGGCCTGGGGACCCTGGCGGTCTACGCGGCCGGGCGGGCGGCCGGGGTAACCACGGCCATCGTGGGCAGCGCGCTGGACGAGTACTGGTGGACCACCCCGGTCCTGGTGCTCTCCGCGCTGCGGCACGCGCTGCTGGAGGAGGTCATCGTGGTGGCCTGGCTCTTCGACCGGCTCGGCTACCTGCAGCAACTGAGGTCCGGGCTGGACCCGGCCCGGCCCGGCGAGCCCGGTGGGCTGCGCACCTGGGCGAGCGGCGCCGTCGTCCCCCTGAACGCCACGACCGTGGTGGTGGGATGCGCGGTCCTGCGCGGGGCCTATCACCTGTACCAGGGGATCGGGCCGGGAGTGGGGAACCTGCTCATGGGATTGGTGTTCGGTGCGCTGTACGTGCGCTACCGGCGCGTGATGCCCCTGGTCGTGGCCCACCTGCTGCTGGACGTGACCGGGTTCGTGGCCTACCCGGCCCTGGCCCGGCTGGGGCTGTTCGGCACCTGAGCCCGGCCCGCGCCGCCTGTTCCGGTCGGCTCCACGCGGGACCGGCGGGCGTCCTGGACGCGAAGGCCCCCGCCCACCGGGCCGGGGGCCGGGAGGGGGCGGGGGCCGCGGGGCGCGTCAGAGGGTGACGGTGCCCTTGGGGGTCTCGAAGGTGACCTCGAGGATGCCGGGCGTGCCGGAGGGGGACTCGTAGATGACGTTGAGGTCCTCGACCCTCTGCTCGGGGTCGTCCAGTCCCAGCCAGCCCCGCACCCGGTCCCGCGATCCGGCGATCGTGATGGAGGACAGCTCCGCCTGCGGCTCCGCGGCGCGGGAGGGGTGCAGCTCCTCCATGCCGTCATCCCAGCGCAGCAGGTAGGGCACCTGCGGGTCGGCGATGAGGCCCTTGATGCCGATCTGGCGCCAGGTCAGCTCGCGGCCGTCCGGGAACTTGCGGTTGCCCGGAACGGACTGGCGCTCGAGCCGTTCCTCGAACGGGGCCAGGTCGTCCACGGCCACGCACCAGCCCATCCAGCCGCCGCCCATCTCGGAGCGGGCGCGCACGGCCTGTCCGAACGGGGCCTTGCCGGAGGAGGGGTGGTCGAGTACCTCGACGACCTCCAGGTACTGGTGCTTGCGCAACGGGAAGATGGCGTTGCGGGTGCCGAAGCGGGGGTGGACCCCGCCCTTGACTCGCTCGATGCCCAGGGCATCGGCGATCCGGGCCACCGCGGCGGGGAGGCCCTCTTCGGGGCCGACGGCGTACGAGACGTGATCAAGGCGCATCATGCCCATATCGTCCCACTTCCCCGTGGCGGAGATCGCTTAGGTTACCCTCACTTGAAAAGTTGCGCAGATCACACTCCGGCGGGGCCGCGGTCACACTGTGACCGAACGGGATGACCCGCTCGCACCGATCTGGCAGACTGGGCGCAGGTCATGAGCGCCAGCATCGAGCCCCGGCTTGCTGGCCGGCAACCCTCCAGCTCGCGGTGGGGTGCCCCGGGTGAGGACCAGGCGGGTGTCGACCGGCACCTGCAAGCGCGGGCCACCACGGCGCGGCATGCTTCACGGCACCGTGATGCCACCGGGTGGCCCTGGACGGATACAGGAGCCATGTCGATGACTGACACCCCGAACCAGGCCACCCCGGACACCGACCCGGCCGGCGCCACGGACTCCGCCGCGAACTGGGGCTTCGAGACCCGGCAGGTGCACGCCGGCATCCCGGAGGTCAACCCCTTCGGCGCCACCGCGCTGCCGATCATCCAGTCCAACTCCTTCGACTTCCCCTCCCACGAGGTCGCCGCCGACCGGTTCGCCCTGAAGGACCTCGGGCCCATCTACACCCGCATCGGCAACCCGACCCAGGAGGCCGTGGAGGGCAAGATCGCCGCCCTCGAGGGCGGGGTGGGCGCCCTGCTGCTGGCCTCCGGGCAGGCGGCCACCACCTTCTCCGTGCTCAACCTCGCCGGTGCGGGGGACCACGTGGTGGTCTCGGCCTCCCTCTACGGCGGCACCCAGAACCTGTTCAAGCACACCCTGGCCAAGATCGGCATCACCACCACCTTCGTCCAGGACCCGGACGACCTGGAGGAGTGGACGGGCGCCGTCCGGGACACCACGAAGCTGCTGTTCGCCGAGTCCCTCGGCAACCCGCGCGGGGACGTGCCGGACCTGCGGGGCATCGCCGACGTCGCCCACGCCGCCGGCGTGCCGTTCATCGTGGACAACACCCTGGCCACCCCCTACCTGCTGCGGCCGATCGAGCACGGCGCGGACGTGGTCGTGCACTCGGCCACCAAGTACCTCGGCGGCCACGCCGTGGCCATGGGCGGGGTCATCGTGGACGCCGGGACCTTTGACTACGCCTCCCAGCCGGAGCGCTTCCCGGGCTTCAACACCCCGGACGAGAGCTACAACGGACTGGTGTTCGCCCGGGACCTGGGCGTCGGGGGCATCCTCGGTGCCAACCTCGCCTACATCCTGAAGGCCCGCGTGCAGTTGCTGCGCGACCTCGGCAGCTCGATCAGCCCGTTCAACGCCTTCCTGCTCAACCTCGGCCTGGAGACCCTGTCCCTGCGGATGGAGCGTCACGTGGCCAACGCGCAGAGGGTCGCCGACTACCTGGACGGCCACGCCCAGGCCGAGGCCGTGATCTACCCGGGCCTGGCATCCAGCCCCTGGTACGAGCGCGCGCAGCAGTACCTGCCCCAGGGCGCCGGCGGCTTCGTGTCCTTCGAGATCGCCGGTGGCCGCGAGGCCGGCGCGCGGTTCGTGGACGCCCTGCGCCTGCACCACCAGGTGGCCAACATCGGCGACATCCGTTCGCTCGTCATCCACCCGGCCTCCACCACGCACTCCCAGTTGACGGAGGCCGAGCAGCGCGCCGCCGGTGTCACCCCCGGCCTGGTCCGGCTCTCGGTGGGCGTGGAGAGCATCGATGACATCCTGGCGGACCTCGAGGAGGGGTTCGCCGCCGCCAACGTCAGCGCGTGAGGCACGGAGGGACCCCCATGACCATGACCAGCCCCCACCAGACCCGCACCGCCCTTCCCGACGGCGGCCTGCACTCCCGGCGGATCGGCGCCTTCGACTTCGAGGCCGGCGGTCACCTGCCCGCCGTGGAGATCGCCTACGAGACCTGGGGCACGCTGAACGCGGACAGGTCCAACGCCGTGCTGGTGCTGCACGCCCTGACCGGTTCCACCCACGTGGCCGCCTCCACCGGGGAACCGGAGGCCGGCTGGTGGGAGGGCATCATCGGACCGGGCGCGCCGGTGGACACCGATCAGTGGTTCGTGGTGGCCCCCAACATGCTGGGCGGCTGCTACGGGACGACCGGTCCGTCCTCGCTGGACGCGGACGGCACCCCGTGGGGTTCGCGGTTCCCGTTCACCACCATCCGGGACTCCGTCCATGCCGAGGCCCGCCTCGCGGACGCCCTGGGCATCGAGGCGTGGCAGGCCGTGATCGGCGGCTCGATGGGCGGGGCCCGCGCCCTGGAATGGGCCGCGACCTACCCGGGGCGGGTGCGCGGCATGGCCGTCATCGCCTGCGGCGCCCACTCCACGGCCGAGCAGATCGCGTTCGCCCAGGCCCAGGTCCAGGCGATCACGCTGGACCCGGACTTCCAGGGCGGCGACTACTACGGCCGCTCCCGGCCCGACGCCGGCCTGGGCATCGCCCGGCGGATCGCGCATATCACGTACCGCTCCGAGCCGGACATGGGGTCCCGGTTCGGGCGGAGTCCGCAGCAGGACGAGGACCCCTTCGGCCACCCGCTGCGCCGGAGCGGCCGGTACCAGGTGGAGTCCTACCTGGACCACCAGGCGGCCAAGCTCGCCGGACGCTTCGACGCCAACAGCTACCTGGTGCTCACCGAGGCGCTGATGAGCCATGACGTGGCGCGGGGCCGCGGGAGCGAGGAGGAGGTGCTGGCCGGGATCCCCGCCGCGGCGTTCATCGCCGCGGTCGACTCGGACCGGCTCTACTTCCCGGGCCAGTCCCAGGAACTGGCCCGCCAGCTGCCCGGTGAGGTGCCGGTGTTCATGATCGACTCGCCGATCGGCCACGACGGGTTCCTGACGGACATGGACCAGGTGGCCGGTGAGATGAAGCGGGTCCTGGGACTCTGACCGGCCGGATTGATCGGCTCTCACCGGGGGCCTCTACCCTGTGGGTATGACTGATGCCGCCGCTGCCGCCACCCCCGAGCCGTTCGTCCGCTGGTCCCGTCCCGAGGCCGAGCGCGCGGGCACCCCACTGCTGGTGGTGCTGCACGGCTACGGTGCGGACGAGAACGACCTGTTCGGGATCGTCCCCGAACTGCCGGGCAGGTTCACCATCGCCTCGGTCCGGGCCCCGCTGGCCATGGACCACGGCGGGTTCACCTGGTTCCCGCTGAGCACCTCGATGTCCTCCTCGCCGCTGGCGGTGCGCGCCGCCGTCGAGGACCTGCAGGCCTGGGTGGACACCCAGCGCGAGGACTTCTCCAGCGTCTCCCTGCTGGGGTTCTCCATGGGGATGGCCATGGCCACCTCGCTGCTGCGGCTGGACCCGGAGGCCTACGCCTGCGTGGTCGGGCTCTCCGGCTTCGCCGTGAACCCGGACCAGGACGGGGCGGCGGCGCGCGCGGGCATCGGGCCGCTGGCCGGGTTCTTCGACGACGAGGCCGTCAGGGCCGTGAGGCCGAAGGTGTTCTGGGGCCGGGACCAGGCCGATCCGGTCATCACCCAGGACAAGGTCGAGTACACCCACGCCTGGATGAACGAGCACGTGGAGCTGACCAAGGTGCTCTACGCCGGGATCGGCCACGGCATCGGCCCGCAGGAGCTGCGGCACGTGGGGGAGTACCTGGACTACGTGGTCCGGTAGCCCCTCAGTGGCCGGCCGGGACCACCTTCACGGCCTCGCCGGAGAACTCGATGATGTCCCCGTGGTGCAGCTGACGGCCGCGACGGGTCTCGGGGTCCCCGTTGACCTGCACCAGCCCGGCCTCGATGACCACCCGCGCGTCGGCCCCGTCCTCCACCAGGTTGGCGAGCTTGAGCGCCTGCCCGAGCCGGATCACCTCGTCACGGATCTCGAGCCGCGTCGGATGGGACGCCGGGGACTGGGGTGCGTGGCGGGCGGTGTGATCGGACATGACTCCATTGTCGCCGATCACGCCGGGAATGGGTGAGGAAATATCCGCCTCGGTGCGGGAGCGCCCCGAGGGGCGCCGGGCGCGGCGCCCGTCCCGATCGTGCCCGGCCACGGCGAGCGAACCGCGGTGGTGGCGGTTCAGTGCCGGGGCGGCCGGGCACCTAGACTGTCTGACGTAGTCGCCGGTCTCGCACCGGCTGCCCCGCCCGACCCACCAGCACCAGCGCGGGCCGCCGCCAGCGGCCGATGCGCAGACACGGATGTGATGCCCCCATGGCCCCCAAGTCCACCCTCGACCAGGTCATCTCCCTCGCGAAGCGACGCGGATTCGTCTTCCAGGCCGGAGAGATCTACGGCGGCTCCCGCTCGGCGTGGGACTACGGGCCGCTGGGCGTGGAGCTGAAGGACAACATCAAGACCCAGTGGTGGAACACCTTCGTGCGCGGCCGGGAGGACATGGTCGGGCTGGACTCGTCCATCATCCTGCCCCGCGCCGTCTGGCAGGCCTCGGGCCACGTGGACACGTTCACCGACCCGCTGGTCGAGTGCCTCTCCTGCCACAAGCGCCACCGCCAGGACCACCTCATCGAGGCGTTCGAGGCGAAGAAGGGCCGCCGGCCCGAGGGCGGCACGGACGGCATGGACGAGATCGTGTGCCCGGACTGCGGGACCCGCGGGCAGTGGACCGAGCCGCAGACCTTCTCCGGGCTCATGAAGACCTTCCTGGGACCGGTGGACAACGAGGAGGGCCTGCACTACCTGCGCCCCGAGACCGCCCAGGGCATCTTCGTGAACTTCCTCAACGTGGTGGGCGCCGCCCGCAAGAAGCCGCCGTTCGGCATCGGCCAGATCGGCAAGGCCTTCCGCAACGAGATCACCCCCGGCAACTTCATCTTCCGCACCCGCGAGTTCGAGCAGATGGAGATCGAGTACTTCGTCCACCCGGACGAGGCCAAGGGCCACTTCGACACCTGGGTGGAGGCCTGCTGGAACTGGTTCATCGACTTGGGGATCAACCCGGACAACATGCGCCGCTTCGACGTCCCGGACGGCGAGCGCGCCCACTACTCCGACGCCACCATCGACCTCGAGTACCGGTTCGGCTTCCAGGGCTCGGAGTGGGGCGAGCTGATGGGCATCGCCAACCGCACCGACTTCGACCTGAACTCCCACACGGCGGCCTCGGGCACCAAGATGCAGTACTTCGACCAGGGCACGGGCGAGCGGTACACCCCGTACGTGATCGAGCCGAGCTTCGGGCTGACCCGCTCCATGATGGCGTTCCTGGTGGACGCCTACCGCGAGGAGGAGGCGCCCAACGCCAAGGGCGGCACGGACATCCGCACCGTGCTGGGCCTGGACCCGCGGATCGCCCCGGTCAAGGCCGCCGTGCTCCCGCTGTCCCGCAAGGAGGAGCTGGTGCCGACCGCGAAGAGGCTCGCCGACGAGCTGCGCGGGGTCTGGAACATCGACTACGACGACGCCGGCGCCATCGGCCGCCGCTACCGCCGCCAGGACGAGATCGGCACCCCGTACTGCATCACCGTGGACTTCGACTCGCTCGAGGACCAGGCCGTGACCATCCGGGAGCGGGACACCATGGCCCAGGAGCGCGTGGGCCTGGACCAGGTGCGCGGCTGGCTGTTCGAGCGGCTGGCCCAGTGACCGGGGCGGCGGCGGACCGGTCCGGGAACGTCACCCTCCGGCCGTGGGCCGAGGGGGACGACCTGCGGTTGCTGCAGACCTGGGGTGACCCCTCGGACCCGCAGCAGCACCAGGACCGTACCCTGTTGCGGCCCTCCCATGACGGCGGCCCGGCCGCGGGCGCCGCCGACGGCTGGGTGCGCTGCCTGGTCGCCGAGGACGACGGTGTCCCGGTGGCCGCCGGGGTGGTCTCCACCTCCCGGGTGCACCCGAGGCGGTTGTGGTTCTACGCCGAGACGGCCGCGCCCGTGCGCAACCGAGGCATCGGCACGATGCTGCTGAACGCACTGCGCGCGGAGGCCGACGTGGCCGTGGAGACCATCGGGACCGTCGAGCTCAAGACGCGGTTCGCCGTCGGGCACGAGGGGAACGTGCCGGACGGCGCGGAGGCGACCCAGCGGTTCCTGGCCGGCCACGGGTTCCGTGAGGTCCAGCGCTCGCGGCGCATCGTCGTCGACTCCGGGGTGCTGGCACCGCCGGAACTCTCCGAGGGCGGGATGACGCTGGAGGAGGCGGCCACCGGATCGGTGGAGCTGACCCAGGCGGTGTCTGTGTTCTACCAGGCGGTGCACGACTGGGACCCGGCCGAGATGACCGTGGGGCGGGCCCAGCAGCTGCTGCTCGGCCCGCAGACGGGTGCCTCCGGGGCCGTGGTGCTGCGCAACCGGCCCAAGGCCGAGGGCGGCACGATCACGGCGTTCGCGATCTCCTACACCCCGGAGCGCACCGAGGACCCCACGGACGTGCTGATCGGCTGGGACCCCGAGCTGGCCCCCGCGGACGCGCAGTTCGCCGCGGGCGCCCTGCTGGCCATGCTCACCGCCCAGTACCCGGTCCAGGTGGAGGCCGACGACGCGATGACGGCGCTGACCCCCATGCTCGACCAGTTGCTGTCCACCGGGCACGCGCGGGTACTGCTGGACACCCGGATCTGGGCGACCGACCGGTCCGAGGAGCGAGAGCCCGCCCGGGACGCCGCGGCGGAGGGTGCCGCCGGACCGGGGGCCGAACCGGGTCCCGACCCGGCCGACCTGCCGGACCCGCTGGCCGGGTCCGGGGCGGACTCGGCCGCGGATCCCGACGAGACCGAGGGCGAGCGAGAGGCGGCCCCGCTGTGACCGATCCGATGGACACCGCGGCGGATTCCGCCCTGCGCGCCGAGCGGGCCGCCGCCATCCTCGCGGTGGACACCCCCGTGACGGACCAGGGCATCACGTTCGTCGCCGGAGACGACGCCGGCTGCGCCATGGCCATGACGGTGCGGTCCCGGCAGTGCAACTCCCACGGGATCTGCCACGGCGGGATCACCATGCTGCTGGCGGACACCGCGGCGGCCTACGCGCTGAACACGGGGGAGGAGTCCCCGCGCTGGGTGACCTCCCACTCCAGCTCGTCGCTGCTGGCGCCCGGGCGTGAGGGGGAGGTGCTCACCGCCACCGCCGAGATCGGCACCGGCAGCGGGTCCTCGCGGATCGTGGACGTGCGGGTGACCGAGCCGGACGGGACCGTGGTGGTGGAGATGCGCAACGTCATGGTCCGGTTGCGGGGCTGACCGACCGGTGCAGGACAGTCTCCCCGGCGGTCATAGCCACGGCCTGGACGCCGGACCCGGGGCCGACGCCGCGCTGACCGGTCCCGGCGGGTCGCGCGGCCGCGTCGTCACCGCCCTGGCGGCGATCCTCGTGCCCGTGACGCTGCTGCTGGTGGCCGCCATGATCGCCCTGTGGCCCTCGGGGTCCCACCGGGAGCTGTCCCTGGCCGATCCCTACGGCACCGCCTCGGGGGTGACCCTGTTCTCCGGGACGGTGACCGCCGTCGAGCCGAGGGACTGCGGGCCGCAGGCCGGGGCCCTGGAGACCCCCGGCGGTGCCGTGGTCGGTGCGGGCGCGGCGGCGCAGGTGCGGTGCGTGGACGCCATCGTGGACCCCGACGGCGGCGGCACCGACGCCGCCCGGGTGCCGGTCCCGCCGGAGGTCGGCGCCAGCAGGGACGTGGCCGTGGGCGACCGGATCAAGGCGCTGGACCTGTCCGCGCTGCCCGGCGGCACCGCCGGCGGGCCGGCGGATGGGGCCGGGGCCTCCGGGGCGGTCGACTACGTCTTCGTGGACTTCGAGAGGACGGTGCCCGTGGTGGCGCTGGCAGCGCTCTACGCCCTGGTCGTGGTGCTGGTGGCGCGCTGGCGCGGGGTGCGAGCCATCCTGGGCCTGGGCCTGGCCTTCACGGTGCTGTTCTGGTTCATGGTCCCCGCCCTGCTGGAGGGCGGGCCGCCGCTGTGGGTCGGCCTGGTGGGATGCTCGCTGATCATGGTGGTGGTCCTGTACTTCGCCCACGGGTTCTCCCTGCGCACCACCACGGCCCTGCTGGGCACCCTGATCGGTCTGGGGCTGACCGCGGTCCTGGCGGCCTGGGGCACGGACGCGGCCGCACTGACCGGGATGGGCGACGAGTACTCCTACGTGCTGGCCGCCGTGGCCCCCGAGGTGCGGCTCAGCGGGATCGTGCTGTGCGGACTGCTGGTGGCCGGACTCGGGGTGCTCAACGACGTCACCATCACCCAGTCCTCGGCCGTCTGGGAACTGCAGTCGGCCAACCCCCGTGCCTCCGCGCGGGAGCTGTTCGCGGCCGGGATGCGCATCGGGCGGGACCACATCGCCTCCACCGTCTACACCATCGCCTTCGCCTACGCCGGTGCGGCCCTGCCGCTGCTGATCGTGGTCTCCCTGTACGACCGGTCCCTGGCCGACACCCTGCTCTCGGCCGAACTGGTGGAGGAGGTGGTGCGCATCCTGGTCGGCTCCATCGGCCTGGTCCTGGCCATCCCGGTGACCACCGCGATCGCGGTGGGCGTGGCCAGGTCGGTGCAGGCGCACCCGCACGCGCAGCCGGGCGTGCAGGCACAGTCGGAGGCGGACGTGCAGACGCAGCCGGAGGCGGTCTCCACCGATCCCGCGCGGGGGCAGCGGCGTGACGCCGGACGGTGACCGGCGGGAGCCGGCCCGGACGCGGTGGACCCCGCGCGAGCTGAAGGCCTCCGTGCTGGTCGTCGCGCTGCTGAACCTGGCGTACATGGTGGTGGAGATGTCCGTGGCCCTGGCCATCGGCTCGGTGTCCCTGGTCGCCGACTCGGTGGACTTCTTCGAGGACTTCGCCGTGAACATCCTGATCGTCGTCGCGCTGGGCTGGTCCGCCCGCAGTCAGGCCGTGGCGGGCAAGGCCCTGGCGCTGATCATCCTGCTGCCGGCCCTGGCCGCCGCGTGGACGGCGTTCCTCAAGGCCGGGGACCCCGAGCCGCCGGACCCGGTCGCCCTGGTGGTCACGGCCGGCGGCGCGCTGGCCGTCAACCTGGTGTGCTCGCTCGTGCTGGCGAGGTTCCGGCACGGCGGCGGTTCGCTGACCCGGGGAGCCTTCCTGGCCGCCCGGAACGACGTGGTCGTGAACCTGGCGATCATCGTCATGGGCCTCGTGACGGCCTGGACGCTCTCCGGCTGGCCGGATGTCATCCTGGGCCTGCTGATCATCGTGCTCAACGTGTCGGCGGCCAGGGAGGTCTGGGAGACGGCCACGGAGGAGCACCTGGCGGCCAGGGCCCTGGCCGGGGACCTCGACGACGACTGAGCGGCCGACGGAGCGGCCGGCGGGACGGCTGGTTGAGCCGCCGGCGGACCGGTGGTCGGCCGGGGTGGACGGCATCGGCCGGCCCGGACGTGAGTCCGGGAGCGCTAGTGCCTCGGCCGGTACCGGAGCGCCACCGCGCCGGAGGTGAACTCCTTCCGGTCGAGCAGGCGCAGTTCCAGGTGCTCGGTGAGCCCGGCGAACGGCCTCGGGCCGTGGCCGGCCAGGACGGGGTGCACCACGAACTCGTACTCGTCGATGAGCCCGAGTTCCGCCAGTGCCAGTGGGAGCATCACACCGCCCACGTAGAGCCCCTCGCCCGGTTCGTCCTTCAGCCGCCGCACGGCCTGGCCCAGGTCCCCGCGCACGAGCTCGGCGTTCCAGTCGACCGTCTCCAGGGTGCTCGAGACCACGTACTTCCTCGCCGCGTCGATCGTGCGCCCGAAGGGCTGCATCCAGTCCGGCATCGCCGCTGAGGCCGGCGGACGCCACGCCTGCTCCATCATCAGGTACGTGACGCGGCCGAGGATGAGCGCGTCGGCACGCCCCAGGATCCCGGCGTGGTGGGCGTGCAGTTCCTCGTCCGTGAGGACGACCCGGTGGTCGCAGCAGCCATCGAGGGTGACATTGATGGAGAACCGCAGCGGTCGCATGGCGCCACGCTAGTGAGGGGGGCCGCGGCCGGGGAATGCATGGTCCCCGCCCGGTGCCGGTCAGTCGCGGTCAGCGCCGGTAGGTGCTCGGCCAGGCCGCGCGCAGGCGGCAGATCCGCCCGTCGGCGACGCGCTGCAGGCGCCCGGTGACGAGGCCCTCGAGCAGTCCCTCGTGCAGGCGCTGGTCCATCCGGGGCCTGGGGGAGGGGATGAAGGTGCCGTTCGGGACGACGTCCTGGATGACCTTCCGGACGTTCTCCGGCAGGCTCTGCACGCCGCGGACGATGCCCGCGTTGAGACTCTCGGTGATCCCGGCCCCGAAACCGCCGGTGGCACCCAGCAGGGTGCGGGCCTCCTCGAACAATTCCTCCTCGGACAGGCACCTGCCGTCCGGGAGCAGGGACCACAGGGCGTTGGCGATCTCCACGGGCGGGGCGTCGTCCAGGGGCAGGTCCGCCGGGCGTCCGAAGGTGCGGTAGACACCCCAGTGCTCGACCTCCGTGGAACCGGGCCAGAGGAATCCGTGCCGGTCCACCGTGTACCGGTGGGTGGCCATGAGCCGGTCGAGGGCCTTCTGGGCGCGGTACGCGGCGCCGGGGCCGTCTGCGCGTTCCCGCAGTGCCTTGAGGGCCTTCTCCCGGCGCAGGGGGTAGGTCGCGTCCAGGAAGTCCTTGACGGCGCGTTCGGCGTCCCGGGCGGTGACGGCACCCATCCGGGGCAGCACGGCCGGCCGTCCCCAGCGGGGGTCGAGCAGGAACTGGGGGTGGGGGACCTGCAGGGTGCCCGGCGTGCTCCAGCCGGTGGTGCGGACGGCGCGGTCGGCGTCCCGGTAGGCGTCCTCGACCCGCTCCACCAGCAGCTCGAGGGACTCCAGGTCCTGGTCCGTGGGAGCGAGCCGGGAGGCCGTGTCCCCGGTGCCGGGGTCCCGGCCCCGGGCGCCGGGGGCGGGGGCCACGGACCGTTCCAGGGCGTACTTGTCCCGGGCGGCGCGCTTGAGGGTTCCCGAGAAGCCCCGGACCACGGGGCTGGACCGGTCCAGCCACCCCGGGGCCGCGAGGGCGTCACCGGGGCTGCGGTCGTAGCGTTCGGCGTCCATCGTCACGCGGTGGAAGCGCCGTTCCAGTTCCCGCCAGCGCTCCTGCCGGCCGGTGAGCTGGCTGCGCCGGACGGCCGCGACGCCGGCCCATCCGCCGACGCCGGCCACCACGACGAACACGATGAGCATGATGACCCAGAACTCCATGGGGTCAGGCTCCCGTCTGCCGGCGGTGGGGGGTGCGGGGCGACCCAGCCCAGCCCTCCAAGGTTACCAACGCGTCCGGGCAGACACCGGGTGCCGCGGGAGGGACCGGTGTGCCGGTCACTGCCAGCCGAGCACCCTGGCCAGTCCGGCCCACTGCGCGAACAGGTGCGTGTTGTACTCCACGCCGAGCTGGTTCGGGTTGGCCAGCAGGACCCAGTCCGCGGCCTGGACGGCCTCGTCCCCGCGCAACAGGTCGGCGACCTCGTCCGGGGTGCCCGAGTACGTCGGCCCGCTGCGTGCCCGGCCGCCCTCGAGGTGGCCGAAGGAGTCCCTGGCCTCCTTCCGGCCGCCGAAGTACCGGTCGTCCTCGGCCGAGACGATGGGGAACACCGACCGGGTCACGGCGGTCATCCCGCCCGTGGTGTGGCCGGACTCGGCGTAGGCGGCCCGGTACTGGGCGATCTGGTCGGCCTGCTGGACGTGGAAGGGCCGCCCGTCGTCCTGGAGGAGCAGGGTGGAGGAGAGCAGGTTGTACCCCTGCCTCGCGGCCCGCACGCCGGAGGCGATGGTGCCCGAACCCCACCAGATCCGGTTGACCAGCCCACGGGACTGCGGCTGGATGGGCAGCATGTCCTGCCCCGGGGGCGCCCAGCCGGAGTTCGGGTCGGCCTCGGCGATCATCCCGCCGGAGATGGCCTGCCGGAACCGCCGGCCCCGTTCCTGCGCCAGGTCCGACCAGCTCTGTCCGTCCTCCACCTCGTAGCCGAACTGGTGCTGGCCGTCCCGCGCCGCCTCGGGCGAGCCGCGGGAAATGCCCAGCTGCAGCCGGCCGCCGGAGATGAGGTCCGTCGTCGCAGCCTCCTCCGCCATGTAGAGGGGGTTCTCGTACCGCAGGTCGATCACGCCGGTGCCCAGCGCGATGGTCCGGGTGACCGCGCCCATCGCGGCCAGCAGGGGGAACGGGGAGGAGATCATGTGCTGGAAGTGATGTGACCTGACCCAGGCGCCGTCCATGCCGGCCTCCTCCGCGGCCACCGCCATCTCGATGGTCTGGGTCAGCGTCGCACCGGGATCCGGGGTGCGGGACCCGGGCGCGGAGCTCCAGTGCCCGAAGTTCAGGAACCCGATCTTCTTCCGTTCACTCATGGTTGGCATAACACCCCATCCACCGGGGATCTTCCACCCCCCGTGGACGGCGCGGCGGCGCCCGGCCATCTCTGGGATAATGGGTGCAATGACTGCCGTGACTGACGCTTCCCCCGTTTCCCAGCACGCGGCCCCGACTCCAGGACGACTCAACCTGCCCGCCCTGCAGCTGGGCCCGCTGACCATCGACGTGCCCGTGGTGCTGGCCCCCATGGCCGGGATCACCAACACCGCCTTCCGCCGGCTCTGCCGCGAGTACGGCGGCGGCCTCTACGTCTCCGAGATGGTGACCGCCCGCGCCCTCGTGGAGCGCCGGCCCGAGTCCCTGCGGATCATCCACCACGACCCGGACGAGACGCCCCGCTCGGTGCAGGTCTACTCCGTGGACCCGGTCACCACCGGCCAGGCCGTGCGGATGCTCGTCGAGGAGGACCGGGCCGACCACGTGGACCTGAACTTCGGCTGCCCGGTGCCCAAGGTCACCAAGCGCGGTGGCGGCTCGGCCCTGCCGTGGAAGTCCGAGCTGTTCGCCTCGATCGTCGGCGCCGCCGTGCGCGAGGCCTCCAAGAAGGACATCCCGGTCACGGTGAAGATGCGCCGCGGCATCGACGAGGACCACCTGACCTACCTCGACGCCGGCCGCACCGCCCGGGACCTAGGCGTGGCCGCCGTGGCCCTGCACGGGCGCACCATGGAACAGCACTACTCCGGCACCGCGGACTGGGACTCCATCGCCCGGTTGCGCGAGGCCCTGCCGGACATCCCGGTGCTGGGCAACGGGGACATCTGGAGCGCCGAGGACGCCATCGCCATGGTGCGGCGGACCGGCGTGGACGGCGTCGTCATCGGGCGCGGCTGCCAGGGCCGGCCCTGGCTCTTCGGGGACCTGCAGAACGCGTTCGAGGGCTCGGACGAGCGCTTCCGCCCCGGACTGGCCACCGTCGCCGACACCTTCTACCGGCACGCCGAGCTGCTCGTGGACACCTTCGGCGGGGACGAGGACAAGGCCCTGCGGGACATCCGCAAGCACGTGGCCTGGTACTTCAAGGGCTATCAGGTGGGCGGGGAGCTGCGTGCGAAGCTCGCCCAGGTGCCGGACCTGGTCACCCTGCGGGCCCTGCTGGACGAGCTGGACCCCACCGCCCCGTACCCGGGTCCCGACGCCGAGGGGCCGCGCGGGCGCGCGGGCTCGCCCAAGCGCCCCCACCTGCCCGAGGGGTGGCTGGACTCCCGGGAGCTCAACGCCGAGCAGAAGACGATGATCGCCGCCGCCGAGCTGGACGTCTCGGGTGGCTGAGCCGGCGTCGTCCTCCGCGCCCGTGCCGCCGCGCGGACGGCCGCGCGCGCACCAGGCCGTGCTCTTCGGCCCCGAGGGCCGCCCGCCCTACGCGGGCAGGCCGGCCGCCCTGCCCGGTTACTCGGCCTGGGACCGCGAGCGCTGGCTGCCGGAACCGCCGAAGAGCTCGTACCGCTCGGACTTCGAACGGGACCGGGCCCGCATCCTGCACTCCTCCGCGCTGCGCCGGCTGGGGGCCAAGACCCAGGTGGTCGCCCCGGACGAGGACGACTTCGCCCGCACCCGGCTGACCCACTCCCTCGAGGTGGCCCAGGTGGGCCGGGAACTGGGACGGTCCCTGGGCTGTGACCCGGACGTGGTGGACGCCGCCTGCCTGTCCCACGACCTCGGCCACCCGCCCTTCGGGCACAACGGGGAGCGGGCCCTCAACGCGCTGAGCCAGGACATCGGCGGCTTCGAGGGCAACGCCCAGACCCTGCGGCTGCTGGCCCGGCTGGAGACCAAGAAGTTCTTCGACGACGGCACCTCGGCCGGGCTGAACCTGACCCGCGCCTCGCTCGACGCCTCCTGCAAGTACCCGTGGGTGAGCGAGGACGCCCCGCTGGACCCGGACGGCAGGCGCAGCCGCAAGTTCGGCGTCTACGCGGACGACCTGCCGGTCTTCGCCTGGTTCCGCCGGGGCGTCACCGGCCTCCGGAAGTCCATGGAGGCCCAGGTCATGGACCTGGCCGACGACATCTCGTACTCGGTGCACGACGTCGAGGACGGGATCGTCAACGGCCAGTTCCAGCTGCACTGGCTCCAGGACGCCTCCCACCGGGAACTCGTGGTCGAGCGCACCCTGCAGTGGTACCTCCCGGAGACCGACCCGGCCGAGGTCGAGGCCGCGCTCCAGCGGCTGGAGGGCACCTCCGTGTGGGTGGCCGAGGCGGACGGCACCCGGCGCTCGCGGGCCGCGCTGAAGGACATGACCAGCCAGCTCATCGGCCGGTTCTCCAACGCCGCGTTCGACGCCACCCGCGAGGTGTTCGGCAACGACCCGCTCACCCGGCACGGGGCCGACGTGGTGGTCCCCGCCGAGACGGCCATCGAGATCGCCACCATGAAGGGCATCGCCGCCGCCTACGTGATGAGTTCCGAGGCCCGCCAGCCGCTCTACGCCCGTCAGCGGGAACTGCTCACCGAGCTGGTGGACCTGCTCTGGTCCACCGGGGACCGCTACCTGGACCCGATGTTCGCCCAGGACTGGCGGGAGGCCGCGGACGACGCCGCCCGCCGCCGCGTGGTCATCGACCAGGTGGCCTCGCTGACCGACTCCACGGCCCTGGAGTGGCACGCCACCCTGGTCCGCGGGGAGCAGTTCTCCCGGACCTGGGTCTGATCCCCTCCCGGCCGTGCCCGTCCAAGTCCGCCCCCCGCGGGCACGGCCCTCTCATCCCAGGGCGGCCCGGGCCAGGGCCGGCAGGACCGTGCCGGCAGTGCCGGGCACGTGCACGGTGGCGGCGGTGGAGAACTCGGTCACCTCGGGATTGACCTCCACGACGGCGGCTCCGGCGCCCAGCGCGACGTACGGCAGCGAGGCGGCCGGCTGCACGACGGCCGAGGTGCCGACCACGACGGCGAGGTCACAGGAGTCCAGGGCGGCGTAGGTGTCCTGGAGGGCCCGTTCCGGGAGCATCTCGCCGAACCAGACGATGCCCGGCCGCAACCGTCCGGTCCCGCACGCGGGGCACGGCGGCGGGGTCCGCCGCAACAGCTGCTCCAGGTCGGCCTCGCTGCCGGCGGCCGGGGCGGCGGGGTCCGCAGGGCCGGCCCCATCGTCACCCGCCGAGCCCGGATCGTGGTCGGCCCCGGTGCCGCAGTCCGCGCAGCGGTAGTCGAACAGGGAGCCGTGCAGGTGGGCCAGCACGTCGGCTCCGGCGCGCTCGTGCAGGTCGTCCACGTTCTGGGTGGAGATGACCAGGGATCCGGCCTCTGGGGCGCTCCGGGCCTGCTGCCAGGCGGCGATCGCCCGGTGCCCGGCGTTCGGGGAGCAGGACCGCACCAGCCGGGCCCGCCACTGGTACCAGGACCAGACCAGGTCCGGATCGGCGTACCAGGCCTCCTCGGTGGCCAGCTGCTCCGGGCTGTACCGCTCCCACAGCCCGGTCTGCGCGTCCCGGAAGGTGGGCACGCCCGACTCGGCGCTCATGCCGGCGCCGGACAGCACGACGACCCGCCGCGCGTCGCGGGCCAGGGCGATCGCCTCGGAGAGGCCGGGGATCTCGGGGTTCTGCTCGGGACACGTCACAGGGCCCATCTAAGCAGGACCCTCCCCCGAACCGGGTGGGCGGGGTCTCCCCGTGCTGTGAGCCCGGTGACAGACTTTCGTATACGTAAGGTAAACTGGTCGCCCATCGTGTGAGCGCCGTCATGGCCACCCATGACGCAGGACTCGTCGTCAGCGCCCCGCGCCCCATCCCCGTCAAACGATCGCCCCGTCCCGGAGGTTCCATGTCCACGTCCACCACCACCCGCCCCGCCGGCGGGTCCGGTTCACTCGTGTTGCGCGGCCGCAACTGGGTGGCCCCGCTGTGCTGGTTCGCCGTCTTCCTCGATGGCTTCGACGCCGTCGTCCTCGGCGCCATCATGCCGATGCTCACCTCCGACCCCACCATGGGCATCGACAACGCCGACGGCACCGTCATCGCCACCGCCGGGCTCGTCGGCATGATGGTGGGCGCCCTCGGGATGGGCTGGCTCACGGACAGGTTCGGCCGCCGCAATCTGCTCATGGGCGCCGTGATCGCCTTCTCCGTGCTGACCTTCGTCACCGGTTTCGCCCAGGACGCCTTCACCATCGGGCTGCTGCGCTTCCTGGCCGGCCTCGGCCTGGGTGGCTGCCTGCCCACCGGCATCTCCATGGTCACGGAGTTCGCCGGGCACAAGAAGGGCTCCAACGCCACCACGCTGATGATGACCGGCTACCACGTGGGCGCCGTCGTGACCGCCCTGCTGGCGATCTGGGCCGCCGCCAACACCGTCTCCGGCTGGCGGGAGATGTTCTTCATCGGGGGCCTGCCCGCCCTCGTCCTCGTGCCGCTGATGTGGCGCTTCCTGCCGGAGTCCCCGGACTACCTGCTCTCCAGGGGACGGATCCAGGACGCCCACACCGTGGCCGCGCACTACGGCGTCGAGATCGACGAGGACCCCGAGCGCGCCTTCGTCGATGCCTCCCCGGAGCGTGCCGGCACCGAGAAGCAGGGCGCCTCGTTGCTGCTCTCCGCCGCGTACCGCCGCAACACCGTGTTCATGTGGATCGCCTCCTTCATGGGGCTGCTGCTCGTCTACGGCCTGAACACCTGGCTGCCCCAGATCATGCGAGCCGCCGACTACGACCTCGGCAACTCCCTGGGCTTCCTCGTGGTGCTCAACGCCGGCGCGGTCATCGGCCTGCTCGTCGCCGGACGGGTGGGGGACGCCATCACCCCGCGCAACGCGGGCATCATCTGGTTCCTGGCCTCGGCCGTGCTGCTGGCCGCCCTGGCGATCAAGCTGCCGCTGCTGGGCATCTACGTGATGATCTTCATCACCGGCTGCTTCGTGTTCTCGGCGCAGAACCTGGTCTACGCCTTCGCCGCCACCAACTACCCGCCGAAGGTCCGCGGCACGGCCCTGGGCATGGCCGCCGGGGTGGGCCGCCTGGGCGCCATCTCCGGGCCGATCATGGGGGGCACCCTCGTCACCGCGGGGATCGCCTACCCCTGGGGCTTCTTCGGCTTCGCCGTCGCGGGCGCCCTGGGCGGCCTGGCGGTGACCGGCCTGAGGACGATGCGCCGCGCGCAGCGGGACGGCTCCGGACGCACCGGTGGCGACGCCGGCGCGGTCGCCGGACCCGCCGAGCGCACCCCGGCCGGGGTGTAGTCCTCTCCCTGTCCCCGCTGGGCCGGCCCCGGGGTGGTCTCGTCCGACGGGCTCACCACCGGGGCCGTCCTATTGCGCAAGGACGGCGTTGTGTATTCTGGGTGCTGCTCGGGTTAGGTGAGACTTACCTCACCCCCGGAGCCTCGGCGGACTCGGAAGGGCGCGCCGGGATCTCCCCTCCAGAAGTCCGGACAGGAAGTCAGCCGATGAACCACCGCCGTACCCCCGTCGCCCTCACCCTCCCGCTCGCCGTGGTCCTCGGCCTGACGGCATGCTCGGGCGGACAGCCCTCCACGGACACGGCCACCGCGCCGGCCCCGGACACCGCCGCGGCCACGGCGGAGGGGACCACGGGGTCCCCGGCCGAGGGGGACGGCCAGCTGACGCTCTACTCCGGCCGCAACGAGGAACTCGTCCAGCCGATCCTGGACCGGTTCACGGAGGAGACCGGCATCGAGGTCGACGTGCGGTACGGCGACACCGCCGGCATGGCCGCCCAGTTGCTCGAGGAGGGCGACCGGTCCCCGGCCGAGGCGTTCCTGGCGCAGGACGCCGGTGCCCTGGGCGCCGTCTCGCGGGCCGGACTGCTCGAGGCCCTGCCCCAGGAGACCGTCGACGCCGTGCCGGAGTCCTACCGCTCCGCGGACGGGGACTGGGTGGGCCTCACGGGCCGGTCACGGGTCCTGGTGTACAACCCGGAGCAGGTCTCCGAGGACGAGCTGCCGCAGTCGGTGGACGAGCTCGTCTCGGAGGAGTGGAGGGGCCGGGTCGGGGTCGCGCCGACCAACGCCTCGTTCCAGTCGTTCATCACCGCGATGAGGGTCATGGAGGGGGACGAGGCGGCCCGGGCATGGCTGGAGGACCTGGCCGCGAACGACCCCCAGATCCGGGAGAAGAACGGCCACATCGTGGCGGACGTGGACTCGGGCGCCATCGACGCAGGCCTGGTCAACCACTACTACGTGCACGAACTCGCCCAGGAGAAGGGCGTGGACCCGGAGGACCTGTCGGTCCGCATGCACTTCTTCGGGGCCCAGGACACCGGCGCCCTCGTCAACGTCTCCGGTGCGGGGCTGGTGGGGGACCAGCCCGACGGCGATGCCCAGGCCCTCATCGACTACCTGCTGTCCGAGGAGGGCCAGGCCTACTTCGTCGAGGAGACCAACGAGTACGCGATGATCGAGGGCGCGGAGGCGCCCCAGGGCGTGCCCTCCCTCGAGGAGCTCGAGGCACCCAAGGTCGACCTCAACGACCTCGACGACCTGGAGCAGACGATCGAGATGATCACGCAGGCGGGGCTGCTCTGACCTCCGCCCGCCGTCACCCCGCGCTGACCGTCGTGGCCCTCGTGGCCACGGCGGTCGCGCTGATCCCCCTGGGCTACCTGCTGCTGCGGACCGGCCAGCAGGGGCTGCCGGCCTGGCTGGACACCGTGTTCACGTGGCGGTCCGGCCGGCTGGCGGCCACCTCGGTGGCCCTGGCCGCCGTCGTCACGGCCGCGAGCCTGGTGATCGGGGTGGCCGGCGCCTGGCTGGTCACCAGGACCGCCGTTCCGCACCGGCGGTTGCTCGCGGTCCTGCTGGCCCTGCCGCTGGCCGTGCCCTCCTACGTGGCCGCCTTCACCTGGGTGTCCGTGGCCGACCTCTGGAACGGGGCGCCCGGCGGGCGCTTCGAGGGCTTCACGGCGGCGTGCGTCGTCCTGACCCTCTACACCTACCCGTATGTCTTCCTGCCCGTGGCCTCGGCGCTCAGCCGGGCGGACGCGGGGCAGGAGGAAGCGGCGCGCTCACTCGGCCGGGGGCCGTTCAACACGCTGATGACCGTCACGCTGGCCCAGGTGCGGCCGGCGATCGTGGGAGGGGGCCTGCTCGCCTCGCTGTACGTCCTCTCGGACTTCGGGGCCGTGTCCATCCTCCGGCTCGACACGTACACCCGGGCCATCTACACGGCGCACACCGTGGGGTTCAACCGGGACCAGGCGCTGTCCCTGGCTACCCTGCTGGTCCTGCTGACCGGACTCATCCTGTGGGGTGAGGGGGCCACGCGCCGGGCGGGCACCCGCTACGCCTCCACCCGGCCGGGCCGTCCCCCCGTGGTGGCCGACCTGGGCGCCTGGCGCTGGCCCGCCGCCACCGGACTGTGGGCCGTGGTCCTGGTGGCCCTGGGAGTCCCGGCGGTCTCCCTGGTGCGGTGGACCGTGGCCGGAACCTCCCTGGCCGACGCGTGGGGGCGCATCGGCGAGGCCGCGGCCGGCTCCCTCACGCTGTCCCTGCTCGGCGCCGTCGTGACCATGGTGCTGGCCCTGCCGATCGGGATCCTCGTGGCCCGGCACCACGGGCGGCTGACCCGGTTCGTCGAGCGGGCGGTCTACCTCGCGCACGGGCTGCCCGGCATCGTGGTGGCCCTGGCCCTGGTGTTCTTCGGCGTCACCGTGGTCCTGCCCCTCTACCAGACCTCCTGGCTGGTGGCCCTGGCCTACGCCACCCTGTTCCTGCCCCTGGGCGTGGCGGCCGTGGTGGGCGCCGCCGCCCAGGCCCCGCCGTCCCTGGAGGAGGTCGGCCAGTCCCTGGGAGCCACTCCCGCGGAGGTGTTCCGGCGGGTGACCGTGCCGCTCACGCTGCCGGGCATCGGCGCCGGCGCCGCACTGGTCTTCCTGGCCGCGATGAAGGAACTGCCGGCCACCCTCCTGCTCCGCCCCACCGGCATGGAGACCCTTGCCACCCGGCTGTGGAGCGCCACGGGCGTCGGGCGGTACGCGGAGGCGGCACCCTACGCGCTGTTGCTGGTCCTGCTCGCAGCGGTCCCGACCTGGGTGATCGTCCAGCGCTCGGGGATCGTCCGGCCGGCTCCGTCCGGCGCCACCCCGCCCGAGGACGGCACGCTCCTCGCACCGGCGCCCGCGGCACCCCTGATGGTCGACTCCGTGGCCGGCGAGGTCGGCAACCTCGGGGCCGTCACGGGCACCACCACGCTCCGACGACCCGCAGAGGACGTTCAGTCATGAGATCCACCGTCAACCCCGCCCCCCTGACAGGGTCCGGACCCCGGGACCCGGCGCCGCCCCCCCGGCTCGCGGTGGACCTGGCGGGGGTCGCGAAGTCCTACCGGTCCCACCCCGTCCTGCAGGACGTGGGCCTGCAGCTCGAGCAGGGCGGCTTCCTGGCGGTACTGGGTCCGTCGGGCTGCGGCAAGACCACCCTGCTGCGCTGCATCGCCGGCTTCGAGCGCATCGACGGGGGGCGTATCGCCCTGGGCAACCGGGCCGTGGCCCTCCCCGGGACACACGTGTCCGCGCACCGGCGCCACGTCGCCGTCGTGCCGCAGGACGGGGCCCTCTTCCCGCACCTGTCCGTGGCCGGGAACGTCGGCTTCGGCCTGCCGAGGACGCAGCGACGAGGGGACGCGCGCATCGAGGAGTGCCTCGCGCTGGTGGACCTGGCCGGGCTGGGCGACCGCATGCCCCACGAACTCTCCGGCGGCCAGCAGCAGCGGGTCGCCCTGGCGCGGGCCCTGGCGCCGCGGCCCCGGCTGGTCCTGCTCGACGAGCCCTTCGGCGCCCTCGACGCCTCGTTGAGGGTGGAGCTGCGCCGTGACATCCGGGCCGCGCTCCACGAGGACGGGGCCACCGCCATCCTGGTCACCCACGACCAGGACGAGGCCCTGTCCATGGCCGACCGCGTCGTCGTGCTGCGCGAGGGCCGGGTGCGCCAGGACGCGGTCCCGTCGAGGGTCTACGCCCAGCCCGCGGACTCCTGGGTGGCGTCCTTCGTGGGCGACGCCGACCTGCTGCCGTTCACGGGGACGGACCCGGGCGGACGGGCCCGCACCGCGGTTGGCCCGGTGGAGGTCCGCTCGGGTGGGCCGGGGGCCACGCACCTGGTCCTGCGGCCCGAGCAGGTCCGCATCGATCCGGTGGGGACCGGGGCGGTCGAGGGCCCCGTGGTCACCGTGCGGGACGTGGAGTTCTACGGACACGACACGCTCACCGCCCTGACCCTGCCGGACGGAACCGTGATCCGCTCGCGTTCCCTCGCGGCAGCGGCCGCGGCCGGTGACAGGGTCCGGGTCCGCGTGGTGGGCCCGGTCTGGGCCGTCCCGGACGGCGGACACCCACGGTGACCCCCGCCCGGCGGTCCGGTGGACGACCGGGCCGGGCGCACCCTGTCCACGCCTAGACTGGAGGGCATGGCAGGTCTGATCAAGCGCGAGGACATCGATCGTGTCCGCGAGCGCACGGACCTCAAGGAGATCGTGGACGCCTTCGTCACGCTCCGGGGCGCCGGGGTGGGCTCCTACAAGGGCCTCTGCCCGTTCCACGACGAGCGCAGTCCCTCCTTCCATGTCCGCCCCTCGGTGGGGACCTACCACTGCTTCGGCTGCGGGGAGTCCGGGGACGTCATCAGCTTCCTGATGAAGATGGAGCACACCACCTTCGCCGAGACGGTGGAGCGGCTGGCGGCCAAGGCCGGGATCGAGCTGCACTACGAGGACGGCGGGACGGGCCCGGACCGTGAGCAGGTCGGCCGGCGCCAGCGGCTGCTGGAGGCCAACAAGGTCGCCGACGAGTACTTCCAGTCCCAGTTGCGCACCGAGGGCGCGGCCACCGGGCAGCAGTTCCTGGCCGGCCGCGGCTTCACCTTCGAGCACGCGGCGCAGTTCAACGTGGGCTACGCGCCGCAGGGCTGGGACAACCTCCTGAACCACCTGCGCCGCAAGGGCTTCCGGGACGACGAACTGAAGCTCACCGGACTGTTCTCCGAGGGCCAGCGCGGGATCTACGACCGCTTCCGCGGCCGGCTCGTCTGGCCCATCCGGGACATGACCGGGGCCACGATCGGCTTCGGCGCACGCAAGCTCTTCGAGGACGATCCCGGGCCGAAGTACCTCAACACCCCGGAGACGCAGCTCTACAAGAAGTCCCAGGTCCTCTACGGCATCGACGCGGCCAAGCGGAACATCGCGAAGAAGCGCCAGCTGGTCGTGGTGGAGGGGTACACGGACGTGATGTCGGCGCACCTGTCCGGCGTGGACACCGCCGTGGCCACCTGTGGCACCGCGTTCGGCTCCGACCACGTCAAGATCGCCCGCCGGCTGATCTCGGACGACGGCACCGGCGGGGAGATCATCTTCACCTTCGACGGTGACGCGGCCGGCCAGAAGGCCGCCCTGCGCGCCTTCGAGGAGGACAGCAAGTTCCTGGCCAGGACGTACGTGGCCGTGGAGCCCTCGGGGCTCGACCCCTGCGACCTGCGCCAGGAGAAGGGGCCGGAGGCCGTGGTCGCCCTCATCGACTCGCGCCGGCCGCTGTTCGAGTTCGCCATCAAGGCGGGGATGAAGAACTTCGACCTGGACACCGTGGAGGGTCGTTCCGGCGCGCTGCGCCATGCCGCCCCCATCGTGGCGGGGATCCGGGACTCCGTCGTCCGCCCCGGGTACGAGCGGGAACTGGCCGGGTGGCTGGGCCTCGACCAGTCGACCGTCCACCAGGCCGTGCAGCGCGCCCAGCGCGGCGCCGCCTCATCGGCGGACGCCCGGCGGGGGGAGCGGCGGTCATCGGCGGGGGAGGACCACCGGCCCGACGGCGACCCGGCCGCGTCCGGGCGGCCCCCCGGGTTCCAGCGTCCGGACGCCCGCGACCCCGCCGCGCGGATGGAGAAGGAGGCCCTCGAGGTGGTGCTGCAACAGCCGACGCTGCTCTCCGCCGAGCAGTGGCAGGCGTTCTACTCGGCCGACTTCAAGGTGCCGGCCTACGCGGTGGTGCACTCCGGGATCCGGGCCGCCGGGATGGCCGGGGCCACCCCTTCGCAGTGGGTGGAACAGGTCCGTCAGGAGGTGCCGGTGGAGCTGGCACCGCTGGTGGGGGAGCTGGCGGTCACGCCGTTGCCGGCCCGCACGGACGAGGACCTGATCCGCTATTGCCGGGACATCATGAACCGGTTGTTCGAGCTGCAGATCACCCACCAGAAGGCCGAGCTCCTGGGCCGGCTGCAGCGCATGGGCCCCGCCGGGGACCCGGCCGAGTTCGCGGCCCTGAACCGGCAGTTGCTCGACCTGGAGATGAAGCGGCGGTCCCTGCGCGCACGGGACTGAGGTTGCCCGCTCAGCGGTCCGGGGTGACCTCGCCGGTCATGGCGTCCACGTGCAGCTTCTCGCCGTCGTCGCCGTTCTCGCGGTCCAGCTCCACCTTCCACACGAGGGTGCCGCCCTCGTCATCCAGTTCCATCTCGTCGATGGTCTGGCCCGCACGGCCCTCCAGTGCGGCCCGGGCGGCGTCCTCCGCGGTGACGCTGGCATCCCGCGCGCGGCGGAGGTGGTCGTCGTCGGTGTCCCTGCCGTCCTCGCGGACCGCGCCGTCCGAGGACACGGTGAGGTCGAGGATCTCACCCTGCAGGTGGGCCTCGATCTCGTAGGACGAGCCGTTGTCCTCCCGGTCGACCTTCACGACGAAGGCATCCGGGTGCTGGCCCAGGGCCGCATCGATCGCGGCGTACGCCGGGTCCTCCTCGCCCGTGCCACCCGTGCCGGTGGTGCCGGTGGCCCCGGCGGGGCTCGAGGAGTCGTCCTCGGCCGGTGTCCCCGTGCCGGGGGAGGACTCGGCGGGCGAGCTCTCGATCGGGGCAGTGGTGGCCGTGGCCGTCGTGGTGGCGCCGCCGTCCGCCGGGGTGCCGTCGGCCTCCGGCTCGGCGGTGGAGCAACCGGTCAGGAGGGCCAGGGCGAGGAGCCCGGTCCCGGTCATCGCCAGCGGCTTGGTGTACGTGGTCTGGGTTCCCGTGTTCTCCGTCATGGCCCCAGTGTGCCAAACACGGATGAGATGTCCATGGGCGACCGGCGGCGCCATGGAGCGAGGGCCCGGACCGTGCATGGGGGAGACTGGAGACGGCCCCGCCGGACCCTCTCCGGCGCGGTGCCCGACCCCCGCCCGCCTGCCCCGAACCCCTGGAGGACCCGATGGCCGACGCCGCCGACAAGCCCGTCTTCGTACTCAACGGACCCAACCTGAACCTGCTGGGCCAGCGTGAACCGGAGAAGTACGGCAGCACGTCCCTGGAGGAGGTGCGCACGATGTGCGAGCAGACGGCCGCCGAGCATGGCCTGACCGTCGACTTCCGGCAGTCCAACCACGAGGGCACCCTGGTCGACTGGATCCAGGAGGCCCGCACGGCCGGCCGCGGCATCATCCTCAACCCGGCCGGGTACACCACCACGTCCATCGCGATCCTGGACGCGCTGCTGGCGGCCGAGCTGCCGGTGATCGAGGTCCACATCACGAACATCCACCAGCGGGAGGAGTTCCGGCACCACTCCTACGTCTCCAAGGCCGCCGTGGCGGTCATCGCCGGAGCCGGAGTGCACGGATACCAGCTGGCCCTGCAGCACATGGCCCGGCTGGTGTCCGGGCGGTAGGACCCCACCCACCACGACGACGGCGCCCGCGAGTCTCGCGGGCGCCGTCGTCGTCGCGGCAGGTCCGGTCAGCCGGCCGGTGACCTCACCGGGCGGTGCCGGCGGGGGTGGTGGTCCGGTCCAGCCGGGCGAGCTCCGCCGCCTCCGTGCGGGTGGTGTGCAGGGCGTCGATCCCGTCCAGGGACAGGTCCTTGGTCTCCTTGGCCGTCAGGGCCGCCGTGCCGGAGATGAGGCACGCGATGCTCACGACGATCGCCACGGCCAGCCAGTTCGTGCCCTCGGCGCCGGCCACCGCCGAGGCGACGATCGGCGTCAGGCCGCCGGAGACGGCGAAGCCGATCTGCGTGCCCATGGCCAGGCCGGTGACCCGCACGCGGGTGGGGAACATCTCGGCGTAGAACGAGGGCCAGATCCCGTTCGCCAGGGAGTAGAAGCACCCCGAGAGGGTGGCGCCGAAGAGGAAGATCAGCGTCCAGTTCCCGGCCTCGATCGCCGAGAGGTACGGGTACATCATCACGGCCGGCCCGATGACACCGGCGAGGAACACCGGCTTGCGCCCGATCCGGTCCGCCAGCACGGCCGCCAGGGGGATGACCACGAGGGCCACGGCATTGGCCAGCACGGCGACCCACAGCATGGTGGGCCGGTCCAGCCCGACCACCGAGGTGGCGAAGGACAGCGACCAGACCAGGAAGACCACGTTGACGGTGTTGATCATCGCGGCGCAGGCGATCCGGGCGACGGCCGCCTTGTGGTACTTGACCATCAGGGCCAGCGGGGTCGCCGGCTTCTCATCGGGCAGCGCGGTCTTCGTCTGCTCGAAGGCCGGCGGTTCCTCCAGCTTGCGCCGGATGACCCAGGCGACCACGACCACCACGGCGGAGAGCCAGAACGGCACGCGCCAGCCCCACGAGAACAGCTGCTCCTCGGTGAGCAGCAGGGTGAACGGGATGAACACGGCGGTGGCCAGCAACGTGCCGAACTGGGTGCCCTGCAGGGTCCAGCTCGTGGTGAACGCGCGGCGGTGCTCCTCCGAGTGCTCGAGGGACACGGTGATGGCGCTGGCCTGCTCACCGGAGGCCGACAGGCCCTGGATGATGCGGCAGAGCACGAGCAGCGCGGGGGCGAGCATCCCCGCCTGGTCGTAGGTCGGCAGGCAACCGACGGCGAAGGTCGCCCCGCCGATCATGAACAGGGTGAGCATGAGCACGAACTTCCGGCCCAGGCGGTCCCCGAGCGGACCCATGATGAGCGCGCCCAGGGGGCGCACCACGTAGGCCACGCCCACGGTCGCCATGGACAGCAGGATCGCGACGCCGGGCGAGGCGTCGTCCGGGAAGAACAGGTGGTTCAGGACGAGCGCCGCCGCGGTGCCGTAGACGGCGAAGTCGTAATACTCCAGGGCGGACCCGATCCAGGCGGCCAGGGCGGCCTTCCTGGGGGTCTTGACGTGGGTGGCGCCGTGGGCGCCGGCGTCAGGGGCTGCATGGGTCATGACGGGGTCCTTGGGTTGTCCATCTTCAGGGAGAGAGCGGGGGCGAATCCCCTCCGCAGACGTGGAGTTCTCGAATATTGGGAGTAACTCCTGTATGTTAGGAATGAGCATGGCGCACATCACAGCGGAGTGTCAAGGAGGCACGCATGGCGACGGTCCAGACCGGCACGGTCGGCAAGGCCCTGGAGATCCTCACCGTGGTCGGGGAATTCCCCGAGGGCGGCACGGCCGCGCAGGTCGCCCAGCGGGTGGACTACCCGTTCAGCACCGTGCACCGGCTGCTGTCCACCCTGACCGAGACGGACTTCCTGTCCTATGACCCCCGGGACAAGCGCTACTCGCTGGGGCTGCCCGTCTTCCAGCTGGGACAGCAGGTGGCACACCGCCGCGGGTTCACGGCCACGGCCGCCGCGGTGCTCTCGAGGCTGACCGAGGCGACGGGGGAGAGCTCGATCCTGTCCGTGCTGGACCGCGGGCGTGCGCTGACCGTCCACACGGTCGACGGGCCGCAATTCCGCACGACCACCGATCCCGGGGGATACAGCCCGCTGCACACGAGCGCGATCGGCAAGGCGCTGCTGGCCTTCACGGACGAGGAGACCCGGGAACACCTGCTGGCGACCGTGGACCTGACGCCCCGCACCGAGCACTCGGTCACCGACCGCGCCGTCCTCGCCCGTCAGGTCGCCGAGGCCCGCGCGCAGGGCTGGGCCGGGCAGTCCGAGGAGAACGACATCGGCATGGCCGCCATCGCGGTCCCGGTCCAGGACCCCTCGGGAGGGCTGATCGCGGTCGTGGCGCTGGCCGCCCCCCTGTTCCGCTGCGACCTGGAGGGGCTCAAGGGCCACCTGCCCGCGCTCCTCGCCGCCGCCCACCAGCTCTCAATCCAACTGCCCCCGCGCTGAGGCGCGTCCACCCACCACTCACCACCGCGAAGGAAACCGCATGAGCACAGTCGCAGAGTCCTACCTCGTCGGGCTGATCGGGGACGGGATCACCGCCTCCCTGACCCCGCCGATGCACGAGAGGGAGGGACGCGAACAGGGACTGCACTACCTCTACCGTCCCGTGGACGTGGCCGCCCTCGGGTTCACCGGGGACCAGGCCCAGCGCCAGGCGCCCCTGCTGCTGGAGTACGGCCGCCGGCTGGGCTTCAACGCCTTCAACATCACGCACCCGTTCAAGCAGACGATCATGGCGCACCTGGACGAGGTGGACGAGGACGCGCGGAACCTCGGGGCCGTGAACACCGTCGTGTTCGCCGACGGGCGCTCGGTGGGTCACAACACGGACTTCTCCGGGTACATCACCGGCCTGCGCACCACGCTGCCGGAGGCGGACCTGACCTCGGTGGTCCAGCTGGGCGTCGGCGGCGCCGGTTCGGCCGTGGCCTACGCCCTGCTGCGCGCCGGTGCCGAGGAGCTGGTGCTGATCGACCTCGACGCGGACCGGGCCGGTGCGCGGGCCGCCGACCTGCAGGAGCAGTTCCCGGCCCAGCGGGTGTCCGCCCGGCCCCACGGAGAACTGCGGCAGGCCCTGGCCCGGGCCACCGGCTTCGCGCACTGCACGCCCGTGGGCATGCACCTGCACCCCGGCATGCCGGTGGCCGCCGAGTGGCTGCGGGCGGGGATGTGGGTCTCGGACGTGGTCTACCTGCCGGTGGACACCGAGCTGATCGTCACCGCGCGGGACCGGGGCTGCGCCGTGGTGGACGGCGGGACCATGGCCGTGGGCCAGGCCGTGGACGCCTTCGGCCTGGTGACTGGGCGTCCGGCCGACGCGGGTCGCATGCGCCGCCACTTCCTGGACCTCGTGGCCGCCCAGTCGACGGGGCGGGGTGCGTAGAGTGAGCGCCGTGAGGACCTCCATCGCCACCGTCTGCCTGTCCGGAACCCTCGAGGAGAAGATGCGCGGTGCCGCCCGGGCGGGCTTCGACGGCATCGAGGTCTTCGAGCCGGACCTCGTGGCCTCCCCCCTGTCCCCGGAACAGGTCGCCGACCTCGCCGCGGAGCTGGGACTGACCCTGGACCTGTACCAGCCCTTCCGCGACCTCGAGGGGGTGGAGGCCGAGGTCTTCGCCGCCAACCTGCGCCGGCTCGAGGCCAAGTTCCAGCTGATGCGGTGCATGGGCATGGACCTGATCCTGCTGTGCTCCAACGTCGGCACCGCCACCCGGTGGGAGGACGAGGTCGCGATCGACCAGCTGCGGCAGGCGGCCGACCTGGCGGCCGGCTACGGCATCCGCATCGCCTACGAGGCGCTGGCCTGGGGCCGGTACGTGAGCACCTACGAGCACGCCTGGAGCCTGGTCGAACAGGCCGACCGGCCCAACCTGGGCGTGTGCCTGGACTCCTTCCACATCCTCTCCCGCCGCGGTGACGTCACCGGGTTCCGGTCCATCCCGGGGGAGAAGATCTTCTTCGTGCAGCTGGCCGACGCACCGAACCTGTTGCTGGACCTGCTGTCCTGGTCCCGCCACCATCGCACCTTCCCCGGCGAGGGCGCCTTCGACCTGGTCGGGTTCTACCGGGAGCTGGTCGCCACCGGGTATGCCGGCCCGCTGTCCCTGGAGGTCTTCAGCGACGTCTACCGGCAGACGGACACCCCGCGCACGGCGCTCGCCGCCATGCGCTCCCTGCACTGGCTGCAGGAGGCGACGGCGCACCCGGACGAGGCGGCGGACCTGCAGCCGAGGGGCTGGGACTACGCCGAGGTGCTGGCCGCCGAGCCCCAGGACGTGACCGAGATCCTGGCCGCCCTGGGCTTCCAGGACCGCGGTCCGCACCGGACCAAGGACGTCCGGCTCTATGCCGCCGGAGACGCCCGGGTGGTGCTCAACGGCCGGCCCCGGCCCCGCGGGGAGGACGGGTCCGAGCTGGTGGGCCTCGGCCTGCAGGTCCCGGACCCCCGGGCCACGATGGACCGCGCCCGGCTGCTGCAGTACCCCGTGGCCTGGCGCTCCAACCGGGCGGACGAGATGGTCCTGCGCGGGGTCACCGCCCCGGACGGCTCGGAGCTCTTCGTCGCCCCGGTGCCGGACGAGGGCCGGGAACCGGGCTGGACCGGGGAGTTCGGGCCGGACGCCACCGGCCGCGGCACGGGACACCTCCGCGCGACGGACGCGCCGGCGTCGTCCGCAGGTGAGTCCCTGATCCTGGGGGTGGACCACGTCAACCTGGCCCAGCCGTGGCAGTGGTTCGACGAGGGCGTGCTGTTCTACCGGGCGCTGTTCGGTCTGCACGCCCGGGCCAACAACGAGGTGGCCTCACCCCAGGGACTGGTGCGGTCCCAGGTCGTGCAGACGGACGACGCCTCGGTCCGCCTGGCCCTGAACATGCTGCCGCAGGTGCTCGAGGGCACGGACGAGGGACGGCGACGGCGGCGCGCCGACTTCCCGGAACACGTCGCCTTCCTGTCCTCGGACGTGGCCGAGGTCGCCCGCCGCGCCCGGCGGGCCGGCCTGCGGTTCCTGCCGATCCCGGCGAACTACTACGAGGACCTGCACGCCCGCTTCGACCTGGACGAGGGGCTGTTGCGCGTGCTGCGCGAGAACGACCTGATGTACGACCGCGACGAGCGGGGGGAATTCCTGCACTTCTACACCCGCACCGTCGGCAGCGTGTTCTTCGAGGTGGTCGAACGCCGCGGCGGTTACGACGGCTACGGCGCGATGAGCGCCCCGGTGCGCCTGGCCGCGCAGTACGACGTGGACCGGCAATAGCCGACGGGCGGACGTTGTGCGGCCCCCGCCGTGGAGCCTACGGTGTCCGCACACCCGGACACCGGTACCCGAGGGAGCTCCACGATGCAGACATCACAGCCGATCGTCGTCGGGGTCGACGGCTCCCAGGCCTCCCTGGAGGCGCTGCGCGAGGCCGGCCGGATGGCCGACCTGATGGGATGTCCGTTGACGGCGGTCACGACGTGGCAATTGCCGGTCACGGCCGCGGACTACCCCTTCCCCCTGGAACAGAACTTCGAGGAGGACGCCCGGAGACGGCTCGGCGCCTCGGTCCGCGCGGTGTTCGGCGAGGATCCTCCCGCCGGTCTGGAACAGGTGGTGAGCGTGGGATCGCCCGCGCGGGTGCTCCGGGACCTCAGCGAGGACGCCCGGTTGCTGGTGGTCGGCAGCCGGGGCCACGGGGGCTTCGTCGGCCTGATGCTGGGTTCGGTCAGCTCCGCCGTGGCCGCCCACGCCCGGTGCCCCGTCCTCATCACGCACCGGGACGTCCCCGGGCCGGCCTCCGCGCCGGCCGGCTGAAAACTGTCAGGCCCCCGTCCGGAACCACCGGGCGGGGGTCTTTTCGTGCGTTGTCCCGCGTCCGGGCTGGTCACCCCGCATTCCGGCCTCCAGGGGAGCCGAGGCCCGGGTGGAGGGAGCCCGAGTACGCCGGAGAAAGTACCCCGCATACCGCTGTGTAGGTATTCCCAAAATACCGGGGCGGGAGGATTCTTTCTCGTGTTTTCGAATCCACTCTTGATGGGGAGCGGTCCTGGGGCCGCGCATAGGGCAAGAGATCGAGGGACATCATGACCATCATCAAGGAACCGCACCTGTTCAACGAGCAGAGCCTGTTCATCGACCTGGAGGGAGTACTCGGGAGGCTGCTCTACCTGAAGATCGAGGGGTTCAACCTCGCGGGATCGATCAAGCTCAAGCCGGCCATGGAGATGGTCGAACGGGCCGAGCGGGAGGGGAAGGTCGGCCCCGGCTCCGTGCTCGTGGAGTCCTCCTCGGGCAACCTCGGCGTCGCGCTCAGCATCATCGCCGCCAGCAAGGGGTACCGCTTCGTGTGCGTGATCGACCCGCGCTGCAACCCCGCGACCCGGCAGCTCATGGAATCACTCGGGGCCCAGGTCGACCTGGTCACCGAGCCCGATCCCGTGGACGGCCTGCTCGGGGCCCGGCTCAACCACGTCCGTGCACTGTGCGAGTCCGACGACCGGTACGTCTGGCTGAACCAGTACGCCAACCCCGGCAACTGGGGAGCGCACTACCGCTGGACCGCTCCCGAGATCGCCGCGCAGTTCCCCGGGCTCGAGGTGCTGTTCGTCGGGGCGGGGACCACGGGCACCCTGATGGGGTGCGCCCGGTACTTCCGTGAGCACCGGCCGGACGTGCGCATCGTCGCGGTCGACGCCGCCGGATCCGTCTCCTTCGGGGGCCAGCCGGGCACCCGCCTGATCCCGGGCCTGGGCATGAGCGTGCGGCCGCCCCAGCTCGATGAGTCACTGGTCGATGACGTGGTGATCGTCGAGGAGGTGGACACGGTGCGCACCTGCCACCGCCTGGCCTCCCGCGGGTTCCTGTTCGGCGGTTCCACCGGGACCGTGGTCCACGGCGCCATGACGTGGCTCGCGGACCACCACGCCCAGCACGTCACCGCGGTGGCCATCTCCCCGGACCTGGGCCGTCCCTACCTGGACACCGTCTACGATCCCGACTGGGTGCTCGACCACTTCGGGGCCGAGGCGCTCACCGGGGCCGACCCGTCGGCAGAGTCGGTGGTCAACTCCTCACCGGGGAGTGTCTCGCAGTGAAGAAGCTCATCGACACGCTGCCGATGTCCACGGCTCCCCGTATCCCGGCACCCAGCGTTCCCCTCGCCACACCGGAGACCGGGGGCGCCGCCGCGGACCGTCCCCTCGAGCGTCGCCTGGCCCAGCTCCTCGCCTCCGTGGTGCAGCGGGAGCAGGTGCCCGTGGACGCCAACTTCTTCGAGGACCTGGGCGCCGACTCGCTGGTGATGGCGCAGTTCTGTGCCCGGGTGCGCAAGCAACCGGACCTGCCGGCCGTGTCGATCAAGGACGTCTACCGGCACCCCACGATCGCGGCACTGGCCGGGGCCCTGGCCCCCGCGGAGCCCGCCCCGGCGCCGGTGCAGGCCCGGATGGCGGACCTGCTGGCCGGTGTGCTGGCCGGGGTGCTGGGCCGGGAGCAGGTGCCCGTGGACGCCAACTTCTTCGAGGACCTGGGCGCCGACTCGCTGGTGATGGCGCAGTTCTGTGCCCGGGTGCGCAAGCAGCCGGACCTGCCGGCCGTGTCGATCAAGGACGTCTACCGGCACCCGACGATCGCGGCACTGGCCGCCTCGCTGGGTGGGGGTGAGCCGGTGACCGCGGGCCAGCCCACGGTCACCGACGCCGTCGCCTCCCCCGCGGCGGGACCGGGACCGTCCACCGCCCTCGTCCCCCCGGAGCGCTCCGGGCGGACGACGCACCGAGGACGTCACCGGCGCACCCCCGCGGAGGGCACACCGGCCACCACGACCGAGTACGTGGTGTGCGGCGTGCTGCAGACCCTGATCTTCCTCGCCTACACCTTCCTGTTCGCCGTGATCATCGAGAGGGGGCTGCTCTGGGTCTGGGAGGGGGAGGGCCTGCTCGAGCACTACCTGCGGGGTGCCGGCTTCGGTGCGGTCACCTTCCTGGTCATGTGCACGCTGCCCATCCTCGTCAAATGGCTCCTCATCGGCCGCTGGAAGCCCCGGGACATCCGCATCTGGAGCCTGGACTACGTGCGGTTCTGGTTCGTCAAGACCGTGGTGGTCGCCAGCCCCCTGGTCCTCTTCGCCGGCTCGCCCCTGTACCTGTTCTACCTGCGGGCCCTGGGAGCCAAGGTCGGGAAGGGGGCGATAGTCCTCACCGGGCGCGTGCCCGTCTGCACCGACATGCTCACCATCGGTGAGCGCACCGTCATCGACAAGGACACCTTCCTGACGGGATACCGCGCCGTCAGCGGCATGATCCAGACGGGTCCGGTGACCATCGGCAAGGACGTCTTCATCGGTGAGAAGGTGGTGCTGGACATCGGCACCTCCCTCGGTGACGGCGCACAACTGGGCCACGCCTCGTCCCTCCACGAGGGCCAGGCCGTCCCGGCCGGCGAGCACTGGCACGGATCACCAGGTGAGCGGACGGAGTCGGACTACCGTGCCGTCGCCCCGATCGACTGCGGCCCCCTGAGGAGGGCCGGGTACGTCATCTGCCAGTTGCTGCTCCTCTTCGGCGTGACACTGCCGGTGGGGTTCGGCGGGCTGGCCCTGGTCCTCGACGTGATCCCCTGGCTCTCGGACATGCTCTGGTCGCCGGTGGTGTCCTTCACGAGCGCGTCGTTCTACGGGTACGTCCTGCTGACCTCCGTCATCCTGTTCTTCGGGACCATCGTCGTCGGCATGGTCCTCACCATGACCGTGCCACGGCTGCTCAACCTGGCACTGACCCCGGACCGGACCTATCGACTGTACGGATTCCATTTCGCGTGCCATCGGGCGATCGAGGGACTGACCAATCGACGGTTCTTCCACGACCTCTTCGGGGACAGCTCGTTCATCGTCCGCTACCTGCAGAGCCTCGGGTACGGGCTGTCCCCGGTCGTGCAGACCGGATCGAACTTCGGCACCGACATCAAGCACGACAACCCGTACCTGGTCTCCGTCGGGAGCGGCACGGTGGTGGCCAGTGGCATCTCGATCGTCAACGCCAACTACTCCAGCTCCTCGTTCAGCGTCTCGCGCAGCTCGATCGCGCCCAACAGCTTCTTCGGCAACGAGATCCTCTACCCACCGCAGTCCACGACGGGCCCGGACTGCCTCATCGCCACGAAGGCGCTGGTCCCGATCGACGGACCGGTCCGGGAGGGGGTCGGGCTCCTGGGCTCGCCGGCCTTCGAGATCCCGCGCACGGTCCAGCGGGACAGTGAATTCATCCGCATGGCCCATGACGAGCAGCTTCCCGACCGGCTCGCCGCGAAGAACCGGCACAACCTCGTGACCATCGGACTGTTCCTGCTGGCGCGCTGGTTCTACGTCTTCGTGGCCACCCTGTTCGGCTTCTTCGCGGTGGACCTCTACTTCCTGGTCGGTGAGGTCTCACTCATGCTGACCACGGTCCTCACCCTCGTCTTCGGCCTGTTCTACCGTGCCCTGGTCGAACGCGCCTCGACCGGGTTCAAACCCCTGAAGCCGAAGTACTGCTCGATCTACGACATCGACTTCTGGCGCACGGAACGCTTCTACAAGCTCGAGGCGGAAGTGAGCCCGCTGTTCAACGGCACCCCGTTCAAGGGCGCGATCCTGCGGATGCTGGGGGTGCGCGTGGGCAGGCGGCTCTTCGACGACGGTGCCCAGATCGCCGAGAAGAACCTCGTCACCCTCGGTGACGACGTCGCCCTCAACACCGGTGCGTGGGTCCAGTGCCACTCACAGGAGGACTACGCCTTCAAGTCCGATGCCATCACGATCGGCTCCGGCTGCTCCGTGGGGGTGTCCGCGATGATCCTCTACAGCGCGCGGATGGGCGACGGCGCCTTCCTCGCCCCCGACTCCTTCCTGATGAAGGGCGAGGAGATCCCCGCCGGCGAGCGGTGGGGAGGCAACCCTGCCGAGGCCCTGACCGATGCGAACCCCGGCCGGCAGCCACGGCCGTCCTCCGCCGCCGACGTGGTCGAGACCGTCTGAGCAGGAAAGCAGGAAAGCAAGACATGGACATGATGACTGACACGGGACGCGCTTTCTGGCGGGGCATGCTCGCCGCGGGTGGACTCACCACGATCCCGCGGTGGACGCTGGACCCCCGTCCCGGCCTCGGCGAGCACCACGAGGCCCTCCCCGAGGACCTGCTGGGAGCGCTGCGCCGGCTGGCCGACGGCCTGGGGACGTCGGTGGACGCGGTCCTGCTGACCGCCCACGCCAGGGTGCTCGCCACGCTGGCCGGGGAACGGGAGGTCGTGACCGGTTACGGCACGGCGCCCGGAGGCGAACCGGTGCCGTGCCGGCTGACGATCGACCCGGGCTCCTGGCGCGATCTCCTGACCTCCGTGGCTCGCCTGGAGGGGGAGCTGCGATCGCACCTGCAGGACGGACACGGCGTCGACCTCGACGGTGTCCGCCGGGAGCTGGGCCTGCGCGGGCCGGTGTTCGAGACCGAGCTCATCCCACGGGACACCCCGGGGGAGCCGGCCGACGGCACGGTCCTCCAATTGTCGGTGTCGAACGAGGCGGGCGGTGCCCGGTTGCGGCTGCGGTACCGCACCGATGCGCTAGACGCGCCCGCCGCCGCCCGCATCGCCGGATACCACGCGCGGGCCCTGGCGGCCATGGCCGCGGACCCGGACGGCGAGCACGCCCGCGCCTGCCTCCTCACCCCCGAGGAGTTGCGCTTCCAGCTGGAGGATCTCGCCGGTCCCCGGCGGGAGCTTCCCGACCTCCGCGTCCACGAGGTGCTCGAGCAGCGGGCCGGGTCCACCCCCGACGCGGTCGCCGCGGTGCACGGGGAGGCCCTCCTGACCTACCGCGAGCTGAACGCCCGGGCGAACCGGTTGGGCCGGGCGCTGCAGGCCCGGGGCCTCGACCGGGAGACCGTCGTCACCGTGGTGACGGAGCGGAACCTGGACTGGATGGTGACCGTCCTGGCCATCTGGAAGGCAGGCCTGACCTACCTGCCGCTCGAGCCGCACTTCCCGCCGGAGCGCATGGCCACGGCCATCTCCCGCGCGGAGTCCCCGCTGGTGGTGACCGAACGGGCCAGTACCGCGATGCTCGACCAGGCCCTGTCCATCCTGCCCGGCGTCACGGAGCTCTTCGTCGAGGACCTCGCCGCCGAGGATCACCCGGAGGGCGACCTCGGGGTGGACGTCGCCGCCGGTCAACTGGCCTACATCCTGTTCACGTCCGGCTCCACCGGGCAGCCGAAGGGCGTGATGTGCGAGCACGCCGGGATGCTGAACCACATCCTGGCCAAGATCGACGACCTCGGCGTGCGCGAGGGAGAGGTGATTCCCCAGACCGGTCCGCAGTGCTTCGACATCTCGGTGTGGCAACTCGTCGCCGCCCTCCTGGTCGGCGGGCGCACCCTGCTCGTCGACCAGGACGCCATCCTCGACGTGGAGCGGTTCGTCGACACGATCGTGGACGGTCACGCCGGCGTCATCCAGGTCGTGCCCTCCTATCTCGACGTGATCGTGTCCTACCTCGAGCAGCACCCCCGCGAGCTGCCGGACCTGCACTGCGTGTGCCCCACCGGCGACTTCCTGAAGAAGGAGCTCGTCCAGCGCTGGTTCGCCCTCTACCCCCACATCCCCGTGGTCAACACCTATGGGCTCACCGAGACGTCCGACGACGCGGTGCACGAGATCATGGACCGGCCCCCGGCTGGGCCGGGGGTCCCCCTCGGGCGGCCGATCAACAACACCCACGTGGACGTCGTCGACGAGTTCGGCACCCCGGTACCGCTCGGCGCCCCGGGACTGATCGTGTTCTCCGGCGTGTGCGTGGGACGCGGGTACGTCAACGACCCGGAACGCACCGCGGCGATGTTCGGCGACGACCCGCATCGTGCGGGGGCGCGCATCTGCCGGACCGGTGACTACGGACGGTGGCGTCCGGACGGGAAGCTCGACTTCCTGGGCCGGCGTGACAACCAGGTCAAGATCCGGGGCTTCCGCATCGAGATCGGTGAGATCGAGAACGCCCTGCTGGGGGTTCCCGGCGTCCGCGACGGCGCCGTCGTCGTCGGGCGGGGGCCCGACCAGTCCGCGTTCCTCGTGGCGTTCTACTCCGGTGACCGTCCACTCGAGGCGGAGGAGCTCCGTACCCGGATGGCCGGACGGGTCCCGGACTACATGGTCCCCTCCGCGTACCGGTGGCAGGAGCGCCTGCCCCTGACCGGCAACGGCAAGATCGACCGGAAGACCCTGGGCGGCATGGCGCAGGACACCGTGGCACACCCCACCCCCACGGAGGAGCTCACGGCCGCCGAGCAACGGCTGGCCGGGGCCTGGGGATCGGTCCTGGGCCTGCCGCCGGAGCGGATCAGCAGGCAGGACTCCTTCTTCGAGCTGGGCGGCACCTCCTTGTCCGCCGTGAAGCTCGTCGTGCTGCTCCAGCGCGCCGTCTCGCTCCAGCAGGTCATGCGGACCCCGGTCCTGGCCGACCTGGCGTGCCTGCTCGACACGCATTCCGCGCCCCCGGACCAGGACCCCGGCCGTGACCGGCTGACCACTCCCACTCGTTCCCTGTGACCCGAAAGGACCCTCATGTCATCCCCCTCACCCAGAACACAGCTCGCCGTGGACCGTGAGGCCGGCCGGACACCGATGCTCACCGTCGCGGACGGCCCCGATCCCGTCCAGTGGGCCGACCAGCACCGGGAGGGACTGCGCGCGGCGGTGGACGAGCACGGTGCCGTCATGGTCCGTGGGCTCGGCCTCCGCGACGCAGCCGAGGTGGCCGCCGTGTTCCACCGGCTGGCCCCGGGCGGACTCATGCCCGACCGGGAGGCGTTCGCCGCCCGGCGGCAGCACGCCGAGGGCGTGTACTCGTCGCTCACGTGGCCAGCCAACCAGCCCATGTGCATGCACCATGAGCTCAGCTACGCGCTCGAGTTCCCCGGCCTGTTGCTGTTCGCCTGCCTCGAGGCACCCGCCACCGGAGGGGTGACCGGTGTCGCGGACGCCCGCACCGTGCTGGAGGCCCTTCCCCCGGACCTCGTCCGGCGGTTCGAGGACGAGGGGTGGTTGCTCGCCCGCAGCTACAACGAGGACGTCGGGGCCTCCTACGAGGAGGCCTTGGGGGTCGGTGACCGCGCCGCGGTCGAGGACTACTGCCGGGCCCACGAGATCGAGTTCGAGTGGCAGCCCGACGGGGAGCTCCGGACCCGGCAACGCCGCCCCGCCGTGGTGCGGCACCCGGTGACGGGCCAGCGCTGCTGGTTCAACCAGGTCGCGTTCCTGAACGAATGGACGATCGCCCCGGAGATCCGGGAGTACCTGGTGGACGTCTACGGTCCCGACGGACTGCCGTTCAACACCCGTTTCGGCAACGGCGACCCGATCGGGGAGGACGTCATCACCCTGGTGAACGAGGTCTACGAGGCCCACACCCTGCGGACGCCGTGGGAGGCCGGGGACCTCATGCTCGTCGACAACGTGAGCACGGCCCACAGCCGTGAGGCCTACGAGGGCCCTCGGGAGATCCTCGTGGGGATGGCCGAGCCGCGGCGGGTGTCCGACCTCGTGACCACGGGGCGGGAGGACGTGCGATGAAGGAGGATCCCACCGTCTCCCCGGTCGCCACCCCGGAACCGAGGACCGTCCCCCCGTTCGCCGTCATCCCCGGTGCCCAGGTGCAGCAGGCGCTCCAGGGCCGGGAGCGGCAGGTCGTCGAGCTGGTCGAGGAGACCTACCGGGTGCACGCGGCCGGGGACTCGGTGAACCCCCCGTCGTACTTCCTGACCTTCCCGGACCGGCCCACCGCGCGCATCATCGCCCTGCCCGCCTCGATCGGCGGCAGCGTCGGGGTCGACGGCATCAAGTGGGTCTCGAGCTTCCCGGACAACGTGAGGTCCGGGATACCCCGCGCCTCCGCGGTGCTGATCCTCAACGACCGGGCGACGGGCTACCCCTTCGCCTGCATGGAGAGCTCCATCATCAGTGCCTCCAGGACGGCCGCCTCGGCGGCCGCGGCCGCGGACTGGCTCAGCAGGGGACGGGGCCGGCCCCGACGCGTCGGGTTCTTCGGCGTGGGCCTCATCGCGCGGTACATCCACACCTTCCTGGACGCGACGGACTGGTCCTTCGACGAGATCGGGGTGTACGACCTCTCGGGCGAGAGCGGAGAGGGATTCAAGGGGTATCTCGAACGGAGCGGCACGGCCGCCCGGGTGACCGTGCACGACAGCCCCGAGCAGTTGATCCGGAGCAGTGACCTCGTCGTGTTCGCGACCATCGCGTCCCAGCCGCACGTGCACGACCTCTCCTGGTTCGAGCACAACCCGCTGGTGCTGCACGTGTCCCTGCGTGACCTGGACCCGGAGATCCTGCTGGCGTCGACCAACGTCCTGGACGACGTCGACCACTGCCTGAAGGCCGGGACGTCCGCGCACCTCGTGGAGCAGATGGTCGGTCATCGGGACTTCGTGGCCGGCACCCTGGCCGATGTCATGGCCGGCACGGTCCCGCTGCCGGAGGACCGCCCGGTGGTCTTCTCACCATTCGGCCTGGGCGTGCTCGACCTGGCCGTGGGCAAGTACGTCTATGACGACATGGCCCGCAGCGGCCGGCTCCAGGTGGTCGAGGACTTCTTCACCGAGCTGAGCCGGTATGGCTGAGACGGTTCGCCCGGACACGGACACGGACACGGACACGGGGGAGGCGGACGCGGAATGGGCAGGGTGACCGGTTCGGCGCGCACCGCCGGGTGCGAGTGGCTGCAGTACGACTACGGTCCCGCCCTGGTCCCGGACGGGGAGCCGGGATCGTTCACGATGTGGCGGTACCGGGCGCTGCTGCCCGTGGCCGAGGGGCCGGTGCGCTACCCGTTGCCCGTCGGCGGCACGCCCCTGCTCGCGGTCCCGGCCCTGCGAGGCGCGCTGGGCGTCGCGGGCCTGTGGGTCAAGGACGAGACCCGTGGCCCGACGGCGTCCAACAAGGACCGGGCCACGGCGCTGGTGATCGAGGACGGGCTGCGGCACGGCCGGGACACCATCACGACGGCCTCCACGGGCAACGCCGCGGTGGCCACGGCCTTCGGGGCGGCCGCCGCCGGAATGCGCGCCGTCATCTTCGTCTCGACCGACTGCCAGGAGGAGAAGCTCGCGCTGATGACCCAGGCGGGGGCCTGGGTGTTCCAGGTCCCCGATGGCTACGCCGCCGCCGTGGACCTCTCGCGTGCAGCCGTCGAGGAGTTCGGCTGGGTGGACCGGAACACCGGGGTGAACCCGCTGACGACGGAGGCGAAGAAGACCGTCGCGCTGGAGGTCTGGGAGCAGCTCGGCCGGCGCATGCCGGACGTGATGGTCGCCCCGGTGGGTGACGGCCCCACGCTCGTGGCGCTCGCCAAGGGCTTCGACGAGCTCGTCGCCTGCGGCGTCGCCGCCCGGACGCCCCGTCTGGTGGGTGTGCAGGCCGCGGCGTGCCAACCGCTGGTGCGCGCGTGGTCGGGCACCGATCCGGGTCCCGGTGAACTGGATGCGGGGGCGACCGTCGCCGACGGGATCGCCGTGCTGCGGCCGGCTATCGGTGAGGCGGTGCTCCAGGCCATCCGCTCCAGCGACGGGACCATGGTCGCGGTGAGCGACGCGGAACTGCTGGCGGCCGTCGGCCTGCTGGCCGCCACGGCCGGCGTCGGTGCGGAACCGGCCGGGGCCGCCTCCGTGGCCGGCCTGCGGGGTGCCCTGCGCGAGGGCGTGGTGCAGCCCGGGGAGACCGTCGTGGTGCTGGTCACCGGACGTGAGGTCAAGGCGTCCGGGTCCCCGTCCCGGGACCGGGTGACCGTGGCCCGCCGGCTGGACGACGTGCGGACGGCCCTCGCGGACGCCCCCCGGTGAGGGCCGGGCAGCCGACCCACCCGCATCGGCGGCCCGGTGCCCGGTCCCCGGGGGTGAGCGGACCAGACGGTGGTCCTCACAGGGTGGCCAATCGCACCGGACCCGGCTGGGCCGGACGGTCGGCTCGCGTGGCGGTCTGGTCGTGCACCCGCACGTGGGTCAGGGCCAGCCGGGTCAGGGGGACCTCCACGCCGTACCGCTCCGCCGTGGCCACGAACTCCCCGAGCAGGTGTTCCCCCTCGTGCGAGAACCCGGCGGTCAGGTCCCGGTAGAGGGAGGAGGTGAACACGGACCCAGGTTCGGTGAACATCTCCAGGCTCGCCGCGTGCGCGGCGTCCGAGACGGGGTATCCGGCCGCCGCGGCGACCCGTTCGGTCTGGTCGATGACCTCCAGGACGAACTCCCTGCCGCCGGGGGCGGCCAGGATGGCACCGATGGTGCCACGCATCAGGCACGTGGTGGTCCCCCCGGCCACGATGAAGGCCCACTTGTGCCACATCGCGGCCAGGATGTCCTCGTCCAGGACCAGGTCGTACCCCGGTACCGACAGTTCCTGCTGGATGCGGGCCGCGCGGTCCGTGCCTCGCCGGTCCTGTTCGCCGAAGATCATCGTGGCGTGCGGTTTCAGCTGGAAGACCGCACCCTCCGGGGTGACCGTGGTGACCACGCGGACGATCCCGCCCAGCACGGCACCGCGGCCGAAGCGGGCGTTGACCCGCTCCAGGTGGGCCATGCCGTTGAGCAGGGGCAGGATGGTGGTGTCCGGTCCCACGGCCGGGGCGATGTCCTCCATGGCCTGCTCCAGGGCCCAGGCCTTGGTCATGAGCAGGATCAGGTCGTAGGGACCGTCCAGCTCGCGGGCCGTGACGGCCCGGACGGGAATCGTCTCGTCGTACCCCGGCCCGTAGACGCGGAGGCCCTGGCGCAACTGCTCGGCGCGGGGTGGACGGACCAGGAACGTGATGTCACGTCCGGCCTGGACCAGACGGGTCCCGAAGTACCCGCCGGTGGCTCCGGCTCCCACAATCAGAGTCTTCATGGTCATCTTTCCTCGTGTCGTGCGGATGGGTGTGAGGGACGGGCTGTTCATCGGGCTGATCCCCGGTGTTGCTCCGGTGCGGCTGTCCGGTCCCCGTCCGGGGACGGAGCCTCCAGCGGGGGGACGCTGGGCGAGGGCTTCGCCCACCCCTCCCGCACGCGCCGCCGGGTCCAGTCGCTGGACTCGGAGATGATCGCCTCCAGGGGGCCCTTGCCCAGGGAGCTGCGCCACATCAGCGCGAACAGCATGAAGGAGATGACCTGGATCCACAGGTTCACGACCGGCTGGTCCTCCGGCAGGATCTCGAGCATCATGACGATGCAGTGGGCCGAGTAGAGGGTCAGCGTCATCGCACCGATCGCGGTGAAGGGCGTGAAGACCCTGCCCCCGCCGCGGGTGATGAGCAGGGCGAAGCCCAGCACGGCCATGGCCGCCCCCAGCGTGTGGAGCGTGCTCAGCGGGGTCTCGGAGTAGGGCGCGACGGTGGCCAGCCACCACCAGGACGAATCCGGCAGCAGGGTCGTCTCCGGACCGAAGGTCAGCACCTCGGCGATCTCGTCCGCATCGAGTTCCGGAGTCGCCCCGATCAGGCGCTGCAGGCCGCCGACGGGGCCGAGCAGGAACATCGACAGGGCCCAGGCCGCGGCGGCCAGCGCCGAGCCCCAGCCCAGGAGCCTGAGCGCCAGCGTGCGGGACGTCAGTGCCTGCCGTCCGATGACCATGCCCACGCAGAGGTAGACCATCCACATGGCCGCCGGGTAGAAGCCGGTCACCACCATGTCCGAGAGGAACGGCAGCGGTTGCTGGGCTGCGGTGACCAGCGTGTAGTCGGCGTCCGGATCGGCCTGTTCCGGGATGAGGCCGTGGAGATTGAGCAGTTGCCTCAGGATGGGCCCGAGGACGACGAAGACGGCCGCGGCCACGAGCAGCACGCGCGATGACCGGCCGTAGAACGGCAGGGCCAGCAGGAACAGGACACCGAAGTAGGGGATGATCGTGGCGATCGGCGTGTCCAGGTGCCCCAGCATCAGGCCGGCCAGTAGGATCAGCAGTCCACGGACGACCAGGGCCGCCCGGTCGGCCGCCAGGGCGCGGCCCGAGAAGTCCCCGCGGGACCGCTTCTCCACGAACGCGATGGAGACCCCGGCAAGCAGGGCGAACAGGGCTGCGCCACGCCCGCCGGCGATGCCGAAGGCCAGGCTCATGCCGCCCTCCCGGTTCTCCTCCGGGAGGACGTGGACGGAGACCATGCCGATCAGGGCAAGCGCCCGGGCCACGTCGACGCCCAGGGCACGCCGTGATGACGGCGGTACCGCCTCACGGGGAGTACGAGGTGCGGGTGCACTGGCCAGCGGATGTGGAGACATGGGATCGACCTTGCGGATTGAGGAGGTGGATGGGTGGTGTGGCCCCGTCAGCTGCGGCTGGACCTGCAGGAGCGGGACACCGTGTGCCTCCAAGAATGCGCGGGAGTCGGCTCAGAAGCGTCCGCCACGGGCGGTATCCCGGCGCTACAGAGTGTGGTGGATACCGAATGGACCGGGGCACGACGATCGGGCCATGCTTCCGACCGCAGTCGGTGTGCTCCGACCGGGATGCCGGCCATTCTGAGTGATGCCAGCCGCGGTATGTCGCTGTGAACCATCCCCTGGATCCACATGACCGGGCCGGTGATCAAGTCCAGCACCGGGCGCGGGGCGGTCGCAATCATGGCGATGCTGTGCGTTTTCTATGAGGTCCCCTGCGCGCCGCGTACGCAATGAACAGTACGAGGTCTACCGCATCGCAGGTATTCCCAAAGTACCGCTGCGGGAGGATCCTTTCTGGTGTCCTCGCAACCATCATTGACTGACATAGGGACAGTTCGAGCCCATCGGTGAGCCGAACTGCTGGGAAGAACGAATTGCAGAGGGGCAGTCTCATGCGAGCCAACCACCAGATCACCCATGCCTCCGGCGATCACGCGGGTGTCTTGCCTGTCCGGTACACCCGTGCCGCCGCCACCGTGGCGGCCGTCGAGACCACGGGGAGATAGGACCATGTTCTCCTTGTCGCAGATCCTCGGCGACGTGTCGGCAGCGCACCACCAGACCCCGGACGACTGGGCGCGGTCGGTCACCACCGTCGTGCGGGACGCCGCCATCTACCACGCGGCCAGGAACGGCTTCTACCGTGCCCAGTGCGACGCCGTGGGGGTGGACCCCGCCGCGCTGCACGAACTCGAGGACCTTCAGCGCCTGCCCCTGTTGCCCGTCAGCCTGTTCAAGCGGGCCGATGCCCGCGTCCTGCTCACCTGCCCCCTGTCCAAGGTCGAGACCGAGGCCCGGTCCACGGGGACCAGCGGGGTGTCCTCGGTCGTGCGCCGCGACGCCGAGACGGTGACCCGTGCACTGATCGGGCTGACCGGCACGTACCGGGAATTCTTTGGCCTGTCCGGGGGAGCGGGACTCTTCCTGAGCCCGTCCTCCGCCGACGCCCCGGAGAACGGCATGGCCAAGGTCTTCAACATCCTCAACGGCATCCTCGACGACCACGCCTACCTCGTCAGTGACAACGTCTTCGATCCCGCCGACGCCCTGGAGTACCTGCGGAAGTGGAAGGGCCTGATGACCCGGCACATCATCGGGCCCCCGTTCCTCGTGCGTCGGTTCCTGCGCTTCCTCGAGCTCGAGGGAATCAACGTCTTCCTGGACCCCTACAGCATGGTCATCACCCTGGGTGGCTGGAAGCGCTACCCGGGTGAGGCCGTCTCCGCCGAGGACTTCCGGGACGAATGCCATCACCGGCTGGGCGTCAGCCGGGAGAACGTCCGGGACATGTACGGACTGATCGAGTCGGACCTGCTCGCGGTCGAGTGCCACCTGCATCGCAAGCACGTGCCACCGTGGTGCTTTGTGTCCATCCGGGACGTCCACGACGTCACCAGGGAGGTCGCCGCCGGGCAGACCGGCATGATCGCCGTCCTGGACGCCGTCAACACCAGTTATCCGGGCTTCCTCCTCACCGACGACGTGGGGGAGGTCGAGACCGGCACCTGTGCCTGCGGCCGGACCGGGCAGGTCATCACCTTCCGCCACCGGAGGCAGGGGGGTGAACTCGACCGCAGCGCCGTGAGCATCGAGCGGTACATGGGTTCGGGCCGGTACGCCTCGGCCCAACCCGCATGAGTGCAGCACCGCCAGTCCCTGGAAGGGCGGTCGGGACGGAAGATCATGAGTTCAGTCGAGACCGGTAAGCCGTTCCGGCGATGATGGGCACGGGGCGCCGGCCGTGGGGCCCCCTCGGGGCCCGGAGCGCGGTCCGTCAGGCCGGGGGTGATGCGCGATGATCTCGCCCATCGTCTCCGGCCGGGACGTGAAGATCGCCCTCGGGGCGGTGGCCCTGGACACGCTGCTGTTCACGGGGGTGCCCTACGCCGGATGGTCCGCGCTCGGACCACCGTCCGTGACGGTGGTCGTGCTGAATCTCGCGATGGTGCCCGTCCTGTTCCTCCGGCGGCGCGCACCGGTCCTGATCTGCCTGATCCTGTGCGGTTACGCCGCCGCCCTGACCCTGACGGTGGGGTCACGCCCCCTGGCCAGTCTCCTGGTGGCCCTCTTCACCGCCGCGGCGCTGCGCCCGGCCCGGTACAGCGGCTGGTGCCTCGCGGCCATCCTGGGCACCCATGCCGTCAACCTGTCCTACCAGGCCTCCCTGGCCACGAGGGAGGGGAACCCGTGGACGACCGTCCTGGTCGTCGGCGTCGCCCTGGTGGTCTTCGACCTCGCAGCCTGGTTCCTGGGGCGCTGGGCCGCCGAGTCCCGGCGCCGGTCCCGTGAGCTCGTCAGGACGAGTGAGGCCAGGGCCGCGAAGGCCGTCGCGGACGAGAGGCTGCGGATCGCCCGGGAACTGCACGACATCGTGGCCCACGCGGTCACCGTGATGGTCCTGCAGGCCTCCGGCGCCCGGCGGCTGCTGGTCAAGGACCCCGTCTCGGCCGAGACGGCGCTCGCCTCCGTGGAGGAGGTCGGCAAGCAGGCGATGGCCGAGCTGCGCCGCCTGCTCCAGGTGCTCCGCACCGTGGGCAGCACGGATGAGGAGGCGCTCGAGGCCGGGATGATCGCCGGCCTCGAGGACCTCGATCCCCTCGTCGAGCAGACCAGGGCCGCCGGGGTCACCGTCGATCTCTCGACCTCGGGCCTGGAGGGGCGGCTCCACTCCAGCGTCGAACTGAGCGTGTACCGGGTCGTTCAGGAGGCCCTGACCAACGTGGTCCGCCATGCCGGGCCGGGCACGCGCGTCCGCGTGAGCGTGGCCCGCGTGGATGACACCGTCACGGTCGAGGTGACCGACGACGGTTCCGGCACCGTCAGCAGCGTGGCCCAGGAGCTGACCAGCGGGTATGGCCTGGCCGGACTCCACGAGCGGATCAAGCTCATGGGCGGGGAGATCCACACCGGGCCGGTGGACGGCGGCGGTTACCGGGTCCGCGCCACCCTGCCGGCGGTGACACCATGATCCGCGTCCTGCTCGCCGACGACGAACCCCTGGTCCGGACCGGTATCGCCATGATCCTCGGAGCCGAGGACGACATCGAGGTCGTGGACGTCGTGGGCGATGGCCGTGCGGCCGTGCTGCGCGCCCGCCAGACCGCACCGGACGTCGTCGTGATGGACGTCCGCATGCCGGTGATGGACGGGGTCGAGGCGACGCGGCGGATCCTCGACGAACAGGAGGCCGGTGCGCCGCAGCCGGGGGTCCTGGTGCTGTCGACCTTCCATGTGGACGAGGCCGTGCACGGTGCCCTGCGCGCCGGTGCCTCCGGTTTCGTCCTCAAGGACGCGGCGCCGGACGAGCTGGTCGCGGCCGTCCATGCCGTCGCCCGCGGAGACGCCTGGCTCGCCCCCGCGGTCGCCAAGCGACTGCTGGCGGAGTTCAAGGGACGGCCGGAGTCGCTGCTGCCGCGCGGCGACCTCATGGGCCGCCTCACCCATCGCGAACGGGAGGTGCTCATCCTCCTCGCCCACGGCCTGGGCAGCAGGGCGATGGCCGAGCACCTGTTCCTCAGTGAGGCGACCGTCAAGACCCACCTGAACCGGATCCTGACGAAGCTCGGCGTGCACGACCGGGCCGGAGCGGTGGCCGTGGCCTACCGCGAGGGACTGGTGGGCCCCAACGATCCGATGCCGCCACGACCGTGACCACACCGAGACGGGCCCGCGGACGGGCATGTGTTCCGGGTCACGGGGCGAACTGCTACCCTCTGCCCAGGCATCGTGGAACCTCTTGGCCCAGGGACGGGGCAACAGTGAGAAGCTTGCTCGTCAACAATGGATCCGTGCCAGCGTCGGCTGAATGCTTCGCCGGGGGACGGGCGCGTGTCCCACTGGTCCGGGTGCTTCTCGGCATCGTCGCCCTGGTGTGCCTGACGGCGGCCGGAAGCCCCGCCCCGTCCGCGTCGGCCGAGCTCCACAGCGGCACGGAGGGGACTAAGGCCGCCCTCGTCCGCGTCGAACTCAGTGCCGTGGCCGAGATCGTCCACATCGACCACTCCTCCGGTGAGGTGGAGATCGCCCGCGGCCGGACCACCGTGCCCCTGGGGGCCGGGACGGGCGTGCTGGTGTCCGCGGACGGCGTCGTGGCCACCACGTGGGAGAACATCCGCGTGGACGCGGACCAGGTGGCCGTCTACGCCGCCAATGAGCTGTTCGCCGACGTCATCGGCGTCGCCATCGTCGGCAACGACGGCGACCCGGCCAAGCGGGGTTCCACCCCGGATCCGTACTGGGGTCCGCACCTGCAGCACTGCTACGACCAGGTCACGCACTGCGTGCACTTCCGGGTACCGCAGTACCACGTGCGCACCTACACGACGGAGCCCGGTGGCGTCATGGCCGAACTGCTCAACTCCCCGTCCGGGCCCGGGGACGTGGCCCTGCTGCGGATCAGCGGCGGCGGGGGTGCGCCCACCGCCACGGTCGCGGCAGCGGACGCGGCCCCCGGTGCGGACGACCTCCTGCTCGGCTTCACGCGCCGGCCTGGACCGGAGCACGGACCGGTGCAGCTCCCGGTGACGCTGGACGCCGCCACTGACGTGATCAGCTCCCCGGAGGACCTGACCGGGCCGTTCGGCGCAGGCGTGTCCGGCGGACCCGTCGTCGACCCCTCGACCGGGCAGGTCATCGGACTGGCCGGGCCGCCCCAGGACGGCGGATCGGCGACGCTCGTGACCGCCGCTCAGATCCGGGCGGCCATGGACGAGGCCGGTGTGGAACCGTCCTCGTCGAAGTTCGACGTGGTGTTCCGCCGGGGGATCGATCATCTGGCCTCGGGCAACCCCGGCAGATCGGCCCAGGGTGCCCTCGAGGAGTCCCTGACGTACTACGATTCCGCGCTGGCGACGAGCCATCTCCACCAGGCCCAGGCGTCGGAGCCCACCGACAGCGCCGACGCGGCGGCAGCCGCCGGGCCGGGGGAGGAGACGGGAGGCCTGCGGTGGGGTGCCTTCCTGGCCATCCTGATCGGCGCCCTGCTCGTGGCGGGCATCGTCGCGGCCCTCGTCCTGGGGCGACGCCGGACGCCCGCGACCGCCGGTGCCGACAGCCGGCCTCCGGAGACCGGCCGCTGGCGCTCCGTCCCCGCGTCCGTGGCGTCAGTCCTCCCGGCGAGGTGGCGGGGCGACACGCACCCGGACCCCGCCCCTCGGCACTCCCGGTCGGCCGATGCGCCGGCACCGCCGGATGCGGCGCCGGACCACGGCGACGACGCTACCGTCGACGCACGGACCGGCCCCGCCCCGGACGGGTTCGACGGTCGACGGTTCTGCGCCCAGTGTGGCGCGGCGGTGGGCCCGGGAGCGCGATTCTGCACCGGTTGCGGTCACCCGGTCGGCTGATCCGTGGACAGCCCGAGGAATTCCCTGGGACCGGGGGCGGAGGTCGCGGGGTACCGCGTCCAGTCACTGATCGCCCGGGGCAGCAGGGGCGTCGTCTACCGGGCCCTGGACGTCGAGCACGACCGTCCGGTGGCCCTCAGGCTCCTCGCCCCGGAACTCTCGGCCGATCACGAGTTCAGCCGGCGGTTCGACCGCGAGTCCCGGCTCGTGGCCTCCATGGACCACCCGAACATCCTGCCCGTGTACGGGACCGGGGAATGGTCGGGGCTGCTGTACGCCGCCATGCACCACGTCCGCGGGACGGACCTCCAGTCCGAGCTCGACCGGCGCGGCCCCCTCCCGCTGCCAGAGGCACTGCGCATCCTGACCGAGACGGCCGCCGCCCTGGACGCCGCCCATGAGGCCGGGGTGATCCACCGCGACGTCCGGCCCGGCAACATCCTGCTGTCCGAGGATCCCCTCCCCGCCGACGGCGCGGACGGCCACCGCCACGTCTACCTGGCCGGCTTCGGCCTGGGCAGGCCGATGGCGATCGCCAGCGGGGCCGCCACCCCGGCCCAGGTCCCCGGCACCGTGGACTACCTCGCACCCGAGCAGATCCGCGGTGGGGACGTCGACGGCCGGGCGGACGTGTACGCGTTGGCGTGCGTGGCGTTCGCACTGCTCACCGGTCGCCCGCCGTTCGACGAAGCGGACGGGGAGGGGGACGAGGAGGCACGGCTCCGGGCCCACCTGGCCGGGAAGCCACCACGGCTCGCCGGCGAACGCCCCGACGTCCCGGCCGTCGTCGAGTCCGCGATCCTCCGGGGCATGGCGAGGGACCGGGCGGACCGGCCCCCCTCCTGCGGTGCGCTGGTCGGCCTGATGTCCGGGGCCCCGGCCACCGACGCCGGGCGCGTCCCGCCACCCCCACCGGACGCCACCACCGAGCCGGCCGGTGACGGACCGGCGCACGGTGGCGATGACGACGTCCGCGCCGAGCCCGGACGGCCGGCGGACACCGGAGGCGGTCCGGGGCCCGGTCCCCGCCCGGACCAGCACGGAGGCTCCCGGCACCGCGCGGTGCCCCGGGTGGGAGGACGCACCCGCCGGATGATCGTGCTGGGCGCGGTGCTCCTCCTGCTCCTTGGCCTCGGCCTGGTGCTGGCCCGGTGGTCACCGGGGGAGAAGTACGTGCCCTTCCGTGCGGAGGGAGTGCCCTACACCCTCGATGTCCCGGAGAGCTGGACCGCCCGCACCCACCAGGCCGGGGACAGCACGGTCAGCGTGCTGTCCCCGGCGGACCTCACCGCCTTCTTCGCCGATGACCCGGAGGCGCCTGCGGCCGTGGGCCGCACCGCGGCCGACGACCCGTCCGGTGTCGTCGGCCTGGCCATCTACCACCGTCCCACCGGGCTGGAGGGTCAGTCCCCGGCCGCCCGGGTCGATGCGGCGGAGGCCCTCCTGCCCGGCCGGGAGGCGTATCTGGTCCACCGCGGGGAGGCCACCGTCGGGGACCTGACGGGGCAGGTCATGGAGGGATCCGTGCAATTGCCCACCGCCACCCTGCAGGTCCGGGTCCTGGTCGTCGAGGCGGACCCCGCCCAGTTGCTGGTGTTCTTCGCCCCCTCGCCGCTCTTCCACGAGCGTGCGGAGGTCTTCGACGAGGTCACCGCATCTCTGCGCCGGACCGGCTGACCGCCCGGCCCCGGGGTCACTGGGTCTGGCAGGTGGCCAGGCTCAATTCCTCCAGGACGGACAGCACCGCGGTGCCCGGTCGGTCCAGGGCGGTCTGCATGCCGCTCAGCGCCTTCCGGAGGGCGGCGGCCGGCCGGGTGGACCCCTGCGCGTTGGCGTACCGCAGCAGGTGCTCCACCAGGCTGATGCGCTCCAGGGTGCGGTCCTCACTCGGGCCGTTCAGGGTGTCCTCGACGGCGAGCACCGCCAACCGGGTGGCGACCGCGGCCAGGGTGCCGTACGAGGCACCGCGGCTCGTGAACGTCTCCTCGACCCGGCGGCCGGTGGCGGTGGTGACCACCGCGGTGCCGGTGGCCGGGGAACTGGTGGTCGAGACGATGGTCATGGTCTTCCCTCGTGGTCTGCTGAGTTCGTGCGGGTGCGGGTGCGGGTGCGGGTGCGGGTGCGGGTGCGGGTGCGGTGGCCGGATATCCGGCGGGGTGCGGGATCCGGCCGTGGCGTGGACCCCGCACCCGGTGGCGTGCCGGTCTGGCTGCCTGCCTAGTCCCAGTACCTCACGACCTTGTACTTGAGCTCGTAGTGCGCACCGTGGTCGTCGAACGTCGCGTACTGCCATCCCTCGTCGTAGTCGTGCTTCTCGATCCAGACGTGTCCGAGGTAGTCGTCCTCGTCGTCGTGGTGTCCGTGGTCCTCGTCCCAGAGGCTGAGCTTGAAATCGTGGTCGACGTCCGCCCAGGCGCCGTCGAACCCGTAGTGGTCCCCCTCGTCCATGTCCTCGGGGCCCCAGACGGTGTGGTGACCGAACTTCATGTAGACCTCGTCGTAACCCTTGTGGTCCTCGTTGTCGTGGCAGTCGAGGTAGTCGAAGACCACTCGGTAATGCCACTCGCCGTCCGAAGAGCCGTCCGCGCCGGCGGTGCTCGCCGTCGCGGCCGGAACCCCGGCGAGGAGGGCGGATGCCGCGAAGGCCGTGCCCGCGAGGGTGGCACCGATCTTTCGGTTGAGAGGCGACATGGTGGTGATCCTTTTCCTCAAGGGGCGTTCCGCCGATCGGAACCCTGGATGCCCTGTGTCATCAATGGTGGTCCGATCGGCCGGGGAAAGCGTCGGCTCGAAAAGGTATTTCCCGGCTACCGCAGACGGTGTACCCGGGGTCCTCCCCGGGGTGACGGCGCAGACGCCCACGCCTTGCCGCGCCGCGGAAACGGGCGGAGCATGGACGCCATGGACTGGGGGTCGGGCCGCGGCCGGTGGGGGCCGTCGTCTCATCAGGGGTTCTGCCGGACGACGACGGCGCGTGCCGTTCGCCGCGCGGGACACCGCGTCCCGGGAGCGCTCTGATGTCCCGCGTGTTCCTGAGCCACTCGAGCCGCAATTCCGCGGAGGCGGTGGCCCTGAAACGCTGGCTCGTGGAGCAGGACCCCGGGCTCGCCGACGAGATCTTCCTGGACCTCGACCGCGACACGGGCATCGCCCCCGGCGAGCGGTGGAAGCGGGCGCTGCGCCAGGCCAATGAGCGGTGTGAGGTCGTGCTCTGCCTGCTCTCCGCCCACTGGCAGAACTCGAGCGAGAGCCTGGCCGAGTACCGGACGGCCGAGACCCTGGGCAAGCTGATCCTGTGCGCCCGGCTCGAACCCCTGGACACGGCGGGGATCACGGGGGAGTGGCAGCACTGCGACCTGTTCGGCGATGGCCCGGCCACCGAGATCCCCGTGGACGAGGCGGGCCGGTCCGTGTGCTTCCAGACGGACGGGCTCCGGCGGCTCTACCGGGGGTTGCGCCGGGCCGGCATCGGCGCGGACCAGTTCGCCTGGCCCCCGCCGGACGATCCGGAGCGGGCCTGCTACCGGGGGTGGGAGCCGCTGGACGAGTCCGACGCGGCCGTGTTCTTCGGCCGGGACGCACAGATCATCCGGGGCATGGACGCGCTGCGGGGCATGCGGGCCTCCGGGATCGAGTCGCTGTTCGTGGTGCTGGGCCCCTCCGGGGTGGGCAAGTCCTCCTTCCTGCGCGCGGGACTGCTGCCGCGGATCCGGCGCGACGACCGGCACTTCCTGGTGGCCGGCATCGTGCGCCCCGGCCGGGACGCTCTCACCGGGGACCGGGGCCTCGCCCGGTCAATCCATCACCTGCGCATCGGCCTGGGCCTGAACCATCCCGCCCTGGGTGACATCAAGGAGGCCTGTCTGCGCGCGGACGCGGCCTTCCTGACCGGACTGCTCGCGGAGGCCCGGCAGACCGCGGGCCAACGCCTCCTCGACGAGTCGGAGCAGACGCCCCTGCCCACGGTGGTCCTGCCCCTGGACCAGGCGGAGGAACTGTTCAGCGCGGACGCCGGTCCCCAGGCCCCGCGGTTCCTCTCGCTGCTGGCCCAGTTGCTGGGCCCCGGGGACGGGGCCGCACGCGGGATGGTGGCGGCCTGCACGATCCGCACCGACTTCTTCGGGTCGTTGCAGGACGCTCCCCAGCTGTCGGACCTGAAGAGCGTGGTCTTCGATGAGCTGCGGCCCATGCCCCCCGCCCATTTCCGGGAGGTCATCCTGGGGCCGGCGGCGCGCTCCACCGCGGCCGGGCGGGCGTTGGTTGTCCAGGCCGACCTCGTCGAACGGCTGCAGAGCGACAGCTCACACGGTGCGGACAGCCTGCCCCTGCTCTCCCTCACCCTCGCCCGACTGTACGAGGACTACGGGGACACCGGTCAGCTCACCCTGGACGGATACGAGGCGATGGGTGGGATGGGCCGGGTGGTCCAGACCCAGGTCGACGCGGTGCTGGCGCGGGACCCCGTGGTGCGGAAGTCGCAGCTCCATCGACTGCGGTCGGCCTTCATCCCCTGGCTGGCCACCATCAATCCGGACAACGACCAGCCCGTGCGGCGGGTGGCACGGCTCTCCGACCTGCCCGCGGACGCCCGCCCGGAGATCGACGCCCTGGTGGCCACCCGGTTGCTGGTCCAGGACGAACGCGACGGCGAGGTCTTCGTCGAGGTGGCGCTGGAGAGCCTGCTGCGCCAATGGGGGGAGCTGGCCGGATGGCTGGAGGCGGAGCGGGGGGACCTCAAGGAGGCGGACAACCTCGAGCGGGCCGCCGCCGCCTGGGAACAGAACCAGCGCAATCCCTCGTGGCTGCTGGAGGGCGAACGCCTCGAGCGGGCCGAGTCCATGGTGGCGAAACCGGGCTTCCGGGATCGTCTGTCCCACACGATGGACTTCCTGTTCGCGTCCCGGGCCCGGGAGTACCAGCGGATGGCGCAGGAGGAGCGCCACAAGGCCGCCGAGCTCCACGCGGCGCGGGAGAAGCAGGAGGTGGCGGAGGCCCATGCCGCGACCCTGCGTCGCAGGTCGCGCATCCTGAGGGCGGTCCTGGCGGGGACCGCCGTCGTCGCCCTGGCCGCCGTCATCGGTTTCGTGCTGGCCGTCGCCGCGATGCGCGAGGCCTCCGACCGGGCGCGAGAGACCACGGCGCTCATGCTGGCGGCCGAGGGCCAGGCGCGGCTGGCCGGTGCCAGGCCGGGGGGTGAGCTGCTGGGCATGCAGCAGATGCTGGCGTCGCGGGCCCTGATGCCGACCACCGAGGGGGACCGGGCCCTGGCCAGCTCCGTGGTGGTCCAGCACGACGTGTACAAGATGATCCCCGTGGGGTCCCCGGTGCGGGACGTGGCGTACGCCCCGGACGGGCGCCTCGTCGCCTCGGGTGATGACGGCGGAGCCGTGCGGCTGTGGGATGCCGGGACTGGCCAGCCGGCCGGAGAACCACTGCTGGGACACGCGGGAGTTGTCCGGGCGGTGGCCTTCAGTCCAGATGGGCGGCGCCTCGCCTCGGCCGGCGACGACGGCACGGTCCGGTTGTGGGACACCGGGACCGGCCAGCCGGTGGGAGGCCCCCTGACCGGCCATGGCCAGCCCGTGCGGGCGGTCGCGTTCAGCCCGGACGGGCGGCGCCTCGCCTCCGGTGGCGCGGACGGTTCCGTGCGGTTGTGGGACGCGGGCTCCGCGCGACCGCTCGGTGAACCGATGATCGGCCAGGGTCCGGTGAACGCTGTGGCGATCAGCCCGGCGGGCCGGCTGATCGCCACCGGTGGGGACGATGGCGCCGTGCGGTTGTGGAACGCGTCCACCGGCCAGCCGGTCGCCGCCCCGATGACCGGGCACGCCGGGGCCGTGCACGCGGTGGCCTTCGACCCGGCCGGTGAACGGATCGCCTCGGCGGGGCACGACCGGACCGTGCGGTTGTGGGACGCGGATTCCGCCCGGCCGGTGGGAGCACCGCTGACCGGGCACAAGAACTGGGTCTCCGACGTGGCCTTCAGCCCCGACGGCCAGCGACTGGTCTCGGCGAGCGCCGACTACAACCTGCTGCTCTGGGACCCGGCGGCGGGCCAGTCGATCGGTGATCCGCTGACGGGGCACGGACACGAGGTGTTCAGCGCGGCGTTCAGCCCGGACGGTGAGCGGATCGTGTCCGGCATGGGGGACGGGACGGTCCGCGTGTGGGACGCGCGGGCGCCCGTGCCGATGCTGCACGGGTTGTGGGTCCTCGACCTGGACGTCAGTGACGACGGGGCCCTGATCGCCTCCACCGGCGTGGACAAGATCGTCCGGCTCTGGGACACCGGCACTGAACAGCCCGTGGGCGGATCACTGGCCGGACACCAGGACGTCGTGCACGGGGTCGCGTTCTCCCCGGACGGGACCCTGATCGCCACGGCCAGCGCGGACCGGACGGTGCGGTTGTGGGACGTGGCCACCCGCCGCCAGCTGGGCCCCGCGCTGGCGGGGCACGACGGGGCGGTGCTGGACGTGGCGTTCTCCCCGGACGGGACCCTGATCGCCACGGCGGGGGCGGACCAGACGGTGCGGCTCTGGGACGTGGCGGCGCGTCGGCAACGGGGGCCTGCGCTGGCCGGCCACGAGGGCGCGGTGAACGCGGTGGCGTTCTCCCCGGACGGGGCCCTGGCCGCCTCGGCCGGTGCGGACGGGACGGTGCGATTGTGGGAGGTCGAGACGGGACGGGCGGCGGCGGAGCCGTTGTCCGGGCACGGGGAGGCGGTCCTGGACGTGGCGTTCTCCCCGGACGGGGCCCTGATCGCCTCGGGGGGAGAGGACAAGATGGTGCGCCTGTGGGACGCCCGGAGCCGTCGGCAGCAGGGCCCCGGGCTGGCCGGGCACGAGGCCGCCGTGCGGTCCGTGGCCTTCAGCCCGGACAGCCGCCGGGTGGCCTCCGGCGGGGACGACTGGCAGGTGCGGCTGTGGGATGCCGGGACCGGTGCGGCGATCGGCAACCCGCTCATCGGCCACTGGGACGTGGTGGACGGTCTCGCGTTCACCCCGGACAACGCCACGGTGGTCTCGGGGAGCTGGGACCGCACCGTGCGCACCTGGCCCGTGCCGCCGGACGCCCCCGGGGCGCTGTGCTCGAAGCTGACCCAGAACCTGAGCCGGGACCAGTGGCTGGAGTCGGTCTCCCCGGACGTCGACTATGTCGCCACCTGCCCGGACCTGCCCGTGCCGGACCCGGCGGGCGAGGCGTCGGAGGAGGCCGGGGGATGACGGTCCGGGAGCTGAGCCGGGACGACCACTTCCGCAACGACGGCAGGCCGAAGCGCATCCTGACCCTCGACGGCGGTGGGCTGAGGGGCGTGCTGAGCCTGGGGATCCTGGAGCGGATCGAGGACCTGCTCCGGGAACGCCACGGTGCGGGCCCGGAGTTCCGGCTGTGCCACTACTTCGACCTGATGGCCGGGACCTCCACCGGCGCGATCATCGCGGCCGCCCTGGCCCAGGGCTGGAGCGTGGCCCAATTGCGCGAGAGGTACCTGGCCCTGGGCAGACGGCTGTTCAACAGGAGCCTGCTCCGGGAGGGCCTCCTCCGGGCGAGGTATGACAAGCGGATCCTGAACTCCGAGCTCAAGGAGCTGCTGGGCGCGGACACGACGTTGGGCAGCCCGAGGCTGCTGACCGGCCTGCTGGTGGTCACGAAGCGCCTGGACACCGGCAGCGTCTGGCCCCTGGGCAACAACCCCCGGGGCAAGTACTTCAGCACGGAGTCCGAGGGAAGCGCCCGGAACGCCGACTACCTGCTGTGGCAGGTGGTGCGCGCCTCGACGGCCGCCCCGTCCTACTTCGAGCCGGAGACCATCACGATCTCGAGCGCGGCAGGCAGCAGGCCCGTGGTGGGCACCTTCGTCGACGGGGGCGCCAGTCCCTACAACGACCCGTCCCTGCTGGCCTTCGTGTACTGCACCCTGGAGGGATACCGCGTGGGCTGGCCCACGGGCGGCGACAGGCTGCTGCTCGTCTCGGTCGGGACCGGTTCCAGGGATCCCACGAGGAAGAGGTCGAGGCTCGCCGTCAACCATGCGCTCCAGGCGCTGTCCTCCGTCATGCAGGACTGCGCGGCGCAGCAGCGGGCACTGCTCCAGTGGATGTCCGACAGTCCCACCGCGGCAGTGATCGACCAGGAGCTCGGTGACCTGCGCGGCGACACCGTCCCGGGCGGTCCCCTCCTGAGCTACCTGCGCTACGACGTCGACCTGCGCCCGGACGGCGTCCTGGCCCTGGACGACTCGGCGGCCGCGACGGGCAGGATCGAGTCCCTGGGCCGGTTGGACGCGCCCGGGAACATGCCCCTGCTGCACCGGCTCGGCCTGCTGGCCGGGCAGCGCGACGTCGACCCCGGCCATTTCAGGCCGGTCTTCGACCTGGTCCCGGACCCCTGAGCGGGGGCGTGCCATGACCGAGCGCAAGCGGTACCGGCCACGGCCGGAGCGGACCGTCGTCGCCGTCCCCCTGCGCCTGGACATGCCCGGTTTCCGGTACCGCAAGTGGGGGGCCGAGCAGTACTGCAAGGCCGGTGACTGGCTCGTGGACGACGACGGGGACATCCGCACCGTGGACGCGGACGTCTTCGCGGCCACCTACCGCAGGGTCGGTCACGGCCAGTACCGCAAGATCACGCCCGTGTGGGTCGAGCGCGCCGAGGAGGAGGGCAGCGTCGAGACCAAGGAGGGCTGGACGCACTTCGGGCGGGGGGACTATGTGGTGTCCAACAACGCGGACGGCACCGACGCCTACGCGATGAACCCGGAGACGCTCGAGTCCCTCTACGAACCCGACGACGAGGACTAGGGGCCGGCGCACGCGAGAGGCCCTCGTCCCGCACTGCGGGACGAGGGCCTCTCCGGTGAAGCTCCCCCGACTGGACTCGAACCAGTAACCCTTCGATTAACAGTCGAATGCTCTGCCAATTGAGCTACGGGGGACCGTTGGCCTGCGGTCCACCCCGGGGGATGAACAGCCGGACAGCGGGATCCACTGTACCCAAGTTCCGCGCGAGAACGAAATCGGCGTTCCCGGAGGCTGCTCTTCGCTAGAGTCCCCCCGTGAACACCACCCCCTTGTCGCCGCTGCGGCGCTGGCTGCTGCTGGCCACGGTGAGTGCCGGGGTCATGCTGATCACCCTGGACAACACGATCCTCTACACGGCGTTGCCGACGCTGACCGAGGAGCTCGGGGCGAGCGCATCGGAGTCGCTGTGGATCCTCAACGCCTATCCGCTGGTGATGTGCGGGCTGCTGCTGGGCGCCGGCACGCTGGGGGACCGGTACGGCCACCGCAGGCTGTTCCTCCTCGGCCTCGTCGTCTTCGGCGCGGCCTCGGTGGTGGCGGCCTTCGCGCCGGCCGTGGGCGTGCTCATCGCCGCCCGTGCCCTGCTGGCCGTGGGTGCGGCCTGCATGATGCCGGCCACCCTGGCCCTGATCCGCATCGGCTTCGACGACGTCCGCGAACGCAACCTCGCCGTCGCGGTGTGGGGTGCCATCTCCGTCGTCGCCGCGGCGATGGGTCCCATCGTCGGCGGGGTGCTGCTGGAGGCGTTCTGGTGGGGGTCGGTCTTCCTCATCAACGTCCCCGTGGTGCTGGTCGCCCTGGTGCTCACCCCGTGGGTGGCCCCGCGTCCCCGGCCGGACCGCTCCACCCGGTGGGACGCGCCGTCCTCCGTGGACGCGATGCTCACCCTCACCGGCACGGTCTTCGCCATCAAGGAGGCGACCGGCCCGGACCCCTCCTGGCCGCGGTTCGCGGCGGCCGTGGGGGTCGGTCTCGTCGGCGGCTGGCTCTTCGTTAGGCGCCAGCGGCGCCTCGAGCATCCGGTGCTGGACTTCGCGGTGTTCCGTAACCGGGCCTTCAGCGCCGGGGTCATCGCGGCCGCGTGCTCGATGTTCGTCATCGGCGGGGTCCAGCTGGTCACCACCCAGCGCTACCAGCTCGTGGCCGGCTTCACCCCGCTGCAGTCCGGCCTGCTGGTGGCGACGATGGCCCTGGGCTCCCTGCCGGCCTCGCTCGCCGGCGGTGCCACCCTGCACCGCCTCGGCCTGCGGGTCCTCGTCGCGGGCGGTCTGGGGCTGGCCGCGCTCGGCCTGGTGATCGCCCGGCTCGGGGGTGTCGGGCCGCTCGGGCTGTTCGTGGCCGGGCTCGTCGTCACCGGCGTCGGGATGGGGCTGACCATGTCCGTCGCCTCCACCGCCATCATCGGCAACGTCCCCGCCCGGCAGGCCGGGATGGCCTCCTCGGTGGAGGAGGTCTCCTACGAGTTCGGCAACCTGCTCGCCGTCGCCCTGCTCGGCAGCCTCGCCACCGGGCTGTACGCCCGGTTCGTCCGGTTGCCCGACGACGCCCCCGCGGCCGCCGCGGACAGCCTCATCGGCGCGGTGGACGCCGCGCAGGGGGACCCCGGCATCCTCGCGGCCGCCGGGGTCGCCTACGACGCCGCCTTCCTCACCATCCTGGTCGTGGTCGCGGTCATCGTCGCCCTCACGGCCCTGGTCACCGGACGGTTGCTGCGCCACCACGGACCGGGCACGCCGGCCGGGGCCCACGAGTCCAATCACCCGCTGTGAGGACAGGCTTGCCTGCGATGACACGGGCCTGAGGGGGGTCCTACTGTGAGCATATGAAGCTCACCGCAGACCTTGAGAAGAAGTTCAACGAACAGATCACCCTCGAGTTCGAGGCCTCCCTGGTCTACCGCCAGCTGGCCATCGAGGCCGACGAGCAGGACCTGACCGGCATGGCGTCCTGGCTGCGGCACCAGGCCGACGAGGAGATCGTGCACGCCCACAAGTTCATCGACCACGTGGTGGACCGGGGCAACCACGCCTCGATCGGCGCCATCAACGCCCCGGCCGTGAACCCGGGCCTGTCCCCGCTGGAGATGTTCGAGGCCTCCCTGGCCCACGAGCAGCGCGTGTCCAACGCGATCCGGGACCTGTACCGCGAGACGGAGGCCGCCGGGGACCTCGACGCGCGCCCCCTGCTCAACTGGTTCGTCGACGAGCAGATCGAGGAGGAGGCCACGGTCAGCGAGATCATCGGCCGGATCCGGCTGATCGGCGACGACGGCTCCGGGCTGCTCCGGCTGGATGCCGAGCTGGGCTCGCGCTCCGGCGGGGGCGAGCACCACAGCTGAGCCGGCCTGAGACGCCGGCGGGCACGAGAAGGGCCGGCGCCGCCTGAGGGGGATGGGGCGGCGCCGGCTTCGCCCCGAACCTACGCCCTAAGGTTGAAAAGTCAAGTGACTGGCCGTTGACGTGCACGGAACGGTTTTCGCTCCGTGCCGCGGTGGTAGGTTTGACCTGCCCGGGCTGCCCGGGTGTGATGGACTTCAGGATTGCTCGTCAGGCACGGCGGCAGTCTCACCGCAGACCCACCGCAGACCCACCGCAGACCAGAGGGAAGGCACGCTCCAATGGCCCATCAGGCACCGACGCTCCCCAAGGGGTCCCCCCGCGTCTCCGACCAGACCCGTTCCAGCTCGCTGACGGAACTGGTCTCCACCGGCTTCCGCCTGCTGCCCCTGCAGCTGAAGGACGAGCTGGCCATGGTCAAGGGCCAGCTGGGCAAGAAGGGCGTCACGGCCGGGATCGGTGCCGGGCTGGCCGTCGTCGGGCTCGTCTTCCTGTTCATCATGGCCGTTGCCCTGATCGTGGCCATGATCGGCGGCTTCGCCCAGGACCGGCCGATCTGGTTCTCCGCGCTCATGGTCGCCGCCGGCGCCCTGGTCGTCGCGCTGGTCTTCCTCGGGATCGGGGCGCTGCGTATCAAGGCCGCGATGCCCCTGGTCCCCGCCGAGACCATCCAGGGCGTCAAGTACGACCTCGGATACCTCAAGGAGGGCAACGCCTTCGACCCGGCCGAGTTCGACCGGCTCGAGGCGCAGCGGGCCGAGGAGAAGCGGATCGCCCAGGCCCGGGAGGAAGAGCGCCGCAAGGCTGCCGAGGCCGAGGCCAAGGCGGCCCGCAAGCGCGGCGAGGCCCCCAAGGAGGCCACCGCCCAGGACCCGTCCTACGCCGAGCTGCGCCGCCGCACCCAGTTGCGCCGCCAGCACCTGGGGGACATCCGGTCCGGGCTCGAGGAGAAGACCGACGTCAAGGCGCAGTTCTCCAGCTTCACCTCGCAGTTCCGGGGCCGTCCGGCCCCCGCCGGCCCGGACGCCCAGGACCCCACCTCGCCGACCGCACCCCACCACACCGGTGCCCGCGCGGGACAGACCGTCCACGACGCCGGCGAGAACGTGGGCGAGTACGTGCGGGAGAAGTGGCAGCCGCTGGCGCTGCTCGGCGCCGCGTCCACCGCCATCGCCGTCTTCGCCCGCCAGCTCAAGAAGTAACCCGCTCACCACGACCGCACGGGGGTCCACGTTGCGTCTGATCGGTGCGGGGCACCGCGATGACATCGAGTACGAGGTCACCGACCGGATCTGGACCGTCCCCAACGTCATCACCATCCTCCGGTTCTGCCTGGTCCCGGTCTTCGTCTGGCTGGTGGTCTCGGAACAGTACCTGGCCGCATTCATCGTGCTCGCGGTGCTCTCCAGCACGGACTGGGTGGACGGGTACATCGCGCGGCGCTACAACCAGATCTCCACGGTCGGCCAGTGGCTGGACCCGGTGGCCGACCGGCTGTCCCTGGCCGTCGTGGCGGTCACGCTGGTGGCCACCGGCATCGCCCCCTGGTGGCTGGTGGTGTCCCTGGTCCTGCCGGACGTCGTCCTCGGCCTCACGGCGCTGGCCCTGTTCCGGGGCAGCCCCGAACTCGAGGTCACGGTCCTGGGCAAGGTCCGTACCGCGCTGCTGCTCGTGGGCACCCCCCTCCTGCTGCTGGCGCAGGTCCCCGGCCTGGCCGAGGGGCCGCTGACCGTGATCGCCACCGTGGTGCTCGTCCTCGGCTGCGTGGGCCACGTCTGCGCCGCCGTCGACTACATCGGAGGCTGCGTGCGCAAGTTCCGCCGGCTCCGCGCGGCCGGGGTGGACCCCCGCGACCGCACCCGTTGGGCGAGCGCGTGAAGTGGCTGTCCATCGCGGCCGCCCTGGCGGGAGCCTTCTGCCTGGCCCTGGGCAGCGAGCGCCAGGCCGCGGGAGTGCGTAAGCACCAGGCCTACCTGGGACTGCACCCCCGTTCGGGCCTGCTGAGGCTGTTCACCTCCGGCACCTGGCTGGCCGGCGGCGCACTGATGCTGCTGGGCATCGGCCTGAACGTCTATGCCCTGGCCACCGCGCCGCTGACCGTGGTACAGCCGATCGGGGCGATCGCCGTCGTCATCACCACCCTGCTGCATGCCCGCATCCAGCACCTCCGGCTCAACCGGGAGACGATCTGGGGGATCATCGCGTGCGTGACCGGCTCGGCGGCGTTCGTGCTGGTGGCGATCGTCGCCACCGAGGAGAACCCGGCCCCCACCGTCGACCAGGAGCGGATCGCCGCCGTGGTGGCCATCACGGCCACCGTGCTGTGCGCGGTCGCCGCCCTGGTGATGCTGCGCCGTCCCAGTGCCTTCGGCTACATCATCGGCGCCGGCGTGCTGTTCGGCTTCGTGGCGGTGTTCGTCCGGCTCGGCTCCATCCACTTCCTGCGCGGCGACGCCGGTGGGCTGCTGGGCATCCCGTGGTTCCACCTCGGGGTCATCGCCGCGGCCGGAGGGATCGGCGTCTACTTCGTGCAGAGCGCCTACCAGCACGGACCCCCGGACCTGGTGGTGGCCGGGCTGACCGTCATCGACCCCATGGTCGGCGTGCTGACCGGCATCATCGTGCTGGGCGAGCTGCAACCCGGTCTTCCCTGGTGGGTGGGTTGGTGCATGGCCGCCGCCGGTGCCATTGCTACGCTCGGAGTCGTTGTCCTCGCCCGGCACCATCCGGACGTGATCCAGCGACGCGAGCAGACAGGAGCCCCATCCACGTGACGGCATCATCGGAGCGCCCGCTCAAGGTCCTCATCGCAGCGGACACCTATCCGCCGGACGTGAACGGAGCCTCCGTGTTCTGCTTCCGCCTGGCCAGGGCCCTGCACGCCCGTGGCCACGAGGTGCACGTGATGGCGGCCCGCAACGACGCCGGACCGGACACCGTCCAGGTCAACGACGAGGCGACCGTGCACCGCCTGCAGTCCGTCAAGGCCCCCACGCACGAGTACTACCGCCTGGTCTTCCCGTGGCACGCCCGGAGGTCCATCGGGGCACTGCTGGATGAGATCCGTCCGGATGTGGTGCACGTGCAGTGCCACTACATGATCGGCGAGGCCGCCATCAACGAGGCCGAGAAGCGGCGGATCCGCACCATCTCGACCAACCACTTCATGCCGGAGAACCTGGAGCCCTTCCTGCCGTTCCCGCAGTGGTTCCGGGACATCGTCTCGAAGAACTCCTGGCGGGACATGGGCCGGCTGATGCGCAAGACGGCCGCCGTCACCACGCCCACCGGGCTGGCCGCCAGGACCATGTCCGAGCATGCCGGCCTGGACCACGTCCTGCCGATCTCCAACGGCATCGACTCCGCCGCCTATGAGCGCGCCCCGGGGGAGACCGTGGAGCGTCCCGGCCACCCGGTGGTGCTGTTCGTGGGCAGGCTGGCCGTGGAGAAGAACGTGGACGTGCTGATCCGCGCCATCGGCCTGCTGGACCCGCAGCTCGACGCCCACCTCGAGGTGGTCGGCGACGGCGAGCAGCGCGGCCCGCTGCGGGCCCTGGTGGAGGAGCTGGGGCTGGGGGAGCGGGTGCACTTCCTCGGCCACGTCTCCGACGCCGAGCTGCACACCGCCTACCTGCGCGCCGACGTCTTCTGCCAGCCGGGGACCGCGGAACTGCAGTCGCTGGTCTCCCTCGAGGCCATGAGCGCCTCCAAGCCGGTGGTGCTGGCGGACGCCCTGGCGCTGCCCCACCTGGTCACCGACGGGGACAACGGATACCTCTTCGCCCCCGGCGACCCCCAGGACCTGGCCGAGAAGCTGACGGCCGTGCTGACCGCCTGTGACGACGAGCTGGCCCGGATGGGGCGGGCCTCCCACGACCGTGCGGTGCGGCACTCGCAGGACAAGACCATCGACCTGTTCGAGATGCTCTACCGGGGGGCCACCCCCGAAGAGGTCCGCGCCCTGCTCTGACGGCCGGCCCGGACGCAGGGGCGCTCACCAGCAGGTGCCGGCAGCCGCCGCCGGAGCCTAGGATCACACCGTGGAGTGGTGGCTCGCGACCGACTCGGAATGGGCCCGCCAGATCGTCCAGCGCGGGGTGGCGGTCCTGTACCTCATCGCGTTCTGGTCCACCCTCAACCAGTTCCGGGCCCTGCTGGGCGAGCACGGCCTGCTGCCCGCCACGGCGGTCCTGGCCGCCGGCCGGCAGCGTGGCCCCACGGTCTTCCGCCGCTGGGGCTACACGGACCGCCGCCTGGTGGGGGTCGCCGTGGTGGGCATGGTGCTGGCCGCCGGGCTCGTGGCCGGGATCCCGCAGTCCGGACCGCCCTGGGTGCCGCTGGCAGGGTTCCTCGTGCTGTACGGGCTGTACATGTCGATCGTGAACATCGGGCAGGTGTTCTACGGCTTCGGCTGGGAGATGCTCCTGCTCGAGGCCGGGGTGATGGCCGGGTTGCTCGGCTCCGACCGGACGGCTCCGCTGCTGCCGGTGATCCTGCTGGTCGCCTGGCTGGTGTTCCGGCTGGAATTCGGTGCCGGGATGATCAAGCTGCGCGGCGGGGCCGAGTGGCGGGACCTCACCGCGATGGACTACCACCACCAGACCCAGCCGATGCCCAACCCGCTCAGCCGCCAGGCCCACCTGAAGCCACGCTGGTGGCACCGCTGCGAGGTCATCGGCAACCACGGGACCCAGCTGGCGATGCCGTTCCTGATGTTCCTGCCGCAACCGGTCGCCTCCATCGGCGCCGCCGTGATCGTCTTCACCCAGTTGTGGCTCGTGGCCACGGGGAACTATGCGTGGCTGAACTGGGCGACGATCATCCTGGCCTGCGGTGCCCTGGGTGACCGGGCGATCCATGCCGTGATCCCCGCGCTGCCGGAGGACCTGGGCACGGTGGCGGACCCGCCGCCGTACTGGACCGTGATCGTGCTGGCAGCGTGTGTGGGGATCGCCGTGGCCTCCGTCCCGGCGCTGCGGAACCTGTTCTCGTCCCGGCAGCTAATGAACGCGTCCTTCAACCGCTGGCAGATCGGCAATGCCTACGGGGCGTTCGGCACGGTGACGAGGACCAGGGTCGAGGTGGTCATCGAGGGAACGGAGGAGGGCACCGAGGACGCACCGCCCCCCGAGGACCGTTGGCTGGCCTACGAGTTCAAGGGCAAGCCCGGGGACCTGAGGCGCCGTCCGCGGCAGTTCGCCCCGTACCACCTGCGCCTGGACTGGATGATGTGGTTCCTGCCGCTGTCCGGGATCCACCAGCGCTGGTTCCTCACCCTGCTGGCGCGGCTGCTGGCCGCCGACGCCGCCACGCTGCGGCTGCTGCGGCACGACCCCTTCGCCGGCCGCCGGCCCTCCCTCATCCGCGTGCGGACGTTCCGGTATCGCTTCGCCACGCGCGCCGAACGCCGCGCAGACGGCTCCTACTGGGTGCGCGAGGGGGGCCGGACCGTGATCGGGCCCGTCGCCGCCCGTGGGTGAGCAGTGACCGGTGAGCCGGAGCGCCCCGGGGCCGGAGCGCCGCTAGGATGGGTCCCTGTGCGACCGGCATCCCCGGTCCGCGGGGCGTTAGCTCAGTTGGTCAGAGCAGGGGACTCATAATCCCTGGGTCGCGGGTTCAAGTCCCGCACGCCCTACCTCAGTCGAAGCGGCCGGCCTGCGGGAGCATGTTGGCCGGGCTGTAGTCCAGGTCCGTGAGCGTCACGCCCGAGGTGGGGTTGCGGGCGTGGGCGATCTTGCCGCCCTCCACGACGATCGCCACGTGGTAGACGCCGGAACTCGAGCCGTTGTTGGACCAGTACACGAGGTCTCCGGGCTTGGCGCGGGAGAGCGGGACCTTCGAGTCCGCGGCGGTGTACTGCGACTTCGAGCTCCGTGGCAGGGACGCCCCCCCGGCCGAGAAGGCACCGGTGGTGAACCCGGAGCAGTCGAACGCGTACGGCCCGTTGCCGCCGTACTGGTAGTAGGTCTTGGTGCTCTTCGCCTTGGTCGTGGCCCAGTTCACGGCCTTGGCCTTCCAGGTCGCCACCGTGGACGAGGCCCGGGTCTCGTCCAGGGGCCGCAGGGCGGGCGTCACCACGTTGCCGCGGCCCTTGAGGGCGCCGGCTGCCTCGTACAGGAACGACGCGGTCTCGGCGCGGGTGATGTCATTGCCGGGCCGGAAGGTGCCGTCGCCGTAGCCCGAGGTGATGCCCCGCGTCCGGAGCCAGGCAGAGGCGACGGAGAACGCCGCGCCCGGGCGCATGTCACGGAACGATGCCCCGCCGGCGGCCGGCTCGTCGGCCAGCCGGTGCAGGAAGGCGGCCAGTTCACCGCGCGTCACCGGCTGGTTCGGCCGGAAGGTACGGTCCTGGTAGCCGACGGAGATCCCATCCTGGGCGAACCAGGTGATGGCCTGGTAGTTGGCCCCGCCGGGGTTCACGTCGGTGAAGTAGCGCGCGGTGGACTTGGGGTGCGACGGCGTGACCTGTCGGTACAGGAAGGCCGCGACCTCCCCGCGGGTGACGGCCTTGTTCTTGCGGAAGGTGTTGTCCGCGTAGCCCACCGAGATCTTCTCGCAGGCCATCCACGAGATGGCCTGGTAGAACCCGGACCCGCGCGGGGCGTCCGCGAAGTCGGCGCGCCCGCAGGACTGGCCGGCCGAGGCCGGGTCGGCCGTGGCCACGGATCCGGCCAGGGACGCGGTGGCGACGACGGCCGCGGTCGCCACGGCGGCGACGGCCGCGGTCAGGCGGGTGCGTGCGGACCGGTGCTGACCGGACCGGCTGTGGGATGTAGGCACAGGTGTCCCCTAGCTGGATGCGAGCGATGTTTTCTTGTCCACCGCGAGGACGATGAGTCCAGGGAAGCGCGCGTGGTGCCCGGTGCGGGGCGATGGATAACTCCAAGTGATCCGGCGAATGTCTGCCTGACCGTGACCTACTGTAACTGAGTGTTATCTGTTCGTCACCTGCGAGTTATGGGACCGTGATGAGGCGCCGGGCATCCTTTCTGGCGGTAGCGTGGAGCCCGTGCCAGACCCCGCGACCGCCGATGTTCCCGATCCCGTGGACGTGCCCTCGGGTGTTCCGGCGGACGAGGCCGGCCGGAACCGTCCGCTGCGCCTGTTCATGGACGCGCGGTACACCCGCACCGACTTCCATGACGGCATCTCCCGCTACGGCGCGAGCCTGATCGAGGCCTGCGCCCCGCTCGCCGAGGTCACCATGGTCATCTCGGACGAGGCCCAGCTCGCCCTGCTCCCCGGGGGCGTCCCCTGGGTGCGGGCCGCGGACCCGACGTCCCCGGCCGAGCCGTTCATCGCGCGTCAGCTGAACCGGCACCGGCCCGACGTGGTGTTCTCCCCGATGCAGACGATGGGCTCGGCCGGCCGGGAGTACGGGCTGATCCTCACCCTGCACGACCTCATCTACTACCGGCACCGCACTCCGCCGGCCGACCTGCCGGCCCCGGTCCGATTGCTGTGGCGCGCCTTCCACCTGGCGTACTGGCCCCAGCGGCTGGTGCTCGACCGGGCCGATGCCGTCGCCACGGTCTCCCACACGAGCCGCCGGCTGATGCGGCGGCACCGGCTCACCAGCCGTGAGATCCGGATCATCGGCAACGCCCCGCAGGCCGTGCCCGCCCCCCGCGATCCGGAGGCGAGGCCCGAGCGGTCCCTGGTCTACATGGGCTCGTTCATGGACTACAAGAACGTCGAGACGCTCATCCGCGGCCTCGCCGGCCTGCCCGGGTACCGTCTGCACCTGCTGTCCAGGATCTCGGCGGCCCGAGAGGCGGAACTGCGCCAGGTCGCGGCGGATGCGCGGGTACCCGCCGAGGCCCTGGTCTTCCACCGGGGGACCACGGACGAGGAGTACGTGCGCCTGCTGCGCTCGGCCACGGCCCTGGTCACCCTGTCCCGCTCCGAGGGCTACGGTCTCCCCGTGGCCGAGGCGATGGCCCAGGGCACTCCCGTGGTGGTCTCCGACCTCGAGATCTTCCGGGAGATCGGCGGGCCCGACGGCGGCGCCGCGCGGTTCGTGCCCCTCGGGCCCGCCGGGGAGGCGGCGGGCTCGGGCGCCGATGACTCCCCGTCCCTCCTGGCGGGCCGGATCAGGGAACTCGAGGACCCGGCGGTGTTCGCGGCGGCCTCCCGCGCGGCGGTCGACCAGGCCGGCACGTTCTCCTGGGAGACCTCCGCCCGTGCGCTGGTGGACCTGGCCACGGCGATCGCCCGCCGCCGCTCCCGAGGGACCTAGGACACCGGTGGTCCGCCCGTGACCGGCCACAGCACGGAGGGGCCGGACAGGCCCAGCAGGACCAGCGGGTCCACGTAGCGGTCCCACGTGGCGCCCTGCACGGTCCAGCCGTCGGGAATACGGACGCCCCAGTGCACGCACTCGACCGGGCAATGTCCCACGCCACCCTGGACGGAGCCCACCGGCTCGCCGGCGCCGATGCGATCGCCGACCGCCAGCCCCGGCGCCAGGTCGACCGGTTCGAGGCTGGAGAGCATCCCGTCCGGATGGGCCACGGTGACCACGGAGCGGCCGGCTACCGGTCCCGCGAACCGGATGGTGCCCGCACCCGGGGCCAGGACGCCGCCGTCCGGACTCGCCCAGTCCACGCCGCGGTGCCCCGACGACCACGGGGCCGCGGGCGGATCGAAGGGGCGGAGCACCGCCGAGGCCCCCCTGGCGGGGGAGGGCGCCGACCAGTCGCCGGGGCCACCGGGACCGGCCTCCGCCGCGGACGGGGCGAGCAGCGCCAGGGCCGCCACCGCGGCGGCGGGCACCGCCATCGGGCAGGGGGTGATGCTGCGGACGGCGCGTCTGGGGCGGGGCAGGTGCGGTGACATGGCCACCACGCTCCCGCGCCGCCGTCGGGTCCGCCACCGGCCGGTGGCGCGGGTGGGGAGGGCATCGCCCCGCCGGTGTGCTGTGGAGTCCCGGTTCGGACCACGGAACGGGCTGGGGTAAGATTGACCCAGCAGTTGTGTGCCTGCCCGGGAGGGATCCCGATCAGGACCCGCGACTGACTACGCGCATGACTGATGCCGGCCACGCGGAGTCCGCTCCGCCCATGGCACGGCAGGTCCCCACCATCGGTCCCGGCGAGCACGTGCGTGCGCTGCCGGGTCAGCGTCGGGGGCGCCGGGTTCGCCCGCAGCCCATGCCAGGGACCGGACCACCACGGCCGGTCGACAACCGACAACCCCTCTAAGGAGCGACATGCCTGTCGTGACCATGCGCCAGCTGCTCGATTCCGGTGTCCACTTCGGACACCAGACCCGCCGCTGGAACCCCAAGATGAAGCGCTTCATCTTCACCGAGCGCAACGGCATCTACATCATCGACCTGCAGCAGTCCCTGTCCTACATCGACCGGGCCTTCGAGTTCGTCAAGGAGACGGTGGCCCACGGTGGCTCCATCCTCTTCGTCGGCACCAAGAAGCAGGGCCAGGAGGCCATCGCCGAGCAGGCCACCCGCGTGGGCATGCCCTACGTGAACCACCGCTGGCTCGGCGGCATGCTGACCAACTTCTCCACGGTCTCCAAGCGCGTGCAGCGCATGAAGGAGCTCGAGGAGATCGACTTCGAGGACGTCGCCGGTTCGGGCCACACCAAGAAGGAACTGCTCCTGCTGCAGCGCGAGCTGACCAAGCTCGAGTCCAACCTGGGCGGTATCCGCAACATGACCCGGACCCCGTCCGCCGTCTGGATCGTGGACACCAAGAAGGAGCACCTGGCCGTGGACGAGGCCCAGAAGCTGGGCATCCCGGTCGTGGCCATCCTGGACACCAACTGCGACCCGGACGAGGTCACCTACCCGATCCCGGGCAACGACGACGCCATCCGCTCCGTCAACCTGCTGACCCGCGTGATCGCCGACGCCGTGGCCGAGGGCCTCATCGCCCGCAACCAGGGCAAGTCCGGCTCCCAGGGCGCCGAGGAGCCCATGGCCGAGTGGGAGCGCGAACTGCTCGAGCAGCACAACGCCCAGCAGGCCGAGGCCGCCGACCAGTCCGCGCCGGCCACCGACCAGTCCGCGCCGGCCACCGAGCAGGCCGCGGAGCAGGACGTCGAGACCGCGGAGGCACCTGCTGCCGAGGCCGCAGAGGCACCCGAGGCCACCGAGGCGCCCGCCGCCGAGGCACCCGAGGCCACCGAGGCCAACTGATCCACCACCGGCCGGTCCCGTACGGGGCCGGCCGGTGTCTGCCCGGGCCCCCCGGGCAGACACCGACAGACCACCACAACACCACTCGGGATAACCCCGCAACAGGTAAGGATGGGTACCGCATGGCGAACTACACCGCAGCTGACATCAAGGCCCTGCGCGAGCGCACCGGCGCCGGGATGATGGACGTCAAGAAGGCACTGGACGAGGCCAACGGCGACGCCGACAAGGCCATGGAGATCATCCGCGTGAAGGGCCTCAAGGGGGCCACCAAGCGCGAGGGCCGCGCGACCGCCGAGGGCCTGGTCGCCGCGACCGTCACCGCCGGCGCCGGCGTCATGATCGAGATCAACTGCGAGACCGACTTCGTGGCCAAGAACGAGAAGTTCATCGAGCTGGGCAACGTCGTCCTCGAGGCCGCCGTCTCCTCCGGCGCGACCGACCTGGACGCCCTGCTGGCCGCTCCGTACAACGGCCGGACCGTGGGGGACCACGTCACCGACGAGGGTGCCATCCTCGGCGAGAAGGTCGTCGTGCGCCGCATCGCCCGCGTGGAGGGCGCCTTCGTGGACGCCTACCTGCACAAGACGTCCAAGGACCTCCCCGCCCAGGTGGGCGTCCTGATGGCCGTCGACTCCGACTCGGACGCGGCCAAGACCGCCGCCCACGACGTCGCCGTGCACACCGCCGCCTACGCCCCGACCTACCTGTCCCGCGAGGACGTGCCGGCCGAGACCGTCGAGAACGAGCGTCGCATCGCCGATGAGACCGCCCGCGCCGAGGGCAAGCCGGAGCAGGCCCTGACCAAGATCGTCGAGGGCCGCCTGACCGGTTTCTTCAAGGAGATCGTGCTGGTGGACCAGCCGTTCGCCAAGGACCCGAAGCAGACCGTCGGCAAGGTCCTCTCCGAGGCCGGCACCGCCGTCACCGGTTTCGCCCGGTTCCGCGTCGGCAACTGACCGACCGGCACACGGCCACGGACCGCGCGCGGTAGGATCGGACCGACCGCGTCGCGGAACGACCTGGAAGGGGGTGGTCACCAGTCACTGGTGGCCACCCCCTTTGTCCTGCCCTATCCGGCACCATTCCGTCGGCGCAAGCCGCCAGCCCCGATGAGCCCAGGAGGCCCGCACATGCAGAGCACCGACCAGCGCACCACCCCGGACATCCGTGACGCGACGTCGTTCAACGAGTCCCGGGACCTGCAGCAGGCCCAGGCCGGCGACACCCACGGGGACCCGGGCCGGACCGGCAAGCGCCGCGTCCTGCTCAAGCTCTCCGGCGAGGTCTTCGGCGGCGGCAAGGTCGGCGTCGACCCGGACACCGTGCGCGGCATCGCCGACCAGATCGCCGGCGCACGCGGCCAGGTCGAGGTCGCCATCGTCGTCGGGGGAGGGAACTTCTTCCGCGGGGCCGAGCTCTCGGAGAACGGCATGGACCGGCGCCGCGCGGACTACATGGGCATGCTGGGCACCGTGATGAACTGCCTGGCCCTCCAGGACTTCCTCGAGCAGGCCGGCGTGGATACCCGCGTCCAGTCCGCCATCCACATGGAGCAGGTCGCCGAACCCTACATCCCGCTGCGGGCCATCCGGCACATGCAGAAGGGCCGCGTGGTGATCTTCGGCGCCGGCACCGGCCTGCCCTACTTCTCCACCGACACCGTCGCCGCCCAGCGGGCCCTGGAGGTCGGCGCGGACGAGGTGCTGATGGCCAAGTCCGGCGTGGACGGCGTCTACACGGCCGACCCCAAGAAGGACCCGGGGGCGCAGAAGTACGAGCACCTGACCTACGACGAGGCGCTGCTGAACGACATCCGCGTGATGGACCAGACCGCCATGACCATGTGCAAGGACAACAAGCTGTCCATGATGGTGTTCGGCATGGAGGGGGACGGCAACGTCACCCGCGCCCTGCTGGGCGAGCGGATCGGCACCACCGTCACCGTCTGAGGCCACCGGCCCCGTCCATCCCCACCGTCCCCCCCCCCCCCCCCCTCGTCCGGGCCATCCGGTGCCACCGGTGTCCTAGGATTGAGGCCACACCATCCGAACCGAGGAGACAACGTGACGCAGGAAACCCTTCAGGCCGCCGAGGAGCAGATGGAGAAGACCATCGAGGCCACGGGCGAGGACTTCGCCTCGGTCCGCACCGGACGGGCCAACCCCGGCCTGTACTCCAAGGTGATGGTCGAGTACTACGGCTCCTTCACGCCGCTGCAGCAGCTGGCCTCGTTCACCACCACCGACGCCCGGACCCTGCTGATCTCCCCCTTCGACGTCAGCGCCCTGCGGAACATCGAGAAGGCCCTGTCCGACTCGGAGATCGGCGCCAACCCGTCCAACGACGGCAAGGTCATCCGGGTCGTCATGCCGGAACTGACCGAGGAGCGCCGCAAGGAGTACGTCAAGCTGGTCAAGTCCAAGGCGGAAGAGCACAAGGTCTCGCTGCGCAACTCCCGCCGCAAGGCCAAGGAGGCCCTCGACCGGATGGTCAAGGACGGCGAGATCGGTGAGGACGAGGGGAGCCGCGCGGAGAAGGAGCTCGACGCCCTGACCCGCAAGTACACCGAGACCATCGAGGACATGGCCAAGCGCAAGGAAGCCGAGCTCCTCGAGGTCTGAGCGGCACCGCACCCGATGACGTCCGAACCCTCCGCTCCCGCCGGGCCGCGGCCGGTCCCGGACCCGGGACCACCGCAGACCCGGCGGCAGCGGCGGGAACTGGAGGCGGCCCGGGCCCGGAAGGCCAAGGCCGGCCGCAACCTCCCCGCTGCCATCACCGTCGGTGCGCTCCTGCTGGGTGGCGCTCTCGTCGGCCTGATCTGGCTGCCGGTCGTGCTGGCGATCCTCGTGGTCGCCCTGCTGCTGCTGGGCGTCACCGAGACCGCCAGTGCGATCTCCCGGCGCGGCCTGGACGTGCCCCGGATCCCGCTGTGGACCGGTGCCGTGGCGATGCCCCTGGGGGCCTTCGCCGGAGGCGCCGAGGCGCTCGTGCTGGCCCTGCTCGGCACGGTCCTGCTCATCCTGGTCTGGGCCGTCGCGGAGGACCTGCCGGCACGCGGTGAGAGCGTCCTGGTGTCCGTGTTCATCGTGATGTGGGTGCCGTTCCTGCTCTCCTTCGCCGTCGCCCTGCTGCGCCAGGAGCAGGGGAACCTCATGGTGGCCTGCATGCTGCTCATGGTGGTGGCCAATGACACGTTCGGGTACATCGTGGGGGCCTCGTTCGGCCGGCACCCGATGGCCCCGAAGGTCAGCCCCAAGAAGTCCTGGGAGGGCTTCGCCGGTTCGGTGGGCGGGTCCGTGGTGGTCGGGACCCTCGCGGTCCACTTCCTGCTGGACCACCCCTGGTGGATCGGCAGTCTGCTGGGCCTGCTGACGGTCGCCTCCGCCACCGCGGGGGACTTCGCCGAGTCCATGGTCAAGCGCGAGCTGAACATCAAGGACATGGGCTCGATGCTGCCCGGGCACGGCGGGGCCATGGACCGGCTGGACTCCCTCGTGTTCTCCGCCCCGGTCGCCTACATGGTCTTCGCGCTGCCCTTCGTCTGACCCCGGCCGTCCCGCCCTGCCCGGTCTCACCCCCTCCCGTCCCCGCTGGCTACGATGGTCTCGGCACCACGACTTTTCCGGCAGAAGGAGCGCCTCCCCGATGGACCACGGCACGCGGCAGGACACGCAGGGGCTCGCGAGGCGGGTGATGGCCTCGGCCGACCGGCAGCCCTTCGACGTCGTCCCGCCGGACACGTTCGGCTACCACCGGCGCCAGGTCGACCGGTTCATGGCCCGGGCGCGCGTGGCCTATGAGGGCGCCGGGGGCCTGCGGTCCGCGGACATCCGCCGGATCGCCTTCGACGCCGTCAAGGGTGGCTACGCCGCCGACCAGGTCGACGACGTGCTGGACCGCCTCGAGGACGCACTGGCCCAGGCCGAGCGTCAGGAGCGGATCCGCTCCGAGGGCGAGGACGCCTGGTCCGCACGGGTGCAGGGGTCGGTGGAGATCCTCCGCGGACGGTTGCAGCGACCGGACGGGGAACGCTTCCGGCGTGCGTCCCGCGCGGACGCCGCCAGCTACGACGTCGGTGGCGTCGATGCGCTGTGCCGTCGCCTGCTCGCGCGGTTCGAGGGTCAGGATCCCCTGGACGCGAACGAGGTGCGCCGGGCCGTCTTCGCCGCCGCCACGGGTGCCGAGGGATACGACGAGGCCCAGGTCGACGCCTTCCTGGACGCCTCGATCGACGTCCTGACCGTGCTGGACTAGTGCGGGGCTAACCGTCCCCCGCGCCGCCGTCGAGCAGGGACTCGACCAGCGGCACGGTCCGCCACGGGACCAGCTCGGCCATCGCCAGGGAGGTGTCCGCACGCTCCACGCCCTCGATGGCGAGGATGCGGGTGTGGATCCGGAACAGGTCCTCCGCGTTGCGCGCGGCCACCCGGGCCAGGACGTCCGCGGACCCGGTCAGGCCGTGCGCCTGGACGATCTCCGGGATCCGGGTCAGCGCCGCCGTGATCTCCGCCAGTTGCTGCTGGTGCACGTGGACCTGCACGAACGCGGTCAGCGGGTGCCCCAGGGCCGTCAGGCTGATCCGCCGTTCGAACGGGAGGAACACGTCCTCGGCGGTGAGTCGGGCCAGCCGCGCCTGCACCGTGTTGCGGGACAGCCCCAGGTACTGGGCCAGGGCCACGGTGGTGGCGTCCGGCATGTCGGACAGTGCGGCCAGGATCCGCAGGTCGGTGGTGTCCAGAGTGCGCATCATGCTCACGTTCTCACGGGTGTCGGGGGCGAAACGCGGGCAGGTTGCCCACTGCGCTGATCATATCTTGTGCACCCCTCGCAATGTGATTAGCATCACAACTCACGGCGGCCGACATCCAGGCCGCATCCACGGCGAGGGCCATCACCGACCCAGTGACGGGCCCGATCGAGGAGGACCCCCATGGGAACGGTCAGTCTGAACACCCCGCCCACCGGCATGCCGCACGTGCCCGAACCGGACCTGCACCAGGTCCTGACGCCGGAGGGCCACCGCCGTCCGGACCATGACCTGGACCCCTGGCTGGAGGACGTGACCGCGACCATGCTGGCGGGGCTGCACCGGGACATGACGGTGATCCGCCGCCTGGACACCGAGTGCACCCACCTGCAGCGCCAGGGCGAGCTGGCCCTGTGGCCGCCGCTCCTGGGGCAGGAGGCCTCCCAGGTCGGTTCCGCTGCGGCGCTGCACCGTGAGGACTACGTGTTCCCCTCCTACCGGGAGAACGGGGTGGCCTACCTGCGGGGCGTCGACCCGCTCGGACTGGTCCGGCTGTGGCGTGGTTCCACCTACGCCGGCTGGAATCCGGCCGAGACCAACCTGGCCGCCCAGCAGATCATCATCGGCGCCCAGTCCCTGCACGCCGTCGGTTACGCCATGGGCCTGCGCCGGGACCACTCCGAGGCGGCCGCGATCAGCTACTTCGGGGACGGCGCCACCAGCCAGGGCGACGTCAACGAGGCCATGGTCTTCGCCGCGAGCTACCACGTCCCGGTCGTCTTCTTCTGCCAGAACAACCACTGGGCCATCTCGGAGCCCGTCACCCTCCAGGCGAGGCGGCACATCGCCGACCGCCCCTGGGGGTTCGGCATCCCGGCCATGCGCGTGGACGGTAATGACGTGCTGGCCGTGCTGGCCGCCACCCGCCGTGCCCTGGAGCGGGCCCGCAACGGCGGCGGCCCCACCTTCATCGAGGCGGTCACCTACCGCATGGGACCGCACACCACCGCCGACGACCCGACCCGCTACCGCTCGAAGGACGAGGTCGAGGCCTGGCGGGCCAAGGACCCCATCGACCGGGTGGAGGCCCACCTGGCCGCCACCCTGACGGACTCCGACCGGGACGCCCAGGGCGGGCCCCTGACGATCGAGGTGGTCCGCGCGGCGTCGGCGGCGGCCGCGGACGAGATGGCCGCCGCCCTGCGGACCGGCCTGGCCGGGCTGGTCGACCCGGGTCCCGAGGCGCTCTTCGAGCACGTCTACGCCGAGCCCCACCACGAGCTGGCCCGCCAGCGCGAGCACTATCGGCTCTACCTGGCCCAGTTCGACGGCGAGCAGCTGGAGGCGGGGACCCGATGAGCGCGCAGGAGATCACCTTCGGCAAGGCCATCACGGCGGGCCTGCGGGCCGCCCTGGCCGAGGACGAGAAGGTCGTGCTGATGGGGGAGGACATCGGCACCCTCGGCGGCGTCTTCCGCATCACCGACGGGCTGATGCAGGAGTTCGGGCCGGACCGGGTGGTGGACACCCCGCTGGCCGAGTCCGGGATCATGGGCACCGCCGTGGGACTGGCCTACCGGGGCTACCGGCCCGTGGTGGAGATCCAGTTCGACGGTTTCGTCTACCCCTCGTTCGACCAGATCGTCTCCCAGGTCGCCAAGACGTACTACCGCACCCGCGGCGCCGTGCCGATGCCGGTGACCATCCGGATCCCCTTCGGCGGCGGCATCGGGTCTCCGGAGCACCATTCCGAGTCCCCGGAGGCGTACTTCGTGCACACCGCCGGGCTGCGCGTGGTCTCCCCGTCCACGCCGCAGGAGGGTTACGACCTGATCCGGGCGGCCATCGCCAGCAACGACCCCGTGGTCTACCTCGAGCCCAAGCGCCGCTACCACGACCGCGGGCCGGTGGACCTCTCGGCCCCGCTCCGGCCCATGGGGCCGGCCGCGGTCGCCGCCGAGGGCACGGACGTCACGCTCGTTGCCTACGGTCCCCTGGTGAAGACCTGCCTGCAGGCCGCCGAGGCCGCCGCGGCCGAGGGCATCTCGATCGACGTCATCGACCTGCGTTCGCTCTCGCCCGTGGACTACGGGCTGATCGAGGCCTCGGTGCGCCGGACCGGACGACTGGTGATCACCCACGAGGCCAGCCGGACCGGGGGCCTGGGCGCGGAGATCGCCGCCACCGTGACCGAACGCTGCTTCCACTGGCTGGAGCACGCGCCGGTACGCGTCACGGGTTTCGACATCCCCTACCCTCCGGCCAAGCTGGAGCACCACCACGTCCCGGACCTGGACCGGATCCTGGATGGCGTGGACCGGGCCCTGGGCCGGGCCAATTCCCTGGACTCGATCGACCCGTTCGCGCCACCCACGCCGCTGGCCGCCGACGGAACGGAGCGTGGCTGAGATGCTGAAGGTCTTCAACCTGCCCGACCTGGGCGAGGGGCTCACCGAGTCCGAACTGCTGGACTGGAAGGTCTCGGTCGGCGATTCCGTCACCGTCAACCAGGTGCTCGCCGAGGTGGAGACGGCCAAGGCCGTCGTCGAGCTCTCGAGTCCCTTCGAGGGCACCATCACCGCCCTGCACGGTGAACCCGGTGCGGTGGTGGCCGTGGGGGCACCCATCGTGTCCTTCGACCTGCCGGGGGAGCCCGGGCAGGACGGGCCCGACGGCGCCGCCCCCGCCCGCTCCGACGGTCGCGTGCCCACGCTGGTCGGCTACGGCGCCGCCGCCGAGGGGGCCGGGCGCCCGGCTCGCCGGGCCCGGGCCGCCCAGGCGGTCCCAGCGGGGTCGGGGGCCCCGGCGCGTCCCTCCGCCGGCACCGGCGAACGGCCCCGCGCCACCCCGCCGGTGCGCAAGCTGGCCAAGGACCTGGGGCTGGAGCTGGCGGCCGTCCCGGGCACCGGGCCCGGTGGGGCCGTGACGCGTGACGACGTGACCCGGGCCGCGGAGCCCGGCCGCACGGTGGAGTCCGGCCGCACGGTGGAGCCCGGCCGCACGGTGGAGCCCGTGCCCGCCGCCGTGCGGACCCTGGGCGGACGGCCCCGCACGGAGGAGGAGGCCATCCGCTCCGTGCGCAAGGCCACGGCCGCGGCCATGACGGCGAGCGCCTTCACCGCGCCCCACGTGACGGAGTTCCTCACGGTGGACGCCACCGAGTCCCTCGAGCTGCTGGAGTCGCTCAAGGGCCACCGGGACTTCCGTGAACTGAAGCTGACCCCGCTGACCCTGGTGGCCCGGGCAGCCTGCCTGGCCCTCGAACGCACCCCGGGACTCAATGCCCGGTGGGACGGGGAGAACGGGCGGATCATCCGGCAGAACTACGTCAACCTGGGCATCGCGGCGGCCACGCCGCGCGGACTGATGGTCCCCAACGTCAAGGACGCCCAGGCGCTGGACCTGGCCGGGCTGGCCCGCGAGGTGGCCGCACTGACCGGGGCGGCGCGCGAGGGGGCACTCACCCCGGATCAGCTGACCGGCGGGACGTTCACGCTGACGAACGTCGGGGTGTTCGGGGTGGACGCGGGGACGCCGATCATCAATCCGGGCGAGGCGGGGATCCTGGCGCTGGGCCAGGTGCGCAGGATGCCGTGGGAGCACCGCGGCGAGATCGCGCTGCGGCAGGTCCTCACGCTGTCCCTGTCCTTCGACCACCGGCTGGTGGACGGTGAACAGGGCTCACGGTTCCTGGCGGACGTGGGTGCGGTCCTGCAACAACCGGGCATGGCCCTCGCGCTGTTCTAGTCGGGCTTCTAGACGGTATGTAGTGACCGCTCCGGCGTGGAGGGGTTGCGGGCCGGGGCCTCACTCACAGAGGTTCGTGGGTTACCGGACACGACGCCCCGTGCCCGGCCTTGCCGACAGTTGTGGGAGGCCCCGGTGTTTACCGAGCGTACGAGTGTCGGGCTCGATGTGCACGCACGATCCGTCGCGGCAGCGGCGATCGATGGCGTCACGGGAGAGCTCGTCCAATCCAGACTGACCCCATCGCACGAGCACATCCTCTCCTGGCTGCAGGATCTGCCCGGTCCGGTGGCCGTGGCCTACGAGGCCGGGCCGACCGGCTTTGGTCTCTGCCGGACGCTGAGAGAAGCGGGGATCCGGTGTGAGGTGGTGGCCCCGTCGAAGCTGCAACGCCCGGCCGGCGACCGGGTGAAAACCGATGCCAAGGACGCGGTGCACCTGGCCCGGTTGCTGAGATTGGATGAGATCACGCCCGTGGCGGTGCCTTCCGTCGACCAGGAGGCCGCCCGCGACTTAGTCCGAGCCAGGGAGGACTGCCGAGGAGATCTGATGCGGGCCCGACACCGGCTCTCGAAGCTCTTGCTGCGCCAGGGCCTGGTCTATTCCGGCGGCCAGGCGTGGACCGGCGCCCACCACACCTGGCTGGTGCACCAGGCCCAGCCGCAGCTGCTCCAGCGTGCGACTCGGTTAGCCTTCGATGCCGACTATGAAACGGTCATGGTTACTCTGATCCGCCGCAACCGGTTGGACAAGGACATCGCGGCGATGGCCGCGGAATCTGAGTTCACCCCGGTGGTGCGACGGCTCGGTTGCCTGCGTGGGGTCTCCACCCTGACCGGATTCGCCCTGGCCGTGGAGATCGGGGACTGGCACCGGTTCACCGGAAACAGCATTGGATCCTTCGTCGGGCTGGTTCCCTCCGAGCATTCCTCCGGCCAGACCCGGTCTCAGGGGCCGATCACCAAAGCTGGCAACACCCATGTGCGCCGGCTTTTGGTCGAGGCCGCCTGGCACCACCGGGCCCGGTACACCATCGGCAAGACCATGCGGGATCGGTGGGACCTGGCCCCGGGGCCGGCCCGGGCCCGCGGCGATGCCGGCAACCGGCGCCTGCACGAGAGGTGGGTGCGGTTCCTTGCCCGCGACAAACGGGGCACGGTGGCCAACGTCGCCGTGGCCCGGGAACTGGCCGGTTGGTGCTGGTCGCTGGCCGTGATGGGCGACTGAACCCACAGACTGCTTCGTCTCTCGTGGTGCCGGTGGCAGCGCCTGGAGCGACCCGCGATTCGACTATGAGCAACCGGGCCAGGCCCGGCGACGCTCGACTCTAGACACGCGATCCCGCTCCTGCCGAACACCCCGTCCTGCGGTATCCAACCCGCGCATATCAGTCTGACCGCGCGTCGATCATTGACACGCTCACCGGACTCGGAAGGCGAAGCAAGAGGCGCCCGCCCCACGATCGGGGACGGGCGCCTCACCCTGCCACTTGACAGACGTCCACTACATATCAGTCGAGCTGCATGATCAGCTCGGTCACCACCTCGGAGCGGGCGTTGGAGAACGTCTTGTCCTCGCCCACCACCGCGAAGCCACGGCGGGCGAGGATCTTCTGGGGCCCGACGTTGTCCGCGGGGACGTGGGCGCGGATGGGACGGTCCGTGAAGGAGGCGAGGAACGCGTCCACGGCCGAGGTGGTGATGCCCTGACCCCAGTACTCGCGGGCGGTCCAGAAGGAGAGCTCGGGAACGGAGCGGATGCCGGACACGATCAGGGCGCCGGCCACCGCGCCGTCCTGCTCGATGGTCCAGACCTGGGTGTCCGCGTCGTTGAGCAGTCCCGACCAGTGGTAGTCGAAGACGCCCCGGTCCTGCGGGTTGCGCGGGGCGAAGGCGGCCATCTGGTTGGCCTCGGGATCCTGCTGGTGCTCGAAGAAGCGGTCCAGGTCCTCGGATCGGACTTCACGAAGTTGCACGGGACAGTGACCTCCTCGTCACGGGTAGCCGCCGGATCCGGCGCGGGCTCGGACCCACTGTACGCGCAATCGGGGCCGGATCCGTGCGTGGTGGCGATCGAACGGGCCCCGGGTCTCGACAGCCCGCGGTACCGGTGACTACGATCTCCATCAGATTCGGTTACTAACCATTCACCGAAACCCAGTCGCCAGGAAGGCCACCGTCATGACCACTGCCCCCCAGTCCACCCGAGGCGCCGTCGCCGGGCCGGAACTCGACGAGGACTACCGCGACCTCGTGGCCATGGTCCGGGAGTTCGCCAACGAGGTCGTCGCCCCGGTGTCCGCCGAGCTCGACGCCCGGCACGAGTTCCCGTACGACATCGTGCGCCAGATGGGCGAGCTGGGCCTGTTCGGGTTGCCGTTCCCGGAGGAGTACGGCGGCATGGGCGGGGACTACTTCGCCCTGGCCCTGGCCCTGGAGGAGCTGGGCCGGGTCAACCAGTCGGTCGCGATCACCCTGGAGGCCGGGGTGTCCCTGGGGGCCATGCCGGTCTACCGGTTCGGCACCGAGGACCAGCGGCAGCAGTGGCTGCCGGAACTGGTCACGGCCCGGCGCCTGGCCGGATTCGGCCTGACCGAGCCGAACGGCGGCTCGGACGCCGGCGGGACGCAGACCACGGCCAGCCTGGCCGACGGCACCTGGACCGTCAACGGCGCCAAGGAGTTCATCACGAACTCCGGGACCGACATCACCAGCCTGGTCACCGTCACGGCGGTCACCGGGACCACCGCGGGCCGGGACGGGAAGCCGGGCAAGGAGATCTCGACCATCCTCGTGCCCTCCGGGACGCCCGGCTTCACGGTCGGCCAGGCCTATGACAAGGCCGGCTGGAACTCCTCGGACACCCATCCCCTGTTCTTCGACGACGTGCGGGTGCCCGAGGCCAACCTCCTGGGGGAGCGGGGGCGCGGTTACGCCAACTTCCTGTCCATCCTCGACGAGGGGCGCATCGCGATCGCCGCCCTGGCCACGGGGGCCGCCCAGGGCTGCGTGGACGAGTGCGTGGCCTACGCGAACACCCGCCTGGCCTTCGGGCAGCCGATCGGCAGGAACCAGGCCGTCTCCTTCAAGATCGCCCGGATGCAGGCGCGCGCCCACACCGCCCGGCTGGCGTACTACGAGGCGGCGGCCAAGATGCTGGCCGGCAAGCCGTTCAAGACCGAGGCCGCCATCGCCAAGCTGGTCGCCGGCGAGGCCGCCATGGACAACGCCCGGGACGCCACCCAGGTGTTCGGCGGCTACGGGTTCATGAATGAGTCGCTGGTGACCCGCCACTACCGCGACTCCAAGATCCTGGAGATCGGCGAGGGCACCACCGAGGTGCAGCTGATGCTGATCGCCCGTTCGCTGGGGCTCTGATCGACCAACCCTGTGATGGACTTCACTTTCTGTCTAGGATAACCACGTCATAACTCTCACAGGCATCCTCGTGATGCCGTCCTGACAAGGGGGCTTCGTGTCTTCAACACCACACCCCGACCTGGCTGACAACGGTCACGTCGACTTCCGGGCCGTACAGTCCACACCGCAATTCCAGGAGCTGCGCCGCACCCACCGGAGCTTCGTCTTCCCGTGGACCGTGGTGTTCCTGGTCTGGTACTTCCTCTACGTCATCCTCGCGGCGTACTTCCCCGAGTTCATGGCGATCAAGGTGCTCGGCAACATCAACCTCGGCATCGTCATCGGGCTGCTGCAGTTCGTCTCCACCTTCGTGATCACCGGCCTGTACGTGTCCTTCGCGAACCGCAGGCTGGACCCGAAGGCCACCGCCATCCGCGAGGAACTCGAGGCTCTCGATCCCTCCATCGCCAACCAGAGCCTCGCTGAGGGAGGAAACAAGTGAACATCGCCCCCGTCCTCACCACCGCCGCCGAGGGGACCAACGTCGGCGAGCCCTGGCTCAACATCCTGATCTTCGGCATCTTCGTCGCCATCACCCTGGTCATCGTGCTCAGGGCCTCGAAGAACACCAAGACCGCAGCCGACTACTACGCCGGCGGCCGCTCCTTCACGGGCACCCAGAACGGCACCGCCATCGCCGGCGACTACCTGTCGGCGGCCTCGTTCCTCGGCATCGTGGGCGCGATCGCGATCAACGGTTACGACGGCTTCCTGTACTCGATCGGCTTCCTCGTCGCCTGGCTCGTCGCCCTGCTCCTGGTGGCCGAGCTGCTGCGCAACACCGGCAAGTTCACGATGGCGGACGTGCTGTCCTTCCGACTGCAGCAGAAGCCCGTGCGCATCGCCGCTGCGCTGAGCACCCTGATGGTCTGCGTGTTCTACCTGCTGGCGCAGATGGCCGGTGCGGGCGCCCTGGTGTCCCTGCTGCTGGGCATCGACGACCGGCTCGGGCAGTCCCTCGTCATCGCCATCGTCGGGGCGCTGATGATCCTCTACGTGCTGGTCGGCGGCATGAAGGGCACCACCTGGGTGCAGATCATCAAGGCCTGCCTGCTGATCGCCGGCGCCTTCATCATGACCGTCTGGGTGCTGGCCCTGTTCGGTTTCAATTTCTCGGCCCTGCTCGGTCAGGCCGTCGCGCTCAGCCCCCATGGCGAGGCCATCCTCGCCCCGGGCCTGCAGTACGGCGTCAGCGAGGTCGCCAAGCTCGACTTCCTGTCCCTCGGTCTGGCCCTCGTCCTGGGCACCGCCGGCCTGCCGCACGTGCTGATGCGCTTCTACACGGTGCCCACGGCCAAGGAGGCCCGCAAGTCCGTGGTGTGGGCGATCGTGCTCATCGGCGCCTTCTACCTGTTCACCCTGGTGCTGGGTTATGGGGCCGGCGCGCTGATCGGCCCTGAGCGGATCCTCAGCGCCCCGGGCGGAGTCAACTCCGCGGCCCCCTACCTGGCCTTCGAGCTGGGCGGACCGCTGCTGCTGGGCCTGATCTCCGCCGTCGCGTTCGCGACCATCCTGGCGGTCGTGGCCGGACTGACGATCACGGCGGCCGCCTCCTTCGCTCACGACGTCTACGCCTCCGTGCTGGCCAAGCACAAGCCGAGCCCGGAGAAGGAGGTCAAGATCGCCCGCCGCACCGTCGTGGTCATCGGCATCCTGGCCATCGTGGGCGGTATCGGTGCGCAGGGCCAGAACGTCGCCTTCCTCGTGGCGCTCGCATTCGCGGTGGCCGCCTCGGCCAACCTGCCCACCATCCTCTACTCGCTGTTCTGGAAGGGCTTCACCACCCGGGGCGCGCAGTGGTCGATGTACGGCGGACTGGCCGCGGCGATCCTCCTGATCGTCTTCTCCCCGGTCATGTCGGGCACCGAGACCTCGATGATCCCGGGTGCCGACTTCGCCTTCTTCCCGCTGAAGAACCCGGGCATCATCTCGATCCCGCTCGCGTTCTTCCTCGGCTGGCTGGGCTCGGTCACGGAGAAGCGTGCCGAGGACCCCGCCAAGCAGGCGGAGATGGAGGTCCGTTCCCTCACCGGTGTCGGTGCCGAGAAGGCGGTCGACCACTGACCGGCTGACCGCCCCGACGGCGACGGCCTCGGACCACCTCGGTCCGGGGCCGTCGCGCTGTCCTGCCGCCGCGGCCGGTGCAGGCACCTCCCAGCGGACCCGGCCATAATGGACCGGTGACCTCCGCCCAGACCGTCCCCGCCACCGCCACCCCCGAACGCCGACGGGTCACCCTGATCGGGTCCACCGGGTCGATCGGCACCCAGGGGCTGGACGTCATCGCCCAGGCCCCCGAGCGCTTCACCGTGGCCGGGCTCGCCGGCGGTGCCAACACCACGCTGCTGGCCCGGCAGGCGGTCGCCACCGGGGCCCAGGCCGTGGGCAGCGCCACCGCCACCACGGACGAACTGGCCCGGGCGATCGCCGCCGCCGCCGCCGAGGCGGGCGTCCCGGTGCCGTCGCAGGCCCTGTTCACCGGGCCCACCGCGGCGGCCGAGGTGGCCGCGTGGGAGGACGCCGACGTCGTGCTCAACGGCATCACCGGCTCCATCGGTCTGGGGCCCACCCTCGCCGCCCTGCAGGCCGGACACCTGCTGGCCCTGGCCAACAAGGAGTCCCTGATCGTCGGCGGGGCCCTCGTCCGGGCCGCCGCGGCCCCCGGACAGCTGGTCCCGGTGGACTCCGAGCACTCCGCGCTGGCCCAGGCCCTGCGCTCCGGGTCCGCCCACGAGGTCCGCCGGCTGGTCCTCACCGCCTCCGGCGGGCCCTTCCGTGGCCGCAACCGGTCCCAGCTGGCCACCGTCACCCCGGCCGAGGCCCTCGCGCACCCCACCTGGGACATGGGCAGGGTGGTCACCACCAACTCGGCCACCATGGTCAACAAGGCCCTCGAGGTGATCGAGGCCCACCTGCTCTTCGACGTCCCCCTGGACCGGATCGACGTGGTGGTCCACCCCCAGTCCGTGGTCCACTCCATGGTCGAGTTCACGGACGGCTCCACCATCGCGCAGGCCTCACCGCCGGACATGCGCCTGCCCATCGCGCTGGGGATCGGCTGGCCGCATCGGGTGCCCGGCGCGGCACCGGGCTGCGACTGGACGCAGGCGGCCACGTGGACCTTCGAACCCCTGGACGAGGAGGCGTTCGGCGCCGTGGCCCTGGCCAAGCAGGCCGCCGCGGCCTCGCCCACCCACATGGCCGTCTTCAACGCCGCCAACGAGGAGGCCGTGGAGGCCTTCCACGACGGGGCCATCGGCTTCCTGGACATCGAGGACACCGTGCGCGCCGTGGTGGGGGAGTACGACCCGGACGCCGTGCTCGAGGGCCAGGGGCTGACGGTCGAGTCCCTGGCGGCCGCCGAGCGGTGGGCCCGCACCGCGGCGCGGTCACGCTGGGACGGGCGGTGACGGGCGTGGAGGTGCTCTGGTTCATCATCGGGGTGCTCGCCGTGGCACTCGGGATCGCCGTGTCCATCGCGTTGCACGAGGTCGGGCACCTCGTCCCCGCCAAGCTCTTCGGCGTGCGGGTCACCCAGTACATGATCGGGTTCGGTCCCACGCTGTTCTCCCGCCGCAGGGGGGAGACCGAGTACGGCGTGAAGGCCATCCCGCTGGGCGGTTACGTGTCCATGATCGGCATGTACCCGCCCGTGCACCCGGAGGCGGGGGAACGTCCGCGCAATGCCAGCACCGGCATGTTCCAGCAGATGGCCACGGACGCCCGGCAGATGTCCGCCGAGGAGCTGCGCCCCGGGGACGAGAAGAGGATGTTCATCGCCCTGCCGGTCTGGAAGCGGATCGTCATCATGCTCGGCGGCCCCTTCATGAACCTCGTCATCGCCTTCGTGCTCACGGCCGTCCTCGTCACCACCACCGGGGTCGCCACCCCCTCCACCACCGTCTCGGAGGTCTTCCGGTGCGTGGTGCCCGCCGCCGTCCAGCAGGAGCGGGCCGCCGCCGGCCAGGAGGACTGCCAGCCCGGGGACCCGGAGGCCCCGGCCTACGCGGCCGGCCTGCAGCCCGGGGACACCATCACCGCGTTCGACGGCACGCCCGTGCGGACATGGGACGAGCTCTCCGGCGCCATCCGGGACCGGGCCGGCCGGCCCACCGCCGTGACCTGGGAACGGGACGGCGTGGAGCAGGTCGGCACCATCACCCCGCGGCTCACCGAACGGCCCGTCACGGATGAGCTGGGCAGGGTCCAGGAGGACCCCGACGGCAGCCCCCGCACCGAACAGGTCGGCTTCGTGGGCATGGGGTCTCAGGTCGAGAACGTCCCCGCCCCGGTGACGGAGGCGTTCCCGGTGATGGGCCGGCAGCTGCAGGCCACCGCCGAGGTAGTGGTGGTGCTGCCCGTGAAGCTCTGGGAGACCGCGGAGGCGGTGTTCGGCCCCGAGGAGCGGGACCCCAACGGGCCGATGTCCGTGGTCGGCGTCGGCCGGATCGCCGGTGAGGCGGCCGCCCTGCCGGAGGTGCCCCTGGCGGACAAGGCCTCGATGCTGCTGTCCCTGGTGGCCGGCGTCAACGTGGCCCTGATGGTGTTCAACCTCATCCCGCTGCTGCCCCTGGACGGCGGACACGTGGCCGGGGCGCTGTGGGAGGCGATCCGCCGCGGCTGGGCCAGGATCACCCGGCGCCAGGACCCCGGCCCGTTCGACATCGCCCGGCTCCTGCCGCTGACCTACGTGGTGGGCATCGCCCTGCTGGGCATGGGGCTGCTGCTCATCGTGGCGGACATCGTGGAACCCGTCCGCTTGTTCTGACCCGCCCCTGACCTAGGGTGGGGGCATGGAGAAGATCTTCGCCGTCCAGTACACCTACGTCGCCGGGCTCGGGGAGGAGCGTGATGCCCACCGTGCCGCGCACCGCGAGTTCCTGACCTCCCTGGGGCCGGCCATGGTGGCCGCCGGGGCCTTCGTCGACGACCCCTCGGCCGCCCTGCTGCTGGTCCGCGCGGACTCCGATGAGGCCGTCCGGGACCTGCTCGACGGCGACCCGTTCAAGAAGCAGGGCCTGATCCACTCCACCGACGTCCACGAGTGGAGCTGCGCCGTGGGGGAGCAGGCCGCGGTGATCCGGGGCGGGCACTCCTGATCCGCCCGAGCCGCCGGGCACTGCTGGCCGGGCTCACCGGCACCGGTACCGCCGCGTTCCTCACCGCCTGCACCTCCTCCGACGGCACTCCGGGCGGGACCGGGGCGCCGGCGTCGTCCCCGGCCCCCACCCGGACAGCGTCCCCGGCCCCCGCCCCGACGACGGCCCCGGAGCTGCCCGGGGGCGGCACCCGGTTGTTCCCGGGCCGGCGGATGGTCGCGCTCTACGGGACTCCCGGAACCGGTGCGCTCGGGATGCTCGGCGAGCAGGACGTGGACGAGGCGATCGCCCGGGCCGCGGAGCTGGCCGCCGAGTACCAGGAGCACAGCCGGGAGCCGGTCATCCCGGCGTTCGAGATCATCTCCACCGTGGCCACCGCCGCCCCCGGCCCCACCGGGCACTACAGCACCCCGGTGGACCCCGACCGGTTGCGCGCCTGGGTCGAGGCGGCCGGCGAGGCGGACACCTACGTGGTGCTGGACCTGCAGCCGGGGACCGCGGACTTCCTCAGCCAGGCCCGGATGTTCGAGGACCTGCTGGCACGGCCCCACGTGGGTCTCGCCCTGGACCCCGAGTGGCGGTTGCGGCCGGGGCAGCGGCACATGCGGCAGGTCGGCCAGGTCTCCGCCGCCGAGGTCAACGAGGTCACCGCCTGGCTGGCCGGACTCGTGACCGCGCACCGGCTGCCGGAGAAGCTGGTGATCCTGCACCAGTTCCAGGTGCGGATGATCCCGGACCGCCGGGACGTGGAGTCCCGCGACGGACTGGTGCTGATGGTCCACGCGGACGGCCACGGGACCCCGGACCAGAAGCAGGAGACCTGGCGGGCCCTGAAGCAGAACCTGCCGGCCGGGATGCGCCTGGGCTGGAAGAACTTCGTCGACGAGGACCACCCGACGTTCACGCCGGAGCAGACCATGACCATGGTCACTCCCCAGCCGTGGTTCGTCTCCTACCAGTAGACTGGGCTCGAATCCTAACCGTCAGTGAACCAGGAGTCCCTCCGTGCCCGTCAGCCTCGGCATGCCCGCCGCCCCGCCGCCCGTCCTGGCCCCGCGCCGCAAGACGAGGCAGATCTCCGTGGGCAGGGTCGGCGTCGGCTCGGACCACCCGGTCTCCGTGCAGTCGATGACCACCACGAAGACCCATGACATCGGGGCGACCCTGCAGCAGATCGCCGAGCTCACCGCCGCCGGCTGTGACATCGTGCGCGTGGCGTGCCCCACGGACAAGGACGCCGCCGCCCTGAAGGTGATCGCCCAGCAGTCCACCATCCCGGTCATCGCGGACATCCACTTCCAGCCCAAGTACGTCTTCGCGGCGATCGAGGCCGGCTGCGGCGCCGTCCGGGTGAACCCGGGCAACATCAAGCGCTTCGACGACCAGGTCAAGGAGATCGCCCAGGCCGCCTCCGAGGCCGGCACCTCCATCCGGATCGGCGTCAACGCCGGCTCCCTGGACAAGCGCCTGCTGGAGAAGTACGGCAGGGCCACCCCGGAGGCCCTCGTGGAGTCCGCGGTCTGGGAGGCCTCCCTGTTCGAGGAGCACGGCTTCCGGGACTTCAAGATCTCGGTCAAGCACAACGACCCGGTGGTCATGGCCCGCGCCTACGAACTGCTGGCCGCGCGCGGCGACTGGCCGCTGCACCTGGGCGTGACCGAGGCCGGACCGGCCTTCCAGGGGACCATCAAGTCGGCCACCGCCTTCGGTTACCTGCTGGGCCAGGGGATCGGGGACACCATCCGCGTCTCGCTGTCCGCGCCGCCGGTCGAGGAGATCAAGGTCGGCCTGCAGATCCTGCAGTCCCTGAACCTGCGCGAGCGCAAGCTGGACATCGTCTCCTGCCCGTCCTGCGGACGCGCCCAGGTGGACGTCTACTCGCTGGCCGAGGAGGTCACCGAGGGGCTCAAGGACCTGACCGTGCCCCTGCGCGTGGCCGTCATGGGCTGCGTCGTCAACGGCCCGGGCGAGGCCCGCGAGGCCGACCTGGGGGTGGCCTCCGGCAACGGCAAGGGCCAGATCTTCATCAAGGGCGAGGTCATCAAGACCGTCCCCGAGGACCAGATCGTCGAGACCCTGCTGGCGGAGGCGCGTCGCATCGCGGCCGAGTCCGGCATCGAGGACGGCAGCGGGGAAGGGACTGATGGCCGGGATCCTGTCCAGGGCTCGCCCGTGGTCACCGTCAGCTGACGACGCCGTCCGCCGGGCCACCGGCGGAGTCGTCCGCGTCCTGACGCCCGCGGACACCGCGGCCCTGGCCGCGCTGGCCGCCGCGGACCCGGTGGCCAACTGCTTCGTCGAGTCCGTCCTCGAGAACGGCCGGCACGCCGGCAGCACCCGCTCCGGCGGGTCCCTGTTCCTGGGCATCGACGCCGCCGCAGCGCCCCCGGCCCCCGGCCGGGCCCCGAGACGCGGCCCCGGGCTGGAGGCCGCCTGCTGGGTGGGTGCCAACATCGTCCCGGTCGGCGCCTCCCCCGAGGCCGGCGCCCTGTTCGGCCGCGCACTGCTGGCACTGCGGCGCCGCTACGCCTCCGTCTACGGCCCTCGCGACGCCGTGCTCTCGATCTGGCAGGAACTGGGCCGGGGGCCCCAGCGCGCCCGCCAGGTGCGCGACGAGCAACCGCTGATGGTCCTGCCCGGCGCGCCCGCCGTCGAGCCCTCGCCCCGGGTGCGGCCGGCCCGGCCGAAGGAGTTCCACACCGTGCTGCCGGCCTGCGTGGCGATGTTCGAGGAGGAACTCGGGTTCTCGCCGCTGGCCAACGGTGCCGTGCAGTACCGGCTGCGCGTGGAGGACCTCATCCGCAACGGTCACTGCCTCGTGGACCTGGACGACGCCGGCCGGGTCCGGTTCAAGGCCGACCTCGGGGTGGTCTCGGCCCGGTGCTCCCAGATCCAGGGGGTGTGGGTGGACCCCTCGCTGCGCGGCCGCGGGCTGGCGGCACCCTCGATGGCGGCGGTCGCGGCCTACGCCCACACCATCACGGAGCACGTGAGCCTCTACGTCAACAGCTTCAACACGGCGGCCCTGCGGACCTACCGGACCGTAGGGTTCGAACAGGTCGGCACGTTCGCCACCGTGCTGCTCTAGCCGGTCCACGGCACGCGGGTGACCTATGCTTTCCTAGTCATCACCACCGGCGTCCAGAAAGCACAGCCTGGCCATGAATCCTCACCCCTTCCGCCCCGCCCCCGCGCTGCGGGCCGTCCTGGGCGCCGGCGTGCTGGCCCTGGCCCTCACCGCCTGCGGCGGGTCCGGCACGGAGGGGGAGACCACCCCGGCCCCGCCCACGGGGTCGGCCACCGGGTCGGCCACCGGGTCGGCCGCGGAGGCCACCCCGAGCGCCTCGACGACCCAGGACGGGGCGGTCTCCGGTATCGAGGCCGCCCTCAAGGCCGTCCTGGGGGAGCAGGCGCAGATCGTCAGCGGGGACAGGCTCCAGCAGCTGACCGAGAGCGCCCAGGGCATGACCGCGGAGATGACGGTCACCCCCGAGGAGTGCGGCCAGCAGGGACTGGCAGCGCAGACGGGCCGGTTGCCGGAGGGCACCGAGCTGGTCGGGGGGATCGTGGTCGACGCCGAGGACCCGGCCTCCCCGGCGTCTGACATGCTCAGCGTCACCCTGTTCCCGGACGCCGCCGCGGCCACTGCGGCCCTGGCCGACTACGAGGAGTTCGCCCGGACGTGCTCGTCCTACACGATCGGGATGGGGGAGGGGATGACCGCAGAGGCCACCCTGGAACTCGCCGACGTGGAGGCCGACGCCGACGCCGCGCTGGCCATGACGATCGGCACGTCCGTGGCGATCGAGGACGTCGACCTGCCCGAGGGCACCGAGTCCTCCACCTCCACCACCCTCTACGTCCAGGACGGCGAGAGACTGGTCACCTACGCGGGTTCCCGCGTCGGGGACCGGACCGTCCCCGTCGAGGAGGGCCTGGAGAAGGTCGAGTCCCTGCGCGCCGAACTCGACGGCTGAACACCGTCCCCCGCTTTCCCAGACCGCAACACCGTACCCACCGATCGGAGCCGAAGTGCCCCTGCGCATGTCCACCCTGTTCCTCCGCACCCTGCGTGATGACCCGGCCGACGCCGAGGTCGCCAGCCACCGGCTGCTCGTGCGCGCCGGCTACATCCGCCGAGCCGGCCCGGGCGCCTTCACCTGGCTGCCGCTGGGCATGCGGGTGAAGAACCGGGTCGAGCAGATCGTGCGCGAGGAGATGGACGCGATCGGCGGCCAGGAGGTCCAGTTCCCGGCCCTGCTGCCCAAGGAGCCCTACGAGGTCTCCGGGCGCTGGGAGGACTACGGCGACGGCATCTTCCGCGTCAAGGACCGCAAGGGCGCCGACTTCCTGCTCGCGCCCACCCACGAGGAGATGTTCACCCTCCTGGTCAAGGACCACTACTCCTCCTACAAGGACCTGCCGGCGTACCTGTACCAGATCCAGACCAAGTACCGGGACGAGGCCCGGCCGCGGGCGGGCCTGTTGCGGGTGCGGGAGTTCATCATGAAGGACTCCTATTCCTTCACCGTGGACGACGCCGGCCTCGAGCGTGCCTATCAGGACCATCGGGCCGCCTACCTGCGCATCTTCGCCCGGCTGGGCCTGGAGGTCGTGCCGGTGCAGGCCACGGCCGGCGCGATGGGCGGTTCTGCCTCGGAGGAGTTCCTGCACCCCTCGCCGATCGGCGAGGACACCTTCGTGGAGTCCGACGGCGGCTACCGCGCCAACGTCGAGGCGGTCACCACCGTGGCACCCGCACCGCTGGACGAGGCGGCGCTCGCGGGCGCCCCGGCGGCCGAGGTGAAGGACACCCCGGACTCGACGACGATCGCGGCCCTGGTGGAGGTGTCGAACCAGCTCGCCCCGCGTGCGCAGGGCGAGTGGACCGCCGCGGACACGCTCAAGTGCGTCGTGGTCACCGCCGTGCTCGACGGCGAGCAGCGGCGGCCCTTCGTCGTCGCCGTGCCCGGGGACCGGGACGTCGACCTCAAGCGGCTGGAGTCCGGCGTCGGGGAACTGCTCGGCGCCACGGGCGAACCGACCCTCGAGGCGGCCACCGAGGAGGACCTGGGGAAGGTGCCCTCCTTCGTCAAGGGGTACATCGGCCCGGCCCGCGTCGCGGCGGACGGTGCGTCGACCCAGTTCCTGGGCGGCGAGGCCGAATCCGGCGTGCCCTTCTTCGTGGACCCGCGGATCGCCCCCGGCACCCCCTGGATCACCGGGGCCAACGCGTCCCAGCAGCACGTCTTCGGCCTCGTGGCCGGGCGCGACTTCACCTGGGACGGCGTCGTCGAGGCCACCGCGGTGCGCGACGGCGACCCGGCCCCGGACGGCTCGGGGCCCCTGCGGACCCGTCGCGGCATCGAGATGGGCCACATCTTCCAGCTCGGCCGCCGCTATGCCGAGGCACTGGACCTGAAGGTGCTCGACGAGAACGGCAAGCAGGTCGTCGTCACCATGGGCTCCTACGGCATCGGCGTCACCCGGGCCATCGCCGCCCTGGCCGAGTCCAACCACGACGAGAAGGGCCTGGTGTGGCCGCGGGCGGTGGCCCCGGCCGACGTCCACGTGGTGGCCACCGGCAAGGGCGAGGAGATCTTCGCCGCCGCCGAGGAACTGGTCGCGGGCCTGGAGGAACGCGGACTGACGGTGCTCTACGACGACCGGAAGAAGGTCTCCGCCGGCGTGAAGTTCTCCGACGTGGAACTCATCGGCATCCCCACCTCCGTGGTGGTGGGCCGCGGGCTCGCCCACGGCGTCGTGGAGGTCAAGGACCGGGCGACCGGGGAGGCCCGGGAGGTGGAGGTGGCCAGGGCCGCCGACGTCATCGCCACGCTCGTGGCCGGCTGATCCGGGCGGGAGGGGACCGTGCTGACGGGGCTGGAGGAGATCACCGCCGCCACGGTGGTCATGATCGTGCTGGCGGGCCTGGCCGCCGGCTGGATCGATGCCGTCGTGGGCGGGGGCGGCCTGCTCCAGCTGCCCGTCCTGCTGATGGTGCCCGGCATCTCGCCCGTCCAGGCGCTGGCCACCAACAAGATGGGCTCCGTCTTCGGCACCACGACGAGCGCCGTCACGTACTACCGGCGCGTGCACCCGGACCTGCGGACCGCGTTGCCGATGGCCGGGGTCGCCCTGGTGGGCAGCTTCTGCGGGGCGATCGTGGCCACGCTGCTGCCGGCCGAGGTGATCAAGCCCGTCATCGTGCTGGCACTGGTCGGGGTGGCCGTGTTCACCGCGGCCCGGCCCCAGCTGGGCCGGGACACCGGGCTGCGGTACGAGGGCCGGCGGCACCTGGCCGTCGCGATCGTCATCGGCCTGGTCATCGGCTTCTACGACGGCCTGCTCGGTCCCGGGACCGGGACCTTCCTGGTCATCGCGCTGGTGGCGATCCTCGGCTACGACTTCCTGCAGGGCTCGGCCAAGGCCAAGATCGTCAACCTGGCCACCAACCTCGGGGCCATCGCGTTCTTCCTGCCCTCGGGTCATGTCCTGCTCGGGTTGGGGCTCATCCTGGGCGCGGCCAACATGGTGGGCGGTTACGTCGGTGCGCGCATGGCGGTGCAACGCGGTGCCGGGTTCATCCGCGTGGTCTTCCTCATCGTGGTGTTCGTGCTGATCGCGCGGCTGGGATACGACCTGTTGCTGGGCCGGTAACCTAGGGCGAATGACTGAGAACCCCACAGCCCGTCAGCCGGGCTCGCTCGCCGAGCTGGTGGCCCCCGCCGTCGAGGCCGCCGGGATGTACTTCGAGTCCGTCACCGTGGCGGGCGATCCCGGGCACCGCAGCCTGCAGGTCGTCGTCGACCGCCCCGAGGGCACCGCCGGGCTGGACCTGGACGACGTGGCCGCCGTGGCCACCGCGGTGTCCGAGGCGCTGGACGCCGCCGGGGACCACCTGCCGGAACTGGGCAGCGAGCCCTATCAGCTCGAGGTCTCCTCGCCGGGCGTCTCGCGTCCGCTGACGGAGCCGCGTCACTGGCGCCGCAACGTGGGGCGCATGGTGACCGTCTCGCTCGGGGGACAGGAGGTCACGGCCCGCATCCGGGAGGCGGACGAGTCCGGCGTGGTGCTCGTCCCCGTGCGTGCCGGGGCCAAGAAGGGGATGCCCGCCAAGGTGGGGGAGCCCGAACGCCACGACTACGACCGCCTCGGCCCGGGGCGGGTGCAGGTAGAGTTGTCCAGCGGTGGCGGCGATGCCTCCCGCGAACAACTGGACACGGAGGTCTGAGTGGACATCGACATGAGCGCGCTGCGGCTGCTGGAGAAGGAGCGCGAGATCCCGCTGGACAAGCTCGTGCCCACGATCGAGCAGGCCCTCCTGGTCGCCTACCACAAGTCTCCCGGCGCGTTGCAGCAGGCCCGCGCCGAGTTGGACCGCAAGACCGGTCACGTGACCATCTGGGCCACCGAGCTCGATGAGGACGGTACGGCCGTCGGGGAGTTCGACGACACTCCCCAGGGCTTCGGCCGGATCGCCGCGTCCACGGCCCGGCAGATCATCCTGCAGCGGTTGCGCGACGCCGAGGACGACCAGATCCTGGGCGAGTTCAAGGGCCGGGAGGGTGAGCTGATCTCCGGGCTCATCCAGCAGGGCACCAATCCCCACATGATCCAGGTCAGCCTCGGGTCCGTCGAGGCCGTCCTGCCTCCGCCGGAGCAGGTCCCCGGCGAGGACTACTCCCACGGCACGCGCCTGCGGGCCTACGTGGTGGACGTCCACCGCGGCCTGAAGGGCCCCTCCATCACCCTGTCCCGCTCGCATCCCGGACTGGTCCGGAAGCTGTTCGAGCTGGAGGTCCCGGAGATCGCGGACGGTTCGGTCGAGATCCTGGCCCTGGCCCGCGAGGCCGGGCACCGCACGAAGATGGCCGTGAAGTCCACCCGGCCCGGTGTCAACGCCAAGGGAGCGTGCATCGGTGAGATGGGTTCGCGGGTCCGTGCCGTGATGAGCGAGCTGAACGACGAGAAGATCGACATCGTCGACTACAGCGAGGACCCGGAACGGTTCATCGCCAGCGCGCTGTCCCCCGCCCGCGTGAGCTCCGTCACGGTGGTGGACGCCGCCACCCGCTCCGCCCGGGTGGTGGTGCCGAGGGACGTGCTGTCCCTGGCCATCGGCAAGGAGGGCCAGAACGCACGCCTGGCCGCCAAGCTGACCGGTTGGCGCATCGACATCGCCGGCGAAGACCGCACCTGAGCCCCGGGCGACCCCGGTGGGGGCGCGGGAACGACGACTGGGGTAGACTGGTTCAGGTCCAATTCCCTTCCGAAGGCAGAACGACTCCCGATGCAGGCACACACCCCGGTGCGGACCTGCGTCGGATGCCGAGGCAGGGAGGACCACACCAAGCTGGTGCGACTGGTGCTGGACGGTGTCACGGGTTCCCGATCCGTGGTGCCCGACCCACGCCGCCGCATGCCGGGCCGAGGGGCCTGGCTCCACCCGGACCCCGCTTGCCTGCAGACCGCCCTGAAGCGAGGCGCATTCAACCGGGCCTTCCGTGGCCCGGTCGACGCGACCGCCCTGGCCGGGCTGCTCGCCGGGCACCTGGAGGCACCGGCCCTGAGAACGAACGACGAGAGCGGGTCAGAGATCTGATGGAAACCCGATGAGCACCAAGCGATGAGTGCCCAACGATGAACACCTTTGACGTACATCGGTCCGTCTGACGCGGTCTAGGAGGAGCCCCCGGCTCCACCCACAGGCCACGGCGCGGACCAGAACAGGAGAACCGTGGCCAAGGTCCGCGTCCACGAGCTCGCCAAGGAGCTCGGAATTTCATCCAAGGAGGCCCTGAACAAGCTTCAGGACATGGGCGAATTCGTCCGCTCCGCCTCCTCGACCATCGAACCCCCGGTGGTCAAGAAGCTGCGCTCCGCCTATGCGGACGTCGCTCCCAAGTCCTCGGGTGCCCCGGCCCCGGCCGCGAAGGCCCCTGCCGCCAAGCCCGCCACCGCCGCGAAGCCCGGTTCCGCCGCGCCCAAGCCCGGTTCGGCCGCGCCCAAGCCCGGTTCGGCGGCCCCCCAGGCCCCGGCAGCACCGGCGCCCGCACCGGCCGCCCAGGCCCCGGCAGCACCGGCCCCGGTCGTGGAGACCCCTGCCGTCCAGGCGCCTGCCGCTCAGGCCCCGGCCGAGAAGCCGGCGGCCCAGGCCCCCCAGCCGCCCGTCGTCGACCAGGCCCCGGCCCCGGACAGCGCCGCCCCCACCCCGGGCCCGGTCGCACCGAAGGCCTCGGCCGCCAAGCCCGGAGCCCCGCGTCCGGCCCAGCCGGCACGCGCCGGCGCGCCCAAGCCGGGTGGGGCCCGTCCCGGGAACAACCCGTTCACCTCCAAGGACTCCGGTGCCCGTGCCGGCGCACCGCGTCCGGGCGGTCCCCGTCCCGGTGGCCCGCGTCCGGGCAACAACCCGTTCGCACCCAAGCAGGGCATGCGGTCCGGTCGTCCGGAGGAGCGCTCCGGCGGTCCGCGTCCGGGTGGTCCCCGTCCGGCGGGTGCCCCCCGTGCGGGCGCCGGTGCCGGCACTCCCGCGGCTCCGCGTCCGGGCGGCCCACGCCCGAGCCCGAACATGATGCCCGGCCACATCAACAAGCCCGCTCCCGCCTCGGCCCGTCCGGGCGGCCGTGGCCGTCCCGGTGGCGGCACCGGCGGCGGGCCCGCCGGTGGCGGTCCGCGCGGCGGCCGCACGGCCCGTGGCGGCACCCAGGGTGCCTTCGGCCGCGGTGGCGGTCCGCGGGGCAAGCAGCGCAAGTCGAAGCGCGCGAAGCGTCAGGAGCTGGAGCAGCAGACTCGCGAGATCGGCGGCGTCAAGGTTCCCCGCGGCAGTGGCGAGACCATCCGCCTGCGCCGTGGTTCCTCGCTGGCCGACCTGGCCGAGAAGATCAATGCCGATTCGGCGGCGCTGGTGAAGGTGCTGTTCCAGCTCGGTGAGATGGCCAACGCCAACCAGTCCCTGGACGAGGACACCTTCGCGGTGCTCGCCGGCGAACTCGGCTACACGATCGAGATCGTGTCCCCCGAGGACGAGGACAAGGAGCTGCTGGAGACCTTCGACATCGATCTCGAGGCCGAGGAGGCCGCCGAGACCGAGGAGGACCTCGAGCGCCGTCCGGCCGTCGTCACCGTCATGGGCCACGTGGACCACGGCAAGACGCGCCTGCTGGATGCCATCCGCTCCACCAAGGTGATCGAGGGCGAGGCCGGCGGCATCACCCAGCACATCGGCGCCTACCAGGTGGACTTCGAGCACGACGGCACGCCGCGCCAGCTGACCTTCATCGACACCCCGGGCCACGAGGCGTTCACCGCCATGCGTGCCCGTGGTGCCAAGGTCACGGACATCGCCGTGCTCGTGGTCGCCGCGGACGACGGCGTCATGCCGCAGACCGTCGAGGCCCTGAACCACGCCAAGGCGGCCGGTGTGCCGATCGTGGTGGCGGTCAACAAGATTGACAAGCCGGAGGCCTCACCGGACAAGATCCGCGGCCAGCTCACCGAGTACGGGCTGGTGCCGGAGGAGTACGGCGGCGACACGATGTTCGTGGACGTCTCGGCGAAGAACAACCTCAACATCGAGGACCTGCTCTCCGCCGTCCTGCTCACCGCGGATGCGGCGCTGGACCTGACCGCGAACCCGAACAAGGGCGCTCGTGGCGTGGCCATCGAGGCCAACCTGGACAAGGGCCGCGGTTCCGTGGTCACCGTCCTGGTGCAGTCCGGAACCCTGCACGTCGGGGACAACATGGTGGTGGGCAACGCCCACGGCCGCGTCCGGGCGATGTTCGACGACAACGGCGAGACCGTCACGGAGGCGCTGCCCTCCCGTCCGGTCCAGGTGCTGGGCCTGTCCTCCGTGCCCCGGGCCGGTGACACCTTCCTGGTCACCGAGGACGACCGCACCGCCCGCCAGATCGCCGAGAAGCGCGAGGCGGCGGACCGCAACGCCATGTTGGCCAAGCGCCGCAAGCGGATCTCCCTGGAGAACTTCGACCAGGCCGTGGCCGAGGGCAAGATCGACACCCTCAACCTCATCATCAAGGGCGATGCCTCCGGTGCCGTCGAGGCGCTCGAGGACTCCCTGCTGGAGATCGAGGTCGGGGACGACGTGCAGCTGCGCGTCATCCACCGCGGTGTGGGTGCGATCACCCAGAACGACGTCAACCTGGCCACGGTGGACAACGCCATCATCATCGGCTTCAACGTCCGCCCGGCCGAGCGCGTCGCCGACCTCGCCGACAAGGAGGGCGTGGACATGCGCTTCTACTCGGTGATCTACGACGCGATCGACGACATCGAGGCAGCGCTCAAGGGCATGCTCAAGCCGGAGTACGAGGAGGTCCAGCTGGGCAGCGCGGAGGTCCGCGAGGTCTTCCGCTCCTCCAAGTGGGGCAGCATCGCCGGTTCGCTGGTCCGGTCCGGTCTCATCCGCCGCAACGCCGCGGCCCGCCTCGTGCGGGACGGCGCCGTGGTGGCCGGGAACCTCAAGATCGAGTCCCTGCGCCGGTTCAAGGACGACGCCACCGAGGTCCGCGAGGGCTACGAGTGCGGTATCGGCCTGGGCGGCTTCAACGACATCAAGGAAGGCGACGTCATCGAGACCTTCGAGATGCAGGAGAAGCCGCGCGCCTGATGCGCGTCCGACACGGAAGAAAGGACTGAAGTCCCATGGCCGATCCGGCACGCGCGGGCCGACTGGCCCAACGCATCAAGGTGCTGGTCGCCGAGGCCCTGCGCAAGCGGGTCAAGGACGACCGGACGGAGTCGATCACGATCACCGAGGTGCGGGTCACCAACGACCTGCAGCACGCCACCGTGTACTACACGGTGCTCGGTGACGGCACGGCCGCCGAGGGTGTCCGGGAGGTCCTCGAGACCCACCGGGGCGCCATCCGGCACGAGGTCGGCCGCCAGCTGACCATCCGGCTGGTGCCGACCCTGGAGTTCGTGGCCGACGACGTCCCCGAGGCGGCGGCACACCTCGAACAGGTCCTCCAGCAGGCGAAGGAGCGTGACGCCGAGCTGGCCCGCCAGCGGCAGAACGCCTCCTTCGCGGGAGAGGCCGACCCCTACCGCACGGACGGGGACGAGGACAGCCCCCGGTGAGCCGGGAGCTGCCCGAGGGCGCTCCGGGCACCTCCGCCTCCGGGCTGGTGCTGGTGGACAAGCCGGCCGGCTGGACCTCCCACGACGTCGTCGGGAAGGTCCGCCGGCTGGCCGGCACCCGGAAGGTCGGCCACGCCGGCACCCTCGACCCGATGGCCACGGGCCTGCTCGTGGTCGGCTTCAACAAGGCCACCCGGCTGCTCACCGCCATCACCGGGTCCGACAAGACCTACCTGGCCACCGTGCGGCTCGGCCAGAGCACGGTCACCGACGACGCCGAGGGCGAGGTCGTGCAGACCAGGCTCGCCAACGCCGTCACCGAGGACCGGGTGCGTGCGGCGATGCTCCCGCTGACCGGCGCGATCCAGCAGGTGCCCTCGGCCGTGTCCGCCATCAAGGTGGACGGCCGGCGCGCCTACGACCGGGTCCGCTCCGGTGAGGACGTCACCCTCGAGGCCCGGCCGGTCACCGTCCGCCGTTTCGAGCTGACCGGGTTCCGGCGCCTGGACGGCGGGCGCATCGTGGACCTGGACGTGGAGGTCGACTGCTCCTCCGGTACCTACATCCGGGCCCTGGCCCGGGACCTCGGCGAGGCGCTGGACACCGGCGGGCACCTGACAGCGCTGCGCCGCACCGCCGTCGGGCCGTTCTCGGTGGCCGACGCCGTGACCATCGAGCAGCTGGGGGAGCGGTTCACCGCGACGGACCTGTCCGAGGCCGCCGCCGGATTGTTCCCCGTCCGCCGGCTGACCCCGGACGAGGCGGTGGAGCTGTCCTTCGGCCGGCGGATCACCGCGACCGGTCGTGAGGGCACCGTGGCGGGGCAGGCCCCGGACGGAGCCGTCGTCGCGCTCCTCAGCGACCGGGACGGCAGGGCCAAGCCGGAGATCGTGTTCGCGCCGGCCGCGTCGGACGGTGCCCCGTGATCCTCGATGCCTGGTTCTGGGCGGGGACGGTGGTGTGTGCCCTCTCCCTGCTCATCTGCGTCGTCATGACGGTGCTGCGCCGCTTCCCGGCGGACGCCTCGATCCTCTCGATCGCCGCCGTCGAGCTGTTCCTGCTCGTCTACGGCACCGGGGCGGCGTTCCGGATGTCCGGGGGTGAGGCGGTCAGCGGAGCCCTCTGGGAGTTCTGGGGGTACGTCCTCACCGCGCTGGTGGTGCCCCTGGTGGCCTTCGTGTGGGCCGTGACGGACAAGACCCGTTGGTCCAACCTGGTGATGGCCGCCGTCGGCCCCACCGTCTTCGTGATGTTGTACAGGATGCAGGTGATCTGGTTTGGCTGAGAAGGTCCTCGAGTCCGGGGGTGCGCCCGCCCGGCCGAAGCGCAACCAGGGGCTGGGCCGCATCCTGGTGATGGTCTACGCCGTCTTCGCCCTGTCCTCCTTCGCCCGGTCGCTGTACCAGCTCGCCACGGAGTTCTCCGCCGCCCCGCTGGCCTACCTGCTCTCCGCCTTCGCCGCCGCCGTCTACATCGTGGCCACGCTGTCCCTGGCCCGCACGGGGCGCACCGCCTGGTACGTCTCCCTGGTCGCCGTCCTGGTGGAACTGGCCGGGGTGCTCGGCGTGGGCCTGTGGACCGTGCTGGACCCGGAGCTGTTCGCGGACGACACCGTGTGGAGCCGTTTCGGCGCCGGTTACGGCTACATCCCGCTCGTCCTGCCCCTCCTCGGCCTGGCCTGGCTGCTCACGCACCGTGACGAGGTCGCAGGCCGCACCGGAGCGGGTGGATAATGTTCAGGGTCCCCGGAATCCCGTGGACCTGAAGGACCGACGAGGCGGAAGGACCGTAGTGCACTACTGGGACGGGCTGGCCGAGGTGCCCCCGGGACTCGAGCCGTCCGTCGTCACCATCGGGAACTTCGACGGCGTGCACCGAGGACACCGGCAGGTGCTCGAGCACGTGGTCTCCACGGCCCGCTCCGCCGGGCAGTGCGCGATCGCGATCACCTTCGACCCGCACCCGCGCGTGGTGCACCGGCCCAACGAGCCGCAGGAGTCCATCACGGACCTGCAGGAGAAGTCCCGCCTGCTGTCCCAGGTGGGCCTGGACGGCCTGGTCGTCATCCACTACACCCTCGAGTTCGCCCAGCAGAGCCCCGAGGAGTTCGTGCGCAACGTCATCGTCAACGCCCTGCATGCCCGCACCGTGGTGGTCGGCCGCGACGTCCGCTTCGGGTACCGCAACGCCGGCGACTTCGACACGATGTGCGCCCTGGGCCAGAAGTACCACTTCGACGTGGTGCCGGTGGCCGATTACGGCGAGGACCGCCGGTGCTCCTCCACCTGGATCCGGGACGCGCTGCGCGCCGGGGACGTCTCCGAGGCCGCCGGGGTGCTCGGCCGGAACCACCGCGTCCACGGCGAGGTCGTGCACGGGTTCGCCCGCGGCCGGGAACTGGGCTTCCCCACCGCCAACCTCTCGGACGAGGTCCAGGGGATGATCCCGGCCGACGGCGTGTACGCGGGCTGGCTGCACGAGGAATCCGGCCGCCGCTGGCCGGCGGCGATCTCCGTGGGTTCCAACCCGACCTTCGACGGGGTCTCCCGCGTGGTCGAGGCCCACGTGATCGACCGGCCGGACGAGGCCGTGGAGGACTTCGACCTGTACGGCCAGCAGGTCGCGGTCGAGTTCGTCGAGCGGCTGCGCGGCATGGTCGCCTTCGAGGGCATCCCGAAGCTGATCGAGCAGATGACCGACGACGTCGACCGCACCCGTCAGGTCCTGGCCGTCCCCTCGTGAGTCCCGTCCCCCCGCGCCCGACGGCCGCCCCCCGGCTGACGGAGGCCGCCCGGCTTCACCAGGGCGAGGCGTTCCTCGCCACCGGCCGGCGCTACGACGCGATTCGGCCGTCCTATCCGGCCGGCGTGGTGGACTTCCTGGTCCCCGCCGGCGCCCGGACCGCCGTGGACCTCGGGGCCGGCACGGGACTGTTCACCGCCCTGCTGGACGCCCACGGACTGGAGGTGAGCGCCGTCGATCCCTCCGCGGCGATGCTCGAGGTCCTGCGGGCCGCACTGCCCCGCGTGCGCACCGTGCAGGCCGGGGGCGAGCGGACCGGGCTGCCGGACGGCTGCGCGGACGTGGTGACCGCCGCCCAGGCCTGGCACTGGATCGATCCCGAGGCCGGGGCCGGGGAGGCCGCACGGCTGCTCGGGCGCGGCGTGCTGGGCATCGTCTCCAACCAGCTGGACACCTCGGTGCCCTGGGTCCACCGGCTCAGCCGGATCATGCACGCCGGTGACGTGCACCCGCCGCGGCAGCCTCCGGCCGTGGGGGAGCGGTTCACGGCACCCGAGGGCCGGTGGTGGCACTGGACCCAGCCGATCACCCCGGAGGGGCTCCACGACCTGATGGCCACCCGGTCCTACCACCTGCGCGCCACGGACGCCGTGCGTGACCGGATGCGCGCCAACCTGGACTGGTACCTCCTCGAGCACCTGGGACACGCGCCCGGGGAGCTGCTGGAGCTGCCGTACGTCACGAGCGCGTGGCGTTGCGAGGTCCGGCCCCTCTGCTAGGATGGACGGCTGGCGCCCGCTGCAGTCCGCGGTGGCGGGACCGTCCTCTCTGATCGCGGCACAACTCATGAGGAGTTCGCGTGGCACTCGACCCCGCCGTCAAGACGTCCATCATCAAGGAATACGCCACCCACGAGGGTGACACCGGTTCCCCCGAGGTCCAGATCGCCGTGCTGTCCCGGCGCATCAAGGACCTGACGGAGCACCTGAAGTCGCACAAGCACGACCACCACACCCGCCGCGGCCTGATGGCCCTGGTCGGTCGCCGTCGTCGCATGCTCGGCTACCTCGAGAAGACCGACATCGCGCGCTACCGCGCCCTGATCGAGCGTCTGGGCCTGCGTAAGTGACGTGACGTAGGGGCGGCGGTCCGCGTGGGGGTTTCCCCCCAGCGGGTCGCCGCCTCTAGTCTTATCCGGGGGACCGCGCCGAGCGCACGGCTCCCACCATCTCTATCCATGCCCGCTCACGAGTCGCCGTTCGCGGTCCTCGACAGTGGCCTCCGGAACCCAAGCGTCCGGGGGCTTCGATCGAAGACCGGGTGGTGACGCGGCGGGCCGCTACGAAAGGACACCCACCCATGGAGGGTCCCGAGATCCAGTTCGCCGAAGCCGTCATCGACAACGGCTCCTACGGCCAGCGCGTCGTGCGCTTCGAGACGGGCCGCCTGGCCCAGCAGGCCGCCGGTGCGGCCATGGTCTACATCGACGAGGAGACGTCGATGCTGTCCGCCACCACCGTCGGCAAGTCCCCGCGCGAGGGCTTCGACTTCTTCCCGCTCACCGTGGACGTGGAGGAGCGGATGTACGCCGCCGGCCGCATCCCCGGCTCGTTCTTCCGGCGTGAGGGCCGTCCGACCACGGACGCCATCCTCACCTGCCGCCTGATCGACCGTCCGCTGCGCCCGGCCTTCACCAAGGGCATCCGCAACGAGGTGCAGGTCGTCGTGACCGTCACCTCGATCGCCCCGGACGAGATCTACGACACCGTGGCCATCAACGCCGCGTCCATGTCCACCCAGCTCTCGGGCCTGCCGTTCTCCGGCCCGATCGGCGGCGTGCGCGTCGCCCTGATCGACGACGGCGCCGGCAACCGCCAGTGGGTCGCCTTCCCGAAGCACTCGCAGCTGGAGAACGCCGTGTTCAACATGGCCGTGGCCGGCCGCGTGGCCGGTGACGACATCGCCGTGATGATGGTCGAGGCAGAGGCCACCCCCGGCGTCTGGAGCCTGGTCAAGGACCAGGGCGCCACCGCCCCCACCGAGGAGATCGTGGCCGAGGGCCTCGAGGCCGCCAAGCCGTTCATCAAGGCCCTGTGCGAGGCCCAGGCCGACCTGGCCGCCCGCGCGGCCAAGGCCCCGGTGGACGTCCCCGTCTTCAAGGACTACGAGGACGACGCCTACGCCGCGGTGGAGGAGTTCGCCGCCGCCCGGCTGACCGAGATCTACTCGATCGGTGACAAGCAGGAGCGCCAGAACGCCTCCGACGCCTACCACCTCGAGGTCATCGAGGCACTGACCGGTGAGGGCGCGGCCTTCGCCGAGCGCCGCCAGGAGGTCGCCAAGGCCTACGGTGCCGTCACCAAGCAGGTCGTGCGCCAGCGCATCCTCAAGGACCAGGTCCGCATCGACGGCCGTGGCCTGACGGACATCCGCAAGCTGACCGCCGAGGTCGAGGTCCTGCCGCGCGTGCACGGCTCCGCCATCTTCGAGCGCGGGGAGACCCAGATCATGGGTGTCACCACGCTGAACATGCTCAAGATGGAACAGCAGATCGACTCGCTGGCCCCGGAGACCTCCAAGCGCTACATCCACCACTACAACTTCCCGCCGTACTCCACCGGCGAGACCGGCCGCGTGGGTTCCCCGAAGCGCCGCGAGATCGGCCACGGCGCACTGGCCGAGCGGGCCATCGTGCCCGTGCTGCCCTCCCGCGAGGAGTTCCCCTACGCCATCCGCCAGGTCTCCGAGGCCCTGAGCTCCAACGGCTCCACCTCCATGGGCTCGGTCTGCGCCTCGACCCTGTCGATGCTCAACGCCGGCGTGCCGCTGAAGGCCCCCGTGGCCGGCATCGCCATGGGCCTCGTCTCGGACACCGTGGACGGCCAGACGCGGTACGCGGCCCTGACCGACATCCTCGGCGCCGAGGATGCCTTCGGTGACATGGATTTCAAGGTGGCCGGCACCTCCGAGTTCGTCACCGCGATCCAGCTGGACACCAAGCTGGACGGCATCCCGGCCTCCGTGCTGGCGGCCGCCCTGACCCAGGCCCGTGAGGCCCGGCTGCACATCCTGGGCGTCCTGAACGCCGCGATCGACGCACCGGACGAGATGAGCCAGTACGCGCCGCGGATCATCGCCATCAAGATCCCGGTGGACAAGATCGGTGCGGTCATCGGCCCCAAGGGCGCCATGATCAACCAGATCCAGGACGACACCGGCGCGGACATCTCCATCGAGGACGACGGCACCGTGCTGATCGGCGCCACCGAGGGCTCGCAGGCCGAGGCCGCCCGGTCGGCGGTCAACGCCATCGCCAACCCGCAGGTCCCCGAGGTTGGTGAGCGCTACCTCGGCACCGTGGTGAAGCTGACCACCTTCGGCGCCTTCGTGTCCCTGACCCCGGGCAAGGACGGGCTGCTGCACATCTCCGAGCTGCGCAAGATCAACGAGGGCAAGCGCGTCGAGGACGTCGAGGACGTCGTCGAGGTCGGCCAGAAGATCCAGGTGGAGATCACCAAGATCGACGACCGCGGCAAGCTCTCCCTGGCCCCCGTGGTCGAGGACGGCGCCTCGTCCGAGGGCGGGTCCGGTTCCGAGGAGTCCGAGGGCGCGGACCAGGAGGGCTGACGCTCCCTCCCGCCGGTCCTCCCGGACGTCCCGACGACGGCGCAGCCCGGCTCCGGCCGGTGCCGCGCCTGGGGCGGGGACCGCGGGAGGAGGGGTGAACGCGTCCTGACAGGCCGGTGGGCCGCACGAGAGTGCGGCCCACCGGCCTGTCGCGTACCCGGGAGCAGGCGCGGTGGCCGGAACCGTGGGCGCGCGCTGGTAGTTTCAGGCACATGACTCCCACCATCCCGATCCCCGCAGACTTCACCGGCACCATCCAGGACGCCGGGCACGGCTCCGTGGTGCGCCGGTCCGTGCTGCCCGGGGGCGTCCGGGTGCTCACGGAGTCGATGCCGGAGCAGCGGTCGGTGACGATCGGCTTCTGGATCGCTGTGGGATCGCGCGACGAGGCCGAGGGGGGCTTCGGCTCGACGCACTTCCTGGAGCACCTGCTCTTCAAGGGCACCCCGCACCGGTCCGCGATGGACATCGCCACCGCGTTCGACCGCGTGGGCGGGGAGTCCAACGCCTCGACCGCGAAGGAGTCCACCTGCTACCACGCACGGGTGCTGGACACCGACCTGCCGATGGCCATCGAGGTCATCACCGACATGGTGACCTCGGCGCTGATCGACCCGGTGGAACTGGAGACCGAGCGGGGCGTCATCCTCGAGGAACTCGCCATGGACGCCGACGACCCCGTCGACACAGCCCACGAGGAGCTGGCCATCAGGCTGCTGGACGGGCACCCGCTCGGCCGCCCGATCGGTGGCACCCCGGACGCCATCCGGGTGATCTCCCGCGACCGCGTGGTGGACCACTACCGGCAGTGGTACCGGCCGGACGAGCTGGTGGTGACCGCGGCCGGGGGGCTGGACCACGAGGAGGTGTGCCGGCTGGTCCTGCAGGCCCTGCAGCGCTCCGGCTGGGACCTGCCCGAGGGCGCCGCACCGGCCCCGCGGCGCAGCCACGTCTACACCGGGGCCGGGATCACCGAGGGCGTGCACCGGGTGGCACGCCCGGTGGAGCAGGCCTCGGTCCTCGTCGGAGGCCGCTCCGTGCACACCCTGGATCCGGACCGGTTCGCCCTGGCCGTGATGAACTCGGCCCTGGGCGGCGGCATGAGCTCCCGGCTGTTCCAGGAGGTCCGGGAGAAGCGCGGACTGGCCTACAACACGTACTCGTTCTCGGCCTCCTACTCGGACGTGGGCTACTTCGGGCTGTACGCCGGCTGCTCCCCGGCCCGGGCGGACTCCGTGGCCGGGCTGATGGTGCGGGAACTGGAACGCCTGGCCGAGCACGGCATCACCGACGAGGAGCTCGACCGCGCCCGCGGACAGCTGTCCGGGGGCACGGTCCTGGGCCTGGAGGACACCGGGTCCCGGATGTCCCGGCTGGGACGCGCAGAGCTCGTGACCGGTGAGTTCGTGGACCTGGACGGTGCCCTGGACCGGTGGCGCCAGGTCACCTCCGACCAGGTCCGCGCGGTGGCCCGACGCCTGGCGGAGTCGCCGCGGGCCACCATCGTGGTCGGGCCGGACTCGCCCCGCAGATCCTGAGGGAACGGTTGAACATGTCCATCATGTTCAGGTTCCCGCATTCGTCGGCACGTCGCTTGACTGGCCGTGGTGCATGACACATTCTGGACGTTCCGGCCGCTGCGGTGGCCGGTTCAGGCCCGTGGGGGACGGGCATCGCACCCTGTGAGAGAAAGACCGGTCCATCGTCATGGAACAACTGGAAAAAGTCCTGGGAGACATCGGGTCCTTCGTCTGGGGGCCCTTCTTCCTCATCCCGCTGCTGCTCGGCACGGGCCTGTACCTGACCATCCGGCTGGGGTTCCTGCAATTCCACAAGCTCTTCCCCGCTCTGAACCTCGGGATCATCCGGCGCCGGGATGACTCCGAGGAGGGTGACATCTCGCAGTTCCAGGCCCTCACCACCGCCCTGGCGGCCACCGTGGGCACCGGCAACATCGTCGGCGTGGCCACCGCCATCGGCATCGGCGGGCCGGGCGCCCTGTTCTGGATGTGGGTGACCGGCCTGGTGGGCATGGCCTCGAAGTACTCGGAGGCCTATCTGGCCGTCCGGTTCCGGACCACCGACGAGGCCGGGGACAAGTCCGGCGGGCCGCAGTACTACCTGCAGAAGGCCATCAAGGGCCCGCTCGGGAAGATCCTGGCGCTGTCCTTCGCCGTCTTCGCCTTCCTGGCCTCCTTCGGCATCGGCAACATGACCCAGGCCAACTCCATCGCGGCCAACGTCGAGGAGTCCTTCGGCCTGCTGCCCTGGATCACCGGCATCATCCTGACCGTGATGACCCTGCTCGTGCTGGTGGGCGGCATCAAGTCCATCGGCCGGGTCACCGCCGGGTTCGTGCCGGTCATGATCGTCTTCTACGTGGCGGCGTCGCTGTACATCCTCATCGCCAACGTCGTGGACATCCCGGCCGCCCTCGCCCTGATCTTCACCGATGCCTTCACCGGCACCGCCGCCGTCGGCGGGTTCACCGGATCGATCCTGATCATCGCGATCCAGTACGGCGTGGCCCGCGGCATGTTCTCGAACGAGTCCGGCATGGGCTCTGCCGCGATCGCGGCCGCTGCCGCGCAGACCACGCACCCGGTCCGCCAGGGCCTGGTCTCGATGACCCAGACGTTCATCGACACCATCATCGTCGTGAGCTGCACGGGCCTGGTCATCATCACCACCGGCGCCTGGAACCGCGTCGACGAGGAGACCGGCGAACAGGTCTCCGCGGCCCTGATGACCGGCGAGGCGTTCTCCACCGGCCTGCCGGGCCAGTGGGGCCACTGGATCGTCACCCTCGGCCTGGTGATGTTCGCCTTCTCCACCATCCTGGGCTGGTCCTACTACGGCGAGCGCAACGTCGAGCGCCTCTTCGGCCAGCGGCTGGTGATGCCGTACCGCGTCGTGTTCTCGCTCGTGGTCTTCATCGGCTGCACCGTGCCGCTGGCGGTCGTCTGGAACTTCTCCGACATCATGAACGGCCTGATGGCCCTGCCGAACCTCATCGGCCTGCTCATCCTGTCCGGCCTGATCGCCCGGGAGACCCGTCACTACCTCAAGCACGACCCGAAGCTCGTGGCCTCCGCGGCCGAGATCGAGGACTTCATGGTCGATCGTCCGGGCTGGGCGGACTGGAAGTCCGGGAACGTCGTCGGCTCCTCCCGCACGCACACCGGCCGCTCGCTCAACCCGGAGCGCATCCGGGAGGGCGACGCCGGCCCCGTGTGACCCACGGACCACGACCGGGCGCGATGAGGGCACGCGCACGGGCCTGACCGGGCTGTCCGGCCCGGTCAGGTGACCGACCGGTGAACAATCGCCCCTCACGAGGCCTCCGGCGGCCGATCCCATGACTGGGGTCTGCCGCTGGGGGCCTCGTCATGCTTACAGTGGCCCCATGGTGACCCCGGTCAAGCCCGGCATGGATGGCCCGGCAACTCAGGCACTGCTCAGCATCGGTCGGTTCTTCACCCGATGGGACGAGACCGAGGACGGCCGAGCGGTCTTCCGGGAGGGGGGCCGGGACGGTGACGCGTTCTACCGGAACCGGTGGAGTCACGACAAGGTGGTCCGCTCCACCCACGGGGTGAACTGCACCGGGTCCTGTTCCTGGAAGGTGTACGTCAAGGACGGGATCATCACGTGGGAGGCCCAGGAGACCGACTACCCCTCGGTCGGCCCGGACAGTCCCGAGTACGAGCCGCGCGGCTGCCCCCGCGGCGCCGCGTTCTCCTGGTACACGTACTCGCCCACCCGCGTGCGCTACCCCTACGTCCGCGGCACGCTGCTGCAGATGTACCGTGACGCCAAGAAGGCCACCGGGGGCGATCCGGTGACGGCCTGGCGGTCCATCGTCGAGGACCCGGACAGGCGCCGCACCTACCAGCGGGCCCGCGGCAAGGGCGGTCTGGTGCGGGCCAGCTGGCAGGAGGCGATCGAGCTCTCCGCGGCCGCCCACGTGCACACCATCAGGACCTACGGCCCGGACCGCTGCACCGGCTTCTCGCCCATCCCGGCCATGTCCATGGTCTCCCACGCCGCCGGCGCGCGGTTCATCAACCTCATCGGCGGGGTGATGAACAGCTTCTACGACTGGTACGCGGACCTCCCGGTGGCCAGCCCCCAGGTGTTCGGCGACCAGACCGACGTGCCCGAGTCCGGTGACTGGTGGGACGCCACCTACCTGATGATGTGGGGCTCCAACGTCCCCGTCACCCGCACCCCGGACGCCCACTGGATGGCGGAGGTGCGCTACCGCGGCACCAAGGTCGTCTCCGTCAGCCCGGACTACGCGGACAACACCAAGTTCGCGGACGAGTGGCTGCCGGCCCAGGCCGGCACGGACGCCGCCCTGGCGATGTCCATGGGGCACGTGGTGCTCCGGGAGAACTTCGTGGACCGCCGCGTGCCGTTCTTCGAGGACTACGTGCTGCAGTACACGGACCTGCCCTTCCTCGTCACCCTGGACGAGCGCGCGGACGGCACCGTGGTGCCCGGCAAGTTCCTCACGGCCGCCGACCTCGGCGGGCCCGAGGCCGACGCGGCGGACCCGCACTTCAAGACGGTGCTGATGGACCGGGACGCCGGCACCCCGGTGGTGCCGCAGGGCTCCGTGGGCTTCCGGTACAACGAGCGGGACGAGGGGCGCTGGAACCTGGACCTGAAGGGCGTGCGGCCCTCGCTGTCGGTGGCGGACACCGCGGGGTACGACGGCGGCGCCTCCGTGGTGGACCTGCCCGCCTTCACCGCCGCGGACGGCTCCGGGTCGGTGATCCGCCGGGGGGTCCCGGTCACCGAGGTGGCCGGGCGGAAGGTCACCACGGTGTTCGACCTGATGCTCGCCCAGTACGGCGTCGGCCGCGCAGGCCTGCCGGGCCAGTGGGCCGGCGGCTACGACGACCCCCACACGCCCTACACCCCGGCCTGGCAGGAGGACATCACCTCGGTGCCCGCCGAGGCCGCCATCCGCACCGCCCGCGAGTTCGCCAAGAACGCCGAGGACTCCGGCGGGCGGTCCATGATCATCCTCGGCGCCGGCATCTGCCAGTGGTACCACGGGGACGCCACGTACCGCGCCATCCTGGCGCTGCTGATGCTCTCCGGCTGCCAGGGCCGCAACGGCGGCGGCTGGGCGCACTACGTCGGCCAGGAGAAGGCCCGGCCCATCACCGGCTGGGCCGCCATGGCGGCCGCCTCGGACTGGACCCGTCCGCCGCGGTTCATGATCGGCACCGCCTTCTGGTACATGCACACGGACCAGTTCCGCTCGGACGGCTACTCCACGGACTCACTGCAGTCCCCGCTGGCCGAGGGCCACCTGGCGGGCAAGCACACCGCGGACGTGATCGCCCAGTCCACCCGCCTGGGCTGGATGCCGTTCTACCCGCAGTTCACCCAGAACCCGCTGGACGTCGCGGACCGGGCCGCGGCCGCCGTCGGGAACGGCGAGGCCGCCACCGAGGCCGAGTGGATCGCCGCCCGGCTCAAGGACGAGTCCCTGCAGATGGCGGTGGAGGACCCGGACGCCGAGGCCAACTGGCCGCGCACCCTGGTGCTGTGGCGCTCGAACCTCCTCGGGTCCTCGGCCAAGGGGGAGGAGTACTTCCTCAAGCACCTGCTGGGCACCCACCACAACGTGCTGGGCGGGGACCACGGCGAGTCCCGGCCGCGCGACGTCCGCTGGCACGAGGAGGCCCCCGAGGGGAAGCTGGACCTGCTGGTCTCCGCGGACTTCCGGATGACCAGTTCCACGCTGCTCTCGGACGTGGTGTTCCCGGCCGCCACCTGGTACGAGAAGCACGACCTGTCCTCCACGGACATGCACCCCTACGTGCACGCCTTCACCCCCGCGATCACCCCGCCGTGGGAGGCCAAGACCGACTACGACCTGTTCCGGCTGCTCGCCGAGGAGGTCTCGCGCCAGTCCAGGACCCACCTGGGGGTGCGCCGGGACGTCGTCGCCACGGCGCTGACGCACGACACCCCGGGGGAGATCGCCCAGCCCGGGGGCATCGTCCCGGAGTGGAAGGGCACCGACCTGCCGGCCGTGCCCGGGAGGAACCTGCCGAACCTGAAGATCGTGGAGCGGGACTACACGGCCATCGGGGACAAGTTCACCGCGGTCGGGCCGCTGGCGGAGACGCTGGGCTTCACGACCAAGCACATCACGTACGACGTCACCGAGCAGGTCGAGCTGCTCGGCCGGCTGCACGGGGTGTTCGACTCCGGTGCCGCCGCCGGCCGCCCGGCCGTGGACACCGACGCGCGGATGGCCGAGGCCATCCTGATGTTCTCCGGGACCACCAACGGGGAACTGGCCGTGCAGGGATTCGAGACCCTGGAGAAGCGCACCGGGGTGCCGCTGGCGGACCTGGCCGCCGGCAGCCAGGAGAAGCGGATCACCTTCGCGGACACCCAGGCCGCGCCGGTGCCCGTGATCACCTCCCCGGAGTGGTCCGGTTCGGAGACGGGCGGGCGGCGGTACGCCCCGTTCACGGTCAACATCGAGCGGCTCAAGCCCTTCCACACCCTGACCGGGCGCATGCACTTCTTCCTGGACCACGACTGGATGAAGGACATGGGGGAGATGCTGCCGCTGTACCGGCCGCCGCTGGACATGCACCGCCTGTTCGGCGAGCCGAAGCTGGGCGAGCGCGGGGAGCTGTCGATCTCGCTGCGCTACCTGACCCCGCACAACAAGTGGTCCATCCACTCGGAGTACCAGGACAACCTGTTCATGCTCTCGCTCTCCCGCGGCGGCACCTCCGTGTGGATGAGCGCCCAGGACGCCGCGCTCATCGAGGTGACGGACAACGACTGGGTGGAGTGCGTCAACAACAACGGGGTGTTCGTGGGCCGGGCGATCGTCTCCCACCGGATGCCCGAGGGCGTCGTGTACGTCCACCACGCCCAGGAACGCACCATCGACGTGCCGAAGTCCGAGGCCACGGGACGGCGCGGGGGCATCCACAACTCGGTGACCCGGATCCTGGTCAAGCCCACGCACATGATCGGCGGCTACGCGCACCTGTCCTGGGCGTTCAACTACCTCGGCCCCACCGGCAACCAGCGGGACATCATCTCGGTGGTCCGCAAGCGCTCCCAGGAGGTGCAGTACTGATGAGGATCATGGCCCAGACCGCCATGGTGATGGCACTGGACAAATGCATCGGCTGCCACACCTGCTCCGTGACGTGCAAGCAGGCCTGGACCAACCGTGCCGGCACCGAGTACGTGTGGTTCAACAACGTGGAGACCCGCCCCGGTCAGGGCTATCCGCGCCGGTACGAGGACCAGGAGAAGTGGCGGGGCGGCTGGGAGCTGAACCGGCGGGGGAACCTCAGGCTCAAGTCCGGGGGCCGCCTGGCCAAGATGTTCGGGATCTTCGCCTCGCCGGTGCAGCCCGAGCTCAAGGACTACTACGAGCCGTGGACCTACGACTACGAGAACCTCATCAACGCCCCGGCCGGGGACGACTTCCCGGTGGCCAGGCCCAAGTCACTGATCACGGGGAAGGACACCCGGATCTCCTGGTCGGCGAACTGGGACGACAACCTGGGCGGCACCGCCGGGTCCGGTCACCTGGACCCGATCGTGGAGAAGGTCCGGAGGGAGTCGGAGGACAAGGTCAGGTTCGAGTTCGAGCAGACCTTCATGTTCTACCTGCCGCGGATCTGCGAGCACTGCCTGAACCCCTCCTGCATGGCCTCCTGTCCCTCCGGGGCCATCTACAAGCGCGCCGAGGACGGGATCGTGCTGGTGGACCAGGACCGCTGCCGCGGCTGGCGCCAGTGCGTGACCGGCTGCCCGTACAAGAAGATCTACTACAACCACAAGTCCGGCAAGGCCGAGAAGTGCACGTTCTGCTACCCCCGCGTGGAGGTGGGCATCCCCACGGTGTGCGCGGAGACCTGCGTGGGCCGGCTGCGGTACATCGGCATCTTCCTGTACGACGCCGACCGGGTCACCGAGGCCGCCTCGGTCCCGGACGAGCAGGACCTGTACGAGGCCCAGCTCGACCTCATGATGGACCCGCACGACCCGGCCGTGATCGAGGCGGCGCGGGCCGAGGGCATCCCCGAGGACTGGCTCGACGCGGCCCGGCGCTCGCCGGTGTACAAGCTGGCCAAGGAGATGCGGGTGGCCCTGCCGCTGCATCCGGAGTACCGGACCATGCCGATGGTCTGGTACGTCCCGCCGCTGTCCCCGGTGGTCGACCTGCTCAAGGACCAGGGCCACGACGGCGAGGACGCCGAGAACCTGTTCGGGGCCATCGAGTCGCTGCGGATCCCGGTGGAGTACCTGGCCGAGCTGTTCACCGCCGGTGACACCCGGCTGGTCATGGACGTGCTGCGCAGGCTCGCCGCCATGCGCTCCTACATGCGCGACATCACCCTGGGCCGGGAGGCGGACGAGTCCATCGCCCGGGCCGTCGGCATGACCGGGGCCCAGGTCCAGGAGATGTACCGGCTGATGGCGATCGCCAAGTACGGCGAGCGCTACGTCATCCCCTCGGCCCACGTGGAGGACGCCCACAACCTCGAGGAGCTGGGCTGCTCGCTGGACGTGGACGGTGGCCCCGGCATGGGCCAGATGGGCGGGTTCGGGGAGGCCTCCGGGCGGCCGGTCCCGGTGGCCCAGGAGACGTTCATGGCCCTGCAGGCCCGGCAGACCGCCGACGACCCGACCGGCAACACCCAGCTGGCCGGCCGCGTGAACCTGCTCAACTGGGACGGCCACGGCACGCCCGAGGGCCTGTTCCCGCACCGCACGGCCGAGGACGTGGGCCAGGTGGAGGAACCGCCCGGTCCGGCCGACGGCACCACCACCCGAAGCGGTGAGACGGCATGAGGCTCCTGGAGCGGCTGCTGGGCAAGCCCGGGAGGGGCAGCCTGGACCCGGAGGACTTCACGGACCCCGACCCGGTCCGCAGCGCGGTCGTGCGGCAGGCGGCGGCGGTGCTGCTGTCCTATCCGGACGAGGAGCTGCTGGAGCGGATCGAGCCGGTGCGCGCGGCGCTCGCCGAGGTCGGCGTGGAACCGGCCCTGACCCAGCCACTGGTCGACTGGCTCACCGCCCGGCCCCTGCACGAGGTCCAGTCCGACTACGTCCGGGAGTACGACCTGTCCCGGCGGCACAGCCTGCACCTGACCTACTGGACGGACGGGGACACGCGCCGCCGGGGCGAGGCGCTGGCCGCGTTCAAGGAGGTCTACCGTTCCCACGGCTGCGCACCGGACGACGCCGAGCTGCCGGACTACCTCCCGCTGGTGCTCGAGTTCGCCGCCCGGGTGAGTCCGGACGCCGGCTACGAGCTGCTCCAGCGCTACCGGCCCTCCCTGGAACTGCTGCGCCTGGCCCTGCGGGACGACGCGCTGCCCCAGCAGGGGATCGTCGCCCTGGTCTGCTCCACCCTGCCCGGCCCCTCGCCCGCGGACAAGAGCGCCGTGCAGGCCATGGCCGGGTACGGCCCGCCCGCCGAGACGGTCGGGCTGGACGCCTCCGACCCGCGGTTGCTCCCCTTCACCCCCACCTCGGAAGGATCAGGACATGGACGGCGCTGAGGCCCCCGTCGGCATCTGGGACGTACTGCTCTGGGGCGTGCTGCCCTACATCGTCCTGGCCTTCTTCATCGGGGGCACCGTCTGGCGCTACCGCTACGACCAGTTCGGCTGGACCACCCGGTCCTCCCAGCTGTACGAGTCGCGGCTGCTGCGCTGGGCGTCCCCGCTGTTCCACTTCGGCATCCTGGCCGTGCTGGTCGGCCACATCGTGGGACTGGTGATCCCGCGGGCCTGGACGGACGCGCTGGGGGTCACGGAGGACATGTACCACGTGATGGCCCTGGGCATCGGCTCGATCGCCGGCATCGGCACCCTCGTGGGGATCGTGCTGCTCGTCTACCGCCGCCGCACCACGGGACCCGTCTTCATGGCCACCACCAAGAACGACAAGTTCATGTACGTGCTGCTGGTGGGGGCGATCCTGGCGGGACTGGCCGTCACCGCGATCTCCGTGTTCGACCACTCGGTGACGGACTACCGCAGCACCGTGTCCCCGTGGTTCCGCTCCATCTGGATCCTGCAGCCGGACGTGGCCGCGATGGCCGCCGCCTCCCTGGGCTTCAAGGTCCACGTGCTGTGGGCGTTCGCCCTGTTCGCGGTCTGGCCGTTCACCCGGCTGGTGCACGCCTTCACCGCCCCGCTGCACTACCTGTTCCGTCCCTACATCGTCTACCGCTCCCGGGACAGCCGCCGGCCCGGCCGCGGGACGGTCCCCGTCCGCCGCGGCTGGGACCCCGTGGGAACCCCGGACCGCGAGCGTACCCGGACCCGCCGCTAGGACCCGCCGCCAGGACCAGGAACCAGGACCAGGAACCAGGAGCCAGACCATGAGCGCCACCGCACCCGCCGCCCGCGACGCCGACCTGCGGGGCCAGACCCTGAACCTGTGGCTGGCCACGCTGGCCTCCACCGTCGGGTTCTGGGCCTGGACGATGATCGGCCCGCTGTCCGCCCGCTACACCGAGCAGATGGGCCTGGCCCCGACCCAGACCGCGGTCCTGGTGGCCATGCCGATCCTCGTCGGCGCGGTCGCCCGCGTTCCGGTCGGGGTGCTGACGGACCGCTACGGCGGGCGCCTCATGTTCACCGTGCTGCTCGGCCTCACGGCACCACTGGTGCTGGTCACCGGCCTGGTCGGGTCGCTGGGTGCCTACGTCCCGCTGCTGGTCGTGGCGTTCTTCCTCGGCATCGCCGGAGCGGTCTTCGCGATCGGCATCCCCTTCGTCTCCGCCTGGTATCCGCCGCACCGCAAGGGCTTCGCCACCGGCATCTTCGGGGCGGGCATGGTCGGCACCGCGGTCTCCGCCTTCGCCACCCCGCAACTGGTGGCCGGGATCGGCTACCTGACCACCCACGTCCTCGTGGCCGTCATCGTCGCGGTGGTCGCGGTGCTCTGCGCCCTGCTGCTGCGGGAGTCTCCCGCCCGGGCCGGCACCACGCCCACCCCGGCGCTGCCCAAGCTCCGGCGGGCCTTCTCCCAGCTGGTCACCTGGCAGCTCTGCTTCCTCTACGGCGTGGTCTTCGGTGCCTTCGTGGCCTTCTCCAACTACCTGCCCACCTACCTGGGCAACATCTACGACTACGCCGCCACCGAGGCCGGCTGGCGCACCGCCGGCTTCGCCCTGGCCGCCGTGGTCGCCCGGCCGGTCGGTGGCACCCTCGCCGACCGGCTCGGCCCGCGGGCCGTCACGCTGACCTCGTTCGCCGGGGCCGCGGTCATGGCGGTCATCGTGGCCCTGCAGCCCGGCGCCGAACGCGTCTACGGACCCGTCTTCCTGCTCATGGCCCTGTTCCTGGGACTGGGCACCGGCGGCGTGTTCGGCTGGGTCGGCCGCGCCGCGGACCCGCGTGACGTCGGGACGATCGGCGGCATCATCGCCGCGGCCGGCGGGCTGGGCGGGTACTTCCCGCCGCTGGTGATGGGAGCCACCTACAACGAGGAGCACAACAGCTACTTCGTGGGGCTGATGCTGCTGGCCACCTTCGCGCTCGTGGCACTGGCGCTGACCTTCACCGTCCGCAACGGCGGCAGGGTCGATGAGCGGCAGGCGGCGTCGGCGGCCGCGGTGTAGCGCCATAGACTGGAGTCCATGACTCAAGACTCGATCCGCGTCGCCATCCTGGGCGCCTCAGGGAAGATGGGCCACTACGCCGTCGAGGCGGTCGACGACGCCGCAGACCTGGAACTCGTCGCCCGGCTCGGCTCAAAGGACCGGATGGAGTCCGTGCTCGAGGCCGGTGCCACCCACGTCCTGGACCTCTCGGTCCCGGACGCATCGCCCGACCACGTGTCCTTCGCCGTCGAGAACGGTCTGCACACCGTCGTCGGGACCTCCGGCTGGTCCGGTGAACGGCGGGCGGTGCTGGCCGAGCAGCTCGCGGGACACCCCGGGGTCGGGGTCCTCATCGCCCCCAACTTCGCCCTCGGCTCGGTCCTGGCCAGCGCCTTCGCGGCCAAGGCCGCCAAGTACTTCCCCTCGGTGGAGCTCATCGAGATGCACCACCCGGCCAAGGTTGACGCCCCCTCGGGCACGGCCGTGCGCACGGCGGGACTGATCGCCGAGTCCCGGGCCGCGGCCGGTGTCGGACCCTCCCCGGACGCCACCACCCATGATCCGGACGGAGCGCGCGGGGCCCTCGTGGACGGTGTCCGGGTGCACTCCGTGCGGCTGCGCGGGCTGGAGGCCCACCAGGAGGTGCTCCTGGGCGGGCCGGGCGAGCAGCTGGTCGTCCGCCACGACGCCTTCGACCGCGGTGCGTACATGCCCGGGGTGCTGCTGGGGCTGCGCACCGTGGCCTCGCGGCCGGGACTGACCTACGGCCTCGACGGCTACCTCGACCTGGACTGACGGGACCTGATGAAGACCAAGATCGGTGTGGGCGCGATCGTCGCCCTCATGCTGCTGTTCGCCGTGCTCGCCGTGGTCTCGGCGGTCGGCTTCATGCAGGCGCCGCAGCCGGTGGCCAAGGTGCTCGGGGTGGCCACCCTGGGGATCGTGGCCGTCGGATTGTGGACGCTGTGGCGTGAACTGCGCTTCGGGATCATGATGGAGCGGTTGGGCCGCACGCTCGCCGCCGAGGGCGGCCTGCCCGTCGACGACCTGCCGCGCTCACCCGGCGGGCGGATCGACCGCACCGTGGCGGACGCGCATTTCGAGGTCTTCCGGGCCGAGGCCGAGGCCGCCCCGGAGGACTGGCGTTCCTGGTACCGGCTCTCCTTGGGCTATGACGCCTCGGGCGACCGGACCCGGGCCCGCCGGGCCATGCGGGACGCGATCCGGCTCTACCCCTAGGACCCCTGGGGCCGGGGCCCCGCCAGGGTGGACGCGACCGTCGAGACCCCCCACTCCAGCGGGCCCTTCCAGCCGAAGCCGCGCCATATGGTCCCGGCGACCAGGCAGCCCACCCAGTAGGCGATGAGCAGCCCCAGCCGGGGCCAGCCGGCGGTGGCGGACCCGAACGCGTCCAGCGCCACGAGGTGACCCACGTACAGGGTCAGGGTCATCGAACCGGCCCCGATCAGGGGCATCAGGGGGTAGACCAGCACCCCCCGGCCCACGGTGCACAGCAGGAGGCAGACCCCCAGCACCATGGCCGAGGTGCCGCAGGTCAGCAGCAGGTCCAACGGGGCCCCGGAGTGCGGGGTGGCCAGGGTGAACCACACCGGATGGGCCTGGATCGCCTCCGTGGAGATCGCGGCGCCCGTCAGCAGCTGTGCCTCGAGCCGGGCCGGGCCCACCCCGGTGCCGGCGGCGATCGCCTCCAGCACCCCCGGCAGCGACTGCAGGCCCCGGGAGACCAGGAACGCCGTGGCGGCCAGCGCCGCACCGCCGGCGGCCAGTGTGGCGGACACCCGAATGCGCTCCAGGCGCAGTCGTCCGAGGAACAGCCCGAACAGCACGTAGCCGAGCCACTGCAGCACGGGGTAGTACCCGGTGAACAGCAGGTCCCACGCGAGCAACCCCGGCTGGACCACGAGGTCCGGCAGGGCGGGAGTGTGCCAGATGCGCCAGTGCTCCACGTAGGCCGTGGCGCCCACCGCGGACTGCATGACCGCGGAGAGCAGGCTCGCCGCCACGGGGGAGAGCAGGAGCCACCCGGCGGCCCAGCCGGTCAGCGCCCGGGCCCCCAGGTGCAGGAACGGCAGGGCGGCGAGGAACAACAGGGCGTAGTGGGCCAGGATGATCGCCACGTTCGTGTCCAGCGAGCCGCAGGCCAGGCCGATGACGAACAGCAGGCCCGCGCGGACGGCCACCTGGCGCCGGTCCCACCCCAGGCGCGGTTGCTGGTGGGGTGCACGCCGGGCGCCCGCACCACCGGTGAGCAGGGCCAGCCCGACGCCGGCCAGGGTGGCGAACAGGGCCGAGGACTTCCCCGCGAACACCAGCCCCACCGTCGTCGGTTCCGTCCCGTCGGCGGAGACCAGCACCATCAGGTGCGTCGCGATCATGCCCAGCAGGGCGATGCCCCGCGCGGCGTCCACGCCGGGGATGCGGCGTGAGACCTCCGTGCGCAGCGCCATGCACCCCTCCTGTGATCAGGTCCTCGTGCGTGACTTACGCACCGCAGGACATTCTCGCAGGTAGGCTGGACGCCATGATCGACACCCCTGCCGCACGCTCCGAACTGCCCTTCGGCACCATGGTCCCGGCCATGGTGACGCCGTTCACGGAGGACGGCAGCCTGGACCTGGACTCGGCCCAGAAGCTGGCCGCCCATCTGGTGGACGAGGGCGCGGACGGACTGGTCGTCACCGGCACCACGGGGGAGACCTCGACCCTGCGCGACGAGGAGAACATCGCGATGTTCGAGGCCGTCGTCGAGGCCGTGGGCGGCCGGGCGAAGGTCATCGCCGGCACCGGCATGAACGACACGGGGCACTCGGCGCACCTGTCCCTGCTGGCCGAGCGCGCCGGCGTCGACGGCCTGCTGCTCGTCACCCCCTACTACAACAAGCCGAACCAGGCCGGGATCCGGGCGCACTTCGAGACCATCGCCTCGTCCACCGACCTGCCGGTCATGCTCTACGACATCCCGGGCCGCTCGGTCATGCCGATCGAGCCGGACACCATCATCGCCCTGGCCGCGCACCCGAACATCGTGGCCCTGAAGGACGCCAAGGGCGACTTCCAGTCCACCACCCTGGTGGCCGCCAACACCGACCTGCACATCTACTCGGGTGAGGACGCGCTGACCCTGCCGCTGATGGCCCTAGGCGCCGTGGGTGTCGTCTCGGTGACCGCCCACGTGGCCCCCCGGCTCTACCGTCGGCTCGTGGACGCGATGGCCGCCGGGGACCTGGCGGCCGCGCGCGCCCTGCACTTCGAACTGGACCCGTACCAGCGCGCGGTCATGACCCACATCCAGGGTGCCGTGTCCACCAAGACGATCCTGCAGTGGCAGGGCATCCTTCCCAGTGCCACGGTCCGCCTGCCGCTGACGCCGGCCACCGAGGACGAGCAGACCGTCATCCGCGCCGACCTCGCGGAGGCCGGACTCACCTTCTAGAAGGGACCGAACCCCATGGCACCAGGCCCCCGCCTGTCCACCCCGCCCCAGCTCAAGCCCGGCACCTGCCGGGTGGTGCCGCTCGGTGGCATCGGGGAGGTCGGCCGGAACATGACGACCTTCGAGCTGGACGGCAAGATCCTCATCGTCGACTGCGGCGTGCTGTTCCCCGAGGAGACCCAGCCCGGCGTGGACGTGATCCTGCCGGACTTCGAGTACATCCGGGACCGCCTGGACGACGTGATCGGCGTGGTCCTGACCCACGGCCACGAGGACCACATCGGCGCGGTGCCGTACCTGCTGCGGATGAGGCCGGACATCCCGCTGATCGGGTCCACGCTGACCCTGGCCCTGATCGAGGCCAAGCTCGAGGAGCACCGGATCCGGCCGATCACCCTCACCGTGAGGGAGGGGGACACCGAGCACTTCGGTCCCTTCGAGTGCGAGTTCGTGGCCGTCAACCACTCCATCCCGGACGCCCTGGCCGTGGCCCTCAAGACACCGGCCGGCACCATCCTGCACACCGGTGACTTCAAGATGGACCAGCTGCCCCTGGACGGGCGCATCACCGACCTGCGCGCCTTCGCCCGGCTCGGCGAGGAGGGCGTGGACCTGTTCCTGACCGACTCCACCAATGCCGAGGTCCCCGGGTTCACCACCACGGAGAAGGAGATCGGCCCGGTCCTGGAGGGACTGTTCGCGCGGGCGGACAAGCGCATCATCGTCGCCTCCTTCGCCTCCCACGTCCACCGCATCCAGCAGGTCCTGGACGCCGCCGGCGCGCACGGGCGCAAGGTGTGCTTCGTCGGCCGGTCCATGGTGCGCAACATGGGCATCGCCGCCAAGCTGGGCTACCTGGACGTCCCGGAGGGGACCCTGGTGGACCTCAAGGAGGTCGACCGGCTGCCGGACCACGAGGTGGTGCTGATGTGCACCGGTTCCCAGGGCGAGCCGATGGCCGCCCTGTCCCGGATGGCCAACGGCGACCACCGCATCCAGCTGGACACCGGAGACCTGGTGGTGCTGGCCTCCTCGCTGATCCCCGGCAACGAGACCTCGGTGTTCCGCGTGGTCAATGGCCTGATGAAGCTGGGCGCCGAGGTCGTCCACAAGGGGATGGCCAAGGTGCACGTCTCCGGGCACGCCTCCCAGGGCGAGCTGCTGTACTGCTACAACATCGTCAGGCCCACCCACGTCATGCCGGTCCACGGTGAGACCCGGCACCTGATCGCCAACGGCCGGATCGCCGAGGCCACGGGCGTGCCCGGGGAGAACGTCCTGCTGACGGAGAACGGTTCCGTGGTGGACCTCAAGGACGGGGTGGCCCGCGTCAGCGGCCAGGTCGAGTGCGGCTTCGTCTACGTGGACGGCTCCTCGATCGGCGAGATCACCGACGCCGACCTCAAGGACCGGCGCATCCTCGGCGAGGAGGGGTTCATCTCGGTGATCTCCGTGGTCAACCGCCAGACCGGCACGATCGTCTCGGGCCCGGACATCCACGCCCGTGGCGTGGCCGAGGACGACGCCGTGTTCGACGACGTCAAGCCGCGGATCGCCCGCGCGCTCGAGGAGGCGGTGCAGTCCAACGCGGACCACACCACCCACCAGTTGCAGCAGGTCGTGCGCCGCGTCATCGGCACCTGGGTGAACCGCAAGCTGCGACGGCGCCCGATGATCGTCCCGGTGGTCCTGGAGGCCTAGACGGGCCCGGCGACGGGCGCTCCGGCCCGGAAAGCCTGTGTTGGTCCGGGCCGGGGCCGTCGCCGGGCGGTACCGTACTTGCATGGCGACCCGTACTTCCCCGACGCGTTCGCAGTCCGGCCGGTCCTCGACGTCCCCCGCCCGCAAGGGCGCGGAACCGAAGGCCGCCAAGTCGTCTGCGCGCTCGTCCGGTTCCACCCAGCGCAACCGCACCGCATCCGCGGTGCCCGAGGCGCACGCAGAGCCGCAGGCGCCGGTCCTGTTGCGTGCGCTGCGCGGATTCTGGATGGCCATGGCCACGCCCGTCGGCGCCGGGGTCCGCAAGATCGGCCGCGACGCGAGGATCGCGCCGGAGGATCGCCGTGACGGCACCGGATTCTTCCTGGTGGTCCTGGCCGCGGTCATCGGCTCCGTGGAGTGGTGGGGCCTGCGCGGGACCCCCGGTTACGGGACCGTGGTCCACAACGTCGCCGCCGGCACCCTCGGCTGGGCGGCCCTGATCTTCCCCGCGGTGCTGCTGACCGTCGCCGTACGCTACTTCCGCACCCCCCAGGAACACCGGGACAACGGCCGGATCACCATCGGCCTGCTGGTGGTGACGGTGGCCGTCGCCGGTATCGCGCATCTGGTCGCGGGCCTGCCCACCGTCGCCGACTCCTTCGCCGAGCTCCTGGCCGGCGGGGGCATCGTCGGCTACCTCGTCACCACGCCGCTGGCCTCGCTCGTCACCCCCTGGCCCGTGTGGGCGCTGATGGTGGCGCTGGCCCTGTTCGGGGTGCTGATCGTCACCGCCACCCCGGTGGGCCAGATCCCGCAGCGGATCCGGGACGCCTACGCCTGGCTCACCGGCCAGCCCGACGGCGGTGCCCCCGGCTCCCGGGACGGCGCACGCGGGGGACACGACCAGTCCTACCTCACCGAGCATGACCGCCCCTCCGGCCGCGGATCCCGTGCCGGCAGGGACCGTACGGCCGGCAAGGAGCGCACGGCCGGCACGGAGCTCGAGGCCGGCGAGGCCGCGAAGAGCGGCAAGACCGGCAAGGACGGCAAGGCCGGCAAGCGCAAGGGCGTCCGGCTGTTCGGCCGCGACGAGACGCCCACCGAGGTCCTCGACGACGCCGGGACCCCCAGCACCGAGGCCTACGAGACCGCCGTCATCGACGAGAAGCCGCAGGATGTGGTGGCCGAGCGGCCGCAGGACGAGGTGGCCGAGCAGCCCCCGGCCGTCCCGGCGGGCGTGCGGCGTCCCACCGCCGGGGAACTGGCCATCGCCCGCGCCAAGGAGGCGGCCGGGGTCAGGATCCCGAAGCCGGAGGAGACCGAGGACGCCGGCCCCTCGACCGAGCCCATCGGCGTGGTCGCACCCTCCGTGCCGGCGAATCCCGTCTCCCGGCCCGCGGAGCTGCCGCCGATGCCCGCCCGCTCGGAGCAGCTGCACCTGGGCGGGGACGTCACCTACACGCTGCCGGACTCCACGATGCTGCCCGCGGGCCCGCCCCCGAAGGAGCGCACCGAGGCCAACGACCAGGTGGTCGCCGCGCTGACCGAGACGCTGACCCAGTTCAAGGTGGACGCCGAGGTCACCGGCTTCTCGCGCGGGCCGACGGTGACCCGCTACGAGATCGAGCTCGCGCCGGGCACCAAGGTGGAGAAGGTCACGGCGCTGTCCAAGAACATCTCCTATGCGGTGGCCTCCTCGGACGTGCGGATCCTCTCGCCGATCCCCGGCAAGTCCGCGATCGGCATCGAGATCCCCAACGCCGACAAGGAGGTCGTCGCCCTGGGCGACGTGCTGCGCTCGAACGCGGCACGCAAGACCGACCACCCGATGGTGATGGGCGTGGGCAAGGACGTCGAGGGCGGCTACGTGATGGCCAACCTGGCGAAGATGCCGCACATGCTGGTGGCCGGCGCCACCGGTGCCGGCAAGTCCTCCTTCGTGAACTCCATGATCGTCTCGATCCTCATGCGCTCGACCCCGGACGAGGTGCGCATGGTCATGGTGGACCCCAAGCGCGTGGAGCTCACCGCCTATGAGGGCGTGCCCCACCTGGTCACCCCCATCATCACGAGCCCGAAGAAGGCCGCGGAGGCGCTGCAGTGGGTGGTGCGCGAGATGGACACGCGCTATGACGACCTCGCCGCCTTCGGCTACAAGCACGTGGACGACTTCAACAAGGCCGTCCGCGCCGGCAAGGTGACCCTGCCGCCGGACTCCAAGCGGGTCCTCAAGCCGTATCCGTACCTGCTGGTCATCGTGGACGAGCTCGCCGACCTGATGATGGTCGCCCCCCGCGACGTCGAGGACGCGATCGTGCGCATCACCCAGCTGGCCCGCGCCGCCGGCATCCACCTGGTGCTGGCCACCCAGCGGCCCTCCGTGGACGTGGTCACCGGCCTGATCAAGGCCAACGTGCCCTCCCGCATGGCGTTCGCGACGTCCTCCGTCACCGACTCCCGCGTGGTCCTGGACCAGCCCGGTGCCGAGAAGCTGCTCGGTCAGGGCGACGCCCTGTTCCTGCCGATGGGCAAGTCCAAGCCGATGCGCGTGCAGGGCGCCTGGGTCAACGAGTCCGAGATCCACGCCGTGGTGGAACACGTCAAGGGCCAGATGCAGGCCCAGTACCGGGACGACGTGGTGCCGGAGAAGGTCGAGAAGGTCATCGACGAGGACATCGGTGACGACCTGGACCTGCTGCTGCAGGCCACCGAGCTCGTGGTCACCACCCAGTTCGGCTCGACCTCGATGCTCCAGCGCAAGCTGCGCGTCGGGTTCGCGAAGGCCGGGCGGCTCATGGACCTCATGGAGTCCCGCGGCGTGGTGGGCCCCTCGGAGGGGTCCAAGGCCCGGGACGTGCTGGTCAAGCCGGACGACCTGGCCGGGGTGCTCGCCACCATCCGCGGCGACACGCCGCCGGCGGCCGCGCCCAGCGAGGACGCCCCCGAGGCCTATGCCGAGGACGTGGTCCACTCCGACCACGAGGCCGGCCGCCCGCCCGTGCGCGGTGCCACCGACCAGGAACTGGTGCGGGGCTCGCTCCCGGAGGACGACGGCTACGGCCGCGACCTCGTCGCCGAGGACCTGGCCGGGCGACGCTCGGCCCAGGACTGGTACGACGAGGAGGAGGACGAGGGCTCGGAGGACGCCTGGCAGCTCACCGGCCGGTGAGCCGCGGAAGGAACCGGCGGGTCCGTAGACTGCAGGGATGAACGAGAACTGGAACCTGCCCAACGTCCTGACCACGGTCCGGATCCTGCTGGTCCCGTTCTTCGTCTGGTTCCTGGTGGCCGGAGGCCCCGCCGGCGAGGACTCCCCGGGCATGCGGTGGGCCGCCTTCGCGGTGTTCGCCGTGGCCATGTACACGGACAAGCTCGACGGCGACATCGCCCGGGCCCGCGGACTGGTCACGAGCTTCGGGAAGATCGCCGACCCCATCGCGGACAAGCTGCTCACGGGCGCGGCCTTCATCGTGCTCTCGATGCTGGGGGAGCTGTGGTGGTGGGTCACCATCCTGATCCTGCTGCGCGAGTGGGGGATCACCCTGATGCGCTTCGTGGTGCTGCGCTACGGGGTCATGCCGGCCTCGCGGGGAGGCAAGCTCAAGACCGTGCTGCAGGCCGGGGCGCTGCTGCTGATGCTCGCCCCGCTGACCCCGCTGCTGGGGGACTGGTACCCCTGGGTCGGCTGGACCGCGATGGGTGCCGCCCTGGTCGTCACGCTCGTCACCGGCGCGGACTACGTCCTCAAGGCGGTCCGGATGCGCCGGTCCGCGCAGACCGGCGGGGCACGCCCATGAGCCTGCCGGCCGACGTCGTGACGGAGCTGATCCGGCGCGGGCTGCGGATCGCGACCGCCGAGTCCCTGACCGCGGGACTGCTGGCGGCGACGATCGCGGACGTGCCCGGTGCCTCCGCGACCCTGCAGGGAGGGGTCGTGGCCTACCAGAACGAGGTCAAGGAGCGACTGCTGGGCGTGGACCCGTCACGCCTCGCCAGCCACGGGGCCGTGGACGCCGGCGTCGCCGCCCAGATGGCGGAGGGGGCCCGCCGGAGGCTGGGCGCGGACATCGGCGTGGCGACCACCGGGGTGGCCGGGCCCGAGCCGCACCAGGGCCGGGCCGTCGGGACCGTCTACCTGGGCATCGCCGGACTGCCCGGTCCCGCCGCCGAGGAACTGCACCTGGACGGGGACCGGGAGGGTATCCGCCGCGGGACGGTCGAGGCCGCCCTGCGCAGCGTGCTGCGGCGCCTGGACCGGGAGGCACGGGCATGACGACCGCGATCGGGTTGATGGCCGACCCCGGGACGCCCGCGATCGTGGCCGGCCGGATCCGCGAGGCCCTCCAGGCGGAGCTGTCCCACAGGGTGGACGACAGCACGGAGTGGCGGATCGACGTGGTGGACGAGATCGTCCCCCTCGACGCCGACGGCAGTGTGGACCTGGTCCGCTGGACGACGCAGGTCGACGCGCGCCACGACTGGGAGATGGTCATCTACATCACGGACCTCCCGCGCTACGAGAACGGGCGTCCCGTGGTGGCCGAAATCTCACGGCGGGACAACGCCGCCGTCCTGTTCCTGCCCGTGCTCGGAGTCTTCCGGCTGGAGCGGCGGGTCGTGGAGACGATGTCCCGCCTGGTGGGGCACCTCTACCGGGGTGCCGTCGACGTCGGGCCGGAGGGCCGGACCGTGACCCGGGATCCGGAGCACCCGGAGGCGCTCAACGCCCTGGTGCCGCTGTCCGACACGACGTCCGAGTCCGCGGAGGCCTCCGAGCAGGTGTACGCGACCGGTCCCTGGGCCGTTCCGCGCCTGCTGACCGGGATGGTCCAGTCCAACCGCCCCGGGCGCCTGCCGGCCGCGATGACCGCCTCGGCGGCCGCCGCGTCCGCGGCGGGTGCGTACGGCGTCTTCTTCGGCAGCATCTGGACCCTCGCCGCGGACATGGGCGTGGACCGCCTCTCGGTGGTCACGGTGCTGGCCGTCATCGGCATGACGACCTGGCTGATCGCGACGAACGGGCTGTGGGCCCGCCGCAGCGACTGGTCCACCCGGCGGTGGGCGGCGATGGACAACCTGGCCACCGTCATCACCGTGGCCGTCGCCGCGCTGATGATCTACGCGGGACTGTTCCTGTTGCTGTTCGTGGCCTCCGTGGTGGTGGTCCCGCCGCACTACCTCACGGAGACGCTGGGGGTGGAGGCCGGGATCCAGCACTACCTCAAGCTGTCCTGGCTGGCGGCCAGCCTGGGCCTCATCGCCGGCGCGATCGGGTCCAGCTTCGACGATGACGAGGCCATCCGCAACGCCACCTACTCCCTGCGGGAGGCCGAACGACGGGCCCTGCACCAAAGGCTCGAGGAACGGGAGGATGAGAGACCCGAGCACCGCGCCCACGGGACGGGACCATGACGATGGCGTCACGATCCACGACCGGTCCGGTGGGGCCTTGTCACGGGGTGCCAGGGTGTCGCTAGTGTGGGACACGAGGATCCGGCGGGGCCGGGGGCCGGCGGTCGTGGCTGTGAATCCGCTGGGAACCCGCCGTCGCCGGGGTGCTCACGGGAACAAAAACCGGTGCCGAGCCGGTTATACAGGACAGTTGACCCGGCGCCCGCCGCACCACCGGCGAGTGCGCGTTCCCAGAACTCGTACAGGAGAAACCAGTAGACATGATGAAACAACCGGTTACCATCAACGGAATCACCCGTTGGCTGGCGACCGGAGAGAACATTCCAGCAGCCACTCCAGAGACCAAGGAGCACGCCGTGCCAGTCCTTCGCCAGGAAATCGGAGATGTGCTGCGAGACGTGCGTCAGCGCCAGGGGCGCACCCTTCGTGAGGTCTCGCACCACGCCCGCGTGTCCCTCGGTTACCTGTCCGAGGTCGAGCGCGGGCAGAAGGAGGCCTCCTCCGAGCTGCTGTCCTCGATCTGCGGGGCCCTGAACGTCCCGATGTCCCTCATGCTGCGTGAGGTGTCGGACCGCATCGCCCTTCAGGAGGGCGTGCACATCCCGGACCACATACCGGCGGACCTCGAGGCCGGCTACCGCCGGGACTCCCTCGTCGACGCACTGCCGGACGAGGTCCCGGACGATCTCGGCCAGCTGGCCGGCAGCCACTGACCACCGACGCGGCCGCAGACCCCCGGGGTCTGCGGCCACGTTCGTGTGCGGTGCGGAAGGGAACCCATGAGACTGAGTGAATTCCGTCGTCTGATGGACGAGGAGTTCGGCCCGGCCAACGCCGGGGTGATCGCCTCGTCGCTGGTCCTGCCCACCCTGGACACCACGGCGGACCAGGCCTTGGACGCCGGGTGGGATCCCCGCAGCGTCTGGCTCGACGTCTGCGACCTCCAGGGTGTTCCCGAGGACCGCCGGCTCGGCCGCGACATCCCGCCCAGGGACTGAACTCCCGGGAACCGGTGGACACGCCGGACGGCTATTCGAAAATACGTTCGAATGACGGTAGTCTCCTGCACAGGACTTCTCCGAGCCGGAACCCGGGTATGTCATCCACAGCGACCGTCCTGTCCCGTTAACTCGTCCGGGCGGGCCGATAGGTTTCTCTACAGCACAAGGGATCGGCCCCGACGGCCGCCCGTCACCAACACAGACCCAGGGGTGAATCATGGCGTCAGCCAACGACCGCGAGAAGGCACTGGAAGCCGCACTGGCCCAGATCGACAAGCAGTTCGGCAAGGGGTCGGTGATGCGCCTGGGCGACGACGCGCGCGCACCGATCGAGGTGATCCCCACCGGTTCGGTGGGCCTGGACGTCGCCCTCGGTATCGGCGGCCTGCCGCGTGGCCGCGTCGTGGAGATCTACGGACCGGAGTCCTCGGGTAAGACCACCGTTGCTCTGCACGCCGTGGCCAACGCGCAGCGCAACGGCGGGATCGCGGCGTTCATCGACGCCGAGCACGCGCTGGACCCGGAGTACGCCCGGAAGCTCGGCGTGGACACCGACGCGCTGCTGGTGTCCCAGCCGGACACCGGTGAACAGGCCCTGGAGATCATGGACATGCTCGTGGGCTCCGGATCGCTGGACATCATCGTCATCGACTCCGTGGCGGCCCTGGTGCCCCGCGCCGAGATCGAGGGCGAGATGGGTGACAGCCACGTCGGCCTGCAGGCCCGCCTGATGTCCCAGGCGCTGCGCAAGATCACCGGCCGGCTGGCACAGACCAAGACCACGGCCATCTTCATCAACCAGCTGCGCGAGAAGATCGGCGTGTTCTTCGGCAGCCCGGAGACCACCACCGGTGGTAAGGCGCTGAAGTTCTACGCCTCGGTCCGCATCGACGTGCGCCGCATCGAGACGCTCAAGGAGGCGGGCAACGCGGTCGGTAACCGCACGCGCGCCAAGATCGTCAAGAACAAGATGGCCCCGCCCTTCAAGCAGGCCGAGTTCGACATCATCTACGGCGAGGGCATCTCCCGCCAGGGCTCGCTCATCGACATGGGCGTCGAGGAGGGCATCGTCAAGAAGTCCGGCGCCTGGTTCACCTATGACGGCGACCAGCTGGGCCAGGGCAAGGAGAACGCCCGTCGGTTCCTGAAGGACAACCCGGACCTGGCGGACGAGATCGAGACCAGGATCCTGGAGAAGCTCGGGATCGGCGTCGCGCCCGAGGAGGACTCGGCCGCTGAGCCTCAGCTGCGGGCCGTCTCCGGGGAGTCCCCGGCCCGATGACCCGCCGCCATCTTCGCGTGGTGCCGGATCCGGACCTTCCCGAGCATCTCGCGGACGATCCGGAACCGGCCGCCGAGGAGGTGGCCCGGTCCATCGTGTTGCGCCAGCTCACCGCCTCGCCGAAGTCCCGCCGGCAGCTCGAGGAGAAGCTGGCAGAGCGTCAGGTGCCGCCCGAGGTGGCGTCCGCGGTGCTGGACCGGATGGAGGCGGTGCGGCTCGTCGACGACGAGGCCTACGCCGAGTCCTACGTCGCCTCCCGGCAGCGCAGCCGCGGCCTGGCCCGCGGCGCGCTGCGGCGGGAGCTGCAGCAGAAGGGCGTCACCGGTGAGGCCGCCGAGCACGCCCTGGAGACGATCAGCGAGGACAGCGAGCGGGCCGCCGCCATCGAACTGGTGGAGAAGAAACTCCGCGGACGCCCGGTGCCCTCCGGGGATGACCCCGAGTCCCGGGCGGAGCGGGACAAGGTCGTGCGACGGCTCGCCGGCATGCTCGCCCGCAAGGGCTACGCACCCGGCATGGCGCTCGGGGTGGTCAAGGACGTGCTGGGCGGGCTGGAGCCCGACGACTAGAATGCTGCGGTGACTTCTGCCCTCCTGCCCCCCGATGACCGCACGTACCAGGTCCGCACCTTCGGCTGCCAGATGAACGTGCACGACTCCGAGCGCATCTCCGGTCTGCTCGAATCCGCCGGGTACTCCCCGGCAGACGAGGCCACGGAGCCGGACCTCGTGGTCTTCAACACCTGTGCCGTCCGGGAGAACGCGGACAACCGCCTCTACGGCAACCTGGGCAACCTGCGCTCGGTCAAGGACAACCACCCGGGCATGCAGATCGCGGTGGGCGGCTGCCTGGCCCAGAAGGACCAGAAGACCATCCTGGAGAAGGCGCCCTGGGTGGACGTGGTCTTCGGCACCCACAACATCGGCTCCCTGCCGGTGCTGCTGGAACGGTCCCGGCACAATCAGCAGGCGGAGCTGGAAATCCTCGAGTCGCTCGAGGTCTTCCCGTCCACCCTGCCTACCAAGAGGGATTCCACCTACTCGGGGTGGGTCTCCATCTCGGTGGGCTGCAACAACACGTGCACCTTCTGCATCGTCCCCGCCCTGCGCGGCAAGGAGAAGGACCGCCGCCCCGGGGAGATCCTCGCCGAGGTGCAGGCGCTGGTGGATGCCGGCGCCGTGGAGGTCACCCTGCTCGGCCAGAACGTCAACACCTATGGCGTCGAGTTCGGGGACCGGGGGGCCTTCGCGAAGCTGCTGCGGGCCTGCGGCGGGATCGAGGGCCTGGAGCGGGTGCGGTTCACCAGCCCCCACCCGGCCTCCTTCACCGATGACGTCATCGAGGCGATGGCCGAGACCCCGAACGTGATGCCGCAGCTGCACATGCCCCTGCAGTCCGGCTCGGACAAGGTGCTCAAGGACATGCGCCGGTCCTACCGGTCGAAGAAGTTCCTCGGCATCCTGGACAAGGTCCGCGACCGGATCCCGCACGCCGCCGTCACCACGGACATCATCGTCGGCTTCCCCGGGGAGACCGAGGAGGACTTCCAGGACACCCTGGCCGTCGTGGAGGCCTCCCGGTTCTCCTCCGCCTTCACGTTCCAGTACTCCATCCGCCCCGGGACGCCCGCGGGCGAGATGGAGGACCAGGTGCCCAAGCACATCGTGCAGGAGCGCTTCGAACGGCTGACCGCCCTGCAGGACAGGATCAGCGCGGAGGAGACGGCGAAGCTGCTCGGCACCCGCCAGGAACTGCTGGTGACCAACCAGCCCGGCAGCAAGGGCGCGGAGACCGGGCGGCTCGCCGGCCGCGCCCCGGACAACCGCCTCGTGCACTTCAGCGTCCCGGCGGGGGAGCAGGCGCCGCGCCCCGGGGACTTCGTCACCGTGACCATCACCGAGTCGCACCCCTACCATCTCATCGCCGACCCCACGGCCCAGGACTACCTCCTGCGCCGGTCGCGCTCGGGTGACGCCTGGGACCGTGCCCAGGCCGAGTCCTGCGGCGTGCCCGCACCGGGCGGGGTGGCCGGTGCCGCCGGGACCGCCGGGGTGAGCCTGGGCATGCCCTCCCTGCGCGTCGGTTCCTGAGCCGGTCCATGCAGGAGGTGATCGCCGTCGTCGGGCCCACCGGGACCGGGAAGTCCGACCTGGCGCTGGACCTGGCCGAACGCCTGGGCGGGGAGATCGTCAACACGGACGCCCTGCAGCTCTACCGCGGCATGGACATCGGCACGGCCAAGCTGCCCCCGGCCCAGCGGCGGGGGATCCGGCACCACCTCCTGGACGTCCTGGAGGTCACCCAGGAGGCCTCCGTGGCACGGTTCCAGGGTGCCGCGCGCGAGGTGATCGAGGACATCACCCGGCGGGGACTGAGGCCGGTCCTCGTCGGCGGGTCCGGGCTCTACGTGCGGGCCGCCCTCGACGAGCTCGAGTTCCCGCCCACGGACGCGGTCGTCCGGGCCCGCTTCGAGGAGCTGGCCGCGCGGGTGGGCCTGGACGGGATGCGCGAGCGACTGCGCGAGGTCGACCCGGCCAGCGCGGAGCGGCTGGGCGACGTCCGCCGCGTGGTCCGTGCCCTGGAGGTCCATGAGCTCACCGGCCGGCCCTTCTCCTCCTTCATGCCCCGGCGCACCTATCTGCGGCCCACCGTCCAGATCGGCCTGGACCTGGACCGCGCCCGGTTGCATGCCCGCCTGTACGGGCGCGTGGTGGGCATGGTGGAGACCGGGCTCGTCGACGAGGTCCGGGACCTGGACGCCGCCGGCCTGCGGACGGGGAAGACCGCGTCCAGGGCCATCGGTTATGCCCAGGTCCTGCAGGTCCTCGACGGTCAGGCGGACCTGGACTGGGCCATCGAGGACACCGCGACCGCCACGCGCCGCTTCGCCCGCCGGCAGCTGACCTGGTTCCGGGCCGACCCTCGCGTGACGTGGTTCGACCCGACCGAGCCGCACCTGCTGGACCGGGTGCTGGCGCACCTGGGCGGACAGGTCCCGCCTAGACTGGCTCCATGACCCTGCCGATCGCCCAGGACCCCGACCGCCTGCGGACCGCCCTCGACCAACTGGGCGGCCTGCGCTATGCCAAGGGACAGGGCACCGGCAACGACTTCGTGCTCGTGCCCGATCCGGACGGGGAGACCGAGCTGTCCCCGGACCACGTGGCCGCCCTGTGCGACCGGCACTTCGGCGTCGGCGGTGACGGGCTGATCCGGGTGGTGGAGTCCTCTCATCTCATCGAGGGACGCGACCTGCTGCAGGACCACCCGGAGGCCGTCTGGTTCATGGACTACCGCAACTCGGACGGTTCCGTGGCCGAGATGTGCGGCAACGGCGTCCGCGTCTTCGTGCACTACCTCGCCGAACGCGGCCTGGTGGACCTGGCACCGGGGCAGGAACTCACCATCGGGACCCGCGCCGGGGTCCGCACCGTGACCCGGTTGGAGGACGGTTACGCGATCGACATGGGGCCGTGGAGTCTCATCGATCCCGAACTGGCCCGCGAGAGCGCCTCCGACTCGCTCGTGCTCGCGGCCGGGCTGGTGGACCCGCGGCCCGCCCTGAGCATCTCGCTGGGCAATCCGCACACCGTCGTGGCGCTCGCCGAGCCCGCCGAACTGGCGGCCCTGGACCTCACCCAGCAGCCGTCCGTGGACCCGGTGCCGCCCAACGGCACCAACGTCGAATTCGTCGTCGCGGCCGACCCGCTGTTCCACGGCGACGTCGGCCGGGTGGACCTGCGCGTGCACGAACGCGGCGTGGGCGAGACGCTGTCCTGCGGTACCGGTGCCTGCGCGGCCGCGGCCGCCGTCCGCCTCTGGGCCGGGGACGAGACGGCCACCCGGTGGCAGGTGGGGGTGCCCGGTGGCCTCGTGGGCGTGGATTTCCGCGCCCAGCCCGACGGCACCGAGCACGTGATCCTCTCCGGTCCGGCCGAGCTGGTCTTCGAGGGCACGGTGCTGTGAGCCCGGTCCGCTGGACGGTGCGGCCCGAGGACTCCGGAGGAGGGGACCGGGCGGCCGTCCGCCGCGTCGTGGAGGCCGCCTTCCCGACGCCGGCCGAGGCCGACCTCGTGGACGCCCTGCGCAGGGATCCGGGCGCCTGGCTGCCCGGGCTGTCCTGGGTCGTCGCGGACGCCCGCGACCCCGACGCCGGCCCCGTGGGACATGCACTGATCACCCGGTGCCACGTGGGCGGGGAACCGGCGGCCGCCCTCGCCCCCTGCTCCGTTCTCCCTGACCACCAGGGCCGCGGGGCGGGCACCGCGGTGATCGAGGCCGTGCTCTCGGCCGCGCGGGAGGCCGGGGAACGCCTCGTCCTCGTGCTGGGGCACGCCGGGTACTACCCGCGCTTCGGGTTCCGGCCGGCGTCGGGCCTCGGGATCAGCGCGCCGTTCGAGGCGCCGGACGAGTCGATGATGGCGCTCGTGCTCGGCGAACCGGTGCCCTCCGGACCGATCGCCTACCCGCCCGCGTTCGGGGTCTGAGCACGCATCCGTGGACCGGCGGGGGTCACCGCCCGAGGGCAACGGCCGGGATGACCCGCTGTCCTCCGCGCGGCCGGCGCGTTCCCGCACCCCGCCCCGGCCGGACGGGCCGGCTCAGGCGCGTTCGACCAGCAGGATCCGGAACCCCTTCTCCGTGGCGTGCCGGGAGACGCTGAACTCACCGGGGTGCCGTTCCTCCAGGGCGGACCGGATCCAGGGGAGCAGGGAGTCGGCCCCCAGGTTCTTCTGGACCACGAGGAAGGCCCGGCCTCCGGGTGCCAGCCGGGGGAGCCACTGCAGCAGGATCCCGTGCAGGGCCTCCTTGCCCACGCGGATCGGCGGGTTGGACCAGATCAGGTCGAACCGGGCGGACTCCGCCACGTCCTCCGGCCGGCACACGGTGACGCGGTCCAGGCCGAGGGCGGCGGCGTTGTCCCGGCACAGATGGGCCGCCCGGTCGTTGACCTCCACGGCGGTGACCTCCGCCTGCGGGCTGGACAGCCCGAGCGTGAGCGCCAGCGGTCCCCAGCCGCAGCCGATGTCCAGGAACCGGCCCGACGGCGGCGGCTCGGGGACGGTGCGGAGCATCGCCGCCGTGCCCTTGTCCAGGCCCTCCGGCGAGAAGATGCCGTTCGCCGTCTGCACCGCGACCTCCCGGCCGGCCAGGGTGAGCGTGATCCGGCGTCGACGCTCGGGCGTGGCGGGGTCGGCGGAGAAGTAGTGTGCGGAGTCCATCACCGCCCGATGTTACTTGACAGGGGCCATATACTGGACGGCATGTGGATTTTCCTGCGCTGAGCTGGCGTGAGCGACTGCTCACGGCTCCGGACCGATGACTCCCCGCGCTGACGGGTCGAGGATCGCTCCGTGATGGCAACCCACCCATCCAGCACCGTCCCGAACGCCCCGCCGCGGAATCGGCGTCGTTCGACGTGCACCCGCTCGGCCCCGCGCAGCGCCGCGGCCGACGGCCGATTCCCCGGGAGGTCCACCCATGGCCCCGAACAACCCCATCCCCAGCGGCACGCCAGACCCTTCGGGCGTCCGTCCGAGCGACTACCCTAGATACCACGCATCTTCCAAGGAGACCATGACCGAGAACCCCCAGCACGGGAACGACCAGCCGGACGAGACCCAGATCCAGGACGTGATCGAACGTATCCTGGCCGCCGATGCGGCCAGTGCCTCCGTCGAGCACGGCGTCAGGCCCACCGAGGGCCGTGCCCTGGCCCTGTCCGACGGCGACGACGGGCACACCGAGGCCGACGGTGAGCAGTTCGACCTCGCCGAGCGCCAGGCCCTGCGCCGGGTCACCGGGCTCTCCACCGAGCTCGAGGACATGTCCGAGGTCGAGTACCGGCAGTTGCGCCTCGAGCGCGTCGTGCTGGCCGGGCTCTGGTCCGAGGGCACCGCCGCGGACGCCGAGAATTCCCTGCGCGAGCTGGCGGCGCTCGCCGAGACCGCGGGCTCCGAGGTGCTCGACGGCCTCATCCAGCGCCGCCACACCCCCGATCCGGCCACCTTCCTCGGTAAGGGCAAGGCCGAGGAACTGCGGGACATCGTCGCGATGACCGGCGCGGACACCGTGGTCGTGGACTCGGAGCTGGCGCCCTCCCAGCGGCGTGCGCTCGAGGACGTGGTCCGGGTGAAGGTCATCGACCGCACCGCCCTGATCCTGGACATCTTCGCCCAGCACGCCAAGTCCCGTGAGGGCCGGGCCCAGGTGGAGCTGGCCCAGCTCGAGTACCTGCTGCCGCGACTGCGCGGCTGGGGTGAGTCCATGTCCCGTCAGGCCGGTGGCCGGGCGGCCGCCGGCGAGGGCATCGGCTCCCGCGGTCCCGGTGAGACGAAGATCGAGCTGGACCGCCGGCGGATCCGGACCCGGATGGCCAAGCTGCGCCGGGAGATCGCGGCCATGAAGCCCGCCCGCGAGACCAAGCGGGCCAACCGCCGCCGCAACAGGGTGCCGTCCGTGGCGATCGCCGGATACACGAACGCCGGCAAGTCCTCACTGCTGAACCGGTTGACCCATGCCGGGGTACTGGTGGAGAACGCCCTGTTCGCCACCCTGGACCCCACCGTGCGCAAGGCGGTCACCCCGGACGGGATCGGCTACACGCTCTCGGACACGGTCGGGTTCGTGCGGTCCCTGCCCACCCAGTTGGTCGAGGCGTTCCGCTCGACCCTCGAGGAGGTCGCGGACGCGGACGTGATCCTGCACGTCGTGGACGCCTCGCACCCGGACCCGGAGGGCCAGATCGCCGCGGTCCGCACCGTGCTGGCCGAGGTGGACGCGCGCCGGATCCCCGAGATCATCGTGCTGAACAAGGCCGACGCCGCGGACCCGGTGGCGATCGCCCGGCTGCGCCAGCGCGAACCCCGCTCGGTGGTGGTGTCCGCACGTACCGGTGAGGGCATCGCCGAGCTCGAGCGGGCCATCGCGGACGCCATCCCGCGTCCGGACGTGGCCCTGGACCTGCTCATCCCGTTCACGGACGGGGACGTGGTCTCCCGGTTGCACTCCCCGGATGCGGACATCATCTCCGAGACCTATGAGTCGGGAGGCACCCGGCTGCGGGTGCTGGTCCGCGAGGACCTCGCCGATGACCTGCGGCGTTTCTCCGTCGACCGGCCGGAACCGGCCGGGGCATGACGGACACGGCACAGCACACCGCTCCGGATCAGGACGTGCTCGCCCGGACCGAGGCCGAGCGGCAGGCCCTGCAGTGGCTGGACGCGGCCGTCGAGGCGACGGGCGGACAGCACCGCGAGGGCCAGCGCCGCATGGTCGTGGAGGTGGCCCGCTCCCTGGAGTCCGGGACCCACCTGCTCGTACAGGCCGGCACCGGCACCGGGAAGTCGCTGGCCTACCTGGTGCCGGCACTGCAGCACGCGGTGGACGCCGAGGCCCCGGTCGTGGTCGCCACCGCCACCCTGGCCCTGCAGGCGCAGATCATGCGCCGGGACGCCCCGCGGTTGCTGGAGGCCCTGCAGGACGAGTTGCCCCGGGAGATGACCGTGGCACTCGTCAAGGGCCGCTCCAACTACCTGTGCCGGCACAAGATCGACGGGGGCTTCCCCGAGGAGGACGGGCAGGCCCTGTTCGGCCTGGCCGACGACGGTGAGGCGATGGTCACCGGTGACGCGGGACCGACCAGCCCGCTGGGCCGGGAGGTCAAGCGGCTGCGCGACTGGGCCGAGGAGACCGAGTCCGGGGACCGGGACGACCTCGAGCCCGGGGTGAGTGACCGGGCCTGGCGCCAGGTCTCGGTCTCGGCGGTCGACTGCATCGGCGCCCAGCGCTGCCCGATGGCCGAGGAGTGCTTCTCGGAACGGGCGCGGGCCGATGCGGCCGAGGCCGACGTGGTGGTGACCAACCACGCGTTGCTGGCCATCAGTGCCTTCGAGGGCCTGGCCGTCCTGCCGGAGTTCGACGCGGTGATCGTGGACGAGGCCCACGAGCTGCAGGACCGGGTCACGGGGGCGGTGACCGGACAACTGTCCGGAGCCATCGTCCAGGCGGCCGGTTCCGCGGCACGCAAGCACACGGCGATCGCGGTCGAGGACCTGATGCAGGCCGGCGTCGGGCTGGACGCGGCGTTCGCCGCCACTCCCACGGGACTCATCCCGCGCGGGCCGGACGAGGTCCAGCAGAACGCCCTGCGGGCGGTCCGGGACGCGGCGCGGCAGGGGCTCAGCGACTCCAAGGGGCCCGGTGGGGCAGGCGGTTCCGCCGAGGCGGCCGACGGTGGCCGGCAGATGGCACGCTCACGGCTCCAGGAGGTCCTCGAGGTGGCCGAGAGGATGCTCGACGCCGTCCCGGACGCGGACTACCCCGAGGTGCTGTGGGCCTCCCGTCCGGGCCGCTTCGAGCCGGGGACCGGATGGGTCCCGGGTGACGAGACCGCCGCGCCGGTGGTGTGCGTCGCCCCGTTGTCGGTGGCCGGCCGGCTCCGGGAGGGGTTGTTCGGCCAGGCGACCACGGTACTGACCTCCGCGACCTTGACGGTGGGGGAGTCCTTCGACCCCGTGGCGGGCTCGCTCGGCCTGCTCGGGCCGGGCGCTCCGCGATGGACCGGGGTGGACGTGGGCAGCCCCTTCGACTACCCGCGCCAGGGCGTGCTCTACGTGGCCCGGCACCTGCCCCGGCCCGGCCGGACCTCCTCCCCGGACGCCTACGACGAGCTCGAGTCCCTGCTGCGCGCCTCCGGGGGAGGGGCACTGTGCCTGTTCTCCTCGAGGCGCGCGGCCGAGGACGCCGCCGCGGAGATGCGCAGCAGGCTGGGGGCGGCGCCCCAGATCCTCTGCCAGGGCGACGCCACCCTCTCGGCCCTCGTCCGCCAGTTCGCCTCCGAACCGGACACCTGCCTGTTCGGGACCATGAGCCTGTGGCAGGGCGTGGACGTGCCCGGATCGGCCTGCCGTCTGGTGGTGATCGACCGCATCCCGTTCCCCCGTCCGGACGACCCGCTGGGGACCGCACGCACCCGGGAGGTCAGCCGTCACGGCGGCAACGGGTTCATGGCCGTCTCGGCCGCCCACGCCGCCGTGAGGCTGGCCCAGGGCGCCGGCCGGCTGATCAGGACCACCACGGACCGTGGCGTCGTGGCGGTGCTGGACCCCCGGCTGGCCACCGAACGCTACGGAGGGTTCTTGCGGTCCACCCTGCCGGACTTCTGGCCGACCACCGACCCGGCTGTGGTGCGGGGCGTGCTGGAACGCCTGCGCGACCCGGCCTAGGGATCACGAGCGGTCGACGGCCGAGAGCAGCTCCAGCACCTCGACCGTTCGGATGCCCCGCCAGTCCAGGCCCTGGCCCGGGCACCACGCGGCCCAGTCGACGTGCCAGCCCCCATCGGACTGCTGGCCCATGACGACCCGGTCGACGTCTGCCCGGAGCTGCCTGTCGGTGAAGAGCAGGCGCGCGGGGGTCGCGGCCCCCGGCTCGATCACCGGGGCCGACCACGGGTCGGCGGCCAGGTCCCAGGGGTGCAGTCGTTCGCCCTCGGCCCCGCCTTCCACCGGCAGCGCACCGTCGCGGTCCAGGCGGGAGCGCCATGTCTCGATCGCCGCGGTCTCGGCAGGACCCTCGGTGCGGGGACCCCGGTCCGCGGCCAGGAAGCGCAGGGCGTACTTGACGGCGTAGGCCGACAGCCCACCCTCCCGCAGCTGGGAGCGGCACCACTCCGTGGCCGCCTCGGCCCACCCGCCGACGAAGCCGGTCCGGAGGGCGGCGGCCGCGAAGCCGAAGGTGAGGTGTGATCCTCCGGGCCACAGCTGTACCCAGGGCGCGTGCGGCCAGGCCAGGGAGGGCTCGGTGACGAAGGGCAGCGAACCGTCGAGCCCGGACGCCGAGGCAGCCCACTCGAGCGCGCTGCGGAACCAGGGATGGTCGGCCAGGTCCCACCCGGCCAGCAGGTCGAGGGCGGTGAGGGTGGCGAGGGGCTCGCTCACCGGGGAGCGGACATCGGGCTCCAGGCCGTGACCGAATCCGCCGTCGGGGTTGCGATACGCGCCCAGCGCCGCCAGGACGCCCTCGGGACCGCCCCCGTGCAACAGCAGGTCCAGGCGACGACGCTCCAGGAGCCGTCCCCGGGTGTAGACGAAGCGCTCGGCGTCCGCCACCCGGACGCCTCTCGGGAAGGGACGGTGGTTCATCGCCGCGCTCCGCATCAGTGTCCCGGTCAGAGGGCCCGCAGGACCGTGACCACCTTGCCCATGACCGTCGCCTCGTCTCCGAGGATCGGCTCATAGGCCGAATTCTGCGGCAGCAGCCACGTGTGCCCGTCGCGCTGCCGGAACGTCTTGACGGTGGCCTCATCATCCAGCAGGGCCGCCACGATGTCACCGTTCTGGGCCGAGTTCTGCTGGCGGACCACCACCCAGTCCCCGTCGCAGATCGCGGCATCGACCATCGAGTCACCGGAGACCTTGAGCATGAACAGCTCTCCCTCGCCGGTGAGCTGGCGGGGGAGCGTCATGACGTCCTCGACCTGCTGGTCGGCCAGGATCGGCCCGCCGGCGGCGATGCGACCGACGAGCGGGACCGGGACGGAGGTGCCCTCCACCGCACCGGTGTGCAGGGCCGTGACCGGAGCCGGGCGGTCGGCGGTGTCCGGGGCGCCGGCCGCGGCCGTCGACACGGGCTGTCCGTCCTCGTCCAGCAGGACCTCCATGGCGCGGGGCCGTCCCGGATCCTTGCGGATGTACCCCCACTTCTCCAGTTGACCCAGCTGATGGGTCACCGAGGACAGCGAGGCCAGTCCGGCGGCGTCACCGATCTCCCGCATCGACGGCGGGTACCCGTGCTGCGCGATGGCCGAGCGGATCGACCCCAGGATGACCCGCTGGCGCGCGGTCAGCGTCCGGGCGGCAGGGGCGGGCTGGGAGTCCGGTTCGGGTCGGGGAGTCCGGGAGGCCATTCGAAGATCCGTTCTTAGCGTGTCCGTGGTGCCGGTTGAGATGTCTCATGGTCGGCCCGCGGGGAGTTGACGGGCCATCACGTGCCTCAGAGGCTACCGGAGGGGCAGGGCGGATTCAAAGATATGTTCGAATAATGTTTGGCGTGTTTCGAACAGACGTGCTAGACAAGAGGGCGAACGGATAGAACACACGTTCGAACAGCCCGGTCGCCCCGGGCGGAGAGGTTGAAGAGCATGAGCACTGCAGCATCGGTCGTGACCCGCACCGCCGGCTCGGCCGGATTCCACCTGAACCGTCGTGGCCGTTTCCTCTTCGTCGGACTCCCGATCCTCGTCGTGGCCGCGCTGGCGGCCGCGGCCGCCGTGTTCCTGGGCGCCCATGCCGTGGCCCCGGCCGCAGCATCGCCGGAGCGCCCCGTGGTCGCCCCGGTCGAGTCCGTCACCGTGGACTACGGTGACACCCTGTGGTCCGTGGCCGGCCAGGTGGCCCCGGACGCTCCGCGCAATCAGACCATCCTGCGGATCGGCGAGCTCAATGACCTGACCGGTTCCGAGCTGCAGCCGGGGCAGGTCCTCTTCGTCCCCCGGGGCTGACGCGGGCACCACCGGAACGTCCGCGGCCTCGGCCGGCCCGTCGCCCGGTTCGAGCCGCGTCAGAGGGGGGACCGTGGCGTGCCATGCACGGACGTCACCGGGGCTCGGGGGACTGACTGAGCGCCTAGGCTGTCTCGGGTGAGTGATGAGGATGCGATCTCGAATCCGGAGGCCCTGGCCGCCCTGCCGTTGCGTGAGAACCTGCGGGGCCTGAGCCCCTACGGTGCGCCCCAGCTGGACGTGGCGGTGGCGCTGAACACGAATGAGAACACCCATCCGGTCCCGGACGAGGTGGTCGCCGCCATCGCGGAGTCGGTGGCCGCTGCCGCCGTGACGCTCAACCGCTACCCGGACCGTGAGTTCACCGAACTGCGCAAGCGCCTGGCGGAGTACCTGGGGCACGGGTTGTCCGCGGCGAACCTGTGGGCCGCGAACGGTTCCAACGAGATCCTGCAGCAACTGCTGCAGGCCTTCGGTGGGCCCGGGCGCACCGTGATGAGCTTCCCGCCCACCTACTCGATGTACCCGCTGCTGGCCGCCGGCACGGACACCCGGTACGTGGCCGGTGTCCGCGGGGAGGACTTCTCCCTGACGGCCGCCTCCGCGGCGGCCCAGGTCGCCGAGCACCGGCCGGACGTGGTCCTGTTGTGCTCCCCGAACAACCCGACCGGCACCGCCCTGGGGCTGGACGTGGTGCAGGCCGTCTATGACGCCACCGAGGCCTACGGGGGCATGGTGGTCGTGGACGAGGCCTATGCCGAGTTCGCCCTCGCCGGCACGCGCTCCGCGCTCACCCTGTTGCCGGGCCGGCCGCGCCTGGTGGTCTCCCGGACCATGTCGAAGGCCTTCGCGCTGGCCGGCGCCCGCCTGGGCTATCTCGCCGCCGCACCGGAGGTCACCGACGCCCTGCGCCTGGTGCGCCTGCCCTACCACCTCTCCGCGGTCTCCCAGGCCACGGCCAACGCCGCCCTGCAGCACTACGACGTCCTGCTCGAGAACGTCGAGGACATCAAGGCCCAGCGCGACCGGATCGTGGAGGGGCTGCGCGATCTCGGTCTGGCCCCGGCCGTCTCGGACTCCAACTTCGTGTTCTTCGGCGGACTGGCCGATTCCCACGCGGTGTGGCAGGGCCTGCTCGAGCACGGGGTCCTGGTGCGCGACGTCGGGATCCCGCACCACCTGCGTGTCACCGCCGGGACCGAGGCGGAGACCACGGCGTTCCTCACCGCCCTGCGGGAGGTCCTGGCCGAGGCACCCGCCACGACGTCCGGCCAGTGACCGGCCCGGTAGACTGGACCACCGGATCCCCCCAACAGCAAGGAGCTGACAGAGCATGGGCGCAGAGCTGATCTCCGGCCGGAAGGCGCGGATGCAGCGCACCACCAGCGAGTCCGACGTCTACGTCGAGATGGACCTGGACGGAACCGGCACCTCCGAGATCTCCACCTCGGTGCCGTTCTACGACCACATGCTCACGGCACTGTCCAGGCACTCGCAGATCGACCTGACGGTCCGCGCTACCGGGGACACCCACATCGACGTCCACCACACCGTCGAGGACGTGGCCATCACCCTCGGCGAGGTGCTCAGGACGGCGCTGGGGGACAAGAGGGGCATCCGCCGCTTCGGCGAGGCCTCGGTGCCGCTGGACGAGGCCCTGGCGCGCGCCGTCGTCGACGTCTCCGGCCGACCGTACCTGGTGCACGAGGGCGAGCCCGAGGGCCAGCAGTACCACCTGATCGGCGGACACTTCACCGGGTCCATGACCCGGCACGTGTTCGAGTCGATCACCTACCACGCCTCCATCTGCCTGCACATGGACCTGGTCCGCGGCCGGGACCCGCACCACATCGTCGAGGCCCAGTTCAAGGCCTTCGCCCGCGCCCTGCGGGCCGCGGTCGAGGACGACCCCCGGGTCACCGGGGTGCCCTCCACCAAGGGTGCGCTCTGATGGCCGGTGTCACCGGCGCCGCCCGTCCCACCGTCGCCGTCCTGGACTACGGGTCCGGCAACACCCACTCCGCCGTGCGCGCCCTCCAGCGCGCCGGGGCGGATGCACGACTGACCGCGGACGCGGACGAGGTGATGAACGCCGACGGGCTCGTGGTCCCCGGAGTGGGCGCCTTCCAGTCCGTCATGGCCGCCCTCAAGGACCTCGGCGCGACCCGGTGGATCGGCCGGCGGGTGGCCGGGGGCCGGCCCGTGCTCGGCATCTGCGTGGGTCACCAGATCCTCTTCGACGCCGGCGTGGAGCACGGCGTGCGCACCGAGGGCATGGGCGAGTGGCCCGGCGTGGTCGAGGCCCTGCCGGCGCCGATCGTGCCCCACATGGGCTGGAACACCGTGCGCCCGGCCGAGGGCTCCGCGCTCTTCCGGGGCATCGAGGACGAGCGCTTCTACTTCGTGCACTCCTACGGCGTCCTGAAGTGGGAGTTCGACCAGGCCCACGAGAAGATCGCCCCGCCCAAGGTGACCTGGGCGAACCACGGAGGGGACTTCATCGCCGCCGTGGAGAACGGCCCGCTCGCCGCCACCCAGTTCCACCCCGAGAAGTCCGGTGACGCCGGGATGCAGCTGCTGGCCAACTGGCTCGGAACCCTCTGATGCCCTTCTGGTCCACCCTGCTCATCGCCCTGGGCGGGCTGCTGATCGGTGGCGCCTGGTCGCTGCGCCAGCAGAAGGCGCCCGTATGGCTGCAGGTCGGCTTCCTCGTGTGCGCCGTGCTGGCGATCATCGCCGGTTTCGTCACCGCCTCGTCCTAGACCACCTCGTCCGATCGAACCGAGAGGAACCCCCTCATGAGCCAGACCCCGCAGAGCGCACCGGCGCTGGAACTGCTGCCCGCCGTCGACGTCCAGGACGGCCAGGCCGTGCGCCTCGTCCAGGGCGAGGCCGGCTCCGCCACCTCCTACGGCGACCCGCTCGAGGCCGCCCTGGCCTGGCAGAAGGCCGGCGCCGAGTGGATCCACCTGGTGGACCTGGATGCCGCCTTCGGCCGCGGGGACAACCGGGACGTGATGTCCCGCGTGGTGGACGAGCTCGGCGTGAAGGTCGAGCTCTCGGGTGGCATCCGGGACGACGCCTCGCTGGAGAACGCCCTGGCGATGGGTGCCACGCGCGTGAACCTCGGCACGGCGGCCCTGGAGGACCCGGAGTGGACCGCGCGGGTCATCGAGCGCTTCGGCGACCAGGTCGCGGTCGGCCTGGACGTGCGCGGCACCACCCTGGCCGCGCGCGGCTGGACCAAGGAGGGCGGTGACCTCTGGGAGGTGCTCGACCGCCTCGAGCAGGCCGGTTGCGCCCGCTACGTGGTCACGGACGTCACCAAGGACGGGACGCTGAGGGGCCCGAACACCGAGCTGCTGGCCGAGGTGTGCACCAAGACGCCGAAGCCCGTGGTGGCCTCCGGTGGCATCTCCTCGCTGGAGGACGTGGCCGCGCTGTACGCCATGGTCGGCCGGGGCGTGGAGGGCGCCATCATGGGCAAGGCCCTGTACGCCGGCCGGTTCAGCCTGGAGCAGGCCCTGCTCGTGTCCCGCGGCGTGAGCGTGGAGGACGCCGTGAAGCAGGCCCCCATCCAGTGACCGGCCAGGACCGGGAGCGCCACCTGCCCGGGCACATCGAGGCGGCCATCCGGCGCAACCTGGAGCGCCAGCACCGGGACGAGTCCGGCCGCCCGGCGGACTCCGCGGGCGTCGCCTGGGAGGGCCGGGACCTGGGCGGGGCCGGGATCGACGGCTCGGCCAACCCGTTGCACGCCTTCGACACCGACGACGGCACCGCGGACCCGGCCTGGGGCCCGGTCCTGGACCGGTTGGCGGCCGGTGAGGCCGGCGAGGCCGAGGTCGTGGACGCCCTGTCCCGCATGCGGGTCTTCGCCGCCGTGCTGCCGACCGTGGCCGAGCACGACGACCACGGTGGTGACGGGCCGCACGGGGACGGACCGCACGGGGACAAGGAGGCGGACGTCGCGCTGGTGACGCTCAGGGCCCCCGACGGCCGGGCCGCCCTGCCCGTGTTCACCCACGTCCCGGCGCTGACCGCCTGGCACCCCGAGGCGCGGCCGGTGGCGACCTGGATGCCGCGGGCCTGCCTGTCCGCCGTGGACGAGGGTGCCGAACTGGTCGTCGTGGACCCGGCAGCCGAGCGCACGTTCGTGGTGCGCCGCCCGGCTGTCTGGGCACTGGCCCGGCAGCAGGCCTGGATCCCGTCCTACCAGGACACCGAGCTGGCCGAGGAACTGGCGTCCGTGGTGGACCTGGTGCCCGGGCTCGCGAGGATCGCGCTGACGCCGGGGGCCGGCGTGGCCTCCCGGACCGCCTCCGGCGCCGTGCTGCCCGGTGGGGGCTCCGGACCGGAACTGCGGCTGGTGGCCTACCCGGACCCCGCGCTGGCGACCTCCGGCGACGAGGCCGCGCTGCGGCTGATGGCCGCCACCCTGCAACAGGTGCTCGGTGAGGTGCCGGCCCTGGCCGAGCGGGCCGACTCCGTGGAGATCACGGTCAGCCGGTAGTCCCGGGACCCTCCGGTACCCGTTCGCCGTCCTCCAGGGCGCAGCCCAGCCGGGAGAAGACCCGCAGCAGGGTCTCGGTCTCCTGCTCGTCGAGCCGGTCCATGAACAGGTCCTTCACCTGGCGCGCGTGCAGGGTCGCTGCCTTGCGGAACAGGCTCCGGCCGGCGTCGGTGATGACGGCCTCCGAGCCACGGCCGTCCTCCACGCAGGCGCGACGCTCCACGAGCCCGCGCTTCTCCAGGGTCTTGACCTGATAGGTCACCCGCGAGGGCGAGAACACCATCAGGCTGGCCAGCTCGCCCATGCGCAGGTGCCCGCCCGGGGCCTCGGTGAGCAGCAGCAGCAGGTTGTAGTCGGCCAGGTGCAGGTCCACACCCGCCTTCAGGCTCCGCTCGAGGCGGTCCTGCAGCAGGGCGGTCGCCTCGAAGTAGGCGCGCCAGGCCTGACGGGAGGTGTCCGCCGGCTGCCGTCCCGGGACCGCGCTGCGGGACCACGAGCCGGTGTCACTCTCCGCGGAGGAGCTGGTCAAAGGGAATCACCTCCAGGGGTGCGGGCGCACCGGAGGCCCGGCGCGGGCGGGCGGGGAACCGTCCGACCACCGAGGCCAGGTCCGCCCCGGCCGCGGCGATGCGGGTCTGCAACGGCGTGGTGCGGGTGGAGGCCTGGCCGCCCTCGACCTCGCCCCAGTCGTCCGAGGCGGCGAAGATCCCTGAGGAGAGCACCTTGGTGCGCAGGTAGCTGAACAGCGGGCGCATCGCCGTGTCGATCATCAGCGAGTGCCGCGGCGTGCCGCCGGTCGCGCCGAGAAGCACCGGGACGTCCCGGACGGCGTCGTCCTCCACGAGGTCCCAGAAGGACTTGAACAGCCCCGAGTAACTGGCCTTGAAGGTGGGGGAGACGGCGATGATGCCGTCGGCCTGGGACACCTCCTCCAGGGCCGCCTGCAGCGCCTCGGACCGTGACGGGTTGACCATCGCCTCGGCGATGTCCGTGGCCAGCAGGCGCAGCTCCACCACGTGCACCTCCGGGACGATTCCCTCGGCGGAGAGGCGGTCAGAGGCGGCGGCGGCCAGCCGGTCGGCCAGCTGGCGGGATGACGACGGGTCGCCCAGCCCGCCGGAGACCACCACCAGGTGCCGGGCCTGCGGGGTGAACGGGTCGGTGGACTCGGGGGCGCCGAACGCCTCCGGGTCGCCGAGGTCCGGTAGCTCCTCCACGGCTCAGGCCCCGGCCTTCTCGGAGGCCTGGGCCTTCTCGGCGCGCTCCTGGGCGTCCTTCCAGGCCTGTGAGCCCTCCGCGCCGCCGGGCACCGGGTCCTCGCCGCGCTCGTGGCGGGCCACCAGGAACTCGTGGGTGGGGGCCTCCGGGACGTCGGCGGGCTTCAGGGCGGCGAACTCCTTGCGCAGCACGGGCAGGACCTCCTCGCCGAACAGGTCGATCTGCTCCAGCACCACGTCCGTGGGCAGTCCCGCGTGGTCGATGAGGAACATCTGGCGCTGGTAGTCGCCCACCCAGTCCCGGAAGGACAGGGTGCGCTCGATGACCTGTTGCGGGGAGCCCACGGTCAGCGGGGTCATCCGGGTGAACTGCTCCAGGGACGGGCCGTGGCCGTAGACCGGGGCGTTGTCGAAGTAGGGGCGGAACTCGTTGACGGCGTCCTGGGAGTTCTTGCGCATGAACGCCTGGCCGCCCAGGGCCACGTAGGCCTGGGGTGCCTTGCCGTGGCCGTAGTACTCGTAGCGCTGGCGGTAGAGCTGCACCATCTGGATCACGTGTTCCTTGTTCCAGAAGATGTTGTTGTGGAAGAAGCCGTCGCCGTAGTAGGCGGCCTGCTCGGCGATCTCGGCCGAGCGGATGGAACCGTGCCAGACGAAGGGCGCGACGCCGTCGAGCGGCCGGGGGGTCAGGGTGAAGTCCTGCAGCGGGGTACGGAAGCGGCCCTGCCAGTCGACGTTCTCCTCGTGCCACAGCCGGTGCAGCAGGTGGTAGTTCTCCACGGCCAGTGGGATGCCCTGGCTGATGTCCTTGCCGAACCAGGGGTAGACCGGGCCGGTGTTGCCGCGGCCCATGGTCAGGTCCACGCGGCCCTCGGCCAGGTGCTGGAGGTAGGAGTAGTCCTCGGCCAGGCGCACCGGGTCCATCGTGGTGATCAGGGTGGTCGCCGTGGACAGGATCAGCTTCTGGGTCTGGGCGGCCAGGAACGCGAGCAGGGTCGGCGGGTTGCCGGGGGCCACGAAGGGCGGGTTGTGGTGCTGGCCCGTGGCGAAGACCTCGAACCCGGCCTGCTCGGCGTGCTGGGCGATCCTGACGGTGTCCTTGATGCGCTGGTGTTCGGTGGGCGTGGTGCCGTTGGTCGGGTCGGTGGTGATGTCACCGATGGTGAAGACGCCGAACTGCATGGTTGCTCCTCGAGTGGTGTGCCGGTGCTCTGGTGGCCTGCCATCAGATTAGTGCAAATTTGAATCACCTGTACAACCGTCCCCTGGGCAGGACTATTCCCGACGGCGGCCGGGCCCCGCAACGGACCGGGTGCGCTCCGGGTGCGCGACCGGCCGAGGGTGCCCCGAGGTCACCGACCCGTCCGGGCGGGCCACCGGGTGCCCCGGGCCGACCTGCGCGTTCGCCACCCCACCCGGATAGCATGCTGGGGTGAACTTCGCCGCCTACGGACACCTGCTGCGGGACCAGCGGATCCGCCGCGTCCTCGGCGTCGGGTTCGTCGCCCGGTTCCCCAACGCCGCCCTGGGCATCATCCTGACCCTGCACGTGGCCGTGACCCTGGGGGAGGGGTACGGGGCGGCGGGGCTCGCCGTGGCGGCCATGACCCTCGGCATGGCCGTGGGCTCCCCGTGGCGCGGCCGGCTGGTGGACCGGCTCGGCCTGCGCCGGGCCCTGGTGCCGTCCGTGGTCACCCTGGGGGTCATCTGGACCGCGGTGCCGTTCCTGCCCTTCGCCTTGCTGCTCGTCGGAGCCTTCCTCGGCGGCCTGTTCGCCGTGCCCGTCTTCTCCCTGGTGCGCCAGTCCATCGGCGTGCTGACGCACGGCGCGCGGCGCGAGACCGCCTTCGCCCTGGACTCGATCATCACCGAGACGATCTTCATGATCGGCCCCGCCGTCGGTGCCGTCGTCGCCACGGCCTGGTCCAGCGCCTGGGGGCTGGCCATCGTCGGGTGGTCCGCGACGCTCGCCGGGCTCTACCTGATGTGGTTCAACCCGCCCACTCGCTCCTCGCAGCTCGCCCGCCCCGGCAGCAGTGGGGAGTACACGGCCGAGGAGGACCTGCGCCGGGCCGTGGACGGCGCCGTCCACGGTGCCCCGGCCCACCTGGACCTGACCGCCACCGAGGTGCCCACGGGCGCCATCCCCGTCATCCGGGCGGAGGACCACCGGCCCGGCACCGGGGCGGACGAGGGCGTCCGCACCGGCCCGTTCGCCCGCCTAAAGGCCTCGTTCGGCTGGCTCAGCGGCACTGCGCTCGCGGTCCTGGCGGTCTCGATGGGCTCGGGCATGCTGATGTCCGGCACCGAGGTGGCGATCGTCGCCGAACTGGAGCGCTCCGGGCAGGCCGCCCAGGCCGGCGTCGTCATTGCGTTCTGGTGCGGTGCCTCCGCGGTGGGCGGCATCCTCTACGGCGCGCTGGGCCGTCGGCTCTCGCCGCTGCTGCTCCTGACGCTGTTCGCCCTGGGGACCCTGCCGATGGCCCTGGTGGACGGCGTGTGGGCCCTGGCGGTCATCTCCCTCATCGGGGGACTGTTCACGGCTCCGACGCTGGCGGCCGCCTCCGCCCTGATGGCGCACGTGGTCTCCGAAGACCGCCGCGGCGAGGCCATGGGCTACTACGGATCGGCCATGACCGCCGGGGCCGCCCTGGGTGCCCCCGCCGCCGGGGCGTTCATCGACGGCATCTCGGCCGAGGCGGGCTACGTGTTCGCCGCGGCCGTGGCGCTGCTCATGGTGGGACTCGCGGTCCTGGCACGGACGATGCTGCGGCGGCGCCGCAGGGCCCGGGCCTAAGGGCTCGGGCAGGCTGGCGCCGCGGCAGGCCACCGGACGCCTCGCGGACGGCGAGGGCTGAACGGGCCGGGCATCCCGGGGTCGACCCGACTCGCGGCCCCCGGTGGTACGGTCGGCACCGTGAGCGCTGAGGACCACGCCGCCGATCGCTGTGCCCACACGGCGGCCCCGGCCGTCGACCTGCCGGATTTCCCCGTCCCGAGCCACGATCCGCGCGCCGTCTCGGACGCCATCCGGCCCGATGCGCGGATCGCGCTGTCCTCGTCCCGGGCGATGGTGCTGCTGCGGCATGTCGACGTGGTCGCGGCCGCCCGGGACCCCGAGGTGTTCTCCTCGGCCGTCTCCCGGTTCCTGCAACTGCCCAACGGCCTGGACGGGGAGGAACACGCCGCGTTCCGCCGCCTGATCGAGCCGTACTTCACCGCCGAGCGCATGGCTGCCCTGGAACCGGGGGTGCGCGAGGCCGCACGGCAGGTGTGCGCTGAGGTGACGAGCGCGGCGGGGGTGGGCACCGGGGCCGTGGGGTGTGACGCGGTCGGCGAACTCGGCTCCCGGTTCGCCGTGCGGGCGATGATGCGATGGCTCGGGTGGCCGGCGGGCCTGGAACCGACCCTGCTGGAGTGGATGGCGGACAACCAGACGGCCACCCGGTCCGGGCGGCTGGACGCCACCGCGGACGTGGCCCGGCGGTATGACGAGATCATCCGGTCCGTGCTGGCACCGCGGCGCGGCAGGGGCGGTGACGCGGACGGCAGTCGCCAGGACGTGACGGCGGAGCTGATGAGTGACCGGGCACTGGGCCGGCCGCTCCGGGACGAGGAGCTGGTCTCCGTCCTGCGGAACTGGACCGGTGGGGACCTGGGTTCCATCGCCTTGAGCCTCGGTGTGGTCCTGCACTACCTGGCCACCCACCGGGTGCTCCAGGCCCGGATCCGATCGGGCCTCACTCGGCGCGAGCTCACCGCGATCGTGGACGAGATCCTGAGGATCGACGACCCGTTCGTCGCCAACCGGCGCATGACCACCTGCCCGGTCTCCCGGGGCGGACTCCAGGTGGCCGCGGGCCAACGGGTGGTCCTGAACTGGACGTCGGCGAACCGCGACGAGGAGGTCTTCGGCGACCCCGACCGCTTCGATCCGGACGGCAACGCCGGGAACAACCTGGTGTACGGCACGGGTCCGCACGTGTGTCCCGGCCGGCCCCTGGCCACCCTCGAACTCTGCGTGGCGGTGGAGGAGATCGTGGCGGCCTTCGCGGACATCACCCTCGACCCCGTCCTCCGGCCCGAGCGGTCCATCACGCCGAACGGTGGGTTCTCGTCGGTGCCGGTGGTGCTGACCCCGGCTCGGTGACGTCCAGTGCGAGCTGGACCGCGACGCCGGGGGCGGGGTGCTCGGACGTGACCATGACGGCTCGTCCCGGAACCTCTCGGACCCGGTGGAGAGTGGGCCAGACCATCCGCTGCTCGGGGGTGGAGCCGGCGGGGAGATAGAAGCGGGTCGGCACCTGTCCGAGCACGCGCCCGCCGGCCAGCTCGCGGCCACCGAACAGGGCGACGGCGAGCAGGGACGGCGGGTGATCGCGAAGGAGCAGCGACAGGTGTTCCTCCGCGGTCTCGTATCCGGTCCCGACGCGCAATCCTGCCCACCGGCCCCAGGCGGTGACGACCAGGCGCACCGGCCGTCGCGCCGCCAGGTCCTCCCGGACGTCCGCCAGCACAGCCCCGAGCTGCTCGGCAACGGCCAGCGCCGGGGAGAGGACCGTCCACCGGCCGGGGGAGCGGTGTTCACCAGTTCCGATGCTGAACGGGACCCCCTCGGGAAGGATGTCGCCATCGCCGTCCAGGACCACGGTGCGTGGAGCGGTGGGCGATCCGGTGGGTGTCACCGAAAGGCCGACCAGCTGACGGAGGGTGGACCGTGCCGCGTCCCGGATCCCGCCGGTGTCCGTCCCGATCCAGGCCGCCGGGCCGTCCCGGCCCGGACTCCAGACCACGGGCCCCTGTCGTCGTGCACCCGGGGCGTCGGCCAGCCCCACGACGACGGCACCGGGGTGTGCGAGGCGCTCGGCAGCCGTCGGGCACCAGCGATCGGGCAAGGCCGGCATGACGACCGGTTCGGGTATGGCGAGTCTCCCTCGCTCGACGCCGCAGCGGATCCGGTCGACGATGCCGGGCCAGTCGGCCGGCCCGCCCCCACCCGGGTCACCCCCTGGAGCACCGTCGCGACCGTCCCAGGGGACCAGGTCTGGTGGACCTGGCGGTGCGGTGAACCGGCCGGCCCGGAAGGCCCGGGGAGGCGCGCCGCCGTGCCGGATGAAGGCCTGCCCGGGGGAGTCGGGGCCTATGGAGTGCGCCTGGGGGGATCCGAGCAGATCCCAGGATTCCTGTTCGGTGGCCGTCCTCAGGCAGACGATCGTGCCCAGGTTGGAGCGGACGTCGGGGCCCACCGCGCCCTGGGCTCGCTGGGTGGCGAGCACAAGGTGGAAACCGAGGGAGCGGCCGGTGGCCGCCAGCCGCGCCAGGACCGCTGCCGACTGGGGATGGTCCTCGACGAGGACACGAAGCTCGTCGATGGCCACGACCAGCCGGGGCAGCACCTCTCCAGGGTGTGAACGGCGGTACGCGGCGTAGTCGACGCTCCCGGCCGACAGGAAGAGTTCTTCCCGGTGACGCAATTCGGCCGTGAGGGCGTCGAAGGTCCGCAAGGACTCGGCCTCCACCAGGTTGGTCTCGACGGACATCGTGTGCGGGAGTCCGGACAGCGGCGCGAACGATGATCCGCCCTTGAAGTCCATCAGCACGAAAGACACCTCGCCCGGGGGGTAGGCCGCGGCCAGCCCGGTGAGGACGGTGAGCAGCAGCTCGGACTTGCCCGATCCCGTGGTCCCCGCGATCAAGGCGTGCGGACCCTCGCGGACCAGGTCGAGGCGGACCGGATCGGTGCCACCGGTGAGCGGTGACCGCAAGGACGACACCGCCGTGTCGGGGCGGTCGCGCAGCGGGAGCTCCATGCGGGGCGGTGACGGGGGCACGCGAGGGCGCGGGGAACCACCGAGCTCGTCCACGAGCCAGCCCGCGGTCGAGGCGGACATGCCGTGCCACCGGAGGTCCTCATAGTCCAGGCCGCCGACGGTGGCGCGGGCCTGATCGGGAAGTATCCGATCACCCCCGGTCCGGTCGTCCCCGCCATCCTCCGCGCCGCCGAGCACGACGCGGTGCCAGCCCGCCGGTAAGGCTCCCTCCGCTGCTCCGGCGTGCAGGACGGCCGTGCCCTCGGCCGCCGTGATGCCGCCCCCGAAGTAGGCGTCGCCAGCCGCCCTCCGGACGAGGACGCCGCGGGACGTGGCAACCGCGTCCCGGCACAGCTGGACCACCAGCCAGTGGGAGATCGCCTCCACCGTCGAACGCTGCCCGATGACCCGGGTCGTCCCCCCGGGATGCAGGTCGGTGATGACTGGCAGGGTGGCCCGTGACCACGCCGACCAGTCGGCACCCTCCCGGCCCGTCGCCAGAGGCAGCGTGGCGGTGCCGGTACCCCAGCGGATGAGTGGCGGCGCAGCGGCCGGTCCGAGGGTGCCGAAACGATCCGTGGCGGCCGACCGGGCCGCAAGGGCCACCGCGCCGGGGGCGGGGGCCAACGCCTCCAACCGTTCCCCGAGGCGAGCGGCCTCCGCGGTGATCCGGCGGCCGTGTGCGGACCGGGCCGAACGGTGCTGGGCCCACATCACGCCGGCAACCCCCACCGAGATGAGACTGAACAACAGGAAGTACCAGTGACCGGTCACCACGGCCAGCACGAGACCGATGACCAACGGCCCCAGGGCCATGACGGCCTGCATGACGACGTTCGGGCGCGTAGGTTCTTGGCCGGGATCAAGGGTGAGTGACGGTAACGGTGCCCTGGCGGGCAACGGTTCGGGCCGTCCCCGAACGAGGCGGAACCCCGAACTGCCCTCCCTCCACGGGGAGGAACCCGTCCGGGGCGGGCCGTCGCCGTCGGTGGCCGGGTTGGCGCGGGATCCGGCGAGGCGGACGATCCGGACGCCGTCCGGTTCGACGACGGCCCGGAAGTGGGGTGCGGACAGGAAGGGGTCGGCGATCCTCAGTTCGGAGTGGTTGCGGCCCACCGACACCCCGGACCGGGGCAGGGGAGCCAGCAGCCCGGCGTCGGGCCCGTCCTCGACCACCAGCACGACCTCCGGGCCACTCTCGCGCCCGGTGACCGGACGTACTGAGGGGCGGGCGACCACGCACAGGGTGGGGCTCGGACCCAGGACGTCGGTTCCCGCCTCTTCCAGCGGTCTGCCGCACACCGAGAAGCGGTACCCGGGCAGTCGACGCCGTAACAGTGCGTCCCATCGCGGCCCATCGGAACCCTCCATGTTCCGTGCCGACCACCAGCACGGCACGCCGTCCGCAAGGCCCAGGATGCGCACTCGCATGGATGCCACCTCCTCCGGTCCCGATCGCCGTGGCGGGCACCAGTCCTGTGTTCGCAGGCGATGCCACTGTCCCGGGCCCACTCTCATCCACGGAAAAGACACGTCGCGCGCGCTCGCCGTCAGGGTGTGGACGACACGCCCGGTGGACGTGGCCCGGCCGTGCCGCGGGTCGGATTGTCCACAGCCAATGCTGAGGTGACATGCGCGTTCCCCGAGGGGGTCGGTAGTCTCGATGGGAGGGATGAGGCCCGAACAGGGCATGCATGGAGGGGGAACCATGGACGCCGTCCGAATACTGACCGATGAGGTCCGCGAACTGATCCGCCGACGCGGCATGGATCCGCTGAGCGAACCGGACGAGGTACGCCGCCTGGTGCTGGACGCCACTGCCGACTACGACGCGCGCTCGCTCATCGGTTCCCTGCCGCTGCTGGCAGACTGGGACGAGGCGGCCCGGACGGTCTTCGACGCCGTGGCCGGGTACGGCGCACTGCAACCGCTGCTGGACGACGACTCCGTCGAGGAGATCTGGATCAACGCCCCCAACGCGGTGTTCTGCGCCCGTGGAGGGGTCTCCGAACTGACGAACATCACCCTGACCGAGGAGAACGTCCGTGACCTCGTGGAACGGATGCTGAAGTCCTCCGGCCGCCGCCTGGACCTGTCCTCGCCGTTCGTGGACGCGGCACTGCCGGACGGGTCACGACTGCACGTGGTCATCCCGGACATCACCCGACGACACTGGTCGGTCAACATCCGCAAGTTCGTGGTCCGCGCACACCACCTCGAGGACCTGGTGCGCTCCGGGTCCCTGAGCGCCGAGGCAGCTCGCTATCTGGACGCCAGCGTCGATGCCGGACTCAACATCCTCGTCTCCGGCGCGACCCAGGCCGGCAAGACCACCCTGCTGAACTGCCTGTCCGCCTCCATCGGCAGTCGTGAACGAGTCGTCACCGTGGAGGAGATCTTCGAGCTCAAGCTGCCCCTGCGCGACGTGGTGCAGATGCAGTGCCGCCAGCCGAACCTCGAGGGCAACGGGGAGATCCCGTTGCGCCGCCTGGTCAAGGAAGCCCTGCGCATGCGCCCGGACCGGTTGATCGTCGGTGAGGTACGCGAGGCGGAAAGCCTGGACATGCTCGTGGCCCTGAATAGTGGACTGCCGGGGATGTGCACGATCCACGCGAACAGTGCCTCTGATGCGCTGACCAAGATCTGCACGCTACCCCTGATGGCCGGAGAGAACATCTCACGGAACTTCGTGGTTCCCACGGTGGCCTCCTGTTTCGACCTCGTGGTGCATTGCACCCGGGACCGGCACGGGCGGCGGTACGTGGAGGAGATCCTCGCCGTCGGTTCGCGGGTGGAGGACGGCATTATCGAGTCCTCCACGGTCTTCCATCGGGTCGACGGTCAGCTCGTGCTCAACCCCTCGGCCATGCTGGAGAACGGCAAGCTCAAGGCCCACGGATATGACGCTCGCACCGTGGTCGGGGTCGGCTGATGGCACTGCTACTGGGCCTGACACTGGGCGCTGGCCTCTTCCTGGTGTGGTGGTCCCTCTGGCCGCGGGAGGCCCGGCGAGAGGTCTCCGCGCCCCGCGACAGCAGGCTGCGGCAGCTGCTCGCCCGGGCCGGTGTGGAGCAGGTGGGCCCGGCCGGTGTCGTGGCGGCCACGGTCGGCAGCGCGCTCGTCGCCCTGCTGGTGGTCTTCCTCATCACCAGGACGGTGAGCATCGCCCTGTGCTTTGCCCTCTTCGGCGCCCTGGTGCCCTGGGTTGCCCTGCGTTGGCAGGCCCGCAAGCGGCAGACCCTGTTGCGGGACGTCTGGCCGGACGCCGTGGACCACCTCCGCTCGGCGATCCGGGCCGGGCTGACACTGCCCGAGGCCCTCATCCAGCTGGGGGAGAAGGGGCCGGAGGAACTGCAACCGGCCTTCCGGGAGTTCTCCCGGGACTACCGCTCCGGCCAGCGGTTCACCGACGCGCTGGACAACCTCAAGTTCAGGATGGCGGACCCGGTGGCCGACCGCCTCGTCGCCGCCCTGCGACTGACCCGCGACGTCGGTGGCGCTGACATCGGCAACCTGCTGTCCACCCTCGCGGAATTCCTGCGCGAGGATGCCCGGACCCGCAGCGAGTTGGAGTCCCGCCAGTCCTGGACCGTCAACGCAGCCCGACTGGCCGTTGCGGCCCCCTGGGTAGTCCTGTTGCTGCTGGGCACCCAACCGGAGGCCGTCCGTGCCTACCAATCCCTGAGCGGGGTCCTGGTCCTGGTCAGTGGTCTCCTGGTCTCGGTGGTGTGCTATCAGCTGATGCTGCGGATCGGCGCCCTTCCGAACGAGAGAAGGGTGCTCTAGATGACCACGCTGATGACGGCAGGGATCCTCGGACTGGTCCTGGGCGCCGGCCTGGCACTCGTGGTGGTGGCCGTGCCCTGGGGCTGGCAACCCTCCCTGGTCCGGCGGGTGTCGCCACAACTGCGCAACCAGGCACCCGCCTCGTCCCTCTTGCGCGAACACCAGAAGGTCTCTCCGTGGGGAGCATTGGGACGGATCCTGCAACCCGTGCTGGCCGAGGGCGTCCGCCAGCTGGGTAGGTTCAACCTGGGCCAGCAGGCCCTGGAGCGCAAGCTCCAGGCCTCCGGCTCCGAGCTCTCGGTCCAGGACTATCGGGCCCAGCAGCTCATCACCGCGGCCGCGGGAGCGGCAGTGGGGATGACGACCTGTGTGGCACTGGCCATCAACGGCGGCCTCCATCCCGTCGTGGGTGTCGTGATCGTGGGGGCCCTGGCCGTGGTCGGTTTCTTCCTGCGCGACAACCTGCTGACCAGTCAGGTCAAGCGTCGTCGCGCCCGCATCCTCAGTGAGTTCCCGTCCATCGCCGAACTCTTCGCCATGTCCGTCAGCGCGGGCGACAGCGCCCCCGGTGCCCTGGAGCGGGTGGCCACCTCGGCACGCGGAGCGCTGGCCGAGGAATTCGGCACGGTTCTGGCCGACATGCGTGCGGGGGCCTCCATCCACACCGCGCTGAAGGCGTGTGCCCGCCGCGTCCAACTGGCACCCGTGGATCGCTTCATCGAGGGGATCCTCGTGGCGCTGGAACGGGGCACGCCGCTGGCGGACGTCCTCCGGGCCCAGGCCAAGGACGTCCGGGAACTCTCCAAGCGCGAACTGCTGGAATCGGCCGGGCGCAAGGAGATCGGCATGATGACGCCGCTCGTCTTCGGCATCCTGCCGCTGACCGTGGTCTTCGCGATCTTCCCGGGGATCTCGATCATGAACCTCGGCTTCTGAGAACGCCATCCGACCGACCTCGAACACCACCCACCCACCGAACCCATGAAGGGGGACACCATGCAGCACCACCAGGACACCACCGGTCTCACGCACCGCGCGCTCGCGGCACTGAGGGCCTTTCTCGCCGGGGCCCGCACCGACGAACGGGGTGACGTACCCGGTTGGGTGATGATCACCCTGATGTCGGCGCTGCTCGTCGCGGGCCTGCTGGCCATCGCGGGACCGGCGCTGACCGACCTCTTCAACCAGGCCATCAGCCAGGTCTCCACCAACTGACAGTGGGCGAGTCAGAGCGCGGCTCGGCGGTCGCCGAGTCCGTGATGGTGATGGCCCTGCTGGCCGTCCTCTTCGCCGCCATCCTGCAGTTCGGACTGATCATCCACGTGCGCAACACGCTCATCGACGCCGCCAGTGCCGGTGCGCGCTATGGCGCACTGGGGGACCGGACACCCACCGACGGCGCCGCACGGACCCGGGAGCTGCTCACCGGCTCGATCCCGGGCGGGGCCGAGGCGGAGGTCACCGCCGGGCTGGTCGACGGAGCGGACAGCACCATGGTGCGGGTCACCGTCCGCACGCAGATGCCGATGGTGGGGTTCCTCACCGGCCCGGTCCGTCTGGAGGCGGACGGTCATGCCTTCCGTTACTGAGCGCCGGCTGAAGGTCGACCGGGTCGATCCGTCTGGGGAGGACGGCTCGGCCACCGTGGAGTTCGTCCTGCTGGCCGCACTGTTGCTGATCCCCGTCGTCTACTTCCTGCTGCTGACCAGCCAGATCCAGTCGGCGGCCTATGCCTCGGTGGCCGCCGCGGACCAGGCGGCCAAGGCCATGGTGGCAGCACCCGACGAGGCGGAGGCTGCCCAGCGCGCCGACCGCGTCGTCGCCCTGACCCTGGCGGACTACGGTCTGGCCCCGGTCACGCATCGGGCCAGCATCTCGTGCACATCGACCCCCTGCCTGGAACCGGGGTCCTCGGTGGCCGTGGAGGTCGCCGTCCGGGTTCCGGTTCCGCTGCTGCCCCAAGGCCTGGGATGGGACACGGCCGTCGCCACCGTCACCAGCAGCTCCCAGCAACCGGTTCCGAGGTTCGGATGAGACGGATGGGCGTAGCCGACAGGAGGACCTTCGCGGGCCGGAACCCGAGCAGGTCGGCCGTGGCGGCACAGCACGGACAGACCACGGTGCTCGTCGTGGGGTTGACCGCGGTCTGCCTGCTCCTGGCCACGGTGATCCTGGCGGTCACGGCCGTGAACATCGAGGCCCGCCGGCTGCTCTCCGCGGCCGACGGCGCCACGATGGCGGCCGCCGACAGCTACCGGATCGATGCGGAGCAGGACAACGCACCGGTGCTCACCCGCGAGCAGGCGAGCGCCGCGGCAACCCAGTACCTGTCCGCTGCGGGGGCCCACGAGCGGTTCGACGGGCTGACCGTCCAGAGCGTGTCCGTCACCGACGGTGGCCGCACGGTGGAGGTCGTGCTCACCGCCACCGCGCACCCACCGGTCGTGAACTGGGTCGTTCCCAGCGGCGTCGGCGTGGCCGCCACGAGTTCCTCCCGCACCTCACTGACCCGTTGAGGCCGTGATGGCAGGAGCCTCGTTGTGGGATCACGGCCGCACGCCGGCGATGAGCTTCCGGGCCGAGGCCATCTGGGCAGAGGTGCACGTGCCCCCGTAGCCCACGGTCCAGGTGGTCCCGCCGGACGTGAACGCGCGCCGGGCTCCCATGGCATCGGCCATGCAGTCCGCCATGTGTTCCACGCCGCCATCCCGGCCGTTCGGGTAGATCTGGCCCATCCGGAAGTTCAGGGCGACATTGTCGTAGCGGTAGGCGCGGTACTGCAGGATGTGCGCGCACTCGTGCAGCTGGACCGCCCGGGCGGGAACGGAGTCGGGGTCCAGGTCGTGACCGAGGCCGATCAGCTCCGCCACGTCGTAGGTGGACGGCCACTGCGGGTACCCACTGACCTCAAACTGCGCCCAGGCGTTGGAGCCGTCCACGGTCTTGGCCATCGGGATGTCCCAGCACCAGAGCGCCATGTTGTTCGCGGCGCGGTGGTTGTACGTGGTGGGCTCCGGGTACGGGACCCGGGTGGTCCCGGGCTTGCCCCGGGAGAGGAAGTCCGAGTTGACCCAGCCGACGGTGCTCCCGGCCCGGACCCGGGTCATCGAGCCCTGCTCGCCCAGCCGCACGATCCCGCTCTGGGGTGACAGGTTCCGCACCGGGCTGGTGCGCGGGTTGGCGGTGGCATGCAGGGGCGTGAGCACCGTGGTCCACCGGTCGGCGGCAGACGTCGGCAGGGTGCCCTCCCTGACCAGGTCGAAGGAGTAGAGGAACTTCGCGGCCTCACCCCGGGTCACCGGGCGGGTCGGACGGAAGGATCGGTCCGTGTAGCCGGAGATCATCCCGCTGGACTGCAACCAGGCCGCCGCCGTGAAGAACCCGGATTGCGGCGACATGTCCGAATACGGTGAGTACGCCGTCGTGCGGTAGGTCTTGCCGGACATCCGGTAGAGGAAGGACGCCAGCTCGCCGCGCGAGATGTTCCTGTTCCGGTTGAAGGTGCCGTCCGCGTACCCAGCGCTGTACCCCTTCTCCTTCATCCAGGACACCGCCGTGAAGTATGCGCCCCCGACGGGAACATCGAGGAAGTCGACCGTGGCGCCGGGGTCGTGGCGCTCGCCGGAGAGCCGGTAGAGGAACATCGCCGTCTCCCCCCGGGACAGCTGCCTGCTCAACCCGAAGGTTCCGTTGGCGTAGCCGGCGGTCAGCTCCTGGCAGGCCATCCAGTTCACGTACCGGTAGTACGAGTGGCTCGGGGGGATGTCCCGGAAGTCACGGACGGCACACGCGTTCAATCGGCCTGACCGCGTCTCGGGCGCCGCGGGCGCCTCGGGCAGCTTCTCCAGCCCGTCCACGTCGACGCCGTCGACCGAAATTGGCACCGGCTCGGAGGTCACCGACTCGGTGACGGCCGACGCCTGCGACGGCGGGACCGGCGACGGCGTGGCGACTGCGGAACCGGTGGGCGTCAGGACCAGGGCCAGGGCGGCGAGTGCCGAGAGGAGCTTCACGGCTCTCATTCTGCTGTCTCTCCACGTCAGGGAGGGGGATGCTACCCAATCGTGACCTCTCGGCCGGTCTCTCGGTCGCCCCGCGGGGCCGTGCCGTTCCCGCCCCGCCCATTAGAGTGCGGCCATGGACACCGAGGACGACCCCACACCGGATCTGGCCAGGCTCCTGCGCTGGGAGGACTCCGGTGGCGGGTGGCGGGTGATCGCCGTCGGCAACGGGTCCCTGACCCTGTCCCTGGTGACCTGTGACGGCGGGGAGGAGATGGGGGTCCTGGCCTCCACCGAGTCCTCGGTGCTCGATCACGTGGGCGAGCGGATGCGGTATCCCTGAGCCCGCCCCACATCGCGGTAGGCTGGACCACACCATGGCTGAGACTGACTACACCGCTGAAATCAAGGAGCTGCGCTCCACCCTGTCGCAAATCGAGCAGGTGTCGGACGTCGCCCAGATCGAGGCGGACATCGCCGAACTGGAGAAGCAGGCGTCCGCCCCGGACCTCTGGGACGATCCCGAGGCCGCGCAGAAGGTCACCTCCAAGCTCTCACACCGCCAGTCCGAGCTCGAGCGCATCAAACGGCTCGCCTCGCGGATCGAGGACATGGAGATCATGGTCGAACTCGCCGCCGAGGAGGACGACGACGCCGCCCGGGCGGACACCGCCCGCGAGCTGGAGTCCATCCGCAAGGCCATGGACGACCTGGAGATCGTCACCCTGCTCTCCGGTGAGTACGACGAACGTGACGCGGTGGTCACCATCCGCGCCGGTGCCGGGGGCGTGGACGCGGCCGACTTCGCCGAGATCCTGATGCGCATGTACCTGCGCTGGGCCGAGCAGCGCGGTTGGCCCACCAAGGTCATGGACACCTCGTACGCGGAGGAGGCCGGGCTGAAGTCCGCCACCTTCGAGGTCAACGCCCCCTACGCCTTCGGCACCCTGTCCGTCGAGGCCGGCACCCACCGCCTCGTGCGCATCAGCCCCTTCGACAACCAGGGCCGCCGCCAGACCTCCTTCGCCGCCGTCGAGGTCATCCCGCTCATCGAGTCCGACGACTCGATCGAGATCCCCGAGTCCGAACTGAAGATCGACGTCTACCGCTCCTCGGGGCCCGGCGGCCAGTCCGTGAACACCACGGACTCCGCCGTACGCATGACGCACCTGCCGACCGGGATCGTGGTGTCCATGCAGAACGAGAAGTCCCAGATCCAGAACCGCGCCGCCGCCCTGCGCGTGATGCAGTCCCGCCTGCTGCTGGTGCGCAAGGCCGAGGAGGACGCGAAGAAGAAGGAGATGGCCGGAGACGTCAAGGCCTCCTGGGGCGACCAGATGCGCTCCTACGTCCTCAACCCGTACCAGATGGTCAAGGACCTGCGGACCAACCACGAGGAGGGCAACCCGGCCTCCGTCTTCGACGGTCACATCGACGGGTTCATCGACGCCGGGATCCGCTGGCGCGCCAACGCGCGCCACGAGGAGGACTGAGCGCCGGAAGCGCCCGGGTATGACACCAATCGGACGTGGACCCGCGCCACGGCGGATCGGTGCCAGACTGGGGCCATGGACGCCTCACTGCCCCCCGTCTCCGAACGCATCGTCACCGCCGAGCGCACCGTGCGCGCGCCGGCCGAGGTCCTCTTCGAGCTGATCGCCGACCCGGCCCGGCAGCCCGACTGGGACGGCAATGACAACCTCGCCCACTCCGGACCCGACCAGCGGGTCCGGGCGGTCGGCGACGTGTTCGTCACGGACCTGACCAACGGACAGTCCCGCGAGAACCACGTCGTGGAGTTCGAGGAGGGCCGGCGCATCGCCTGGCTGCCCGCCCCGGCCGGCGAACAGCCCCGGGGCCACCGCTGGCGCTGGGACCTCGAGCCGACCGGCGAGGGCACCACCCTGGTGCGCCACACCTACGACTGGACGCAGTTGAGTGACGAGACCCGGTTCCCGCGCGCGCTGGCCACCACCCGCTCGTCCCTGATGGCCTCGGTGGACCGGCTCGCCGCACTGGCCGAGGGATCGACCGAGGGATCGACCGAGGGATCGACCGAGGCGCAGAGCCGAGGCTGATCCGGGCGTGGACCAGACCGCCGTGCGGGCGCTCGTCGAATCCCTGGGCAGCGATGACGCCATCCTCGAGGAGACCGTCCGGATCCTGCGGGACTCGGTCCCGGGTTACGAGGACGTGCCCACCGAGTCCCTCCTCGCCTCGGCCCGGCGCAACCGGGCCCTGAGCATCCGCACCATCCTGGACGGTCGCGCCCCGGATCCCGACCAGATCGACGAACCGCGCACCCTCATGGAGGAGCGCATGGGCCAGGGGGTGTCCATCGTCAGCGTGCTGGCCGGGTTCCGCCTGTCCATGTCCGTGATCCTGCGCCACCTGCTCGACCTCGCCCCGCGTCACGGCGTCGCCGCGGACGCCGCGCTGACCTTCAGCACCCTGCTCTGGTCACTCGGGGACGCCTTCACCACCCAGGCGGTGGTGGTCTACCGGGACCGCTCCATCGCCCAGGCCGTGGCGGACTCCTCCCGCCGCACGCAGTGGATCCGGGACGCCGTCGTGGGCGTCCTGGACCGGACGCAGCTGCACAGCGGAGCCGCCACCTTCGAACTCCCCCTGGACGAGCCGGTGCGGGCGGTCCGCGCCGAGGTCGCGCCCGGGACCACCGGGGACCCCGTCACCCGGTTGCAGGACTGGGCCGAACGGGCCGGGGCGCGCGCCCTGGCCGCTCCCCGCGGCGAGGGGGCGGTCGGGATCCTCACCGGCGACGCCGGCCCGGTGCCTGCCGCGGCCGGGGTCACCATCGCGCTGGGCCCGCCGGTACCCCTGGCGGACCTGCGGGAGTCCTTCGACGGCGCCACCCGGGTCCTGGAGGCCGCGCGCCGGGTGGGCTGGGACGGTGCCGTAGACGCGGACCGGCTCTCCTGGCGCATGGGCATCCTCACCAGCCCGGAGGCCACGGATCTGCTCCACGCCCGGCACGTGGCCCCCGTGCTCGAGGAGGGATCCTTCGGCGAGCTCGTCCTGGAGTCACTGGCCGCCTACCTGGACCACGGGATGAGCATCCCGCTGGCCGCCGCCTCGATCCCGGTGCACGTCAACACCCTGCGCTACCGGCTCAAGAGGTACCAGGAGCTCACCGGGGGGAACGTGCACGAATTGGAGACGCTCATCGAGGCGTCCTGGGCGCTCGCGGCCCACCGGGGGACACGGCCACGACCCGGTGACGAGCGGTTGTAGCGGGCTACGAAACACGGAACGAACTGTTGAACCCCTCTACGTAGCGCGCGTCACGGCGGTCGGGCCATGCTGGTGGATGTCGTCCTCGTCACATGCGTGACCAGGGTCACACCGCACCGTTTCCGTCAGTAGCGGGACACCGCCCCACCGGGCCGGTGACCCCACGTTCGAGAGGTTCTCCTATGCTCCTGGGGATTCTTGGCATCATCCTGTCCCTGGCCCTGCTGATCACGCTGGCCTACCGGGGCATGCCGGTCATCATCGCCGCACCCATCGCCTCGGTGGTGGCCCTGGTCTTCTCCGGGGCGCCCATCCTGGCCTCTTACACCGAGATCTTCATGCCGGCCCTGGCGAACTTCGTCATGAACTACTTCCCGGTGTTCCTGCTCGGGGCCATCTTCGGCCTGCTGATGACCGCCACCGGGTACGCGGAGTCCATCGCCCGCTCGGTGACCCGCGTGATCGGCGCCCGCAGCGCGCTGCTGGCCACCGTGGTCACCTCGGCGCTGATGACCTACGGCGGCATCAGCCTGTTCGTGGTGGCCTTCGTGATGTTCCCGCTGGCCCGCGAGCTCTTCCGGATGGCGGACATCCCGAAGCGGCTGATCCCGGGCACCATCGCCCTGGGCATCTTCACCTTCACCATGACCGCCCTGCCCGGCTCCCCGCAGGTCCAGAACCTCATCCCCGGCCAGTTCTTCGGCACCGACGGCTTCGCCGCCCCCGGCATCGGCCTCATCGGCACCCTGATGATCGGCGGTCTTGGCCTGCTCTGGCTGGAGTACCGCCGCCGGACCCTGATGGCCAAGGGCGAGCACTTCGCGGACACCCTGGACGCCATCGACCGCGAGCACGGCGCGACCACGGCCACCGCCGGTGGCTCCGTCTCCCACGGCAAGGGCGTCGGTCCGGGGGCTGCGGTCGTGGACGAGGACCGGAAGAACTCCGCGGTGGACACCGAGTCCAACCCGGATGCCGCTCCCACCTCCGCGGCCCTGCTGACCCCGCCGAACGCCGTCGTGCCGTTCCTGCCGCTGCTGATGGTGGTCGCCGTCAACTTCGCCTGCACCCTGTTCATCTTCCCGGCCCTGAACTGGGACTACCTCAACGAGGAGAAGTTCGGCGGGGTCACCCTTTCGGCCCGCGCCGGGATCTGGGCCGTGACCGTCGGCCTGACCGCCGCCGTGCTGCTGATCATCGCGCTCAACCTCCGCCACGTCGCCGCCCTGAAGAAGGGCTTCTACGACGGCGCCAAGGGCGCCATGCTGCCGATCTTCTCCACGGGCTCCGAGGTGGGTTACGGCGCGGTCGTCGCCTCCGTGGCCGCCTTCGCCGTCCTGCGGGACTCCGTGTTCAACATGGGCGGCAACGCCCTCGTCACCTCCGTGGCATCCACCTCCATCACCGCCGCGATCACCGGTTCGTCCTCGGGCGGCATGACGATCGCCCTGAACGCCTTCGGTGAGCAGCTGCGGGACATGGCCGTGGACCAGGGCGTCAGCCTCGAGGCCATGCACCGGCTCACCGCCATGGCCGCCGGCGGCCTGGACACCCTGCCGCACTCCGGTGCCGTGGTCACCCTGCTGCTCGTCTGCGGCATGACCCACCGCCAGTCCTACAAGGACATCGGCATGGTGACCCTGGTCATCCCGGTCATCACGGTCGCGGTGCTGACCACGGTGGTGTCCTTCACCGGCGCGTTCTGAGCCGGTCCGGTCCGCACCGCGACCCGCTGGTGACGCGCGTCATCACCTGAGACCATATTCACATCCAGTGCCGGGCATCGCCCGGAGAGGAGCATCCCATGACCACCACCCCGTCGACCCCCTCACCCCAGGACGCCGTGATCGTCGGAGGGGCCCGCACCCCCTTCACCCGGCTGCTGTCGCAGCAGGCCTCGCTGTCCGCCGTGGACCTCGGCGCCCACGCCATCCGACACGCCCTGGAGCGTTCGGGGGTCGCGGCGGCGGACGTGGACAGCGTCATCATGGGACAGGTGATCCAGGCCGGCCAGGGCCAGAACCCGGCCCGGCAGTCCTCGCTGGCTGCCGGGATCGGCTGGGAGGTCCCCGCAACCACCATCAACAAGGTCTGCCTGTCCGGGCTCACCGCCGTGATCGACGCCTCCCGGCTCATCCGGCTGGGCGAGGCGAGCGTCGTGGTGGCCGGTGGCCAGGAGTCCATGACCAACGCGCCGCACCTGCTGATGGGCGGCCGCAAGGGGTACAAGTACGGCCCGACGACGGTCCAGGACTCCGTGGCGCACGACGGCCTCACCGACGCCCTGAGCCATGAGGCGATGGGCGAGCTCACCGAGGCGGGCAACGCCGAGCGGACGATCGGCCGGGCCCCGCAGGACGAGGCCGCCGCGGCCTCGCACCAGCGGGCCGCCCGCGCCCAGGCCGCAGGGGTCTTCGACGCGGAGATCGCCCCGATCGAGATCCCGCAGCGCAAGGGTGATCCGCTCGTCGTCTCACAGGACGAGGGGGTCCGTGCGGAGACCACCGTGGAGTCCCTGGGCGCCCTGAAGCCGGCGTTCGCCAAGGACGGCACCATCACGGCCGGCAACTCCTCGCCGATCTCAGACGGCGCCGCCGCGGTGGTGGTCACCTCCCGCGCCTACGCCGAGGAGAAGGGCCTGCAGATCCTGGCGACCATCGGCGCCCCCGGTCAGGTGGCCGGACCCGAGGACTCCTCCCTGCACGACAAGCCCGCCAATGCCGTCTCCGCGGCGCTGGCCAAGGCCGGGTGGACGACGGATGACCTCGACTTCCTCGAGGTCAACGAGGCCTTCGGCTCGATCATCGTGCACTCGCTGGACAAGCTCGGCTACCCGCTGGAGAAGACCAACATCCACGGCGGGGCCATCGCCCTCGGGCACCCCATCGGCGCCTCCGGTGCCCGGCTGGCGCTCACCGCGGCACTGGAACTCTCCCGCCGGGGGACCGGCCGGGCCGGCGTCGCCCTCTGCGGTGGCGGCGGCCAGGGCGAAGCCCTGCTGCTGAGCCGCTGATCCCGTCCGACCACCCGTGAACACCCCTGAACACCGTCCGCAGGAAGGCAGCCCGACCATGACCGAACAGAACACAGCACCGGAACCGAGCAGGGCCGGGAGCGTGATCGCCGACGGCGCGCTGGCCGGCCGGCGCGCCGTGGTCACCGGCGGGGCGTCGGGCATCGGTGAGGCGTGCGTGCGCGCCTTCGCCGCGGCCGGCGCCACCGTGACCGTCGCCGACATGAACGCGGAGGCCGCCGAGGCCCTCGCCGCCGAGGTGGGCGGTGAGGCGTGGGTCTCGGACCTGTCCGACACCGCCGCCCTCGACGGGTTGGACCTGGACACGGACATCCTCGTCAACAACGCCGGCATCCAGCGGGTGTCCCCGATCCACGAATTCGACCCGGAGAACTGGCGGTTCATGCACCGGCTGATGCTCGAGTCGCCGTTCCTGCTGATCCGCGCGCTCCTGCCCGGCATGTACGAGCGCGGCTGGGGCCGGATCATCAACATCTCCTCCGCCCACGGGCTGCGGGCCTCGCCGTTCAAGAGCGCCTACGTGGCCGCCAAGCACGGCCTCGAGGGCCTGTCCAAGGTCACGGCCCTGGAGGGAGGCCCGCACGGGGTCACCTCCAACTGCATCAACCCCGGTTATGTCCGCACCGCCCTGGTGGAGAAGCAGATCGCGGACCAGGCCCGCACTCACGGCATCGGCGAGGACGAGGTGGTCGAGAAGATCATGCTCACCGACTCGGCCATCAAGCGGCTCACCCAGCCGGAGGAGGTCGGGTCCCTGGCGACCTGGCTGGCCTCCGATGCCGCGGGCATGGTCACCGGCGGGTCGTACACCATGGACGGCGGCTGGACCGCCCACTGACGGATCCGCCACCCGACGGCTGAGAACCGCAATCACCGGCACCGGAGCAACGGAGCTCCCCCTTCAGAAGGAGAACTGCACCATGACCCTGGACAAGACTGTGGCCTCGGCTGCCGAGGCCGTCGCCGACATCCCGGACGGCGCGTCGCTCGCCGTGGGCGGCTTCGGCCTGTCCGGCAACCCGATCCAGCTGATCGAGGCCCTGCTGGAGCAGGGTGCCGGCGACCTGTCGATCGTGTCGAACAACTGCGGCGTGGACGGCTGGGGCCTGGGCATCCTGCTCGGCGCCGGCCGGATCTCCAAGATGACCTCCTCCTACGTGGGGGAGAACAAGGAGTTCGCCCGCCAGTACCTGGAGGGCGAGCTGGAGGTCGAGCTGGTGCCGCAGGGGACCCTGGCGGAGAAGCTGCGGGCCGGGGGAGCGGGGATCCCCGCCTTCTTCACCCGTTCCGGGGTCGGCACCCAGGTCGCCGAGGGCGGCCTGCCGATGAAGTACAACCCCGACGGCACCGTGGCGAAGTCCTCCGATCCCAAGGACATCCGGACCTTCGACCTGGGCGGCACGGGGGAGAAGCAGTACGCCCTCGAGGAGTCGATCGTCACCGACTACGCGCTGGTCCACGCCGCCGTCGGCGACCGGCACGGCAACCTCGTGTTCAACAAGGCCACGCGGCAGTTCGCCCCGCCGGCGGCGATGTCCGGCAAGGTCTGCATCGCCCAGGTCGAGCGCCTGGTCGAGCCCGGGGAGATCGACCCCGACCAGGTCCACCTGCCCGGGGTGTACGTGCACCGGGTCGTGGAGGTCGGCCAGGACATCGAGAAGCGAATCGAGAAGCGGACCGTGCGGACCGCCTCCACGACGGACAAGGACGCCTGATGAGCACCGAACAGAGCACCCAGACCCGGCTGCAGGGCTGGACCCGTGACCAGATGGCCGCCCGGGCCGCCCAGGAACTGCCGGACGGGGCCTACGTGAACCTGGGCATCGGCATGCCGACCCTGATCCCCAACCACATCCCGGACGGCCGCACCGTCGTCCTCCAGTCCGAGAACGGGATCCTCGGTGTGGGGCCCTACCCCGCGGAGGACCAGGTGGACCCGGACCTGATCAACGCCGGCAAGGAGACCGTCACCGTGAACCCGGGGGCCTCGTTCTTCGACTCCGCCACCTCGTTCGGGATGATCCGCGGCGGCAAGATCGACGTGGCCGTCCTCGGCGGGATGCAGGTGGCCCAGAACGGCGACCTGGCCAACTGGATGGTGCCGGGCAAGATGGTCAAGGGCATGGGCGGTGCCATGGACCTGGTCCACGGCGCCGGCAAGGTCATCGTGCTGATGGACCACACGGCCAAGGACGGCACTCCGAAGATCCTCGCCGAGTGCGACCTGCCGCTCACCGGCAAGGGCGTGGTCGACCGCATCATCACCGACCTGGCGGTGATCGACGTGGACAAGACCGGCGAGTTCCCCCGCCTGGTGCTCGTGGAGACCGCCCCCGGGGTCAGCGAGGACCAGGTCCGCCAGTCCACTGGCGTCGAACTGCACTGAGCACCGCGCCGCCGTCGGGTCCGGATCCGGTCCCGACGGCGGCGCGCCGGCACCGCGAGCCCGGCCACCCCTCGAGGGGTGGCCGGGCTTCTGCGTGTCCGGGACCCGGCACCCGGTCGGGGCGGGGGTGCATTGAGACGACCTGAGACCTGATTCAGGAAAGTCTGCCCATGTCCTTGACGCCGGTGTGATCCCTCACACATACTCTGAGCACAACCTGAATCGTCTTTCATGTTGAGCCCTCGAGACCCTGTCGCGACCGGGCGATCACCCCCGCGCGGGAGCAGCCTCCCGACCATCGAACCACCGCACCCCTGGTCCTCATGGAAAGGCCCACTCGTGAAGAACCCCACCAAGATCATGGCCGCCGGCATCCTCGCCGCCGGACTGACCCTCACCGCCTGCGCCCCGACGGCCCAGACCGGCGCCGGATCCGAGGACGGCGCCGCCGAGGCGCCCGAGAGCGTGGACGTCGGCATCGTCTACTCCAAGACCGGCCCGCTGGCAGCCTACGGCGAGGAGTACTACGCCGGTCTGCAGGCCGGCATCGACTACGCCACGGACGGCACCGGCACGGTCGGCGAGACGAAGATCAACCTGACCTACCACGACGACGGCGGCGATCCGGACAAGGGGGTCTCCATCGCCAAGGAGCTGATCGGCAAGGAGTACAAGATCCTGGCCGGCACCACCGTCTCGGGCATCGCCCTCAAGCTCGCCGAGCAGGCCGAGCAGAACCAGATCCTCTACATCTCCGGCCCGGCCGCCACGGACGCCGTGACCGGCATCAACGACTACACCTTCCGCTCCGGCCGCCAGTCCATCCAGGACGTGGCCACGGCCGGTCAGTTCGTGGACGACCTGAAGGGTTCCAAGGTCCTCGTCTTCGGCCAGGACAACGCCTTCGGCCAGGGCAACGTCGCCGCCGTCGAGGGCGTCCTGGGCGCCGAGGGCGCCGAGGTCTCGGACATCCTGGTCCCCGAGGACGTCACCGAGTTCACCCCGTTCGCCCGACAGATCGTGGACGCCAAGCCGGACCTGGTGTTCGTGGCCTGGGCCGGTGCCAATGCCGGTTCCATGTGGCAGGCCCTCGAGCAGCAGGGCGCCTTCGAGGCCGCCCCGATCGTCACCGGCCTGGCCAACAAGGCGACCTACGGCGCCTACGGGGCGGCCGGCGAGAAGATCTCCTTCCTCTCGCACTACTTCCCGGGCGCCGGTCAGAACGAGGTCGAGGACTTCATGATGGAGCACGTCGAGGAGCAGGGCGCCGAACCGGACCTGTTCACCCCGGACGGCTTCGTGGCCGGGCAGATGATCGTCCAGGCGATCGAGGAGGGCGGCGGCACCGACGTCGACTCGATGGTGACCGCGCTCGAGGGCTGGGAGTTCGGGGGGCCGAAGGGCACCACCACGGTGCGGGCGGACGACCACGCCCTGGTCCAGGACATGTACCAGGCCAAGCTCGTCCAGAAGGGCTCGGAGTGGACTCCGGAGCTGGTCGAGACCGTCGGGGCGGCCGATGCCGCCCCGCCGACCGCCGCGAAGTGACCTGAACACCCCGACCCTCTCCCGCAGATCCTGCCCGAAAGGACCATCATGACCACCCAGACCCCTGCCCTGAGATTCCAGGGCATCGGCCTGCACATCGGCGGAGCGCGCATCCTCCAGGACATCGACCTGGAGGTCGCGCCCGGGGAGATGGTCGGGGTGATCGGCCCCAACGGGGCCGGCAAGACCACCCTGTTCAACCTGGTGTCCGGCCTGATGCGACCCACCGAGGGAAGCATCACCATGAACGGCAGGGACATCACGCACCTGCCGGTCGACCGGCGGGCGAAGGCCGGACTGGGGCGCACGTTCCAGACGTCCTCGCTGTTCCCGGGCCTGTCCGTGCTGGAGAACGTCCGCCTGGCCGCCCAGGCCCAGCAGGGCGGCTCGCTGTCCCTGCTGCACTTCCCGCGCCGGGGGGACGCGGCCACCACCCGGGCCACCGAGTGCCTGGAACGGGTCGGCCTGCAGCACCGGACGGACGCCGCGGCCGGGGGGCTCTCCCACGGGGACAAGCGCAAGGTGGAGATCGCCATGCTGCTCGCCACCGACCCCGCGCTCATCCTGCTGGACGAGCCCATGGCCGGCGTCGGGTCGGGGGACGTGCCGGGACTCATGGAGATCATCCGCAGCATCCACCGGGAGTCCGGCCGCACCCTGATGATGGTCGAACACCACATGGAGGTCGTGCTCGGCCTCGTGGACCGGGTGGCGGTGATGCACCAGGGCTCGCTGCTGGCCGTGGACCAGCCGGAGCAGATCATGGCCAACGCGGAGGTCCAGGCGGCCTACCTCGGCGAGATGGGACAGGTGGCCTGAGCCATGAGCACCACAGTGCAGCGCACCCCGGCTCCCGTGCCGGCGGGCGGCACCCACCCCGCCCCCGTCCTGTCCGTCAGGAACCTGAAGGCCTCCATCGGCGGCCAGCAGGTCGTGGAGGACGTCACCTTCTCCGTGCCGGCCACCGGCATCACCGCCCTGCTCGGGCGCAACGGCGTCGGCAAGACCTCGACCATCAAGGCCATCCTCGGCCTGATCCACCGGGACGCCGGAACGGTGGAACTCCAGGGCCAGCCCATCCAGGCCCTGCCCACCCACCGGATCGTCCAGCGCGGGGTCGGCTACGTCCCGGAGGACCGGGAGGTCTTCGCCGGACTGAGCGTGGCCGAGAACCTGCGCCTGTCGGAACGGGACGACCATCCCCGGCGGGAGCTCGTGGAGTCCCTGTTCCCGGACCTGGTCAAGCGAGCGCAGCAGGCCGCCGGCTCCCTGTCCGGGGGACAGCAGCAGATGGTCTCCCTGGCCCGGGCGCTGATGAACGAGAACCGCGTGCTGCTCGTGGACGAGCCCACCAAGGGCCTGGCCCCCAAGATCGTCGGCGAGGTCGCCGACGCGCTCGAGGAGGCCGCCAAGACGGTGCCGATCCTGCTCGTCGAGCAGAACCTGGCGGTCGTCCGCCAGCTCGCCGCCGGGGCCATCGTGCTCTCGGACGGCCACGTGGTCCACACCACGGACTCCGCCACGTCGTTCCTCGAGGACGACACCCTCGTCACCCGCCACCTCGGCGTGGGCACGGGGCCAGCTCACGAAGGAGCCTGACCCATGGACACCATCCTCCTCCTGCTGGTCACCGGGATCGGCCTCGGCGCCGTCTACTTCCTGGTGGCCTCCGGACTGTCCCTGATCTACGGCCTGATGGGCGTGCTGAACTTCGCCCACGGCGCGTTCCTCACCCTCGGCGCCCTCATCGGCTGGGAGACGGCGCGGGTCATGGGGGCCGACTCCTGGGGCGGCTTCGCGCTGTCCCTGCTGGTCGGCTGCCTCGTCGGCGCACTGCTGGCCGCGCTGACGGAGTTCGTCCTCATCCGCCCGCTGTACGAACGGCACATCGAACAGGTCCTGGTCACGGTCGGACTCAACCTCGCGGCCATCGCGCTGTTCGAGGGCATCTGGGGCACCGACCCCGTCTTCATCCAGGGCCCCACCTGGATGGGCATGACCACCAACATCCTGGGGGCCCAGGTCCCCAACCACCTGTTCATCACCATCCTCATCGCCGGGCTGGTGCTGGCCGGCATGGTGCTGTTCCTGAAGAGGACCCGTTACGGCATGATCATCCGCGCCGGCGTGGAGAACCGCTCCATGGTCACGGCCCTGGGCATCGACGTCCGACGGGCGTTCACCCTGGTCTTCACCATCGGCGGCGCCGCGGCCGGGATCGGCGGCGTCCTGGCCAGCCACTACTTCGGCTACGTCTCGCCCCTGCTGGGCGGATCGCTGCTGATCTTCGCCTTCATCGTCACCGTCATCGGTGGCCTCGGCTCCCTGGCCGGTGCGGCGGTCGCCTCCGTGCTCGTCGGGGTGCTGCAACAGTTCGCCAACTACTTCTGGAGCATCGGCGACTTCGTGGTCGTCATCCTGCTGGCCGTCGTACTGCTGACCAGGCCCTCCGGACTCATGGGACGAAAGGTGGCCACCGCATGAGCGCCTCCACGGAAGAACTCAAGGACCAGCACGGCGGCCGCGGGGGCCGGGAGGGGTCCTCCGCCACGGACCGGCTCAAGGCCTCCCTCACCCCGCCCACGACACCGGGCCCCTCCGGCCCCGGCCGGTCCCCGGCCCGCCGTCGGATCATCGGCGGCGTCGCCGCCGTCGCCGGGGTCGTGGCCCTGGCCCTGCTGCCGCTGCTGAACATCCAGCTCCCCGGCATCCTCCCCACCGCCACCTACCAGCCGGGTGCCCTGCAGCTGATGGCGCTGTGCCTGCTGATGGGCGCGGCGGCCCTGACGTACCACCTGCTGATCGGCGTGGCCGGACTGCTGTCCTTCGGGCACGCCCTGTACGTCGGAGCCGGCGCCTACGTCCTGGGCATCCTGCTCGAACGCACCGGCATGGGACTGATCCCGGCGATGCTCCTCACGCTGCTCGTCGTGGTCATCCTGGCCAACGTCACCGGTGCGGTGGCCCTGCGGGTCAGCGGCATCCCGTTCGCCATGGTCACCCTGGCGTTCGCCCAGGCCGGCTCGGTGCTGGTGCGGCGCAACCCGGACGGTGCCACCGGGGGCGAGGAGGGGCTGAGCCTGAACACGGAGCAGGTCCCCGCCTTCCTGGTCGGGGTGTCCAACACCCGGAACCTGTACTGGCTCGCGCTGGCCGTGCTGATCATCGTCTTCGCCATCGTCAGCTGGATCCAGAACTCGCGGGCCGGCCACCTCGCCGAGGCCGTGCGCGAGAACGAGAACCGCGTCAGGGTGCTGGGACTGAAGCCCTACCTGGCCAAGCTGCTGATCTTCGTGGTGGGCGGCACCCTGGCCGGCTGCGTCGGCATGGTGCACCTGTTGCTGCAGTCCGGTGCCGTCCCGAGGACCGTCTCGGCGGACTTCACCATCACGCTGCTCGTCATGGTGGTCCTCGGGGGCGTCGGGTCCCGGTGGGGAGCCGTGGTGGGCGGCGTGCTGTACACGCTGCTCGACCAGCGGCTCACGGTGCTCGCCCAGTCCGAGGCCATCCAGTCGATGCCGGCCCTGCTGAGGGTGCCGCTGTCCGAACCGCTGTTCCTGCTGGGCACGCTGTTCGTCCTGGTGGTGCTGTTCATGCCGGGTGGCCTGGCGGGTTTCGTCCGGCGGCTCTCGGCCCGCTCCGGACGGGGCCGGCCGGGCAAGGACCCCGTCACGGTCCTGGAGCAGGCCGAATGAACGCCGCGCTGCACACCCTGGGCCGGTGGACCACCGACCGCGCCGTCGCCACTCCCGGCCGCACCGCCATCCTCGACGCCGGGGTGGCCCTGACCTATCGGGAGCTCGAGGACCGCGCGACCCGACTGGCGGGCAGACTCGTCGCCGCCGGTTACCGGCCGGGGGAGCGCGTGGCCACCCTCTCCGGCAACAGCTCGGACCACGTGGTGCTGTTCTTCGCCTGCGCCAAGTCCGGCCTGGTCCTCACCCCGCTGTCCTGGCGCCTGCGGCCCGCCGAGGTGGCCGTCCAGCTGGAGACCGCGGATCCCGCCCTGCTCGTGGTGGAGGAGGACTTCGGTTCGCTGGCCGCCGAGGCCTGCGCCCTGCTGCCGATGCCCCCGTCCCGCGTGCGCCCGGGGCGGTCCGGTATCGAGGAGGAGGTTCCGGCCCCGCACCGGCGAGGGACGGGCCGGGGCTACCGGGCGGAGGAACGGGCGCCCGGTAGCCCCGTGCAGGACGAAGACCCGGTGCTGATGCCCTTCACGTCCGGGACCGAGGGAGCCTCGAAGGCGGTAGTGCTGACCCACGCCAACTGCTTCTGGAACAACCTGGCCCTGTCCCGCACCCTCGAGATCACCTCCTCCGACGTGGTGCTGGCCGTCCTGCCCCAATTCCACACCGGGGGCTGGAACATCCAGCCCCTGCTGGCGTGGTGGTCCGGCGCCACGGTGGTCATGGAACGGACCTTCGACGCCGGACGGGTCCTCTCCCTGATCGAGGACCGCTCGATCACCACGCTGATGGCGGTCCCCGCGCAGTACCTCATGCTCGCCGAGCACCCGCGGTTCGCCACCACGGACCTGTCCAGCCTCCGGCTGGCCGTGGTCGGCGGGGCGTCCATGCCCCCGGCCCTGATGCGGGCCTGGCACGCCCGCGACGTGCCGCTGGTCCAGGGCTACGGACTGACCGAGGCGGGTCCCAACGTGCTCTCCCTGCCGGCCGAGGACGCGCGCGAGAAGGTGGGCTGGATGGGACGGCCCTACCCCCACGTCGAGGTCGCCGTCGCGGACCCGGTCACCGGCCGGCTGCTGGAGGGCCCCGCCACCGGGGAACTGCTGGTGGGCGGCCCCAGCGTCTTCGCCGGTTACTTCCGTGATCCGGAGGCCACCGCCCGGGCCCTGAGCGGCGGCTGGCTGCACACCGGCGACCTGGTGGAGCGCGACGCGGAGGGGTACTTCCGCATCGTGGACCGTCTCAAGGACATCTTCGTCTCGGGCGGGGAGAACGTGGTCCCCGCCGAGGTGGAACAGGTCCTCACCGCGCATCCGGCCGTGGCCGCCGCCGCCGTCGTCGGGACGCCGCACGAGCGCTGGGGGGAGACCGGGCACGCGTTCGTGGTCCGCCGCTCCGGAGTGCCCGTGGACGAGACTGAACTGCGCGAGCACTGCGCACGGCTGCTGGCCGGGTACAAGCAGCCCACCCACTACACCTTCGTCCCGGACCTGCCCCGGACGGGCCTGGAGAAGATCGCCCGGGGCCGACTGCGGCCCCCGGCCCGGGAAAGGACTCACCATGGCCATTGAACCGCTGCATCCGGACACGGACACGCCCGGCGGCGAGGAGGTGCCCACCACCACCAAGGGCACCGTGCTCACCGCACGGGGGCTGCGTACCCGCAGGAGACTGCTGGACGCCGCCGAGAAGGTCTTCGCGGAGCTGGGCTACCCGGCGGCCTCGATCGTGAAGATCACCGAGGAGGCGGGCTGCGGCCTGGGGACCTTCTACCTCTACTTCGAGGGCAAGCAGGAGATCTTCAACGAGGTCGTGATGGACCTCAACCGGCGGGTGCGGCGTGCCATGACCGATGCCGCCCTGGCGGAGGCCGACGCCGGACGCATCGCCTCCGAACGCGCGGGCTTCCGGGCGTTCTTCCGCTTCACCGCCGAGCACCCGGCGCTGTACCGGATCATCCGGCAGGCCGAGTTCGCCTCACCGGACGCGCTGCGGTTGCACTACTCCCGCATCGTGGACGGCTACGCCCAGGGCATCGAGCAGGGCCAGCGGTCCGGTGAGGTGCACCGCATGGACCCGGAGGTGGTCGCCTGGGCCCTGATGGGCATCGGCGAGATCATCGGCATGCGCTGGGTGCTCTGGCCCCAGGACCAGGACGGCGCCACGCGTGAGGGCACGGGGGACGTCCCCGACCACGTCTTCGACACCATGATGGAGTTCATCGAGCGGGCGCTGGCGCCCGGGGCGATGGACCGGGAAGGAACGGACCATGTCCGAGACATCACTGGCCGCTGACGCGTCCTCTCCGGTGGCGCGGAACCACCGCCACACGGACCTCGGTCCGGACTACCGCCAGACCACGGTCGCCGTGACCGGTGGGCGGATGACGGTGGGCCTGTGGGGTCCGCGCGACCCGGCAGCCCCGACGATCCTGGCCGTCCACGGGGTCTCGGCCTCCCATCGCAGTTTCGGCCTGCTCGCCCAGGCGCTGCCCGGGGTCCGGATCATCGCCCCCGACCTGCGCGGCCGGGGCCGGTCCAGTGCCCTGCCGGGGCCGTACGGGATGCCGGCCCACGCCGATGACCTGGCCGCCGTCCTGGGCGAGACGGCCACCGGCCCGGTCGTCGTCGTCGGGCACTCCATGGGCGCCTTCGTCACCCTGGTGCTCGCGCACCGGCACCCGCACCGGGTGCGTTCCGTGGTCCTGGTGGACGGCGGCATCCCCCTGAGGGTCCCCGCCGGCCTCGATCCACAGCAGGTGGTCCAGGCCGTGCTGGGCCCGGTGGCCGAACGGCTCGCGATGCGCTTCGGCTCGGTGGAGGACTACCGCCGGTTCTGGCTGCTGCACCCGGCGTTCCTCGACGCCTGGACCCCGGGCAGCAGCACGGCGGCGCTGATGGAGGACTACATCACCTATGACCTGGAACCGGACGGGGCCGCGCTGCGCCCGGCCACCCGTTACGAGGCCATGGCCCAGGACACCACCGAGCTGCAGGGGGGCGGTTCCCTCCTGCGGGCGATCGACGAGGTCGCCGTCCCGGCACACCTGCTCTGGAGCCGCAGGGGCCTGTTCAACGAGGAACCCGGACTGTTCAGCGAGGACTACATCGCGTCCTGGCGGGGCCGGGTCCCTGCCCTGGCACGGCACCTGACGGTCACGGAAGTGCCCGGGACCAACCATTACTCGATCGTGATGGCTCCCGGGGGCGCCCGGACCGTGGCCGAGATCATCACCGCGGGGCTCGGCGCACCCTCCTGACCCCAACGCCCGGCTGACCGGGGTCGATGCTGATCATCGCCGACGGTGGTCCGGGATGACACGCCTGATTCCGGACGCGAGATCCCACGAGTGTTACCTTCCCGTGACTATCGTGGACGGGGCCGGCACCGAGCCTTCTCCCGACCCAGCCCCGGGTGCCGCAGGGCATCCTGTCCGTGGGCGAGTGTGGAAGATGATCCGGTTCGAGCAGGTCACCAAGGTCTACGATCGCCGTTCCCGTCCGGCGCTGCAGGACGTGACGGTGGAGTTCGAGCGCGGTCAGTTCGTGTTCCTCGTGGGTGCCTCCGGCTCCGGAAAGTCGACGTTCATCCGCCTGATGCTCCGGGAGGAGCGGGCCAGCGCCGGAGCGGTCTACGTGGCCGGCCGCAACGTGGCCAGGCTGCCGGGCTGGCGGGTGCCCCGCCTGCGCCGCAGCATCGGCGTGGTCTTCCAGGACTTCCGCCTGCTGCCCAACAAGACCGTCTTCGCCAACGTCGCCTTCGCCATGCAGGTGCTCGGCAAGGGGCGCGGGCAGATCCGCCAGACCGTTCCGCAGGTCCTGCGCACCGTGGGCCTGGACGGCAAGGAGCGGCGCCTGCCGCACGAGCTCTCCGGCGGGGAGCAGCAGCGGGTGGCCATCGCCCGCGCCATCGTCAACCGACCGGACATCCTGCTGGCGGACGAGCCCACCGGCAACCTGGACCCGGAGACCTCCCTGGGGATCATGGCCGTGCTGGACCAGATCAACGAGAACGGCACCACCGTGGTGATGGCCACCCACGACCACGACATCGTCAACCAGATGCGCCGGCGCGTGGTGGAACTGCGCGAGGGGCGGATCGTCCGGGACGAACAGGCCGGCCAGTACCGCACCGCGCCGGTGCCGCCGGCGGACGACTGGGCGGCGACAGCGGGGGAGACCGTCCAGACGAGCACGGACACCGGCACAGGCGCGAGCGCAGACACGGACACGGACACGGACGCAGGGATACGCGCAGTGCCTCCCGGGCCGGTACGGGCCGGCACGGCACGGACCGGCACGGCGCGGACCGGGACGGAGGAGGGCCGCCGATGAGGTTCGCGTTCATCCTCGGGGAGACCCTCTCCGGCATCCGCCGCAACCTGTCCATGGTGGTCTCGGTGGTCCTGGTGACCTTCATCTCCCTGACCTTCGTGGGGGCCGCGGGCCTGCTGCAGCTGCAGATCAACCAGATGAAGGGCTACTGGTACGACCGGGTGGAGGTGGCCATCTTCCTGTGCACCGGGACCTCGACCACGGCCTCCTGCGCCACCGGTCCCGTGACCGACGGCCAGCGCGAGGCGGTCCGGCACCTGCTGGAGTCGCCCACGGCCGCACCGTACGTCAAGAGCTACGAGTACGAGTCCCAGGACCAGGCCCTGCAGATCTTCCAGGAGCAGTTCAAGAACTCCGCGATGGCCGGGACCGTGACCGCCGAGCAGTTGCCCGAGTCCTTCCGGGTGGCGCTCGTGGACCCGGAACAGTACGAGGTCGTCAACGAGCTGTTCTCCTCGATGCCCGGCGTCGAACTGGTCTCGGACCAGCGGCAACTGCTGGAACAGATCTTCTCCCTGATGAACATGGCGTCGGTGATCGCGGTGTCGGTGGCCGGGGTGATGCTCGTCTGCGCCGTGCTGCTCATCGCCACGACCATCCGCCTCTCCGCCTTCTCCCGGCGGCGGGAGACGGGCATCATGCGCCTGGTGGGCGCCTCGAAGACCATGATCCAGCTCCCGTTCCTGCTCGAGGGCGTGATCGCCGCCCTGCTCGGGGCCGTGCTGGCCAGCGGAACCTCGTGGGCCATCGCCGAGTTCTTCATCGGGGACTGGCTGACCCGGCAGTATCCCGGCACCGGATTCATCGCCGGGGGGGACGCCCTGATGCTGGTGCCCCTCCTGCTCGCCGTCGCGGTCGTCCTGGCCGCCGCGTCATCCCTGCTCACCCTGAGGCGCTACCTTAAGGTGTGACCCCCGTCTGACCTGCACGGACACCACTGTGTCCACATCGCGACCGCACCACCGGAGGAACACCATGAAGCGAGGCCGGCTGTCCCGCGCCATCCTGGGCGCAGGGCTCGTCACCGTCCTGACCCTGTCCATGGGCGGCGCCGCCCTGGCCCAGGGCGGCATCGACGACCTGCAGCGGCAGATCGACCAGGCCGAGCGCGAGAAGTCCCGGATCAACGAGGAGCTGGGTGACCTCGGCGGGCAGCAGTCGTCGCTCCAGGGCCGGAGGGGTGACCTCGACGCCTCGCTGGAGGGCCTGGACTCGGAGATCGCGGACAAGATCCGCGAACTCAACCGGCTCCAGGACCGGTTGCCCGGGGCCCAGGAGGCCCTCTCCGCGGCGGAGAGCCGGGTCTCGGCGGCCACGGCCGAGGTCCAGTCCCTGCAGGAGCGGGTCCACCGGGCCGAGTCCAGCCGGGCCGAGCTCCTCGCCGAGGTCAGGGCGAGCGAGAGGGAACTGGACACCGCCCGGCAGGAGATCGGCCAGATCGCCAACCAGGCCTACAAGCAGGGCGGCGTCTCCTCGGACCTGGCGTTCATGCTCGGCCTGAGTGACTCGTCCCTGCCGGACGCCGTGGGCTTGGCCGACCAGGCCATGCGGATCCAGAACAACAGGATCTCCTCCGTCTCCCAGACCCGCGCCACGGACGTGAACGCCGAGGTCCGGCTGGCTGCCGTCGAGGCCGAGATCCGTGACCTGCGCGCCGAGGCCGAGAAGGCCCTGGACCGCGAGAAGCAGGCCCGCGACGAGGCCTCCCGCGCCAAGCGCGCACTGGACGGCATGGTGACGGACACCTCGAGGCTGACCGATGAGCTCAAGGCCCAGCGACCGAAGATCCAGGCCCAGATCGACGCCAACCGGGCGGCCCAGGACCAGGTCAACCGGCAGATCGCCCAGCGCCAGCGGGCGCTGACCGCCCAGTCCAGTCGCCAGTCCGACCTGCAGCGCCAGCACAGCGAGGCGGTGGCAGAGGCCGAGCGCAAGCGTCGGGCGGCCGAGGAAGCGGCCCGCAAGGCCCGTCAGGCCGCCGCCGCGGCCGACCGGGCCGCCGCGCGCCGGGCCCAGGACGCGGCCGACCGGGCGGACCGGGCCGCCGTGGCCGCCGAGAGGCGCGCCCGGCAGGCGGAGCAGCAGGCCGGTTCCTCCGGGTGGGGACTGCAGATGCCGATCAGCACCTACCTCACCTCCGGGTTCGGCTGGCGCGCGACGCCGGCCGGCACGTTCGACTACGGTGGCGCCGGGGGCTACGTGCACACGGGCATCGACTTCGGCGGGGGCTGCGGGGTCCCGATCAAGGCCGCCGCCGCCGGGGAGGTCTGGAACGCCGACTGGGCCGTGTGGTCGTCCGGCAATCGCGTGGTCATCTCCCACGGCGTGGTCAACGGCCGCGCGCTGGCCACCAAGTACCACCACATGACCCGGTCGACCGTCTCACCCGGGCAACAGGTGCGGCGTGGGCAGGTCATCGGGTACACCGGATCCACCGGCAACTCCACGGGCTGCCACCTGCACTTCGAGACCATCCTCGACGGCCAGGCCATCGACCCGCTCGGCCTGCTCTGACCCGCTCGGCCCGGTCGGGCCCGTACCGCCCGAACGGGCCGGTCAGGACCGGGAGGCCAGGTCGTGACGGTAGTGGGGGCTGTCGGCGTTGAGCACGGAGTGCCGGCGGCCGTAGGCGAAGTAGATGACCAGGCCGATGACGAGCCAGACGCCGAAACGCACCCAAGTCTCCCAGTGCAGCTGCAGGATGAGGAAGAGCGAGGCCAGCACGCCGAAGGCGGGCACCACGGGCATCCAGGGCAGCCGGAAGGTCCGGGAGGCCTCGGGGCGGGTGTAGCGGAACAGGATCACGGCCGTGCAGACGACCACGAAGGCGGACAGGATCCCGATGTTGGTCAGGTCCGCCACGGCCCGGATCGGGAAGATCCCGGCCAGCACGGCCGAGGCGATGCCGGCGATCCAGGTCACCCGCTGTGGCGTGCCGCGGTGGTCCACCCGGGCGAACCACGGGGGAAGCAGTCCGTCGCGGCTCATGGAGAACCACACCCGGGTCACGCCGAGCAGGAACGTCACCATCACGGTCAGGATCGAGATCACCGCGAAGATCGAGATGATCGAGGCGACCACGGGCAGGCCCACCGAGTAGAAGGCGGAGGCGAAACCGGCCTCCGGGTCGATGTCCCGGTAGTTCTGCATCCCGGTCAGCACGAGCGTGGCGGCCACGTAGAGGACCATCGCGATGATCAGCGACAGGATGATGGCCTTGGGCATGTGCTTGGTGCCGTCCTGCGCCTCCTCGGCGGCCGTGCTCATGGCGTCATAGCCGAAGACGGCGAAGAAGACCGTGGCCGCGCCCGTCAGCACGGGGCCGAACCCGGAGGGCATGAACGGGTCGAAGTTGGCGGTGTCGATGTAGAACACGCCCAGGCCGATGATGAACAGGATCAGCAGGATCTTGATGCCGACGGCGATCAGCTCGAACCGACCGAAGGTTTTCGTGCCCCGGCTGAGGATGAAGGTCACCAGCAGGCAGATGAGGATGGCCGGGAGGTTGATGATCCCGCCCTCGCCCTGGTCGGGCGTCGAGGCCATCCACGCGGGCAGCTCCAGCCCGAACCCCTGCAGGAACGCCTCGGCGTAACCGGAGATGCCGATCGCCACCACGGCGACGATCGCGATGTACTCCAGCAGCAGGTCCCAGCCGATGAACCAGCCAATGATCTCGCCCAGGGCCACGAAGCCGTAGGTGTACGCCGAACCGGCCCGGGGGATCATGCCCGCGAACTCGGCGTAGGACAGCGCCGCGGCCGCGGAAGCCAGGCCGGCGATGAGGAAGGAGATGAGGACGGCCGGGCCGACGGGGGGATTGTTCGCGTCCCCGTGCGCCACCAGTCCGGCCAGGGTGAAGATGCCGACGCCGACGATGCCGCCGACGCCGAGGGCGGTCAACTGCCAGAGGCCCAGGCTCTTGGACAGCACCGCGTGCTTGCTTTCCTCCTCGATGAGGTCGATCGGCATACGCCGCAGGATGGACTTGGGGTTCTGTGCTTTCATGGCTGTCCCGCCTATCCGTGCACAGCTGGAGGACATGATGGCTTGAACGTACTCGCCTCCACGGGCCACGCCAAGGATCACGGTCTCCCGGTCCCGGGTGAATTGCGCCGGGTGGTGACCCCGGTGCCAGCGCCCGTTCCCTTGACGGCGGCAGTACACTGGAAAGTCCGTGTGACCACCCCGGGCCGGAAGGAGAAGCCATGGCCAAGAAATCAGCTGACGGGTCGAAGAAGGCCGGTCCTGACGGCAGGCAGGTCATCGCGACCAACCGCAAGGCCCGCCACAATTACCTCATCCTGGACACCTACGAGGCCGGGATCTCGCTGATGGGCACCGAGGTGAAGTCGTTGCGGGAGGGCCACGCCTCGCTGGTGGACGGGTTCGCCGTGTTCTACGGCAACGAGCTCTACCTCGAGCAGGTCTACATCCCGGAGTACCTCAACGGGTCCTGGACCAACCACGCCGCCCGCCGCCGGCGCAAGCTGCTGCTGCACCGCCAGGAGCTGACGAAGATCGCCCGCCAGATCCAGGAGTCGGGACACACCATCGTGCCGTTGCAGCTCTACTTCCGCAACGGCCGCGTCAAGGTGGAGATCGGCGTGGCCCAGGGCAAGAAGGACTACGACAAGCGCCAGGCGCTGCGGGAGAAGCAGGACAACCGCGAGGCCCAGCGCGCCATGCGGATCCGCAACCGGCGCGCGGCCTGAGTCACCGCCGCCGGGAATACCCGCGGACGCCCATGGGTTATACTGGGCAGTCCGGACCAGGTGGGGGATCAGTGGAACCCCGCAGGGCACCGGTTGATTGACAACAGAACATGGGGATGATCGGTTTCGACGATGCACGTCGCGACAGGGGAAGCGGGCCGAGGATGCAGAGTTATCTCGGAAACGCCCTCTGCAAACCAACAAGTGCCGAATCTAAGCGCACTGACTTCGCTCTCGCTGCCTGATCAGTGAACGAGTCCGTCAGCCCGGGGATGCTATCGCCCCGGATCCTGGCGTCGATTAGATAGCCACTGTCCGCCACCCTCGCCGGGGGTCGTGGTGGAGACATTAATCCGGCTGGGCCCGGGTTGGCTGCCTGTTTGCGGGACAGCCAGGGCCGAGTAACACCCAGCGCAAACTGCGCCCGGAGAAGCCCTGACAACACTGCATCGGACGCGGGTTCAATTCCCGCCATCTCCACTCCCCGTGACGGACCCGGGACATCGCTGCGGCGGTGTCCCGGGTCCGCTGTGTTTAAGCACCCGGGGACTTCTCGCGCGCACCCTCGTTCACGCGGCCGACAGCGCAGACCCGCTCAGCAGCCCCAGCACCACGGCCAGGGCGCCGAGGCCCAGGTGCAGGGCCCACGTCCTGGCGGCGGTGCCCCATCGGCCGCGGAGGACGTCGTCGGCGGTGGCGGTGGACACGGTCGAGAAGGTCGTGAGCGCGCCGCAGAACCCGGTCACCCACAGGGTCGTCGCGTCCGCGGAGGGCTGGAGACCGATCACCAGGCCGGCCACGAGCGAGCCCGCCACGTTCGCCAGCAGGATCCCGCCCCGGGGCAACCAGTGGTCGCAGGCCAGGCGCAGCACGGCGCCGCACGCACCGGCCAGCATGAGCCAGAGCACGACGCCGGCCCCGGCCGCGTCCGGCAGCACGCTCACCGGGTGCCCCCGGGCGTCCCGGCGCGCAGTCCCGCCAGGGCGGCGGCGGTGCCGAGGGCGGCACTGACGGCGAGGGCCGCCACGACGCCGAGGGCCACGAGGGCGAGGGCGACCGGTTCACCCGGGGCGGCCTGCGGGCCGAGGCCCGTGACGAGGGCGGCGGCCAGGACCACGGCCGAGAGGGAGGTGAACGAGCCCAGGACGCCCACCCCGAGACCGGCCCGCAGCCAGCGCGGCAGCGGCCGCCGGGAGGTCCGTGCGGTGAGCAGCCCGAGCAGGAACGCGCCGAGCAGGTTGACGCCCGAGAGCATGAGCCAGCCGGGGATGGGGGAGTCCGCGGGGGAGGGGACGACCTCGACCAGCAGCCACCGCGCCAGCGTCCCGGCCATCCCGCCCGCGGCCACCGCCAGGACCATCGCCGCGGTGAGCGACTCGCGCGGCGGGGCCTGGTCCCGGCCCACACCGGGATCCCGGCCGCTCATCAGGCCTGCGTCTGGCCGATCAGGTCCGGGTTGAGGGCCTCGAGGGCATCGGGGTGGAGCAGGCCGTTGGTGGCCAGCGCATTGCCCCCGAACGGGCCGTCCTCGCCCTCGAGCGAGGTGAAGCGGCCCCCCGCCTCGGTGACGATCGGCACCAGGGCGGCCATGTCGTACAGCTCGAGCTCGGGCTCGCAGGCGATGTCCACGGCGCCCTCGGCGACCATCATGTAGGACCAGAAGTCACCGTAGGCGCGGGTGCGCCACACGGTGGAGGTCAGTTCCAGGAAGTCCCGGATGTTGCCCCGCTCGCGCCAGCCCTCGAGGGACGAGTAGGACAGGGAGGCATCCTCGATCCGGGACACGTTCGAGGCGTGGATCCGCGTGGCCGAGGCCAGTGACTTGCCCATGAACGCGCCGGTGCCCTTCGCGGCCCACCAGCGCCTGTTGAGGGCCGGGGCCGAGACCACGCCCACCACGGGCTCGCCGTCGTCGATCAACGCGATCAGGGTCGCCCACACGGGCACCCCGCGCACGAAGTTCTTGGTCCCGTCGATGGGGTCGATCACCCAGCGCCGCGGGCCGTGGCCGGTCTCTCCGAACTCCTCCCCGAGGACCGCGTCCCGCGGGCGGGCCCGGGAGAGGTTCCCGCGGATCAGCTCCTCGGCCGCGCGGTCCGCGTCCGTGACGGGGGTGAGGTCCGGCTTCGTGTCGATTCTCAGGTCCTGCGCCCTGAAGCGGGACATCGTCTGGGAGTCCACCGAGTCGGCCATGATGTGGGCCAGCCGGAGGTCGTCCGTGTAGTTCTTGGGCGCATCGCTCATGCAGGCCACGCTACCGCGAGGCCGCAGGGCTCAGCGCCATCGGCACGGCCGGTGGCCGGCGGCTCACCACTCATCGTCGGAGCGCCCGTCCAGCAAGCGGCGCAGTGAGGCCAGCCGCTCGGCGCCGGACGTGCCGGCGTTGCCGCCCGCCACCCACGCATCGAGCGCGCACCCGGGTTCCCCGGCGGCGTGCGTGCAGCCCCGCGGGCAGTCCGCGAGGGCCGGCGCCAGGTCCTCGAAGGCCTCCACCACGCGATCGCGGTCCACCAGGCCCAGGCCGAACGAGCGGATGCCGGGGGTGTCCACCACCCAGGACTCATGCTCCCCGCCGGGGTCCACGGACGGCGCGTCATCGGCGGAGCCCTCGGCCGGCAACGGGATCGCCAGGGCGGAGGAGGAGGTGTGCCGCCCGCGGCCGGTGACCGCGTTGACGTGGCCGGTGGCCCGCCGGGTGCCGGTCAGGGCGTTGAGCAACGTGGACTTCCCGACGCCGGACGGGCCCACCAGCACGGAGATGTGGCCTTCCAGCCGGGACCGCAGGGAGCGCAGCAGGGCCGGGTCCAGGCGGGCGTCGCCGTCACCGGCCCCGCTGCCCGCGGCGCCGGAGGTGAGCACCTCCAGACCGAGGTGCCGGTAGTGGGCCAGTAGCCCCGCGGGGTCGCGCAGATCCGTCTTGGTGATGCACAGCAGCGGCTCGATCCCCGCGTCATAGGCGGCCACCAGGGCACGGTCGATGAACCCGGTGCGGGGCTCGGGATTGGCCGCGGCCACCATGATGACCAGCAGGTCGACGTTGGCCACCACCACGCGCTCGTAGGCGTCGGAGTCGTCGGCGGAACGCCGCAGCACGGTGCTGCGCTCCTCGATCCGCACGATCCGGGCCAGGCTCCCCTCCAGGCCAGAGAGGTCCCCGACGAGCCCCACGAGGTCGCCGGTGACCACCGGGTTGCGGCGCAGCTCACGGGCGCGCATGGCGGTGACGGTGTGGAACCCCTCCCGGCCCGGCAGGTACACCGTGTACCGGCCGCGGTCCACCGTGACCACGCGGCCGGTGACGGCGTCCTCATGGGCGGGCCGTTCCTTGGTGCGCGGGCGCGAACCCCTCTTGCTGGGGCGCGAGCGCACGTCGGACTCGTCCCAGCGCTTCGGGTCGAAACCGCGCCCGGGCCGGCTCATGCGCGGTCGCCGTCCCCGGTCACCAGCCGGGTCCACAGCTCGGGGAAGTCGGGCATGGTCTTGGCGGTGGTGCCCACGTCCCGCACCAGCACGCCGGGCACCGCCAGTCCCACGACGGCGGCGAAGGTGGCCATCCGGTGGTCGTGGTAGGTCTCCAGGGTCGCCCCGTGCAGGGCGGAGGACTCTCCGGTGGTCCCCGTGCCCTCGGCGTCAGGAGAGCCGCCCGTCCCCCGGAAGGCGAGGTAGTCGGGGCCCTCCTCGACCTGGCCGCCCATCCGCCGCGTCTCGGCGGCCAGTGCCGTCAGGCGGTCGGTCTCGTGGCCGCGCAGCTGTCCGATCCGGGACAGGCGTCCGGGGCCCTCCGCCAGCAGGCACAGGGCCGCGACCGTGGGCGCCAGCTCACCGGTGTCCGGAAGGTCCCCGGGGGCGGTGATCCGCGGGTGGCCGGTCTCCGTCAGGGCACCGGTCACCGTCAGGGTGCCGGTGTGCCCCTCCGGGTCCGGGGAGAAGTCCACGGTGGCACCGAACGCGGGCAGGATGGTCCGCCAGCGGTCGCCGATCTGCGTGGTCCCGGCGGGCCAGTCCGGCACGCGGACCTGGCCGCCCGTCACCACGGCCGCGGCCAGGAACGGCCCCGCGTTGGACAGGTCCGGTTCCACCGCCAGGTCCAGGGCGCGCACCGGGCCGGGGGAGACCCGCCACTGGCCCGGGACGGAGTCGTCCACCTCCACCCCGCAGCGGCGCAGCACGCTCACGGTCATCGCCACGTGCTCAGGGCTCGGCACCGCGTCCCCGGTGTGCACCAGGTGCAGTCCCCGGCGGAACCGGGGGGCGGCCAGCAGCAGGGCGGAGACGAACTGGCTGGACCCCGAGGCGTCGACCTCGATCCGGCCGCCCTCGACGCCGCCGGTGCCGTGCACGGTGAACGGCAGGGTCCCGCGCTCCGTGCCGGGGCCGTCCACGGTGATCCCGAGCGCGGCCAGGGCGGCCAGGACCGGACGCATCGGGCGGGCCAGGGCGGCCTCGTCACCGGTGAAGCGGGTGGGACCGGCCACGAGGGCGGCGATCGGGGGCACGAAGCGCATCACGGTGCCGGCCAGGCCGCAGTCCACCGTGCGCCCGGCCGGGGCCCCGTCACCGGGGGCGGGCGCACCGGCGCCCGCGCCGCCGTCGGGAAGGGGGGTGACGCGCACGGTACCGGGGCCGGTGTGCTCCACCACGGCACCCAGGGCCGTCAGGGCCCGGATCATCAGGCGGGAGTCCCGGCTGTCCAGGACGCCCCGCAGCACACTGGGCCCCTGGGCCAGCGCGGCGAGGACGAGGTAGCGGTTGGTCAGCGACTTCGATCCCGGGACACGCACCGTGCCGCGGACCGGACCGGTCGGCTCGGGGGCGGGCCAGGGGTCGGTGAGGGGGGAGGCCGAGGCTGTTGTGGTCACCCACCCAAGATACCGGCCGCGGAATATCCGCGCCCGGGGGGTTGCTGTACCCGGTACCGCCACGAGGACGGTGGCACCGGCCCGGCCGGTGCCGGACGATGACGAGCGAGACGAGCGAAGGGACGGTTCCATGGCCCCTGGTGCAGCGACCCTGGCAGGACCTGCCGCGGACGTAGACTGGGCGACGATGGAAACGCACAAGACCGCCCAGGCTCCCTCCGAGCACGATGACCCCGAGGTGGACCTCACCGCGGAGTCCGACGCCGCCCGCCGTCAGCGCTTCGAGCGCGATGCCCTGGAGTACGTGGACCAGCTGTACTCGGCGGCCATGCGCATGACGCGCAACCCTCAGGACGCCGAGGACCTGGTCCAGGAGGCCTACACGAAGGCCTACTCGTCCTTCCACCAGTACCGCCCGGGGACCAACCTCAAGGCCTGGCTCTACCGGATCCTGACGAACACGTACATCAACCTGTACCGCAAGCGCCAACGGCAGCCGCAGCAGGCGGCCACGGACACGGTCGAGGACTGGCAGATGGCCAAGGCCGCCCAGCACACCTCCACCGGGCTGCGCTCCGCCGAGACGGAGGCCCTGGACCACCTGCCGGACTCCGACGTCAAGGACGCCCTGCAGGCCATCCCGGAGGAGTTCCGGCTCGCGGTGTACTTCGCGGACGTCGAGGGGTTCGCCTACAAGGAGATCGCGGAGATCCTCGACATCCCCATCGGCACGGTGATGAGCAGGCTGCACCGCGGGCGCAAGCTGTTGCGCGGACTGCTGACGGACTACGCCCGCGACCGCGGCATCACGGTCGAGCCGAAGACCCCGAAGACACGGAAGGCCGCCCCGAAGAAGGGTGGCACGACGACCACGACCAGCAAGAACGCGGAATCCGACGCCGGTGCCACCGGCGGGACCGAAGAACAGGAGGCGGGCAGATGAGCGCGGACTGCGAGAAGATCGGCGACTGTGAGGATGCCCGGATCCAGCGGCTCTACGAGTACCTCGACGGTGCGCTGACGCACGAGGACCTCGAGGAGGTGCGCAGCCACCTGGAGGAGTGCACGGAGTGTGCCCACGAGTATGACCTGGAGTGCATCATCCGCTCCGTGGTCCGCCGCAGCTGCACCGAGAAGGCGCCGGACGCCCTGAAGGTGAACATCATGGCGCGGATCAGCCAGATCCGGGTGGAGGCAGGCCACTGACCCCGGGCCGTCCGCTGCGGACGGCCCGCCGGCAGGACCGGCCACAGACGCAACAGACCCCGCCGGCCGGGACGGTTCGACCGTCCTGACCGGCGGGGTCTGGTGCATTCCGGGGCATTGCCTCCGGCCGGGCCTCAGGTGTTGGGCCGCTTGCCGTGGTTGGCGCCGCCCTTGCGGCGATCGCGCCGCTTGCGTCCACGCTTGCTCATCGCGTTTCCTTCCGGTGATGGGAACGGACCCGCGCCGCACGGGCGCGTTCCTGTGCTGTCCCGGTGCGTGACAGCACCATCCAGTTTCGCATACCCCGCCGGTGCCGGACAAAGCGGTGCACCTGCGCCGGGCACCGCCGGCCGCGACGCCGGCACGGGGGTCAGGCGGTGGGCTCGGGCACGTTCAGCCACTGGTACCACCCGCGGTGGAGCACCAGCCAGGCGATGAGCCCGTATCCGGCCTGCCCGGGCAGCCCCTGGCCGGCCGCGAGGTCGTTGCGCCACTGCTCGTGGTTGACCAGCGGGGTGAAGGTGTCCACGTAGTAGTGGTGCCGGCGGTCTGCCACGTCCATGTACGCCGCGTTCAGCTCGGAGAGCCGGGCGTTGCGTTCCCCGTCGAGGGACGGCACGGGGCCGACCACGAGGGTGGCGATGTCCAGCTGGGCGGCACGGTCCAGGACGTTGGCGAGGTTCAGCCGGGCCCGGGCCGTGGAGGACTCCAGGTCCAGGTCGAGGTCGGACAGGCCGATCACCAGCCGGTTCTCGGTGTCCTGGCCGTACCGCCGTGCGGACTCCGCCTGCCAGCGCTGGGACAGTGCCTCGGTGCCCTCTCCCGGGCAGGCGAGCACGTAGCTCTCCAGCTGGACACCCGGTGCCGAGGTCTTGGCCAGGACGCGTCCCAGCCAGCCCAGGGCACGGGGGTCGCCCACGCCGGCCAGCAATTCATTGCCGACGGACGCGATGCGGATCCGACGAATCTCCACGGTCTACCTTTCGATTGCGATGGTCGCCACTGTAGCAAGGGCCCGACCGGGATCCGGCCCGGCCACCACGAGGATGGCCGGGCCGGATCCCGGTCGGGAACCCCCGGGGCAGCCGCCTGTTGCGGCGCCCCGCGGTGGTCAGCGGGAGAAGGCCTGGTCCAGCAGGACCGACGCCTCCTGGTCGTGACGGGCCTTGGAACCGGCCGCGGTGGAGGCCGAGGCCGGACGCGCCACCAGCGTGACCTCGCGGTCCAGCCGCGGCAGCAGGTTCAGGGCCATGAAGGGCCACGGTCCCTGGTTGGCCGGCTCGTCCTGGACCCAGCAGACCTGGGCGTCCGGGTACTTGGCCAGCTCGGCCGCGATCTCGTCCTCCGGCAGCGGGTAGAGCTGCTCCACGCGGACGATCGCCGTCTTGGTGTCCTGGTCCTTGGTCCGGCGCGCCAGCAGGTCGTAGTACAGCCGGCCGGAGACCAGCAGCACCTTCTCCACGGAGGAGTCCACCTCCCGGTCCGGGATGACGGCCTGGAAGCGGCCCCGGGTGAAGTCCTCCACCGAGGACGCCGCCGCCTTCAGGCGCAGCAGCTGCTTGGGTGTGAAGACGATCAGCGGGCGCCGCGGCCGGGCGTACGCCTGCTCGCGCAGCAGGTGGAAGTGGTTGGCGCCGTTGGAGGGGTTGGCCACCCGCATGTTGTCCTGCGCGCACATCTGCAGGAACCGCTCGATGCGGGCCGAGGAGTGGTCCGGCCCCTGGCCCTCGTACCCGTGGGGCAGCAACAGCACGAGCGAGGAGTTCTGGCCCCACTTCTGCTCCGAGGAGGAGAGGAACTCGTCGATCATGGTCTGGGCGCCGTTGACGAAGTCGCCGAACTGGGCCTCCCACAGCACCAGGGCGTCCGAGCGTTCCACGGAGTACCCGTACTCGAAGCCCATGGCCGCGTACTCGCTGAGGAGCGAGTCGTAGATCCAGAACTTCGCCTGGTCGCTGGAGAGGTTCTTCAGCGGCGTCCACTCGTCGTCGTTGGCCCGGTCGTGGAACACGGCGTGGCGCTGGACGAACGTCCCGCGGCGGGAGTCCTGGCCGGCCACGCGCACCGGCACGCCCTCCATGAGGAGGGAGCCGAACGCGGCCAGTTCCGCGAAGCCCCAGTCGATCTCGCCGTTGACGGCCATCTTGGCGCGCCGCTCGAGCAGTGCCTTCAGCTTCGGGTGGACGGTGAAGCCCTCCGGGATCTCGAGGTGCGCCTCGCCGATCCGCTGCAGGACCTCCTCGGGGATCCGGGTGCCGTCCGGGGCCTGCGGAGCGCGGTCGACCTCGTTCGAGGCCCTCTCCAGGCCCGCGCCGACCACCGGGATGGGGGAGGTCTGGGCCTCGTGGGTCTCCGAGAACACCCGCTCGAGGCGCTGCTGGTAATCGCGCAGCGCGGAGTCCGCCTCGTCCTGGGTGATGTCACCACGGCCGACGAGGTTCTCCACGTACAGCTTGCGGACGGAGCGCTTCTGCTCGATGAGGTTGTACATCCGCGGCTGGGTCATCGAGGGATCGTCGCCCTCGTTGTGGCCGCGACGCCGGTAGCAGATCAGGTCGATGACGACGTCCTTGTTGAACCGCTGCCGGTACTGGAAGGCCATCTGGGCCACGCGGACCACGGACTCCGGGTCGTCGCCGTTGACGTGGAAGATCGGCGCCTGGATGGTCTTGGCCACGTCCGTGGCGTAGACGGAGGACCGGGCCGAGGACGGCGGGGTGGTGAAGCCGACCTGGTTGTTGACGATCACGTGGATCGTGCCGCCCGTGCGGTACCCGCGCAGCTGGGACAGGTTCAGGGTCTCGACCACCACGCCCTGGCCGGCGAAGGCCGCGTCGCCGTGGACCAGGATCGGCAGCACCGAGTAGGAGTTCACGGACTCCGCACCGTGGTCCAGCCGGTCCTGCTTCGCGCGGACCAGTCCCTCCAGGACCGGGTTGACGGCCTCGAGGTGGGACGGGTTGGCGGCCAGGTAGACCTTCGTGCGGTTGCCGCGGTCCGAGACGAACGTGCCCTCGGTGCCCAGATGGTACTTGACGTCACCGGAGCCCTCGACGGACCCCGGGATCGCGGTGCCCTCGAACTCGCGGAAGACCTGTGCGTAGGTCTTCCCGGCGATGTTGGTGAGCACGTTGAGCCGGCCGCGGTGGGCCATGCCGATGCCCACCCCTTCCAGGCCCTCGTCCGCGGCACCGGAGATGACGCCGTCGAGCAGCGGGATCAGCGACTCGCCGCCCTCGAGGGAGAACCTCTTCTGGCCCACGAACTTGGTCTGCAGGAAGGTCTCAAACGCCTCGGCGGCGTTGAGCCGGCCGAGGATGCGCAGCTGCTCCTCCCGGGTCGGCTTGGAGTAGGGGTGCTCCAGCTCGTCCTGGAACCACTGGCGCTCGGCCGGGTCCTGGATGTGCATGTACTCCACGCCGGTGTTGCGGCAGTAGGCGTCACGCAGCACGCCCAGGATGTCGCGCAGCGGCAGCATCGGCTTGCCGCCGAAACCACCGGTCGGCCACTCGCGGTCCAGGTCCCACAGGGTCAGCCCGTGGTGCAGGATGTCCAGGTCCGGGTGCTTGCGCATCGTGTACTCGAGCGGGTCCACGTCCGCCATCAGGTGTCCGCGCACGCGGTAGGCGTGGATCAGCTGCTGGATCCGGGCCACCTTGTTGATCTGGTCCTCGGGGTTGACCTGGACGTCGGGCCGCCAGCGGGCCGGCTCGTAGGGGATGCGCAGGGACTCGAAGATCTCGTCGTAGAAGTCCTGCTCGCCCAGCAGCAGCCCGTGGATGAGCTTGAGGAACTCGCCCGAGGCAGCGCCCTGGATGACACGGTGGTCGTAGGTCGAGGTCAGCGTGATGGTCTTGGAGACCGCCAGCCGGTTCAGGGTCTTCTCCGAGGCGCCCTGGAACTCGGCCGGGTAGTTCAGGGCACCCACGCCGATGATCGCGGCCTGGCCCTCGGACAGCCGCGGGACGGAGTGCACCGTGCCGATGCCGCCGGGGTTGGTCAGCGAGACGGTCGTGTTCGCGTAGTCCTCGAGGCCCAGCTTGTTGTCGCGGGCACGCTTGACGAGGTCCTCGTAGGCCCGCCAGAACTCGATGAAGTTCAGGGACTCGGCGCCCTTGATGTTCGGCACGACCAGGGTGCGCGAACCGTCCTTCTGGGGCAGGTCGACGGCCAGTCCGAAGTTCACGTGCGCCGGCTCGACGAGGGAGGGCTTGCCGTCGACCTCGCGGTAGAGCACGTTCATGGCCGGGTACTGGGCCAGGGCGCGCACCAGGGCATAGCCGATCAGGTGGGTGAAGGACACCTTGCCACCGCGGGTGCGCTTGAGGTGGTTGTTGATGATGATCCGGTTGTCGATCAGCAGCTTGGCCGGGACATCACGCACCGTGGTGGCGGTGGGCATGGACAACGAGGCGTCCATGTTCTTCGCCACGGCCCGGGACATGCCGCGCAGCGGGGTGACCTTGTCCTCGAGCGGTTCGGAGGCGTCCTTCTTCTTGGACTTCTCCGGTTCCGAGGGCACGGGGGTGCCGGCCGGTGCGCTGGACTTCTTGACCGAGGGCGACTGGGAGGACGACGGGGACGCCGCCGTCTGCGCGGCAGGCTTGGCGGCGGGCCCGGGAGCGGCCTTCGGGGCGGGCTTCGCACCGGAGGCGGTGGCCGCGCTGGCACCGGACTGCTTGCCGGGGTCCCGGGGGAGGTCCTTCACCTGGGTCGCGGTCGAGGTGCCGGAAGGACGGGCCCGGTCGTTGGGCGTCCCGGCGCCGGCCGGGGACGCGCCACCGGCCGGTCCGTCCGCCTCGAGACGCTCGAAGATCTCCACCCACTTCGCGTCCACGGAGGACTTGTCCGCCTTGTACTTGTCGTAGATCTCCGCGACGAGCCATTCGTTTCCGGGGAATTCCGCGGAAAGCCGGTCGGACGTGAGTTCTGGCACGGTGGATACGCCTCTTCCGTAGTCATGATGTGATTCACCGGCGGGGATTTCGCCCGCGCGCCCCGCTCCGGTCCGGCGGGCACCGGACCGTGCAGTCCGGCCCGTGGGCACGCTCGTACCAGCATAGTGATATTTCGAGGTCAGGCACCAACGCCCCCGCGGGGAATTGCCGCCGTGGCGCGAACGGATGGGACGATGGGGCCATGGAGTTCATCACGGCCCCCACCACCGACCTCACCTACTCCGACGTCTTCCTGGTCCCCTCGAAGTCCGAGGTGACGAGCCGGATGGACGTCGACATCGCGGCCGACGACGGCACAGGCGCCACCATCCCGCTGGTGGCCGCCAACATGACCGCGGTGACGGGGCGGCGCATGGTGGAGACGATGGCGCGCCGCGGCGGCCTCGGCATCCTGCCCCAGGACGTGCCGATGACCGTGATCCGGCGAGTGGCCGGCTGGGTCAAGGACCGCCACCCCGTCTTCGAGACCCCGCTGGAGGTCCACCCCACGGACACCGTCCTGGACGTGCTGCACCTGCTGGGCAAGCGGAACCACCCGGCCGTGTGCGTCGTGGACGAGGGCGGCGCCTTCGTCGGGATCGTGCGCCACGAGGACTGCGAGGGGGTGGACCGCTTCTCCTCGGTCGACTCCGTCCTGCGTCAGCCGTCGATGGCCCTCCAGGCCGGTGACTTCCCGGCGCCGATCGGCGGGCGAGTGCCCGAACAGGCCCTCGAGAGGGCCTTCACCGCCATGGACGCCAGTGCCACGCCCTACGCGCCGGTGCTGGACGGGGACCGGCTGGTGGGCGTCCTGACGCCCGCCGGAGCGCTGCGCTCGGGCATGTTCGCCCCCGCGCTCGACGGCGACGGACGGCTGCGACTGGGCGCCGCCGTCGGGATCAACGGGGACGTGGCGGGCCGGGCCGCCGCCCTGGTGGAGGCCGGCGTGGACGTCCTGGTGGTGGACACCGCCCACGGCCACCAGCGCAAGATGCTCGACGCCCTGGCCACGGTGCGCGGGCTGGGCCTGACGGTGCCGGTGGTGGCCGGGAACGTGGTGTCCGCGGCCGGCGTGCGCGAGCTGGTCGCGGCCGGCGCGGACATCGTCAAGGTCGGCGTGGGCCCCGGCGCGATGTGCACCACGCGCATGATGACCGCGGTGGGCCGCCCGCAGTTCTCCGCGGTGCTGGAGTGCGCGGCCGCCGCCCGGGACCTGGGCAGGCGGGTGTGGGCCGACGGCGGCGTGCGGTATCCGCGGGACGTCGCCCTGGCGCTCGCGGCGGGTGCCTCCCAGGTGATGATCGGGTCCTGGTTCGCCGGCACCGTCGAGTCCCCGGGGGACCTGGTGACCGATGCCGACGGGCGTCGCTACAAGGAGAGCTTCGGCATGGCCTCGGCGCGGGCCGTCCAGAACCGGACGCGGACCGAGGACGCCTACGCCCGGGCCCGCAAGGCCATGTTCGAGGAGGGGATCTCCACCTCGAGGATGTACCTGGACCCCGAACGGCCCTCCGTGGAGGACCTGCTGGACATGATCACCGCCGGCGTGCGCTCGTCCATGACCTATGCCGGCGCCGCGGACCTCGAGCAGTTCCGGGAGCGCGCCGTGGTGGGCGTGCAGTCGGCCGCCGGCTATGAGGAGGGGCGGCCCCTCGCGCAGTCCTGGTGAGGGAGTGCCCGACGGGGGGAGGTCCCGGGCACCCCATATACTGGGTCCCATCATGGACAGACACCGATCCGGTGCCTCCTCCCGCCACCGCGCATCCGCCGCCGTGGCCGGAACGGAGCCCTCTAGTACGTGCTCACCCCTGACTGACGGCCGGCCCCCCGGGGCCCGCGCGGCCGCACCCCGCGACGGCGGTGAGCGCTGACCGTGGAATGGCTCCTGCTGGCCCTGGGCCTGCTGCTCATCCTGGGCACTGGGTTCTTCGTGGCCGTCGAGTTCTCGATGATCGCCCTGGACGTGCCCACCGTGCAGCGGCTGGTGGACGACGGCGACCGGGGTGCCGAGCCCCTGCTGAAGTGCCTGAAGTCGCTCTCGACGCAGCTCTCGGCCTGCCAGCTCGGCATCACGCTGACCACCCTGCTCACCGGTTACCTCATGGAGCCCTCCCTCGGGGCGCTGCTGGCAGGGCCGATGACCGCCTGGGGCGTGCCGGAGGCCACCGCCTCCACGGTGTCCCTCGTGGTGGCGATGGTGGTGGCCACACTGCTGTCGATGCTCGTCGGTGAGCTGATCCCGAAGAACCTGTCCATCGCCCGCTCGATGCAGGTCGGCCGCGCGCTGGCCCGTCCCCAACTGGTCTTCACCGCCGTGTTCCGGCCGGTGATCTTCGTGCTCAACGGATTCTCGAACCGCGTGCTGCACCTGTTCGGGATGGAGGCCAAGGAGGAGATCTCCGGGGCCCGCACCCCCGATGAGCTCTCCTCGCTGGTGCGCCGCTCGGCGGAGATGGGCACCCTGGACGAGAAGACGGCCAGTTTCGTGGACCGCACGCTGCGCTTCTCGGACCGCACCGCGGCGGACGTCATGACCCCGCGCATCCGCATGGAGTCCATCGAGGCTGACGAGCCGCTGGACTCGGTCATCGACATCGCCCGGCGCACCGGGTACTCCCGGTTCCCGGTCATCGGCGACTCCCCGGACGACGTCCGCGGGGTGCTGCACGTGAAGAAGGCCGTGGCCGTCCCGCGCGCCAAGCGTCCCGAGCTCGTCGCGGCCACCATCATGACCGACGTCGGCCGCGTTCCGGAGACCGTCCACCTGGACCAGTTGCTCGGCGAGCTGCGCTCGGCCAGCCTGCAGGTGGCGATGGTGGTGGACGAGTACGGCGGCACGGCCGGGATGGTCACCCTCGAGGACCTGGTGGAGGAGATCGTGGGGGAGGTCTCCGACGAGCACGACCGGGTGACACCGGGCGTGCTGCAGACCGCCTCCGGGAAGTGGTACTTCCCGGCCCTGATGCGCCCGGACGAGGTCGGCGCCCAGATCCCGTCCCTGAAGGTCCCGGAGGACGGCTCCTATGACACCGTCGGCGGGTACGTGATGGCCGTCCTGGGCCGGGTGGCCGAGGTCGGGGACCGCGTCGAGGCCGAGGGCGGCACGCTCGAGGTGGAGCGCATGGACGGCCGGCGCGTGGACCGGGTCAAGTTCATCCCGGCCGCGCGTGCCGCCGGGACCCCGTCCGCCGGGTCACCGGCGGAGGCGTCCCGGACCGCCCGCGGCGCCCGGACCCAGGAGGAGACCCGATGAATCAGGACATCATGGGCATGCTCTGGCTGGTCGTGCTGCTGGCGGCCAACGCCTTCTTCGTGGCGGGCGAGTTCGCCGTCATGGGCGCCCGCCGCAGCCAGGTCGAGCCGAAGGCCGAGGCCGGGTCCGGGCGGGCGAGGACGGCCCTGTTCGCCATGGAGCACGTCAGCCAGATGCTGGCCGTGTGCCAGCTCGGGATCACCGTCTGCTCGCTGCTGATCCTCAACGTCTCCGAGCCGGCCATCCACCACCTGCTGGTGTCCCCGCTGGAGGCGGCGGGGGTCCCGACGGCGGTCGCGGACGTCTCGGCGTTCGTCATCGCCCTGCTGGTGGTCACCTTCCTGCACGTCACCTTCGGCGAGATGGTCCCGAAGAACGCGGCCGTGTCCATGGCGGACAAGGCCGTCATGCTGCTGGCTACCCCGCTGGTCTGGCTGAACAAGGTGCTGCACCCGGTCATCGTCATGCTCAACTGGGCCGCGAACCTGGTGCTGCGCGCCCTCAAGGTCGAGCCCCAGGACGAGGTCAACTCCACCTACACCCTGGAGGAGGTCCAGTCGATCGTCGCCGAGTCCACCCGCACCGGGCTGGTGGACGACGGCTCCGGGCTGCTCAGCGGGGCCCTGGAGTTCTCGGACTACACCGCCGGTGCGGTGATGGTGCCCAGCGCCGAGTTGGTCACCCTGGCCGCGGACGTGGCCCCCGAGGCCTTCGAGAAGGCCGTGGGGCGGACCGGGTTCTCCCGGTTCGTGCTCCAGGACGCGGACGGCTCCTACACGGGCTACCTCCACCTCAAGGACGTCATGACCGTCCCGGAGCAGTACTACCGCGAACCCGTGCCCGTCACCAAGGTCCGCTCCCTGGCCAACGTGGGCGTCGCCGACGAGATCGAGGACGCGTTGTCCCTGATGCAGCGCACCGGTTCGCACCTGGCGCGCGTGATCTCCGCGGCGGGTGAGACGGTCGGCGTGCTGTTCCTCGAGGACGTGCTCGAGGTGCTGGTGGGGGAGATCCACGACGCCACCCAGTCGAACAACCCGAACCGGGTGCGTCGTCACGCCTGACGGGTCCGGGGGCTGGCCAGCCTTATTGGGAACAGTTCTCAACATGCTACGCTGGTCCCCATTCCCGACCGCTCTTCCCGAAGGACCCCGATGCCCGATTCCCCCCGCCCCGGCCGCCGTGCCCGCCCGCTCCCGACCGTGGCGGGCGTGAGCGGCCTGGCCGTCGTCGCCCTGCTCACCCTCACCTCCTGTGCCGGCGGCGGCCCGGGAGGCGCGGGAGGCACGGACCAGGAGACCGCGACGGGGGGCGAGCCGGTGGCCGTGGCGACCACGACGCAGCTCGGCAGCGTCCTGGCGGACATCACCGCCTGCGCGGGGACCTCGTCCCGCACGCTGATGGGCCCGGGGGACGACCCCCATGACTTCGCCCCGTCCTCCCAGCAGATCGCGGAGATGACCCGGACCGGGCTGGTCGTGGCCAACGGACTGGGCCTGGAGTCCGGGATGCAGGCCGCCCTGGACAATGCGGCCGCCGACGGCGCCACCCTGCTCGAGGTCGGCCCCCAGCTCGACCCGCTGCCGTACGCCTCCGAGGAGGACGCCCACGCGGAGGAGGAGGGGGAGGCCCCTGCCGGGGAGGACGCGGACGCCCACGGTGCACAGGATCCGCACGTGTGGATGGACGTCTCCCGGATGGCGACGGCCGCCGGGGTGATCGGTGACGAGCTCGCGCGCACGACCGGGGACGAGCGGTACGCGGACTGCGGACAGGAGGCCGCCGAGACCCTCGGGGCCGTGGACGCCGAGGTGCGCGAGGTCCTCGAGGCGATCCCCGCGGACCGCCGCACGCTGGTCACCGACCACGCCGCCTACGCCTACTTCGCCGACGCCTACGGCTTCGAGATCGCCGGCGTCGTCATCCCGGGTGGGGCCACCGACGCGGAACCGTCCTCCGAGCGGCTGGCCCAGCTGGTCGCGCAGATCGAGGACCAGGGCGCCGATGCCCTCGTCATGAGCGCCGGCTCGGGCAACAAGCTCATCCCCGCGCTCTCCGCGGAGACCGGCGGAGAGGTCCCCGTGGTCGAGGTCTACGAGGGCGGGGTGGGCCCCCAGGACTCCGGTGCCGAGGACTACGCCGACGCCATGGTGGCCACCGCGCGGGCCCTTGCGGACGCGCTCGCGTGAGCGGGCCCCGCACCGCACGCCGCCGCGAGCGGCCAGTAGGGTGGTCGCCGTGGACTGGTTGATCGAGCCCTTCGCCCTGGGATTCCAGCAGCGTGCCCTCGTCGGCGGCCTGGTCGCGGCGCTGATGTGCTCCGTCGTCGGCGTCTGGCTGGTGCTGCGCGGCATGAGCTTCTTCGGCGACGCCTTCGTGCACGGGGTGATCCCCGGCATCGCCGCGGCCGTGGTGGTGGGGTTCTCCCCCTACCTGGGCGCCGCGGTCGCCGCGGCCGCCATGGTCGGCGGGATGCAGCTCGTGTACCGGACCACCACGCTGAAGGAGGACACCTCGATCGGCCTGCTGTTCGTCGGGATGATGGCCCTGGGCGTGGTGATCATCTCCCGGGCCGAGTCCTACACCGGGTCCCTGACTGCCATCCTGTTCGGTGACGCGCTGGGCGTGACCTGGGCGGACATCCGCGTCCAGGCGATCATGGCCGTCGTGGTCATCCTCTTCGCCGTCCTGCTCTACCGCCCGCTGATGGCCCTGTCCTTCTCCCGGGCCAAGTCGGAGTCCCTGGGCATGCACCCGAAGCTGACCCACGCCCTGCTGCTGGTGCTCATCGCGACCGCCGTGATCGGCAGCTTCCAGGCCGTGGGCACCATGCTCGTCTTCGGGCTGCTGGTCGGCCCGCCGGCCACCGCGGCACTCGTGTCCCGGACGGTGCCGGTGATGTTCGCCGTCTCCACCGGCATCGCGGCGATCTCGGTGGTCGTGGGGCTGGGCCTGAGCTACCACCTGGGCACGGCGGGCTCGGCCACCATGGCCCTGGTGCCCATCGTGCTGTTCTTCATCGTCCTGACCGTCCGGGAGACCCTGCGCAGGATCCGCCCCCTGCGCCGCGGTGCCGAGGTGACGGCATGAGCGCCGCGGCCCAGGCGCTGGTCGAGGCCCGTGACCTCGTGCTGTCCCACGGGCGCCACGTCGCCCTGCGGGCCTCCACGTTCCGGGTGCCGGTGGGCGGGGTGACGGCCGTGATCGGACCCAACGGGTCCGGCAAGTCCACCCTGCTGCAGGCGATCGCCGGGGTGCTGGAGCCGACGTCGGGCTCGCTGCGCGTGCTCGGCGGATCCGCGCGCGCCAACCGCCGGCGGATCTCCTACGTCATGCAGTCCGTGGTGTTCCCGGTGGGCACGCCGATGACCGTGCGGGACGTCGTGAGGATGGGCCGCTACCCCTCCCGGGGGTGGCTGCGCCCGTTCTCCCGGGCGGATCGGGCCGCCGTGGCGGAGGCCCTCGAGAAGATGAACGTGACGGACCTGGCCGGCCGGCACCTGGAGGAGCTCTCCGGGGGCCAGCGGCAGCGCGTGTACGTGGCGCAGGGCCTGGCGCAGGGGCACGAGGTGCTCATGCTCGACGAGCCGATGACCGGACTGGACATCACCTCGGCCCGGACGATCGACCGCATCATCCACGCCGAGACGGAGCACGGGCACTCCGTGGTGCTGACCACCCATGACCTCGAGGAGGCCGGCGCCGCCGACCACGTGATCCTGGTCAACGGGCGCGTCGTGGCCTCCGGGGCCCCGGCGGAGGTCATGACCCGCAGGAACCTGGAGGACGTCTACGGGCTGGGGTCGCTGCACCGCTCCTCGGCACCGTTGCTCGTGGACCCGGACTGCGGGCCGGACGAGGTTCAGGGGCGCGAGCAGTCGGGGCAGATGCCGTAGATCTCCACCGTGTGCTCCGCATCCGTGAACCCGTGCTCGCTCGCGATCCGTGCGGTCCACCGCTCCACGGCCGGCGCCTCGATCTCCACGGCGCGCCCGCACCGCCGGCACACGAGGTGATGGTGGTGGGTCTGCACCTCGCAGCGCCGGTACAGGGACTCCCCGTCGTCCGGGTTGAGGACGTCCACCAGCCCCTCCTGCTGCTGCTGCTGCAGGATGCGGTAGACGGTGGCGAGGGAGACCTGCTCACCCTGGTCCTTGAGGAGGGCGAACAGGTCCTGGGCGCTGACGAAGTCGCGGAGTTCGTCCAGTGCCCTGTTCACCGCGGTCTTCTGCCGAGTGGACCGTCCCCGGGCCGGCCTGGGGGGCTGCGGCGGGGGCGGCGTGGTCGCGTCGGGTCCGGCGTTCATGTCCCGCACAGGCTACCAGCGCCGGGTCCGGCCCCGCGTCCTCCGCAGGCCCCGCCCGTCACCGGGTCCTCACCGGCTCACCGTCCACCCTCCTCGACCCGCGGTTGACCGGGCGGTTCGGTGCCGTTCCGGACGGGTCGGTGACTGACGACGGCCGAGGTTCCGGGATAGGCTGGCCGGGTGGAATCGCAGATCGCCCTGACCAAGTTCGGTCACGCGTGCGTCCGGCTGGAGAAGGCCGGCCGGCGCCTGGTCATCGACCCCGGGAACTTCACGGACGTCCCGGTGGCACTGGAGGGTGCCGAGCACATCCTCGTCACCCACGAGCACGCAGACCACCTCGACGACGGACCCGTCCTCGACTTCCTCGCGGCGAACCCGGAGGTCACCGTCCGTGCCCCCGCGGCCCCTGCCGCCCGGCTCGCCGGTGCCGCCGGCGCCGCCGGGGTCCCGGCCGAGCGGATCATCGCCACGGGTCCCGGGGAACAGTTCGAGACCGCGGGCTTCGCGGTGCGGACCGTGGGTGGCCAGCACGCCCTCATCCATCCCCAGATCCCCGTGGTCGCCAACACCGGCTACGTCCTCGACGGGCAGGTCTACCACCCCGGGGACAGCTACATCGTCCCCGACGGCCCGGCCCCGCACACCCTCCTGGTCCCGCTGAGCGCCCCGTGGTCCAAGCTGGCCGAGATGGTCGACTTCATCACCGCCGTGCGCCCCCGCCAGGCCATCCCCGTCCACGACGGGCTGCTCAACGGCCGCGGGCTGCCGATGTACCGCCGTCAGGCCACCGCGTTCGCCGAGCGCCACGGGACCACGCTGCTCGTCCTGGAGGAGGGGGAGACCGCGTGGATCGGGTGAACGGCGCCGCCCCCGTCCTGGTGGACGCACGGACGGTGGCCGCCTGGCAGGGCCATGCCCCGGCCGCGGCGCCGGTGCCGGACGGACCGCCACGTCCGGGGTTCGCGGCCACGGAGCCGCGTCCTGATCCCGAGGCCGTGAAGGTGCTGGACGTCCGGTGGACCGCCCTGGGGTCCCAGAACGGCCACGGCGAGTACCTGCGGGGCCACCTTCCCGGGGCGGTGTACGTGAGCATGGACAGCCAGCTGGCCGGCCACGACAACCCGCGCGAGGGCCGGCACCCGCTGCCGGACCCGGACCGGTTCGGGGACACCGTGCGGATGCTCGGCATCGACGACGGGGACACCGTGGTGGTCTACGACGACGCCCAGGGGACCTCGGCCGCCCGGGCCTGGTGGCTGCTGCGGCACGTGGGCCTGGACCGCACCTACCTGCTCGATGGCGGCCTGGCGGCCTGGCGGGCGGCCGGACTGCCGCTGCAGGCGGGGGAGGTGATCCCGCGCCCCGGCAACGCCCGGACCGACTGGGGCAGGATGCCGGTGCTCGACATGGACTCCGCCGCGGGCCTGCCCCGGTCCGGGCTGCTCCTGGACGCCCGGTCCGCCGCCCGCTACCGCGGGGAGGAGGAACCGCTGGACCCCCAGGCCGGACACATCCCCGGCGCCGTCAGCGCCCCCACCACGCAGAACGTGGACGAGGACGGCCGGTTCCTTCCGGCGGCCGAGCTGGCCGAGCGGTTCCGCGCCCTGGGGGCGGACCGGGACCACCCGGTGGGGGCCTACTGCGGCTCGGGCGTGAACGCCGCCCACGAGGTGGCCGCGCTGAACATCGCGGGGTACCGGGCGGCGCTGTTCCCCGGTTCCTGGTCGGCCTGGTCCAACACGCCGGGTCGTCCGGTGGCCACCGGCGAGCACCCCTGACGGCCCGCCGCGCGGATCCGCCCGCACCCGTCCCTGAACGTCCACCCACGCACCACCACGATGGAGGAGTCCACACCATGAGCACCGTCTTCACGCGCATCATCAACGGGGAGCTGCCCGGCCGCTTCGTCTGGCAGGACGAGACCTGCGCGGCCTTCCTGTCCATCGGTCCCCTGACCCAGGGTCACACCCTCGTGGTGCCCCGCGCCGAGGTGGACAAGTGGACCGAGGCGGATCCGGGGCTCGTCTCGCACCTGGTCACGGTGGCCCAGGCGATCGGCAAGGTGCAGGTGGAGGCCTTCGGCGCCCAGCGGGCCGGACTGATGGTCGCCGGGTACGAGATCCCGCACCTGCACGTGCACGTCTGGCCGTCCAACTCCCTCGACGACTTCGACCTGGAGCAGGTGGACAACAGCCCCGAGCCGGAGGACCTGGACGCCGCCGCCGAGAAGATCCGTGCCGGGCTGCGGGTGGCCGGTCACGGGGAGTTCGTCCCCGGGGACTGACGCCCTGGCCGGTACCGGCTAGGGCCGGGCCCGGACCTGGATCCGGCCGTCCCGCACCCGCGTCTCGTAGGCCGGCTGGGCGACGCTGGCCGGGCCGCGGACGATGCTTCCGTCCCCCAGCCGGAACGTGCTGCCATGCCAGGGGCAGGTGACGCAGCCGTCGGCGATGGTGCCCTCCTCCAGGGGGCCGCCCATGTGGCTGCAGACGCTGTCCAGCGCGGTGATCCCCTCCGCGTCCCACACCAGCAGCACGGACACCGGGCCCGCCTGCACCACGCGGTGCCCGCCGGGCGTCAGCTCCGCGGCGTCCAGGACCTCGGTCCAGTCCCGGGGGCCCTTGCGCCACGCGGTCCGGTTCACGTTGACGCCCAGGGCGTAGCTGAGGTGCCCACCGAGGTACCCGCCGGCCATGACGGCCCCGAGCCCGGCCAGGCCGAGGACCTTGCCCGCGGTGCGGGCCCCGCGGCGGCGGGACACGAAGGAGGCCGTGTAGAGGGCCAGGCCGATGTTGACGGAGGCGGCGTGCACCTGGCCCACCCGGCGGGCGGCACCCTGGGTGTCGGACCAGTCGTTGAGCCCGGTGGCGGCCGTGGGGACGGCGCTCGCCATCCCGGCGGCCACGAGCAGGTCGGCGGCCGGTTCGGACGCCCGTCCTCCCACCAGGTCCAGCAGCGTGGCCATGGACCAGGCCCCGATCGGCAGGTCGGTGAGCAGCGGATGCGCCGGGTGTCCCAGGGCGGTGCCGCTGAGGAGATTGCGTACCGGCCTCGGGCTCACCACCCGTCCCACGGCGGCCGCGGCGGGACGCCCGACCCGGTCCAGCGCCTTCCAGCGCTCCACGCGTCCCATGAGCTCGTCGAGTACCTTCATGGCGGCCAGTGTGGCACCGGCGCCTCGACGCGGACAAGGGACCGCAGGCCGCCGCCGCGGGCCGTCAGGTCAGCCCGTGGCCTGCCTCAGGGCCTGACGGACGCGCTTCTCGGAGACGGACACGGCGGTGCCGAGGTCCTGCGCGAAGAAGCTGATCCGCAACTCCTCGAGCAGCCAGCGCACCTCCTCCAGGGCCGCGGGCACCGGCCGGCCGGCCGGTACGGCGGCGACGGCGGCATCGAAGTCGTCCTCGAGGGCCTGGACCACGGCCATGTCCAGGCCGTCCCGTTGCAGGTGCCCACCGGCCTGGAGCCTCTCGATCCGGCGCAGCATGCCGTCCAGGTAGCGCGGCAGGTGCTGCAGGTGCCGCCATCCCGTGGCCGCCACGAAGCCGGGGACGATGAGCTGGTCCAGCTGGGCCTTGATGTCACTGAGCGCCGGCGCCATCGCCAGGGACACCGAGCCCTTGAGCTCGCGGCGGACCCGGCTGGCGCGGGACAGGACCTTCTCCACGACGGCCGTCACGGCGAACACCGTGTCGATCAGTTCCGCGCGCACGGCGGTGAACAGGTCCTGGAACTCGCCGGCGGTGAAGGGCAGGTCCTCGGGCACCAGCCTGTCCACCGCGGCCCGGGTGCAGTCGGCCACCAGCTGGTCCACCGAGCCGTGGGGGTTCTGCGTGAAGGTCAGCTTCTCCCGGTTGTCCAGGTGGTCCAGCACGTAGCGCTGCGGGCTCGGGACCTGGGCGAGCAGCAGGTTCACCACACCGGCCCGGTGGGCGGCGCGCTGGTCCGCCTCGGTGCGGAACACGGTCAGCCCGGCCGCCGGGGAACCGTTCGCCAGGGTCTCGGCGGTCAGACCCGGATACCCGGTGATGCGCTGCGTCCCGGACCCGGCGGCGATCCTGGTGTCCAGCTTGCGGGGGATGTCCCCGACGTCCCACGTCGTCATGCCGTGGCGTTCGGCCAGGGCCGGCACCGCGGACCGGGCCGGTCCTGCCTGCCCGCCGCCCGGCGTCGCACCCCGGCCGGTCCCGCCGCGGCCGCCCGTCCCGGGGACGGCGCCGGGGGAGGGGGTGCCGCCGGCGGGCCCTGCCGCGGGGCCGCCGGCGGCCCGCGCCAGCGACTCGGCGATGGCCGTGCGATTCTGGCCGGCCAGCCGGTCCTGCAGGGCCGCCAGGTCCTGGCCGCCGCCGATCACCGCACCGCGGCCGTCGACCACCCGGTAGTCGGGCACCAGGTGCGGCGGCACCGCCGAGAGGTCCCAGGACCCCGGCGGGATGACGAAGCCCTTGAGCCGGCGCAACGCCAGCTCCAGCGCGGGCAGCAGGTCGTCGACCTGCGGGTCGGCGTCCTGGCCCAGGCGCTCGACGGCGGCCCGGGCCACGTCCGGGGCCGGCACGAAGTTCTTCCGCACGGCCTTGGGCAGCGACTTGATCAGCGCGGTCACCAGTTCCACGCGCAGCCCCGGGACCAGCCACCGGAAGCGCTCCGGGTCCATCTGGTTGAGCATCAGGACCGGGATGATGACCGTGATGCCGTCCGGTTCGCCCGCGGTCGCGGCCGGGTTGAAGTCGTAGGACAGGTCCAGGTCGATCCCGCCACCGGCCGTGGGGTGGTGGAAGGTGGTGGGGAACTGGCCGGTGTCCAGCTCGTCGGTGTCCACCGCCAGCAGGGACCGCGGGTCGAAGTCGAGCAGCTCCGGACTCCGGTGGCGGGCCTTCTTCCACCAGGAGTCGAAGTGCCGCTCGGAGACGACCGTGGCGGGGATCCGGGCGTCGTAGAACTCGAACAGGTCCTGGTCCGAGACACGCAGGTCGCGCCGGCGCAACCGCGTCTCCAGTTCCTCGACCTCGGCCAGGGCCTGGCGGTTGCGGGCGAAGAAGTGGTGGCGGGTCTTCCAGTCACCCTCCACCAGCGCGTGCCGGATGAACAGCTCGCGGGACAGGGCCGGGTCGATCCTCCAGAACTGCACCGGGCGGTCGGGGACGAGGGTGACGCCGAACAGCGTGACCTTCTCCCGGGCCACCACGGAACCGGAGCGGCGGGACCAGTGCGGCTCGTTGTAGGTGCGCTTGGCCAGGGCCCCGGCCGCCTCCACCGCCCAGTCCGGATCGATCCTCGCCACCATCCGCGCCCAGAGCCGCGAGGTCTCCACCAGTTCGGCCGCCATGACGAAGGCGTGGCGCTTCTTGAACAGGGCCGAACCGGGGAACACGGCGAACCGGGTGTTCCGGGCGCCGGCGTACTCGCGCTTGCGCTCGTCCCAGGAGCCGATGTGGGACAGCAGCCCGGACAGCAGGGACCGGTGGACGGCCTCGTGCTGTCCCACCGGGTCCACCGGGCCGGGCGAGACCGAGATGCCCAGGGGCCTGGCCAGCTGGCGCAATTGCTGGACCAGGTCCTGCCACTCGCGCACCCGCAGGTAGTTGATGTACTCGCTGCGGCACATCCTGCGGAACTGGTTGCCGGAGAGCTCCTTCTGGCGCTCGCGCAGGTAGGACCACAGGTTCAGCAGCGCGGAGAAGTCCGAGTTCTCGTCCCTGAACCGGGCGTGCTGCTCGTCGGCCTGGGCCCGCTGCTCCGTGGGGCGTTCCCGGGGGTCCTGGATGGTCAGGGCCGCGGCGAGGACCATGACCTCGCGCACGCAGCCGCGCTCGCCGGCCTCGACGATCATCCGCCCCAGGCGCGGGTCCACCGGCAGCCGCGCCAGCTTCCGCCCCACCGGCGTGATCGTGCCCTTGGGGTAGGCCTTGCCCCGGGCGTCGGGCTGGCCGCTGTTCAGCGCCCCGAGCTCGGTGAGCACCGCGGCGCCGTCGGTGACCTGGCGGGAGTCCGGGGCCTGCAGGAACGGGAAGTCCCCGACGTCGGCCGGGGTGCGCGCCACGCCCATCGAGCACATCTGCAGGATGACCGCGGAGAGGTTGGTGCGCAGGATCTCCGGGTCGGTGAACTCCGGCCGGGAGGCGAAGTCCTCCTCGGAGTACAGGCGGATCGCGATGCCGTCCGAGGTGCGTCCGCACCGGCCCGAGCGCTGGTTCGCGCTGGCCTGGCTGATCCGCTCGATCGGCAGCCGCTGGACCTTGGTGCGGTGGGAGTACCGGGAGATCCGCGCGGTGCCGGTGTCGATGACGTACTTGATGCCCGGCACGGTCAGGGACGTCTCGGCGACGTTCGTGGCCAGGATGATCCGCCGGCGACCGCCCGGGGAGAAGACCCGGTGCTGCTCGGCCATGGACAACCGGCCGTACAGCGGCAGCACCTCCGTGGTGCCCAGCCGGCGGTTGGCCGCGACGCGCGGGGCCAGGGCCTCGGCGGCGTCGCGGATCTCCCGCTCACCGGAGAAGAACACCAGGATGTCCCCTCCGGGCTCCCGGGAGAGCTCGTCGACGGCGTCGCAGACCGCGTCCACCGGGTCCCGGGCGTCCTCGTCATCGTCCGCGTCGTCGTCGGGATCGTCCTGCGGCCGGGGCTGGTCCAGGGGCCGGTAGCGGATCTCCACCGGGTAGGTGCGTCCGGAGACCTCGATGATCGGGGCCGGCACCGGTGCGTCGCCGGGTGCGGCGTCCGGGGCCGGCAGGGCGAAGTGCGCGGCGAAGGACTCCGGGTCGATCGTGGCGGAGGTGATGACCACGCGCAGGTCGGGCCGTTCGGGCAGGACCCGCTTGAGGTAGCCCAGCAGCACGTCGATGTTCAGGCTGCGCTCGTGGGCCTCGTCGATGATGATGGCGGCGTACTTCGACAGCAGCCGGTCGTGCTGGATCTCGGTCAGCAGGATGCCGTCCGTCATGACCTTCACCCGGGTGTCCGCCGAGGTCTCGGCGGTGAACCGGACCTGGTAGCCCACGTCGGTGCCGATCGGGGTGCCGAGCTCGTGGGCGATGCGCTCGGCCACGGACCGTGCCGCCAGCCGGCGCGGCTGGGTGTGCCCGATCATGCCGGTGCCGGACACGGCCGGCTCATCCGGGTCCAGGGACAGTTCCAGGAGCATCTTGGGCAGCTGGGTGGTCTTTCCCGAACCCGTCTCCCCGGCCACGATGACCACCTGGTGGTCCCGGATGGCATCCTTGATGGTGTCCCGCTCGGCCGAGACCGGCAACTGCGGTGGGTACTCGAGGCGGATGGTGGCGGCGGGGGACTGGGACATGGCACCGGCCAGTCTAGTCGCCGGGACGGCCGGACCACGGCCTGTCTGCGGCGGGGCCGCCCGGCGGACCAGACGTCCTGATCCGGAGGGCTTCTCCCCGGCGATGAGAACAGAAGGTCTGCCGATCCGTGTCCCTGGGACGGGATTTTCCACGGAGAGGGCGCGTTGTGGTGCATTGTGTTGCGCGTCACGTCTATTCTTAGCTTCCAACGTCCCCGGTCATCCCACCCGACGGCGCAGCCTGCGTCCATCCGCCGGGGACCGCGGCATGGAAAGGACCATCATCATGATTCGCACCCACAAGGCCCGCACCGGGCTTCGTGCCGGGGCCCTGCTGGCCGTCTCCGCCCTCGCACTGACCGCCTGCGGCGGTTCCGGCAACGGCGGGGAGGCCACGGCAGGCGGCGGCGAGGGCACCGAGGCCGACGCCCAGTCGTACAACATCGCCATCTCCCAGTTCGTCACCCACCCCTCCCTGGACGCCGCCCGCAAGGGCTTCGAGGAGGGCCTCGAGGAGGCCGGGCTGGACGTCACCCTCGACGTGCAGAACGCCCAGGGCGACCAGGCCACCGCGAACACCATCGCCGGCACCTTCGCCTCGGCCGAGCCGGACCTGATCCTGGCCGTCGCGACCCCCTCGGCCCTGACCGTGGCCCAGGCGGTCAGCGACATCCCGGTGCTGTTCACCGCCGTGACCGATCCGGTGACCGCCAAGCTCGTGGACTCCCTCGAGGCCCCGGGCGCGAACGTCACGGGCACCTCGGACGCCAACCCCGTGCTGGAGCAGTTGCAGCTGCTCAAGGAACTGGCCCCCGAGGCCAAGCGGGTGGGCATCGTCTACTCCTCCGGTGAGGTCAACTCGGAGGTCCAGGTCGAGTGGGCCAAGGAGGCCGCCGGTGAGCTGGGCATGGAGATCGTCGAGGCCACCGTCTCGAACTCCTCCGAGGTGCAGCAGGCCGCCAACTCCCTGGACGTGGACGCGTTCTACGTGCCGACCGACAACGCCGTCGTCTCCGCCCTCGAGTCCCTGCTGGGCGTGGCCCAGAACCAGAAGATCCCGGTCATCGCGGCCGAGGGTGACTCGGTGGAGCGCGGGGCCGTGGCCACCTACGGCCTGAACTACGAGAAGCTGGGCGCCCAGACCGCCGAGATGGCCGTGCGCATCCTCACCGAGGACGCCGATCCCGCCACCATGCCGGTCGAGACCCCCACCGAGCTGGAGCTCTACGTCAACCCGAAGGCCGCCGAGGCCATGGGCGTGGAGATCCCCCAGTCGATGCTCGACGAGGCCGACCACACGGTCGGCGAGTAACCGCCCCGCCCGGCGCCCCTCACCTCCCACGACGCGGTGCCGCCCCGGCCCAGGCCGGGGCGGCACCTCCTGAAACTGCCGCATTGGAGCTGTCATGACGACCGCCATCGAGCTCGGTCTGATCTACGCCATCATGGCCCTGGGGGTCTACCTGACCTTCCGCATCCTCGACTTCCCCGACCTGACCGTGGACGGCTCGTTCACGACCGGCGCCGCCGTCGCCGCGATCTCGATCACCAACGGGATCAACCCCATCATGGCGATCCTCATGGCCTTCGTGGCCGGGTTGATCGCCGGCGTCATCACCGGCCTGCTCAACACCAAGGGCCGCATCAACGGCCTGCTGGCCGGAATCCTGACCCAGATCGGCCTGTACTCGATCAACCTGCGCATCATGGGCAAGGCCAACGTCCCCCTGCTCGGGGAGGACACGGCCATCACCCCGCTGCGGGAGGCCGGTGTCCTCGGCGGCCCGGTCGGCATCGCCGCCTTCACCCTGCTGGCCGTGGTGCTGGCCCTGGTGCTGGTGTGGTTCCTGCACACGGACACGGGACTGGCCATGCAGGCCACGGGTGACAACGAGAAGATGATCCGCTCCTTCGGGGTGAACACGGACAACCAGAAGATCCTCGGGCTCGCCCTGTCCAACGGCCTCGTGGGCATGTGCGGTGCCGTGATCGCCCAGTACCAGGGCTTCGCCGACATCGGCATGGGCATCGGCCTCATCCTGGCCGGACTGGCCTCGGTCATCATCGGCCAGGCCATCTTCGGGCAGCGCACCATCCTGATCGCGGCGCTGGCCGTGGTGGTCGGCTCCGTGCTCTACCGCGTGGTCATCCAGCTGTCCCTCGAGGTCGGCCTGAACCCGAACGACATGAAGCTGGTCTCGGCCATCCTGGTGATCCTGGCCCTGATCGTGCCGCAGTTGCCGTTCTTCAAGCGCCGGCGCAAGACCCGGGCCCGCAAGGGCGAACCCGATGCCGTGCTGGAGACCCCGGGTGCTCCCGCGCTCGCCACCGGTGCCCCGGGCACGGGCTCCTTCACGGGTGCCGCCACGACGACGACCGAACAGGGAGATCGCTGATGCTGACCATTTCCTCCGTCTCCAAGACCTTCTTCGCCGGTACCGTCAATGAGCGTCGCGCGCTGCGCAGCGTGGACCTGCACCTGGCCGAGGGCGACTTCGTGACCGTGATCGGCTCCAACGGGGCCGGCAAGTCCACCGTGCTGAACATCGTCTCCGGGGACCTGTTCCCGGACGAGGGGACGGTGACCATCGACGGCCGGGACGTCACGAAGCTGCAGGACCACCAGCGCGCCGCCTTCGTCGGCCGGGTGTTCCAGGATCCGATGGCCGGCACCGCGCCGCACCTGACGATCGAGGAGAACATGGCCATCGCCGACCGCCGGGGCAGGCCGCGCCGGCTGGCCACGGGTGTCACCCGGTCCAAGCGCAGTCGCTTCGCGGACGAGCTCGCGACCCTGGAGCTGGGCCTGGAGAACCGGCTCAAGGCCAAGGTGGGACTGCTCTCCGGCGGCCAGCGCCAGGCCCTGAGCCTGCTGATGGCGACCTTCTCCGACCCGAAGATCCTGCTGCTCGACGAGCACACCGCCGCCCTGGACCCCCAGCGGGCCGATCTGGTCACCCGGCTGACCCGCCAGGTGGTCGAGGACAAGGGGCTGACCACGCTCATGGTCACGCACAACATGGAGCAGGCCCTGCGGGTCGGCAACCGGCTCATCATGATGCACGAGGGCCAGATCATCCTCGACCTCACCGAGGAGGAGAAGCGGGGCCGGACGGTGAAGGACCTGCTGGGCGAGTTCGAGAAGATCAAGGGTGCCACGATCGACGACAAGACCCTGCTGCAATAGGGCCCACGTCGGCGCGGGCGGTTGGCCCTCGACGGGAATTCGTGGCATGGTGACCCATCGCACCCTGCCGTCGAGGTCCCCCGGCCGTCTCGCGCCGACGGGGACGAGGAGAACATGGACTACGCCTACAAGCTCATCGCGATCGGGCTGTACTTCGCGGCCATGCTGGCCATCGGGTTCTACGCGGCCCGGAAGAACACCGACCTGGACGACTACATGCTGGCCGGACGCAGGATGCGCCCCAGCGTCGCCGCCCTGTCCGCAGGGGCCTCGGACATGTCCGGCTGGCTGCTGCTCGGCCTGCCCGGTGCGATCTACGCCGCGGGCCTCGTCGAGGCGTGGATCGCCATCGGCCTGACGGTCGGGGCCTGGCTGAACTGGCGGTTCGTGGCCCCGCGGTTGCGTGCCTACACCGAGGTGGCCCGCAACTCCATCACGATCCCCTCCTTCCTGGAGAACCGGTTCCGTGACCGCACCCGGGTGCTCCGGATCGTGGCGGGGCTCGTCATCCTGGTCTTCTTCACCTTCTACGTCTCCTCCGGCATGGCGGCCGGAGGCAAGTTCTTCGAGTCCTCGTTCGGGTCCACCTACCTCTTCGGCATGCTGCTCGTGGCCGGGATCACGGTCGTCTACACCCTCTTCGGCGGCTTCCTGGGTGCCTCGCTGACCGACGTCGTCCAGGGACTGATGATGCTGGCGGCCCTGGTCGCGGTGCCGACCGTGGCGATCATCGAGCTGGGCGGCTGGGGCGAGGTGGTGTCCTCCATCCAGGCGGCCGACGCGTCACTGGCGGAGGGCGGCAACCGGTTGTCCTTCTTCGCCAACGCCACCTGGGTGGGGATCGTCTCCGCACTGGCCTGGGGTCTGGGGTACTTCGGCCAGCCGCACATCATCGTCCGGTTCATGGCCCTGCGCTCGGCGAGGGACGCCGTGGTCGGCCGGCGGATCGGCATCGCCTGGATGGCGATCTGCGCCCTGGGGGCCGTCCTGACCGCCCTGGTCGGCATCGCCTACGTCCAGGCGAATCCCGGCGTCACCCTCGAGGACCCCGAGACGGTCTTCCTGGCCCTGTCCCAGGTCCTGTTCCACCCCTTCGTGGCCGGACTCGTGCTGGCCGCTGTGCTGGCGGCCGTGATGTCCACCATCTCCTCGCAGCTGATCGTGTGCTCCTCGGCCCTGGTGGAGGACCTCTACAAGCTCGTGGGCCGGGAGGCGAGCCCCCGGAGCGGGCTGTGGCTCGGCCGGGGAGGCGTCGTCGTCGTGTCTCTCGTGGCCCTGCTGCTGGCCCTGGATCCCGAGTCCAGCGTGCTGGAACTGGTCGCGTTCGCCTGGGCCGGTTTCGGGGCCTCGTTCGGCCCGATCGTCATCCTGTCCCTGTTCTGGAGGCGCTTCAACACCTGGGGCGCCCTGACCGCACTCGTGGTCGGTGCCGCGACCGTCTTCTGGTGGGGCAACATGCCGGACGATGCCTGGGGCGGGGCCTTCGCCCTGTACGAGATCGTTCCCGGTTTCGTGCTCGCCGCCCTCGCGGGCATCGCGGTCTCGCTGGCCACCTACCGCGGTGACCCGGAGATCGACGCCGAGTTCGACGAGGCCGTGGCCGTGTCCCGGGGTGCCGACATCACCGTGTCGCCGGCCACGGTCTAGGCGCCGGGTCAGGACACCGCGCCGCGGGACGATGTGGCGTCCCGAGCCGGCCGGGGACCGCGGTATCCGCGCAGGGCCGCGTCCTGGCGCATCCCCAGGGACAGGTACAGCTGCTGCGCGGCGGTGCGGGACTCGCGCACCGTGAGGTGGACCAGTTCCGGGGAGCCCTCGGCGAGCAGCAGCCGGACCAGGGCCGTGACCACGTGCCGGCCCACGCCGCGGCGGCGCGCCGACGGGTCGACGGCGGTGAAGTCCACGTAGGCCGAGCCGTCGTCCTGGATCCGCCCCGAGGCATAGCCGAGCAGCCGGCCGTCCGGTGCCTCCGCGACCACCGTGCGGTGGTGGGTGAGCAACTGGTCCACGGTGGCGTACGCCTCGCCGAACTCGGGTGCGTGCAACCGGGCCAGTGCGGCCCGGTCTGCCGGGACGGCCGGCCGGACCGTCACGGCCTGGAGCGGTTCGGGCGGGATCCAGCCGGCGGCCTCGTCGGCCGCCACCACCAGGGCGAGGCTCGTCTCCGTCGGTGCGAGTCCCAGTCGGTCCGCCACCACGGCCATCGCCGTGTTGGCCACGTGGCCGCACAGCTCGAACCGGCGGATGGCCGGGGGCACCTGGTCCACCGCCGCCATGACCAGGCCAGGACCGTGCGTACGCACGGCGTCCGGGGTGCCCCAGGGGCCGTGCACCCACGCCATGGAGGGCTCCTCGTCCCATTCCACGGCGACGGCGGCCAGGAGCCGCCCCCGTTCCACCACGGCCCGCACGGTCTGCAGCCACGGTTGCCCCAGGCCCTCGAGCTCGGCCTCGACGCCGGCCCGGTCCTCCCCGAGGAACGCCGTGCCCGTGGCGGGGTCCTGCTGGCAGGACACGATGAAGTCCAGGGCGGTCGTCCGGTCGGAGAAGGGCTGTGGCGTGGTCATGGGGTGCTCCCGTCGACGGAGGTGGCTCAGGTGAGGCGGTGGTCCTGGGGATGGACGGCCCGCAGCCACCGGTAGCCGTAGCCGTCCAGGCGTACCTCCACGGTGCCGTCGGCAGCGACGACGAGGTCGTCCCCGTCCAGCAGGTCCAGCAGCGGCCGGCCCGCGAGGCCGTCGGCCGTGGGGTGCTGCCCGGTCAGGTCCAGCCGGACCGACTTCGCACCGGCGGAGAGGTTGTGCAGCATCAGCGTGGACAGCGGCACCGCGCCACCGCGGCCCCCGGGATCGTGCCCGGGACCGCCCCAGGACAACCGGTGTGCCAGCACCGATTCCGTGGAGTCCGCGGGTGCTCCGGCGGCGGAGTGCTCGAGGATCTCCAGCTCCCCCCAGCCGATCTCCGGGGACCGACGGTAGGCGTGGATGAGCCGGCGGATGTGGTGGTACAGGGAGTCCGGGTCCTTCCGGGCCTGCAGGGCGTTGACGTGTTCCGGACCGTAGGCCCCGGTCACGGGGCGGGCGGCCAGCCGCGAGGGGGCCGCCGTGGAGAAGCCGCCGTTGCGGCCGGGATCCCATTGCATCGGCGTCCGGACGGACAACCGTCCCGGGGCGTCAAGGTCCTCGCCCATACCGAGTTCCTCGCCGTAGAAGAGCACGGGCGAGCCCGGCAGGGAGAACAGCAGGGAGTAGGCCAGGCGCAGCCGGCGTGGATCGCCCTCCAGCATCGGCGGCAGGCGCCGCCTCAGGCCACGGCCGTAGACCTGCATCGCCGGATCCGGGCCGAACGCCGCGAAGACCTCCTCCCTCTCGCTGTCACTGAGCTTGTCCAGGGTCAGCTCGTCGTGGTTGCGCAGGAACGTCGCCCACTGGTTGTCCGGGTCCAGGCGCGGCCGCCGGGTCAGGGTCCTCGCCAGCGGACGCGCGTCGGCCCGGGCCAGGGAGAGGTAGGTGTACTGCATGGAGAGGAAGTCGAACATCATGGTCAACTCGTCACCGTCCCGGCCCCCGAAGAACTCGCGCTGCGCGGCGAACGGCAGGTTGACCTCGCCGAGCAGCACCGAGTCGCCCTTCCGGCGGTGGGTGAAGGAGCGCAGGTCCCGCAGGATCTCGTGCGGATCCTCGGGCTCCCGGGCACCGTCCGTGGGAGAGGCCTCCAGGAAGTAGGGGACGGCATCGATCCGGAACCCGTCGACGCCGAGCTCGAGCCAGAACCCCATGGCCTTGGCGAGCTCGTCCCGCACGCGGGGGTTCATGACGTTCAGGTCGGGCTGGTGCCGGTAGAACCGGTGCAGGTACCACTGCCCGGACTTCTCGTCCCGCGTCCAGATCGAGTCCTCCTGGTCCGGGAAGACCACCTCGTGGGAGGTGTCCGGCGGCGGGTCCTGCCGCCACACGTAGTAGTCGCGGTAGGGGGAGTCCTTCGACCGCAGGGCCGCGCGGAACCAGGGATGGCGGTCCGAGGTGTGGTTGACCAGGAAGTCGACGATGACCCGCATGCCCCGGTCCCGGGCGGCGCGGAGGAACTCGACCAGGTCACCGTGGTCGCCCAGCCGCGGGTGGACGCCGTAGAAGTCGGTGACGTCGTAACCGTCGTCCTGTCCGGGGGAGGGGTAGAAGGGCATCAGCCACAGGCAGGTGACCCCGAGCTCCTGGAGGTAGTCGATCCGGTCCGTCAGGCCCTCGAAGTCTCCGGTTCCGTCCCCGTCCGCGTCCATGAACGTCTCGACGTCCAGACAGTAGAAGACGGCGTTCTTCCACCACAGGTCCGAGGTCTGCGCCGACCTCATGGGTTCGCCTCCGTCGTCAGGCCGGCCAGGGCCGGCAGGACCTCACGGCCGAACGTCTCGATGAACGGACCCTGGTCCTGGGCCACGCAGTGCAGGTATACCTCGTCGAACCCGAGCCCGGCGTACTCGGCGAGCCGTTCCACGTGCCAGTGGGGATCGGCGGAGACGTCCACCGCCTGGGCCACCTCGTCCAGTCCGGCCCCGGCCGAGGCCGCCTCGAAGTCCTCCGTCCGGGCCAGGTCCTCCAGCTGATGACGGGGGACCGTGTTGGACCGCCACTGGTCCACGGCGATCCGTTCGGACTCGGCACGGGTCGGGGCCCAGGACAGGTGGACCTGCAGCACCGCCGGCCCGGTTCCGCCCTGCCCGCGGTAGGCCTCCAGGACCGTCCTGAGGTCGTCGAGGGGCTGGTTGACGGTGATGAGACCGTCGGCCCAGGCCGCGGAGCGCGCGGCGGTCTCCGGGCTGAGCGCGGGCGCGATGAGCGGGACCGGCGTCGGCGGCAGGTCCCAGATCCTCGCCCGGTCCACGGTGATCCGGCCCCGGTGGTCCACGGTGTCACCCCGGTGCAGGCGGCGGATCACCTCGACGCACTCCTCGAGACGCAGCTGCCGGTCCTCCTTGTCCGGCCAGGGGTCACCGGTGACGTGCTCGTTGAGGTTCTCCCCGCTGCCGGGGGCCATCCAGAACCGTCCGGGGAACATCTGCGCGAGCGTCGCGGATGCCTGGGCGAGGATCACCGGGTGGTAGCGCTGGCCGGGGGCGGTCACCACGCCCATGCGCATCCCGGTGCCGGCCAGGGCGGCGCCGAGCCAGGACCACGCGAAGCCCGAGTGCCCCTGCCGTCGGGACCAGGGGGCGAGGTGGTCCGAGCACATGGCGGCCGCGAAGCCCGCGCGCTCGGCGGCGTGCACGTCCTGGAGCAGCTGGCGCGGAGAGGCCTGCTCGTGGCTGGCGTGGAATCCGAAGACGGTCACGGTCCCGTGGCCTCCCTCAGGGGTCGTCGGGCGTTCGGGGCACTGCGGTCACGGTTCATCCTCGCGGCTTGCCGCGGGACAGTACAGCCCCGGGCGTCCTGCCGACCCGGGCCCGGCGCCCGGGTGCGGACCCGGCACGGCTCCGGTCACGGGTGGCGAGCCGGCCGGGGCACGGCCCAGGTCCTGGTGCCGGCCCGTGGGGAGTATCACTCGATACCCGTAGTATCGGGTAATGAACTCGACGCTCTCGCTCTACCGGCGCCTCTCCGCCCTGCCGGGCGGCCGACGGCTGTTCACCGCCGCGTTCTGCCGCCGTGCTCCGTACTTCGCCTCGGCGCACCTCGGCGTGCAGGCCATGGCGACGCACTACGGGGAGGTGACGGTGCCGTTGCGGCGCTCGACGCAGAACCACCTCGGCACTGTCCATGCGATCGCGGTCTGCAACGGCCTGGAGGCGGCGATGGGCCTGCTCGCCGAGGCCACCGTGCCTCCCGGGATGCGGTGGCTGCCGAAGGGCATGGAGGTGGAGTACCTGGCCGCGGCGGACTCGGAGGTGACGTGCGTCGCCGAGAGCACCACGGCGGACTGGGACGGGGCGCCGGACGTGCCCGTGGCGGTGACGGCCACGAGGGAGGACGGGACCGTGGTGGTGCGGGGGATCATCCGGCTGTGGGTCACCCCGGTGCCGGGGGGATCGTCGGCGCGGAAACGCGCTGGACGATGAGGAGGAAGAGGGTGCCCCCGGCAGGATTCGAACCTGCGGCCTTCTGCTCCGGAGGCAGACGCTCTATCCCCTGAGCTACGGAGGCGGGGGTCTCGCGGCCGGTGGGGCCGAGCGGGACTTCACAACCCTATCGCATCCGGGGCCGACAGAAGAAATCGCACCCGGTCGGGCCCCGTGCGCCCCGTCAGGTCACGCGGCCGGCCGGTTTCGCGGCGGCTGCCTGCGCGACATTAGACTGTCCCGGGTGACCCCCGAAGACCTTTCCACAGCCCTGGCCGCCTGCCTGCAGGACGCCGTCGACTCCGGCGAGATCGCCGTCGAGATCCCGGCGCAGGTGAAGGTCGAGCGACCGAAGAACCGCGAGCACGGGGACTGGGCCACGAACGTCGCCATGCAGCTGGGCAAGAAGGCGGGCATGGCCCCCCGTGACCTCGCGGCCCTGCTCGTCCGGCGCCTGGAGCAGGTGCCCGGTGTCGCCGGCGTGGACATCGCCGGACCGGGTTTCCTGAACATCACGCTGGACGCCGCCGCCGCCGGTGAGCTGGCCCGGACCATCGTCGAGGCCGGTGCCGACTACGGCAGGAACTCGGCCCTGACCGGCCACGTGGTCAACATGGAGTTCGTCTCGGCGAACCCGACCGGGCCGCTGCACATCGGCCACACCCGCTGGGCTGCCCTGGGCGATGCCATCGCCCGGTTGCTGCACGCCTCGGGGGCGGAGCTGACCGCCGAGTACTACATCAACGACGCCGGCAACCAGATGAACGTGTTCGCCCAGTCGGTCTACAACCGGCTGCACGGCCTGCCGGTCCCGGAGGGCGGCTACCCGGGGGAGTACATCCAGGACCTCGCCCACCAGGTCCTGTCCGAGCACCCGGACATCCGGACGGTGAACGAGCAGGCGGCGCTGCCCATCATCCGCGAGTCCGCCTACCGGCACCAGATGCAGGACATCCGCACCACCCTGGCCGACTTCGGCGTGCACTTCGACGTCTGGTTCTCCGAGAAGCAGCTGCACGAGTCCGGGGCGATCGAGAACGCGGTGGCCCGGTTGCGCGAGCTCGGCCACATCGAGGACCGTGACGGCGCCGTCTGGCTGCGCACCACCGACTTCGGCGACGACAAGGACCGCGTGCTCATCCGGGCCAACGGCGAGCCGACCTACTTCGCCGCCGACGCCGCCTACTACCTCTCCAAGAAGGACCGCGGCTTCACCGAGAAGATCTACCTGCTCGGCGCCGACCACCACGGTTACGTGGGCCGGCTCAAGGCCATCGCCGCGTGCGCCGGGGACGATCCGGACCGCAACATCGAGGTGCTGATCGGCCAGCTGATCTCCGTCAACGGGGCCAAGCTGTCCAAGCGTGCCGGCAACATCATCGAGCTCAAGGACCTGGTGTCCTGGCTCGGCGCCGACGCCCTGCGCTATTCGCTGGCCCGGTACCCCGCGGACTCGCCGATCACCATCGACCCGGAGATCCTCACCTCCCGGACCAACGACAATCCGGTGTTCTACGTCCAGTACGCTCACGCCCGGACCCGGGGGGCGGCGCGCACGGCCGAGGCGGCCGGCGTCGACCGCTCCGCCTTCGACGCGTCCCTGCTGACCCACGCCACCGAGTCGGACCTGCTGGCCCGGCTCGGCGAGTTCCCCTCGGTGGTCGCCCAGGCCGCCGAATTCCGCGAGCCCCACCGGGTGGCCCGCCACCTGGAGGTCATCGCCGGGGCCTACCACTCCTGGTACGGTGCCTGCCGTATCGTCCCGGTGACCTCCCGGGAGGGCACGCCCGGGGAGATCACGGACCTGAACCGCACCCGGTTGTGGCTGAACGAGGCCACCTCCCAGGTGCTCGCCAACGGACTGGGACTGCTGGGCGTCAGCGCCCCGGAGAGGATGTGAGGACGCCGATGCCGACCCCGACCGATCACGCGAACCCGGCCGCCGGGCCCTCGCCGCTGGCCCCGGACTGGCTGGAGTACCCCCGGGACCCCAACGCCCTGGTCCCCAAGCTCTGGGCGGCCGGGGTGTCCCGCGACGACGACGGCGAGATCGCCGTGCAGGGCATTCCCGTCTCCCGGCTCGCCGCGGAGTTCGGCACCCCGTTGCTGGTCCTGGACGAGGAGGACTTCCGGGCCCGGGCACGGGCGTTCCGCGACGCCTTCGACGCGGCGTTCGCGGAGCTCTGCGGGGGAGTGGACGTGTACTACGCCGGCAAGTCCTTCCTGTGCACCGCGGCCGCCCGGTGGGTCGCCGAGGAGGGGCTGCGCCTGGACACCGCCTCCGGCGGTGAGCTGGCCATCGCGCTGCGCGCCGGGGTGGACCCGGCCCACATCGGCCTGCACGGCAACAACAAGTCCGATGCGGAACTGCGCCGTGCCCTGGACGCCGGTGTCGGGCGGATCGTCGTGGACTCCCTGGACGAGCTCGACCGGCTGGCCGCCCTGGCCGCCGAGGCCGGGGTGAGGGCACCGGTGATGCTCCGGCTCACCCCGGGCGTGCACGCCCACACCCACGAGTTCATCGCCACCGCGCACGAGGACCAGAAGTTCGGCCTGTCGATGGCCGCCCCGGACGCCGGGCAGGGCAGCGGCACGGCCGGTTCGCCGGCCGCGGCCGCCGTGGCCCAGGCCCTGGCGGCCGAGTCCATCGACCTGCTGGGCCTGCACTGCCACATCGGCTCCCAGATCTTCGAGGCCGAGGGCTTCGGGGTGGCGGCGGAGAAGCTGCTGGGCTTCCTGGCCGAGATCCGGGACACCCACGGCGTGGAACTGGCCGAGCTGGACCTCGGGGGCGGGCACGGCATCGCCTACACCGCGGCGGACGATCCGCGCACGCCCGAGGACATCGCCACCACCCTGGCCTCCGCCGTCCGGGCGGCCACCGAGCGCCTGGGGCTGGCCTGTCCGCGGATCTCGATCGAGCCGGGCCGGGCCATCTCCGGACCCTCCACGTTCACCCTGTACGAGGCCGGCGTGCGCAAGACCGTGTCCGTGGACGCCCCGGACGCGGCGGGGGGCGCCGGTGGGAGGACCCACCCCCGCCGGTACGTGTCCGTGGACGGCGGGATGAGCGACAACGCCCGCCCGGTGCTGTACGACTCGGACTACTCCGTGGCGCTGGCCTCGCGCACCTCGACCGAGCCCGCGGTGCTCTCCCGCGTGGTCGGCAAGCACTGCGAGTCCGGGGACATCGTGGTCCGGGACGCCTACCTGCCCGACGACGTCGCGCGCGGTGACCTGCTCGCGGTGCCCGCCACGGGTGCGTACTGCCACTCGCTGTCCAGCAACTACAACCAGCTCACGCGTCCGGCCATCGTGGCCGTCCGGGACGGGCAGGCCCGTGTCATCATCCGGCGGGAGACCGAAGAGGACCTCTTCGCCCGCGAGACCGGCCTCTGACGCCCCCGCCCCCGGACACCCCAGCACTTCATCCCAGACCCAACGGAGGACCATGACCGACACGATCCCGCCCCTGAAGATCGCGCTGCTCGGCGCCGGCACCGTCGGCTCCCAGGTGGCCCGCATCCTCACCGAGGACGCCCGGATGCTCGCGGCCCGCGTGGGCGCCGAGCTCGAACTGGTCGGGGTGTTCGTCCGCAACCCCGAGGGAGCGCGTGACTACCAGCTGCCCCGCGAGCTCTACACCTCGGACGCCGAGTCCCTCGTGGACTCCGCGGACATCGTCATCGAGCTGCTGGGCGGGATCGAACCGGCCAAGACACTCATCGAGCGGGCCATCGCCAACGGCTCGGCCGTGATCACCGGGAACAAGGCGCTGCTGGCCCAGAGCGGCAGCCAGCTGTTCGCCGCGGCCGCCAAGGCCGGCACGCAGTTGTCCTTCGAGGCCTCGGTGGGCGGGGCCATCCCGATCCTGCGGCCGCTGCGCGACTCCCTCTCCGGGGACCGCGTCAACCGGGTCATGGGCATCGTCAACGGCACCACGAACTACATCCTCGACCAGATGGACACCACCGGGGCGTCCTTCGACGACGCCCTGGCCGAGGCCCAGCGGCTCGGGTACGCGGAGGCCGACCCGACGGCCGACGTCGAGGGCCTGGACGCCGCGGCCAAGGCCGCGATCCTGGCCAACCTGGCCTTCCACGCGTCGTTCTCCATGGACAAGGTCCACGCCGAGGGCATCACCCGGATCACCGCCGCGGACAACGAGGCCGCCGCCGAGGCCGGATACGTCATCAAGCTGCTCGCGATCGCCGAGCGCATCCGGTCCGAGGCCGGCGTCGACGGCGCCGTGCTGCGGGTGCATCCGACCCTGTTGCCGCGCGAGCACCCCCTGGCCGCCGTGCGCGGTGCCTACAACGCCGTGTTCGTGGAGGCCGACAACGCCGGTGAACTCATGTTCTACGGCCCCGGCGCCGGGGGTGCCCCCACGGCCAGCGCGGTCATGGGGGACACCGTGTCCATCGCCCGCCGACTGGTCCGCGGCGGGCCCGGCCGCACGCGCACGCCGAAGAGGGCCCTGGCGGCACTGGACGTCGGAGAGGCCACCACGAGCTACATGATCGTGCTGCGCGTGGCCGACCGGCCCGGCGTGCTGGCCGCCATCGCCACGGTCGTGGCCGAGCACGGCGTGTCGATCGAGGCGATGCGGCAGGTGCCGCTGCCCGAGGACAGCGCCGTCTACGAGGTGCACGCCGCCGAGGGCGTGCCCGGCTCCCCGGGAGCGGAGGGGCCGGCCGAGTCCCTGCTGCGGATCACCACCCACCGCGCCCGGGAACGGGCCCTGGCCTCCACCGTCACCGCCATCAAGGAGCTGGACGCAGTGACCGACGTGGTCTCCGTCCTGCGCGTCGAAGGGAACTGAACACCAGTGGCACACCAATGGCGCGGAGTGATCCGCGAGTACGCAGACCGGCTGCCCGTCAGCGAGTCCACCCGGGTGGTGACCCTGGGCGAGGGCGGTACCCCGCTGATCGAGGCACCGGCCCTGTCCCGGCTCGTCGAGGGCGAGGTCTGGGTCAAGTTCGAGGGCATGAACCCCACGGGCTCCTTCAAGGACCGCGGCATGACCATGGCCATCACGGCCGCCGTGGAGCAGGGGGCGAAGGCCGTCGTCTGCGCCTCCACCGGAAACACCTCCGCCTCGGCCGCCGCCTACGCCACCCAGGCGGGACTGACCTGCGCGGTGCTGGTGCCGGAGGGCAAGATCGCCATGGGCAAGCTGTCCCAGGCGATCGCCCACGGGGCCACGCTGCTGCAGGTGGACGGGAACTTCGACAATTGCCTCGACGTGGCCCGCAAGCTCTCCGAGAACTACCCGGTGTTCCTGGTCAACTCCGTGAACCCCAACCGCATCGAGGGCCAGAAGACCGGTGCCTTCGAGGTGGTGGACGCCCTCGGCGACGCCCCGGACTACCACCTGCTGCCCGTGGGCAACGCGGGGAACATCACCGCCTACTGGAAGGGGTACCGCGAGTACTCCCAGCCGTACACCAACCCGCACCCCGGCGCCGCAGCCGGTGAGCTGCCGGCCGTGTCCACCAGGACGCCCGTGATGTGGGGCTTCCAGGCCGCCGGCGCCGCACCCATCGTGCTGGGCCACCCGGTCACGGATCCGGACACGCTGGCCACGGCCATCCGGATCGGCAACCCGGCCTCCTGGGAGCAGGCAGAGGCCGCCCGGGACGAGTCCGGGGGACTGATCGACTCCGTGACCGACGAGGAGATCCTCGCCGCCCACCGCTGGTTGTCCGCCAAGGAGGGCGTCTTCGTGGAGCCCGCCTCGGCCGCCGGGGTGGCCGGGCTGATCAAGCACCACGGGCTCGGCAACGTGCCCACCGGCAAGCGCTGGGTCATCACCGTCACCGGTCACGGGCTGAAGGACCCCCAGTGGGCCCTGCGCAACGCCGACGGCTCGGACGTGGAGCCCCAGCGGGTGCCCTTCGACGTCGTGGCGGTGGCCGAGGCGCTGGGGCTGTCGTGATGCCCGCCGCCGAGCCCCGGACCACGCCGCCGGCCACCGGGTCCCCGGCACTGCGGACCGTGCCCGTCGGGATCACGGTCCGCGTCTCCGTCCCGGCGACGTCGGCGAACCTCGGGCCGGGCTTCGACTCGATGGGCCTGGCCCTGGACCTGCGCGACGAGGTCGTCATCACCACCGTGGCCGAGGGGTTCTCCGCCGTGGTGGAGGGAGAGGGCTCCGGCTCCGTGCCCACGGACGGCACCCACCTGGTGATCGCCACCCTGCGCGAGTACCTCGCCGAGCGCGGCTGGGAGGTCCCGGGGATCGAGCTGACCGCCACCAACCGGATCCCGCACGGGCGGGGACTGGGGTCCTCCGCGGCCGCCCACGCCACCGCGGTGCTGGCCGCGGACGCCCTGCTGCCCGAGTCCGAGCGCGCCTCGGCGGAGGGGCTGCTGGACGCCTCGGCGGGCCTGGAGGGTCACCCGGACAACGTCGCCCCGGCGCTGACCGGCGGTTTCGCGGTCTCCTGGGGTGAGGTCGGGGGCTACCGGTCCGTGCGGATGGCCGTCCATCCGGACGTGGTGCCCGTGGTCGCGATCCCCGAGGAGCCGCTGAGCACGGAGACGGCCCGCGGACTGCTGCCGCCGCAGGTCCCGCACCACGTGGCCGCGGCGAACGCGGGCCGGGCCGCCCTGCTGGTCCACGCCCTGACCACCGACCCGTCCCGGTTGCTCCCGGCCACCCAGGACTGGCTGCACCAGGACTACCGCGAGCCGGCCATGCCCGAGTCCGTCGGGCTGGTCCGTGCGCTGCGCGCCGAGGGCCTGGCCGCCGTCGTGTCCGGTGCCGGGCCGACGGTGATGGTGCTGGCCCCCGACCAGGACAGCGCCGAACGGGCCCGCGGGACCATGGAGTCCGCCCTCAGCGGATCGGCGCAGGGGTGGCGGGTGCGCATTCTCCCGGTGGACGTGGCGGGTGCTAAGGTGGAGTCACACCGCACAGGCCATCCCCCCCGGGGCTGAAGCCGGCCGGACCCCGTTTCTACGTGGAGCCGGCGGACGGTGTGGATCCAGGCACCGAGCGGACCGAAGGCGGTCCTGCTGGCCCCCGGCCTGTCACGGCACCCTGGATCGCCCCTCCCGGACCGTCTGCGGTCCGGTCGGCGCCATCCGGCGCCACGTCCATCGGCCGTCATTCCGGCCGGCGGACTCGAATCCCGGTCTTCAGCCCCTGGTTCTCCAGTGTTCACGGGGCGGCCGGAGCACACGTAGCGGGATCCCTCCAGTCGGATCCCGCCTGACGAGGGAGAAGGAACCTTCGTGACCGAAACCACTGAACTGCCCACGGCATCCGAGGGCAATTCCCCCCAGGCCCCCACCGGTGGCGGCCTGGCCGGCCTCAAGCTCGCACAGTTGCAGGCCCTGGCCTCCCAGCTCGGCATCACCGGGGGCTCCCGGATGCGCAAGTCCGACCTCGTGGCCGCCATCTCCAGCCACCAGCGCGGCGGCGCCGTGGCCGACCGCAAGCCCGAGCACAAGGATGCCGCCGACAAGGCCACCGCGGGCGACGGCGCCACCGGGACCGCCTCCGGCCGCAGCACCCGGGGCCGGGGTGCCGCCAAGCAGGCCGACGCTCCGTCCGTGACGAGCGCTGACGCCGCCGTGGCCGACACGTCCGCCCCCGCACAGCAGGAGGCCGGTCCGCAGTCCGCCGGCGAGAAGTCCGACGAGTCCGGCCAGGGCGCCGGCCGCCCGGCCCGCCGTTCGCGCTCCCGCCGCGCCGAGTCCCCGGCAGGTTCCTCGGCGGAGGCACCGGCCGAGGCCGCTCCGGCCGCGGGCCCGGACACCGACGGTGCAGCGGACCAGCAGCAGTCCGGCGGTTCCGGCCGCGGCACCCGCCAGCAGGACGCCCGCGAGGGCGGCCAGGACCAGCAGTCCGGCCGCGGTTCGCGCAACCGCTCCGAGAACCGTGACCAGCGCGGGGAGTCCCGGGACGGCGACCAGGACCAGCAGTCCGGCCGCGGCTCCCGCAACCAGGGCGAGGGCCGCGACGGTGGCCAGGACCAGCAGTCCGGCCGCGGTGCGCGCAACCGCTCCGAGAACCGTGACCAGCGCGGGGAGTCCCGGGACGGCGGCCAGGACCAGCAGTCCGGCGGGGGACGCGGCCGCAACGACAACCGCAACGACCGCGACGACGACCCCAACAGCCGCCGCAATCGCCGCAACCGCAACCGCAACGACCGCAACCGCAACCGTCGCGGGCGCAGCGGCCCGGAGGTCGACGACACCGAGGTGACCGAGGACGACGTGCTGCTGCCCGTCGCCGGCATCCTGGACGTGCTGGACAACTACGCCTTCGTGCGCACCTCCGGTTACCTGCCGGGGTCGAACGACGTCTACGTCTCGCTGTCCATGGTCAAGAAGTACGGGCTGCGCAAGGGCGACGCCGTCACCGGTGCCATCCGCGCGCCCCGCGACGGGGAGAGCCAGGGCGGCGGCGGCAGCAACCGCCAGAAGTTCAACGCCCTGGTGAAGCTGACCTCGGTCAACGGCCAGCCCGCCGAGGACACCCCGAAGCGCGTCGAGTTCAACAAGCTGGTGCCCCTGTACCCGCAGGAGCGCCTGCGCCTGGAGACCGACCCCAAGCTGATCGGCCCGCGCGTCATCGACCTCGTGGCCCCGATCGGCAAGGGCCAGCGTGGCCTGATCGTCTCGCCGCCCAAGGCCGGCAAGACGATGATCCTGCAGTCGATCGCCAACGCCATCACCACCAACAACCCCGAGGTGCACCTGATGATGGTGCTGGTGGACGAGCGGCCCGAGGAAGTGACCGACATGCAGCGTTCGGTCAAGGGCGAGGTCATCGCCTCGACCTTCGACCGCCCGGCGGACGACCACACGACCGTGGCCGAGCTGGCGATCGAGCGGGCCAAGCGGCTGGTGGAGATGGGCCGCGACGTCGTCGTGCTGCTCGACTCCATGACCCGACTGGGCCGTGCCTACAACCTGGCCGCCCCCGCCTCCGGACGCATCCTCTCCGGTGGTGTGGACTCCTCGGCCCTGTACCCGCCGAAGCGCTTCTTCGGCGCCGCCCGCAACATCGAGAACGGCGGGTCGCTGACCATCCTGGCGACCGCCCTCGTGGAGACCGGGTCCAAGATGGACGAGGTCATCTTCGAGGAGTTCAAGGGCACCGGCAACATGGAGCTGCGCCTGTCCCGCCAGCTGGCGGACAAGCGGATCTTCCCGGCCGTGGACGTCAACGCCTCCGGCACGCGCCGCGAGGAGAACCTGCTCTCCGGCGAGGAGATCAAGATCATGTGGAAGCTGCGCCGGGTGCTGTCCGGCCTGGACACGCAGCAGGCACTGGAGATCCTGACCAACAAGATCAAGGACACCCAGTCCAACGCCGAGTTCCTCATGCTGGTCTCCAAGACCACGCTGGGGCCCAAGGGCGAGAAGTAGCATCGACGCCGGCCCCCGGCCCGCCGCACGGACGCGGCGGGCCGGGGGCTGAGTCGTTCCCACCGACCCCCACCACCGATCCCCGCTGACGGCCACCGCCCCGGGTGGCCACTGACTGAAGGAACCACCATGTTCGAGTCCGTGCAGGAGCTGCTGGACGAGCACCGTGAACTCACCGAGCGGCTCGCCGACCCGGCCGTCCACCAGGACCAGGCCCTGTCCCGCAGGCTCGGACGCCGTTACGCGGAGCTCAACGGGATCGTCTCCGCCCACCGGGCCTGGCGACAGGCCGCCGAGGACCTGGCGGACGCGACGGAACTGGGACAGGACGACCCGGACTTCGCGGCCGAGGTGCCGGCCCTGCAGGATGCCGCGGACCAGGCCGCGGAGCGACTGCGCCGGCTGCTCATCCCGCGCGACCCCTCGGACGCGCGCGACGCCATCCTGGAGATCAAGGGGGGTGAGGGCGGTGAGGAGGCCGCCCTGTTCGCCGCGGACCTGCTGCGCATGTACGTGCGCTTCGCCGAGTCCAGGGGCTGGAAGACGGAGATCCTCTCGTCCACCGAGTCCGACCTGGGCGGGTACAAGGACGTCCAGGTGGCCGTCAAGGGTTCCTCCACGGACCCGGCGGAGGGAGTCTACGCCCACCTGAAGTTCGAGGGCGGGGTGCACCGCGTGCAGCGGGTGCCCGTGACCGAGTCGCAGGGCCGGATCCACACCTCGGCCGCCGGCGTGCTGGTGTTCCCGGAGGTCGATGAGCCGGAGGAGGTCCAGATCGGGGCGAACGACCTGAAGATCGACGTGTTCCGGTCATCGGGCCCCGGTGGCCAGTCCGTCAACACCACGGACTCCGCCGTGCGCATCACGCACCTGCCGACCGGGATCGTGGTGTCCATGCAGAACGAGAAGTCCCAGATCCAGAACCGCGAGGCCGGCATGCGGGTGCTGCGCTCGAGGCTGCTGGCCCACCAGCAGGAACAGCTCGACGCCGAGAACGCGGCCACGCGGGCCTCGCAGGTACGCACCATGGACCGGTCCGAGCGGATCCGGACCTACAACTACCCGGAGAACCGGATCGCCGATCACCGGACCGGGTACAAGGCCTACAACCTCGACGCCGTCCTGGACGGGGACCTGGGCCCGGTCCTGCAGTCCTGCATCGACCTGGACGAGCAGCACCGGCTGGAGTCGCTGGGCCAGCACTCCGGGCGGGACCAGTCCGGCCGGGGGAAGTAGGGGAACGCCCATGGCAGACGCGATGACCACGCCACGCACCATCCCCTCACGGCCTCGCCCGACGCCGGCCGGCACCGGGGGTGCCCCCGGCGTCCGGTCCACGGGAGCACCGCAGGAGCGCGGACTGGCTGTCCTGCTGCGCTCCGGGACCGAGCTGCTGGCCGCTGCCGGGGTGCCGTCCCCGCGCGCCGACGCCGAGCTGTTGGCCGCCCACGTCCTGGGCGCCTCTCGCGGCGAGGTGGCCGCGTGGGCGGTGTCCGGCCGCGCCCTCACCGCGGTGCAGGCCGTGGACCTGCGCCGCCTGCTGATCTCCCGGTCCACGCGCACGCCCCTGCAGTACCTGACCGGCACCGCCCCCTTCCGGTCCGTGGACCTGCAGGTCGGCCCCGGGGTGTTCCTGCCCCGGCCGGAGACCGAGCTCGTGGCCGGCCGGGCCATCGAGGCCCTCGCCGACGCCGCGCGGGTGCGCGGGGCGGGGGATGTCATCGGCGTGGACCTGTGCACCGGTTCCGGGGCGATCGCGGCCGCGTTGGCCGCCGAGGTCCCCGGGGCCCGGTTGCACGCGGTCGAGGCCGACCCGGAGGCCGCCTGGTGGGCCGCCGCCAACCTCGGACCGCGCGGTGTCGACCTGCACCTGGGCGACGCCGCCACCGCACTGTCCGCGCTCGACGGCCGCGTCGACGTCGTGGTGTCCAACCCGCCCTACGTCCCCGACGGACGCATCCCGGAGCAGGCCGAGGCGCGTCGCGACCCCGAGCTCGCGCTCTACGGCGGGGGAGCGGACGGCATGCGGATGCCGGCCGTGATCGCCGCGACGGCGGCCCGGCTGTTGCGTCCCGGCGGCGTGCTGGTCATGGAGCACGACGACACCCAGGAGGCCGCCATGGCCCGGCTGCTCGCCTGCGACGGGCTGTTCACCGAGGTGCTCACCCACGATGACCTCAACGACCGGCCGCGGTTCACCGAGGCCGTCCGCACCGCCCGGCCGGTGCAGGGGCGGGCCACCGGGGGCGACGATGGGACAATGGCACCGTGAGCACGATGATCGACTGCACCACTGAGCCCGGACTGGACGAGGGCATCGCGGCCGCGCGGCAGGCCCTGGGCCGGCAGCAGTGCGTCGTGCTGCCGACCGACACCGTCTACGGGATCGGCGCCGACGCCTTCTCGCCCCAGGCCGTGGCCGTCCTGCTGGCCGCCAAGGGCCGCGGACGCTCGATGCCCCCGCCCGTGCTGATCGGGGCCCCCCAGGTGATGGACGGACTGGCTGTGGAGATCCCCGCGGCCGCCCGGGAGCTGGCCGAGGCCTTCTGGCCCGGTGCCCTCACCCTGATCCTCACCGCCCAGCCGTCATTGGCCTGGGACCTGGGGGAGACCCGGGGGACCGTGGCGCTGCGGGTCCCCGACGACCAGGTCGCCCGCGAGCTGCTCCAGGAGGTCGGTCCGATGGCCGTCTCCAGCGCCAACCGCACCGGCCTGCCGGCCGCGACGTCGGCCCGGGCCGCCGAGGAGATGCTCGGCGACTCCGTGGCCGTCTACCTCGACGACGGCGACCGTGACGTCTCCGCACCCTCGACCATCGTCGACTGCACGGTCTCGCCGTTCCGGGTGGTCCGCCAGGGCGCCCTGGCCTTCTCCGAGCTCGTCCGCGTCGTCCCCGACCTCGTGGGACCGGAACCGGACGCCACCGGCGACGCGGGCCGGTCCGGGCCGGCGGCACCGGGCGGACGATGAGGGCCTACCTCCTCCTGCTGGTCCTGTCCGCCCTCGTCAGCTTCGTCCTGACTCCCGCGGTCCGGGTCCTGGCGCTGAAGGGACGGGTCTACACCCCGCGCCGCCAGCGGGACGTCCACCGCCGCCCCGTGCCGAAGCTCGGCGGCGTGGCCATGTTCGCCGGCGTCCTGGCCGGCCTCGGCATCGGTGCCATGGTCCCGTTCCTGGACGGGATCTTCACCGATCCCGACCCGGTGCGCGGAGTCCTCCTGGCACTGGCCGTGGTCCTGGTCATGGGGGTGGCCGATGACCTGTGGGACCTGCACTGGACGCTCAAGCTCACCGGCCAGGTCGGTGCCGCCGCCCTGGTGGCCCTGCACGGCATCCGCGTCGAGGCCATGCCGGTGGGCTGGATCCCGGTGGGCAGCGAACCCGTCCAGATCGGGCTGACGATCTTCATCCTGGTGCTGACCATGAACGCCATCAACTTCGTGGACGGGCTGGACGGGCTGGCCGCCGGCATCGCGGTGATCGGCGGATCGGCGTTCTTCATCTACTCGTACCTGCTGACCCGGACCATCAACCAGTTCGACTACTCCAACCTGGCCACCCTGCTGATGGCACTGCTCGTCGGCTGCTGCCTGGGGTTCCTGCCGCACAACTTCAACCCGGCCCGGATCTTCATGGGAGAGGTCGGGGCGATGCTCATCGGCCTGCTCCTGGCCACGGCCGCGGTCGCCGTCACCGCCGACTTCGAGGCGATGGAGGGCTTCCGCTTCCGGAACGTGCCGGCGTACATGCCCATCCTGCTGCCGATCGCCGTGGTGGCCCTGCCGCTGATCGACCTCTCGCTGGCCGTGGTGCGGCGCACCGCGCGGGGTTCCAGCCCGTTCTCGGCCGACCGCGGCCACCTGCACCACAAGCTCGTGGACGGCGGATACACGCACCGGCAGGCGGTCCTGCTGCTCTACCTGTGGGCCTTCCTCATCGCCTACGGGGTGGTGTCGCTGAACTTCCTCGACTGGCGCATCGTGCTGCCGGTCCTGGCCGTGCTGCTGATCGGCGCCGGCTACCTGACCCTGCATCCCTGGGTCCGCCGTTCCAGAAGGGGGAGCCGATGAGGCCCGCACCGAAGACCCGACGATCCACCGGTGCGGCCCGCGCGCCCCGCCAGAACACGCACGGCTGGTGGGGGATCCTCACGGCCTGCCTGGCCGTGGGCCTCCTCACGCTCGCCGTCGCCACCCTCATCGCCTGGCCGGTGGCCGGCGCCGGGGCCGCCGGATCGCTGGGACTGGCGGGCGTGGCCGTCGTGGTCCTGTCCGCCATGACCCTGGCGCTCACCGCCTGGTCCTGGAACCGCTGGCGTGACCAGGCCATCGTCATCGCCCTGTTCGGCTTCGTGGTCAAGCTCGTCCTGATGGCGGTGCTGCTCACGGCGGTGCCCGTCCCGGCCTGGCTCCAGCCCCTCCCCGCGGGCGTGGGGGCGCTCCTGGCCATCCTCGTCTGGCAGGCCACCGAGGTGATGGTCTTCGCCCGCACCCGGCAGCAGATCTACGACGACTGAGCCGCTCCGCCGGCCCGACTTCGACACAACGTAGAAATAAATCGTCCTGAGGCCCGGAAACCGCCTCGAAACGGCCGATCTGGTCATGAGCACCGTGCCCGGTTTGATAGGCTCATCAACGATCAATAACGACGGTCCGGGCCGAGCCGTGTCGCCGCCCGGGACCGCGTGGAGGGAACGCCCACTGACCGCGTTCCGCTGACGGACACTGCAGAGAGGATCAGCGTGCTACCGATCGTGCTCGCCAGCTCCACCAACGAGGGTGGATTTGTTCCTCCCACGATCGACGACGCTCACCTCCCGGACATCATCCCCTGGATGGCCGAGTACGGCACCGGTTTCGGCAAGCAGATGGCCATGATCATCCTGTCGGTCATCCTGATCACCGCCTTCTTCATGCTGGCGATGCGCAAGGCGCAGCTCAAGCCCGGCAAGGTCCAGTGGCTGGCCGAGTCCGGTTACGCGTTCGTGCGCAACGGCATCGGCCGGGACATCATCGGCGAGAAGGAATTCAAGGCCTGGGTGCCGCTGCTGTTCGGCATCTTCTTCTTCATCCTGCTGAACAACATCTTCGGCGCCATCCCGCTGCTGCAGCTGCCGAGCTTCTCGCACGCCGGTTCGGCCTACGCCATGGCGCTGATCGTCTACATCATCTGGATCGGCGTCGGCGTCCGCCGCAACGGGCCGCGCTACTTCAAGCTCGCCGTCGTCCCCAGCGGGGTGCCGGGCTGGATCCTGCCGCTGCTGGTGCCGCTGGAGATCATCTCCAACTTCATCGTCCGGCCGCTGACCCACTCCCTGCGTCTGATGGCCACCATGCTCTCCGGCCACATGATCGTGATGCTGGCCGGCGCCGGCGCGCAGTTCCTCATCATGGAGACCGGGAACCTCGCACTGCAGGGCACCGGCGTGCTGGTGATCCTCGGGTTCGTGGCCATGTACTTCCTGGAGCTGCTGATCATGTTCCTGCAGGCCTTCGTCTTCACCCTGCTGACCGCGATCTACATCCAGGGCGCCCTCGCCGCCAACGAACACTGACCTTCCGGCCCCGCACCCGGCCCGGCAGTAGACGGGACGGAGCGGGAACGGGGTGACGGACGCCGTCCGGCACCACATGACTTCCCGGTACCGGCAATCGCCGGAACCACGCCGGGGATTCCCTCACAACCTGCCGCCTGGCATCTTGAAAGGAACACCATGGAAATCACCGGTAACCTGAACCTCATCGGCTACGGCCTGGCCGCCATCGGCTCCGCGATCGGCGTGGGCCTGATCTTCGCCGCCTACATCAACGGCGTCGCCCGCCAGCCGGAGGCCCAGCGCATCCTGCAGCCGATCGCCCTGCTCGGCTTCGCCCTGGCCGAGGCCCTCGCCATCCTGGGCCTGGTCTTCGCCTTCGTCCTCTAATTCCTGTCCATCCTCGGCCGGCAGTCCGGCCACCCATGACAGGAAATATCACCAAAGGATGGTTGAACCATGATCAGGTCTGAAACGATCCTCGCGGCAGCCGAGGGGGCGAATCCTCTCGTCCCCAACTGGTGGGAGGTGCTGGTCACCGCCGTCGGCTTCGCCGTGCTGATGTTCCTCGTGATCAAGTACATCGCACCGGCCCTGGAGAAGGCGTACCAGGACCGGTATGCCGCGATCGAAGGCGGCCTCGAGAAGGCGGAGAAGGCCCAGGCCGAGGCCAACGCCCTCAAGGCGAATTACGAGCAGCAGCAGCAGGAGGGCTACGCCGAGGCCAATCGCATCCGCGAGGAGGCGCGCGCCGAGGGTGCCCAGATCCTGGCCGACGCCCGCGAGAAGGCCTCCGGCGAGGCGGCCCGCATCGTCGAGCAGGCCCACGCCCAGATCGCCGCCGAGCGCCTGCAGGCCGAGTCCTCGCTGCGCAACGACGTCGGCGCCCTGGCCACCACCCTGGCCGGCCGCATCGTGGGCGAGTCCCTCGAGGACGATGCCCGCTCGCAGCGCGTCGTGGACCGGTTCCTCGCGGACCTCGAGCGCAGCGAGACCGTGGGCCAGGCCTCCACCAGCGCAGGTGCTGCTGAGTAATGGCCGGTGCATCTTCCGACTCACTGACGGCCGCCCGCCGGGACCTGGACTCCGTCCTGACCACCGGTGGACTCCCGCTGGCCGGCGAACTGTTCTCGGCACTCGGGACGGTCGACTCCAGCGCGCCCCTGCGCCGGGCCCTGACCGATCCCTCGTGGACGACCGAGCGTCGCGTCGGCGTGGTCCGGTCCCTGTTCGGCGGCAAGCTCTCCGAGGCGGGCTTCACCGTCCTGGCCGACCTCGCCGGCCGCCGCTGGTCCCGGGACCGGGACTTCGGTGACGCGCTCGAGCAGCTGGCCACCACCGCGGTGGCCGGGTCCGCCGAACGCGAGGGCCTGGGCGGACTGGAGCGGCTCTCGGACGAGCTGTTGTCCTTCAACCGTGCGGTCGGGGAATCCCATGATCTCCAGCGTGCACTGACGGATCCGCAGGCCCCCGCCGCAGCCCGGGGCACCCTGGCCGAGCGACTGATGGGAGGCGCCTCCCCGGAGGCGCGCCTGCTGGTGCGCCAGGCCGTGGAGAACCCGCGCGGCAGCAAGCCGGTCGACCTGGTCCGGGACTTCGTGGACGCCGTGGCCCAGCGCCAGCGGACGTGGATCGCCGAGGTCACGGTCGCCCGTCCGCTCGGGCCCGGGCAGCAGGAACGCCTGGCCTCCGGGCTCAAGCGCCTCTTCGGCCGCGACCTGAAGCTGGACGTGGCCGTCGATCCCGAACTGGTCGGTGGCATCCGGGTCCAGGTGGGCGACGACGTCGTCGACTCCTCCCTCCAGACCCGGCTCCTCGACCTCCAGCGGAAACTGGCCGGCTGAGGCCGGTCCGACGAATCCACCCAGACACCTTCGGTCATCGTCATCTCGATGATCACCAACGTTAGAGAGCAGGGAACGCAGATGGCCGACTTGACCATCAACGCTGACGATGTTCGCAATGCCCTGAATGAGTTCGCGGCATCCTACGAACCGGCCGGCACCGAACGTGTGGAGGTCGGCCACGTCGTCTCCGCCGCGGACGGCATCGCCCGTGTGGAGGGACTGCCCTCCGCCATGGCCAACGAGCTGCTTCGCTTCGAAGACGGCACGCTGGGCCTGGCCCAGAACCTCGACACCCGTGAGATCGGCGTCGTCGTCCTGGGCGACTTCCAGGGCATCGAGGAGGGCCAGGAGGTGCAGCGCACCGGAGAGGTCCTCTCCGTCCCGGTGGGCGATGCCTTCCTGGGCCGCGTCGTGGACCCGCTGGGTGCACCGATCGACGACCTGGGACCCATCCAGGCCGAGGGACGCCGCGCCATGGAGCTGCAGGCGCCGGGCGTGACCCAGCGCAAGTCCGTCGAGGAGCCCCTCCAGACCGGCATGAAGTCCATCGACGCGATGATCCCGATCGGCCGCGGCCAGCGCCAGCTGATCATCGGTGACCGCCAGACGGGCAAGACCGCCATCGGCATCGACACGATCCTGAACCAGAAGGACAACTGGGCCTCGGGCGACCCGAAGAAGCAGGTCCGCTGCATCTACGTGGCCGTCGGCCAGAAGGCCTCCACCATCGCCGCCGTCCGCCACACCCTGGAGGAGAACGGCGCGCTGGAGTACACCACGATCGTGGCCTCCCCGGCCTCTGACCCGGCTGGCTTCAAGTACCTGGCCCCCTACGCCGGCTCGGCCATCGGCCAGCACTGGATGTACGGCGGCAAGCACGTCCTGATCATCTTCGACGACCTCTCCAAGCAGGCCGAGGCCTACCGTGCGGTCTCGCTGCTGCTGCGCCGCCCGCCGGGACGCGAGGCCTACCCGGGTGACGTGTTCTACCTGCACTCCCGGCTCCTGGAGCGTTGTGCCAAGCTCTCCGACGAGCTCGGCGGCGGCTCGATGACCGGCCTGCCGATCGTGGAGACCAAGGCGAACGACGTCTCGGCCTACATCCCGACCAACGTCATCTCCATCACCGACGGCCAGATCTTCCTGCAGTCGGACCTGTTCAACGCCAACCAGCGTCCCGCCGTGGACGTGGGCATCTCCGTGTCCCGCGTCGGCGGCGCCGCGCAGATCAAGGCCATGAAGAAGGTCTCCGGCACCCTGAAGCTGGACCTGGCCCAGTACCGCGACCAGCAGGCCTTCGCCATGTTCGCCTCGGACCTGGATCCGGCCACCCGCCGCCAGCTGGCCCGTGGCGAGCGCCTGACCGAGCTGCTGAAGCAGCCGCAGTACAACCCGTACCCGGTCGAGGAGCAGGTCGTGTCCATCTGGGCCGGCGCCAACGGCCACCTGGACGAGGTCCCGGTCGAGGACGTGCTGCGGTTCGAGCGCGAGTTCCTGGACCACCTGCGCCACAAGGACCTGGTCCTGGCGTCGATCCGGGAGACCGGCAAGCTCGAGGACTCCGCCCTGGAGACCCTCAAGGCCGAGGTCGAGTCCTTCAAGAAGGGCTTCTTCGGCGAGGGCGACAGCCAGCTCGTGGCCGCCGGGCACGAGGAACACGATCCGCTGGCGGCCGACGCGGTCACCCAGGAAAAGATCGTCAAGCAGAAGCGCTGACCGTGACCGCTCACCGGTGCCCGCCCGCGAGGGCGGGCACCGGTGAGCGGGAACGAAGGAAAGGACAACCATGGGAGCCCAGATCCGGGTCTACCGCCAGAAGATCGCCTCGACGCAGTCGATGCAGAAGATCTTCAAGGCGATGGAGCTGATCGCCACGTCCCGTATCGGCAAGGCCCGCGAACGCGTGGCCGCGTCGCTGCCGTACGCCAACGCGATCACCCGCGCCGTGTCCGCCGTGTCATCGCAGCAGGACATCGAGCACGTGCTGACCTCCGAGGTGGAGAACCCGCGCCGTTCGGCCGTGCTGATCCTGTCCTCGGACCGTGGCATGGCCGGCGCCTACTCCGCCAACATCCTGCGCCACGCCGAGGAGCTGCTGGAGAAGCTGCACGCCGAGGGCAAGGAGACCGACGTCTACCTCGTCGGCCGCAAGGCCCAGGGGTACTTCGACTTCCGCGGCCGGGAGTACAAGGACCTCTGGTCCGGGGACACGGACAGCCCGAAGTTCGAGCGCGCCCGGGAGATCGGCCGCACGCTGGTCGACTCGTTCCTGCACGATACCGAGGACGGTGGCGTGGACGAGATCCACGTCGTCTTCACTGAGTTCCACTCTCTCGTGACCCAGGTGCCGACCGTCGTCCGGCTGCTGCCCCTCGAGGTGGTGGAGGAGGAGGTCACCGACGAGACCGAGCTGCTGCCGCTCTACGAGTACGAGCCGGCACCGGAGGACGTCCTCGACGCCCTGCTGCCGAAGTACATCGAGTCCCGGATCTTCTCGGCGATGCTCCAGTCGGCCGCCTCGGAGCTGGCCAACCGTCAGCGGGCCATGAAGTCCGCGGGCGACAACGCCAAGGACCTCGTCCGCGAGTACACGCTCAAGATGAACAACGCCCGCCAGGCCGAGATCACCCAGGAACTCACCGAGCTGATCGCCGGTGCGGACGCGCTCAGCGCATCCTGACCCCGGGCCGACCGGCACCACAGCAACCGCCATCCACACCAAAGAAGTGAGAGAGATGACTGCCACCACGAACGAACAGGGCACCGGTACCGCCACCGGCGGCGCCATCGGTCGCATCGCCCGCGTGATCGGGCCGGTGATCGACGCCGAATTCCCCGCGGGCGCCATGCCGGGCGTGTACAACGCCCTCACCGCCGAGCTGACCGTCAACGGTCAGACCCGCACCATCACCTTCGAGACCGCGCAGCACCTGGGCGACAACCTGGTCCGCGCCATCTCACTGCAGTCCACCGACGGCCTGGTCCGCGGCGCCGCCGTGACCGATACCGGTGCGCCGATCACCGTGCCGGTGGGCGAGGTCGTCAAGGGCCACATCTTCAACGTCCTGGGCGAGTCCCTCGACGTGCCCACCGCGGAACTGGACGTGAAGGAGCGGTGGTCCATCCACCGCCCGGCGCCGAACTTCGCGGCCCTCGAGGGCTCCACCGAGATGCTGGAGACCGGCATCAAGGTCATCGACCTGCTGACCCCGTACATCAAGGGCGGCAAGATCGGCCTGTTCGGCGGCGCCGGCGTGGGCAAGACCGTGCTCATCCAGGAGATGATCACCCGTGTGGCCCGCAACTTCGGCGGCACCTCCGTGTTCGCCGGTGTCGGCGAGCGTACCCGTGAGGGCAACGACCTCTGGGTCGAGATGGAGGAGGCGGACGTCCTGAAGGACACCGCCCTCGTGTTCGGCCAGATGGACGAGCCGCCGGGAACCCGTCTGCGCGTCGCCCTGACCGGCCTGACCATGGCCGAGTACTTCCGCGACGAGATGAACCAGGACGTGCTGCTGTTCATCGACAACATCTTCCGCTTCTCGCAGGCCGGCTCCGAGGTCTCCACGCTGCTGGGCCGCATGCCCTCCGCCGTGGGCTACCAGCCGAACCTCGCCGATGAGATGGGCGTGCTCCAGGAGCGCATCACCTCCACCCGCGGCCACTCGATCACCTCGATGCAGGCCGTCTACGTTCCCGCGGATGACTACACCGACCCGGCCCCGGCCAACGTGTTCGCCCACCTGGACGCGACCACGAACCTGACGCGTACGCTGGCCTCCCGTGGCCTGTACCCGGCCGTGGACCCGCTGGCCTCGACCTCGCGCATCCTCGACCCGCAGTACGTGGGCCAGGAGCACTACGACGCCGCCACCCGCGTGAAGCAGATCCTGCAGAAGAACAAGGAACTGCAGGACATCATCGCGATCCTCGGTGTGGACGAGCTCTCGGAGGAGGACAAGATCGTCGTCTCCCGCGCCCGCCGCATCGAGCAGTTCCTGTCCCAGAACACCTACACCGCCAAGCAGTTCACCGGCGTGGAGGGTTCGACCGTCCCGATCAAGGACACCATCGAGGGCTTCAACGCCATCGCCAACGGTGACCTCGACCACATCTCCGAGCAGGCGTTCTACAACGTCGGCGGACTGGACGACGTCGAGCGCAACTGGGCCAAGATCCAGTCGGAGAACTGATCATGGCTGACAGGCACGAACTCGAGGTGGAGATCGTGGCGGAGGACCACTTCGTGTGGTCCGGACCGGCGCAGTCGGTCAGCGCCCGGACCATCGACGGCGAGATCGGCATCCTGCCGGGTCACACCCCGATGCTGGCCGTGCTGGGCGACGGCGACGTCGTCGTCCAGCAGGCCGGTGGCCAGACCATCACGGCCCACGCCGAGGGCGGGTTCTTCTCCGTGGACAACGACCGCGTGGTCATCGTGGCCGGTGCGGCGTCCCTGAACGGGACCGCGGCCGGACAGGGCGCAGCCTGACGTGAGCCCCGGGTGGTCGGCACTGGTCGCGGCGATCGCCGCCGCGCTGCTGGTGCTCGCCTTCATGGTGTGGTGGCGCTGGCGCACCCTGGTGCGCACGCCCGGGACGTTCACGGCCCGTGCCCGGCCCGCGGACGAGCGCGGTGCCGGGACGCTGGTCATCGGCCGGTATGACGAGGCCGGGCTGGACCTGATGACGGTCTGGTCGATCGATCCCCGGCCCCGGTGGAAGGCGGCCCGACACCAGTTGCGGCTGCGCCGCGGGGCGCCCGGGCGGCAGGACGGGTCGGTGGTGGTGCGCGTGGATGGCGGGCCGTCACCGATCGACCTGGACATCCACACGGATGACTGCTCGGGTCTCTCGGCCTGGATCGAGGCCGGTCCCGCGGTCGGTTTCGGCACGTGGCGGGAGATGCCGTCCCGACGTCACCGGGCCAGCCGGGGCCACCGGGCCTCGCGCCGCCGGGCCCACTGAACCCCGGTCGGAACATCCTCCAGCGCATCGCCGTGACGGCGGTGCGCTGGATGCGTTAACGGCCCCGGGCGAGGGGATGTCCCGCGGGGAGCACGACGTCGCCCGGCACCCCGGGTGCGTCCCACACCACCCAGCCGGAGTCCCGGCGCCCGGGCGGCAGGCCCCGGGCCGGGGTGGCGGTCACCGAGCGCACGGCGGCGTCCCGGGCCACGCCCCACTCCAGCAGCAGGCCCAGGGCCCGGTCCAGGGACACCGACCCGGAGGCCAGGGTGCCCGAGGCGGCCAGCCTCGGCGCGCTGCCCGGTGCGGAGTCCAGGTCCACGCGTCCGAGCCGGTGGCGGCCCGGTGCCGCACCCGTGGCGGCGGAGGCGTCGGAGACCACGCAGACCGCGTCGGGCACCAGCGCGATGACGTCGCGCACCACGGCCGGGTCCACGTGCCGTCCGTCGGCGATCAGCTCGAGCCGCAGCAGGCCCCCTGCCGCCGCCCGCAGGGCACCGGGGACGGGCCCCGGACGACGATGGTGGAAGCCGGCCATGGCGTTGAACAGGTGGGTGACCGCGGGCGGCCCGGGCGCCCCGGCGAGCCGGTCCAGGGCATCGTCGAACTGGTCCGCCGTGGCGTCCGTGTGGCCGGGGGAGGGACTGACCCCGGCGGCCAGCAGCGCGGCCTCCAGACCGGCCGCCCCGTCCAGTTCTGGGGCGTAGGTCATGGCGGTGATGGCGTTGCCGCCCCCGGACCCGGGATCCGTGCCACCCTGCGCACCGGCCTCCAGCAGGGCGTGCACCAGCGCCCGGGACGCGCCGGTGCCCGGGGCGAGGAGGTCTGCCGGGGGGTGTGCCCCGCACCGGGCGGGGGACAGGAACGGGCCCTCCAGGTGGATTCCCGCCAGGTCCCCGGAGCGGACCAGCGGGGCGAGCCGGCGCACCGCGGCCAGCATCTCGGACGCCGGCATCGTGGGCACGGAGGCCACCACGCGGGTCACCCCGCGCCCGGCGAGCGCGGCCAGCGCCGTGCGCACGGCCTCCGGTCCGGCGGTCGCGAAGTCGGTGCCGCCGTAGCCGTGGCAGTGCTGGTCCACGAGGCCCGGGGTGACCAGGCGCCCGGGGGCGTGCGGACGGGGGACGGGGACGGGGTCAGAAGAGGCGGGACTCGGCATCGTCCACGCCGCGCATCGCGTCGTAGTCCAGGGTGAGGCAGCGGATGCCGCGGTCCTCGGCGAGTGTACGGGCCTGGGGCTTGATCTGCTGGGCGGCGAAGACGCCCCGGACCGGGGCCAGCAGCGGGTCCCGGTTCATCAGGTCGAGGTAGCGGGTGAGCTGCTCGACACCGTCGATGTCCCCGCGGCGCTTCAGCTCGACCGCCACGGTGCCGCCCTCGGGGTCACGGGCCAGGATGTCGACCGGGCCGATGGCCGTCATGTGCTCCCGCCGGACCAGCGAGTGGCCCGTGCCGAGCAGCTCGATCTGCTCGGCCAGCAGGCGCTGCAGGTCGGCCTCGACGCCGTCCTTGACGAGCCCGGGGTCGACGCCCAGCTCATGCGAGGTGTCGTGCAGGACCTCGAAGACGTGCACGACCAGGCGGTCGTCGGCCTTGGTCGACTGCACGTTCCACACCTCGCGCACGCCCTCCTCGGCGAGTTCCTCGGAGGGCGGGGCGACCCGCAGCGTCGCCGGCGGACTCATCCAGTTGAGGGGCTTGTAGGACCCGCCGTCGGAGTGGACCAGGACGGAGCCGTCCGCCTTGACCAGGAGCAGGCGGGTGGCCTGCGGCAGGTGGGCGCGCAGGCGCCCCTCGTAGTTGACGGAACACCGGGCAATCACCAAACGCACACCGGGCAGTCTACTGGCAGCCGGCGCCCGGACGGCTCCACCGCGCCCGTGCTGTGACACCATGAGGAGGTGCCCCGTTCCAACCGACCCCGCCGCCGCCCCGGTACCGGAGCGGGTGCCGGACGCGCCGGTCGCCACCGGGGGACGGAGCCGGCGTCGGGGGTGGGGCCCGGCGGCCCCGGAGAACTGGACCGGTTGCTGGGACTGGACCCCGGCTACCGGCACGAGACCGGTCCCGACGGCGGCTGGCACGTGCGCAGGATCCCCGCCTGGCGCGCCGTGAAGGACTACACCTGCCCGGGGTGCGGGCGCACCATCCCGCCGGGGCTCGCCCACCTGGTGGCCTGGCGCAGCGACTCGATCCTGGGTGACGAGGCCGCCGGCGCGGAGCGGCGCCACTGGCATCCCAAGTGCTGGAGCACGCGCCGGCAGGACGGACGGTACTGACGATGCCGCACCCACAGGACGGCCCGATGCGCGGGGCCCCCGACGACGCCCCCGCGGTCCCCTTGCCTCCCGGGCCCGTGGCCGAGGACTACCGGGACACGCGGGGAGCGGAACCGATCCATTCCCGGACGGTGTTGCCCGCCGCGCGCGAACGCATCGTGCTGCGCACCGAGGACGGCCTGGACCTGGTCGGCGAACTCGCCGTGCCCGTCGACCGGGCACCCCGGGCCACGCTCGTGACTTTCCACCCGCTTCCCACGGTGGGCGGGCACATGGACTTCCACCTCTACCTCAAGGCGGCCCAGTGGCTTCCGGCGACGGCCGGGTTGGCCGTGCTGCGGTTCAACACGCGCGGCACGTGCTCGGCGCGCGGTTGCTCGGACGGGTCGTTCGGTGACGGCGTCTCCGAGCGGGCCGACGTGGCCGCGGCGCTGGCGTTCGTGGCCGAGCGGTCACTGCCGGCCCCCTGGCTGCTGGGCTGGTCCTTCGGCACCGAGCTGGTGCTCAAGCACGGGTTGCTGGTGCCCCACGCCCAGCGGGCCGTGGGCGGGATCCTGCTCTCACCGCCGCTGCGCCGCTCCACCCCGGACGACCTGGACCGCTGGGCAGCCGACGGACGGCCCCTGCGGGTGCTCGTCCCCGGCCTGGACGACACGTTGCGACCGGCCGAGGCGGTGCGGCGCTTCGCCCGGGTGCCGCAGGCCGAGGTGGTCGGCGTCGACGGGGCGCGGCACCTGTGGGTGGGCCGGACCCACACGCACCGGGCCCTGGACGAGGTGGCGTCCACGGCGCTGGGCAGGGCAGTGCGGATGCCGGCGACGTGGGACGGACCGGTCCTGGCCGGTGTCCGCCAGGCCTAGAGACGGTCCTGCCGGGGCAGGAGGACCTCCCGGACCACCAGCATCACCCCGGCGGCCAGCGGGATGGCCATGAGGGCCCCGAGCACGCCCAGCAGCGCCGCCCCGGCGATCACCGCGATCACGGCCACCGAACCGGGCACGGCCACGGCCTTGCTCATCACCCGCGGGGAGACGAAATAGGCCTCGACCTGCAGGTAGGTGAAGTAGATGGCCGCAAAGATCAGGGCCTGCTGCCAGCCACCCGTCAGTGCGACGGCGGTGATGATGATCCCACCGGTGAGGGCGCCCACCAGTGGGATGAACGCCATCAGCCCGGCGAAGAACGCCAGCAGCGCACCGAAGGGCAGTCCGGCGATCGAGACGGCGATGAAGGCCACGAGGCCGTTCAGCACGGCCACGACCGACTGGCCGATGACGTAGAAGCCCACCGAGGAGGTGATCTCCTCGCCCAGGTACTCCACGCGATGCCTGCGGGAGCGCGGGGCCAGCCGGTAGGCCCAGAACTTCATGGCCGGCAGGGACACCAGGAAGTACAGCGTCAGCACGAGCACGATCAGCACGGAGAAACCGGTGTTGACGATCGCGCTGCCCACGCCGAACAGTCCGCCGAAGATCGCGGTGTAGTTGGCGGAGTCCGCCACGAACCTGTTCATCTCCGTCTCCGCGATCTCCCGGATGCCGAACTGCGAGTCCAGGTCGTGGAAGAACTGGGACTCCAGGAAGTCCGAGACCATGTCCGGCAGGTCGTTGACGAACGCCGTGGTCTGCTCCACCACGGTGGGGATGAGCAGGGAGAAGAAGGCCGTGAGGATGGCCGCCAGCAACAGCAGCGCGGCCGCGACGCCTACTCCGCGGGGGGCGCCCCAGCGTTCGATCCGGCGCACGATCGGGTCCAGGCCCAGCGAGATGAACAGTGCCGCGCCGATCCACACCAGCAACTGCGTGTTGGCCGAGAGGATGCCGTAGACCAGCAGTGCCAGCCCGACGCCCACGGTCAGCAGGAACCCGGTCTGGATGGGGTGGGCGGCACCGATGAGCCGCACCCGGCTCTCCTCGGGGACCTCGGCCGTGTCCACCGGCGCCCGTTCCGCCTCCGGGGAGCGGACGTCGAACCGGGGCCGGGGCCGGGCGCCCGGCACCCGCCGGGTGGCGAGGACGCGCCGGAGGAACCCCGGCGGGCGCCGGGGTTCCGGGGGCTCGCGGTCGTCGGCCACCGGGGCGGCGGGCGCCGGGGCGCCGGCCGTCGGGACCGCAGCCGAGGGCGGCCCCGGGGGGCGGCCGGCGGCCTCCGGGCCGGCGCCGGCGACAGGGCCGGGGCCCGGTCGGGAGGGGTCATGGTCCTGCACAAGCGACAGGTTACGTCACTGACCTGCCGTTATCATTCGGTGACCTTCCGGCTATACTGGTCGCTGGCCCTCTGGGCCCGAACCGACCCCCATCGACAGGTGACCGAGTGCGAGTTGTATCCGGAATAGTGGCCCTTCTGCTGGGCATCGCCGCCCTGCTGTGCGCCGGCGGACTGCAGACGATCTGGGCCCCACCGGAGACGATGACGGCGACCGTCGGCCAGCAGCCCGCCGAGGCGCCGCTGACGGTGATCACCTCCGGCATCGACGCGGTGGACGAGGCTCCGGTGGAGTACACGATCTCCGGGGAGGGCTCCTTCACCGTGATGCTCGGCCGCGAGCGCGACGTCCAGGCCTGGGTGGGGGACGCCGCCCACAACACCGTCACGGGCATCACCACGGATGTCCCCGGCGGGGAGGCCCCGCGCATCGAGGTCGAGCACGCCGAGGGTGAGGCCACCGTTCCGGACCCCAAGGGCTCCGACCTCTGGCTCGACGTCCAGGAGGGCAAGGACCGCCTGGAACAGCGCTGGAGCGTGCCCTCCGACGGGGACTGGGCGCTGCTCGTCGCCCGTGACGGCACCGACCCCGCCCCCACCGAGATGACGGTGACCTGGACCAACCGCGTCGGCGACAACCCCTGGATCGTGCCGCTGTACGTCATCGGCGGGCTGCTGGTGCTGATCGGGATCGGCCTGCTGGCCTGGGCCGCGGCCCGGCGCGCGCGGGGTCCCCGCGACGGCGCCGGGACCCCGGTCGCGCCGGGGGCCGGTGCGGCGTCGCCCCCCTCCGGCGCGGCATCGTCCGGCACCGGGTCCACCGCCGGCACGGTGACCAGCACCTCCGGGGCGGCCGTGCCGGGACCCTCCGGAGGGCCCGCCACCCGGCGCGCCCTCCGCGCGATCGGCGCCGGTGTCACCGCGCTGGCGATCGGGCTGACCGGCGTGGCCCCGGCCGGTGCCGCCCCCGCGGCCACCGCAGAGGCCTCGTCGCCGGCCGCCACGGAGGAGGCCGGGGACGAGGCGTATTCCGTCCTGACCGATGCCCAGCTGGAGCGGATCCTGGGCAAGGTCGCCCAGACGGTCAGGGCCGGGGACCTCGCCCAGAACGCGACGAAGCTCCGGCCGCGCGTCGCCGAGCACGCGCTGGAGATGCGCTCCCTGAACTACCGCAACCGGAAGATCGACGACAGCATCCCGGCGCCGGAACCGATCGGGTCCTCGCCGGTGCTCTCGGCCGCGGCCGTCTCGGACCCCTCCTTCCCGCGGACGGCCATGGCCATCACGGAGGGCAAGGGCAACAGCACGCCGCAGATCCTGATGCTCCGGCAGGAGTCGGCGCGCGGCCAGTACCGGCTGGTGGCCACGGCGCCGATGACCCCCGGTGCGCAGCTGCCGGCGGGCAGCCTGGACCAGACCGGCGTCGAGGTCCTCGAATCGGCGGACGCCGAGGGACTGATGATGGCCCCCGGTCACGCCGTGGCCGGAACGGCGCGGTACCTCAGCGACGCCGGTGACGACTTCTCGGAGAGCATCGAGGCCAATCCCTACGTGGACGCGGTGCACGAGTACCAGGAGTCACTGGTCGAGGGCGCCGACGACGCCCGCTTCACGTTCCGGCGCGAGTCCGTGCCCGATTCCGTCGTCGGGCTGCGGCTGGCGGACGGGTCGGCGATCGTCCTGGGCAACCTCTACGCCCGGACCTACGCCCGGCCCAAGGAGGCCGGTGGCGCCGTGATCGTGGACGAGCTGGCGGCCGAGCTGCGTGGGGGCGGCCGGGTGACCCACAAGGGCGTGCGGATGACGTACCGTGAGGTCTTGGCCCTGCACGTGCCGGCTGCCGGAGCGAGCGGGGAGGATGCCAGGATCTCCCTCGTGGGCATGGCCGACGAGCTGCGTACCGTGAAGTTCCTGAGCTGACGACCCGCCGGTCCGTGGAGTCCGGTCCGGCGGACGAACCACGAGACGAGGAGAACACGGGAGCATGTCACAGCAGCCTGGAGCGATGCCGTCCCACCTGCGCGGAGCGGTGGACCTGTCCGGACTCAAGCAGCGGCCGGCCGCCGGCCCGGGGGCGGCTCCGGGGCAGCCCGGGGCCGCTGCCGCCCCCGAGGGCAGCTGGGTCCTGGACGGGGCCCGGCAGGCCGACCTGCAGCAACTCGTCCAGCTCTCGGGCCGGGTCCCGGTCCTGATTCACCTCGCGATGCCGTCCGACCCGGTCAGCGGCCAGCTCGACGCCCTGGTCGCCCCCGAGGTCGACCGTCGCGGCGGACGGCTCGTGCTGGCCCGGGTCGACGCCGAGGCCGAGCCCCAGGCCCTCCAGGTCTTCGGACTGCCCGCCGGGCCCGCCGTCGTCGCGGTGCTGGCCGGGCAGCCGGTCCCGGTGCTGAACCAGGCGGTGCCCGCCGAACAGCTCAGCCAGCTCATCGACGAGCTCCTCGCCGCCGCCGCCCAGAACGGCGTGAGCGGAACCGTCCCCCCGCTGGGTCCGCCACGGGACCACGCGGGCACCCCGGCCGAGGCCCCGGCCCAGCCGCCCCTGCCGCCGTTGCACCAGGAGGCGGTCGACGCCATCGACCGCGGTGACTACGACGCCGCCCTGGACGCCTACCGGCGGGCCCTGGCGGAGAACCCCGGTGACGAGGACGCCAAGGCCGGCCTGGCCCACGCGGGACTGTTCGCCCGGACGGCCGCCATGGACGCGGCAGCGGTGCGTGAGCGGGCGGCCACCGCCCCGGACGACGTCCAGGCCCAGATCGACGTGGCCGACCTCGACCTCCTCGGTGGACACGTCGAGGACGCCTTCACCCGGCTGGTGCGCTTCATCGCCACCCATCCGGGCACGGAGCGCGACCCCGCCCGCGAGCACCTCGTGGACCTGTACACGGTGGTCGGGGACCAGGACCCCCGTACCCAGGCCTCGCGGAAGGCACTGGCCCGCGCCCTGTTCTGAGTCCGGGCGGCCGTGGCCCCCGCGTCATGACGTGGGTCATGGCCCTCCGGCCCGTGGTGCACCGGGGCGCTGACCGCGGCCCTTGCTACGGTCGGTTCCATGAGCCTTCCTGACACCCCCGATGCCCCGCCGGGCACCGACCACCCCGCCCCGCTGCCCACCTTGCGCCCCGACGCCGGGGCGCGGGAGCTGCCCGACCCGCACACCGCCATCGCGATCCGCGGACTGGCCAAGCGCTTCGGGGAGAAGATCGCCGTCAACGGCATCTCCCTGGACGTGCCCGCGGGGTCGTTCTACGGGCTGGTGGGTCCCAACGGGGCCGGCAAGACCACGGCCATGTCCATGGCCACGGGCCTGCTGCGCCCGGACCACGGACGGGTCTGGATCCACGGCACGGACGTCTGGGAGGAGCCGCTGGCCGCCAAACGGCGGATGGGCGTCCTGGCGGACGGCGTGCGGTTGTTCGACCGGCTGACCGGTGAGCAGCTGGTGACCTACTCCGGCCTGCTGCGCGGGCTCGACCGCCAGACCGTGGCCGAGCGCACCGCCGACCTGCTGCGCGTCATGGACCTCTCCCAGGACGCCGGCAAGCTCGTGGTCGACTACTCGGCGGGCATGACCAAGAAGGTCGCGCTGGCCTCCGCCATGATCCACGCTCCCAGGGTGCTGGTCCTGGACGAACCGTTCGAGGCGGTCGACCCCGTCTCGGCCGCCAACATCCGGGACATCCTGGCCCAGTTCGTCGCCTCCGGTGGCACGGTCGTGGTCTCCAGCCACGTCATGGACCTCGTCCAGCGCATGTGCGACCACGTGGCCGTCATCGCCGAGGGCACCCTGCTCGCCGCCGGCACGGTCGACGAGGTCCGGGCGGGCCGGTCCCTGGAGGACCGGTTCGTGGACCTCGTGGGCGGCCGCACGAGCGGAGAGGGGCTGTCATGGTTGCACACCTGATGCGCATGAAGCTGGCGATCACCGTCAACGGGTGGAGGCGCAGCACGCTCCAGCTGGTGATGTCCGTCTTCTTCATCGCCTACACGGTCCTCGTGCTGGCGATGTGGGGCGTCGGTGCCACCTTCCTGCCGGACCTCGAGGTGCAGTGGCGGGGGACCGTCCTGACGCTGGTCGGCGCAGCCGCCGTGCTCGGCTGGATCGTGGTCCCCGTGTTCTTCACCGGGGTGGACATGACGCTGGACCCGGCCAACTTCGCCACCTTCGGCATCCCGTCCCGCGCACTCGTGCCGGGCCTGGCCCTGGCCGGACTGGTCACGGTGCCGGGGGCGGCGACCCTCATCGCCTACCTGCTCTCGTCCCTGGCCTGGCGCGACTCGCTGCCGGCCCTGCTCACCGCGATCCCGACGGCGATCCTGGGCGCGCTGTTCTGCATCTGCGTCTCCTACGCGGTCACCGGGCTGCTGGCGGCGTTCACCGGGCGCCGGCGCATCCGCGAGATCGTGTCCATCATCGCCCTGGTCCCGCTCATGCTCAGCGGGGTGATCCTGGCCGGGATCGTCGATTCCGTGGAGGCCGCCGCAGACCGGTTGCCGGGGATCGCCGCGGTCATCGCGTGGACTCCGCTGGGATCGTTCACGGCCGCGCCCTGGGCGGCCGCCGAGGGCCGGTACGGCGAGGCGCTCGGGCAGGGACTGCTCTGCCTCGCCTGGGTGGCCGGCGCCGTCTGGCTCTGGCAGCTCGCCGTCGACCGCAGCTACACCCAGGTGCGCGGGTCCGGACCGGCCACCCGCACCTCCAGGGCGGGGCTCGGGCTGCTGGGCTCGCTGCCCGCCACGCCCGCCGGGGCGATCGCCGCCCGGTCGATCATCTACTGGCTCAAGGACCCGCGCTACTCGGCCTCGCTCATGGTCGTGCCCCTGATGCTGGTGCTGTTCTGGTTCCTGGGTGCACAGTCGGGCGACCACTCCCTGATGCTGTTCATGGGCCCCATCACCGGGTTCATGCTCGGCTACGCGATCTCCGCGGACATCGCCTATGACAGCTCCGCGTTCGCGCTGCACGTCACCGCCGGGGTATCCGGCCGGGACGACCGTGTGGGCCGGGTCGGGGCGCTGCTGCTGTGGGCCCTGCCCCTGACACTCGTCCTAACGCTGGCCACCACCTGGATGGCGGGGGCCTGGGACCTGTTGCCGGGGCTGGTCGGCCTGGCGGTGGGGGCACTGCTCACCGGCGCGGGGGTGTCCGCGGTGTCCTCGGCCCGCTTCATCTATCCGGTGCCGAAACCCGGGGACAGCCCCTTCGCCACCCCGGAGGGCTCGGCCATGCGGATGCTGCTGGTCTCGCTGGGCGCGATGGTGGTCCTCGGGCTGCTGGTGCTGCCCGAGCTCATCCTGTTCGTCCTGGCCCTGCTGACCGGTGACATGCTCTTCCAGTGGCTCACCCTCGTCGTGGGCCTCGGGCTGGGGCTGTTGGTCCTGGGGCTCGGCATCCGCTGGGGCAGCCGCTGGTTCGACCGGGCCCAGGCGGAAACCTACCAGTCCGTGCTGAAGTTCGCATGACCCCGGGCCGGGAGGCCGGCGGCGACGGGACGGAACCGGGCGCAACCGGACGGGCGTGCCGGAGACCGCGGACCGGTAGACTGGGGCGCATGAGTCTGCCCGCCGAGCCCGATCTGAACGACCCCGGAGCACCGCAGGGTCCCGGCAGCGCCGGGGCCGCCGTGCTGGACCGCCAGGAGCAGCTGCAGGACGCCGAACCGGGCGACCACGAGCGCTTCTCGCACTACGTCCGCAAGGAGAAGATCATGGAGTCCGCCGTCACCGGCGCCCCCGTGGTCGCCCTGTGCGGCAAGGTCTGGACGCCAGGACGGGACCCGGAGCGCTTCCCGGTCTGCCCGGAGTGCAAGGAGATCTACGACGGCCTCAAGGGGCCGAAGGACGGCGACTCCGGCAGCGAGGGTTCCGGCGGTGGCCGGCGCGGCTGGTTCGGCGGCCGAGGCCGCGACTGACCCACGGCTCGGCGTCCATACCGGGCCGGCCCGGCCGCGCAGCCGGGCCGACACCTGTCGGTGACGTGCCGTCGTCGTGTCCGACGACCCGGCGCGCGCCCATCCGCCCCGTTCCGGGGATCCCCGGCCGGCCCGCCGCAGGGCCCCGCCCCGCCGCGCCCACCGCGCCGTCCGTCCACCGCACCCCTGCACCGTCCCCGCCTGAGGAGGCCAGCGAAGCTCCGTGTCCGATGCACTGTTCCAAATCGGTGAAGACCTGCCCCCCGCCCTGCCGGAGCGGGCGGCCTGGGGGACCGCCCCGAAGCTGCGCCAGTGGCAGCAGGAGGCCCTCGAGCTGTACTTCTCGAAGCAGCCCCAGGACTTCCTGGCCGTGGCCACCCCGGGCGCCGGTAAGACGACCTTCGCGCTGCGCGTTGCGAAGATGCTCATGGAGGCCGGGACGGTCAGCCGGATCACCGTCGTGGCCCCCACGGAGCACCTCAAGCGGCAGTGGGCGGACTCCGCGGCCCGGATCGGGCTGGCGATCGACCCGAACTTCAAGAACGCGGACGGGCGCCACGGCGACGAGTACATCGGGGTCGCGCTGACGTACGCGCAGGTGGCGTCGAAACCGATCCTGCACCGCAACCGGACGGAGAACGCCCGGACCCTGGTGATCCTGGACGAGATCCACCACGGCGGTGACGCCCTGAGCTGGGGCGACGCCATCCGGGAGGCGTTCGAGCCGGCCACCCGCCGGTTATCCCTGACCGGCACGCCGTTCCGCTCGGACACCGCCGCCATCCCCTTCGTGGACTACGTGCAGTTCGAGGACGGGATCCGCCGGTCGAAGGCGGATTACACCTACGGCTACGGACCGGCGCTTCGGGACCACGTGGTGCGGCCGGTGATCTTCATGGCCTACTCCGGTCAGATGCGCTGGCAGACCTCCACGGGTGACGTCATGGAGGCCCAGCTCGGCGAGGCGGCCACGAAGGACATCACCGCCCAGGCGTGGCGGACCGCCCTGAACCCGGAGGGGGAGTGGATCCCCTCGGTGCTGCGCGCGGCGGACCGCCGGCTGACCGAGGTGCGACGCAACGTCCCCGACGCCGGCGCCCTGGTGATCGCCACGGACCACGAGGACGCGCGCGCCTACGCCGCCCAGCTGCAGGCCATCACCGGTGAGGAGATCACCGTCGTCCTGTCCGATGACAAGGGCGCCTCCGACCGTATCGAGGAATTCTCGGCCGGCACTCAACGCTGGATGGTCGCGGTGCGCATGGTCTCCGAGGGCGTGGACGTGCCCCGGCTCTGCGTCGGGGTGTACGCGACCTCGACCTCCACCCCGCTGTTCTTCGCCCAGGCCGTCGGCCGCTTCGTGCGCTCCCGGCGCCGGGGGGAGACCGCCAGCGTGTTCCTGCCCTCGGTGCCCCAGTTGATGCTGCTGGCCAACGAGATGGAGGCCGAGCGCGACCACGCCCTGGACCGGCCCGAAGCGGCCCCCGGTGTCCTGGAGTCGGAGGACCTGTCCCAGTCCCCGGAGGAGGACCTGCTCGCGGCGGCGAACCGCCAGGACCGGGCCTCGGACTCCCTGACACGCTCCGAGTTCAAGGCACTGGAGTCCCAGGCGGCCTTCGACCGGGTGCTCTTCGACGGTTCCGAGTTCGGCACCGGCGGGGCGGTCGGGTCCGAGGACGAGCTGGACTTCCTGGGGATCCCGGGACTGCTGGAGCCCGAACAGGTGGGGCAGCTGCTGCGCCAGCGCCAGGCCGAACAGCTCCGGCGCCGTCCACGGGCCGACCACGCCGCCACGGGGGCGGCCGGCCATGACGGTCAGGCCACCGTGGTGGACCACCGCCGCCTCAAGGAGATGCGCAGCCAGCTCTCGAAGAATGTCTCGGCCTGGTCGGCCCGGTCCGGCACCCCGCACGGGATCATCCACAACCGGTTGCGGGAGATCAGCGGGGGACCGGCGGTCGCCCAGGCCACGGCCGAGCAGCTCGAGACCCGGTTGCAGACGCTGGCGGGCTGGTTCGTCGGACGGAAGTGAGCGCCCCGGTCCTCTCCACGGCCGTGAGGGGGATGAACGGGGGTCTTGAACCCTCCGGTGCGGTCATGGTCTAATTTTCTGCACCAGAAGGGGAGTATCCCCCCAGCCGACCCGTCGTCACTACGGCCCACCGGGCCCGGCGGGCGGGCCCTCAGCCGGCCGGGAGAGACCTTCGATCTCATCGATCGAAAGGTGTCCCGTCATGGACGTCCCCCTGTGGATCTGGTCAGTGGTCCTGGCCTTCATCATCGCGATGCTGGTCGTCGACCTGGTCGCCCACCGTCGTGCCCACGTCATCGGGGTGCGGGAGGCCGCAGCCTGGTCCGCGGTCTGGGTGGCGTGCGGTGTCGGCTTCGGCGTGCTCGTCTGGACCGGATGGGGTGCCGAGTACGGCCAGCAGTACTTCGCCGGGTACCTGATCGAGAAGTCCCTGTCCGTGGACAACGTGTTCGTGTGGGCCATCATCTTCACCCACTTCGCCGTCCCGCCCCGGTTCCAGCACCGGGTGCTGTTCCTCGGGGTGCTCGGCGCCCTCGTGTTCCGCGGCATCTTCATCGCCGCCGGCGCGGTGCTGATCCAGCACTTCACCTGGGTGCTGTACGTGTTCGCCGCCTTCCTGCTGTACACCGGGTACCGGATGATCCGGCAGCGCCACGAACAACTGAACCCGGACCAGTCCAGGGCGCTGACCGCGTTCCGCCGGCTGGTGCCGATGACCGACACCTTCCACGGCCAGCGGCTGCTGGTGCGCAGGGACGGGGTGGTGCTGGCCACGCCGCTGCTGGCGGTGCTGGTGCTGATCGAGACCACGGACGTGGTGTTCGCCGTGGACTCGATCCCGGCCATCTTCGCGGTGACCGACGAGGTGTTCCTGGTCTTCACCGCCAACGCCTTCGCCATCCTGGGACTGCGGGCGATGTACTTCCTGCTGGCCGACCTGATCCACCGCTTCGTCTACCTCAAGGTCGGCCTGGCGCTGGTTCTGGTCTGGGTCGGGATCAAGATGCTGCTGAAGATCGACGTGTTCTACATCCCCACCCCGGTCTCCCTGGCCGTCGTCGCCCTCATCCTGACCGTGTCCGTCATCGCCAGCCTGCGGGCCACCCGCGGGCAGGGGCGCCAGGGGCCGACAGCAGGCGGCCCCGGTGCGCGGCTCAGGGACCCGTCTCGGGGGGTCCGGTTCCGGCACCCCGGCTGATCTGGACGCGGCCCACGCGCCGCCCGTCCATGGCCAGGACCCGCAGCGAGGCCCCCCCGACGTCGATCACGTCCCCGATCGCCGGGACCCGGCCCAGCTCGGCCATCATGAACCCGCCCACGGTCTCGTAGGAACCGTCGTCGGGCAGGTGCACGCCGGTGTGCTGGGCCAGCTCCTGCAGGATCAACCCACCGTCGACCTCCACGTCCTGCCCCTCGCTCAGGGTGCCGCCCGCCGGCTCCAGGCTGTCGTCGAACTCGTCGTAGATGTCGCCGACAAGTTCCTCCAGCAGATCCTCCAGGGTGACGATCCCGTCGGTGCCGCCGTACTCGTCGATCACCAGGGCGATCTGGTCACCGCTGTCCCGCATGCGGTGCAGCGCCTGCAGGACCTCGACCGTCCCGGGCAGCACCGTGATGGTCCGAGCGATCGACCCCAGGGTGAGCGTGCGGTCCTCCACCCGGAGCAGGTCCCGGACGTGGACGAAGCCCAGCACGTCATCGGTGTCCCGCCCGGTCACCGGGTAGCGGGAGTTCGGCAGCGTGGCCAACTCCCGCAGCGCCTGCCCGACCGTGGTCGCGCCGTCGAGGAAGTTCACCTCGGGGCGGGGGCGCATCACCTCGACGACGGTGCGTTCCGCGGCCTCGAAGACGGCGGTGAGCACCCGCCGGTCCACCTCCTCCAGCGACTCGGCGGTCGAGACCATGGACCGGATCTCCTCGGCGGAGACCGATTCCCGGTCCACCGTCGGATCTGCGCCGAGCAGGCGGATCACGACGTTCGTGGAGGCCGAGAGCAGCCAGATGACCGGGCGCATCAGGCGCGCGAAGACTCCCAGCGGCGGGGCCAGAGTCCGGGTGAGAGCCATCGCGTTCTGCATGGCCAGCCGCTTGGGGACCAGTTCCCCGAACACCAGGGACAGGTAGGCGATGACCAGGGTCAGTCCCACCAGGGCCGTGGTGCCCGCCGTCTGTTCCCCCATCCCCAGGGACACCAGCCACGGCTCGAGGTCCGGGGCGATGGTCGAGGCGCCGTAGGCGGAGGAGAAGAACCCGGCGACCGTCACCCCGATCTGCACGGCGGAGAGGAACAGGTTGGGGTTCCGGACCAGGGCCGCCGTCCTGGCCCCGCGCGGACCGGTGGACTCCAGGGTCCGGACCTGGGATGGACGCACGTTCACGATGGCCATCTCGGTGCCGGCGAAGACTCCTCCGATCAGCACGAACATCACAACCAGCGCGAGATTCACCAGGGTGTCGGCGTCCATTCCGTCACGCTATGTCACGCCCGTCCGCGACGGAACCGTTCCGGACTGCGGACGGTCCGCCCCTTACCGCGGCCGGCGATGCCGTCCACGGTCTGTCCGTGGGGCTCGTGCGTCCGGGGACGCCGTCCAGGCCCGGGCCAGCCGCCGGGCCGGCCGCCGGGCCGTCCACGGCCAGGTCATGAGCGCCCACACCGCGGAAATAATGAGGAACTCCACGGCCAGGTACCAGGGCCAGGACCCGAAGAGATCAAGGACCGATGGGTTGTCGGGCTTCGCGTTGAGGAAGCCGTAGTTGGTCCCCAGCCAGCCGTTGAGCCCGAAGGCCGCCACCGCCCACGCCACCGTGACGACCAGGGCCATCCGGTAGCTGCCCCAGGCCACCCGGGTGCCGCGTCCCCACGTCAGGTACAGCGCCGCCCACAGCACCAGCAGGTGCTGGATCCAGAGGTCGATGAAGTCGATGTGGGGGAAGTCCGGCGAGTTCAGGGCCGGGGTGAGGATGGCCTGCGGGTTCAGCGTCAGTCCCCAGTAGTAGGTAAGGGCGAACGCCCAGTGGGTCCGGGTCCACAGCGCGATGACCGCGACCATCCACGCCAGATCCGAGAGGTGGACCGGCAGGGCGATGTGGAGGTCGAACTGGCCCGGCCACCACCGATAGACGAGCATCGCCACCGCGTACACGGCCAGAACCCCGGCGAACACCCGGGAGAAGACCACCTCGGCCCCGGAGCCCCGCAACCGCCGGCCCACGCCGATGACGAACACGGCGCCGAGGACGCAGACGACCAGCGCACCCCAATGGGAGGGGCCATAGGGGACGAAGACATCATCAGGGGGCACCGTCGACTCACCTCGTGCCTCCGAGGGTACAAAGCCGCCGGGCCGGGTGCCAGGGGGCCGATCGACGCGCTTCGCCGACCCGAAGGGAGCGGATGACGCGAACCGGTGGTCCACCCGGCGCCCCGGCCACCGACCTCAGCCGATCACCAGGGGGATGATCGAGAGGATGAGGCCGCAGAGCCCGATGATGATGAAGGTCGCACCCAGTGCCAGGCATGTACCGGTGGCCTGCCGATGACGCTCGAAACCCATGACCCAGGGCTCCCGGGGGCTGACGTACCCGGTGCAGACGTCCCTGCCGGCATAGTGGGAGTGCTCCGTCGCGTGCAGGGGGCGGTCGTAGAACTCCCCGCTGGCGAACCAGCGGGCCTGCGGTTCAGGCGGGCCTCGAACGATGACGACCTCGGTGGCCACCAGGGACCGTTCCCTGGAACGCCGCAGCATCCCGGCCAGCAGCAGGGGCAGGCCCAGGCACAATCCGACCCAGGACAGCAGGTCCCCGACGATCCCGGCCCCGTCGAGGCCGTTCATGGCCTGTGACCGGACTGGTCCTGCGGGCCACCCTCGGACGGGCGGCCCGCAGGACCGGGAACCGGGCGGGAGGACCAGGCCGCCCGCTCACCGTTGCTACCGGGAGACACGGCTGTCGTCGCGGATCTGCCCGACCAGTTCCTCGAGCATGTCCTCGAGGGTGACGATTCCATACGGATGTCCATCGTGGTCCACGGCCAGAGCCAGGTGCGCCCCGTCCCGCTGCATCTGGCGCAACGAGGTCTGCAGGTGCTCGGCGACGTGCACCTGCGGCAGGTCCCGGACCAGCCGCTCCGGCAGGGGCGCGTTCCGCTCGACCGCATCCAGGCTGAGCAGGTCCTTGACGTGCACGTACCCGCGCAGCTCGCCGTCCTCGGACTGCACCGGGAACCGTGAGTACCCGTTGGCCGCGACGGTCTCGATCTGTTCCGGGGTGCACCCGGCCGGGAGCGTGGTGACCTCGTGCAGGGGGATCACGATGGACTTCACGGAGCGCTCCTCGAAGGTGAGGGCACCGAGCAGCAGGCGCTCGTCCTGGTGGTCCAGCAGCCCGCCCTCGCGGGACTCGCCGACCAGGCCCGCCACCTCGTCCCGGGTGAAGGCGCTGGTGACCTCGTTCTTCGGGGTCACCTTGAACAGGCGCAGGATACCGTTGCCCATCGCGTTCATGGCCCACAGCATCGGCTGCAGGATCCGCACGACGACGACCAGTGCCGGTCCGAGCACCAGGGCCATCCGCTCCGGTCCGGCCAGGGCGATGTTCTTGGGCACCATCTCGCCGAGCACGACGTGCAGGTAGGTCACCAGGGCGTAGGCGATGACGTAGGCGATGGTGTCGATCGCCGCCTCTGGTACGCCCAGGGCCTCGAACGGTCCCTGCAGGGCGTAGACGACCATCGGCTTGGTGACGTACCCCAGGGCCAGGGAACACACGGTGATGCCCAATTGGGCGCCCGCCATCATCAGCGAGACGTTCTCGATCGCCCACAGGGTCATCCGGGCGGCCCGGCCGCCCTCCTGGGCCCGGGGTTCGATGATGGACCGCCGGGCGGCGATCAGGGAGAACTCGGCGCCGACGAAGAAGAAGTTGGCCGCGAGCAGCACGATGGTCAGGATGATTCCCACGGTATCCACTAGCGGGCACTCTCTTCCGTCTCGAGGGGGGTGGCGGAGGCGCTGATCTGGGCAATGCGTGCCCCGTCCATCTCTTCCACGCGCAGGGTGATCCGTGCGGCCCGATACCCGTGGGCCGGTTCGGTGTCGATCTCGACCTCGTCCCCGACTGTGGCGATCGACCCCAGGTGCAGGGTCAGGAACCCGGCGAGGGTGTCATAGTCGGAGCCTTCCGGGATGTGGTGCCCCAGCAGCGTGCTGACCTCATCGGGGCGCAGGGCCCCGTCGAGCCGCCAGGTCCCGTCGGGCAGGTGCTCACTGGTCCCCTCGTCCGGGTCGTGCTCGTCCACGACCTCACCCACGAGCTCCTCGACCAGGTCCTCCAGGGTGATTAGCCCGGCCACGTCACCGGTCTCGTCGATCAGCACGGCCATCTGCAGCCCACCGGCGCGCAGGGTGTCCATCAGGTCGTCCAACTCCACGGTGTCCGGCATCAAGGTCGGCTCGTCCATGACGGTGGCGACCGGGGTGTGCCCGCGGTCAGGGAACGGCACGGCCAGGCCCCGGCGGACGTGGACGATGCCCTGCACCTCGGGCGATCCGGGTTCCATGACCGGGAACCGGGAGTGGCCGGTCGCCGCCGCCGTGGAGAGCATGTCCTGCACGCTCTGCCCCGGAGTGAGACTGACGATGCGGGTCCCGGGGGTCATCGCGTCGTGGGCCCGCCGCGTGCCGAACGCGAAGGAGCGCTGGACGAGCTGGGCGGTCTGTTCGGGCAGCACGCCCTGGCGGGCCGAATGTCCTACCAGTACCGTCAATTCCTCGGGAGAACGGGCCGAGGCCAGCTCCTCCTGCGGCTCGATGCCCAGCGCCCGCACGATCCGGTTGGCCGTCCCGTTGAAGAACGTCAGCAGCGGCCCGGTGACCGTGCTGAAGGCACGCTGGAACCCGGACACTGCGCGCGCGGTGGCCAGCGGCCGGGCGATCGCCAGGTTCTTGGGCACCAGCTCACCGAACACCATGGTCAGCAGCGTCGCGATCACCAGGGCCAGGGCCACGGAGACGGACCGCGCCAGCGGCTCCGCCAGCCCGGCCTGCTCCAGCGGACCCACCACGAGGGCTGCGATGGCCGGCTCGGCCAGGAAGCCGATGCCCAGGTTGGTCAGCGTGATGCCCAGCTGGGCACCCGAGAGCTGGGTGGAGAGCGTGTTCATCGCCGTGAGCACACCGGCGGACTTCCTGTCCCCGGTCGCGGCGGCGTCCCGCACGTCGTTCTTGTTGACCGTGATCAGGGAGAACTCCGCCGCCACGAACAGGGCGCACGCACCGATCAGGACCAGGCCGATGAGGATCGAGACTACTTCCACTTCTTACACCCCCCACCACACGTCGTGCGCGCCTGCGCGCGTGTCAGCGGGGGGCACAGACTGTGCCCCGGACTGTCACCGGGAGTAGACATCGGTTTCCTCTCACGAGTCAGGGAGATCCGCGGCCCACTGCCACGGATCGGCACCATCCTGCCAGCAGGGAAAACCCGGGCGCAAACCAGGGGTTATGCCCCTGCGCCCCGGTGGCGCGCCGAAAGATCACCGGGTGGCCGGACCCGGCGACCGCAGTCGCCTCGAGGGCAGGGCGACTACTCGGCCGATCCGCCCCAGGCCTGCAGGACGGCGCCGTTCTCCTCCATCAGCTGGAGGGCCTCCTCGGAGCGCTCGGCGTCCACCCCGGCGACCAGGTCGGTGTAGACGAACGTGTCATAGCCGGCGTCGATAGCGTCCAGCACGGTGGCCTTGACGCAGTGGTCCGTGGCGATCCCTACGACCACCACCGAGTTCACGCCCTGCTGGCGCAGCCAGTCGTCCAGGCCGGGGGCGCCGTCCTCGACGGCCGTGGCCGCGGCGGCGGTGGCGCCGAAGGGACCCGCGGTGCCCTCGGGGGCGCCGGAGCGGACCATGTCGGGGCTGCCGAGCTGGGCGTCGAAGCCCGAGTAGGAGCTGTCGAAGCGGCCCTTGAGGAACTGGGCGTCGAGGTATTCGGAGTCCAGGGCCGGGTGCAGCTCGGCGCCTGCCGTGCCGGCCACGCAGTGCACCGGCCAGGACTCGGTGTAGTCCGGCTCGGCGTCCTCGGCGGCGAAGTGCGGGCCGGGATCGACGTGCCAGTCGCGGGTGGCCACGACGGCGTCGAACTCGGAACCGCGCTCGTCCAGGAAGGCGGTGATCCTCGCGGCGGTCTCGGCGCCGCCCTCGACGGCCAGGGAGCCGCCCTCACAGAAGTCGTTCTGTACGTCCACGATGACCAAGGCACGCATGGTGGGATTCTTTCCTGTTCTGTGCGTGGGGAGACGGGTGGTGGCGAGGCGCCACCGCGGGTTGGACCGGTGAGTCAGGCCTCGGTGAAGACGGTGGGTATGGCCGGCTCGCCGGGCTGAAGTCTACGCACCGCGGCGGGCAGCTCGGAACGGGAGTCCTGGTGCCGCCGGGCGGCCCGGACCACCGCCTCCGGTCCCGTCCATCCGGGTTGCAGCTCGCCGTCCAGCACCAGCGCGTGCTGCAGCGGGCGGTCGTTGGAGTCCGCGTCCGGCGGCTCGTTGACGCCGACCAGCTCGGCGGTGGCCCGGCCGGGGGCGTCGAGCTGGCGCGCGGCGAACTTGCGGCCGCCCATCGAACCCTTGCCGGAGGAGGCCTTGGCCACGTCCACCCAGGTGCCGTCGTCGTCCTGGCGGCTGACCAGCTTGTAGACCATGGAGGCCGTCGGCGCGCCGGAACCGGTGACCAGCCGGGTGCCCACGCCGTAGGAGTCCACCGGCGCCGACCGCAGGTAGGCGATGGCGTACTCGTCCAGGTCGGAGGTGACCATGATGCCGGTGCTGGTGTTGCCGAGGTCGTCCAGCAGCCTCCGCACCCGGTGGGCCTGCTCGACGAGGTCACCGGAGTCGAGCCGGACATTGCGCAGCGCGGTGCCGGCGACCTCGACGGCCGTCCGCACACCCTGCTCGACGTCATAGGTGTCCACCAGCAGCGTGGTGTCCCGCCCGAGGGCCGTGACCTGCGCCTCGAAGGCCTCGCGCTCCGAGTCGTGCAGCAGCGTGAACGAGTGGGCCGCCGTGCCGACGGTCTTCACCCCGTAGCGCTCGCCGGCCGCCAGGTTCGAGGTCGAGTCGAACCCGGCGATGACGGCGGCGCGGGCGGCCGCGACGGCGGCCTCCTCGTTGATGCGGCGGGCACCCATCTCGATGCACGGACGGTCCGCCGCCACGGAGGTCATCCGCGAGGCGGCCGAGGCCACCGCCGAGTCGTAGTTGAGCACGGAGAGCAGGTAGGTCTCCAGGATGCAGGCCTCGGCGAAGGAGGACTCCACCTGCAGGATGGGGGAGTAGGGGAAGTAGGCCTCGCCCTCGGCGTAGCCGAAGATGTTGCCCGAGAAGCGGAAGTCCGCCAGCCACTGCAGCGTGGCGTCATCCACCACGCGGTGGTCCGCCAGGAAGTCGAGCTCGCCGGCGCCGAACCGGAACGTGGCCAGTCCCTCGAGCAACCGCCCGGTCCCGGCGACGACGCCGTACCGGCGGCCCTCGGCCAGCCGGCGGGAGAACACCTCGAAGACGCTGCGGCGGTGCGCCGCCCCGGACCTCAGGGCGGCCTGCAGCATGGTCAGTTCGTAGTGGTCCGTGAACAGCGAGGTGGGCAGCAGCCAGCCCGTGTCCCGCGTCGAAGTCAGCTCGGTCACGCCAGTCACCCTACAGCCAGTGACCACCCGGTCCGTGGACCGGCGGCCGCGTAGAATGGGCGCCATGGTGTGGTGCAGTCAGGTTCCCGTGCCGCCCGGCGCCTCGCCCGACCAGGTGCCCGGCGGGTCCACCGGCCTGCTCGAACGTCCGGACCCCGCGCGGCTCACCCTGCTGGACCGTCCCTGGCAGGTGATCGTGTGGAACGACCCGGTCAATCTCATGAGCTACGTCTCCTACGTGTTCCGGTCCTACTTCGGGTTCAGCCGGGAGAAGGCCGACCGGCTGATGCTGCAGGTCCACCAGGAGGGCAGGGCGATCGTGGCCTCGGGCCAGCGCGAGGAGGCCGAGCGGCACGTGCAGGCAATGCACGGGTACGGCCTGTGGGCCACCCTTCAGCACGAGACGGGCGAGGGCGCCTGATGGCGCGTGCCTTCAAGTCCACGCCGAAGGGGTTCGTGGCCGACCTCGAGCGTGCCGAACGCCGGTTGCTGCGCACCCTGTTCCAGGACGTCATCCAGCTCCTCGACAGGGACCGGCCCGGGAATCCCGCCGCCGTGATGGCCGACCGGCCCGACACCGAGGGTCCGGACGGGGACGCCTTCTGGGACATCGTGGCCGGCCTCGGACCGCTGCGGGACGGTGGGCTGCCCGGAGTCTCGGACGGTGCCGGGCCCGGAGCCGGAACGGTCCCGACGGCGGCCCCGTACCGTCCCGCTCCCGAGGACCCGGCGCTGGCGCGCCTGCTGCCGGACGGCGTCGTGGGTGACGACCGCGACGACGGCGACGAGGGGGACTCCGGCGCGGCGGACCGGGCGGCGGGGGAGATCCGCGCCCTCACCGAGGACGCCGTGCGCCGGTCCAAGACCCAGGACCTGCAGCGGGCGGTGGCCGCACTGCAGGCCAACCCCGTCGTGCTGACCGAGCCCGAGGCGGTCTCCTTCAGCCGTGCCCTGAACGACGTGCGCCTGGTGCTCTCGTCCCGGCTGGGCATCGAGACCGAGGAGGACGCCGAGAGGGTCCACGAGGTGGACGACTGGTCCGAGGCCACGGACGTGGAGTCCTACATGGCCCTGCTGTACAACTTCACCACGTGGCTGCTGGAGACGCTCATGGTGGCCCTGTCCACGCGCCTTCCCGACTGACGCGTCGCTCTGCGCCTATCCTCTGAAGGACCATGACCCAGAACTCCCAGACCTTCGTGCGCCCCGGACCGGCCCCCGCGGACGCTGACCCCACGCCGGCCGGCCTGGCACCGATCGGGGTGTTCGACTCCGGGGTGGGCGGACTGACGGTCGCCCGGGCGATCATCGACCAGTTGCCCGGCGAGGAGATCGCCTACGTGGGGGACACGGCCCACGGACCCTACGGCCCGCGCAGCATCGCCCAGGTGCGGGCCTTCGCGCTCGGGATCATGGACGAACTGGTGGACGCGGGCGTCAAGGTCCTGGTCATCGCGTGCAACTCCGCCTCGGCGGCCGTGCTGCGTGACGCCCGGGAGCGGTACACGGCCCGGTACGGGATCCCCGTGGTCGAGGTCATCCAGCCGGCCGTCCGGCGCGCGGTCGCGGCCACGCGCAACGGGCACGTCGGGGTGATCGGCACGGAGGCGACGGTGGGCTCGAGGGCCTACGAGGACACGTTCGCCGCCGCCCCCCAATTGCGGATCACCTCGGTGGCCTGCCCCCGCTTCGTGGAATTCGTGGAGGCGGGGATCACCACCGGTGCCGAGCTGCTGGCCACGGCCGAGGAATACCTGGCGCCGCTGAAGGCCGCCGGCGTGGACACCCTCGTGCTGGGCTGCACACACTACCCCCTGCTGACCGGCGTGATCTCCCTGGTCATGGGTGAGGACGTCACCCTGGTCTCCTCCGCGGAGGAGACGGCGAAGGACGTGTACCGGGCCCTGGTCCGGCACGGCCTGGAACGCCCGGCCGGGGTGGACGAGACGACGGGGCACCGGTTCATGGCGACGGGTGACCCGCAGCAGTTCGAGCGGCTGGCCCGGCGCTTCCTCGGACCGGAGGTCGGCGGCGTGCAGCACGTGGACCACATCTCGGAGCGCTATCCCACCGGCGTGCTCGCCCGGATCACCCCGGAGATGCTCGCGGCCGCACGCGACGGCCGGCGGCCGGTGACCAGTACAGTGGACGAAAACCTCGCGACCTCGCCGTCGACCACCACGCAGGGAAGGCCAGCAACAGGGTGAAGCTCACGATCATCGGTGCCTCCGGGTCCTTCCCCGGGCCGGGCTCCCCGGCATCGTGCTACCTGGTCACGGCCGAGGGGCGTACCGAGGACGGATCCGCGCCCAAGACCTGGCGCATCCTGATGGACCTGGGCAACGGTGCCCTGGGCACCCTGCAGCGGTACATGAGCCTGGACGACATCGATGCCGTGCTGCTCTCCCACCTGCACCCGGACCACTGCATGGACCTGTGCGGGCTGCACGTGGCGATCCGCTGGAACCCCTACGGCTGGAAGGGCGTCCACGTCCCGGTCTACGGGCCGGCGGACACCGCGGACCGGATGGCCATCGCCTACGGGCTGGACCCGGACCCGGGGATGCACCCCGACTTCGACTTCCGGCACTGGCGGTCCCACGAGCCGGTGACCATCGGCCCGTTCACCGTCACCCCGGTCCCCGTGCGCCACCCCATCGAGGAGGCCTACGCCCTGCGGGTGGAGACCACCGGGCCCGGGCCGGACGGCGAGGACGTGCGCCGGGTGCTGACCTACTCCGGGGACACGGACACCTGCGAGGGCCTCGTGGAGGCCGCGCGGGACGCCGACCTGTTCCTGTGCGAGGCGGCCTTCCAGGAGGGCCGTGACGACGGCATCGACGGCGTGCACCTGACCGGCCGCCGCGCCGGCCAGATGGCCTCCGACGCCGGTGCGCGACGGCTGCTGCTGACCCACCTGCCCGTGTGGACGGATCCGCTGACGGCGTCGGTCGAGGCACGCGAGGCGTTCGACGGCGACCTGGCCGTGGCGGTCTCGGGGGTCACCTATCGGGTCTGAGCCGCTCGGTAGGATGGCGGTCATGACCTCATCGACGTCCGGGAACCCCGGAAGCCCTGTCCTGCCCACGACCAGCCCCGCCCCCGGGACCGGTGGCGCCGCGGCCCGGCAGGACGGCCGGGCCGTCAACGCCCTGCGGCCCATCAGCATCACCCGGGGCTGGTCCCGTCAGGCCGAGGGCTCGGCGTTGATCGAGTTCGGCAACACCCGGGTACTGTGCACCGCGTCCTTCACCGAGGGGGTGCCCCGGTGGCTCAAGGGCGAGGGCACGGGCTGGGTCACCGCCGAGTACGCCATGCTGCCGCGGGCCACGAACACCCGTTCCCAGCGCGAGTCGGTCAAGGGCAGGATCGGGGGCAGGACCCATGAGATCTCCCGGTTGATCGGCCGGTCCCTGCGCGCCATCATCGACCTCAAGGTCCTCGGGGAGAACACCATCGTGCTGGACTGCGACGTGCTGGAGGCCGACGGCGGCACCCGCACGGCCGCCATCACGGGCGCGTACGTGGCCCTCGCGGACGCCATCACGTGGGCCAAGGGCCAGGGCATCATCCCGGCCGCGGCGCAGCCGCTGAAGGACTCCGTGGCGGCCGTGTCCGTCGGGATCATCGACGGCGTGCCCATGCTGGACCTGCCGTACGTCGAGGACGTGCGCGCGGAGACGGACATGAACGTCGTGGTCACCGGGGCCGGGGACTTCGTGGAGGTCCAGGGCACCGCCGAGGGTGCGCCGTTCCGGCGGGCCGAACTCGACGCGCTGCTCGACCTGGCGGTGGAGGGCACGGCCGAGCTGACCCGGATCCAGCGCGAGACCCTCGCCGGTGACCGGTGAGCGGGGTCGAGAGCCCCGGCGCCGGGCCGCGGCTGGTCCTGGCGACCCGCAACCAGGGCAAGCTGCGTGAACTGCGCGAACTCCTGCGCGGGAAGGTCCCCGGCCTGGACGTGGACACCCAGGTCATCGATGCCGAGGCGGCAGGCGCTCCGGACGTGGTCGAGGACGGCGTCACGTTCGAGGAGAATTCCCTGAAGAAGGCCCGTGCCGTGTCGGCCCACACGGGGCTGGTGGCCGTGGCCGACGACTCCGGCCTGGCCGTGGAGGTGCTGGGGGGTGCTCCCGGGATCTTCTCGGCCCGCTGGGCCGGACGGCACGGTGACGACGCGGCGAACCTGCGGCTGCTGCTGGACCAGCTGGCGGACGTGGGGCCCGAACACCGCCAGGCGGCCTTCGTCTGCGCCGCCGCGATGGTGACGCCCACGGGTGAGGAACTCGTCGAGACGGGGTTCCTCACGGGGGCCCTGCTCACGGAACCGCGCGGAGACGGGGGATTCGGCTACGACCCGATCCTGAGGCCGCACGGGCGGTCGGAATCCGTGGCCGAGCTCTCCGCGGCCGAGAAGAACTCGATCAGCCATCGGGGCATGGCCTTCCGCCAGCTGCTGCCCGAGCTCATCCGGGTGCTGGGCGCCGGTTCCACCGCCGCGGGGGCGACCGCGCCGGTCGAGGACCGCTGATGACAGGGGAGGACACCGCACTGGACTTCACCGCCCTCGACTTCGAGACCGCCAACGGCTTCCGCGGCTCCCCGTGCTCGGTCGGGCTGGTCCGCGTCCGGGGCGGGCAACCGGTCGAGCGGGCGTACTGGCTGATGCGGCCGCCGGCGGGTTTCGACCGTTTCGACGCCCGCAACGTGCGCATCCATGGCATCACCGCCGGCCAGGTGGCCTCGGCACCGCGCTTCGGGGACCTGTTCCCCGACCTGGCCGGCTTCATCGGGGAGGACCCCGTGGTGGCCCACAACGCCGGGTTCGACATCGGCGTGATCGAGTCCGCGCTCGAGGTCTCGGGGATGGACATCCCACAGATCGACTACGCCTGCTCGCTCGTGATGGCCCGGCGCACCTACGACCTGCCCTCGTACGCCCTGCCCGTGGCGGCCCGGGAGGCCGGTTACGAGTTGAGGAACCACCACGACGCGCTCGCCGACGCCGAGGCCTGCGCGCGGATCATGATCGACGTGGTGTCCCGCAGGACGAGCACACCGGCGTCCGCGGCGGTGCCGTTCGGCCCCGGGACGGCGGCGACGCTCGACGGGGGCGGGGCACCGGAAGCGACAGGGGTGACGGGGGCGACGGCCGTCCTGGAGCGGGGCCTGGCCCGTGTGCTGGCCGCCGAGGGGATCCACCTGCGCCGGCTCGAGCCGCGGCGCGCCGGGCAGGGCCCGGAGTCCCGGGCGACCCGCCAGGCGCGGGGCCTGGGCCCGGTGTTCGACGCCGAGGCGGCATTGCCCCGTTCCTCCGCCATGCCCGACCTGATGCACTGGCCGGACGAGGGCACCAACGCCGCCCCGGCGCCCGATGCCGACCCCGCCCATCCGTTGTTCGGCCACACGGTGGTCTTCACCGGCAACCTGGGCATGTCCCGGCAGGACGCCAAGAACCGTGCCGCCGAGTGCGGGGCCCAGCCGTCCAGCAGGATCAACGGCCAGACGACGATGCTCGTGGTGGGCGACGGCTTCCGGCCGGCGGACCTGGCCACCGGCGCGCGCGGGGGAGCCCTGGGACACCGCAAGACGCGGGACGCTCTGACCCGCCGGCGCAACGGCCAGCACGTCGAGCTGGTCTCCGAGCCCGAGTTCCTGCAGATGCTGGACGGCAACTGGCCCGAGACGGCCGCTTAGGCGTAGCCGGCCACGAGGACGGCGGTGGTCCGGCCGGGGCGGGCGCTCCCCGTCCCGGGCCGCCCCTCCCGGGCGAACCGGACTGGCCGCGTCACCGCGGCATCTCCCCGGCGGTTCCCGCACGGGATGACCAGGTCGCGTCCCGCCCCAGGGGCCCGGCCGACCGGTCCGCTCCGGCCACGGACAGTGCGCCCGTCAGCGCCGTCGCACCGTCGTCGGGCGCGGCCTCGGCACGCCCGGGCCACGGTGACGGCGCGCGATGCGCGCCGTCGCACCCGCGACCACCCTCCCGGACCCTGCCTCCGGCCACCCCGCGGCGGGCGATCGGCCCGGTCCGTCGACACGGTCTCCAGGGGCGAACAAGCAGTGAGCGAGTACAAACTCGTGGTTCCCGCCACCCGGCGTCGGAGCACTGACCGGTTGACCGCAGCGGCCCAGGGGTGCGGGAAGCGGTGGGCGAGTACCGCTTCGTGTTCCCGGTGGATCCCCATGCTTCTAGATTCGGCGTAGTCGCATCGTCCCAAGTCACCGCCCCCGGTGACCCAGACGTCGCGACACCTCGAGTCCCGCCAGTCCCCGGCGGCCCACGAGGAGCAGCCTCATGGGGGCATCACCGTTTTGTCCGACGGGCCGGGTGCTCTGCCGCGCCGTCATCACCTTGGGAGTGAAAGAACATGAAGAACACTGGGGCCACGTCCGGGCGACCGGGCAAGAAGTTAGGGACCATGGCGGTTGGGGCCGCCTTGCTCGCCACGAGCGTCCTCGTGCCGATGCCGGCGGCGTCCGCCGCACCACCACCCGGCCAGGACTTCAACATCACGCAGGGCGATCTCGAATACATCATCAAGCAGGTCGAGATCGCCGAGGCACACGCCGAGCGGACGCTGAAGGACCCCGACGCCTCGCCGCTCTGCGGCAACGACAAGCGGTTCGACGTCGCGTCCCAGACGTTCTTCAACGCCGCCAACAAGCCGTGCGTGGGCAATCCGCTCCTGCCGCACGGGCTGCGCACGGTCGACGGGCGGTGGAACAACCTCATGACCGGCCAGGACGGATTCGGCACGGCGCAGGAGACCTTCCCCCGCCTCGTACCCGCCCAGTACGCGGACGCCGAGGTCACCCCGCCGTTCGCCCCCGGCAACAACACCAGCGCGCCCGGGGCGGCGACGAGCTACAAGCAGACGGACGGCTTCGTCTACGACTCCGCCCCGCGCACGATCAGCAACCTGATTGTCGACCAGACCACGGCCAACCCGGCCGCCGCCCAGGTGGCGGAGCGCGTCGAGGGAGCCGGGCCGGAGGGCGAGACGAACACCGTCATCCCGGACATCGCCACGGACGAGGGCCTGTCGGCCTCCGCCACGAGCCTGTTCACCATCTTCGGCCAGTTCTTCGACCACGGACTGGACCTGGTGTCCAAGGGCGGCAACGGCACCGTCGTCGTTCCGCTCAAGGAGGACGATCCGCTGTACACCCCGGGCGGGCGCACCAACTTCCTGACCCTGACCCGCGCCACGATCGACACCGGCAAGGACGGCAGTGCCCGCGAGCACGTCAACCGCACCACCCCGTTCGTGGACCTGAACCAGACCTACGGCTCGCACGCCTCCCACCACGCGTTCATGCGCGAGTACGAGGTGATCGACGGCAAGCCGGTTCCGACGGGACGGATGCTCGATGGCGCCGACGGCGGGCTCCCCACCTGGAAGGACGTCAAGGACCAGGCGCGCACGGTCCTCGGCATCGAGCTCGACGACTTCGACGTCCTGGACGTGCCGCTGCTGGCGACGGACCCGTACGGTCACCTGCTCCTCAGCGCCGACGGGAACGCCCAGCTCGCCACCCAGGACGGGCTCGTCGAGGGCAACCGGACCGCCCCGGTCGCCACCAACGGCCTCACGGCCAACGCCTCGTTCCTGGACGACATCGCCCACGGTGCCACGCCGAAGCCCGACACCACCGGCACCGACGGCGTGGTCATCCCCGGGTACGACAACGATGCGCTGGACGCCCACTACGTCGCGGGCGACGGGCGCGTCAACGAGAACATCGGCCTGACCGCCGTGCACCACGTGTTCCACTCCGAGCACAACCGCCTCCAGGCGCAGATCGAGGCGGAACTCGTCGACATGCCGGCCGAGTTGCGGGCCCGCTTCGCCGCGGACGGATTCTGGGACGAGGGCGAACGGTCGTTCCAGGCCGCGCGCTTCCTGGCGGAGATGCAGTACCAGCACCTCGTCTTCGAGGAGTTCGCCCGTCGGATCCAGCCCGAGATCGATCCGGTGGTGCTGAACGAGAACTCCTACCAGCCGGACGTGAACTCCTCGATCCGCGCCGAGTTCGCCCACTCCGTGTACCGGTTCGGGCACTCCATGCTGCGGGAGAACATTCCCGTCCAGCAGGCTGACGGAACCATGAAGGACATCAAGCTGCTGGATGCCTTCCTGAAGCCGACCCTGTTCGCTGAGTCCGGCGCGAACGCCGACGACGCCGCGGGCAACATCCTCAAGGGCCTCGCGAACCAGACCGCCAACGGGGTGGACGAGTTCGTCACCGACACGCTCCGCAACCAGCTCCTCGGACTGCCGCTGGACCTGGCGACCATCAACATGGCGCGGGCGAGGGAGACCGGCACGCCGGGACTGCAGGCGGCGCGCAAGGCGTTCTTCGCCGAGACCCGCGATCCGCAGCTGAAGCCCTACACGAGCTGGGAGGACTTCCGGCTCTCGATGAAGAACCCGGAGTCCATCGTCAACTTCATCGCCGCCTACGGCAACCACCCCAGCGTCACCGGGGCCGAGACCCTGGCAGCCAAGCGGGCCGCCGGCGTCGAGCTGTCCAAGGACAAGGCGTTCATGGAGGCCCCCGCGGCCGAGACCGGGCTGGACGGGATCGACCTGTGGATGGGTGGCCTCGCCGAGAAGCCGTACGTCTTCGGCGGCATGCTCGGCGCCACGTTCAACCATGTCTTCGAGAAGCAGCTCGAGGACCTGCAGAACGGCGACCGGTTCTACTACCTGTCGCGCAACCTGGGCAACTCGCTGTTCCACGCGCTGGAGGCGAACTCGCTGTCCCAGATCGTGCAGCGCAACACCACAGCGGACCGCGTACCGCACGACGTGTTCGCGGCACCGCAGCTCACGTTCAGCCTCGACGACAGCGTCACGCGGCAGGCCGAGCTCAACGCGGCGGGCCTCACGGGCGCACAGGACTCGGGCTGGCGCTTCAGCGGCGAGGACCACATCGTGGTGCAGGACACCGACCAGGACAGCACCATCCGCACGGGCCTCGGTGACGACTCCGTGTGGGGCAAGGGCGGCAACGACACCATCGAGGGTGACGACGGCGCCGACGCGCTCATGGGTGGCAACGGCGACGACGTGATCACCGACATCTTCGGCGACGACCGCCTGCAGGGCGAGGGCGGCAATGACGCCCTCAACGGCGGGCCGGGCCTCGGGGACCTGTTGTTCGGCGGCTCCGGCCAGGACTTCATCGTCGGCGGGCACGACGCCTCGACCACCTTCGGCGGCCTCGGCAACGACTTCATCCTCGGCGGTACCGGACGTGACAACGCCCGCGGCGACGAGGGCGACGACTGGATCGACGGCGGCACCAACGCCGACCTCCTCGTCGGCGACCTGAGCAACACCGCGCAGAATGACGCCGGCCTGTACCACGGCGGCCACGACGTCCTGGTGGGCCGCACCGGCAACAACGACCACGACGCCGAAGCCGGCGACGACGTCATGATCGGCGGTCCGGGCACCGACCGCTTCGCGGGCATGCTCGGGTTCGACTGGGTCACGTACGACAAGACGAACCACCTCATCCGGGCCGACCTGGACCCCGTCCAGATCGTGCCCGGCGTCGAGAGCGCCATCGTCGACCGGTACGACGAGGTCGAGGCCTTCTCCGGGTTCGACGGCGACGACATCGTCCGCGGCGTCCAGAACCGGGACGCGTTCGACAACCCCGAGGAGGACAAGATCGGGTACGGCCACCGGTTGACCCAGGCGCAGCTGGACCGCGTCGAGGGTCTGCGCGAGCTGCTCGGCGGCGGCGAGAAGCCGGTCTACGCGTTGCCGTTCCTCGACGGAGAGCCGTTCGAGGCCGAGGACATGAACAACAACGTGATCCTCGGCGGCGGGGGCAGCGATCTGATCGAACCCCGCGCGGGCGAGAACTTCATCGACGGCGACGCCTGGCTCGACACGAACATCGTCTACGGCGAGGAACGCTCGGACAAGCTCGAGCCGTTCGTCGAGCGCATCTTCGACCGGACCATCAACCCGAAGGACCTGAAGATCGAACGTCGGATCCAGACGGCCTCCGGCGGAGCGGACACCGTGGTCTACTCGGTGGACCGTGCGGACGCGACGTTGACGACCCTGCCCGACGGCATGGTCCGGGTCGAGACGGAGGGACGCGACCCGGCGGTGGACGTGCTGCGCAACGTCGAGCAGCTGCAGTTCAACGACGCCGTCGTGGACATCACCAACGGTGTCGACGGGGATCCCGAGCCGGGCATCCCGCTGTCGGTGTCGCTGTCGCCCACGACCGTCCCGGTGGTCGACGGCCAGCTCACGGCCACGGTCGAGGGTCCGGTGACCGCGGGCAGCGAGATGTCCTTTGAACTCCAGGTGATCCGGCTCGCCCCGGACGGCACCGAGTCCGCGACGACGACCCAGTCGAACACCACGGGCAGGTTCACCATCACGGAGGCCGAGGCCGGGTTCCCGGTCCAGGTCGTCGCCACGGTGACCACGGCCGACGGCGCGCCCTCGCAGTACGTCTCCGAACGGACGGCGGGCACGCTCAGCACCCTCAAGGAGACCGTGACGGCCCCCTCGCCGGGCCACGACCCCGCCAAGAAGACCGTGACCATCCCGGACGTCACCGGGGTCACGTACTCCATCGACGGGACCCGCAAGGCGGCCGGCACGTACCCGGCCACCACGCTGGTGACGGTCAAGGCAGAGGCGGCCTCGGAGAACTACATCGTCGAGGCCCGCACGTGGACGTTCGACCTCCGGAGCGCGGTGACGCCGACCAAGCCGGTGTTCAGCGCCGCGGGCAACACGGTGAGGATCCCAGCGAAGACGGGTGTGGACTACTACGTCAACGGGGCGAGGAAGGCCACCGGGACCCACAAGTACGGGGGCACCGGAACCGTCACCGCCAAGGCGTCCAGCGACAGCTACACGCTGTCGGGCACCACGTCCTGGACGTTCGACAACCGGAACGCGGTGACGCCGACCAAGCCGGTGTTCAGCGCGACGGCCAACACGGTGAAGATCCCCTCGAAGGCGGGCGTCATCTACTACGTCAACGGGGTGAAGAAGCCGGCCGGTACGCTCAGGTACTCCGGCGCCGGGACCGTCACCGCCAAGGCCTCCAGCGGCATGTACAGGCTGTCGGGCACCACGTCCTGGAGGTTCGACAACCGACAGGCGGTGACGCCGACCAAGCCGGTGTTCAGCGCCGCGGCGAACACGGTGAAGATCCCCTCGAAGGCGGGCGTCGTCTACTACGTCAACGGGGTGAAGAAGCCGGCCGGCACCCACCGCTACACCGGGGCCGTCACCGTGACCACGAAGGCGTCCACCACCGGCTACAAGCTGGCGGGAACGCAGACGTGGAGTGCCCGGCTCTGAGGACAGTCCGCTAGGCCCACCACGAAGGGAAGGGGCAGCCAACTCCGGTTGGCTGCCCCTTCGCCGCGTGGGCGTACCGGGGGTGGCCCGGTCGCTGCCCGGTGCGGGGTCCGGTCAGCTCGTGGCGGCGGTCCAGCGCTCGGCGGCCTCAAGGACGAGGTCGCGTTCACCGATCCACCGCGGGACCTCGGCACCGGGGAAGACGGCCGTGCCGTAGCGGGCCCCGAGCAGCTGGCCGGCCAAGGAGGCCGTGGAGTCCGAGTCACCGTCGTGGTTGATCGCCAGGTGCAGCGCCGAGCGGAAGTGGGTGGACGGCTCCGTCCCGGCTCCGGGTCCGGCGGACGTCACCAGGACGGCGTAGACGGCCATCGCCAGTGCCTCCTCGGCCACCCAGCCCTCGCCCAGCTCGGCGGGCAGGACCGTGGGCAGCGTGCCCGCCCCCTGCGCGTCCTGCGCCATCGCCACCGCCGTGCCGAGCGCGTCCGCGGTCCCGCCGTCGTCGGGAACGGTCTGGAGCCAGTCCAGGGCATCGGCGACCGCGGCACCGAACCCCTGGCCCGCCATCAGCCGCGAGACCATCAGCCCGAAGGCGGCGGCCGATGTCCAGGCGGCCGGGTGGCCGTGCGTGAGGACGGCGCCCTGGCGCGCGAGGGAGACCACCAACTCGTCCTCCAGCCCGGGCACCATGCCGTACGGCGCGGACCGCATGACCGTGCCGCAGCCCTTCGAACCGGGGTTGTGGGGTTTCTCGGGCAGGCCCATGTCCGGCTGGGACAGACCGGACAGGCAGGCGTTGCCGGGGGCCCGCCGCACGCGCAGTTCCGGATGCCCGTCCAGCCACCGCGCCGGTGGCTCCGGCACCCCCGCCGGCAGCGTTCCCTCCTGGGTCCGGAGCCAGCGCAGGCAGGACAGCCAGACGCAGGCCGCCGGATCGGCCATCGACCCCTCATTGGCCCACTCGATCCACTCCAGGAGCCCGTCCAGCACGAACAGCGTCATCTGGGTGTCGTCACTGACCGGCAGGGTGCCTCCGTCGCGCACCTCGGGGACCTGCAGCCGGTGTGCCAGCCCGGCGTCGCCGAACCGGGCACGGATCTCGTCCAGGGACGAGAACTCGACCGTGTACCCCAGGGCGTCGCCGGCGGCCCCGCCGGCGAGCACGCCCAGGACGCGGGAGGCATAGGACGGGGCAGGCTGAGGCTCACCGGGCGCACCGGCCGGTGACGGAGTCGGGGTCATGGGAACCATCGTAGGGATGCCGGCCGTGGAGATCGGTCAATGTCGTCCACGACGCCCGATAGCGTTGGTCACATGCTGATCCTGCACACCTCCGACTGGCACCTGGGCCGGTCCTTCCACGGCACCGGCATGCTCGAGTCCCAGCGCGAGGTGCTCGCACAGCTCGTGGCCACCGTCGCCGACCGCGGCGTGGACCTGGTCCTGGTGGCCGGGGACGTCTACGACCGCGCCCTGCCCGCGGCGGACGCCGTGGAACTGCTCGACCAGACCCTGGCCGAGCTGAGCCGCACGGGGGCCCGGGTCATCCTCACGAGCGGCAACCACGACTCCGCGATCCGCCTGGGCTTCGGCGGTCACCTGCTGGACGCCGCGGGCGTGCACCTGCGCACCCGCACGGACCGGATCACCGACCCCGTGGTGCTGGAGGATCCCGCGGGCGGCCGGGTCGCCGTCTACGGGATCCCCTACCTCGAACCCCGGCAGGCCGGGCAGGACTGGGGCGTGGCCTCGGACCACGCCACCGTGACGGCCGAGGCCGTCCGCCGGGTGCGTGAGGACGCCGCCGAGCGCTTCGGCACCGCCGGCCGGGGCGGTCACGACGCCGGGACGGCCGTGATCGTCATGGCCCACCTCTTCGCCGCCGGTGGGGCCGGATCGGACAGCGAACGGGACATCGGCGCCTCGGCACCGGGCCCGGGCACCGCGGCGACCGACGGCGGGGGCGAGGGCGCCGGGGACGACCAGGATCCCACGGCGGTGGTCGGCACCCTCGGCCAGGTCCCCGTCACGGTATTCGACGGTCTCGACTACGTCGCGCTGGGGCACCTGCACGGGCGCCAGGCCATGGCTCCGACCGTGCGCTACTCCGGTTCGCCCCTGCCCTATTCCTTCTCCGAGGCGAACCACACCAAGGGCGGTCTGCTCGTGACGACGGCCGGCGGCGAGGTCAGCGGGGTGGAGACCGTGGACTGGTCCGCCGGCCGGAAGCTGGCCGTGCTGCGCGGGAGGATCGAGGACCTGCTGGGGAACCCGGCGCACGCCTGGGCGGAGGACCGCTGGTGCCAGGTCACGGTGACGGACCCGGTCCGCCCTCCGCAGGCCTACCAGCGTCTCAGGGAACGCTTCGACGGACTGCTGAACTTCATCCTCGAGCCGGAGGGATCCGCGGACCGGCAGCCCTCCACCTACGCCGCCCGGTTGGCCGCGGCGAGGACCGACCTGGACGTCTGCACGGGATTCGTCGAGCACGTGCGCCAGCGGCCGGTCAGCGAGGAGGAGGCCGGCCTGTTGCGACTGGCCCTCGAGGAGACCCGGACCGGAGGCGCCGCATGAGGATCCACTGCCTGCACCTGCAGGCGTTCGGCCCCTTCGCCGAACGCGAGGAGGTGGACTTCACCCTCCTCAACGACGCCGGACTGTTCCTGCTGGACGGTCCCACCGGTGCCGGCAAGTCCACGGTGCTGGCCGGCATCTGCTTCGCGCTGTACGGATCCGTCCCGGGGGACCGCACCCCCGAGTCCCTGGCCAGCACCCAGGCCCCGGTCGGGACCCGGCCGGAGGTGCTGCTCGACTTCACCGTGGGCGGTCGTCGCTTCGAGGTCCAGCGCTGGCCGAGATACCGCCGGCCGGCGAGACGGAAGCTGAAGGACGGCACCGGACTGACGGAGGAGAAGGCCGGTGCCGTCCTGCGCGAGCACCGCGAGGGCCAGTGGCGGGAGGTGTCCGTGCGCGCCGACGAGATCGGGCAGCTGCTGGGCCAGGTGCTCCACCTCGACGCCGACCAGTTCATGCGGGTGGTGCTGCTGCCCCAGGGCGAGTTCGCCACCTTCCTGCGGGCGAGGTCCGCGGACAAGGAGACCCTCCTGCGCAAGCTCTTCGGCACCGGGAGGTTCGACGGCGTCGAGGACTTCCTGGCCCGCCGGCACCGGCACCTCGAGTCCGCGGTCAGCCGGGACCGGGACCAGGTGGCCGCCGCCCGCGCGGACCTCATCTCCTGCCTCGCGGAGGGGCTCGGCGATGACTGGTGGGCACGCGGCGACGACGGCCCCGAGCCTGGTGACGAGGCTTCTCGCGAGGACGGGGAGGGAGCCGGGCTGACGGTGCCGGTGACCGGCCCGGACTCCGGCGGGGCCTGCCGGCCGCAGGACTGGACGGACGAGGACCTGGGCGCTCGCGGTGCCGCGGCCATCGACGCCGCCGTGGCCGGGTCCCGGGAGGCGCGCCAGCGGGCAGCCGCGGCCCTGACGGCGGCCCAGGAGCACCTCGAGGCCCTGACCCGCCGCCGGCAGGATCTGCGTCAGGCCCTGGCCTGGCAGGAACGGTCCGTCCGGCACGGGGAGCGTGCCGGACAGGTCGCCGAGGACCGCGCCGCCCTGGAACGCCACGGGGTCGCCGTGACCGTGGACCGGAGGGCGCGTGAGGCCGAGGCCGCCGAGGAGGCCCGCCGTTCCGCCGTGCTCACCCTCGAGGGAGCCCAGGCCACCGCCCTGGAGGACACCCACTGCCGTGCCTGGGCGGCCGATGCGGCGGACGGTGCCGAGGAGGACCGGTTCGAGGTCCTGCGCCAACGGGCCGAGCGCGAACTCGACCGACTGTCCGCTCGGGAACGGGACGCCGAGAGGCTGCGTGAGCTCGGCGCGGAGGTCCAGCGCCTGCAGTCCTCCATCAGCGCCCTGACCGAGCGAGCGGAGACCGCCGACGGCGAACGGCAGGCGCTGGCAGAGGCCCGGGGAGCCCTGCAGCAGAGGGTCGAGGACCTTGGTGCCCCCGCAGCCGGGATGGAATCGGCCCGGACCGCGATGGACGAGGCCACCGCCCGGCGGGAGGCTGCCCTGGCCCACCAGGAACACCGTGCCGGACTCGAGGCCGCCCAGGACGCCGTACGGGACGCCACGGACCGCGCCCAGGAGGCGGTGGATGCCTGGCACCGGGTGGTGGAACGCCGGCTGGCGGGTGCGGCATCCCTGCTCGCCGAGGAACTCCGGGCGGGCGAACCCTGTCAGGTCTGCGGATCGGTGGAGCACCCCGCCCCGGCGGCCACCGGCGGGACCGAGATCTCTGCCGAGGCCCAGGACCGGGCCCGACGGGCCATGGAGGAGGAGACCGCCAGGCGCCGGGCGGCCGAGGACGCCGTCGAGCGGGCCCGCGAGGCGGCCGAGCTCAGTCGGCTGGCGGCCGGTGGGCTGGACCCGGAGGAGGCCACGGCCGCCGTCGCCCGGGCCCGTTCGGCCCTGGACGCGGCGGAACGGGCCGCCGATGACCTCGCCGCGGCGCGTGCCGCCCTGGAGGACAACGACCGGGAACACCAGGCCCGGCAGGCCACCGTCGGGGCCGCCCGGCAGGAGGCCGCGGTGGCCCGCTCCCGGTGCGAGACCGCCTCCCGGGAGGCGGGACGCCTGCGGACCGAACTGGCCGGCCTGCTCGAGGACCGGGAGAGCCTGGCCGAGCTGCGGCAGGAACTGACCCGGTCGCGCGGACTGGTGGACGCGGTCATCGAGGCCGCACGGCGGGCCGCCACCGCCCGCTCCCTCGTCGGGCAGGCCGCGACCGGCCTGCGCGAGGAGCTCACGGCCAGTGGCTTCGACTCGGTCGAGCAGGTGCGGGCGGCCCTGCTGGACGAGGAGGACGAGCAGACCCGGTCCGTCCGCGTCCGGGACTGGGACCGCGAGGCGGCCGCCCTGGCGGAACTGGAGGCCAGCGCGGCCGTCGTCCGCGGCCGGGAGCTGCTCGCCGCCGGGACCGAGACGCCCGCCGACGAGGAGGTGGAAGAGCAGGCCGGACGGGTCGCGGAGGCCGAGAGGGCGCGGGAGGACGCGGCCGAGCGTGCCGGGGGACTGGAATCGGTGCAGCGCCAGGTCCGGCGCCAGGTGGGTGCCCTGGACGAGGTCGCCGCCCGATCGGCCGGCCAGCTGGCGGCCCTGGAGGACGCCGAGGGGTTGCTCAGGCTGGTCCGGGGCCAGGGCGAGAACACGCTGAGGATGACGCTGGGCAGCTACGTCCTGGCCGGACGCCTCGAGGAGGTCGTGGCCTCGGCCACCGAACGGCTCCTGGGCATGACGCAGGGACGTTACGAGCTGCGGCATGACGACGCCGCCCGGGGGCGGGGTGTCCGGGGCCTGGACATCACCGTCTTCGACCGGTACACGGAGGACGAACGGGCTGCCGGGACCCTGTCCGGGGGTGAGACGTTCATGGCGTCCCTGGCTCTGGCGCTCGGCCTCGCGGACACCGTGCAGGCGGAGGCCGGCGGCGTGGACATGGACACCCTGTTCGTGGACGAGGGCTTCGGCTCGCTGGACGCCGCCTCCCTGGAGGACGTCATGCGGGTCCTGGACGGCCTGCAGGCCGGTGGCCGGACCATCGGGGTGGTCAGCCACGTGGAGCGGATGAAGCAGGACATCGGCTACCGGCTCGAGGTCCTCAAGACCCGCCGGGGCTCGCACCTGCGGGTGGTCGTGCCGGAGCAGTCCTGACCGGACGGTACCGTGGAAGCATGCGCCGCCACGTCCGATCCACCCTGACCGTCCGGCCCTCCGAGGGCACCCGCATGGTCCTGGCGGTGGCCGCCGCCGATGCCGAGGGCATGGAGCGGGTGTCCGAGCGCCTGGACGTCCGCACCCCCGCCGGACGGCTGCCCGTCCGCGAGGTCCAGGACCACCACGGCGGGCGCCTGCACGTGGTGGACGTCCCGGTCAGCTTCGCCGAGTCCAGCGGGGCCATCGGCTGGGAGGACGACGACGAGTCGCCCACGGTCGCCGAGGCGGGCTTCTCCTCGGAACCGCCTGAACCGGGGACCGTCCGGGTCGACTACGCCTGCATCGTGGCCGGGCGGGAGGCCGAGCCCGTCGGCGACGAGGCCGACCTGATCCGGTACGTGCGCCCCTCCCGGTACGCCGAGTCGGACAAGCTCTACCCGCTGGCCGCGAGCCTGTTCCGGGACGTCGGGGGCATGGACCTGCTCCACGCCGTGGAGCAGTGGGTCAACGCCAACCTCCGCTACGTGCCCGGGTTCTCCCGCGGTACCGACGGCGCCGTGGACGCCTTCCTCTCCCGCCAGGGCGTGTGCCGGGACTTCGCGCACCTCGTGGTGGCCCTGCTGCGCGCCCGGAACGTGCCGGCCCGCGTGGTGGCCGGTTACGCCCCGGGACTGCGGCCCATGGACTTCCATGCCGTGGCCGAGGCCTGGATGGACGGTCAGTGGCACCCGCTGGACGCCACCCGGCTCTCGGACACCGGCGCCCTGGTGCGGGTGTCCACCGGGGCGGACTCCTCGGACACGGCCTTCCTGTCCACCGTGCGCGGCGGTCTGTTCCTGGACCGGATCAGCGTGGACGCGATGCTCGCCGACAGCCAGCCGGTCTAACCCCCCCACGGCTGGGCCGCAGTGGTCTGGGTCCGAGCGGCCAGGCCGCCGCGGTCAGCCCGCCGCGGTCAGGCCTCTGCCGTCTCCGCCCGGCCCCGCCGCCGTTCCACGGCGCCCTCCACGAGCCGGTAGAGCACGGGGACCAGCAACAGGGTGAGCAGGGTGGAGGACACCAGCCCGCCGATGACGACCACCGCCAGCGGCTGGGAGATGAACCCGCCGTGACCGGTGATGCCCAGGGCCATCGGGACCAGGGCCAGGATCGTGGCCAGGGCCGTCATCACGATCGGGCGCAACCGGTTGAGCGCGCCCTGCTGCAGGGCCGAGTCCAGCGTGTGACCGGGGCGGCGCCGGTACTGGTTGATCAGGTCGATGAGCACGATCGCGTTGGTCACCACGATCCCGACGAGCATGAGCATGCCGATCAGGGCGGGCAGGCCCAGCGAGGTGCCGGTGACCAGCAGCAGGGCGATGGCCCCGGTGGCCGCGAACGGGATGGAGACCAGCAGGATCAGCGGCTGGATGAGCGACTTGAACGTCGCGACCATGATCACGTACACGATGGCGACGGCGGCGAGCAGGGCCAGGTACAGGTCCCGGAACGTCTCCGCCTGCTGGGTGGCCGCGCCGCCCAGCTCGGCGGACGTCCCCTCGGGCAGGGACAGGTCCTCCAGGGCGTTCCCCACGCCGGTGGAGACCGCACCGAGGTCGTCCCCGTCCGGGGTGACGGAGACGATCGCCACCCGGTCGCCGTTGGAGGAGGACACCGAGGAGAGCACCTCCTGCCGGGAGACCTCGGCCAGTCCGGACAGGGTGATCGGGCCTGTCGCCGTCAGCACCTCGACGTCCCGCAGCTGTTGCAGCGTCGTGATCTCCTCCGGCTCGCCGATGCGCACGGGATAGTCGGTGTACTCCAGCCGGACCGTACCGGAGGGGACCGGGTTCAGGGCCGCCGCGGCCTGCGCGGCGACCGCCTCCTCGGTCAGCCCGGCCTCCGCCGCGGCCAGCCGGTCCACGTCGACCTGGAAGGTCGGGCGGGCCGCCGCGAGGTTCGAGGAGACCTCCCGGGCCCCCTCGACGCCGGCCATGGCCTCCATCACCCGGTCGCTGGCCTGCGCCAGCAGGTCCGGCGTCGGGGCCGAGACGGTGACCTCCACGTCCGAGGACGTGCCGAACCCGCCGGAGGTGGACACGGTGACGGAGCCGGCCCCCTCGAGACGGTCCAGCCGGGAGCGGGCCTGGTCGTGGATGCGTTCCTGGTCGGCGTCCGTGTCGGTGAGGACCGTGAACCGGGCCTCGTCCGCGCTGCCGCGCAGTCCCGGCACGAACCCGGCCGATCCGGCCGTCCACTGCACGTCCAGGACCCCGTCCACGTCCACCAGGACCTCCTCCACCCGGCCCGCGGCCGCCGTCGTGGTCTCCAGTGAGGTGCCCGGCTCCTGGGCGGCCGTGACGGTGAAGGTGTTCTGCCCCGTGTTGCCCAGCAGGTTCGTCGGCACGAGGGGGACCATGGCGACCGTGGCCCCCAGCAGGAGCACCGACGCGACCAGGGTGATGACGGGGTGCCGCTGGGTGCCCCGCAGCGCGGGCAGGTAGAGCCGCTGGAGCGGTCCGCGGGCCGCGACCGCCGGAGCGGCGGCGGGCGCGGTGCCGGAGGAGTGCCGTGCCGCGGGACTGCCCGGCCGCCTGCCGCCCGGGGTGCGGCCCAGGAACCACCAGGACAGCACGGGGACGATCGTCAGGGCCACCAGCAGCGAGGCCAGCAGCGCGATGGCCATGGTGATCGCGAAGGGACGGAACAGCTCACCGGCGACCCCGCCCACCAGGGCGATCGGCGCGAACACCGCCACGGTCGTGAGCGTGGAGGCCGTGATGGCGGTCGCGACCTCCCCGGTGCCGGACAGGATCGCGGTGCGCTTGTCCTCGCCGTTGCCCAGGTGCCGCTTGATGTTCTCCACCACCACGATGGAGTCGTCCACCACCCGGCCGATCGAGATGGTCAGCGCCCCGAGAGTGAGCATGTTGAGCGAGTAGTCGGAGACGCGCATCCCGATGAACGTCACCAGCAGCGACAGCGGGATGGAGATGGCCGTGACCAGGGTGGAGCGTATCGAGCCCAGGAACACCAGGATCACCAGCACGGCGAACACCAGTCCGAGCAGGCCCTCGACCAGCAGGGTGTCGATCGACTGCTCGATGAACGGGGCCTGGTCGAAGACCACCGTGATGGTGGCCCCGTCGCCGAGCAGGGACTCGAGCTCCGGGATCAGCTCGCCGATCGCGTGGGACAGTGCGACGGTGTCCGCGTCCGGGGTCTTCGTCACGGACAGTCCCAGCGTGTCCACGCCGTTCGTGCGGGTCACCGAGGTCGCGTCGTCGTCGCGGATCCCGACCTCGGCCACCTCGCCCAGGCGCACCGGTGCCGCCGAGGCCGGGGGCTCGGCCGGGACCGCGGGAGCGGACCCCGGTCCGGTCCCGTCGGCCCGCTGACCGGGCTGCTGCGGAGCGGGGCCGGCAGCGGCCGGTGGGGTGGAACCGTCCTCTGCGGACACCAGGACGACGTCGCGGACGTCGTCGAGGGACTCGACCGGCGCGCCGGCCTGGACCGGCAGGGTCAGCGTCCCCTCGGTGACCTGGCCGATGGGGAACAGCCCGACGTTCTCCTCCAGGGCGGTGACGATGTCCCCGGTCGACAGTCCGGCCGCGGCCAGTCGCTCCTGGTCCGGGACGACGGCGATGTGCTGGTCCGTGCCACCGGTCACCGTGGCGCTGCGGACGCCGTCGAGCTTCTGCAGCCGGGGGGTGACGAGGCGTTCGGCCTCCGAGCGCAGCTCGTTGAGCCCGGTGGCCCCGTCCGTGGAGCCCACCGCCATGAAGACCACCGGGAAGTCCGAGATCGATCCCGCGAACGAGCTCGTCTCGGTGCCGTCCGGCAGTCGTTCGGAGACGTTCGCCACCGCTCGGTCGACCTGGGCCCGGGCCCGGTTCAGGTCCGTGCCGTACTCGAACCGCAGGGCGATCGTGTTCAGCCCCGTGGTCGAGGTCGAGGTGGAGGACTCCAGGTCCTCCACCGCCTGCAGGGCGGTCTCCAGCGGCTCACCGACCTGTTGGTCGACGACCTCCGGGCTCGCGCCCTGCATGACGGTGCTCACCGAGACCACGGGCAGCTCGAGGGAGGGGATGAGCTCTTGCTTGAGCTGACCGGCCAGGAGCACGCCGAAGACGGCGGTGAGGACCGTGACGAGGGCGACGAGGGCGCGGTTGGACAGGGAGAAGCGTGCCAGGGCACCCATCGGTCGTCAGGCGCAGATGCCGGCCGCTCAGGCCAGCTTGAGTGCGGCGCTGGTCGCCTGCTCGACCTCGTTCATCAGCACCCGGTCCTCGTTGAGCTTGCGGCCCAGCGAGGGGATCATCTCCTTCAGCTTCGGGGTCCAGGCGTCCATCCGGGCCGGGAAGCAGGTCTCCAGGAGCTTGAGCATGATCGGGGCCGCGGTGGAGGCGCCCGGGGAGGCACCCAGCAGGCCGCCGATCGTCCCGTCGGCAGAGGTGACGACCTCGGTGCCGAACTGCAGCACGCCACCCTTCTTCGGATCCTTCTTCATGACCTGCACGCGCTGGCCCGCGGTGATCATCTCCCAGTCGCCCGCCTCGGCCTCGGGGTAGAAGTCCTGCAGGGTCTCGACCTTCTTCGTCTGGCTCTTGGTGACCTCGGTGATGAGGTACTTGACCAGGCCCAGGTTGTCCTTGGCCACGTTCAGCATGGGCAGAAGGTTGTGCGCACGCACGGACAACGGCAGGTCCAGGTAGGAGCTGGACTTGAGGAAGTTGGAGGAGAAACCGCCGTAGGGCCCGAACAGCAGCGAGCGCCGGCCGTCCACGAAACGGGTGTCCAGGTGCGGCACGGACATAGGCGGGGCGCCCACGGAGGCCTGGCCGTAGACCTTGGCCATGTGCTGGTTCACGATGGTCTCGTCGGTGCACTTGAGGAACTTGCCGGAGACCGGGAAACCGCCGAAGCCCTTGGCCTCGGGGATGCCGGAGGACTGCAGCAGGTGCAGCGCTCCGCCGCCGGCGCCGAGGAACACGAAGCGTGCGCGGGCGGTGAAGGTCTCGCCGGCGGCCTTGTTCTTGACCTTGAGCTCCCAGCGGCCGTCGGAGCCGCGGTCCACCGAGGTCACCTTGTGGCCGAAGCGCACGTCCACGCCCGAGTTGGACAGGTTGGTGGTGAGCTGGCGGGTCAGCGAGCCGAAGTCCACGTCCGTGCCGTTCGTCTGGCGGGAGGCCGCCAGGCGCTGGCCGTCCGTGCGGCCCTCGATCAGCAGCGGGGCCCAGTCGTGGATGACGGACGGGTCCTCCGTGTACTCCATGGTCTCGAACAGCGGCTGCGCGCTGAGGGAGGCGTGGCGGGTCTTCAGGTAGTCCGCGTGGTCGTCACCCCACACGAAGCTCATGTGCGGCAGCGGGTTGATGAAGGTCTTGGGGTCACCGAGCCGGCCCTCGTTGACCAGGTGGGACCAGAACTGGCGGGAGACCTGGAACTGCTCGTTGATGCCGATGGCCTTGGTGGGGTCCACCCTGCCGTCGGGTCCGAGCGGCGAGTAGTTCAGCTCGCACAGGGCCGCGTGACCGGTGCCGGCGTTGTTCCACGGGTCCGAGGCCTCGAGGCCGGCCTGGTTCAGGTTCTCGTACAGGGCGATGGACCAGTCGGGCTGGAGCTGCTGGAGGAACGTACCCAGCGTGGCGCTCATGATGCCACCTCCCACCAGGACGACGTCGTAGGTGGTTGGGGCAGTCTGCTGGCTCACGTTTCTCTCCCGATTTTCGAACAGTGGTCTGAGTCGACTTTACTACTGGGCCGGGGCCGGTCCGTCCACCGGGACGATCTGGTCGAACCGTTCGTCCAGCACGGGGGAGGTCGGGTAGGAGACCAGGGTGTGGCCCGTGGCGACGGCGGAGATCGGGTAGGCCAGGGGCAGTGCCGGCAGGTCCAGGGCCAGTGACTCCGCGGCCTTGCGGTACAACGCCGTCCGGTTCTCCGGGTTCCGGGCGGACACGGCGTCCGCCAGCGTCGTGATGACGGTCGGGTTCCGGTAGCCGAACTCCGCCGAGTCGTGGCCGAACAGCGGGGCCAGGAAGTGGTGCGGATCACGGTACTCCCCGGTGCGCCCGGCCAGGTGGAAGGCCCGGGTCCGGTCCGCCCCGAGCCGGTCCAGGTACCCCTCGTCCCACGGCACCGGTACGGGATTGAGCACGAAGCCGGCCGCGGCCAGGTCACCGGCGATCCGCGCGTACACCGCCTCGGGGGCGGGCAGGTAGGGCCGCGAGGTGTGCACCGGGTAGACGAAGTCCAGGGGCTGCCCGCGGTAACCGGCCAGCTCCAGCAGGCGGGTGGCCTCCGCCGGGTCGTAGTCGTAGGTGGTCAGTTCCGGGTTCGCCACGCCCAGGGACGGCGGCACGAACTCATGGGCCCGGGCCGAGCCGGCCAGGAAGTACTCCTCGACCAGCGCGCGCCGGTCGACGGCGTGGGCCACCGCCTGGCGCACGTAGAGCTGTCTCAGGATCGGGTGCCGGGAGTTCATCCCCAGGTACAGCACGGACAGCGGATCCCGCTGCAGGACCTGCGCCCCGCCCTGGACCAGGGGACGCAGGGTGTCCGGGGCGACGAAGTCGAAGGCGTCCAGCCGGCCGCGGCGCAGTTCCCGGAGCCGCTGACCGGCCCCGGGGACCACGGCCAGCGTCACGGGCCCGACGGCGGTCGGCTCACCCCGGTACCCGGCGTTCACCTCCAGCACCAGCCGGTCGCCGTCGTCCTGCTCACCCCAGCGGAACGGGCCGGTGCCGGCCGGCCGCGCCGGGGGCAGGCGGTCGGCCGGGGTGGCGGGCAGGGCATCGTCGAACGTCGCCCAGGACGCCGGGGAGCTGAGGGCGAAGGCGGGGGCCGTCAGCGCGGCGGGCAGGAACACGATGGGATCGCTGAGGACCAGGCTGACGGTCCGCTCCCCGACGGCCTCGCACGCCCGGTAGCGGCATCCGTCCTGGCCGGCGTAGCCGCCGAAGACGGAGGGGAAGGTCAATTGCGGCAGGGCGGCCATGCGCAGCCCGCCCAGCAGTTCGGGCAGGCGGGCCCAGCGCTCGAAGTTCGCCACCACGGCCTGCGCGTCCAGCGGGGTGCCATCCTGGAAGTCGACACCGGGCTGCAGGGAGAACGTGTAGCGCAACCCGTCGTCGGTGACCTGCCAGTCGCTGGCCAGCCGGGGGATCGGCGCACCGGTGTCCGGATCCACGCCGAGGAGGTTCTCGAGCACCTGCCGGGTGCTGCGGTGCGACTCGGCGTCCACGGCCAGCGCCGGGTCGAGGGTCCTCGGCCGGGACGGGACCCCGATGGTCACCGGCACCGTCGACGGCACCGGGGGAGTGGGTGCCGGAGGGACCGGCGCGGTGGCGTCATGGGGGGAGGACTCACCGCGGATCTGGGTGGCGCACCCGGTCAGCGGGAGGGCCAGGGCCGCAGCCAGGGAACTCAGCACGGTGCGGCGTGAGATGTCCACCCGGACGGGCCTCCTCGTCTGACGTGTCCTCCGGCTGCGACCCGCCCTGAGGAGGAGCCGGCGCAGGGACCGGACTGTCCTGGAGCACGAATCGTGCGGGCGGGGGGACTTGAACCCCCACGTCCGAAGACACTGGAACCTAAATCCAGCGCGTCTGCCAATTTCGCCACGCCCGCGCGCCCCCGCGGGCGGGGACAACGGCCCATCTTACCCGGTGCAGGGCCGTCACCGCCCGCCGGTCAGGCCAGTCCCAGGTCCCTGCGCAACTTGGCCACGTGACCGCTGGCCCGCACGTTGTACTGGGCGAGCTCCACGGCGCCGTCTCCGTTCACGACGACCGTGGAACGGATGAGTCCCTCGTAGGTGCGGCCGTAGTTCTTCTTCTCTCCCCATGCGCCGTACGCCTCGGCCACCGCATGGTCCTCGTCGGAGAGCAGCGGGAAGGTCAGGTCCTCGTCCGCGGCGAACTTCCGGAGCTTGGCGGGCCCGTCCGGGGAGATGCCGAGGACGGCGAAGCCCTCGGAGGTGAAGGACGCGAGGTTGTCGCGGAAGTCGCAGGCCTGCGTGGTGCAGCCGGGCGTGGCGGCGGCGGGGTAGAAGTACACGATCACCGTGCGGCCGGCGTAGTCGGCCAGCGAGACGGCGGTGCCGTCCTGGTCGGTCAGCGTGAAGGCGGGAGCGGCGTCGCCCGGTGCCAGGCGGTGTGGAGCAGTCATGCGGTCCACTGTAGGCGTTCAGCCGAGTGCGGTCTCGAGGAACTCGGCATCGGAGCAGGCGGGGAGGGACTCCAGCCACAGGGCCGAGGGCGAGACCTCCACGAGGGTCTCCTCGGTCACGGGCTCGGGTCCACCCTCGTCGTCGAGGACGGCGACGAGTCCGACGAGGTCCGCGAAGTCCCCGGTGAAGATCGTGGTGAAGTCCGGCCTGGCCTGCTCCGTGTCGTCGTCCAGGGGCAGGCACCACCGCGCCGCCTCCTCCTCGGTCAGCGAGACGGGAGCAGGGGGACTGGCCGGCACCGACGGTTCCGGTGCGGTGGGCTCGGTCGGCGACGGCGACGGCGACGGCGTGGGCGTGACGGGTTCGGTCGGCGACGGCGACGGCGTGGGCTGGGCGGGCTTGGTCGGTGTGGGCTGGGCGGGGCCGGGCGTGGTGGGCGTGGTCGGCGTGGGCTGGGCGGGGTCGGGCGTGGAGGGCTTCGTCGGCGTCGGCGTGGCCGGTGCGCTCGGTCCGGGGTGTGTCGGCTGGGAGGGTTCGGCCGGCTCCGTGGCGGCGGGGGTCCCCGGCGCGGTGGGCTTGGGTTTCGGGGTGACTGCCGGCGGAGTGGGCCTCGGGTGCACCGGCTTCGTGGTGCCCGAGGGCTTCGGGCCTCGCTCGGCCGGCCGCGTCGCCGTGGGCGTGGTGGGGGATGCACCGGGCGAGGCAGGCGTCCCGGACGGCCCGGCGGAGGGGGGACGCGGTGACCGGTCCTTTGCCGCTGGTGCCTCCGGGGCCCGGGCGTGATCACCCCGGGTCCCTGTCCGCGGGGCGGCCTCCCGGGCGATCGGCCCCGGCGCGGCCGGCTGCCCGGTCCGCGGGGCGGCCTCCCGGGCGATCGGCCCCGGCGCGGCCGGCTGCCCGGTCCGCGGGGCGGCCTCCCTGCGCTCCGGTGCGACGGCGGGCGCGTCCTCTCGCGCGGCCGCGCGGATGCGCTCCAGGTCCACCGCGTCCAGCGCCCGGGGCTGTCCGGCGACCTCCGGCAGCAGGTGCACCGGGTCGACGTACAGGCCCTCGAGGGTGGTGTCGAAGTGCAGGTGGCATCCCGTCGAGTTGCCCGTGGTCCCGGACAGGCTGATCGCGTCGCCACGGCCCACGCGGTCACCCGGGGAGACCAGGAGCCGGGAGTTGTGCCGGTAGGAGGTCACCAGCCCGTCGCCGTGGTCGATGTCGACGCGCAGTCCGCCGGTACCCCGTTCCCCGGCGGAGACGACCGTGCCGTCCGCGGCGGCCAGGACCGGCGTTCCGCAGGCCACCGCGTAGTCCAGGCCGATGTGGAATTGCGCGGTCGGGCCGACGTGGGTGGGGTTCTTCCGCCAGCCGAAGGCCGAGCTCAGGGTGAAGGGGCCGGCCACGGGGTGGTCGAAGGCTCGCCCGACCAGGGCCAGGGGCGCGGCGTTGACGTAGGGGGGGACCTCGCCGGCGTAGCGGTCGAGTGCGGCCTGCCCGGAGGAGGACTGGACCAGGCGCACCCGGGTCCGCTCCGCCGTGCCCTCCGCCAGGCCGGCCCGGGAGGCTGCCTCGACCACCGCGTCGGGAGCGGTCACGACGCCGGCGCCCGCATCCGCGGATCGCTGCGGTGACGACGGGGCCAGGTAGGTCATGGCGCGCTCGGCGTGTGCACCCGGCACCGCGGCGCTCGGGACCATCCCGCCCGTGGCGGCCAGGACGACCAGTGCGGTGGTGGTGGCGAGTGCGGGCGCGAATCGTCGAGACACGGTGCTGGCGGCCTTTCACGGGGGGACCTGCGACACCCGACCCGGTGCCGCTACAGCGACATCGTGGCACGCTTCGGTGACGTGAGGTAGGCCTGGACGTGTACGAGGGGAGTGGGCGGGACGCAGGTCCCGTCGCAGTGCGTACGATTCGAGTGCGACCAGCGGACGACCCGCGTGGTCCCGGACCTCGCGGGGACACGAGAAGGCCCCGGTCACCTGACCGGGGCCTTCTCGTCTGCGATGGATGCGAGCTGTGGTGCGCCCCCCGGGACTCGAACCCGGAACCCATTGATTAAGAGTCAATTGCTCTGCCAGTTGAGCTAGAGGCGCAGTGTTCCGTGGACCGATAATCGGTCCGTGCAACGAGGAAAAACTTTAGCAGAGGTCGGGGGCGGATGCGAAATCGAGGGGCGGGAGATCTCCGTCACGGTCGGCCGGGGCCGCCGCGGGTGAGTCGAGGGGGTGGGTCAACAGGTCCGGTAGTACGACTCCAGGGTGTCCATGAAGTGGGACATGAATTCGTGGAAGTCCTCGGCGTCCGGTTCCTGGCCCAGGGTGACCGTGCCGTCGTCCTCCGGCCCGGGTCCGGTGGGACGCAGGTTCTCCGGCAGCAGGATCCGGGGAGTGCCGCTGACCTCGAACCAGGTGCGGAAGCCGGTGACCGTCTCCACCTGGTACCCGCTGCCGGTGTCCGCCAGGGTGGCGACGTTGCCCAGGGAGACCGTGGCGATGTCCGGCCCCACGGGGACCTCGGGGAGGGCCTCGAGGTCGACGGGGCACAGCAACAGCTCCAGGGGCTGGTGCCGGTAGCCGATCACCCAGGGGTCGCCGGCGCCGGAGGGCTGGCCGTAGACGAGGTTGAAGTCCCCGTAGTTGAAGACCCTCGCGTCGAAGGCCTCCCGGAGCATGCGCTTGAGGTCTTCGCCGTTCATGACGCCCATTCTACGGACGCCGGTGACCTGCGGGGAGGCTCGCGGACGCCGGTGACCTGCCGGGAGGTTCGCGGGCCTCGGCCGTCACGTGCCGCGCGGCACGCCGGCGGCGGTCCTAGGATGGTCGCCATGACCACCCCCAGCGCAGACACGACCCTTCCCGGCGGTGCAGCCGGCGGGGCCGGCGGCGACGACGCCGCGGCTCCCGACATCAAGCCACGCTCCCGCGCGGTGACCGACGGCATGGAGCGTGCCCCGGCCCGCGGCATGCTGCGCGCCGTCGGCATGGGGGACGAGGACTTCGCGAAGCCGCAGATCGGCATCGCCAGCTCGTGGAACGAGATCACCCCGTGCAACCTCTCCCTGGACCGCCTGGCCCAGGCCTCCAAGGAGGGGGTGCACGCCGGTGGCGGGTACCCGCTGGAGTTCGGCACCATCTCCGTCTCGGACGGCATCTCGATGGGCCATGACGGCATGCACTACTCGCTGGTCTCCCGCGAGGTCATCGCCGACTCCGTGGAGACCGTGATGCAGGCCGAGCGGCTGGACGGCTCCGTGCTGCTGGCCGGTTGCGACAAGTCGCTGCCGGGCATGCTGATGGCGGCCGCCCGGCTGGACGTCTCCAGCGTCTTCATCTACGCCGGATCCACCATGCCCGGTTACGCCACCCTCGAGGACGGCACGGAGAAGCAGGTCACCCTGATCGACGCCTTCGAGGCCGTGGGCGCCTGCGCTCGGGGACTGATGAGCGAGAAGGACCTGGACACCATCGAGCGGGCGATCTGCCCCGGGGAGGGTGCCTGCGGCGGCATGTACACCGCCAACACCATGGCCTGCATCGGTGAGGCGCTGGGGATGTCCCTGCCCGGTTCCGCCGCCCCGCCGTCGGCCGACCGGCGCCGCGACGCGTTCTCGCGCAAGTCCGGTGAGGCCGTGGTCAACCTGCTGCGCCTGGGGATCACCTCCCGGGACATCATGACCAAGAAGGCCTTCGAGAACGCCATCGCCGTGACCATGGCGTTCGGCGGGTCCTCCAACGCGGTCCTGCACCTGCTGGCCATCGCGCGTGAGGCCGGCGTGGACCTCACCCTGGACGACTTCAACCGCATCGGTGACAAGGTCCCGCACCTGGGCGACCTCAAGCCCTTCGGCCAGTACGTGATGACCGACGTGGACAAGGTCGGCGGCGTGCCCGTGGTCATGAAGGCCCTGCTGGACGCGGGCCTGGTCCACGGTGACGCCCTGACCGTCACCGGCAAGACCGTGGCCGAGAACCTGGCCGGGATCAACCCGCCGGACCCGGACGGCAAGGTGCTGCGCGCCCTGGACAACCCCCTGCACCACAACGGCGGCCTGGCCGTGCTGAAGGGCTCGCTGGCACCCGAGGGCGCCGTGGTGAAGTCCGCCGGCTTCGACGCCGACGTGTTCGAGGGCACCGCCCGCGTGTTCGAGCGCGAGCGCCAGGCCATGGACGCCCTGGAGGCCGGCGAGCTGAAGGCCGGTGACGTGGTGGTCATCCGCTACGAGGGTCCCAAGGGCGGTCCCGGCATGCGCGAGATGCTCGCCATCACCGGCGCCATCAAGGGGGCCGGGCTGGGCAAGGACGTCCTGCTCCTCACCGACGGCCGGTTCTCCGGCGGCACGACGGGCCTGTGCATCGGGCACATCGCCCCAGAGGCCTCCGACGGCGGCCCGATCGCCCTGGTGCGCGACGGCGACCGGATTCGGGTGGACATCGCCGGCCGCACGCTGGACCTGCTGGTCCCGGCCGAGGAGCTCGAGGGCCGCAGGGAGGGCTGGGAGCCGGTGCCCCCGAAGTTCACCACGGGGGTCCTGGGCAAGTACGCCAAGCTCGTGCACTCGGCGGCCGAGGGCGCGTACCTGGGCTGACCGGTGCGCCCCGTGTCCGTGGACACGCCGGATGACCCGGCGTGTCCACGGAGCGGACGCCCGTCTCACGATGTGAGACCGTGAGAGGATGGATTGACGCCGGACGGCGTGCCTCGGGGATACTGGTCACCATGTCCAACATGCGACTAGTTGTCGTTATCCAGCGCGTGGCCTGAACTACGGTTCGGATCAGCGGGTCCGCCCGCCGCCACGCGCCAAACCCCGAGCGGGCCGACCGGCCGACGTCGGGGTTTATTTGTTGGAGATGCAAGCATGACGCTGGCCACCACATCAGCGCCACTGACTCCTCCGCCACTCCGGCGGACGCCGCGGGGGACACCCGCCGGCGGGCACCAGAGGTGACCGGGGTACCGCACAGGTACCCCGGATGCTCCAGTACAGCGCCAGAAGAGCTAGGCAAGAAGGCACAGCAATGAGTAACGGACCCCGGATCACCCCAGCGGTGATGACCTCACATGCATCCCGCGAGCCGCGGGACAGGAACGAGCCTGCGGGCGAGAGCCTGGTCCCCGGGCCGAACCGTGTCGTCGAGCCGGTCACGATGACCGGGTCGCAGGCGATCGTGCGTTCCCTGGAGGAACTGGGCGTCACGGACATCTTCGGCCTGCCGGGCGGGGCCATCCTGCCCACCTACGACCCCCTGATGGACTCCCAGACGATCCGTCACGTCCTGGTGCGCCACGAGCAGGGCGCCGGCCACGCGGCACAGGGCTACTACCTGGCCACCGGCCGTCCGGGCGTGGCGATCGCCACCTCGGGCCCGGGGGCCACCAACCTCGTCACGGCGATCGCCGACGCCCACATGGACTCCGAGGCCTGCGTGTTCATCACCGGCCAGGTCGCCTCCGCGGCGATCGGCTCGGACGCCTTCCAGGAGGCGGACATCGTGGGCATCACGATGCCGATCACCAAGCACTCGCGGCTGGTCACCGACGCCCAGGACATCCCGCAGGCACTCGCCGAGGCGTTCCACATCGCCACGACCGGCCGTCCCGGCCCCGTGCTGGTCGACGTGGCCAAGGACGCCCAGCAGGCCCAGATGGAGTTCTCCTGGCCGCCGAGGATCGACCTGCCCGGCTACCGTCCGGTGGTCCGCGGCCACTCCAAGCAGGTCCGCGAGGCAGCCCGGCTGATCCAGCAGGCCGAGCGGCCGGTGCTCTACGTGGGCGGCGGCGTCTCCCGCGGCCACGCCAGTGCGGAGCTGCGGGAGCTGGCCGAGCTCACCGGGGCGCCCGTGGTCACCACCCTCACGGCCCGCGGCGTCTTCCCGGACTCCCACCGCCAGCACCTGGGAATGCCCGGGATGCACGGTTCGGTGGCCGCCGTCTCGGCCCTGCAGATGTCCGACCTGCTCATCACCCTTGGCGCGCGCTTCGACGACCGGGTCACCGGCCAGCTGTCCACGTTCGCCCCGAAGGCGCGGGTCATCCACGCGGACATCGACCCCGCCGAGATCTCCAAGAACCGTCCGGCGGACGTGCCGATCGTCGGCTCGGTCAAGGAGATCATCCCGGAGCTCACCGGCGCCGTGCGGGACGCGCACGCCGAGTCGGGTGCCCCGGACCTGGGCGAGTGGTGGACCGTGCTGGACCGGCTGCGCGAGACCTACCCGATGGGCTACGCCCCCACCGAGGACGGGCTGATGTCCCCGCAGAAGGTCATCGAGCGCCTCGACGCGCACTCCGGCCCCGAGGCCGTGTACGTGGCGGGCGTGGGCCAGCACCAGATGTGGGCGAGCCAGTTCGTCAAGTACGAGCGTCCCCACCAGTGGCTGAACTCCGCCGGCCTGGGCACCATGGGCTTCGCCGTGCCGGCCGCCATGGGCGCCAAGGTCGGGGACCCGGACCGCGTGGTCTGGGCCATCGACGGCGACGGCTGTTTCCAGATGACCAACCAGGAACTGGCGACCTGCCTGATCAACAACATCCCGATCAAGGTGGCCGTCATCAACAACTCCTCGCTGGGCATGGTCCGGCAGTGGCAGACGCTGTTCTACGAGTCCCGCTACTCCAACACCGACCTGAACACCGGCCACGACACCATCCGCGTCCCGGACTTCGTCAAGCTCGCCGAGGCCTACGGCTGCCTCGGGCTGCGCTGCGAGAGGGAGGAGGACCTGGACGCCACCATCGAGCAGGCCCTGGCCGTCAACGACCGCCCGGTCGTCGTCGACTTCGTGGTCTCGCGTGACTCGATGGTGTGGCCCATGGTTCCGGCCGGCGTGAGCAACGACGAGATCCAGGTGGCCCGGGACATGACCCCGGACTGGGACGAGGAGGACTGACCCATGGCACGACACACGCTGTCCGTACTGGTCGAGGACGTGCCGGGCGTGCTGACGCGCGTCGCCAGCCTCTTCGCCCGCCGCGCCTTCAACATCCACTCCCTGGCCGTGGGCACCTCCGAGATCGAGGGACTGTCCCGGATCACCGTGGTGGTGGACGCCGAGGGAGACCTGCTCGAGCAGGTGACCAAGCAGCTCAACAAGCTCGTCAACGTCATCAAGATCGTCGAGCTGAGCGCCGACAACTCCGTCCAGCGCGACCACCTGCTGGTCAAGGTCCGTTCGGACGCGGCCACCCGGTCCCAGGTCGTCCAGGCCGTCGAGCTGTTCCGCGCCTCCGTGGTGGACGTCTCCACCGACTCCGTGACCATCGAGGCCACCGGCGCGGCCGACAAGCTGGCCGCGCTGCTGGAGGTGCTCGAGCCCTTCGGGATCCGCGAGCTCGTGCGCTCCGGGACCATCGCCGTCGGGCGGGGCGGCAAGTCGATGACCGACCGCGCCCTGACCCGGAACTGACCTTCGGGTCCCCACCCACTTCCCGACAACCACCGAACAACACACCGAGGAGATCTCCTGTGACCACCAAGTACTACGAAGACGACGCCGACCTCTCGATCATCCAGGGACGCACCGTCGCCGTCATCGGCTACGGCTCCCAGGGCCACGCCCACTCGCTGAGCCTGCGTGACTCCGGCGTGGACGTCCGCATCGGCCTTGCCGAGGGCTCCAAGTCCCGCGCCAAGGCCGAGGCCGAGGGCCTGCGCGTCGTCTCCGTGGCCGAGGCCGCTGCCGAGGCGGACTTGATCATGATCCTCACCCCGGACCAGGTCCAGGGCGCCGTCTACCAGGAGCACATCGCCCCGAACCTGCAGGACGGTGACGCCCTGTTCTTCGCCCACGGCTTCAACATCCGCTACGGCTACATCCAGCCCCCGGCCGGCGTCGACGTCGCGCTGGTGGCCCCGAAGGGCCCGGGCCACGTGGTCCGCCGTGAGTTCGAGGCCGGCCGCGGCGTGCCCGCCCTGATCGCCGTCGAGCAGGACGCCACCGGCAACGCCAAGAACTTGGCCCTGTCCTACGCGAAGGGCATCGGCGGCACCCGCGCCGGCGTCATCGAGACCACGTTCACCGAGGAGACCGAGTCCGACCTGTTCGGCGAGCAGGCCGTGCTGTGCGGCGGCGCCTCCCAGCTGATCCAGTACGGCTTCGAGGTCCTGACCGAGGCCGGCTACCAGCCCGAGGTCGCCTACTTCGAGGTGCTCCACGAGCTCAAGCTGATCGTGGACCTCATGGTCGAGGGCGGCATCGCCAAGCAGCGCTGGTCCGTCTCCGACACCGCCGAGTACGGCGACTACGTCTCCGGCCCGCGTGTCATCGACCCGAGCGTCAAGGAGAACATGAAGGCCGTGCTGGCCGACATCCAGGACGGCACCTTCGCCAAGCGCTTCATGGACGACCAGGCCGCCGGGGCACCGGAGTTCAAGAAGCTGCGTGCCGCCGGTGAGGCGCACCCGATCGAGAAGACCGGCCGCGAGCTGCGCCAGATGTTCTCCTGGCTGAAGGACTCCGACGACGACTACACCGAGGGCACCGCGGCCCGCTGAGCCGTACCACCCCTCCGGCGCCCGGGGTGATCCCGGGCGTGAAGGCGGCCCCTCGTGCACACGGGGGGCCGCCGTGCTTCCAGGTCCTAGAATCAAGATCGGCCGACCCACGTTCCGAGCCGGCGTCAATGTCTATCCGAAGGTGAACCTCCCGTGTCTGAAACCAAGCCCGTCGTCCTCATCGCTGAAGAACTCTCCCCGGCCACCGTGGACGCCCTGGGTCCGGATTTCGAGATCAGGACGACCGACGGTGCCGACCGTGCCCAGCTGCTGGCCGCCCTGCCGGAGGCCGACGCGGTGCTGATCCGCTCGGCGACGAAGATGGACGCCGAGGCGATCGGGGCCGCCTCCCGGCTCAAGGTGATCGCGCGGGCCGGTGTCGGGCTGGACAACGTGGACACCAAGGCGGCCACCCAGGCCGGTGTCATGGTGGTCAACGCCCCGACCTCGAACGTGCTGTCCGCTGCCGAGCTCACCTGCGGCCACATCCTCGGCGTGGCCCGCAACATCGCCCCGGCCAACCGCGCCCTGAAGGGCGGGGAGTGGAAGCGTTCCAAGTACGCCGGCGTCGAGCTGTACGAGAAGAAGCTGGGCATCATCGGGCTGGGGCGCATCGGCTCGCTCGTGGCCGAACGGATGCGCTCGTTCGGCATGGAGATCCTCGCCTACGACCCGTACATCACCTCCGCGCGGGCCCAGCAGATCGGTGCCCGCCTGCTGGACCTGGACGAGCTGCTGGCCCAGGCCGACTTCATCACCATCCACATGCCGAAGACCCCGGAGACCATCGGGATGATCTCCGACGACCAGTTCGCGATCATGAAGGACACCGCCTACGTGGTGAACGTGGCCCGCGGCGGGCTGATCGACGAGGACGCGCTGAACCGCGCCCTCGAGGCCGGCACCGTCGGCGGCGCGGCCATCGACGTCTTCTCCTCCGAGCCGGCCATCGACCTGCCGTTCTTCACCCACGACAACGCCGTGGTGACCCCGCACCTGGGGGCCTCCACCTCGGAGGCCCAGGAGAAGGCTGGCGTGTCCGTGGCCAAGTCGGTACGACTGGCACTGGCCGGCGAGCTCGTCCCGGACGCCGTCAACGTGGCCGGCGGCATCATCCACGAGGACGTCCGCCCGGGCATCCCGCTGGCCGAGAAGCTCGGCCGCATCCTGACGGCGCTGTCCACCGGTGACTCGCTGACCGTCGTGGAGCTCGAGGTCGCCGGTGAGATCGCGGACAAGGACGTCAAGTCCCTCCAGCTGGCCGCGCTCAAGGGCGTGTTCACGGACGTGGTCTCCGACCACGTCTCCTACGTCAACGCCCCGGTCCTGGCCGAGCAGCGGGGCGTGGAGACCCGGCTGACGACCACCTCCGAGTCCCCGGCCTACCGCAACACGGTCACCGTCAAGGGCGCCACCTCCAACGGCACCCAGCTGTCCGTGTCCGGCACCCTGACCGGGCCCAAGCAGGTCCAGAAGGTGGTCGGGATCGACGGCTACGAGATCGAGGTCCCGCTGGCCGAGCACCTGCTGGTCTTCCGCTACACCGACCGTCCCGGCGTCATCGGGACCATCGGCAACGTGCTGGGCGACGCCGACGTGAACATCGCCGGCATGGACGTCTCCCGCCAGTCCGAGGGCGGCGAGGCCCTGGCCATGCTGACCCTGGACGCGGCCCTGCCGGCCGGTGTCGCCGAGCAGCTGGGCGAGTCCATCGGGGCCTCCAGGGTCGCCGGGATCGACCTGCTCGACCTGGAGCACTGAGCGCATGGCCCAGAGCTACTACCTGTCCACCGCCATCTCCTACCCGAACGGCGAGCCGCACATCGGCCACGCGTACGAGTACGTGGGCGCGGACGTGATGGCCCGGTTCCAGCGCCTCGACGGCAAGGACGTGTTCTTCCTCACCGGCACGGACGAGCACGGCCAGAAGATGCAGCAGACCGCCGAGGCCGAGGGCATCACCCCGCTGGAACTGGCCACCCGCAACGCGGCGGCCTTCCAGCGGGTGGACGACGAGGTCCTGGACGTGTCCTACGACCGGTTCATCCGGACCACGGACGCCGACCACCGCGAGTCCGTCCAGGCCATCTGGCGGCGCATGGAGGCCGCCGGTGACATCTACCTGGGCAGCTACTCCGGCTGGTACTCGGTGCGCGACGAGCGGTTCTTCGGCGAGGACGAGACGCACGTGGGCGAGGACGGCGTGCGCTATGCGACGGAGACCGGCACCGAGGTGACCTGGACGGAGGAGGAGAGCTACTTCTTCCGCCTCTCGAAGTACCAGGAGCCGCTGCTGGAGCTCTACCGCAGCCGCCCGCAGTTCGCCGCGCCGCAGTACCGGTTCAACGAGGTCATCCGGTTCGTGGAGTCCGGGCTGGAGGACCTGTCCATCTCCCGGACCTCCTTCGACTGGGGGATCGACGTCCCGGCGCCGGCGGACGGCACCGCGAAGGGCCCGGACGGGCAGCCCGTCCAGCCCACCCTGGAGCACGTGATGTACGTGTGGGTGGACGCGCTGACCAACTACCTCACCGGTGCCGGATTCCCCGACACCGGTTCGGAGCGCTTCGCGCGCTACTGGCCGGCCGACCTGCACATCATCGGCAAGGACATCTCCCGGTTCCACTGCATCTTCTGGCCGGCCTTCCTGATGAGCGCCGGCCTCGAGCTGCCGCGGCGGGTGATGATCCACGGTTTCCTGAACAACGAGGGCCAGAAGATGTCCAAGTCGCTGGGCAACGTCGTGGCCCCGGCGGAGTGGGTGGCCCACTACGGGCTGGACGCCGTGCGGTACTTCCTGATGCGAGAGTTCCCCTTCGGCGCCGACGGTTCGTACAGTCACGACGCCGTGGTGGGGCGCAAGAACGCGGACCTGGCCAACAACCTGGGCAACCTGGCCCAGCGCTCGCTGTCCATGGTGGCCAAGAACCTCGGCGGCACGGTGCCGGAGCCGGGGGAGTACACCGACGCCGACCGCGCCCTGCTGGAGTCCGTCTCGTCCCTGCTGGAGACCTCGCGGGCGGACTACGTCGTGCAGGACTTCCACCACGCCCTGGAGTCCACGTGGGCCGTCCTGCACGACGCGAACGCCTACTTCGCCGATCAGCAGCCCTGGGTGCTGCGCAAGACCGACCCGGAGCGGATGGCCACCGTGCTGTACGTGACGCTGGAGACGGTGCGCCGCGTGGCGCTGCTGGTCCAGCCGGTGATGCCGGGATCGGCCACGCGCCTGCTGGACCTGCTCGGGGTGGAGGCCTCCGGCGACGCCGGCCGCACGGGCGCGTCCGGTGCCGGGCCGCGGTCCTTCGCGGCCTGGGACGAGGCCCTGGTGCCGGGGGCCTCCCTGCCGGCGCCGGTCCCGGTCTTCCCGCGCCACGAGGAGCCAGAGGCCGGCTAGGACCAGCGGTGCGTCCCCGCTCCCTGGCGGGCCGCCGTGGGACCGGACGCCGGTCGGCCGCGTCCCCCGGCGGGACCGGTGCCTGTCCGCATGGTGGACAGTGTGACCACATGGTGGACCAGTGTCCCCGTGCGGGCCTAGCCTGAGGGCATGGAAAACGTCGCCGATACGGTTCGCCCGGCCAGCACCCAGACCGCCACCCGCTCCGTCCAGGACGTCCTGGACATCGCCGTCATCGGCGGGGACGGCATCGGGCCGGAGGTGACCGCCGAGGCGCTGAAGGTCATGCGGGCGGCCACGGAGGGCTCCGGTGACGCGGAGATCCGCACCACCGACTACTCACTCGGCGCGGCGCACTGGCTGCAGACCGGGGAGACGCTGACCGAGGAGACCCTGCAGCGGCTGCGCGGCCACGACGCGATCCTGTTCGGTGCCGTGGGCGCCGCCCCGAACGACACCCGCATCCCCTCCGGGCTGATCGAGCGTGAGCTGCTGCTGAAGCTGCGGTTCAGCCTGGACCACGGGGTGAACCTGCGTCCGGCGCGGCTCTACCCCGGGGTCCCCAGCCCGCTGGCGGAGCCCGGTGACATCGACTTCGTGGTCGTGCGCGAGGGCACCGAGGGGCCCTACGTCGGCAACGGCGGGGCCATCCGGACCGGCACGCCCCAGGAGATCGCCACCGAGGTCTCCGTCAACACCGCCTACGGCGTGGAGCGGGTCGTCCGCCACGCCTTCGCGCTGGCCGCCACCCGGCCGCGCCGGCACGTGTCCCTCGTGCACAAGCACAACGTGCTCGTGTACGCCGGGCACCTCTGGCGGCGGACGGTGGAGGCCGTGGCCGCGGAGTACCCGTCCGTCACCCACGACTACATGCACGTGGACGCCGCGACCATCCACATGACCACCGACCCCTCGCGGTTCGACGTGATCGTCACGGACAACCTGTTCGGGGACATCCTCACCGACCTCGCCGCCGCCGTCACGGGCGGCATCGGCCTGGCCGCGTCCGGGAACCTGAACATCTCCGGCACCGCACCGTCCATGTTCGAGCCGGTCCACGGTTCGGCCCCGGACATCGCCGGACAGCAGCAGGCCGACCCCACCGCCGCCATCCTCTCCGGGGCCTTGCTCCTGGAGCAGGCCGGCCGCAGCGATGCCGCCCGCCGCATCAACGAGGCCGTGTGGGCGGACATGGCCGCCCGCGGCCAGTCCGGCACGCCGCAGTCGGGACCGCGCACCACGGCGCAGGTCGGTGACGCCATCGCCGCCGCCGTCTGAGCGCCGTCGAGGCATCCCGCGTCTGAATCGCCCTCCGGGCAGGTCATATGATGGATGCACCTTCCCGGCGCATCAGCGGACCCGCTGGCCACCGAGAACGCGAAGCAATGCCCTGGGCGCGGCCGGCGCCGGCCTGCGTGGCACCCGGGGTACTACGAGAGAAGGAATCCGTCGTGTCCATGGAATTCGCCGTCCATCCCCAGTCCTCGCCCGTCTCCGAGGAGCGGCGCCGTGAGATCCTGGCGGATCCGGGCTTCGGGCAGCACTTCACCGACCACATGGTCTCCATCGACTGGACCTGGGGCGGCGACGGGCAGCACAGCGGCGGGACCTGGCACGACGCGCGGATCGAGCCGTTCGGGCCGCTGAGCCTGTCCCCGGCCACGGCCGTCCTCCACTACGCCCAGGAGATCTTCGAGGGCCTGAAGGCCTATCGCCACCCGGACGGCACCGTGTGGACGTTCCGGCCCCAAGCCAACGCGGCACGCCTGAACCGCTCCGCGCGGCGGCTGGCCCTGCCGGAACTGCCGGAGGAGGACTTCCTCGAGTCGTTGCGCCTGCTGGTGTCCACGGACATCGGCTGGGTTCCGGACGGCGAGGGGCAGTCCCTGTACCTGCGGCCGTTCATGTACGCCTCCGAGGCATTCCTCGGCGTGCGCCCGGCCCACGAGATCGCCTACAAGGTCATCGCCTCCCCGGCGGGGAACTATTTCGGGGGCGAGCTCAAGCCCGTCTCCATCTGGGTTTCCCGGGACTACGCCCGCGCCGGTCACGGCGGCACCGGTGCGGCCAAGTTCGGCGGCAACTACGCCGCGTCCCTGGCCGCGCAGCTCGAGGCGTCGGCCCAGGGCTGCGACCAGGTCCTCTTCCTCGACCCCGTCCGGGACAACGCCGTGGAGGAACTGGGCGGGATGAACGTGTTCTTCGTCTTCAAGGACGGCTCCCTCGTCACCCCCGAGCTCACCGGCACCATCCTGGAGGGCGTCACGCGATCCTCCGTGCTGCAGCTGGGCCGGGGCCGCGGGCTGGACGTCGTCGAGCGGCGCATCACGCTCCAGGAGTGGCGCGACGGGGTGGCCGGCGGTGAGATCACCGAGGTGTTCGCCTGTGGCACGGCGGCCGTCATCACCCCGATCGGCCGCCTGGTGGACGGCGAGGAGCACTTCGACTCCCCGGCCGTCACCCCGGGTGACTCCGTGGCGCTGGACATCCGCCGTGAACTCCTGGACCTGCAGACCGGCCACGGCGAGGACCGCCACGGCTGGCTCCACCGGCTGGCCTGAGGACACCGGGGCGCCCAGGACGCACGAGAAACGGCCCGCTCCGGTAGCCGCTCCCGCGGGAGCAGCCACCGGAGCGGGCCGTCGTGGTCCTGCCTAGAGTCCCAGGCCCTCGCACAGGGCGCCGGCGAGCGCGTCGCCGTCGAAGTCCAGCTCGACCGTGTCCGGCAGGCCGTCGGCCAGGGACGGTGTGATGGGGGTGTCGCGCGTCAGGACGAGGGGTTCCTGGACGGGCAGGCCCACCGAGCGGAAGTAGTCCTCGAACTTCGTCCCGTCACCGCTGATCGCCTCGGACGCATCGGACACCACGGCCCAGCGAGCCGGGATGCCGTAGGCGTTGGCCACGATCACCCCGTGCAGGGACGTCGAGACGATCCGTTCACACGAGGTGATCTGGTCCACCACCGAGCGCAGGAAGTCCTCGCCCACACCGGTCAGGCGGATGTCCGCCACCCCACCGAGCGAGAGGTCCAGGTTGTCCTGGGTGACGTGCCGGATGAACCCCACCTCGTGCTCCTTCGGGCCCTCGTGCCCGGGGACGAAGCGGGGGAGGAGCAGGGCTGGATCGCCATAGACCTCCGGGCAGGTCCCCCCCGAGGCGATGACCTCCTGACGGGTGATCGGCCCGCGGACGGCGAGGTAGCGCGCGTCAGCGGAGAGAGCATCGCCGCGGCGCGGGGTCCCGGCGCCCCAGACGGTCGACCGCCCGCTGGCGAACTTGATGACCGAGCCGATCGCCAGGAGCCCGTCATTGCGTCGGCCGAACAGCGGGGGGCGGCCGGTGACCCACTCCACGAGCCAGGGGCTGAGCACGTCTCCGAAGTTGCCGGGGTACGGCGTCTTCATCCACCACATCCTCGGCCTCTCGGCCGGGCCCAGCCCCAATGACCGGGCACGTTCCTCCCGCCCGAGGTCGTCACCGAGGGACCGGGCGCGCGCCGCGATGTCCGGGCTCCCGTCAGAGGCCAGGCGCTTGACCTCTGCCCGTGCCTCGGCGAACAACCCCTGTTCGGAATACCGGACCGCCAGTTCCTGGCGTGAGGCGTCCAGGCCAGGGTGGAGGTCGAGCTGACGACGCAGGACGTCGACGGCCGCCTCGGGTTGCCGCGTGATCTTCAGGTACCGTGAGAGGCGCACGGCCGCCTCGGAACTCGCGGGCACCGCGTCCAGCGCGCGCCGGGCGAGCTTTACCGCGGCCTGGCGGTCACCCGTCTTCATGGAGTCCACGGCCTCGGCTCCGAGGACGTACGAACGGGCCTGGGGGCTGTCACCGAGCTTGCTGTGCTGCGTCAACTGGCCCCGGAAGGCAGAGACATTCCCGCTGTCACCGTGGACGAAGACATGGCGATCGGTCAGGGCGTCCGTGGGACGGGCCACGAGATCCGGCGGGAGGAGGCCCACCGAGAGCATGGTCTGGTGCCGCATCCACGCCTCCTGGAGCACATAGTCGTCCGTGACGCGCTCCTCGGTCTCCTGCTCGATGGACACCATGAGGTCCAGGAATTCCCGTGCCTCCGCGGTGGGCCCGAAGTACAGGAAGGACGGCACCCAGAAGCGGGCCGTCTGGAAGGGATCGAAGTCCCGGATGTACCGGTACCGGCCCCCGAACCCGGCGAGGTCGAAGCGGCTGCCGCGCAGTTGCTCGGGAACCCCCACGAGTCTTGTGTCGACGTCCACCCAGAGGATGGCCCCGAAGCGTTCGTGCATGCGTCGGTAGAACGCGACCTTCTCCCGGGTGATGGCACCCCAGTCGAGACCGTCGGCGGGGAGTTCCTCGATGTGGTGCGGCATGCCCTGCCGCTCACAGTCGGCGCGCAGCCGATCCGCGGCATCGTGGTAGTAACGATCACCGGCGTAGAAGCTGACCAGGGTGGGCAGTTCCGGCGTTCCGGACGGGAGCAAGGCATTCATGGGAGATCAATCTATCGGGATGGGCGGGTGCTCCCGAATCCCGCCATGCCGTGGCGGTACGGTGGTGGGACACGTGCCGTTCCCCGGCTCCCCGGTGACTGGGCCGCGGGGAGGCATGTCGTTGAGCGATCGTTGACAGACAGGACCTGGCATGCATGAATCCCGAGAAGCCTCTGACCCCCGTACTCACGGCGACAGAGGAGGGATTCCCGCAGTGGCCGGACGAGCAGTCCGGAAGGGTCGCAGGCTGGCCGGAAAGGCACTGCGCCGCCTGGGCGTGGACCAGGACCCGGCCCAGGGGAAGCGGCCAGGGCCTCCCCCTTCCGGGGGCGTCCCGGTCGACGGCGCCATCACTGATGACCGTCTCATCGCCGATCTGAGAAGACGTGTCGCGGCGCTCGAGCAACAGCGTCAGGACCTGTCCCTGTTCCGCTCGGCGGTGAGCCTGGGCCTGGGCCAGGCCGGCAACCCGATCCCGGGCGGGATCTCTCAGGCCGGTGCCCGCCAGCACGTGCTGTCCACGATGAAGTCCCTCGGCAGCGAGGCGGTGCTCGCGCGTGACCTCGAGCACGGCCGGCCGCTGGACCTCTCGGTGATCCACATGGTCCGGAGCCTGTTGGCCCAGCGCCAGCACGTCAGGGCACGGTCCATCGGGCATTCGCTGCTGAACAGCCCGGAGACCAGACTCCTGGGTCATGCCGCCGTCGGGCTGGTGGCCATGTACCAGAAGCTCTACGAGCTGGCCGAGCACCATTTCACCGCGCTCGACGTGCAGACCGCGGTACGGCTGGTACCCGCCGAGTGGCTGGACTTCCGCTTCCGCCAGGACCCCGACCAGGCCTGCCGGGACGTGTCGGCCCATCCCGACGCGACCCTGGCCTCGGACAGCCTGCGCTTCTTCGTCGTCATGCTGGCCGTCCGCGAACGCCGCGACGTCTTCGCCCGCGAGCAGTTCACGGCGCTCGTCGCCGATCGTGGTGACGCCCCCGACCTCGAACCGGCCCGGTTGGAGGACTACCGGTGGATGCGCCACTGGATGCGGTTGAAGGAAATCGAGTCCCACGGACAGCCCGACTGGCGCGATGGTGCGGTGAACATCGGCATCCTGGACTACAAGCAGCCCGACTTCCTGCGCCAGTCCAGCAACATCGGCGACTACATCCAGACGATCGGGGCGCTGACCCACGTGGCCCGGTTCCAGAACCTGGGTTTCCGCGGGGACGCCGACGTGACGGGGACCCTCGAGGTCCTGCAGAAGCGCACCAACCCGACGTTCCGCGCCGACCTGGCCGCGGACACCGAGGTCAACGTGGTCCGGGTGGACCGCGACGACACCCATCGGAACCACCTGCCGGCCAACACGTGGCTGGTGGCCTTCGGCTGGTACATGCATACCCCGTTCGACGGATCCTTCGACTTCCCCTTCGCGGACAACATCAACCCGATCTTCATCTCCTTCCACGTCAACCGCCGCGAGATGCTCACCGACGAGGCGGTGGCCTATCTGAAGGAGCACGCCCCGGTCGGTTGCCGGGACTGGACCACCGTCTACCTGCTGCGCAGCCTCGGCGTGCCGGCCTTCTTCTCCGGTTGCCTGACCACCACCGTCAGCGCGGTGTTCTCCGAGGCCGATGGGTCCACGGGGCCGGCTGCCGGCCGGGCCGCGGGCCGCGTGGGCCAGCGGGTCGCCGTCGTGGACAAGGGCCTCACGCCGGCGATCAAAGCACTCATCCCCGCCGGCGCCACCGTGGAGACCATCACCCAGGCCGACCCGTCCGTCGGCTGGTCGGGCATGGGTGACAACGTCGAGGAGGCCCTGGAGCTGCTCGAGCGGTACCGGGGCTTCGACCGGATCATCACCTCGCGCCTGCACTGCTACCTGCCGGCCACGGCCCTGGGATGCCCCGTCGACTTCACGCCCGGGCGCCAGGGTGACGTGCGCTTCGACGGGCTGCTCGACATGACTCCCGGTTCCCCGGCCCTGGCGGCCATCCAGGACGGCATCCGTTCCAAGCTGGAGGCCGTCTACCGGTCGATCCTCTCGGGAGCCGGCAAGGACGAGGTCTACGCGTTGTGGCGGCAGATCACCGCGGAGGACGTCGCCGCCGCCGAGGCGCACTGCTCCCGGCCGTTCACGCTCCCGGAGCCACAGTTCGACGTCGGCGCCGCGTGCGAGACGATCCTGGCCGGGCGCCGTGACTTCGGTGCCGCCGGGGTGAACCCCGAGGCGGAGGGCACCGGTGAGGACCCGGCACACGACACCGTCCACGTAGCCCTGGCCACGGATCAGAACCTGCGCGCCGAGGTGCCGGTCGTGGTCCAGTCGATCCTGTCCGGGTCCTCGCGCCCCGTGCACTTCTGGGTGCTCACCCGCGGTCTCGACGACGCCTACTTCTCGGCCCTGGCAGAGACCTTCCCGGAGACCTCGTTCACCTTCCTGCCGTGTGACGAGGTCCACTATGGCGAGATCGCCGGGATGCTCAAGCACATCACGGTCTCCACCATGGACCGGCTGCTGCTTCCCCTGCTCATGCCGGACCTCGACCGGATCATCTACCACGACATCGACGCCGTGACGGTGGCCGACATCGCGGAGCTGTACGCCACGGACATGACCGGTACCCCGCTTGCCGGCCGGTCCTCCAAGGCGAGCTGGGCCGAGAGCGGCTTCGGCAACGTCTACCGGGCCGCTAACCGGCTGGATGCGCAGACGGCCTCCGAGCTTCGCCGGGGCATGCACGACACGATGGAGTACGACTTCACGACCTTCAATGCGGGAATCCTGGTGATGGACCTGGCCACGATGCGCGCCGACGACTTCTGCCATCGCTACGTGGGCATGGCCGGCGGATACGGCATGAACGACCAGGAGATCCTGAACTGCTATGCCGGCCGGAACCGGACGGTACTGGACCCCCGGTGGAACGCGGTGCCCCAGCAGGAGGTCGCGGTCGATCCGAAGATCATCCACTGGGCCGGTCCCGCGAAGCCGTGGCGTCCCGAGTACGTGGTGCACCAGGACGTCTGGGACGGGTACGTGGCCGGTTTCGAGGAGCGCGCCGCACGCGCCGGGACCCGGGAGGTCCTGGTGGGCACCAACGTCCAGGCCGGCTCGTAGGGCGGGTCACGGTCGTCGCAGGGTGGGGGCCCCGGGTGCGCAGGACGCCGAACCCGGGGCTCCGGTGGCGAGCGCCGGACACGCGGGAGGCTCCGTCGTCATGGCCGGTGACTCGGTGACTAGGCTTCGTGTATGACGTGGTTGGTGACCGGCGGGGCCGGGTATATCGGTGCGCACGTGGTGCGCGCTTTGCAGGAAGCCGGGATGCGGGCGGTGGTGCTGGACTCGCTGACCAGCGGGCACCGGTCCTTCGTGCCGGAGGCGGTGCCGTTCGTGGAGGCCGATGTCAACGACACCGGGCTCGTCCGTACCGCCCTGGTGGAGCACGGGGTCACCGGGGTGATCCACGTGGCCGGGTTCAAGTATGCCGGGGTGTCCGTGCAGCGGCCCCTGCACACCTACCGGATCAACGTGACCGGCACCGCGAGCCTGCTGGAGGCCATGCAGTCCGCCGGGGTGGAGCGGATCGTGTTCTCCTCCTCGGCCGCCGTCTACGGCACGCCCGGCGTCGACGTGGTCACCGAGGACACCGCCACCACACCGGAGTCCCCGTACGGGGAGTCCAAGCTCATCGGCGAGCGGCTGCTGGCCGGCCAGGGCCGGGCCACCGGGTTGCGGCACACCTCGTTGCGGTACTTCAACGTCGTCGGCTCCGGGGAGGTGAGCCTGCCGGACACCTCCCCGCACAACCTCTTCCCCCTGGTCTTCGATGCCCTCGTGGCCGGAGGCGTCCCGCGGATCTACGGTCAGGACTATCCGACCCCGGACGGCACCTGCGTGCGCGACTACGTCCACGTGGCCGACCTGGCCCAGGCCCACGTCGCCGCCGCCCAACGCCTGCAGGAGGGGGAGACCGTGGAGCCGGTCTACAACCTCGGCTCGGGGCACGGGACCTCGGTGCGGCAGATCATGGACACCGCGGCCGCCGTCACCGGGATCGACTTCACCCCTCAGATCCATGACCGCCGTCCGGGGGACCCGGCGAGGATCGTGGCCGAGGGGCAGCTGGCCGCCCGGGACCTGGACTGGCGCATGCGCCACTCGCTGGAGGAGATGGTGTCATCGGCCTGGGCAGCCAGACAGGCATGGCCGACCTCCCGGTAGTGATTCCCGTCACCCTCCGGGGTGTTGGCCTCCCCGGGGCGCAGCTCCAGGACGGAAGCGCACGGCGGCCTGCCGGTGCTGAGGAGACCGGCCTCAGGCCTCCCGGACCGTTCCTGCCGAGGCCGAGAGCAGCGCCGACGACAGGTCCTGCGCGACGGCCGGGGCGAGGTCGGAGGCGGAGACCAGCTGCAGCGTCACGGCGGAGGCGTTCGGCCACGACCTCGATTCGAAGGCCTTTCTGGCCACCCGTAGGCGGAAGGTGAACGGCAGGACCCCCGCCTCGTGCACCAGGTGCAACAGGACCGTGCCGTGGTCCTCGGCCAGGTCGAGGGAGTAGGCCTTGCCGGCCACGTCGATCTCGGCGAACAGCCTGCCCGTGGCCTTCGGGTTGGACCACGGGGCCGTCAGGGTGAACCCCAGGTCCTTGGCGCCCTCGCCCTCGATGTGCAGCTCGCCGTCCCAGCGCAACTCCATCCCCTTCAGGGGGCGGGTCACCGGCAGGTGCAGGGCGATGTCGAACGCACTCGCCCGGAAGCGGCCCACCGGCCGGTTCGACGGCACGGGGATGCCCACGCCGGCGGGCTGCAGGCCCACGAACCGCGTCGGCTGGGGCGCCTTGCGCAGGGCCGGCACCCCGGTCCCCACGGCGTTCTCCGCCGGGACCTCGTAGACCGCCTGCGGCGTGGGGGAGTCGGCGATCATCCGCGCGGACACGGCCAGGCACTGCTCCGCCTCGGCGCGCAACCGCGCCAGGGCGGTCAGCGTGGACTCGGAGAACCCGGCCCGGCCGGCCTGCAGACCGTCGCGGACCCGGCCCGTGAGGGCGGTGCGGTCCACGGTCAGCGGCAGGCACCAGTCGCCGCGCTCGACCTCGTCGAAGTGACGGCCGACCTTGGGGTCGTAACCGAGCCCGACGACGGGCACCCCGCAGCGGTGGGCCACCAGGGCCGCGTGCAGGCGCATCGCCACCAGCAGGTCCATGGCGCCGTAGAGCGCCACGAGGGTGTCCAGGTCCAGGGGCCCCTCGGGGGTCCAGGTCTCGGAGCCTTCCGGCAACTGCTCGAACACGCGCTCGATCGCCGCGACGTCGAAGGCCGCCCCGGACTGCATGGGCACTGAGACGTAGAGCGGGGCGGGGCCCCCGGCGGGCGTCGCGTCCGCGAGGGCACCGGCCACGGTGGCCGCCACGGCGTCCATGTCCTCGTGCGCCCACGGGCGCAGGTTGACCCCGATGACCGGCCGGCCCTCCTCCCGGGCGCGGGCGACGGCGGCCGGCAGGGACTCGCGGACGTCCTCGGCCGCCGGCAGCGGGACGGCGTGGACGACGTCGGGCCCGGTGGTGATGCGGTCGGCGTCGACCGGCAGGGAGCGCAGCAGCTCGGCGGACTCGGGGTCCCGGACGTACAGCGACGAGGTCTGGTTCGCGAGGTACCGCACGGTGGCCCGCGCGTCCTCGTCGGTCAGCGGTCCGACGCCCATGCCGACGACGTGGTAGGGCTTGTCGAGCACGCGTCCCATGAGCGGCAGGATGCCGAAGCCGGCCATGGAGATGGTGGCCCCCGTGAACAGGCCGAGCAGCCCGCCGGCCCGCTCGAAGGTGTAGTCGTGCCAGAGCCCGCCGCCGCCGACGACGACCGCGGCCGCAGTGTGCACCTCGTAGGCGGCCGCGTTGAGGTTGCGCCGCGTGAACGCCTGCAGGCCGTGGGAGGCCTCCACCCGCTGCGCGTTCTCCGCGGCCACCTGGACCTGCACGGCCGGGTCCGCCCGGTGCAGGGCGTGGGACACCGACTTCAGGATCAGCTCGTCGCCGATGTTCCCGGCTCCGTAGAAGCCCGCCAGGATGACCTTCTTCGCCCGCGGCAGCGACTCCGAGAGCGTGCGGGACAGGGTCTCGCGGCGCTCGGCGTCGAGCCACGGGAAGGAGGCCTCGTCGAGGGAACGGAAGGTGGAGAACAGGTCCATCCAGCGGTGCTCGTACAGGTGGTTCTCGACGACCCGGCGGAACCCGTTCTCCGCGATCCGGTCGTACTCCTCGGGGTGGTCCAGGAGGAAGCGGATCTGGCGGGCCAGGTCCTCCTCGTCCTCGTAGCCGATGATCTCCTCGCCGTACTCGAAGAAGTCGGCCATCTCGTCGAAGTTCCCGGTCGCCACCAGGGCGCCCTGGCCGGCGGACTCGAACACGCCGCACTTGATGTTGATGAACCCGGCACGGGTCAGCGGGAAGTTGACGTGGATCCGGCCGCCCTTGAGCGCCTGGACCATCTCCGTCCCGGCCACGGGCTCGGACCCGGGCAGCTCCCAACCGCGCCCGTAGGTCTTGACGTCGAACTGCCGGTCGAGGGCCGTCATGACCTTGTTGCGGTCCGGGCGGTCGTGGGCGTGACCCAGGCAGATGACGTCGTGCTCGAACTCGGGGGCGGTCTTCACGTCCTGCGTGACGAAGCCGCGGTCGATCCCGAAGGGCAGGTACACGGTGTTCACCACCCCGGCGTCCCGGTACATCTGCAGGGCCGTCTGGGAGTTGGTGGTGTGGACGTCGAAGGTGTGGACGTGGTCCTTCACGGAGGGGAAGACGTCCGGGTCGGACAGGGTGGTGCCCACGAGCATGATCCCGCGGTCCTTCAGGAGACGGGCGTCCTCCTCGGTGAACACCATGCCGCCGGCACACAGGATGATCATCTGCGGCCGGAACTCGTCGACCATGTGCTTGATGCGGTCGTACGGGACGTAGATGGGTCCCATGCCGCCCATGGCCCCGTGGGGGTTGTCCAGGATGCGGTGCTGGGAGGTGTCCACCTGGAGCACGTGGTGCCCGAGGTTGCGCAACGAGCGGTACAGGGAGGAGACGATGTCGGTGGTGCCGTTGATCGACTTGCCGAGGAACATGATCCGCCAGTGGAAGCCCTGGTCGAAGACTTTCGTGGAAAGTTCCCGGCGGAGGTGCTCGATGGTGGGATTCACGGTCCTGCTTTCACTCATGCCTGTGTGATGCCCGGCGGATGATTCCCGTCACGGGTGGGCCCGGGCCCGGCCTCGCGGCCCGGCCCCAGTATTCCACAGGGGCGGGGGCCCTCTGCCGGGGTGCCCGGCCCCGCTGCCGTGCCACTAGGCTCGGGGCATGCGCATCGCCCGTTTCGTCGCCCAGTCAGAGCCCGCGTACGGCATCGTCGAGGGGGAGCCGGACGCCCCCCTGGAGGAGCTGACGATCACCGAACTGCACGGTGACCCGTTCTTCCAGGGCATCCATCCCACCGCCACGCGCCACGCCCTGGCCGACGTGCGGCTGGTGGCCCCCATCATCCCGCGGTCCAAGGTGGTGGGCGTCGGACGCAACTGGGCGGGCCACGCCGCCGAGCTCGGCAACGAGGTTCCGGACCGCCCCCAGTTCTTCCTCAAGCCCAACACCTCCGTGGTCGGACCGGGGGAACCGGTCACGCTGCCGTCCTGGTCCGAGGAGGTCTCCTACGAGGCGGAACTCGCGGTCGTCATCGGGACCATCTGCAAGGAGGTCCCGGTGGACCGCGTGGACGACGTCGTGTTCGGCTACACCGTGGCCAACGACCTCACCGCCCGGGACGCGCAGCGCGCGGACCTGCAGTGGGCCCGGGCGAAGGGCTTCGACGGCGCGTGCCCGCTGGGGCCGTGGATCGAGACCGGTCTGGACACCTCCGCCACGGAGGACCTGCGCATCACCATGACCCTGGACGGCCGGACCGTCCAGGACGGCACCACCGCGGACATGGTCTTCGGCGTCCGTGAGATCGTGGCCGCGGTCTCCGAGGCCTTCACGCTGCTGCCCGGGGACGTCATCCTCACCGGGACGCCGGCCGGCGTCGGCACCGTCGAGGCGGGCCAGCGCACCGAGGCGACGGTCGAGGGGATCGGCACCCTGGCCAGCGTCTATCGCCGCTGAGCGCCGGCCGCGCCGGCCGGCGTCGATAATAGACTGGCAGTCATCATGACGACTGCACACTCCGCCACGGCCCCCGCCGACATCCCCGCCGTCCCCGCCGACATCCCCGCCGTCCCCGCCGACGCCCCGGTCCGCGTCCGTTTCTGCCCCTCACCGACCGGAACCCCGCACGTCGGACTCATCCGCACCGCCCTGTTCAACTGGGGCTGGGCCCGGCACACGGGCGGGACCATGGTGTTCCGGATCGAGGACACCGACGCCAAGCGTGACTCCGAGGAGAGCTACCAGCAGCTGCTGGAGGCCATGTCCTGGCTCGGCATCGACTGGGACGAGGGCGTGGAGGTGGGCGGCCCGCATGCGCCCTACCGCCAGTCCCAGCGCGGTCAGATCTACCAGGACGTGATCGCCCGGCTCAAGGACGCCGGGTACATCTACGAGAGCTTCTCCACGCCGGAGGAGATCGAGGCCCGCCACCGTGCCGCGGGCCGGGACCCCAAGCTGGGATATGACGGTTACGACCGTGACCTGACCCCCGAGCAGGTGGCCGGGTTCCGCGCCGAGGGCCGCCAGCCCGCGCTGCGCCTGCGCATGCCGGAGGAGGACATCACCTTCACGGACACGGTGCGCGGTGAGATCACCTTCCAGGCCGGTTCGGTCCCGGACTTCGTGGTGGTGCGCCCGGACGGTTCCCCGCTCTACACCCTGGTCAACCCCCTGGACGATGCCCTGATGGAGATCACGCACGTGCTGCGCGGCGAGGACCTGTTGTCCTCCACGCCGCGGCAGATCGCGCTCTACCGGGCCCTATACGCCATCGGGGTGGCGAAGTACATGCCCGCGTTCGGCCACCTGCCGTACGTGATGGGGGAGGGCAACAAGAAGCTGTCCAAGCGGGACCCGCAGTCCAACCTGTTCCTGCACCGCGAGCACGGGTTCATCCCCGAGGGCCTGATCAACTACCTGGCGCTGCTGGGCTGGTCGCTCTCGGCGGACGAGGACATCTTCACCCGAGAGCAGTTCGTGCAGCACTTCGACGTGCACCACGTGCTGGCCAATCCGGCCCGGTTCGACGAGAAGAAGGCCACCGCGATCAACGGGACCCACGTGCGGATGCTGGACGGCCAGGACTTCCGCGACCGGCTGGTGCCCTACCTGCAGCAGGCCGGTCTCGTGTCCGACCCGTTGACGGCGCGCGAGGGCCAGGTCCTCGACGCCGCCGCCCCGCTGGTGCAGGAGCGCGTGGCCCTGCTGGGCGAGGCCGTGGACATGCTCGCCTTCCTGTTCCAGGCCGATGACCAGATCACGACGGCGGACGGGGCCCTCAAGGGCATGCCCGCCGACCTGGGCGGCGCCCTGGCCGCGGCGCGACGCGGACTGGCCGGGATCGAGGACGGTGACTGGAGGACCGAGGCCATCGAGGCCGCGCTGCGGCGTGAGCTGATCGACGGGCTCGGCCTCAAGCCGCGTCAGGCCTTCGGGCCCGTGCGGACCGCCGTGTCCGGCAAGAAGGTCTCGCCGCCGCTGTTCGAGTCCCTCGAGATCCTGGGGCGGGACTCCGCCCTGGCGCGCCTCGACCGGTTCGCGGCAGAGCAGGCCGCCCGCACCACGGACGCCGGCTGAACCGGGGCCCGGCCGGGGTGACGGAGCCCACCCCGGCGCCGTTTTGTCATCGGCGCCGATCGCCGGTATAGTAAACACCCGTGCCAGGGAGACCTGGTGCGGATGGCCCAAGGGAATCCCGGGTGACCGGATCATTCACTTGACAGCCATTGGGGTATGGTGTAATTGGCAACACAACGGTTTCTGGTACCGTCATTCTAGGTTCGAGTCCTGGTACCCCAGCGGATTTCACCGATTTGGTGAAAGCCCCCAGAGTATGAAATACTTCTGGGGTTGCCCGGAGAGAAACGCCAGTCAGGCGGGACTTGACGGACAACGGTGACGGCCCCATCGTATAGCGGCCTAGTACGCCGCCCTCTCACGGCGGTAACGCGGGTTCGAATCCCGCTGGGGTCACCACGAGCACGAGGCCCGGTCCATCAGGACCGGGCCTCTTGCGTTCCCCGGCACCTCCGTCCCGGGTGTCATGATGGGGTGGTGAGCACACCCTTCACGCCAGGAGCCCCCGACGCCGGTTCCCCGGACGAGCCACTGGCAGGATCCCCGGGGGCAGGACTGCCGGTCGCACCGGAGGCGCCGGTCCCCGCAGCGGGCGGTTCCGCGGACGCCGCCCCCCGGATCGCCGCCGAGGCCGTGGACCTCCTGGGCCGGCTCCGGACAGAACTGGATGCGGTCCGCCTGCCGCTGGCCGTGGACGGGGCCGCGGACACGGAGGCCGTCCGCCGGTCCGCCGTCGGCCAGCTCGACGACTACGTCCTGCCGCGCTACCGCAGCCTCGACGCCCCGCTGCTGGCCGTCGTCGGGGGATCCACCGGGGCCGGGAAGTCGACCCTGGTCAACGCCCTGGTGGGCCACCCCGTGACCCGGGCCGGTGCCATCCGCCCCACCACGCGGCAGCCGATCCTGCTGCACCACCCGGACGACGTCGAGTGGTTCACCACCGCTCGGGTACTGCCCGGGCTCTCCCGGACCACCGGCCACCGCGCCGATCCCGGTGCGCGGCCGCCGGCCGAGCGGGCGGGCGTGGACCCCGACCCCCAGGCCACGGACACCCTCGTGATGGTCGCCGAACCGCAGCTGCCCCCCGGACTGGCCCTGCTGGATGCCCCGGACATCGATTCCATCGCGGACGAGAACCGGCGGCTGGCCGCGCAGCTGCTCTCGGCGGCGGACCTGTGGATCTTTGTCACCACCGCCAACCGCTACGCGGACGCGGTGCCGTGGGAACTGCTGCTGGACGCGGCCGCCCGGGACATCACGGTCGCCGTCGTCCTGGACCGGGTGCCGGCCGGAGTCGAGGACGAGGTGGCCACCGACCTGTCCGCACTGCTGGGCCGGCGTGGACTGGGCGGGGCCGAGCTGTTCGTCGTCACCGAGTCACCACTGGACGCGGACGGCATGCTGCCGGCCGGTACCGCCGCGCCGCTCCAGCAGTGGCTGGCCGCCATAGCCCACGACGCCGGCTCCCGGTCCGAGGTGGCCCGCCGCACCCTCAACGGGGTGGTGCGGCAGCTCGCGGACAAGGCCGAGGGCATCGCCCAGGCCGAGGACGACCAGCGCGAGGCGGCCGAACGGCTGACCGGTGCCGTGGAATCGGCCTACGGACAGGCCCGGGAGGGGGTGCTGGCGGCCACCCACGACGGCACCCTGCTGCGCGGAGAGGTGCTCAGCCGCTGGCAGGACTTCGTGGGCACGGGCGAGTTCTTCCGGTCCCTGGAATCCGGCATCGGGCGCCTGAGGGACCGGATCACCGCCTTCCTGACCGGCCGGCCCGCGCCACCCGAGGCGGTCGAGACCGCCATCGAGACCGGACTGCACGCCGTGCTCGTGGAACAGGTGGCCGCCGCCGCCGAGGAGTCGGAGGACCGCTGGCGTCAGGACGCCGCCGGCCGGGCACTGCTCGAGGGCCGGGACCTGTCCCGGGTGCCGGAGGACTTCCCGGACCGGGCCGCCGCCGAGATCCGCGGCTGGCAGCAGGACCTGATCCGGCTCATCGAGGACGAGGGCGCGGGCAAGCGCACCATGGCCCGCGTGACCGCCCTGGGCGTGAACGGAGTGGCGGTGACCCTGATGATCGTGTCCTTCGCGTCCACCGGAGGGCTGCTCGGCATCGAGGTCGGGATCGCCGGCGGAACCGCCGTGGTGGCCCAGAAGCTGCTGGAGTCGATCTTCGGCGAGGACGCCGTGCGCCGCCTGGCCCGGCGCTCGCAGCAGAACCTGGCGCAGCGGGTCAGCGACCTGCTGGTCCATGACGCCCGGCGTTTCACCGTCCTGCTGGACGAGGTCCGTGAGGACGAGGAGACGGAGCACCTGCGGGCGCTGGTCCCCGGACTGCGCCGGCTCGGCGGCTCCGGCACCTCCGTGACCGGGGAGGCCGGGGCATGAGCCGCGACGGACGGGACCTGCGCGAGGGACAGGACCTGCGCGCCGTACCGGCGCCCCGGGACGGGACACCCCTGGACCGCAAGCTGGCCGCCCTCGGGACGGCCACGGACCTGGGGGAGGGCCGGTTGCCCGACCAGGCGCTCGCGGCCGCCCGCCAGGTGGTGGACCACGCCGGCCAGCGCCGCCGGCTCTCGGCGGAGCACACGGTCGTCGGCTTCTTCGGCGCCACCGGGTCGGGGAAGTCCAGCCTGTTCAACGCCGTCACCGGCCACGCTCTGGCCCGGGCCGCCGCCACCCGCCCGACCACCTCGGAGCCCATGGCCGCGGTGTGGGGTGCCGAGGGCGCCGGCCCCCTGCTCGACTGGCTCGAGGTGAACCAGCGGCACGTCCTGGACGGGCCGGCCGCCGGCACCGACCTGACTACGTGGTGGGGTCGGCGGCGGGAGTCGGGCGGGTTGATCCTGCTCGACCTCCCGGACTTCGACTCGATCGCGGCCGGTCACCGCAGGACCGTCCAGCGGCTCGTGGGCCAGGTGGATGTGCTGGTCTGGGTGGTGGATCCCCAGAAGTACGCCGACGCCGCGCTGCACCGGGAGTTCCTGGAACCCCTGGCCGCACACCGGGCCGTCACCCTCGTGGTGCTCAACCAGGTGGATCGCCTTGCCGGTCCGGATGTCGAGCGGGTCGTGGCCTCGCTGAAGGACCTGCTAGCCCGGGACGGACTGGTCCGCGTCCCCGTCTACCCGGCCTCGGCCACCACGGGGGCCGGTGTCGACGCCGTGCGGACCGCCATCGCCGAGGTGGCCGCCCAGCGCTCGGCCGCCACCGAACGACTGCTGTCCGACGTGCGGACCGCCGCCCGCGCACTGGGGTCCGAGGACGCCGGAGGCGTGCCGGCCGGCGTCGGCAAGGGGGCCGAGTCCCGGCTCGTGGACGCCCTGGCCGAGGCCTCGGGAGCCTCCACCGTGATCCGGGCCGTCGCCCAGTCCTACCGTCTCGAGGGGGGCCGGCGCACCGGCTGGCCCGTGATGCGGTGGATGGCCCGCGTGCGCCAGGACCCGTTGCGCCGGCTGGGCCTGCGCCGCGGTGAGGGTGCCGCCCCCGGGGCCACGTCCGGCGCCGACGACCCCCGTCTGCACCGCACGTCCCTGCCCGAGCGCAGCCCGGCCCAGCGGGCCCAGGCGGACGGGGCGGTCCGGGCCTTCGCCGACTCGGCCAGCGAGGGCGCACCGGACTCCTGGCGGTCCTCGATCCGCCGGGCCGCCCGCAGCCACGCGGAGCAGCTGCCCGATGAGCTCGACCAGGCCATCACCTCGACCGATCTCCGGGCCGGTGCCACCTCCTGGTGGTGGCATCTCGTCAATGTCCTGCAGTGGCTCGCCCTGCTGGCGGCCGTGGCCGGACTGGCCTGGCTCGGGGTCCTGGCCCTGGCGGCCTACCTCCAGTTCGACCTGCCCCCCGCCCCGGACGTGGAGGGGTTCCCCATCCCCACCCTGCTGGCGGCCGGCGGGCTGGCCTTCGGCATCCTGCTGGCCCTGCTCGCGGCCCCGCTGGTGCGCCTGGGCGCCCGGGCTCGTGCCCAGCGGGCCCGACGCCGGTTGCGTGCGGCGATCGCCGAGGTCGCCGCCCAGCGGATCGCAGAACCGGTGCGCCAGGAGATCAACCGCTACGGGCGGTTCCGGGAGGCGCTGGCGGCGGCCAGCGGGCGGCATTGAGCACCGGTCAGCAGGCGCGGTCGCGGGGCAGCACGGGGGACCGGACGGTCGGCGGCCTCGGTGAGGCCGGGATCCTGCGCATCCTGAACCGCCGCTTCGCCGTCCTGCCGGCCGCGGGGGACTGGCCCGAGGGTACGGTGGGGCCCGGGGACGACGCCGCGGTGGTGTCCGCCCCGGACGGACGGTTCGTCATCTCCACCGACGCCATGGCGCAGGACCGGGACTTCCGCCTGGACTGGCCGGCCGTCTCCTGCGGGGCATCCCGTGGCGGGGGCGGGGACGACGTCCGGGGTTTCGCCGGGGGGTACTCGATCGGCTGGAAGGCGGCGGCCCAGAACCTGTCGGACATGAACGCGATGGGGGCGGACGCCACCGGGCTGCTGCTGGCCCTGACCATGCCTCACACCACGGGGGTGTCCTGGATCGACGGTCTCGCCGCCGGGATCGCCGGGGCCGTGAGGCGCCTGGGGGCCCGGCGGTGCCGGGTCGTGGGCGGGGACCTGGGCTCGGACGACCGGATCACCCTGGCCATCACGGCCACCGGAGACCTCGGCGGCCGCCCCGCGGTCCGGCGCGCGATGACGCCCACGGTGTCCGCGGCGGACCCCGTGGACCTCGTACTGTGCGGGCGGGCCGGCTGGGCCGCCGCCGGACTCGCGGTGCTGGACACCTCCCGGGAGGAGCTCCTGGACCGGCTCCGGAGGGGCGCCCCCGGGGTTCGGCGGCTGGCCGCCCGGGCCGCGACGGCCCAGTTGCGCCCGCGCCCCGTGCTGGGGGCGGGACGACGTGCCGCCGAGGCCGGGGCCCTGGCCATGATGGACGTCTCGGACGGCGTGGCCAAGGACGCCGGGCGGCTGGCGCTGGTGAACGGCCGCCGCGTCGAGCTGGATCCGGACTGGGTGCGCTCCGACGCCGCCGTGCTGGACCCCCTGGCGCGAGCGCTGGGCCAGGACGCCCGGGACTGGGTGACGGCCGGCGGTGAGGACTACGGACTGCTCGCCGTCCTGCCGGCGCGCGCCCGGATCCCCCACGGCTTCCGGCGCGTCGGCCGCCTCCTCCCCGGCGACCTGCCCGGGGTCACCGGGGACGGTGGCGGCGCCGGTCCGGGGGCCGGCCCGGTGGAGTGGCCGCAGGAGGGGTCCGGGATGGCTCAGGACCAGGGCGGCTGGGACCACTTCGCCCGGGACGGCTGAACCGCACCGGTGGCGCTCCAGAGGGGATGGGGTTCAGTGCCCGGCGGTCACTGCGCGGGGTCGAAGCGGTGGCCGAGGGCGGCGTGGGTGAAGCCGGCCTGGCGCCAGGTGGAGGGGTCCAGGACGTTGCGGGCGTCGATGATGGTGGGCCGGTTCATGAGGGTGGCGACGTGGGTGGGGTCCAGGGCCTTGAACTCGTCCCATTCGGTGAGCAGGATGACCAGGTCGGCCCCGGTCAGGGCCGCCTGGCTGGTGTTCACGTAGTCCAGTCGGGGGAACCGGGCGGCGGCGTTGGGGTTGCCCTTCGGGTCGTAGACGGCCACGTCGGCCCCGGCGGTGTAGAGCCGGTTGGCCACGTCCAGGGCGGGGGAGTCGCGCACGTCGTCGGAGTCGGGCTTGAAGGTGACCCCGAGGATCGCGATCCGCGCCCCGTTCAGGACCTGGACGGAGACCGGGTCCGGGGTGTGCCCGGCCCCGCCGTTGGGTGCCCGCCGGGGTGCCCCGTGCAGGGTGTGGGAGAGGACCTGGACGGCCAGGTCCACGACCTTGTCGCGGCGGCGCAGGTTGATGTCGTCCATCTCGGCCAAAAAGCGCATGGTGCGGTCCAGGCCGAGCTCGCTCACCCTCGCCTGCAGGGCGCGGATGTCCTTGGGCAGGCAGCCCCCGCCGAACCCGACCCCGGCGTTCAGGAAGCGCCGGCCGATCCTGGGGTCGTGGCCGATCGCGTCGGCCAGGGTGCCGATGTCCCCGCCGACGTGCTCGGTGATCTCACTGAAGGCGTTGATGAAGGAGATCTTCGTGGCCAGGAACGCGTTCGCGGCGACCTTGACCAGCTCCGCGGTCGCGTAGTCCGTGGCAATCCACGGGGTCCCGGCGGCCAGCGCCTGTGCGTACACCTCACGCAGCACCTGCTCGGCGTGGGCGGAGGTGACCCCGACGACGAGGCGGTCCGGGGTCAGGGTGTCGGCCACGGCGAAGCCCTCGCGGAGGAACTCCGGGTTCCAGGCCAGCTGAACCGCCCCGGGCATCCCGGTGGCGGCGCGGGTGTCGGCGATCAGGGTGGCCAGGCGTTCGGCGGTGCCGACCGGGACGGTGGACTTGCCCACGATCAGCGCGTCCTGGCTGATGTGCTCGGCCAGGGACACCGCGGCCGCATCCACGTAGCGCATGTCCGCCGCGCTCTCACCGGGCTTCTGCGGGGTGCCCACCCCGATGAAGTGCACATCGGCCCACGCACCGACCTCGGCGTAGGAGGTGGTGAACCGCAACCGGCCCGAGCGCACGTGCTTGACGAGCAGCTCCGGCAGCCCGGGCTCGTGGAACGGCAACTCCCCCCTGGACAGGGCCTCGACCTTGGCCGGGTCGATGTCCAGCCCCAGCACCTCGAACCCCAGCTCCGCCATGCACGCCGCATGCGTCGCCCCCAGATACCCCGTCCCCACCACCGACATCCGCAGGGGGGAGGTGGCAGGGCCCTGGGCGTCCTGGGGTGCGGGAAGGGTCGTCACGGCGGGAGTCGCTCCTGTCCGGTCGGGGAAACTGTCCAGACCGCGGGCGGTCTCCGGGCAGGATAAGGGCCGAACCGGTGATCGGCCGAACCTGCGGTCGAACACCGGGCCAACGGGAGGAGAACTCCACGTCACGGACGCCTCAGCGCTGGCCGCGGTCCGCAGGGCCCGGCGGATCCAGCAAGTGTAAATCGAGTAGGGGCGCCCCTCCGTGGTGAACCTATGCTGTGGCCATCGCGTCGCTGACATACGGGGGAGCCATGACCGAGGCCTTGGCCGCAGAGGAGCGGCAGTCTCCTCCCGGTGGCCTGCCCACGTCCCCTCGTCGCGACATCCAGGGACTCCGGGCCCTGGCCGTCCTGGCCGTCCTGATGGACCACCTCGCAGGCTGGCCGAGGGGTGGTTTCGTCGGGGTGGACATCTTCTTCGTGATCTCCGGTTTCCTCATCACCGGCCTCCTGCTCCGGGAGTATGAACGCACCGGGAGCATCTCGTTCCGCTCGTTCTACGTGCGCCGGTTCAAGCGGATCATGCCGGTATCGGTGCTGGTCCTGTTCGTCACCGTCGTGATGGCGAGCCTGCTCTTCCCCACGACGAGGACCGTCACCACGATGGGTGATGCCCTGTGGTCCCTCGTCTTCGCGGGCAACTGGCGGTTCGCCATCAGCGGCTCGGACTACTTCCAGGAAGGCGCCCTGCCCTCGCCGCTGCAGCACTACTGGTCCCTCGGCGTGGAGGAACAGTTCTACCTTGTCTGGCCGTGGCTCCTGCTGGTGGTTCTGGTCATCGTGGCACGGGCCCGGGGCACCCTGGCCGTCCGGCGTGGAGTACTGGCCGTCACGGTCCTGGCCCTGATCGTCGCCTCGTTCTCCTGGGCGCAGGCGGAAACGGCCCTGAACCCGACGGTCGCCTACTTCTCGACGGCGTCCCGGGCCTGGGAACTGGGGGTCGGTGCGCTCCTGGCCGTCCTGGCCCCTGTCTTCGCCCGGCTCCCCGAACGACTGCGTTCCCCGCTGGCATGGCTCGGCTTGACGGGTATGGCCGTGTCGATAATCTGGCTCGCGCCGGGCCACGTGGGTTTCCCGGCGCCGTTGGCGCTGTTCCCGGTGGTCTCGGTCGCCGTGGTCATCGCCGCGGGGATCGGAGCACGGTCCACCGGCCCGTGGCCACTGACGAACCCGGTGAGTCGTTACGTCGGTGACATCTCCTTCTCCCTGTACCTGTGGCACTGGCCGGTCATGGTCCTCGTCACCGCGCTGACGCCCGGTGACGGGATCCGGTACTACCTGTGGTCGCTCATCCTGGTGCCCGTCCTCTCCGTCTGCAGCTACCACCTGGTGGAGGACCCGCTTCGCCGCGAGGCGTGGTTCACGCGCGAGGGGGAGCACGACGGCCGACGTGGGCGCCGGCCCGGTGCGCTGCGGACGGTCGCGGCCGTCGCGGTGGTGTGCGTGGCGGGCGCCGGCGTCGTCCTGGCGGCGTTCGCGGTCCGCTGGGACCACGCCGCGACAGCGGACGACGGACCCTCCGGTCAGGAGTCCGTCCTGGCCGGCTCGGCCGAGGCCATCGACGCGGCACCGGCCCCCACCGTGAAGGGCGGGTGCCTGGGGGCTGCGGCGATGGCGGCCGGGGAGGACTGCGCCGGCCTGCTGGGGGACCGGTTGCTGCCGTCCCTGGAGACCTTCGCCGAGGACACCGGCGGCCAGTACCAGTGCTGGCGATCCAAGGACGGGCCCGCCTTCCCGGACTGCGACCTGGGTGACCCGGGCGGGACGCTCCGGGTGGCACTCATCGGGGACAGCCACGCGGCCTCGTTCCTTCCGGCCGTCGAGGCGGTGGCGGAACGCCACGGCTGGGAGCTGGACGTGTTCACCGGCTTCGCCTGCCACTGGTACGTCCACGAGGCGGGGGACAACTGCTACGGCCCCCTGCAGGACGCCGAGGAGGCCCTCCTGACCGGCGAGCCCTATGACGCGGTGCTGGTCACCTCCTCGCGCTACGACGATTCCCGGCCGCTCCAGGAGCGGACCGACCTGTACGTCCGGGCCTGGGAGCCCGTGGCGGTCCGGGGGACCCGGATCATCGCGGTCACCGACGTGCCCGCCGCCACGGAGGAGTCCATCCAGTGCCTGACCCGGATCGGGTTCTCCGTCACGGACAACGACTGCGGGGTGCCCCGCGAGGAGGCCCTGGCCAGGGTGGATCCCCTGCCACGGGCGGCCTCCCGCGTGGAGGGCGCCGGCGTGGTCGACCTGACCGAGTACTTCTGCACCGAGGACCTCTGTCCGGCGGTGATCGGCAACACCGTGGTCTACCGGGACGCCAGCGGACACATCTCCTCGACCTACGCCCGGTCCCTGACGCCCTTCCTCGAAGAGGACCTGCTCGGCCTGCTGGACCAGTGACGAGCCGCAACGGGCCGTCCTGGCGTCCTCCTGAGCGGCCGCCGGCCGGACACACGGGTCAGGACGAGGTGGTCTCGGCCGAGCGCACCAGCTCGGTCAGGTTGAGCGCGGCACGCATGACGGTCTCGGCATGGACCCGTCCCGGCTGGCGGGTGAGCCGTTCGATGGGGCCGGAGATGGACACCGCCGCGATGACCCGGCCGCTCGGGCTGCGCACCGGGGCGGACACCGAGGCGACGCCCGGCTCGCGCTCACCCAGGGACTGGGCCCAGCCGCGACGCCGGACCGCGGCCAGCACCGTGGGGGTGAACACGGCGCCGGAGAGCCCCTCGACGAGCCGTTCGTGATCCTCCCAGGCCAGGAGCACCTGAGCGGCCGAACCGGCCTTCATGGACAGCCGGGTGCCCACCGGGATGGTGTCCCGCAGGCCCACGGGGCGCTCGGCGCTGGCGACGCAGACGCGGCTGTCCGCCTGCCGCCGGAACAGCTGGGAACTCTCGCCGGTGGCGTCCCGCAGCCGCGTCAGCACCGGCCCCGCCGCGGAGGTCAGGCGGTCCTCGCCGGCGGCGGAGGCCAGTTCTCCCAGGCGGCTGCCGAGGATGTACCGGCCCTGCAGGTCACGTCCCACCAGCCGGTGGTGGACCAGGGCGGCCGCCAGCCGGTGGAGCGTCGGGCGGGCGATGCCCGTGGCGGCGACCAGCTGGGCCAGGGAGGTGGGGCCGGCCTCCAGGGCGTCCAGGATCGCAGCGGCCTTGTCGACGACGCCGACACCGCTGGGCCGGTGCAACGCCTGGAGCTGGGGCGAGGTCGGAGGGATGTCCATACTCTGATACTAGCGTCTCAATATATGAGATTGTGTCTGAGGTGCTGGCCGCGCCCCGCACGCGGTGCCACAGTGGAACGGTCACAGGTGGAAGGACTTGAGATGGCAGAGATCCCCGAGAACGCAGTCAATCCGGCGGCCCCGCGCACGCTGGCCGAGAAGGTGTGGCAGGACCACGTGGTCGTTCCCGGTGAGGGTGCCGGAGAGGCGCAGACCCCGGACCTGCTCTACATCGACCTGCACCTGGTCCACGAGGTCACCAGCCCCCAGGCCTTCGAGGGCCTGCGGCTCGCCGGACGCCCCGTCCGCCGGCCCGACCTGACGATCGCCACCGAGGACCACAACACGCCCACGCTGGAGATCGACAAGCCGATCGCCGACCCGGTCTCGGCCAAGCAGATCCAGACCCTGCGGGACAACGCCCGCGAGTTCGGCATCCGGCTGCATTCCCTGGGCGACGCCGAGCAGGGCATCGTGCACGTCGTCGGACCCCAGCTGGGCCTGACCCAGCCGGGCATGACCGTGGTCTGCGGCGACTCGCACACCTCCACGCACGGGGCCTTCGGCGCGCTGGCGTTCGGCATCGGCACCTCGGAGGTCGAGCACGTGCTGGCCACCCAGACCCTGCCCCTGAAGCCGTTCAAGACGATGGCGATCAACGTCGAGGGCACGCTGCGCGACGGCGTCACCGCCAAGGACATCATCCTGGCCGTCATCGCCAAGATCGGCACCGGCGGCGGCCAGGGCTACGTGCTGGAGTACCGCGGCTCGGCCATCCGGTCCCTGTCCATGGACGCCCGCATGACCATCTGCAACATGTCGATCGAGGCGGGCGCCCGCGCCGGGATGATCGCCCCGGACGAGACCACGTTCGAGTACATCAAGGACCGCCCGCACGCGCCGCAGGGACAGGACTGGGACGCGGCCGTGCAGTACTGGAGCAGTCTGCCCACCGACGAGGGTGCCAGCTTCGACGCCGAGGTGTTCCTCGACGCCGACACGCTCGAGCCCTTCGTCACGTGGGGCACGAACCCGGGCCAGGGCGTGTCCCTCAGTGACACCGTGCCCTCCCCGGAGCAGTTCGAGGATCCCAACGCCCAGGCCGCCGCGCAACGGGCGCTGGAGTACATGGACCTGAGGCCCGGGACACCCATGAAGGACATCCGGGTGGACACGGTCTTCCTCGGGTCCTGCACCAACTCCCGCATCGAGGACCTGCGCACCGCCGCCTCCATCATCAGGGGGCAGGCCAAGGACGAGGACGTGCGGATGATCGTCGTCCCGGGCTCGGCGCGGGTGCGCCTGCAGGCCGAGGCCGAGGGCCTGGACCGGGTCTTCAAGGACTTCGGCGCCGAGTGGCGCTTCGCCGGCTGCTCCATGTGCCTGGGCATGAACCCGGACCAGCTGGCACCGGGGGAGCGCTGCGCGTCCACCTCCAACCGCAACTTCGAGGGCCGCCAGGGCAAGGGGGGCAGGACGCACCTCGTCTCCCCGGTGGTCGCGGCCGCCACCGCCATCCGCGGCACGCTCTCATCCCCGTCCGACCTGACCGCCGGTCAGTCCCAGTTCCAGGAGGCCTGATCATGGAACCGTTCGCCCGTCACACCGGAATCGGTGTCCCGCTCAAGCAGTCCAACGTGGACACGGACCAGATCATCCCGGCCGTCTACCTCAAGCGCATCACCCGGACCGGTTTCGAGGACGCCCTCTTCGCCGGCTGGCGCAAGGACCCGGAATTCGTCCTGAACCGTGAGCCGTATAACTCCGGGTCCGTGCTGGTGGCCGGCCCGGACTTCGGCACCGGATCCTCGCGCGAGCACGCCGTGTGGGCGCTGAAGGACTACGGCTTCAAGGCCGTGCTCTCGGCGCGCTTCGCGGACATCTTCCGCGGCAACGCCGGCAAGCAGGGCCTCGTGGCCGCCGAGGTGGACCAGCAGGACATCGAGCTGATCTGGAAGGAGCTCGAGAACCACCCGGGCACCGAGGTCACCGTGGACCTGCAGGGCCGCACCGTCAGCTGCGGCGCCGTGACGGCCGGGTTCCAGCTGGACGACTACACCCGGTGGCGGCTCATGGAGGGGCTGGACGACATCGGCCTCACCCTGCGCACAGAGGCCGAGATCTCCGCCTTCGAGGCCGCCAGGCCCCCGTTCAAGCCCGCCACGCTGCCCGCACGCACGGCCTGACCCCTCTTCGGGCCGTATGCTGGGATGCGGATCCGCGCCCCCGGGCGAACCACCCCAGTGGATCCATCACGAAGCTACGGCCCGACCCGGCGGGCCACGGAGGATGTCCACTGTCTATGGGAAATCTGCTGACGATCAACGGCGGCAAGCCGCTCGAGGGGCGCGTCAGCGTCCGGGGCGCCAAGAACCTGGTGCCGAAGGCCATGGTGGCCTCACTGCTGGGCGACAAGCCGTCCGTGCTGCGCAACGTCCCCGAGATCCGGGACGTGGACATCGTCACCGGACTGCTCTCCGTGCACGGCGTGAAGGTCAGCAAGGACCCGGTCTCGGGTGACCTGACCATGGACCCGGCGCAGACCAAGTCCGCCACGAGTTCGGAGATCGACGCCCACGCGGGGGACTCCCGCATCCCCATCCTCTTCTGCGGGCCGCTGATGCACTCGATCGGGGAGGCGTTCATCCCGGACCTCGGCGGCTGCCGGATCGGCGACCGGCCGATCGACTTCCACCTCACGGTGCTGCGCAGCTTCGGGGCCGTCGTGGAGAAGCGTCCCGGCGGCATCCACATCTCCGCGCCCAAGGGACTGACCGGCGCCAAGCTGGAGCTGCCCTACCCCTCCGTGGGGGCCACCGAGCAGGTGCTGCTGACCGCCGTCAAGGCCGAGGGCATCACGGAGCTCAAGGGCGCGGCCGTCGAGCCCGAGGTGCACGACCTGATCGCCGTCCTGCAGAAGATGGGCGCGATCATCACCGTCCAGACCGACCGGACCATCCGGATCGAGGGCGTCAGCAAGCTCTCCGGTTTCAACCACCGCGCCATCCCGGACCGCAACGAGTCCGCCTCCTGGGCCTCCGCCGCGCTGGTCACCCAGGGCGACATCTACGTCGAGGGCGCGATGCAGCGTGACCTGACGGCGTTCCTGAACACCTACCGGAAGATCGGCGGGGAGTTCGACGTCGACGACGAGGGCATCCGCTTCTGGCACGGCGGCGGCGCGCTCAAGCCGCTGGTGCTCGAGACCAACGTCCACCCGGGATTCATGACCGACTGGCAGCAGCCCCTGGTGGTCGCCCTGACGCAGGCGGAAGGGGTGTCGATCGTCCACGAGACCGTGTACGAGAACCGATTCGGCTTCACGGACGCCCTGGTACGCATGGGCGCCTCGATCCAATTGCACCGGGAGTGCCTGGGCTCGGTGCCGTGCCGCTTCGGGCAGCGCAACTTCCTGCACTCGGCCGTGATCTCCGGACCCACCGAGCTGCACGGGGCGGACTTCGACATCCCGGACCTGCGCGGCGGGTTCTCGCACCTCATCGCGGCCCTGGCCGCCAAGGGCACCTCGCAGGCCACCGGCATCGAGATCATCAACCGGGGCTACGAGAAGTTCATGGACAAGCTGACCGGCCTCGGCGCCGACGTCGAGCTCAGCCGCATCAGCCGCTAGGAGACTGTCTTGACCGCACCAGCCGGGCTCCGCGCCGGGTACTTCGCCGCGTCCCTCCTGGTCCGTCCCGGACTCAACGCCATCATGGCCAAGGAGTGGCAGGGCACCGAGAACATCCCGGACTCGGGCTTCATCGTCTGCGCCAACCACGTGTCCAACCTGGACCCGCTGGCCATGGGCCACTTCGTGTACAAGCAGGGCCACCTCCCGCACTTCCTGGCGAAGTCCGAACTGTTCCAGCTGCCGGTGATCGGCGGGCTGCTCACCGCCATGCGGCAGATCCCGGTCGACCGCTCCCGCGGCGGGAACGACTCCCTGCTGGCCGCGGACGCCGTCCTCGCCCAGGGCGGGGCCATCATCATCTACCCGGAGGGCACGCTGACCTCCGACCCCGACCTGTGGCCGATGAAGGCCAAGACCGGGGCGGCCCGGCTCGCCCTGAAGACCGGGGTCCCGGTGATCCCGGTGGCCCAGTGGGGCATCCAGGAGGTCCTGCCGCAGACCGCCACGGTGCCCTCCGTGCGGCCCCGCCACACCGGCAGGATCCGTGTCGGCACGCCGGTGTCCCTGGACGACCTGCGGGAGGCGCCGCTGACCCGGGCCGTGCTGGAGACCGCGAGCGAACGCATCATGTCCGCCATCTCCTCCGAGCTGGAGGTCCTGCGCGGGGACAAGGCACCCGAGGGGCGCTGGAACCCGCGGACCGGCCAGCGGGAGACGGTCCAGGCATGACGGGTTCCCGCACGCCGGGCGGGCCCCCGGTCGCGGCGGACCGCGCCCCGGCAGGCCCGGCACCCGAGACCCCCCGCAGCGAACGGATCGCCGTCGTCGGTGCCGGCAGCTGGGGGACGACCTTCGCCAAGGTGCTGGCAGACAGCGCCGCCGAGCGCGGCCTCGCCGATCCGGAGATCGTGCTCTGGGCGCGCCGCCCGGACGTGGCCGCCGGCATCAACGCCGCGCACCGCAACCCGGACTACCTGCCGGACATCGACCTGCCGGAGGCGCTGACCGCGACCACGGACCTCGCCGCGGCCGTGGCGGGCGCCGGCATGGTCGTGCTGGCCATCCCCGCCCAGGAGGTCCGCGGGCACCTGCCCGAGATCCGTGCGCACCTGGCCCCGGACGCCGTCGTGGTCTCCCTCGTGAAGGGGCTGGAGCGCGGCTCCGACGCGCGGATGAGCGAGCTGTGCGCCGAGGGGCTCGGCCTGGCCGCGGACCGCTTCGCCGTGGTCTCGGGACCCAACCTGGCCCTCGAGATCGCGCGCGAGGAACCGACGGCGACCGTCGTCGCCTCGGCCTCGCCCGGGACCGCCGCCTGGGTCGCCGAACGGGTCTACGGCCCCTACTTCCGGCCCTACACGAACACGGACGTGGTCGGCGTGGAGATCTGCGGGGTCGTCAAAAACGTGATCGCCCTGGCCGTCGGCATCTGCGACGGACAGGGCCTCGGCGACAACTCCAAGGCGTCGATCATCACGCGCGGACTGGCCGAGACCTCACGCCTGGCCGTGCGGCTCGGCGGCCGGGCGGAGACCCTGTCCGGACTGGCCGGCCTGGGGGACCTGGTGGCCACCTGCGCCTCGCCCCTGTCCCGCAACCGCAGCGCCGGCCGGCTCCTCGGACAGGGGCTCGACGTCGCGGCCACCACGGCCCGGCTGCGCCAGACCGCCGAGGGCATGAAGTCGGTCTCGGCCGTGGTGGACCTCGCGCGCCGACACGGCGTGGAGATGCCCATCAGCGAGGCGATCAACGCCGTCATCGCTGGCAGACTCGACGTCGACACCCTCGCGGGGCTCCTGTTGGCCCGCGACCTCAAACCGGAAGGACGACATTGACCCAGGACCCAGCCCTCCGTCCCGGCAGCGTCGGAGACAAGCACTGCCCGGGTTCGGGCCGGGACGGCCGGTTGCGCGTGCTTGTGCTGTTCGGCGGCCGCTCCTCCGAGCACCCCATCAGCTGCATCACGGCCGCCGGTGTCCTGAACGCCATGGACCCGGAGAAGTACGAGGTGGTGCCCGTGGGCATCACCACGCAGGGCCGCTGGTCGGCGGTCGCCGCGGACACCGCCCAGTGGAACCTGACCGGCACCGAGCTGCCCTCCGTCCCGGAACCGGACCAGCCCCTCGTGCTGGGGGCCACCCCGGACGGCGGACACGAACTGACGTCCGCCACCGATGCCGAGTCCCACGGGCCCATCGACGTGGTGTTCCCCCTGCTCCACGGCCCCTTCGGGGAGGACGGGACCCTGCAGGGCATGCTGGAGATGGCCAACGTGCCCTACGTGGGCCCCGGCGTGCTCGCCTCCGCCGTCGGGATGGACAAGCACTTCATGAAGATCGCCTTCCAGGCCGCCGGGCTCGCGGTGGGACCCTGGGAGACCATCACCGACCGGCAGTGGCTGACCGCCCCGGAACGGGCCCTGGACCGGGCCGAGGCCCTGGGCTACCCGCTGTTCGTCAAGCCCGCCCGCGCCGGGTCGTCGATGGGGATCAGCCGGGTGACCGACCGCGAGGGCCTGCGCACCGCCGTCGGGGTCGCCCGGGAGCTGGACCCCAAGGTCGTCGTGGAGGCGGGGATCGCCGGCCGGGAGATCGAGTGCGCCGTGCTGGACGGCCACGGCACGGACCGTCCCCGGGCCTCCCTGCCGGGTGAGATCGTGGTGCACGCCGGAGCCCAGCAGCACGAGTTCTACGACTTCCAGGCCAAGTACCAGGACGACACGGCAGCGGACCTGTCCTGCCCCGCGGACCTGCCGGAGGCCGCCATCGCCGAGGTCCAGGAGCTGGCCGTGCGGGCCTTCGAGGCCGTGGACGCGGAGGGCCTGTCCCGCGTGGACTTCTTCTACACCCCGGACGGGCGGTTCGTGATCAACGAGATCAACACGATGCCGGGGTTCACGCCGATCAGCATGTACCCGGCCATGTGGGAGCGCTCAGGCCTGGGCTACCGGGAGCTCATCGACGAACTGATCACCCTGGCCGTGGAGCGCGGGACCGGCCTGCACTAGCGTCCACGCCGGCCCGCACCACCCCGTCGGCCCGCGCTACCCGGTCGGTCCGGGCGTCGCCGGAATGGTCTCCGTGGGCGCCGACGTGCAGCCCCCGGTCGCCGGGATCCTCGAGACGGCCGGGGCCAGGTCCACCATGACCGAGCTCGAGGCGGCACGGGTGTCGTCGAACAGCACCTCGACCGCCGGCGTGCGCCCGTAGGTCGTCAGCGTCCAGAACTCGCCGTCGTCCCGGGTCACCCAGTCCACCCCGTTGGCGGTCACGCAGTGTTCGGTGGTCGGCCCGGGGGTCGGGACCCCGCAGCGCAGGATCACGGCCGAGGGCTCGCCCCAGGCCGCCGTGGCCTGGCTGTCCGTCTCGCGCCGGTCCAGGCCGGCGACGGCGTCCGGCAGGGCCACCATGGCCTCGGCGCACACCGGGTCAGTGGCCTCCGGGGCGGGCTCGACGTCGGCCACCGGCGCGGCACAACCGGTCACCAGGAGGCCGGCGGCCACCATCCCCACGCCGAGCGCGGCGTTCCGGCGCCCGGCGGCGCGCGGCCGCCCCGCGGGACGGCAGGGGAGACCGGCCTGGGCCGGACCGCCGGAACCGGCGGATCGGACGCGAACCTCGGAGTCAACACCGCGCGAAAGCATCCACCCAGCCTACGACGGCTGGCCGTGACCGTGACGTAGCATGGTTCCCAGCGCCGCGGAAGAGGGGGGTCGTCCCGGGCCGGGTCCCCAGGTGTGCGCTCTCCACCGACATGCCGACCCAGCCCGATCGCGGAGGACCCCCTTGTCCCACCCTGTGCGCCGTGACGCCGAGACGGTGGGACATCTCCCCGACGTGGCCTCGACCGCCGGATGCGGTGAGGTCCGGGTGACGGATCGGCCCTGCCCCCCGCGAGCGATCGACCCCGCGTTCCTGACGCCGGTGGTGACGGGAACTCCGGGTAGGATCACCGATGTGGTCACGGAGCTATCCCCCTACCTGACCATGGACGATTCCCCCACCGTCGGCACGTTGGCCGGCCGGGGGAGGACCATGACAGACCTCCGGTCCGGCGACGCCGACATGTTCACGCTGCCGACCCCTGGCGTCGGCCGGGTGCGGGGACAATCGGCCGCCTGGCCGGACGTACAGGCAATCGCGACCACCGGCCCAGGGTTGGGCCAGGGCGAGATGGCGTCGTATCGAACCGGTCGGTGACCGGGACCAACCAGAAAGGATCGCGACTTGGACCTGCGCGACTACATCCGGATCCTGCGGAACAATTGGCTGTCGATTCTGTTGATCACCCTCCTGGGCGTCGCCGTCGCGGCCGGCGCCACGGCGCTGACGAAGCCCACCTACACGGCGCGGACCCAGATCTTCGTCGCGGTGAACTCGGGGGAGACCGCCACTGACATCCTGCAGGGCTCCAGTTTCTCGGAGAAGCGCGTCACGTCCTACGTCACCCTGGCCAAGAGCCCGCGCGTGCTGCAGCCGGTCATCGACGAGCTGGGCCTGGACGCCAGCCCCACGGCGCTCGCCGCGACCGTGGAGGCCACCGCCCCGCCGCAGACGGTGCTGATCAACCTGTCCGCGAGCCACGAGGATCCGGCCCGGTCGGCCGAGATCGCCAACGCGGTGGCCGAGTCCCTGATCGCCACCGTCTACGCGGTCGAGGATCCCGAGGGGGGTGGCGACCCGTTGGTGGACCTGTCCGTCGTGGAGAGCGCGGACGTGCCGGTGTCCCCGTCCAGCCCCCGCGTGGCGCTCAACCTGGTGCTCGGCCTCGTGGTCGGTGCCGCGCTCGGCGTCGCCTTCGCCCTGCTGCGCAGCCTGCTGGACTCCCGTATCCGCAGCCGCGAGGACGTCGAGCGGGTCACGGACGCCCCGGTGCTCGGTGCCTTCGCCGACCACAAGGACGCCGAGGACGAGGCCATCATCTCCCTGGACGACCAGTTCGACCCGCGGGCCGAGAACTACCGCCAGTTGCGCACCCACCTGAAGTTCACGAACGTCGACGGCGGCACCCAGTCCGTGGTCGTGACCTCCCCGATCCCGGGCGAGGGCAAGACCACCACCGCCTGCAACCTGGGCATCATGCTCGCCGAGTCCGGAAGCCGCGTGCTGGTCATCGATGCCGACCTGCGCCGTCCGCGAGTGGCCAAGACGCTGGGCCTGGAGGGGGCCGTCGGGCTGTCCACCGTCCTGTCGGGCCAGATCGACCTCGAGGACGCCATCCAGCCGTGGGGGCCGGACGGCGAGCTGGACGTGCTCACCTCGGGTGAGATCCCGCCGAACCCCTCGGAACTGCTCGGTTCGGACGCCATGCGGCGGCTCATGCACCAGCTCGAGGGCCGGTACGACATGGTCCTGCTCGACGCACCTCCGCTGCAGCCGGTCACCGATCCCACGGTCCTGGCCGCGATGGCCTCCGGCGTCATGCTCGTCACGCGCGTGGACGGTTACGTGCACCGCGAACAGCTGCAGGGCGGGCTGGACAGCCTGGAGTCCGTGGACGCGCGCCTGCTGGGCCTGGTCCTGACCCGCGTGCCGAACCAGCGCGGCACCTACTACGCCTACCAGTACGCCTATCAGTCCGACGTCGTGGAGCCGACCTCGAGCCGGCGCGCCCAGGGTGGCCGCGGATCCGCCGAGTCCAGTGACCGGAACGGCCAGAAGGCGCTGACGGACATGCGGTTGCGTTGAGGTACCCGGCATGACGGAGGAGGCACAGTCCCCCCGGGCCACCTCCCGGGTGCACCGGTGGCTCGCCCTGTCGGAGACCGCCCTGGGCAACGCCTCGGACCGGATGGACGCCATCAACATCTTCCCGGTCCCGGACGGGGACACCGGCACCAACCTCTACGGGACGGTCCGTGCCGCGCGGGCAGCCCTCGAGGACCGGTCCGCGGACGACGTCGGGGAGGCGCTGTCCATCGCCGGACGCGCGGCCCTGGACCAGGCCCGGGGCAACTCGGGCACCCTGCTGGCCGTCATGCTCATCGGCATGTCCGAACCGCTGACCGGTCATGAGCGGATGACCGCGCCCTCCCTCGCCGTGGCGCTGGACCGCGCCCGGGCCAGCGCCTGGGCCGCCCTGTCCGACCCCCAGGAGGGCACCATGCTGACGGTGCTCGCCACGGCCTCCCGGGCGGCCTCCGAGTACGTCTCCCGGCACGCCGACCTGCCCGACGACCAGCTCCGGGGCCGCAAGGAACTCGGCAACGCCCTGGACGCGGTGGTGGACGCCGCGTGGCAGGCCGTGGTGAACACCGAGGGCCAGTTGCCCGCACTGGCCGAGGCCCATGTGGTGGACGCCGGCGGCCTGGGGCTGCTGCTGGTGCTGGACTCACTGCGGGCCACCGTCCTGGGCACCGGCATCGACCCCGGACTGCTGGATGGCCTGCACGGATTCTCCGCGGGGGACCCGCACATCCACCAGGGCAGGGAGTCGCCGGTCGGCTACGAACTGATGTGCAGCATCTCCCTGGACCCGCTGACCGCCGCGACGCTGCGCTTCGAGCTCAACGAGGTGGGTGACTCCGTGATCATGAGCCCGGTGGACGCCCCGGCCGACGGCGAGGGGCCCGTCCGCTGGCGACTGCACGTGCACGTGGACGACCACGCCTCCGCCGAGGCGCTGGTCCGCAAGGCCGGCACCCCGGAGAACCTGGTCGTCACCCCGCTGCAGGATCCGGGGCAGTCCGGGTGAGCCCCGACCCGCTCGACCAGCCGCTGGAACGGCTCCTGGGCGGCAAGACCGCTCAGCGCCTGGAGCGGGAGCTGGGCCTGCGGACGGCCCGGGATCTCCTGGAGCACTTCCCGCGCCGCTGGATCGAGCGCGGGGAGATGACCGCCATCGCCTCCCTGCCCGTGGGCGAGCAGGTCACGGTGGTCGCCCGGGTGGTGTCCGCCAGCAGGCGTCCGATGCACTCCCGGCGCGGCTTCATCGTGGACGTCACCGTGACGGACGACGACACCTCACGTCCGGCCAGCCTCGACATGGCCTTCTTCAACGGCTACGACGCCCAGCGCCGCCTCAAGCCCGGGCTGCGCGCGATGTTCCACGGCAAGACGGCCCTCTACCGCGGTGAGCTGACCCTGAACAACCCGGACTTCTCGGTGCTGGACGACTCCGAGCAACCGGACCGGGAGGACCTCGCCCCGGTTCCCCTGTACCCGGCCACCGCGAAGGTCCCCAGCTGGGTGCTGCGCAGTTCCGTGTCCACCGTGCTGGACGCCCTGGACTGGGCCGGCGTCGAGGATCCCGTGCCGGCCGCCCTGCTTGAGGACGCCGCGGACGACGGCGTCCCCCTGCCGTCCCTGGCCCAGGCGTACCGGGACATCCACCGGCCCGTGGAGGTGCGCGACGCCCACCGGGCGCGCCGCCGGTTCGCCCTGCACGAGGCGCTCGTGCTGCAGGGTGCACTGGCCGTGCGCCGGCACGCCAGCGCCGCCCACCGGGCGGTGGCCCGGCCCGCGGTCGAGGAGGGCCTGCGGTCCGCGCTGGACCGACGCCTGCCGTTCACCCTGACCGCCGGCCAGGTCTCCGCCGGCCAGGTGCTGTCCGCGGACCTGTCCCGCGACCATCCCATGAGCCGGCTGCTGCAGGGCGAGGTCGGCTCCGGCAAGACGCTCGTGGCGCTGCGTGCCATGCTCCAGGTGGTCGACGCCGGCGGCCAGGCCGCGCTGGTGGCCCCGACCGAGGTGCTGGCCGTCCAGCACCACCGCTCGCTGGTGTCCGTCCTCGGCCCCCTGGGGCGGGCCGGCCGGCTCGACGCACCGGACGGACCCGCCACCGAGGTGGTGCTGCTGACCGGCTCCATGCCCGCCGCCGCCCGCCGCGAGGCCCTGCTGAAGATCGCCTCCGGCCAGGCGGGGCTGGTGGTGGGCACCCACGCGCTGTTCTCCGGCACCGTCCAGTTCGCCGACCTGGGGCTGGCCGTGGTGGACGAGCAGCACCGCTTCGGCGTGGACCAGCGCGAGGCGTTGCGCCGGGCGAACCCCGGAACCCACCTGCTGGTCATGAGCGCCACCCCGATCCCGCGGTCCGTGGCCATGACGGTGTTCGGTGACCTCGACCTGACCGTGCTCCCGGGGCTGCCCTCGGGACGGCAGCCGGTGGCCACCCACGTCGCCCGCATGGCCCACGGCCCGCGGATCATCGCCCGGGTGTGGGAGGTGATCGCCGAGCAGGTGGCCGCCGGCCACCAGGCCTTCGTGGTCTGTCCCAAGATCGACCCGACCGACGCCGGCGCGGCCGACGAGGCAGACGGGGACGGCGGCGCGGCCGCGTCCCGCGACCGTCGTCACGACGCCGCGGTGGAGGACATGGTGCCCCGGCTGCGGGAGCTGCCCGCGCTGCGGGGTGCACGGATCGCCGGTCTCCACGGGCGGCAGGACCAGCAGGCGCAGGCAGAGGCCATGGGCCGGTTCGTGGCGGGTGAGGTCGACGTGCTCGTGGCCACCACCGTGATCGAGGTGGGCGTGGACGTGCCCAACGCCACCGTGATGGCCATCCTGGACGCCGACGCGTTCGGCCTGTCCACCCTCCACCAGTTGCGTGGCCGGGTGGGGCGGGGCACCGCCCCGTCCATCTGCCTGCTGGCGACCCGCCTGCCGGACGGTCACCCGGCGGTGGAACGCCTCGAGGTGGTCGCCGGCACCCAGGACGGGCTGGAGATCGCCCGGGCCGACGTGATGCAGCGGGGGGAGGGCGACATCCTCGGTGCGGCCCAGCACGGGGGGAGCCGGCTGAAGGTGCTCAAGGTGCTGCGTCACGCCGACCTGATCGACCTCGCCGCAGGCTGGATCGAGGACCACCAGGGCCCCGACGGGACGCTGGAGGGCCACCCGGCGCTGGCCGCGGCCGTTGCCGCCTGGGAGGCCGGGCACGTCGGAAGCGGCGACTACCTGGAGAAGGGCTGAGGGACGCATATGCCCAGGATCATCGCCGGCCAGGCCGGTGGACTGCAGTTGTCATCGGTGCCGGGGGACGGGACCCGGCCGACCACCGACCGCACGCGGGAGGCGCTGTTCTCGTGGCTCGCGGCGCGCGGCTGGCTGGAGGAGACGGCCGTGGTGGACCTGTTCGCCGGCTCGGGGGCGCTCGGTGGCGAGGCCGCCTCCCGCGGGGCCGCACGGGTCCTGCTGGTGGAGCGGGACCGCCGGGCCGCCGGGGTGTGCCGGAAGAACGCCGCGGCCGTGAACCACCGGCTGGGCCGTGACGTGGTCCAGGTGGCCGTCGGGGCCGTCGACCAGGTCCTGTCCGGGCCTGCCGGTGCCGGGCCCTGGGACCTGGTGCTGGCCGATCCGCCGTACCCGCTGGAGGGGCCGGCGCTGACCGCGACCCTGGAGCGGATCGCGGCGGTGATGGCCCCCGGGGGCCTGCTGGTGCTCGAGCGATCCGTCCGGTCCGTCGAGCCCGAGTGGCCCGCGGGGATCGAGGTGCTCGAGGCACGGACCTACGGGGAGACGGTGCTGTACTACTGTCTCGGCCCGGACGATACGGCGTCCGGCGACCCCGACGCTGGCGCCGGGGACGGCGCGGGGCACTCAGCCGGCTGAGACCGCCGGCAGCGCCGCGAGCCGGCGCACCGCGTCCTCGATGGTGTCCATCGGCTTGCAGAACGCCCAGCGCATCCAGGACCGCAAGCGGCGCGCACCGTCTCCGTCGCCGTCGTCGGGACCACCGGCGGTGCCCTCCGGGCCACCGGTCCCGGGGCCGGGTGTGCACAGCGCACTCACCGGGATGCCCACGACGCCGGCCCGGGCGGCGAGCGCCTCGGTGGCCGCCGCAGCATCGTCCAGGCCCACGGCGGACAGGTCGGTCACCGTGAAGTAGCCCGCGGCGGGCACGACCGGATCGAGGCCTGCCGCCCCCAGCCCGGCGAGCAGCCGGTCGCGGGAGGCACGCAAGCGGTCCCGCTGGCCGGCGAGGAAGACGTCGCCGTCGGCCAGGGCCCCGGCGATGGCCGACTGGTAGGCCGGGCCCGTGGAGTAGGTGAGGAACTGCTTGACCGCCCGCACGGCCGCCACCAGTTCGGCCGGCCCGGTCACCCAGCCCACCTTCCACCCGGTCAGCGAGAAGCTCTTGCCGGCCGAGGACACGGTCAGGGTCCGCTCCCACGCCCCGGGGACGGCCGAGACGGGGTGGTGCCGGCCGTCGTACACCAGGTGCTCGTAGACCTCATCGGACAGGATCAGGACCCCGTGCCGGGCACAGACCTCGACGAGCCGGCCGAGCAGCACCGGGTCCGGGACCACACCCGTGGGATTGTGGGGGGTGTTGAGGACCACCACACGGGTGTCCGGGCCGAGGGCGCGTTCCAGGGCCTCCGGCTCCGGCAGGAAGTGCGGGGGCCGCAGCGGGACGGCCGTGAACCGGGCACCGGCCAGCGCCGTCATGGCCGCGTAGGAGTCGTAGTACGGCTCGAAGGCCACCACCCCGTCGCCCGGGCCGACGAGGGCCAGCAGGGCGGCCGCGATGCCCTCGGTGGCTCCCGTGGTCACCAGGACCTGCCGGTCCGGGTCCAGTTCCAGGCCGTAGTGGCGCCGCTGGTGGGCGCTGACCGCCTGCCGCAGGACGGGCAGGCCCAACCCCGGGGCGTACTGGTTGGCCCGGTCCGCGCCGGTGCGGATCGCCTCGGCGGCACGGTCGCGGATCCATGCCGGCCCGTCCTCGTCCGGGGAGCCCTGGCCGAGGTTCACGGCCCCGTGCCGGGTGGCCAGTGCGGTCATGGCCTCGAAGACGGTGGGCGTGGGGACGCCTCCGGCCAGCAGCCCCGCCGCCGCGGCGGTGCGCCGCCAGGGCTCGGGGCGTCCGTCCCGGGTCGTGGACGGGTGCCGCGTGGGCCCCGTGTCGTCGGGTTGCGGGCCTCGGGCGGGCGCTGTGGTTCCCATGGTGCTCCATAGTATGTTCGGTGCATGCGTCGCGCCGTCTGCCCAGGATCCTTCGACCCCCTGCACAACGGGCACGTGGAGGTGATCGCGCGCGCCAGCAACCTCTTCGACGAGGTCATCGTGGCGGTGTCCACCAACTACGCCAAGAGCCACCGCTTCGACCCGGAGACCCGCATCGAGATGATCCGGGAGACCGTCTCGTCCCTGCAGGGGATCTCCGTGGTGCCGATGGGGGAGGGGCTGCTGGCGGAGTTCTGCCGCAAGGCCGGGGCCAATGCCATCATCAAGGGCCTGCGCAACACCACGGACCTGAACTACGAGATGCCGATGGCCGCGATGAACCGCCACCTGACCGGTGTGGAGACCGTGTTCCTGCCCTCGGACGGGCGCTACGCCCACCTGTCCTCCTCCCTCATCAAGGAGGTCGGCCAGCTCGGCGGTGACATCTCCGAGTTCGTCCCCCGGGCCGTGATGCGCCGGCTGGCCGAGCCCTGAGGCGCCGGCGGCCCTGACGGCCCCGGCGGCCGGACGCCCCCGGCGGTCATCCGGCGCCATCCGTCACCGTGCCGGTCACCTGGCCGGGTTATCCTGCCCCCATGACTTCCCGTTCCAAGAATCCCCGCACCCACAAGGCCGTCATCCCGGCCGCCGGCCTGGGCACCCGTTTCCTGCCGGCCACCAAGGCGATGCCCAAGGAGATGCTCCCGGTGGTGGACAAGCCCGCCATCCAGTACGTGATCTCCGAGGCGCGGGCGGCGGGCCTGGACGACGTGCTGATGGTCACGGGCCGGTCCAAGCGGGCGCTGGAGGACCACTTCGACCGGGTACCCGCCCTGGAGCGCACCCTGGAGCTCAAGGGGGACTTCTCCAAGCTGGACAAGATCCAGGAGGCCACCAACCTCGGGGACATCCACTTCATCCGCCAGGTCGATCCCAAGGGCCTGGGCCACGCCGTGCTGTGCGCCGCCCAGCACGTGGGCGAGGAGCCGTTCGCGGTGCTGCTCGGCGACGACCTCATCGACGAGAACGACAACCTGCTCCAGCGGATGATCGACGTCCAGCAGGCCAAGGGCGGTTCCGTCATCGCCCTGATGGAGGTCCCGCGCGAGAACATCTCGGCCTACGGGGTCGCCGAGGTCACCGCCGTGGAGGGCGGACCGGAGGACGTGGTGAAGGTGACCGGGCTGGTGGAGAAGCCCTCCGCGGAGGACGCCCCGTCCAACCTGGCCGTCATCGGCCGCTACGTCCTGGACCCGGTGGTGTTCCAGATCCTGCGGCGCACCGGCCCCGGCCGGGGCAACGAGATCCAGCTCACCGACGCCCTCCAGGTGCTCGCCGAGGGCACCGGGGAGGGCTTCGGGGTCCACGCCGTGGTGTTCCGCGGCAAGCGCTACGACACCGGGGACAAGCTCAGCTACCTCAAGGCCGTCATCGAGCTGGCCAGCGCCCGCGAGGACCTGGGACCCGAACTGCGCCCCTGGCTCAAGGACTTCGCCGCGTCCATCTGACCCGCTCCCGGGCACCTCAGCCGTCCCCGCGCCGCGGACGCCCGGTCCCCGCCCGCGTCCTCGCGGGCGGGGACCGGTACGCCATTTGGACCGATGGGGCCGAACCGCTAGACTGGTGAGCCGGTCCTGCGGGTTCTTCCCTGCCCGGATTCCTCGTTGGGGGGATCCGAACCGTCGTCTACTGTCCATCCGGAAGGAATGCTGATGTCCGCGTCATCGTCCCCGGCTGCCAGCGGCGCGTGGGTGGTATCCGTCAAGGACCTGGTACGCAGCCCGGGGTCCATGAGGACCCTGGAGGAGCAGTGGCCGGCCCCCGGGGCATTGTCCACTCCGCTCATCGGCATCCCGGAGCATGCTCCCGTGGACGTCGAGCTGCGTCTGGAATCGGTCCACGAAGGCATTCTGGTCACCGGCGAGGCGCATGCCGAGCTGGTGGGCGAGTGCAGTCGTTGCCTCGACCCGATCCGGGACGGGATCACCGTTGACCTGCAGGAGCTGTTCCTCACTGCCGCCCCCGAGGGTGACAGCGACGAAGAGCGCCTGGTGGTCCACGAGACCGTGGACCTGGAACCCGTCCTCCGGGACGCCGTGGTGACGGCCCTGCCGTTCCAGCCGGTGTGCCGGGACGAGTGCCAGGGCCTGTGCCCCGACTGCGGCATCCGACTGGATGACGCGCCCGCGGACCACGCCCACGAACAGCTGGATCCGCGCTGGGCGGCGCTGGCTGCACTGACCAACCCAGCCGAGGCCGGCACCGCCGGTCCGGACCAGAAGACCTCATCCGACGAGACAGAAGAGAGATAGCCGTGGCAGTTCCGAAGCGGAAGATGTCCCGTTCCAACACCCGTGCCCGCCGCTCCCAGTGGAAGGCCACCGTGCCCCCGCTGGTGAAGTCCGTGGAGAACGGTCGCGTCACCTACCGCCTGCCGCACCAGGCCCAGGTCGTGACCGACTCCGCAGGTACGCCGTTGTTCCTGGAATACAAGGGCCGCAAGGTCGCCGACGCCTGAGTGCCCATGGCACCCAGTTCGTCCGGTGAGCACCGGCCGGCCGTGACCGGCCGGGCGACAACTGAAGACCTTCTCGAGCGTCTCGGGGTCGATATCGACCCCGGGACGCTCGCTCTTGCCCTGACACACCGGTCCTACGCCTACGAGCACGGCGGGCTGCCCACCAACGAGCGCCTCGAGTTCCTGGGCGACTCCGTGCTCGGCTTCGTCGTCACGGACCACCTGTACCGCACCCACCCCGACCTGGCCGAGGGCGACCTGGCCAAGATGCGGGCCGCCGTCGTGTCCACCCGGGCCCTGGCGTCCGTGGCCCGGTCCATCGGCGTCGGCCCGTCCATCCTGCTCGGCGAGGGGGAGAAGCGCACCCGCGGCCGGGACAAGGACTCCATCCTCGCCGACACCCTGGAGGCGCTGATCGGCGCCGCCTACGTGGACCTCGGCCTGGAGGCCGCGCACGGGCTGGTGCACCGCTTCGTGCTGCCGCTGCTCGACGACGCCTCGGCCATGGGTGCCGGGACGGACTGGAAGACCTTCATCCAGGAGGCCGCCGCCGGCGGGAACCTGGGGGCCATCGAATACCGCATGGAGTCCACCGGTCCGGACCATGACAAGGTCTTCACCGCCACCCTCGTGATCGGCGGCGTCGACTACGCCTCGGCCTCCGGCGGATCCAAGAAGGAGGCCGAACGACTGGCCGCCGCCAACGCCTGGGAGCGGGTGTCCGCCGCGGCACAGGCCCGCAGCGCACCACCGGCGGGTGCCGGTGCCTGAACTGCCCGAGGTCGAGGTCGTCCGCCGGGGACTGGAACGCTGGGCCGCCGGCCGGCCGGTCTCGGCCGTGGAGGTGCTCGACGCCCGGTCCACCCGCCGCCACGACGCCGGCCCGGCCGACTTCGCCGAGCGGCTCACCGGGGCGCGGCTGGCGGTGCCCGAGCGGCGCGGCAAGTACCTCTGGATCCCCCTGGCGGACCGCGGACCGGACGCGCAGGCCCTGGTCGCCCACCTGGGCATGAGCGGACAGCTGCTGGTCAGCGAGCCCGGCGACCCCGAACCGCGGCACCTGCGCATCAGGCTCCTGCTCGAGCCCGCCGAGGACGCGGGAGACGGTGAGGACCGCTCCCGTGAGCTGCGCTTCGTGGACCAGCGGATCTTCGGCGGACTGTTCCTGGACCCCCTCGTCGAGGCGGCCGACCGCCCCGGACAGCTGCTGCCGGCCTCCGTGGCCCACATCGGCCGCGACCCGATGGACCCGGTCTTCGACCCGGAGGCGGTGCATCGCCGGCTGCGGCTGCGCAGGACCGGGCTCAAGCGCGCCATGCTGGACCAGACACTCGTCTCGGGCATCGGCAACATCTACGCGGACGAGGCGCTGTGGCGGGCCCGGTTGCACTACGCCCGCCCCACCGAGACCCTGAACCGCACCGAGTCGTCGCGGTTGTTCGAGGCCGTGCGCGAGGTCATGGCGGAGGCACTGTCCCAGGGCGGGACCAGTTTCGACTCGCTCTACGTCAACGTCAACGGGGACTCCGGCTACTTCGACCGCTCCCTCGACGTCTACGGGCGGGCCGGGCAGCCCTGCCGCCGCTGTGCCCGGCAAGGACGCGAGTCGACCATCGTCCGGGACCGGTTCATGAACCGGTCCTCCGCATACTGTCCCCGCTGCCAACCGGTGCCGCGACGGGCCCGCTGGTAGTCACGCCGTCGTCCCGCGCGGGCGCTAGCATGGGACGGATCCTCTTGTAGTCGTTAGGAAACCCCTGTGTCCTCACCCGACCCCGGTCAGTACGCGCCCCGACGCGAGGTGCGCAAGCCCACCCGGCGGCGCCACACCGTCCGCAACGCGCTCCTGGTGGCCGCTGCCCTCGTGCTGGTCGTGCTCGTCGTCGTGGGCATCTACGTCGCCTCGATCGCCACGGCCTTCAACGACAAGCGCCAGACCGTGGATGCGGGCATCGCCACCCAGGCCGCGGTCGACGACGGCGCCCTCAACGTGCTGCTGCTCGGGTCTGACTCCCGCGGCGAGGGCATGGACACGGCGGAGAACAAGGGGGAGGACGGGGAGCGCTCGGACACCATGATGCTCGTCCACGTCCCGGAGGACCGCCAGGACGTCTACGTCATGTCCCTCGTGCGCGACCTCTGGGTCGAGATCCCCGGCGAGGGAGAGCGCAAGATCAACGCGGCGCTGGGCCTGGGCGGCTACCCGCTGGTGACCGCGACCGTGGAGAACCTCGTGGGCGTGAACGTCGACCACCTGGCCGTGATCGACTTCGAGGGCTTCAACGGGCTGACCGAGGCCGTGGGAGGCGTCCAGGTCTGCAACCCCAACACCTTCTCCTCCGGGCAGATCAATCCCTCGTACTTCCCGCAGGGGGAGATCCTGCTGCAGGGGGCGGACGCGTTGCGCTACGTGCGCGAGCGCAAGGCCTTCATGGGCGGTGACTTCGAGCGCGTGGCCAACCAGCAGCGGTTCGTCTCGGCCATGGTGGACCAGGTCCTCACCGTGGACACGCTGGCCAACCCCCAGAAACTCACGGACGTGATCAACGCCATCGTGCCGTTCATCACCGTGGACGAGGGCCTCGACGCCGCCACGATCGCCGGCTACGGACTCCAGCTCAACGGGATCCGCTCCAGGGACATCCACACGTTCACCGTGCCGCACGGGTCCCCGACCGAGGGCCCGGGCGGTGCCTCGATCGTGGAACAGGACGAGGAGGCCATGGCCGAGTTGCGCCGTGCCCTGCAGGACGACCAGCTGGACGAGTACCTGTCCGGCGGAACCGAGGAGGGCCAGGACGGCCCGGACGGCGGCGCGACGCCGTCCGGCAAGGCCACCTCCCCGGCGCCGTCCGCCGAACCGTCCTCCGCTCCCGCGACGACCGGGACGGACGAACCCGGCGCCACCGGCGGTCCGGGCACCTCGGACGCGCCGACCCCCGGGGACGGCGGCACGGGGACCCCGGGCGGGACCTCTGCCGAGCCGGTCGTCCCGGTCAACCCCTGCGTGGGGTCCTGACCCGTGCGCGTCCAGCTCATCACGCACTCCTACCTGCCCGAACGCACCCCGCCCGAGCGGCGATGGACCGCCTTCGTCGAGGCCTTCCGCCAGGAGGGCTGGGACGTCGACGTGGTGGCCCCGCCGGCCGACCCCGCGCAGGTGCCGGGCGGGACCACCGCCGTCGACGCCCGTCGGCGCCGGGGACCGCACGGCGAACGGATCCTGCGGACCCTGCGGCTTCCCGCCCTGGCCGGCAGCCGCGACGGCCGGTTCCTGGGCCACATCGTCCACGCCCTGGCCGCCGTTCCGGTGGCCCTGCGCGCCGACCGGCCGGACGTGCTGGTGATCACCGTGCCCGCCCTGCCGACCGTCGTCGCGGGGTGGACCCTCTCCCGGTTGCGCCGGGTGCCGCTGATCGTGGAGATGCGGGACGCGTGGCCGGACCTGGCCCGGGAGTCCGGGGTCTCCGCGGGGGCCCTGAGCCGGATCATGGAGTCCCTCGTCACCGGCACCCAGCGGGCGGCCGACCTCGTGGTGACCGTGACCGAGGGCTTCGCCGAGCGCCTGGTGGAGCGGGGCATCTCCCCGGTGGAGGTGGTCGGCAACGGCGTGCCCCTGCGGCAGCTCCGGTCCGTGCCGGCGCGCGCGCGGGCGGCGGGGGAGCTCAACGTGCTCTACCTGGGCAACCACGGAGAGAGCCAGGGGCTGGAGACCGTCATCCGCGCGGCCGCACTGGTGCGGGACGGTGCGGAGCGGATCACCGTGCGCCTGGTCGGATCGGGGACGCGGCGCGAGGCGCTCGCGGCCCTCAACGACTCGCTGGGCGGACCCGCGCAGATGCTGGAGCCGGTGCACGGGGCCCGGCTGCGCGAACAGTACGAGTGGGCCGACACGTGCCTGGTCGCGTTGCGCCCGGACTGGCCCAGCTTCGAGTGGACGATCCCATCCAAGACCTATGAACTGCTCGCCGTCGGCCGGCACATCACCGGGATGGTCACCGGCGAGGCCGCACGGGTGCTCGAGTCCTCCGGTGCCGCCACTCTCGTGCCCGCGGACGCGGAGGTCCTGGCCGCCTGCTGGCGCCGGCTCGCCGCCGATCCGGTGAGCACCGCCGTCGACGACCGTGGCCGGGACTGGGTGCGCCGGAACGCCGACCTGCCCGAGCTGGGCCGGCGGTTCGTGGGGCTGGCCCGGCAGGCCGTGATGCGCGGGACCGCCGGGGCCAGACCCTATAATCGCCTCTGACCGGATTCGCCAGCGGTCCCCGGCCCCCACGAACAGCGGACACCGTGTCCCACGGTGCGCCCCACGGGGTGGCCTGCCGCCCGGCTCCACCGACTGAAGGACTTCTCACATGACAGACATCTCCAGCGTCGCCGTGATCGGCCTGGGTTACATCGGGTTGCCGACGGCGGCCGTGCTGGCCGGCAATGGGATCCGCGTGTACGGCGTGGACGTGTCCCAGCGCACGGTCGACGCGGTCAACGCCGGCAGTGTCCCGTTCGTGGAGCCGGACCTGGACGGTTACGTGCGCAAGGCGGTCTCCGAGGGCCTGCTCTCGGCCAGCACGCAGACCCCGGCGGCCGATGCCTACATCGTGGCCGTGCCGACCCCGTTCCACGCGGACAAGAGCGCGGACCTGTCCTACATCGAGGCCGCCGGCCGGGGGCTGGCCCCGCAGCTGCGCGGCGGGGAACTGGTCATCCTGGAGTCCACCTCCCCGCCCGGGGCCACCGAGCAGCTGGCCCAGGTGGTCTACGCCGAGCGCCCGGACCTGGCCGGGCAGCGCTCGCTGCAGTTCGCCCACTGCCCGGAGCGGGTGCTGCCGGGCAAGGTGATGACCGAGCTGGTGAGCAACGACCGGATCGTGGGCGGGTCCACCCCGGAGGCGGCCGAGCGCACCAAGGCGCTGTACGAGACGTTCTGCCAGGGTGAGATCCTGCTGACGGACACCCGCACCGCCGAGCTGGCCAAGCTCGTGGAGAACTCGTTCCGGGACGTGAACATCGCCTTCGCCAACGAGCTGTCGATGATCTGCGCCGAGCTGGACATCGACGTGTGGGAGCTCATCGAGCTGGCCAACCGCCATCCGCGGGTGAACATCCTGCAGCCGGGTCCGGGCGTGGGCGGGCACTGCATCGCGGTGGACCCGTGGTTCATCGTCGATGCCGCCCCGGACCAGGCCCGGTTGATCCGCAGCGCCCGGGAGATCAACGACGCCAAGCCCGAGTGGGTGGTGCGCCAGGTCAAGGCCGAGGCCTTCGACGTGCAGAACGCCACCGGCCGGGCCCCGGTGATCGCCGCGCTGGGGCTGGCGTTCAAGCCCAACATCGATGACCTGCGCGAGTCCCCGGCACTGAGCATCACCGCCAGGATGGCCCAGGAGTTCACCGGGTCCACGATCCTGGCGGTGGAACCGCACGTGGACGAGCTGCCGGCCGCCCTGGCCGGGTACGAGAACCTGCGCCTGGCCCAGACGCAGGAGGCCGTTCAGGCCGCCGACATCATCGTGCTGCTCGTGGACCACACGGCCTTCGCCGGGCTCGGCGACCGCGTGGCCGACAAGCGGGTCGTGGACACCCGGGGGCAGTGGCGCAAGCGGTGACGCGAGGAGCCGGTACCCCCTGGCTGGCCAACGCCCGGGCCACCCTGCGCACCGTCCGCGGTGAGGTGTCCCAGGACCCGGTGCAGTTCGCCCTGCAGCTGTCCCGACGCCTGCCGGACTCCGTCACCCGGCCGGTGGCCGGGCTGCTGACGAGGACCGGCACGTTCGCCGGCGGGGCCGTGGCCGCCGTCGGGCACCAGGTGCTCGGGCACGACGACGCCGCGCGCCGCGCCCTGGACGGTGCCGGCGCACCCGGGGCCCGGGGGGCCGCGGTCATGGCGACCGCGGCCCTGGGCTCCGGGGACGCCGCGACCGCCGGGGCCCTGCTGGCGTCCGTCCCCGAGGCCGTCCGGACGGCCCCTTGGCACGCGGCGGCGGCCCGGGTGGCCCTGTACCACGGTGACGTGACGGGTGCCGTCGACCTGGCCCGGCGCCACGGGCGCAACCGCGCCCTGGCCGCCCGGCTGGAGGCGGAACGGCGCGTGCTGGCCGGACACCGCCCCGACCCCGGGCCCGTCCGGGGCGCCCCCGCGGTGCCCGGCCGGGTCCTGCACGTGCTGACGAGTTCCCTGCCGCACACCACCAGCGGCTACGCCCAGCGCAGCCACGGTGTCCTGAGGTCACTGGCCGGTGCCGGCTTCGACGTCCACGCCGTCACCCGCCCCGGGTACCCGGTGGAGGTCGGCATCCCGTGGGCGCGGCGCGAGGACGAGGTGGACGGGGTGCACTACCGCCGGCTGCTGCCGGGCGCGCTGGCCCGGGACGCCGTCGCCCGCCTGGACCAGCACGCCCGGTTGCTCTCGGCGGAGGTCGAACGGTTGCGCCCGGCACTGCTCCACACCACCACGCACTTCACGAACGCCCTCGTCGTCGACGCCGTCGCCCGCGCCCACGGTCTGCCCTGGGTCTACGAGGTCCGCGGCCAGCGGGCGGACAGCTGGGCCGCCACGCGTCCGGCCGGGGCCCTGGACTCCGAGTACTACCGTGAGTTCCGTGCTCGCGAGGACGAGGCGGCCCGGGCCGCCGACGCCGTCGTGACCCTGGGCGAGCAGATGCGGGCCCGGCTGCTCGGTGCGGGCGTGCCCGCGGGATCCATCCGGCTGTGTCCCAACGCCGTCGACGAGGCCTTCGTCCCCGAACCGCCCGGGCGGGCCGAGGCACGTGCGCACCTGGGCCTGGACCCGGACGACGTCCTGGTCGGGACCGTGAGCTCGGTGGTCGACTATGAGGGACTGGACGTGCTCGTGCGGGCCGTGGCCCGGCTCGCCCCGCAGCACCCGCGGCTGCGGCTGCGGGTCGTCGGCGACGGGGTGTCCCTGCCGGCGCTGCGGGTGCTGGCCCGTGACCTGGGCGTGGAGGGCCGCTGCCAGTTCACCGGCCGGGTGCCGCGCTCCGAGGCCCGCTGGAACCACGCCGCCCTCGACGTCTTCGTGGTGCCGCGCCGGGACCTGCCGGTCACCCGGGTCGTCACGCCCATGAAGACGGTGGAGGCCTCGGCCTCCGCCCGGCCCGTGGTGGCCTCCGACCTGCCCGCCCTGGCGGAACTCGTCCAGGACGGGCTCACCGGCCTGCTCGTGCCGCCCGGGGACGATGCGGCCCTGGCCGACGCCCTGTCCGGGCTGCTGGCCGACCCCGGACGACGTCAGCGACTGGGGGAGGCCGGACGTGCATGGGCCCTGCGGACCCGGACCTGGCAGCAGAACGCCGAGGCCTACACCGCCGTCTACGCCGCCCTGGGCGTGGAACCGGGCGAGCGGCCCTGACCCGGACCGCGTCCTCCCGGCGCCCGACACCCGGGACCCGCCGACCCCACCCGCCGACCGAAGGAGCCACCGTGCCGCAGCAGCCGATCGACGAGATGCCGGCCGAGCCGGACCTGCAGACCCAGGTCGAGCTGTTGAGGCAGGAGCTCTACACCCTGCACGACGAACTGACCGAACGCACGTCCGAACGCCTGGCCCTGCGCGGCCGGCTCAGCGCCCTGACCCTGGACGTGCCCGGGGGACTGGCCGGGGCGCTGCGCGGGCGGGCCCGGGAGCTGCGCCGCCGGGGTGTGGGCGTGGTCCGGGACGCCGCCTCCGGCCGGCTGGCCCCGGCGGCCGCCGTGCGCGAGGCCCTGAGGATCGGTTACGACCAGCTCGGCAGCGTGCCGGCCGAGGCCCTGGCGGAACTGGTCCGGTTGCGCCGCCGGGCGCGGGCCCACCGGCACGCGGGGGCCGGCCCCCTGATGGCCCTGGACCCGGCCGAGCTCGAGGGCCCCCGCGCCCGGCTGTGGCTGGACCTGCTGGCCGACCGGTACGGCCAGGACCCGGACTCGACGGCATACGGTGCCTACCTGGACGAACTGCGCCGGCTGGCCAACCGGGCCGGCAGCATCTCCACGTCCCTGGACACCCTGGCGCAGTCCACGCACCGGGCGCCCCGGATGGCCGGCGCACTGGCCGAGGTCAACGGGCGGGCCGCCGAGCTCTCCGGCTGGCTGCCCCGGATCCCCGGCGGGTTCGAGCCCGTGGAACCGGCCGGCCGGCGGGTCGTGCTGCACCTGGTCAAGGAGTCCCGGCCCTACTTCTCCAACGGCTTCACCTCGCGCAGCCACCAGAACTTCAAGGCCGAACAGCAGGCGGGCTGGACGCCCGTGGTCCTGACCGAGCCCGGGTTCCCCCGGTCGGTGGTGGGAGGGGACTTCGACGCCGTGGAGGTCTACGACGGGATCGAGCACCGGCGGCTGGACACCGGCGTGGACTACGCCAAGGTCCCCGCCGACCGCTGGCAGGAGGACTTCGCCTGGCTGGCCTGGCAGCAGGTCCGCAGGATCCGCCCCGACGTCATCCACGTCTCCTCCGGCCGCCGCGGCTTCGAGACCGCCCTGGTGGCCCTGGCCCTGAAGGAGAAGACCGGGATCCCCGTGGTCTACGAGGTGCGGTCCTTCTTCGAGGCGAACTGGACGCCCAACCTGGAAATGGAGGAGTCGGGGGAGATCTTCCGGCGCCGCATGGAGGTCGAGACCCGCTGCATGCAGGCCGCGGACCACGTGCTGACGCTCGGGACCGCGATGCGGGACGAGATCATCTCCCGCGGCGTCGACGCCGCCAAGGTGTCCCTGGTGCCCAACGCCGTGAACCTGGAGAACTTCCGCCCGGGACCGCGCGATGCCGGCCTCGCCGAGCGCTACGGGATCACCATGCCGACCTTCGGCTACGTCTCCAACATGGACCACCGCCGGGAGGGCCAGGAGCTGCTCATCGAGGCCGCGGTGCTGCTGAAGGAGCAGGGGATCGAGGCCCAGTGCGTGCTGGTGGGCGGCGGTGGACGGGTCCAGACCCTGAAGGGGCTCGCCGCCCGGCACGGGATCGAGGACCGGGTGATCTTCACCGGCCCGGTGGACCACACCGAGATCGCGGACCTCTACGGTCTCATCGACGTCTTCGTGGTCCCGCGCATCCGGGAACGCGCCGCCGTCTACGTCACCCCGCTCAAGCCCTTCGAGGCCATGGCCATGCAACGGCCCGTCCTGGTCTCCGACCTCCCGGCCCTCACGGAGATCGTGGCGGCCCCGGAGCGCGGGCGCACGTTCGTCGCCGAGGACGTGCCGTCGCTGGCCCGGGCCGTGGCCGAGCTGCTGGACGACCCCGCCGAGCGCGAACGGCTGGGCCGGGCCGGACGGGCCTGGATCGAGTCCGAGCGCCAGTGGAAGCACAACGGCCCCCGCTACGCGGAGGTCTTCGAGCGGGTCGCCGGGCCCAGCGTGGACCGCGTCCCCGCCGACCAGCCGGCCGACCACCAGGGAACCGACTAAGGAGCACGGCCGTGCAATTGCAGCTACAGGGATTCCGCACCGAGCCAGGGTCCCCCGTCCACGAGGCACTGGCCGCGGTGCGCAACGCCACCGTTGCGGCCGGCGGGGAACGGCCGTGGCTGGTGGCCTACACCCCGGTCGCCCGGATGAACCCCTACCAGGCCCTGACCTACCGCCACTTCGGCGACGAGGGACTGGCCGTGTCCCCGGTACTGGACCCCGAGTCCTTCGAGGCACTGATCCCCCTGATGGACCAGACCCGGGGCATCGTGCTGCACCTGCACTGGCTGAACACGGTGCTGCGCGGCGCGAAGTCCGAGCAGCAGGCAGAGGCGCTGATGGGAACGTACCTCGAGCGCCTGCGCCGGTTCCGGGACGCCGGCGGTCGCCTCGTCTGGACCGTCCACAACCTGGCCCCGCATGATGCCGTCTACCTCAACGTCGAGCGGGCCCTGCAGCAGTCCGTGGCCGACCTGGCGGACATCGTCCACGTCATGAGTGAGGACACCGCCGAGCTGGTGGCCGACTTCCTGGTGCTCGACCCGGCCCGGACCGTGGTGTCTGCCCACCCCAGCTACCTGGGCGCCTACCCGGACGTCGTCCCGCGCGACCAGGCCCGGACCATGCTCGGCCTGCACGAGGACGAGGTCGTCTACGTGGTCTTCGGGGCCATCAAGGCCTACAAGGGCATCGAGACCCTGGTGGCCGGCTTCGACCGGCTGGTGGCCGGCTCGGACGTCCCGCGCCGCCTGGTGATCGCCGGCGGACCTGACCGGGACGCCAGGACGCGCCGGCTGCTGCGGCGGCTGCGCATGCACCCGCACGTGCTGCTGCACGACGTCAAGGTGCCCAACGACCAGGTCCAGTACCTGCTGCGAGCCGCCGACCTCATGGTGCTGCCGCACCAGGTGGCCCTCAACTCCGGTGCCGCCATGCTCGGACCGAGCTTCGACCTGCCCCTCGTGGCCAACCGGGTGGGCGTGCTGCCCGGCACCCTCGATGGATCCTTCACCGAGTTCCTCACCGGTTCCGCGCCGGATGACGTGGCCGCCAGCCTGCAGCGCGCAGACCGCCTGCTGGTCCCCGAGGCGCGGGCGGCCGCCCGCGCCTTCGCCGCGCGGCACCACGCGGAACGCGTCAGCGCCGACCTGGCGCGGCAGGTCCGCGACCGGTTGGGCGCCGGGACCGGGGTTTTCGGCGCCGGGAACCCCGCTCGCTAGAATCGCGTCGAGCCAGACCATCCACCTCGGGAGACCACCATCGAGCACCACATCATCACCGACGAGCACGGCCCGTCGGAGTCCCGGCAGAATCGGCTCCTGCGGGAACAACTGCGCCGGGCCCACGCGGAGCTGACCGAGGTGACCGCCGAGCGCAACGCCCTGACCGCCCTGTGGAAGCACCCGCTCGGGGTGGAGAGCCTGCGCCCGAAGAGGGAGCTGCGGCGCCGGGCCCGGAAGCTGAGGGAACACCTGGTCCGGTTCCGCGGCAGCGTGCGCGCTGGGGAGCTCTCGCTGCCCGCCGCCGGCCGGACACTCGCCCGGATCGGTTACTACAACACCCTGCGCGAACCCGTCGAGTGGGCCCGTGACCTCCGGCAGCTCCGGCGCCTGGCCGCGGCCGGGCCGTCGGTGGCCGGCAACCAGGCCCTGGCGCCCCAGGGGCCCGAGGGCTATGGGGTGGGCCTGCTGTGGCGGGACGTGCTCGGCGAGGACCTCGGCGGGGACCGCGCCTTCGAGCTCGCCTCGCGCAGACTGGCGATCCGCGCGGGCGCGATCACCGAACAGCTCGATGCCACCGCGCGGTTGGCGGGCACCGACCCGGCCTTCCGGCAGAACCTCGCCCAGGTCAACGGCCGGGCCCGCGAACTGTCCGGCTGGTTCCCGAGGATCCCCGGCCCGGTCGACCCCGTGACGCCGGCCGCGGACAACATCGTGCTGCACCTGGTCAAGGAATCCCGGCCGTTCTTCTCCAACGGCTTCACCTCCCGCAGCCACGAGAACTTCAAGGCCGAGAAGGCCGCCGGCCTCGAACCGGTCGTGCTGACCGAACCCGGCTTCCCCCGCAGCGTGGTGGGGGACGCCTTCGCCCCGGTCGAGGACTTCGAGGGCATCGTCCATCACCGGCTGGACACCGGCATCGGCTACGGCACGGTGCCCAGCGACCGCTGGCTCGAGGACTTCGCCTGGCTGGCCTATCGCAAGGTCCGGGAGATCCGCCCGGCCGTCATCCACGTCTCCTCCGGACGCCGCGGTTTCGAGACGGCGCTGGTGGCCCTGGCACTCAAGGCCAAGACCGGGATCCCCGTGGTCTACGAGGTGCGGTCCTTCTTCGAGTCCAACTGGACCTCGGAGACGGAGGTCGAGGACGACTCGGAGATCTTCCGGCGCCGCGTGGCCGTGGAGAACGTGTGCATGCGCGAGGCCGACCACGTGCTGACCCTCGGCACGGCCATGCGGGACGAACTGGTCTCCCGCGGCGTGCCGCCGGAGAGGATCAGCCTGGTGCCCAACGGGGTGAACCTCGAGAACTTCTCCCCGGGCGAGAGGGACGAGGACCTGGCGTCACGGCACGGGATCACGATGCCGACCTTCGGTTACGTGTCCAACATGGACCACTACCGGGAGGGCCAGGAGCTGCTGGTCCGCGCAGCGGCCCTGCTGCAGGAACGGGGCGTCCGGGCCCAGTGCGTCCTGGTGGGCGGGGGAGATCGCGTCACCGAGCTCAAGGGGCTGGCCGCCGCGCTGAAGGTGAGCGACCGGGTGGTCTTCACCGGCCCCGTCCCGCACGAGAGGGTTCCGGACTACTACCGGCTCATCGACGTCTTCGTCGTCCCGCGGGTCCGGGAGCGGGCGGCCACCTACGTGACGCCCCTCAAGCCCTTCGAGGCCATGGTCCTGGAACGGCCCGTGGTCGTCTCGGACCTGCCGGCCCTGGCCGAGATCGTGGACGCCCCGCACCGCGGGCTGCTGTTCGAGCCGGAGGACCACGTCTCCCTGGCCGACGTCGTGCAGGGACTGCTGGCCGACCCGGCCGAGCGCGCCCGGCTCGGCCGCGCGGGCCGGGACTGGGTCGAGGCCGAACGGCAGTGGAAGCACAACGGGCCGCGGTACCGCACCGTGTTCGAGTCCGTCATCACGCGGGCGCGACGTCGCGCCACCGCAACGACCGAAGGAGCATAGGACGTGGAGCTGCAGTTCAAGGGCATGGTGCCCGAGGAGGGCTCGCCGGTGCACGAGGCCGTCTCGGCCGCGCGCTACTACACCATCCGGGACAACGCCGAACCCTGGTTGTTCGGGTACGGACCCGTGGCCCGGATGAATCCCTACCAGGCCCTGTCCTACGCCTCGTTCGGCGACCACGGGCTGGCGGTCACCCCGGTGACCGATCCCTGGTCCTTCGGCACGCTCGCCCGGCTGCAGGGCCAGAGCCGTGGCGTCATCTACCACCTGCACTGGCTCGCGTTCGTCACCCAGGGCGCCACCAGCGCGAAGGACGCCGCCGTGAGGATCGACCGGTTCCTGGCCGAGGTGCACCGCTTCCGTGAGGCCGGCGGCCGGCTCGTGTGGACCGTGCACAACGTCGTCAACCACGACGCGGCCTTCCTCGAGGAGGAACTGCGCCTGCAGCAGGCCGTCGCCGACGTCGCGGACCTCATCCACGTCATGAGCGAGGACACCCCGCAACTGGTCCAGGAGGTCCTGTCCCTGCCCGCGGACCGGATCGTCTGCGTGCCGCACCCCTCCTACCTGGGCTCCTACGAGGACTACCTGCCGCGGGACCACGCCCGGATCATGCTCGGCATCGAGCCGGACGAGATGGTCTACGCCGTGGTCGGGGCGATCAAGGCCTACAAGGGGATCGAACGGCTGGTGGAGGCCTTCAACCTGCTCCTGGAGCGGTCCGCGCGGCCCCGCCGGCTCATCATCGCCGGCGGCGCGGGATCCGACCGGCAGACCCGTGCACTCGTGAGCCAGCTGCGGATGCATCCCTACGTCCTGGTCCAGGACCGCCGCGTCCCGGGAGACCACGTGCAGCGGTTGCTGCGCGCCGCCGACGTCATGGTCCTGCCGCACGAGCGGGCCCTGAACTCCGGGGGCGCCCTGCTCGGGCCGAGCTTCGACCTGCCACTGGTGGCCGCCCGGGTCGGCGTGCTGCCGTCGCTGCTCTCCGGCGAGTTCACCGAGTTCTTCGACGGCGGCTCCGCCCGGGACGTCGCCGACGCCCTGGAACGGGCCGAGCGGCTGACGACCACCGCTGCCCGGACCGCGGCCCGGGCCTTCGCCGAACGGCACCACTGGCGCGTGGTCTCCCCGCAGCTGGCCCTCGCCATCCGGGAGGGTCTGGGCCTGGACGCCGCACCGCCCGAGGCCGGAACCACCGCCACCGGGGCCGCGCGGGGTGCCGGCCCCGGCATCGCGGGATGAGGCGTCGCGGGGACCTCGTGGCCGCCTACCGGAACCGGCCGGCGGTCGGGCTGGTCGGCTTCTTCGGCTGGGGCAACTACGGCGATGAGCTGTTCCTGCAGCTCTGGCGACGTGTGCTCTCGCCCCACTTCGACGTATCGGTGGCGCACGACGTCCTGGTCCCGCCCTACCTGAGCCGGGACCCGGGCACCGTCGTGGACGCCTACGAGGCGATCGTCATCGGGGGCGGTGACCTGGTGCTGACCGATCGCGTCTCCGAGCTGTACTGGCGCCGGGAATGGCTGCGGAGGCCGGTGTACGTGTGCGGCGTCGGCGTGACCCTGCACGACCGGCTCCGGCGCCAGCCCGTCATCGACGAGATGGCGGAGTTCTTCGGCCATCCCAACGTGCAGTACATCAGCGCCCGGGACGAGGAATCGGCCGCGTGGATCCGTGCCCAGCTGCGGCCGCGCGTGCCGGTCGAGGTCCACCCGGACCTGGTGTTCGGCCTGCCGCTGCCCGAGCCGGACGCCGGCCTGCTGGGCACGGGGGGCCGGCCGACGCTGGGCATCAGCGTACGGCAGGGCAAGTTCGACCAGGACAATGACTATTCCGGGCTCGCACGGCTCGTCGAGGCGGCCCGGGACCACGGTTACGCCATCAGTGTCCTGGAACTGGGCAACGGCAGGCAGCGGCACCGGGACGCCCCGGCCATGGCCCAACTGCCGTTCACCCCGGACTCGGTGGTCTCGGGGCGGACCCCGGACGAGATCTCCGCGGCGATCGGCGCCCTGACGGCCTTCGCGACCATGAAGTTCCACGGCCTGCTGGTGGCCCTGCGCTACGGCATCCCCTCGCTGGCCCTGTCACCGAACACGAAGAATTCCGCCCTGCTGAACTCCATCGGCCGCCCGGACCTGATCGGGGACCTGGACGCCGGACTGGACCTGGCCCCCCGGCTGGGGGGCCTGGAGGCACCCCTGGACACGAGGGTGATCCGGGGCCTGGAGCGGGATGGCACGGCGGCACTGGACGCGCTGGTGCGCCAGATGCGGCTCCAGCTGAACCCGGGGTCCTGGTGGCCGCGCTCATGGTCGGAGGTGCTCCCCGCGCTGGACGAGGTGGTGCCCGCCGCGACCGGCCTGGCACGCCGCCGCATGCGCCTGGCGTGGATCGACCGGGAGAACGAGCGCGCCCGGAGGCGCTAGCGGCGCCGGACGGGAGCCGACGGGTGGTGTGCTGCCGCGGCGCGGCTGCACACCACCCGGCCGACGGGCCCCTGTCCCCGCCGCTGGCGGGTCCGTACGCTCAGACGCCGAACTCGTCGATGCGCTCTCCGACCCCGAGCAGCTGGGCGATGGCGGCCGCGGTCCGCTCGGCGGCCCGTCCGTCGCCGTAGGGGTTCACGGCCTGGGCCATGGTGTCGTACGCCGCGCGGTCGGTCAGCAGCTCGGAGACCTCCGAGACGATCCGCTCCTCGTCGGTGCCGATGAGCTTGACCGTTCCGGCCGTGACCGCCTCGGGGCGCTCGGTGTTCTCGCGCATGACCAGCACCGGCTTGCCCAGGGACGGGGCCTCCTCCTGGACTCCGCCCGAGTCGGTCAGCACGACCTCGGACACGTCCATGAGGTGGGTGAACTCGCCGTAGGCCAGGGGCTCGGTCACCAGGACGTTGTCCAGGCCCTCGAGCGCGGGGAGGACGGCCTCGCGCACCACGGGGTTGCGGTGGGCCGGCAGCACGATGGTCACGTCCTGGAACCGGGCCGCCAGCCGGGCCAGGGCGCGGCCCACCCCGCGCATCGCATCGCCCTGGTTCTCGCGCCGGTGCGTCGTGACCAGCAGCACGCGTCCCGTGCCGGAGGCCACCCGCTCCGCGAGAGCGCCCAGCTCGGGGTCGGTGAACGGGACCTTCTTCTCGACGGTGGTCAGCAGGGCGTCGATGACGGTGTTCCCCGTCACCACGACGTCCTCCTCGGTCACGGCCTCCCGCAGCAGGTTGGCCTTCGACGTGGAGGTCGGGGCCAGGTGCAGGGAGGCGATCTGGGAGGTGATCTTGCGGTTGGCCTCCTCCGGGAACGGGGAGAACAGGTTGCCGCTGCGCAGCCCGGCCTCGGCGTGCACCACGGGGACCCCCAGGTAGAACGCGGCGATCGCACCGGCGGTCGAGGTGGTGGTGTCACCCTGGACCACCACGGCGTCCGGCCGCTGTTCCTGGATGAGGCTGTCGAGACCGGACAGGGTGCGACCCATGATCCCGTTGAGGGTCTGGTTCGGGAGCATGATGTTCAGGTCGGCATCGGGGGTGATGCCGAACAGGTCGTTGACCTGGTCGAGCATCTCGCGGTGCTGGCCGGTCACGGTGGTGAAGCAGTCGAAGCGCTCGTCGGCGTTCAGCGCCCGGACGATGGGGGCCATCTTGATGGCCTCGGGGCGGGTGCCGTAGATCGGCATGATCTTCTTGCGCGTCATCGAATGCTTCCTCGCTGGGTGGTGCTCAGGATGGATACGGTCCGGTCCGATGCTACCGCCGCAACCGTGTACCGCGGGGTTGGACGGCGGCACGCCGTCCGGACGGCGCCGGGCCGGCAGTTCCCATCGGCCCGCCCTGGTCCCCGCCGGCGGTGTCCGGCCAGGTCCGCGGTGACCCGGGTCCACGGCCGTGACCGCCCTATACTGTTCGGCAGTGATGACCGTCCCCAGCCCCCGGCGGCGGCGTCCTGCTTCAGATGAACGGAGAGCACGTGCCGAAGAGCGCCGAACGGGCCGATGCGAAGGTGGCCGTCGCGGCAGGACCCGAACACGTGCAGGTGCGCATGTCAGGCCTGGAGCGAGTGGGGGCCCGGTTGCCCCTGCACCACTACCTCGCCCGGTTGTGGCGGTACCGGGACTTCATCGTCTTCGAGGCGCGCGCCTCCGTGGGCACCCGCAACCGGAACAACCTGCTCGGCAACGTCTGGCTGGTCCTCACCCCCCTGCTCAACGGGCTGACCTACTTCCTGGTCTTCGGCGTGCTCCTGCAGACCAGCCGGGGTGTGGAGAACTACCTGGGCTTCCTCGTCATCGGCGTGTTCATGTTCCAGTTCACCTCGCGGTGCGTGACCCAGGGCGCCAACAGCCTGGTGGCCAACCGGGCCGTGGTCAAGGCGTTCGACTTCCCGCGTGCCGCCATGCCCATCTCGGCGGTGGTCAAGGAACTGTTCGCCTTCCTGCCGGCGCTGGTGATGATGTTCCTGCTCATCCTGGTCCTCCCGGAACAGGAGGAGGTCACCTGGCGGTGGCTGCTGCTGGTGCCGATCCTCTTCCTGCAGGTCCTGATGGGCCTGGGCATCGGCCTGATCCTGGCCCGCTGGGTGTCCCGGGTGCGGGACGTGGCGCAGCTCATCACCTTCGCGATCCGGCTCTGGCTCTACGGCTCCGGAGTGTTCTACTCGGTGGAGCGGTTCGTGAGCGACCCGGACATCCTGGCGATCCTCGAGCTCAACCCCATGCACCAGGTCCTGACGATGACGCGCGAGTCGTTGCTGTACTCCACCACGCCGGGGTGGGACAACTGGCTGATCCTCGGAGGATGGGCGCTGGGACTGGCGGTCGTCGGCACCCTCGTGTTCTGGCGAGCCGACGAGAAGTACGGCAAGGAGGAGACCCGATGACCTCGGCCCCGAAGAAGCGCCTCGAGATGCCCGAGGCCGACGATGACGACGACGAGGACGACCTGCTCGACCCGTCCGGCGACCAGGACACCGCGGCGGCCGCCGAGCGCGCCGTGCCTCCGGCCGTCGACCGCGGCGAGAATCCGGCCCTGGTCCTGGACGGCATCTCGATGACCTTCAAGGTCTCGTCGACCAAGAAGGAACTGCAGGGCAGGCTGCCGTGGCACAAGCGGATCGTGTACGGGGCCGTGCGCCGGGAACCGCGGGTCTCGGTCTACGCCCTGGAGCAGTTCTCGCTCGTGGTGGGCACCGGGGAGTCCCTCGGGGTGGTGGGCCGCAACGGCTCGGGCAAGACCACCCTGAGCCGGATCATCGCCGGCAAGCTGACCCCGACCACCGGACAGGTGTGGGCCCGGAGCACCCCGCAGATGCTCGGGGTGTCCCCTGCCCTGGTGCCCAGCATCTCGGGGCGGCAGAACATCATCCTGGGGTGCCTGGCCATGGGCATGCCGCGGTCCGAGGTGATGGCCCGGTTGCCCGAGATCGAGGAGTCCGCCGGTCTCGGCGATGCCATCCACCTGCCGATGGAGACCTACTCGTCCGGGATGGGGGGGCGGTTGCGGTTCGCGATCGCCACCAGCAAGAACCCGGACATCCTGGTCCTGGACGAGGCGCTGAACACCGGTGACGCCCAGTTCCGAGACCGCTCCAAGGCGCGGATGGAGAAGCTGCGCGAGCAAGCCGGGGCCGTGGTCCTGGTCAGCCACAACGCCAAGCAGATCACGAGTTCCTGCACCCGGGTCCTCTGGCTGGACGCCGGCCGGGTCATCGCGGACGGCGAGACCGAGGAGACGATGTACCACTACCGCAAGTACAACTGGCTGCTGGCCAAGCAGCGCCTCGAGGAGGCCGAGGAGTTCATCATGGGCCTGCGCAGGGACTACCGACCCGTGGAGGTCGTCCGGGTCTGAGACGAGACCCGCACGTTTCCGCTGACCTGGCCGGTGATGCCGACCGGCCCCGTCCACGACCCGAACCGGACCCATGTACCTCAAGACCCTGACCGTCCGCGGCTTCAAGTCCTTCGCCTCGGCCACCACCTTCCACTTCGAACCGGGCGTGACCGCCGTGGTGGGCCCCAACGGCTCGGGCAAGTCGAACGTGGTGGACGCCCTGGCCTGGGTGATGGGGGAGCAGGGCGCGAAGAACCTGCGCGGCGGGAAGATGGAGGACGTCATCTTCGCCGGCACCTCGGGGCGGTCCCCGCTGGGCCGCGCCCAGGTCTCCCTGACCATCGACAACTCCGACGGCGCCCTGCCGATCGAGTACTCCGAGGTCACCATCTCGCGCACCCTGTTCCGCAACGGGGGCTCCGAGTACGCCATCAACGGCTCGTCCTGCCGCCTGCTGGACATCCAGGAACTGCTCTCCGACTCCGGCCTGGGCCGCGAGATGCACGTGATCGTCGGTCAGGGCCAGCTCGACCGGATCCTGCAGGCCAGCCCGGAGGAGCGGCGCGGCTTCATCGAGGAGGCCTCCGGTGTCCTCAAGCACCGGCGGCGCAAGGAACGCAGTGTCCGCAAGCTCGAGTCGATGCGCGGCAACCTCGACCGCGTCCGGGACCTGTCCGAGGAGGTCCGCCGCCAGCTCGGACCGCTGTCGAAGCAGGCCACGACCGCCCGGAAGGCCCAGCGCATCCAGTTCGACGTCCGGGACGCCCGCTCGCGGCTGCTGGCCGACGACGTGCACCGCCAGCAGGCCGAACTGGAACGACTGGGCGCCGGCGACCGGGACCTCGAGGAGGCGGTGTCCCAGGCCGAGGCCGAGGTGACCCTCGCCGAGGAGGCCGCCGCAGCCGTCGCCGCCCGCCAGGCCACGGCGGCCCAGGCCTCGACGGCCGCCCGCGAGCACTGGTACCAGCTCTCCACCCTGGCCGAGCGCTACCGTTCCCTGGCCGCAGTGGCCGCCGAGCGCGAACGGTCCCGCCGCACCCCGGCGCCGGCCCCCGCGGGCCCTGACCCGGACACGGCCGAGGACCTGGCCCGCCGCGCCGCCGTCGAGGCCAAGACCGCCGCCGCCGGGGTGGGCCAGGCGCGCCGGGAGCTGGAGGAGGCCAGCCGGGACCGCGACCAGGCCGAGCAGGAGGCCCGTCGCGCCTCCGACGCCTACACGCGGCTGGTGCAGGAGGCCGCCGACCGGCGCCGGGAGGCCGCCGTCGCCGCCGGCCGCGTCGAGGCCGCTCAGGCCACCGAACGGGCCCTGCGGGCACAGGCCGAGCGGGTCCGGACGCGGCTGGCCGAGACCGAGGCGGCGGCGGCCTCCCTGCGTGCCGAACTCACCGACCAGCAGGACCGGCTGGCCGGCTCGCTCGAGTCCGAGGAGGAACTGGACGCCGCCTACGAGCAGGCCTCCGGCACGGCCGACGAGCTCCGCGACCGCCTGCGCCGCCTCGAGGAGACCCTGGCCGCGGCGGAGTCCGCCCAGGGGGCGGCGATCGCCCGCCGGGACGCCCTGGTGGAGGCGCTCGAGCCCGAGGCGGGCGCAGCCGTGACGGCGCTCGCCGACCTCGCACCGGTCGCGCTCGCCGAGGTCCTGCACGTGGACGGAGGGTGGGAGGCGGCCGTCGCGGCGGCCCTGGGCGGACCGGCGGACCAGCTGGTCCTGCCCGGTCACGGTTCGGCCGCCGACGCCGTCGAGGCCGCGGGCCGGCTGGGCGAGGAGGGGGCCGGTGACGCGAGGTTGCTGTACTCGGGTGAGCCCCGCGGTCACCAGGACCCCGGGAGCACAGCACAGGCCCTGCCCGAGGGGCTCGTGGACGCCCTGGCCGTGGTGACCATGGACGCTCCGGGTGCCGGGACGGGACTGGCCGGCACCGTGCGCACCCTGCTCGCCGGCACGGCGCTGGTGGAGGACCTGGACGCCGCCGTGGCCTGGCTGGACTCCGGGCTCCTACCCGGCCGGCTGCACGGTGCCCCGCTGCGCCTGGCCACGCGGGACGGGCACGTGGTGGGACCCGGCTGGACCGACGCGCGCGGTTCCGGTGCCGGCAGCCGCCTGGAGCGCCAGGCCGCCGCGGACGAGGCCACCCGGGCCGCCGCGGAGGCGGGTCACGAGGTGGAGCGCCTGCGGTTCCGCCGGGCGGGCCTGGACCGGGAGGTCCGGGAGGCCGAGGCCGCCGAGCGGTCCGCGCTGGATGCCTTGAACGCCTCGGACGCCCGCTTCACGGCCGTCACCGAACAGCTGGCGCGGCTCAACGAGCAGCTGGCCGGTGCCCACGAGGGCGCCCGCCGCCAGCGTGCCGAGCTCGCCGGGCTGCAGGACCGGCTGGCGGAGGCGACGGCCGCCGTCGCCGCGGCCGAGGACCGGGCCCGGGTGACGGTCGCGGCCCAGGCCGGGGGCGTTGACGGGGACGTGGCCGAGGACACCGGGACCGACACCCGCGCCGACGGGTCAGCGGATCCGTCCCTGCCCGGCGTGGAGGTGACCGGGGCGCGCGAGCGGACGTCCGCCGAGCCCGACCCGGCCGCCCGGGACGCCGCGGAACACCGCGCCGGACAGTCCCGGCACCGTGAGACGGAGGCCCGGCTGGCCCTGCGTGCCGCCGAGACGCTCCACGCACAGGCATCGTCCCGGGCCGAGCAGGCCCGGCGGCAGGTCTCGGCCTCCACCCTGGCCCACCGCGAACGCGAACGGGCCGAACGGACCCGGCTGGCCTGGCTGACCCGCATCGCGGCGGTGTCCTCGGCGCTGTCCCAGGGCCTGGAGCGGCTGGAGGCGGCCGTCGCCCGTGCCGACCGGGACCGGACCGACCTCGACCGGCAGGGCGAGGACCTCGCCGCCGAGCGCCAGCGCCTCCAGCGGGCCGCGGAACAGCACCGCTCCGCCGTGGCCCGGGCCAAGGACCGCCTGCACGCGGCGCGGATGGACCGCCAGGAGCACCAGCTGCGCCTGGACCAGCTCATCGAGCGCGCCCGGGAGGACCTGGGGATGACGCCGGAGTTCCTCATCGAGCACTACGGGCCGCACGTGCCGGTCCCGCTGGCGCCGCCCGCCACCGCAGCCGGTGCGCGCGGGGCCGATCCCGGGACGGAGGCCACCGAGGACGGGCAGGACCCGGCCTCCGTGGCCCGGACGGAGCAGGCCCCCGGTGGGGGAGAGGCGGGGGAGACGACCGCGATGGTGGAAACCGTCCCGTACGACCGGGCGGAGCAGCAGAGGCGATTGCGCCGGGCCGAGCGGGAACTGGCGGCCCTCGGCCGGGTCAACCCGCTGGCCCTGGAGGAATTCGCGGCCGTGGAGGAACGCCACCGGTTCCTGACCGGTCAGCTGCAGGACCTCGACGCCAGCCGCCGGGACCTGCTGAAGATCATCCAGGACGTGGACGACACGGTGCTGCGCGTCTTCCGTTCGGCCTTCGAGGACACGGCCGCCCAGTTCCAGCACGTCTTCGGCACCCTGTTCCCGGGTGGCGAGGGACGGCTCTTCCTCACGGACCCGGAGAACCTGCTGGAGTCCGGCGTCGAGGTCGAGGCCCGGCCGGCCGGCAAGAAGGTCAAGCGGCTCTCCCTGCTCTCGGGCGGGGAGCGGTCCCTGGCCGCGGTGGCGATGCTGGTGGCCATCTTCAAGGCCCGCCCCAGCCCGTTCTACGTCATGGACGAGGTGGAGGCCGCCCTGGACGACACCAACCTCGGACGACTGCTGGAGATCTTCCGCGAGCTGCAGCAGGACAGCCAGCTGATCATCATCACCCACCAGAAGCGGACCATGGAGGTCGCCGACGCCCTCTACGGCGTCTCGATGCGGGGCGACGGCATGAGCACCGTGATCAGCCAGCGTCTGGACGCTGCCCGGACGTCTCCGGGGGACTGACCTTCGGCAGCGCGCCGGTGCGCGGTCCGCCCGGGGCGATGGGCAGGTTGGTCTCCGGGGCGAAGGCCCACGCGATCGCGCCCACCGCCAGGATGCCGCCGGTCAGGGCGAACGCCCAGCCGAAACCGGCCGCGTCCACGACCAGCCCGGCGATCAGCGGGCCCGAGATCGCCCCGAGGTCGGCCGCCATCTGGGCCGTGGACATCACCGGGCCGGCCTTGCGGTCCTGTCCGACGAGGTCGGCGATGGAGGCCTGCTGGGGTGCGTTGAGCAGGCCGGTGCCCGCCCCGGCGACGACGCACAGTGCCAGGAACAGCCACGGATCCTGCATCCAGCCGATGAAGGCGGTGCCGACGGCGGCCACGAGCAGTCCGATGATGATCAGGGGCTTGCGCCCGTGCACGTCTGAGAGCCGTGAGGAGAAGGTCACCGCCACGATGTTGCCGGCGGCGAACAGTGACAGTGCGGCGCCGGCGATCTGCGGGCCGTCCAGCCAGAATCCGGCTCCCGTGAACGCGGTGGCCGCCAGCAGGGGGGTCAGGGAGTTGCGGATGCCGAAGGTGGCCCAGCCGTTGGCGAAGAAGGACGTCAATGCGGCCCGGTAGGAGTGGTTCTCCCAGGCCTGGGCGACCTGCATCGTCGGCCGGGTGTCCGGCTTGCCGCGGTCCGCGAGGCGGGAGTCCCGCAACAGCACGAACACCAGCCCGGCGGCGATCACCAGGGAGGTGCCGTAGATCAGGAACGGCACCCGGTAGCCGAAGACGGCCAGCAGTGAGCCGACCACCGGCCCGGCGATGTTGCCGATGAGGAAGGCCGAGGCATACGCCCCGGACACCCGTCCGCGGATGGTGGGCGGTGACTTGCGGGCCAGGAAGGCCATCGCGGACACCGTGAACAGGGTCGAGCCGATCCCCCCGAGGGCCCGGAACACCAGCAGCTGCCAGTACTCCTGGGAGAAGGCGATGAGGAACATCGAGGCCGCCACGATGAGCACCCCGGTCATGTACATCGGGGTCTCGCCGAACCGGTTGGTGGCACGGCCGGAGAACGGGGCGAACAGCAGCCGGGTCAGCCCGAAGGCGGACACCACCGCGGACACCGCGGTCGCGGAGGCGTTGAAGGACTGGGCGTACTGGGGCAGCACCGGGGCGATGATGCCGAATCCGATGGCGATGATGAAGGCCGCGGCGATGAGGACCTTGATCTCCCGGGGGATGGGGAGCTGTTCCCCCTTCGCGCGTGCCATATCCACCATCCTCCCACGAGCACCCGGGACACCTCGCTGTGACAGACTGGAGCGGTGGACCCCATCATTCTGATCTCCGTTGCTGTCATCCTCATCGTGGGCATCAGCCTGCTGCTGTTCCTGGACCGGCGGCCGAGGCTGCCGGCGGGCACCTATCCCACCACCCGTGACCCCAATGACCCGGCCGGGGGCGGCTCGACGGCCGTCCTGGACCGGCCCGAGGCCGACCAGACCGTCGTCGGGGACGTGGCCGCGGCCGACTCCGGGCTGATCGACGAGGACCGCGTCGACGCCGGCACGGCCGTCGCCGAGCCCGAGGCCCCCGCCGCGCCGGAACTCGAGCGGCCCGCGCCCGCGGCCGGCCGCCTGGCGCGGCTCCGAGCCCGGCTGGCCAAGTCCAACAACATCTTCGGCAAGGGGCTGCTCGCCCTGCTGTCCACGGACAACATCACGGACGACGTCTGGGACGAGGTCGAGGAGACGCTGCTGCTGGCCGACCTCGGCACCGAGCCCACCATGGAGCTGGTGGACAGGCTGCGCGAGCGCGTCACCGTCGAGGGCTCCCGGGACCCGCAGCACGTCAAGGGCATGCTGCGGGAGGAACTGGTGCGGATGGTCGACCCGACCATGGACCGCCGCCTCGACGCCTCCCGCAAGGACGGCCGCCCGGCCGTGATGATGGTCGTCGGCGTCAACGGCGTCGGCAAGACCACCACCGTCGGCAAGATCGCCCGCGTGCTGGTGGCCGAGGACCGGCAGGTGGTGCTCGGCGCCGCCGACACCTTCCGCGCCGCGGCAGCCGAACAGCTGGCCACCTGGGGCGCCCGCGTCGGCGTGGACACCGTCCGGTCCGAGGAGGACGGGGCGGATCCCGCCTCGGTGGCCTTCGACGCCGTGAGGACCGGCATCGACCAGGAGGCCGACGTGGTCATCGTCGACACCGCGGGACGGTTGCAGAACAAGGCCAACCTGATGGACGAGCTGGGCAAGATCAAGCGCGTCATCGAGAAGCAGGCGACCGTGGACGAGGTCCTGCTCGTGCTGGACGCGACCACCGGCCAGAACGGGCTGAGCCAGGCCAAGGTGTTCGCCGAGGTCGTCGACGTCACCGGCATCGTGCTGACCAAGCTGGACGGCACCGCCAAGGGCGGCATCGTGGTGGCCATCCAGCGCCAGCTCGGCGTGCCGGTGAAGCTCATCGGCCTCGGCGAGGGCCCGGACGACCTCGCCCCGTTCCAGGCCGAGGGCTTCGTGGACGCACTCCTCGAGGACTGAGCCGAAACGAGCCGGTAACGCGATCCCCCGGTTCGTCACACACCCGAAACACCGCTGCGGGCACCGTGAAACACGGTGCCCGCACTCTTTAACCCAAGCCCGGTGATGCCACCCCCGGCCCCGGAACAGGTGAGAGAGGAACGTGCCGTGGAAGCGATAGAACTGACAGCCGGCCATGTCTGGACGATGGTGTGCGCCGGACTGGTCCTGCTGATGACTCCGGGACTGGCCTTCTTCTACGGCGGCCTGACGCGCGCCAAGGCCTCGCTGAACATGATGATGATGTCCTTCATCTCGATCGGGCTCGTCGCCGTGGTCTGGGTGCTGTGGGGCTACAACATGAGCGGGGGCGAGGGCATCGCCCAGATGTTCGGCAACCCCCTCACCGACGTCGGGCTCTACGGTGCCGTCGGCACCGAGGACCTGATCGGCATCGGCTTCGGCGCGACCTTCGCCATCATCACGGTGGCCCTGATCTCCGGGGCGATCGCCGACCGGGCCAAGTTCAGCACCTGGGTCGTCTTCGTTCCCGTCTGGGTCACCCTCGTGTACTGCCCCCTGGCCTTCATGGTGTGGGGCGGCGGGCTGCTGGGGGCTGAGGGTGCCATCGGCGGTGCGATCGGCGAGGCCGTCGACTTCGCCGGCGGCCTCGTGGTGCACATCTCCGCCGGCGTGGCCGCCCTGGTCCTGGCGCTGCTGCTGGGCAAGCGCCAGGGCTTCGGCACCGACCCCGGCCACCGCCCCCACAACATCCCCTTCGTGATGCTGGGCGCCGCCGTGCTGTGGTTCGGCTGGTTCGGCTTCAACGGCGGTGCCGCCTCCGACGCCGCCCAGGCGGGCCTCATCTGGGTCAACACCCTGGCGGCCCCCGCGGCGGCCATGCTCGGCTGGACCGTCACCGAGACCCTCCGCGGCCACCGGGCGACCTCGATCGGCACCGCCTCGGGCATCGTGGCCGGCCTGGTGGCCATCACCCCGGCCTGCGCCTACGTCGACCCGGTCGGCGCGGTGATCATCGGGCTGCTCGCCGGCGTGGCCTGTGCCCTGGCCGTGGGCCTGAAGTACAAGCTCGGCTTCGACGACTCCCTCGACGTCGTCGGCCTGCACCTGGTGGCCGGCATCCTCGGCACCGTGTTGATCGGGTTGCTGGGCCTGCCCATGGAGGACGGCCGGGCCGGGCTGTTCTACGGCGGCGATGCCTCGCTGCTGCTGGCACAGGTCGTGGCCGTGCTGGTCGCCGTCGTCTACGCCGGCGTGGTGACCCTCGTCATCGGCGCCCTGCTCAAGGCCGTCATGGGCTGGCGCGTCACCCCGGAGGACGAGGAGATGGGGATCGACCAGGCCCAGCACGCCGAGATCGCCTACGAGTTCGGCGGTGGCGGCATGGGTACCGCCTACGCGGCGAACTCCCCGGCCGAGGCCGCCGAGCCGGTCACCGCCCCGGCGCCGGGCGCCGTGCCGCCCGCGGCACGGGAAAGGGTTGATACCCTTGGAAACCGGTAGTTTCCGCCCACGGCGGTCACGGCCGCGCTGAGGCACCCGCTCACGGGGCGGGCCGCACGTCGCGGCCCGCCCCGCCGTCGTCGCCGGGAGCCGCCGCCCGCAGCATGATTCCCAGCGCGGGTCCTCCCGGGCCCGCACCGCACACCGAAGGAAAGTGCCCCGCCGTGTTCAACTCCCTGTCCGACCGCCTGGCCGCCACCTTCAAGAACCTGAAGGGCAAGGGGCGACTGTCCGAGGCGGACATCGACGCCACGGCCCGCGAGATCCGGCGGGCCCTGCTGGACGCAGACGTCGCCGTCCCGGTGGTGCGGGAATTCATCGGCCACATCAAGGAGCGCTCCCTCGGCGAGGAGGTCAGCCAGGCCCTGAACCCGGGCCAGCAGGTCGTCAAGATCGTCAACGACGAGCTGGTGAACATCCTCGGCGGCGAGACCCGCCGGCTGCACCTGGCCAAGAACCCGCCGACCGTCATCATGCTGGTGGGCCTGCAGGGCGCGGGCAAGACCACGCTGGCCGGCAAGCTCTCCCGGCACCTCAAGGGGCAGGGGCACACCCCGATGCTGGTCGCCGCCGACCTGCAGCGGCCCAACGCCGTGCGCCAGCTGCAGATCAACGGTGAGCGCGCCGGTGTCCCCGTCTTCGCCCCGCACCCCGGCGTCTCCAGTGAGTTCGAGGACGCCACGGGCGATCCGGTGCAGGTGGCCCGCGACGGCGTGGCCGAGGCCCGGGCCCGCTACAACGACATCGTGATCATCGACACGGCCGGCCGACTCGGCGTGGACCAGGAACTGATGCGCCAGGCCGCGGACATCCGTGCCGCCGTCCAGCCGGACGAGGTCCTGTTCGTCCTCGACGCCATGATCGGCCAGGACGCGGTGGCCACCGCACAGGCCTTCAACGAGGGCGTCGGCTTCACGGGCGTGGTGCTGTCCAAGCTCGACGGCGACGCGCGCGGCGGTGCCGCGCTCTCGGTGCGCTCGGTGACGGGCAAGCCGGTCATGTTCGCGTCCACGGGTGAGAACCTGGACGACTTCGAGGTGTTCCACCCGGACCGGATGGCCTCGCGCATCCTGGACATGGGCGACGTGATGAGCCTGATCGAGCAGGCCGAGCGCAGCTGGGACAAGGCCGAGGCCGAGAAGATGGCCCGGAAGTTCGTCGACCAGGAGGACTTCACCCTCGACGACTTCCTGGACCAGATGCAGCAGATCAAGAAGATGGGCTCGATGAAGAAGCTCCTGATGATGATGCCCGGGGCCCAGGGCATGCGTCAGCAGCTGGAGCAGTTCGACGACCGCCAGGTCGACCGGATCGAGGCCATCATCCGCTCGATGACCCCGCACGAGCGGGTGGCCCCCAAGATCATCAACGGTTCACGCCGGGCCCGCATCGCCCGGGGATCCGGGGTCCAGGTCTCAGAGGTCAACGGCCTGCTGGAGCGTTTCGGCCAGGCCCAGAAGATGATGAAGAAGATGGCCGCCGGCGGGGGCATGCCCGGGATGCCGGGAATGCCCGGTGGTGCCGGTGGCGCGCGCAAGGGGAAGGGCAAGGGCAAGAAAGCCAAGCCCCGTTCGGGCAACCCGGCCAAGGCCGCCCAGGAGATGCGCGAGCTGGAGGAGCGCCGGAAGCGCTCGGCCCCGCAGGTGCCGGGGTCGGCCTTCGGCCAGGGTGCCGACGGCGCGGGATTCGACCCGTCGTCGCTGAACCTGCCCAAGGGGTTCGAGAAGTACCTCGGCGGTGGCCCCGGGCAGTGACCCGGTGGCCCGGTCCGGGCGGGCCGGGCCGATGGGCCGGTTCCGGTGCGGACGGACGGTCAGCGCACGCCCTGGGCGCGGGTTGCCGGTTCCTGGTGGGGGTGCTGCCGCATGTACTCGTCGAGCACGTACACGATGGGCACCTCATGGGCCGCGGCGATGGACCGCAGGTCGATGACGGTGGCGTGGATGGGGATAGGCGGTAGGCCGCTCACGATGGTCCTCCTGGGGATAGGGGTGTCAGTGCCTCGGTGATGAGGCCTGCATCGCAGATGGCGGGATCCGGCGGACCGGTCTCGCCACCATTGAAGCCCGAGAACGCGGAGTTGGCCAGCAACAATGCGGCAACGGTGGGATCGCGGGGAGAGGGTCGTCACACCCGGGTCACGACGGAATAGTTGAAGCATCAACTGCGTTGTGAGGGGGGATGGCGCGGTTCCCGAGAGGGCCGGCGCCGGACCCCCGCAGCCGAGCAGATCCAGGAGCCCAGCATGTCCCTCACCGTTGACCCCGCGACCGCCTCACGGAACCACCGGCCCATCAGCGGCCGGCCCGTGGACGAGTTGCTGCCGTCCGGCCTGGCCATGGGCATGGTCACCCTGAGGACGGACGACGTCCCGCGGCTGCGTTCCTACTACGAGCAGGCCCTGGGCCTGGTGCCGGTGGCCGAGGACGGCCCCAACGTGGTCCTGGGCCGGGCCGGCGTCCCCCTGGTCGGCATCGAGGAGGCGCGGGGCCTGAAGCTTCCGGCCGAGGGTGAGGCCGGGCTGTACCACGTGGCCATCCTCTTCGAGCAGGCCGCCGACCTGGCCGCGACCGTGTACTCCGCCCTGCGCCACGACCCGACGAGGTTCGTGGGCAGCTCGGACCACTACGTCTCCGAGGCCTTCTACTTCCAGGACCCGGACAACAACGGCATCGAGCTCTACATCGACCGCCCGCGCGAGTCCTGGACCTGGCGCGCCGACGGCCAGGTGGAGATGGCGACCGTCTACCTGCCGTGGGACGGCTTCCTCGACACCCACCTCACGGAGGACGCCGTGGCGGGCCTGCGCACCACGCCGGCCTCGGTCGGTCACGTCCACCTGCAGGTCGGCGACGTGCACCAGGCCGAGGACTTCTACGTCGACGAGCTGGGCTTCGAGAGGACGACGACGCTGGGTTCGATGGCGCTGTTCGTCTCCGCCGGCGGGTACCACCACCACATGGCCATGAACACCTGGAATTCCACCGGCGTCGGGCCGCGCCGCAACACCCTGGGCCTGGGCAGCGTGGAGCTGACCCTGCCGCGGGGTGACGGCCTGGAGGCCGCCGAGGACCGGCTGAGGACCGCCGGGCGCGCCACGCGGCGCACCGACCGGGGCCTGGAGGTCCGCGACCCGTGGAACACCCTGCTGGTGCTCTCCGAGTCCGGCTCCGCGGACGCGCCCTCGTCCGAATAGGAGAATCCGCCGCGAATCTGGCAGAATGTACGGGTACTGAACCGCCGTCCGGGCGACCCTCTATCCACCGGACGGTCGTTCTGTCAGCAGGGCAGGGACCCGTGCCAACCCCACGGCCGGCTTCCGCGCTGCGCCCAGACTAAGAACCAGGAGCTACCACACCCGTGGCCGTTAAGATCCGTTTGAAGCGCTTCGGCAAGATGCGCGCACCGTTCTACCGTATCGTCGTCGCCGACTCCCGCACCCGCCGGGACGGCCGGGCGATCGAGGAGATCGGCAAGTACCACCCCACCGAGGAGCCCTCGTTCATCGAGGTCAACTCCGAGCGCGCCCAGTACTGGCTCTCCGTGGGCGCCCAGCCCACCGAGCAGGTCATGGCGCTGCTGAAGATCACCGGTGACTGGCAGAAGTTCAAGGGTCTGCCGGGCGCCGAGGGCACCCTGAAATCCCCCAAGGCCAAGGAGCCCTTCGTGGCCCCGCAGAAGGGCTCGGTCATCATCCCCGAGGCCATCACGCCCAAGAAGGACGCCGCTGAGGCCCCGGCCGAGGAGTCCGCCGAGGCTCCGGCCGAGGAGACCACCGAGGCCCCGGCCGAAGAGAAGTCTGAGTGACCATGCTGCAGGAGGCGCTGGAACACCTGGTCCGGGGAATCGTGGATTCGCCCGATGACGTCCAGGTGGACCTGCGCACCAACCGGCGCGGCGAGGTCCTCGAGGTCCGCGTGGACCCCGCGGACCTCGGCCGCGTCATCGGCCGCCAGGGCCGTACCGCCACCGCACTGCGCACCGTCCTGGACGGCCTGGCCGGCCACCCGGTCCGCGTGGACGTGGTGGACACGGACCGCCGCCGGTAGCCACCGGTCGGTCCCGCCCCGGCCCCTGCCGGTTGCATGACATGATGGCCCGTGTCCGGATCCGTCCGGGCGCGGGCCATTGCCGTCCCCGGGCCGGACCGTCCGGCCGCCCCCGCACCACCAGTGAGAGGAACCCGCGCCATGCCCGAGAGCACCACCAGCCCACAGGACAGCGTCCGGGTGGCACGGATCGGGAGGCCGCACGGCATCCGCGGTGACGTCACCGTCCAGCTCTACACGGACGACCCGGAATCGCGCTTCGTGCCCGGGGCCGTGCTCGAGGGGCGGAGGGGCTCCGGCGGCCGGGACGGGAACCTGACCGTCGTCCGGGCGCGCTGGAACAAGGACATCCTGCTGCTGGCCTTCGACGAGGTCACCGACCGCAACGGTGCCGAGGAGCTGCGCGGCACCGAGCTGTTCGCCGCCCCGGACGAGCCGGGGGAGGACGAGGGCTGGTACGAGGAGGACCTGATCGGCCTCTCCGTCGTCGTCGACGGTGCGCGCGTCGGTGCCGTGAGCGGCCTGGTCACCGGGGAGGTGCAGGACCTGCTGCAGGTGACGCTGGACTCCGGGGCCGAGGCCCTGGTGCCCTTCGTGGAGGAGATCGTGCCGGAGGTCGACCTCGATGCCGGCACCGTCACCCTGGACCCGCCGCCCGGGCTGCTGACCCTCAACGAGCAGGAGCCCGGACAGCCGTGAGGATCGACGTCGTCACCATCTTCCCGGAGTACCTCTCGGCCCTGGACGTCTCGCTGATCGGCAAGGCCCGCCGCGACGGACTGCTGGACATCCACGTCCACGACCTGCGCGAGCACACCGTCGACCGCCACCGCACCGTGGACGACACCCCGTACGGCGGAGGCGCCGGCATGGTGATGAAGCCCGAACCGTGGGCGCTGGCGCTCGAGTCCATCGCCGAGGCCGGCCGCGCGGCCTCCCTGGACCGTCCCGTCCTGCTGGTCCCGACCCCCTCGGGCCGGCCGTTCCGTCAGTCCCTGGCCCAGGAGCTGTCCGGCGCGAGCCATCTGGTGGTGGCCTGCGGGCGGTACGAGGGGATCGACGAGCGGGTCTTCCACTGGGCGCGTGAGCTGTTCGACGTGCGCCTGGTGTCCCTGGGTGACTACGTCCTCAACGGCGGGGAGGTCGCCGCGCTGGCCATGATCGAGGCCATCGGTCGCCTGGTGCCCGGAGTGGTCGGCAACCCCGAGTCCCTCGTGGAGGAATCGCACAGCGACGGCCTGCTGGAGTACCCGGTCTACACCAAGCCCGCCTCCTGGCGCGGACACGAGGTGCCCGAGGTGCTGCTCTCGGGAGACCACGGACGGGTGGCCGCGTGGCGCCACGCCCAGCAGCTCGAACGTACCCGGGCCCGCCGCCCCGACCTCTTGCCCGCCGCGGAGGCCGACGCCGGCTGACGCCGGCCGCCGGCTGACGCCGGCTGGATGCCGGCCCGCGGATCTGGCATAATGGGCCGCTGTGTCAACTGGACATCCGACCTGCCACAGGGGGCGGATGCCGACAGTATGGCCAGCCGGCGCCCAGCAGGGGCAGACCGGTCGACAGCCTGGGCACGCCCATCCCGTCACCCCGCACCGGGGTCACGGCCGGCGCGCCACCGATCACGTGGATGACCTGTGGCGTCCACCAGGAGTATCAGCATGCATATCCTCGACTCCCTCGATGCCGCCTCGCTGCGCAACGACGTCCCCGACTTCCGTCCCGGTGACACCGTCAAGGTGCACGTGAACATCGTCGAGGGCAAGACCGCCCGCGTCCAGGTGTTCCAGGGCTTCGTGATGGGCCGCCAGGGCCACGGCGTCCGCGAGACCTTCCGCGTCCGCAAGGTCTCCTTCGGCGTCGGCGTGGAGCGCACCTTCCCGGTGAACTCCCCGGTCATCGACAAGATCGAACTCGTCACTCGCGGTGACGTGCGCCGCGCCAAGCTGTACTACATGCGCGACCGCCACGGCAAGGCCGCCAAGATCAAGGAGAAGCGCGACTTCGCGACCTCCAAGGGCAACAAGAAGGCCTGATCGGCCCCACGTGCCTGAGTCGCCGCGCACCGGGCGCCGGTCCCCGTCGGGGGGCCGGCGCCCTTCGCGTACCCCGGCCAGCGCCGACCGTCGTCGGGCCCCACGCTGGGCCCTGCCCGTGGCCGCGGTGGTCCTTGCGGCGGTGCTGGCCTCGGCCCTGCTGCGCAGCACCGTCGCGGAGCTGTACCTGATTCCCTCCGGTTCCATGGAGCCCCTGCTGCGCGAGGGGGACCGCATCAGCGTGGACCGGGAGGCCTATGCCTCGGCGCCGGTGGAGCGCGGCGACGTGGTCGTGGTGGACGGAGAGGGCAGCTTCGCCCCCTACGACTCCCGTCCGGCCCCGGTGCGATGGGGCGGCGACGCCCTGCAGTGGCTGGGGCTGGCCCCGGACACCACCGCCTACGTCAAGCGGGTGGCCGGCGTCGGGGGGGACACGGTGAGCTGCTGCACGGCGGCCGGACTGCTCGAGGTCGACGGCCGCCCGGTCCCCGAGTACTACCTGGCCGGACCGCCCCCGGCCTCCCGGATCGAGTTCACCGCCGAGGTCCCCGAGGGCCGGCTGTTCCTGCTGGGGGACAACCGCCACGCCTCCGAGGACTCGCGGTCCCTGCTCGGCGCCCCCGGCGGCGGGATGATCCGGGAGTCGATGGTCCTCGGCAGGGTCGATGCCGTCGTCTCGCCCCCCGGCCGCCGGGAGGACATTCCGGCGGGGGACGGGCGGTAGAGTGGACAGCCGGACCAGCGGAGAGGACAGCGAGATGGCCCAGGACAGCAGCGACGGAACGGCCACTCAGCCGTCCTCCGGTCGTCGGCTCTGGCTGGCCGTGCGCGAGATCGTCCTGATCGTCCTGATCACCATCCTGGCCTCGTTCCTGGTCAAGACCTTCCTGTTCCGCGCCTACTACATCCCCTCCGGTTCGATGGAACAGACCCTCCAGGTCAACGACCGGATCTTCGTCAACCTCCTGGTGCCCGGTCCCTTCGAGGTCGACCGGGGGGACGTCATCGTCTTCCAGGACACCAAGGGCTGGCTCGGTGAGCCGGTCCCGCAGCCCGCCAACCCGGTGCGCGAGGGCCTGGAATTCATCGGCCTGATGCCGGACTCCTCGGAGCAGCACCTGGTCAAGCGCATCATCGGCATGCCGGGGGACCGCGTGGAATGCTGCTCGGACACCGGCCAGCTGACGGTGAACGGAGAGCCCGTCGAGGAGCCGTACCTGCACCCGGGGTCAGCGCCCTCGGACATGCCCTTCGACGTCACTGTCCCGGAGGGGCACGTCTGGGTCATGGGCGACCACCGGGACGCCTCCGCCGATTCCCGCCTGCACCAGCAGGGACCCGGCAACGGCTTCATCAGCCTGGACGATGTCACCGGCCGCGCCGAGGTGATCGCCTGGCCCCTCAGCCGCTGGGGGGACGCCGGTGGCGACCGGGACGCCTTCGACTCCGTCCCCGAGCCAGACCCGGCGCTGACCGGAGCCGGCGGCGGGACGGAATGAGCACGACCCCAACCACCCGCACCGCCCGTCGGCCCGCACGCCGCCGGACCGTGACGATGCCCGGCCTGGACGTGGAGTCCTCGCTCGTCGCCACCCGGCTGGCAGGGGACACCGTCCCCGGGGCCCTGGTCGCCGGCATGGACGAGGTCGGCCGGGGAGCCCTGGCCGGACCGGTGAGCGTCGGCGTGGTGGTCGTGCGCCTTCCCGACGCCGGCCCCGTCCCCGGGGTGCGCGACTCCAAGGTCCTGAGCCCCGCGCGCCGTGAGGCGCTGGTCCCGCAGGTGCTCGCCTGGGCGGCCGCGGCCGCCGTCGGGCACGCCGAGCCGGCAGAGATCGACCGGTACGGGATCACCGCGGCCCTGGCCCTGGCCGGACGCCGGGCCTGGCACCGCGTGGTCCAGGACCTGGGGGCACCGCCGGACGTGGTGCTGCTGGACGGCCGGGACGACTTCCTGCCCAGGGCGCCGCTCGATGCGTGCCGCGCCCTGTCGGCCGGGCCGGGCCGGGTGCACCTGCAGGTCAAGGCCGATGCGACGTGTGCGACCGTGGCCGCCGCCTCCATCCTGGCCAAGGTCGAGCGGGACGGACTGATGATCCGGCTGGCCCGGGAACATCCCGTCTACGGCTGGGAGGGCAACAAGGGCTACGCCGCGGCCGGCCACCGCCAGGCCCTCATCGAGCGCGGTCCGAGCCCGCACCACCGGCTGAGCTGGCGGCTGGTGCCGGAGCCGGTGGCCGCCGAGCAGCCCGTCCTGTCATGGGACGTCCCCGGTGAGGGGACCGGGGGAGAATGGACGGCATGAGCGGCGACGAACTCGAGAACTACGAAGCCGAGATGGAGCTCCAGCTCTACCGGGAGTACCGGGACGTGGTCAGCCTGTTCCGCTACGTGGTGGAGACCGAGCGTCGGTTCTACCTGGCCAATGCCGTGGAGCTCACGGCGCGGTCCGAGGGCGGGGAGGTCTTCTTCGAGGTGCTCCTGGAGGACGCCTGGGTCTGGGACATCTACCGGACCGCCCGGTTCGTCAAGCGCGTGCGGGTCCTCAGCTTCAAGGACGTCAACGTCGAGGAACTGCCGCAGCGCGACGACCTCCAGTTGCCGCAGGACGGTCCGGCACTGGGCTGATCCGCTCCGCCCGCTCCTCCACATCCCGCCCCCTGCGGGTCTCCATCCCCAGTCGGGCCCTCCCGGGGCCCACACCGCCCCCGCCCGCGTCAGGCTGGGTGGTGGAGGTGGAGCAATGGAACACTCTGCAATGTCGCGCACCGGATCCGGGGCATCGGCGGCCCACACGGCGCTCGGCCGGTTCGGCGAGGACGTGGCCGCCCGGTGGCTCGAGGACCAGGGCTACCAGCTGGTCGACCGCAATTGGCGCGGCACGGGCGGTGAACTGGACCTCGTGGCGATCCACCAGGGCTGGTGGGTGGCCGTGGAGGTCAAGACCCGGCGAGGCACGGGGTTCGGCCACCCGTTCGAGGCGATCAGTCCCCGCAAGCTCAGACGCCTGTACCGGCTGGCGCACCAGTGGGGTGCGGCCCATCCGGAGGCGGGGAGGCTGGCGGGCTGGCGGGTGGACGCCGTCTCGGTGCTGCTGCCCTCCGGCGGGGGACTGAGCGTCGAGGTGCTCCGGGACGTCCGGCCATGAGCAGGACACCGGTCATGGGCCGGACCCTCGCCGTGGCCCTGACCGGCATGCACGGCCACCTGGTGGAGGTGGAGGCGGACATCGGCCAGACGCTGCCGGGGTTCGTCCTGCTGGGCCTGCCGGACCAGTCCCTGCAGGAGAGCCGGGACCGCATCAAGGCCGCCTCCCGGAACTCCGGACTGCCCCTCACCCGGCGGCACCTCACCGTGAACCTGGTGCCCGCGGCGCTGCACAAGCGCGGGCCGGGCTTCGACCTGGCCATCGTCATGGCCTCGTATGCCGCGGACGGCCAGGTGCGCCACGTCGACGGCGCCGTGTTCCTGGCCGAGCTGGGCCTGGACGGCCGGCTCCGCCACGCGCCGGGCATCCTGCCCAGCGTGATGGCCGCCGTGGACGCCGGTTACCCGGAGGTCGTCGTGGCCGAGGAGTCCGTGGACGAGGCCAGCCTGGTCCCCGGGGCACGGGTGCGGGGGTACAGGACGCTCCATGACGTCATCCGTGCCTTCGGTGGCGTCCCGGAGGCGCCCCCGCTCACCGCCGTGATGCCCCCGGGGCCGGCGGCCCCGGTCGAGGACCGACCGGGCACCGGTGCGGACGCCGCGGACGGGGCTGGGACCTGGGCCGGTGCGGCCGCGGACCTGGCCGACGTCTCGGGGCAGTACGAGGCACGGTTCGCCCTGGAGGTGGCGGCGGCCGGGGCCCACCACCTGTTCCTGGAGGGCAGTCCGGGTGCCGGCAAGACGATGCTGGCCGAACGGCTCCCCGGGATCCTGCCGCCCCTGGACGACCGCACGGCACTGGAGACCACCGCGGTGCGGTCCCTGGGCGGGGGAGCCCGGGAGGCGACGGGCCTGGTCCGCAACCCGCCGTTCCAGTCTCCCCACCACTCGGCCTCCATGGCCTCGCTGGTCGGGGGCGGCTCCGGGGTGGCGCGGCCCGGGGCGGCATCCCTCGCCCACGGCGGGGTGCTGTTCCTGGACGAGGCCCCCGAGTTCGACCGGCGTGTCCTCGACGCCCTGCGCCAGCCGCTGGAGTCCGGGACGGTCACCCTGCACCGTTCCGGCGGGACGGTGCGCTACCCGGCCCGGTTCCAGCTCGTGCTGGCGGCCAACCCCTGCCCGTGCGGGTGGGGAGCCGGCCGCGGGAGCCGGTGCCGGTGCACCTCTCTCCAGCGCCGGCGGTATTCCGGCCGCTTGTCCGGTCCGTTGCTGGACCGCGTGGACATCCAGGTGACCGTGCCCGCCGTGGATGCCTCGGCACTGACCTCGGGTCCGGCCGGGGAGGACTCGGCCACCGTGCGCGGGCGCGTGCTGGCGGCCGTGCGGCGGCAGCACGAGAGGCTGGCCCCGCTGGGGCTGACCCGCAACGCGCACGCTCCCGCCACCCTGCTGAGGGACGGCCCGCTGGCCGTGGACCCGCGAGCGCGCGCCGCCGCGGATGCCGCCGTGGACCGGGCCGAGCTCACCGCACGAGGTCACGCGCGGGTCATGCGCCTGGCCTGGACGGTCGCCGACCTGCGGGGCGCGGACCGGCCGGGGGCCGGGGACGTGGACACGGCCCTGTACCTGCGCCGCCGCAACGAGGGTGAGGAGGCCGCGTGAGCACCGAACGGGCCGGACACGCCGAGCGCATCGCCCGGGCCGCCCTCACCCGGTTGGTGGACCCCGGGGACGTCCTCGGCCTGTCCGCGGTCCGGGTATGGGGTGCCGTGCGGGCCCTCGACCTCCTCACCGGACGGGACCAGCCGAGCGCGGACGAGCGCCAGGAACTCTCCCTGTCCGTGCAGTCCGCCGGGACCCCGCTGACGAGCCGAGGCTGGCGGAACGGGCGGGAGCGCTGGAACGCCCGGTCGGGGACGCTCGCCCCGGAACGCGACCTGGAGACACTGCACCGCCTGGGCGGCGGCCTGCTCATCCCCGGCGACCCGGGGTGGCCCCCGGCCGTCGAGGACCTCGGGCCGGCGGCACCCGTGGCGCTCTGGTACCGCGGGACCGGGGGGATGCCCCGGGCGGAGAGGACCCTGGCCGTCGTCGGCAGTCGGGAGGCGAGTGCCTACGGACGGACGGCGACCCGCATGCTGACCGGGGGGATCGGTGCACGGTGGATCACGGTGATGTCCGGTGGCGCCTACGGGATCGACGCCCTCGCCCACCAGACGGCCCTGGGCTCCGGCACGGGGGAACCCGCCACGGTCGCCGTACTGGCCGGCGGACTCGACCGCTTCTACCCCGCCGGCAACGAACAGCTCCTGCGGGACGTCGCCTCGAGTGGACTGCTGCTGTCCGAGATGTCCCCGGGGACCAGCCCCACCCGGCACCGCTTCCTCCAGCGCAACAGGCTCATCGCCGCGCTGTCCGGGGCCGTGCTGGTGGTCGAGGCCCGCTGGCGATCCGGCGCGCAGAACACCGCGGGCCATGCACTCGGACTGGGCCGCGACCTCGGTGTGGTTCCCGGCCCCATCACCTCGGCCACCTCGGCCGGGTGCCACCGCCTGCTGCGGGAGTCGCCGGCGGTGATCGTCACCCAGGTCGAGGAGGCCCTGGAACTGCTGCCCGGAGGCCTGGTGGCCGGATCCGGTCCGGGCACACCGGGGCAAAGGACCCCGGGGACCGGGCCCTCCGGTGGATCCGGTGGCGCAGCGGACGACCGGCCGCATGACCACCTGACCGTGGAGGAGCTGCTGGTGTACGAGGCGTTGCCGTTGCGCAACGCGGCACCGGTGGACCGGCTCTGCTCGGTGGCCGGGCTGGGTCCCGGGACCGTCCTGGGAGTGCTCCAGAAGCTGCACCGTCAGGGTCTGGCCGACCAGCAGGCGGCCGGGTGGCGGCGGCGATCCGGCTAGTCCGGACCTGTCGGTGGCAGAGTGGGACCATGTCCGCCACGCCAGATGCCGCCACCCCGGAACGCTCCCGCCCGCCACGGTTGTCGCAGCGGGATCGGTCCTGGGTGGAGGGGTTCGCCGAGTATCTGGTGCATGAGCGGAACCGGTCCCCGCAGACCGTCCGCGCCTACGTCTCGGATCTCGAGGGACTGGTCCGGGACATCGCCGGGCACGCGGGGCTGCCGGTCCAGGACGGTGCCCTGCCGGACGTCCTGGGGGAGATCGACCTGCCGGACCTGCGCGGGTGGCTCGGACGCCTGGCTCTCGCCGGGCGGTCGCGTTCCACGCTGGCACGGAAGGGGGCCTCCGTGCGCGTCTTCATGGCCTGGGCGGTGCGCGAGGGGCACCTGGACCAGGACCCGTCACTCCGGCTGACCTCCCCGAAACGGACCGGCACCCTGCCGGATGCCCTCAGCGCCGACCAGGCCGGACGGCTGCTGGACGCCGCGGGCCAGGCCGCAGGGGCAGGAGGGGGTCGGGCCGCGGGGCAGGAACCACACCGGACCGCGGGACAGGCCACTCAACGGGCGGCAGACCGACCACCCGGGCCCGGCCCGGGGCGGGCGCGGGCTGAGGAGGCGCAGGTCACGCACCGCTCGGGACCCCTCACCGTCGAAGAGGCCCGCCGTCGCGCCGTCGCGATGCGTGACGCCGCGATCCTCGAACTGCTCTACGCCACGGGCCTGCGGGTCTCGGAACTGGCCGGACTGGACCGCGCGGACGTGGACCATGAGCGGCGCACCCTGAGGGTCACCGGCAAGGGCGGCAAGCAGCGCACCGTGCCCTTCGGGGTGCCGGCCGGGACCGCCCTGGGCCGGTGGCTGGACCAGGGCCGGCGACACCTGGCGGAGGCCACGGGTTCCGAGGGGCCTCGCCACGAGGACCCGCTGTTCCTCGGCGTGCGCGGGGGGCGCCTGGGCGTGCGCCAGATCCGGGAGATGGTGAACACCTCCCTGGCCGCCCTGGGGGACACCTCCGCCAGCGGGCCACACGTGCTGCGCCACACGGCCGCCACCCATCTGCTGGACGGCGGCGCAGACCTGCGCAGCGTGCAGGAGCTGCTGGGCCACTCCTCGCTGCAGACCACCCAGCTCTACACCCACATCTCCATCGAACGGCTGCGCGAAGGATACCGCCAGGCACATCCGCGGGCGTGAAGCGTCGACCGGCGGGTCGCCCACACCGCGGTATTGGCCCACGTGACGTTGATGATGCACAATGGTGCGGAGGAGCACACGAGGGACAATCGCAAGGCTGACCTCGGACGCTTTCCGAGAACTGAACATCGAGAGGACATGCGGCGCTGGTCGCATCCTCCGGGAGCCGGAACAGGCTCCCCCGCCTGTGGGGTCGTTGGGGAAGACGTACCGCACAGCACTGGGAGGAACGTATGTCTGAAACCATGGTCCGTGGAATTCTGTACATCCACTCGGCCCCTGCCGCACTGTGCCCCCACATCGAGTGGGCCGTGGGGTCGGTTCTCGGTGCGCAGGACCGCCTGGAATGGTCGGCGCAGCCGGCCGCCCAGGGAGCCTACCGTGCCGAGATCGGGTGGACGGCAGCCCAGGGCAGCGGTGCCCGGTTGGCCTCGGCGCTGCGGGGATGGGCCCACCTGCGGTACGAGATCACCGAGGAGGCCTCGCCGGGCTGCGACGGCAGCCGCTGGTCCCACACCCCCGAACTGGGCATCTTCCATGCCACCACGGACGTCACCGGCAACATCATGGTCTCCGAGGACCGGATCCGGTACGCCTACGAACAGGCCAACGGCGATCCCTCGGCCGTCTTCCACGAACTCAGCCTGGCCCTGGGTGAGGCCTGGGACGAGGAGCTCGAGCCCTTCCGCCAGGCTGCCGACGGCGCCCCGGTGCGCTGGCTGCACCAGGTCGGCTGACCGACCGCACCCCACCACCCCTTCCAGTCACGACGAGGCCCGCCAGGTGATCCTGGCGGGCCTCGTCGTGTGTGCCGGTCGGCGGATGCGCCGGACCGTCCGGCCGCGGCGGGATCAGACGCTGCGGAAGACGGAGACGGCGTTGTGGCCGCCGAAGCCGAAGGAGTTGTTCACGGCGACCCGCTGGCCCTCGGGGAGCTGGCGGGGGGTCCCGGTCACCACGTCCAGCGGGATCTCGGGGTCCTGGTTCTCGAGGTTGATCGTCACCGGCGCCTGGCCGTGGTAGACCGCCAGGACCGAGAGGACGGACTCGATGGCCCCGGAGGCGCCCAGCAGGTGACCGGTCTGGCTCTTCGTGGCCGAGACGGGCACCGCGTCGAGATGCCCGGCGAACACGGACTTCATCGCCAGGTACTCCGGCCGGTCACCCACCGGGGTCGAGGTCGCGTGGGCGTTGACGTGGCTGACGTCCTCGGGGGAGGCCCCGGCGGACTCGAGGGCTGCCCGGAGGGCACGGGCGGCACCCAGGCCCTCCGCCTCGGGAGCGGTGATGTGGTAGGAGTCCGAGGTCACGCCGGAGCCCGCCAGTTCGGCATAGATCCGGGCGCCGCGGGCCCGGGCGTGCTCCTCGGACTCGATCACCAGGGCACCGGCGCCCTCGCCGAGCACGAAGCCGTCGCGGTCGCTGTCGTAGGGGCGGGAGGCGCGCTCCGGCTCGTCGTTGCGACGGGAGAGCGCCTGCATGGCTGCGAAGGCGGCGATCGGCAGCGGGTGGATGGCGGCCTCGGTGCCCCCGCAGACCACCACGTCGGCCTGACCGCTGCGGATCAGCTGGAGGGCCAGGTCCATGGCCTCGGTGCCGGACGCACAGGCCGAGACGGGGGTCCGGGCGCCGGCGCGCGCACCGAGGTCCAGGCTGATCGCGGCCGCGGGCCCATTGGGCATGAGCATGGGCACGGTCATCGGCAGCACGCGGCGCGGACCCTTGTTGCGCAGGGTGTCCCAGCCGTCCAGCAGGGTCCAGACGCCGCCGATGCCGGTGCCGAAGGCCACGGCGAAGCGATCCGGGTCCACGGTGCCCTCACCGGTCAGGCCGGCGTCTGCCCAGGCCTCGCGGGCGGCAACCACGCCGTACTGCGTGGTGGGGTCCATCCGCTTCATCTCGACCTTGGTGAGCGAGTCGGCCACGGGCGAGCTCAGCTGGGCGGCGAACGTCACCGGCAGCTCGTACTCGGCGACCCAGTCCTGTTCGAGGGGGCGGGCACCGGGCGTTCCGGCCAGGGCGTTCCGCCACAGGGTGGGGACGTCGCCGCCGATCGGTGTCGTGGCACCGAGCCCGGTGATCACGGCTGTGCGGTTCATGTGTCTGCCTTCGGTCGTCAGGGTCGGTGGACCCGGAAAGTGATTCGGGGCCGGCTGGGTCGCAGGCGGCCGGGGTGGTGGCGACGGCCGGTCAGGAGGTCTGGTCCACTGGGGACTGGACCCCCTGACCGCGGCCGGCCGGTGTCAGGCCTGTGCGGCCGCGATGAACTCGACGGCGTCGTTCACGGTCTTGAGGTTCTTGACTTCCTCGTCCGGGATCTTGACGTCGAACTTCTCCTCGGCGTTGACCACGATGGTCATCATGGAAATGGAGTCGATGTCCAGGTCATCGGTGAAGGACTTCTCCAGCTGGACCTCTTCGGTCTCCAGGCCGGTCTCCTCGTTGACGATCTCGGCCAGTCCGGCGAGGATCGCTTCCTTGTCTGCCATGTCAGGCTCCTTTCGGGACGCACTCGTCCACTGGGGTGGTAATCGGTGGTGTTCGGGATACTCCGTCGTCCGGCGGACGAGGAGGTCTGTGGGGGGCGGCCCCGGGCTCAGGGGAGCCGGACCACCTGGGCGCCGTAGACGAGCCCGGCGCCGAAGCCGATCTGCAGGGCCAGGCCGCCGCTGAGGGAGGGGTCCTCCTCGAGGACGCGGTGCATCGCCAGCGGGACCGAGGCCGCCGAGGTGTTGCCGGTCTCCTTGATGTCCCGGCCGATGGTGACCGTGTCCGGGATCTTGAGCTGTTTGGCCAGCTCGTCGATGATCCGCTCGTTGGCCTGGTGGGGCAGGAAGGCCACCAGGTCGCCCGGGGCGACGCCGGCCTTGTCCAGGGCCTCCTGGGCCACCTTGGCCATGGACCAGACCGCCCAGCGGAACACGCTGGGGCCGTCCTGGCGCAGGGTCGGCCAGAGCCTGTCCTCGGAGTTCGTCAGGGCCGAGGTGTCCCCGGTCCGCCGCGCGGTCTCGGCGGCGTCGCGCAGGTCCAGCAGGGACCGGGTCATGCTCACGGTGTCCCAGCGCTCCCCGTCCGAACCCCACACGCTGGGAGCGATCCCGGGCTCGTCGGACGCGGCGATCACGACGGCGCCGGCGCCGTCGCCGAGGATGAAGGAGATCGAGCGGTCGGTCTCGTCGATGATGTCCGAGAGCTTCTCCGCCCCGACCACCACGACGTTGCGCGCCATGCCGGAACGGACCAGGGCATCGGCCTGGGCCACGCCGTAGCAGTACCCGGCGCAGGCGGCGGAGATGTCGAAGGCCGGTGCCGGGGTCGCGCCGAGGTTGTGGGCCAGGGCGGCGGCCACGGAGGGCGTGGCATAGGGGGAGGTGACGGTGGAGACGATGACGGCGTCGATGTCCGCTCCGGTCAGCCCGGCCTTCTGCACGGCCTCCTGGGCGGCCTCGGTGGCCAGGTCGAGCAGGGAGGTCTCGGCGTCGGCGCGCCGGCGGGTGACGATGCCGGTGCGCTTCTGGATCCACTCGTCCGAGGAGTCGATGGGACCGGCGATGTCGTCGTTGGTCACCACCAGGTTGCCGCGCGCGGCCCCGACGGACAGGATCCGGCTGCCGGTGGCCGGCACGTACTGGTTCAGGGTGGGGGTGGTCATCTGGTCCTCGACGTTCTGCTGGAGGTCTGGGCGTGCGGTGCGGGCGGGAGCCCGGTCACTCGTGGGTGGTGGTGTGCTCGGCGATGAACGCCCGGGCGGCGTCCAGGTCCTCCGGGGACTTCAGCGCGAGCGTGGGCGTGCCCTTGAGGGCGCGCTTGGCCAGTCCGGTCAGGGTGCCGCCGGGCAGCAGTTCCAGGATGCCGGTCACGCCGGAGGCCTGCAGGGTCTGCATGCACAGGTCCCAGCGCACGGGGCGGGTGACCTGGTCCACGAGCCGGTCCACGACCTCCCGTCCGGATCCCACGGCCTCGCCGTCGCGGTTGGACAGCAGCGTCACGGCAGGATCGGCGGGGGACAGCCCGTCGGCGAAGGCCTTCAGGTCCGGCACGGCCGTGGCCATGTAGGGGGTGTGGAAGGCACCGGCCACCTTCAGGGCGATGACGCGGGCCTTGGCCGGCGGTTCGGCCGCCAGGGCGGCCAGGGACTCCAGCGAGCCGGCGGCGACGGTCTGGCCGCCGCCGTTGGCATTGGCCGGGACGAGCCCGTGGGCTGCGAGCGCGGCGAGCACCTCGTCCGGATCGCCACCGAGCACCGCGGACATGCCGGTCGGCTCGGCGGCCGCCGCGGCGGCCATGCCGGTGGCACGGATGCGGACGAACTCGAGGGCCTCGGCGGCGGGAAGCACGCCGGCCAGCGCGGTGGCGGTGATCTCGCCGACGGAGTGCCCGGCCGCGACCCACCCCTGTGCGGGCAGATCCTTCAGGCCGAGGGCACGGGCGGAGAGCAGGCCGGCCGCCACGATGAGCGGCTGGGCGACGGCGGTGTCCTTGATGGTCTCCTCGTCGGAGACGGTGCCGTGGCCGGTCAGGTCGACGCCGGTGGCCGTGGACCACTCGGCCAGCAGGCCGGACATCCCGTCCAGTTCCAGCCAGGGCGCCAGGAACCCGGGGGTCTGGGAGCCCTGTCCCGGGCACACGATTGCAAGCATGCCCTCTACTGTGTCAAAACCGTGACCTGGTTCCGGGGCGGTAGCGGTACCAAGCTCCGCGCGTCGTTTTGGAGGTTTCCTACAAGAGCCATGGGCCGCTCCCGCCGCCCGGCCGGGGCGCCCGCGGCGGTTCGTCGCTAGCCTGCCTCGTCAGGAGGGTATAGCCGGCCCACCGCGAGCGCGGTCTGCAGCACGTAGGCGTCCCGCGGGTTCAGGGGGTCCCAGCCGGTGATCTCGCTGACCCGGCGCAACCGGTAGCGCACCGTGTTGGCGTGGATGAACAGCTCCCGGGCGGTGCCCTCCAGGGAATGACCCAGCTCGCAATAGGTGTCCACGGTCTCCAGCAACGAGTTGCCGGCGGCCCGCAGGGGGGCGTGGACCCGCTGCACCAGCGTCTCGACGGCGGTCCGGTCGCCGTTCAGCGCGCGCTCCGGCAACAGGTCCTGGGCGTGGGTGGGCCGCAGGGCGCGCGGCCAGGCGGCGGCCGCGGCCAGTCCGGCCAGGGCCTCCCGGCCGCTGCGGTGCGCTTCCACGAGGGAATCGGTCACCGGGCCGTAGACCACGGGCCCCTCGCCGAACCAGGGACTCAGGGCACCGGCCGCCCGGGTGGGGTCGCTGACCCCGCCGAGCACCAGCACGAGCCGTTCGGCCTGGACGCCGACCAGGATGTCGAATCCCGAGCGCGCGGCGGTGCGCCGCATCCCGGACAGCCGGGTGGGCAGCTCCGCCTCCGGAGTCCGGCCGGCCATGACCATGACGGAGTTCCCGCCCTTCCAGCCCGCGGCCGCGGCCCGGGAGAGGATCTCGTCCGGTCCCTCCCCGCGCAGCACGGCGTCCAGCAGCACCGCCTCGTTGCGGCTGTCCCAGGCGCCCCGGGTCTCCGCGGCGCGGGCATAGACGTCGGCCAGGGCGAAGGCGATCTCCCGGGAGTACCGCAGCACCGCCTCGCGAACCAGGGTCTGGTCGCGGTCCTGCACGATGCCCGGCACCTGGGCCTCGACCACGTCGACCACGGTGCGGATCAGCTGCAGGGCCCGCTGCAGGCTGATCGAGCGGGTCAGTTCGGTGGGCGCCCCGCCGAACACCTCGCCGAGCACCGTGGTCATGGTGGTGGAGGGCCGCTCGAACCAGGACAGGAACCCGGTCAGGCCGCGCTGGGCGATCAGCCCCAGGGAGGACCGCTCGTCCGGGGTGAGCTGACGGTACCAGGGCAGCGTGTTGTCCAGCCGCTGCAGGGTGGCGGTGTTGAGTGCCCCCAGGTGCGCCCGGAGACGGCGCAGGGACTCCTCGGAGACCTTGCGGGGTGGGGTGATGCGCGTCTCGGACATGCTGACGAGCATAGGCGGGACCGGCGCCGCCGGGCGGCCCGTGACCGGCGCGTCGTTGTGGGGAACCGACAACGACGGCGGCCGGTGAGGTGCGCTGTGCACCTCACCGGCCGCCGTCGCCGGGGCCCGGGCCCGGGCCCGTCACCGGGTGATCAGGCGTCTCCGCCCGCGTTGCCGGTGGTGCCGGCGTTGACGTCGTCGAGCCGGTACTGCGCGAAGGCCTTGGCCGCGGTCCCGGCCTCGACCTTGCCGTCCTTCTCCAGCATCTGCAGGGTCTTGACGACCATCGAGTGGGTGTCGATGAGGAAGTAGCGGCGAGCCGCGGCGCGGGTGTCCGCGAAGCCGAACTCGTCCGCACCCAGGGTGGCGAAGGGGTTCGGGACGAACGGCCGGATCTGGTCCGGGACCAGGGTCGCGTAGTCGGTGGTCGCGATCACGGGACCCTCGGTGTCCGCCAGCTTCTGCGTGATGTAGGGGACGCGGGCGTTGCCCTCCGCGTTCTCCAGCGCCTCGCGCTCGGCGGACACGGCATCGCGCCGCAGTTCGTTCCAGCTGGTCACGGACCACACGTCGGCGGACACGCCCCAGTCCTTGGCCAGGATCCTGGCCGCGTCGATCACCCAGGGCAGGGACACGCCGGAGCCCATGAGCTGGGCCTTGGGGCCCTCACCCTCGCCCCGGCTGTAACGGTAGATGCCCTTGAGCAGTCCCTCCACGTCCAGGTTCTCCGGCTCGTCCGGGTGGATGATCGGCTCGTTGTACACCGTGAGGTAGTACATGACGTTGCGGACGTCCTCGCCGCGGTCATGGTCGCCGTACATGTCCTCCAGGCCCTGCCGCACGATGTGGGCGATCTCGTAGGAGAACGCCGGGTCGTAGTGCTTCACGGCCGGGTTCGTCCCCGCGAGGATCGGGGAGTGGCCGTCCATGTGCTGGGTGCCCTCGCCGGCGAGCGTGGTCCGCCCGGCGGTGGCGCCGATCACGAAGCCGCGGACCAGCTGGTCCCCGGCGGCCCAGAAGGAGTCGCCCGTGCGCTGGAAGCCGAACATCGAGTAGAAGATGTACACGGGGATCATCAGCTCGCCGTGCGTGGAGTAGGACGAGCCCACCGCGGTCAGCGCCGAGGTGGCGCCGGCCTCGTTGATGCCCACGTGATAGAGCTGTCCCTGCGGGGACTCCTTGTAGGACAGGAACAGGTCCCGGTCCACGGAGAGGTAGTTCTGGCCCTTGGGGTTGTAGATCTTGGCCGTCGGGAAGAACGAGTCCATGCCGAAGGTGCGGGCCTCGTCCGGGATGATCGGCACGATCCGCTTGCCGATGTTCTTGTCCCGCATCAGGTCCTTGAGCAGGCGCACGAAGGCCATGGTGGTGGCGGCCTGCTGCTTGCCGGTGCCCTTCCTGGCGTGCTTGTACGTGGATTCCGGCGGCATCGGGATCTTGTCGTGGTCGTCACGGCGCTCCGGCAGGAAGCCGCCCAGTGCCCTGCGCCGCTCCATCATGTACTGGATCTCCGGCGCGTCCGGGCCCGGGTGGTAGTACGGCACGTTGTACGGATCGGCTTCGATCTGCTCGTCCGTGACGGGGATGCGGTGGCGGTCGCGGAACTTCTTGACGTCCTCCACCGTGAGCTTCTTCATCTGGTGGGTGGCGTTCTTGCCCTCGAAGGACGAGCCCAGGCCGTAGCCCTTGACGGTCTGCGCCAGGATGACGGTGGGCTTGCCCTGATAGTCCATGGCGGCCTTGTAGGCGGCGTAGACCTTGTTGTAGTCGTGGCCGCCGCGCTTGAGGCCCCAGATCTCGTCGTCGCTCATGTCCGCGACCATCTCCTTGGTCACCGAGGACCGTCCGAAGAAGTGGTCGCGCACGAAGCCGCCGGACTCCGCCTTGTAGGTCTGGTAGTCGCCGTCGAGGGTCTCGTTCATGATCCGGACGAGCTCACCCTCGTCGTCCTTGTCCAGCAGCTCGTCCCACTCGCGGCCCCACAGGACCTTGATGACGTTCCAGCCGGCACCGCGGAAGTAGGCCTCCAGCTCCTGGATGATCTTGCCGTTGCCGCGGACCGGGCCGTCGAGGCGCTGCAGGTTGCAGTTGATGACGAAGGTCAGGTTGTCGAGCTTGTCGTTGGCGGCGATGTGCAGCGCGCCGCGCGACTCCGGCTCGTCCATCTCCCCGTCCCCGAGGAAGGCCCAGACGTGCTGCTGGGAGGTGTCCTTGATGCCGCGGTTGTGCAGGTAGCGGTTGAACTGGGCCTGGTGAATCGCGTTGATCGGGCCCAGTCCCATGGACACGGTGGGGAACTGCCAGAAGTCCGGCAGCATGCGCGGGTGCGGATAGGACGGCAGGGCGTTGCCGGCCTTGGACTTCTCCTGGCGGAAGCCGTCGAGGTCCTCCTCGGTCAGCCGGCCCTCGAGGAAGGCGCGCGCGTAGTTGCCGGGGGAGGAGTGGCCCTGGAAGAACACCTGGTCGCCGCCGCCGGGATGGTCCTGGCCGCGGAAGAAGTGGTTCAGGCCCACTTCGTACAGGGTGGCCTGGCCGGCGTAGGAGGAGATGTGCCCGCCCACGCCGACACCGTCGCGCTGGGCGCGCTGGACGATCATGGCGGCGTTCCACCGCAGGTAGTTGCGGTAGCGGCGCTCCAGTTCCTCGTCTCCGGGGTACTCGGGCTCCTGGTCCACGGGGATGGTGTTGACGTAGTCCGTGGTGGTGACCATCGGAACGCCCACGGACTTGGTCCCGGCGCGCTGGAGCAGCTGGCGCATGATGTATTCCGCGCGCTCCGTGCCGCGTTCCTCGACGAGTCCGTCGAAGGACTCGATCCACTCTGCGGTCTCCTGGGGATCCTTGTCCGGCAACTGGTTCGTCAGGCCGCTCAGGATATGGGAGCTCTCTTCAGCTGCGCTCACGGCAACCTCTCTGTCGGCGGATCATGTCCGCAGTATCTGTGGCCCGGACCCGTCCGGGGTCAGCCGTCCGGGGCAAGTCAGACCGGCCCATTGCTTCCACGTCCGACTGTAACGCCTGCGGACCTTACGGTGGAGTCCAATACATGGACATGGCCCGGTGCTACGGGGCGCAGTAATCTGGGTGGGATGATGCCCGCTTGGTCATCACGGAAACTGCAAGGAGAGATGTGAACCAGCCAGACTCCGCCCCCGCCGTCGGGCGTATTGCGGAGACCAGCGTCGGACCCGCCGCCCGGATGGGGCTGTCCGAAGGCCAGCTGGTCCAGGAACTCGGCTTCGACGAGGACATCGACTTCGACTTCCGGGACGCCCTGGAAGACGAGATCGGCACCGAGTTGCTGACCGAGGAGGACCAGGATCCCGTAGACGCCGTCGTCCTGTGGTGGCGCGCCTCCGACGGTGACGTCGAGGACCTCGCCGACGCCCTGATGGACGCGCAGACCTCGCTCGACGCCGGGGGCGTGCTGTGGTTGATGACGCCGCGTAACGGGCGTGAGGGCCACGTCCTGCCGGCCGACGTCGCCGAGGCGGCGCCGACCGCCGGGCTCCACGTCACCACGACGGCCGGGGTTTCCGCGGACTGGACCGCCTCGCGCCTGGTCGGCAAGCGCAACCGGTGAGCCCTCCCGGTGGCTGAGGCCCCCGCCCTGCGGGACCAGCACGGACAGTCCTGGCCGTGGCCGCCGCTGGCCCCGGATCCGGGGCCGCCCGAGGGGGCCGACGGCGCCTCCGTGCCGTCCCGCTGCTGGCTCTTCTTCCTGCCGGGGGCCTTCACGCCCGTGTGCACCGCCGAGCTGGGCTGGGTGGACGAACTGGCCGGGCGCCTCGCCCCGGCCGGGATCGGGCTGCGGGTGATCAGTTGTGATTCCGCGCCCGTGCTGCGCGCCTTCGGCGACGCCCACGGGGTGCGCACCCCCCTGCTCTCCGACTTCTGGCCGCACGGCGCCGCGGCGCGGCGCGTCGGTGCCTTCGACGACCGCTCCGGACGCGCCCGGCGCACCAGCGTCCTCGTCGACGCCGCGGGCCGGGAAATGCGGCGCGTCGAGGCGGCGCCGGGGCAGGAACGACGGCTGGCCGACCACCTGTCCGGCGACGGGGTGGGGCCGGACCGGGACTGAGGAGACCGTCCGGTGCGGCCCGTCGGTGGTGGAGGGGCCGGCGCTGTCGTCGTCGAGCAGGTCGTCGAGGACGAGGGGGTGACCCCGGGCGCCCCCTCGAAGCGCCTGGAGCGGGGGTGAGGAGCCCTGCGGTAACCTGTGATGGCACGCGCACCCTGCTCGTCGAGGCCCTGGGCCGAGCCGCCGCCGGGGTCCGACCTGCATGAGGGCCTTTAGCTCAGCTGGTAGAGCACTGCGTTTACACCGCAGGTGTCGTCGGTTCGATCCCGGCAGGGCCCACCACGTCCTCGACCCACCACTCCCTCTCCGTCGACTGCCGGACCAGGGGCTGGTCGCAGGGCTGCGTGACGTGTTCGTGGCCGGTCAGGTCGAGGTGGTGGGGACCGACCTGCAGCGTGACGCCGATGAGTTCCACCTGGGGATTGCGCTGTGACCCGGTGGTGGCGGCCACCGTGCGCACGATGAGGTCACGCAGGGTTCCGGTGACGTCGATGCCATAGCCGGTGATGCGGATGGTGCGTCCGATGTGTCCCGGGGTGAGGTCGCGGGTCTTCATGGCGGGGTCTCTTTCCGGTCTCCCAGTGTCGGCGCCCGCCGCGCACCGGACGTGCCGGTCCGTGCATCGCCGCGTTCTGGTCGGGAGTCATGGGGGATGATGGCGCGCCCGGTGACGTCCGCAGCGGATGTGACATGGGGGAGCCCGGTCCTGACGGTGCGCCGGTTCCTCACGTCACGCATGGTCGGCCTCCGGGGATGGGGGCAGTGGTGATGTTCAGTGCCGTGAGGGTATTCTGTGCCCGCCCGGGGCCCGGTGCCACAGTGGGGTGTACCGCTTTATCAGGACCTCCACCTCGACTGCCCGAGTGCCCTCCACTCGATCGCCTCGTGCTCTGCTCCGGGTTCGCCGGCCCCCCCGGCGCCTCCCCTCGGGAATGCCGGGCCACTCGCCGGCCGGGAGCCCGGGGGCTGACCGTGCGGGGTGCCCACGCTTTTCATAGGGTCCGCCGTGGATGCTCTCCTCACGGTCCATCCAGTGCAACGCCGCCGACGTCCGGCCCGCGCCGGCGCGATGTTGGACGACGGATCCGACCGTGCGGTCCGAAGGGTGGGCCCCCAGTCCGTCCCTTCCGGCCCGGCGCCGCTGCCGACCAGCGGCACTCGCGAGGGTCCCGGTTCCCCAAGGCCGGGGCCCTCGCCCGTGCGTCGTGGCCGGGGGTCCGCCGCGGGGCCTGGCGCCCAGATCCCGCGGACGCCGGGCAGGGCGCGGCCTCGCGCGGCAGCCGCGGACCTGCCGGGGTGCGGGGTGGGTGGCGACGGCAACCCCCGGTTTTAGGGGGTCCTCGGCCCCCAGGCCGGGGCTACGCACGCCCGGTCCCGGATGGGAGTGTCGGTCCTGCACGTCCTGGGGAGAACGATCTTGGGGAGCGACACCATGGACACGACCTTCGTCGTCGACGCGCACCGGGCACCCGTGCCCGGTGCGGAGCAGCACCTGACCATCACCATGCTGGGGGCCCTGGAGGTGCGTCGCGGGGACACGGTCCTGGGGCCCCACCAGCTGGGCGGGCCCAAGTCCCGGCAGGTCCTGGAGATCCTGCTGCTGCACCTGGGGACTCCCGTCTCGAAGGGACGGCTCATCGAGCTGCTCTGGGAGGGGGCGCCCCCGGCGGCCGCGGTCTCCACCCTGGAGTCCTACGTCTCCGTGCTCCGTCGCTGCCTGCAGCCGGGCCGCGGGAGGACCGGGGCACTGAAGACCACGACGGGTGGCTACTTCCTCGACACCTCCATGATCGACCTCGACGTGACCCGGTTCGACGCGTTGCTGCGCAGGGCAGGGCTGTGCCCGCCGGCGCAGGCCTATCCGTACCTGTGCGAGGCGCTGTCGCTGGCGTCCGCGCCGCTGCTGGGCAGCGAACTGCTGCCCGAATGGGCCGAGGCCGAGCGCCGCCTGCAGAACGCCCGGACGGCCGCCGCCATGGTCCAGGCCGCGGACACGGCCCGGGAACTCGGACTGGACTCCGAGGCCGTCGCCTGGTCCCGACGGGTCCTGGATTCCGACGAGCTCAACGAGGCCGCCTGGACGAGCATGATCCTGGCCCTGGAACAGGGCGGGCACCCGGTCTCGGGCCTGCGGGCCTACGAACGGTGCCGGGCCGTCCTGGCCCGCGAGCTGGGCTGCAGCCCCGGGCCCGTCCTGCAGGCTGCCCAGGAGAGGCTGTTGCGGGCGACCTCCGCGTCGGGAGACGACTTCGGGCGGGTGATCCACGCACTGCTGACCATCCAGGGGGTGCTGGAGGGCGAGGGCCCGCGGGATGACCGGCCGGCCCTGGCGGATCCAACGGACCCAACGGATACGACAGACCCCACGGACCGGGAGCTCATCCTCCAGGACGCCGGCACCGTCATCTCGGGGTACCTGCACCGGGCCCTGCCGGTGTCGTCCTGACCCGCCCGACCCACTCGTTTCGATCGGTCCTCGCGGTCCTGGAGGTCCGGCGGGGCGACTGGTCCGGTCAGCGCTCTCCGACACCGCGTCCACGTGGTCCGTGCGGTGGTGCGTGCTCGTGGCGCGGCGTCCGTCCCGTACGGGTACTCGATCACCGCCCGTTTCCGCGGACGGGAGCGATCCCGCGTTGCCTGCCTCCTGGTCACGGCCCTACGGTGAGGCCTCCGGAGATCCCCTGTCCCCCCGGGGGACCCCCGGCCGCACACCGTTGGAGACCGCCACCGTCCGGGAGCAACCGATGACCGTCCTGACCGCACGCCCGTCCACGCCCGCTTCGGCGGGCGTCCGCAGACCGCGCCCGGCCGAGGGGGATCCGTTCCCCTTCTGGCCGGTGATGCACCACCCCTAGGCGGGGCCATGGGCACGCTCGTGGGACTCCCGGACGCCGATGCCGTCGGCACGCGGGGACACCGGTTGCGCGTGGTCGTGATCGATGACCACCGGACCTTCGCCGACCTGCTGTCCGGTGCCCTGGCCAGGGAGTCCGACCTCGACTGCGTGGGCCTGGCCGCCGGCGTGGCCGAGGGACTCGCGGTGTGCGCCGGACTGCGGCCGGACCTCGTGATCCTGGACTACCAGCTGCCGGACGGTGACGGACTGCAGGCCGCCGAGAGGATCCTGGCCCAGGACCCCGCGGTCCGCATCGTCATGCTCACCGGGTTCCCCACGGCGCCGGCGATCCGGCGGGCCGCAGCCATCGGGGTGTGCGGCTTCCTGCCCAAGGACGGGGCCCTGAGCTCATTGCTGGAGGTCGTGCGCAGCGTCCGTCCCGGCGGGTTCCTCGTCGCCCCGGCCCTCATCGCGGGACTGGACATGCCGGGGAGCGGCTCCACCGGTCCCGGCCCGAGCCTGACCGCCCGTGAACTCGACGTCCTCCGCCTCATGGCCCAGGGGTATGACGTGACCCGTAACGCCAGGACCCTGGGCATCTCCACCCATACCTGCCGGGGTTACGTGAAGTCGATCCTGGCGAAGCTGGACGCCCACAGCCAGTTGGAGGCGGTCGCCGCGGCCACCCGGCTGGGCATGCTCGGGGTGGGGTGAGCGATGTTCCGTCGGCCGGACCGGAGACACCCGAGGGATGTGCTCCCTGCCGAGGAGGGGTCGGCGGTGCGGCACGCGATCGGCAGGTTCCTGGTCACCGGGCTGGTCGTGCTGCTGATGGTCGCTGTCCCCGTCACGATCTGGGTGCGCGGGGTCGCGCACGAGATCGTCGTCCGGGACGCCCTGGAGCGGACGCAACGGCTGGCCGACCACGTGGTCTCCGCCGCCATCGTCGACGACCTGCAGGCCGGGGACCCGGTGGCGCTGGCGCAGGTCGAGGATCGTCTGGCCCCCTGGGTGACCGATGAGACGATCCGCCGCGTGAAGATCTGGAACGCGCAGGGAACGGTCCTGTACTCGGACGTCCCGGAACTGATCGGCTCCACCTTCGACCTCGAGCCCTGGGCGCAGCAGCTGCTGGACGGAGGACCGGGCACCGTCAGCGTCGGCGAGCAGGCCGGGGACGAGAACGTCTACGAGGCGGGCGACGGGGTGTTCGTCGAGGTCTACGTGGCCTCGCGCGCCGCGGGGCAGGACCCGGTGCTGGTCGAGGTGTACTTCGACGACCGGGTTCTGCTCGGTCCGCAGGGACACATCCTGCTCCGGATGACGCCCGTGCTCCTGGTGGCCATGGCCGTGCTGCAGGGCGCGCAGCTCATTCCCGGCATCCGGCTGGCCCGACAGGTCCAGGACCGCCAACGGGAACGCCGGGCCATCCTGCAGCAGGCCATCGAGGCCGGTGAGCGCGAGCGCGTCCGCCTCGCCGTGGCCCTGCACGACGACATCCTCCAGGACCTGGCGGGGCTCGCCTACACCCTGGAACCGGCCGACGGCGACGCCTCCGGTCAGGACCCCGGTGCGGTGCTGCGGCAGAGCATCGTCAAGCTGCGTGCCATCACCTCGGACCTCTACTCCTCCCCGGTGGACGCCAACACGCTGCCCTCGGCACTGGGCGTCCTGGCGGAACGCACCCGGGGCCGGCAGATCACCACCGTCGTGCACGTCGACCGGGATCCCGGGCTCGACGAGGCCCAGGCCACCGCGTGCCACCGGATCGCCCGGGAGGCCATGATGAACGTCGTCAAGCACGCCGGGGCCACCGTCGTGCACCTGGACCTGGTCCGGCGGGGGAGCGAGGTGACGCTGTCCATCGCGGATGACGGCGTGGGTCTCGACGCCGGCGCCCCGGCGGTTCCCGGCCACTTCGGTCTGCGCATGATGGCCGACGTCGCCGATTCCGTCGGTGCCCGGTTGTCCACGCGCCGTTCCGCGGCGGGGGGCACCGAGATCACCGTGACGTTTGCCGTCTCTCGCCCTCACCGCGCCGTCTGACCCCGTGCCGCCCTGCACCTTGCACCGCCCTGCACCTTGCACCGCCCGTCGAGCCGGGGCGCGCGATGTTGGTTTTTCCCAAGCTCGTTCGTCCACACTCCCTCCAGGGAGGGCACGGCACCAGACGGTGAGGAACGAGCATGGCGATATCCCGACGACACGTCATCCTGTTCGGCGGCCTGGGCGTCATGGGCGCCGGGGCGGCCGCGGTCCCGTGGGAGAACGTGTCCGCGAAGTCGGCCAGCAGGCTCGACGACCGGCAGATGCCCCGGCCCTACGCCGCCGAGTTCACCCAGCCACCGGTCCTGAAGCCCACCTCGGTGGGCATCGATCCGGACGACGGGGCACGCATCGAGAACTACACGGTGACGCAACGCGCCGCCACGGCGCGGATGCTGCCCCGGCTGGACACCCCGATTCTGGGCTACGACGGCCTCTTCCCCGGGCCGACCATCGAGGTCGAGCGGGGGACGAAGACCACCCTGACGGTGCGCAACCAGCTGCCGGCGACCCACCCCGCGCACGGACACGTCCTGGCGACCTCCACGCACCTGCACGGCTCGGCCTCGCTGCCGCAGTACGACGGGTACGCCAACGATGTGACGATGCCAGGCTTCAAGAAGACCTACCACTACTCGAACGTCCAGAACGCGCGCAGCATCTGGTACCACGACCACGGTGTCCACTTCACCGCCCTGAACGTCTACTCCGGGCTCGCGGGCCAGTACCGGATCCACGACGAGCTCGAGCGCGGCCTGCTGCCGCAGGGCGAGTTCGACGTGGGCCTGACGATCACCGATGCGATGTTCGCCCGGAACGGGGCCCTGGGCTACGACGACAACGATCACTCGGGGCTCTGGGGCGACGTCATCCTGGTCAACGGGGTGCCCTGGCCGCGCATGAGGGTCAAGCGGCGGATCTACCGGTTCAGGATGCTCAATGCGTCCATCTCCCGGTCCCTTCGGCCGTACCTGACGTCGGGAGAGGCCATGACCATCGTCGCCACGGACGGCGGGCTCATGCCCCGGGCCGTCGACGTCGCCCAGTGGCGTCATGCCGGTGCCGAGCGCTACGAGGTCCTGATCGACTTCTCGAAGTACAGGGCCGGCACCCGGGTGGAACTGCGGAACCGCTCCAACGAGAACAACCGCGACTACGACCACACCAACAAGATCATGGCCTTCGACGTGGTCGACGACCCCGTCGACACGTCCGACCCCACCTGGAACACCCCGCCCACGGTGCTGGACCCCGGCGGCGAGGTGATGAGCCTCACGAGCAAGATGGCCGGGGCCAAGCGGTACATGCGGGTCAAACGCGACGACAGGACGAACCTGTGGACGCTGAACGACAAGACCTGGGGGGCGGTCATCGCCAGTGGGTACCAGGACGTCTTCGCCCAGGTGGGCCTCAACACCGTGGAGGAGTGGGAGATCGAGAACAAGTCCGGCGGGTGGTTCCACCCCATGCACATCCACCTGGTCGACTTCAGGATCCTCAGCCGCAACGGCAGGGCGCCCTTCCCCTATGAGTCCGGTCCCAAGGACACCGTCTATGTCGGCGAGGGCGAGAAGGTCAGGCTGCTGATGCGCTTCGGCCCCCACCAGGGCCGGTACATGGTCCACTGCCACAACCTCCCCCACGAGGACCACGACATGATGACGCAGTTCCGGGTCGGGCTGAAGGCCAACGCACCGGACCCGTGGGACCCGATCGACGCCGCGCGGCCCGAGCTGGACGACGACTGATGACTGCACGGCGCGAGGCAGCACCGCGCCGTGCAGGACCCGCCCACCCCGGCCGCGTGGCGGGCGGGGTGCTCGCGGGGTTCCTGCTGGCGCTCGCCGCCCTCCGGCTGTGGGTCGTCGAACCCGTGCACGTCACCTCCGACAGCATGGTTCCCGCCGTGCACCCCGGGGCCTACGCGCTGGTGCTCACCACGCCCGCCGCCCGCGACGGGCTGGTACCGGGCGACCTGCTGGTCTTCAACGCCCCCGACGGCGGGTCCACGAACCTCAAGCGCGTCATCGCCCTCGGGGGACGGGAGGTGGCCATCCGGGACGCCGTGGTCTACGTCGACGGTGCGGGGCTCCGCGAACCGGGCATCGACGCCTCGGCCATCGACGGGACGTACTTCGGGCCCCTGACCGTTCCGCAGGGCAGCGTCTTCGTCCTGGGTGACAACCGCAGGACCTCCGTGGACTCGCGGCATCACGGTCCCGTTCCCCTGGACCGGGTCCGCGGCAGGGTCCTGTTCCTCTGGGATGGCGCCGGGTGACCTGACAGCCGATGCCCACCGGGAGGGCGCCGTGGACACTCCGGGAACACGCCGCGACTCCGCGCATTGCCGGAGCGGCACCCCGGGCCGCGGAATCCCGGCCGGCCCGACGGCCCGGGGACCGCTTCCTCACCGGGTGTGGTGGTCCGTTCCGAGGCTCAGGCGCACGGATCCCGGTCCCTGGAGCTCGAGCCGGACGCTCTCGTTGGGGATCTCGAAGACCATGGTCACCGCGAGGGTCTCACCCCGGGCGACCCGGTGCCGCTCATGACTGGTCCACAGGGGGCTCGCCGTGAACCCGACGATCTCCCGGATGCTGTAGTCGGCCGCCGCGAAGTCGATGCCACCGGGCTCGACCGCCGTCAGGTCCAGCAGCAGCCTGACGCGGTGGCCCCCCGCGGCGATCGGCCGGGCCAGGCCCGGTGCCGGCGTCGGTGGGGCCCAGGGGGCCGACTCCAGGGGGATGATGCCCTGGATCAGGGCCATCCCGCCGGCCACGGTGGCCACGGCGCCCAACGGCGTCGCCGGGGCGGGCGGCGGGTGCAGCAACCGATGGACGCCGAGTCCGCCGCCCATCACCCCGAGGGCCGCCACGGGAATCAGGGCGAGGACGGAGCGGCGACTGGGCCGGCGCCCCGGTCCGGTCGCGCTCCGGGTGTCCTGGGATAATTGCGCGGTGGCCATGCCGCATCCTCTCGGGGCGACCCTGTGGAAATCTTGATGAACGCCCCGATGGCGCCCCCCGTGACGGCCCCGGCACGGCGCACCGCGCACGGCCGGGCATCATCGGCGGGCATAATTGACAGGCATTGCCCGTTGAGGGGATGTCGTCACCGCGCCCCCGGGGCAGCGGCATCGCCAGCCTTCCGAAGGAACACAGACCCATGGCCTCCATGACCCGGACCATCTTCAAGTCCAAGATCCACCGTGCCACCGTGACGCACGCGGACCTGCACTACGTGGGTTCGGTCACCGTGGACCAGGACCTGCTCGACGCCGCGGACATCCTGCCGGGCGAGCTCGTGGCGATCGTGGACGTGACCAACGGGGCCCGGCTGGAGACCTACACCATCGCCGGTGAACGCGGTTCGGGAGTGCTGGGCATCAACGGCGCCGCCGCCCACCTGGTGGATGTGGGGGACACCGTCATCCTCATCACCTATGCGCAGATGACCACCGAGGAGGCCCGGTCCTTCCAGCCCACGGTGGTCCACGTGGACGCCGGCAACCGCATCGTCGAGCTCGGGCACGACCCGTCCGAGGCGGTCTCCGCTGGGTTGGAGCGCCCGCCTCACGCCGTGGCGCGCTGACTCCTGCGTTCCGCCGGTGTTCACCGGCGGTTCACCGGGGACGACGCCCGGTGACGGAACCGGGTGGCGCGTGGGGACGATGATGGACAATGAAGTCCAGTCCCCACCGTGCCGCACCCGGGGGGTCCGCCGACCACGCTTCTGGTCCGGGACCCCGGCGTCGGCCCCTTCGAAGGAGAGTCGAGATGCTGCTGACGCCGGACGCGCCCCGGGAGAACCTGCGCGAGTTCATCGACAAGATCCGTGACGGCGGCTTCCAGGTGGTCGACCGCCACACCCCGGACCCGGACCTGATCGACCCCCAGGGCCGGGCCGTGGACACCTGGCGGGAGGACTACCCGTACGAGACGCGGATGTCCCGCGAGGAGTACGAGGTGGAGAAGTACAAGCTGCAGATCGAGCTGCTGAAGCTGCAGTACTGGGGCGAGGACTCGGGCCAGCGGCACATCATCGTCTTCGAGGGCCGCGACGCCGCCGGCAAGGGCGGGACCATCAAGCGCTTCACCGAGTACCTCAACCCGCGCACCGCCCGGGTCGTGGCGCTGAACAAGCCCTCGGACCGCGAACAGGGCCAGTGGTACTTCCAGCGGTACATCAACCACTTCCCCACCGAGGGCGAGATCGTGCTCTTCGACCGTTCCTGGTACAACCGGGCGGGCGTGGAACGCGTCATGGGCTTCAGCACGGACGAGCAGTACACCACCTTCATGAGCCAGGTGCCGCTGTTCGAGAAGATGCTCGTGGACGACGGCATCCACCTGACGAAGTTCTGGTTCTCCGTGACCCAGTCCGAGCAGCGCACCCGCTTCGCCATCCGGCAGATCGACCCGGTGCGCCGCTGGAAGCTCTCGCCCATGGACCTGGAGTCGCTGGACCGGTGGGAGGACTACACGGCGGCCAAGGAGGCCATGTTCCTGCACACGGACACCGACCACGCACCGTGGACCACCATCAAGTCCAATGACAAGAAGCGTGCCCGGCTCAACGCCATGCGCCATTTCCTGTCCCAGTTCGAGTACGAGGACAAGGACCACGCGGTGGTCGGCACCCCGGACCCGCTGATCGTGCGCCGCGGCCGGGACGCCGTCGGGGACTGACGCATCGCGGCGCCCGCAGGCAACGGCCTGCTGGGACCGCATGGGCGCCCCGAACAGTCCTGCGCACCGCAGGCGGGGCGGTGAACGCCGCGGCCGGCCTCGCCGACCACGTAGGCTGGTGGGGTCCGGGCCGCCCCCGAGGGGTGCGGCCGGAATTCCACTGTTGGCAGCAGCACCTCCGGCGTGCTGGGAAGGAACGGCATGAAGGCTGACATCGGCGTCACGGGGCTGGCGGTCATGGGGGCGAACCTGGCCCGGAACTTCGCGCGTCACGGGTACACCGTGGCCCTGCACAACCGCAGCAGGGCGCGCACCGACGCGCTCGTGGCCGAGCACGGCGAGGACGGGACCTTCATCCCCACGGAGACGCTGGCCGAGCTCGTGGAGTCCCTGGCCACCCCCCGCCGGGTGCTCCTCATGGTCCAGGCCGGCCGGCCCGTGGACGACGTCATCGACCAGCTCGTGCCGCTGCTGGAGGCCGGGGACATCGTCATCGACGCCGGCAACTCGCACTATGAGGACACCCGCCGGCGCGAGGCGGCCCTCGCGGCGAAGGACCTGCACTTCGTGGGGATCGGCGTGTCCGGCGGCGAGGAGGGCGCCCTGAACGGCCCCGCCATCATGCCGGGCGGCCCGCGCGAGTCCTACGAGGCGCTCGGCCCGCTGCTCGAGGACATCTCCGCGAAGTACGAGGGCGACCCCTGCTGCGCCTGGATCGGCACGGACGGCGCCGGCCACTTCGTGAAGATGGTCCACAACGGCATCGAGTACGCCGACATGCAGGTGATCGGGGAGGCCTACGACCTCCTGCGCAGCGTCGGGGGCGTGGAACCGGCGGAGCAGGCCGTCATCTTCGAGCAGTGGAACCGCACGGAGCTGCGCAGCTACCTGATCGAGATCACCGCCGACGTCCTGAGCCAGGTGGACGTGGCCACCGGCCAGCCGATGGTCGACGTCATCGTGGACGAGGCCGGGCAGAAGGGGACCGGCCGCTGGACGGCCATTTCCGGGCTGGACCTGGGCGCGCCCGTGGCGGCGATCGCCGAGTCCGTGTTCGCCCGCTCGCTCTCCAGCCAGACCGCCGCGCGGTCGACGGCCCGGGAGGTCCTGGGCGCGGGCGCCGACGCCGTCAGCGCCCCGCGGGAACTGCAGGACCGGGACCACGAGGCCTTCGTCGAGGACGTGCGCCTGGCCCTGTACGCCTCCAAGCTGGTGTCCTACGCCCAGGGCCTGGACATGCTCTCGGCGGCCGCCGCTCAGTACGGCTGGTCCCTGGACCTGGGCACCATCGCATCCCTGTGGCGCAACGGCTGCATCATCCGCGCCGACCTGCTGGACACCATCATGAAGGCCTACGGGGGCCGGGACACCACCCGTCACCCGGAGCCGGGCACGCTGGCGGAGGGCCAGCCGCTCAACCTGCTCTTCGCCCCGGAGTTCAGCCAGGCGCTCGCCGCCGCGGTGCCGGCCTGGCGCCGGGTGGTCGCGGCGGCCGTCTCCGCCGGGGTGCCCGTGCCGGTGTTCTCCTCGGCCCTGGCCTACTACGACGGACTGCGCCGGGACCGCCTGCCGGCCGCGCTCACCCAGGGCCTGCGCGACTACTTCGGCGCGCACACCTACCGCCGGGTCGACCGCGAGGGCACCTTCCACACCCTGTGGTCGGGAGACCGCTCCGAGATCTCGGCCTGAGGCCTCCACGACGCCGGCCGGCCGCCTTCCGAGGGGAAGGCGACCGGCCGGCGTCGTGCTGGGGTGCTGCGCGAGCGTCTCGCGGGGCGTCAGATCCACATGGCGGGGTCGACGTACTCCGCGGGGTCCACGGCGGGCTTGTGCTCGCGGGGTTCCCGGTGGCGCCACGTGGCCGGGACGCCGGTGGCGATGGAGCCGGCGGGGGTGTCCTTGACGACGACGGCGTTGGCGCCCACCGCGGTGCCCGCGCCGATCTCGACCGGGCCGAGGATCTTGGCACCGGCACCGACGACGACCCCGTTCTGCAGGGTCGGGTGCCGCTTGACCTTGTCCAGGGACCGCCCGCCGAGGGTGACCCCGTGGTAGAGCATGACGTCGTCGCCGATCTCGGCCGTCTCACCGATCACCACGCCCATGCCGTGGTCGATGAAGAACCGCCGGCCGATCGTCGCGCCCGGGTGGATCTCGATCCCGGTCAGGGTCCGGGCCACCTGGGAGACCACGCGCGCCGGGGTCTTCAGGCGCTCGTTCTGCCACATCCGGTGCGTCAGCCGGTGCGCCCAGATCGCGTGCAGGCCCGAGTAGACCACGGCAACCTCCAGGTCGCCGCGGGCCGCCGGGTCGTGCGCCCGGGCGTTCGCGATGTCTTCCTTGAGGCGGGACAGGAAACCCACTGGAGGCCTTTCGGTCGGTGGCTGGTGCCGGCGGTGTGCGTGCGGACCGGTCGGCGACCGGCCCGCACGGCGGTGTCTTGACTGTAGTGTGTGCCGCGGGCCCGTGATCAGCCGCGGATGTCCTCGTACAGGACGGTGGAGATGTACCGTTCGCCGAAGTCGCAGACGATCGCGACGATCAGCTTGTCCCGGTTCTCCTCCTTCCTGGCCTCCTCGATGGCCGCGGACACGATGGCCCCGGAGGAGATGCCGCCCAGGATGCCCTCCTGGGTGCCCAGGTCACGCGCGGTGGCGACGGACTCCTCGAGGGTGGCGGCGTACACCGCGTCGTAGATCTCCTGGTCCAGGATCTCCGGGATGAAGTTCGCGCCCAGGCCCTGGATCTTGTGCGGGCCCGGCTTGCCCCCGGAGAGGATGGGGGAGTCGGCCGGCTCGACGGCGACCAGGCGCACGTCGGGCTTCTGCTCCCGCAGGTAGCGGCCGGCGCCGGTGATGGTGCCGCCGGTGCCGATGCCGGCCACGAAGATGTCCACCTGGCCGTCGGTGGCCTCCCAGACCTCGGGACCGGTGGTGGTGTAGTGCGCCTGCACGTTGGCCTGGTTGGCGAACTGACGGGCCCAGACGGCGTTGTCGGACTCCGCGACGATCTGCTGGGCCTTCTCCAGTGCCCCGCGCATGCCGTCGGCGCCGGGGGTCAGGACGATCTCCGCCCCGTAGGCGCGCAGCATCACGCGGCGCTCGTTGGACATGGTCTCGGGCATGGTCAGGATGACCTTGTACCCCCGTGCGGCACCGACCATGGCCAGGGCGATGCCCGTGTTGCCGGAGGTGCCCTCCACGATCGTCCCGCCCGGGCGCAGCTGGCCGGAGGCCTCGGCGGCATCCACGATCGACCGGCCGATGCGGTCCTTGACCGAGTTGGCCGGGTTGTAGAACTCGAGCTTGACGGCGACCTGGCCGGGCAGTCCCTCGGTCAGCCGGTTGAGCCGGACGAGGGGGGTGTTGCCGACGGCCTCGGTGATGTTGTTGAGCAAGGTGGCCATGAGGGTTTCCTTTGTCGAAGTCGGTGCAGGGACTGAGGGCGGCGGGCCGGTGGCCGGCACGGGCGCTGGACCCGGGCGGCGACGTCCGGGTCCTCGGGAATCAGCCTATGTCAGTGGCCTGCTGAGCTGAGGCTCGACCAGCCACGCCGAGTAACGCTGCCGGACCTTGGCCAGTTTCGGGGTGATGATCACGTGGCAGTAGCCGGCATCGGGCCGGTTCGTGTAGAAGTCCTGGTGGTACCACTCCGCCGGATACCACCGGGCGGCCGGCTCGATCGTGGTGACGATCGGGGCGGCCCAGTTGTCCTGGTTGCGTTCGATGGCGGCCCGGAACAGGGCCTCGTCCTCGGCGCCGTCAGCGAACAGCGCCGAGCGGTACTGGGTACCCACGTCATGTCCCTGGCGGTTCAGGGTCGTCGGGTCATGGCCCGTGAAGAAGATGTCCAGGACCATGTCCGCGCTGATGACGGACTCGTCGAAACCCACCCGCACCGCCTCGGCATGACCGGTCCTCCCCGAACACACCGTCTCGTAGTCCGGGTCGGGCCAGTCGCTGCCCGTGTAACCGGACTCGACGGACGTGATGCCCCGGAGGCGCCGGTACACGGCGTCCAGGCACCAGAAGCAGCCACCGGCCACCGTCAGCACCCGGTGGGAGCCGCGGGCTCCGGTCACGTCGTCGGACGGGTTCTCTCGCACGTCGTCACTCACAACGGGGTACAGCACGGGGGAGCGCGGGTTCATTCCCGACTCGGGCACAATGGCCCTATGAGCGCCGCAACGCCGACCCCGTCCTCCCCGGCCGAGCCGGAGGGGACGGACCTCCGCGACACCGACCGCATCCCGACCCTGGCCCAGGTGCTGGAGGCCTTCGAGCAGTTGTGGCCCGCGTCCCTGGCCGAGGACTGGGACGCCACCGGCCTGGTGGCCGGCCGGCCCGGCCGGCCGGTGCGCCGCATCCACTTCGCGGTGGACCCCGTCCAGGACGTGGTCGAGGAGGCCGTGGGCGCCGGTGCCCAGTTGCTCGTCACCCACCATCCGCTGCTGTTGCGCGGCGTGCACTCGGTGGCGGCCACCGGTTTCAAGGGCGAGGTCCTCCACAGCCTCATCGAGGGTGGCTGCGCGCTGCTGACCGCCCACACCAACGCCGATTCCGCCGTCGGGGGCGTCTCCGACGTCATCGCGGACGTGCTCGGGCTGCAGGAGGTCACGCCGCTGGTCCCGGCCGCCGGGGGACTGGCCGAGGAGGGGCTCGGCCGGGTGGGCCGGTTGTCCCGGGCCATGACACTGGGCGACTTCGCCGCCCGCGTGTTCTCGGTCATGCCCGCCGTGGCGGGCGGGGTGCGCGTGGCGGGGGACCGGGACGGGCTGGTCAGCACGGTGGCCGTCTGCGGAGGCGCCGGGGACAGCCTCTTCGACCAGGTCCGGGCCGCCGGGGCCGACGTGTACGTCACGGCGGACCTGCGCCACCACCCGGCCTCCGAGGTGCGGGAGGCGGCCCGGCTGACCGGCGGACGCCCCTACCTGGTGGAGGTCTCCCACTTCGGCAGCGAGTGGCTGTGGCTGCCGGCCGCCGCCGAGGCCCTCGACACCCTGCTCACCGACCGCGGCTTCGACGTGGAGATCGCGGTCAGCGCACTGAACACCGACCCCTGGGACTTCGTCCTGACCCCCGGCTCCTGAAGGAGGCCCGCATGACCGATTCCGCCACCCCCGCGACCCCGGCCACCACGGCGACCCCGGCCGAACAGCTGAGGCTGCTCGACCTGCAGGCGCTGGACACCGCCCTGGACCAGGCGCGGTCGCGCATGCAGCAGTTGCGCCAGGATCCCGGGTTCCGTCAGCTGCAGCAGGCGGTCGCCGACCGCCAGGCCGAGGCCGACCAGGCCACCGCGTCGCTGGCCGCGGCGCAGGCCGCCCTGGCCGCTGCCGATCAGGAGGTCTCCTCCGTCCGGGCCCACCGGGAGCGCAACCAGAAGCGCCTGGACGCCGGCGAGGGATCGGCCCGGGACCTGGAGAGGATGATGCACGAACTCACCACGCTCGCCGAACTCCAGGACCGCCACGAGGAGACGGAGCTGGAGGCCATGGACGCCGTGGAACAGGCCGAGTCCGCGCAGGCGCAGGCCCACCGGCTCCTGGCCGAGGCGCAGTCCGCCGCCCGGGACCGCGGGGCAGCGCTGAAGGCCGAGGCCACCGAGGTCTCCGCGCGCGGCAACGAGCTGACCAGGGACCGCACCGCGCTCGCGGCCACCCTGCCCCCCGGACTGGTCGCCCGGTACGAGAAGGTCCGGGCCCGCACCGGCGGGATCGGGGCGGCGCGGCTGGTCGGGAACCACTCGGAGGCCTCCGGCATGCCGATCAGCCCGGCGGACCTCGCGCAGATCGAGCGGGCGCCGGCCGATACGCTGGTGTACTGCCCGGACTCCGGGGCCATCCTGGTCCGGGCCACCGAGGGCTGAGCCCCGCCGGCCTCCGGCCGGCCACCCGTCCAGAACCAGAGAGAAGTGATGCCAGTGTCCGAACGCGTCCTGCAGGTCGAGGCCGACGGCGGCTCCCGCGGCAATCCCGGAGTCGCCGGCTACGGTGCCCTCGTTCGGGATCCGGCCACCGGGAAGATCCTGGACATCGACGCCGCCCCGCTGGGCAGGGCCTCGAACAACGTGGCCGAGTACTCCGGGCTCGTGGCCGGTCTGACCATGGCCCGGAACCTCGACCCCGAGGCCCGGGTGCACGTGAAGATGGACTCCAAGCTCGTGGTGGAGCAGATGAGCGGGCGCTGGAAGATCAAGCACGCGGACATGCAGAAACTGGCCGGCCAGGCCCGGGCGATCCTCCCCCCGGGCAGGGTCACGTACGAGTGGATCCCCCGGGAGAAGAACAAGGACGCGGACCTGCTCTCGAACGAGGCCATGGACGCCGGCGCGTCCGGACGCCCGTGGGTCCGCGCGACGTCCGGGATCCGGGTGGCCGGCACCGCGGCTGCCGGATCCACGGCGACGAGGACCGCGACGTCCGCCCCGGAACCGGCACAGGCGCCCGGGCGTCAGCCCGTGCAGGAGAAGCCGGCACCGGAACCGGTGCCGGCCGCGACCGGGGCAGCCGCGGCGGACAGCGCCGGACGGCCCGCCGACGCCGGGACACCGCGGCGGGCGGGCCGGCTGCACCACGTGGAGATCTGGGTGCAGGACCTGGCCCGCGCCCGCCAGACGCTGGGCTGGCTGTTCCAGCAACTCGGCTACCAGGTCAGCGGAGAGTGGTCCGAGGGCACCAGCTACCAGGGCGCCGGGGAGTACCTCGTGCTGGAGTCCGGACCGGACGTGGGTCCCGGCGGTCATGACCGGCTGCGTCCTGGGCTCAACCACCTGGCCTTCCAGGCCGGCACCCGGGCCGAGGTCGACGCGCTGGTCGAGGGCGCGGTCCACCGGGGCTTCACGGTGCTGTTCGCCGAGAAGCACCCCTTCGCCGGGGGACGCAGCCACTACGCCGCCTACCTGGAGGCTCCCGGCGGTTTCGAGGTCGAGCTCGTGGCCGAGGCGGGCACCGCCTGACAGGCTGGGGCGCCGCGGACCGCCGTCACGGGCGGTGACGCCCGCCAGGGGACGCGGACGGGACCGGGGCGTCGCCTCACTCGGCGGCGTCCAGCCCCCGTTGCCTCAGCAGCTCGCGCTGGTTCGGGTTGACCGAGGGCCGGAAGGGCAGCTCGACCACCTCGGCCGCCACGGGCCGTCCGGTGGTGTCCGCGTACTCCTCCGGCAGGTGCACCCAGAGCTCGGTGCCCAGGCCGGCGAGCTCCACCGGGACGTACCCCATGGCGATGTTGTGACCCAGCTCCGGCGAGTACCAGGGGGAGGTGACGTAGCCGACCGGGTCGGTGTCGACGTCGGGACTGATCAGCCAGAAGTCCGGGGCGTAGTCCTCGATGGGCGCCCCGCCCAGCCGCATCCCCACGAGCTGGTGGGTGTACGGCGGGGTCCCCGCCTCGACCTGCCGCCGGGCCTCCTCCAGGGCCGCCTTGCCCACGTACTCGCCCGCCTTGCCCCGGGGGACCTGATAGCCCAGGTTGACCTGGAAGGGCAGGGTCTCCTGGTCCATGTCCTGGCCCCAGGACAGGATGCCGGCCGCGATCCGACGGTGGTGCGCGGGCGCCACGACGGCCAGCTGGTGTGGCCGGCCCGCCTCGAGGACCGCGTTCCACATGGTCTCGGCGTGCAGGGTCGCGTCCTTGAGGTAGATCTCGTAGCCCTTCTCCCCGCTGAACCCGGTCTGGGAGACGATCACGTCACAGCCCGCCACCTGCCCGGCGAGCAGGCCGTACGGCGGCAGTCCGGCGACCGCGTCCCCGAACAGGTCTGTCATGAGGTCCACGGACTTCGGGCCCTGGACCTGCACGGGGCAGACGTCGATCTCGCGGATGTCCACGTCATACCGGCGGCCCACGTTGACACCCTGGAGCCAGAACAGCAGGTCCGAGTCCGAGAGGCTGAACCAGAACTCGTCCTCCGCGAGCCGCAGCAGGACCGGGTCGTTCAGGATCCCGCCGGCCTCGTTGCACAGGATCACGTAACGGGCGTGCATGACGGGGATCCGGGTGGCGTCCCGGGTGATGACGAAGTCGACGAAGGCCTCCGCGTCCGGGCCCTGGACCCGGATCTGCCGCTCGACCGCCACGTTCCACAGGGTCACGTGGTTCACCAGGGAGTCGTACTCGACCATCATGCCGCCGTCCTCGGGGGCCACGTAGCCCCGGGGGTGGTACATGCGGTTGTAGACCGAGGCCCGCCAGCAGCCGGCCTCCATGGACAGGTGCCAGTACGGCGACTTCCGCACGCGCGTGTCGATCAGCATCTGGACCGGGGTGGGCCCGGACTGGCGCAGATTGATGGGAACGGTGCGGTCGGACTGCACCACGGTGGGGACGTTGGGATTCACGGCGGATCATCCTCCTGCGCATCGGATCCGACCACCGTAGCGGCCCGCCCGGGCCGGGGAAAGGTCCCGGTCACCGCCGGTCCCGGGGGATGAAGGAGGGAGGCGACCGGCTCAGACGGTGGAGTACCGCTCGGGCAGGGTGACCTCCAGCCGGCCCGGCCTCGACCCGGGGGTCTGCGACGCCGGGACCAGGTCCACCGTCCAGTCGTACGGACCGGCGGCCGAGCCCGCGGCCGCCACGACCTCGGCCGCCGTCTCCGGGGACCGGGCCGCCCGGGGGCCCGCCAGCAGCAGGGCCCGGGCCACCAGCCCGCGGGTGTGCTTGGCGAAGTGCGAGACCACGGTGCGCTCGCCGTTGCGCACCTGGAACACGTCCACCGTCACGGTGGTCTCCGCCGGGGCCTTCCACTGTGCCGCGTACCCGCCCGAGCGGCAGTCGACGACCACGCCGGCGTGCGCGGCCTTCTCGTCCAGCAGCGGAGTGAGCCGGGGCTTCCACCACGAGGACATCCGTCCGATGGTCGGCAGCGTGGCGGTGACCGTCAGGCGGTGGTTGGGGATCCGGTCACCCAGGGTCAGCACGCCGAACAGGCCGGAGAAGACCAGCACCTCCTCACGCGCCCGGCGGCGGGCGACCTCCGGGAGGGAGGCGTAGTCCAGGGCGTCGTAGAGCACCCCGGTGAAGACCTGGTGGGCCGGGCCGGCGGGGGCCGTGTCCAGGACGAGGTTCGCCTCGATGTCCGACAGCTTCGCCCGGCCCACCCCCAGGACCTCGGCGGCGTCCGGTGCCGTGGACACCGCGGCCAGGGTGCCCATCACCGTGATGCGCTCGCCGGTGAGCGTGGGAAGGAACAGGGAACTGAGCTCCATCGGGGCGCCGGAGCTGGGAGTGGTCTTGCCCTCGGAGGGCGGCAGCAGGATGAGCACCCGAACAGCCTAGCCACCGGGCGGGGGAGGGCCGCCGCCACGAGGGGGGGGTGGGCGTGGCGATAGACTGGGTGGCCGGGACAGGCCGGTGGACGGTCGCAGGGCATCGCGTGCGATGCCGTGAGGAACGTCCGGGCACCACAGGGCAGGATGGTGGGTAACGCCCACTCGGGGTAACCCGCAGGACAGTGCCACAGAAAGCAGACCGCCCGCACGGTGGGTGCGTGCATCCACCGGCGCGGGTAAGGGTGAAAGGGTGGTGTAAGAGACCACCAGCGGTCCGGGTGACCGGGCCGGCTCGGTAAACCCCATCCGGTGCAAGGCCGAACAGGATGCGCTCGCAGGGCTGCCCGCCCGAGCATCCGGGTTGGCCGCTCGAGCCCGTCGGCAACGGCGGGCCTAGATGGATGGCCGTCACCGTGGTCCGGGCAACCGGTCACGGCACAGAACCCGGCGTACAACCGGCCTGTCCCACCCCCGGCGAGGGCCGGCGTCGTTCCCGAGAAGGGGAGACGACGCCGGCCCTCGCCGCTGTCTGGTACTGCTACCGGTCCTCCCGCTCCTGCCGGTGTCCGGGGTGGGCGGCATCGGCCGGGGACGGATCCTCCTGGGGGCCCGGATCCTCCGGGGCCGGGACCGGGGCGTCCAGGCGGTCGGGCACGCCGTCGTGGTCGGCATCCCGGGGCCGCGCCGCCTGGATGGCGATGGCCTCCGTCACGAGGCCGAACCCGCTGTCCGGGTGCTTCTCCACGGCGATGGAGACCGAGTCCTCGAGGACCTGGCGGGCGATCCTGTCCTGCAGCATCAACGGATCCCGGCGCAGGTCCTTCCAGATCGCCACGCACAGCAGCAGCATGACCAGGACGAACGGCAGCGCCGAGACGATCGTGATGTTCTTGATGCCGTTGAGTGCCTCGGCGGGCTCATCGCCGCCGGCCAGCAGCATGGCCGCGGCCGCGCCCCCGACGGCCAGTCCCCAGAAGATGATCACCTTGCGGGAGGGGTCCGTGGTGCCCCGCTCGCTCAGGGTGCCCATGACGATCGAGGCCGAGTCGGCGCCGGTGACGAAGAAGATGGCGATCAGGAGCACCGTGATGCCGGTGACGATGAGCGTGAGCACCTGGTTCATCGGCAGGGCGCCGAGCATGTCGAACAGGATCAGGTCGAAGTTGATGTCCGGCGCCCCGTCCACGATCGACGCGAGCTGGGCGCCCGTGTCCCCGGCCTGCTCGGCGCGCTCCTGGATGCCGATCGCGCCACCGCCGAAGATGGTGAACCACACCAGGGAGACCGCCGAGGGAACCAGCAGTACGCCCACCACGAACTGGCGGATGGTGCGGCCTCGGGAGATGCGGGCGATGAACATCCCGACGAACGGGGTCCACGACATCCACCAGGCCCAGTAGAAGATGGTCCAGGTGCCCAGCCACTCCTGCATCGTCTGGTCACCGGAGCCGGTGCGGGAGGCCATCACCGGCAGGTCGTTGATGAAGCTGCCCACGGCGTTGGGGAGGATGTTGAGCACGAACAGCGTGGGTCCCAGTATGAAGACCAGCACCGCCAGGAGCAGGGCCAGCACCATGTTGATGTTGGACAGCCACTGGATGCCGCGGGCGATCCCGGACACGGCGGAGGCCACGAAGGCCAGGGTGAGGATCCCGATGACCATCACGAGGATCGCCGTGGTGGCCTGTTCGATGACCCCGGCGGACTGGAGACCGCCGCCGATCTGCATGGCTCCCAGGCCCAGGGAGCAGGCGGAACCGAACAGCGTGGCCAGGATGGCCAGGATGTTGATGACCCTCCCGCCCCAGCCGTTGACCGCCTTCTCCCCGAACAGCGGGGTGAACATGGAGGAGAACAGCTGGCTGCGGCCCAGCCGGAAGGTGCCGTAGGCGATCCCGAGGCCGACCACGGCGTACATGGCCCACGGGTAGATCGTCCAGTGGAACAGCGTGGTGCCCATGGCGACCCCGGCGGCCTCGGGGGTCTGGCCCTCCACGGTCCCCGGGGGCGGTGCCATGTAGAAGTACAACGGTTCACCCACGCCGTAGAACACCAGGCCGATGCCCATGCCGGTGGCGAACATCATGGAGATCCAGGAGACCGTCCTGAACTCCGGCTTCTCCTCGTCCTGGCCGAGGTTGATGCGCCCGAAGCGGCTGAACGCCACCACGATCACGAAGACCGCGAACACCGTGGCGGCGATGACGAAGAGCCAGCCGGTGTGGGTGATGGTCCAGCTCAGGGCGTCGGCGGAGAAGGCCCCGAGGGAGTCCGATCCGATGAATCCCCACAGCACCATGGCCAGGGCGACGGCGCCCGCGATGCCGAAGACCCAGGGATCGATCCCCGTGGCACGGTCGGTGCGGCGCGGGGGCCGCTTGCGTCTTTCCCTCAGTTCGTTGACCAGGTCTGCCGTCGACTGTGTCTCATGGCTCATGTGGCGTCTCCGGGGCCCGTCGGCCCCGGCCCTCCTCTCGAGAGTGATGCACGCGTGGCGCGACGTGTGGAAGGTCCGCGTGTCACGGATGATGCGATTGACTGCACCCTATCCCGTGACCAGTCCGCGGGTCAGTGGCGCGGTCCTGCGAATATGGACCGTGTCCACCGGCCCCGCCGTGACCGGCCCGGAACCGGTCACCGGGCCGCAGTGGCCCACGCCACAGGGTGGGCGCGCCCACCACATGGCTACATGCGGAACCGGGGTGGTGCGGAAACACTAGACTGGGTCCGGCCGTATACCGACCGGGTACGGCAGGCCGGACGGGCCGTGACCGTCTCCACTACCGGGTGCCCACCGGCGCCCGTGCAGCGACAGCGCAGTCGCCCCCTGGAGGCAGGGGCTTGAGGGAAGGACCTACCGTGGCAGAAGAGACCACCGGAATCGCGCAGGACCAGCGCGCCGCCTGGAACAACCGGGAGGAACTGGCCGAGAAGATGGTTCCGCTGATCGGCACGTTGTACCGGGACCACAACGTGATCACCAGCATCTACGGCCGCCAGCTCGTCCACAAGGGCGTCATCGACATCATCAAGGCGCACCGCTACGCCCGGCAGATCGACGAGTCCGTCCTGCCCGTCGAGGACACCTTCCCGATCGTCGAGGCCATGGCGGGGATGAACCTCGGCGCGGCCTCCGTGGACCTGGCCAAGCTGGCCAACAAGTACAAGGAGACCGGGGGAGACCTGCAGTCCTTCCTGGACACCGAGCTGGCTGAGGTCGCCGGCAAGGGCGGCGGGGGCCTGCACGAGCCCACCGACGTGGTCCTCTACGGCTTCGGCCGGATCGGCCGCCTGCTGGCCCGCATCATCCTCTCCCACGAGGGCGGCGGCTCCTCGCTGCGCCTGCGCGCCATCGTGGTGCGGAAGAACTCCGACAACGACCTGGTCAAGCGGGCCTCCCTGCTGCGCCGCGACTCGATCCACGGCCCCTTCGAGGGCACCATCACCGTGGACGAGGAGAACAACACCATCACCGCCAACGGCACCGTGATCCAGGTGATCTACTCCAACGACCCGGCCAGCATCGACTACACCGCGTTCGGCATCAAGGACGCGGTCGTGGTGGACAACACCGGACGCTGGCGTGACGAGGAGGGCCTCGGCCAGCACCTGAAGTCCAAGGGCGTCGCCAAGGTCCTGCTCACCGCACCGGGCAAGGGCGATATCAAGAACATCGTCTTCGGCGTCAACACGGACGACATCACCGAGCAGGACACCATCCTCTCGGCCGCCTCCTGCACCACCAACGGCATCACGCCGGTGCTCAAGATCATCAACGACGAGTACGGCATCGACCACGGCCACGTGGAGACCGTGCACGCCTACACCAACGACCAGAACCTCACGGACAACTTCCACAAGGGTTCGCGTCGCGGCCGCGCGGCGGGCCTGAACATGGTGCTCACCGAGACCGGTGCCGCCAAGGCCGTGGCCAAGGCCCTGCCCGAGCTCAAGGGCAAGCTCTCCGGCAACGCCATCCGCGTGCCCACCCCGAACGTCTCCATGGCCATCCTGAACCTGGAACTGGAGAAGGAGACGTCCGTCGAGGAGCTCAACGCGCACCTGCGCAACGAGTCCCTGACCGGTGCGCTGCGCGCCCAGATGGACTACATCCACTCCCCGGAGGTCGTCTCCTCGGACTTCGTCGGCTCCAACCGCGCCGGCATCGTCGACGGCCTGGCCACCATCGTCAACGACGGCAAGAACGCCATCGTCTACGTCTGGTACGACAACGAGTTCGGCTACTCCTGCCAGGTCGTCCGGGTCATCGAGAAGATGGCCGGCGACGCGGTGCCGGTCCTGCCCAGGGACTGACCACGGCCTGACCCGACCCGACGGCGGTCGGTCGTCTCCCGGCACGAGGGAGGCGACCGGCCGCCGTCGTGCCGTCCGGGGCCGTCAGTAGACGAAGATGCGCAGCGCGTCCGGGTTGTGGGCGTGCACGATCGCCAGGAACACGACGACGTCGAAGAGCAGGTGGACCACCACCACGTAGGTCAGGTTGCGGGTGCGGTTGAAGATCCATCCCTGCAGCAGCGCGAACGGGACGGTCAGCAGCGGACCCCACGACCGGTAGCCCAGTTCCCACAGGAACGACACGAAGACCATCGCCTGCAGGACGTTCGCCGTCCACAGCCCGAAGTGCCGGCGGAGCAGGGCGAAGCAGGTGCAGATGAAGAACAGCTCGTCCCACAGGCCGACGAAGTTCACGCCCACGAAGAACCGGGCCAGCTCGGAGGGCTCCTGCACGTGCGGCCAGTTCTGGTAGCTGCCGGAGTGGATGAAGTAGGCCGGCAGGATCGCCCAGCCCAGGACCGGCACCGCGATCACGTAGGACCACTGCACCCTGGTCCACGGGGTGCCGGTGCGCCACGGGAAGACGATCACGCGGCGGCGGAGCCAGAACCGGTCCAGCAGCAGCGGCACGGCCACGGCGGCGGTGAGCACCGCGCCGAGGAGGAAGAACCGGTCCCAGCGCAGGTCGGCCTCCACCGAGGTGGTGCTGACGATGGCGATGCCCGCCCCGATGAGGGTCAGGTCCCGCCCGAGCCCGGCGTCCACCCGCCAGGCGAGCAGGACGCTGAGCACGAGCAGGGCATGGCCCCAACCGGGGAGCAGGAACGCGAAGAGCACCACCGCGGAGGCACAGACACCGGCGGCCGCGGCCAGTCCCCACGGCGAGGCGCGGGTGCGGTCGACGAAGGCGGGCTCTGCGGAGGGCATGCAGCCGAGACTACGGCGTCTGCTGGTCGTCCTCGGTGACGTCGTCGTGGCCGAAGGGGTCGCGGTCGGTGCCCGGCAGCCAGGTGTTCCCGGGGACGGTCCAGCCCTCGCGACGCAGGCTCTTCTTCCACCGGCGGGTCCACTTGCCGTTGAGCCGGTTGATGTAGAGGTACCCGTCGAGGTGGTCGTACTCGTGCTGCATGACGCGGGCGAACCAGCCGGTGGCCTCGAAGTCGATCTCGTGGCCGTCCACGTCCTGGCCGGTGAGGCGGACATGGTCGGACCGCTTGAGCGGGAAGCTGTAGCCGGGGACGGACAGGCAGCCCTCGGACTCCTCGTCCGGGTCCGGGTCCTCCTGGGAGGTCCTCCCGATGCGCGTCAGGACCGGGTTGATCACGTGACCGCGCGGTGGCGCCTCACCGGAGTCCTCGAAGGTCCAGGTGAAGATGCGCAGTCCGACGCCGACCTGGGGAGCGGCGAGCCCCACGCCGCGTGCGGCGTCCTGGGTCTCGAACATGTCCTCGACGAGGGTCCTGATCTCCGCGTCGACCGCCGTGACCTCCGATGCCCGGCGGTGCAGGATCGGCTCGCCGTGGATGGTGATCGGACGGATGGTCATGGTGGCGGGGCTCCTTCTGGGACGAGAACGCAGTCCAGTCTATCCGCGTCCGGGGCCCCTCCGGTCCGTGTCCGGGCCGGGTCCGGCACCCGCCGGGACCGGCACCCGGTGTCAGTTGCCGATCGGCGGCGGGGCCACGTCCTGGCGCGGGGCCCGGGCCGACTCCTGCACGTGGCTCACCTCGACCTGTTCCTTCGGGATGGTGAGGATGATGGACACGAGCGCGACGCTGACCATGAAGACGTTGAACAGCAGGCCGATCGCCCCGCCGAACCGCAGGGCGACGTTGTCCTGGTTGCCGATGAACAGGCCCCAGGACTGGATGATGGCCGGATCCACCCCGCGCCCCGCCGCGTACAGCGTGGCGGAGATGGCCACTCCCATGGCGTTGCCCAGCGAGGAGGCCATCTTGTAGATGCCGCCGGCCGCGCCGCCCTCGCTGAGCGGCACGGACGCCATGGCGGTGTCCAGGGACGGGGTCGCGTAGAAGCCCAGGCCGATGCCGAACAGGGTGAACCCGATGACGGTCAGCACCACGTACTGCTCCAGCAGCAGGAAGGTCATGGAGCACATCAGGATGCCGGCCCCCGTGATGACGGCACCCCAGATCATCGGCTTGCGCGGGCCGAAGCGCTGCAGCAGCTTCTCACCCACGCGGATGGTCGCCAGGATGGCCGCCAGGTAGCCGATGGTCAGGGTCCCGGCCTGGAGCGCGGTCCAGCCGGAGGCCATCTGCACCAGTCCCAGCACCACGATCAGCGTGCCGGCCGCACTGTTGAGCAGGAAGTTGGACAGGACCGCCCCGGAGAAGGCCCGGTCCCGGAACAGCTGCAGGTTGATGAACGTCTGCTTCTGGCGCGTCTCGATCCGGAGGAAGGTGATGGCGGCGATCACCGTCAGCGCCACCAGGCCCAGTCCCACCGGGCTCGTCCAGCCGATGGTGGGGCCCTGGGAGATGTAGACGTTGATGGCCAGCAGGGCCACGATGAAGGTGATCATCCCGGACCAGTCGAAGCCCGCGTGCGTCCCGGGCTCGGCCCGGGACTCCGGCGTGCCGCGCACCAGCAGCAGGGCGGTGACGGCCACGATGATGGACAACCAGAAGATCGAGCGCCAGCCGAGGGCGGTGAACGCCATGAACCCCCCGAACAGCGAGCACAGCCCGGACCCGCCCCAGGTGCCGATCGAGAAGAAGGACATGGCCCGCTGCCGGTCCCTGCCGTCGTAATAGGTCTTCAGCAGCGCCAGGGCCGCCGGCATGATGCAGGCGGTGGACAGTCCCTGCAGGATCCGCCCGCCCAGGAGCAGGGATGCGGTGAGCGCGCCCAGGTCCACCGGCGTCAGGGCGATGGCCAGCGATCCCAGGATGCTCAGGTAGATGCCGGTGCGCAGCAGCCTCATCCGGCCGAGCCGGTCCGCCAGTTTCCCGGCGACCACGATGAAGATCCCGGAGAACAGGGAGGTGATGGACACCGCCAGGTTGGCCAGGGTGGGCGGGACCCCCAGCTCGTCCTGGATGCCCGGGATGACGTTGAGCAGCGTCTGCGCGAACAACCAGAAGGTGATGACCGACAGCACGATCCCCAGCAGGAAGCGGTCCGTGGGTTTCCAGACCGCCGCCGTCGATGCCGTTGTGGTGGACACGAGGACCTCCGTCGTCTCAGCGGACCCAGGACATCCCCGGTGTCCTCGCCCCGTGCGCCCCGTGCGCCGGGAGCCTCAGTTGCCGATCGGCGCCGGGGGCACGTCCTTGCGCTCCGCGCGCTCGGCGGCCCGCGCCTCGGCCTCCCGTTGTGCCTCGGTCGGCACGGTCAGGATGATCGAGGCGATGGCCACCACGACCATGAACACATTGAACAGCAGGCCGATCGCACCGCCGAAGCGCAACGCCACGTTGTCCTGGTTGCCGATGAAGAGGCCCCAGGACTGGATCATGGCCGGGTCCACGGCCTGGCCGGCGACGTAGAGCGCCGCGGAGATGGCCACGCCGATCGCGTTGCCCAGTGAGGACGCCATCTTGTAGATGCCCGAGGCCGCCCCGACCTGGTTGTCCGGCACGTTGGACAGGGCCGCGTCCGTGGAGGGGGTGGCGTAGAAGCCCAGGCCGATGCCGAACAGGGTGAACCCGATGACCGTCAGGACGATGTACTGCTCGATGAGCAGGAAGGTCATGGAGCACATCAGGATGCCGACGCCGGTGATCATGCTGCCCCAGAGCATCGGCTTGCGGGGGCCGAAGCGCTGCAGCAGTTTCTCGCCCACGCGGATGGTCGCCAGGATGGCCACCAGGTAGCCGATGGTCAGCAGGCCGGACTCCAGGGCGCTCATGCCGGCGGCGACCTGCACCAGGCCCAGGGCCACGATCAGCGTGCCGGCGGCGCCGTTGAGCAGGAAGTTCGAGAGCGTGGCGCCGGTGAAGGTGCCGTTCCTGAACAGGTTCAGGTCGATGAACGGGGCGCCCTGGTGCACCTCGATCTGCAGGAACACCAGTCCGGAGACGACGGCCGCCACGACCAGCGCGACGCCGGTGAGGCTCAGCCAGCCGATGTTCGGTCCCTGGGAGATGTAGACGTTGATGGCCACGAGCATGATGATGAACGCGATCAGCCCGCCCCAGTCGAAGCGCCGGTAACCGCCCTCGGGGGCCTGGGCCTTGGACTCCGGTGTGCCCCGCAGCAGCAGCAGTGAGGCGAAGGAGACGATGATCGACAGCACGAAGATCGAACGCCAGCCCAGCGCGGTGGTGGCCATGAACCCGCCGAACAGGGAGCACAGCCCGGAGCCGCCCCAGGAGCCGATCGACCAGAACGACAGCGCTCGCTGGCGGTCCTTGCCCTCGTAGAACTGCTTGATCAGGGCCATCGAGGAGGGCATGATGCACGCCGCGGACAGTCCCTGGACCACGCGCCCGCCCAGCAGCAGGGCGGAGGTCAGGCCGCCGGCGTCCTCGGGGGTGAGCACGATCAGCAGGGAGCCGAGGATGCCCAGCCAGATGCCGACGAGCAGGATCCTGGTCCGGCCGATCCGGTCTGCCAGGCTGCCGGCCACGACGATGAAGATCCCGGAGAACAGGGAGGTGATGGACACCGCCAGGTTGGCGATGGTGGCCTCGATGCCCAGTGCGTCCCGGATGCCGGGGATGACGTTGAGCAGGGTCTGGGCGAACAGCCAGAACGTGACGACGGCCAGGACGATGCCCGTCAGCCAGCGGTCGTTCGGTGTCCAGGCCGTGGTGGCGGGTGTGGTGGACGTGACGGACATGCGAGATCTCCCTCGTCTGGAATGTCTCTGTGGTGTGAGGGCGCCGTTAGGCGGACCGGTCCTGTGGGGCCAGGTAGGCCAGGGCCGCGGCCGCCTGGGCGCGGGTGCCGATCGCCAGGGTCGGGTCGATGGCCGGGGCGAAGAAGGGTGAGTGGTTGGCGGGGATGTCCGAGGAGACGGTGCCGGCGTCCACGGCGGCACGGTACCTCTCGGGCGGCACGGAGCCCACGAACCAGTAGGCGTAGGGAATGCCGAAGGCGTCCGGGATGCGGCTGAAGTCCTCGGACGCGGTGTAGGGCTGGGTGTCGAACACGACGTCCGCCCCGAAGTGCCCGGTCAGTGCGGCGGTCACCGTGGCGTGGGTGCCGGCGTCGTTGGAGGTCAGCGGGAACTGGTCGTAGTACTCGAACTCGGGGTCCCGGGGTGAGCCGGCCGCGGCGCACTCACCGCGCACGATCCGTTCGATCGCGGCCATGATCTTCTCGCGCAGCGCGGTGTCGTAGGTGCGAAGGTTCAGCAGCAGCTCGCCGCGGTCCGGGATGATGTTGGACTTCGATCCCGCGTTGGAGGCACCCACGGTCACCACGGCGAACTGCCCGGGCTGGGTCTCGCGGGAGACGATGGTCTGCAGGCGCAGCACGATCGCGGCGCACAGGACCACCGGGTCCACGGCGTTGTGCGGCATGGATCCGTGGGCCCCGCGGCCGAACACGGTGATCCTGAGGGAGTCCCCGGCCGAGAGCACCGGCCCCGGGGCGGTGCCGATCGTCCCCGCCGCGAAGGGCATGACGTGCTGGGACAGCGCCACGTCCGGCCGGGGCAGCTTCTCCACCAGTCCGTCGTCCAGCATGGCCTGCGCACCGGCGGCGTTCTCCTCGGCCGGCTGGAACAGGGCGATGTAGGTGCCGGACCAGGCCTCGCGGTTCTCGCTGAGCAGGCGGAGCGCGCCGAGCAGGGCGACGATGTGCATGTCGTGTCCGCAGGCGTGCATGACCCCGTCCACCGTGGAGGCGTAGTCGAGTCCGGTGTCCTCGGTGACCGGCAGGGCGTCGATGTCGGCGCGGGACAGGACGGTGGGCCCGGTCCCGTTCTCCAGCACGCCCACGACGCCGGTCCCGCCGATCCGCTGTGCGGCCACTCCCAGCCCGGCCAGCTCGGACTCGATCCGCTCTGCGGTCCGGTGCTCCTGCAGGCTCAGCTCGGGGTGGCGGTGCAGGTCCCGGTACAGCTGCCGCTGCCACTCGAGTTGGCTCTCGAGGTCGTCCAGGAAGGAAAAGGCGGGCATCGTTGCTCCTCGGTCATCGCGGTCTGACTGCGCGGTGAGGAGGGTGAACCGACCCCTGACACCGGGAAGTCCGCTACGGGACCAACATAGGACTCCCCGCGAGTGTCCGTCCATGACGTGCGTCTCCGGTGGATGTCTCTTTCGTCTCACGAGGCTCTGCCCGCACCGGAGGGGGCCTGTGGCCGTGGATCGGCGGCGAGCGGCGCCGGGCGATGCCCGGGGGAGGGACAGAAGGCCCGGTGTGGAGGAATCCTCCGCACCGGGCCTTCACTGGGGTGAGTAACGGGGCTTGAATGCGTGACTCAGTAGTGATTAGTTCCGCGTGTTCTCGCGGTTGTTGACGGGGCTTGATGGGTTGTGCATGTACGAAAAAGGGCCTCCAAATACCGGCATGTCGTTACCATGGTATAGGCCTATGGCGAGCAACGGGACCGCCGAACACGCTCACCCGTTGGTAACGCGCCATTGCTTTTGCGAACGGTCCGGCTGGTGTCATTTGGGGGAGTTTCTGATTGGGGGTTGCGCTCTTGCCCTAGTTGTCGATATGATCTCTACAACAGCAGGAAGCCCCCACCAAGGAGAACCGAAATGAGCACCACCGAATACCAGACCATCACCGAGTGGGAGAAGTACGAAGGCGCTATCCTCGGCTACAACACCCACGGTGACGAAGTGATCGAGGTTGAGAAGGCCCAGAGCGAAGCCGAATGCCTGAAGTGGGGCGAGACCTACCGCCCCGGCCGCCGCTGGCACGCTACCCGCGAAGACGGCACCATCATCCACGGGCAGGCCACCAACCTCCGCGAAGCTAAGAAGGCAGCACTGGAGGCCCTGAAGTGAGCGCCAGCGGCAACCTTGCATCCGAGTTGCGGGCGTGGTGCGACGACCAAGAGGACTACGCTGACCGCCTGTGGGAAGACCCGTTCAACAGCGACGAACTGGCCGAAGCCGACAGCCTGCGTAAAGCCATCAAGGACGTGCGACGCATCATCGAGACGCATGAGGAAGCCAATGCCTGACCACCTCTCCGCTGCTGCCAGGGCCCACAACGAGGCCCTGGCGGCTCGGGAACAACTGAAGGTAGCCGCAGCCCGCCGTGACGATGCGGTGCGCTCAGCGGCCAACGCAGGGCATAGCGCGGTTGAGATAGCCGCCGCCCTTGATGTTCACCGTTCCAGGATTTACCAGATGCTAGGAAAGAAACCATGAGCACAACCGACCCCCGCGAATGGCTGGACAAAGCCCAGTCGCTCGCCACCGAGTATCGGACGACGATGGATATAGACGTCGTGCATGACTGGGCAATGGAAGCGCGGCCGAACATCACCACGATGGTCATCGCACTAGCTGGCGTGCTGGATCTCCATTCCCCTATAGGTGATGCACGCTTCGTCATTCAGGATTGCTCCCAGTGTGAAGAAAGCTACCCGTGCGCGACGGTCCGTGCTCTCACGAGGCCAATGAACTATTGGACCTAACGCAAATAAGGCCCCCGGTCCGCCCATGAGGACAGACCGGGGGCCTTGTTAATTTTTGTACTAGTCCAGTGGGATGTCGCGGTCAATGGTGCTCGCGGGCGGCTGGACATTGGCCTTTGCGAGTGCGGCGCTCACAAGTCCAGCGACTCCGGCGAGGATGCCGACGAGGTAGACGGCGAGGTCGATGAACCCCTTGATGTCGTCCACGGTGGTGATGCCGAGTGTGATGAGTGCGGCGATGATCCCGGCCGCCACAACGATCACACCCGTGTAGATGCGGTCCCGGGTGATCCAATCATGGATGCCGGTGCCTTCAGCTTCGTACTTACCTGCCATTAGTTGCTGACCTCTTCCTTTTCTACGATGACTTCTGCGATGTCGGTGACGTTCGAATCGGTGGACAGGGACCGGGTGAGCAGGTAGCGGAGTGCGCCGTTCTGGTTGGTGGTGCCCTTGTTCCCGTTGGACGCTTCGAAGGGGATGACGGACCCGCCTACGGACTTCTGGAGGGTTGCAATGGCTGCGAGGATGTTGGTTTCTGCTTGCCCGATGCGTTCGATGAGGCGGTCTACTTCGGCCATGGTGAGTCCTTCCAGGTCTGCGACGGTGACGGGTGCGGTTGTTTCGGTGGCCGTGGTGGCGCTTTGCACGATGATGATGGGGTCCATGCCGGGGGTGATTCCTGCGGCCCTAAAGTCGGCCATGGGGTCGCGGGTGTGCGTGTAGTTGTTGCTCGGCCCGGACGTTTTGGAGTGGCATTCAAAGTGAAGGTGCGGGCCGGTCACGTTCCCGGACACGCCCATGCCTCCGAGAATCTGCCCCTTGGTGACCTTCTCGCCCTTACGAACAAGCACGGAATCCAGGTGCCCGTAATACTGGCCTTCGCCGTCAGGGTTGCGGATGAACACGCCACACCCTGAGCGCCCCCAGATCGCGCCCCAGCCGGCGTTCCACACGGTGCACACAGACTCCACCACGCCCGCGTATGCGGCCTTCACAGGGGCACCTATGTAGTCGTGTGGCTTGATCCCCACGGGTGCGCCCAGGTCGATGCCCCGGTGCGGCTGAACAGTCCCATAGACGGGGTGCTTACGTTTCAGGTCATAGTGGGAAGTGATCCGCCCAATCATTGGATTATGCATGGCTTACTTAGCCTCCAGTGCGGCCAGGATCTTTTGCTGGTTCGCGAGGATGTCTTCGTTCTGCTTACGGATCTCGCTATTGCCCTTGGACATGTACTCACACCAGTTCCTGAGCGTGACACCAGCCACGTACTTGCCAGCGTGGGAGTAGTAGGGGACGGTGAAGTCCTGCAATGCTGAGAGGACATCTGAGCGGACGGACATGGTGCTCCTAGGGTGTTGGTGCGATGGCGGCCTTGCATGGGCCGGTCGCGATGATGGTGTTTCCGTCTGTGAGGGTGATGGTCCAGCGGGAGTCTGCGCCTTCTCCGGTGCAGGAGACGTTTCGGATTCCGACTCCTGCGGCTCCGTCTCGGCCGGGCGCGCCGGTTGGTCCTGCGGGTCCGCGTTCGCCTGCTGGGCCGCGTGGTCCGGGGACGTTTGAGTCTTTCCCTGCTGGCCCGGGTGGTCCTGTGGGTCCTGCTGGGCCGCGTTCTCCGGGCTTACCGGGTTCGCCTTGTGGCCCGGTTGGTCCAGGTTCTCCGGTGGCTCCCTGTGGGCCTTGTGCGCCGTCCTGTCCGGGCTTACCGTCTTGCCCGTCCTCGCCGTCACGTCCGGCGGGTGGGGTTGGGGCGTTCAACCCGTCCTCGCCATCCTCGCCGGGCTCACCGGGGGCACCGTCGCGGCCGGGTGGGCCAGCCGGTCCAGGGTCGCCCTTCTCACCGACCACAATGTTTTCCGTGATCTCTTTCTTGGTGCGCTTGGCTTCGGCGCACACGTCATACCCTGAGACCTCAACTTTGCCGTTAGCGCATTCCAAGATGACTTGTTCAGCAAGGGTCAACGTTTTCTCTTGTGCCCGTTGCGCATCCAACTGGAAGCCACGCCCAATGAAGAACATGGTTGCCATGGCGGCAACAAACAAGATGGCGGACACGAGGACAGCTATAGCGATTCGGAGGCGTTGCTTCCGTTCCCAAACCGTCATGCTTCCTCCTCTGCCACGGGGTCCAAGCCGACTTTCTCGGCTACGTCCACGCGGTCACTGTGCGGGTATTTGACGGCTAGGTAAGACTCCATGAGTTGGTTGCGTTCTTTTGTCATGTCAGCCAACTGGGAGGCTAGGGACTCGATGCGTTTCATTTGCTGGTCGAGTTGTGTGACCTGGGCCGATGTGAGGCCGCCATACATTTTCACGATGAAGATGACGGCCCCGACTGCTGCTGCTATGGCGAATCCTGCGATGAGTCCGGGGACGCCCCATGTTGAGAGCAGTTCGTTTGCGACTGGCTGCACCAGCGCAGTAAGTGTGGTGTAATCCTCCACAAGGCGCGTCCCCTCTATTGCGGTTGCGTTGACGTGCCCTAGTCGCCCGCGCTTGTGTGCTACCACGGCGCGGGCGGCGCATGGGTCTCCCCTTATTGAGACGGCGTGTGGCCCCAACCCGGGGGAGGGTCAGGGCCACACAGGTTCTTTACTAATCCGGTGATGTGGCCAGGTCAGGTCGCAGTTACCGTGCTTACCACGGCTAGGCTTTCTGGCATGGACCCCTTTGTGCTGAAGCGAATGATCCTTGTTGTCTCGCTGATTGGTTGGACCGGACTCGCTCTGAGCACACTCGCTTGGGTGGTCGCCCCGTCTGCTTGGGTTGAGTTCCGCCTGATCTGGCCGACAACTTTCGCCGCTGCCCTTGCATGCAGTCCGCCGATTCTGCACCTTTATGACGAGTACCTGCGAGATAGGGCGGGCCGGTGATGAGCGGGTCAGGCGATCTGCTTCCACACGTAGGCGTCAGCGGCGTCCTTGATGCAGATATGAAGGGTGTCGGCCACTCCTGCCGCACCATGCACCAGCCGGGTCTGTCCCCGCAGCGACGCGATGGGTGTGGGCAGTGCGCCACCGTTGCCGTACCGCACGGATGTCCCGGCGGACAGGTCCCTGGCGGCGTTGACATCGCGGGGCCGGTATACGCCGGGGCCAATGTCGTAGGTGTTGTCTGCCAGGAACGCCAGTGAGGCGCCGTTGACGGCGATGAAGGATGCGGCCCGACTGAGGTACGCGGTGGATGCGGCGGCACCGTCACCGAAGTAGATGCGGGCATTTGAATGGTCGATCTCGATGCGCGGGAAGGTATCGGCGGCGCGCTTGTACCTGGAGTAGTTAGCGGACACCTGCGCCCGGTATGCGGTGGCCGAGTCCTCGCCCGCCCATGCTGCCTCCATGACGCTCAACGCGCCGGCTGACGACGAGGTGGCATTGTTGAGGATCGCCCCGCCACCTCGCCCGGTGCCGGTCTGGTCGCGTCCGGGCATCTGCCACAGTCCGGGTGTAAGTACGGCGTTGCCGATGGCTCCGGGTTCGCTGGTCTGCCTCATTCGTTCGGCGTTGTAACCGGCGATGAACATGTTGTCAGCGGCCTTGGGGCCCCAGTGGACGGGGGCACGGGCAGCACCCCGGGGGTCTTCAAAGCGGGTGCCGATGAACAGGATGGACTTACCCGCCTGCATGTCAACCAGCCGCTCAGCAATGGTCGTCTCAATGCTCTGCCCGATGAACCGCAGCCCGGTCGCCCGCCCGAAGTCCTCCGACTCCGCACTGCCGGTGAACAGGAGTTGCACGACACCCGCACCGGGCTCACTGTTCAGGTGCGAGAGCTGGCCGCCATAAAAGGTGTTCTCCCCGTTCCACGATCCGGCTGGGCCGATGGTGTTGTGAATGTTCCGCTTGTTGTTCTCCAGGCGGCCAATGTAGACGTTGTTGTAGACCACGCCAGTGCCATTGCCGGTAAGCCGGAGCCCGTCGAAGAATCCGTAGGCGTGCGGGATGGTGATGTTGGAGCCCACGAGGTTGACCAGTTCGATGCCGCAGGTAGTGTCCGTCCAGCCGGTACCGGATGCCCCCTTGTTGCCGTTCTTCACCCGGGGTGCGGTGCCGACGATGGCACGCACGTCCAGTGCAGGGTCGCCGATCTGCACGGCGGTCCCGGTCCCGGTGTAGGTGATCGTCAGCGTGGACAGGTCGTGTGAGCACCGCAGGAGGAGGGTGCCCGTCGTGGTCAGGGTGCCCGAGGCGACCAGCACCTTGCCTTGTGCCTTGGCCTCCTCGGCTGCCTGCTGCAACCCTGCGAGGGTGAGCGGCTGTGGTGCCACGACCGAGCCATAAGCCGTCTTCAGCAGGTCCACGAACGACTGTGAACTCGCGGCGTTTAGTGCAGTGGCTACAGGGGTGTTGCCGGCGGTAATGTCGTCGGCAACCTTTTTGCTGATGGCTGCGTTGGTTTTGGGCTCTAGGATGGCCTTCGTTGTCGGGTCGATCTTTGGGACTTCGATAGCCACGTTAGGCTCCAATCGTTACGGTTGTGCCGTTGTCGGTGATGGTCGGCCCGGTTGCGTCGGTGCCGTCTTGGCCTTGGACGTTTCCGGCGTTGATGGTGGTGCCATCGCCACGGGTGAGGATGAGTGCCCCGTCCACGACTGCGCCGTCTGTGATGGTGGTTGCGGCTACGGAAGCGATCACATCCACCAGCTCGTCCGGGGCGGGCGCGAGGGTTGCGGGGTCCACTGACACAAGATCCCGGTAGGCGTGCGCCACGGGCTCGTCCGGTTCACCAGCGGGAACCAGTTTGTAGTCTGTCCATGCGTGGGAGCCGTTGGGGTCGTTGCGGATCTTCCACACCCGTGCCGTGTCATTCGGCAGGGACAGGACGTAAAGGCCCCCGGTGACGCGGTGCATGGTTTGCACACGGTTCACGAGGGCATCCCCAGCGACCCAGCCCTGCATGGGTTCCACGTAGAGGGAGCCCTGCTGTGCGGCCAGCGGGGTCTTCCCGTCCGGATACTGCCACTCAATGGTGATAAGTGCGGTCATGGTTTGCCCCCTCTTACGGGCCGAATGTGACGGTGGTGCCGTTGTCGATCATCTGCGCACCACTGGCACCGGGCAGGGAGGCGAGCCACTGAAGTTCGGTGCCCACGAACCCGTTATCCACAGCCAACTGGTAGGCGGACTTCCCAGCGGTCTGCTGTGCGAGCACCCGCAACGTCTCAGCCTCAGCGGCCGCCTGCTGTGCCGCCACTGCCGCCGCCTCAGCCTCCGGGGTAGACGGGCCCATATCACCCGGCTCACCCTTTGGGCCGAACAGTGGGGTGGTGGTCACCAGGATGCGCTGCAAATCGCCGGACACGAACCGGACGGAAGGGTGGTCGTCCACATAGAACGTCGGCAGGAACCCGGTGCGTGGGTTGGCGGACAGGGTGATAGGTTCCCCAATGTCATCCACCGGGGTTAGGGGGGTCACCAGTTCAACGTCGGACTCCGCATAAATCTGGCCCACACCAGCCGCAACAGTCATCGTGTCCACGTCCAGGGCGATCATCTCTTGGTAGGCGTACCGTGCCATAGTTGGTCCTCCTACTGGACGAAGTAAGTCATACGGACAGAGCACTGCTCATCAGTGCGCCACGGCCACGTACTAGCAGGCCACGCATCCGGCTGGGCAATGTCAAACAAGAGTTCACCGGACGCCGGAACAAGACGCCAAGCAATCATGTTTTCCTGCGGCAGGACCAGCCGAGAGTTGAACTTGAACAACGGTTCCACGGTCTGCATCGAGTTGATCGACGCACCCACAGGCTGACCGCGACCCTCAGCCCCGATAGCGGGGACACCCATCTGCCGCCACCCGTAAGTGGTGGAGTAGTTCATGTTCGATCCGGTGCGCCGGTAGTCCACGGCGAGATCAACACGGCGGAGACCGTTGGGCATCCTCGTGACGGAGTACCCGCCGATAGATGAGAACCCTGTCTGGTTGGCGACACTGTGGAAGCTGACCTCACCACCGATAGCAACCCATTCGAGTGCGCCACCAACACCAAGCCGGCGCACCCACTGGGTACCGTTGATCTCCACGCTGGTCCCCGGGGAGGCCAGATAGTTCCGCACCATCAGACTGTTAGCGGTCATGCCACCCTCAGACGACCAAACACGCAGGTCTTCAATCTCCTGCACCGTCGTCTGGCCCGCCTGTACACGCACCAACGCAAGAGGCTGGTCCGGGTGGGAGGGGATCGAATCACGCGGGGGCAGGGTCTTCGCTGACACGCCCTCAATGGCTTCCAGGGTGGTCTGCCCGGTGGCAGGGTTCCGACGCAACACCACCAAATCCCAGCGCGACCCCGACGCAATCGCATTCAACTGAATCGTCGCGGCGGACGCCACCTCGTCAACAATGTTGTGCGCCCACGCAGTACCCGGCAGAACCCGAAGCATCCTGTCCCCGGTCGTGATCGTCACCTTCAAATGATCGGCACCCAACACCCCATACCGGGACGAGCCAACCATATTGAAATAGCGGGCACCAGACACCTCATCAATGGACCCCGCATAACCCAGACTCGTCACATTCAACGCGACCATGCTCTACCCCCTCTGTAGCACGGACAGGCTGCCCGCAAATCGTTTGATATACCGAAGCAACCTAATATCCGGGCTGTCACTTCGCTCGCCCACAATCGGGGTGATAGTCAGGCCGTTATCCCGGTTGGCGACGATCTGAACTTGTTTGATCTTGTCAGTAATCGGACCAGCAGCAGTCTCAATAGTCACAGTGTCCCCAAGCCGGTAATGCTCCCCATACTTGAACGTAGGCGTCTCAACAAGCTTGATTGACAGGCCGGACTTATCAGCGTCTTCCTGCAACTTCTCCTGACCACGGGAAGACAGGTCAGCGGCGTCCTCAATGTCGCGGGCGTCCACAAAGATTTCCTCCGGGAACCCGAAGTCACCCTCACGGATCGTGGACACATACGTTGCCAAAGCCCGGTTAGATCCCTCACCCTGACCGGCCACAAGGGTGCGGGTCGCGGCGAACCGTTCCTCATCCCAGTCATAGGAAACCAGCGTGCCCGACTCAACGGAGATGTCCTTACGGATCACCCTCGATTCGGCTACGTCCAACCGCCAGCCCGCCGCGATCTGCTCCACCGTCACCGTCAGGTTTGATGCGTCCAGGCGGGTCTGTAGCTTGTCCAAGATCGGCTCAAACCTGTACCCGACATTCACGAGCTGCCCGCGCCCCTTAGTGGGGGCAACGGTCAGGGGCAATCCAAGACGGGCCGCGTTCTGGGACGCCGCCTCCTTCAACACCGTCTCCAACGGAACGGACGTATACCGCTTATACGTCGGCTGATTCGTGGTATTCCCAGCAGGGTTAGTCCACGCCAACATGCGCGCCAAAATCCGCATATCAGACTCAAACCTGAAAGTAATCTGATCATCAGCCGGACCAGACCCCGACATGCCCACACGCGAACCCGAAAAATACTGCACCCCAGTCACATCATCAGTGACCGTGATCCGCGCCCCCTTCTCCCGCAACTGCTTAGCCTTCTTATGGGACGCCCGCACGGTCACCTCGCAGGCGGATACCCCGTTACGGATCAACGTGAGATCCACCGTGGAGTACCCGCCCACGCTGCCGAGGCGTTTGAAGGTCTTGTCATATGCCATTACTTGAAGCACAAGACCCCCTCACCAGGCACGAAAGTACCGTGGCACGAATGATGCTTTGACTGTGCCCGGACCATCCAAAGATAGATCCAGTTTCGTGGACCCCGCCGCAGGAATAGGCGCAAACTGATAAGACCCCAAAGAGTCCGTCACATCCACACCATTCCGGTACGCGAGTTGGTCTTGCGGGTCAGTGTTGATAGTCAACGTCTGCCCCTCCAACAACTCGCCCGGGAACGTCACCTCACGGCCACCAACCCCAAGGCGGATATTCGACGCCGGGCCCGTGACAGACCACAACACCCAGGCTTCAACATCGCCCGGGTTCGTGATCTCCGCAGAAGCAATCGACGTACCCGCACTAATCGCAAACGGGGGGGCACCAAGGCTGGGCTCATCAACAGGGCCGCCACCATAGAAACTGACCGGCGGCTCCTGCCCCCACGACTTCTCCACCGGCTCACTAGCAGTCCAAAAAGGGTCATCAGCAACAAGCTCAACCCCATACGACTGCCAACCAAACTTGTGCGGATCACGAGCAAACGAATGCCCACCATCCGACACAAACCGGCACCGAAGTTCCCGAGTCCCCGCGCTAGTAGTCACCCGCCAAGTACCAGGCCTACCGAAATGCATGGTCTGCCAAAACTTAGTATCAAGTTCCTGCCACTCAGCAGACCCGCCATCAGCAAACAAATACACCGGCCAAAACACCCTGCGCGGCTCAACAACCCCACCCGAATACGACTGCCCATGCACAAACGGCGAACCAGTGCGCACCCAGGCGGACTCCGAAGGCATACCCATACCCTCAGTGCCCGCCTGGGTCAGAAACACACCAGACCGCCAATCAGACAACCGGAACGTGTCACCATTCCAGCCAACCCACTCATGATCAGACCTCGCCCAAAAAGTGGTATTCACCGGAGGCGCTGGAGGTGGTGCGATATAAACAAACGTCACTTGTCCTCCTAGCCAATACCAGCAGCGAGCATGGCCCGCTTCCGGCCCATGTCGATCTGCGCAGTAATCTCACGCGGGTCATAACCGATATTCCCGTTGAAGTTGACCTCCATGCCCGTGCCACCACGAACCGCAGAATCCAACTTCCCGAGCTGATCCTTATTGAAGATCCACTCATCGGAACCAGTCTTGTTCAGCACCATGGACAGGCCCGGGGGAAGATTGCCGCCCTGATCCCGGAACAGATAGCCCGGGTTGACAGCGCGCCCGCCCATCAGTTCCTCAAAGTGCAAGTGAGGGCCCGTGGACCTGCCGGTGTTACCCGACCGGGCGATGGTCTGACCGGCCCGCACAGTCTGGCCAGGACGAGCAGTGAACCCGGACAAGTGCCCGTAGTACGTCTGTCGTCCGCCACCGTGACCCAGGATCATGCCCATACCCGTGCGGCCCGTCAACGCATTCCAACCAGCCTTCTGCACCACACCATTCCAGGCAGCACGAACCGCCGTACCAATCGGCACAGCAAGGTCAATACCCGAGTGAATACCACCCCAGCGACGACCGAAGCGAGACGTGATGGAACCACCAACCGGACGGAAGAAACCACTAGGGTCGCCCGTATAGTCGCCGCCGAACACGCCGCCCGCAGTGGCAGCCTTATCCTTGCCAAGCGCCCAATCAACCACCATCTTCGCGGCCTTAGACGCCGCACCCATGGCAAGCTGACCATTCCGCCCGAACCCGCCAAGGTAAGACTTCGCCTGACCCAACAGTGGGTCCAGAATGCCCTTAGCAAAGTCACCCAACTGGCCCACACCAGCCGCCAACTGATCCGTGCCCAGCAACCGCCCAAGACCCAACTGGTCCTTCAGGTAGTTGCCAGCAGCACCCCAGTTGAAACCATCACCCATCGGGGCCATAGCCTCACGCGGATTCCGGCCAGCAGCCTTCCGAGCCAACGACGGGTCAAGATCCTGACCAGCAGCCAGCATCTTCGCCGTCTCACGCGCCGTCGCCACGTATCCGTCACGGTCAGGGAAGATGAACTCCGGGCCGAACTCGCCCACGAGGTACGGTTTGCCCTCGCGGACGTTGCCGCCAGCAGCACGACGCCCGTAAGTCGTCACACCACCCGTGCCGCGAGAGTTGCCCTTACGGCTAGCGTCACCCATCGGGATAGGCGCGATCCGACCCAGCCGTTGCGTGGACCCAACAGCCTCAGCCACACCATCAAAAGCCTTCTTCAGGCCGTTGTTCCAAACCGTGTTGATGACCCAGTTGATCGGCTCAGCAAATAGCTTCTTCAGCCGAGTCCACACATCACCGATGATCTGCACGCCGCGCTCAATCTTCGGCGCAACATGCTCGGTGATGAACCGGCCAAGCGCATCAAAGACCGGCTTGATGATGTTGTTCCAGGTGTCGCGGATGAACCCGCCGACCTTCTCAAAAGTCGGCCTGATGTGCTTTTCCCAGAACGCCCGAATAATCGGAATCAGGACACGGTGAAGAATGTCATGCATCAGCAGGAACGTGGGACGAATCACGCCTTCCCAGACGCCCTTGATCCGCTCGCCGATCCACCCGAAAACCGGCTGAATGACGTTCTGCCAAAACCCCGTAACAACCGGTATCAAAGTGTTCGTGATGAAGTCAGACAGCGACCGGAACACCGGCTGAATCACATTCTCCCACGCCCAAGCAATCGCCTTCTGAATACCAGCCCACGCCGCATTCACTCCATCGCGGAACCAAGTCACATTGTTGTACGCCCACACGGCGGCACCCACAAGAGCACCAATCGCCGCGACCACCAGCATGATCGGATTAGCGAGCAAAGCGGCATTCAGCAGCACAATCGCGCCAGCCACGTTCTTCACCCAACCGACCACACCCATGACCGTCTGGTAAAGCGCAAACCCCGCCATGAGGCCAGCCACCGCAGTAGCCACAAGGGTGATCGGCTCACGGTTCTCCCGCACCCAATCCCCGAAGTCACGAAGCGCGGGCAGCGCTGTCCCGGTGAGCCAGTCCCCGAGATTCACGAGGGCCTGGCCTAGCCGCTCGCCAATGACCTTGCCCAGTTCCTCAACCGGACCCATCCAGCCCTGGAAGGCGTTGAAGAACTCCTTGATCTTGGGGTACACGCCTTCAAGCAGGTTCGCGCCAAACCGGCCAATAGCAGCCATGCTGTTCTTGAACGCGCCCTGCAACGTCTCGCCCGACTTCGCAGCAGCACCGCCCAAGCCGTCCTCCATGGCGGCACGGAACGTCTCAAAGTTGATCTTGCCCTCAGAGGCGAGCTTGTAGGTTTCCTCAGCGGACACGCCAAGTTCCTCAGCGAGCATCTGCACAATCGGGATGCCCATGTCCGCAAGCTGGGCGATAGTGTCACCCTGGATCTTGCCCGACGCGGCCACCTTCCCAAACACAGCCCCCATGGAACTCATGTCGGTCCCAGCAATCGTGGCAGCATCACCCACCAGCCGGAGAACGCCCTCAAGCTCCTTTCCCGGCTTGATGCCCGAAGCCACAACCTGAGCAGCCACCGTAGCGGCCTCATCCATACCAAACGCGGTGCCCTTCACAGCATCCAGAGCGTTCGTCATGATCGCCTCAACAGTCTCAGCATCATTGCCGAGACCCGACAGCTTCGCACGCGCATTCTCAATCGCAGTCAGACGACCGAACCCCTTAGTCAGGGCCACACCCAGACCAGCAACCGCAGCCGCACCACCAGCCATGGTGGCACCCTTCAGCGCACCACCAAGCCGGGAACCCATCGACCGGCCAGCCTGCTCACCAGCCTTAGCGGACTGGCCGTCAAGCTGCTTCCCTACGGACTTCTGAAACCCCGACAGGCTCGGAGTGAGCAGGACCTCATGAACGCCGATGACTGCCACAGAGGCCCCCTAAATATAAGATTCGTCAAACCCGAGCTTCCCTAGGAAGTCCACGGTCCATTCGCGTTCCAACCGCTCAACAGCGGCATCAATCTCCGTGCGCGGGGCCGGGAACGGCTTCATCTCGCCCGGCTTGCCCCCGTTGGCTTGGATCAACACGGCACGCATCATGCGCGTCTCGTGGATCAACTCACGGAGCATGTGCGCGGTCAGATCAAACTCGGACACACGCGGCGACCACTCGGCAGATTCGTCGGCACCCAGGCGAGCCTTCGCCAACGTGTCCGCTTCCTCCGGGTCATTCACCATCGCCTCATACAAACGGGAGGCCGATGGGAGTTGGTCAATAACGTCTAGTAAGGCTCGGACGCGGCCATTCTCTAGCCACTCAGAGAGGTCCACCCCGAACCCCAGCAAGTCTGTGCGGAGTTCGGGGCGGTACTTCTCTATCAGGCGTCCGAGCCGCCACCTTCCCCCGGCGTGCCGTAATGACGCTCATAGTGGTCATTCGCGGCCGCAATGATCTGCATGAGCTGGTGAAGGGTGAACTTCTGGGCCCGCAGCTTCTCCAGGTCACCATCCGACAGCCACAGTTTCAGGGCAGGCCACACGCCGGCCCGCTGCGGGTTGTTCAACTCATTCAGCAGGGCCTCAGATGCCTCGGAGTCCATGCCGTTGTAGAAGTCGGGGAAGGTGACCCGCTTGCCGCCATCCAGCCCAAGGATGAAAGGCTCTGGTGCCTTCGTGGATTCCTTCAGCTTGGCAAGGGTCAGGTGGACAGTCGGCTTGTCAGCCATGGTGTTGCCTCCGGGTGTGAGGTGGTTGGGTTACTTGCTGTCGGTCTTCTGGGCGTCGGCCTTGCGCACTTCAGCGGTGCGGGCCTTCTGCTCCTTGAAACCTTCCGAGCGCAGACGTGCGGCCTCGCGGGGAATGCTGGTCTCGACGGTGATACCGTCCTTCTCAAAGCGCGGCATGATGCCTCCTAAGTCGTTGGTCCGGGTGTCAGGGGAGGGGCGGGCGGTCACACCCGGAGGACCGCCCGCCCCGGTCTGTTACGGGGTGACGGGGGCGGCAGTGAAGCCGAGGTCAGCAGCAGCAGCCACAGCGCCCGTGCCCGCGATGTAGTGACGCACCGGGACGCCGATCTCGTCATCCGTGTAGACATCCAGGGTGATCTCGGTGGACACGGCACCCTCGCGGCCCCAGGTCTCAGAGCCGCCGTTGGCGAGCTTCACGAGGCCATAGCCGCGCCCCATGATCCAGTTGTCGGAGGTTGCGCCGTCCGAACCGATCACGAGCAGCCGGTACTCTGCGTCCACGGGAAGGTCCGGCTCGTCCACGACGATCTCGCCCGTGGTGGTGTTCTGGGTGACGGCAGACAGGTCGGTGCCCAGGGTCAGCTCCAGCATGTGCCGGCGGCCCTTCTCCAGGGCGGTGAAGGACACCTGACGGGGCACGGTGGTCACGTCAGAGCGCACCGGGGACGCGTAACCCAGTGCGTCGATATTCTCCTTCTCCACCTCTCGGGAGAAGCTGTAGCCGTCCGGAGAGATGAGGCCAACGGGCTTCCATCCGGCGGTCTCGAAGTCCATGAGCGTGCCGGAGACGTAGAGCGAATCCGGGAGGGCGACGGACTTCGGGGCGAGCAGTGCGACCGCCTTCTGGATCTTGCGAACAAGGTTGCGGTTATCCGCGCCCTGCTGAATCGTGTCAAACGTGGGCATGAGAATCAGACCCCTTCCAAGGGTTTGTGTTGTGTGAACGGACCCCAGTGGGGGCTATAGCGGGCGGGTTACCACTTCTAAGGTGCAGACCGCCCGGTCGATGTTGTCGGAGTTGTAAGCGGAATCAGTTGGGGCAGGCGCGTTGATGACCCGCACGGAATCGAGATAACCAGACGGTGTTTCAATGCCGTACCCGAGGATGGATGCGCGCACGGATTCGAGAACATCCAGGGACTTAGCACCCGCCCGCGCATAACAGGCGAGGGTGAGGCGGTCGGCGCGGTCAAGGTAACCCTCAGTGCCACCCTGCGTCAGTTGCAGGTGGATCACCGGCAGCGGCCCCTTGAGCCCACCCTGTGCGGTGGCCTGTAGGTGGTACTGGACAGTTACCGTCTCGCCCGCGTGCGTGGTCCCATGAATCAGGTCACGCAAACAATCCCTGGTGTCCGGAAAAACCATGACACTACTCACGCGGCGACCTCCTAGCCATCTTCTCGGCAGTCTCAACCAGCGTCCGGTCCCGCACGTCCTTCCAATGGTTCTCCACCGTGTAAACCGACGCCCCAGCACGAAGCTCGTTGTCATACCCGAACCGGATAGGATCAGCCCCCATACGAACCATCTGCGGGCGCGTGTCATACGTTGCCCGACCCTCAGCATTAGCGGCAGCAGCAATAGGCCGGGCAGCAGCCTCAACAGCACGCCCAACCTCAGCAGACCGCATCATCTCAGCCACCCCATCAGGGGCCGCACGATACGACCTAACGCCCGGAACCTTACGAGTACGCATCACGCACGCTCCAAAGGAACCTCAGAGCCATAGGGCCACTGGAAGGGCTTACCGTTGACGGCCCAATCCCCAGCGTTCAGGTTCCCCTCGGCAACCACAATGCGGTCAGTGGGCAAATACTGAAACGTGGGGTCCGGGTCATACAGGGTCAGCGTGGTCTCAACCAGGCTGGACGCAGCGTTAGCCTCCACTGTGGTGCCCTTGCCGATAAGCACCCCGGGCCGCTCGTGCTGTTCCTCTGGTCGCAACTCGCCCCATTCGTCACGGCCCCCGCCACGCACTACCGTGACCGGGACTTTCCAGGACTCTGGCAGCCCATCGAACGGGGATCGCATTAGGGCCCGCCGATCAGATCAAACGTGAACGACTCGCCCGGACGAGTACCAGACAACGCAGCCTCATCAGCGGGAGACAGGACCAGCTTGCCGGGGGAGTCCCCGCCGAACGTCTGCGAACTCGAATAAGGCCCCGTAGCCGTCTGAATACTCCGCATCCCCTCCGGGTTGCGGAACACCTCAGTGACCATCGCAACAACGACATCAACCACCATGTCCCGAAGGTCAGTGGTCGGTGGTTCCAAGTCACTCTCAACGTCCATCCTCAACTGAAGATCCGGGACGCTACGGCGGATCAACCGCTCAGCACGATCAATCCAAACTTGCACCTTCTCCTCATCGGTCGGCGCGTTCTTCCCAACCCACGAATCAATGACATCTGCGGGAGTAGCCCAGGACATCACGCCCCCTTACTGGCGGCGACGCGCCTGACTGCGCTTCACCGGCTTGTCATCAGTGGTGTCTTCCGACTTGGCTTCAGGCTTCTCGGCTGCCGCCTTGCGAGCCGGGCGGGCCTCAGCATCAGCCGAGACCCAGCCCAGGGACTGGTAGCGAGCCGCAAGGTCACCCTCACAGCTCACCACCAGTCCCGTGCCGGGATTGCGAAGCCTCATCAGGTGTTGTCAGTGACCTTCACGAAGGCCTCGGCGTCGTTCAGCAGCCACCCGTACTCAGCCTCAGCGCGGATAGCAACCAGGTTGTGCTCCCACAGGGAAGTCAGGGTGCCGTTGATGGTGACGGTGGCCTCAGTGGAAACGTCGTAGGTGATGCCACCTACCGCGCCCCACACGGCCTGCGACCAGTCGCCCGCGTAGCCGACGATGCCGCCCGTGTTCGGGGTACCCTCAACAACATCCGTGCCGATGCCCTCGCCGTACAGAGCACGACGGTTCAGCAGGCGGCCACCCTGGAGGGAAGTGTCCTCGTAGGTAGCATCCACGAACAGGGGGCGGCCCTGAAGATCAACAGCACCGTTCAGGGTCGGCTCGGCAACCGGGTCAAACGCCCAGCCGGTCAGCTTCTTCCGGTCGTCCACCAACAGCTTCAGGGCACCGTTCAGGTCCCCGTAGATGCCGCCCGACGCCTGAGCGGTAGTGCCCAGCTCGATGGACTTGGTGGTGGCGTCGATGTTGTTTCCCGCGCCGAACGGGGAATCGGTGCCGTGCAGGACAGCCGAGTCAAAGGCGATAGCGAAAGCCTCGGCGATCTGGTCACGGAACAGGGACACGTAGTTGCCCGGGTTGGCTCGCACAACCTCGGCGGAGACAACCGTGATTGCCGCGATCTTGTGAGGCTTGATGGACTTCAGGCCCAGCGACCCCGAAGTGGTCGGCTTCTGGCCGCCCTCGGCAACCCACGAAGCAGTGGGCTTCGAGGTGACGACCGGGATCTCCTGGCCGTTGATGCCCAGCGGCACCCGACGGGTCAGAGACTGGGCAATGGACAGGCGGGACGCCTGCGTGAAGTAGTTCTCGGCTTCGGCGGGCTTCAGGAACCCGGCGAACTCGGAAGTGTTAGTTGCGGCAGTCTGTGCCATGATCTCTCCTCAGAGATAGTGCGGGGAAGCTAGGCGATTCCCAGCTTCTTTTTGAGCGCGTCTTCAATGCCGCTACCGTTCAGGGCCAGCGTTTCCGACCCGTCGCCGTCGAGATTCACCCGGTACGAAACCCCGGGCTTCTGCTCAGCGGCAGTGGCCTTGTCGATCAGCTCGCGGGCCTTCTTTGCGGAAGCCTTGAACTCATCAGGGGTGTTGCCATGCACCAGATCCTGGTACTCGGCGGGCACCCCGGCTTCAGCGATGGCAGCAAGCCGCGCATTCTCACGCTGTGCCTGCTCCGCTCGCCCGGCCAGTTCGTCAAGCTGCGCCTGGAGCCGCTGCGTTTCCGTCAGCTTCTCCGCTTCGAGCTGGTCAAACTTCTCAGCCCGCGCCTTCACGTCGCCGTAATCAGCGAACTTGGCCCGCTCCCTGCTGACTCGATCCGCGATGATGCGGTTCAGGTCATCCTGGGAGGTGATCGGCTTGAAGTCGGACTGGCCGCCCTCTGGCGCGGCAGATTCCTCGCTCATGGTGTTTCCTTTCCGTAAGCCCGTCGGCACTAACCAGACCGTTGACCGCCGTCTGTATCGCGTAGATTTTGTGGGCTACTTGACGCCCAAGGATTCGCGCATTTCAGCGACGATCCTGTTACGACGCTGCTTGTCAGAAAGCACGTCGCCACCCTCATCAACCCACTCGTAAAGGTTGTGCCGATTTCCGGCAGTGTCCATGTAGGAGATGACGTTTCGCTCGACGTTCTTACCCGTCGCCTTATAGGCATCGGCGTAAGCGTCGTAATACTTTTCCGCAGTCGCCTGAAGCTCGGCCTCATTCTTGTCAGTCAGAATGACCACCTTGCACCGGCAATGGTCGTGGAAGTCCTCGCCTATGCGCTGAGACCCACGGGGCTTGATTCCCCTGCCTCGGCCCTTAGAGCCACGCCCACGGCCCTGCCCGACGGGGACGCCACGGCCAACGACTTTTCCGCCCGTCTCCGCCGTATAGGCCGCCCCACGGGACGCCAGCATTCCGCAGAACGCACAGCAGCCTGGGCGGGGGACACGTTGCGCTGACAGGCCGCCGCCCTGGAGTTCCGCGTTGCCGATCATCGTGTCAGCAGCAGCTTCAGTCAGCGCCTTCGTAAGCCCCCCAGAGACCAGCGAGAACATCAACGCCGCCCCACCCTGCTCGAGCACCGAGCCACGCGCACCCCAGCCGGCCAGAGCGTGCCAACGCGACCGCTCCACCCCGTCCAACGTCTCCGGCGCAATCGGATTACGGATCTCCTGCATGACCTGAAGCTCCGCAAAGAACTGTGCAGACACCAACGACGATGCCCCCACATACTCGTCACCGAGCAGCGGCAACAGGTCCATCAGTGCCTCGCGTTGGACCTCAGGCGGCTCGCCCTCAACGGCCCTAAGCAAGCGGTCCAGGTCCGCCAAAGCGGCAACGCTGAGCTGATCCAACAAGGTTGAATAGCCCAGCGTTGCGCTATAGGGGATCACTGTTCCTCCGGCTGCTTGATCGTGATGGGCTGGCCCGGGATGAACGTTACGCCCTCCAGGCCAACAAGCCGGGCCGCGTTGTTAGCGTCCACGCCGGCGCGCCTAAGGACGCCAAGCGCATCAGCCTTGGCCTTCATGACCTCAGCCTGCTCCAGCTCGTTAGGCGGGCCTCCAGCGGCGGCAGCGTCATCAACACGACCAGCGACCTGCCCAGCAGCCACACGCTCCATGAACCCGGAAATCGACGCCTTACGCAGATCCGACTTCAACCGGACAATCTGCTCACGCGAGAACCCTGCATACTCCAAACCAACCTCAGACTCAGCAAGACCCGGAATGTGCGGGGCAAGCTGACCGAACGCCACAGCCTTATCAGTCGGGGACACAGTGCCCACAGGGGTAAAGACCGCAGACAGGTTAGACAGGCCCTCGGGCCGCTCACCATCGCGCCACTCAATCGCCATAGACAGGGCACTAACCGCACCCTCACCCCACGACTTGTTAGCGTTCGTGGCATCCACCAGCAGGTCTTCCTTGGCGGCATAAATGGCCTGCGCAGATGAGGGGTTGTCCTGGATGATCCCCAGCGAAGACAGCGCCACCCGCTGGTCACCAGCGAACAGGGAAGCCCACATCCGAAGATGCGAAATGTGAGCCTCTGGGGAAGCCCCCTCAAACCGCTTCACGTCCGGGACTTCCTGCGTCGTCGGATCTTCCGTCAGTCCGAACACGCGACCCATGACCGCCTTGAACCGGTTGTTGCCGGAGAACGCCTTAGCGTCCGCGCCCATCAGCCAATACTGCGGGCCGGCGTAGCCCTCGCCCTGCACCTCAGACCGGACGATGGTGCGCAACGCGGAATCCGTGTAATACATGGCAGGCCGGGTAATCCGGGAATGCCCAAAGGGTCGCTTCAGGGTCGGCTTGTGCGGCAACGCGGCGACCGACACGCGGCCCAGCGGATTGCCGAACCGCTCCACCGAGATTCGGCCAGACGGCATCACCTGCACCCGCACGATCTTCTCGTGCAAGTACATTGCCAGATCCACCGGGCGGCCATCCCGGATCTCCAAGACGGCCAGATAAGCGCCCACTTCCATGCGCTGCTTATCCCAGATAGCAGCAGACATGTCGGCAAGCTGTGGACGAATCCGCAACCCGTCCTCCATGGCGTCCACCGTCAAGAACGAGCACGAATGGATAGCCGAAGACAGCGTGGCACCAGAGAAGAACTGAAGGAACTTCGAGTCAGCCACAATCTCGTCAATCCCAAATGGGTCTTCATCGCCTTCCGTGGAGACGAAACCCTCTAGGATGGATCGGTCAGTCAGGGCGCGCACGCCCGTCTCAACCCAGCCCATGACCGGGCCAATCTTCATCAGCAGCTCGGGCGGAATAGCAATGCCCAAATCGACAAAGGCGTTCTTGCCGTCAAAGTAGACCTGCCGAAGAACGTTCCGAGGCTGCTTAGCCTCGTACACTTCCAGCAGCTTATTCAGGACAAGCGATTCCTCTTGCGTGAGGCCGTTAGGTGAAATCAGCACACCACCACGCTCCCTCCGCTGCTGGCTTCCTTAGATGGGCGACGCCCGAACTTGACCGCCCCAAAATGGGCGCAGGTCACTGACATAATCTGAGTGAGGTCAACATCCAGGTCATCGCGGGTAAAAGCCCACGCGCCTGCCTTGCCGACCGGCTTCTTAGTGGCACCGGCCACCGAAGCGTCCAACTGCTCCTGGCCGTAATGAGTCACCGCGCCCTCTCGCACGGCGTCATGGAGCCCCATGCAAGCCTGCGAGAACTCCGACGCAGACAGCACCCGCACCAAGCACTTCTTCTCCTTCAACGGAGCCTCAAACGTACGGGCAGGACTATAAGCATCAATGACCACCGGAGTGCGGCGACGAGCCATCTTCTGAATCCACTTCACAAGCTCATCCGTGCCCGCCTCAGTGAAAGACTCAGTTTCCGCAACCTCCAGGTGCAACCCGTCCGGCGTCCACAAAGCCAACGACACCGACAACCAAGTACGCTCATGGTTCATATCGAGGCCAACAGCCGCAATCGGCCAATCATCAGACGGATTCTCGATAAGGCAGTCTTCCCACGCGCCCGGAGGAAACGCCGTCTTACGAGACGCCATCTCATCCCAGACACCCAACGCCTCACGACGGAAACTGTCATCAGTCAACCGCCGCCTCATGCGCATCATCGCGGCCTCATTAGTCCGGGCCGGGTACGAAGGGTTAGCCTTCGCCCACTGCTCACGGTCGTCAGGGTCCGCCTTACGATCCGCACTGAACTCCACATACAGCGCATCCGGCGCTTCACCGGACAGGGCCGCACGCCTCGCGTCCTCGAAAATCTCAGACGGGTCAATAGGCTTAGGCGGCGTCCCAATCATGAACGTCAACGCATTCTTGGCCGCGTTCTGGGCCGGCACCATGTCATCCACAGCCCGCTCAGTGAGGATCTGCGCCTCGTCAAAGACCACAATGTCTAGCTCAGCGAAACCACGGCCAAAGCCACGCTCACGAGCACCGAACACCACGCGAGACCCATTGCGGAACTCAATGGTCTGTTCAGAGCCGTTATCCGCGATCCGAGCAATATGCCGGTCCATCTTCGGCCCCGACGCCATCGACTTCATACCGCCGAACGTCTCATCAGCAGTAGAAGCCCGGTGCGCCGTCCATACCGCCGTCAGATCGTCATGAATGATGCACAGAGCAAAAACAATCCAACCGATCATGTAAGTCTTGCCGACCTGCCGAGGGATGCTGGCCGCAACCCCACCAACCGAAGTTGCATACTGACCATCGGCAGTCTTAGACAAAGCCAACTGAGCAAATCCAGCCTGCCAGTCATCAAACCCAATACCCAGCTCGGCCAACGTCTCACGCACAGCAGGCCAGCCCGTCGAGACAATCCCCTCAGGGATCACCACATGACGGGCAATATCAGAAAGCTTCCTAGACGGCGGTCGGGTCGAACGCCTCATCGGGGGAGTCAGCAGCTTGGTCAAGCTCATCCCCCTCTTCAGCACCCTGGAGATCGTGGATCTCCTTCGACAAATCCCGGTACTGACGGATCAAGGCAGCCAGCGCAGGACCAGCAGTGTTCGGGTCATCAATACGACGGGCAGCCACACGCCGCATAGCAACAAGCTCCTGCAAGTGACTGCCAGTGTCAGCCGCCTGCTCAACAGAAAGGATCGGGGTAGCGGCCCCATCATCATCAACAAGCACTTCTTGAATAGCCATGAAACCACCTTCCTAAATCCTATTCCTGACGAAAAAACGGCATGAGTGAAAATGGCACTATGCCGGAGGCGGGCCTGTGGTGGGGGGCGGGGGGATGGTGGCCCGGTCGTTCAGACTTTTCCAGCGTTGTCAACACTTCATCGCCATTGCCGTGAAGTTTTCAACGGTTTCATGCGTTCGACGCGGTAGTCTGTCAAGTCTTTGTTGCCGCGTTGTTGGTTGCAGAGTCGGTGTGCTAAGCGGCAGTTGGTCCGGTCGTAGGGTGAGCCGCCCTTGGACACGGGAACCACCTCGTCTACCTCGGGCGAGTCGGGGAAGCCGTGTGGAAGGCTGGTGTCTACTGGGTGTCCGCATAGCCAGCAGTGGGTCTCTTCGCGCATGACCCGTGCTCTGATCTTGTCGCGGAGGGTTCCGTTGGACCGGCGTGGGTTTGCCTTGGGGGTAGCCATTGCGTATCGGTCACCCCTATTAATCCGTACTGGCCTGCGCGTATGATCAGCGCATGTCTTATCGCACCCGGTTAGCCTTTGCCGTCCCCCTGTTGCTTGTTGCCCCTGCTCTTGCCGCGTGTGGGGGTGCGTCTAGTGCTTCCCATGAGTCGTGTATGGGGGAGGCTGCATCACAGGCGGCCCGTATTGACAACGTGGACCCCTCAACTTACGAGGGGGACTACGATCTGATGTCCCTGTGCGACACGCTCACGGGGGAGTATGACGATGAGGGGCGGGTGTTGCATGTGGTGGGGTGCATTGGGGACTATGTGGACCGCATGTCCCGCCCGGATGCCCCGATTGAGTGGGCTGGTGATCCGACTGCGGCTAGCAAGATGTCGGACCCTATGAGTGTTGGCGTGTGCCTTTAGGCGTTGAGTAGGGTTTCTTGGTCTGCGGGGTAGTAGACCTCGAACTCGTCGCCGCGTGCTTCTAGTTGGTCCATCCAGGCTTGCGCGTGGTGATTGCACGCATACAGGCTGACCATGCTGGGGATGAGTGTGATGATGGCTACTGCGCGTTCTGAGGCGTACCTATCGCACCGGGCATCCATGACCCCTCCATGTTTTCAAGTTGCCAAGCTCCGATGTCGGTATCGGTTTCTTCTGCGCGGCTTGGGTCTGCGCTAACCGGTTGATCAGCCTGCACTTTTGGTGATGGTTGCTGTTTACCGGGAAGTCAGGGGCGGCGGGGGATCAAACGCCCCCAGCGGATCGACCCCGCCGCCAGTCCAGGTTTGCCGAAGGAGTCACGGCACTGGACAGAACAAGAAAGGCCCCAGCGGAGTAGCTGAGACCTTGACTGCGCGATCTGCCCTAAAGGCAACTATCGCAACATACATTCACCATAGGGTACACCTAGCATTCTGTCAAGCAGCACGCCGGTTTCTGGTCACTCCTCTGCGCACATCGTCCACTTGTTTGGCGGTGTATAGGGCAGTTCCGTCAATCGCGTGGGCCAGTGGTTCCAAGTGTCCGCGCTTGACCCATTGCTTGGCGGCGTGGATAGTCACCGGAACTTCTGCCAGCCTGAGCGCCTTCACAACAGTGGAGAGTGGTGCGGTGCGGTGCCATGACTCCGAGATCCTGTATTGGGTGACTTCGGTGGCGTCGTAGTTGGCTCGGCATTCGGTGCATCGTGCCCCGTTGTTGTCTCGTCGGGATTGGATGCGTCCGTGGCAATGGTTGCCGTCGTCGTCCACGTTGAGGCATGGTCCGAGTTGGATGGTCCCGGTTTGTGTGTCTGCGGCCCTGGTGACTTTGCGGAGCGCCTCGGACAGTTCGTCTAGCAGGTCGCCGGCGTAGTCCACGGTGCGGATCAGGTCGATGGACAGCGTGAGGTACGTCAACGGTGCAACGTTGCGCAGGTCCTCGCTCGGGTCATCATCCAGCAACATGCGCGCCCATGTGCCTAGCTTTTCTTCTAGGTCGATCTTGGCGTCTAGAGCATCCACGTTGACGGCCTCCGCATGGTCACCGCTAGATGAGCCCCCATCCGAACCTGTGCGGTCCATGCGGGCCACCGTGTCCGTGATGGTGTTGAGGGCGTCGGGTATCCACCCGAGGATGTCACGGAGGCGCTGGGCGTCTGCGTGGCAAAGGGTGATGCCGTCAGGGTTTGGAGTGTCGCAACGGTGATAGGTGCAAGTGGTCATGATTGCTCCTTCAGGTATGGCATTACGGCGACGAGTGCGGCACATGCGGCATCGCGGTACATGTCGCGCTCATCGGCGGTCAGGTTCCCTTGCCAGTCCTTGCCAGGGTCGTCGTACTGGTGGACTGCCTTTGCCGCCTTCTCGATCAGATCCCCGGGGATGTTCACAGTTCCTGCCCTTCGAGCGCCTTGATGATGAGTCGCAACTGGTCGATTAGTTCTGCCTTGTCTCGGCAGACCTGAGATTGGACGTCGATGTCCAGCAGCAGTGTTCCGTCCTTCTGGTCTGCACCAATAACGATGGTGGTATTGCGGGCACGCTTGGTTGCGGCATTGACTGCTGCCTGGCCGTTGGCGTGGTAGTGAACTCCGGTCATTGCTCCATGGACAGGCATGTCAGTTCTCCTTGGAAGGGCTGTGCGTGGACGTAGGGGAGTAGTCGGCTTCTCGCATATAGGGGGCAGCGGCTTCGAGTGCGGCTCGTGCGTAACGATGGGTTGTCATGACGCCACCCTTCGCAGACTCCGCGAACATGGCAGACGCCGCCTTGCTGATTGCGGCTTCGGGGATGTTCATGCGAGTGCTCCTAGGTCGAATGCGGTTTGGGATAGTCGGGATGCGATCAGTTCGCAGTAGCGTTCTTCTAGTTCGATGCCCACGGATTTTCGTCCAAGGTTCCGGGCTGCGATGAGGGTTGCCCCGCTTCCGGCAAAGGGGTCAGCGATGGTTCCGGGTGGGCAGCGGTCAATAAGGACTTCCATGAGTCCAACTGGCTTTGGCGTCGGATGGCCGATCTTGGCCACTTCCACAGACCGCGCTTCGGTTGTGGTGATGACTGATCGGAGGGGCGGGGAAGATTTGCGGAAGCCTTTGCCGATGACGTATATCTCTTCGTCCTGCGACATGAACGCTGCCTTTAGTGGCCCTGGCGCTTGGCCTTGCTTGTGCCATATAAGGCGGTGCTCAGTGCGGTCCGGGCGGGCAACTCTCCATGATCCAAAGACGATGGCAGGCCGGTTTCCCCATTGGGCGAGTACGGCATCTCTTGCGGCTGCGTCGTGGTCCCCCGAGATGGCCTTGTGAGTGGTGGTGACCCGTTCTCCGTCAGTTCTGTATGAGCTGTTATGGCCCGTCCACTCAACTCCATAGGGCGGATCGGTGACTAGAACATCGGCGCTCGTCCACTTGTCGGCTAGTTCTTGGCAGTCGCCGTTGTAGAGCGTGACTGATTCGTCTTGGTAGTAGGGCTTCAAGTTCCCCTCCTTGGGTACGAGTAAGGCCCTGAGCAACACGCTCAGGGCCTTGGGTGGTTCAGGTGTCTAGTTGTCGGCGTTGAGTATTTTGATTGCCGCGCCACCTTTGAGGTGGCTGATGTGTACGGCGTGGTTGCCCTGCCAGACAACTAACCGGTACCCGTCCTCGTCTGGCTCGAGTTCGATGGTGATTGCGGTGGCGTTGGTGGTAATGCGGTGCGCACCGTCTTTGATACGGATGGCGGTCATTGCCAGCGGCCGCCCGTGAATCCGAGCCGGTATGCGCCGCCGTCGTCGTTGTGGATTGATTCGGGCCTATATGCGGCGTGCAGTTCGTCGTTCTGTGGCTGGTCGGCGCGTTCGGCTTGGGCAAAGTTGTTGCCTTCGCGCTGTGCCTCGTGTTCGGTTGACCGCATTGCGGCGTCTGCTTCTAGCCATCCACAGATGGCGCTGTATAGGCGTTTCATGGCTTCTCCTGACATGACTTGGCCCGCAGTCGCTGTACGCGATTCTGCGGGCCTCTTGGGTGCTGGGGTGGTTGGTTGTGTGCGTGCGGGCTGGTAGGCGCTCTCAGGTGCGGTTATGTGGCTGTGAGTGGCCAGTGCGTGGGACAGTCAGTGTCGCGGTACGTGCAAGTGCGGCCAACGATGACGCCTTGGTAGGTTTCTAGCTCCTCGTACTCGCAAGTGCAGTCCAGGTTTTGCTGCTCCAAGACGCGGACTGCCTCACGCCCCCACTCGGCTACCTGCTGGCGGCGATCCTCAGCCTTGAACCCGTCAGTCACTTGCCCTCCAAAGCGGTGGTGATGGCTATGGATAGCCGTGCTTCAACTACGCCTAGGGTGCGTGCGGTCGCGGCTTCATCGGGGCCAATCTCTCGACGCCCAAGGATTCCGTCACGGCTTTTGTCCATCTCGATCAGTTCTGCATAAACGGCATCCAGCGCGTCCAGCAGTCTCGGCAGGTCGGTGCGGGCGTGCGCGATGAACTCGGCGTTGCTGATCCGCGTGGGTTCGTCTTCGTAGGTGGCGCGGAGAGAAGCAATCCAGTAGCCATCACCGGCTGTTCGGATCTGTCGCGTGTCGTCGGCGTCTACTTCCCACGGGCCTTCCGTCGTGCCCTCCACTCGTTCCCGCATGTTGTCCAGTTCGGCGCGGATAGTCATGGGGTCTCCTTAGTGTTGCGTTCGTATAGGTATATGGCGGCACGGGCGTCACCGTTTGTCGCGGTGATGCATTGGGCAAAGCGGTGGGCCTCGGCGGGATCTCTGAATGAGAGGCCGAATGCTCCGTGCTTTCCGCCGAACCATTGCGCTGACCAGCAATCCGCGTCGGTCTTCCTAACACTGGCACGGCCGCCTTCACGGATCACTTGGCGGATGTAGTCGTAAGTGTTGATCGGCGGACGCTTCACGACTGCTCCTTGTAGGGGTTGGGCTGGCTTACAGGTTGATTACCAGCACGTCGCCCCTCATCCCATGCTTGTGCTGCGATTAGTGGTGCGGCGGCAGACAAAGCAGCACGGGCCTCGCCTCGCCATCCGTCCTTTGCTGCGTCGTGCATGTTCTCCCACGGCACGACATGTCCGCGCCAGAAGTGCAGTTCTTCAGCGGCCTTCTCGATTGCTTCCTCGGGGATGTTCATGGTTGCTCCTACTTGTCTCGTACTTGCGAATAGTGGCCGGCAAACGTGAGGTCTACAGGCCCGGTGCGCCCGTGCCGGTTCTTGGCGATGCTGAACGTAATCTCGTCCGTCTTGTCACCCATGATCTCCCTATGCAAAAGGATTACCACGTCAGCATCCTGCTCAATGGCCCCAGACTCACGCAGGTCATGCAAACCGGGCCGCTTATCATCCCTAGACTCACTGGACCGGTTGAGCTGGGATAGGGCAATGACTGGGACCTGCATTTCCATGGCGAGGATCTTCAACTGGCGGGACATGTCGGCAACGAACTCATGCCGTGGCCGCTTGTCACCGGGGGGCTGTGCCATCAACTGGAGGTAGTCAACGACGACACCAGCCAAAGGCGCCTTCCGGTGCACGTTCCGGGCGAACCGCTTCAGGTCAGTGAAGCTCATGCCCGTGTTGTCGTTGATAGCGAGGGGCACCTGACGGCGGTTGCGCACCCATTCGCCGATCTTCGCCCAGTCAGTTGCATCCAACTCGTGACGGACCAGCTTGCCCATGTCGATCCGCAACTCATTTGACAGCAGGCGGGTAGTCAGATCGTTCACCGACATCTCCAGGGACACGAACGCCACAGACCCATGCTGTAAGAGCGCCTGAGCCAACTGGAGGGCCACAACCGACTTGCCCACACTCGGACGCGCACCAACCACGTAGAGGGCTCCAGGACGCAGCCCAGTGATGATGTGGTTCACGTCCCGCCACAACGTCGGGACGCTCGCCACCTCCTCCTCCAAATAATCAATCGTGCCGCCAATGGTGTCAGCCACGAACTGAACCGGCGTAGACCTAGCCCGTGACTGAGTTGCATCCATCTCACGGCGGGCCGCTTCCACGATCTCGTCAGCGTCACCACCACCAGCGGCCATCTCCTTGACCTTCTCGGCAGCCCCATACAACCTGCGGAGAGTGGCGGCATCCGTGACGATCCCCGCGTAATGGTCCACGCTGGCAGCAGACGGGGTAGCTTCCTGCGCCCGGTGCAGGATCGTCGGGTCAACCTTCTCCCCAGACTTCATCAACGCTGATGACACGGTGAGCAGGTCGATAGGCTGACCTGCCGCCTTCATGTCCTGCATCGTCCGGTGAATGAACTCCATCGTCGGATGCCGGTAGTCCGTGGGGCTGAAATCAATGTCTTCCAGCGCCCGCCCATTAGTCAGCAACGCCGAGCCGATGACAGCAAGCTCCGCCGTCTCCAGGTCAATCATCATTCTCCTTACGTGTCCCAGAGGGGATTCTTAGTAGCGGTGGGGGACTTCTCGGCTTTCAAGAGCCAGTTGCGGAATGCTGCGTTCCAGTCGCGTGCCCGCCTGTCGTTGGCTTGGGCGTGGTTGCGGAATCGTTCGGCTTGGAAGTCCAGGTTGATTCCGTTGTCTTCGGCGTAGCGGCTGTGTGCCGGGGTTGGTGCCCAATCTCCCGGCAGGGGACGTTCGGGCTTGCGACGAGTCGGCACACTAAGGGAAGGGTCGGGAAGGGTCGGGCCGGGGTGGTGTGACTCACTCAGTGATCCCGCTGGAAGTTCCTGCGATGTCACGGCGTGACTTCCGTTGGACACCAACTGAAGTGGGGCCGAATACTGCCCGAGTTCGTTCCTGCGCTTTCGGGCCTGTCGTTCCCTCGCTGACTCCCTGTCTCGCTCAACCTTTTCCCTTGTGGGCTGGTAGGCGTCCCAGTCGTGGAACTGGTAGCCGCCCTCTACGTCAAGCCACAGACCCGACTTGATGAGTTCAGCAATGGCGGACTCAGTGCCGCCCATCTTCATGGCGCGACGAGCTGGGACGAACCCGTCGGTGAGCTGCTTGGCGCAGTAGGTTCCACAGAGGGTCCACAGCCCGACTGCTTCGAGCGACAGATCATCAACCTTGGGGTGGTCGTAGAAGTTGTCGTCAACGCGAAACCAGGGCACTTATTCACCCCCGATGCGCTTTAGCATCTGGCGGACGGCACCCTCGGTAACGCCGTAGTGTTCGGCGATCTCGCGGTAGGTGATGCCGTGCTTGCGGCCGATGGCGGCGAAGTGTGCGCGCTTGGATGCGCTTTCCTCTAGCTGCGCCTGGATGGTCCGGTGTTCGTTGCCGGCCATCTTTAAATAACTACGGGCCAGATCTTTGCGATCTAGCCCGGTGGTGTCTGGAGACGATACACTCATCTCTAGCCGCCTCCTTGCTATCCCAAGTTGGTGGTGAGGCCTCGGTTCGGTGTTTCCAGCACCGGCCGGGGCCGTCTTATTATTCAGTTCTTCCTCTACCACCATACCGTAGCCCTCTCCGCTTTGGGGGTGAATCCCTGAAGTTCTGTGGATAACTTGGTTCACTCCGGCCTTCCCCCGTCGACAATGGCTTCGGCGATGATGCGGACGCGGCGGCGGGATTCGTCGGCGTGTTTGGCCCATGCGTGCGGCTTGCCCTCCATGGGGTCGTCGTATGCGAGTTGGTCTGCCTGGAACCACGAGTTGGCCGCCTCAATGAGCTTGTCCACGTGTTCGCGCTTCAGGTGCTCTGTGGTCAGTGGTTCCAGGAATGCGCACAACGCGGCGGTCAGGTCGGTGCGGGGCAGGCGGGTCGGATCAAAGTTGCTGACCATGTTCATTGCGGCCTGCGCGAGCTGCGGGCCGGTGAGGATAGCGGACATGGGGGTGCTCCTTGCATGACAAAGGCCCGGACGCAATGCCGGGCCTGGGGTGGGGGTAGGGGGTTGGTTTTAGTTGGTGAGGTGGTCTGCCATGGCGGCACGGACTAGGCCGGTGATGTGTTCAGTACGTGACCTGCTCCGGGCCGAGGCGAACCCGCATAGGCATTCATGGCCGTGCAGGTGGTGCTTCTGCTCGATGTCGTACAGGATGACCTCTAGTTCCTGCCTGGTGATCGTGATGTTCACGGTCGTTCTCCCGTGGTGAGTGCTATGAGGTCACGCAGGGTGAGGGTGACGTATTGGTCGCCGGGGTCTCCGTGACCGCGTCTCTTGTGGATAACTAGGGCCACGTGTGCGTCGTCGTTTAGCCGTTCGATCTCGGCTTCTTTGACCCAGCCGCCGAGGTTCATGGTGGCTACGTCTTTGAGTTCTGCGACGATGCGGCGGCCGGCGAATCGCCAACCACCGATGTCCCCGCGATCTTTGGAACCGCCTTTTACCCTGCGGTCTATGCGGTCGTCTACGTGTTCGGCTAGCCAGTCGGCTATGGAGCGTTCGAAGCGTGCCCCGGCTTGTTTGGCTGATGTCCTGCTGCGTGCCATTACTTGACTCCCGTGCTCCCGAATCCGCCTGCACCGCGCACTGTCTCGGGCAGTTCGTCCACGAGGGTGACGCCGGGTGTCTCAACAGCCTGGATCACCAGCTGTGCGATGCGTTCGCCGGCTGCTACGTGGTAGGGGAGTTGGCCGTGGTTCACGAGGACGGCTTTCAACGGGCCGCGATAGTCAGAGTCGATGACGCCGACACTGTTCGCCAGGGTGACCCCGTGCTTGAGTCCGTGCCCGCTACGACTGTGCAGGAAGCCCGCGTAACCCTCGGGGATAGCAACGGCGATACCGGTGTCTACGGGGACACGCTGGCCCACGTAGAGGGTCACGGAGTTGAGGGCGTACAGATCGATTGCCGCACTGCCGGGGGTTGCGCGGGTAGGCAGGATGGCGGCTTCGTTTGTTCGCTTTACAGACAGGTTCACGGGGTGTCCTTCGTTGCGGGTTCGAGAGTGGCGGTGACGCTGACGCCGGGTGCCCAGTAGTTGCTAATGTCTTCGGCTACATCGTTGAGGTCTAGTCGGATTGCTTCTAGGTCGCCTGGGTCGCAATCGACGCGGATTCGGATGTTGTAGTGGTGAGTGCTCTGCATGGCTTCTTTCGGGTAAGCAAAAGGGCCACCCGATTGGATGGCCCTTGACGTCTTGTTCTGCTAGTCGCGGTATGGGTTCTTGCTGTACTCGGGGTCTTGCCACCAGGAGGGGTGCGCGTTGACTGCCCGTTGCCAGCCGAGGGTGTAGGCGTCTGCTTTGATCGTCGATGCGGCTGCGTCCAATGCTGCGCGCCACGCATTCTCGTAGCCTGGCCCTGCGTTTCCGGCGTCGCAGGTTGCGGACCATGCCTGCTTGGCCTTCTTGATTGACTCGTCAGTGGTATTCATTTCTGTTTCTTCATTTCCTGTCTAAGACGTTCGACCCGGATTCGCTGGGCTGCTTCGATGTCTTCCAACGAGGGGTAGAGGGGTGGGTTCAGGCTTCGCTCTTGTCGTTCTTTGCGGATTTCTTCGCGGACGATTTTGGCTATCCATTTGCGGAGTGGGTTTTTGATGCTTACTCCTTCTGGGTTTCGAGCCATTGGGTGATGAGTTGTCGGATGATGGTGGATGCGTCGGTGTCCTGTTCTTTGGCTTTGGCTATGAGTTGTTGCCAGAGTTCGTCGGGTATTCGGATGTTTCGGAGCGGGGTGGGCATTAGGCGGGTCGTCCGTTCAGATTGCGGAGGTCGGTGACTCCGAACTGGCGGCACCTTAGCCTTATGACGGACTCGCTGCTGCCGCTGAGAACCTGTGTGCGCTTGCGTCCTTTCAGGTAGACGATTGCGGTCCAGGCTTCTTGTCCGTTGTCCAGGGTGCCTTTGCTGATGACTGCGTATGTTTCGGTTGCCTTGGTGGTGGTCATTTTCTTCTCCTTCGTTCTGTACCTACAGTCTCGCATAGCTGTAGGTACAACGTCAAGGGGTCAAGCCGTTTCCGCCACAGCTTCCACATACTCCGGCGGCGGCAACGTGTGCCAGTCCAAACGCGGCCAACCACTCATCCGAGTCAACCGACGCCGCTCAGCCTTATTGCCCGTCACGATCCAATACTTGACCTTCGGCAACCGGCGCACCTTGTACGCATAACCCGTCCTGAAAGCGTCCCTGGTGTGCGCCTTCGGATCGTGCGGAATGTAGTCATAGCGCGGTGTCTTCCGCTCCATGTCTGTCCACCCGGCGTAGTGGAAGTTCAGCGCCCGGTAGATGTACCCGTAATGCTGCTCCTTAGTGTCCGCATAAGACACAACGATCTTCGGCGGCAAGGCTTTCAGTGTGCGAGAAACAAACCATGACTCCGTGTTCTTCGGCATTGCATCAGACACCCAAAGCCGGTTCAACTCGATCACCGATGACGGATCTTCGGGGCAGGCACCCATCTGCAAATGGCGACTAGCGGGCGTCCCATAAGTCACCGTGCCGACCATCAACCCATGATTGAACAGTCCGAACGCGTGGCTAATCGGAGGCCGCCTATGCAAGTAGTGGTGCTTCACGACCAGCTCGGCAGCGCGCTTGGATTCAATGCGCTGCACATGGAGCGTCTTCGGGATTGCCACGATGTCAAGGGTATCCACCTGCTCGGACGCGGTATTAATCATGCTCTAACTCCTAGGCGTCGGTTGCGTTCGGTGATCCACCCGGCATATGCGGTGCGTGCCACGTCTAAATGGAACTCGCGGTCTGGGATGGCGAGGGGCACGGGTTGTGCGCGGGTTTCTTTGCGTTTGCAGACTTTGCATATGCCCCCGGCTGCGGGTTTGACGGTGCCGGGGTGGTCTACGGCGCGTTGGCTGTCTTTGCGCATGAGATTCCCGCAACGGGTGCAGGCCGGATAGTTCATGCGGCTGGTCTCCTTACTTGGGTTAGTCGTTGTTGGCGTGCGAGTCGTTCACGGCGTTTGCGTAGGTAGGCGTCCATTGCGGGGTTGATGCCTTCAATGGGTTCTGCTGGTGCACGGAGTTTCTGGATGACTGGCTTGGGCGCGTCGGGGGTTGCCTGTTGTTTCGTGCACAGTTGGCAGCGGCCTTTGCCCCGGTGTTCGACGGTGCCGGGGTAGTCGGCTGGTTTCGTTTTGCCGGGGCGTAAGGGCCGGTTGCATCCCACGCAATGGGTAGGCCGTTTGGGTCGGTACTCTTTGCCTGCCGCCTTCCGTTGTGCCCGCTTCGTGCATGACACGCAGACCCCGTGCCCGTGGTGTGCGATGGTGCCAGGGTTGTCCGCAATGGAACGGTTTGAGGGCCGCATCTGACGGCCACACGTGCTACAGGGTCCGTTGCCCGCCACGTTCAAACGCTTCTCACCTACCGCCATGGTTTGAATGCCTCCAATCGTGCTGATGCCTCCCTGTCCGCTTTGATGCGCTGCACTTCTTCGGCCAAATGAAAGGTGCATACTCTCGCGTGCGGGCAGACCCCGAGGTGCTTATTCGTTCGGCAACACTCACCGCCACACGTCACGCCATGCCACTGCGCTGCGGCCTTGTTGCTCATGACGGCCTGTTCCCCTTCTCCATCCGGTCAATCTCGCGGCTGATGTACCAGCGGGCTTTCATGAGGTCTTCAATCTCTTTGGCTGGATCTTTCAAGCCAGCGCGTGCGATGTACTTGACCGCATTGCCGCGATTGAAGTTCATGCATTCCGTGAGTTCGATAACTTCAACCGGGTACGTCGTGTAATGGGCGGGGCTATTCACGTTGTCACTCATGCCACGGCCTTCCTGTCAGACATACGGCCACGCTCGGAGGGGTTCATCATCGACCACACGCCGTACTTGTAGCCGTGGCCGTGGTCGCGCTCCACCTTCTGCGCGAGGCTCAGGCAGTCCCTTCTGGCGGTCGCTGGGCACGATGCACACAGGGCCTTGGCTCGCGCCTCATCGCCTTCCCCTGTCCGGAAGAACGTCTCCGGGTCAACCTTCATGCACGGAGTAATGATTGGGTCGCCAGTGCGGGGATCAATGAAAGCGGTCACTTGGCTGCCTCCTTGATGAGGTATTCCATCTGTCGCTTGGTGTAGTCGTCCCACTCGACTTTCTCGCCACGCACGAACCCGCGCCCGGCCTTAGTGCAGTGCCAGTAGGTCAACGCTTCACGGCCCTCGCTAAACCATTCGTAGGTGTGCACGGGGCCGCGTCCGCGCTTTTCGATAAGGACCATGCCCTCTGGCTCTTTGCCGTTGGTGAGGACGTTCGGCCCTTCGGATGACATGACGACATAGGCGAATACCTTCTGGCCATCTGTGTACTTGGTCATGCCTGCTGCTCCTTCAGGTGTCGTTCGCCGGCGGCTTCTGCGCGGGGGTGGTAAACCCATCCACGGCTTTCCCATCCGCATTCACAGCGCACAACTTTGTCCGCCATGTGCTCGGTTTTGATGACCACGAAATGCTGTGTGGGGTCGTAATCGGGGGTGATCATTGGCTTGTCTTTCTGGGGGTACGAAAGGGGCCGCCACCGAAGTGACGGCCCCTAAGGGGATGAGTGGTTAGGTGTGACTAGAAGGCCGGGCCTCCGCCCTGAGGAACACCCCAGTTCGGTGCGGCCTGCTGCTGACCGCCCCATGGCTGCTGCTGTGCGGGCTGGCCCTGCTGCTGTCCCTGCGGTGCGCGGTGGACGACGCCCACGTTGTCAGCGATGACATCCAGGCTGGTGCGGGTCTCGCCGTTGGCCTCGTACTCGCGGGTGGAGGATCGGCCAGCGACCACTACGCGCTGCTTCTGCCCCTCAGCAACGATGTCCGCGAGGTCTTCAGCCTGCTTGCCGAAGACGGTCACGTTCCACCACGTGGTTCCGATGTCATCGAAGCCCCCGTTGCCGTTCGGCTTGGAATGCCCCTCCGCTACTGAGAATGAGAAGCGAGGCTTCCCATCGTTAGAGAAGGCCAAGCCGCGAACCTTGCCGACGTTTCCCTTGAATGACACCTGAGCCAATTAGGCCACCTCTTTTTCTGATTGATTGAGTAGATACTTCCAACGCCGACCGGTCACGATGTGCCCAATCTGCGCTTGACTAACGCCGAACCGCTTGGCGATAAGTGAGTGCTTGACACTGCCAGTGGCGGCAATGCTGCGGATCTCTAGAACTTGCGATTCGGTCAGCTTCGCGCTTCCCTGCCGCTCGCCCCTAGCCTGTCTCTCGCGCTTCGTCATGTCGCGGGAGTTGTCGGCATGGGTGCCAAGTTCAAGGTGTGACGGTCGGACGCACTTGGTGTTGTCGCACTTGTGACGGACAACCTGCCCTGCTGGCACGGGGCCGTTGGCCGACTCGTAAGCCAGCCTGTGAGCCGACACGCTGCGCCCCTTGACGTCGAGCTTTCCGTACACCTGACCAGATCCGGTGAACACCCAACAGTCGCCGGACTTGTCGGTGTGCATGTCCAACCGTTCGGCGGGGGGCCTTCCGCGCCCTGGCATCTTCGTGATGAGCGGGTCCCCATGGTTGCGGAAGCGCCTGTAGTGCATGTCGCACATCTTCTTGCGCGTTGCGGCCTTGTCGCATCCTGCGACGGAGCAAATCTTGGGTACCATAGTTGGTAGCCCCTTCCTTGGTTGCTCAAGTGAATGGGTCAGGCCCCGGATTGAGTGTTGACGCACTCTCCGGGGCTGTTCTCATTCTAGCGCATTACGACTTGTCACGTGCGGGTTTCGGGGTCCGCGTAAGTCTCATTCCAGTAGTCGCATTCATGTTTTGGCGGCTCGCCTTGAAGGTAATGAATCGGCTGTTCACACTCATCACATGGGTGTTGAAACTGTGCTCTCATGCTTCCTCCTGGTCTTTCACGTAGGCGGTGATGTGTTCGGGTGCGCCCTGATCTTCAAGCCATGCAAGGTATGACCCGAGGTTGCCGTCAGCCTTTGCCTTCTCAACGTTGGCGATCACCTCAGCGGGGATCTCACCCGTGGACTGTGCGGGGGGTGCTTCCTGGAGGGGGGCCACCTTGAACTGGCGGCGCTTGCCACGGGACACCGTGAGGGCAACCGCAAGCGGCTTCTCCAAGTGGCTCATAGCCGCGATCTCAATGCCGCCCACAACGTCCTTCCCGAACCGGATGTCAGGGTTCCTCACGAGGGTCAGGCGGCGGCCCGTGTACTGGGAGGCATCAGGTCCCCACCCGGCTACGAGGATGCGCCGCATGCTCTTAGAGGGCCTGTAAGCGCGCCCGGGGTACTCGGCCAGTCCGATGTTGACGGGCTGTTCAGCGTTGCCAGCGGTGACATCCGTGACGGTTACGGTCACGGGGCCAGCGAGCAGGTCTTCAGCGTTGACCTGCGATGAGTCAGGCTGCGTTGTCTTTGAGATGTCCATCTAGAACTGGATCTCCATTTCTTGGTCGAAGTCGATGCGTTCCATTGGTTCCTTGCCGACGGTCGCACCCTTGTATCGGTTGGTCATTTCTTCGGCGCGCTGCTCGAATGTCTGAACGGCCAGGGTGATGGTGTCCGCCCATTTCTGGTCTGGGGTGACGCGCTTGACGTACAGGGGGAATCCTCCGCAGTAGGAGATGAAGTCGATCCATCCACGTCCGCTGACCAGTAGCCCGGCTTGCAACTGGGCCATGTGCTCGGGCGGTACTTCGTCAGCGAGGATGGTTTGCAGGTGCTTCTTCTGGCGAGGCGACTTGATTTCAATCGCCCCAACTTCTCCCACGAGGCCATCGGGTGACCATCCGAGCCGGAAAGTGTCTCCCTGCTCGCGGACCATGAAGCCGATCTCGTCCACGGTGAGGCCTTGCTGTTCGGCGTAGGCGTCGCGTGCGTAGGGCTCTGAGAGGTTGCCGCGTTCCATGTCCGCGCTGACGTAGGTGGGTTCGACGTAGCCGGTAATGCGTTCGGCTACGAGGTGTGCGGTTAGGGATCGTGCGGTCTCGTTGCTGGCGGGTTTGATGGTCTTCGTGGTGATCAACTGGCCGACAGTGGATGCGGTGACGATCCCGCACCGTGCCTGTAGCCATTCCTCAGAACCTTGCTCCAGGTTCTCGTAAACGGTGAGTGCCATTACAGTCCGATCCATTCGATGAGCAGGGTTGCGGTGGTCGGCATTCCGAGGAACAGTCCGAGGATGATGGCGATGTCTATTTGGGCCTCACGGAAGCGGGTCATGAGTCGTCCTCCAATCCGAGGCGGGCGACGATCTGGTCGATTACGTCGCGGTCGGTATCGTCAATGTGCTTCGAGTAGGCGATGAGGTTGGCGGTGCGCTGTTCATGGGCGAGGGCAAGGGTTGCGTATGCCTGTGCGGTGGCGGCGTCGTCGGCTGGCTCCCTGTTCGACGGGACCAGCTCGGCGGCGTAGTAGGCCAGATCGGTGTAGGGGTTGCCGGGCATGTCCTCGGCGGGGTCTGGGATGCTCATGACTTCTCCTTGGGATTGGGTACGAGTAAGCCCCCACCGTTTGGCAGGGGCTTAGGGGGATGCATGTGGGGGTTAGTGCCAGTGTGTCCGGCCGTGCTCGCACTGGTAGTAGGTGGTGGGCAGTGTGGTCATGTGGGCTCGCACATCAGCGGCCACACGACGGTTAGGGAAGCCACGCCCACGACCACACGGACACGGGCGGCCACGATTCTTGGTCATGGCTTCAGCAGGGCCATCACGGCGTCGGCGTGCAGGCGGATGGTTGCCTCCTTGCCGATTGCCGTCCAGTCCTCCCATGACGACGCGAGGATTTCCTCCACCTGCTCACGGCTGGGGGTGGTGGTGCCGTGCCCGTACTTGGCTAGGGCGGCGTTCACGGTGGGGGTGATGTCCATGCGCTTCGATTCGTTGACCTCGCTCCAGTTGACAATCCTGATTCGTCGCGCATCCCACAGTTCGCCAACCTGTTCCTCAGTGAGTTCCACGGGTTCGGCGGGGACCACGCGGGCGGGGATCAAGTCACCGCCAGGGCCGTCAAGGTCGAACTCTTCCAGCTCCTCGCTTACAAGGCCGACCGCCCCAGCCTTGTGCGTGAGTCCGGCGTCACCAATCAGCACGGGGATTCCATGCCGGGTCAGGTACACGCCCGGCCCGGGCTTGGGGTCTTCCACGGTCAGGCCGAGCAGGGTCATCACGTCACGGGCCTGCGTGTCAGTGACTTCTCCGACGACGCCGGCCAGTTCGAGGGCCTTGGCGAAGTCTGAGGGGGCGTATGTGCGATTGCTCATCGTGTACTCCTTGGGTACATGCGGTCTAATACTCGGTCGGTGATTGCGGTCACGGTGTAGGCGACGATCACACCAGCCACAACAGAGGCGGCGATGGTGAGGACAATGGGGGTCATGGGGTTATCTCCAGGTGGTCCAGTGGCGGGCGAGACCTGTGTAGGTCAGGTACAGGAGGCCGCCGTAGAAGTCGTTGCCCTCTAGCCACAGTTCCCATGTGCGGGGGATGGCACGGATGGCGGCCATGCGTTGGGTGTGGGTGTCGAGGGGCATTAGGTCGCCTTCGGTGATCACGACGGGTCGCCGTGGTGTTTGCAGAACGGGTCCACTACTTCGATCTCGTGGACGTACAGAATCGGGGTGGCCTTCGCATACGTGTGGGGTGCGCACGTGCAAAGGTTCGTGGTCGCGTTCATGGCTTGATTCCTAACTGGCCGTCCAATGACTGGATGAACTCAACTTCTTCGCGGGTGAGGTGTGCGCGGTGCGAACAGTTCTCATCCGCCACACCATCCAGGCAATCCAACGAATGACGGGGCTCAACAGGTGCCGACGAACGCCACTCCATCACCAGCACCAGAGCCACGAGGACGATTAAGAGGATCTGCCACATCACGGGGCCACCTCCTTGATGATTGATCCGTCATGTGCCCAGTCCCAGTTGCACGCCGGGCAGTGATAGCCATGCTCAGTTCGGTCCAAAACATGCAAAGACTCCGGACACACAAGAGGCCCGCCATGAATGCGGGCCTGAGTGTTCTTCCTACGTCGGTAAAGCTGTTTGTCAGTCATGGCTTGTCCTAACGGTCTCCCAGATAGCCAGCAGACTCTTTTTCCTAGTGGGGTGCGTTGATCGGCGTTGACCAACAAGGCGGATCATGTGCCGGCCGGATGCGGTGCGGACAACAGCGCCGGGCCAATGCGGGCGAGGCTCAGGTAACGCGGCCCTAAGCTCATCTGCGGTCCACTCGTCGTCCTGCTCCGAGATCCAATCCAGGGCAGCGTCTCTCCAATCGGTCCATTCGTCGGCAAAGGCCATCGGCGGGTCTGGCAGCCAATCCGGGAGGTCTGGGCAATCTGTCACTACGCCACCTTGTCCATGTCGCTGAATGGGTAGTTCTCTCGCCGCCACTCAGCGATGAACTCGGTTGCTGCGTCTAGCGTGGTGAAGTAGCCGAGGCCCACACTTTTCCCGTTGATAGACCCGTGGCACTGATATACGCCTCGGGACTTGATGTACGAGACGCCCCGCACTCCAGTCGTGGTGTTTCTGTTAGGGCCACGCATGTTCTGCTGATTCTCCGATCTGTTCGCAAGACGAAGGTGGGATGGGTTTACGCAGATGGTGTTGTGGCAAATGTGGTCGATTTCAAAGGCGTGGGGGATGCTCCCGTTGACCAGCCTGAATGCGATCCTGTGCGCATAGTCCATGCGTGGACCCCAGCTAAGTCGCCCGTATCCGTTGTTCGTTTGCCCGGTCCATTCCCAGCAACCATTTGGCGCTGACTTGTTGACCCTCTCCCAGAATCGGGCGGTGCGGGATGCGCGGCCCTCTGGCGTCCCGTACGCCCTCCACCGCTTGTAGTGCTTGTTGCACCATCCGCGTGACTTGACCTTGATTGGCTCGCTACATCCCTCGATGCTGCAGTCGCTCATGCGGGTACCTCGTCCCAGAGGGCCATGTATGCGGCTTCGGCTTCCAGGAATCGGGTGTGTGCACGGTCCAGCACGTCACCGTCCGGGTCTTCACCGATCAGACGGGCGACCCTGACGGCGGTGGCAAGTAGACGGTCTCGGGCATCAGAAACTTCACACATCATTACTCCTTGATTAGTGGGGGTGTTCATGCGGCTTCAGCTCCGAACCAACTGGTCAGAACCTTGCGGGTGTATTCGTCGCCTTTGTAGGTGCGGCCCGCTTTCTGGTCAGCAGCCCGCCACGCATCCAACGTGGACCAAAGCACGGTGCTAATGACGGGGCCTTCAGGGTCCGGGGACACAGCCACAGCGACCTTCCCCGCCCGAACCACATAACAACCCGCATACTTCGACGTGGGGGGCGCATCATGTGTGGTCCCCGTGGAGAGGATCACCGGCAACAACGCCAACGGGACACCCATATCCTGGGCACGATCCGCCGCGTGATGACTAAGCCAATACGTTTTGCCATTCGCCTCGATAGGGGCGAACACATCCGACTTGCTCACGCCAACACCACCCCGCGCTTAGCAAGCTCCGCCTTAGCGTGGATGCGCTTGAACGCGGCAGGCGGCGTTGGGTCACTGTGCGTGAAGATGCGTTCCAAGTTCTCGTCATGCATCCGCTCACCACGCCGATGCAACACAATGGCAAGCTTCATCGCCTTGCCCTTACTGATGTCGTGGCCGTGCTCGTCTGCGTATTCAAGAATGCGATTCCGGTAACCAGTCGCGGTGGACATAGTTCTCCCTAGGGTTTCTTCGCCCGTGTGCGGAACTCGGGTCGGGGTGTTTTTGGGTGCAGAAAGGTGAGCCCTCTGCGGGGCAAGGTGTTGCGTGGGGTGTGGGGTGCCGCTTAGGCGGCGCGGCGGGCCTTGGCTCCTGCCGAGAGGGCGAATACTCCGCCCGTCTTGTTCGCTTCTTCGTGCGCGATGATGTCGGCTTCATCGAAGCGCCATTCGCGCCCCAGCTTCATTGCGCCGGGGATCTTGTTGGCTCGTGCTTGCTGGGTGATCCAGCGTGGCGACTTGTCCCAGCGGCTGACGAGCCATTCGGTGCCATGGAATGCGCTCATGCCGCGTCCTTAGCGGGGACTGCGATGAGATCGAACACGCTGACTCCGAGGGCGTCGGCGATGCTGCCGAGTTCCTTGACGGTGAAGGGGCGGGTGCCCTTGGTCTTGTTCTGAAGGGTGGTGTATGCGAGGCCGGCCTTTTCGGAAAGGCTGCTAAGCGATTCCCCCGCATCGACCATGGCCTTGGTTACCGCGTCTGCGGTGGCTGTGGTGATGTCCATGCCTCTACTTTAGCTATCCGTTTGGATATCTGCAACCCCAAGATTGGAACCCTGTCAACGCCCGGGGTTTACTCGATCAACTACGTGGACACGCATAGGGGCCACGTGGACACACTCGAACTGTCCAATATGGATAGTCGCCAGGGTTTGCCGGTGCTATTTTTCATATATGAGCAACTACGGCGAGAGACTTCAGGAAGCGACGGGTCGACAAATCAAGGCGGAACGCGCCGCCCTGGGAATGACGCAGGCAGAACTGGCCGAAAAGATCGGCAGGGACAAGCAGACCGTGATGCGCTACGAAGGCGCTAAGCGGGACATCCCCCTTGATGACCTCGCACTCATGGCCTCAGCCTTCGGAATCAGCATTATCGAACTGCTGGGGCGCGCAGAAGAACGCCTCAAGCAGTGCAACAGCACTGATTCCTAACCGCTCGCTAGCGTCCCCCAGATCGCGGACAGTCAAACACCCCATCGTGCCCCCCTTGCGTAATCGGAACTGTCGAACTGCCACCATAACCGCCACTTGGGACGACTTTGTAGACCCGCATGTCAGAGGCGTATTTTATTTGACACAAAAAATGCCCCCGGAATCCGCGCTGGATTCCGGGGGCATAGTGGTGTTGCGGGTCACGCTTCGAGCTGCTTGGGTGGTTCCCAACCGATAGCATCTACTGCGCCGTCCTGCTCGTCTAGCAGTAGGTGGGAGTAGATGGTTGATGTGGTGCTGATGTTCTCGTGGCCGAGCCGGGATTGCACGACCAGTGGGGCCACGCCGTCCATGAGAGCCCATGAGGCGAATGTGTGGCGGGCGTTGTGCGGGGTCAGGTGTTTGGTGATCCCAGCGGCCTCTAGGGCGTCGGGCCATTGCCGGCCCCGGTAGTTGTTCGCGGGGAGCCTGCCGCCTTGCACGCCTCGGAAGAGTAGGCCGTCCGGGTCGCGGCCGTCAGCCAGTGGCCAGAGCAGTTCCAGCACCCAGCCGGGGACGCGGATGACGCGGCGGGATCGCTTGGACTTGGGGACGCCCATGACGGTGCCTTGGCGGGCTTTCTTCCAGGCTCGGAGGATGGACACGGTGCCACGCTGGAAGTCGATGTCTCGCACGCGGACGGCGGTGGCTTCACCCATGCGCGCCCCAGTGGCCAATAGAAAGGCTGTAAAGGGCTTGTAGTGGTCGGGCATGGCCCGGTAGAAGCGGTCCCACTCCTCGCGGGTGAAGATCTCCATCTCCTCGCGCACGTCATCCTTGGGCAGCGGCACACCCTTGGCCGGATTGAACGGGATCAGGTGCTTGCGGACGGCGCTGTCCAGGGTGGAGGACAGTAGGGAATGGTAGTTGTCGATGGTCTTGGCTGAGACGTATTCCAGTGGGGGCAGGTCTTTGGCCTTCATCCCAGCGGCGGCAGCCTTCTCGCGGCGGGCCACACTGCGGGCGGTGGGCTGGACCTTCTGCCAGTTGATCCATTCGATGATGGTTTCTTCGGTGATGGTGTCCAGTGGCAGGGGGCCGAGGCGGGGGAGCCAGGACCGTGCGGCTTCGGCTTCGTATCCGCCCACGGTTCCGTCTGTGGCTTTCACGGCGACGCGCTCTAGGTGCTTGGGGAACCATTCGGCCAGGGTGATGCTCTTGGCGTCTTGGGACGCGCCGAGGACGCGTAGTGCAACCTCGGGGCCTTGGGCCTTGTTCTCGATGATCGCTTTGATGCGTTCTGCGCCTTGGCGGTTGGCGAGGGTGGGGGTGCGGCGTTGCTTTCCGTCGTGCCAGTAGAGCACGGAGAAGGTGCCGTTTCGTTCCTGTATGGATGCCATGGTTGCTCTCTTGGTAGGTATCGGTCGACCGATATGTACGTCTATGTACGTTGGTGTATTACCAAGTACCGTTACCAACCTATAGAACAGGACCGGAATCCCGCGTATTTATTGGGGTGAGTAACGGGGCTTGAACCCGCGACCTTCTGGACCACAACCAGACGCTCTACCAGCTGAGCTATACCCACCATGCCTGGCCGGTGGAACCGACCGGGACAGCGCGTTCCATAATACACGCTTTCCGGGGTGCTGTGCGCACCGGTGGATCAGGACTGGACCGTGTCCAGTCCGGCGGCGATCTTCTGGGCCGTCCTGGAGTCCGGACCCGGGGCCGGGACCATGATGGCGGACCGGTAGTAGCGCAGCTCGTTGATGGAGTCCACGATGTCCCCGAGGGCGCGGTGACCGCCGGTCTTGGCCGGTGCCTGGAAGTAGGCCTTGGGGTACCAGCGGCGGGCGAGTTCCTTGATCGTGGACACGTCCACGATCCGGTAGTGCAGGTGGTCCGTGATCGCCGGCAGGTCGCGCGTGAGGAACAGCTTGTCCTGGCCCACCGAGTTCCCGGCCAGCACCGCCTTGCCCGGGTCCGGGCAGTGCTCGGTGATGTACGCCAGGCACGCCTCGGACGCCTCGGCGAGGGAGACGCCGCCGGGAAGCTGCTCGAGCAGTCCGGAGGAGGTGTGCATGTCCCGCACGAACGGGACCATCTGGTCCAGGGCCTCCTGCGGGGGCCGGATGACGATGTCCACGCCCTCGCCGAGCACGTTGAGCTCGGGGTCGGTCACCAGGACGGCGATCTCCACCAGGGCGTCCGCCACCGGGTCCAGTCCGGTCATCTCACAATCGATCCACACGAGGTTCTCTGCTGTCGCTGCCACGCGTCCCACAGTAGCCCCACGGCCGGTGGTAGTTTGTGGAGGGCCCTGCAGACGGCCCGCCCAGCACGGAAGGACGCCGCCCCGATGAGCGTGCCCAGCACCGGGACGCCCCCGGCCCCGGCCCGATGGACCGGCATCGTGTGGATCCCGGTGCTCATCGGCCTCGTCGGCTCGCTGGCCGTCATGGCCGGTTCGCTGTCCGTCGGCTGGCTCGCCTCCGCCTCGCCGGTGAACCGCTGGGGCTGGCTCATCCCGTGGCGGACCACCGAGTCCGGGGTCATCACCGGGACCGTGGTCATGACCTCCGGCTGCTGGCTGATGTTCTGGGGCTGGCTGCGGCTGGGCAAGGTGCTGCGGCCGTTCGGTCCGGGTGCCCTGCGCATCGTCACCCTGTCCACGGCGCTCTGGACCCTGCCGCTGCTGGCCTGCCTGCCGATCTTCTCCCGGGACATCTTCGCCTACATCGGCCAGGGCCGGCTCATGCTGGCCGGCCGGGACCCCTACGAGGACGGCATCTCCACCCTGTCGAACTGGTTCCAGCTCGGCGCGGACACCACCTGGGCGGAGACGGACACCCCCTACGGGCCGGTGTTCCTGTGGATCGAGCAGTTCGTCATGGCGGTGACCGGCCCCGACGACCCGGACGCCGCGATCTTCCTGTTCCGCCTGGCCGCCGTGGCCGGCGTCGCGCTCATCATGGTCTACGTGCCCCGGCTCGCCCGGCTGCTGGGCACCAACGCCGCCCGGGCGCAGTGGATCACGGTGGCCAACCCGCTGTTCCTGATCAGCTTCGTGGCCTCCGGCCACAACGATGCCCTGATGGTGGGCCTGGCCCTGGCTGGTGTCTGGTACGCGGCCACGGGCCGGGGACTGCTCGGCGTGCTGTTCGTGACCGCCTCCCTCGGCATCAAGCCGATCACCATGGTGCTGCTGCCGTTCATCGGCCTGCTGTGGGCCGGCCGCGGCGCCAGCTGGGCCCGGCGGTTCGGCTACTGGTTCCTGACGGCCGGGATCGCCGGGGCCCTGATGGTGGTGGTCGGCTGGTTCAGCGGCTTCGGCTTCGGCTGGCTGGGCGTGATGCTGGAGACCGGCACCGGTTCCGTGCCGTGGTCGCCCATCGGCATCATGGCCGAGGCCACCCGGGTGGTCCTGGGTTCGCTGGGCATCCCCGACCAGTGGGTCCTGGACGCGTTCAAGACCGGTGGCAGGCTGCTGTCCATCCTGATCGTCGTCTGGCTGATGTTCCGCGGCCGCCACGAGCACCTGATGCAGCGCATGACCTGGGCCTTCACCGCCCTGGTGGTGCTGTCCCCGATCATCCAGCCCTGGTACCTGCTCTGGCTGCTGCCGTTCTTCGCGGTGATCGGCATCCGCAGCGACTGGCAACTGAAGTGGGTCATCTTCACGGTCGCCTTCTTCGTGGCGTTCGGGGCCGCCGACCAGCTCTTCGTCTGGCAGTTCCTGGGGATCGAGGACCAGCTCAAGCACCTGGCCACCCTGCTCTCCTGGGCCTGCATGGTGTGGGTCCTGTTGCTCGACCCGTGGACGAGCTCGGTGATGAAGGAAGAGTGGCACCTGCGCCCGGCCGCGCGCGCCTTCCTGGCCCGGTTGCGGGGCCGCCGGCCGGCCGCGCCGTCACCGCGGGAGACCCGGCGGACGGGATCGACCGCTTCGTGAACGCCGCCGACCACCCCCCGGGCCTCCCCGCGCGCCCGGCGTCGCTGGACCGACTGCGGGGACGGCTCGGGACGCTCCGGGCCACGCGCTGGCTGATCGGCGGGGCCGATGAGGACACCACCCTCTCGCTGCGGCAGGGCCTGATCGGGTCGGTCATGATCATGGTCGGCTCGTGGGGCGTGGGCTGGCTGGCCAGCACGCCCACCTCCCTGTTCGCCCGGACCACGATCCTCAACCCCCTGCGGGTCGAACCGGCCGGGGTGATCGCCTGCGCCGTGCTGCTGGTGCTGGGCTCCCTGCTGCTGGTGCGGGCCTGGCTGCGGCTGGGCCAGCGGCTCGAGGGACGGTGGAACGGGTCCCGGGACGTGGTGGTGCGCGCGACCTGGCTGTGGGCCGCGCCCCTGATGCTGGCCTTCCCGGTGTTCTCGCGCGACGTCTACTCCTACCTCGGCCAGGGCCGGCTGCTGCACGCAGGGCTGAACCCGTACGAGGACTGGATCTCGGAACTGCCCGGCTGGTTCATGCAGGGGGCGGACTCCATCTGGGCGGAGTCGCCCTCGCCCTACGGCCCGCTCTTCCTGCTCGTCGCCCGCGCGGTCTGGTTCCTCACGGGGGGCAGCCCTGAGCCCGCCTTCCTGCTGTTCCGCGGGGTCTCCGTGCTCGGCCTGGGCCTGTGCCTGTGGGCCGTGCCCCGGCTGGCCCGCCGCTTCGGCACCCCGCCCGGCTGGGCCACGTGGGTCTCGATCGCCAATCCGCTGTTCGCGCTCTACATGATCGCCGGCATCCACAACGACGCCCTGATGGTCGGGCTGCTGCTGTGCGGCTTCGTCCTGCTCGGCCCGGACTCCTCACGGGCCCGCACGCTCGGCGGACTGGTCCTGGTCTCGCTGTCCATCGCGATCAAACCGCTCACGCTGATCGCACTGCCCTTCGCCGGACTGCTCCTGCTGCGCGGCACCCACCAGTCGGGGGTGCACCGGACCACGTCGACCGGTGGCGCCGCCGGGCCGGCCGGTTCCTCCGGGACCGGTGGCCCGGAGCCCGACGGCGGCCGGGCCGGGACGCCCGGCTGGGGGGAGCGGGCCCGGGCCTGGGCCGGATGCCTGGCCGTGACCGCGGTGGTGCTGGCCGCCGTCGGGGGCCTGACCGGGCTGTGGTTCGGCTGGGTGCCGGCCATGCTCACCTCCGGGGGCGCGGCGTTCCCCTACGCCCCGTTCGGCCTGCTGGGACTCGGGATCGGCTGGGTGACGGAGTCGGTGACGGGCGTCGACGCGCGGGCCGCGGCCGACGTCGTCTATGCCGCGGGCAAGGTGCTGGCGATGGGGCTGACCGCCTGGCTGGCCCTGACCCGGCGCCCCGTCAACCCCGTGCTGTCCACCGGCCTGGCGCTGTCGGCGGCCGTGCTCCTGGCCCCGATCATCCAGCCCTGGTACCTGCTGTGGGTGCTGCCGATGTTCGCGGTGGTCCACCGCTGGCGGGGCTGGCCGCTCTGGACGCTGTACCTGGTTGTCATGGTGCTGGTGGCGATCGGGGTGGTGGACCAGTTGTCCGTGGCCCAGTGGATCTCCCTGCTCTGGGTGCGGATCATCACCGGGGCCGTGGGCGCGGCCTATATGGTGTTCATCGTCTTCCTGGACCCGAAGACCTCGACCCTGTTCCCGTTCACCGGCCGCCGGCGCATCCGCACGTCGGATCCCGGTCGGCGCGGTGCGATCAGTGCGCCGGTCCACGCCCGGGGCAGGGCCCCGCACAGCGCCCCGAAACCATCCGCCGGGACCCGCCCCACCGGTGCGGCCCCCGAGAATTCCCAGGAGACCTGAGTGAGCCAGACCCGACCCGTGCAGCCCGACCGTGGTGGGGGCCGGACACCGTCCCGCGCCCCCGCGTTCCCGGGCAATCCTGCCGCCCGCGCCGACGGCCCGGACCGGCGCGTGCTGGTGGTGCTGGTCCTCGCCACGCTGCTGGCCGGCGTGGTGGCCCTGCTGTCCAAGCAGTGGTGCCGGATCAACGGGTGGGAGGCCCCCGGGGTGCACATCCACATGTGCTACTCGGACTTCGGGCAGCTGTTCCCGACCCGCGGGCTGGCAGAGGGATACTTCCCGTTCTACACCCCGCTGCCGGAGGAGCAGTGGATGGAGTACCCCGCGCTGCTGGCCGTGGTGGCCGGGGTGACGTCGTGGTTCGTGCCGGCCCAGGGGACCATGCTGGAACGGACCGTCACCTACTTCGACGTCAACGCCGTGGGCGCCCTGCTGTGCTGGCTCGTGGTGGTCATCGCGACGGCCCACACCGCGCGCGGCCGGTCCAAGGACGCCCTGATGGTGGCCGTGGCACCCGGGATCATCCTCACCTCGTTCCTGAACTGGGACCTGTGGGCCGTCATGCTCGCAGCCCTCGGACTGTGGCTGTGGTCCCGGAACCATCCCGTACTGGCGGGCCTGGTGCTCGGGCTGGGAGCGGCGATGAAGCTGTACCCGCTGTTCTTCTTCGGCGCCATCCTGGTCCTGTGCTGGCGGACCGGACGGCTCCGGGTGTTCTTCGCATCGCTCGCGGCCGGCGTGGCGGCCTGGCTGGCGGTCAACGTCCCGTTCATGCTCACCGCCTTCGACCAGTGGAGCCGGTTCTACACCTTCTCCGGGGACCGTGAGGTGTCCTTCTCCTCGCTGTGGCTGGCCTTCACCTGGACCGGCTGGTCGGGGGAGACCTTCTCGCTGATCTCGAACGGGTTGTTCGCGCTGTGCTGCCTGGGCGTCGCCTGGCTCGGGCTGTCGGCACGGACCCGGCCCCGGATGGCCCAGTTGTGCCTGCTGATCGTGGCCGCGTTCCTGCTGCTGGGCAAGGTGTACTCCCCGCAGTTCGTGATGTGGCTGATCCCGCTGGTGGTCCTGGCCCGCCCGGACTGGAAGCAGTTCTGGATCTGGCAGGCGGCGGAGGCCTACCACTGGGGCGGGGTCTGGATGGAGTCTGCCCGGATCACCTCCGACGGCGCGTTCGGCGGCGGGGCCCTGTGGATCCCGCTCTGGTACGGCTCCGGGATCGTGCTGCACATGGCCGCCGTGATCTGGATCAGCGTCTCGGTGATCCGGGACATCCGCCATCCCGGGCGAGACCTGGTCCGGCGGTCCGCACCGGAGGGGTTGCCGCCCGAGCAGGCCCGGGCCTATGACCCCTCCGCGGGGGTGCTGGCCAGGGAACCGGACCGGTTCCTGCTGCCACCCGCGGGCCGCGGACCGGTCCGGGTCACCTGATCCCGTGCGGCTGCGTGCCCACGCATCCCGGGGCGTCGCCGGCGCGGCCGCGACTGCTTGACGGCCCCCCGGGCGGCCACGACAATTCGGGGTGTGGTGGCGCGATCGGATGACCGGTCGCTCCACAGGGGCCCTCGTCGGCCGGCCGGACCGCGGTGAACGGGAGGAACACCGTGTGCGCCTCCCGCGCCGGCATCGCCCCGCTCGTCGACGCCATCCCTTCCCCTGCCCTCTTCCCGCCGTCTCTTCGAGTCCGTGGATGTCGTCCCGTCGACCGAAGGATCCCGGCGCCGGGAGGCGCTCGGGGATCCCGGCCTCTGCATAGACCACTCCGGCGCTCCCCGCGGAGCCGACGCCCCGGATGTCAGGGGGCGGTTCATTCCGGCTCTGCCGGCCCGAAAGGAAGATCCCATGTCCACGACCCCCGACGCGCCCGTTCACGGCAGCGAGAGCGAGAACCCGGTCATCGACGCACCCACCCCCGTGCGGCACCGTCCGCGGACCATCCAGGACTGGTGGCCCGACCACCTGGACCTGGGCGTGCTGCGCAAGCACTCGAGGACGACCGACCCGCTGGGCGGTGACTTCGACTACGCACGCGAGTTCGCGGGCCTCGACGTCGAGGAGCTCAGACGCGACCTGACCGAGCTCATGACCAGCTCCCAGGACTGGTGGCCCGCTGACTTCGGCCACTACGGCGGACTGTTCATCCGGATGAGCTGGCACTCCGCGGGCACCTACCGGATCGCCGACGGCCGCGGCGGCGCCGGCGACGGGGCCCAGCGGTTCGAGCCCCTGAACAGCTGGCCGGACAACGCCAACCTGGACAAGGCGCGGCGCCTGCTCTGGCCCATCAAGCAGAAGTACGGCCGGAAGGTCTCCTGGGCCGACCTGCTGGTCCTGGCCGGGAACGTGGCACTGGAGTCCATGGGCTTCAAGACCTTCGGCTTCGCCTTCGGGCGTCAGGACGTGTGGGAGCCCGAGGAGATGTTCTGGGGGCCGGAGGACACCTGGCTGGGGGACGAGCGGTACGCCGGTGACCGCGAGCTCTCCGGCCCGCTGGCCGCGGTGCAGATGGGACTCATCTACGTCAACCCCGAGGGGCCCAACGGCAACCCGGACCCGGTGGCCGCGGCCCGCGACATCCGCGAGACCTTCGGCCGCATGGCCATGAACGACGAGGAGACCGTCGCGCTGATCGCCGGCGGGCACACCTTCGGCAAGACCCACGGCGCCGGACCGGCCGACCAGGTGGGCCCCGAGCCGGCGGCCTGCCCGGTGTCCGCGCAGGGTCTGGGGTGGATGAGCTCCTATGGCTCGGGCAAGGGCGCCGACGCGATCACCAGCGGTCTGGAGGTCACCTGGACCAGCACACCCACGCAGTGGGGTAACGGCTTCTTCGGCAACCTCTTCGGCCATGAGTGGGAACTGACCACGAGCCCGGCCGGGGCCCACCAGTGGGTGGCCAAGGACGCGCCGGAGACCGTCCCGGACGCCCACGACCCGGACAGGAAGCACCGGCCCACCATGCTGACGACCGACCTCGCACTGCGCAGCGACCCGGTGTACGAGAAGATCTCCCGTCGCTACCACGAGAACCCGGAGGAGTTCGCCGAGGCGTTCGCCAAAGCCTGGTACAAGCTGCTGCACCGGGACATGGGTCCCGTCTCCCGGTACCTGGGTCCCTGGGTCCCCGAGCCGCAGTTGTGGCAGGACCCGGTGCCGGAGGTGGACCACGAACTGATCGGCCACGAGGACGTGGCCCGTCTGAAGGCGGCCGTCCTGGAGTCCGGGCTGACGGTGCCGCAACTGGTCTCCACGGCGTGGGCCTCCGCCGCCAGCTTCCGGAGTACCGACAACCGGGGCGGGGCCAACGGCGCCCGCCTCCGCCTGGAGCCGCAGCGCAACTGGACGGTCAACGAACCGGACCGGCTGACCGAGGTGCTGCGCGTCCTCGAGGGGATCCAGCAGGAGTTCAACGCGTCCCGTTCCGACGGGACGAGGGTCTCGCTGGCCGACCTGATCGTCCTCGGCGGCTGCGCGGCCGTCGAACAGGCGGCCCGCGGTGCCGGTCACGAGGTCCGGGTCCCGTTCCACCCGGGGCGTACCGACGCCACCCAGGAGCAGACCGACGTCGCCTCCTTCGCCGTGCTGGAACCGGAGGCCGACGGCTTCCGCAACTTCCGCACACCCGGGACGGAACTGTCACCCGAGACCCTGCTCGTCGACCGTGCCTACATGCTGAACCTGTCGGCGCCGGAGATGACGGTGCTGGTGGGGGGACTGCGGGTCCTGGGCGCCAACCACGGCCAGTCGCCCCACGGCGTCCTCACCGACCGCCCCGGGACCCTGAGCAACGACTTCTTCGTCAACCTGCTCCGGGCCGGCATGGAGTGGAGGGCGTCGGAGACTGACGAGGAGGTCTTCGAGATCCGGGACCTCGGCGAGGACGAGGTCAGGTGGACCGCCACCGCCGCGGACCTGGTCTTCGGTTCCCACTCCCAGTTGCGCGCCATCTCCGAGGTCTACGCCGCCGACGATGCCCCGGAGAAGTTCGTGCGCGACTTCGCGGAGGCCTGGTCCAAGGTCATGGAGCTCGACCGGTTCGACCTCCGCCGATGACCGGGCGGCCTCCCGGTCCCGGGCCGGTGGTGTAAAGGATCCATCAAGACCCGGGTCCGGGTCCGGTGGCCGGGAGTACTGTCGGCTTCGTCCCAGCGTCCCAGCTGGCACGGAAGGGCGATGTGATGACGACGCTGAGCCGGCCCCCGGAGGAGTTCCGCGGTCCCCGTCCCTCGCCGCACGCGAGGCTGCGGTACTGGCTGCTGCACGACCTGCCGGAGGTACGCGGCGCCCACACCGGGCCCTACGGCAAGGTCAGGGAGAACGAACGACGGCATCCGTGGTGGCAGGTGATGTGCCTGACCGGGGTCGACTACTTCTCCACCCTGGGGTACCAGCCGGCCATCGCCGCCCTGGCGGTCGGCGCCCTGTCTCCGCTGGCCACCCTGGTGCTGGTGCTGGTGACCCTGTTCGGGGCGCTGCCGGTCTACCGCCGGGTGGCCGCCGAGAGTCCGCACGGCTCGGGATCGATCGCGATGCTCGAGGGCCTGTTGCCGCGGTGGCGGGGCAAGCTGTTCGTGCTGGCCCTGCTGGGGTTCGCGGCCACCAGCTTCATCATCACCATGACCCTCTCGGCGGCCGACGCCACGGCACACCTGGTGGAGAACCCCCTGGCCCCGGGGTGGCTCGAGGGTCATGAGGTGGCCATCACCCTGGTGCTGCTCGGCGGGCTCGGAGCGGTGTTCCTGCGAGGCTTCCACGAGGTCATCGGGGTGGCGGTGCTGGTGGTGGCCGTCTACCTGGTCCTGAACGCGGTGCTGATCGTCACCTGCCTGGTGCTGGCGTTCACCCATCCGGTGGTGGTGGGGGACTGGTGGGGTGCCCTGGTGGGTTCGCAGGGCAATCCGGCGCTGGCGGTGGCGGCGGCCGTGCTCGTGTTCCCGAAACTGGCCCTGGGACTGTCCGGGTTCGAGACCGGGGTGGCGGTGATGCCGCAGGTCCGCGGCTCCGCCTCGGACACCGAGGCGCACCCGGTGGGCCGGGTCGCGGGGACGCAGAGGCTGCTGACCACCGCGGCGCTGATCATGAGCGGTTTCCTGCTGACGTCCAGCTTCGCCACCGTGGTGCTCATTCCCGCCGGGGAGTTCGCTCCCGGCGGCGAGGCGAACGGGCGGGCACTGGCCTACCTCGCCCATGAACACCTGGGAGAGGTGTTCGGCACCGTGTACGACCTGAGTACCATAACGATCCTCTGGTTCGCCGGGGCCTCGGCCATGGCCGGGCTGCTGAACCTGGTGCCGCGCTACCTGCCCCGGTACGGAATGGCCCCGCAGTGGGCGCGGGCCTCGAGGCCGCTGGTCCTGGTGCTGACCGCGATCGCGTTCGCCGTCACCGTGGCCTTCGACGCCGACGTCGATGCTCAGGGCGGGGCCTACGCCACGGGGGTGCTGGCGTTGATCACGTCCGCGGCCGTCGCGGTCGCCCTCTCGGCCCGGGCCCGCCGGCAGTGGCGTGCGGCGGCCGGCTTCGGGGTGGTGTCCCTGGTCTTCGTCTACACCATCACGGTCAACATCGTGGAACGCCCCGAGGGCCTGCGCATCGCCACGATCTTCATCCTGGGCATCCTGGTCGTCTCGTTCGCCTCCCGGGCCAGCCGGTCCTTCGAACTGCACGCCCCCCGGGTGCACCTGGACGCCCCTGCGGTCGAGTTCCTGGCCGCCGAGGACGGCGACCAGATCCATCTCATCGCCCACGAGCCGCAGCGGTTGGACGAGGGCGCCTACGCCAAGAAACTCACCGCCGCGCGCGCCGTCTACCACCTGGCCCCTGAGCAGAACGTCCTGTTCCTGGAGGTGGTGGTGGAGGACTCCTCCGAGTTCGAGACCGAACTGACCGTCCACGGGATCACCCGGCACGGCTACCAGGTCCTGGAGGTCCACGGGCCGGCCGTGCCCAACGCGATCGCCGCGGTGCTGCTGCACATCCGGGACGTGACGGGGCTGATGCCCCACGTCTACTTCCGCTGGACCCAGGGCGACCCGCTCGTGAACCTGCTGCGTTTCCTGGTCTTCGGGGCCGGGGAGATCGCCCCGGTGACCCGCGAGGTGCTGCGCCGGGCCGAACCGGACCTCACCCGCCGTCCCTGGGTGCACGTCGGATAGCCGACGCCGTCCCGGTGGCGATCACGGGTCGAACCGGTAGCCGAGGCCTGCCTCGGTGATCAGGTGCCGAGGTGCCGCCGGGTCGGCCTCGAGCTTGCGGCGCAGCTGGCCCAGGTAGACCCGCAGGTACTGGGTCTCCTTGACGTAGGCCGGCCCCCAGACCCGCTCGAGCAGGTCGCGGTGGGACACCAACCGGCCCGGGCTGGCCGTGAGCACCTCCAGGATCCTCCACTCGGTCGGCGTCAGGCGCACCTCGGCCCGTCCCGCACCGCGCGGCGGGCCGAGAAGTCAACGGTGAAATCCGCCGTGTCCACGCGTGGGGTCCCGTCCTCGGCACCGCGGCGGCGCAGGACCGCCCGGAGCCGTGCGAGCAGTTCCTCCAGACCGAAGGGCTTGGTGACGTAGTCATCGGCCCCGGCGTCGAGGGCCGCGACCTTCTGGGCGGAGGCGTGCCGGGCCGAGAGCACCAGGAGGGGGACGGTCGTCATGGTGCGCACCCGGGGGATCAGGTCCTGGCCGTCCAGGTCCGGCAACCCCAGGTCCAGCACGATCACGTCCACCGCTTCCTGGGACAGTGAGGCCAGGGCGCTGCTGGCGGTCGGGGCGGTCACGACGGTGTACCCGTTGGCCTGCAGCGCCAGCTGCAGGGCCCGCAACAGCGGGCGTTCGTCCTCGATGACCAGGACCGTCGTCATCGTCCGGCCTCGTCGTCCCCGCCGTCCGGCCGGTCGAGGTCCGGTGCCCGTTCTGCCTGGGGCAGGCGCAGCACCATCGTCAGCCCGCCTCCGGGGGTCCGCTCGGCGTGCAGGGTCCCGCCCATGGCCTCGGTGAGGCCGCGGGCCACCGCCAGTCCCAGTCCCGTGCCAGCGCCGCCGGCGTCACCGAAGCGCTGGAACGGGATGAACAATTCCTCGAGGTCGCCCGGCAGCGCCACCGAGGGGACAGCTCCGGAGTCGACGACCCGTAGTTCCCCGCACCTCGACCCGTCGTCCTCCGCGGTGTCCCGGGCCGCCACGGTGATCCGGGCACCGGGGGCGTGGCGGACGGCGTTCTCGACCAGGTTCGCGATCACGCGCTCGACCAGGCCCGCATCGGCGACCACCTGCGCCACCGCCTCCATGTCCTGGACCTCGACCGAACCGGTCGGCACCGCCCGCAGGGCCCCTGGCAGCACGTCCCGCCACCGCGCCGGCCCCAGCACCACGGCGACGGCGCCACCGGTGATCCGGGACAGGTCCAGCAGGTTCTCGACCATGCTCGACAGCTGATCGGCGTAGGCCTCGATGGTGTCCAGCAGTTCCCGCTGCTGCCCGGGGCCGAACCGGGCATGTGGCTGGAGCAGGCTGCTCGCCGCCAGCTTGATCCCGGCCAGCGGGGTGCGCAGGTCGTGGCTGACCGCCTGCAGGATCGAGGTGCGCATCCGGTTGTCCTGGGCGAGCGCCCGGTTCTCGTCCAGGCTGACCGCCAGCCGCTGGCGGTCCCGCACCGCGACCAGCTGCGCGGTGAACGCCCGGAGCAGTCCCCGCTGCTCCGAGGACAGCGCCGGGCCCCAAAGGACCAGCACGGTGCCCTCATCCACCGGTTCCACGACTGCCGCCCCCTCCGGTGACTCCGGGGCGTACCCGACTCCCGCGCGTCGTTCCCATGCCCCCTTCACCACCGTGCGGTCCCCACCCGCCGGGCCGTCCCCGGCGGGACGGACGAACAGTGCCACGCCCTCCGCGCCGAGGACCTCCTGGGCCTGGGCCAGCAGACTGGACACCGGGTCCCGGGCGGCCACGACCACCAGAGCCAGCCGGTTGAGCACCGCCGCCTCGGCCCGGGCCCGCCGCGCCTGCGCCAGCCGCCGCTCCGACAGGTGCACCACCGCCGCCACCGCGGCCGAGACCACCACGAAGCACGCCAGGGAGACCACGGTGGTGGCATCGTGGATGAACAGGGACCCCGTGGGCTGGACCATGAAGTAGTTCAGCAGCAAGGTCGCCCACAGCGCCGCCAGCAGCCCCGGGACGATACCCCCGAGCAGGGCCGCCCCTACCGCCCCAGTGAGCTGCAGCAGCGAGGCCGCGGTCAGGTCACTGCCCCACGCCATCACGCACCACTGCACCATCGCCGGGACCAGGACGGCCACCGCGAAACCCGCCACCACCCGGTTGCGGCGGATATCCCTCAGGGCCAGGGCCTGCAGGACAGCACCGTGGCCCGTCTGCGTCGACATGCCCCAGTCATACCATCCCGACCGGCCCCGGCCCCGGCTCCGGCACGAGGCACGGCCGGTGCAGACACGGGGGAGACTGGTGGTCACGACGCCTCCACCCCCCCGTTCCGGCCACTCCGGAGACCTCCGGCCTGGCCGTCGTGGACTCCGCTGCCGCTTCGGTCTCCTGCCCGCAGGGCGGCAGGGGCGCGTGCCGGGTCTAGGGCCCGGGGAGCGGGGGCGTCAGTCGTGAATTGCCGGGCGAAGGGGGCCGTGCGGGGGCGTGGTCGACGTGACCGTCGTCCTGGCGGCCGGCCGGGTCCGTCCCGGAGGGCGGTGGGGTCTCCTGTGTGAGGCCGCCGGACCGTGTGGAGGTGCGGCCACCGGGGTAGGCCCCCGGTGAACCGTCGGTCACCACGGCCCGGGTGCCGATGACGGCGCGGGCGACGACAGCCTCCAGGGGGCCCCGACCGAAGCGGCGGGTCCAGAACCAGGCGACGACGGCAGCGACACCCAGGTGCAGGGCGAACCACAGTTCCGGGTCGTGGTAGTGGACCTCGGGGGCCAGGGCGAGCAGGTGTGCGGTGTACAGGGTCAGGGTCATGGATCCCATGGCCGCCAGCGGGGTCAGCCATCGCCCGGCCCGGGCTCCCAGCAGCAGGCAAAAACCCAGCACCACCATGCCGATCCCCAGGCTGGAGGCGATGGCCAGCGGGGCGTTGCTGTGCCCGGTGACGATGGTCAACCACCACCCGGAGGTGCCCGGCAGTACACCGGTGCTGTAGGCCAGGGCCTCGTCCAGCTCGTCGGGGGACAACCCGTCGCTGTCCAGCAGCGCCTGGTAACCCCCGGCCACGCGCAGCAACAGGGCCGAGAGCAGCTGGGCGCCCAGGGCCACGAGCGCTCCGGTGCCGGCGATGATGGCCTGGGTCCGGGGGCTGCGCAGGTTCAACCGGCCCAGGGCCAGGCCGGTGAGGATGTAGGCCAGGTACGGCACCGCGGGGTACACACCCGTGAGCAGCAGCTCGGAGGCGGTCCCCAGCGGTTCGGTGAACACGGTCACCAGGGTGTGGTTGTAGTCCGAGGACTCCGGCAGCACCGGTTCCAGCTTCTGCATCAGCACGGGGCCGGTGAGGGCGAAGACCGCCGCCGCCCCGAACAGGGTCCGAGCCGAGAGGTGCAGGAAGGGGAGGGCCAGCAGGAAGAACACCGCGTAGTAGACCAGGATCCCGTAGGCCGGCGGGTCCCAGGGCAGGATGGCCGCCACCACCAGGCCGATGAGCCCGACCAGCCCGGCCCGCACCGCCAACCCGGCCCGGTTCGCGTGCATCCGACGGCCCCGGTGCGGGGTGGCCCCGCCGGTGGACAGGGCCAGTCCGACCCCTGCCAGCAGTGCGAACAGCGCGGCCGAGTTGCCGTTGACGAGGGAGAACACCAGGGTCGGCTCGTGGGTGACCTCATCGGTTTCGGGCAGGATGTGGGCGGCCATCAACCCGATCAGCGCCAGACCGCGGGCGGCGTCCACCCCGACCAGCCGTTTCCTGGGCTTGATCTTCGTGGTCGCACGGGGATCCGCGACCACTTCTCGTGAGACGTCGTGTGCACTCATCATGGTTCCTCGTCTTAGCCGGTCGGGGGGGTCTGACATGGCTCGAAGCATTACTGGCCTGGTGTCCAGAACACCCGGCGTGGGTTGTTCTGAGGTGTGCCGCGGCTGTGACCACGCTGTGATCGGTCGCCCCGGTGGTCGTCGGGTGGCTCTCGGTGCCCCTCCTTGTGCTGACCGGGGGACACAGAATCCTGGGACCCTTCCAGCCTTCGATGCGGACATGGCGGGACCTGTGCGGGAACCTCACGTTTTGATGACGGTTCATCGCACCGGGTCCCGCCCCGCACTCGCCTTCGGAACGGTGCGCGCCCGCCCTGAAGGCCCGGCGCTGGGGTCGCCGGGCGCCGGGGCACGCTCACCGGGCCGTGGTGAGCGAACGGGTCCTCGGACGCAGGAGGATCCGCCGGTCAGTCACAATGACTGCAGCAACCCCTGAGGATGAGGCGGTGTCACCGGGGCCGCAGGGGTGCGGGCGTGAAGGAGTGCTGATGTCTGCAAGTCAAACCGGGCGCGTGCTCGTGGTCGACGACGAGCCCACCTTGGTGCGCATGGTCGAGAAGTACCTGCTCACCGCCGGGCTCGAGGTCGCGACGTGCCAGGACGGAGCCGAGGCGGTGCAGGCGGTCCGGGACTTCGACCCGGACGTGCTCGTGCTCGACTTGGGACTGCCCGGGCTGGACGGACTGGAGGTGTGCCGTCAGGTGCGCACCTTCTCCACCTGCCATGTGCTGATGCTCACCGCGCGCGACGATGAGATGGACAAGATCATTGGCCTCTCCATGGGAGCCGACGATTACATGACCAAGCCGTTCAGCGCGCGGGAACTGGTCGCCCGGATCCAGGCCCGGTTGCGGCGGCTCCACCACCTGGACACGGCCCCGGCGCCCCCGCCCGGACCGGAGGCCACCGTGACCCGGGTCGGAGCCTTGGTGGTGGACCGGGCTGGGCGCCGGGTCTGTGTGGACGGCGCGGCGGTCGAGGTGACGCGGATCGAGTTCGACCTACTGCTGGCCCTGGTGGAACGCCCCGGTCAGGTGCTCAGCCGCCGCCAACTGGTGCAGACGATCTGGAATACCGAGTGGATCGGGGAGGAGCACGTGGTGGACGTGCACGTGGCCCGGCTGCGGAAGAAACTGCGGGACCGGGCGGGCGCGCCGCGGTTCATCGAGACGGTCCGTGGGATCGGCTACCGGATGGGAGATGGCCGGTGAGCGCCGCGGTTCCGGCCCCGGGGAGATCTTGGCACCCCTTGACGGTGCGGCTGATCCTGGCCCAGGTTGCGGTGCTGGCGATGGGTCTGGCGTTGGTGCTGTGGGCTGTGGTGGGTCTGGGGCCGTCCATGTTCCATGACGTGCTGGTGGCGAACCATCATGCCCATGAGGCCGAGATGGTCGGCCAGGTCCACATGCAGGAAGCGTTCCGGACGGTCAGTCTCAGCGGACTGCTCATCGGTGGCCTGCCGGCCCTGGGCATCGCGGTGGGGCTCAGCCTCTACCTGTACCGCACGATCGGCCGCTCCCTGACCCGTTTTTCCACCGCGGCCCGTCAGGTGGCCTCGGGTGACTATCGGGTGCAGCTGGACCCGCCCCGGCTGGGACCCGAGTTCGACGCCCTGGCCTCCTCGTTCAACGACATGGCCGCCCGGCTCGAGGCGGTGGACTCCACGCGGCGCCAGATGCTGGCCGACCTGGCCCACGAGATGCGCACCCCGCTGGCCAGCATCAAGGTCCACGTCGAGGGCGTCGAGGACGGGGTGGTGGACTTCGACCAAGAGACCACCGGAGTCCTGTACTCCCAGATCGGCCGGCTGGAGCGCCTGGCCGGGGACATCCGGCAGCTCACCCGGGCCGAGGAAGGCCTGGTGGACCTGCGTCTCGCCAGACAGCACCCGGCCACGGTGATCGCCGAGGCCCTTGCTGCCGTCCAGCAGCAGGCCGCCGCCCGGGACATCACCCTGGCCACCGAGTCCTCGGGCCCGGTGCCCGAGCCGGTGCCCATGGACCGCGGACGGATCGGCCAGGTGCTGGCCAATCTGCTGGCCAACGCCCTGCGCCACACGCCTGTCGGGGGCACGATCACCGTGCACACCCACGACGCCCCCGAGGCGGTGACCATCGCCGTGACCGACACCGGGGAGGGCATCGCGCCGGAGGATCTCCCGCACGTGTTCAACCGGTTCTACCGGGCCCGCACGGGCCGGGAGGCCGGTCCCGGGTCCGGGCTGGGGCTGGCCATCAGTCGTGCCCTGGTGCAGGCCCACGGCGGCACCCTGCAGGCCCACAGTCCCGGCCCCGGGCAGGGCTCGAGCTTCACCCTGCAGCTACCCCGGACCTGACGGTCCGCTCATCCCCCGACGGTTCGGCCCCGGGAGACCGGCCCAGCGCTCCCACCAGCGGGGCACGTCCGGCCGGGAGGTGCATCCCGGACGGGTGTCCGCATCGCCACGGGGCGTGTAGACGCCACATCCACCCGGGTCCTCTCCTCGGCAACCCCAGGGCACCGTGCTGCTGGGCCAGCCGGGCCAGCCGGGCCGCCCGGGGGGCCGCAGCCATCACACCGTCGGGTGACGCGGCCGGTGGAGGCACAGACGAGGGCCCGGTCGGCCAGGACGGAATGTCATCGAACCGTGAGACCGGCGTAAGCGTGGCTCAACGTCCGCCCCGGAGAGTGGAAGCACACCGCGAGCCCGGACTGTACCGACCCTGGAGAAGAGCCATGACGCCCGCCACCTGTCCGCAGCAAATGGAGACCGCACCGATGGTGGACCAACTCGTGGAGCTGGAAACCATCTGCGACCTGAAGGTCGCGCTCCGACATCTCGATGGTTTCCTCGTGTACCTCCGCGCGGACGTCGACGTCATCGCCGGGGGCGGCAGTCCGCATGACCCTCTCGTGGGTCGACCGGACGTAGGCCTCGCAGGGTCTGGCTCGGGGCGACTGGGGTTCGGCAGGTGGGCCGTAGAGGTGTACCTCACTGCAGGCCGCGAAGGAACCTCGATCACACTGCGCGCCCTCGGTCATGACGCGGCATGCCGCGCCGCCAACGGAAGGCGCTCGACCATCTTCCTGGCCAGAAGCGTCAAGACGATGGACATCCTCGCTCGTTTCCTTCGAGTCATGGATGAGGAGGCTCGGATGCAGCGGTTGGGCCGTCCGTGACAACACCCAGCCCCCCGGAGGGCTGAGTACGGCGACGGCAGGGGCACTGCGCGGGGTCGATCACGTCAACGCGGGTGAGGGCCTGGGCACCGGTGTCCGCCGCGCACCATGTCGTCGGACACTGTCGGGCGCTGTCGGACGCTGTCGGGCGATGGATCGGCGTGCGGTGAGAATCGTCAGGTGCTGCCCGGCTCGTGCGCCCAGCTTCATGGAACCTTCATGGACGAGTCCTTGAGGTGATCGATGCCCGGGACCTACGGTCGGACGTGTGGCGGGCTGGCGTTGACCGGTTCGTCGTTCATGGACATCACGGAAGGAACATGTCATGACCCATCACGTGAGCTCGATGCTTCAGACCTACCCGAAGGACCTGGGCACCATCGACCGGCAGAAGCTGGCCGAGTGCATCGAGGCCTGTTTCGAGTGCGCCCAGACGTGCACGGCGTGTGCCGATGCCTGCCTGGCCGAGGACATGGTCGCGGACCTGAGGCAGTGCATCCGGCTCAACCTGGACTGTGCCGATCTCTGCATCGTCACGGGCCGGGTGCTGTCGCGGCAGACCGGGACCAACGCGGAGACCGTCCGGGCCCTGCTCGAGGCCTGCCGCGCGGCGTGCAAGGGATGCGGGGACGAGTGCGCCTCCCACGGGAGCATGCACGAGCACTGCAGGGTCTGTGCCGAGGCCTGCCGTCGGTGCGAACAGGCCTGCGCGGACCTGCTGGCAACCCTCGGCTGACGGGACCGGGCGCCCGCGCAGGCCGGGCGGCCACCACGACGACGGGACCGGACAAGGCATGCGCGAACCGGCCGTGTCCCGCTGATTGACGGCCGGGCCACACCCCGCCGATCGTTATCACGAGAGGAATTGACCGATGACCTACACCCATGCCATCACCGTCGACCTGTCCTATCAGGACGCCGTCGAGCGCACTCGCGAGGCACTGTCCGAACAGGGCTTCGGCATCCTGACAGAGATCGACGTCCGGGCCACGTTCGAGAAGAAGCTGGGGGCCGAGGCCGCCGAGGCGGTCGGCGACTACGTGATCCTGGGTGCCTGCAACCCCGGTCTGGCCAGCAAGGCACTGGCGGCCGAACCGGAGATGGGTGCGCTCCTGCCGTGCAACGTGGTGGTCCGCCGAGCCGCCGGTGCGAGGGCGACCACGGTGGAGGCCATCGACCCACAGACCATGGTCACCCTGAGCGGGAGCGGTCCCGTCCAGGAGGTGGCCGACGACGCCGGCACCCGGTTGCGGTCGGTGCTGGAGTCCCTGCGCGCCCGCGACGGGGGCCTGCAGGGCACACCCTAGGGAACGGAACCACACGAGCGAGGAGAACGTCATGATGTGGGGCGACGGCATGGGCTGGGCGATGGGCTGGGCCTGGCTGTTCTGGATCCTGCTGATCGTCGGGGTAGTCGTGCTGGTGATCCTCCTCGTCCTGGTGCTGGTCCGCGGGGGCCCGGGCGCGGGCCGCCCGGACGGGCCGCGCACCCCGCCGGCCGGTGCGGCGACGTCCAGGGCCCGGGAGATCCTCGAGGAGCGCTACGCCCGCGGGGAGATCAGTGCCGAGGAGTTCCACGAACGCCGGCGCACCCTGGAGGGAGAGACGCCGTGAGCCAGCCCACCCGGCGGCAGGTGATCGGGTGGGGACTGGCCGGCGCCACGATGACCGCGGTCGGTGCCATCGGGCTGTGGCAGGGGCGCCGTCCCCAGGGCGCGCCTCGTTCTCCGCGGATCCGTCCGACGACGGACGGATCCGCCGCAGGGGACGGGACCGGTCCGGGGGCATGGGCCGAACCACAGGTGCTCGCCAGTGCCGACGGAGTGCTGGAGCTCGGCCTGGAGGCTGCACCGACCACCGTCACGATCGATGGCCGGTCCGCCAGCGTGTGGACCTTCAACGGTTCGCTCCCGGGCCCCACCGTGGAGGTCTCCGCCGGGGACACCCTGCGGATCCGCATGAGCAACCGCCTGGCCGGACCCACCAACCTCCACGTCCACGGCCTGCACGTCTCCCCCCGGGGAGCCGGCGACGACCCCTTCGTGACGATCGCCCCGGGGGAGGCCCACGACTACGAGTTCGTCCTGCCGGACGACCATCCGCCCGGAACCTATTGGTACCACCCGCACCACCACGGCCACGTGGCCGAGCAACTCGCGGCCGGCCTGTACGGGGTGATCATCGTCCGGGACACGCAACCGGTGCCGGTCACGCGCGAACGCGTCCTCGTGGTCTCCGACCCCCTGCTCACGGCCGACGGGGACCTCGCGGAGCCGTCGCCGAGGGAGCGGATGATGGGGCGGGAAGGCCGGCTGGTGCTGGTCAACGGCCAGGTGCGGCCGCGACTCGAGGCCGCACCGGGGGAGCGTGAGCGCTGGCGGATCGTCAATGCCTGCCCCTCCCGTTTCCTGCGCCTCAGGCTGGAGGGCCAGACGATGCTGCTGCTGGCCCGGGACCAGGGCCGGCTGCGCGAACCCGTGGAGACCTCGACGGTCGACCTGGCGCCGGGCAACCGGGCGGAGATTTTGGTCGAGGCCACCGAGGGCACCTCCACGCTCGTGGCCGCCCCCGTGGACCGCGGGGCGATGCCCGGGATGATGGGCGGGAGGCGTCCCGGGGGTGGCGGACCCCTGGAGCTGTTGCGCCTGGAGGTCGGCGGGAAACCGGTCGACCGGCGCGGTGCGGTGGAGGCGGTGCCGGAACCGCGGGACCTGCGGGGGGAAGACGTGGCCCGACGGCGCACCCTCGACTTCGCGATGGGCGGTATGGGAGGGGGGATGATGGGCAACGGTGCCATGATGTCCTTCACCATCAACGGCCAGGAGTTCGACGCCGAGCGCACCGACGTCAGCGTGCGCGCCGGAGATGTCGAGGAATGGACCCTGGTCAACTCCTCGCCCATGGATCACCCGGTCCACCTGCACGTCTGGCCCGTCCAGGTGATCGACGACGGCGACGGCGCGCAGGACGAGCCCCGCTGGGCCGACGTCGTGAACGTCCCGGCCTTCGGGCAGGTGAGGGTCCGCGTGGCCTTCGGGGACTTCACCGGCCGCACCGTGTTCCATTGCCACATCCTCGACCACGAGGACCTCGGCATGATGGGCACGATCGAGGTGGCCTGAACCCGTCGAGCCGCCTCTCCGGGATCCGCGCCCCGCCGCCGTCGGCCGGGGCGCGGACCGGATCAGAGGGAGTCGAGCATCGTGCGCATCTGCGCGATCTCCGCCTGCTGGGCGTCGATGACCTCCTGGGCCAGCGCCTGTGCCTGCGGGTTCTGGCCGGTCTCGACCTGCTCCCGTGCCATCTCCACGGCACCCTCGTGATGGGTGGTCATCTGTTCCAGGTACAGGCGGGCGGCCTCGGTGCCCTGGGCCTGATCCAGCCGGCGCATGTCCTCGTCGCTCATCATGCCGGTCATCCCGGAGCCTGTCCCCGCGCCATGGTCCATGCCCTCCACCTCGGCCTCTGAGGCTGCGCTGGCACCCCAGGTGTCGAGCATGGTGTGCATCCGGTCGATCTCCGGGCCCTGGGCGTCGATGACCTGTTGCGCGAACTCCGTCACCTCGGCCGGGATGTCGGTCTTGCCCAGCAGCATCTCGCTCATCTCCACGGCCTGCTGGTGGTGGGGGATCATCATCTGGGCGAACATGACGTCGGCGTCGTTGTGCTCTGCCGAGACCTCCCCGGTCGAACCCGAGGCGGTGCCGGTGGGGGTCGGTGAGGCCTCCGCCGCCGAGGTGGTCGGTGTCGAGGTGGTGCCCGTACCACCGCTGGTGTCGGTGCCGCCGCAGGCCGTCAGGGCCAGGGCCGCGGTCAGGGCCAGGCCGGTCAGGGTGGTGGTGCGCTTCATGGGAGTGGTTCTCCTTCGTGGTGGGGGGTGGGTCAGTGGGTGGCAGCCCGGACGGCCCGCCGGTCGGCGTGCCGGTCCTGGGCGCCGAGTGGGGCCAGATGGGCGGGGTCGAGGGTGATCCGGCGCAGCAGCTGGGCGTTGAGGGCCACCACGATGGTGGAGGCCGACATCAGGATCGCGCCGACCGCGGGGGAGAGCACGAACCCGAACGGGGCGAGCAGGCCGGCGGCCAGCGGGACGGAGATGACGTTGTAGCCGGCGGCCCAGACGAGGTTCTGGATCATCTTGCGATAGCTGGCGTGGGAGAGCTCGATCATCGACAGCACGGCACGGGGGTCGTTGCCGGCCAGGACGACGCCGGCCGATTCCATGGCCACGTCGGTCCCGGCGCCGATGGCGATGCCGACGTCGGCGCGGGCCAGGGCCGGGGCGTCGTTGACGCCGTCACCGACCATGGCCACGCTCAGTCCGCGGACCTGCAGGTCGGTGACCTTGGTGTCCTTGTCCTGGGGGAGGACCTCGGCGAAGACCTCGTCGATGCCCAGGTCCGCCCCCACGGCCCGGGCGACCTGGGTGGCGTCGCCCGTGATCATGGCCACCGTGACCCCCCGGTCCTGCAGCGCCTTCACGGCGGCCCGGGACTCCGGACGGACCTGGTCCTCCACGGCCAGGGCCCCGATGACCTCACCGTCGGCCACCACGTGCAGCACCCCGGCGCCGCGGTCAGTCCAGGACCGCGCGGTCTCGGCGATCTCCACGGGGGTGTCCACCCCGTACTCGCGCAGCATGTTCGGCCCACCGACGAGCACCTCCGCCCCGTCCACGATGGCGCGCACCCCGCGGCCACTGGCCGCGGTGAAGCCGGTACCGCGCAACCGCTGGGCGGAGGCCTCCGGGTGCGCGGTGGCGGCGGTGACGATGGCACGGGCGACCGGGTGCTCGCTGTCGGCCTCGGCCGCCGCGGCGACCGCCAGCAACCGCGCCTCGGAGACACCTGGCATCGGGGCGGTGCCGGTGACCGCGTGGGCACCCTCGGTCAGGGTGCCGGTCTTGTCGAAGAGCACCACGTCGATGGTGCGCATCCGTTCCAGGGCCAGCCGGTCCTTGATCAGCACCCCCGAGGCCGCCGCCTTCTCGGTGGAGATGGCGATGACCAGCGGGATGGCCAGGCCCAGGGCGTGCGGGCAGGCGATGACCAGCACGGTCACCGTCCGGGTCACGGCGTCGTCGGGACTGCCCAGCACGGTCCAGACGATGGCGGTGAGGATGCCCGCGACCAGGGCGAACCAGAACAGCAGGGCCGCCGCCCGGTCGGCGAGGGCCTGGGCGCGGGAGGAGGACTCCTGGGCGTCGGCCACCATCCGCTGGATACCGGCCAGGGCGGTGTCGGCTCCGATGGCCTCGACGCGGACCCGGACGGAGTTGTCGGTGGCCACGGTGCCGGCGACCACGGTCTCACCCTCACCGCGGGAGACCGCCTGGGACTCCCCGGTGATCATCGACTCGTCGAACTCCGCGGCCCCCTCCACGATCTGTCCATCGGCGGGGACTCGGGACCCGGAGCGGACCAGGACGGTGTCCCCGACCGACAGGTCGGCGATGGGCACCGTCACGGTGTCCCCGTCCACGATCTTCTCGGCCTCGTCCGGCAGCAGCGCGGCCAGGGCGTCCAATGCCGAGGAGGCCGCGCCCAGGGCGCGCATCTCCATCCAGTGTCCCAGCAGCATGATGGTCACCAGCAGGGCCAGCTCCCACCAGAAGTCCAGGTCGAACCCGCCGATCCCCAGGGTGGTCACCCAGGACGCCACGAAGGCGACCGTGATGGCCAGGGCGATCAGCAGCATCATCCCCGGTTGGTGGGAGCGCAGCTCGGTCAGCCCGCCCTTGAGGAACGGGGCGCCGCCGTAGATGAAGATCACCGTGCCCAGCACCGGAGCGATCCAGGCCGAACCCGGGAACTGGGGGAGGTGGTAGCCCAGCAGGTGGGCGACCATCGGGCTGAAGATCACCACCGGGATCGACAGGATCAGGGACCACCAGAAGCGGTGCTTGAACATGGCCACGCTGTGCCCGGCGTGCTGGCCGTGGGAGTGGACCTGGTGTTCCTCGTCCACTGCCGAATGCGGGAGCCCCTGCGGCATCGCCTGGCCATGGGTGTCGTGGCCCCCGTGACCGGCATGCTCTCCATGCCCGGTATGACCGGCGTGCTCGTCCGGGCCGTGGTGATGGGCGGGACTCATGGCGTTCCTTCCACTCGGCGGCGGACCAGCCGAGATGATGGGCGGTGGGTCGGACAGTGCGGACGGTGTCGCCGGAGACCGCGCGGCTGGCGGACTCAGCGACGGTGGGTCTCGGACTCCTTCCCGGGGTTGCCCCGCTGGTCACCCTGCGAGGCCTGACACGTCCGGTATATACCCCCCTGGGGTATGTTGCAAGGTGTGACGGTTCCTGGTTCGCCGCGGGTGGAATCGGCGGAGAGAGGCAGCGTGAGGGTGAAGGCGGCCCCGCGCCCGGTCCCGTCCGAACGGGCGGTCAGGGCGCCGCCATGGGCCTCGACCAGGGCCCGGGAGATGGCCAGGCCGACCCCGGAACCGCCGCGGTCACGGTCTCGGGCGGAGTCCCCCCGGTAGAAGCGCTCGAAGACGTGGGGCAATTGCTCGGCGGTGATGCCGTCCCCGGTGTCGGAGACGGTGATGCTCGCCCGGCCCGTGGAGTCCAGGTCCGTGCTCAGCACGACACGGCCGCCGGCCGGGGTGTGGCGCAGGGCATTGGCGAGCAGGTTGTCCAGTACCTGGCCTATCCGATCCCGGTCCGCGATGACGAACGCCTCATGTCGGACCTCGACGAGGAGATCGACCCCCTTGGCCACGAAGGCCTCGTGATGGGCCTCGGCGGCGGCGTGGGCCAGTGGCACGATCCCCCGGCGGGCACGGTCCAGGTCGAGGTGTCCCTCCTCGGCCCGGGAGACCTCGTGCATGTCCTCGACCAGTCGGGCCAACCGGGTCAGTTGGTCGGCCATCACCGTCCCCGTCGCCGTGTTCCACTCCGCGACCCCGTCGTGGAGGGCGTCGAGGTAGACGGCGAGCACGGACACGGGGGTGCGCATCTCGTGGGCCAGGTCCGAGATCAGGCGACGACGGGTCCGCTCGGTGCCGTCCAGCCGTTCGGCCATGGTGTTGAAGGCCGCAGAGACCGCATCGACCTCCACTCCGGCATCCGTGGACGGGACCCGCGTGCTGTAGTGACCGGCGGCCATCGAGGCCGCAGCGGAGGTGAGGGCGTCAAGGGGCCTGCGGATCCGGCGGGCGAACAACCAGGCCACCGCCGTGGCCAGGGCCAGGGCGGTGGCCAGGCCGGCGCCCAAGGCCCACAGGGTGGCGTCGCGATAGGCGTTCTCCACGTGCAGCACCTGGCTGGGATCAGGAGCCACGTCGGCGCGGAGCAGGTGGTCATGGAACACCGCGGGGCCGATGATCAGGGCGACCAGGACGGCCGCCAGGATACTGGCGGCCACCACGAGCAGTTGCGCGAGGAAGAACCGGGCCGCCAAGCCCCGGGCGCGATCGGGTCTGCTCACCGGTGCACCATCCGGTAACCCACCCCGCGCACGGTCTCGACGTAACGGTTCGGGTCGGCTCCGAGCTTGCGGCGCATGTTCCCCAGGTGCACGTCCACGATCCGCTCGTCCCCCACCCACGCCGGATCCGAGACCAGGTCGATCAGCGCCCGACGGGAGAGGGCCTCCCCGGGGCGGGCGGACAGGACCGCCAGCAGATCGAACTCGGTGCGGGTCAACCCCACCGGCCTCCCGCCCACGCGCACCTCGTGGGCCGCGAGATCCACGAGGAGGTCCCCGAAGGACCGCACCGCCTCCGGGTGGCCCAGGGTGGTACGGGGCCTGCGCAACACCACCGCCACCCGGGCGACCAGCTCCCGCACGCTGAAGGGCTTGGTCAGGTAGTCGTCGGCGCCCACCCCCAGGCCCTCCAGTTTGTCATGCTCCTGACCGCGAGCGGTCAGCATCACCACATAGCACTGGGAGAAGGCCCGCAACCGTCGGCACACCTCGATCCCGTCCATCCCGGGCAGGCCCAGTCCAGCACGACCACGTCGGGGTCCTGGGCCCGCACCGCCTCCAGGGCCTCCGGGCCGGAGTGGACGGTCGAGACGTCATGGCCGGCCCGCTGTAGATACGAGGCGACGATCTGCGCCAGGGCCTTCTCATCATCCACCACCAGAACTCGCCCCACGGCAGACTCAGCGACAGGGTTCACACCCTCAGTGTGCCTCGTCGTCCTTCCGTGACCGCCGCTGGAGCGGTGTGGAGCCCCGATCTTGTCCACACCTTCAAATCAGCCAGCAGGTTCTCGCGGGAGACGATGGACCCCCGCCTCGGTGTGCGGTAAGCGAATGATCCTGGGCGGCAGTGCCCCGCTCGTCCTCCTTCCGTGGACGATGGACGCGGTGGTCCGGCCTGGAGGTGCCGGAGGGATCAGGCGTCGATCACCAGGTCGGTCCGGGCGGTGGAGCAGCAGGGCAGGAACTTCCCTGCATCGATCTCTCGTTGACGGATCCCGCCCTGGTGGTTCATCTCGACCTCGCCGGAGAGCTTGACCACCTTGCAGGAGCCGCACATTCCCTCCTTGCAGTTCGCCCCGATCCTCACACCCGCACGCTGGGCCACCTCGAGGATGTGGTCGGCGGGGTCGATGCGCACATTGACCCCGGTGCGCATGAAGGACAGGGTGAGGCTTCCCGTGCCGACCGTGTCGAAGCCCGAGGCGTCGACGGTCTCGGCCTCCGTCTCCACATCGGGACCGCCGTCGGGACGTGAGGTCTCCGGGTCGGCGGCCTCCAGCGGCAGCCCTGCTGCCTCCAGGGTCCCCTCGGCGTCATAACCCGGCTCGTAGAGCTCGAACGCGGCGGGCTGGCTGTCGTAGTAGTCCTCGGCGGAATCGGCGATCTCCTCGGCGATCTCCTCGGCAATGTCCGCTGCCAGCGCGACCTCCGCCTGGTATTCAAGGAGCGTCTGGCGGTCTCCCGAGAAGAACTCCATGTGGATGGAGGTGTCGTCGACACCGACCTTCTTGAGGAGCTCAGCGGCGGTGTTGAGATAACCCTCTGGTCCGCAGGCATAGACCTGGCGGCCGTTGGCGTCGGGAGCGACCTCCTCGAGCATGGCCGACGACAGCCGTCCGGTGAGCCATTCCCAGCCCTCGGGCGTGTTGCGGTCGCCCAGGGACCAGAAGACCTTGATGCGCGGGTCCACGGAGGCGATGTAGGCCAGCTCCTGGTGGAAGGCATAACCGCCGGCCACCGCTCCGTGGTACAACACCACGACGTCGGCCTGCCCGGGCAGGGAGTGGATGGTCCGCACCATCGACATGATGGGGGTGATACCCGCGCCGGCGGCCAGCAGGAGATATCGTGCCCGCCGGTCGGCGTCAGGCAGGTGGAATGCCCCCACGGGGCCGAGCATCTCCAGGACGGTGCCGGGTCTGACGTTCTCGTGGACCCACGGTGACACGAGTCCCGTGGGGTCGCGCTTGACGGAGATGTCGAAGGTCCACGGTCGCGTGGGTGAGCTGGACAGCGAGTAGCTGCGGTCCGCAGGGTCCTGGTCCGCGCCGTTCACCGGAAAGGCGACGTTGACGTACTGGCCAGGACGGAACGCCAGCGGCGCCCCGTCGCAGCGGCGGAAGACGAAGGTCATCATGTCACCGGCCTCGGGAATGACCTCGACGCATTCGGCCATGAACTCCTGGGGATGCCAGGGGCCCAGGGCGCGGGCGGCGCCTGCGGGCCCCTCGGTGGTGGCCATCACCCGGTTCCACGGCATCTCCAGGCCGCGGATGCGCTGTGGTTCCACGGTGGCCGTTCCCGTGACGAGGTCGGTCATGCCAGGTGCTCCTGCACGCGCTGCACGTACCAGTTGATGAACGCCTCGACCTGGTACTCGCTCTTCATGTACGGTCCGGGCTGGTAGGCGGGGCTGCCGGCGCCCTGCTGGCACAGCTCCACGAACGCCTTGTCCTGCAGGTTGGTCTGCTTCCAGGTGTAGGTGAGTTTGTCCAGGTCGTAGTCGACGCCCTCCTCGGCGTCGTCAGCCACCAGCCAGGTGGTGCGGACCAGCGTCTGGTGCTCGTTGATGGGGAAGACACCGAACGTGATGACGTGGTCCCCGAGGAAGTGGAACCAGCTGTTGGGCTGCAGGTGCATCGAGCAGCGGCCCAGACGGAAGTCCCGCAAGTCCCCGAGCAGCTTCTTGGACAGCCGGCGGCCGTCGGGGGAGAAGGATTCGCCGTCACCGTCGAGCGATTCACGGGAGATGCGGATGCCCGCGATGCGCGTGTCCAGCTCCTCGACGACCTCGTACGGAAGACCGTAGCGGCGGCAACGCTCCTCGAGTGATGACTGTGCTTCCTTGTTGCGGTCCCACACCTCCTCGAGATGGGGCGGGATCAGGCCCTCCGTGAGGCCCCAGGTGGGAAAGAGGGAACAGGCGAGCTCCGGGTGACCGTCGCAGTGGTAGCACTCACGGTTGTTCTCCATGACGAGCTTCCAGTTGCCCTCTTCGACGATGTTCTGCTGGTAGGCGATCTTCGTCTTCGACAGGTCGTGCGGTGCGAGGTAGGGCTCGAAGATCTTCGAGGTGTCGTCGAAATCCGTCGGCGGCTCATCCGCGATGCAGACGAAGATGAGTCCGGCGACCACGCGGCTGTGGGCGCGCTTGAGGCCGAAGCAGCCCTTGTCGAACGTCGTTTCCCCCGGGGCCGAGGCATGGATGAGGTCGCCGTTGGGGGAGTAGGTCCAGGAGTGATAACCGCAGACCAGGTTTCCCGTGGTCCCCGCGGGGTCGGTCAGGACGCGGGCGCCGCGGTGGCGGCACACGTTGTGCAGGACGTTCACGCCGCCGTCGTCGTTGTGCAGCACGATCAGGGAGTAGGGACCGTAGTCCACGGTGACGTAGTCACCCGGTTCCGGGAGTTCGGCGATGCTGGCCGCGAAGATCCAGTGCCGTCCGAAGATGGCCTGCATGTCGATGCTGAAGATCGTCGGATCCGTGTAGAAGGGTGCGTCGAGGGAGTATCCGGCGCGCCGGAACTCGAACAATTCCGCGATCTCCGCCAACTGCTCGGCGGGCACGGAAGACGCGAGCTTTCCACGTGCTGTGGGGGACACGTTCACTGGAGCAGACATGTGGTTCCTCCCGGGAGGGTTCGGTGAGTGGGGGATCCGTCGGCACCCCGCTGGGGCGCAACCGGTGTGGTCGAGACGTCCTATATGTGAGATTAGGCACATCCGCTCTGCGGAAAAAGCGCAAGATCGTGGAGATAACCGTGCACAATATGTGCATGATCGATGCACGTCTCGTCACCCTCCGGGTGTTCGCCCGCTGTGGCACCATCGGCGCGACCGCGGAGCTCACGGGGTACTCCCCCTCCGCCGTCTCCGCGCAACTGAGGGGCCTCCAGCGCGAACTGGGAATGCAGCTGCTCACGAAGGACGGGCGAGGGGTGAGACTGACCGCCACGGGCCGGTTCCTCGTGACCGGTTCGGACACCCTGATCGCGGAGTGGGAGAGCCTGCGCACCGCGGCCATGCAGGCCGGTGACCAGATGCCGTCTCATTTCGGCCTCGGCGGATTCTCCTCGGCGGCCGCCCAGCTGCTGGCACCCCTGGCCGCCACCCTGCGCGCCTCACGCCCCCTGATGGAGGTGCAGGTGCTCGAGGCCGACCCGGCCCGCTGCTTCGACCTGTTGGTCGCAGAGCGCATCGACCTGGCGGTCATCGTCGCCATGCAGTCCGACACCCATGCCGAGGACGATCCGCGCTTCGAGCAGACGGTCCTGCTGGACGATCCCCTGGACGTGATCATCCCCGCCGACCACCCGTTGGCATCGCGGGCCACGGTGACGCTCGAGGAGCTGGCGTCGGAACCGTGGATCACCGAGGCCGCCGGCTCCACCTACCATTCGCTGTTCACCGCGGCGTTCCGCGCCGTCGGCGTGACGCCGCGCATCGCCCATGAGGCCGTCGAGTGGGAGACCCAGATCGCCTTCGTCGGTGCGGGGCTGGGCGTGGGACTGCTGCCGCGACTGGCGCCGCTGCGAAGTGCCGAGAACGTCGTCCGGCTGCGCCTGACCGGCCGGGGTAAGCCTGCGCGCCGCATCGTCGCCGCGGCGCGCCGGGGCAGCATCACCTCACCGCTGATCCAGGAATCGCTCGGCATCCTCCGGGTCAGCGCCGATCGAATCCTCGCCGGTCGGCCGGCAGACGATCTCTGACACCGGGAGGCAGTTCGAACACCCGCCGGGCGGCGTGACCAGGGATGGAAGGGCGCGAGCGAGGACGAAGGCGTCGGCACCCGGTTACACAGCGAGTGGCTGGGCCCGCACCGGGCCCAGCCACCTGCCCTGGGGAAGGGCTCCAGCTCAGAAAGAGCCGCCTGCTAGCTGCTCCCGGGTTCCGCGCGCCGGGCCTCGACGATGGGCATGCTCCCCGAGGGAGTCGCTCCGAGACATGCCGACTCCGAGCACCGCTCGGCGCAGTCGTGCTTGGTGACGAGGTCGAACTGCGCACCACCGTGCTGTTCCACGCCCGTGCGTATGGCCCGCTCCACGACCGACGTGGCCAGGCGGCGCCTCAAGGAGAGGGGGTCCCGGCGCAGGTCCTTGGTGAGGGCGAAGCAGAGCAGCATCATGACGATGACGAACGGTAGCGCTGCCACGATGGTGATGCGTTGCAGCCCGGCCAGGGCTTCCGAGGGCTCATCACCGCCGGCCAGCAGCATGACCGCGGCCACGGCGCCGGTGAGGCAGCCCCAGAAGATGACCACTCCGCGGCGGGGGTGTTCGGCTCCGTTGGAGCTGAGCGAACCCATCACGATGGACGCCGCGTCGGCACCGGTGATGAAGAAGATGGCGACCAGGACCATGGCCAGGGCGATGACGGCAGTGGTGGCCCAGTCAGGCATGCTCAGGTTCTTGACGAGGTCGAAGAGTGCTCCGTCGAAGTTGACGGACGGTGCCCCGTCGACCATGGTCACCAGGCCGGGCGCACCCTCCTGGTCGGCCTCCTGCTGGACGTGGAAGGCGGCGCCGCCGAAGACGGCAAACCAGACCACGCTGACGACACTGGGCACAAGCAGCACTCCGGTGACGAACTGGCGGATGGTGCGGCCGCGGCTGATGCGGGCGATGAAGAGTCCGACGAACGGGGTCCAGGAGATCCACCACGCCCAGTAGAAGATGGTCCAGCTGGTCATCCAGCTGCGCAGCGACTCATCGCCGACCGCTTCCGTCCGGGACGACATCTCGGCCAGGTCGCGGGCGTAGTCGCCGATCGCGGAGGGGATCAGGTTGAGGATGAACAGTGTGGGGCCGGCGACGAAGACGATCAGCGCGAGGACGACGGCCAGGACCATGTTGATGTTGGAGAGCCACTGGATGCCGCGGCTGATGCCGGAGACGGCGGAAGCGACGAAGCACAGTGTCAGGACGGCCACGATCACCACGAGCACGGGCGTGCCGACGTCCCCGAACCAACCGTTGGAGGTCAGGCCGCTGCCGATCTGCAGGGCGCCCAGGCCCAGCGACGCGGCGGTCCCGAACAAGGTGGCGAAGATGGCCAGGATGTTGATGAACTTCCCGAGGGGACCCTCGACCCTCCGGACGCCGAAGAGTGAGGTGAAGGCGACGGAGATCAGTTGCCGGCGGCCCAGGCGGTAGGCGCCATAGGCCATGGCGATGCCGACCACCGCATACATGGCCCAGGGATGCAGGGTCCAGTGGAAGATCGAGGTCGCCATGGCGGTCTGGATGGCTTCGGGGGTCCGGCCGTCCACGGTGCCGGGCGGTGGGGAGACGTAGTGGTAGAGCGGTTCGGCCACCCCGTAGAACATCAGCCCGATGCCCATGCCCGCGGCGAACATCATGGCGACCCAGGACACCGTCCGGAACTCGGGTTTCTCGCCGTCCTTGCCCAGCGGGATGTTGCCGAACTTGCCCAGGGCCAGCCAGAGGACGAAGACCACGAAGAGCGAGGCCAGGAACATGAACAGCCATCCCGTGTACTCCATGACCCAGTTGAGAGCACCCGTGGACGTCTCGGACAGGCTGTCGCGTCCCACGAAGCCCCAGACGACGAAGGCGAGGGCGATGACGCCCGTGATACCGAACGTGACCTTGTCGAGGGTGAGCCTGTGGTTCCGGCGCTCGGCCACTGCCTGCTCGGTCCTGGCATGACGCAGCTCTTCGAGGATCTGCTCGCACTCGACGTCCGACGGGGGGAGCCCACCCTCCTCCTCGTCCGGATCGAGGACAGGGAGGTCTGTGTCTGCCTCACTGGAGGCACTCATGGTTGCCTCGCTCTTCTCCCGGAGTGCTGGTTCCTCGGCACGAGGGACCTCCGCCAACGCATCGTCGGCACGCAACTCATCGGGTGTAGGGGATTGCTGGACGTTCCTGAAAGCCATGTGTGGGTCCTTTGCTCAGTGAGGCATGGTCCTGGCGGCTGCACATGGCCCGCGGGCGTCCCCCCGGACGGAGGGCCGGGGGCCTCGTTCGCTGTGCTGTTCATGCTGTTACCGTCGATGACCGGTTCGGGGGCACGAGGCGCGATGATCATGCGGCTCGCCGGGTCATTGTCTCTGGTCAGTCGAAGACGACGGTGCGGTTGCCGTCGAGCAGGACGCGGTGCTCGGTGTGCCAGCGCACGGCCCGGCACAGCGTGGAGCCCTCGACCTCGCGGCCGAGGTTGACGAAGTCGCGGGCGGACTGGGCGTGGGTGACGCGCTGGACCGTCTGGTCGATGATGGGGCCCTCGTCCAGGTCCGGGGTGACGTAGTGGGCGGTGGCGCCGATGAGCTTGACGCCGCGTTCGTGGGCCTGGTGGTAGGGCCGGGCGCCCTTGAAGGAGGGCAGGAAGGAGTGGTGGATGTTGATGGCCTTGCCGCCGAGCCGGCGGCACAGGTCGTCGGAGAGCACCTGCATGTAGCGGGCCAGCACCACCAGCTCGATGTCGTGTTTCTTGACGAGGTCCATCAGGCGGGCCTCGGCCTCGGCCTTGTTCGTGGTGCCGTCGGCGTCCTTGGTCACGGGGATGTGCACGAAGGGGATGCCGTAGAAGAAGGCCATCGGCTGCAGTTCGAGGTGGTTGGAGACGATCACCGGGATGTCGATCGGCAGCGTGCCGGTCCGGTGCTGGAACAGCAGGTCGTTGAGGGTGCGCCCGTCCGTGGAGCACATGACCAGGGTGCGGGTCTTGGTGGTCGCCTCGTGCAGGTGCAGGTCCATGCTGAACCGGTCCCGGATCGGGGCCAGGGCGTCCTGGACGGCGGTCAGGGCGGTGTCGGTCGTGAACTCGACGCGCATGAAGAAGGTGCCGGTGTCGGGGGAGTCGAACTGCTGAGAAGAGGTGATGTACGCGTCGACGTCCAGCAGGGCGCCGGAGACGGCGTGCACGATGCCCTTCTGGTTGGTGCAGGACAGGGTGAGCACCAGGCCGGGGGAGGCGGGGCGCGTCCCGGAACGCAGGGGAGCGGGGACCGTGGCGGTCGTGGTGGTGCTGGTCATGGGGCGTGTCACCTTATTCGTGAGGGAAGGCCGGGTGGCCTCCGGTAGCTGGTGGGGCGGTGAGGGGTGAGGGCCGCTGGGCGGTCCTCAGAGGGCGGCGATCACCATGTCCTCGAAATGGGTCACGTGATCCGCGGCGAGGCGCTCTGCTTCCTGGGCGTCCCCGTCGAGGACGGACCGGATCAGGTCCACGTGCTCCTGCACGTGGGGTTCCATGGTGCCCAGGCGGGGCAGGACGTGATTCCACATCCGCATGGACAGGGAGAAGTACTGGATGAGGCTCTCCTCGATGTAGCGGTTGCCCATGGCGCGGTAGATCGACTCGTGGATCCGCGCATCGACCTGCATGAGGTCGGAGGAGGATCCCGGCTCCAGTGACTGCACGTCCATCAGGCAGGCCTCGAGGTCCCGCCGGTCCGCCTCCGTGGCGGACAGTGCGGCCCGCCGGGCGGCATAGCCCTCCAGCAGCCTGCGGGCGTCGGAGATCTCCCGCAGGTCGCGGATGGTGACCTCGGGAACGAAGGTTCCCCGATGTGAGTAGATGGTCAGGAGGCGTTCCGATTCCAGTCTCTTGACGGCCTCGCGCAACGGCGTCCGGCCGATGGACAACTCGGCCATCAGCGCTTCCTCGTCGAGGGGGGACCCGGGTGCGAGCCGGTTGTCGATGATCCGGGTGCGGATCTCCTGGTACGCGCGCTCTGCCAGGGTGGTTCGCTTGGGTGATTTCTCGACGGTGTGCATCGACGCTCCTTGGGCCATCTCCACGTGTGGGATAGAGCCTAGGAGGATCGAGGCCGGCCGCCGGGATGATGGCCGTGGCGCCGGTGAGGGTTCACCGGCGGGTCCGCCGAGGGGCGCCGGGGGCGTCCCGAGGGGTGACGCCGCGTGGGTGATGGACAGCGGGACGCTCATGCGAGGGACTTCTCCTTGGTCTCGGGGCCTTAGGCGACGGACGCCGTGAGGCCGAACAATAGGAAGCTCGCCACGAGGAGCACGGTCGTATGAGAGCCACATGCAACACATATATGACGGATGCCGAAGAACGTAACCCACATCACACCGCCGCGCAAGAGGTTCACCCAGCCTGATTTTGCCCCTTGACGGAACGTGAGGCGTGTCACTACGTTGCTCATATATGACTTGTGTATGGCATCCCCTCGGGGACCGAAGGATTGGACACCACCATGGAATCTCCGCGCGTCGTGGTCATCGGAGCCGGCATCGTCGGAGCCAACCTGGCCGATGAACTCACCCAGCGGGGCTGGACGGATCTCACCGTCCTGGACCGCGGGCCCATCCCCTCCACGGGTGGCTCGACCTCACATGCTCCAGGGCTGGTCTTCCAGTCCACCCCCTCGGAACTGCTCTCCGAGCTCGCGGCCTATACGGGGAGCAAACTCCTCGGCCTGGTCAAGGACGGCGCGGCCGCGTTCAACCCCGTGGGCGGGCTCGAGGTTGCCACCACGCCCGAGCGGCTGGCCGAACTGCACCGCCGGAACAACTTCAACGCCTGCTGGGGCGTGGAGTCTCGGGTCGTGGACGCCGCGGAGGCCAAGCAGCTGCACCCCCTGGTGGATGAGAGCCTGCTGCTGGGCGGGTTGTACGTGCCCACGGACGGGCTGGCGTCCTCCCTGCTGGCGGTCGAGCTGCTGCGCCAGCGGGCCGAGTCCCGCGGTGCGGTGTTCCGGGAGAACACGCTGGTCACGGGGATCGAGGAGTCCTCCGGGCAGGTCACCGGGGTCAGGTGCGGGGATGAGTTCGTCCCCGCGGACATCGTGATCTGCGCCGGTGGTTTCTGGGGACCGGAGCTGGGGGAGATGGCCGGGATGACCATTCCCCTGGTGCCGATGGCCCACCAGTATGTCCGGACCACCTCACTGCCGTCCCTGCGGGGCGAGACGGAGGAGGCAGTGGGCACGGGCAACAATGCCCGGTTGCCCATCCTGCGGCTCCAGGAGGACAACCTCTACTTCCGTCAGCACGGGTCCCGGATCGGTATCGGCTCCTATGGGCACCGCCCCATCCCGGTGCGTTACGACGAGATGCCGCAGGAGGTCGACGTCGAGAACGACCGGATGCCCTCCCGGCTCCAGTTCACCCCCGAGGACTTCGCCCCCGCCTGGGACGACAGCCGGCGGCTGCTGCCCGAGCTGGGACAGACGAGCGTGGAGGATGCCTTCAACGGCATCTTCTCCTTCACGCCGGACGGCAACTCCCTCGTGGGCGAGGCCTCGAACGTGTCCGGCCTGTACGTGGCCGAGGCGGTCTGGGTCACCCATTCGGCCGGCGTGGCCCGTGCCCTGGCCCAGGTGATCGTGGACGGTCACAGCGACGCCGACCTGCGGGAGATGGACCTGCACCGCTTCGAGAAGGTCCAGCTCGAGCAGGACTACATCCAGGAGACCTCCGCCCAGAGCTTCGTCGAGGTCTATCACATCAAGCACCCCCTGCAGCCCAAGGACTCCCCGCGGAACCTCCGGCTCTCCCCGTTCTTCGAGCGGCAGCAGGAGCTGGGGGCGTTCTTCCTGGAGGCGTCCGGCTGGGAGCGCCCGCAGTGGTACGAGGCGAACGCGTCCCTGCTGGAGAACCTGCCGGACGAGTGGCTGCCGCCCCAGCGTGACGCCTGGTCCGGTCAGTACTACTCGCCCATCAGCGCGGCGGAGGCCCACGCCACCCGGACCAACGTGGCGATGTACGACATGACCGCCCTGCGCCGGGTGGACATCACCGGTGAGGGTGCGGAGTCCTTCCTGGACACCCTGACCACCGGGAACATGCGGCGGAAGGTCGGCGCCGTGGCCTACACGCTGATGCTGGACGACGCCGGGGGCATCCGCAGTGACATCACCGTGGCCCGGTTCGGCCCGGAGCGGTTCATGGCCGGCATCAACGGCGGGATCGACGCGAACTACCTGGCCGTCCAGGCCCGGAGGTTCACCGAAGCCCACCCGGAGTGCCCGGTGACGGTCGAGGACATCACCGACGCCACCTGCTGCATCGGCCTGTGGGGCCCCAACGCCCGCACGGTGCTCCAGCCGCTGACCGACCAGGACCTCACCAATGAAGGCCTGCGGTACTTCCAGGGCGTGGAGACCCAGATCGCCGGGATCCCGGTCCGCCTGCTCCGGCTCTCCTACGTGGGGGAGCTGGGATGGGAGATCTACGCCGCCGCCGAGGACGGGGCGCGGCTGTGGGATGCCCTCTGGGAGGCCGGTGCCGCCCACGGGATCATCGCCGCCGGGCGGGGGGCCTTCAACAGCCTGCGGCTGGAGAAGGGGTACCGGTCCTGGGGCACGGACGTGCACACCGGGCACTACCCCGACCAGGCAGGCCTCGGCTTCGCCGTCAAGAAGGACAAGGTGGGTTACGTGGGCGCCCGGGCCCTGGCCGAGAGGGCCGGACTGGCTGGCTCCGGTCAGGGCCGGGCCCTGCGCTGCCTCACCGTGGACGACGGGACCACGGTGCTCACCGGCAGGCACGAACCGGTCCTGGTGGACGGCACGCCGGCCGGCTTCGTCACCAGCGCCGACTTCGGCTACACCGTGCACCGGCCCATCGCCCTGGCGTGGGTCCCGGAGGACCTGGCGGTCGGTGACCAGGTCACCGTCCGCACCTTCGACCGGGAGGTCACGGCCACCATCAGCGAGGAACCCCTCGTGGACCCGGCGATGGAGAAGCTGCGTTCCTGACCCACGCCGGCCGACGGGCTGGCACGTGGGCGGGCCCGGTACCACCGGGCCCGCCCACCCCTACGGACGACCTCGAGAGGCCCATGACATGACTGCCCGAGTACTGGACGGCCGCGCGACGGCCGCCGCGATGAAGAAGGACCTGGCCGCGCGGGTGGCCAGGCTGGCCGAGCACGGCCTCGTCCCCGGACTGGGCACGGTGCTGGTGGGTGAGGATCCGGGATCGCGGTCCTACGTGGCCGGCAAGCACCGGGACTGCGCCGAGGTCGGTGTGGCCTCCATCCGCCGGGACCTGCCGGAGTCGGTCACGGAGGAAGAACTGCTCGCGGTGCTGGACGAGCTCAACCACGACCCGGACTGCACCGGATACATCGTCCAGCTGCCGCTGCCCCCGCACATCGACACGCAGCGGGTGCTGGAACGGATCGCCCCGGACAAGGACGCGGACGGACTGCACCCGGTGAACCTGGGCCGTCTCGTGGCCTCGGTCTCCGGGCAGCTGGAGTCCCCCCTGCCGTGCACGCCGGCCGGTTGCGTGGAGCTGCTGCGACATCACGGGATCGACCTGTCCGGCCGACGGGTCCTGGTCATCGGCCGGGGCGTGACCATCGGCCGGCCGGCCGGGCTGGTGCTGACCCGCAAGGACGTCAACGCCACCGTGACGCTGGCGCACACCGGGACGCAGGACCTCCGCGGGGAACTCTCCCGCGCCGACGTCGTCATCGCCGCGGCCGGTTCGGCGCACATGGTGCGGAAGGAGGACGTCGCGCCGGGAGCGATCGTGCTGGACGTCGGTGTCTCGCTGACGGTTGACGCGGACGGGCGTCAGCGCACCGTGGGCGACGTGGAGCCCGCCGTGGCCGAGGTGGCCTCGTGGGTCTCGCCCAACCCCGGCGGGGTCGGTCCGATGACCCGGGTGATGCTGGTCGCCAACGTCGTCGAGGCCGCCGAGCGCCAGGCCGCTACCAGGGTTCCCGCGGCCGCGGCAAGGCCCTGACCGGGCTGAATCCACCTGCACGGTGTCGTCCCGCCAGCCACCACCGGGGGACGGTCGAAGGAGTATTGGTCGCGGGAGCCCTGCCGTGCCAATATCGTTCGGTCGGAGTCCCTCCAGGCGTGTCATGGGAGCGCCGCCTCCGCTGCTGTCGAACGCGGGGCTCACACCCCCGGGATTCCCGGTGTCATGATGACTGAGCAGAGCGCCGCGACCCACCCCGCCGGGGAGGATGACTCCGGTCACGCGCTCAGGGCGCGGGGACAGGTTCTGGCGACCGAGCACTTCGAGGGCTTCCTGCAGGCCCTGGTGAATGCCGCTGCCGACGTTCTCGGCCCCGACGTCTTCGTCGGCGTCACGGTCGTGCGCGAGGGGCATCCGGCGACAGTGGCCAGCAGCGAGGATGACACCTACCGGTTCGATGAGATCCAGTACCGGTACGACGAGGGCCCGTGCCTGACCGCACTGCGCACCAACCAGGTCGTCCTCGTCGACAACCTCACCACCGAGCACCGGTTCGACACCTACCGGGAGGGTGCCGTGTCCCTGGGGGCACTCTCGACGTTGTCACTGCCACTGCACGGCGGGGACTCCGCCGTGGGCGCGCTCAACCTGTACTCCAACCAGCCGTACGCCTTCGGCCAGCGTGAACTGATGGAGGGCAAGCGCTTCGCCGCCGAGGCGTCACGGGCGCTGGAACTGGCCGTCAGGCTGTTGCGTCGCCCCGACCTGCTGGAACACGGGCCACCGGCCCCGACCAGGCACACCGTGATCGATCAGGCCACGGGCGTGCTGATGAGCAGACATGCGTGCGGCCCAGAGCAGGCGTTCCAGGTGCTCCGCGAATCCAGCCGGCAGCGGGGCGTCCCCGTGCGGGAACGCGCCGAGGAGATCATCGCCGCCGCCGCGGCCGACCCCGGTCTCCCTCCGCCCGGGTGACCCTCGCGATGGGACAGGGATCCTCACCGCACCGGATGACCCGTGGCCTCGACGACCTCAGGGGCCGGAGGCGTGCGTCGGGGGAACGGCCGTCAGGCTCCCGGCGATGCCCTGCGCCCAGGCCTCGATGCGGGCCCAGTCACGGTAGTCGCCGAACTGCGCGCCGAACACCCGGAACAGGGTTCTGACCCATCGGGGGAATTGCCCGGGGGTGACCACTCCCGACACCAGCAGGTGTCCGCGGGGAGCTGCCTGGTCCCGCAGCGCCTGGGCCAGACGTCGGTCCTGGCCGGCGCGGGCGCTCCGGCGGATCCAGCGGGGCAGGGCCGAGGTCATGCCCACGCTGAACAACCACACCGGACGCGCTCGCAGGGCGTGGGCATGGCGGGTGATGTACCCGGCGGCCGTCGGCAACCACTCCTGCTGGTGGATGGCGCTGCCCAGCACCACGGCCGCATACCCCTCCGGGCTCGGGGCCTGCTGCAGCGGCAGCACCTCCACCCTCAGCCCGGCGCGTCCGAGCACCTCGGCGATGCGCTGGCCGATCTCGGCCGTGGAGCCGTGGGCGCTGGCATATCCGACCAGCACCCGCGGCGCTGCCTCCTCCGGTGCTCCCTGCCCGCCGGGGACGGCCCGACGGCGTGCGGGGTGTGCAGATTCCACGGTGGACGTCCTCGCGCTAGGGGGTGCGGGCTCGAACTCCTCGCCCCGAGGGTAGGCCGGGGTCGTCGGGCACGGAAAGCCCTGATCAACCGCACGGTACGGCGCGCCCGTCCCGCGCCGGTGCTACGGCACGTAGTCCGCGCACACCGGATCCACCGGCCGGTCGCGGTGCAGCACCCAGATGCCGTGGTCGTCCTCGCTGACCACCCCGTAGCCGAGCCGCTCGGCACGCTCCAGGGCCTGGTCCGGGGTCAGCGGGTCCCAGCCACCGAGCTCCTCGACCGTGGTGTCGATGATCATCCAGGTCGCCAGGTCATCGCCGATGTCCCCGTGCAGGCCGACGTAGGTGCGGTCCACCAGGTGCGGCACCGCGTTGTCCGCCGCCTCGATGCACACGTCGTCCGGGATCATCCCCACGGCGCGATCCAGGGCCCGCGCCCACTCGGTCCGTTGCCAGGTGTCCCCGGTGACGGTGCGCTGGAACGGGAAGACCTGCGGGAAGAGCACGGTGCCGATCACCCCGCAGCCCAGCAGGACGGACACGAAGACGGCCGGCACCCGCCAACCGCGTACACCCGCCCCCGCGGCCCGGGGCAGCCGGTGACTGCCGGCGCCCGAGGCGAGGGCGCCGTCGTCGTGACCGGACGGGGGTTCCGGGGGACCGGACGCGCGCACCTGCCGGGCGTGCCGCCAGGCCCCGATGCGCGCCAGCGCCTCCAGCGCGGCCATGAGGAAGACCGGCGCCAGGATCGCGTCGTACTGGTAGACCGGGCTCCACACGTTGAGCCGGTCGTTGAACAACCGGGAGGCCAGGATCGGCATGCCGATCAGCGTGTAGGGGGACAAGAGCGGCAGCAGCCACAACGCCACGAAGTGCAGCAGCCACAGGGCGACCTTCAGCGGGTGGTCGAAGAGCACCGCGAACGCGTCGAGGGGCTGGGTGAGCATGAAGGCGATCGAGGACCCCATGTCCGGCCCCAGCGCGGTGAACTGCCAGTAGCCGAATTCGCCCTCCGGGGAGAAACGGGGGATCACCACGGAGGTGGCGAAGACGTAACCGGCCACGCCCAGAACGGCGGTGACGACGGCGGGTACCCAGGCGCGCTTGACGGCCAGCACCATCGCGATGGCCAGCAGGGTGATGCCCATGTCCTCGCGCACGGACAGCAGGGTCAGGGCCAGCACGGTGGCCAGCCAGTACCGGCGGCCGTCGATGGCCCAGACGACCCAGGCGATGACCGGCACCCCGACGGCGATCTCGTGGAAGTCCCAGTTGACCATGGCCTGGAACGGCCACCACAGGAGCATCGCCCCGGCGCCGGTGAGCGCGGTGGCGTGGGAGAACCGGCGGCGGGCGAACAGATAGACGGGAATGGCCGTGGAGACCAGGAGCGCCGTCATGGCGATGTTCAGCACCCGTGGGTCGTCCCAGATCCAGTACAGCGGGGCCAGCAACGCCAGGACCGGGTGGAAGTGGTCGCCGAGGATGTTGAAGTCCACACCCTTGACCGGGACGATCGGCTCCCGGAACAGGGCGTACTGGCGCACCGCCTGGTCGAAGATGCCGAGGTCGTAGCCCTTGGCCTCGAAATTGCGGAAGCGCAGGAAGGAGTGGACGAGGTAGAGCACGGCCGCCACGGCCATCACGGCCCCGAGCTGCAGCCACTGGCCTGCGGTGGTGGTGGGTCCCACGGTGTCCGCACCGTCCCGGCGGTCCGGCTGGGTGCCGATGACCCAGCGGGGAAGGCGGCGGGCGTTCATCGTCGGATCCTGCACAGTCCACCTTTCGCGCGGTCCACGCCGGTCACATGGCGCCCCAGGAGGGAGTCGAACCCCCGACCAAGAGATTAGAAGGCTCCTGCTCTATCCACTGAGCTACTGGGGCTGGGCCCGGCCATTCTACCGGCCGCACGGAACTCCACAGGTCACGGGTCACCGGCGCGTTGTGCCCGGGCCCCGGTGGGACCCCTGTGCGGGACGCGGCCGGGGCGATGTGCTGGGAAGGACCGGGCATGACGCCCGGCCCGGCGGCGGAGACCACTTGCCGACGCCGGCTCACTCGCCGGCCACGGCCGGTCCACCGAAAGGCCCCCTCATGAGCGAACACATCACCGTCCGTGGCTTCGTGGCCACCGATCCGCAGGTCCGCATGGCCCAGGCAGGCTTCTCCGTCGGCAACTTCCGACTGGCCGCCACCGACCGGCGCTTCGACCGGGAGGCCAACGCCTGGGTCGACGGGCAGACCAACTGGTTCACGATCAACATGTTCCGGGCGCTGGCCCTGAACGCGGGGGCCTCCCTGGCCAAGGGCATGCCGGTGATCATCACCGGCCGGCTCAAGGTCCGCCCCTGGGAGGCCGGGGACCGGACCGGGACTGCCGTCGAGATCGAGGCCGACTCCATCGGCCACGACCTCACCCTCGGCACCGCCCGGTTCTCCCGGTCCAGTGGGCGGACGGGCGACGCAACCGCCGCCGGCGGACCGGTTGTCGACGCCGGTGACGCCCCGGCCGAGGGACCGTTCGGCGAGGACGACGAGCCCCGCGTCGACCGGTCGACCGGCGAGGTCCTGGAGGACGGGCCGGACGCTCCCGACGAGGCGGAGGTACCCGGGCAGGAGCGGGACCTGACGCTCGCCTGAGCGGGCCGGACTGTACGCGGTGGCCGCCGCCTTCGGCCGATGCGGGAAATGCGGCGGCCACCGACTAGCCTTGAGGAATGGCGGAATTCATCTACACCATGGTCAAGGCCCGCAAGAAAGTGGGCGACAAGCTGATCCTGGACGACGTGACGATGTCCTTCTATCCGGGGGCGAAGATCGGCATGGTCGGCCCCAACGGTGCGGGCAAGTCCACGATCCTGAAGATCATGGCGGGGCTGGACCAGCCCTCCAACGGCGAGGCCAGGCTCTCACCCGGCTACACGGTGGGCATCCTGCTGCAGGAGCCCCCGCTCAACGAGGAGAAGGACGTGCTCGGGAACGTGCAGGAGGGCGTCGGGGAGATCCTCGGCAAGATCCAGCGCTACAACGAGATCTCCGAGCAGATGGCCGATCCCGATGCCGACTTCGACTCCCTGATGGAGGAGATGGGCAAGCTCCAGGAGGAGATCGACGCGGCCGACGCCTGGGACATCGACTCCCAGCTCGACCAGGCCATGGACGCCCTGCAGCTGCCCGACCCCGACGCGGACGTCACCAAGCTCTCCGGTGGTGAGCGCCGTCGCGTGGCCCTGTGCAAGCTGCTGTTGCAGAAGCCGGACCTGCTGCTGCTCGACGAGCCCACCAACCACCTCGACGCCGAGTCCGTCCAGTGGCTCGAGGGGCACCTGTCCGCCTACCCGGGCGCCGTCATCGCCATCACCCACGACCGGTACTTCCTCGACCACGTGGCCGAGTGGATCGCCGAGGTCGACCGCGGCCGGCTGTACCCGTACGAGGGCAACTACTCGACCTACCTGGAGAAGAAGCGCGCCCGCCTGGAGGTCCAGGGCAAGAAGGACGCCAAGCTGGCCAAGCGGCTCAGCGAGGAACTGGACTGGGTCCGCTCCAACGCCAAGGGCCGCCAGGCCAAGTCCAAGGCCCGTCTGGCCCGGTACGAGGAGATGGCCGCCGAGGCCGAGAAGACCCGGAAGCTGGACTTCGAGGAGATCCAGATCCCGCCGGGCCCGCGCCTGGGCACCCAGGTCATCGAGGCGAAGAACCTGAAGAAGGGCTTCGGCGACCGCGTGCTGATCGACGGCCTGTCCTTCTCCCTGCCGCCCAACGGCATCGTCGGGATCATCGGGCCCAACGGCGTCGGCAAGACCACCCTGTTCAAGACCATCGTGGGCGTCGAGCCCCTCGACGACGGCGACCTGAAGGTCGGCGAGTCCGTCAAGATCTCCTACGTGGACCAGTCCCGCGGAGGCATCGACCCGGAGAAGTCCCTCTGGGAGGTCGTCTCCGACGGCCTGGACTACATCAAGGTCGGACAGGTCGAGATGCCCTCGCGGGCCTACGTCTCGGCGTTCGGCTTCAAGGGCCCGGACCAGCAGAAGAAGGCCGGGGTGCTCTCCGGCGGTGAGCGCAACCGCCTGAACCTGGCACTCACCCTCAAGGAGGGCGGCAACCTGCTGCTGCTCGACGAGCCCACCAACGACCTCGACGTCGAGACCCTGACCTCGCTCGAGAACGCCCTGCTGGAGTTCCCGGGCTGCGCGGTGGTCATCTCGCACGACCGCTGGTTCCTGGACCGGGTGGCCACCCACATGCTGGCCTACGAGGGCACCGAGGAGGACCCCGCGAACTGGTACTGGTTCGAGGGCAACTTCGAGTCCTACGAGGCGAACAAGGTCGAGCGGCTCGGCCCCGAGGCGGCGCGCCCGCACCGGGTCACGCACCGCAAGCTCACCCGCGACTGAACCGGTCCCGGCACCACGCCGGACCCCCGACGACGGCGGCCCCCACCACCGAGGTGGGGGCCGCCGTCGTGCGTGGTCTCAGATCGTGGCCAACCGGGCGTTGCACAGGTCCTCGGTGTAGTGACTCCGGACCCTCAGCTTGCGCTCGAGGTCCTGGATGACGGCGGCGGCGAAGTCCTTGCCGTAGAGCCGCAGGCACGAGCCGAGGCCGCCCGGGGAGAACACGTTGATCTCCATGAGCTTGTCACCGACCATGTCCAGGCCGACCAGGAACAAGCCGTCCGCGATGAGCTTCGGACGGACCACCTCGGCCAGGTACAGCATCTCCTCGGTGACCCGCACGGCCTCCGCGGTTCCCCCGGCCGACATGTTCGACCGCACCTCTCCACTGGCGGTGCGACGGCGGAACGCCGCGTACTTCCCGCCGACCTGGAGGGGCGTGCCGTTCAGGAGCATCATCCGCACGTCCCCCTCCTTCGCCTCGGGCAGGTACTCCTGCGCCACGACGTACCCGTCCCGGGCGATGGCCTCCACGATCTGGTTCCGGTTCGGGGCCTCCTTGCGGTCCACCACGAACACGCCCTTGCCTCCCGAACCCTGGAGCGGCTTGAGCACCGCCTTGCCGTCCATCTCGTCGATGAACTCCGAGATCATCTGCTGGTCCCGGGAGATCAGCGTCCTCGGGCGCACGACGTCGGGAAAGTGCTGGAAGTAGGCCTTGGACAGGGCACCGGCCAGGGTGAGCGGGTCATTGACCACCAGGACGCCGTTGGCGGCGAACAGCCGGCCGAAGGCCACGGCCGCAGTGGAGGCCCACGGACGCTCCTTCGCGTCATCGGCGGGGTCATTGCGCAGCATCACCACGTCGAAGTCCTGGATGGGGACCTGGCGAACGGACCGGGGCTTCTGCACGTCCGCCAGGTACCGGTCCAGCGAACGGTAGTTCCTCGCCGCGGTGCCGTGGGCCCGCACGGAGAGGGTGCCGTCCGGTGCGTACGAGAAGTCCCCGGTACCCGTCAGCAGCGCCTCGTGCCCCAGCTGCGTGGCGGCCATCGCCAGACGCGTCGTGGTGTACGTGGACTTCTCGGTGGCGACGTCGTTGACGACGAATCCGATGTTCATGGACCTCCGATCAACAGGTACAGCGAGTGGGATCACCGTCGGCCGGGCCGGCCGACGGTGCTCAGCGGTTCACCAGGTCGGCCGGATCATCCAGGTCCGCCAGCCGGTCCAACCGCTCGATGCAGTCCCTCTCGGTCAGCCAGCGCGGCTGGAGCCGGGGTGGCTGCAGGACGCCACGGTCCCTCAGGTCGGTCACCAGCGGCAGGTCCTGCAACGAGAACTTGCCCAGCAGCAGCAGGTCCAGGGTCCCACCGGCGCGCAGGTGCTCGATCAGGTCGAGCACGCCGCGCAGGTAGATGGCGTCCTTGGTCAGGCCACCGGACCGGAAGGCACGCATGGTCGTGGTGAAGGCCGAGGAGGCGGGGACGCCCTCCTCCACGAGCGCGTCGTGCGCGTCCCGGAAACTGGCACCGGTGACCATGCGGTGCACCGTGATGATCCGGGTGGCCAGTTGACGCAGGCGGAACGCGGTCAGTCCACCGCTGGCCACCTCGGCCAGCACGGCCAGGCCCTCCTGGGTCTCGTCGTACCCGGACAACCCCGTGCCCATCACCTTGATGGGCTGGGTGGCCCCGTTGACCTGGGTGACCAGGTGGGTGCCGACCTCGTGCTGCATCAGGGCGTGCGCGCGGACCTCCTGGACCTTGGACTGCGGACCCAGGATCAGGGACTCCCCGGAGACCATCACGCCGGAGACGTCCTTGCGGATCTCGGCGTGCATCTCGATGTCGGCATCCTGCTCCCGGTAGTAGTCGATCTCCTCCTGGGCCAGCGTCAGCACCTCGTGCGCATCCAGGCTCTTCCCGGCGCCCTCCGGCACGGTCACGGTGCTCATGAGGCGATCGGCGATCTGCCGCAACGCCGGGGTGATCGCGCCGTACAGTTCGATGCTCAGGGGCATGAAGTCCGCGGTGTCCCGCGCCTCGAGCATCTCGATCTGCAGGCCCAGCTCGCGGTGCTTCTCCCGCAGCAACGTGCCGAGGACGGGGTCGTCCACGTCCCGGATGGGCATGTCCTTGAGCACCTGACGCAGGACGTCCGGGTCGTCCTCCAGCGTCCGGTACTGGAACTCCGGCAGTTCGCCGGTGGCCAGGAACTCCGCCCGGGCCTGCTCCACGTTCATGGGCGTCACGTCCAGGAGGAACCGGAAGGACCGCGAGACCAGTGCCAGCTCGTGATCGATCGCCCGGTCGCGCAGAGATGCCGTGATGCCGTCCCGGTCACCGGGAGGCCGCACGCCGTCCGTCCTGTCGCCGAGAGTGATGGCGGTGATCTTCCGCGCCGTCTTCGCAGCTCCCGGCGTCCCGGCCGACGTCCCGCTCGTCCTGGCATCCGAGGCGGGACCGGACGTGCTCCCGGTCTTGCTCCCGGTCTTGGATGCAGCCTTGTTGCCGGACTTGTTCCCGGTCTTGTTGTCCGTCTTCTTGCTCATGGCGTCGGCACCGAGACCTCCCGCAATGCCGCCTCCACCGGGGCCACCGTCGCGGCCAGGGCGTCGGCCAGCTGGCCCAGGTGGGCGTCGTCCACCTCACCGGTCCATTCGTCCATGAAGGTCTTCTTGAACTCCAGGGCGAGCACGCAGGCGGTGTCGGGGAACCGCCGGTGGACCCAGCGTCCCTCGTTCTGGCCCCAGAACCGCACGTTCTCCCGCACGTCCAGTCGTCGCCCGGTGGCCGGGATGACCGGTGCGGACAGCGCCTCCATGAACGCGTCGACCACGGGGATCCAGGGCTGCCGGTCCAGGGTGCCGGTGCCCACGTTGACGTCCGGGTTGCCCTCCTGGGGTGCGGGCGCGGCGTCGGGACCGTCGCGGCGATGGTTGTAGGTGTGCAGGTCGAAGACCACGAACGGGCCCCGGGCCGCCAGCCGGGCGACCCGGCGCTCGAGCTCGGCGAACCAGGCGTCGTGGACCTGCCGGCTCCGGCAGGCGACGTCCGGGGGCAGTTGCCCGTCCCGCCAGACCCGGAGCCCCCAGCACTGCTCCGGGACGACGCAGACACAGGTGCTCCGGGGACGGTTGAGGTCGGCCTCGAACCTGGACCGGTGCATGACCATGCCCGAGCCGATCCCGGAGCCGAGCCGGTCGGAATAGGGATCCTCCTCCCGGAACCGGACGGCCTCGTCGAGCACCATCAGGTCCCGGACCTCCTCCCGCAGGTCATGGCCCGCGTGCACGGCCGTGTAGGCGACCTGGGTGTCCCAGGGGCCCACGACGGTGAGGATCCGGTCCGGTCCGGAGCCCGTGTCCATGTCGGCGTGCGTGTGCATGCCCTCAAGGTAGACCACAAGGGGTACCCGGGGGCAGGGGGTAATGGCTTATCGGGAGGGGCGCCACGCGGTCTTCAGGAACAGGTTCTGGACGGCGCCCTGCACCCGGTACTTGGTGCCCGCGGGCACCCGGAGCATGCCCTCCTGGGCCACGGAGGCCACCAGCTCACCCTCGCGGGAGTAGATCCGGCCGTGGCTGAGGCCGCGGGCACCCTGGGCGGAGTGGCTGGTCTGGACGTAGAGCAGCCACTCGTCCACCCGGGCCGGCCGGTGCCACCACATCGCATGGTCCAGGGACGCCACGCTCATGCCGGGGCGGACCCATGCCAGGCCGTGACGGCGCAGGACCGGCTCGAGCAGGGTGTAGTCCGAGACGTAGGCCAGCGCCGCGCGGTGCAGGTTCGCGTCACCCTCCAGGGTGGAGAACGTCTTCATCCACACCATGTTGGTGGCCACCCTCTCCCGGGCGGGGGTGGCCTCGATCGGGGCGTCCACGTGACGGATGTCGAAGGGGCGGGCCCAGGACCACTCCTGGGCCACCGGATGCTGGAGGTGGCCCAGGCGCTGGGAGGTGCTCGGCAGCGATTCCGGGTCCGGGACCCCGGAGGGCATGGGGGACTGGTGCTCGATTCCCGGGGCCGGCTCCTGGAACGAGCAGATCAGGGACAGGATCGTCACGCCGTCCTGTTCCGCCTGCACCCGGCGCACCGAGAACGAGCGTCCGTCGCGCAGGTCCTCCACCGCGAAGGAGATCGGCTTGAGGGCGTCGCCGGGGCGGATGAAGTACCCGTGCATCGAGTGGATCGCCCGGTCCGGGTCGACGGTGCGGATCGCGGCCATCAGGGCCTGGGCCATCACCTGGCCCCCGAAGACCCGTCCCCGGGCCTGGGGCGGGGTGAGGCCGGTGAAGCGGATCCCGCGCGCCTCATCGGGCCCGTCCTCGGTGAGTGTCAGGACCTGGCGCAACACGTCCGTGGGGTCCTCGGGGAACCTGCCCCGTTGCCTCCGCACCCTGTCAGCCACCATGGACCGTCCCTCCGACCGTGACGAGGAAGGGCTACCTGTTGGTAACCTGCCCGCCAGTCTATCCCTGTCACTCACCCCGGCCTCACCCCGCGCCGGCGATGGGAGAATGGGGGCCATGCCCGCCCCCGATATGCCCGCACCCGATACGCCCGCGCCCGGTCAGGAACTCGTCCTGGAGGACCTTGACGCCGTCGCCGACCTGGAGCGGTATGCCACCCGGGCCCGCACCATGGCGGACACCGGGATGCGCCTGCAGGTGGTCGGCCCGGTCCTGGCCGCATGGGTCTCGGTCCTGCAGCCCCGGGGGCTGGGGGACCGCGTGCCGGTGGCGCTGGGCCTGCGGACCTTCCGCCTGGACCGGGCCGGCGCCGACGGCTGGGACGAGGTCTACCCGCTGTCCTCGGTCCTGGAGCGCCTGGCCCGGATGACCTCCACCTCGCGCACCGCCCTGACCCTGCCCCCGGTCACCGAGGCCGCCCCGTGGACGGCCGTGACACCGCCGCGCTCGGGCTGGTCGTCGGTGGCCGCCGTCGCGGACGACGAGCTCCAGCAGGTCGCCCAGGACGGGATCCGCGAGCTCGGGGCCGCCCTGCCGCAGGACCCGGGGGCCTCGATGGTCGCCCAGGCCCGCGCGGCCGTGTGGGGGCGGCTGCTCGGGGGCACCTCCGTGGAGGCCGGGGACGGGTTCCTGCCGGCCGGGGCCGCGTTCGCCGCCCACGGGCTGGGTTTCCTCACCCCCGGGGGCACCACCACGGTCCACACCTCGGGCCCGTGGGTCCGGCTGTCCAGCCCGGCCGGGTTCGTGCTGTGCCGCCAGCCGATGGCCCTGTAGGGGACGGGCCCCTCAGGCGGAGTTCACCATGGAATGGGCGGCCCGCTCGAGGTAGTCCCACAGGGTCTGCTCGTGCAGCGGGGCCAGCTCCAGGGAGTCCACGGCCACCCGCATGTGCCGCAGCCAGGCGTCCCGGGCCGCGAAGTCGATCGTGAAGGGCGCGTGGCGCATCCGCAGCCTGGGGTGGCCGCGCTGCTCGCCGTAGGTGCGCGGACCGCCCCAGTACTGCTCCAGGAACATCCGCAACCGGTCCTCGGCCGGGCCGAGGTCCTCCTCGGGGTACATCGCACGGAACCCCGGGTCCTCGGCCACGCCCTCGTAGAACACGCGGGCCAGCTTCGCGAAGGTCTGGTGCCCGCCCACCTGGTCGTAGAACGAGGCGTTCTCCGGTTGCGCCCCTCCGGGGGCCGACGCGGCACCCGCTCCCGACGCCGGCCCGGTGGCCGCCGCGGGGGGAGTCGCCGCGGGAGGCGTGGGCGCCGGCATCATCCCGGGCCGGTTTTCCAGGCCGGTCACCCGGCTGGGTGCCTTGCCCTGACGCGGCGTGAGCACGGCGATCGGCGCTCCGAGCCGACTGCCGAAGTCCGGCAGGTGGCGCATCTGCCGGACCTGCTGCGGGACGATCTCCACCGGGAAGTTCACCGAGCGGGCGATGAAGCACTGCTCGTGGGCCCTCGCGTGCAGGGCCTCGGCCGCGTCTCGCTGGGACTCGTCGGCGAGCCAGATCTCGGGGGACAGGGTCGCGGAGGTGACCGAACCGCCGTCGGGCCCGAAGGTGAGCACGCACTCGGCGCGGCAGGAGGCTCCGGTGACCACGATCCCCGCGGCGGTGGCCGCCTGCAGGTAGGACAGCAGGTGGCACTCCGCGAGCGCCGCCAGCAGCAACTGCTCCGGGTTCCACCGCTCCTCGTCACCGTGGAAGGCGCGGGCGGCCGATCCGGACAGTTCTCCGGGGCCCTCGGCCTGGATGACCAGGTCGCGGGCGTAGTCCTTGTATCCGGAGGTCCCGGTGCCCCGGTTCCCGGTCCATTCGGCGCGCAATGAGAAGGTGTGTTCCACCCTTCCACGCTACCGCCCCCGGCCCGGGCCGCCGGATTCCGGGCCACGGTCCCGTCGCATTGACGACCTCCGTAGACTGGCGACCTGGGAGGCAGCATGCACACGATTCACCTCCTCACGGTCTCCGATCGGGTGTCGGCCGGGACCGCTGAGGACACGGCCGGCGCGGCGGTCCGCGCCCTGCTGTCCGAGGCGCTGCCGGACTGGCCGCTGGACCACCGCGTGGTTCCCGACGGCGACGTGCCGGTGGGCGAGGCCGTCGCCGCGGCCTGCCTCGGCGGGGCACGCGTGGTGCTCACCCTCGGCGGGACCGGGGTCGGCCCGCGGGACCGCACGCCCGAGGCCGTGACCCCGCTGATCACCCGGCACCTGCCCGGCATCCCGGAGCTGCTGCGCAGTGCGGGTCGCCAGCAGACACCGGCCGCGGTGCTCTCGCGCGGCGTGGCCGGGGTCGTCGACCCGCCGCTGCCGGACGGGCACCGGCCGGTCGTCGTCGTGACCCTGCCGGGGTCGCGCCGGGCGGCCGAGCAGGCCGTTCCACTGCTCGCCCCGCTGCTGCCCCACCTGGTGGACCAGCTCGACGGAGGTGACCATGTCCGCTCCTGACCGACCCCTCGCGCCACCGGACACCGCGCCGCCGGACACCGCGCCACCGGCCGTCGTCACGGACCGCCCCCTGGACGCGGCGGCGCTGGAGGCCTCGGTGGTGAACGCCCGGTGCGGTGCGGCACTGACCTTCACCGGGATCGTCCGCGACCACGACCCGGAGGCCGAGGGCACCGTCACCTCCCTGGACTACAGCTCCCACCCGGACGCCGAGCGGATCCTGCGCGAGATCCTCGCCCGCCACGCCCGGGGGCCGCAGGACCCGGCCGGCGAGGTCCGGATCGCCGCGGCGCACCGGACCGGCCACCTCGACGTCGGGGACCTCGCCCTGGTGGTCGCGGTCGCCTCCGCCCACCGCGCGGAGGCCTTCGAGACCTGCCGCGCCGTGGTCGAGGACATCAAGGCCGAGGTGCCCATCTGGAAGCGCCAGCACACCGCGTCCGGGGACGCTCACTGGGTGGGGCTGCCGTGACCGGGGTGCCCGTCGTCCTGACCACCCGCACCGTCACCGCGCCGGGCGCCGCACCGGCCGGGACGTCCGCTGCGGGCCAGGACCCCGCGGGCGGCCCCGAGGCGGTCCGGCTGCTGCCCACGCGCGGGGAGCTGGCCGACGTCGTGCGCCGGACGCAGACCGGCGGCGGGCACCTGGCGGGCGCCCTCACGGACGGGTTCGGAAGGGCCCACCGGGACCTGCGGGTCTCGCTGACGGACAAGTGCTCACTGCGCTGCACCTACTGCATGCCGGAGGACGCCGGGCCGTTCACGCCGAAGGACGAGCTGCTGGACGCCGGACAGATCGAGCGGCTGGTCCGTGTCGCCGTGACCCACGGCATCACCGGGGTGCGGCTGACCGGCGGGGAGCCGCTGCTGCGGGCGGACCTGGAGGACATCGTGGCCCGGCTGGCCGCGATCGCGCTGCCGGACGGCGGCACCCTGCCGATCGCCATGACCACCAACGGGATCTCCCTGGACCGGCGGATGCCCGCCCTGCGGTCCGCCGGGCTGACCCGCGTGAACATCTCGCTGGACACGCTGCGCCCGGACCGGTTCCGGGACCTGACCCGCCGCGACCGGCACGCCGACGTCCTCGCAGGCATCGCCGCGGCGCGGGACTCGGGCTTGCGCCCGCTCAAGCTCAACGCGGTGGCCATGCGCGGGGTCAATGATGACGAACTGGCCGACCTGGTGGCCTTCGCGGTGTCCCAGGACGCTCAGATGCGCTTCATCGAGCAGATGCCGCTGGATGCCGGGCACACCTGGCGCCGGGACCACCTGGTCTCCGGCGAGGAGATCCTCGAGCGGCTGGCGGAGCGGTTCGAACTGGCGGAGGTGCCCGGCCGCGGTTCCTCGCCCGCGGCGCTGTACACCGTGGACGGCGGGCCCCACACCGTGGGCGTGATCGCCTCGGTCTCGGCACCGTTCTGCGGGGACTGCGACCGGCTGCGGTTCACGGCCGACGGGCAGCTGCGCAACTGCCTGTTCGCCCGCGAGGAGACCGACCTGCGCACACTGCTGCGCGAGGGCGCCACCGACGCCGAGCTCGCCGCGGCCATGCACGTGTCCGTGGCGGCCAAGAAGGCCGGGCACGGGATCGACGACCCCGGGTTCGTCCAGCCCGGCCGCGGGATGAACGCGATCGGTGGTTGAGCGGACAGGCCGAGGGGCGGCCCCACGACCGGTGGCGGCGGTGACTACCGCAGGGTAACTTCGTGGGCGGGACGAATCAGAGCCGACCGAAGAGGGAGCAGTCGATGGCCGGGAACCTGCACGAGGCCAGGGGGTACCGCCTGCGCGGCGCTCGCGTGCTCATCACCGGCGGCGGGTCCGGCCTGGGCCGCCTCATGGCCGTGGAGGCCGCCCGCCGCGGCGCGGAGGTGATCGTGTGGGACCTCTCGGCGCAGGCCGGTGCGGCCACCGTGGAACAGGTCCGTGCGGCCGGTGGCACAGCCCGGTCCTGCGTGGTCGACGTGACCGACCGCGAGGCCGTCCGCCGGGCCGCGGGACAGGCCGGGGCGGTGGACGTGGTGGTCAACAACGCCGGCGTGGTCTCGGGCGCCCGGCTGCTGGACCTCCCGGACGAGGCCATCGAGCGGACCATGCAGGTCAACGTCCTGGCCCTGTACTGGGTCACCCGGGCGTTCCTCGCAGGGATGATCGAGCGCGGGCACGGCAGCGTCGTCACCATCGCGAGCGCCGCGGGCCTGGTGGGCGTGGCCCGGCAGGCGGACTACTCCGCGTCCAAGTGGGCGGCGGTCGGCTTCATGGAGTCCCTGCGCAACGAGCTGCGCGCCGACGGGCACCGCATCAACACCCTCACCGTCTGCCCGTTCTACATCGACACCGGCATGTTCGCCGGCGTGCAGACCCGGTTCCCGAGGCTGCTGCCGATCCTGGACCCGGACGAGGTGACCGAGGCGGTGGTCGACGCCATCGAATCCGGTCGGCAGCAGCTCGTCCTGCCCCCGCTCGTGCGCTCCCTGCCCGCCCTGCGCGCGCTGCCGACGCGCTTCTTCGACCGGGTCATGGACGCCCTCGGCGTGAACCGGACCATGGATCACTTCACCGGCCGGCAGGACGGGGCCCGCGCGGCCGTGCCGGGGTCCGGACCCGACGGGTCCCCGGCGCCCTCCTGAGTCAGCCCCCGGCGAAGGGCGGCAGCACGTCCACCAGGGAGTCCTCGCGGACCGGGTGGCCGTCATCCACGGCGCGGACCCCGTCCACCAGCAGGGAGCACCGGGCGATGACCCGCTCGGCGCTGATGCCGTGGTCCGCGGTCAGGGCGGCACGCAGCTCGCCCGCCGTGACCGCGTCCAGCCGGAGTTCGGAGGCGCCGAGGATGTCCGCGGCCCCGGCGAACAGGCGCACGCGGGCCATCAGCGCGCCCCCGCCGGGCCGGCGTCGTACCGGGCGGCCAGGTCCTGGACCCGCGCGGCGAGCTCTCGAACCCGCTGCGCGGTGTCCTGGTCGGTGTCCCCCGCGGCGCCGGCTCCGGCCAGCTGGAGTCCCAGGGCCACGCCGATCAGGTAGGTGCTCATCGGGGCCCCGGGCCGCACGACGGCATTGGCCACGTCCCGGGCCGTGTCCAGCAGGGGCGAGGGGACGATCACGTCCTCGGGAAGGCCCAGCTCGGCCACGACGGCGGCCATCCAGTCCCGCAGCCCCGGCACCTCGTTGTCCCGCTCATCCGTCACGGCAGCTCCTCTCCCGGCCCGCGCACGGGCCATGTCCTCGGGGGTATCCATATCGTCCCAGAGCCCGGGGGAGCCCGCGGGCTCCGGGACCTCGAGCAGGTCGAGCGGCGCCAGCCGCTCCCGCACCCGGGTGATGCCCGGCCGGGCGGTGGCACGCAGGGCGGCCACGTCCAGCAGCGCGGTCAGGTGCTGGACGTGGCCGGTCGCGTCCACGGCCACCGCGCCGTCCCGGCCCGGCCCGAGGGCGACGTCCAGCAGGGCGCGGCAGGCCCCGGCGGGCCGCGCCAGGTCGCACGGCACCAGCAGCATCCACGAGGTGTCCACCGCGCCCAGGGCGGCCTCCAGCGCGGCCACCGGGCCGGAGCGGGGCGGGTCCTCGCGGAGGAACGTGGCGCCGGCCAGGGCCGAGGTCCCGGACGCGGTGGCTGTCGACGCGCCGGCCGGACCGGCGACCGGTGGATCGCCGACCACGACGACCCGTGTGGCCCCGGCTGCCCGCACGGCCGCAGCGGTGCGCTCGAGGAGTGTGAGCCCGTCGAACACCAGGGAGGCCTTGTCCCGGCCCATGCGCCGGGAGGCGCCCCCGGAGAGGATGACCGCCGTCAGGTCGCTCATCTCACGCGCGGTCTCCGCGCCGCCAGGTCCCTGAGCGGCCGCCGGTCTTCTCCAGCAACCGGATCCCGGTCAGCTCGACCGAGCGGTCCAGGCCCTTGACCATGTCCACCATGGCCAACCCGGCCACGGAGGCGGCGGTGAGCGCCTCCATCTCCACCCCTGTCCGGTCGGCCGTGCGGGTGGTGGCGAGGATGCGGATGCGGTCCTGGCCGACCTCGAAGTCCACGGTGGCCCCGTGCACGCCGATCACGTGCGCCAGGGGCAACAGCTCGGCGCACCGCTTGGCGGCCTGGATGCCGGCGATCCGGGCCACCGCCCAGACGTCGCCCTTGGGCACGGTGCCCCCGGTGAGCGCGGCGAGGACCTCGGGGGAGACCAGCACCGTGGCCTCCGCGGTGGCGGCGCGCACGGTGGGGGACTTCGCGGTCACGTCCACCATCCGGGCGGAACCGTCGCCGTCCAGGTGGGTGAAGCCATCGGCGCCGGAGGCCCCGGGCGAACCGGTGGCCGCGGCGGTCTCGGTGGCGGAACGGTCAGCGGGTGTCATCAGGCCTCCAGGGCTCGGTAGAGGACGGTGTCCCCGGCGGACACCTCGGTCGTGGCGGCCGGGACGCGCACCAGGCCGGTGGCCCGGGCCATGCGCCCGGCCAGGTGGGAGCCGGAGCCCCGTTCGGTCGCCTGGGCCACCCGCACCGGTTCACCGGGCGCGGAGACCACGCGGACCGGCACGAACTGCTCGCGGCGCGGCGGGGAGCGCCACCCCTCGTCCGTGGTGACGGGGTGCCAGTCCGCCAGCGGTGCCGCCCGGTCCTGCATGGCGAGCAACCCGGGCTCGACGAACACCAGGTAGCTCACCCAGGCGCTGACCGGGTTCCCGGGCAGGGACCAGACCGGCCGGCCGTCCGGCAGGAGCCCGAACCCCTGGGGCTTGCCGGGCTGCACGGCGACCCGGTCGAAGCGGACCGCACGGTCATCGACGTGGTTCAGGGGGCCCGTGGGGGTCTCCGGACCGCCGCCGGTCCCGCGCGGGGTGGGCGAAACATCCCCCGGGGAGCCGGGGACGGCAGGACGGCGCTCGAGCGGTACCCCGCCGACCGCGTCCGGGGCGAGGACGAGACGGGCGACGTCATGGGCACCCACGCTGGCCCCGCCGGTGACGATGACCGCGTCGCTGTCCGCCGCCGTGGACACCAGCAGGTCGCGCAACCGAGCCGGGTCGTCGGAGACCTGCCCCCGGTGGACCACCTCGCCACCGCTGGCGCGGACCAGGGCGGTGAGCAGGTGGGAGTTCGAGTCGGGGATCTGCCCCCGGCGCACCGGTTCGCCCGGGGCGACCAGTTCACTGCCCGTGCTCACGACCACCACGCGCGGCCGGCGCCGGACCGTCACCGCGGCGATGCCCGCGGCGGCCACCGCGGAGAGCCGGTGCGGGGCCAGTTCCTGCCCGGCGGAGGCCACCCGGTGGCCTGTCCGGACGTCGTCACCCCGAGGACGGACGTGACGGCCGGCCGCGACCGGTGCGCTCAGCTCCACGTGGTCCGGCCGGGTGGTCCCCGCGGTCGGGGCGGCCGGGTCCCATCCCACGGTGTCCTCCAGGGGCACGACGGCGTCCGCGTCCGTGGGCAGGGGGGCCCCGGTCATGATCCGGGCGGCCTGGCCCGGCGCGAGCGGCGGGTCCAGGTCGGTGCCGGCGGGCAGTTCGGCGACGACGTCCAGCCGCACGGGGGCGTCCGTGGTGGCGGAGGTGGTGTCCGCGGAGCGGACGGCGTACCCGTCCATGGCCGAGTTGTCCCAGGGCGGCAGGTCCAGGGCGGCGACGGCGTCCCGGGCCAGGGTGTGGCCGGCGGCGTCCTCGAGACCGACCGTGTCCTCCGCCAGGAGGGGGACCACGCGCAGGACGCGCGCCTGGTGGTCGGCGACCGGGATGTAGTGGAATTCAGCCACGGAACGCTCCCGGCAACCCGCCGTCGAGGTACCCGGCCACCGGCCAGCCGAGACCGGCCAGGTGCCGGGCGGCGGTGGCGCTGCGCGGGCCGGCGGCGCAGAACGGCAGCAGGGGCCGGTCCGGGGCGAGTCCGGCCAGCGGGTGGTCCGGTGGCAGGGGCGCGTCCGGACCACGGTCCAGGCGCAGCACCCGGTCCAGGGGGAGGAGCACGGCGCCGCCGGGCCCGGGGCGTTCGGCGGACTCCTCGGGACGGCGGACGTCGATCCACAGGGCCTGCGGGGGTATGTCCCCCGGGGGGATCGGTCCCGGTGCCGTCGCGGCGGCCGGCACGGCGGGGGTCGACGGGGCGCGGGTCGAGGGGACAGGGGGGCCGGCCAGCGGGATCTCGGCGGTGGTGCCGGCGAGGCCGTCCACCAGCAGCATCCGTCCCACCAGCGGCCGACCGGTGCCGAGGATGAGCTTGATCGTCTCCAGGGCCAGGAAGGAACCGGTGATCCCGACGACGGCGCCCAGCACCCCGGCCTCGGCGCAACCGGGCGAGGCGTGGGTCGCCGCGTTGTCCGGGAACACGTCGGTCAGCACCACCGGGGCCAGTCCCGAACCGGCCGGCGGGACGGACCAGAACACGGTGACCTGCGCGTTCCACTGGAACAGGGCGCCGAAGACCACGGGCAGGCCCAGGGCGAGGGCGGCGCGGTGGACGACGAACCGGGTCTGGAAGGAGTCGCTGCCGTCGATGATGACGTCGGCCGGCCCCAGCAGTTCGCGGGCATTGGCATCGGTGAGGCGCACGGCGTGGGGGACCACGGTGGTCTCGGGGGACAGGCGTGCGGCGGCCGCCACCGCCCCGTCGGTCTTCGGCGCCCCGAGGGTGTCCACCCCGTGCAGGGTCTGCCGGTTCAGGTTGCTGAGCTCCACGTGATCGTCGTCGATGACGTGTAGGGTGCCGATGCCGGCTGCGGCGAGGTACTGGATGACCGGCGAGCCCAGGCCGCCTGCACCGACCACCGCCACGGAGGCACCGGCCAGCAACTGCTGTCCGGAGTCACCGACCTGCGGCAGGGTCCGCTGGCGCAGGGTGCGTTCATACGGCTGTGCGCTGGACATGGTCCCACCCTAGTCCGGACGGGGCTGCACCGGCCTGCCCAGGGTGGGGTGGTGGTCATTCGGGGATGCCGGCGTAGGAGTGCAGGCCGGGGAAGTAGGTGTTGACGATGGTGAAGTTGAACACCAGGGCGGCGAAGCCGATGATCGAGAGCCACGCGGCGCGTTCCCCGGTCCAGCCGCGGGTGGCCCGGGCGTGCAGGTAGCCGGCGTAGATCACCCAGATCACGAAGGTCCAGACCTCCTTGGTGTCCCAGCCCCAGTACCGGCCCCAGGCCTGCTCGGCCCAGATGGCCCCGGCGATCAGGGTGAAGGTCCACATCACGAAGCCCACGGCGTTGATCCGGTAGGACCAGTTCTCCAGGCTCAGCGCCGAGGGCACCAACCGCAGGAACGCCGGCCGCGCCGGGCCCCCGGTGCGGATCCGGGCCTCGCGGCGGTGCTGGAGCAGCTGCAGCACGCTCATCGAGAAGGTCAGGGTGAACAGCGCCGAGGCCAGCACGGCGATCGAGACGTGGATGACGATCCACGGGGACTGCAGGGCCGGCTGCAGGTGCGCCAGCGGGGTGGGGAACCCGATCGTGGCCGCGCACATCATGATCACCACCAGGCCCGTGACGAAGGTGCCCAGGAAGCGGATGTCCTTGCGGATCAGGAACAGCAGGTACACCGCGGCCACCAGCAGCGCCCCGGTGGTGCAGAACTCGTACATGTTGCCCCACGGCACCCGGTGCGCGGCCAGCCCCCGGGCGATGACCGCGAAGGCGTGCAGCGCGACGCCGATGACCATCAGCGCCACCGCGACGTTGGCCACCGGGCGCCGGGTGGTGCCCAGGTAGTCCATGTCCTCGTCCACCAGCTCCGGCCCGGCCCCCGACCCCGAGGCGCCCCCGGTGATGGTGCCCGCGGTGCCCGTGGTGGACGCGCCGGGGCTGGCCGGGGTCCCGGCGCCGGCGCCCACCAGCTGGGCCTGGGGCTCGAGGGCGGTGTCCGCGGCCAGCTCGGCCTCCAGCGCGCGGATGGTCTTGGAGGAGTTCGCCATGTCCAGGGCGAACAGCACGAAGGCGGCGGCATAGACGAGCGCGGCGATCAGCATGAACAGATCGCTGTAGCTGGCCAGCTGCAGGTTGATGGGCTGCATGGGTTACTCCGGTCGGTTCTGGGACGGTCTGGTGCGCTGAGCCGGGTCCGGCCGAACCGTGGGCGGCTCAGCTCGCACCGGGCCTCCATCCGGTCCCGGTCACCAGAACACGGCGATGGCGATGTTGACCAGGGTGAGCCCGCCGACGGCGTGGGCCATGCCGGTGGAGACGTCCTGTCCCCGGCGGACGCGGCGGCGACCCATCACGGCCGCCACCAGGACGGCGAGGAGCACCACGAGCTTGACGGCGATCTTCGCGTGGTTGACCGGGCCGGCGTCGTCGTTCATCTCGAGCAGTCCGACCAGCAGGACGCCGGTGACCAACTGCACCCACGCACCGAGGTGCTGCCACGAGGACACGGTGGGCCGACGGAACATGGCCAACCAGCCGCCGAGGAGGGCGGCGGCGCCGAGGATGTGCAGGAACAGGGAGGCGGAATGCAGGAAGTCCATGGTCAGCCAGCCTACAGAGATGCCGACGCGCTGTCGAAAAGACGGGGAGTGGCTCCGTGACGCGCTGGGGGCGGGGCGACGAGGGCGGCCGGAGTAGGGTGTGGACTCATGCCACGCATCAGCGAACCCACCGTTGCGGAGCATCGCGCCGCCCGGGAGCGAGCCCTGTTGGACGCCGCCCATGACCTGCTGACGGAGACGGGGGAGGCGCCCTCCCTGTCCCAGGTCGCCCAGCGCGCGGGGCTCGCCCGCACCAGCATCTACCAGTACTTCACGTCCAAGCAGGAGCTGCTGCAGGCCATGGTCCGTGACGTCTACCCGCGCTGGACCGAAAGGATCTCCGGTGCCATGGACCAGGCCCCCACCGAGGCCGACCGGCTCATGGCCTATGCCGCGGCGAACGTCTCGCTCGTCGCGGAGGGGGCGCACGCGGTGGGCAGCGCCCTGGCGGCGCTGGCTCCCGGGGAGGAGCTGGACGAACAGGCCGCGCGGATGCACCGGGAGGTCCAGCAGCCCCTGGTGCAGACGCTGGAGCGGCTGGAGGTCGAGTCCCCGGAGCAGGTCGCCGAGCTGGTCAACGCGGTGGTCCACGGTGCCACGCTGCTGCTGGAGTCCGGTCAGGACCTCGAGGCGGCCCTGAGGCACCTGCAGGTGGTCCTGGGGCCCATGGTGCGCGAGCACGGCGGGCGGGGAACGATCGACTGACGGGCGCGAGGAGGGATGCCCGGGCGGGGCTTCCGCCGAGGCGGGATCCGGATTTCCGGTGCAGCCAGTCTTCATGACACACTGTCGATATCTTCTCGACACTCTGTCGCATACTTGACTGAAGGACTCCTTCCTCATGTTCCTCGCACTGCGCGAATTAGCCTTCGCCCGTGGCCGTTTCAGCCTGATGGGCCTGGTCATCGGCCTCATCGCCATCCTCATGGTGTTGCTCTCCGGCCTCTCCTCCGGACTCGTGAACGACGGCGTCTCGGGGCTGAAGTCCCTGCCCGTCTCCGCCTTCGCCTTCGATGAGGGCACCAAGACCGACAACGCCTTCTCCCGGTCCGTCGTGGACACCGACCAGCTCGCCGCCTGGCGCGGCCAGCCGGACGTGGCGGAGGCAGAACTCATGGGCACCTCGATCATGAACGCCGTCACCGACGACGGGCAGCAGGTCGACCTCACCATGTTCGGGGTGGAACCGGACGGGTTCCTGGCCCCCGAGCCGGCTGACGGCGACGCCCTGGACGGGCCGGCCGGCATCGTGGTCTCGGAGAGCCTGCGGGGCGAGGGCATCGACCTCGGCACCGTCATCACCCTGGACCGGATCAACACCGAACTCGAGGTCGTCGGCTTCACCGAGGGCCAGGCGACCTTCGGCCACGTGGACATCGCCTACCTTCCCCTGGCCACCTGGCAGCTGATCGCCGCCGGCCAGGCCCCGGACGGGGCGGCTCCCACCGACGCGCACCTGGCCGCCCTGGACTTCGACCAGGCCTCGGTCATCGCCCTGCAGGGGGCGGAGGGCTCGGAGCTGGCGGCCGGTTCGGCCGAGGCGTTCGCCGCCGGGGACGCGGCGGCCACCACGACCACCCTGTCCCTGGAGGAGTCGTTCAACGCCTCTCCCGGGTACCAGGCCGAGACCATGACCCTGAGCATGATCCAGGTCTTCCTGTACGCCATCGGGGCCCTCGTGGTCGGCGCCTTCTTCACCGTCTGGACCATCCAGCGCGGACACGAGCTCGCCGTGCTGAGGGCCATGGGCGCCTCGGCCGGATACCTGCTGCGTGACGGCCTGGCCCAGGCCTCCATCCTGCTGGTGTCCTTCACCGCCCTGGGCGTCGCGGCCGGCGTCGGGCTCGGCTCGCTGATGCCCGAGGGGATGCCGTTCGCCCTCGAGGCCCAGCCCATCGCCGTCGCCTCGGCGCTGACGATCCTGCTGGGACTCGTCGGCGCGGCCGTGGCCGTGCTACGCGTGACCCGCATCGAACCGATTTCTGCCCTGGGAGGCAACCGATGAGCACCACCGTCGACCACCACCGCGAGCCCGCACAGGACCGGTCCGCCCCGGGCCCGGCCGGGAGCCTCGGCCTGCACCTGCGTGACGTCACCCTCGAGGTCGGTGACGGCGGGGAGAAGGTCCGCGCCCTCGACCACGTCGACCTCAGCGTCGCCCCCGGGGAGTTCGTGGCCGTCATCGGCCCGTCCGGGGCCGGCAAGTCCTCCCTGCTGGCCGTCGCGGGAGCACTGGCCGCACCGACCTCCGGCGTCGTCGAGGTGCTCGGGCAGGACCTGGCCGGCCTGCGCGGACAGGGGCAGCTGGCCGCGTTCCGGCGGCGCCACCTCGGTTTCGTCTTCCAGTCCGGCAACCTCGTCCCGGCCCTCACCGCAGCCGACCAGCTGCGGCTGGCCCGCCGGATCGCCCACCGCGGCGGCCGGTCCCGGTCCTTCGACCCGGCACCGTTGCTCGAGGCGGTGGACATGGGGCACCGGGCGGGCCATCGCCCGGGACAGCTCTCCGGCGGGGAACGCCAGCGCGTGGGCATCGCCCGGGCCCTGGTGAACCAACCCAGCCTGTTGCTGGTGGACGAGCCGACCGCTGCGCTGGACCGCCGGCGCAGCCAGGACATCGTGGCCCTGCTGGCCCGCCAGTGCCACCAGCGCGGGATCGCCGGCGTGATGGTCACCCACGACCACGACGTCCTGGACCACTGCGACCGCGTGGTCGAGATGGTCGACGGCCGCCTGGTCGATCGTCGGTCTGTCACACTGAGGCCATGACGCCCCCTGACACCCCCGGTCCCGCGGGCCGCAGTATCCAGCTGAGCGTGTCCGGTGAGCGGGCCCGGATCATCCCGGACGAGCACGACGACGGCAGGGTCCTGGAGATCGGCGGGCAGGTCCAGTCCCACGTGGACCTGGCCGACCCCACCCGGATCCGGTACGAGTACCTGCGCCGGATGGCCAACGTCCACGACGCCGCGTGGCCGGCCGCCCGAGCGATCCGCATCCTGCACCTGGGCGCCGGAGCGCTCACCCTGCCGCGCTACGTGCAGGCGGTCCGCCCCGGCTCCGTCCAGACCGTCGTGGACCTCGACCGCGAACTGCCCTCGTTCGTCGTCTCCGAACTGCCCCTGCCCGAGGGGACGGAACTGACGGTCGTGACGGGGGACGCCCGCACCGAGCTCGCCGGGCTGGACGCGGAGCCGTTCGACGCGATCGTGCTGGACATCTACACCGGGGTGGACGCCGCCGCGCACCTCACGGGCGAGGAGTTCTACGGCGAACTGCTGGACCGCCTCGGCGGCCAGGGGGTGCTGCTGGTGAACATCGGCGACGATTCCGGCCTGCGGTTCCTGGCCCGGCAGGCCCGGGCGCTGGAGGCCGCGGCCGCTGACGCGGGACTCTCCGGGGCCTGGTTGCTGGCCGACGCGACGCTGCTGGACCGGCTGGAGACCGGTAACGCCGTGCTGGCAGCGGGCGGTGCGCTCGCACGCACGGACCTCGAGGACCTGCGTTCGGCGCTGCTGGCCGCCGGGCCGCATCCGGCGGCGGTGCTGGACCCGGCCCGGACCGCGGCGTTCGCGGACCGCGTCACCGGTTCCGCCTAGGTCCCGGGTACCGGTCCGCGCCGGGCCGGGGTGGCTCCCGGTGGCGGCGCACCACCGCAGGGATGGATCATGGGTGCATGAGCAGGAGTGAGTCGCGGGTCCGGGTGGTGCGCGTGAAGGACGGTCGGCGCGAGGCGCGGGCGGACGTGCTGGCCGCGGAGGAACCGTTGGAGATCCGGGTGAACGGACGACGGCTGGCGGTGACCATGCGCACCCCCACTGAGGACTTCTCCCTGGCCGTGGGCTTCCTGCTCAGCGAGGGGCTGATCGGCCAGGCCTCCGAGGTGTCCTCGATCCGCTACTGCGGACGGGACTTCGGGCCCGGGGCCGAGGAGACGGACAACACGGTGGACGTGGTGCTGGCCCCGCACGTGGCGGCACCCGCCCCGGCGCTGGAACGCCACGTGCTGATGACCAGCGCCTGTGGGCTGTGCGGCCGCACCAGCATCGACTCCGTGCGCACCACCACGCGCTATCCCGTGGCCGAGGATCCGATGACGGTGACGGAGCAGACGGTGCTGTCCCTGCCCGAGGTGCTGCGGGAGCGCCAGAAGGTCTTCGACCGCACCGGCGGACTGCACGCCGCCGGCCTGTTCGATGCCGCCACCGGCGAGCTGGTGGCGGTCCGGGAGGACGTCGGCCGGCACAACGCGGTGGACAAGGTGCTCGGCTGGGCCCTGATGCAGGACATGCTCCCGCTGTCCGGGCACGTGCTGATGGTCTCCGGCCGCGCCAGCTTCGAGCTCACCCAGAAGGCCCTGATGGCCGGGGTGCCGATGCTCGCCTCGGTCTCCGCGCCGTCCTCGCTCGCGGTGGACCTGGCCCGGGAGGCCGGCATGACGCTGGCGGGCTTCGTGCGCGGTGAGCGGTTCGTCATCTACGCCGGGGAGCAGCGCGTCCTCGCCGCCGGGGATCCGGGCGCAGCGGAGTCCTTCTCCGGAGCACGCTCCCGGGCCTAGAATCCCCGCACCGTTCCAGCATCGTCCGGGGGTTCATGATGAGGCGCTCGATCTTCAGCCGCGTGGCGGGCGGCACCTGTGCGGCGGTCCTGGCGGTGGCGGCAGCGGTCCTCGCCGAGCCCGCCCACGCGGCCTCCCAGCCGATGTTCTCCTACGACCGGGGGTGGCGGGTGGACCAGCACGTGCGCGAGCTGGCCGACGTCAACGGGGACGGCCGCGCGGACGTGGTCGGCTTCGGCGGGGCGGGCGTCTACGTGGCCCACGGCCGGGCCAACGGGACGTTCAGCACCCCGAGCCTGAAGATCCGCAGCTTCGGCACCGACCAGGGGTGGTCCAACGCGCGGCACGTGCGCACGGTCGCCGACGTCGACGGCGACGGGCGCGGTGACCTCGTGGGCTTCGGGAATGCCGGGGTCCATGTCTCCTACGCGCAGCCCGACGGGTCCTTCACCCGCGCGGCACTGAAGGTGCGTGACTTCGGGTACGAGCAGGGCTGGAGGGTGGGAGCGCATCCGCGTCTGCTGGCCGATCTCAACGGCAACGGCACTGCGGACATCGTGGGCTTCGGCCATTCGGGGGTGACCATCTCCCACGGGCTGGCCAACCGCACCTTCGCCGGGACCGGCAAGCGGATCGACAGCTACGGCTACGACCGCGGCTGGCGGGTGGAGAAGCACGAGCGACTGCTCGCGGACATGGACGGCAACGGGACGTCGGACATCGTCGGCTTCGGTGACGCCGGCGTGTACGTCTCCTACTTCTCCGCGGCTGGCGATACCTTCACCCGACCCGCCCTGGAGGTCCGGGACTTCGGGTACGCCCAGGGCTGGCGGGTGGAACGCCACCCGCGGATGGTCGACGACATCAGCGGCCACGCGCTGCCCGACCTGATCGGGTTCGGGGCACAGGGGGTCTACGCGGCCTACTCGCGGCCCTACGACCCCGGGGAGCCGAAGTTCCAGCCACCGTCCCTGGAGCTGCGCAGCTTCGGCTACGCCCAGGGGTGGCGGGTGGACCGCCACCCCCGGACGACGGCCGACGTCAACGGCGACGGGATCGGGGACGTGGTGGGCTTCGGCAGCGCGGGCACCTACGTGGCCTACGGGGACGACGACTTCCTGTTCGGTCCGCAGCGGCTGACCACCGAGTTCGGGTACGACGCCGGGTGGTCCCCCGACCGGTACCCGCGGCTCCTCGGCGACGTCAACGGCGACGGCCGGGACGACATCGTCGGCTTCGGCCACTCCGCCACCACCGTCCGCCTCTCCTGACCCGCCGGCGCCGGTCAAGCACCGGCACCGATCAGGCACCGGTGGGTCAGGACGGCCCGGGTCACCCGCACGGGGCGCCCCGGGGCCGTACGCTGGTCAGCCCCGCGCGGCGGCGTCGACCGTCCGCGCCGCGAGGGCGCGCACCGTCTCGTCCCGGGACTCGGCCACGGTCCGGGCCAGCGCCGGCTGCTCCGCCTGCGACCGCGCCACCAGCTCGTCCGCGGCGTCGATGGTGTCCTGGCAGACCTGCGCCCCCGGGAACAACCCGACCGCCGCGGACTCGGCCATCTCGTGGGACCGCGAGGACCACAGTCCTTCCACGGTCGAGAAGAACCGGGGGGCGAACGGGGCCAGCAGGGCAGGGTCGTGCACGCGGTTGAACCCGAGGATCACGTTGCGCTGGGTCGTGTTGGACAGGGACCCGGAGACCACCTGCTCCCACGCGGCCTGCTTGGCCTCGGTGGTCCCGACGGCGGCGCGGGCCTGGGCCGCGGCCAGCGCACCGGTCGCCGTGGGGTCGGCGGCCTCGGCCGCGGCGATCTCGGCCTCCCCGGCGCGGCCGCCGGCCGCGAGCCCGGTGAGCATCTCCCACTTCAGGTCGGTGTTCAGGTCGAGCCCGGCCAGTTCCTCCGCACCCGAGTGCAGGGCCGCGAGGGTGTCCAGCTGGGCGTCGGACCGGGCGTGCAGGGCGAACGCCTTGACGAACTGCAACTGGTGGTCCGACCCCGGCTCCGCGGCCCGGGCCAGTTCCAGCAGACGGGTGGCGGCGGACTCGCGCATCGCCGGGGCGTGGGATGCGGCCGCGTACTGGGACAGGGCGGTGGCCAACTGGCGCAACAGGGTCTGCACCACCGAGGAGTCCCGCTCATGCCCGATGTTGGCCAGCACCAGGTCGGTGAACCAGCCGGCCGTGGCCTCGGCGTCCCGGGTGGCGTCCCAGGCAGCACCCCACAGCAGGGTGCGCGGCAGGGACTCGGCCACGTCCTTCAGCCGCGTGGAGGCGGTCTGCCAGGAGGCGGAGTCCAACCGGATCTTGGCGTAGGCCAGGTCGTCGTCGTTGGGCAGGATCAGGTCCGGGCGCGGCCTGCCGGCCGCCTCGGTCACCTCGGTCACCTCGCCGTCCACGTCCAGCTCGAAGCGGTCGGTGCGCACCAGGCGCCCCGAGTCGTCGGCGGAGTAGAACCCCACGGCCATCCGGTGCGGGCGCAGGATCGAGTCACCGGGCCGGCCGTCTCCCGGCGCCGACTGGCGCAGGCGCAGGGAGGTGATGGCACCGTCGTCGGACTCCTCGCCGTCCACCTCCACGGTGAGGGTGTTGACCCCGGAGGTCTCCAGCCACTGGTGGGTCCACTCGGACAGGTCCCGGCCGGAGGACGCCTCCAGCTCGCGCATCAGGTCCGGCAGCTCGGTGTTGGACCAGGCGTGCTTGCCGAAGTACTCACGCACCCCGGCCATGAAGTTCTCCTGGCCGACCCACGCCACCAGCTGGCGCAGCACGGAGGCGCCCTTGGCGTAGGTGATGCCGTCGAAGTTCACCAGCACGTCCTCCAGGTCCCGGATCTCGGCTTTGATGGGGTGGGTGGAGGAGAGCTGGTCCTGTCGGTAGGCCCAGTTCTTCTCCATCGAGGAGAACGTGGTCCAGGCCCCGGTGTAGCGCGTGTTCTCGGCGGCGGCCAGCGTGGACATGAACTCGGCGAAGGACTCGTTGAGCCACAGGTCGTTCCACCAGCGCATGGTCACCAGGTTCCCGAACCACATGTGGGCCAGCTCGTGCAGGACGGTGATCGCCCGGCGCTCGATCATCGCCTCGGTGACCGTGGAGCGGAAGACGTAGTTCTCCAGGAAGGTCACCGCCCCGGCGTTCTCCATGGCCCCGGCGTTGAACTCGGGCACGAACAGCTGGTCGTACTTCTCGAAGGGGTAGGGGGTGCCGAACTGGGCCTCGAAGAACTCGAAGCCCTGGCGGGTGAGCTCGAAGATGTTCTCGGCGTCCAGGTGCTCGAACAGGGAGGCGCGGCAGTAGGCGCCCAGCGGGATGGTGCGGCCGTCCGCGCTGGTCAGCTCGGAGTGGGCGGACCGGTACGGTCCGGCGATCAGGGCGGTGATGTAGGAGGAGATCCGCGGGGTGGGGGAGAAGGACCACATGGCGGTGCCCTCCGCGGCCCGGACGGGCTCGGGCGTGGGGGAGTTCGAGACGACGCTCCAGTGGTCCGGGGCGGTCACCGTGAAGGCGAAGGCCGCCTTGAGGTCGGGCTGCTCGAACACCGCGAACATGCGCCGGGAGTCCGGGACCTCGAACTGCGTGTACAGGTAGGTCTCGTCGTCCACCGGGTCCACGAAGCGGTGCAGGCCCTCGCCGGTGTTCATGTAGTCCGCCAGCCCGTCCACCACCAGCGTGTTGTGCTCGGCCAACGGACCCACCGTGATGCGCGTGCCGTCGAAGGCGTCCGCGGCCAGCCCGGTGCCGTTCAGGGTGACGGTGGGCGCCTGGCTGGAGACGAAGTCGATGAACGTGCTGCCCCCCACCGCCTCGGGCGCCGCCGTGAAGGTGACCGTGGTCGTCGAGCGGAAGTGGTCGCCGTCGAGGGTGACGTCCAGGACGACGTCGTAGGACTCCACGGACAGGGCCTGAGCACGCTGCTGGGCCTCGGCACGGGTGATGTTCTGGCTGGACACGGGACCTCCGGTCGGGAACGGGTTTGTGAAAGGACTGCTGGCTATCGTGGTCATTGTGCCATCGGCCACCATCGTGAGGATAGGGCTAGGCTGATCGCTGGCCCGAACCACCCGTCCGTCCCCCAGGAGCAGTCCATGCGCGTCCACATCGCCACCGACCACGCCGGCCTCGAGCTCAGCGCCCACCTCATCCGTCACCTCGGGGAGCAGGGGTACGAGATGGTGGACCACGGGCCGCAGTCCTATGACCCGCAGGACGACTACCCGGCGTTCTGCATCCGCGCGGCCCAGGCCGTGGTGGTGGACCAGCGGTCCGGCGTCGAGGCGCTCGGGATCGTGCTCGGCGGCTCGGGCAACGGTGAGCAGATCGCGGCGAACAAGGTCCGTGGTGTCCGCGCCGCGCTCGCGTGGAACCTGGAGACCGCCCGGCTGGCCCGGGAGCACAATGACGCGAACGTGATCGCCGTCGGTGGCCGCCAGCACTCCCTGGAGGAGGCCACCGGGCTCATCGAGGCCTTCCTCGCCGAGCCGTTCTCCGGCGATGAGCGCCACGTGCGCCGCATCGGCAAGATCGCGCACTACGAGTCGACCGGCGAGGTGCAGGACTGACCGGGAGGCCTGCCCGTGCCTGAGGGCCATTCGATCCACCGCCTCGCCCGCCAGTTCGGGGACGTCTTCGGCGGTGAACGGCTGCGGGTGAGCTCGCCGCAGGGACGCTTCACCGACGGCGCACGGCGACTCGACGGCGCCGTCCTCGTGGACGCCCGGGCCCACGGCAAGCACCTGTTCCTCGACTTCGACGTGGACCTGGTGCTGCGCGTGCACCTGGGGCTCTACGGGGCCTGGAGCTTCGGCGGGGACGAGACCTTCCGGGGCGCCTCCTCGATCGGCGCGCCGCGGAGGATGGGGGAGACGGAGACCCCCGACGACGGCGGGGCCCGCGCGTACTCCGGTCCGCCGGAGCCGGTGGGCCAGGTCCGGGCGCGGCTGGTGTCCGCCCATGGCTGGGCGGACCTGCGAGGACCCAGTGCCTGCGAGGTGATCACCCCCGGCGAGGCCGAGGGCGTCGTCGCGCGACTGGGACCGGACCCCCTCGTGACCGGTACCGGCCCCGGGGCGTTCCTGGAGCGGCTGTCCCGCCGCTCCGTGGCCCTGGGCCAGTTGCTGATGGACCAGTCGGTCCTGGCCGGCGTCGGGAACATCTACCGGGCCGAGTCCCTCTTCCGCGCCCGGCTCGACCCCTGGCTGCCCGGACGGAGGGTGGGCGAGGAGGACGGCGTGCGGCTGTGGGACGACCTGGTGGACCTGATGGCCGACGGGGTCCGGGTCGGCCGGATCATCACCACGGACCCGGCACACCGGGACGCGGTGGGCCCTGACGGCGGACCGGCGCCCCTGTGGCCCGACAACGCGTACTACGTGTACCAGCGCGAGGGACTGGACTGCCGGGTGTGCGGCGCCGAGGTCAGGGTGACGCAGATGCAGGCGCGGAACCTGTTCTGGTGCCCGCGCTGCCAGGCGTCCTGACCGGCACACCGCCTCGGCCGGTCATCCGCCCGCCCCGGTGTAGAACCCGTAGGTGGCATCGGCGTTCCTCGCGGCGTGCTCCGGATCGGCGCCGTCCGCCACGTGGGCCGCGGCCCATCCGTCGGCGCAGCCGCGGTAGAACGACCTGCCCTCGTCCGTGAGGGCCCACGCCTCCGCCTCGCCGGGGGAGAGGGAACCCTCGGTGGCCCCCAGGTGCAGTGACAGCCCGAGCAGCCCACCGTCCCAGCCGACGCCCGTGGCCCCGGGGCCGTAGGTATCCCACATCCCCGCGGGCATGTCGGCCACGCGGGCCACGTGCTCGATCGCGCACCGGGTCCGCTCGCCCTCTGCCGTCAGCCGGACGGTCACCCAGGAGACGCCCCCGCCGAACTCCCACGTGATCCGGTAGGACGCAGTGCCTCCGGTCGGCGGGGTGCACTCGAGCACCTCTCCGCCGGCGTTGCCCTCCAGCTGATAGCGTCCGCCGGGCTCCAGCTCTCCGGTGACGGGCAGGAACCAGCGCCTGATGCGATCCGCGGTCGTCACGGCCTCCCAGACGTCGTCGATCGGCGCCGGGTAGGCCTGTTCCAGTGTCTGGACGTGGGAGGGTTCCCCCTCGCGGTCCTCGGTGTGGATGCCCCGCGTCACGGCTGCCAATTGGGACTGGACGTCGACCATGTCATCTCTCCTTGCTGGGTGGGTCCTCCCCGGGGTGTTCCCCGGGGTCACGCTCGGCCGCGAGCCGCCGGTCCCGCCTCCCGCGCGCCAGCTCGGTGCCCAGGGCGTCGAGCCGGGGTTGCCAGAACCGCTCGAAGGCGCTGAGCCACTGGCTCGCCTCCCGGGGGCCCTCGGCACGCACGGCGTAGAGCCGGCGGGTCCCCTCGGGCCGGACGGAGGCGAAGCCGTGCTCCCGCAACACCCTCAGGTGCTGGGAGACCGCGGGTTGGCTGATGCCGAACTCCTCCTGGATCACGGCGCCGATCTCGCCCGCGCTCAGTTCCCCGTCGACGAGCATCTCGAGGATGCGCCGCCGGACCGGGTCGCCGAGGACGTCGAGTGCGTGCATGGACCCAAGGTTTCACCCGAACTTATATAAGTCAATACTGATTCAGCGGGACGGGAGTTCCCTGGGGGCAGGGGCCTGGGACTGTCCGGCGGGGCGCGCTGCGGGCACGGGCCCGGAACGCGGCAAGGGCCCCGACCTGTGCGGTCGGGGCCCTTGCCGGCAGTGGAGGGGATGACGGGAATCGAACCCGCGTAGCCAGTTTGGAAGACTGGGGCTCTACCATTGAGCTACATCCCCACGGCGCCGCATCCCGCCACATCGGCCGGGAACAGCGTGGTAGAGCTTACCAAGGATCGAGGCGACGCCGCAAAGCGGCAGGCGTACCGCCGCCGGGCCCCGGAGGTCGCCGGAATGCGGACCATGGCGTGGGAATGCGTACACTGGTCTCTGGCCAGAAACGGCCAGGGCCGTCTGCGGGGTGTAGCTCAGCTTGGTAGAGCGCGCGCTTTGGGAGCGTGAGGCCGCAGGTTCAAATCCTGTCACCCCGACGTCATGGCCCCCGGTGGGGCCTGATTCACCGGATGCCCGGCGGCCGGGCAACGAGAAGTGCCCATCAGACGAGACAAGCAATCCACACAGGAGTCCTAAGTGGTCAAGAGCACCGCAGAAAACCTCAGCCCGACCCGGGTCAAGCTGGACGTCGAGGTCCCCTTCGAGGACCTCAAGCCACGCCTGGACGATGCCTACAAGACCGTGGCCAACCAGATCCAGGTCCCCGGCTTCCGTAAGGGCAAGGTTCCGGCGCGCATCATCGACCAGCGCATCGGGCGTGGCTACGTGGTGGAGACCGCCGTCAACGAGGGTCTGAACGACTTCTACCAGCAGGCGCTGATCGAGACGGAGACCACCCCGATGGCCCGTCCCGAGGTCGAGGTCACCTCGATGCCCGGTGTCGACGGCGATGCCGAGGGCCCGCTGAAGTTCACCGTCGAGGTGGACATCCGCCCGGAGATCGAGTTGCCGGACTACAAGGGTCTGAAGGTCACCGTGGAGCCCGCCGCGGCCTCCGAGGAGGACGAGCAGAAGGCCCTGGACGAGCTGCGCTCCCGCTTCGGCACCCTGAAGGCCGTGGACCGCCCCGCCGCCCAGGACGACTTCGTCACCATCACGCTGACCGCCAGCATCGGCGACGAGCAGGTCGACCACGCCGAGGACCTGTCCTACCAGGTCGGCGCCGGCACCATGCTGGACGGCATGGACGAGGCTCTCGAGGGCCTCTCCGCCGGCGAGGACGCCGTCTTCGAGACCACGCTGGCCGGTGGCGAGCACTCCGGCGAGAAGGCCACCGTCAAGGTCGTCCTGGGCTCCGTCAAGGAGCGCGAGCTGCCCGAGGCCGATGACGACTTCGCCCAGCTGGCGTCCGAGTTCGACACCATCGAGGAGCTGAAGGCCGACCTGAAGGCCAAGGCCGCCGAGGGCGCCGTCACCGGTCAGGGCATCGAGGCCCGGGACAAGGTCCTGGAGGAGCTGGTCAAGCTCGTCGAGGTCCCGGTGCCCGACTCCGTGGTCACCGAGCAGGTCGAGCAGCACTTCGCCCAGGGCGGCCACGCCGAGGGTGACGACCACGACACCGAGGAGCACCGCGCCGAGGTGGAGCAGAACGCCCGCGAGGCCTTCCGCAACGAGATCATCCTCGACAAGGTCGCGGACGCCGAGGAGATCGGCGTGGACCAGGGTGAGCTGATCGAGTACATCATCTCCACCTCCCAGCAGTACGGCATGGACCCGAACCAGTTCGCGCAGATGCTGGACCAGGCCGGCCAGGTCCCGATGATCATGGGCGAGGTCCGCCGCCGCAAGGCGCTGGCCAAGGTCCTGGAGTACGCCGAGGTCACCGACACCGAGGGCAATGCCGTGGACCTGACCGCCTTCGTGACCCCGGGTGGTGCCGAGGCCGTCGAGGCCGACGCCGCTGAGTCGGCGGAATCCGCTGACTCTGCCGACTCAGCTGACTCGGCGGATTCCGCCGACAGCGCTGACTCCGCCCCGTCGCCGGCCGAGGCCGCCGAGGAGGCTCCGGCCAAGAAGGCCCCCGCCAAGAAGGCCCCCGCCAAGAAGACCCCGGCCAAGTCCGCCGCCGCCACGGCAGATGACGCAGAGGCGGAGGAGTCCGAGGCCCCGGCCAAGAAGGCCCCCGCCAAGAAGGCTCCGGCGAAGAAGGCCCCGGCCAAGAAGGCCCCGGCGAAGTCCGCTGCCGCCCAGGCCGAGGACTCCGCCGAGGAGTCGGAGGCCCCGGCGAAGAAGGCTCCCGCCAAGAGGGCCCCGGCGAAGAAGGCCCCGGCCAAGTCCACCGCCGCCAAGGCTGAGGAGAAGGCCGAGCCCACGGAGGCCTGAGCCTTCCGGGGCGTCGCCTGCGCGGCAGGGTGACCCCCGGCAGGTGACCCCTGGCCGGGCCGGACTGCCCGCCATCACCCGGATGCCCGGGCCCACGGACCATCGGTCCGGGGGCCCGGGCATCCTGCGCACCGCCCCGCACGGCTCCGCTGCTCTGCCGGCCGTGCGGGGCGGCGTCGGGACTGCACGCCAACAGCGAACAGCCGGGTCAGAAGGACCCGGGTGGGGTGCGGGGCCAGTAGTCTCTGATCAAGACCCGTGCCACCGGTGTATCCGGTGGACACCTGAAGTCCATCAGAAGGAAGGCAGGGCGCCATGTCCGCATCGTCCACTGCTCCCCGTATGGCGTCGGTTGACCCGGCGGCCCGCGAGGACTACATCTACAACCGCCTGCTCAAGGAACGCATCATCTGGCTCGGTTCCGAGGTGATGGATGAGAACGCGAACGCCATCTGCTCCCAGATGCTCCTGCTGTCCGCCGAGGACCCGGAGAAGGACATCTACCTGTACATCAACTCCCCGGGTGGGTCCATCACCGCGGGCATGGCGATCTACGACACCATGAAGTACATCCCGAACGACGTGGTGACCGTGGCCACCGGCATGGCCGCCTCGATGGGCCAGTTCCTGCTGTCCTCCGGGACCAAGGGCAAGCGTTACGCCACGCCGCACGCCCGCATCCTGATGCACCAGCCCTCCGGCGGCATCGGCGGCACGGAGTCTGACATCCGCATCCAGGCCCAGCTGATCCTGCACATGAAGCAGGTCATGGCCGAGCTCACCGCGGAACAGACCGGCCAGACCGTGGACACGATCCTCAAGGACAACGAGCGGGACAAGTGGTTCACCGCCCAGGAGGGCCTGGAGTACGGGTTCTTCGACCACATCGCCGAACGTGCCGGCACCGTGTCCGGCGGCGGAGGCGTGGACAACTCCTGATCCCCCGGATCGAGACCGTCCGCCCGACTCCCACAGACCCTTCGCCCAGGAGAGACCAGAGATGAACCACCAGTTCCCCGTCGGAATGCCCTCCGGTGCCGGCCAGCCGGTCCCGAGCAACCGCTACATCCTGCCCCAGTTCGAGGAGCGCACCCCCTACGGCTTCAAGCGGCAGGACCCCTACGCCAAGCTGTTCGAGGACCGCATCGTGTTCCTCGGCGTCCAGGTGGACGACGCCGCCGCGGACGACATCATGGCCCAGCTGCTCGTGCTGGAGTCCATGGACTCCGAGCGGGACATCACCCTGTACATCAACTCGCCGGGTGGCTCCTTCACCGCGATGACGGCGATCTACGACACGATGCAGTTCATCCGTCCCGAGGTCCAGACCGTGTGCCTGGGCCAGGCCGCCTCGGCCGCCGCGGTGCTGCTGGCCGCCGGCGCCCCCGGCAAGCGGCTGGCGCTGCCCAACGCCCGCGTGCTGATTCACCAGCCGTCCATGGGCGGGGACCGCGGCACCGCCACGGACCTGCAGATCCACGCCGAGGAGCTGCTGCGCATCCGCACCTGGATGGAGGAGACGCTGGCCGCGCATACCGACAAGACCGCCGAGCAGGTGCGCCAGGACATCGACCGGGACAAGTTCCTCTCGGCCGCCGGGGCCAAGGAGTACGGCCTCGTGGACGAGGTGCTGGAGTCCCGCAAGATCACCAAGCCGCAGCTGAGCAGCTGACCGGCGGCAGCGCTCCGGTCCGGTTCCGCTGAGGTTCCCGACGGCGGCCCCCACCCTGCAGCGCCCACGCGGCCAGGGTGGGGGCCGCCGTTGCAATCCACCGGCTTAGCCCGTCCACCCCCTAAGCTGTAATGGCAGTACCTCGGGATCCGGGCAGGATCCCACCCCCTAACGAGGAGAACCCCGTATGGCCCGCATCGGCGAGAGCGCTGACCTGCTCAAGTGCTCATTCTGTGGAAAGAGCCAGAAGCAGGTCAGGAAACTGATCGCAGGCCCCGGTGTCTACATCTGCGATGAGTGCATCGAGCTGTGCAACGAGATCATCGAGGAGGAGCTCTCCGAGGTCGCCGAGACCGCCGAGGTCGAGCTGCCCAAGCCGCGGGAGATCTACGACTTCCTCGAGGAGTACGTGATCGGCCAGACCGAGGCCAAGAGGTCCCTCGCCGTCGCCGTCTACAACCACTACAAGCGCATCCGCACCGGACAGCAGACCAAGGAGAGCTCCCTGCTGGACCGTCACGGTGAGGACTCGGAGCTGGCCGACGTCGAGGTCGGCAAGTCCAACATCCTGCTCGTCGGACCCACCGGCTCCGGCAAGACCTATCTCGCACAGACCCTGGCGCGCAAGCTCAACGTCCCCTTCGCCGTCGCGGACGCGACCTCACTGACCGAGGCCGGATACGTGGGCGAGGACGTGGAGAACATCCTGCTCAAGCTCATCCAGGCCGCGGACTACGACGTCAAGAAGGCCGAGCAGGGCATCATCTACATCGACGAGATCGACAAGATCTCGCGGAAGTCCGAGAACCCCTCCATCACCCGGGACGTCTCCGGTGAGGGCGTGCAGCAGGCCCTGCTGAAGATCCTCGAGGGCACCACGGCCGCCGTCCCCCCGCAGGGTGGCCGCAAGCACCCGCACCAGGAGTTCCTGCAGATCGACACGTCGAACGTGCTGTTCATCGTGGCCGGTGCGTTCGCCGGTCTGGACGACATCATCGCCTCCCGTGCCGGCAGCAAGGGCATCGGCTTCGGCGCCCCGCTGAACACCATCGGCAAGCGGGACGTGTCCTACGCGGACGTCCGCCCCGAGGACCTGCTGAAGTTCGGGCTGATCCCGGAGTTCATCGGTCGCCTGCCCGTCATCACCACGGTGGACAACCTCGACCACGCGCAGCTCATCAGCATCCTCACCGAGCCGAGGAACGCGCTGCTGAAGCAGTACCAGAAGATGTTCCTGATGGACGGCGTGGAACTGCAGTTCGACCAGGACGCCCTGGACGCCGTGGTGGACCAGGCGGAGGACCGGGGGACCGGCGCCCGCGGGCTGCGCTCCATCATGGAGGAGGTCCTCAAGCCCGTCATGTTCGACCTGCCCTCCCGCGAGGACATCGCCACGGTGGTCATCACCGGGGACGTGGTCCGCGAGGGCGCCGAACCGACCCTCATCTCGCAGGAAGTCCAGCGCAAGCGCCGGAATAAGTCCGCCTGAGATACGGTTGCGCCTGGAAGACCCACCCCCACCGATCGCCGTGGTCTGACGGCGAAGAGGAGCACAGTGACTGACCTGAAGACCGATCCGCGCACCGAGGAGCTCGACGAGGGCACCGCCGACGTCCAGACCGTCGACTTCTGGTTCGACTGCACCTGCCCGTACGCGTGGATCACCTCTCGCTGGATGCACGAGGTCGAGGCGGTCCGTCCGATCAGCGTCCGGTGGCGCATCATGTCCCTGTCCGTGCTCAATGAGGGTCGCGACCTGGACCCGGGGTACCTGGAGGCGATGGACAGGGCCTGGCTGCCGGCCCGCGCCGCCACCCAGGTCTGGGACCGCCACGGGGACGAGGTCCTCGGGAAGTTCTACACCGCCGTCGGCACCCGCGTGCACAACGAGGGGAACAAGGACTACGAGGCCGTCATCGCCGCAGCGCTGGCGGAATTGGGTCTGGACGCCGGGATCCTCGACGCCGCGAGGACTGATGTCCTGGACGAGAAGATGCGCGAGTCCCACCAGGAGGGCATCGACCAGGTGGGTGATGAGGTCGGCACCCCGGTGGTCGCCTTCAACGGCACCGCCTTCTTCGGCCCCGTGATGACCCGTATTCCCCGCGGTGAGGAAGCCGGCCGGATGTTCGACGGCGCGGTGGCCCTGGCCGAGTTCCCGTACTTCTACGAGATCAAGCGTTCCCGCACCACCAAGCCGCAATTCGATTGAGCACGTGCGCGATGACCGGTGAGTGGCAGCGTCGCGGTCGTCGCCCGGGCTGAACCGCCGACCTGCGCCGATGGAGCAACCACAGCACGCCTCGGCGCCACCAGCACAGACAGTAGGAGCCCGGACCATCAGGTCCGGGCTCCTACTGTCTGTGGTGTCTAGGCTGGCTGTCAGGCCTCCACGGCCGCGGCCAGCCGGACCTCGGACACCGAGACGTCCGCGTCCTCCGCCGGGGTGCCGGCCGTGAGGGTCAGTTCCTGGACGTTGCCGGCGGCCTTGAGGTCCGCCAGCCCGCCGCGCAGCGAGGTGAGGCGACTCTCCGGGGCGGTCACGACGGCGGAGAGCACCTCGGTGCGCTGCTTCACCTTGGCCTCGGACTTGGCCTTCCGGATGCCGCCGAGCGCCAGGGCGACTGTGGTGAGCACGTCAGCGGTGGCACCGGTGGCGGCCGCCTCGATGCCCGCGATCTCGGCGGGCAGTCCCGGCCAGGGGGCGCGGTGCACGGAGCCGGTGCGCCACCAGCCCCAGACCTCGTCCGTGGCGAAGGGCTGGAACGGGGCGAGCAGGCGCAGCAGCGCGTCCAGGGTGGTGGCCAGGGTGGCGCGCACGGAGGCCTGCTCGGCCTCGCCGTGGCCCCCGTAGGCACGGTCCTTGATCAGCTCCACGTAGTCGTCCGTGAACTGCCAGAAGAAGGACTCGGTCAGGTTCAGCGCCCGCGCGTAGTCGTAGGCCTCGAAGGCACGGGTGGACTGGGCCACCGTGTCGTAGAGGCGGACCATCAGGGAGCGGTCCAGCGCGTTGGTGATGACCTCTGCGGACTCGGCGCGGGAGACCACGTCCCGCTCGGTGGCACCCAGGTTCAGCGCGAACTTGGAGGCGTTCAGCAGCTTGATGGCCAGCCGGCGCCCGATCTTCATCTGGGCGACCTCATAGGCGGTGTCCGCGCCGAGCTTGGCGGAGGCGGCCCAGTAGCGGACGGCGTCCGAGCCGAACTCGTCCAGCACGTCGGTGGGGACCACCACGTTGCCCTTGGACTTCGACATCTTCTTCCGGTCCGGGTCCAGGATCCAGCCGGACAGGGCGGTGTGGTGCCACGGCACGGAGTCGTTGAGGGCATCGGCGCGGACCACGGTCGAGAACAGCCAGGTCCGGATGATGTCGTGGCCCTGGGGGCGCAGGTCGAACGGGAAGACCTTGCCGAAGAACGCCTCGTCCCGTCCCCACTTGCCCACGATCTGCGGGGTCAGCGAGGAGGTCGCCCAGGTGTCGAGCACGTCCGGATCGCCGGTGAACCCTCCGGCCACCCCGCGCTGGGACTCCTCGTAACCGGGCGCCGGCTCGGCCACCGGGTCCACCGGCAGCTGGTCCTCGGACGGCAGGATCGGGTGCTCGTAGTCCGGCTCGCCGTGCTCGTCCAGGGGGTACCAGACCGGGATGGGGACCCCGAAGAAGCGCTGGCGGGAGACCAGCCAGTCACCGTTGAGGCCCTCCACCCAGTTCTCGTACCGGTGCCGCATGTGCTCCGGATGCCAGTTCAGGGACCGGCCGCGTGCCACCAGCTTCTCGCGACGCTCGGCGTCGCGTCCGCCGTTGCGGATGTACCACTGGCGGGAGGAGATGACCTCGAGGGGCTTGTCGCCCTTCTCGTAGAAGTTCACGGCGTGCATGATCTTCTTCGGCTCGCCGTCCATCAGTCCGGCCTCGGTCAGGGCGGCGACGACGGTCTCCTTGGCGGAGAACACGGTCTTGCCGGCCAGGGCGGCGTAGTGCTCGCGGCCGGCCTCGGTGGTGATCCACTCCGGGGTCTCGGCGTGGAACCGGCCGTCACGGCCGACCACGGTGCGGGTGGGCAGTTGCAGCTCGCGCCACCAGGTGACGTCGGTGAGATCGCCGAAGGTGCACACCATGGCGATGCCGGAGCCCTTGTCCGGCTGTGCCAGCGGGTGGGCCTTGACCTCCACGGGCACCTCGAACAGGGGAGAGGTCACGAAGGTGCCGAACAGCGGCTGGTACCGCTCGTCGTCGGGATGGGCCACGAGGGCGGTGCAGGCCGGCAGCAGCTCGGGCCGGGTGGTCTCGATGTAGACCTGCTCCCCGGACGCGGTGGTGAACGGGTACCGATGGTAGGCGCCGGGGACCTCGCGGTCCTCGAGCTCGGCCTGGGCCACGGCGGTGCGGAAGGTCACGTCCCACAGGGTGGGGGCCTCGGCCAGGTAGGCGTCGCCCGTGGCCAGGTTCTGCAGGAAGGCGCGCTGGGAGACGGACCGGGAGGTGTCGTCGATCGTGCGGTAGGTCAGAGACCAGTCCACGGACAGCCCGAGGCGGGTGAACAACCCCTCGAAGACCTTCTCGTCCTCGACCGCGAGCTCCTCGCACAGCTCGATGAAGTTCCTGCGGGAGACGACGTCCCAGTCCCGCTGGTTCTTCGCCGGCTTCTCCGGGGGGCGGTAGCCCTCGATATAGGGCTTCGTCGGGTCGCAGCGCACGCCGTAGTAGTTCTGCACGCGGCGCTCGGTGGGCAGTCCGTTGTCGTCCCAGCCCATCGGGTAGAACACGTTCTTGCCGGTCATGCGCTGGTAGCGGGCCAGCACGTCCGTCTGGGTGTAGGAGAACATGTGGCCCACGTGCAGCGAACCGGAGGCGGTCGGCGGGGGCGTGTCGATCGAGTAGACCTCACCCCGGACGGTGTCCTCGTCGAAGGCGTAGGTGCCCTCGGCGCGCCAGCGGGCCGAGAGCTTGTCCTCCAGGCCCTCCAGGGCGGGCTTGTCCGGAACGGTCACGGCGGGGGTCGGGGAAACGGGCGTGTCTGTGCCCGGGGTCTGTTCAGCCATGTCCTCGATTGTCCCATGTCGTCCGGTCCCGTCCCGCACCCGCCCCGGCGGCGGCACGTCGTGCGCGGAGAGGAGACCTACAGTGGTGCCATGACCGAGACCCAGAGCACACCAGAGTCAGAGCACGCGGGGCGCCACGCCGCCGTCGTGACCGGGGCCTCCTCCGGGATCGGCCGCGCCACCGCCCTGCGGCTGGCCGCCGAGGGGTGGACGGTGTTCGCCGTCGCCCGCCGCGCCGCCCGCCTGCAGGCACTCGCCGAGGAGGCCGCCGGCTCGCCGGGACGGATCGTGGCGCTGCCGGCGGACGTGACGTCCGCACGGGAGATGTACTGGGTGCGCGACCAGGTCGCGGAGAACGGCGGGGTGGACACGGTGCTGTGCATCGCCGGCGGTGCGCTGGGCACGGACCGCGTGTCCGAGGGCGGACTGGACGACTGGGACTGGATGTTCCGGGTCAACGTCCAGGGCACGCTGAACACCGTGCAGGCCCTCCTGCCGATGCTCCGGGAGACCGGGCGGGGCACCGTGCTGGTGCTGACCTCGACGGCGGCGCTGGCCAGCTACGAGGGTGGCGGCGGGTACAACGCGGCCAAGATGGCCGAACACGGTCTCGTCGGGGCGCTGCGCCTGGAGGAGGCCGAGCACAACGTGCGCGTGGTGGAGGTGCTGCCCGGGATGGTGCACACCGAGGAGTTCACCCGGAACCGGCTGCGCGGCGACCAGGCGGCCGCGGACAGCGTCTACGCGGGTGTGGAGAAGCCCCTGACCGCCGAGGACGTGGCGGACGTCTGCGCGTATGCCGTGTCCGTGCCGCACCACGTCAACCTGGACCAGGTCGTGATGCGGCCGGTCGCCCAGGCCGCCCAGTTCAAGGTGATCCGGACGTGAGGACCCGGTGACCCACGCGCGCACGACCGTGGCGTAGAATCGGCGGCAAAGCACTGACCCGGCCATCACCGGTGAGCTTCCGGAAGAACAGGCGCGTGCTGCCGCCGGCGGACCCGGGTCCGCCAGGCGCCAGGACGGCCCCAGTAGAACCGGACGGGTAAGCCCGTCACAGCAGTCACGAGCGGTCGCCCGGGCCCTCGGAGGCCCACGGCCGGCGCCCGCCGGACCCGGGCCCACCGGAACGGGGCGGCAAGCAGGGTGGTACCGCGCCGCCGTCGTCCCCGGGGAACACCCCGGGAGGCGGCCAGGCGTCCTTGCAGACACGCAGCAGAACGCAGCCCACGTCGAGACAAGGACGGCCACACCGTGTACCCCCTCGCCAGTTCCGACCCGCACGCGGAGTCCCAGAACACCACCCCGGCCTCACCGCGCTTCCCCGAGATCGAGCGGCGCATCCTGCAGTACTGGGAGGAGGACGGGACCTTCCAGGCCTCCATCGAGCACCGTCCCGCCCACCGCGAGGACGGCACGCCGAACGAGTTCGTCTTCTATGACGGCCCGCCCTTCGCCAACGGCCTGCCGCACTACGGGCACCTGCTGACCGGTTACGTCAAGGACCTCGTGGCCCGCTACCAGACCCAGCAGGGCCGCCGCGTGGAGCGCCGCTTCGGCTGGGACACCCACGGGCTGCCCGCCGAGCTGGAGGCGATGAAGCAGCTGGGGATGACGGACAAGGCCCAGATCGAGGGCATGGGCATCGATGCGTTCAACGACGCCTGCCGAGCCTCGGTGCTGAAGTACACCGAGGAGTGGAAGGACTACGTCAACCGGCAGGCCCGCTGGGTGGACTTCGAGAACGACTACAAGACCCTGAACCCCGAGTTCATGGAGTCCGTGCTCTGGGCCTTCAAGACCCTGCACGACAAGGGCCTGACGTACCGCGGCTTCCGCGTGCTGCCCTACTGCTGGAAGGACGAGACCCCGCTGTCCAACCACGAGCTGCGCATGGACGAGGACGTCTACAAGTCCCGCCAGGATCCCTCCGTCACGGTGGCCTTCCCGATCACCGGCCTGCCCGCGGACGCGGAGCTGGTGCCCGCCGGCGGGGCCGACGCCGGCCTGGCCGCAGAGCTCACCGGCGTGCGCGTGCTGGCCTGGACCACCACGCCGTGGACGCTGCCGACCAACGAGGCGCTCGTGGTCGGGCCCGAGATCACCTACGCGGTGGTCCCGGCCGGTCCGGACGCCGCGGAGGACGTGGCCGGTCACCGGTACCTGCTGGCCCAGGACCTGCTCGGTGCGCACGCCCGGGAGCTGGGCTACGCCGACGCCGGCGCGATCACCGAGGCGGTGACGGCCACCTACCCCGGCACCCGGCTGGGCGGACTGCTGTACGAGCCGCTGTTCACCTACTTCGCGGACGCCGAGGCCTACGGCACCGGGCGGGCGTGGCGGCTGCTCGTGGACGACTACGTCTCCACGGACGACGGCACCGGCGTGGTCCACCAGGCCCCCGCCTACGGTGAGGACGACCAGCGGGTCTGTGAGGCCAACGGCATCCCGGTCATCCTCTCGGTGGACGAGGGCGCCCGGTTCCTGCCGCTGTTCGGGGACGAGGCCCGCGGCGACGGCGTGCTCAAGGACATCGCCGGCGTCCAGGTGTTCGAGGCGAACCGGACCATCATCCGGGCGCTGCGCGCGGCCGGGAAGCTGGTCAGGGAGGCCTCCTACGAGCACTCCTACCCGCACTGCTGGCGTTGCCGCACCCCGCTGATCTACCGCGCCATCACCTCTTGGTACGTCTCCGTCACCTCGTTCAAGGACCGGATGGTCGAGCTCAACGAGCAGATCACCTGGATCCCGGAGAACGTCAAGCACGGCCAGTTCGGCAAGTGGCTGGAGAACGCCCGGGACTGGTCCATCTCCCGCAACCGGTACTGGGGCTCGCCGATCCCGGTGTGGGAGTCCGACCACCCGGACCACCCGCGCCAGGAGGTCTACGGCTCGCTGGCCGAGCTCGAGGAGGCCTTCGGCCGGCTGCCGCGCAACGCCGCCGGCGAGGTGGACCTGCACCGGCCCTGGATCGACGACCTGACCCGCCCGCACCCCGACCCGGAGGCCGCCGCCGCCGGGGCGACGATGCGCCGCGTCGAGGACGTCCTGGACGTCTGGTTCGACTCCGGCTCGATGCCGTACGCCCAGGTGCACTACCCGTTCGAGAACCGCGAGTGGTTCGACGGCGGCCACAACCCGGCCGACTTCATCGTGGAGTACATCGGCCAGACCCGCGGCTGGTTCTACACCATGCACGTGCTGGCCACCGCCCTGTTCGACCGGCCCGCGTTCTCCAACGTCATCAGCCACGGGATCGTGCTCGGCTCGGACGGGCAGAAGATGTCCAAGTCCCTGAAGAACTACCCGGACGTCTCCGAGGTCCTGGACCGCGACGGCTCCGACGCGATGCGCTGGTTCCTCATGGCCTCCCCGATCCTGCGCGGCGGCAACCTGGTCGTCACGGAGGAGGGCATCCGCGAGGGCACCCGCCAGGTGCTGCTGCCGGCCTGGAACGTGTGGCACTTCTTCAGCCTCTACGCCAACTCCGCCCGCGGCCTGTCCGCAGAGGGCGGCAAACGGCCGGAGGGCTACCGCGCCCAGGCCCGGTACGAGTCCACCGACCCGCTGGACCAGTACATCCTGGCCGCCACGGCGCGCATGCTCACCGAGGTCAAGTCCGGACTGGACGCCTACGAGGTCTCGGACGCCACGGAGGCGCTGCGCGTCTACATGGACACCATGACCAACTGGTACGTGCGCCGGTCCCGCCAGCGGTTCTTCGACGAGGACACCCAGGCCCTGGACGTCCTGTACACCTGCCTCGAGGCCTTCTGCCGGGCCGCGGCCCCGCTGATGCCGCTGGTCTCGGAGGAGATCTGGCGCGGGCTGACCGGTGGCCGTTCGGTGCACCTGACCGACTACCCGGACCCGGCACCGTTCCTGTCCGGCTTCGCGTCGGCGGAGGAGGCCGGGCGGCTGGTGGAGCGGATGGAGACGGTGCGCCGCATCGCCTCGGCCGGTTCCTCCCTGCGCAAGGGGGCCAAGCGGCGGGTGCGACTGCCGCTGCAGTCGCTGACCGTAGTGGTGCCCGGCGCCGCCGGACTGGCGGGCCCCTACGCCGACATCATCCGGGACGAGCTGAACCTGAAGTCCGTGGACCTGCAGGACGCGGGCGAGGTCTCCGCCGCGGACTACGGCATCAGCCAGTCCCTGGCGGTCAACGCCCGGGCCGCCGGACCGCGGCTGGGCAAGCAGGTCCAGGCCGTCATCAAGGCCGCGAAGTCCGGTGACTGGCGGCTCGAGGAGGACGGCACGGTGGTGGCCGGCGGTATCGAGCTGGCCGAGGGGGAGTACTCCCTGCAGACCACCGTGGGGGCACCGGCCGGTGCGGACGGTGCCCCCGACGGCGGGGGCGCGGCCGATGATCGCGCCGTCGCCGTCGTGCCCGGCGGCTTCCTGGTCCTGGACACCTCCGTGTCCGCGGAGCTGGCGGCCGAGGGCACGGCGCGGGACGTGGTCCGTGCCGTGCAGTCGGCCCGCAAGGACGCCGGACTGGAGGTCTCGGACCGGGTGCGGACCGTGATCACCGGACCGGCCGCCGTCGTGCAGGCCGTGGACGCGCACCGGGACCTGGTCTCGGGCGAGACCCTGACCGTGGAGCTGGTGCTGGAGGACTCCGGTGCCGCGGACCCGCGCCGGGACCCGGCCGAGGACGCCACCAGGACCGTCCAGGTGGCGGTCGCCCCGGTCGCCGCCGTCGCCGGGGCCGTGACCGCGGGGGGTGACGCGTGAGCGCCGCGGCTGCCGGCGGGGGACCCCGGACGGTGGAGGCCGTCTACCGGGACCTGCTCGCCCGGGCCCCGGAGAACAAGATGGAACCGCGCATGGCGCCGCTCTGGCGGGCCATGGAACTGCTCGGCGAGCCCCAGAAGGCCGCCCCGGTCATCCACCTGACCGGGACCAACGGCAAGACCTCCACGGCGCGGATCATCGAGTCCGTGCTGCGGGCGTACGGGCTGCGGACCGGACGGTACACCTCACCGCACCTGACCTCCGTGACCGAGCGGATCAGCATCGACGGCGCCCCGGTGCCGAACGAGACGTTCGTGCGGATCTGGAACGAGATCCTGCCGGTGGTCCGGGTCGTGGACGCCGAGCTGGAGGCGGCCGGGGAGAACCGGCTGACCTACTTCGAGTGCGTGACCATCCTGGGCTTCGCCGTGTTCGCGGACGAGCCGGTGGACGTGGTGGTGCTCGAGGTGGGCCTGGGCGGCATCACCGATGCCACCAACGTGGCCGACGGAGTGGTCTCCGTGGTGACGCCGATCTCCGCGGACCACACCGACCTGCTGGGGGACACCGACGCCGAGATCGCCCGGGAGAAGGCCGGGATCATCAAGCCCGGCGGATTCCTCGTCTCGGCCGCCCAGGACCCGGAGGCGGCACAGGTGTTGCTGGACGCGGCGCGTGCCGTGGACGCCCCGTTCCGCTTCGAGGGGGTGGACTTCGGCGTGGAGTCCCGCTCGGTGGCGGTCGGCGGCCAGCAGGTCACCGTGCAGGGCATCGCCGGGCGCTACCCGGATCTGACCCTGCCGCTGCACGGAGAGCACCAGGCCGAGAACCTGGCGGTGGCCGTGGCGGCGCTGGAGGCGTTCTTCGGCGGCGAGAGGGAACTGGAATCCGGGCTGCTGCAGGAAGGCGTGGGCGCCGTGTCCACACCGGGCCGGATGGAGGTGGTGCGCACCGCGCCGACCCTCGTGGTCGATGCCGCTCACAACCCCGCCGGGATCGCCGCCACCGCCAAGGCCCTGCAGGAGGCCTTCGGCTTCGAGAAGCTGGTGCTGGTGGTGGGCATCCTGCGGGAGAAGGACGCGCTGGAGATGCTGACCGTGCTCTACCGGCAGTTCGGGGACCTGGTCGAGGACCTCTGCCTGACCCAGTCGGACTCGCCGCGGGCGATCCCGGCGGGCGAACTGGCCCAGACCGCGCTGGACGCGGGCTGGCCCGAGGACGACATCCACGCCACTGAGTCCATCCCGGACGCCCTGGAGTGGGCCGTGGGCCGGGCGGAGGCCACCGAGGGCGCCGGCGCCGGAACCGGTGGCGGCGTGCTCGTGACCGGGTCCATCACCCTGGTGGCCGAGGTGCGCGAGCTGCTCGGCGCCCCGGCGGCCGAGGCGGCGATGCCCGGGGCCCCCGGCGTGGTCCCGGTGGCACCCGGGGTCGAGGTGTTCGCGGACATGGGGCTGGAACTCGGTGACGGCCTGGACGAGGACGAGGACGACGAGGACATCTTCGCCGACGACACCTATGGCCTCGCCGAGGCGGAGGCGGGTGACGGATCCGCCCGCGCCGGGGGCCCGGAGCGGGCCGCGGGGCAGGATGACGACACCTTCGGCGTCGAGGACGCCGGGCACGATGACGGCTCGAGGGATCGGGGGAGGACGACGTGAGCGACCAGCAGTCCGGACAGGCCGGCCCGCCCGCTGACGGCGCCTCGGAGCAACCCGGCCGCGAGTCCTGGCGGCCCGCCCGCGAGACGAGGGCCCAACGTGAGTGGAAGCCCGGCCAGGTGAAGAAGGCCCGCTCCATCCGTGCCACGTTCACCTCGAGCGTGCTCGTCCTGGAGGCGCTGGTCCTGGTGCTCTTCGGACTGGCCCTGTTCGGCGTCCACCGGGGGGAGCCCCAGGCCGGCTGGATCCTGGGGGTCTCCCTGGTCCTCGCCGTCGTCGCGATCTTCACCTGTGCCCTGGTCCGCAAGCCGGTGGGCATCTGGATCGGCTGGGGCCTGCAGGTGGTCCTGCTGCTCGGGGTCTTCCTGGAGTACACGATGGTGATCATCGGGGTCGGCTTCGGCCTCGCGTGGTGGTACGCCGTCACCAAGGGCGGCCAGATCGACCGCGAGAACCGCCGCCGGGCCGAGGCGGAGGCACGCTGGCGCGCCGAGCACCCGGACGCCGAGTGAACCCCGCGGTCCGTGGCGGGCACCGGAACGCGGTGTCCGCCACGGCCGCCGGTCCGTGGCGGATGGATGCGCCAGGCCCTCTCGAGGGACCGTTAGGGTTGACCTGACGGCCAGCGGGCATCCTCCGACTGGCCCCCGCCCATGTCCATGACCGAATCCACCCAGGAGCGATTGTGACCACTCACCCCGAACAGACCCTCGTCCTCATCAAGCCGGACGGCGTCGCCCGCAACCTCACCGGACAGATCCTGGCCCGCATCGAGGCCAAGGGCTACGTCATCGCCGACCTGAAGATGCAGGTCCCGACCCGCGAGATGCTGGTCAGGCACTACGAGGAGCACGAGGGCAAGCCGTTCTTCGAGCCGCTGGTCGAGTTCATGGGGTCCGGCCCGGTCGTGGCCGTGCGCGTCCAGGGCCACCGGGTCATCGAGGGCTTCCGCTCCCTGGCCGGGGCCACCGAGCCGACCGCTGCCGCGCCGGGGACCATCCGCGGTGACCTCGGCCGCGACTGGGGCGAGTCCGTCCAGAAGAACCTGGTCCACGGCTCGGACTCCACGCTCTCCGCCGAGCGCGAGCTGGGGATCTGGTTCGCCTGACCGCGCGCCGGCGGGGCACGGCGCAGGAGGGGAGTGGCCGCACGGCCACCCTGGTCCCTAGGATCGCTCCATGAGCACCCAGCCCGATGCCCCGTACTTCCTGGGCGGCCCGTACCGTGAACTCACGGTCCTCGACGCCCCGGAGGTCCCCACCGTGGTCACCGTGGCCAGGGACTATCCGATGGACCGGATGGCGGAGATCTTCGACTCCACGTTCAGCGCACTGTTCCCCGCGCTCGGCGAGCAGGGGATCCAACCGGTGGGTCCGGCCTTCGCCCTGCACACCCGGATGCCCACGGACACGGTGGACTTCGAGGTCGGTGTCCCCGTGGACCGCCCGCTGCCGGGGGCGAGGACCGCGGGGCCCGGCCCGACCCTGTCACCCTCGCGGCTGCCGGGGGGCCGGATCGCCGTCATCTCCCACCTCGGCCCCTACGACGGGCTCGGGGAGGCGTGGTCGCGCTTCATGCAGGCCGTGGCGGACTCCGGCCACCAGCCCGCCCTGCCCTTCTGGGAGGTCTACGTGACCGAGCCCAGCCCGGACGCCGACCCCTCGACGATGCGCACGGACCTGGTCACCCTGCTGGCTGTCCGGGAGGGCGCGTGAGCGCCTCTCCCCCTAGAAGAAGGCGTTGGAGAACCGGAGCATGATCGAGGCCAGCACGCCCACGTAGAGCAGGGCGATGATCGGCCAGGACCACTCGGCGGCGAACGTCCGCACCCCGGCCGGTGCCGGGATCACGCCGTGTTGCAGGTTGCGCGAGGTGAGCAGCACGAACATCGGGATCATCATGGCCCAGACCACCATGCAGTACAGGCACAGGATGTTGATCTCGTAGACGGCCTGGCTCCACAGCCACACGCAGAACGCGAAGCCGAGCAGCACGCCGACGTTCATCCCGATCCAGTACCAGCGACGGAACCGGGCCCCGGCGAACAGGGCCATGGCGATGGTGATGATGATCGAGAACGCCACGAGGCCGATGAACTGGTTGGGGAAGCCGAACAACTGGGACTGCCAGGTCTTCATGACCTCGCCGCAGGAGACCCACGGGTTGATGTCGCAGCTGGTGATGTGACTGGGATCGTTCCACAGCATCACCCGCTCGGCCACCAGCGCGACCGTGCCGTACATCCCGATCAGCCCGGTGACCAGCAGCATCCAGGCGGTCCCCAGCGGGCGTGCGTACCAACTCGGCCGGCGCTCGTCGACGGTCCCTGTGTCGGCGCCCCCGGTGGGCGCACCGTCGTCCCCGATCCCGGGGCCGGGTTCCAGGCTCACGTCGTGGCGGTGGCCGTGATCGGGATCGTGGTCGGAACCGGGAGGGGAGGTCTGTGGCGCGTGGGAGTTCACCCGACCATGGTATGACCCCTCGGTACGGCACCGGGATCCGGTGCCCGGATTCCGCACCGTGATCCCGCTGATCTGGCCCGCCGTGTGAGAGAATGATCGGTGACCCACCGGTGGCCACACCATCGGCAGGGTCCATCGGACGGCCACCGGGCCGGCGGCACAGGACTGGGGCAGTGTGGAAAGACTGTCCGGCTGGAGGGACGCGGACCGCGCGTCCCCGGCCATACGAGAGCCGCTTCCGGCACGTGTCACTGCGCGTGAGACCGGGCAGGCGTCCGATGGTTCCGGCCTTGCGCGTCCGCATCCAGCGGAGACCAGGGACCCGGTTCACCTCAGACTTTCTGGAGTCCGTCGACGGCGGCACCCCGAGCACCGCACCGGCGGATCGGGGGCAACGCCACCGGGAACGGACCTGGCCGCCCTGTGGGCGCGAGTGTGGCGTGCCGGCAGGGCAGGAGGTGCTGTCCATGGCAGCCAACGATCGAGACCACGCAGAATCCACCGAAGCCCTCGAACCCGGTGGGACCACCGAGAACATCGAGAACCCCGAGAACACCGTGACCCCCGACGTCACCCCGCAGGCCGGCGCCGCAGGGACGTCGACGGACGCCCAGCCGGCGCAGGACGCCGCAGGCGCCGCCGGCACCCTGGAGACCCCCGCGGCGGATGCCGCCGAGCAGGAGACGCCCGTCACGGTCGCACCCGTCGACCTGGAGGCCCCGGCCGATTCCGCTCCTGCAGTTGAGGCGGAGACGACGGCCGGGACCGACGCGCCGGACCCCCGGGCGGCGATTGAGCAGGCTGCCCCGGAAGCCCCGGAAGCCCCGGAAGCCCCGGAAGCCCCGGCCTCCGAGGCCCCGACGGCCGCCAGCCGGCCCGAGGGCGAGGCCTCCGGCGTCGGGGACGCCGAGGACGAGGACGCCGAGCAGGCGTCCGACGGTCCGGACCAGGCGGATCCCTTCGCCGTGCCCGCCGATCCCCTGGCCCTGATCTTCCAGGCGCCGGACCTCTCGGCCATCACACCGGTTCCCACCCGGCGCCGTGACCGCGATGACCGGGATGCCGACGAGGGCCTCGCGGATGCGGATGACCGGGAGGCCCGTGACTCCGGTGACGACGGCGACGACCAGGGTGACGGAGAGGCCGAGGGGCGCTCGTCCGGTTCGCGCCGGTCCCGGCGCCGGCGCTCCCGGGGCCGCACCGGCGGCGGGGCCGCACAGGACTCCCGGGACGCAGAGGCCGGCGGCCGGGACGATGACACCTCCACCGCAGCGGACGGCGAGACGTCCGAGGACGAGCGCGGCGGTGACGGAAACGGGGACGGCTCGGGCACGCGCCGTCGTCGTCGCCGCCGTCGCGGAGACGTGGACATGGAGCTGGAGGGCGGCTCGGACGACGACCCGGAGAACACCGTCACCCGGGTCCGTGCCCCCCGTCAGTCCGCCGCCGCGGCGACCGGCCCGCAGGGCGTGACGAGCCTGAAGGGCTCCACCCGGCTGGAGGCCAAGCGCCAGCGCCGGCGCGAGTCCCGTTCCGGGGGGCGCCAGCGCCGCCACGTCATCACCGAGGCCGAGTTCCTGGCCCGCCGCGAGTCCGTGGACCGCAAGATGCTGGTCCGCCAGCGCGAGCAGCGGATCCAGATCGCGGTGATGGAGGACGGCGTGCTCGCGGAGCACTTCGTCTCCAACACCACGCAGGACTCGATGATCGGCAACGTCTACCTGGGCAAGGTGCAGAACGTGCTGCCGTCCATGGAGGCCGCGTTCGTGGACATCGGCCGGGGCCGCAACGCCGTGCTGTACGCCGGTGAGGTCAACTGGGATGCCGCCAACCTCGAGGGCAAGGCCCGCAAGATCGAGAACGCCCTGAAGTCCGGGGACTCCGTGCTCGTCCAGGTCACCAAGGACCCGGTGGGCCACAAGGGTGCGCGCCTGACCAGCCAGATCTCCCTTCCGGGGCGGTACCTGGTGTACGTGCCGGGAGGCTCGATGACGGGCATCTCCCGCAAGCTCCCCGACGTGGAGCGGTCTCGCCTGAAGAAGATCCTCAAGGACCACCTGCCGGAGAACGCCGGCGTCATCGTGCGCACCGCTGCCGAGGGGACCTCGGAGCAGGAGCTGATGAACGACATCAACCGCCTGCGCGCCCAGTGGGAGGGCATCGAGGCGAAGTCGAGGTCCACCAAGACCCTGGCCCCCGAGCTGCTGTACTCGGAGCCGGACCTGACCATCAAGGTGGTCCGGGACGTGTTCAACGAGGACTTCTCCGGGATGGTCGTCCAGGGCCCCGAGGTCTGGGACAACATCGAGGCCTATGTCACCTACGTGGCGCCGCACCTGCTGGACCGGCTCTCGCAGTGGAAGCCCGAGGACCACGGCGGCGAGGACCTGTTCGCGTCCCACCGGATCGACGAGCAGCTGCACAAGGCGCTCGAGCGCAAGGTCTTCCTGCCCTCCGGCGGTTCGCTGGTGATCGACCGCACCGAGGCGATGACCGTGGTGGACGTCAACACCGGCAAGTTCACCGGCTCCGGCGGCAACCTGGAGGAGACGGTCACCAAGAACAACCTCGAGGCGGCGGAGGAGATCGTCCGCCAGCTGCGCCTGCGGGACATCGGCGGCATCATCGTCATCGACTTCATCGACATGGTCCTCGAGTCCAACCGCGACCTCGTGCTGCGCCGGATGGTGGAGTGCCTCGGCCGCGACCGCACCAAGCACCAGGTCGCCGAGGTCACCTCGCTGGGCCTGGTCCAGATGACGCGCAAGCGCATGGGCACCGGCCTGGTGGAGATCTTCTCCGAGACCTGCGAGCAGTGCAACGGCCGCGGCATCATCATCCACGACGTCCCCGTGGAGCACCGCCGCGCCCACAATTCGCAGGGCGAGCCCCGCTCCAGCGGGAGCGGCGGAGGCGGGGGCGGTGCCGCAGCGGACACCGGCGACGCCGGCCGCAAGTCCTCGCGCAGCGAGCGGCGGCGCCGCAGCCGCGAACGTCAGGCCGAGCGTGAGCGCGAGGAGCTGCAGGAGGCACCGGTCGAGCAGCAGCTCAGCCCGGAGGAGGAGGCCGATCGCAAGGCCCGCGCCGAGGCCGCCCGGGCCGCCCTGCGCAACATCGCCGCGGCCACCCAGCACGCCCACGAGCCGGCCGGATCGGACCAGGCGGGAGAGGCCACCGGGGCCGCCGAGACCACGGGCGCGGCGGAGTCCGCGCAGCCCACGACGTCGGCGGAGACCGCCCAGCCTGCGGCACCGGCCGGCGGCTCCGGTCGCCGCCGGTCCCGGCGTGCCGGCAGCGACCAGGGTCAGCCGGGCCGGCAGGGTGACCAGGCCCAGCAGCCCGAGACCGACCGCGCCGTCGCCGCGGGGCAGCCGGCCGCCGCCGCGCAGGTCACCGAGCAGGCCGAGGGGGGCGCGTCCGGGCCCACCCTGACGATCGCGGGGGAGACCGTGGAGGTCCCCCGGGGGCGTCGCGGGTCGCGCCGGGCGAGCAGCCGGAAGGACCTGTCGAGCCTGGAGGACGCGCTGGACCAGCGGGGCCCCACGCAGGAGCCGAGGGAATCGCGCGAGCAGCCCGAGCCGCAGCCGCCGGCCGCCCCGGCCCAGCGGTCCCCTGAACCGGCGCCCGCACAGGCGGCACCGGTGCAGGCCCCGGCCGCCCCGGCCCGTCGCCGTCGTCGGGCCGCGTCCTCGGACGGGACCTCCGGTGAGATCCAGACCGTGGAGGTGACCGCGGCCTCCAGCAGCGGCCACCGGTTCAGCGCCTCGGTCGGCACCGCCGGGACGGGAGCCGCCGCGGCCGGTGAGTCCGCCACGGAGGGCGCTGGGGGTGCGGCCCAGGCCGCGGCGCCGTCGATCATCGGCGTCGGGGTCAAGGCCGAGGACATCACCCGCACGGAGTAGTCCGGGTCCGTCCCGAGCGCCGCGGCCGTCGACCGGCCGCGGCGCGCCGTCCCACCGGCATTTGGCCCAGCGGGGGCCCGGCGGGTAGGATAGTCACTCGGTGCTGCGCCGCCGTCGTTTCTTCTCTGCCCCTGGTGTTGGGCGTCGGAAGGCCCGCCGGTCCGCCTCAAGGTATCGCCCCCGCTGTCCGGGACCGTCCGCATTCGCCGGCCGGACACCGCTGGTTTGGGCAGGCCCTGAGTGCAGCAGAACAGAATCGTCATCGTCGAGAGAAGTGAGTCCCAAGTGGTGTACGCGATTGTCCGCGCTGGCGGCCGCCAGGAAAAGGTTTCCGTCGGAGACCTCGTTACCCTTGACCGCGTCGCCGCTGAGGCCGGAAGCTCCCTGGAGCTGCCCGCCGTCATGCTGGTGGACGGGGACAAGGTGACCACCGGTGCTGATGACCTGGCCAAGGTCAAGGTCACCGCCGAGGTCGTCGACCATTCCCGTGGCAAGAAGATTGTCATCCAGAAGTACAAGAACAAGACCGGCTACAAGAAGCGCCAGGGCCACCGGTCCGAGCTGACCACCGTCAAGGTCACCTCGATCGCCTGATCCTGCGCCTCCCGGGCTAGCCCGGTCACGCACAACCAGACCCCGCGGTTCCTGGCGAGAAGCCACCGGCCGCACCACCCCGAAGGATTGAACAATGGCACACAAGAAGGCCGGTAGTTCCTCGAAGAACGGCCGCGACTCCAACCCGCAGTTCCTCGGCGTCAAGCGCTTCGGCGGCCAGGCCGTCAACGCCGGTGAGATCCTGGTCCGCCAGCGCGGCACCAAGTTCCACCCGGGCGCCAACGTCGGCATCGGCAAGGACGACACCCTGTTCGCCCTGTCAGCCGGTGCCGTGGAGTTCGGCAACCGCCGCGGCCGCAAGGTCGTCAACATCGTTCCTGCCGCCGCTGAGTGATCACTCGCGTGACGGCACCGGGAGCATGAGCCCCCGGACCGAACATCGCCCCGGCGGGGGCGGGCCAGCCTGGTCCGCCTCCGCCGGAGTCGTTAACAGGCACCGGTCACGGCACACTCCCTGCGGGAGTACGTCAGACTGGAGACCAGCAACACCAACAACGCCCCGGCAGAGCGGGTGCGGCAGAGAGGCGGCCATGGCGGCATTCGTGGACCGGGTGGTCCTGCACGTTTCCGGCGGACACGGAGGCCACGGCGTGGCCTCCGTGAAGCGGGAGAAGTTCAAGCCCCTGGGTGGTCCCGACGGCGGCAACGGCGGCGACGGCGGGGACGTCACCCTGGTGGTGGACTCCCAGACCACCACGCTGCTGTCCTACCACCACGCCCCCCACCGGCACGCCGGCAACGGCGGTCCCGGCAAGGGAGACTTCCGGCACGGGGCCCACGGGGAGTCCCTCACGCTCTCCGTCCCGGACGGCACCGTCGTCAAGGACATCGAGGGCAACATCCTCGCCGACCTCGTCGGCCACGGTGCCTCCTACGTGGTGGCCCACGGTGGCCAGGGCGGCCTGGGCAACGCGGCGCTGGCCTCGCAGAAGCGCAAGGCCCCCGGCTTCGCCCTGCTCGGGACCCCCGGTGAGGAACTGGACATCGTCCTGGAGCTCAAGTCAGTGGCGGACATCGCCCTGGTGGGCTTCCCCTCGGCCGGCAAGTCCTCGCTGATCGCCGCCCTGTCCGCGGCCCGGCCCAAGATCGCCGACTACCCGTTCACCACCCTCGTGCCGAACCTGGGCGTGGTGCAGGCCGGCGACGTCCGGTTCACCGTGGCCGACGTCCCGGGCCTGATCCCGGGCGCCTCCGAGGGCAAGGGCCTGGGCCTGGAGTTCCTGCGCCACGTGGAGCGCTGCGCCGCGCTGGTGCACGTGCTGGACTGCGCCTCGCTGGAGTCCGACCGGGACCCGCTGGCCGACTTCGAGGCGATCGAGGCCGAGCTGGCGGCCTACGCCGTGGAACCGACCTTCGCCCAGGCCGGGGAGGGTGTCGTCCCCCTGAACGAGCGGCCACGCATCGTGGCCCTGAACAAGACGGACCTGCCGGACGGCCAGGCGATGGCCGAGATGGTGCGGGAGTCCCTCGAGGCCCGCGGACTGCGCGTCTTCGAGGTCTCCGCGGTCTCGCACAAGGGCCTGGACCCGCTGAAGTTCGCCATGGCCGGGCTCGTCCAGGAGGCCCGGAACCGGATGCCGGAGCCCGTGGAGACCGCCGAGCCCGTGGTCGTCCGGCCGCGGTCCGTGCGCGCCAAGGAGTTCGAGATCACGCGCGAGGAGCGCAACCTCGAGCCCCTGTTCCGCGTGCGCGGCACCAAGCCGGAGCGCTGGATCGCCCAGACCGACTTCACCAACGACGAGGCCGTGGGCTACCTGGCCGACCGGCTCAATCGCCTGGGCGTGGAGGACGAGCTCTTCAAGCAGGGCGCCAAGCCGGGTGACGCCGTGGTGATCGGCAGTGACGACAACGGCGTGGTCTTCGACTGGGAGCCCACCATGGCCGCCGGAGCCGAGCTGCTGGCCGGCCCGCGCGGGGCCGACCTGCGCATGGAGGAGCGGTCCCGCCCCACCCGAGAGCAGAAGCGCCAGGAGCTCGAGGACCGCAAGGCGGCCCGGGCCCGCACCCAGGCCGAACTGGAGGCCGAGCGCCGGTCGGGCATCTGGACGGAACGCTATGTGCGGGACACGGACGGCGAGAACGCCGGGACGGGGAGTGCCGAAGGGCCCGTCGATGGCTGAGCGGGTCATGAACCCCGTCACCGGACGGGACACCCTGCACCGAGCCCGCCGCCTGGTCATCAAGATCGGCTCGTCCTCGCTGACCACGCCCACCGGGGTCGACCACGCGGCCATCAACTCCCTCGTGGACACCATCGCGGCCGTGCGCTCACGCGGCACCGAGGTCGCCCTGGTGTCCTCGGGCACCATCGCGGCGGGCATCCACCCGCTGGGCCTGGGCAAGCGACCGCGGGACCTGGCCACCCAGCAGGCCGCGGCCGCCGTGGGGCAGGGCAAACTGCTGGCGCACTACGCCGCGTCCTTCGCCCGGCACCAGACCGAGGTGGCCCAGGTGCTGCTGACCGCCGAGGACCTGATCCGCCGCACCCAGTACACGAACGCGTTCCGGGCGCTGAACCGGCTGCTGGCCCTCGCGGTGGTGCCGATCATCAACGAGAACGACACGGTGACCACCGCGGAGATCCGGTTCGGGGACAACGACCGGCTCTCCGCCCTGGTGGCCAACCTGCTGCGCGCCGACGCGCTGCTGCTGCTCACCGACGTCGACGCCCTGTACACCGGCCCGCCCTCACGGCCCGGTTCCCAGCGCATCCCCGCCGTCGCCTCACGGGCCGACCTGGAGGACGTCGCGATCGGCCGGACCGGCCCGGCCGGCGTCGGGACCGGGGGCATGGTCACCAAGGTGGACGCCGCCGGGATCGCCACCGGCTCGGGCATCCACGCCCTCGTCACCTCCGCGGCCAACGCCAACCGCGCGCTGGCGGGGGAGGACGTGGGCACCTGGTTCCAGGCCTCCGGCAGGCGCCGGACCGCGCGGAGCACCTGGCTCGGGCTGCTCGCCGAGGTGCACGGCCGGGTGGTGCTCGACGACGGCGCCGTCACCGCCGTGGTGCGGAACAAGAGGTCCCTGCTCCCGGCCGGGATCACCGGAGTGGAGGGCCGCTTCGACGCCGGTGACCCGATCGAGCTGGCCGACGCCCGGGGCACCGTGGTGGCCCGCGGACTGGTGAACTACTCCTCCTCGGAGTTGCCCCCCATGCTGGGGCGCACCACCGCCGACCTGCGCGAGGAGCTCGGCCCGGAGTACCAGCGCCCCGTGGTGCACACGGACGATTGTGTCCGGCTCTCGGCCCGGGCCCAGCGCCGCCGGTAGACTCCGGGGCATGCCCAACAGTGCCGCTGAGAACGCCGTGACCGCCGAGACCGTCGAGACCGCCCCGGACGCCCCGATGTCCGGGAGCGGTGGGGCCGACGTGCCGGAGGAGGTCCGCGAGGCCATCCGGTCCGTCGGCGAGCGTGCCCGGCGGGCCCGCCACGAACTGGCCACCGCGGGCCGGGCCCGCAAGGATGAGACGCTGCGGGCGATGGCCGCGAAGCTGCGGCTGAACACCCGGCACCTGATCGCGGAGAACAAGAAGGACGTGGCGGCCGGCCGCGAGTCCGGGACGTCCGAGGCGATGCTGGACCGGTTGTCCCTGGACGAGGCGCGGATCGAGGCCCTGGCCGTGGCGCTGGAGGAGCTGGCGGCCCTGCCGGACCCGGTCGGTGACGTGGTGCGCGGCCGCAACCTGCCGAACGGACTGCGGATGACCCAGGTCCGGGTCCCGCTCGGCACCGTGGGCGCCATCTACGAGGCCCGCCCCAACGTGACCGTGGACATCGCCGGGCTGGCCCTGAAGTCCGGCAACGCCGTCATCCTCCGCGGCGGTTCGGCCGCCCGGAACACCAATGCCGCGCTGATCTCGATCCTGCGCGAGGTCGCCGGGGACCAGGGCTTCGAGGCGGACATCATTCAGGGCATCGACCAGTACGGACGCGCCGGCGCCACCGCCCTGATGTCCGAGCGGGGCTCGGTGGACGTGCTCATCCCGCGCGGCGGCCACGACCTGATCCAGTCCGTGGTGCGCACGGCCAGGGTCCCCGTCATCGAGACCGGCGAGGGCAACGTCCACCTGTTCATCGACGCCTCCGCGCCCGTCAAGATGGCCGTGGACATCGCCCTGAACGCCAAGACGCAGCGGGTCTCGGTGTGCAACGCCGCCGAGACCCTGCTCATCCACGCCCAGGCGGAGGAGGCCGGCCGCGAGGTGTTGCGGGCCCTGTCCCGCACCGGCGTGTTCCTGCACGTGGACGAGGGCGCCCGCGCCTGGCTGCCGGACGGCGCCCAGGCCGAGACCGCTCGGGACGAGGACTGGGGACGGGAGTACCTGGCCCTGGAGATGGCCGTGAAGACGGTGGGATCCCTGGACGAGGCGATCGAGCACATCCAGCGCTGGTCCACCGGCCACACCGAGGCCATCGTCACCAACGACCTGGCCAACGCGGACCGCTTCGTCACCGAGATCGACTCCGCCGCGGTGATCGTCAACGCCTCCACCCGTTTCACCGATGGCGGTCAGCTGGGCCTGGGCGCCGAGGTGGGCATCTCCACGCAGAAGATGCACGCCCGCGGACCCATGGGCCTCGAGGAGCTCACCACCACCAAGTGGGTCCTTCGCGGGGAGGGCCAGGTCCGGATCTGAACGGGGGACGTACTAGGATGGGGCCCAGACATCACCGTGACCTGTGGCCGGATGACCGGCCCCTTCGAGGGAGATCCACCAGATGAACACCATCACCGCCCTGACCGTCCTGGCCGCCGAGGAGCACCTCGTGGTCAACCCGCTGTTCCTGCCGGCCCCGGTCATCGGCGTGGGTTCCTTCCTGCTCTTCCTGCTGATGCTGGCCGCCGTCATGGGCCTGCGCTCCGTCGGCCGGCGCCACGAGGTGCCGGGCGTCGACGACTACCACCAGGGTCGTGGCTACGACGAGCGCGAGCACAGCCACTGGGGAACCCACTGATCCTCCGCCGAACTCCCGCCGCGTAGTGACCGACTCACTCCCCGAGCCCACCCAGACCGTCTGTGACGTGGCCGAGCCCGAAGAGGCCTCGGCGACCCGTCAGCAGGATGGCGGTCGGCGCCGGTTCCGCCTCGGCGTCATGGGCGGCACCTTCGACCCGATCCACCACGGACACCTCGTGGCCGCCTCCGAGGTGGCCGCCGAGCTGGACCTGGACGAGGTCGTCTTCGTGCCCACCGGCAAGCCCTGGCAGAAGGACGGCAACAAGGTGTCCCCGGCCGAGCACCGGTACCTGATGACGGTCATCGCCACCGCCTCCAACCCGCGCTTCACGGTGTCCCGGGTGGACATCGACCGTCCCGGACCGACCTTCACCGCGGACACCCTGCGTGACCTGCGCATCCTGCGGCCCGAGGCGGAGCTGTTCTTCATCACCGGGGCGGACGCCCTGGAGCAGATCATGACCTGGAAGGACGTGGACACCCTCTGGGACATGGCCCAGTTCGTCGGTGTCACCCGTCCGGGGCACGACCTCGTGGAGGTCGGCCCGGAGACGGGTGTGATGCTGATGGAGATCCCGGCGATGGCCATCTCCTCGACCGACTGCCGCGCCCGGGTCCAGGCCCACAAGCCGGTCTGGTACCTCGTGCCGGACGGCGTGGTCCAGTACATCGCCAAGCACCTCCTGTACCTGCCCGAGGCCCACGGCCCGGGCGGCGGGCTGGGCGGGCGCCGCAGCCAGGACGCACCGGAGGTCCGTGCGTGAGTGCCGCTGACCCCACCCAGACGCCCGGGTCCGCCCGCCGTCCCGAACGCCAGCACCGCCGGGTGGACACCGAGGCCGGTGCGCCGGCGGGGGAGACCGCCGAGGCGATCCTCGACCTGCCCGCCTCCGGGGTCGACCCGGCCGACGTCGGCCCGCTGACCGGTACGTTCCCCGGGGTGCTCCCCGGCGTGGCCGAACTGCCCCTGCTCAAGGACGGGCGGGTCGTGTCCCGCCCCGGCCAGGCCCCCGCCGCCCTGGCCCGCGTCTTCGAGTCCGATGCCCCCACCGGGTACACCGTCGCCAGCGACGGGGTGCCGGTGGGCCCCGATGGCCGACCGCTCACCCGTCGCCAGTTGCGCGAGATGCGCCGGCGCCAGGAGTCCGGCGCCGGCCCGGAGTCCTCGCCCTCCACGGCCCGACGCGCGGAGGCACCGGCAGGTGCCCCGGCCGGACTCGCGGGAGAGGGCGAGGATCCCGTCACCAGGGAGTCGCTGGCCCTCGAGGCCGCGGCCCTCGCCGAACGCCTCGCCGCCGCCGGTGATGACCCCGCGAACGTGGACCCGCAGTTGCTGCGGCAGCAGGAGGCGCTGGCGGAGAAGGCCCGTCTCCTCAACCAGACCGGCACGCTGGCCATCGTTCCCCCCGCGGCACCCGTCGAGTCGGCCGGCGCCGAGCCCGCCGCCGAGTCCGTGCGCCATGAACCGATCCAGGCGCAGTCCGCCCACGGGCTGGACTCCCTGCCGGCCTCGGAATGGGGTTCCCGGGAGCGCACCCTGGTGATCGTGGCCGCGGTCGTCTTCGCCATCCTGGTCATCGCGCTGATCATCGCCCTGGCCCTGTGACCACCGTCGTACCACCCACCCTCCAGGAGTTGCCCGTGACCGTCCCCCCCACCACCCTGACCGCGCTGAAGCTGGCCGGCCAGGCCGCAGCAGACAAGCAGGCCACCGACATCGTGGCCGTCGACGTGGCCGAGCGGATGGGGCTGACCGATGCGTTCCTCATCGCCTCGGCCTCGTCGGAGCGGCAGGTCGTCGCCGTGGTGGACGAGGTCGAGGAGGTGCTCAGCCGGCAGCTGAAGCTCGACGTGATCCGCCGTGAGGGCAAGGCCGGCGGCCGCTGGGTCCTGCTGGACTACGGGCACTTCGTGGTGCACGTCCAGCACGAGGAGGAGCGGGTGTTCTACGCCCTCGACCGCCTGTGGAAGGATGCCCCGCTGATCGACCTCGGTCTCACGGACGGGGTGGGAGCCGGTGAGCCCGGTTCGACCATCACCCCGGACGACGCCCCGCGGGACTGGACCCCTGGCGCACCGGGTGAGGCCCAGGCGCAGTAGGCCGCGTCAGGGGCCGAGACGCCACCGGGGCGGGAACCCGCCCCGGTGGCGGCACGGGCAATCGCCGGCCGACTGCCCGTGCCGGACCTCGATTTGCGAACCGGTCGAGGAGCTGTGTATATTTATCGAGTTGCTTCGGACGGGACGGAAACGAAACGGCCGGGGAAACACCCTTCTGGGGGTATGGCGCAGTTGGTAGCGCGTCTCCATGGCATGGAGAAGGTCAGGGGTTCGAATCCCCTTACCTCCACCAGAAGAAAGGCCCTTCCTCACTTGAGGAAGGGCCTTTTTGCTGTCCCAGCGTGTCACTGCTGCCGGGGTACCGCCACGCCCGGACGCCCGGGGCCCGGGACGCGCGTCCTGGAGCCCGGGGTTACCGTGGAGGCCACGGGAACGGCACGAGAGCCGAGCCCCGGTGATGAAGGAGTGCCGGACCATGGGACTGCTGCCCGAGTCCAGGAGCAGGCCCGCCGGAGACCGGGAGGACGTGCTGGACGCTGGGAGTTGCGGATGACACCCAGCGCGGCTGAAGGCACGAGCGGCCGGCCCGGCAGGGGCCGCCGGGTGGGCTTCGCCCGCTGGCGCAGCGACCTGGCCAGTGGCGGCACCCGCTACGACGAGGAGCTCACGGCGGCCCTGCGGTCGCGGGGGCTGGAGGTTCGCGAGTATCCCGTCACGGGGAGCTGGCCGCTGCCCTCGGACGGCGACCGCCGGCGGCTGTCCGGGGTGTTCGCCCGGGAGCAGGACTGGCTCATCGGTAATATCGTCGCCTCGGCGGTGCCGGAACAGGTCGCCGACGCGGTCTCGGCCGGGCGCCGGGTGACGATCCTGGTGCACTACTTCCCGGCCGACGACCCGGCGCTGCCGGCCCCTGACCGGTTACGACTCGCCGCAGCGGAGGCGGAGTCCGTCCGGGCGGCGAGCCGGGTGGTGGTGACCAGCGCCTGGGCCGGTGCCGCGGTGGCCGCCCGGTACGGGCGCCATGACGCGGTGGTGGCCGTACCCGGTGTCGACCCGGCCGTGCCCGCGCCCGGCTCGGTGCGCCGCGGGCGTGCGCCGATGCTGTTGTGGCTGGCCCGGCTGACCCCCGGCAAGGACCCCCTCACGGTCGTCGAGGCCCTGGCCCGGTTGCAGGACCTGGACTGGACCGCCCGGCTGGTGGGTCCCGACACCGTCGACGAGGTCCTCAGCCGCCGCGTCCGTGAGCGCATCGCCCAGACCGGGCTCACCGGCCGTGTCGAGGTGACCGGGCCTCTCCACGGCAGGGACCTGGACGCCGTCTGGGACGCCACCGACCTGCTGGTCCACACCTCGCGTGCCGAGACCTACGGGATGGTCGTCGCCGAGGCCCTGGCCCGGGGGATCCCCTCCGTGGTCGCGTCCGGCACCGGTGCCGTCGAGGCGCAGGGGGCGGGGGAGACGTTCCCGGCCGGTGACGTGGGCTCCCTGGCCGAGGTCCTGCGCGCCTGGCTGGCAGACGAGCGGCTCCGGGACCGCTGGCGACGAGACGCTGCCGGCCAATGCGCCAGCCTGACGCGGTGGCCGGACACCGCGGCCCGGGTGGCCGCCGCCCTCACCAGCGGGACTGCTCCGGTGCCACCACGGCCAGCACCCGGCGCTCGACGGCCTCGACGAGGGCATATCCCGCCAGCGCCATCAGCGTGACGACCACGACCGTGGACCACAGGGAGGTGTACCGGCTCGTCGCCGCGTCCACTGCCATCATGTTGCCCAGCCCGGTCCCGGTCGCCAGCCACTCGGCGACCGTGGCGGCGAGCAGCGCCGTGGGCGCGGCGATCCGCGCGGCGGCGAAGAACGCCGGCGCCATCGCCGGCAGCCGGCCCAGCACCAGCACCCTCGTGCGCGGCGTGGCATAGGCGGCGAAGACGTCGGCCACCTGTCCGGGCAGCTGGCCCAGGCCGTAGAGGCACGAGACCAGCGTGGGGAAGAACGTCATGAGGGCCACCACGACGGCGGTGCCGAACGACCCGCGGCCCAGCGCGGCGACCAGCAGGGGCGCGATCGCGATGATCGGCACGCACCGCAGGGCGACGGCGACGGGCGTCAGGGCCCGCCGCGCGCGGACCGAGAGGGAGAACGCGGCGGCCAGCAGCACGCCCAGCGCCAGCCCGGCGAAGTAACCGGGGACGGCCACAAGGGCGGTCTGGCCGGCCGCCGTGAACAGCTCGGCACGGTGCTCGGCGGCCGCCGGCGCGGACACCAGCCACTCCCAGACGTCCCCGGGGCGCTTGGCGAAATAGGGGTTGAGGTCAAGCAGCCAGAACAGCCCGGCCCAGGCCAGCAGCACGATCGCCGCCGTGAGGGCCACGCCGCCGGCGCTGACGAGCCAGCGTCGCCACGCAGGCCGCCGGGGGTCGGACCCGGGCGCGGCCAGCAGCACCGTCGGCTGTTCCGGTGCCAGTCTCCGGGCGGTGAGCGAGACCAGGGCGTACCCGGTCATCGACACCACGGCGCTGAGGATCATCAACGCCCAGAGGCCGTCGGTGTCCAGGCTGCGCAACGCCTGGATCGAGAGCACCCCGATGCCGCGTTCGGCCCCCGTGAACTCCCCGACCAGCGCACCGAGGAAGGCGGCGGGCACCGAGGCCTGCAGCCCGGCCATCAGGTACGGCAGGGCCGCTCGTGCCCGGACGGTGACCAGCGTGGTCCAGCGGCCCCTGCCGTAGGTGGCCGTCAGGTCGAGCCAGGACCGGGGCACGGCGCGCATGCCCACCAGCAGGGGTACGAGCGTGAGGTAGTAGACGGCCAGGGCCGCCAGCGTGACCTGCGGCCCGTCCCCGAACCCGTAGGCCAGTCGCAGCAGTGGGCCCAGCGCCACGAGGGGCAGGCAGTAGACGACCAGGGCGAGCCGCAGCACCGTCCGCTCCAGGCCCGGCAACAGCACGACCAGCAGGGCCAGGGCCACGGCCGCCAGGTTGCCGGCCAGGTAACCGAGCATCGCCTCGCGCGTGGTGAACCACAGCCCCCGGCCGTAGACGTCGGCGTTCTCCACGAGTGTGCCGATGATGCCGGAGGGGACCCCGATCAGGTGCCGGTCGGCCAGGACCGTCCGGCCGACGAGTTCCCAGAGGCCGATCACCAGGACCCAGCCCAGGAGCACGCGCAGTGCGGCAGCCGGCCGGGCACGGGCGGGGCGGGGGCCGTCGCCGTCGCGGCCCGTGGCCCGGACGGCCTGTTCGCCCTGCAGGACCATCCCTCACCCCTGGTCGAGGGCGTACTCGTCCACGCCCAGCAGGGCGCCGATCCGGTCCACGAGCTCGGTGAAGCCCCGGGAGTGCAGCTGCTCCATCCGCCGCGGCCGTTCGAGGCGGACCGGCAGGTCGGCGACGATGGACCCGGGCCGGGCCGACATCACCAGGACACGGTCCGCCAGCAGGACCGCCTCGGGGATCGAGTGGGTCACCAGCAACGTGGTGGTGGTGGCGCCGGACCACAGGGGTGGCAGTTCGATGTTGAGCCTGCGCCGGGTGAGCTCGTCGACCGCGCCGAAGGGCTCGTCGAGCAACAGCAGCCTCGGCTCGGTGACCAGGCACCGGGCGATCGCCGCGCGCTGCCGCATCCCGCCGGACAGTTGCGCCGGGCGGGCCTTCTCGAACCCGGCCAGGCCGACCATGTCCAGCAACCGCGTGACCTTGCGGTGGTCGACCGGCTGACCGGCCAGCCGGCGGGCCAGGGCCACGTTGCCGGCGGCGGTCCGCCAGGGCAGCAGCGAGGCGTCCTGGAAGGCGATGGCCAGCTCGCCGCGCCGGCGCACCGCGAGCGGGTCGTCACCGTCGATGCGCACCGAGCCGCCGGCGTCGGGGTGTTCCAGGCCCGCGATGATCCGCAGCAGGGTGGACTTCCCGCACCCGGAGGGCCCCACCAGCGCCGTGACCGAACCGGCCTCCAGGGTCAGGTCCAGGGACGCCAGGACGGGCAGCGGCTCCGCCGGGCCGGGGAAGGTCTTGGCGACGGCGGTGCACAGCACCTCGGGGGCCGGCCGTCCCGCCGTGCGGGCGCTCTGCACGCCGGTCACGCGGTGGGCCCGTCCCGGTACACCTCGTCGAGGATGCTCCGGTCCCACATCTGCTCGGTGGCCCCCTCGATGCCGAGCAGGTCGAACAGCCGCAGGTTCTCCTGGACCTGGTCGTCGGTGAACCACCCGAAGCCGAACTGCTCGGTCGCCTCGGAGAACATGATGTCGAGCTGTACCGTCGCCTGTTCCTGCTGCGTCTCCAGGTCCAGGCCGGCATCGGGGTACGCCCGGACGGCGAGGTCGGCGGCGGCCCGGGGATCGTCCTGGTAGAGCTGCCAGCCGCGGGCGTCCCCGCGGAGCAGCCGGATGACCTGGTCGCGCCGCGCCTCGTCCTGGAGACTGGAACGCAGCACGGTGTAGGTCTGGCTCATCGGGTCGTAGCCGAAGTCGGCGAGCAGCATCGAGTGCCCCTCGATGCCCTGGACGGCCAGCGCCACGGGAAGGTCGTTGTAGAAGCAGTAGAGGCCGTCGACCTGGCCGGCCGTGAGGACCGCCGGGTCGTACTGGCTCGGGACGAACTCGACCTGGTCCTGGGTCAGGTCGTTGATGGCCAGGAAGGCCTCCAGCCCGGGGGTGTCCGTGCCGGCCACGCCGATCTTCCTGCCCACCAGGTCCTGGGGGGAGGTCAACGGCGCATCCGCCAGGGACAGGATCGTCACGGGGCTCTTCTGGTACTGGGCACCGATGATGACCAGCTCGGCGCCCTCGGCATTGGACCGGGCAACACCGTCCGCCACCGAGACATTCATCAGCGCCGCCCCGCTGACCGTGTTCGCGTCCCCGGCCACGTTGGGTCCGCCGGCCGCGAGGCTGACGTCCAGCCCGAGGTCCCGGAACAGGCCCCGGTCCTGCGCCAGGTAGGTGCCGCCGAACTGCACCGAGTGCGTCCAGGACAACTGGTAGGTCACCGCCGTGGCCGGCCCGTCGGTACCGGAGGCGGAACCACCGGAGGAGGAGGCCTCGTTGCCGCACCCCACCAGCCCGCCCACGGTCAGGGCGCCGAACCCGCCGAGGACCGTGCGCCGGGAGACATCCGAACGAACCATGGGAGACCTCCCGGATCGGGGCCGGACCCGCCATCCGGGCCGGGCCTGCGGGTATTCTGTGATGGACTTCACATCCTAGTGGGGCCGCGCGCGGGATGGGGGACGCCTGGACGCCGCCCGCGCACGCCGCGCCGGACGTCCCGTCCCACCGGAGCATCCCGGTGATACCGTCCCGGGGGCCCGTGGGCGGTACATTAGGGGGTAGTCTTCCCGGCGCCGCCCGCCTCGCTGCGGGCCCCGGACCCGAGGGAACCCCCTCCACATCGGTGTACCGCCCTGGTGCACTTCCCTGACGACGAAAGCGTGATCAGTTGCCCCGTTCCTCCCGTAAGTCCAAGTCCTCGTCCTCCCTGCCGTCCGGAGGGTTGCGGATCACCCCGCTGGGAGGCCTGGGTGAGATCGGCCGCAACATGACGGTCTTCGAGCACGAGGGCAAGCTGCTCGTGGTGGACTGTGGCGTCCTGTTCCCCGAGGAGCACCAGCCCGGAATCGACGTCATCCTCCCGGACTTCACCTCCATCCGGGACCGGCTGAAGGACATCGTCGGCATCGTGCTCACGCACGGCCACGAGGACCACATCGGCGGGGTGCCCTACCTGCTGAAGGAGCGCCCGGACATCCCGTTGATCGGTTCCGAGCTGACGCTGGCGTTCATCTCGGCCAAGCTCACCGAGCACCGGATCACGCCGAAGACGGTCCACGTGGAGGCCGAGGACAAGCACCAGGCGGGCCCCTTCGAACTCGAGTTCGTCGCGGTCAACCACTCCATCCCCGACAGCCTCGCCGTGGCGATCCGCACCAAGGCCGGCCTGGTCCTGCACACCGGTGACTTCAAGATGGACCAGTTCCCGCTGGACGACCGGATCACGGACCTGCGCCACTTCGCCCGCCTGGGCGAGGAGGGCGTGGACCTGTTCCTCACCGACTCCACGAACGCCGAGGTTCCGGGGTTCACCATCTCGGAGCGGGAACTGACCCCCGCGATCGAGCAGGTCTTCGCCACCGCGAAGAAGCGGATCATCGTCTCCAGCTTCGCCAGCCACGTGCACCGCATCCAGCAGGTCCTGGATGCCGCGCACGCCAGCGGGCGCAAGGTCGCGTTCGTGGGCCGGTCCATGGTGCGCAACATGGGCATCGCCAGCGACCTGGACTACCTCAAGATCCCGCGCGGGCTGCTCGTGGACTTCAAGAAGCTGCAGTCCATGCCCGATGACAAGATCGCGCTGGTCTGCACCGGGTCCCAGGGCGAGCCGATGGCGGCCCTGTCCCGGATGGCCACCGGCACCCACCAGATCAAGCTCGGCTCCGGGGACACCGTCCTGATGGCCAGCTCGATGGTGCCCGGCAACGAGAACGCGATCTACGGCATCATCAACAAGTTCACCGACCTCGGCGTCAAGGTCGTGCACAAGGGCAACGCCAAGGTGCACGTCTCCGGTCACGCCTCCGCTGGGGAACTGGTCTACTGCTACAACATCGTCCGGCCCACCCACGTCATGCCCGTCCACGGCGAGTCCTCGCACCTGCACGCCAATGCCGACCTGGCCGTGCGGACCGGCATCGCCCCCGAGCGCGTGCTCGTCGTCAAGGACGGCACCACCGTGGACCTGGTCAAGGGCCAGGCCCGGGTCTCGGGCCAGGTGGAGGCCGGACTGGTCTACGTGGACGGCCACACCGTCGGCAAGGTCACCGAGGAGACCCTGGTCGAGCGGCGGTTGCTGCAGGAGGGCGGCTCGGTGACCGTGGTCGCGATCGTCGACCCGGACACCAACACCCTGGCCGAGCCGCTGGAGTTCATGACCAAGGGCTTCATCCAGGACCCCCAGATCTTCGACACCGCGGCGAAGAAGGTCAAGGACGCCCTGGCCAAGCCCCACGTCGCCGGCATCGACGACCTGGACCAGATCGAGAAGCTGATCGTGGACACGGTGGGCCGCCACCTGGACCGCGCCTACCGGCGGGCCCCGCTGATCACCGCCGTCGTCATCGACGCCTGATCTCCCTCCCGGGGCGCTCCCGGGGCGCTCCCGGGGCGGCGCCGGGACGAGGAGATGATGCGGGCCGGCGGGCCCGGTGGTGGAATGCTGGAGTCCATGGGTTCCACGGGATCGGCCGGCGACTGGATGGAGCGGCACCAGGTGGTGCTGTACCTGTCCGCGCTGGGCGCGGGCGCCGTCGCCGGGCTCCTGGTCCCGGCCGTGGCCGGACCCGCCGGGCAGGCCATCACCCCGGTGCTGGGGCTGCTGCTCTACGCCACCTTCCTGGCCGTCCCGTTCCGCCGCCTGGGGCGTGCTGCGCGGGACGGGGGATTCTTCCTGGCCGTGCTGGTGCTGAACTTCGTGGTGGTGCCGGTGGTGGTGTTCGCCCTCTCCCGGCTGGTCGCCCACGACGACGTCCTGCTGCTCGGGGTGCTGTTCGTCCTGCTGACCCCGTGCGTGGACTACGTCATCGTCTTCACCGGCCTGGCCGGCGGCGCCCAGGACCGGCTGCTGGCCGCCACGCCGTGGCTGATGCTGGCGCAGATGCTCCTGCTGCCGGGGTACCTGTGGGTGATGGCCGGGCCGCGGTTCGCCCCCGGACTCGACGTCCGTCCGTTCCTGGAGGCCTTCGCGCTGCTCATCGTGGCGCCCCTCGGCGCGGCGTGGCTGACCCAGGCGGCGGCCGCCCGCTGGGCCTGGGGCCGCGCCGTGGACCGGGTTGTCTCGGCGGGGATGGTCCCGCTGATGATCTCCACGCTGGCCGTCGTGGTCGCCTCCCAGGCGCACGACGTCGGCCGGCACCTGGGCGGGCTGCTCGCCGTGGTGCCGGTGTACGTGCTCTTCGCGGCCGTGATGGTCACCCTCGGACTGGCGGCCGGTCGCGTCGCCGGGCTGGACACGCCCGGACGCCGGGCGCTCGTGTTCAGCGGGGTGACCCGGAACTCCCTCGTGGTGCTGCCGCTGGTGCTGGCCCTGCCGGCGTCGCTGGGCCCGGACTACCGGATGGCGCCGCTGGTGGTGGTCACCCAGACGCTCGTGGAACTGGTCATGATGGTGGTGCTGGGGCGGCTGGTGCCCCGGCTGGTCAGCGCGCGGGGTCGAAGTCCTCGGGATCCTTCTGCAGCCGGCCTTCCAACGCCTGGCTGAGGTCCTCGTCCTCCACCTCGTACATGGGGTCGACCTCGAGCTCGAGGGCCTCCAGGGCCTCCTCGTCGTCGTCCACGGACACGAACCGGACCCGGGCCTCCGTGATCGTCTCGGCCACGTCGTCCAGGCCGAGGTACTCGTACCCGGTGATCACCCGTTGGAGCGGGAACTCGTCGTCGTCCAGGTGCATCTCGATGGCGTTGACGAGTCCGCCGTTCTGCACCGCCCCGTGGAAGGTCAGGACATCGCGCAGGGCGATGTCACCGGGGGAGGTGGCCTCAGGCAGGGCGTCGAAGTCAAGGGCGCGGTTCCACACCGCCTCGGTAGTGCTCATGCCAGCAGAGTAGGCAGAACCGGGCGCCCTGTCAGTCCTCCGCCGTCCATGACGTGCATGTTTCGCGAGCTCCCCCCGGCCGGACGGGCCGAACGGCGCATGATCGGAGTGGCCGTCGTCCCGCGCGGTGGGCTTCACTGCCGCCATGAGAAAGCTCATCTCCAGCACGTTCGTCTCCCTCGACGGCGTCATGCAGGCTCCCGGAGGGCCCGACGAGGACCGCACGGGGGGCTTCACCCTCGGCGGGTGGACCGCCCCGCTGTTCGACGAGTCCATGGGCTCGTGGATGGACCGGACCTTCGCCACCCAGTTCGACCTGCTCCTGGGACGCAGGACCTATGAGATCTTCGCCGCCTACTGGCCCCATCACACGGACTCGCTCGTGGGGGAGGCGTTCAGCCGGGCACACAAGTACGTGGCCAGCCACCGACTGCACCACCCCGCCTGGGAACACACCACGGTCCTGTCCGGGAACGTCCCGGAACAGGTCGCCGCGCTGAAGGACCAGGACGGACCCGACCTGCTGCTGCAGGGCAGTGGCAACCTCATCCAGTCCCTGCTGACCGCCGGGCTGATCGACGAGTTCCGGGTCCTGGTCTTCCCCCTGCTGCTCGGTCCCGGCAAGCGGCTCTTCGCGGAGGGGACCATCCCGGCTGGTCTCCGCCTGACCGAGCACGAGGTCTCGCAGTCCGGGGTCGTGATGGCCACCTACGCACTGGCCGGGCCGGTCGCCACGGGCAGCTTCGCCGACGATGAACCCTCCCAGGACGAGCCGGGCCGGCGGAGCGGTCCCCAGGACTGAGGGACGAGGCGGTCTGCCCCCGGGTCTCCGGCCTCCGCCGCCGCGCGAGGATGACCCATTGACTCCCTCCGAGGACCCTGCTTACGCTCGCAGCATTCCAGGTCAGTTGCATTTCGTTAACTATTTCCCTGTCCCGACATGAAATGTGGAAAATGACTCCGACTTTGATGCGCCGGCTCGTGGCCGAGATGCTGGGCACGGCGGTACTGGTGATCTTCGGCGTCGGCACCGTGCTGGCGGCCCTGACGGCCGGCAACGGTGAACTCACGTATCCGGGGGTGGGGTTCATCTCCCTGGGATTCGCCATTGCCGTCGCAGTGGCCATCTACGCGTTCCTGGCCGTGTCCGGTGCCCACATCAATCCCGCCGTGACCTTCGCGCTGGCTGTGACCCGGCGCTTCCCCTGGGCCGAGCTGGTGCCCTACGTCCTCGCGCAGCTGATCGGGGCCGCGGTCGGGAGCCTGCTCCTGGTGGCCTCGTTCGGGACCCGGGCCGTGGACATGGGCAGCGGTGCGACGGCCCTGGGCACCGGTGTCTCGTACGGCCAGGGCATCGTGGCCGAGGTGCTGGGGACCTTCTTCCTGATGCTCGCGATCATGGCGGTGGCCGTCGACCGGAGGGCGCCCAAGGGCTGGGCGGGCCTGATCATCGGCCTGGCTGTCGCGGGCGCCATCCTGGTCATCGCCCCCCTGACCGGTGGTTCACTGAACCCGGCGCGGACCTTCGGACCGAACCTGGTGCAGACCCTCTTCGGCGGTGACGTCGAGTGGTCCCAGTACCCGTTGTACGTCATCGGTCCCTTCATCGGCAGCGCGGCCGCCGCGCTGGCCTACGACTTCATCGCCCGCCCCCGAGACGTCCCCGAGCCCGAGCCGCGCGCCGACGACCAGTCGATGGCGGAAGAGCGCGGCCAGAGACCCGAACCCACCGAATAAACAATCACCGGATCGCGATCACAGCGATTGTCCTCGGTCCGCATCACGCGGTCGGGGGACAGCCATCGAGAGGAAGAACCATGACGGGAAACCGTGTAGTCGTGTACAAGGGCCCAGGCGAGGTCGCCGTCGAGACGATCGACTACCCCAAGCTGGAACTGCCCTCCGAGGTCGCCGGCAAGATGGGCATCCAGCAGAAGGCACCCCATGCCGCCATCCTGAAACTGGTGGCCACGAACATCTGCGGAAGCGACCAGCACATGGTCCGTGGCCGCACCACCGCGCCGGTCGGCCAGTCGCTCGGTCATGAGATCACGGGCGAGGTCGTGGAGACCGGAGACGACGTGCTCTTCGTCAAGGAGGGTGACATCTGCTCGGTGCCCTTCAACATCGCGTGCGGCCGCTGTCAGATGTGCAATGAGGGCAAGACCGGTGTCTGCCTCAACGTGAATCCCGCCCGTCCCGGTGCGGCCTACGGTTACGTGGACATGGGCGGCTGGATCGGCGGCCAGGCGGAGTACGTGATGGTCCCCTACGCGGACTTCAACCTGCTCAAGTTCCCGGACCGGGACCAGGCCCTCGAGAAGATCCTCGACCTCACCATGCTCTCCGACATCTTCCCCACCGGGTATCACGGCGCATTCACCGCCGGCGTCACGACCGGTTCCACCGTCTACGTCGCGGGTGCCGGTCCGGTGGGCCTCGCCGCGGCCTTCTCGGCGCAGGTGCTGGGTGCCTCGGCGGTCATCGTGGGAGACATGAACGCCGACCGGCTGAAGCAGGCGGCCAGCTTCGGCTGCGAGACGATCGACCTGAGCCAGGAGGGCGCCCTGCCGGACCGTATCGAGCAGATCCTGGGCGTCCCCGTGGTCGACGCCGCGGTGGACGCGGTGGGATTCGAGGCCCGCGGTCACGGCGCCAACGCCGCCGAGGCACCCGCCACGGTCCTCAACGACATCATGTCGGTCACCCAGGTGGGCGGTGCCCTGGGTATCCCGGGCCTGTACGTCACCGGGGATCCGGGGGCTGTCGACGAGAACGCCAAGGTCGGCCAGATCGGTGTGCAGCTGGGCACGGGGTGGGCCAAGTCCCTCTCGTTCACCACGGGTCAGTGCCCGGTGAAGCGGTACAACCGGAAGCTGATGAAGCTGATCCTGGCCGACAAGGCCAATATCTCCAAGGCCGTCAACGCCACGACCATCAGCCTGGACGACGCTCCCCGGAGCTACAAGGAGTTCGACCAGGGGGCGGCCAGGAAGTACGTGATCGATCCGCACGGGATGATCCCCGCCTAGGACCGCACGCCGCCCATGCGGTGGTGGGTCGCCGGGTGCCGGGCAGTCGCCCGGCACCCGGCGACCCGCACGACCGGGCGCGGACGACGGGATTCGGACGACGGGGGTGCGGAGGACGGGGGTGCGCAGGACCGCTCAGTTCCCGACCGGGTAGATCGAATCGACCAGCGTCCGGGCGATCGTCGTCGCCGGGTCCCGCCCATCCGGCGTGGGTGCGAGGTTCGCCCACACCACCAGGGTGATGTCGCGGTCCGGGTCGTGGCCCATGAAGGAGTTGTAGCCCGGCAGCTCTCCCGTGTGACCGTACAGTTCGCCGAACTTCGCGATCGCCAGTCCGTAGCGGGCCGACCCCGGCTGGTCCCCGCCCGTGGAGCGGGGACTCTCCATCCTCAGCCGCTGGAACTCCTCGTCGAGCAGTCGGCCATCGGTCAGGGCCTCGGCCCAGTCCGCCAGGTCGTGGGCCGTCGAGATCCCGCCGCCGGCGGCCCAGCCCCAGGAGGGGTTGTCGAACGTCCGGTCGACGGGGTCGAGGGCCCCCGACCGGGCCTGCTCCTGCATCCGTTCCGGTAGTGCGGGGGGCGTGCCCATCGTCAGGACGTTGGAGCCGAACATGTACCCGTGCGCGTAGGGCTCGGGGATCCGGTTCGACGACCGCGCCGGGAACAGGGTGTCCGCCAGGCCCAGCGGCGTGAAGAGCCGGTCGGCGAAGATCCTCTCCAGCGGCTCGCCCTCCAGCTGCTCGGCCACGAGTCCCAACAGGACCGTGTTGGTGTTCGAGTACTCCCAGCCCGCACCGGGGGCGAAACTGGGCGGGTGCTCCCACGAGATGGCCAGCAGGTCCTCGGGGTCCCAGGCCCGTTCGGGGTCCTCGTCCATCGCCTGGTTCAGGCCCCGGTCGAGCGTGTAGTTGTACAGTCCGCTGCGCATCGACAGCAACTGCTCGATCGTGATGTTCTCGCCGTTGGGCACGTCTGGCCGGTAGGCGGCGATGGGATCGTCGAGGTCCAGCACGCCCTCCTGCGCCAACTGCAGGATGACCGTCCCGGTCCAGGTCTTGGTGTTCGATCCCACCCGCAGATGATGGTCGGCTCGGGGCGGCAGCGTCTCGTCCGCGCTGACGGTGCCGTACGAGCCGAGGACCTCCCCCTCCGGGGTGCGCAGGAGCATGAACGCACCCGGGACCTCCAGCGCGGCGGCCGCGTCCTGGAAGGTGGACTGGAGCTCGCCGGCGTCCACGCCCGCCGTGTCCGAGGCTGCCGTCGGCCCGGGGGAGGGGGCGGAGCAGGCCGCGGTCAGGCCCAGGACAGAGGCCAGGGCCGTGACGGTCAGGACCGCGCGCTGTCGCCGGCGGCGTCCGGGCGGGAGGGGAACGGCGGGACGCGACATGGCGACTCCTCACGGCAGTGGCATCCTCGTCCGAAGCCTAGTGACGCACCCTGACGCCGGCCAAGACTCCATCGGTCCGCGCAGTGTCTCTCACTCCGGCGCCGCGTCCTCACCCGCCGCCGCCAGCGTGAAGATGCCGTAGCGCATCGCCCCGGTGCGGTAGGCCTGGATCAGGCGGGGCACGGTGACGGCGAAGACACGATGGCGTCCGCGCAGCGCGAGGCGGCGGGCGTCGCGATCCATGGCCAGGGCCTTCAGCAGTCGGCGGGCGCAGATCGTCCAGGTGCGTGCGACGCGCCGGCTGACGTCCTCGTAACCGGTGACCGTGAACCCTGCTGCCCGTGCCATGGCCTCGTACTCCTCGCGCGTGCCCATCGAGGGCAGTCGCCCTTCGCGGCAGACCGGCTCCAGCAGGTGGCGAACCGTCCACTCGCTCGCGGCGGGATCGGCGAGCCAGGCGCAGACGACGAGGCGGCCGCCGGGTGACAGCACCCGATGGGCCTCGGCGAAGAACCGGGGCTTGTCGGCCATGTGCTCGGTCGACTCGATGGCCCAGGCGGCGTCAGCCGATCCCTCGGGCAGCGCGTTGGCGAACCAGTCGCGGTGGTGGATCTCCACGCCGGGCGTGGGATGCGCGGCGGCGTGGCGGGCCTGTACGGCGGACAGCGTGAAGCCGGTGACACGAACCCCGCGCCCGGCGGCCAGTTGCCTGGCGGTCGCCCCGTAGCCGCAACCGATGTCCACGCACGCCTCGCCGGGCCGGAGGCGCAGGCGATCCCCGACCGTCTCGACGAGGGCCTCGACGGCCTGGGCGGGCGTCTCGCGACCCGTCTCCCACAGCCCGTGATGGACGTGCTCACCCCACACCCGGCGATAGACCGGATCCAGTTCGTCATAGTGGCCGGCGACCGCCACGGCGTCCTGGGGGGTCTGGGGCACGATCACGCCGTCACGGTACACCGCCGCTCCCCGCGGGCAGAAGGTCTCGGCTGGCGGGCCGGAGCCGTGCGGGCCGGAGCCGCGGGTGCCGGCGTCGTGGATATTGTGCGGTCCGGCCGGTGGCGCCTAGGGTGACTCCACGATCGAGTCGCGACCGGCCTGCTTCGCCCCTCGTCCGGGGGCAGAAGGCGGATGTCCGGTGCCGCGAGTGGTGCAGACAACCCGTAGGGGGACACGGTGCAGGGTTCGCAACAGATTGTGGTCGGCGTCGACGGGTCCGAGGCCTCGCTGCAGGCCCTGCGGGAGGCCAGGACCCTGGCCGAGTCGCTGGGGTGCACGCTGAAGGCGGTCACGGCATGGGAGATGCCGGTCACGGCCGCCGAGTACCCCTACCGGCTCGAGTACAACTTCCAGGATGACGCCCGGGAGCAACTGGACGAGGCCCTGCGGACGGCGTTCGGTGACGACCGTCCCCGGGGCCTGGAGACCGAGGTGAGGCAGGGCCCGCCGGCCCGGGTTCTGCGGGACCTCGGCGAGGGGGCCCGGATGGTGGTGGTGGGCAGTCGGGGCCGCGGCGGATTCGCGGGCCTGTTGCTGGGCTCGGTGAGCTCTGCGGTGGCGGCCCATGCCACGTGCCCGGTGCTCATCACGCACCGCAGCAAGGACTGAGGGGAGCACCGGCGCGCGGGGAACGGCACCCCGGGAGCGGACCGGTACCGGGGAGCATCAGCCTCGCCTGCGGTGCCGGAACGTCTTGTGGAGCCCGTCCACGACCAGGAGAGCCGGGATGGCGGTGAGGGCGATCAGTGTTCCCACCGGTGGCGGGGGCGCGTGGCCCAGTGCGCCGGCCACCGGCGGGATGAAGAGAAAGCCCAGGAGCAGGACGCACTCGGCGGCCACGGCCCAGAGCAACAGGTGGTTTCCCGTCCAGTCCAGCCGCCAGGCGGGCCGGGTCGCACTGCGGCACCCGAACGCGTTGGCCATCTGCGCCAGCACCACGGTGGTGAAGGCCGCCCCGGAGGCGGCGGCCAGGAGGGCGGGTGCCGGCTCGGCCCCCCAGGTCCACCCGGCGGACCCGAGCACCACCAGGAACGCGAGCATCTGGATGAGGGCCTGGGTCGGCCCGAGCACCCCGAAGACCCGGACGAGCAGCGGCGCGTCCATCAGGTGGCGTCGTTCGGGCGGCTTGAGCAGGACCCGCTGCCCGGGCTTCTCCGCGCCCAGGGCCAGCGCCGGAAGCAGGTCGGTGCCGATGTCCAGGCACAGGATCTGCAGGACGCCCAGTGCCAGCGGCACGTTTCCCCCGGACAGGGCCCAGACGACGAAGGGGGTGAGCTCTGCGACGTTGTCCGTGAGGTGGTACGTCAGGAAGCGGCGGATATTGGTGTACGTGGCCCGGCCCTGTTCGACGGCGGTGATGATGGTGGCGAAGTCGTCGTCGAGCAGGACCAGGTCGGCGGCCTCCCGGGCGACGTCCGTTCCGGATGCACCCATGGCGACGCCGATGTCGGCCTCGTTGAGCGCCGGGCCGTCGTTGACCCCGTCTCCGGTCATCGCGACCACGTGTCCGCGGTGCTGGAGTGCGCGGGCGATGGCGAGTTTCTGTTCCGGTGAGACGCGGCTGACCACGATGCCGTCCCGGTCCAGGAGGACACCGAGCGCCCGCTCGTCCTGGGGCAGGTCCTTGCCCTCGACGACCACGGGGGTGTCCAGGCACAGGCCGGTCTGCCGGGCGATCGCGAGGGCGGTGACCGGGTGGTCCCCGGTGATCATGGCCACCTTGATGCCGGCCTGGCGGGCCTGGCGCAGTGCCGGGGGGACACTGTGCCGCGGCGGGTCCTGGAGGGCGATCAGGCCGACGAGGGTCAGGCCGTGCTCCAGCTCTGATGCGGTGGTGTCCGGCCCCGGGGCCTCCGTCCGGCCCAGGGGACGCCGGGCCACGGCCAGGACGCGCAGGCCGCGGGCGGCCATGCCGGACAGGACCCTCGAGGCCAGGCCCACCTGGTCACGGTCGAGGCACAGGGTCAACACGTTCTCCGGGGCGCCCTTGACCAGGAGGTCGCCCCCGACGACGACCGACTCCCGGCGCCGGTCCGGATCGAAGCCGAACCGCCGGGTGACGGAGGTGGCGTGCACGCCCTCCGGGCCGGCCAGGCGGTGCGCCAGGGCATCGAGTGCGGCCTCCATGGGGTCGCCGTCGGGCAGCCAGTCCTCCTCGTGCTGACGGATACGTCCCCGGGACGCCGCCCGGGCCGCCCACGCCGCATCGGTCGCGGCGGCACGGGCCGGTGGTGGTCCGTCCACCGTCGCCACGGGGTGATATCCCTCGCCGTCGATCGAGACGGTCCCGGCCGGGGTCCAGACCTCGACGACGTTCATCCTGTTCTGGGTCAGCGTCCCGGTCTTGTCCGTGCAGATGAACGTCGTCGATCCGAGCGTCTCCACCGCCTGCAGGTTCCGCACCAACGCGTTGCGGCCCGCCATCCGCTGGGCTCCCATGGCCAGGGACAGGGTCACCGTGGGCAGCAGTCCCTCGGGGATCATCGCCACCGCCACACCGATGGCGAAGAGGAACGCGTCCCTCAGCGGTGTTCCCGCCAGCAGCGAGACGACGCAGAAGGCGGCACCCAGGCCCAGGGCCACCGAGGAGAGCATGCGGACGATGCGGCGCAACTCGCGTTGTAGCGGCGTGGGTGGCGGAACCGCCTGGCCCGTCAGGGTGGTGATGGCCGCCAGCCGGGTCGCCGACCCTGTCGCGGTGGCCTCGGCCTCGGCGGACCCGTTGGCCAGGAACGTGCCCCCGAAGCCATCGCTTCCCGTGCCCTTGACCACGGGCATGCTCTCCCCGGAGAGCATGGACTCATCCACCGTGCAGCTGTCCGCCTCGACGAAGCGCACGTCGGCGGGCAACCGGTCACCGGCCGTGAGGATGATGATGTCACCGGGCACCACCTCGGAGGCGGGAATCGGCATGCGCCGGCCATCACGACGCACCGTGACCTGGGCGGGCAGGAGCTCCCGGAGCCGCGCGGCGGCCTGGGCTGCCCGTTCCTCCTGGGCGAAGGCGAACACGCCGTTGATCACCACCACGGCGATCACCGCGATCGACAGTTGCGGCATGCCCGCTATCCACGCCAGCCCGGCCGCGCCCCAGAGCAGGACGGCGAAGAAGTGGGTGAACTGGCCCGCGAACCGCCGCCACCCGGGCACCTGATGGATGCGGGGGAGCTCGTTGGGTCCCGACTGCCCCAGCCGCCGGGCAGCCTCTGCCGAGGTCAAGCCCGGAGGTGAGGCCTCACGGTCCGCGGTGTCCATGGGGGAGGGGCCTATCCGCGAGCCCTGCGCCCGGTGCACGGGCCGTGCGTTGAACGCTGCATCGTGATCACGTCAGCCCGGGGTCGTCCACCGTCGGTCCCCGCGGCCTCAGGCGTGCTCGGCGACGTAGGCGATCAGGGAGGCCACGGTGCCGACCCGTCCGTAGTCACCCTCCGGGACGTCCACGCCGGCGTGACGCGCCAGGTGCTCCACCAGGGCCAGGAAGTCCAGTGAGTCCAGCTCCAGGTCCTGACGGAGCCGGGAACGGTCGTCGAGGCCCTGGGTCTCGACGTCGGGGGCCACCTGCGTGATCGCCGCGTACACCGCCGCGCGTGCCTCGTGCTCGTTCATAGGTCCTCCGGTCTCTGCAGCATCTCGTCGACGAGGTCGAGGAAGCGCCCTCCGCGCAGGCCGTCGCTGACGCGGTGGTCGGCCGAGAGGGTGGCGGTGACGGACTGGCGCACCGCGAGCATGCCGTCCTGGGCCCAGGGCCTCTCCCGGACGCGGCCGAAGCCGACGAGCGCCACCTGCGGGGGGTAGATCACCCCGTACACGGTGTCGACGCCGAGGTCGCCCAGTGCGGTGACGGTGAGGGTCGGGTCCGCGATCTCCGCTCGGCGCAGGCGTCCGGCGCGGGCCCGGGTGACGACGTCACGCAGTCGTTCCATCAGCTGGTCCACGGTCAACGTGTCCGCGTCGTGGATCGCCGGGGCGACCAACCCGCCCTCCCGCAGCGCGACGGCGACCCCCAGGTGTACGGCCTGACTGGGGCGGAACCGCGCCTCCGTGTAGAAACCGTTGACCTCCGGCACCTGACGGGCGGCCAGGGCGCAGGCCTTGAGCAACAGTGCCGCCGGGACCAGCCGGGCCGAGACGGGCCGCTGCGCGTTGACCGCGCGCATCCATGCCACGGCGGCCTGCAGGTCGACGGTGGTCCCCAGGTAGTAGTGGGGGATGGTCTTCTTCGAGCGGGACATCAGCGCCCCGATCCTGCGGCGCAGCCCGGTCGCGCGCTGCCCCGTGTCAGGGGGTGCCGGTGCCGGCGCAGTCGCCGGTCCCGGGCCGCGTGGTGCCCCGGGGTGACTCTCGACGTCCGCGGGGGCGTTCCCCCTGACCGCGCGGAGGACGTCCTCTCCCGTGACGGCTCCTCGCGGGCCGGTGCCCGCCACGGTGGTCTGGTCGACGCCGAGCTCACCGGCCAGCCGGCGCGCTCGCGGTGAGATGCGGACCGGCCGGACGGAGCCGGCGTCGGGCCGCTGCCGGGCCGCGGCGCGCTCCACGTCCGTCCGGGTGATGTGACCGCCCCTGCCGGTGCCGGTGATCCGGGTCAGGTCCAGGCCCAGGCCGCGGGCCAGGCGGCGGACCGGTGGTGTGGCCGACGGCGCTCCCGACCCCGGTGGTGGGCTCGTGTGCTCCCGTTCGACACCCGCCTCCGCCGGGGCGGCGGGTGTGCCGGCCGGAGCAGTCACCGGAGGGGCGGTGACGGTGGCCGGCGTGGGCGTGATGCGCGCCATCGGCGCGCCGACGGCGAGCGTCTCACCGGGTGCGGCGAGCAACTCGGCGATGACGCCGTCCTCGAAGGACTCCACCTCCATCACGGTCTTCTCGGTGTCCACGGTGGCCATCACGTCACCCCGGTGGACGTAGTCACCCGGTGTGACCAGCCATTCCACCAGCTTGCCCCGCTCCATGTCCGCCCCCAGCGAGGGCATCCGGAACTCACCCACCGCCGCCCACCGCCTCGCGGGCCGCGGCCACGACCCGCTCCGCGCTGGGCAGGGCGGCCAGCTCGAGGTCACGGGCGTAGGGAATGGGGACCTCGGCGCTGCAGACCCGCGCCACCGGGGCGTCGAGCTCGTAGAAGGCCGACTCGGTGATCCTGGCGCTGATCTCCGCGGAGAGACTGCCGCTGCGCCAGCCCTCGTCCACCACGACGGCCCGGTGGGTCTTGACCACGGTGGCCAGGATCGCCGCGTCGTCCAGGGGGCGCAGCGTCCTCAAATCCAGGACCTCGGCCTCGATACCCTCGGCGGCCAGTCGATCGGCGGCCTCCAGGGTCAGCGGCAACGTGCCGCCGTAGGTGATCAGCGAGACGTCACCGCCCTCACGCCGGACCGCGGCCGCATGGATGTCGACGGGGCCGGCGTCCTCGGCGAGCTCCCCGGACAGGTTGTACAGCGAACCGTGCTCGAAGATCAGGACGGGGTCCGGGTCCTCCAGGGCCGTCCACAGCATCCCCCGGGCGTCCTCCACGGTGGCCGGGGTGAGGATGCGCAGGCCCGGCACGTGGGCGAACCAGCCCTCCAGGCTGTGGGAGTGCTGGGCCCCCAGCTGGCGTCCGGCCCCGGTCGTCATGCGGATCACCAGGGGAACGTTGAACTGCCCACCGGACATGTGCAGCAGGGTCGCGGCGTTGTTCACGATCTGGTCCAGGGCCAGCAGGCTGAAGTTGACCGTCATGATCTCCACGATCGGCCGCATCCCGTTCAGCGCGGCCCCGATGCCGGCCCCCACGAAGGCGGACTCCGACAGGGGGGTGTCACGGACCCGTTCGGGACCGAACTCCTCGAACAGTCCGAGGCTGACCGCGAAGCAGCCGCCGTAGGCCCCGACGTCCTCACCCATCAGGAAGACCCGGTCATCCTGCAGCAGCGCCTCGCGGATGGCGGTGCGCATGGCCTCGCGGTAGGTCGTCTCCATGTCCTCACCGCTCGCTGTAGACGAAGCGTTGCAGGTCGTCCAGGGGCTCGGGGGCCCCCGCCTCGGCGAACCGCACGGCCGCCTCCATCTCCGCGGCCACCTCGCGGTCCAGCGCGTTCCAGTCGTCCTCGGAGAACCGGTCCGTCGCCTCCAGGGAGCGGCGGAGTGACAGGATGGGATCCCGTTCGGTCCAGCGGGCGACCTCCGCCTTGTCCCGGTAGCGTTCGGGGTCGAACATCGAGTGGGCCCGGAACCGGTAGGTGCGCAGTTCCAGGAAGTGCGGGCCGCCGCCGGCCCGCACAGCGTCCACGGCCCGACGGGCCGATTCCTCGACCGCGAGCGCGTCCATGCCGTCGACGCTCCAGGCCGGGAGCTCATAGGCCGCGGCCTTGAGGGCCAGGTCCGTCTGGGACTGGGACCGGGCCAGCGCCGTGCCCATGGCGTAGAGGTTGTTCTCGCAGCAGAAGAGCACGGGCAGCCGCGACAGCGCGGCCAGGTTCAGGCTCTCGTGGAACTCGCCCTCGGCGGCCGCGCCCTCGCCGAAGAAGCATGCCGTCACCCGGGCCCGTCCGGCCATCCTCTCCGCCAGGGCCATGCCGACCGCCAGGGGCAACCCCCCGGCGACGATCGCATTGCCGCCGTAGAAGTGCGTGGCCGCGTCGAACAGGTGCATGGAACCACCCCGTCCGCGGCAACAGCCCTGCACGTGGCCGTACATCTCGGCCAGGATCGCTCCGGCCGGGACGCCGCGCAGCAGCGCGTGTCCGTGTTCACGGTAGGTGGCCACCACGGCGTCCTCGGGGCCGAGCGCGGACATGATGCCCGCCGCCACGGCCTCCTCGCCGATATAGACGTGGAGGAACCCCCGGATCCTCGCCGCGCTGTAGAGCTCGACGCACTGTTCCTCGAGACGGCGGACCCGCAGCATCTGGCGCAGCAGGTGTCCAGCGGCCTCGGGGACGCCCGGGGACCCGGTGGGTGGCGTGCGGTGGGTCATCCCTGTACCTCCACGGTCGATACGTCGCCCTCTGGCAGGCCCAGTTCGCGGGCCCTGAGCAGCCGGCGCAGGATCTTGCCGCTGCGGGTCCGGGGGAGCGAGGGCGTGAAGTCCAGGAGTCGCGGTGCCACGGCGGGGCCCAGCCGCCGGCGGGCGAAGCCGATGATGTCCCTGCGCAGGTCATCGCTGGGGTCGTGGCCCGGACGCAGCTCGACGAAGGCCTTCACCACCTCACCGGCGACCGCGTCCGGCAGGCCGATGACCCCGGCCTGGGCCACGGCGTCGTGTTCCATCAGCAGGCTCTCGACCTCGAAGGGGCCGATCAGGTGACCGGAGGACTTGATCACGTCATCACCGCGGCCCACGAACCAGTAGTAACCGTCGGCGTCACGGCGGGCCAGGTCGCCGGTGAGGTACCACCCGGCCACGAAACACCTGCGGTACCGCTCCTCCTCGCCCAGGTACCCGCGGAACATGGACGGCCACCCCGGTCGCAACGCCAGTTCGCCCACGGTGTCCGCGTCGTTGACCAGGGTGGCCCGGCCACCGCGCAGCACCGGCTCACCGTGCTCGTCCCGCGCGATGAGGGCCGCCTCGACACCGGGCAGGGGCCGTCCCATGGAGCCGGGACGGATGGGCAGGGCCGGCAGGTTGGCGATCATGATGCCCCCTGTCTCGGTCTGCCACCAGTTGTCGTGGACGGGATGACCGAGGACCTGCCGGCCCCAGACGACCACTTCCGGGTTCAGCGGTTCCCCGACGCTGGCCACGAACCGCAGCGCGGACAGGTCCTGGCCGCGGGCGGCCTCGTCGCCGGCCTTCATGAGCATCCGCAGCGCTGTCGGGGACGTGTACCAGACCGTGACCCGGTGCTCCGCCAGGATCCGGTACCAGCGCAGCGGATCCATCTCCTCCTCGTCCACGACGGTGGTGATGCCGTGGACCAGCGGGGCGATGATGCCGTAGGACATGCCCGTGACCCACCCCGGGTCCGCGGTGCACCAGTAGACGTCCTCCGGGTGCAGGTCCAGGGCGAAACGCCCCGTGGCGTGGTGTGCGACCACCGCCTCGTGGACATGGACGGCCCCCTTGGGCCTGCCGGTGGTGCCGCTGGTGAAGTGCAGCAGGGCCATGTCCTCCGCCCGCGTCCTGGCGGTGCTCCCATAGGGTGGCGCCCGGTGCATGAGGTCCTGCAGGTCCAGGGTGCCCGGTTCCGCGTGGCCGTCGGCGTCCACGAGCAGGACGTGCCGGAGTCCGGGCAGCGCCGCGCGGACCGGGGCGACCTTCTTGCGGTACAGGGCGAGGGTGGTCACCAGCACGCGGGCGTCGCCGAGCTCCAGGCGCATCCGCACCGGTTCCGGGCCGAACGCGGAGAACAGCGGGCAGAAGACACCGGCGTGCTTCAGCGTCCCCAGCACGGACGCGTACAGTTCCGGTCGGCGCCCCATCAGGGAGAACACCCGTTCCCCGGCGCCGACGCCCAGGCCCCGGAGCACACTGGCGAAGCGATCCACGACCTCGGCCAGGGCGCTGTAGGTCAGCGACCGGACGTCGCCGTCCGGACCGACGAACCGCAACGCCTCGTGGCCGGCACGCGCACCCGCCGCATGACGCTCGACGGCCTCGTAGGCGATGTTCAGGCCTCCACCCGGCACGCCGGACAACTGCTGGCGGGCCTGCTGCCAGCTGAAGCCGGCGCAGGCCGCGTCATAGTCCTCGAGGTTGGGCCGCACGGTCCAGGACAGGGGGTCCTTGGGGATCTCCTGCCATCGCGTGACCGGCCCGGGTGGTGCAACCATGGTCTGGACGGCTTTCCGAAGCAGAACGGGAACTGGCAGACGGTGGGACTGTCCTGGTCCATAGGGTGGGGGCTGGGATGCGCCGCGTCAAGGTTCCGCGTCGACCCGTCAGGATCGGTCCCCGGTGGTGTCCGCGGGCGGTGCCGGTGGTCTCGGCGCCAGGGGGATGACCGTGCGGAACTTCCCGCCGGGACCCTGCTCGGGCGGCTCGGTGTCCTGCTCCACCGTCACGTCCGGCAGGCCCAGGTCGGTCAGCAGCCCGGTGAGCCCGGCCAGCGCCGACGCCCAGGCCTGGACGGGATCGGCACCGGGGGCCGGCAGCAGGCGCAGCGACAGGCTGGTGGGAGTGGTCCGGAGCACCTGGAACAGTTCCACCCCGGGGATGCGGTCGATGACGGTGCCCAGGGCCAGCGGCGGCACCGCGATCACGTCCTCGCCGCTCGCCGTGCGGAAGGTCAGGACATCCGAGGCCCGCCCCTGGACGCGTATCGCCGGGGACGGATTGCCGCAACGGCAGCGGTCCGGACTCACCAGCAACCGGTCGCCGACGTCGTAGCGGATGACCGGTTGGACCCGGTTGGCGAGGTTGGTCATCAGCACCGTGTGCGAGACGACTCCCGGCGGCACCGGGCGGTGCTCGGCGTCCACCGGCTCGACGATCACCCAGTCCTCCAGCAGGTGCAACCAGCCCTCCGCGCAACCGGACGCGGCGTAACCGGACTCCGTGCACCCGTAGACCTCCCGCACCGGCGCGCCGAAGGCCCGCCCGATCCGGATCCGTTCCTCGGACGTCAGGCCCTCGGCGGTGCTGAGCACGAGCACCGGACTCACCCGCAACCGCCCCGCCTCCTGCTCGGTGGCCAGCAGGCGTAGCATGCTCGCATAGCCCCCCAGCAGGAGCGGGCCGAACCCGTTGAGCTCGGCCACCACCTCGGGCAGGGGACGGTGGATGGACAGTATCCTCAGTCCCCGGTGGCGTCGCGGTCTCTCCCGCTGCTCGCGGGTGCTGGCTGCCACGGACAGGAAGTGCCCGCCGGTGGCGACGACCCCCGCGAACCGCCCTCCGTGGACCATCAGTGCCAGCACCTGGCGCGCCGACAGCCAGTCCTGGGTCAGTTGGGCCATCAGTCCGGAGGTCGCGGCCCAGTAGCGGTCGTCCAGCACGAACATCCCCCGGGTGCCGGTGGTGCCGGCCGTGGTGGCCACGAGGTACTGGCCGAGGAATCGCTCCCCGATCCGGGCCGGGTCCGCCACGAAGGCCTCCACCGCCTCTCGGGTGACCGCCGGGTCCGTGGCGACCTCGTCGAAGTTGCGCATCAGCGCGGTCTTGTCCGACACCGGCAACCGGGTGACCTCCTCAAGGGGGTCCGGTAGGCCCCGGTAGAGCCGCCGATAGTAGGTGGAGTGCTGCCGGGCATAGGCCACCAGTTCGGCCAGCCGCTCCCGCTGGCGGGCATGCAGCGCCTCGGTCCCCTGCCGATGTGCCCGGCGGGCGTCCCACCAGACCCGCAGCGTGTCGCCGCGCCGGCCACGCAGCACCCGAGTCCCCGGCGTTCCCATGAGGCCACTGTAGGAAACGTCGTGCTCGCCGGGACAGGTTCGGGGCACCCCGGGTGCCCGGTCCTCGACGCCGGCTGCCCGGCACCTCGTCCGCCGGCTCTGGTCCGGCCCGCGGCAGGCTGGGATGATGGCGCCATGGGCACGCCTCGACCGGCCCCGGAGGACCGGCCCGCGGACCGGGAACCGGCCCGCCTCGATCGCAGTCCGTTCGCCCGGTACGCACAGAGGTTCGACCGGCCGCTGGACACCGTCCCGGACCTGCTCCGGGGCGGCGCCGATCCCGTACGCACCGCCGCAGGGCTCCGCGTGCCCGCAGCGGCAGTGCGGGGACCGGCAACGTTCTTCGCGGACTACTCCGCGCCCCGGGCTCCACGGCACGTCCGCCTCTGCGGCGCTGCCGCCTGTCGCGCCGCCAGCGGCGGGACGCACGTGGCCGAAGTGGAGGCGGGACTGGGCGTCGCGGTGGGCTCGCGCAGCGCGGACGGCTCGGTGTCGATCCAGGAGGTTCGGTGCCTCGGCTACTGCTACGGCGGTCCGGCGGCCCTCGACGGCGATGAGCCCTGCGCCGGGGCCGACGTATCGGCCCAGCTGCAGGGACTGTCTCCTCGTCGCGATCCTGTGGCGGAGGTCCACAGCCGCAGCCGGACGCCGGTGGTGACGGCGGGACTGCTCGGCGCGGGCGAGCCCTGGGCGGTCTGGCCCACCGTGGTCTCCACGGGGTCTCCGGACGCCGTGCTGGCTGAGGTCGCGGCCGCCGGGCTGACCGGGCGCGGTGGAGCCGGCTTCAGCACGGCACGCAAGTGGCGGGCGGCCCGCGCCCGGCCGGGCCCGCGCGTCGTCGTGGCCAACGGGGACGAGGGCGATCCCGGTTCGTACGTCGACCGCCTGCTGATGGAGGGGGACCCGCACCGGCTGCTCGAGGGACTCGCCCTGGCCTGCTTCGCGACCGGTGCGGCCACCGGGATCGTGTTCGTCCGATCCGAGTACCCGCGCGCCGTCGAGCGCCTGCGCACGGCGCTCGCACAGGCCCAGGCCGACGGTCACCTCGGCCCCGACGTCCACGGCAGCGGTGTGGACCTGCACGTCCGCGTGGCCGTCGGTGCAGGGTCCTATGTGTCCGGGGAGGAGACCGCCCTGCTGAACGGCCTCGAGGGACTGCGGGGGGTGGTGCGCCCACGGCCGCCGTACCCGGTGGACCGGGGACTCTCCGGCCGGCCCACGGTGGTCAACAACGTCGAGACGCTCGCGGCGGTTCCCTGGATCATCCAGCACGGCGGCGCCGCCTACGCCGCCATGGGCGCGCCGGGACAGCCCGGCACGCTGGTCGTGTGCCTCTCCGAACGGTTCGCGCGTCCGGGTGCCTACGAGGTCGAACCGGGCATCTCCCTGCGGCGGGTGGTCGAGGACCTCGGCGGTGGACTGCGCCAGGGGGCGGTCCTGCGGGCGCTGCAGGTCGGTGGCCCGTTGGGGGGCTTCCTGTCCCCGGCGGAACTCGACACCCCGCTGACGGACGCCTCTCTGGCCGAACGTGGTGCAGCCCTCGGCCATGCCGGAGTCGTGGCCTTCGACGAGCGGCTCACCGGTGAGGAGGTGCTCGCCCACCTCTGGGCGTTTGCCGAGACGGAGAGCTGCGGCCAGTGCTCACCCTGCCGGGTGGGCAGCCGGCTGGGCCGCCTGCTCGCCGCAGAACACGTCGCGACCGACGACCCGTCACCACGGGTCCGGGTGCTGGAGACCATGTCCGAGGCCAGCCTCTGCGCCTTCGGCCGCCGTGTCCCAGCCGCCGTGCGCGGTCTCGTCCGGGTCTACGGCCTCCGGGGGTGGACGTGATCTGGTTGTCCGTGGACGGGACCGGCGTGGACGTTCCTGCCGGCGCGACCCTGCTCGACGCGATCCGGGCCCTGGGCCGGACCGTTCCGACGCTCTGCCACGATGACCGGCTCACCCCGGTGGCCTCGTGCCGCACCTGCCTGGTCGCGGTGACCGGTCGGGGGCTGGTTCCGGCCTGCAGCTCTCCTGCCCAGGCCGGCATGGAGGTCTCCACCGAGCAGGCCGCCCCGGCCCGCCGGAACGCACTGCAGATCATCGTCGCCGGCCTGCCGCCCCGCGCCCTGGACGTGCCGGCGGACCGCAGCGAACTGGTCCGCCAGTGCGAGGCGCTCGACGTGGCGCCGCTCGACGTGCCCGAGCCCCCGGCCCACCGCGGCACCGATCACTCCCACCCCTACGTCAAGCTCGACCGGGACCTGTGCATCGCCTGCGGAAAGTGCGTCCGGGCCTGCGCCGAGGTGCAGGGCACGTTCGCCCTCACGCTGACCGGGCGCGGACCGGACACCGTCGTCGCCCCTGGCCGGGGGGACAGCTGGGCCACGTCCGACTGCGTCTCCTGCGGGGCCTGCGTGGATGCCTGTCCGACCGGTGCGCTCTCCGAGCCCGGCCTGCTGGACCCGCGGCCCCTGGAGCGCCGCACCCGGACCACCTGTGGTTTCTGCGGGGTGGGGTGCACCCTCGACGTCCTCACCCGGGGGAACGAGATCGCCACGGTACAACCGGTCACGGACGGGGCACTGAATCGCGGCCACGCCTGTGTCAAGGGACGCTTCGCCCACGGTTTCCTGACCTCGCCCGAGCGGTTGCAGACCCCCCTGGTCCGCCGGGACGGCGCACTGGTCCCCGCCACCTGGGACGAGGCCATCGGCCACGTGGCACGGCAACTGTCCCGGGTGCGGGGCTTCGACCCCGACGCCTTCGCGGTGATCGCCTCGGCCCGGGCCACCAACGAGGAGAATTACCTGGTCCAGAAGTTCGCCCGGACGGTGATGGGCACCAACAACGTCGACAACTGCGCGCGGGTCTGCCACGCGCCCTCGGCCTCGGGCCTGGTGGCCTCGTTCGGCCTGGGTGGCGGCACCAACCCGTTCGAGGACGTGGACCACAGCGACACCATCATGCTGGTCGGGGCCAACCCCACCCACGCGCACCCGGTGGTCGGGGCACGGCTGCTCCAGCGGGTGATCGACGGCGCCCGCCTCATCGCCATCGATCCGCGCCGGACGCCCCTCGCCCGGCACGCGGACATCCACCTGCGGCCCACTCCCGGGACCAACGTCGCGCTGTTCCACGGCATCGCCCACGTGCTGATCCGTGACGGTCTGGTGGACCAGGCATTCCTGCGCTCCCATACCGCCGGGTACGACGAGTTCCGCGCCCTGCTGGCGCAGTATCCGCCGGAACGGACCGCTGCGATCACCGGGGTTCCCGTCGGGCAGCTGGAGGGGGCGGCCCACCTGTACGGTGAGTCCCGGACCCCGATGATCTTCTACGGGCTCGGTGTCACCGAACACCTCCATGGCACCGACGGTGTCCGCGCACTGGCCAATCTGGCCCTGCTCTGCGGGGCGGTCGGTCCCGGAGGCGGAGGCGGCATCAACCCCCTCCGGGGACAGAACAACGTCCAGGGTGCCAGTGACATGGGTGCACTGCCGGACATGCTGCCCGGATACCAGAAAGTCGCGGATCCCCGTGCCCGGATGCGCTTCGACGAGGCCTGGCAGGCGGGCGTCCCGGACCGGCCCGGGCTGCGGATGCCGCAGATGTTCGAGGCCGCCCGTTCGGGAGCGCTGCAGGCCCTGTGGGTGATCGGCGAGGACGTGCTTTCCACCGCGCCGGACAGCGGCGCCGTCCGGGCCGCGCTCGACGCCTGTCCTCTGGTGATCTGCAGCGACCTGTTCCTGAGCGCGACCGCCGAGGCCTCCGACGTCGTCCTGCCGGTGGCGGCGTGGCTCGAGAAGGACGGCACCTTCGTCAACTTCGACCGTCGCTTCCAGCGGGTACGGCCCGCGGTCGACGCCCCCGCCGGGGTGCGCACCGACTTCGACGTGCTCCACGCCGTCGCCGCGGCCATGGGCGCCCGGCTGGGGTGTCCGACGCCGGCGGCGGCCCTGGAGGAGTGCGCATCAGTGGCACCGCTGTTCACGGGGGTCGGCCACGCCCGGCTCGATCGTGGAGGTCCCGTGCACTGGCCGTGCACCGCGGCCGAGGCACCGGGGACCCCACGGCTCTACCAGGACGGGTTCGCCACACCGGACGGCCGGGCCCGGTTCGGGACCCGGCCGTACCTGCCCCCGGGTGAATCGTGCGACGACGACTACCCGTTCCTGCTCATCACCGGACGCCGCGGGGAGCACTACAACACGGGCAGCATGACCCGCCGCACCGGCAACCTCGACCTGCTCGGGCAGGAGACGATCGACCTGTGCCCCGATGACGCCGCCGCTCTCGGTGTCCTCGAGGGCGCACGGGTGGAGGTCTCCAGCCGTCACGGGACGGTGACGCTGCCGGTCAGGATCACCGACGAGGTCCCGTCCGGTGAGGTCTTCACCGGCTTCCACTTCCCGGACGCCGGCGTCAACAGGCTCACCTCACCCGTGCAGGACAGTGTCACCGGGTGCCCCGAGTACAAGGTGACCGCCGTCCGGATCCGCACGGGGGACGGCCGGCCGTGAGGCCCGGGGATGCTCGCCCTTCTCGCACGTTCACCCCGAGAGGATGAGGCGGACCGCGCGGCGAATGGTGGACAGTGGTCATGGCACCGAGGGCACCCGGTGCGCAGCGACCCGGCGGGGTTGCCGGAGGATGCGGACAAGGAGCGACGATGACGGAACAGACTCGTGAGATGGGGCCGGTCGACTACCTGGTGATCGAGTTCCCCGGCAACCGGATGACCGGTGAGGCATTCCCGCTGATGCTCGACCTGGTGGATCGAGGCCTGATCCGGATCATCGACTTCGTGTTCGTCCACAAGGACGAACAGGGACAGGCGAGCATCGTCACGCTCAGCGACGTCGACGGCGACGGGCAGCTGGACCTCGGCGTCTTCGAGGGCGCGTCCTCCGGCCTGCTGGGCCCGGAGGACATCGAGGAGACCGGCAGCGTCCTGGAACCGAACTGCTCGGCTGCGGTCCTCGTGTACGAGAACGTCTGGGCGGCCCCGCTGGCGAGCGCGCTGCGGCGGTCCGGAGGCCAGATGGTGGCCAGCGGCCGGATTCCCCTGATGAGTATTCTCGAGGCGCTCGACGCCCTCGATACCGCGGCCTGACCGGCCACTACCCGACGAGCACTAGGCAGGGATCATGGGACTTCTCAGGGGCATGGCCCGCACGGCCGTCGTCGCCGGCACGGCCACTGCCGTGTCGAATCGCGTCTCCAGGCGTCAGGCGGGACGGTGGGCGGCCCAGGAACAGGCGCAGCAGGAGTACGCGGCCCCGCCGCCCTACGCGGCACCACCTCAGCAGGAATACGCCGCACCGGTCAACGCGGCTCCCGCCGGCTCGGGCATGGACGAGCGGCTTGCCCAGCTCAAGGACCTCGGCGCGTTGCGCGATCAGGGAGTGCTCACCGACGCCGAGTTCCAGGCGCAGAAGGCGCGCATCCTGGGCACCTGACCCGAGGTAACCGTGAAGGATCTCGGCACCTTCTTGCGTGACCTGTCCGCCGTCGAGGACGCGCAGACCGACTCGTGGTGTCACCGTCACCAACGGCACGGAGTACCTTCACCACACGGTTGACCTGGACGCACCCACCCCGCCCACGGCGGTACCCATGAAGATCGCCTCGGAGCTCCTCGCCCAACCGGCACCACCCACCGCGCCCGGCCCCCGGCAGCTCCGAGCGAACGAGTGCAGCTCCCAGCCCCACGACACCCGGACGTGGACGGGGAGGATGGCCACGGGGCCGGATACGGCGAGGAAACACGAAGACCCCGGCCCTGAGGGGCCGGGGTCTTCTTCGTTGCGGGGGCAAGATTTGAACTTGCGACCTCCGGGTTATGAGCCCGGCGAGCTACCGAACTGCTCCACCCCGCGTCGGAACACCCCACACTACAGGTCCATCGCCCGTCTCCCAACTCGAGCTGCCTCGCGTGCCGCCGGACGTGCCGGCGTGGCCCCGCGGAATCGAGGACATGCCGGGATTGGAGGGGGGGATTCCCGGCATGTCCTCGACCGATATCGAATCTAGGCCCGGACCGCGCTCGCAGGCCCCGGGGCCGGTACCCCAGGGCTACCTGACTTGCCCCGATGCGCCGCACGGCGATCACTCGTGCTCGAAGCGGTCACGCGACGTCTCCGGCGAACTCGTCCAGGGCTGCCGCCCGCTCGGGGTGGCCCTCGGCGTGGAGATGGGCGGTGCAGGCTGATCACGGTCAGCGAGAAGACGGCACCGACGGTCGTGATCATGGCCCCCGCGACCGTCGACAACAGCGACGTGCCCGCATTGCTGCTCATGGCCAGCGTGAACGGCGTTCGGCCCTGCTCCGAGGCCGCCCTGTCATCGTGCCGCCCGGACACGGTCACGGGGACCGTGCATGCTGGCCGCTGCCCGCAGATAGATCATCAGGTATGCGGGGGTCGAATGGACCTCACCCGCCGTTCGGGGCGTCCGACGAGCAGTCAGTCCACGGTTCAGGCCGTCACCTTGAGGTGACATGGGACACATCTACACTGCGGGAGGGCCTCGTTCATCGACGATCGTGGCCCTGACCAGTACGTATGTCGCCGTGACACCACGGAAGAATCCTCAGGAGGGTCATGCAGTCCACCCCACGATCCACACGGCGCGGCCGCCTTGCGGCCGTCGTGACCGCGGCGTCTTTGGCGCTCGCGGTGCCGGCCGGCGTCGCACCCGCGATGGCGGACGCGAATTTCCCCTCGCCCACGGGCGAGACCACCATCTCCAGCATCCTGACCCCTGCGGATGTCGAGAAGGAGCTGAAGAAGCTGGAGCAGACCTCACGCTTCGCCGTGGACGTCTTCACCCTCGCCGAGGCCGGGACGTCCGTGAACACCTCCGAACAGGGCCGCGACCTCTACGTCGCCACCGTGGGAACGGGGCCGGAGGACGTCTGGCTCCAAGGACGGATCCACGGCAACGAACCCTATGGCACCGATTCCCTGCTGACCCTCCTCAAGGACCTGGGGACGAACGGGTCATCGGACTACGACCTCCTGCGCGAGAAGTACACCTTCCACATCATCCCGATGTACAACCCGGACGGCGCCGAGGCGAACATCCGCCATACGCTCCTGTGGGATGACGTGACCGGATCCCCCGAGCCCGGTGGGAACGGGCGTGAACAGCGCGTCGACCTCAACCGGGACTGGACCGCGAACGGCTTCGCCGCGAAGGAGTCCCTGGCCTTCTACGAGTACTGGACCATGGTGGACCCGGCCTTCGGGGTGGACATCCATCACCAGGGCCTGAAGAAGGAATGGGGAACAGGCGATGACGTGACCCTGTCTCTCGGCATCTCCCTGGCACCCGGCGGGCCCACCTTGCCCGGGCTTGAAGGAGGGGCCTACGACGTCCTGACCCGGCAGATGCTCGTGCACGTCTACGACCAGCTCTCGAAGTACGGATCCATCAACATGGACCGCTATCAGGTGGGCAACGGGATGGAGATCGACATCAAGGGCGGTGTCGTCTCGGCCATGATGCTCGGTCTGGACTACCAGGGGTTGAACCCCGAAGGGCACACCAACCCGGTCGTGTTCTTCGAGACGAGCGGCAACACCTCCGACGGCAGCCTGGGACAGAAGGCCCGTGGCAAGTCGGTCCGACAGAACGTGCTGGCACTGAAGGAACTCCTGCTCGGGATGGCCACGGGAGAGGTGCAGCACGAGGATCCGGAACGGTGGGAGGAGATCCCGCACCAGCCGGTGACCGGATACCAGACGGACTACGCCGGCAACATTCCGGTCCAGTAGGCAGGGCCCGGGACCAGGGGTCCTCCTGCCGTGCGGCGGGAGGACCCCTGGTCGTGGTAGCATCGCCGCCCGTGCCGGGAATCAGCGCTCGCCGGCACCGGCACGGTCCTGCGTGTCTGTCGCGGGGACCACGGTCAGGCGGGGGAGGGGGAGGAAACGAGCCAACGGCACCGGGGCCGGCCGTGCCTATGTCTCCAGGGGTTTCTTCTGCCAGGGCCACCGGCCGGTGATCTCGAGCTCGAGGGAGAAGCTCAGGAAGGTGCGGATCAGGACGATCAGCGCCAGCACGCCGACCGAGGCGAAGGTGGGCGTGACGGCCACGGTCCGGATGATGTCCGCGGCCACGAGCAGTTCCAGCCCCAGCAGGATGGACCGCCCCAGGCGTCGTCGATACTGGTGATAGACGTCTGTCCGATCCGGCCCCTTGCCGAGCAGCGCCCCGGCGGCGATGAAGCTCGCCACGGCGATGCCCACCACGATCGCCACCACTCCGGCGATGTCCACCGCCTTGCCCACTGCCTCCATGGCGCCCTGGAACTCCACGGACGTCTCCCTTCCCCGCCGTCCCACGCCTGTGCCTGCGCACTCGACGCCGTGCCGGTCCGGTGGCGAGCACCCACCGTGAGCGACGAGATTACACGGGGTCCCGGGTGCAGCGGATAGTCCTGGCGCGCGGTTCACCCAGCGGAGCACCGGGCTCCTGGACCTCGACCGGGGGTGGGGGCCGGGAATACTCTCAAGCCGTCCGGACACGACCGGCGAAGGAGAGGTGTTGGGCATGGGAGCGGTTGAAGACGCCGAACTGGTTCGGCGCGGCTACGAGGCCTTCAGCGCAGGGGATCTTGGGGCCCTCGGCGAATTGTTCGGCGAGGACGCGGTCTGGCACGTCCCCGGACAGGGTGCGCTATCAGGGGCCAAGCGAGGACGAGAGGCCATCCTGGCGTTCTTCCGAGAGCTGGGTGAGCGGTCCCAAGGGTCCCTGCGGGTGACGGTCCGGGACATCATCGGCGGGGAGACCCATACGGTGGGGATCCACCACAGTCATGCGGTCAGGAATGGCAAGACCCTGGATCAGGACACGGTCACCGTGTTCGTCCTGCGGGACGGCAAGGTCATCGAGTGCCGGGAGTTCCTGGAGGACACCGCCGCATCCGACACATTCTGGGCCTGAGCCCGGCCGCGGCCGGAACTCGTCATGGGTACGGCTGCACTCGATCGGGGCCGTCTCAGCGGTCGACGACTTCCTCAGGGCAGCGACCACGCACATTCAGAACCCTAGGAGCTACCGTTTGACTCTCTCACCCGAGTCCTTCCCGCCCATCCACGGGACCTACCCGGCCGCTCTCGACTGGCTCCGGGAGCAGGATGGGACGCAATGGCAGGACCGCCTGCTCTACTCGCCAACCTTCAGCGAGCAGAGCTTCGAACCTGGAGAGGAGGAGCTGCGCGACGTCTGGCCGACTGGAGCTCAGGTCTGCTGGTTCGGTGGGCCGACCGTGGACGTGGGCGCTTGGCCGCACGCGGCAGACGGCACCCCGCTGTCGCACGTGGCGACCATCGACCTGGCTGGTTTGGACGGGGACATCGACCGCGCCGGGAAGGCCACCTGGCCAGCAGGGCAGCTCCAGGAAGGGTTGCCGCGGATGGGCATCCTGCAGGTCTTCCACGATCTGCGGACCTTCGGGTATGACCCCGGTGATCAGGCCCGAGGCGCCTGGGCTGTCATCGTGACGCAAGTTCCCGCGTACCCGACGGGCGGTCAGTCCCATGATCCGACGGGCACACGCCCAGCCCTGATCGAGGCCCCCGGGCCCGGAAACACTCCACACCAGGTGTGCCAGCTGGCCTTGCCGTTCTCCAGTTTCGCCCTGCCCTCGCCCCTCGACCTCTCCCCCCAGAACGCCGGTGACGTCGACCGGCTCGAGGAACTCACCCAGGCCCTGCAACGGGCGTGGATCACCCAGCGAGGCATCGGCGGGGACTACGCGATCCCCACCACCCACGCCTACGGCTACAGCTCCCGGGGCCACCACACCGCCACCCTGGACATCCTGCCCGAGGTCCTGCCGCTTACTGGCGGCGACGAATACCGGCTCATCCTGGAGATCGAGAGCTGGACCGTGCTGGAGGGCTGGTTCGGGGACGCCGGCAGCCTGGAGGTGTGGATGCGCCAGTCCGACCTGGACGCTGGTGCCTTCGAGAAGGCCTGGTGCCTCATCCGCACCGACTGACCACCCTGATGGCGGGTGCCAGCAGCTGACACTGTCGGCGCCTTCTCCACGGCCCTGCGTGAACGGCAGGGCCCCCACCCTGGGATGTCCCCGTCGGGCACTCCGGAGGCGGTTATGATGCCTGCATCACACGCGCAGGCGCCATAAGCGCCGCCTGACTTGCAGGGGAACCACTTGGCCTCATCATGGGGTCGCGCCATCGCGACCATCGCAACCGTCTCATCGCTCGTACTCGGCACGGCGGCGGGGGCTTCGGCCGCTCCGTCTTCGTCGCCCGCAAGCACCGCCGCAGTCGCCACCGGTTTCGTGGCGGCGTCCACCTCCACCCCACGCGTCACTCTCCAGATGATCGCGAGCCCGATCGTGAAGGTCGGGGGCCGCGCCACGGTTCGTCCCTCGGCCGTCGCGGGCGCCGGTGCCTCCGTGACCGCGCAGACGCTCACGGTCAAGCAAGGCACCAAGACGCTCGTCTCCGGCAAGGCCAGCGCCTCGCTCAAGGCCGGCACCTATTCGGTCACCACCCGGGTCACCTACAAGGTCGGGTCCGTCTCGAAGACGGCCAGCAGGACCCAGGCGCTGGTGGTGCGCGAGGCCGTCACCGTCAAGACCATCCCCGCCAAGACCGCACCACGCGGTGGCACGGTCACCGTGGCGCCCAACGTATCCCTCGCCTCGGGAGCCCGACTGGTGTCCAAGACGCTGACCGTCAAGCAAGGATCCAAGACGCTCGTCTCTGCCAAGCCCACTGCTCGCTTGAAGGCTGGGAAATACAGTGCCACCACGACGGTGAAGTACCAGGTCCCCGTCACCACGACGACCACCGTGAAGAGCACCACCAGGAAACTGGTGTCCGACGGTGATAGCGCGGTGGCCATGACGTGCACGGTGGCCAAGGTCTGGCCGGTGGAATCCGATGTCGACCCGTTCCTTGGCCGCGTGGATATCGAGTTCATCGACCTTAAGTGCACCGGCGCTTTCGACGGATCCTATGAGGCCCTCGCAGCCCGCTTCCCCGACACCGCCTCGAACCGGGCCAACGACTTGGCCAACGAGGTGCTGTGGCTGGAGGACACCGTGTCCGAGGGGGCCGTGAAACCGGTCCCGGGGTCGACCGCCAAGGTCACGCTCTACCCGTACGTAGAGTCCGTCAGGGACTACCTGTACACGTCGACGACGACCTCCAAGCAGGTCACCAAGACGTCCTGGTCTCCGGTCCACACCACGAGCAGGGCACAGTCGCTGACCATCACGGCCGGCAGGTAACCACCCGGCACCTCGGCGAGGGGGGGGCCGGTTCCTGGGCACGACCAGGGACGGGTCCTCCCTGTTCCTTCGCCATCGGGCAGCGTCCCACGTCGCGGTCCATGGCACCGAACCACCCCGTGGTGTCGTACGGTGACGAGATGAAGGCACGTCGTCAGCGCATGGCCGGGGATCCCTTCACCTCGCTCGAGCGCGTTCTCCTGGAGCTGCTCTGCGGTGGCGATGATCCGCACCGCGTGCCGGTGCGCGAGCAGCTCCGGTCTGCCCGGTGGGGAGGCTACGAGTTCGAGGACTGCGACTGCTTCCGCCTCTCCGTCGCCGAGCTGCCACCGTCTACTCGCATCCATCATGAGGGCGGCCCGTTCTCCGTCCTCGAGGTCCGGCGCCGGGGGGAGTGTCTGGGACTCGTGGAACTGTGGGTGATCGATGGATATCTCCACTCCGTGAACTACATGTCCCTTGCCGATGATCACGACACACTTCCTGGCCCTGCGGAGTTCGATCTCCAGCTCGTGGACTGAGGGCGCGTGGGAGATGTCTCGAACACGTCGACGCTCTGCTGACGGACCACGCGATGGTCGAGACAACCCGTGCGGCCCGCCTGGTGCCGCCCCCCGTCGCCGCTCGTTGTGCACGGGTCGATCGTGCGTCACCAGCATGGCGGGCTCTCCGCCCCAGGCTGGGGGATCCTCAGGCGGCGGGTCGGCTTCACGGGGGGTCGGCTGATGTGGTGGAGAGCCCGGCTGCGATCCGCCTAAGTTCTTCCATGTGCGCGTCGAAGGCTTGCCTGCCGGTCCGCGTCTGCCTGATCCAGGTGAGGCGCCGCGCATCGGCGCGGTTCGGTGATGGACTCTTGGTCATCGATATGTAATCCGCGTCGAGGAGCACTCTGAGATGCTTGGACAACGTGGCGTCGGTGGTGCCCAGGGTGTCGCGCAGTACTGCGAAGTCGATCTCCTCGAGGTGGCGAAGAACCCCGCAGATGCGAAGACGGAGAGGGGCGTGGATGGTGTCGTCGAAAGCGGCTTCAGCGGCCATGACCCAGGTCCTCTCGGTACAGGCGATCGAACCATCGGCCGCCGAACAGGACCACCACGAAGCACGCTGATGCCGGTGCCAGCACCCACCACGCGCTCAGCGACGCCACCAGGCCATAGGACGTGCTCAGCAACACCAGGGTCACCACGAGCAGGGCCGTCAGCACCGCACCGGCCCGGACGCGTATGCGCCCCACCCGAACTCCGGACAGCCGCTGGTAGGCGATCAGCACGACGATGGTGCCGACGATGAGACCTCCCACCACGGCGTTGCGTGGCTCGCTCGACCGGACGGCTGGTGTGGCCACGTAACCGGCGACGATCAGGGCCACGAGCGGGTAGAGCCACCCGGGCGCCGCGAGCCGCTCTGCCAGGGCCGCTCGATCGGACTCCAGGTCATGCAGGAGCCGTTGCGCCTGGATGCTGGAGGGTCGAGCGGTGGGTTCGGCGGAGGCATTGTTTTCCATATCTGCAAGTGAATCAGTTTCCTCATTGGCAAGTCAATTGCGGGGTGCGGCGTCGTCCTCCCGCCGCGGTGCGACGCAACTCCACGTCCACCGGTTGGCCGGGGAACGACGTCAAGCCTCTGCCGGTCTCCACGTACGCCTGGACGCACTCGATCAGGGCGAACCACACTCCGGAGACCTCATCCCCTCAGCCCGGGCTTAGGAGTTCTCCTCCGCAGTAGGACAGGCGCAGCAGCCCCTCGCTACCGTAGGGGTGTCTCGTCCGTCGCTCGCGCCACACTCGCGCTGCCCGTTGCGGTTCGGCATACATGCTCACCAGACACCGCTCCGGCTGGGAGACGACGTCCTCCACCTCCTCCACCGCGTCCGGGAGCAGGATCAACGCTTCGGACTCCACGGCAGGCCGACGGTCCTCACGCAGCAGCATTCCTTTCATCAGGGGCCCGCACGACCCTTCGGGGCGTTGGGAGGTGCAAACGGCACAAGCCGGCCGGTGCCGGTAGGGCGCCGACCGGCCTGTGCCGTGTCACGATGCTGCCGGGTCAGTCGTTGAAGACCGTCTCGACGAACTTGGCCATCTCCCCGCGGGTGATGTCCCGGCTCGGGCGGAAGGTGCCGTCGGTGTAACCGCGGGTGGCACCGGTGGCGTACAGGTAGCTGATCGCCTCGAAGCGGCTGTACGTGGCCGGGATGTCAGCGAACGGGCTTCTGGACGGTGCGTTCCAGTCCTCGCCGGCGTGGTCGGCCAGGTAGATGAACTGCGCGGCCTCGACACGGGAGACCGGCTGGCTGGGCTTGAAGGTGCCGTCGGCGTAGCCGGCGATGCCCATCGAGCGTAGCCAGGTCGCCGCCGCGTAGTGGGCCGAACGGGGCGTCATGTCCGTGAACGGGCTGGTCTTAGGCGGCAGCCATCGCCGCTCTTGGCGCGCGGTGATGGGATCCAGGTGCTTCTCACCGTAGGCGCGCATCAGGAAGGCCGCCAGTTCCCCGCGGGTGATCTGCCGGTTCACGCCGAAGGCCCCGTTGGACTGGCCGGCAGAGATGCCCTCGCAGCCCAGCCACTGGATGGGCCCGAAGAACGCCCCTCCGGGACGGATGTCCGAGAAGGACACCGGGCACAGGTCCCCGTGGGCCACCGGGACCCAGGGGCGTTCGAAGGAGGCGGTGGCCTCGGCCAGTTCGACGGTCTCCGACAGTCGGTGGTATTCCCCGTCGAGGTTGACGGTGGTCCGGCCCGCGACCGACTCCCCGGGGGTGAGGCCCGAAGTGTCCCGGGCATCCACGGTGAATCGCTCGTTCCCGGCCAGGCCGCCGTCGAGGCGGGCTCGCACCACGCCCTGGGCGCAGGAGACCCGGCCAGTCCGCCAGTCCTCGGTGCCCTCTCCGGCGGAAGATCCCATCCACTCCACGTCGCTGCACTGACCGGGGATGTCCAGGGTGAGCGACACGGACTCGGCCGGGCCCTCGGGGGTGATCGAGTACCACTCGACGGAGCCGTCCCAGAGCAGGTCGGGGCGCAGCTGCGGCTCGGCCGCATCAAGGGTGTCTAGGCCGCCGCGGCCCAGGGTGACCTTGTCGGTGAACCGGTTGCCGAATGCGTCGCTGCCCGTGAAGGACTTCGTCAGGGACCTGTCTTCCCAGTAGTACGGCGGGATCTGAACCGGCAGTTCTACCGTGCCACAACCACCCTTCGAGGTCGCCGGTCCTGAGATCGGATACAAGGAGATCATCGCCTGCGACAGCGGCACCTCGGTCTCCAGCGGGGCGGCCTGCATCTCCACCCGGAACGTGTTCTTCCCGGTGGCGTCCCCGACGGTCATGCCCGTGTAGAACATGAAGCGGTCGTAGGGGCCTTCGTAGTCGGCGATGGGCGTGGCGGTGTCCAGCCAGATGTCCTCGACGCCCCGGCGGGCGGCGGAGCCCGGGACCAGGCAGAAGTCGACGGCCACCGTCAGGTGGTCGTCCTCGGCGGTGAGCCGGTCCTCGACGATGGAGATGTCCTGGACGTAACCGCCGTAGGGGGCGATGGTCCCGGCCCCGGTGGCGGCATTGGCCGGGATCGCCGACAGCGATGCCGCCACCAGCACGGTGCCGAGCACCGCGGCCGTGGCCGCCTTCCTACTGGAAGCGGGCGGTCGGGGTGCGGGCAATGACGTATGTGTCAATGGAGGGTCCTCTCGGAAGGTGCGTGCGACAGCGATGGCGATGACAGGAAGAACTGCCACTCATTTCCGGCAGGGCGAGGACCTCACCCCAGGGGCCGCGAGGAGCAGCAGGCACACTCAAGCTATCCCGTCGTTGCGTCGAAAACCGCTCTTCGCTAGGCCGAACGGTGCTTCGGGACCGAACCGTGATTGAAGCCTGCTCCCCGGGGCGCCACGGCCGTCAGTAGCGCAACCTCCGGTGTGTCCCTGGGGGGGGGGGGGGAGTGGCACGACAGCGCAACCATCCGCGGGGCGTGATTCATGTGCGACCATGTGCGAGAGAATCGTGAGGCTGAACGAGCCATGACTGGAGGGCGGTCTCGACCTCGCGTTGGGCAGACACCCATCCAACCGCTGGGCGGAAAGGATCTGTCTCGTGAACGCACGCCCGAATGACCAGCCTGTCTCACAGTTGCCGATCGAGGACGCTTCCCGACAGGTGTTCGTCCCTCCTCAGGGGTGGACGCGATCCCCCTGCGTCTCGAGGAGCCGTTTCGCCTTTGAGATGAGCAATACGACGAAGTGGTACGTCAATGACGGTCAGGGCAATGGCTACTTCGCCCCGGGCTGGGACAACCAGCGTATAGCCCGCCGAACGGGAATCCTTCGTTGGATTGCGCTGGGCCTGGCGACCCTGATCCTCGGTGTCGGCTGCGTTCACCTCACCCTCGAGTACGGCGAACAGATCCACTACAACCGTCTGAAGAGCGGGGGAATCGAGACCACCGGCGTCGTGGGACGTGTGAGCGTGGAGCATTCAACGCACGTGTCACGGGACTCCGGACGCAGATACATCACGCAGACGACAGCCACCCTGGATTATCCCGTTCATGGCCAGGTCCTGCACGGTGAGATCTCAACCTTCAGCAGCGCCTGGAACTCCTTCGGGTCCACGGCACGGTATCCGGACCCGGCATGGGCCCCGGGAGAACTCCTCACGGTGTACGTCGACCCCGTGAACCCCGGGCGTTTCGTCCTGTTCAATGAGTTCATGGAAGCTGGCGCTGGGCCTTCGACCGCGGCGGACACTCACGAGCCCGCGGCTTAAGTATGGAGACCGTTCCGCCGAAGGTCCTAGAATGCCGACACGCAGCGATGCGGAACATGTGTTCCTCATCCCGGAGGAGGCTCTCGTGGACGTGCGGATCGCAGAAACAGTGATCATGCTGAAAATCGGTGACGGAGTTCTCACCACGTTGTTCCCAGTGGAACATTGCGCGAGATGGGAGTTTGGCCCGTGGGCTCCGATGATGGCGTGGTTCCGAGAGCGTCCAGGACTGACTCGCGCGCTTGGGGTGGCCCAGGTTGTCGGAGCCATAGCAGTTGCCACAACCTTGTCCCGAACACCGGGACCGGCGTGGCGCACATGACTCACCATCGGTTGCCTCAGACCTGATGCTGCTGCTGGTGGTGCTTTCTCTCCTGAGCTCCTCGTCAACAGGTCGGGATGCCCTCCAGTGAACTCCATTGCCCCGTGCCGTGGCATGCTCATGGCCTGTCCCAGAGCTAGGACGGGGTCCCTGCGTTAACGGGAATGACGTTGTGGTTGAGGCGGAAGAGGTTCTCCGGGTCGTAGCGATTCTTCAGGGCCACCAGCCGCTCGTACTTGACGAGTCCATAGGCCCGGCGTGCCGTCTCTGCCGTCTCCTCTGCTCCCGCTAGGGGTTCACCGATGAAGTTGACGTACTGTCCTGCGGCGGCAAAGGGCTGGAGCCGGGCGTGGGCCGTCCGGGCGAACGCGCTGAGCCGCTGGTCCTCGGCCGGGTCGGTCCAGAAGCCGGTGATCTCAACCCAGTACTTCGCCGAGCGATCGGGAAAAGCGGTCGCATCGTCGGGGATCCGGCCGAAGGCTCCGCCCATGGTGTAGATGTTGATCGCGGTCCCGAACCAGGTCATATCCGAGGCCACGTCCACGAGCACCTCACGTGCTGTCTCGTCCAGTCCGGTGATGGGTTGGTTCTTCAGGTAGCTCCGGGAGCCTGGGGGCAACATCTCGTCCATCGCGGACTGCCAGACGGTCCAGGAGGTCGGGGCGGTCTCCTCCGCATCCGGGGCCACGGCCGACCGTAGGCGCTCGATCAACCCCCGGCCGGCGTCGTGGTCTTCGGACGCCCACACACAGCCGAGCACCATCCAGGGTTGCCGGCCCACGCCCAGCTCGGGCGGGAGCACGATGAAGGTGATGCCTGCGTTCATCTCCTCGGGCAGCTCCTGGGCCCACCGGTCGAAGGCACGTAGGGCATCTCGCCAGCGCGCGGGCCTGTAGAAGAGGTTGGCGCACAGGACCTCGGCCGGCAGCGGGTGTGCCCGGAAGGTGAAGGACGACACCACGCCGAAGTTCCCGCCCCCGCCGCGCAGGCCCCAGAACAGCTCCGGGTTCTCCTGCTCACTGGCATGCAGGTGCTCACCGCGGGCGGTGACCAGGTCGGCAGCGACCAGGTTGTCCAGGCTCAGACCGTGGGTCCGGGTCAGCCAGCCGACCCCCCCGCCGAGTGTCAGCCCGGCGACCCCGGTCATGCTGACCTCCCCGAGCGGCACGACCAACCCGTGGGCGGTGGTCGCCCGATCGACGTCCGACAGTCTTGCTCCAGGTGCCACGGTCACCAACCGGCGTTCGACGTCGACCTCCACGCTCCGCAAGGCACCCAGGTCCAGCACCAGGCCGTCCTCGACCGTGCCGTGACCGGCGATGCTGTGCCCGCCACCACGCACGGCCAACGCCAGGCCGGTGTTCCGTGCCACCTCGAGCACTGGGGCGATGTCCTGCACGGCGCCTGCCCGGATGACGGCGCGTGGACGCCGATCGATCATCCCGTTCCATACCGCGCGGGCCTCGTCGTAGAGGGGGTCCTGCGGCTCGATCACCGAGCCGACCAGCCGTTTGCCCAGCTCCTGCAGGGCACGGCGTAGGTCCTCCGTCCCGCTGTTGTCCTGCGCTGTATTCATCGGTCTGCTGCTTCCCTGCGTGAGTCGGGTTTCTGGCGATGAGATCCGTCTGTGGAGATCCGGTCGAGACCACCTCGCGATCCTGTGCGCGATGGCGCTGGGGTTTGCCCGGGGGCCAGTCCGGTGAGGCTGTCCCCAAGGGTGCTGCACTAGGACAGCTGGAAAGCGGTGGATTCAGAATAGGAATCACCGATGAGCCCCGACAATAACCGTCTGACCGCCTGAGCCCGCCACGTCGTGTCCGACGGGCTCGAACGGGATTCTTCTGGGTCACCCTGCCGCCATTCGGGACGCCGGTGCCTTCGGGAAGGCCCTGCACCTCGTCTGGACCGACTGATGATGGCGCCGTCAATAGGTAACGGCCCATGGCGCAACGACCGGGGGCAGAAAAGCACGGGACCACGTATGCGTTGAGTGGGATGGAGCAGTCGCTGTACTGATCTCAGTGCTTGACGAGTGCGGACCACCCTATGGATGAGCGAGGGCAGAAAGTACTTTTATGCCGTGAGGATAAGTGCACATCCAACCCCAGTCTGGCGACGGTCGTGAATGACCGGAACGTGTCGTGATAATTGTGCTAAATCGACGCCGAAAATCACTATCACGTCAATTTACACGTGCGCCCGGATCGGAGTATGAGCGGCTGCTAGCACCGAATGGGAGCGAGATCGATGACAGAACGGACCCTGCAGCCTGAACCGGTGTGCGACTCGAAGACGAATCCATCAATGGTGCGTCAGGTCTTACTCGCGTTCCTCGTCTCAGCGGGAACGGTCTTCGGCCTCACCGGCTGTGCAGTCGAAGCGGATGGCGTCGATGTTCCTCGTGAACCAGCGGCGTCCCTGATCTCCGTAGTCCGCTCCGACTTTGATGTCGTGGTCTTCGGTGGGTCACCGTCCGGTGTTGCCGCCGCGGTCACTGCTGCGGAACGGGGTGAGAAGCACGGGCACCGAGTCGCGTTGATCAGCGAGTATCCAACTGTTGGCGGTGCCATCTCCAACGGTCTTGGCGCAGCCGATATCGGGGGGAAGTCCGCGGTGACGGGCTACGCTGACCGCTTCTTCCAGGGGGTGAGGGATACCTACGATGACGCCGGAGCCTGGAACGTCACTCCGAGCGATGCAGAGGAAATCTTCCGGGGGCACCTCAGCGATGCCGGGGTTGAGGTCTTCACGGACGAGACACTTGAATCCGTAGCGAAAAGTGGCGAGCAGATCGACTGCATCACCACCACCCGTTCCCAGTATTGCGGCCCGGTCTTCGTGGACGCGACGTACACCGGCGAACTGGCCGCCGCTGCCGGCGCTCCCCACCGTCTGGGCTACGGCGACTGGTTCGACTACGACGAGCCACGGGCAGAGCGTGTCTGGAAAGTCCTCTCGAAGCTGGAACCCGAGGACGTGTCAGGTGCCGAGGCTGCGTTCGCGGAGAACCCCTACGTCACGACCGGTGTCCCGCCCTCCGCGTCATGGGTCGACGATGCCAGTGACGGTCGTATCTCAATGACCTATCGCCTGTGCGTGACGAAGGACGAGAACAACAGGGTTCCGTTTGCGAAGACAGGCAACTACGAGCGATACGCCGACGGGTGGCGGCGTTGGCAGGGCGGACTGACATGGGGAGTCCAGCTCGCTGGTCACGGCCGAGTTACTGGGCCCGTCCAAATCGTCCCGACCCAGGATGGGAAGTGGGACTTCAACAACGGACACGGATTCGCCAACGTCCCGGCGCCAGACGGGCTGTTCACGGGCGAACGCGACGCCGTATTCGATCAGCTGGAAGACTATCAGCGCAACTGGATGTGGTTCCTTCAGCATGAGACGCCAGAAGGCGTGCGTGAATCCATGGCCGGTTTCGGTTTGTGCGCGGACGAGTTCACGGACAACGAGAACTGGCCGTACGAGCCATACATCCGTGAGGGGCGGCGCATCGTCGGCGAAGAGACGCTGACCATGCACAACATCGACGACCCGGCGCAGCGCGTTGCCGAAGAGAGCATCGCGATCGGCACGTACCACGTCGACAACAAGCCGAGCGAGTACCGCTACTGGGACGGTGTCATGTACCGCGACTGGGCTTCTTACGCGGCCGTTCCCTGGTATGAAGTGCCTCGCGGCGTGATCCACCCGGTCAACCTCGACAACCTGATGGTGACAGTGAATGTCTCGGCGACTCCCCGTGCTCACGGATCGGTACGTATGGAGCCGCAGTACATGGCCATGGGTGAGGCTGCGGGTGCGATCGCGTTCTCATCGCTGCTCACGGCGGTGCCACCGGTTGATGCTGACTGGCAGTCGGTCGACTATGTGCTGCGTATGAACGGCAACGTACGCAAGCTGTCGCTTGTGTGCGAGGGCATGACGACGGCACGTCACCGCATGGCGGCGGGGCTCGACCCAGTGACGTGTGAACCCAGCGCGCTTAAGGGCAACCGAAGATGACCGCAGACGCCTTCCGTCGAGGACGGCGAACATGGCCACGATGCAGTGGCAGATGCAGCCACAGCACTCCACGCGGGGCTTCGGGCGTGTGAGTGCGTAGAACATGGTGACGGTCATGCGGGGGCCGGGCCACCCGCGCAGATCAGTACCATGGCGGGCGCCGGACGGTGAAGAAGTCGCCGATGAGCACCGGGGTGGCGAGGCCCAGGTCATACTTCAACAGGGACAGGGCCCTCACGCGTCCGGACTCTCCTCGAACTAGTAAAGCAGTCTTTACGTCAAGCACGCTTGTCTGTAAGGTGAGCTTGACACGACAGGGTGCGGACGAGGGAAGGGCAGACGGCATGGACACCAACAGGGCGACACGGAGCGCATGGGGACGAGCACGATTCGGCGGCAGCTCGACGACGTTGTTGGTCGTCTCGCTGACCATCGGCGCGCTCATCTCAGCCGGTCTGGGCGGACTCTTCCTAGTCCTGGGCACCACACAGGATCCCATTCTCGCCTTCTCTGTGGTCTTCGTCGTCACCCTCCCGGTCAGTGCAGCGCTGGGCTGGGCGGTGCTGGTGGATCGCTCGACGCTGGCCGGGGCACTCGACAAGCCCGAGGACTCGATCGAGTCGGCCTGGTATGACAAGGCGGCCAGCGGAGCGTTCGGGGACATCCTCATCGTGGGTGGTCTCAGCGCCGGAGGACTCGGCCTGGCGGGGGTTGAAGCACCCCTGACATGGGCGATATCGGCGCTGGTGCTCTTCGCCATGCTCGACCTCGCCGTGCGCTACGTGTGGCTGAAGAGATCGGCGCAGTAGGTGGAGAACGCGCTTCCGGAGCACCGGCAGGCCCGCGGGTGGTCTCAGCAGCGACTGGCTGACGAGCTCGGCGTCTCCCGCCAGACCATCATCTCGATCGAGAAGGGCCGGTATGACCCGTCCCTGCCGGTAGCGTTCCGGCTCGCGAACGTCTTCCAATGCACGATCGAGGACCTCTTCACTCCGCAGAAGGCGCAAGATTCGTGATGCCACCCTCTCGCATCCCCGGGGATGGGAGAGCCCTGATATCTGTCGCCCACCCGTTCAGGACGGACGGGTTGAATAGTCTGAAGTCGCGGATCCCGGTCGAACCGGGACCCGCGACGGGGGCCGATGGCTATCTGGTCGTTCCTTCACGCAGCGCGGTCAGCGCTCGATGAAGACCTGGGTGGTGTACATGTACCCCTTGTTGTCCCTGGGGATTGCCCAGATACCGATCCCGGTGTGGGTGAAATCCGGGTTCAGGATATTGGCGCGGTGCCCTGCGGAGTTCATCCATGCAGTCACCGCCTTCTGGGGGAACCCGTCTACGGCATAGGCTGGTTTGCCGTTCATCTGGCACCAGGTGTTGTAGATGTTCTCGCCGTATGAGGTGAACGAGACGTTTTCGTCCTTGAGCCGGTCAGCGGGGCCTTTGCCGTTGATCACATGGCTGAAGATTCCAGTCCGGGCCATGTTCTGAGAGTGCTTGATGGCAGCGTTGCTGACACCTTGGTCGACCTCGAGGGCCGCAAGGCCGTTTTGCGTCCGCTGCTCATTGACCAGGCGATGGATCTCCCACGCCATGGCGTTCGGGACTGCTGCACCGATAGGTGACAGGGTGGGTCAGGCTGCCTAAGCGGCAGCTGTGGTCATGATGGTCTCGTATTCGATGGGGGTCAATCGGCCCAGGGATGATTGCCTGCGGCGGCGGTGGTAGGTCCGCTCGATCCAGGTGACGATCGCGAGCCGCAGCTCCTGGCGGGTGGCCCACCGGCGACGATCCAGGACGTTCTTCTGCAGCAGCGCGAAGAAGCTCTCCATCGCGGCGTTGTCCCCGGCCGCCCCGACCCGGCCCATGGAACCGACCATGGCGTGGCGGTGCAGGGCGCGCACGAACTTTCGGCTTCGAAATTGAGATCCTCGGTCCGTGTGGACCACGCAGCCGGCCACGTCACCGCGGCGGGCGACGGCGTTGTTGAGCGCCGCGACCGCGAGCCGGGACTTCATCCGGTCGCTGATGGAGTAGCCCACGATCCGGTTGGAGTACACGTCCTTGATCGCGCAGAGGTAGAGCTTGCCCTCCGCGGTGCGGTGTTCGGTGATATCGGACAGCCACAACGCGTTCGGCCCGTCGGCGGCGAACCGGTGACGGGTCGCGCCGTGCTCGTCGAGGTAGGCGCACAGGTCGTCGTGGACCGGAGGGCCAGGCGTCTTGCCGTTCTTGCCGCGTTTCTTGCCGAACGCCGACCACCAACCGTTGGTCGAGCAGATCCGCCAGGCGGTGCGCTCGGCCATCGGTTCACCGGCATCCCGGGCCTCCTCAACCAGGTACCGGTAGCCGAACTCCCGGTCATCGGTGTGGGCGTCGAACAGGGCGTTGGCGCGGTAGGCCTCGGTGAGTTCGGCGGTGGCGACCGGGGTGGCGAGCCAGCGGTAGTAGGGCTGGCGGGAGAGCTTCAGGACCCGACACGTCACCATGACGGGGATACCGTCGGCGGCGAGCTCCTTCACGAGCGGGTAGAGCCTTTTGACGGCAGGTTGGCCTGCGACAGGTAGGCCGCCGCCCGGCGCAACACCTCGTTCTCCTGCTCCAGCAACCGGATGCGCTTCTTGGCCTCGCGCAGTTCCGCGTTCTCCGCTGCGGGCGTTCCGGGCCGGGCGCCGTCCTCGACCTCGGCCTGGCGTATCCAGTTGCGCACACAGGACTCGGCGATGCCGAAATCCGCGGCGATCTGCTTGATCGTTTGGCCTGCTTCACGGTTGCGGACGACGTTCACGACGTCGTCGCGGAACTCCTGGGGATAGGGCTTGGGCACGGTGTTCATCCTTCCAGCAACGCCTCACAGCGTCACAGATCAGATGTCACCTATTCGTGCAGCAGTCCCTTCCCGACGTCGCTCGGCGGGGACTGGGCGGTGCAACTGGCGGCCGTCGGCTGAGGGGCGGTCACCGGTCCTGGCGCACTGGTGGCAGGCGCCACGCCGCCGGCGAGCAGGCCCCCCGCAATGATGACGGCAGCGACGCTGCGGTACATGGATACTTTGACCCGTGTGCGTGCACTCGGACGCGAACACGCCGGGTCGTGACGAGGTTGATGGGACATCTCGGTCTTCTTTCACGGGGCGACCGAAGACAGCACACCTCGAGATGACCTGCGGCCTGGTTGACTGAGGCCGGGGGAGTGGAGGACTTGACTGGCTGTTATCAACAGTCTGGTCGGGGGCTGTCTCGCGATCATGAAGGGTTGCCGTGGAGAGTCCAGATCCTGGATTCAACGTCCCCAAGAACGGCCACTTGCCCTAGTGGCCGACCGTCGGTGCAGCAATCACTCTAAGACGGCCCCCGGTGCCCCACAATGGTTCGACGACCCTGCAGGGAAGTTCCCCTCCGGCGCTCCGTGAGGATGCAATCATGTGCCGGATTCACGCTTCGGAGGTTCAGAGTCCTAGCCGGACTCCAGGGCACGAGGACCTCAGGCGGATGGAGGTTCACCGACCACGTCCGGGGAGGCAAGTAGGGCGTGCGTCATCCTGGAAGTCAGCGGAGTTGGCCCGCCACTTCACCGCAGAGGGCAACCGTCTGGCCGCGCGCGTGGCCGACGAACTGGGCGACGGCTACGAGGTACAGTTCAGGTCCTGCGAACCAGGCGTGCCGCCGCGCCGGTTCCGTGGGTCGCACCCCTCCCTTCCCGTACCGTGCCCCGCACTGGCCTGTCGCGGGGACTGTTTCACTGCCTGTTGTCCCAGCGTCCACGTCCGCAGGCGGTGAAGATGACGGCCCGGATGCCGTCGCCCATGCCCCCGGGAGAGCCCGCACTGTGTGGTGTCGGGCCGGGGGCTATGTCGCGGCACCCAAGAGGGACCCATGAAAAACCAGTGACGAGTAAGGAGATGAGCATGCCGGAACCTACTCCCGGACCGGAACGGTCCGCCAGCCTGGGTACCGAGGGCGAGCTGGACCAGGACCGTTACATCGGGACGCGGGACCTCACCCGGTGGAAGTCCGGCCCGGGCCTATGGCTCGCCGACAGCGTCAACCGGATCGGCAGGCTCCTGGGCCCCTATCAGGCTTTGGTGCTGCTCCTGGCGCTCGGGGCGGGGATCTCCGTGACGATGACGTGGCTGGCCTCGGAGACCTATGAGGCCGTCACGCAGGCCAACGGGGTAGCCGCGCTTGACCACCCCGTCCTGGACACCATGCTGGGGCTGCGTTCTCCCGGCACAAACGTCCTGGCCACGGCCTACACCAATATCGCCGGGGTGGTGGGGATGCCCATCCTCGCCGCCGCCACCATGGTCACCCTCGCCCTGAGGCGACGCTCCTGGACGCCCGTCATCCTGATCACCGCCGCCGCCGGGTCCTTGTTCATGACCCTGTCCGGAAAGAACCTCATCGGCCGGACCCGCCCACCCCTGGCTGATGCGGTCCCCCCGTATGAGCACTCTGCATCCTTCCCGTCCGGGCACACCCTCAACGCGCTCGTGATCGCTGGCATCGTCGCCTATGTACTGCTATTGCGCCAACACTCCCGCCGTACCCGGGTGCTGACCATCACCCTCGCGTCAACCTTCGCTCTCACCATCGGGATCAGCCGGGTCTTCCTGGGTCACCACTGGTTCACCGACGTCCTCGCCGCCTGGCTCCTGGGCCTGGCATGGCTGGCGATTGTCATCACCGCCCACCGCCTGTACCTGACCACTCGCAAACGGACCACCCCGGCTCCCTTCGCCGAACCGTAAGCAACCCCGAGCAAGACGATGCAGCTCGCGGCCGGACGGCGGCCGCCCAGGAACAGGTCCGTAGTCACCGGTGGCCAGGTCACCTGGGACCCGATGGAGATCGAGACGGTCCTGGTCGGTGACCTCACCGGTGCACCGGTTGCGGGGACCGTCCGGTTCGGTGTGGATGGCCGGCACTACGAGCTCGACCTCAGCCAGGACACTGCCAAGCAGTTACGGGCCGAAATGAGGAACTACGTATTTCGCGCGCCCGGTCGCGGCGCCGGAGGCCGCACAGGAAGCCACGCTCATCCGGACCTGAGCCAAGAACAACGGGTACGAGGTCGCCGCCCGCGTGCGTATTCATCGTGAAGCGATCGAGGCCTACCGTCAAGCCGTCTAAGCCCGGCGGCGCCCTGCCGTTGACTGGATGGACGCCGGCAATCGCCGCGCCCCGCCGCCGGGGGGCTGACGTCCCCCCAGTCTCCTGAGCACGTGTCGCCGGTCGCCCCCGAGGACTAACCGGACTTCTCGCCCGCGCAGATGCCGATGATCATCGGCCCGACGTTGCCCAGAGATCTCAGCAGCGCAGCCTCAGCCGAAGCGTTGACCACCGGCCATTCTCCGGATCCGTGAGGAAACGGTGGGTGCCTCAGGTGGTGTCGAAGGACTGGAGGGCGTCCAGGAAGTGCTCGGGGCGTTCGAGGTGGGGGACGTGTCCGCAGCCCGGGACGACGGCGAGTTGACCATGTCGCAGTCGGGATGCTGCGTGACGGGCCTGGGATACCGGGACGACCGCGTCTTGAGCCCCCCAGATGATGAGGGTGGGGATCCGGAGCTGGGGCAGGGCATCGAGCAGCACCCGGCGCTGCCCGAAGGGACCGGCCTGGGTGCGCAGGGCGGCCAAGGAGGTATGCAGGTGGTGTGGCAGGCCCGCCAGGCGACGCTGCTCCGCCACCCAGTGCGGCGGCGCCAAGTGTGGTTGGGCGAACATCAGCGGGATCCGGGCCCACGCACGGTGGACCGCGCCGATGCTCGTGCGTCCGGCTCGCGTTGCGACGTCACCGTAACCGGGGACGGTGAGGGCACGCAGGGCCGGGTTGACGTAATGGCCCAGTCCCGCGGAGTCCTCGAGGACCAGGCGATGGACGCGGTCCGGGTAGCCCAGGGCGAGCTCGAGGGCGATGCTGCCACCCAGGGAGTGACCGACCACGACGGCCGGTGGCGCCTCGGCTCCGTTGACGGTGTCGAGGAAGGCCGCCATCGCCTCGGCCAGGCGTTCCGGTGCCGGCGCCTCATCGGAGGGCAACGGGTCACTGGCGCCGTACCCGGGCAGGTCCGGCGCGTACACGGTGTACCGGCTGGCCAGCCGGGGCAGGACCTCGCGCCAGTACGCCGAGCTCTCCCCGACGCCGTGCAAGAGCAGCAGCGGCCGGCCGGAACCGGCGACCAGGTAGTGGATGCGTCCCCCGTCCAGCGAGATGTCGCGAAGCTCGATACCCATGCCTGCCCCCCGTGCCGTGACCAACCGATGCCTTCCGCACCGATCATCGCACGCGCCCACCGATCGTCCCGCCCAACCCCGCGGCAGCTCGCCCCCTTGAGCCATGCCGGTAGCGGGGTTGACCCCTAGGGGGAGCGGCTTGCGGCACCCGTTCGCCGAGGCCGGCGGAGGCTGCATGTGCAATGGCTCCTGCCCGAAACGGGATCCACTACTGGGGTGAGGTCTGGCAAGGGGTCGTCAGCGATCGTCAGTGTGGTGGGCGGTTACGGAGGCATTCTGTCCCCCGGTCTGGTCAAGGCCCTCGGGACGCTGGAGTGGGGCCGACTATCTTAGGCATCTGAAGGCGTTGCGTACCGTTCTGCGCTCGGCGGGCCTCACTGCTTTCGGCTCACCACGCCTTACCCGGTTCGATCCTGCCTACAGGCTGTGGTGCATGCGTGGCCATGAAATCGTCCTGGGCCTCCAAGACACCGACTGACGAGCCAAGGTGGCCTCCTCCTATGAACGGTGTGTCGGCTGTTTTGCGGATCAGGCTGTCGTTGTCTTTTCAGACTGCAGGGTCTGATCGCGAGTGCGGAGGTAGTTGGCGATCGCTAGGAGGTTGATCGCCGCCCGGCTCACGATACCCACCGGGCGATCATCCTCGCCGTTGACCACCGGCACCTTCTTCAGCCGTGCGTCCGACAGCGCAGCGACAGCATCTGCGACCGATGCGCCGGCCGTGATGGTGACGACATCGCGGGTGGCCAGCCTCATGACATTCAGGTTCGCCAGATCGGACATGGCCTGTTCGAGGTCGTCATCGGCACCAACCGCATAGGAGTAGATCGAGATCGAGGACGGATGGGCGGCAGACAGATAGCGCATGACATCGCCGTCGGAGAGGAAGCCTGCCAATGATCCCTTGTCGTCGAGGATCGGCGCCCCCGAGATGCCGCGTGCTGCGAAGGTGCGCAGGGCGTCAAGCACCGACTGGTCCCAGGACAGGGCGTAGACCTCGGACTTCATGATCGATGCGACGGTGTGCGCCGAGCTCTGATCGAGCTCATCCGAGCGACGCGAGCGAACCGAACGGTACGCGAGGATGGCATGGGCGATGCCGATGAGTGAGGTGAGGACCACCAGGGCGGCAGCGCCGTGGAAGCCGGTGAGCATTGCCTCGCTCTCGCCGAGCCCGGCGCGTACGTTCGCGGCCGTCAGTGCACCGTAGATGCCGGCGGCCAGCGAGGTGCCCACACAGCCGGCGATCTGGAAGCTGGTGGAGACCACCGTCACGCCGTGCGGACTGGTCTCCCGGTCGAGATGGGACAGGGCGAACGTCTGCGAGGGTCCGATGACGAAGGCGGTAGCCAGCACCGCGGGGATGTAGAGCAACCCGAGGACCGGGACCGGTGCCTGTCCCGCCGCGACCGCCACCAGCGTGACGAAGCCGGCCATGATGAGGAATCCGAGCGGGATCGACCAGCGACCGCCGCGGCGGTCGAAGAGGCGACCGGCCACCGGCCCCATGACCACGGTGAGAAGGATCCCCGGTGCCAGCGTGAGGGAGGCACCCAGCGGTGTGATCTCGCGTGCCCCCTGCAGGTACAACGGGATGATGACGTTCATCGCGAACACGAACACCAGCCCCAGCATGGTCATCAGCACGCCGAACACGAACGCCGGGCTGGAGAACGGGCGCAGGTCCAGCAGGGGGTGCTTGATGCGACGCTGGCGGACGATGAACCGCCACATCGCGAACACTCCGACGACGCCGGCGACGCCCGCGTAGAGGGGGGATCCCCCGAAGGCCGCGGTCACGCCGTACAGGACGCCGACCAGACCCACCGCGACCAGCAGGAGCGAGGCAATGTCCAGGACCGGCCGACCCAGGTCGGCGACGGTTCGCAAGGTGATCGCGCCGGCGAGCAGGACGATGAGGCACAGAGCGCCGAAGACCCACATCAGGGTGGTCCACGGGGCGATGGTCAGCAGCACGCCAGAGAGCACGATCGCCAGGGACGGCCCCAGGGTGGTCATCGCGGCCATGATGCCCATGTTCAGGCCGAGCTTCTCGCGCGGCGAGACGGCCAGGGTGATGTTCATGCCGATGGGGGTGAGCAGGCCCGTTCCGATGGCTTGGACCAGTCGTGCCACCAGGAGCACTCCGAAGGTCGGAGCGAAGGCTCCCACCACGGATCCGAGGACCATCAGGGCAACGACGGCCACGAACAGCGGGCGGGTGGGGAACCGGTGATAGAGCACGTTCGAGACCGGTACGAACACCGCGGCCACCAACAGGTAACCGGTGGTCAGCCACTGCACGGTGTTCACGTCGACGCCGAAGTCCTCCATGATCGGCGTGAAGGCCACGTTGAGGAAGGTCTCGTTGAAGGTGGCCAGGAAGGCCGCGGCTGCTGCGACGGCGATCATCCCACCGACACGTTTCTGGGCGCGTGGGCGGGAAGGTAGAGCGGGAATGCTGTCCGTGGGCGGGTTGGCATCCCGGGTGATGACATCGGTCATGGACCACCAGTACTTTCTAGGGCATCCCGTCTTCGGAGACACCGGAGCGTGGGATAGGGGAGGAAATGGGCGCACTCGGCCAAGGCAGGGCCGGCCGGGTTCGTGTCACAGTGTGCCAGAATGGCAAGTACTGTCGCTAACCGTAGGTGCTGGAACGTGCCTAGAATCACACCGCATAGCGGCCAAAACGATGAAGGGTGCCCGTGGCCCACCACAACCCCACCAGGAACGCTGCCGGAGGGAACCCCGCCCCGGGCATCCCGGTCCGGGACGTGCCGGACCTGCGGACCCGCCGACGACTGGAGACCCAGGAATCGATCCACCGGGCGGCCGTCGACCTCTTCGAGGCCCAAGGCGTCAAGGCCACGACCGTCGAGCAGATCGCCGCCCGCGCCGGGGTCTCCTCCCGGACGTTCTTCCGACACTTCGCCTCCAAGGAACAAGCCGTCCTGCCCGGCCAGCGCCGGCTGCTCCGGGCCATCGACGCCCTCGAACTCGACGGCACCGGACCCGATGCCGCGCTCCGGGCGGTCGAGGAGATGGCCGCCGCCGTCATCGCCGCCGAGCCCCAGGAAGACCTGAAGACGAACCAGCGGGTCCGACGGATCCTGCTGCGCGAACCGGACATCCGAGGCCTGGCGACCGCCCAGGAGCACGAGCTCGTACTTCGTCTACGCGACCGTCTGCTCAGGCGAGGCGGGGCAGACATGAACCTCATGACGGCCCGGCTCATCGCCGAGACCGCCATGCTGCTCTGGCGGTCCTGCTGGGACCACTGGGCCGAACTGGCCGACGCCGGTGAATCCCTGGAACCTGTCCAGCTGTACCGCCAGTACCGTGAGGGCTTGCAACGCCTCCTGACCTGAGATCAGAAAATCCCCTCGTGGACGGGGCCGTCAACCGGAGGCGGAAGGTGTTCAACCCAGGGTGAGAACGCCACGTATCTCAGCAGTCACACTGCCGACCCAAGATTCCCCCTCGGGTTGGACGGTAACCCGTGGGTTGCGCGACGGGGCCGATGGACACATGTGGGTAAGGGCGTGAATCGCAGTGACGGAACCGTCTATGGCGCCTGGTCGTTCAGGCCACTGAAGCGCTGCGGTGCGGCCCGGAAGCGGATGCCCGAACGGACGCGGCTGAGCGCGAGCCCGCAGTCATTCGTGCGAAACGCGGGCGGTGCTTCGGCGCTGTGAGCAGTTCCTGGCTACCAGTACGGCAGCGGGTTCAGTTTCGGGTAGCGGGCGCGGAGCGCGTCCTCATCGTCCTCATCCCACTCCTGCCCTGTGGGCTCCGCGGCTATCTCCGCTCCCGGACGAGACCCGTAGTCCATGAAGATCTCCCGGCCGGTCGCCTCCACGTAGACGTCCATGGCGACGTAGGACAACAACTCCGCCTCGGCGACCTGCCCGGCATCCTTCAAACGGCCATCGGCCAAGGCCTGGGGGTCGGACTTCACGGCCTCGAAGTAGTCCTGGCCCTGGGCGATGACCCAGCTGCGGAAGTCCGTGAAGCAATCATCCGAGCACCCGCCCATCAACAGGTACGCCGCGCCCCACAGATCCCACGAGTAGAGCTCGTCCCGGTGGGCCGCGAAGGCCACGTCAAACGCCGCGATCTCCTGGGCCGTCAGACCCGCCAGTGTGGCGGTCAGGCTGCCGGTCTGGTCCTCGACGCTGCCACCGGCCGATGACCCGGACTGGTCAATGATGTGCCAGAAACGGTCATCGTCCATCACCGCAATCGTGGGCATTTCCGTCGGACCCCCCGCCCCCTCCCCGCCGTTGGACGCTGCCGGGGACGCGTCGGTGACGTAGGCGAAATCCCCAGTGTCCGGGCCCTGGCTCTCGGCGTCTTCGCCGCATCCGGTCAGCGCGATGCCCAGCATCACGCTGAGCGCGACGCCCGCAATAGCTTTCCTCACACTGGTCCCTGTTCTCGATGCTCGGCACGGTCATCGCGAAGGTGTGTGGTGATTTGCCGTCGTTGCGGGACGTGCTGGCAGATCTGGTCTACGGCGCGGTCCCCGCCCTTCAGCACGGCCGTCGGGACCTCGATGACCTCGCCGTTGACGCCGACGACGGTGGTCTGGACGTCGTCCGGATCCGAGGCGTCCTGTTCCACCGCGGCGACCTGGTCCCAGGCCAGGGACCGCCGAAATTGGCCGTCCGTGACCAACACGCCACTCTCACCCACGACCAGCTTGAGTCCCTTGGGCACCCCAGCCAGTCGCGCGAACATCTTGACGGGGTAGACCGTCCCGGTGACCTCCGGGCCCGGTAGGGGGCCCATCACCGTTGCGACCAGACCCGAGGTGCCCGGCTCGGGCTCGTCGTCGAGGTCTATGGCCGGTACCCCGACGGCCAGGGTCGAATCCAGCCCGGCCAGCCAGGCTCGCACGTCCTCCTTGGTGATCGCGCGCACAGCTGCACCCAGGTCCTGCAGGGAAGGTTGCGGCGCCTGCAGGAAGCCTGCCTCGGCGGCGTCGAAGAGCTCGACGGTCTCGTGGTGCGGGTCCTCGAGTTGGTCCTGGACCTCCTGGTAGGCCGCCTCCCGGTCGGCGTCCGTCACGCCGTGGTCCCGCAGTTCGCGCAGGATACCCAGAATCCCCTCGGCCGCCTGAGGCAGGGAGGTCTTCGCGACCCGAACGATGACCACCGCCACCCCGGACTGTGGCTGCAGTGCCTGGCCGGCCTCGATGTCGTAGACCACCCCAGCGTCCCGGCGCAGCCGTCGGAAGGTCCGGCGGCGTAGCGTCCCGAGCACCAGCCGAGCCACCGGGTCTGCCGCGGCGGACATTCCTGGCACCTGGAAGGACAACACCAGGTCCTCACCGCCGGTGGTGTACTCCCCGGGCAAGACCAATGGGACGGGATCGAACTCCGGCACGGAGCGACGGGCACCCTCGGGCAAGGGAAGCTGCAAACCGGCCGGGGGGTCACCGCTGAGTACCAGCAAGGCGTTGCCGCGGGTGAAGTACTCACGAGTGAAGGAACGGATCTCGGCATCGGTCAGCTTCTCGATGAACCGCGACGACACCCCGGCCAGACCCGGTCCGCGCAGTCCGTAACGGACCGTCAGTGCCTCGGCCACGGCCGGTTCCCCAAGCGCCGAGACGTCGCCCTCGGCCGCGAGGATCCTCTTCTCGTGCTCGATCCGGGCTGCGGGCAGGGAACCGTCGGCCAGGTCGGAGATCGCCCGGCACAGAGACCGGAGTTGATGGGCCACCTTCTCCGGCGTCCCTTCCACTTGGAAGGTGGTGGTGAGCATTCCGGAACAGCCGTTCACGTCTGGGTCCAGGTCCTCTACCTCGGCGAAGGCCAGGTGCTCCACGAGGTGTCCCGTACCCAGAGTGTGGAAGGCCTCGTCCACCGCACCCGCACGGAAGATCAGGTCCGCCCGCAGGCGCCCCGGCAAAGCGCGCCAGTGGACCTCCACGCCATCGATCTCGGTGATGGTCGGTGCAGCACTCATGTCTTCCCTCGTGCGTCACGGCCACTCTTTAGCGGCCAAATCAGTGGTCGAGAACAGGGCGCCTCGAAACCGTGGTGTGCACCGAATGTACCCGGCGACATGACCCCCAAGGCGCATCCTGCCGTGTCAGACGCTCGTGGCGCACTCATGACGAGATTCTGAGCCACCTGCAGCCCCGTCTCGACGGAGCCGCTCACAGGGGCCACAGCCTTGCGACTGCCCGCCAGTTGCTTCTGCGGTCCCTATGCAGGCTGTTTCCGTGCCCACCGAAAGCCGCTCCCTGATCACTCTGCATCCTGCCACCAGACCAAGGCGCGTCCTACACCAGGCGCGCCATAGAGAGCATCGCCAGCTTCCCACACGGGGGATCCTTCGTCGGAGACGGGGCGGCCTCCCGCGTCAATGTTGGCAGAAGATGTCTAATCGGTACGTGAAGCGGTGCGACCATCTAGATAGCGTTACTATCTAACATGGCCTCGATCGACTGGTCCACGGAAATCACCCGGGCCGCACTCCCTCAGGCCGTACTCGCTCTGCTTAGCGCCGGACCGCAGCACGGGTACGCCCTGGTCGAGGTCCTGCGCGGCAGTGGCTTTCCCCGGGTCCAGGGAGGCACCCTGTATCCACTGCTTCGACGCCTCGAGGGCCAAGGCCTGGTGGAGCACCGGTGGGAGCACGATAAGACCGGACCGGGCCGCAAGGTGTTCGAGTTGACACCGCTCGGAGTTAACGAACTCGGACGGGCCCACGCCGCGTGGGACCACATGAGCCAGATGCTGGCAACTCTCCGCACCAACTGACAGGACGTTTCATGACCTACGAACGTGATTTGGCTTTCAACCTGCGCCTGCGCGGAGTTCCGGAAGCCCAAGTGGCCGAGGCGATCGAAGAGGTGCGTGCCCACACGGCATCCGATGACTCGTCGCCCGAGGCCGAGTTCGGCACCGCCCAAGAGTACGCAGCGAGTTTCCCCGCAGTGAAGCGGCGCAGCCAAGGCCAGCGCGTGATTGCTGTCACGGTCCTGCTGGCGATTGCCTACGTGGTGACCGCCCTGGTGCTTAAGCCGTTGGTCGGTTTCGACGTCACCGTCATCACGGGACCGCTGATCCTGTGGCCGGCCCTGGTGCTCGTGGCGGCAGGGCTGCTGGGCGGGTTCCTCACGGACTATCTCCGCCCAGCACCCCGCGCGACTCGGCGGTGAACACCTCACCGGCCATTCCACCCGGGGGCCACCCTCGCGGCGCAGGCTGGCCAGTCGCTGACTATGCCGCAGTTTCGAAGGGCAGTGACGACATTCGTTCAGAGTTGATCGGTGACACGGCCCCCTGTCGTACCGATCGATGTCGCAGTATGGACCAGGCGCACGACCCCCGGTTACCCAAACGAAATCGCCTGACCATGACATGGTTCACTCGCGTCTGACTAGGGTGGCAGATACCCCAACGTCCATGGTCAGGAGCCCCGATGCAACGCAAGGCTCTGGCAGCGGCCGGTATCGGCATCTCATCTCATACTTCCTCGCCAAGCCCGTCGACCCTGGCATCGCAAGCGGCGTGTGCATTGTGGCCATGGAAGCGGAATCGTCCGCCTGTAGTGGCCACTCGAACGTCGCCACCCAGCTGGCGACGCTCGAGATGGAGAGCACCGAGGCCAGGGTGGTCCGCGACGGGGTTGACGTCACCAAGCTCACTGATGACGGGTGGGGTCAGGTCCACGAGAACTTGCTGGTGCGATAGCCCGACCGATCTCCGTCGTGGGGGAACGGCCTACGGCATCCGGTCGTTGAGACCACCGAAGGACTGAAGGTGCGGTGATTCGTGCCCAGACGTGGGTCCTCCTAGGCGATGGATCGCTGGGTCTTGCAGAGCCCGTGATGGAAGGCGCTTGGTGGCAGGATCGAGCGCTGCTCGACACTCGAGTCCAGCCATCCCGGGCTGGGCCGAGCCAACCTTTTGGAGGTGCGCCATGAGCGCACTGCTTATCGGATATGCCCGCTGCTCCACCGACCAGCAAGACCTGACCGCCCAACGCGACGCCCTGCTCGGCCTGGGCGTCGAGCCCGAGCGGGTCTACGTCGACCACGGCCTGACCGGCACGAACCGCGAACGCCCCGGTCTGCGCGAAGCACTGGTTGCCGGCCGGGCCGGCGACACCCTGGTAGTGACCAAGCTCGATCGCCTCGCCAGGTCGGTGCCCGATGCCCGGGCGATCGCCGACGAGCTAACGGCCCGGCAGATCAGCCTGTCGCTGGGCGGGTCGGTCTACGACCCCACCGACGCCATCGGGCGATTGCTGTTCAACGTCCTGGCCATGGTCGCGGAGTTCGAGTCCGACCTGATCCGGCTGCGCACCCGCGAGGGGATGAAGATCGCCCGGGACAAGGGCCGTCTGCGCGGCAAGCAGCCCAAGCTCAACCGTCGCCAGGAGGCGCATCTGGTCTCATTGGTCCACAGCGGCCAGTACAGCATCCTCGAGGTCGGCGAACTCTTCGACGTCGGCCGCTCGACGGTCTACCGCGCCATCGAACGCCAACGCGCCGCGGCCGAGACCCACCTCGCGGAGTCAACATCGCATCGGTGAAGCATGGTTGGCGTCGGCTGGCCAGCGTCATGCATTCACGCTGGACAGCCGACGCCACGCCACCAGCGGCCCCGGCGGCACATGCAGCCGCATCGCGGCAGGAAGGAGGCTGGGATTAGGGGAGCAGGTCCCAATATTGCCTCCTGGCGGGCATGGCATGACATGGCTCACCATCTGCTCGCCACTTTCAAAGACCAGTTCAACGGTCTTAAGCAAGCGGGCCCCGGTGTCGAAGCCGAGCCGTAACTCACGATGCGGCCAGTCATCTCCCTCTAAGGGGTTCTATCCACTGGAACCAGTCGGCTGCCTGGACCGCGTCCTCGGGGAGTACTCCGTGCTTGAGTGCGCTGGCGTGGACTTTCACGCTACAAAGTCAGTCAGGGCGCGGCGGATTGTCTCCGAGCGTGACAGGTGCTCTCGCGCGCCCCGCTCATCCAGTGCCGCAATTTCCTCGGCAGTGAGGCGCACGGCAACGACCTGCATTGGCTCAGCCCGCGACCGGGGCGGCCGCGCCCGCGGCGCTTCAATTCCTCGACGTCGTAACCAGCTTCGGCCTCGTCTGCTTACTCCTGGACTTGCTCGTCACTGACCATGAAAAAATCGTATGAAGAGAATAATCCGTGCAATAGAGAAAGCACCCCCCGGCCCACGGCATGAGCGGGCGCCGAGCCACTGAGGCCGAGCCGATTAGGGATCCCCATCCGGGCGCGACCTCCTGTGAACGGGGTCTTAGGCGGGGCGCCGCTTCATCGGGTGTGCTTGGCCAGAGCCTGCCGGAGGGCACCGGTCTGCTGGTCCGTGGGTGCGTCCAGGGTGCCGATGCGGTCTTCGACCCACCGGGAGTATCGCTCGGCCTCATCGAGCAGTCCGGGGATGAACTCGGTCGGGTCCACCAGGACCCGGTCGCCGTTGACGCCGAACACCGCTCCCGCCCGGGCGCGCCGCATCTCCACGTCCACGGGCTGGCCAGGGAACGAGCTCAAGCCCCTGCCGGTCTGCAGGTAGGCCTGGAGGCAGTCGATCAGGGCGAACCACACCCCGGAGACCTCGTCCCACAACGCCGGGTGGATGAGTTCTCGTCCGCGGTAGGACAGGCGCAGCAGTCCCTCGCTGCCATAGGGATGCCTTCTGGATCGCTCGCGCCACAGCTCGGTGGCCCGTCGGGGGTCGGCGTACAGACTCACCAGGTACCGCTCCGGGTGGCAGACGAAGTCATCCAGGTCCTGCACCGTGTCCGGGAGCAGGATGAACGCCTCGGATTGCAGTGCAGAAAGACGGTTCTTGCTCAACCGCGTTCCTTTCCTCGAAGACGGACTGGCACGAGTCTCGGCGGTTACCAGCCACCAGGGCCAGTTCGGGCAGACCGCACGCCTGGTACACGCATCCACGCCACGACCGTGGTGAACCACCCATTGTCTCGGTCGAGGATCCTCGAATGAGATGCGGGCCGTCGAGTTCTGGGCTCGAGCACACGGACGGGGACCGTGGTGGTCAGCCCTGAGGGGTGGTCTCGGTCGGCCAGCTTTGCAGATCCGCTTTCTGTTGGAGCAGGTCGGGGTGCTCCCCGAAGTAGTCGATCAGGATGTCGACCGCCTGAATGGTCCGTTGATGACCGGCCGGGTCTATCTGGCCGGTCAACCGCAGCAGGGTGAACCCGGCTGCCGCGACGAAGGTGGCGGCCTCGTACCACTGCTCGCCCTCGGGGTTCTCACCCCACTCGTGCGCTACCGGTACCTCGGCCAGGGCAAGAACATCATCCAGTGTGGCGGTGTCGGTCAGTTCTTCGCACCGCTGCGCGACGGTGAACAGTAAGTCCCATCCTTCGTCGGAACCGAAGGGGGCGAGCTCGTTGGCGGGATCGTCGTAGACCGGTGCCGAGAAGTGCCGCGTGAACGCGGGATGGGCCTTGACCAGTTCGTCGTCCATGGTGTCCTCCGGATGTTGGCACGTGATTCCCGGCACCCGCGCACTGGGTGAGATGGCGTCCGGCGGGCTAATCTGCGCCTCGGTTCTGAAGGTCGATTGCGGACTGCTCTGCGACGCCTGCTGGTCGGCCGGCCTGCTGGCTTCGACTCCCCGGTCTGGGGCTCCACAGGCGCTGAGGATCAACCCTAGGGCGGCTGTTCCCACGATGCACCGTATCCATCCGTGTGTGCCTTTTCGCGACATCGCCCGGCGCCCCCGCCTTCCTCTAGGTGACCTGAACCACCTTAGGGGGCATCTGTTGCCGGGGCTGGCACCGGCCCCCCTTGAAGACTCGTCAACGGTGCCAATGAAGACCTGTGCCCCACCAGGGATGGTCTACCGATGCGGTCTGAAGATGGCGCCCGTCAACGGGGCAACGGCGAACCACTCGGAGTTATCTCCGTCAGGAACACCTGCAACGTTGTCGGATTTCTCCTGCTCCGCGATCAGAGTCGCTTCTAGCTCTCCGAAGGCAGCGGCGGCTTGAGGATTGAGGCTCGAGCGCGCCCCACGGAACCTGCGCGGCGGGACACCGGGTTCGTAGGAGCTGAACTGGACTTCGTATCCGTCACCCAGTTCATCTGCCACCCGTTGGGCCAGACGGTTGCCTTCCGCGGTGAACTGGCGGGCCAGTTCTGATGACTTCCAGTCTTCGTCGGGCGTCAGTGAGTCGCAGTAGGACTGTTCCCAATCCTCTAGTTCGCGGACCAGCCCTTCACTGAGGCCGGATTCGTCGTACGGTACGGGTCCCCCGAACCACAGAACGGTGTCGGCGTAGTCCGGGAACATCCGCACCACAGGAGGCTGACCCTCGCTGTCGTTCATATTGCGACGCTACTACGAGGGCATTCAAACGAGCTGTGCCTCAAGAGGTGCTCCGGTGACCCCTCTTCGCCTTTCCGCAAGTGGAATCCTGACCGGCACGACGGTGTGCCTAGAAGCGGTTCACCAGTACCGTCCCAGCGAAGGATCCCTAACAGACACAACGTCGACAAATTCGGGGACGAATCAGCCGCGACGCCGCGTTCGACGATTTGGTGACGCCCTGAAGCCTCCCGCCAGTTCTTGCCGGCAGTTCAGTTGGGCGCGCTGCATCTGGCGGACCGCACGAGTGGGATTCGGACGCAACGGGGCATACCTATCCTGAAGGCATGCCCGACCGAATCATGTACGTCCAGCTCAAGACCGGTTATGGCCGCGATCGTGGGCCCGCCTGGATCGGGTGGGTGCGCTTCTCCAAGACCTGGCGGACCGCATACTTCCACGACCGCACCCTTGCACGAGTGACCGGCACGGCTCGGGCCAACGTGGACGGGGATGCGAACTTCTACGACGTGGACACCGACGACCTCTACTGGATCTCCGGGCCAAAGCGGGACCGCACGGACGGGCGCTACTCGACTCAGCAGCCCACGAGCGAGCCCGAGGCGAAGGCCCAGTACGAGGCGTTCCTAGCCGGCGCCCCATTGCCGGGACGTGAAGAAGGGTGAGGTCCTGAACTCCCAGATGAATCCTCCTCGTCATGTGGGCCCACAAGGGGATCCTCGATAGGACCATCCGCAGTTGTCACGCTGCATCTGGCTCATGACCGGTTTCCTTTCGGATGCGGCTTGGGGCCTTGTGCGCTCAGTAGCCTGATGGCATGGATTTTCTGGCGATTCCCCGGCTCACCGGACCCTTGGCGACCCTGGAGCCGTTGGCTTCCGAGCATGCCGAAGAATTGGCGGAGGCCGTAGCAGAGGGTGACCTCTACAAGGTTTGGTACACCCGGCTACCTTCACCGGATCGCATGAGCGCGGAGATCGACAAGCGACTGACCAACCACGCCGCCGGCCAGATCGTGCCGTGGACCATCCGTGATGCACACGGGCGGGCGGTGGGAATGACGACGTTCCTGAACATCCGACCGGACCACCGGCGTCTGGAGATCGGTTCCACCTGGATCGCCCCCAGCGTCCAGGGCACCGGGGTCAACACGCAGGTGAAACTGTTGCAGCTCGCCCACGCCTTCGAGGCTCTGGAGTGCATCGCCGTGGAGTTCCGCACGCATTGGCACAATCATCGCTCCCGGGCTGCCGTGGCCGCATTGGGAGCCAAGCAGGATGGCGTGCTGCGCAATCACGACCTGTGGCGCGACGGGACCATGCGCGACGTGGTGGTGTTCTCGATCATCGAGTCCGAGTGGTCCACCGTGCGGCTGTCGTTGACGGAGAAGCTGGGCACTCGATACCCAACGCCGTCGGAATGACCTGCAGCGACGCTCAGGCCCCCGGGAGCAATGGACCACCAGAGCACTCGCTACGGCCAGGCCCTGAACGCGGAACTGGGATCACTGCTCATACCGTCCCACACGACGAACCCCCACCGGACGCCCGGGCGGTTGGCGTGGATCGACGTCGGACCCCTCGGCCAGCGTCCCGTAGGACCCGACCGGTGAACCGTTCAGATGACGCGGGGCCGTATGCGAACATCCCGCATGGGCGCGAGCCCAACCGCACTTTCGCGGGGCGGACTCTGTCAAGGCCCCACGAGAGGGCTGCCGCCATGAACCGGTCTCACGTACTCGGGATCGCCCGCCATGCCCGAGACCTGTCGTGGGCCCGGTGGCGCCCCCTCACCCGATGGATCACTGGTCCTACTCGTCGTGTGTGATGGTTTCGCGGGACGGGGCGGCAGGAGCCCCCGGGCTGACGGCGGCCGGGTGGTCCCCGTCGGCACCTGACGCTCCGGACGGGTTGTCCTGGTACGGCCGCAGCCCGAAGGCAGCGAAGGCCGCCGCCAGGACGACCACCGCCACGCCGATGTAGAGCTGCGTGGGCGACCAGCCGGCGTCGAGCAGGAAACCGACGGTGATCGGCGCCAGGATGGCACCGGCCCGGCCCACGCCGATGGCGAAGCCCACGCCCGTGGTGCGCAACTGCGGGCCGTAGACCTGCGGGGCCACGGTGTAGAGGCCCGCGAGGCAACCGTTGATCAGCATGCCCACGAGGACGCCGCTGGAGAAGGCGACCAGCGGGATGGAGGTGGTGGTGATGAACAGCACCAGGGTGAGGGCCGAGAGCACGGTGAACACGACCAGGGTGAGCCGGGGGTTCCACCTGGTGGTCAGGACACCGTAGAGCAGGGACCCGAAGGTGCCGCCCAGGGTCAGCATGATCCCGCCGATGATGCCCTGCTGTTCGGACATGCCGGTCTCGACGAGCAGTTTGGGGGTCCAGGAGTTGGCGAAGTAGAAACCGAACATGATGAGGAAGAACGCAACCCACAGCAGGACCGTCGACGTCCGGTAGCGCCGGTCCAGCAGTCCGGTGGGGCCGTTGCCGCGGTGCGAGGCCTCCGCTGCGGTCCCCAGTCCGAAGGAACCGGTCTGTCCGGTACGGCGGGCGATGCGGTCCAGCTTCGCCTGGGCGTTGGCGGGCTGCCTGGACCGCAGGAAGTCCACCGACTCGGGGACGAAGGCCAGCACCAGCAGCACGGCGACGACGGTGAGCACGGCTCCGACGAAGAACACGCTGCGCCAGCCGAAGGCGGGGATCAGCTGGGTGGCGCCCATGCCACCGAGGGTGGCACCCACCCCGTAGCCGGCGGTGAAGATGCTGACGGCCATGCCGCGGTGACGCCGGTTCGAGTACTCGCTGACGATCACGGTGACCGTGGCCAGGATGCCGCCGATGCCCAGCCCGGTGATGACACGCCAGGTGCCGAGCTCCACGGCCGATCCGGCCGTGGCCGAGAGGCCCAGACCGAGGGCGTTGACGGCCAGGGCGGAGATCAGCAGTCGCTGCCGGCCGAATCGGTCGGCCAGGGGACCCACCACGAGGGAACCCACGGCCATGCCGATGAGTCCGGTGCTCAGCAGGGTGCCGAGTTCCCCGCCGCTGAGGCCGAATTCCTCGGTGACGGAGGTCGCCGTGAACGCCATGGCCAGGACGTCGTAGCCGTCGAGGGCGTTGAGGAAGGTGGCGACGGCGACGAGCAACCACTGGTAGGCGGACATGGGACTGGTCTCGATGGCCTGCTTGAGGTCCCGCCGGGGGACCGCGGTGGTGGCCTCCTGGGGTTGGGTGGCCGGCGTGTGGGGGGTCTGGGACTCCACGGGTGTTCCTTGTCTGGGTCTGGGGCCGGGCCCGGTGTGGACCCGGCCGCTTCGGCGACGGGAGCTGTAGGGGATCGTCGACGCTCAGGTGACGTCGATGGTCAGCACGGCGGGGCCGGCAGCACGAGCGGTACCGCCGCAGGCGACCCGTGAGACGCAGGGGCACAGGGTCTTGGTGGCGTCCTTCTGGCGGTCCGAGTGGAAGACGTCCCGGTGGTCAGCCTGTCCCTGGACGTCGAGGACCTTGACCTGGCAGATCCCGCACTCTCCCTTGCGGCAGTCGGACATCATCTCCACGCCGTCCCGTTCCAGGGCCTCCAGGAGGGACTCGCCCGGACCGACGACCGTCTCCACGTCCAGGCGGGGGATGCGGACTCGGAACGGCTCGGGGTCGAACCAGCCGCTGTTGCCGAAGGTCTCGTACCGCAGGTTGGTCTGGTCGAGGTCGGTGGCGGCCCAGGCCCGGCGGACCGCGTCCATGAGGCGGATGGGACCGCACATGTAGAGCTCGGTGCCGTGGCCGATCCCCTGGACCAGGGCCTGGACGTCGAACCGTCCGTCGGAGTCGTCGGTGTGGAGGGTGATGCGGTCCCCGTGCTCGGCGACCAGGTCCTCGGCATAGGCCATGGCCTCGTGGGTGCGTCCCACGTAGACCACGCGGTAGTCGGCCTTGACCCGCTTCAGGACCCGGGCCATGTCCACCAGGGCCGTGATGCCGATGCCGCCGGCGAGCAGCACGTAACGCTGCGCGCCGATCCGCAGCGGGAAGTCCTGCTGGGGGGTGGTGATCCGCAGCCGGTCGCCGGCGGTGAGGGTGTGCATGAATGTCGAGCCGCCGCGGGAGGTGGGCGTGTGGAAGACGCTGAGCGAGAGCTCGGAGCCGTCCTGGGTGGCGTCCACCACCGAGTACGACCGCTGGTGCTCGGTGCCGTCGATCCTCACGCGCACGTCGACGTGCTCACCGGGCCGGACGGCCTGTGGCCGTACGGGGCGCAGGGTGATGCGACGGATGCGGTCGGCCACCTCGGTGGCGGCGACGACGACGGAGTCCTGCCAGGAGCTCGCGGGGGCGTGGCCCATGATCAGCGACCCCGCCCCTGGGCGGGGACGCCGGTGACCGACGTCGGGGACTTTCCGGCCGGGGCCGCGGTGGGGCGGCCCTCGGCGGCCAGGGCCTTCTCGATGATCCGGCGGACCCACATGCCGCCGGAGTCGATGTTGAGGCTGTAGAACTCATAGTCCGGGTTGGCGTCGATGGCCTCCTGCTGGGCCTTGAGCATGGCCTCGTCCTCACCGAAGACCCCGTGCACGCCGTCACGCAGCTGGGTGGTGATCAGTTGGCTGTCCAGGCGGTAGTTGCGCATGAAGGCCCAGAAGTAGTGCGAGGACCGGTCCGTCCTGGGCGTGATGGTGTTCATGACGAAACCGTTCACCCCCTGGGAGCGGTCGCCCTCGGGCGCACCGGTGCCTGCCTTGGCCACGCCCACGTCGATGCGGATGGTGGCCGGGTATTCGTAGTGGATGATCTGCCAGCGGTCGACCTTGCCCTCGAAACCGGGGAACTTGTCCCGCATGTTCTTCAGCCAGAACGGCGGGGCGTCGATGCCGTACATCCAGCGGGTGACCGTGACGGTGCGGTCGGAGTGGGTGACCTCGAAGTCGGACTCGCTCAGCTCCTCCTGGCCGATGGAGCCGGCGTGGACGAACTCCTCATGGGTGAGGTCCATCAGGTTGTCCAGGATCAACTGGTAATTGCAGTCGGCCTCGATCACCAGTCCGTCCCCGGCCCAGTCGGGGCTGTCCATCTGGAACATGTCCGGGACGAGGTCCGGATCGGCCCGGGTGGGATCACCCAGCCACACCCAGACGTAGCGATAGCGCTCGACCACCGGGAAGGACGGCACCACGGCAGAGGGATTCACGGTCTCCTGGGCCGGCATCTTGGTGCAGCGACCGGCCGAGTTGTACTCCAGCCCGTGGTACGGGCACTGGATCCCGTCGCGGCCGACGAGCCTGCCCTGGGACAGCGGCGCGAGGCGGTGCCAGCACGCGTCGGCCAGGGCCACGGCCTTGCCGTCCTGGGTGCGGTAGAGGGCCAGGGGCCGCTTGGCGATGGTGCGGGCCAGGATTCCCTTCGAGGTGACCTCGTGGTCCCACGCGGCAACGTACCAGGCGTTGAGCGGGTGGTTGAAGATCGTGGCCGAGGTGGTGGCCCCCTCGGTGTTGGCAGCCCCGGTGGGCGCCAGCGGTGTGGGGGCGTGAGCGGGGGCCTGGACGGTGGTGGTCATGGTGACTCCTAGCGGATGGTGCCCGGCAAGGGGGCGGTGCCTGCCGACGAGCAATAACTCTGTCCTGAGTTATTTTGACGGGCGCACTCACTCAGGGCTGAGTTATTTGGTAATGTGGATCACCATAAGGGGTGGTGCCGGAGTTTTCCAAGTGCGCCACATCACGAGGAGGTTGTCCGGCGATGAGTCTCCGCCATGCACTGCTGGCCCTGCTGTCCGCGGGCCCGTTGACCGGCTATGACGCCAGCCGTCAGTTCGGCTCCTCGGTGGGTCACGTGTGGCACGCCCTGGATTCGCAGATCTACCCGGAGCTGCGCAAGATGCAGGCCGAGGGGTTGCTGACCGCACGCCAGGTCCCGTGGGGGACCAAGGGGGCCACGAAGACGGAGTACTCCGTGTCCCCGGAGGGTTACGAGGCACTGAGGGCCTGGCAGCGGGAACCGCTGGCCTACGTTCCGGTCCGCAACCCGGCTCGACTCAAGGCCGCCTACTTCGAGTGGGCGGACCCGGGGGACGCCCGGCGGCAGCTGGAGTCCCACATCGCCCACTTCGAGCACCAACGGGATCTGGCCCAGCAGGTGATCGATGAGATCCGCAGTGAGAGCCAGCCCACCCTCCAGCGCCGGCTGTCCACCACGGCTCCGCAGCAGCGGGAGCGCATCATGCGGTTCAAGGAGTTCGCGCACGGGGGGACGGTGGACCAGGCCGAACAGGAGATCGCCTGGGCCCGCCGCGGACTGGCGCTGCTGAACGAGCTCGGCGACCTCGGATGAGGGTCGGGCGGCACCGCGGACCAGGTCCTCCACCACGGCCCGCGGCCGTTGCCCACGGTGCCCCGCAGCGGGAGAATTGCCGTGCGGAGGGCCCGAACACCAGGACACAGCCATGAACGCCAACACAGCCTTCGACCTGGCCGGTTTCACCCGGGCCACGGAGGAACGCAACGCCGAGACCCTGCTGGGGTCCTATGCCGACGACGCCGAGGTGACCATCGTCGACCGGAACCATCCACCGAGGTCGCCACAGGTCCTCACGGGGAAGGACCAGATCCGTCCCTGGCTGGAGGACACCTACTCCCGGGACATGACCCATCGGGTGGTCGACCCGGTGGTCGGCGAGGACCGGGTCGCCCTGACGACCCTGTGCCGCTACCCGGACGGGACCACCGTGTGGTGCGCCTGCACGGCGGACATCGCGGCGGGACTGATCACCCGGCAGAACGTGGTGCAGGTCTGGGACGAGTGATCGTGGACGGGCCATGTCCCATCCACGCTCACGACCCCGGGAGCCCACCCCGGGACCACGAGGCCGCCAGACGCCTACACGTGCAGGCGCTTGGCGAGCTCGTGGCGCACCTCCGCGCCCCGGGCCACCTGCACCACCACCAGGGCGCAGATGCTGAGCGCCCCGCAGACCACCGAGGGCACCGGGTTGGTCACCCAGCCGAGGCCCAGGAACACCAGGGGGGCCAGGCCCAGCAGGACCGTCAGCCCGCTGTAGAGGATGTGCTCGCCCACCTCGGTCCGCATGACCCGCACCGTGATCAGCACGGCGATGATGGCCGACGCGCACAGGGCCGGCACCGCGTAGGCCAGGGACCAGCCGTTCCACCCGCTGAGGTAGTCCCAGTACCCGCAGACCAGGCCGATCAGGACCACGAGGTACACGGTGCCCTTGGCGACGTTGCGCCGCTTGCGCACGGCCATCAGCACCACCAGCCACATGGCGGTCAGGCCCAGCCAGACGGACCGCACGAGCCCGATGTCCGCGGCCGCCCCGAACAGCAGCTGGGCCAGGAAGGACGCCAGGATCACGGCCACGGAGGTGAGGAACAGGGCCTTCCACACCCGGCGGCGGGAGAAGTTCAGGGGCACCGCCGGCAGCGGGCTCGGCGCCGCCTCGCCGGCCACCGGAGCCGCACACAGCGGACACCGCGTCCAGTGGCCCTCCACGTCCACGGCACACTGCGCGCAGCGCCTCACGGTTCCCCCTCCGCGAGCTCGTCCTCGGTCACCCGGGCCGCGGCGACCGTCACGTCGACCCCGCGCGCGGTCAGCATGCGGGCGAAGTCCCTGACGTGCGCGGTCTCCGTGAACGGCGAGGTGAAGGTGATCGTGAGCAGGCCGGCGTGGGAGATCGCGCAGAACTGCGGGCGGACCGCGGTGACGTGGAACAGGATGCGCCCCACGTGGGAGGCTGCCGGCTCCGGCAGGCTCACGCGGCCCAGGTTCGAGACCGCGACGCTCAGTCCCCGGTTGGTGCCCCCGTTGACCAGCTTCAGGATCAGGTCCTTCAGGGGGCGCGGGAGGATTCTCAGCACGGGCGTCCGCTCGAAGCGGATGAACCGTCGCAGCTTCCTCTCCAGGGCCTCGGGGGAGGCCTTGGGCCGGAACTGGCCGTCGAGCTGCCGGCTGACGGAGCCGACGTCGTCCGGGCCCTCGCCGTAGGTGTGGTCCACCCGGACGGTCGCGAAGAAGTTCCGCGCCGAGGTCGAGGGGAAGAACTGCCGCAGGTTCACCGGCACCGACGCCGCCAGGGTCCGGGCCGCACCCAGCCCACCGGAGGAGCGGCGCAGGGACTCGAAGAACACGGCGATCAGGTACATCGTGAGCGAGACCCCCTCGGCGCGGGCCAGTGCCAGCACCCCCTGGGCGGGCATCGTGAGCTCGACGGCACGGGTGCGGTTGTCCGGGGTGCGGGTACCCGCGGCCCGGTAGACCTTCGTCCGGGGCCTGCTGTGCCGCGCGCCGGTTCCCCGCAGCGCCGCGCCCGACGACGGGGTGCCGGCGGCCGCTGTCAGGGTGGCCGGAGCGGCCTCGCGGCGGAATGCGGACCCGGTGGCCGTCGATCCCTGCCGACGGCGCCGCAGGAAGTAGTGCCGGAAGCTGTCGCCGCTCAGGGCGTGCGTCGGCGCCGACGCGTCGCCACCGGGCGGGACGACCGGGGCGACCGGGTCAGCGAGGCCGGGGCCGGTCCCGGAGCCGAGGGGTTCGCGAGCGCCTGCGGCCGGGCGCACCGGATCCGGATAGCGCAGGCGGTGGTAGGCGGTCAGCAGGTCGGTCAGGAACCAGAGCGCCCCGGTGCCGTCGGACAGGGCGTGGAAGACCTCGAGGATGATCCGGCGGCGATGGTGCACCACGCGGAACAGCAGGTTCCGCCGGTCCGACTGGTAGAGCGGGGCGCAGGTGTACTGGTCCTCCGCGGTGACGACGGGACGCAGGTCGCTGTCCTGGAGGTAGTACCAGAACACGCCGCGGCGCAGCACCGCATGGTAGAGCGGGTAGCGGTCGAACGTGGTGTCCAGGGCCGCCTGCAACAGGTGCGGGTCCACGTCGTGGTCCGTCTCGGCGCTCAGGCGGAACACCTTGGGATCGGCGTCGGTCCGGGCGGCGAGGAAGATGTTGGAGGCGTTGTCCAGTCGCACCCAGGTCCGGCGGGTCACGAGGGCTCCCGCGGGCGCTGGCGTCCGCCATCGGCCGGCTCGTCCTCGAGGAACGCGTCGATTACCTCGTAGGCCTCTCGCAGGTACCGGGAGAACCGCGGCAGGACGATGAACCCGTGCAGCGCCCCGTCCACCCGGTGGACGCGCACCGCATTCCCGGCCTCCTCGAGCGCATGGCCGTAGGCCTCGCCCTCGTCGCACAGCAGGTCCCGTTCGGCCGTGATCACTAGCGTCCTGGGTTGTCCGGACAGGTCGGTCGCCATCAGCGGGGCGACCCGCGGGTCGCGACGTTGTCCCGGATCGGGGACGTAGAGCTCGAAGTAGTCCTCGACCTCGGTGTTGGTGAGCCGGTAACCCTCCCCGTGGTGGTGCACCGAGGCGAACGGCGAGGTCTGGGGATCGTGGTCCCAGTGGGTCACCGGGTAGAGGAGGATCTGGCGGTCCGCGCCCCGCTGACCACGCTCCTTCAGCAGCAGGGAGACGGCTGCCACCAGGTTGCCCCCGGCCGAGTCACCCACCAGGACGATCTTGCCGGCATTCTCGATGCCCGCCCTGTGCGGGTCCCGCAGCAGGGCGTTGGCCACGCGGTAGCAGTCCTCCAGCCCCGCCGGGAAGGGGTGCTCCGGTGCCAGCCTGTAGTCCACGGAGGCCACCACGCACCCGGTGAGATCGGCCATCGTGGTGCAGGCCGAGGTGTAGCTGACGATGTCACCGGTGACCCAGCCACCGCCGTGGAAGAAGAGCAGGACGTCGTCGCGCCGCCGTTCCCTGGGCTGGAAGATCCGGACCGGGATCGGCGCGCCGCCGTCGGTGAACGACTCCTGCCGGTACGGGGTCCGGTGCCGTGGGGCCGTCAGCGTCGCGAGGCGGCGCTGGACGCGTCGGACCTTCCCGTAGTCCTCACGCATGTTGAGCCGCGGTGCTGCGAACAGGCCCAGCACTGCGCGGGAGAGTCGGTTCACGGACGGGCGGAGTGGTCGGGGGCAGAGGGTTCCATGTACCCAGCGTAGAGGCCCACCTCGGGGTGGCAGGCGGCACCGCGCCCGCCCTCGGGTCGGCGCCCGATCGACACCCACCCGGGGCATCGTGCCCGCTGCGGGTGTGGAGGGCAATGTTTGTAACAGAAAACTGTTGACTAGGTCACACATCTGAAATACGGTTCTGCCGGTACTGATATATCAGTCCCCTCGACGAAAGGCCCGGTCCTCCCATGACCGCACCACCCGCCTCAAGCACCCATCTGGCCAGCGTGGAGAGGACCAGCGCGCTGCGGGTCATCACCTACGCCGGGGCGATCATCGCCTTCCTCATCGGTTCGGGCTTCGCCACCGGCCAGGAGATCCTGCAGTACTTCACGTCCTACGGGTACTGGGGCATCTTCGGCACGGGGTTGCTCGTCCTGGTGCTGATCACCTACGTGTGCGTCGAGTTCTTCGTGGTCGGCCAGGCGAGGGCGTTCGACCGGCCCTCACGGATCTTCCACTACTACTGCGGGCGCTACCTGGGCACCTTCTTCGACTACTTCTCCATCCTGTTCGTGTTCCTGTCCTTCACCGTGATGGTCGCCGGTGCCGGCGCGGTGTTCGAGGAGCACTACGGGATGTCCAAGTTCGTCGGGGGGATCGGCCTGGCCGCAGCCGTGGGCATCACGGTCTGGTTCGGACTGAAGAGCCTGGTGGACGTCATCGGCAAGGTCGGGCCGTTGATCGTGGTGATCGCCGTCGCCCTCGGCATCCTCGGCGTCCTCCGCAACCCGGAGGGGATCGTCAGCGGAGCGGCCATCCTCCCGGAACTGGACCTGACCCAGGCCTCCACCAACTGGTTCATGGCCGGTCTGTCCTACGTGGGCTTCTGCATGCTGTGGCTCGCGGCCTTCCTGACCGCGCTGGGCAAGACCGCCCGCACCCGGCGGGAGGCCGCCAGCGGGGGAGTCCTCGGCGGCGTGGTCTTCTCCGTGGCCTGCATCGTCGTCGGCCTCGGCCTGCTGGCGAACATCGAGATGGTCGCCGGCACCCAGATCCCGATGCTCGTCCTGGCCTCCGACGCCGCCCCCTGGCTGGCCGCGGGCTTCGCCGTGATCATCCTGGCCGGCATCTACACCACGGCGGTGCCCCTGCTGTGGACGGTCTCCTCCCGGTTCTTCACGGACAAGACCCGCCCCTACAAGTTCCTCACCCTCGGCCTGGCCGCCCTCGGCACGATCATCGGCCTGATCCTGCCGTTCGACCAGATGGTCAACATCGTCTACGTGATCAACGGCTACGTGGGCATCCTGCTGTTGGTGCTCATGATCGTCAGGACGCTGACGCGGACGGTCCGGCGCCAGGCCCCCTAGCCCGTGGGGTCCTGACCGGCCACTCCGTGACTCCCGGCCCGGCCGGGGATACAGTGGACCAGGAGTCCCGATGGCTGAGAACGGCACCACCCTGCTGACGGCGGCCCGGGCGTCATTCGCCCGCGGTGAGTGGGACAGCGCCCACCGCGACTTCGCCCGGGCCCGTTCGCTGGGGGAGCTGCCCACGGAGGACCTGGACCGGTACAGCAGCACGTTGTGGTGGGTCGGGGAGGTCAGGGAGTCGGTCTCCCTCTCCGAGGAGGTCTACCACCGCTACGAGGACGACGGCGCCCCCCTCGCGGCCGCCATGAAGGCGCTGAACCTGGGACTGCTGTGGTTCATCCGCGGCGACCTCGTGATCTCCTCCGGCTGGGCCAGCCGCGCCCGGCGCCTCCTCCAGGACCTCCCGGACTGCGTGGAGCACGGGTACCTGCTGTACCTGGACGCGTCCGTGGACCTGGACTACGGGGACCTGCGGCCCACCCGGGAGACAGCGGCCAGGCTGGACGACCTGGGCCGGCGGTTGCGGGCTCCGCAACTGACCTCGTTCAGCCTGGTCCTGTCCGGCCTGGCCGACATCCGCGACGGTGCGACCGCCCGGGGCTTCGCGCAACTGGACGAGGCCATGCTGCCGGTGCTGGCGGGGCAGCTGCCGCCGGAGTGGGCCGGGGACATCTACTGCACGGTGATCCACGCCTGCCACGCCCTGGCCGACCTGCCGCGCATGCGCGCCTGGACCCAGGCCACCGAACAGTGGTGCCACCAGTTCCGGGGCGAGGTCGTCTACTCCGGCATCTGCCGCATCCACCGGCTCCAGCTGCAGTGCGTCGAGGGCCACTGGGACCAGGCGGAGGAGGCCATCGAACGCAGCGGCACCGAACTCATCGGCCGCAACAACTGGGTCGCCGCGGAGGCCTTCTACCAGCTCGGCGAGATCCGCCGGCTCCGCGGTGACACTGCCGCCGCGCGGGCGGCCTACGACCAGTCCCGGCGCCTCGGCACCGATCCTCAACCGGGGGAGGCACTGCTCCTGCACGCCGAGGGCAGGTCCGAGGACGCCTGGGCCGCGCTGTGCGCGGCACTGGCCGGACGGGACCGGCTGGCCGGGGCAGGGCTGCTGGGCGCCGGCGTGGAGGTGGCCCTGTCCCTGGGACGGGTGCAGGAGGCCGAGCACCTGTGCTCGGAACTGGAGTCCACGGCCACGGACTTCGGCACCCCCGGGTTCCGGGCCTGGGCGGCCCACGCGCGGGCGCTGGTGCTGGTGACGGGTCAACGGTATGCCGAGGCCCTGCCCGTGGTGCGCCGGGCGGCCGCCGAATACCGTGCCCTGGGGGCCCGGCACGAGACCGCCCGTATGCACGAGCTCCTGGCCCGGGCCCACCGCGGGCTCGGCGCGAGCGGGGCGGCGGCCGCCGACCTGGCCCAGGCGCTGGCCCTCTACAGCGGCCTCGGCGCGCGTCCGGACGTCCGGAGGCTGGGGGGTGGTCAGCTGCCCGGCGGGCTCACCGGGCGCGAGGCCGACGTCCTGGCGCTCGTGGCAGACGGAGCCAGCAACCGCGCGGTAGCCGAGGCCCTGTTCATCAGCCAGAAGACGGTCGGCCGGCACCTGGCCAACATCTTCACCAAGATCGGGGTGGGCTCCCGCACCGCGGCCGCCGCGTGGGCGCACGAACACGGGCTGCATCGAATGCCCCATGCCGGCGGCGGGACCATGGGTACTCCGCCCGATGTCACGACGGGGCGCCGCTCCTAGCGTTGACGGTGCCAGGGAACACTGGCACCACCCACGAAGGAGAGACCAGTGACCACGCAACTCTCGTCCCACCAGACCGACGCCGGGACCGCGTCAGCACCCCCGGTGCCGGAGGCCGACCCCGCCGCCGTGGCCGCCTTCGCGGAACGCTGCGTCGGCTTCATGAACCAGGGGGCCATCGCCCTGCTCATCAGCGTCGGGCACCAGGCCGGGCTCTTCGAGCTGATGGTGCGCCACCCGGGATCCACCAGCCAGCAGCTGGCGGACACGGGACACCTCGACGAACGCTACGTCCGGGAATGGCTGGCGGGCATGGTGACGGCCGGCATCGTCCGCTACCACCCGGACACCCGCACCCACGTGCTGCCACCGGAGCACGCCGCCGTCCTCACCGAGTCCGCCGGCCCGGACAACATGGCCCATCTCATGCAGTACATCGGGGTGATGGGACGGGTGGAGCAGCCGATCGTGGAGCGGTTCCACCACGGTGGCGGGCTGTCCTATGCGGACTACCCGGACTTCCACCGCATCATGGCCCAGGAGAGCGCCGCGGTGAACGACGCCTCCCTCATCGACGGGATCCTGCCACTCGTCGAGGGCCTGCCGGAGCGACTGGAGGCCGGGATCGACGTGGCCGACATCGGATGCGGTTCCGGCCACGCCATCAACCTCATGGCGGCCGCCTATCCGGGCAGCCGGTTCACCGGATACGACTTCTCCGCGGACGCCATCGCCACGGCCCGCCGGGAGGCGGCCGAGTGGGGCCTGGACAATGCCCGGTTCGAGGTCCTCGACGTCGCCGCGCTGGACGTGGCGGAGGGATTCGACGCCATCACGGCCTTCGACGCGATCCACGACCAGGCCCATCCCGCCCGGGTGCTGGGCAACATCCACCGGGCCCTCCGGCCGGGTGGCGTGTTCCTGATGGTGGACATCAGGGCCGAGAGCCAGGTGGAGGACAACCTCAGCCTGCCCTGGGCCAGCTACCTCTACGCGATCTCGATGTTCCACTGCATGAGCGTCTCCCTCGGCCTCGGTGGTGACGGGCTGGGCACGGTGTGGGGCCGGCAGGTGGCGGAGCGGATGGTGTCCGAGGCGGGCTTCACCACCGTCGAGGCCAAGGACATCGCGACCGACCCGTTCAACACCTACTACGTCGCGTCGAAGGACTGAGCACGCCGACCCCCAGGGGGCCGGGCCGGCTGGGCCCGGCCCCCGATGACGCGTCAGGACTGCCCGGGCCACCGGGCTCCGGAGTATCCCGGGCCCTCCTGCGGCCGGTGAGTCCTTGAGTGCCCGGACCGGTGATCCGAGCATGGAGGGACGGCCGGCACACGCCCGTCGCCGGCGAACGGAGGAGCCTGTCATGTCACGGTGCTGCGCGAGGTCCTCCGATGGCTGAGACCGTCCTGCGGATGCGGGAGGACGCCCCGAGCATCGAGTCACGGCGTGCGCGCGGTGAACGTGCCCGGCGGGCCGTTCCGCACGAGGCGCACGCCGAGCTGCCCGTCCGGCCGGCCGGCGTCGACCCCGTGGCGCTGCTGGAACGGCAGGCTGCCGGTGACATTCCCGGGCTGGTGCCCGTGCGCTACGGGCGGATGCTGGTCTCGCCGTTCACCTTCTACCGCGGCGCCGCCGTGATCATGAGCGATGACCTGGGGTCCGTGCCGAACACCGGGCTGCACGCCCAGCTGTGCGGGGACGCGCACGTGGGCAACTTCGGGCTGTTCGCCTCGTTCGAGCGGCGGCTGGTCTTCGACGTCAACGACTTCGACGAGACCTACCCCGGGCCCTTCGAGTGGGACCTCAAGCGCCTGGCCGCCAGCATCGAGGCCGCGGGCCGGGACAACGGCTTCGACCCCTCGGTGTGCCGACGCGCGGTGGCGGCGATGTCCAAGTCCTACCGCAAGGCCATGCGCGGCTTCACCGGTATGGGGGAGATCGACCTCTGGTACGCGCGACTGGACGTGGTCGCCTCCCTGGACGAGTTGCGCCGCGTCCTGGACGAGGCCGCCATGCGGCGCGTGGACCGGGCTGTGTGCAAGTCCCTGTCCCGGGACCGGTGGCAGGCCGCCCGGAAGACCACCGAGGTGGTGGACGGCCACCTGCGGTTCCGTCTCGATCCCCCGCTGCTCGTGCCCCTCGACCAGGTGTACCCCGGAGGGGACGCCGCCCTGCGCCGCGCCACGCTGCTGGAGATGATGGCGGACTACGCCCAGACCCTCGGGCCCGCCGTGCGCCTCATGCTCCGGCAGTACACGCTCACCGACGTCGCCCGGAAGGTGGTGGGCGTCGGCAGCGTGGGCAGGCGGGCCTGGGTGTACCTCCTGGAGGGGGCCGGCGGGATGGACCCCCTGGTCCTGCAGTCCAAGGAGGCCCGGGCATCTGTGCTGGAGCACGGCCTGGCGCTCGCCGCCGACCGGGGGGTCACGGTCGGAGCCGCGGACGAGGCCGGCATCGACATGGTGCCCGGCCACGCCTCCCAGGGGCAGCGGGTCGTGACCGGCCAGCGCATCATGCAGGCCACCGGCGACCTGCTGCTCGGCTGGAAACGGGCCCGGGTGAACGACACCGTGCGCGACTACTACGTCCGCCAGCTGCGGGACTGGAAGGGCCAGTTCGAGATCGAGGATTTCGCCCCCGACAGCCTGGAGGTCTACGGCCGGTACTGTGCCTGGATCCTGGCCCGATCCCACGCCCGGTCCGGGGACCGGTTCGCGATCGACGCCTACCTGCGCAAGGGCCGGGGCTTCGACGAGGCGCTCGCCGACTTCGCCGCCCGGTATGCCGACCGCAACGAGCAGGACCATGCCGCCCTGGAGCAGGCCGCACGCGGGGGACGGGTCGCGATCGCCCGCGACGTGTAGGGCCGGACGGGCCCTCGGCGGGGGGCGAGCGGCCGGCGGCGGTGCGGCCGGGGACGGGGGAGTGAGGAGGACACCTCCGCCCCGGCCGGCCCGTGGCGCCCGGCAGTACGGTGGGTACGGACCAGACGGGCCAGAGCGCCCTCCGACGATCAGGAGCAGAGGCATCACACGCCATGAAGGCCGCATTCATGTACGGCGCGGGAGACGTCCGCGTCGAGACCGTTGACGACCCCACCCTCCGGGAACCGACCGACGCGATCATCCGGACCGTGCGCTCCTGCGTGTGCGGTTCGGACCTGCACCCCTTCCGCACCATGCCCGCGGCGCAGACCGGGAGCCCGATGGGCCACGAGGCCATCGGCATCGTGGAGGAGACCGGCGCGGAGGTCACCACCCTCACGCCCGGTGACCTGGTGATCTCCTCCTTCACCTACCAGGACAACACCTGCGTGCACTGCCGCGAGGGCTTCCACGTCTCCTGCCTGCACGGCGGCTTCTTCGGCGGCCAGGGTATCGGGCTGCAGGCCGAGTACGTGCGGGTCCCGCAGGCCGACGGGACCCTGGTGGTGGTGCCCGGCGTCGACGAGACCGGCAACGGCTCCGAGGACCTGCTCGCGAGCCTGCTGAGCCTCTCCGACGTGTACCTCACCGGATACCACGCCGCCCACATGGGGCGGGTCGGCCGCGGCACGACCGTCACCGTCGTCGGGGACGGCGCCGTCGGGCTCTCCGCGGTCCTGGCCTCCCGGCAACTCGGCGCCGAGCGGATCATCCTGATGGGCCGTCACGCCGCGCGGACCGACCTGGGGCGGGAGTTCGGCGCGACCGACGTCGTCAGCGAACGCGGACCGGAGGGCATCGACCGGGTCCGGGACCTGACGTCCGGGGAGGGCACCCACGTGGTGATCGAGGCCGTGGGGCACCTGCCGGCGCACGAACAGGCCGTGGGCGCGGTCCGCCCGGGCGGGACCATCTCGCGCGTGGGCGTGCCGCAATTCGCGGAGGCACCCCTGGGCGGGCGGTTGTTCCGGAACAGCATCACGGTCACCGGTGGGACGGCGCCGGTGCGGGCCTACATCGAGCGGGCACTGCCCGGGGTGCTCTCGGGAGAGATCACCCCGGGCAGGGTCTTCGACCGCTCCCTGCCCCTGGACCAGACCCCCGAGGCCTACGCGGCCATGGACGCCCGCGAGGCACTCAAGGTGATGCTGGTGCCGTGATCACGCCTCGCCCGGCGTCAGCTGGCGAGTGCCAGGGTCCTCACGTGGGCGACGTGCTCCTCCACGGCAGAGCGCAGGATCGCCAGGCCGCGCTCGAGGACCTCGTCGTCCGTGGTCAGGGGCGCCATGACCTTGATGACCTCGTCGTGCGGACCGGCGGCCTCGATCAGCAGGCCGTTCTGCACGCAGGTGCGCCGAATGGTCGCCGAGGTCTGCTCGTCGAGGACGTCCAGGCCCTGCATCATCCCCCGTCCCTTGACCCGGGACCCGGGGATCAGCTTCGAGAGGTCCAGCAGGCACTCGCGGACCCTGGCCGAACGGCGGCTGACGGTCTCGGCGAAGTCGGCCGTGGTCCAGAACTTCCGCAACGCCACCTCTGCGGTGACGAAGGCGTGCGCATTGCCCCGGAACGTGCCGTTGTGCTCCCCGGGCAGCCACTCGTCCAGCTTCGGACGGATCAGCAGGATGGACATCGGCAGCCCGAACCCGGACAGTGACTTGGACAGGACGACCATGTCCGGGTCCACGCCCATCTCCTCGAAGCTGAAGAACGTCCCGGTGCGTCCGCAGCCGGCCTGGATGTCGTCGATGATCAGCTTGGCGCCGTATTCGGCGGCCAGGGAGGCGATGCGCCGGAGCCATTCCGGGGAGGCCTGGTTGAGCCCGCCCTCGCCCTGGACGACCTCGAGGAGGATGGCCGCCGGGGCGTCGACCCCGCTGGAGGGATCGGCCAGCATCTTCGCCAGCGTCTCGCTGGTGTCCACCCCGTCACCGTTGTAGCCGTCGTACGGCATGCGGGTGACCCCGTGCAGCCCCAGCCCGGACATACGGTGATGCTGATTGCCGGTCGCCGCGAGGGCCCCGGCGCTGCCGCCGTGGATCGCGTTGGTGAAGGCGATGACGTTGCTGCGGCCGGTCACCTTGCGGGCCAGCTTCAGCGCGGCCTCGACGGCGTTGGTGCCGGTGGGGCCGGTGAACATCACCCGGTAGTCCATGCCCCGCGGAGCGAGGATGACCTCCTGCAACGTGGTCAGGAAGCGGGCCTTGGCCTCGGTGTGCAGGTCCAGGCCGTGGGTGATGCCGTCCCCGGCGATGTATTCCATCAGGGCGGCCTTCATGTCCGGGTCATTGTGCCCGTAGTTCAGGGAACCGGCCCCGGCGAGGAAGTCGATGTACTCGTTGCCCTCACCGTCGTACAGGAGGCTGCCCACGGCCGTGCTCAGCACGTGGGGGAATGACCGGCAGTAGCTCCGGACCTGGGACTCTCGTTCGGTGAAGACGTCGTGGTGATCGGACACTGCACTTTCCTTCCAGCTGGGATGGCCGTGACGGGGATGGGGTCACCGGCCCGGGCAGACCTCGCGGTCATAACCACCGTACGAACGGGCGCCGCCCCGGACATGGGTGGAAGCCACTTGTCCCGTACCTACGTGCCCAGACCGCACGGGACGCGGGCCCTGAGGGCGGTGGGCCACCGCTGGTGCACGCCGGCGCGTCGCACCGTCGAGGGTGAGCACGTGGGTCATCAGTGGAGTCCGGGTATCGAGCGGGTGGACCACGCGTATGGCGGTGGGGAATCGAGTATGCGTCACGGATCTGCGCCGTGCGCTGCGTCCATACCGTGGGAGGCGATGCCGCGACCGCCCTGTGGTCGCGGGCACCGTCTCTCAGACCCCCTATGCGCAGAATCATGAGGCTTTCGATGGCTCCGGAAGAAATATCCGAATCCAGCGTGGACACCCCCGGCATGCTGACCGAGGTCCGCGCGACCGACGCGGCTCCGGCCGAGTCGTTCCTGTTGCTCCAGTCCCCGCACGACCAGGAGGTCCGGTGGCGTCCGGGGGAGCGGATGGAGACACTGTTCGAGGAACAGTGCGACGCCCTGGCCCGCGAGGGACGGGCAGGCCAGCTGGCCGTGGACACCGGCAACAGGACGCTGACCTACGCGCAGCTGGACGCCATGGCGAACCAGCTGGCCCGGTTCCTGCTGGCCGACGGTGCGAAGGCCGGTGACAGGATCGCGCTGCTCTTCGACCAGGGCATCTGGTCCTACGCCGCGATGCTGGCGGTGCTGAAGATCCGGGCCGCGTACGTGCCCCTCGACGCCGGCTTCCCCGCCGACCGCATCGGTTACATCATGGAGGACTCCGGGTGCAGCAGGGTCCTGACCCTGAACCACCTGGTCAACGTGCTGCCGGAGACCAGCGTGATCGCCCTGGCACTGGACACCGAGGTGCCGCTGATCAAGCAGCTGCCCTCCTCCCGGCTCGGCGAGGACGAGAAGCCCGAGCCGGTCGAGGACCTGGCCTACATCATCTACACCTCGGGCTCGACCGGGCGCCCCAAGGGCGTGGCCATCGAACACCCCAGCATCTGCAACTTCCTCCGTGTCGCCGCGGAGGTCTACGGGTACCGGAGCGATGACCGTGTCTACCAGGGCCTGACCATCGCCTTCGACTTCTCCGTCGAGGAGATGTGGGTGCCGTGGATGGTCGGCGCCACGCTCGTGCCCAAGCCCAGCTCGGCGAGCATGCTCGGCGCGGACCTCGAGGAGTACCTGCTCGAGAACCGCATCACGGCGATGTGCTGCGTGCCCACGCTGCTGGCGACCATCGAGGGGGAGCTGCCGGACCTCCGGTTCCTGCTGGTCTCCGGTGAGGCCTGCCCCCGCGACCTGGCCGAGCGCTGGCACCTGCCCGGCCGGCGGTTCCTCAACGTCTACGGCCCCACCGAGGCGACCGTGACCGCGACCATGGAGGTCCTCGAACCCGGGAAGCCGATCACCCTCGGCCAGCCCCTGCCGACCTACACGACCATGATCCTGGACCCGGACGAGCCACGGGCCCTGGCCCCCGGTGAGATGGGCGAACTCGGCATCGCCGGCATCGGGGTCGCCGCCGGGTACCTGAACAACCCGGAGAAGACCAGCCAGGTCTTCATCGACGACTTCCTGGACATCCCGAACAACCCCTCCGGGCGCATCTACCGCAGCGGGGACCTGTGCCGTGTCAACGAGTTCGGGGAGATCGAGTACTTCGGCCGCATCGACACCCAGGTGAAGATCCGCGGCTACCGGATCGAGCTGTCCGAGATCGAATCCGTCCTCCTGCAGGTGCCCGGGATCGCCCAGGCCGTGGTCGACACCCACGAGCCGGCTCCGGGAATGGTCGAGCTGGCCGCGTTCTACACGCTGCGCAGCGACGTCTCCTCCCTCGATCCCCACCTGATCCAGGACGAGCTCCGCGACCGGTTGCCGGGGTACATGGTCCCGGCCTACTACGAGCAGCTCGAGACCATGCCGATGCTCCCCAGCGACAAGGCCGACCGCAAGAGCCTGCCCACGCCGAAGAACCGGCTGGGCGTCGCGACCGACGTCGAATACGTGGCGCCTGCCAATGGTACCGAGGAGGCACTGGCCGAACAGCTCGGGTCGGTGCTGGGCCTGGAGCTCGTCTCCGTCGAGGCGCACGTCTTCGAGGAGCTGGGCGCCAACTCCCTGACGATCGCCCAGTTCTCCGCCGCGCTGCGCCGGGAGACCGAACTGCCGCCCCTCGGTGTGCAGGACATCTACCAGCACCCCACCATCCGGCAGCTCGCGGCAGCGCTGGCGACCGGCACGAGCGCGGTGGAGTGGGCGGAACCGTACGACGCGCCCGCGGCCCGGCGGGCCACCACCTTCGACTTCGTGCTCTGCGGCGTCCTGCAGGCCGTGGTCTCCCTGGCCTACTCCGGTGCCCTCATGTTCGTCCTGGTGGCCGGCTACGAGTGGGTGATCGAGGGCAACGGGATCCTCGAGCTCTGGCTCCGCTCGGTGGGTTTCACCGTGGGCTTCTTCCTCCTGGTCTGCCTCGCGCCGATCGCGCTCAAGTGGATGGTGATCGGCCGGTGGAAGGAACAGCACATCCGGATCTGGAGCCTGGCGTATCTCAGGTTCTGGTTCGTCAAGGCGCTCGTGCAGATGAATCCGATGGCAGTGTTCGTCGGGACCCCGGTCCTCCCGTTCTACCTGCGCCTGATGGGTGCGAAGATCGGCTCCAACGTCACGATCATGAGCTGGAGCCTGCCCGTGTGCACCGACCTGCTGACCATCGGTGACAACACGGTGATCCACAAGGAGTCCCACTACCTCGGATACCGCGCCCACCAGGGATGGATCCAGACCGGCCGGGTTACGCTGGGCGAGAACGTCCACGTCAGCGAGAAGACGGTCCTGGACATCCACACCACGATGGAGGACGGGGCCCAGCTGGGCCACGCGTCCTCCCTGCAGCGCCTGCAGACCGTCCCCGCGGGTGAGAGCTGGTACGGGTCCCCTGCGATCCCGGCCGACGTGAGGTTCCAGCGGGTCGGGCCGATGCCCACCAGCAAGCGGCGGCGGTTCGTCTACGGCCTGTCCACCCTGATCACCAACGCGGCGGTGTTCAGCCCGCTGCCCCTGCTGCTCATCGCGCTGCTCCTGCCGCCCTACCTGGACACCGGACACCTGAACCTGGCGAACCCGGGGTTCTACCTCGACCTGGTCCTGGTCTCCGTCATCGTGGTCATCGGCGGACTGCTCCTGGCCCTGCTCGTGGCCACCACGATTCCCCGGCTCCTGTACCTGCTCATCACGCCGGGGAAGGCCTACCCGCTCTACGGCCTGCACTATGCGGCCCACCGGGCCATCTTCTTCCTGACCGACGTCTTCCCGCTGATGCACATCACCGCGGACAGCTCCCTGGTGGTGCACTACCTCCGCCTGCTGGGCTACAAGCAGCCGAACCTGCAGCAGACCGGATCGAACTTCGGCCCGGAGGCGACCCACGAGAACCCCTACCTGACCATCGTGGGATCCGGGACGATGGTCTCCGACGGCCTGTCGGTGATGAACGCGGAGTACTCCGGGACGTCCTTCCGGGTCATGCCGGTGACGATCGGCGCCAAGAACTTCTTCGGCAACGACGTCCCGTTCCCGGCCGCCGCCCGCACCGGCGACAACGTCCTCTTCGGCAGCAAGACCCACGTGCCCACCCACGGCGAGGTCCGCGAGGACGTCGGACTGCTGGGCTCGCCCCCGTTCGAGATCCCCCGCACGGTCGACTGGGGTGACGACGCCCTCCGGATCGACACACCGGAGGGGATCCAGCGCGGGCTGCGCGCCAAGAACCGCCACAACGCGGCCTCGATCACGCTGTACCTGCTCAGCCGCTGCGTCCTGGCCTACGTCGGGCTGCTGGCCGCCGTGGTCGTCGTGGCCTTCTACCCGGCGATCACCGGGCTGGGGCTCCTGGTCGGCATCGTCGGTTTCTACGCCTTCTTCGCCATCTTCGTCATCCTGTGCGAGCGCGCCACCTACGGCTTCCGGAGGATGGTCCCCACGAAGAGCTCGATCTACGACGTGCCCTTCTGGCGGCACGAGCGGTTCTGGAGGTTCATCACCTATCCCCTGCCGGCGTTTAACGGGACCCCCTTCAAGCCCTTCTTCTGGCGCCTGCTGGGCGTCCGGATGGGCAAGCGGGTCTTCGACGACGGCTGCGTCATCCCGGAGAAGACCCTGGTGACCATCGGCGACGACGTGACCCTCAACGCGCACAGCATCGTGCAGTGCCACTCGATGGAGGACGGCCTGTTCAAGCTGGACGCGATCGAGATCGGGGACAACGCGACCGTCGGCGTGTACGTCTACGTGCACTACGACGTCGTGATGGGCGAGGGCTCGGTCGTGGAACCGGACTCCTTCCTGATGAAGGGCGCCAGGGTACCGGCAGGCGCCCGGTTCGGTGGCAACCCCGCACAGGAGATCGAGACCGCACCCGCAGTCCCCGCCGTAGACGGGCACCGTGTTCCGTGACCGGGGCCGGAGTCCGGTCCACGGGCGGCCCGGCAGGAGGCGGACGAGGAACATCGCGCTCCTCGCGATCGGCGCGGTGGCGCTGGTGGTCGCCGTCGTCCTCGCCGGGCAGTGGGCGGGTGATCCCCGGAAGGGGGCGCCCGTGAGCCGCGTCCACGGACACCTGCAGGAATTCCAGGCCATGGCCGACGAGCACGGGGACCGTGCGGCGGGCACCCCGGGGTACGAGGCGGCCGCCCAGTACGTCGAGCGACAGCTGGAGAGCGCTGGTCTCGACAGCACCCGCCAGTACTTCACCGTCGACGACGACGGTGAGGAGTTCGAGACCTTCAACATCATCGCCGAGACGGAACAGGGCAGTGACGAGGAGGTCATCATGCTGGGTGCGCACCTCGACGGGGTTCCCGGCGGCCCCGGGATCAACGACAACGCCTCGGGCGCGGCGGCGCTGCTGGAGGCCGCCACGGTCCTGGGCGCGCAGGACACCGTGACCAACAGGATCCGCTTCGCGTGGTGGGGCGCGGAGGAGTTCCGGCGCCCCCACGGTTCCCGCCACTACGTGCGCGACCTCGAGGAGGAGGACGAGCTCGAGAGTGTCCTGGCCTACGTGAACGTCGACATGGTGGCCTCGACCAACCCGGTCATCGGGGTCTACGACGCGCAGGCGGCCGACGCATCCATGGACATCCCCGAGGGCTCGGTGAAGATCATGAGGTTCTTCGCGGACTACTTCGATGCCCGGGACCAGCCCTGGGTGGCCACGGACTGGGACATGGCTTCCGACCAGAGGCCCTTCGTCCGGGCGGACGTGCCGACGGGCGGACTGTTCACCGGCAGCGGCGAGCGGAAGTCCCGGAGGGAGGCGGACGTCTTCGGGGGAACGGCCAAGGCACCCCGTGACCCGAACTACCACACCCCCCAGGACGACCTCGACAACGTCGACCTGGAGACGCTGGACATCATGACCGGTGCCATCACGCACGCCGCGACCACCTGGGCCCGGGACAGCAGTTCGCTGGAATGACCTCCGGGCAGGGCCCAGCGCAACCCACCGACCTCCAGGACGACTAGGACGACAAGGACATCATGAAACTGAGCTGGCTTCTGGGATCACGTCCCGCCCCCCTGCAGGGCTTCACCCCCGCGGTGTCGCGCGACGGCGTGCCCGCCGCCTACGAGCACCTGCGGCAGCTCCAGGCCCTGGCCGACCGGCACGGCGATCGGGCCGCGGGTACCTCGGGCTACGAGGCGGCGGCCCGGTACGTTGAACGGCAACTGGCGGACGCGGGCTATCGCAGCACTCGCCAGTACTTCTCCTTCCGGGAGGACGGCCGGGAGATCGGTACCTTCAACATCCTCGCCGAGACCGTGTCCGGCCGGGACGACCACGTGGTCATGCTCGGGGCCCATCTCGACGGCGTGCCGGGCACCGCGGCGATCAACGACAATGGCTCGGGAGTGGCGGCCGTGCTGGAGGCCGCGAAGGCCATCAGCCGGCTGGACCGGATCGACCACAAGGTCCGCTTCGCCTGGTGGGGGGCCGAGGAGTTCGACAAGTCCTACGGGTCACGGCACTACGTCAAGGACCTGGCCAAGAACGATCCCGCCAGGCTCAGGAACATCGCCTCCTACCTGAACGTGGACATGATCGCCTCACCGAACCCCATCATCGCGGTCTACGACGCGCGGGACACCGACCACGACCTCAAGATCCCGGCGGGCTCGACGCGGCTCATGGACCTCCTCACCGGGTACTTCGACTCCCTCCACCAGGCCTGGACGACCACGGACTGGGACTACGACTCCGACCAGGTGGCCTTCGCGAAGAAGGGCGTCGCGGTCGGCGGACTGTACTCGGGGGACGATGAGAAGAAGAGCAGGAAGGAGGCGCTCCTGTTCGGCGGACAGGCGAAGGAGAAGTGCGATCCCCACTACCACAAGCCCGGTGACGACCTCCGCAACGTCAACCTGGACGCCCTGGCCCTCATGACCGATGCCCTCGTGCACGCGGCCGTCCGCCTCGCCGGCGTACCGGCCTCCGTGACGAGGCCGTGAGGATCCCGCCACCCTCTCAGCACCGGCACGGCTCCTCCAGCGCGCAGGTCGTCGTCTGGCGGCCGTTCCCATCCACCCGCCCACAGGGGACGATGGGACCATGCCGCACCTGGACCCGGGACTGCTGGAGCTGCGGATCCACGGAATCCGGAACACACCGTCCCACCTCATGCTCCGGGCCATCCCGGCCAACGTCGAGCGCACCCGCGGTGACCAGCTGGCCGGGTTCTCCATCGACCGCGCCTCCGAGTCCGGTCACCGCGTGGAGGCCTACTCCTGGGGACGGCTGGCCCGGTTCACCGGGTTCCCGGCCCTCGGGCGGCTGGGGGACAGCCTGGTGCGCGCCGTCTGGTTCACCCTGGCTCCGTTCGGACTGGCCAACACCGCCTACTGGTCCCGGCACCAGTTCGGCAGGGGCCCGACGTCGGCCCCCACCGGCACCAGCCCGCCCGTCACGGCAGGGTGCCCGCTGCCCGAGGTCATCGGCGAGGGGCGACTGGCCGGCACCGTTCGGCTGCTCGGCCTGGCCCTGACCCTGCTCTTCGTCAGTACCGCGGCCACCGTCGCCCTGGACATGGCGGCCGGCGGGCGGGGCGGGTTCATCCGCGACGCCCTGGCGGGCTGGCCCTCCGGTACCCGGACGGCCGTGCTGACGACCCTTCCCGTGCTGGCACTGGGCGTCGTCGCGCTGATGTCCACCCTGGCGCGCACCCGGTACCTGCCCGGGCCGCCGGGCGTCGCACCGGTGGCGCCGCCGCACTCGGTGATGGCAGCGGCGCCGGACGACCCTGAACACATCGACGGCCTCGAGCCCACCGACGAGATCCCCGGTGACCGGAACGCCCCCAGCCACGTCCTGGCCCGCAGCGGCCTGTGGCGGGTCGGGTCGGGCATGCGGTTCCTGGGCCTGCTGCACATCGCGGGCGCGCTCGCCTGGACCGGATCGATCGCGGCACTGGCCAGGGTCGACGCGATGGTGGCCGGTGCCCGGTGGCCCGGCGCCCCGGCGGACCCCGGTGCGATGGTCCCCGGCCCGATGGAGGTGGCCTGGATCGTGCTGCTGGCCGGGGGACTGGCGGTGACCGCCGTCGTCGGGGTCCGCATCCTGAACTCCCAGGCCCACGATCCGCGCACCCGCACCCCGCCCGGCCACCGGTTCCTGCTCGTCGCCGGGGCCCTGGTGCTGACGGCGGCGATCGTGTGCTCGGTGGCGGACGTCCGTCCGTCCGGTCGTCCCGCACCGGGGGGCCTGGCCGCCGACGCCCCCGCGATGGCCGGTGACCGTGGTGGGGGGCTGGCCACCGTGCTGGTGACCCTGTGCCTGGCCGTCCTGCTGGTGGTCCTTCTGGTGCGGTCGCGCCGGGGCGTGGCCGAACAGGACCACGACGCCGTCGCCTGGGGCGGCCACGGCCCGTTCGTGTTCTCGTCCCTGGCCGTCGGCTTCGCCGTGCTGCTGTCCTTCTCCACGGTCATCCTGGCGGCCTGGACGCTCGGCAGCCACGAGCCGCCGGTGGTCCACCTGCTGTTCGCCTCGGGGTTCACCGCGCTCACGGGAGCCGCCCTGGCGGGACTTGCCGTGCAACTGCTCCTGTCCTGGCGGGCGGGGGAGAAGGGTGCGATCGACGAGCTGACGAAGGTCCGAGACCGCCTGATCGCCGATGCCGGCCCCTGGGCGGACGCCCCGGTCATCGGCACCGCGACGCGGGCCGTGTTCGTGTCGCGGCGGGTCGCCTCGCTGTTGCGCCGCGCGGAGGTGGCCACCGCCTGGCTGGCCGCCGCGGTCCTGGTGGGCCTGGCGGTCTCCGTGGTGCTGAACGCGGCGTGGCTCGTCGGCTGGCCCGGACTGGACGGGTGGTGGCCCCTGGTCCGGGCGACGGGCACGGTCGGACTGTGGATCGGCGTGGTGCTGGTGGCCGCCATCGCGATCCTGTCCGGCCGGGGCCAGAGCCGGCCGGCCGGACTGCTGTGGGACCTCATGTGCTTCCTGCCCACCCAGGCCCATCCCTTCGGACCGCCGTGCTACTCCGAGCGCGTGGTGCCGGAGGTCACCGACCGGATCGAGGAGTGGCTCGAGGAACCGGCCGACGGGGTACGGCGCGTGATCCTCTCCGCCCACTCGATGGGTGGGGTCCTGGCCGTCTGCGTGCTGTTCCACCTGTCCGCCCGCGGCATGACGGAGGAGCGGCTGCAGCGCATCGGGCTGCTGAGCTACGGTTCGCAGTTGCGCCGGTACTTCGCCCGCTTCTTCCCCCAGGTGCTGGGTGCGCAGGTGCTCTCGATCGTTCCCGCCCCGCCGCCCTGGGCCGACGGCCGCGACCCCTGGCCACCCGAGCTGGCCGAGGAGGTCGACCAGGAGCGGGCCACGCAGTGGCTGCCGGGTGCGGCAGCGTCCCTGCGGGCACCGGGGTCGCTGTGGGGGATCGTGCAGGACCGGTGGACCAACCTGCACCGGCCCAATGACCCCCTGGGCTTCACCGTGCGCTACGGTTCCTCCGGATCCGCGGACGGCATGGACGTGCAGGCGGAGGAGTTCGTCCGCGGCGCCTACCAGTTCACGGTGGCCACCCATCAGGGATACCTGGAGTCCGTGGTCTACGCGCACGCGCTGGAGGACCTGGTCACTCGTCTCGGCCGGGACAGTCCTGGACCCGCGACCGAACCGTGATGGGACGTTACCAGCACGTGACATGGGCGGACCTGGCCGAAAGTGCCGGTTCGGAGCCAGAAGTCTGGACGATGGTCTACTGGTCGACCGCACGAGCCCGGCGATAACCTGAAGGAGCCCTATGAGACGGTGCACATGGACCGGAACGGTGGAACAAGCCCGGGGGGATACGGGCCCACCAATCCTCAGTCCTTCAGGAGGCGGTCATCGCGACCGCCTCCTGACTCGTTAAGGGACCCCGGCCGGCAGGAGCACCGCGGGATGACGGGGCGGAGGATCCGTGCGAGTCTCGGGGCATGCGAGAACTCGTGGTCCTCGGCACCGCCTCGCAGGTCCCCACCCGTGAGCGCAACCAGAACGGCTACCTGCTGTTGTGGGACGGCGAGGGGTTCCTGTTCGATCCCGGCGAGGGAACCCAGCGGCAGATGACCCTCGCGGGCGTGGCAGCCAGCAGGATCAGGCGGATCTGCCTGACCCACGTCCACGGTGACCACTGCTATGGGGTGCCCGGTGTCCTCTCCCGCATGGCGCTGGACGGCGTGGAGCACCCGGTGCACCTGCACTATCCGGTCTCCGGGGAGCCCGTGGTCCGGGCGCTGGTCTCCCTGGCCTCCGGCCGGCTCGACCTCCGGCTGCACCCCCACGGGGCGGCCGGGGAGGTGGCTCCCGGCCTGGCGGTCCGGCCCCTGCGCCATCGCATCGAGGCCTACGGCTACCGCCTCGAGGAGCCGGACGGGCGAACCCTGTCCCGGCAACGGCTCGCGGCCGCCGGCATCGGCGGTCCCGACGTCGGCCGGTTGCAGCGGGACGGCGTGCTGCGCGGCGTCTGCCTGGAGGACGTCAGCGAGTTCCGTCCCGGCCAGCGGTTCGCCCTGGTCATGGACACCGCCCCGTGTGCCGGTGCCGAGGACCTGGCGGACCGGGCCGACCTGCTGGTCGCCGAGTGCACCTTCGCCGATGCCGAGGCCGGCCTGGCCCGGGACTACCGGCACCTGACAGCCGGGCAGGCCGGTTCCCTGGCGGCCGACGGCGGTGTGCGCACCCTGCTGCTGACCCATTTCTCCTCGCGGTACCAGGACCTGGAGCCCCTGCGCCTGCAGGCCCGGGCTCGGGCGGGGGGGTGCCGAGGTCAGGGTGGCCCGGGACCTCGAGCGGTGCCGGCTTCCGAGGCGTCGGCCAGCCCGCCCCTGACCACCCCGGAGGGTGGCGGCCCGGTTCATTCCGGTTCCCACCGCAGCAGGTCCCCGGGCTGGCACTCCAGGGCCTCGCACAGCGCCTCCAGGGTCGTGAACCGCACGGCCTTGGCGCGGCCGTTCTTCAGGACGGCCAGGTTCGCCGGGGTGATGCCCACCCGCTCCGCCAGCGTGCCCACGGCCATCTTGCGCCGGGCGAGCATGACGTCGATGTCCACCACGATGGGCATCAGATCACCTCGTCGAGCTCGGACCGCAGGGCGCGGGCCTCGGCGTCGCGGTCCACGGCCTGGGCCAGGAGCGTCCGCTGGACGTAGACCACCAGCGCCACCCCGGCCACCACGAGAGCCGCGCCGCAGACCAGGCCGACCACCCCCGGCGCCGCCGCGGTCGGGGCCAGCACCACGGCGACCCCGAGGACCAGGACCGCCGCCGCGGCGATCGCGGCGATGATCGCGTCCACGTACCGGAACGCGGCGGGGGAGAAGACCGTGCCCCTCCGGACCATGGCCAGCAGCCGCCAGACGCAGACCGCCACGACCTGCAGGGTCACGATGCCCAGCACCACGAGCACCACGAGGCTGACCCGAAACCAGTCCGGGGCACCGGCCAGGTCCGCCCAGAACAGGGGCACCATGACCACCTGGACGACGAGCGAGCCCGCCAGGGCGAGGGCGAGCACGCCGCGCAGGGCGAGGACGGTGATGGTCCGCATGACAACTCCTCAGATCGACTGTCGAGAACAATCTATCGTCATTCGATAGCTGGTGCGCGCGGTGCGGTGGTCGCGCCCACCGGCGCCGCGGGACACAATGGTCAGGTGAGAGACGCGCCGCACCAGTCACAGCCGCCGTGGGAGTCCGGATCCGGGCATGGGGCCGGGAACGAGACCGGGACCGGACCCGACGCCGGCCGCGGCCCGGGCGCCGTCGTCGCCGTGCGCGTGGGCCGGGTCCAGCGGCAGCAGTGGAACGGCCGCGAGCTGTCCACGGCGGCCGCGAAGGACGTCGTCGAGGGGCCGGTGCGGGTCTCGGCCGCGGGCCTGGCCGGTGATGAGCAGGGAGACACCCGGCATCACGGGGGGCCCGAGAAGGCGATCCTCGCCTACGCGCAGGAGAACTATGGCGCCTGGCGGGCCGAGGGCCTCGACATCGCGGAGGGCGGGTTCTTCGAGAACCTGACCGTGGCCGGCTGGCCGGAGGCCGCGGTGCACGCCGGGGACGTGTTCCGCATCGGCGAGGTCCTCGTCCAGGTCAGCCAGCCCCGGCGCCCGTGCACCACGCTCTCGGCCCGGTGGGCGATGCGCGAGCTGCCCCAGCTCGTCCAGCGGACCGGCCGGTCGGGGTACTACCTGCGCGTCCTCGAACCCGGTCAGGTCCGCGCGGGCGACCCGATGACCCTGGTCCGCCGGGTGGACGGATCCGTCTGCGTGGCCGAGATCAACCGCGTCATGAACGTGGACCGGAGTGACCGCGAGGGCATCGCGCGCCTGCTGGCCTCCCCGGAACTGCCGCAGGCCTGGCGCAGGGGCCTGGAACGCCGACTGGGCGGGGTCTTCGAGGACGACTCCGCGCGCCTCGGCACCCCCTGAGGGAGACACCCGGCCGGATCGCGCCAGTACGCTGGGCTCATGCCGGAGACACCGTCCACACCGTCCCCCGACCAGGCCTCCGCACGTCCGTTGACGCTCCTCTGGTTCCGCGACGACCTGCGCGTGGCGGACCACCCGGCCCTGACGGCCGCGCGGGAGGCGGGAGCCGTCGTCGGGCTCTGGATCCGGGAGGTGCGGGACGGCGAGGGGCGCGGACCCCGGCCGCTGGGCGGGGCCACGCGCTGGTGGGCCCACCGGTCCCTCGAGGCACTGGCCACCGAGCTCGACGAGCTGGGCATCCCGCTGGTGTTCGCCGCCGGGCCCGCGGCCGAGGTGCTGCCCGCGGTGGCCACCGGGCTCCAGGCCACGGCCGTGACGTGGAGCCGGCGCTATGCCCCGGCGTCCCGTGCCCTGGACACCCACCTGAAGGACGGGCTCCGGGCCGCCGGGCTTGAGGTCCACAGCCACCCGGGTTCCCTGCTGGTGGAGCCGTGGGAGGTCAGCCCCGGATCCGGCGGCCACTACAAGGTGTTCACCCCGTTCTGGAAGGCCGCCGCGGACCTGCCGGTCGGGGCGCCGCTGCCGGCGCCCGAGCCCCAGGACCCGCCCGCCGGGCTGTCCGCACGCCTGGATCGGCTGCACCGGGACGGCACCGTGGTGCCGCTGGGCCAGCTGGACCTGCTGGACGAGGACCCCCGGTGGTGGGAGGAGACCGTCGCCCGGTACTGGGAGCCCGGCTGCGTCGCCGCCGGGGAGGCGCTGGCCGGCCTGGAGGAGTCGGTGACCGGGTACAGCACCACGCGGGACGTCCCGGGCGATGACCACGGCACCTCCCGGCTCTCCCCGCGCCTGCGCTTCGGGGAGCTCTCCCCCCGTCAGCTGGTGCACGCGGTCACCGCGCATCCCGATCTGGGGGCCCCGGAGAACGAGGACCGCCGCGCCTGGGTGCGCCAACTGTACTGGCGCGAGTTCTCCTGGCACCTCACCTACCACTGCCCGCCGCTGGAGTCCGAGCCGCTGCGGCCGGAGTTCCGTGCCTTTCCCTGGGAGCCCGACGACGACGCGCTGCGGGCCTGGCAGCGGGGGCGCACGGGGGTGCCCCTCATCGACGCCGGCATGCGCCAGCTCTGGCAGTCCGGCTGGGTGCACAACCGGGTGCGGCTCGTGGTCGGCAGCTTCCTGGCCAAGAACCTCCTGCACCCCTGGTGGGACGGGGAGCAGTGGTTCTGGGACACCCTGGTGGACGCGGACGAGGCGAACAACCCGGTGTCCTGGCAGTGGGTGGCCGGCTGCGGGGCGGACGCCGCCCCCTACTTCCGGGTGTTCAACCCCGAGACCCAGCGCGAGCGGTTCGACCCGGATGGTGTCTACGTGCGCCGGTGGGTCCCCGAGGCGGTGGAACCCCTCAGCGGCTACCCCGAGCCCATCGTGGACCTGAAGGAGTCCCGCCGGCACGCCCTGGACGCCTACGAGGAGATGAAGAACGCCGCGTCCTGAACGCTGGGGCCCACCGGCGGGAGACGACGGCCCCCGACGGCGTCAGGGCCCGGGGGTGACCCCGAGGACCAGGTCATCGCCCTCGGCGGGGTCACCGCGCCCGTCGGTGTTGTTCGTCAGGACCCAGAGCGCACCGTCCGGCGCCACGACGGCATCGCGCAGCCGGCCGTACTCGCCGGACCAGCGGGTGGCGGACGTGCCCGGGTCCGCCACCGGAACGGTCCGCAGGACCTCACCGCGCAGGTTCGCGATGTACAGCATCCCCTCCAGCGCGGCCATCCCGCTCGGACTGGCCTCGGCCGGGGACCACTGCTGGACCGGGTCGATGAACTCCCCCTGCGCGCCGGAGCCGCCGCCCGCGATCCCCTCGACCTCCGGCCAGCCGTAATTGCCGCCGGGCTCGATCACGTTCAGTTCGTCCCAGGTGTTCTGCCCGAACTCGGTGGCGAACATCGTGCCGTCCTCGGCCCACGCCAGCCCCTGCACGTTGCGGTGGCCCGAACTGTAGACCGGGGAACCGGGGTCCGGGTTGTCCTCGGGGACCGTGCCGTCCGGGGCCAGGCGCAGGATCTTCCCCGCGAGGGATGCCGGGTCCTGGGCGCTCGCGCGATCACCGGCGTCACCGGTACCGGCGTAGAGCATCCCATCGGGTCCGAAGGCGATCCGCCCGCCGTTGTGGTTGCCGGCGGCGGGCAGGCCCTCGATGATCGTCTGCGCCGGGCCCAGGCCCAGGCCTCCCGCCTGGCCGGTGAGGGCGAAGCGCTGGATGCGGTTGCCCCCGGCGGCGGTCGAATAGGCGTAGAGCCACCCGGCTCCGCCGCCGTCGGACAGGACGGCCAGTCCCAGCAACCCGCCCTCGCCCCGGTGGACGACCCCCTCGACCGTGCCGACCTCACGCGTGCCGGCCCGCTCGGTGCCCACCCCCGTCAGTTCGAGGACCGTGCCGTCGTCGCGCTGGCTGACCAGGGCGGCGCCCCGGTCCGTGAAGACGATCGACCACGGCGCGTCGAGCCCGCCCACCACCGTCCGCGGTTCGGAACCCATCCGGGGGGCGGCGTCCGCAGCGGCGTCTGCTGCGCCACCGGTCGTCGGGGCGGCACCACCGGCGGACGGCGGGCCGGGACTGCCGGCCGGTGCCGGGGTCCCACCGGTGCCGCCACCGGGCGCGCCACAACCGGCCAGCAGCACGGCGGCGGCCAGTCCGAGGGCGCAGCGGGAGATCCTCCGGTGACTCGTCACGGGGTCAGACGACCTGCCGCTCCTGGGTGACGAACGCATGGGAGGTGGCGAAGTCCACGAACTTGGCCTCGTCCTCGAGGAGCCGTCCGGCGGCCTTCTCCCCGTCCGGGCTCGAGAGCGCGGCCACGAGGTCCTCGAGGGACTCCCACCAGACCTCGGACGTGCCGTCCGGGGGCGTCTCCAGGGACATGCCCCGGGCCCTGGCGAACGCGGTGTTGACGGGCGTGTCCAGTGGGCGGCTCTGGACGTACCTGGTGAAACCGAGCACCGGCTGGAGTTCCCTCATCAGGTCCGCGTGCCCCCCGGACCAGTACTCGTGGAACTCCTCCGGAGTCAGTTCGGGGCGCCGGCGGGCAACGTAGACGAGCTTCACGGCCATCTGGGTCCTCCTGGTCGATGCGGCGTGCGAGGGATGATCCCCGGTCCGATGATCCCCGCTGCGCCGCCGCCGCCGGTAGGTTTCGGGCGCGCGGTCAGGGGCCCCGGGCACCGGCAGCACCCTCTCCTCCACGCTCCGCACGACCCGCGCCCACGGCAGCTGGGGGCGGTGGTCCACGTGCCGGGGTCCCATCGCATCCTCACCGTGGGGGAGCGGGGTGCCGGTGCCCGCTGCCCCGGCCGAGTTCCCAGTTGCCCCCGCCATGGCCACCGTCACCCCCGGTGACGGGCAGGGCCTGGCCGGTGGCCGACGTCGTGGTCTCGACCTCCGCGATCAGAGAGGCGAACCACGCGGTGTACCGAGGGTGGACCGGTTCCGGGTCCGGGGTCCCGACACGGTCCAGGATGAGGGCCGCCGCCTCGGCGGGAGTGGTGCCGGCAGTGACCTCGCCACGGCCGACCAGGGTCCGGTCCGCCGTGGAGTAGCGCAGCACGCGCGACTCGTCCCGAGGGGTGTCGAAGGGGACCGGGTCGCCCGGCCGCAGGTTCCCCGCCGTGGTGATCGCGATCCGCCAGTGCGCGCCCGAGGGGTCCATGCCGGGCGCGAACCGCAACTGCTGGTAACCGCGGCGGTACAGCTCGCGCAACCCCTGCAGGACCCGTAGCGGCGTGCTGACCCCGAGGGCTGTCCGCACGGCCCGGAAGGCCTGGTCCCCGTGCGCCACGAGGTAGGCCTCCCGGACGTCGGTACGCGCCAGGGCGATGGTGTCGACGGCGGTGCGGACCGCGTCGTGGAGGGGCCAGCCGAAGATGCCGGAGCTGAGCAGGGGGAAGGCCACCGTCCGGGCGCCGAGGGCGTCCGCCACCTCCAGGCTGCGGCGGTATCCCGAGACGAGCAGGGCCCGGTCCCGCTGTCCGGACCGGTGGTCCGGCCCGACCGTGTGGATGACCCACCGGGCCGGCAGGTCCCCGGCCGTGGTCCACGCGGCGTCCCCCGTGCCGAGCCCGTGGGGGTACCAGAGGCGGGTCTCGGCCAGCAGGCCCGGCCCCCCGGCGGCGTGGACCGCACCGTTCACGCCGGCCCCACCGCCCAGGGAGGTGTTGGCCGCATTGACGATCGCGTCCACGGTCGTCCGGGTGATGTCACCCTGGAGGGCGATGATGGCCGGCATGGGGCCAGTATCCCCGGGGACGGGGGCGCCTGGCGAGGACGGGGCCTCCGTCCACGGCCGGTCCACCCCGGCCTCCGCTCACCGGCCGGGACCGGCGTCAGGAGGCGGCGGGCGCCTGTACCCCGCGGTCGGTGCTGCGCCCGCCGTGGCCCTGCGCGATGATGATCACCTGCAGGATGGCGGCCAGGCCCGCGGCGATGCCGAAGGCGACGAAGAGCGAGCCGGCACCGTAGCCGTTGTTGAGCAGGAAGCCGGCCACGAGCGGGGCCGTCACGGCGCCGAGGCGGCCGACGCCGAGGGCCCAGCCCAGGGCGGTGCCGCGCAGGTACCCGGGGTAGTGGTTGCTGACGGCGGCGATGATCAGGCACTGGGTGCCGTGGGTGCCCACGCCGGCGACCATCAGGATGACGTACACCAGCCACACCGGCGGGGAGAACAGCAGCGCCAGCAGGGCCACGCCGGCCAGGGCCGCGGCGACCACGCCGGACTTCACGGCGCCGTACCGGTCGCCGGCCCAGGCGGTGACGATGGATCCCATGACCGCGCCGATGTTCAGGGACAGCGAGAACGTCAGCGCCGAGCCGAGGTTGTATCCGAGGGACTCCATGGCCCGCGGCAGCCAGGTGCCCAGGCCGTACCAGGCGAACAGGGTCGCCAGCGTGGCCAGCGCGAACATGATCGAGACCAGCAGGTAGGGCTGGCGCAGCAGCCCGGCGTATCCGCCGACCCGTTCCGGGGACGCCGAGGCGGTGCCCGCGGCGGCGCCCTTCCGGGCACGGTCCTCCGAGGCGAGGGTCTCGGGCAGGTACGCGAAGCCCAGCGGGACCACGACCACGAGGGCGATGGCGGCGACCAGGAACATGGACGGCCAGCCCAGGGCGGGGATCATCGGGATGCCGATCAGGGCTGCCAGCGATCCGCCGATCGGCACACCGGACATCATCAGCGTGGCGATGGAGGAGCGCCAGCGGTCCGGGACCAGCTCGGCCACCATGGCGTTGGCGGAGGGCACGAGACCGCCCAGCCCGATGCCCGCCACGAGGCGGAAGGCGCCGAAGACCCATGCGCTGGGCGCGAACGCGCAGAGGATGGTGAACACGGAGAAGGTGATGGCGCAGGCCAGGATGGTGCGACGCCGGCCCAGGGCGTCGGCCAGGCGGCCGGCGAACAGGGCGCCGATCATCATGCCCACGAAGGCCATCGAGCCCACGACGCCCAGCCCGGCGTCCGTCAGGCCCCAGTCCGTGTCGTTCACCAGCGAGCTCTGGACCGTGCCGAAGACGATCAGGTCGTAACCGTCGAACACCACCAGCAACCAGCAGACGAGCACGGCGATGGTCGCCTGGCGGCGCGTCAGCGCGCCGGGGGTGCGAGGAGCGGTGTGAGACGTCCTTCCGCCCCGCGCGGGGCGTGAAGTGTCGGGAGTGGGCTGGATCATAGGTTCCACTGTGAGGTAGATGACGCTTCAAATGCCAGAATGATCTGCTGTGCAGAAGAATACGCCGCTTCGGCAGAAACCGAACTATCCCGTCGAGTCCGTCGACCACGCGCTGGCCCTGATGGAGATGGTGCGCGACTACGGCAGGGTGCGCCTGAGCGTGGCCGCCCGCCTGCTCGGCGTCTCGGTGTCCACCGCCCACCGGCTCATGGCGATGCTGGTCTACCGGGGGTACGCGGTGCAGGACGCCTCCCGCCGCTACGTGCCGGGCCCGGCCATGGGACTGCCGCCGGCCGGGGTGTCCTGGACGGTCGAGGTCCGGCGGCGGGCCCACCCCCACCTCGAGGACCTGGCCCACGCCACCGGTGAGACCACCAACCTGCTGGTGCTGGCGGGAACCGACGTGAGGTTCATGGCCTCCGTCGAGGGTCACCGCCCGGTGCGGGTGGGGGACCGGCAGGGCGTCGTGCTGCCCGCGGCCGGGGTCTCCGCCGGCAAGGCGATGCTGGCCGCGATGGACCCGGCCGACGTCGAACGGGCGTACCGGCGCCGGGCCGAACAGGACGGGACCGCCTTCGACGCGCGCGCCCACGCCAGGCTCGCCACCGAGCTGGAGGCCGTGCGCCACCGCGGCTTCGCCTCGAACGACGAGGGCACGGAGGAGGGCATCTGCGCCGTGGGCATGGCGATCCGCGACGGCTCGGGTGCCGCCGTCGCCGGGCTGAGCGTGGCGGTGCCGCACCAGCGGTACCGCCACGCCCTCGAGACCGGCCTGGTCGACGAGGTGCGGCGCGCGCGGGAGGCGATCGAGGCGGGCCTCGCCGATTTCACCGTCGCGGGCTAGGTGCGGCTAGTCCGTCCAGTACTGCCCGTTGGCCGCGCGCACGTATCCGGGGATCCGGAACAGGTCGATCAGCACGAGCAGGAGCACGAGGGCGCCGAACAGGAATCCGATGCCCCAGGACGCGCTGGTCAGCCCCACGACGGTGAGCACCGCGTAGGCGACCCCGGGACCGGGATGCCCCAGGTAGAAGCGGTGCGCACCGAGCAGCCCGAGCAGGACGCAGAGCACGTAGGCGACCCCGAGGCTCCGCGGGGCAGCCGGCGTCCTACGCCTCACGCGGGACCAGGGCCAGCACGCGGGAGGGGCTGCCGCTGCCGCCCACGATCGGCAGGGGCGCCACGACCACCACGGCTCCGCGGGCCGGCAGCCGGGAGAGGTTCTGCAACGAGGTGATCCCGTACTTGTCCGAGCCCATGAGGTGGTAGTGCACGGGGAAGGGCGGTTCGAGCGCGGCGGCGTTGCCGGCGTCGATCCCCACCGTCTCCACGCCGAAGCCGGCGATGTCCGTGCACGCCAGCCACTCGGCGCAGGCCGCGGAGAGCCCGGGGGTGTGGGACCCGGTCTCATCGGCGTTGAGGAACGCGGCCCGGTCCTGGGCGTACCGGTCCCAGCCGGTGCGGTACAGCACCCATCCGCCCGCGGGCAGGGGGCCGTGCTCGGCCTCCCAGGCGCGCACGTGCTCCACCTCGAGGAGGAAGTCGGGATCGGCGGCGGCCTCGGCGGAGAAGTCCAGCACCACGGCAGGTCCGATCAGCCGGGGCAGCGGGATGTCCGCCACGTCGTGGCTGTCCCGGCCGGAGATCCAGTGGATCGGGGCGTCGATGTGCGTGCCGATGTGCTCACCGGTGTGGATGTTGGCGTGCCGCCAGAAGGGGCCGGGCTCGTCGTAGGCGCTGACGGTCTCCAGGGAGAAGTCGATGAGGTTCGCGAACGGCTCGGGCAGCTCCAGGGTGGGGGTGGTGCCGCTCAGCCGGTTCGTGAGGTCCACGATCTCCACCGACCCGGTGGCCAGGGCCGCGAGCAGCCCCTTGAGGGCGTCGGCAGGGGCGGGGGATCGGGGAGTGTCGGCGGTCATGAGGACATAACATCACGACGGGGGACCGGACCAGAGCAATGGAGGAAACATGACCCGAACCGTGGCGGACGTCGTCGGACAGGCACTGGCGGCCCTCGGGGCCGGACACGTCTTCGGGGTGGTCGGCTCCGGCAACTTCGCGGTGACGAACGCCCTGCGCCGGTCCGGGGTGCCCTTCACCGCCGCTCGGCACGAGGGCGGTGCGGCCACCATGGCCGACGCCTACGGCCGGATGTCCGGACGGGTCGGGATCGTCTCCACCCACCAGGGCTGCGGCCTGACGAACGCGGTGACCGGGATCGGCGAGGCCGCCAAGTCCCGCACCCCGATGATCGTGCTGACCGCCGACGCCGCCGGTTCGGCCGTGCGCTCCAACTTCAGGATCGACCAGGACGATCTCGCCCGCAGCGTCGGCGCGGTCCCCGAGCGGGTCCATTCCCCGGCCAGCGCCGTGGCGGACACGGTCCGTGCCTACCGCACGGCCGTGAACGAGAGGCGCACCGTGGTGCTGTCCCTGCCCACGGACGTCCAGTCCCAGCCGGCCCAGGGCGCGCCGGACGCCGGGCACGACGTCGGCCCGTTGCCTCCCCGTGTCCCCGTCCGGCCCGGCGCCGCCGCCGTCGAGGACCTGGCAGGGCTCATCCGCGCCGCCCAGCGTCCGGTCTTCATCGCGGGCCGGGGCGGCCGCGGGGCCGGACCGCAGCTCTCGGCCCTCGCCGAGGCGACCGGTGCGCTGCTGGCGACCTCCGCCGTCGCGCACGGGCTGTTCGAGGGCAACCCCTACAACCTGGGGATCTCCGGGGGGTTCTCCTCCCCGTTCGCGGCGGAGATGATCGCCGGGGCCGACCTGCTCATCGGCTGGGGCTGCGCGCTGAACATGTGGACGATGCGCCACGGGCGGCTGATCGGGCCCGATGCGACGGTGGCCCAGGTGGACGTCGAGGACGCCTCGCTGGGTGCGCACCGGCCGATCGACCTCGGGGTGCTGGGTGACTGCGCCGAGACCGCGACCTCGGTGCTCGAGGCCCTGCGGGGGACCGGCGGCGGGATCGCGTCGATGGCCGGGGCCGGCCAGTCCGGCGGGGGCCATCACTCGGCGGGCTACCGGACCCCCGGGATGGCCGACCGGATCGCCGCCGAGGCCCGCTGGGGCCAGGTCGGGACCGGGGACCTGTCCACGGGCGAACTGATCGACCCGCGGGTGCTCTCCCGCAAGCTGGACGCGATCCTGCCCGCCGCGCGGCTGGTGTCCGTCGACTCCGGCAACTTCATGGGTTATCCGAGTGCGTACCTGGGGGTCCCGGACGAGTTCGGCTTCTGCTTCACCCAGGCCTTCCAGTCCATCGGCCTGGGACTGGCCACCGCGATCGGGGCCGCCGTGGCCCGGCCGGACCGGTTGCCGGTGCTGGGCACCGGGGACGGCGGGTTCCTGATGGCGATCGCCGAACTGGAGACCGCAGTGCGGCTGGGGCTGCCGTTGGTGGTGATCGTCTACAACGACGCCGCCTACGGCGCCGAGGTGCACCACTTCGACGGCGAGCCCTTCGACTACGAGCCGGTGACGTTCCCGGTCACGGACATCGCCGCGATCGCCCGCGGTCACGGGGCCGAGGGCGTGACGGTCAGGTCCGTGGCGGACCTGGACGCGGTGCGGGCGTGGGTGGCCGGGCCCCGGACCGCCCCGCTGGTGATCGACGCCCGGATCGCCTCCGACGGCGGCGCCTGGTGGCTGGCCGAGGCGTTCACCGGGCACTAGGACGCGGGCGGCCGAGGTGGTGCGACGGCACCCCCTCGTGGATGACACCACGGCGACACGCCGTGCCGGAGGGTGATCCGGACCCCTTTTCCGGGCCCTCCGTCTGTGCACAACGAGCGGGCGCGCTGTCCACATCCTGTGGAGCACCGGCCCTCGGTCACCGTCGATCGGCGTGATTCCGCCGATCCGGGCGCGTGCCGCCACCGCAGGCTCATCCACACGGGCTGTGGACCGGCTGGGGAAACCGGGGGCACGGCCCCAAGCCATGATGTTGTGGTTGGTGCGATCGAGGACCACTAGATGTAGTATCTAAGTCATGACTTCGGTGCAGCGCCCAAGCGGCCGCACCAGGCTCCACAGACATCCAGAATCACGCAGATTCGCAGAATTCCATCCATGTATGCCCGTCGCTCCGGCCCTGCCGGAGGCGGTCACCGAAGACAGGGGAACATCATGACCGTCACCGTCTACTCCAAGCCGGCATGCGTCCAGTGCAACGCCACCTACCGCGCCCTGGACAAGAAGGGCATCGCCTACGAGACCGTGGACATGTCCCAGGATGCCGACGCCCTGGAGCGCGTGCGCGCCCTCGGGTACATGCAGGCACCCGTCGTCATGACCGGTGACGACCACTGGTCCGGCTTCCGCCCGGACAAGATCGAGGAGCTGGCCTCCGCCCTCGCCTCCTCGGTGGCCTGAGGCCCGAAGGAGACACCATGACGAGCGCGGTCAGCGAGAGCAGGCCGGTGGGCGCCGCGGATCCCCAGGACCCGCGTCCCACGGATGCCCGGCTGGTCTACTTCTCCTCCGCCTCCGGCTACACGCACCGCTTCGTGACCAAGCTGGGCTTCGGCGAGGGGGAGACCGCGCGGCTCCCGCTGATGACCCGGGAACCCACCCTGCTGGCCACCCGGCCCTTCGTGCTGGTGGTCCCCACCTACGGCGGGGGAGACGGCAAGGGGGCCGTGCCGAAGCAGGTCATCAAGTTCCTGAACGTCAAGGCGAACAGGGACCTCCTCCAGGGCGTGATCGCCGGGGGGAACACGAACTTCTACGAGGCGTACTGCCTCGCCGGGGACATCATCTCCCGCAAGTGCGGAGTCCCCCTGATGTACAGATTCGAACTCATGGGCACGCCGGAGGACGTCACGGCCGTGCGTGAAGGATTGGAAGGTTTTTGGGCATGACAGTCACCGAACAGGACATGATCAGGTCGGCCAAGCAGCTGCCGGCGGCCTGGCAGAACCTCGGCTACCACGAGCTGAACGCCATGCTGAACCTGTACGGCCCGGACGGGAAGATCCAGTTCGAGGCCGACCACGCCGCCGCACGGCAGTACTTCCTGCAGCACGTCAACACCAACACGGTCTTCTTCCACGACCTGGACGAGAAGCTGGCCTACCTCGTGGACAACGACTACTACGAGGCCTCGACGCTGGACCAGTACTCCGCCGAGTTCAAGCACTCGCTGTGGGACCGCGCCTACAAGCTGAAGTTCCGCTTCCCCACCTTCCTGGGCGCCTTCAAGTTCTACACCTCGTACGCGCTGAAGACCTTCGACGGCAACCGCTACCTCGAACGGTACGAGGACCGCGTGTGCATGGTCGCCCTGCACCTGGCCCAGGGCGAGGAGCAGCTCGCCACCGACCTGGTGGAGGAGATGATCGGCGGCCGCTTCCAGCCGGCCACGCCCACCTTCCTCAACGCCGGCAAGGCCCAGCGCGGTGAGCTCGTCTCCTGCTTCCTGCTGCGCATCGAGGACAACATGGAGTCGATCGCCCGCGGCATCAACTCCTCCCTGCAGCTGTCCAAGCGCGGCGGTGGCGTGGCCCTGTCGCTGACGAACATCCGTGAGCACGGCGCGCCGATCAAGCAGATCGAGAACCAGTCCTCCGGCGTCATCCCCGTGATGAAGCTCCTCGAGGACTCCTTCTCCTACGCCAACCAGCTCGGTGCCCGCCAGGGTGCCGGTGCGGTCTACCTGCACGCCCACCACCCGGACATCTACCGGTTCCTCGACACCAAGCGGGAGAACGCGGACGAGAAGATCCGCATCAAGACCCTCTCCCTGGGCGTGGTCATCCCGGACATCACCTTCGAACTGGCCAAGAAGAACGAGGACATGTACCTCTTCAGCCCGTACGACGTGCAGCGCGTCTACGGCAAGCCCTTCTCCGAGATCTCGGTGACGGAGAAGTACTACGAGATGGTCGACGACGCGCGGATCAAGAAGACCAAGATCAACGCGCGGGAGTTCTTCCAGACCCTGGCCGAGATCCAGTTCGAGTCCGGCTACCCCTACGTCGTGTTCGAGGACACAGTGAACCGCGCCAACCCCATCAAGGGGCGGATCACCATGTCCAACCTGTGCTCCGAGATCCTGCAGGTCTCCGAGGCCTCCGAGTTCAACGAGGACCTGTCCTACGCCCACGTCGGCAAGGACATCTCCTGCAACCTCGGCTCCATGAACATCGCCAAGACCATGGATTCCCCGGACTTCGGCAAGTCGATCGAGACCGCGATCCGGGCCCTGACGGCGGTCTCCACCATGTCCGAGATCGAGTCCGTGCCCTCCATCGTCAAGGGCAACGACTCCTCGCACGCCATCGGCCTGGGGCAGATGAACCTGCACGGCTACCTGGCCCGCGAGCGGGTCCACTACGGATCCGAGGAGGGCATCGACTTCACGAACATCTACTTCTACACGGTGCTCTTCCACGCCCTGCGTGCCTCCAACCGGATCTCCATCGAGACCGGCCAGCGCTTCGGCGGGTTCGAGGACTCGAAGTACGCCTCGGGCGAGTTCTTCGACAAGTACACCGACCAGGAGTGGGTGCCGGCCACCGGCAAGGTGGCCCAGCTGTTCGCGGAGTCCGGGGTGGCCATCCCCACCCAGGACGACTGGCGCGCGCTGAAGGCCTCCGTCATGGAGCACGGCATCTTCAACCAGAACCTGCAGGCCGTCCCGCCGACCGGTTCGATCTCCTACATCAACAACTCGACCTCCTCGATCCACCCGGTGGCCTCGAAGATCGAGATCCGCAAGGAGGGCAAGCTGGGCCGTGTGTACTACCCGGCGCCGTACCTGACGAACGAGAACCTCGAGTACTACGACGACGCCTACGAGATCGGCTACGAGAAGGTCATCGACACCTACGCCGCGGCCACCCAGCACGTGGACCAGGGCCTGTCCCTGACGCTGTTCTTCAAGGACACCGCCACCACCCGTGACCTGAACAAGGCGCAGATCTACGCCTGGCGCAAGGGCATCAAGACCATCTACTACATCCGGCTGCGCCAGCTCGCGCTGGAGGGCACCGAGGTGGAGGGCTGCGTCTCCTGCATGCTGTAGGGGCCGGGCGACCTCCGATCACCACCACCACCAACGCTTGAGTGAGGACGACACCACGATGATGGCTGATGCTGTCAAGACCCTCGAGACCGTCGAGGCGATCAACTGGAACCGCATCCAGGACGACAAGGACGTCGAGGTCTGGAACCGCCTGACCTCCAACTTCTGGCTGCCCGAGAAGGTGCCGCTGTCCAACGACATCCAGTCCTGGGCCACGCTGACCGAGGACGAGAAGGTCCTCACCATGCGGGTGTTCACCGGCCTGACCCTGCTGGACACCATCCAGGGCACCGTCGGCGCGGTCTCGCTCATCCCGGACTCGCTGACCACCCACGAGGAGGCGGTCTACACGAACATCGCGTTCATGGAGTCCGTCCACGCCAAGAGCTACTCCTCGATCTTCTCCACGCTGGCCAACACCAAGGAGATCGACGACGCCTTCCGCTGGTCGCAGGAGAACGCGAACCTGCAGAAGAAGGCCCGGATCATCCTGGACTACTACCACGGTGACGATCCGTTGAAGAAGAAGGTCGCCTCCACGATCCTGGAGTCGTTCCTGTTCTATTCCGGCTTCTACCTGCCCATGTACTGGTCCTCCCGGGCCAAGCTCACCAACACCGCGGACCTGATCCGGTTGATCATCCGGGATGAGGCGGTGCACGGTTACTACATCGGGTACAAGTACCAGCGCGGCCTCGAGACCCAGTCCGCAGAGCGCCAGCAGGAACTCAAGGACTACACCTTCGAGCTGCTGTTCGAGCTGTACGAGAACGAGGTCCAGTACACCCACGACCTCTACGACTCCGTGGGCCTGGCCGAGGACGCCAAGAAGTTCCTGCACTACAACGCCAACAAGGCCCTGATGAACCTGGGCTACGAGGGCATGTTCCCGTCCAGCGTCACGGACGTGAACCCGGCGATCCTCTCGGCGCTGTCCCCGAACGCGGACGAGAACCACGACTTCTTCTCCGGTTCCGGGTCCTCCTACGTGATCGGCAAGGCCGAGAACACCGAGGACGAGGACTGGGACTTCTGATAACGGGGGCACCTCGCACTCACTGAGCCACGACGGCGGAGGTGAGCACAGAAGGGGGCCGGTCCGGGCGATGCCCGGACCGGCCCCCTTCTGTCATGCCGGCACGCGCCCCGGCACAGCCCCTTCGGGGCCCATCGCCCTGGGCTCTTGGGACCTCTGGCCCAAAGATCACGGGAAGGTCACGGATAACGGTCTTGAAGGCCGAATTGGCCCCCTTCCGCGGCCCACAGTGGCGGTCATGGCCGTCCGAGCAGGCCGCGGTGCCCCGTGCACCGGACGGACGCGCGGTCGGCATATGCGGCTGATCTGCACGGATCCAGCGCCTCAGAAACGCCCGCCCGGTACAAGAACTCTCGGTGAAGAGTGATGAATTTGTGACTGACAGGGGGTAATTGCAACTGTTGCTTGATACCCTGTGCGAGGCGCAGACGTTAACACGCGCCCCACTCGCATCATGCATCACTTCTGAGGGAATCCGTCATGGCACTTCGCCCTGTCCTGCGCACCTGCGCCGTCACCACCCTGGCAGCGGCGCTGGCCGCCGCCACTGCCTTCCCGGCGATCGCCAACCCGATCGTGCCGCCGTCCGCGCCGGACCCGGCCCGGAGCGCCGTCGGCCAGCAGGTCGCCTCCGAGGTCAAGGGCGAGGAGCAGCAGACCCTCGCCGTCGACGGCATCGACCCCGAGGCGCTGCAGCCCGCCGAGCAGGACGCGACGCCCAGCGCCGATCCTTCCGCCAGTCCGAGCGGCACTCCGACCCCCGAGTCCAGCGCCGAGCCGGCCGTCGGGACCAGCGCGGAGCCGGCCGTCGGGACCAGCGCGGAGCCCAGCGCCGCCTCCGAGTCCGGGCAGCCCACCCCGCAGGCGGCGGGGACGCGTTCGGCGACGGTCTCGCTGGCCTCCGTGGTCTCCCCGGCCTCCGCGGCCAAGGCCGCACCGGGGACGGGACGGCCGACGGGGCAGGAACGGGATGTCGTCCCGGTCCCGGAGGGGATCGCGGCCAAGGCCACGGCCGAGACCGATGCCGAGACCGCTCCCGAGGCCCGGGAGCTGGCCGGGACCGCCCTGCCCGCCGAGGACACCGAGCAGGTCGCCGCGCTGACCGCCCCGGCCGAGACCATCGACTTCATCGTGGCCGGCGTGACCTGGGAGGTGCAGGACGCCGACCAGGTCACCGAGGTCTCCGTGCGCGTGCGCGAGGACGGCACCTGGACGGACTGGTCCAGCCTGGAGATCCACGACGGCGACGAGCGCCCCGGTGCGGACCGCACCGGCACCGAGCCACTGGTCTCCACCGGTGCCGACGCCGTCCAGGCCCGCGTCTCCACGGTCAGCGGCGAGGTCCCGAAGGGGTTGCAGGTCGACATCATCAACCCGGGCGTGGCCGACACCGACGGCAAGCTCAACCCGGCGCCGGCCGGTGCGCCGGAGGCCGGGGAGCCCACCGCGGACCAGGCCTCCACCGCCGCGTCATCCACCGCCGAGTTCGTCCCCGCGATGCACCAGCAGGACGGCCTGATCACCGGCACCGCCACGGCCCAGACCGTGGCCACCTCCGCCGACGTGCTGAAGCCCGCCATCGTCACCCGCGCCCAGTGGGGTGCCAACGAGTCCGTCGTCCAGGACTGGGGCCGCCCGTCCACCCAGCTCAAGGCGATGTACATCCACCACACCGCCGGCTCGAACAACTACACCAAGGCCGGCGCCTACGCCCAGATCCGCGGCATCTTCAGTTACCACGCCGTCAGCCTCCAGTGGGGCGACATCGGCTACCAGTTCCTCGTGGACAAGTTCGGCACCATCTACCAGGGCCGCCGAGGCTCCATCGACGCCCCGGTGCCGGGTGCCCAGGCGGGCGGTTTCAACACGGACACCATCGGCGTCTCCGCCATGGGCAACTACGACGTGGTGGCCGCCCCGGCCGCCATGGTGACGGCCATCGAGCGCGTTCTCGCCTGGCAGGCATACCGCTATGACGTCGACCCGAAGGGAACCACCCGGCTCACCCAGAGCGGCAAGGGGACGGCCCGCTGGTCCTCCGGCACCACGGTGACGGTCCCGACGATCCTGGGCCACAAGGTCACGAACTTCACGGCCTGCCCGGGCCGGTACCTGGACGCGAAGATCCCCTCCATCCGCACGAACGTGGATGCCCGGGTCACGCAGGCCGTACGCAACCACGGCGTCACGGTCCCCACGCTGGGCGTCCCCTCGAAGCCCGCCGACCACTATGTCCTGGACGGCAACGGTGCAGTGGCCACCGGTCGCTGGAACGCCGCGGCCGGGGCCGAGGACTACCAGATCATGTACCGGGCCGTGCCCCACGGCGGCGGGGACATCACCAGCCAGCCCTGGACCGCCGGGAAGACCGGCACGGAGACGTCAACCACCCTGGGCAACGAGCCGGGTGAGACCGCCCAGTACGCGGTGCGCTCCCGCCGCGGCGGGACCGTCAGCTCCCAGACCTACCTGGGCCAGCACACCGGACCGGTGTCCTGGACCGACGGCACCGTCCGGACCTCCGGCATGAGCCGCGTCAACCTCTCCGGCGGCGTCGGGGGCAAGGGGTACCGGGCGGCCCGCGCTGGGGCCATCCTCAACATTCCCAGCGCCTCCCGGGCCGACCGGCTGGTCGTGGCCGCCTCCGTGGGGTCGGGCACCGTGCGCGTCCGGGTGGAGAAGGACGGCACGTCCCTGGGCACCCTGCTGTTCACCTCCGGGTCGACCAAGTACCGCGCCATCGACCTGCCCACGGGTGGTGCCGGGACGGTCCGCCTGAAGGTGATGGACTCCAGGCCCATCACCTTCGCCTCGGCGGCCGTGACCCGCCCGGGCCAGAGCTCGGACACGGTGGCCCTGCACCGGGCCAGCTGCGGGCCTCAGTTCAGGGACAACCGGCCCGGTTCCGGCCACTTCACCGCCATCCAGTGGATGGCCTGCGAGAAGATCTCCGTGGGGTACTCCTCGGACCAGACCTTCCGCAAGAACCAGGACGTGACGCGCGGCGAGACCGCCCAGTTCGTCTACAAGCTCGCCGGCGTGACCCGCAAGGCCAACGGCACCTCCTTCAAGGACGTGAAGACCGCCTACGCGGATGCCATCGACTGGTTCGCGGACCGGGAGATCTCCGTGGGGTACACCGACCGCACCTTCCGGCCGAACCAGTCCGTGTCCCGCGGCGAGTTCGCGGCCTTCCTGTACCGGCTGGCCGCACCGAGCGGGTACCGGGCACCGGCCACCTCGCCGTTCCGGGACATGACCAGGAGCTCGCCCAACTACGAGGCCATCACGTGGCTGCGGAGCCAGGGCGTCACCTCCGGGTACGCGGACCGCACCTTCCGCCAGACCCAGAACATCAGCCGGGCCGAGGCCGCGGCCTTCCTCGAGTCCTTCTATGACGGGCCGCTGCAGTCGAGCGTCCTGCGGAAGATCCACGGCTGACGCCCTGCAGGAGGGGGACCGGCGTCCGCGCCGGTCCCCCCGTCCTCACCCGTCCTCACCCGGCGTCAGCCCTCGACGGCGATCGCCGGCCGGTGCACCGAGGGTGAGCCGTTCTGGTCGTGCACCCGGAGCTGCATCAGGGCCAGCCGCGTCAGGGGGACGTCCACGGCGAGCCGGTCGGCGACCGCGACGTACTGGCCCAGCAGGTGCTCGCCCTCGTGGGCGTGTCCGGCCAGGACGTCCCGGTAGAGCGACGAGGTGAACACGGACCCCTCCTCCGTGAACATCTCCAGGCTCGCGGCGTGCGCTGCGGCCGACGGGGGGTAACCGGCGGCCCGGGCCACGCGTTCGGTCTCGTCGATGACGTCGAGCACGAAGTCCTTCCCGCCGGGGGTGGACAGGATGCTGCCGATGCTGCCGCGCATCAGGCAGGTCATGGCGGCGCCTGCGGCGATGAACGCCCACTTGTGCCACATGGCGGCCAGCACGTCCTCGGCCATCGTCACGCGGTACCCCGGGACCTGCAACTCCCGCAGGACGGCCGAGGCACGGTCCGTCGTCCGCCCGTCCTGTTCGCCGAAGATGAGCCCCGCCTTGGGCTTGAGCTGGTAGACCGCGCCCTCGGGTGTCACCGTGCAGACCACCCGGACGATCCCGCCCAGGACGGTGGCGCGGCCGAACCGGTCGTTCACCGTATCCAGGTGGGTCAACCCGTTGAGCAGTGGCAGCACCGTGGTGCCCGGGCCGACTGCCGGGGTGATGTCCTCCAGCGCCGCCTCCAGGGACCAGGCCTTCACCATGAGCAGGATCAGGTCGTAGGGGCCGTCCAGCTCGCGGACCGTGAGCGCCCGGACGGGCACCGTCTCGTCGTACCCGGGCCCGTAGACGCGGAGCCCGTGGCGCAGTTGGTCCGCGCGGGGCGGATGGACCAGGTAGGACACGTCGCGGCCGGCACGGACCAGTCGCGTGCCGAAGAAGCCGCCGGTCGCCCCGGCACCCACAATCAGTGTTCTCATCGCCGGTTCCCCCTGGGTCTCGTGCGGCGTGGTCGGACGGGCTCGCGGTGCGGCGTGCCCCCTCCGCCGGTGCGGAGGCGGTCGTCGCCGCTCCCCGGTGGAGGGCGGATCTCGGAGGGGGTTCCCCGCACCCGGCGCCGGGTCCAGTCGCTGGCCTCCGAGATGATCGCCTCCAGCGGTCCCCGGCCCATGGAACTGCGCCACATCAGTGCGAACAGCATGAACGCGATGACCTGGATCCAGAGCGTCACCATCGGGCGGTCCTCCTCGGGCAGGACCTCGAGCATGAGCACGATGCAGTGCGCCGAGTACAGCGTCAGCGTCATCGCACCCATCGCCGCGAAGGGCGTGAAGACCTTGCCCCCGCGGCGGGTCACCAGCAGGGCCAGTCCCAGGAACGCCACGGCCGCGCCCAGGTTGTGCAGGAGGTTCAGGGGCGTGTCCGAGTAGGGCGAGACCGCTGCCAGCCACCACCACGTCGTGTTCGGCATCAGGACCAGTTCCGGACCGAAGACGAGCACCTCGCGGATCTCCTCGGCGTCGAGGGCCGGCGTCGCCTCGAGCAGCCGCCCGAAGCCGCCGGCCGGGCCGAGCAGGATCCGGGACGCACCCCACGCCGCCACGGCCAGTGCCGATCCCCAGCCCAGCAGGAACAGGGCCAGCCGGCGTGAGGTCAGCACCTGGCGCCCGATGACCATGCCCACACAGAGGTAGGCCATCCACAGCACGGCCGGGTAGTGACCGGTCAGGAGCATGTCCAGGGCGAACAGGTCGGGTTGCCCGGCCGCGGTGACCAGCGTGTAGTCGGCATCGGGATCGGCCTGTTCCGGCACGCGGCCGTTGAGCAGGTGCCGGAAGGCGGGGCCGAGGACGGCGAAGAGGGCCGCCGCGATGAGCAGGACCCGCGAGGACCGCCCGTAGAAGGGGATGGCCAGCAGGAACAGGACGCCGAAGTAGGGGATGATCGTCAGGATCGGCGTGTCCAGGTGGCCCAGGAGCAGGCCCACGAGCAGGATCAGCAGGCCCCGGACGGCCAGGGCGGCCCGGTCGGCCCTCAGGGTGCGGCCGTAGAGCTGGCCCCGGGACCGTTTCTCCACGAACGCGATGGACACCCCGGCGAGCACGGCGAACAGGGCCGCGGCCCGGCCGCCGAAGATGCCGAAGGACCAGCTCAGGCCGTCGCCGTCCTCGTTCTCGGCCGGGAAGACGTGGACGGCGATCATCCCGATCAGCGCCACGGCCCGGGCGACGTCCACGCCCATGGCGCGGCGCGAGGGCATGGCGGCCGCCGCCGCAGGACGCTCGGCGGGTTCACCAGGGGCGACCGTCTCCGGCCTTCCGACGCCCATCGCGGATTCAGGATCCCTGATCAGGGGGGCGAGGGGACGTGCCCTGCTTCATGGGGTCGACCTCCCGTTGCCGGTGAGCCATGGTGGCCCACAGTAGGCACCGCGGCGCCCGGGACGTCAAGGCGTGGACGGTGCCCGGCGGCCGGATTCACACCCCGTGCACAGCCTCGGACGATGGCAGGATGGACCCCATGACTTCCACCACTGCCGCCGGGCAGCCCGGCACCGAGGAGCACGACGTCGACGCGAACTTCCAGCGCACCTCGCCCCCGCGCGTCGAGGGTGGTGTCCGCGTCTCGGACTTCGACTCCGTCATCCACGCGCAGGGTGCGTGGCGCGACGACGAACTGCACATGGCCCCGGTCTCCGGACTGCTCACCGCGGAGATCCTGGCGCACGAGCCCCGGGAGGGGCTGCGGCTGGCGCGGTTGTCCTTCGAGATCCTGGGGACGCTGCACTACGGTCCGCTCACCGTCACCACGCGGACGGTCCGCCCGGGCCGGACGATCGAGCTCGTGGAGTCGACCCTCGAGGCCCAGGGGCGGGCCGCCCTCGTGGCCCGCGCCTGGCGCCTGGTCACCTCGGACACGTCCCCGGTCGGCGTCGTGAACGATGCCGGCCTGACTCCGCGCCAGGACTGCAGCCCGTTCCGGACCATGGCGGAGCGCTGGCCCGGCGGGTACATCCGGTCCCTGCAGATCCTCGCCGCCGACGACCACGCCGACGGTCGAGGCCGGTGCTGGCTCACCTCCTCCGTGGAGATGATCGAGGGTGAGCCGACCTCCGACCTCGTGCGGCTCATGGGCATGGTGGACACCGCCAACGGGGTCGCGCCGGTGGTCCCGAACGGTCCGGGCGGTTACGGCTATCCGAACGTCGACCTGCAGGTGCACCTGTACCGCGAGCCCGTCGGCCCGTGGCTCGGACTGGCGACCACGTCCAACCTCGGCACGGACGGGATCGGCCTGACCACGGCCGTGCTGCATGACGAGCTGGGGCCGTTCGGGCACTCCGAACAGATCCAGACGGTGCGCCGGGTCCCCGCCGCCGATGACTGATCCCGCAACGGACGGTCCCCTGCACCAGGTCCTGGACTGGGTCCGGCAGGAGGGCTCGCTGGGCGCCGCCGAGGACCTCGACTACGCGGTGACGCTGTTGCGGGCCGCCCAGGCCGGCCGGCTGACGGACCCGGTGGTGCGGCTCTACCGGCCCGAGCCCACCGTGGCCTTCGGCCAGCGCGACGCGCGGCTGCCCGGCTTCGACCAGGCCCGGCAGGCCTGCCGGGACCACGGTTTCGCCCCGGTCGTCCGGCGCGCGGGCGGGCGCGCGGCCGCCTACCACGGGGGAAGCCTGGTGGTGGACCACGTCCAGCGGGACACCGACGCGATGCAGGGCTTCCGGGACCGCTTCGCCGGTTTCGGCGAGCTGTTCGTCGACGTGTTCCGCGCCCGAGGCGTGTCGGCCGCCGTCGGGGAGGTCCCGGGGGAGTACTGCGCCGGGGAGTTCTCGGTGCACACCCCCTTGCCCCCGGGTCCGGACGGTGCCGCGCGCGGTCCGGTCAAGCTCGCCGGGACCGCCCAGAGGGTGGTCAAGGGCGCGTGGCTGTTCTCCTCGTCGCTCGTCGTCGAGGACCCCGCGCCGGTGCGGGCCGTGCTGACGGACGTCTACGCGGCCCTGGGGCTGGACTGGGATCCCGCGACGGCCGGAGCCGCCAGTGACGCCGACCCCGGGATCACCGTGGAGGCCGTCGCCGCGTCCCTGCGTGAGGCCTATGCCGGGACGCGGGCCGGCGCGCGAACCAGGATCACCGACCGGTCGTGGGCCGACCTGCTGGCACGGGTCCCGGCCGGCTGACCGGCAGCAGCGGACCTACTCCCCGGCGGCCAGCCGGCGGTGCAGCTCGGCCTTCGGCACGGGGGTGAATCCGGCCTCGAGGTAGCGGGCGCGCAGTGCGGCCTCGGTGCGCAGCAGGGACCAGCCCCGCTGGACGAGGAAGGGCACCGGCTTCCGTCGCTCGGCGAGGTCGCGGGCCAGCCGGCGCGCCGCCGTCGGGAGCCGGTGCTGGTCGATGTACCACGCGTGGAAGTCGGTTCCCGGCCTGAGGCCGAGCCGGGTCAGCACGCGGGGAAGCTCCGCGGCGAAGATGCCCTCGGCGACGACGGGACCGCCGGCCAGTTCGAGCGTGGCGTGGCCGATCACGGCCGACGCCGTGATCGAGTACTCGGGCACGCGCGTGCGGCCGGTCTCCAGCAGCTCGACCATGGCGTCCACGGCGGCCCGGCCGTTCCAGGTGACCGGATCGTCCCAGTCGACCTGGCCGTACTCGGTGCGCGGGAACACCGGTCCCGCGCCCCCGGCGGCGGCGTCCTCGGCGGCCTCCCGGTAGAAGGCGTCCAGTTGCAGGTGTGGTCGTCCGTAGGTGCGGGCCAGGTAGGACTTGCCGGCACCGGAGGCCCCGCCCAGCAGGACGAGGCCTCCGGTGCCGATCGAACCCGTACCGTTCGTTGCGGATGCGTCCAACGGATCAGTGCCCGCGGTCGATCCACTCCTGCAGGTGCGGAGCCTCCGCGCCGATCGTGGTGGAGTCACCGTGGCCGGTGTGCACGGTGGTCTGCTCCGGCAGGGTGAGCAGGCGGGACCGGATGGACTCGACGATGGTGTCGAAGTCCGAGTAGGACCGCCCGGTCGCGCCCGGGCCGCCCTGGAACAGGGTGTCGCCGGTGAAGACCACGCCGGGGGCGCCGTCCGGGCCGGTCAGCTCCGGGGCGTGGAAGCACACCGAACCGGGGGAGTGGCCCGGGGTGTGCAGTGCCGTCAGGGTGATGCCGCCCACCGAGAAGGTGTCCCCGTCGGCGATGATCCCGTCCGGGGCCTGGTCCGGGTAGACGGCGTCCCAGAGCATCCGGTCCTCGGGGTGAAGCAGCACCGGGGCGTCCACGAGGGAGCGGAACATCTGCACCGCGCGGATGTGGTCGTCGTGGCCGTGGGTGAGCAGGATGGCCAGCACCCGGCGGCCGTTCACGGCCTGGGCGACGGCCTCGGCGTCATGGGCCGGGTCGATCACGACGCAGGACTCGTCGTCGCCGACGATCCACACGTTGTTGTCCACGTCCCAGGTGCCGCCGTCCAGGGAGAACGTCCCGGAGGTGACGCGCTTGTCGATGCGTGCCATCAGAGCACCACCACCGAGCGCAGCACCTCACCGCGGTGCATCTTCTCGAAGGCGGTGTCGACGTCCTCCAGCGTGATGGTCTCGCTGACGAAGGCGTCCAGGTCCAGCCGGCCCAGGTGGTATTGGTCGATGAGCATCTGGAAGTCCCGGCTGGGCAGGGTGTCCCCGTACCAGGAGGACTTCAGCGACCCGCCCCGGCCGAACACGTCCAGCAGCGGCAGCTCGAGGGTCATCTCTGGGGTGGGCACGCCCACCAGCACCACGCTGCCGGCCAGGTCGCGGGCGTAGAAGGCCTGCTTGTAGGTCTCCGGGCGGCCGACGGCGTCGATCACCACGTCCGCGCCGAAGCCGCCGGTGAGCTCCTGGATGGCCTCCACCGCGTCGCGCTCCTTGGAGTTCACGGTGTGGGTGGCCCCGAGCTCACGGGCCTTCTCCAGCTTGCGGTCGTCCAGGTCTACCGCGATGATCGTGGTGGCCCCGGCCAGGGCGGCCCCGGCGATCGCCGCGGTGCCCACGCCGCCGCAGCCGATGACGGCGACGGACTCCCCGCGGGCGACCGCGCCGGTGTTGATGGCCGCGCCGATGCCGGCCATGATGCCGCAGCCCAGCAGACCGGCGGCGGCGTTCTGCTGATCGGTGACGCCCTCGACCTTGGTGCACTGTCCGGCGGCCACCAGGGTCTTCTCGGCGAACGCGCCGATGCCCAGGGCGGGGTCCAGTTCGGTGCCGTCCTCCAGGGTCATCTTCTGGGTGGCGTTGTGGGTGTTGAAGCAGTACTGGGCCTGGCCCTTCTTGCAGGCCCGGCACTCACCGCAGACCGCGCGCCAGTTCAGGATGACCTTGTCCCCGACCGCCACGTCGGTGACGCCGGCGCCGATGGCCGAGACGGTCCCGGTGGCCTCGTGGCCGAGCAGGTAGGGGTAGTTGTCCCCGATCCCGCCCTGGACGTAGTGCAGGTCGGTGTGGCAGACCCCGCAGGTGAGGATGTCCACGACGGCCTCGCCCGGGCCCGGATCCGGGATGACGATCGTCTCGATGCTGACCGGGGCGTCCTTGGCCTTCGCGACGACGGCCTTGACCTTCTGCGGCATGGTGCTCCTTCTCTGGCGACAGGGTTCGGCACCATCCCACCACAAACGCCGGGACAGTTCACCTGGCATCCCCTCCGGTGACCCATTGCGTCGTCCTGCCCGTGCGGCAGACTTGTCCCATGTGCGGACGGTATGTGATGGCCCGGGCCATCGGTGACCTGGTGGCCGAATCCGGCGCGGTCGAGCCCGAGGAGGACCTCGCGCTGCGCCCGAACTGGAACGTCGCGCCCACCACGGACGTGGCCGTGGTGCTGGAACGCGCGGTGCCGGCATCGGGCGAGGAGGAGGAGGGCGGGACGCGCCGGGAGGTCCACGTGGCCCGCTGGGGCCTCGTCCCGCCCTGGGCGAAGGACGTCTCGGTGGGCGCGCGGGCGTTCAACGCGCGGTCCGAGACCGTGACGGAGAAGCCCACGTTCCGTGCCGCGGTGCGCGCCCGGCGCTGCGCTGTCCCGGTGGAGGGGTACTACGAGTGGCTCAAGCCCGCCGCGGGGGCCGCGAAGGGGGCCGGCAAGAGACCGTTCTACGTGCACCCCGCCGACGGTTCGCTGATCTACTTCGCCGGTCTCTACGAGTGGTGGAAGGACGAGGCGCTGCCGGAGGACGACCCGCACCGATGGCTGCTCAGCTGCACCATCCTCACCGGCCCCTCGCCGGAGGCCGGGACCGGGGACGAGACCCTCGAGCGGCTGCACGACCTGCACGACCGGCTCCCGCTGCCGATGGACGCGGAGACGATGGACGCGTGGCTCGAGCCGGAGAGGCTGCCCAGCGCCGAGGCCGCCGGCCGGTTGGTGGACCGGGTGCGCGAGCAGGCCTACCGGACCGCCGCGGCCTGGGCGCTCGACGAGGTCGGCCCGGCGGTGGGCAACGTGCGCAACAACGGTCCCGAGCTGATCGAGCCGATCGGCCGGGCCGGGCAGCAGGACACGCTGGTCTGACCGGGCCCGGCGATGGAGGGGCCCGCCCCCGTGGGGACGGGGTGTTTCCCCTGGCGTCATCCGCAGGACACCTGACGGCCGGTTGACGGTCTCCGGCCCGTCCCGTGGGTCTCCTACGGTCGCTGGGCCCGCCCGCCGGGGCGGGCACCATCGACCTCGAGGAGCCCATTCATGACCGCACAGACCCCGTCCTTCCACCGCCGCGGCCTGCTCGCCGGCGGTGGCGCCCTGGCCGCCGCCGGACTGCTGTCCGCGTTGCCCTCCGCGGCCCACGCCGCACCCGGACGCCGCTCCACCGCGGCCGGGCGGATGCCGCTGTCCTTCGGGCGGGACGGGACGTTCACGGTGGTGCAGTTCAATGACACCCAGGACGGCCCCCTCACCGACCGCCGCACCATCGAGCTCATGGAGGGCGTGCTCGAGCGGGAGAAGCCGGGTTTCGTGGTGATCAACGGGGATGTCATCAACGGCTCGCCGCGCACGGACCGCGAGGTCAAGCAGGCCTACAACAACGTCGTCATGCCGATGGAGTCGCGGGGCATCCCGTGGGCCATCACCTTCGGCAACCACGACGAGGACTCGGTCGAGGAGAACGGCACCTCCATGGTCGAGGCGAAGATCGTCGACTTCCTGCGCCAGTACGAGCACAACCTCAACCCGGCCGTGGACGAGGGCGGGAGGGGCGTCCCCGGTGAGTCGAACGCACACCTGCTCATCCGCTCCTCGAAGGGCAACCGCGCGGCCTTCGGCCTGTGGCTGCTGGACTCCGGCCGCTACGCGCCGGAGACCGTCGGCGGTCAGGGGCACGACGGGCTGATGGCCTACGACTGGATCCGCCCGGAGCAGATCGACTGGTACCAGCGGCTCTCCCGGGACACCGAGAAGCGGTACGGCAGGGTCCCGTCGCTGATGTTCTTCCACATCCCCGTCTGGGAGTTCCACCACATGTGGCACGGCCAGCAGTTCACCTCGGACGACGCCGGCCACGCGGCGGCCGTGGAACGCCACGGCATCGAGGGGGTCAAGAACGAGGGCATCTACACCGGCCTGGTGAACTCGGGCATGTACGCGGCCGCCCTGGAACGCGGGGACGTGCTGGGCATGTACTGCGGCCACGACCACATCAACACGTTCATCGGTGACTACTTCGGCATCGAGCTCGGCTACGGCCCGGGCACCGGATTCGGCACCTACGGCCTGAACGACGGGACCGCGGACACGCACACCCTGCGCGGGGCCCGGGTGTTCACCCTCGACGAGAACGCGGAGAACGTCTACACCGGCAGTCACACCGTGTTCGCCCGGGACCTGGGCATCGACATGGCCCCGGTGAAGAAGCCGCTGGCGGAGCCCGCCGCCTTCCCGGACTACGTCTCCGCCTGACCGGCGCGCGGTGACACGACGGGGTCCCGGTCCGCGGCGACCAGCCCCGCCAGCCGGTGCAGGGCGGCGCGGGAGTCGCTGCCGGGCTCCGTCGTGTACACGAACATCGTCTGGTCCTCCACGCCCGTGACCTCCAGCGCCTCGTAGCGGACGTCCACCCGGCCCACCACCGGGTGGACCAATCGCTTGATCCCGTCGCGCCGCTCCGCGATGCGGTGGTCCGCCCACCAGGCGCGGAACTCGTCGCTGCCGGCGGTGAGCTCCGCCACGAGGCGGTCCAGGAGGGGATCGCCCGGGTGCCGGCCGGCGTCGAGCCTCAGGGTGCCCACCATGGAGGAGGCGACCGCCTCCCAGTCGACGTACCGTTGCCGGGCCTGCGGGTCCAGGAAGGCCCAGCGGACCAGGGCGCGCTCCCGCGCGGGCCGGGCCGGCAGGTCCGCGAGCAGTGCGGCGGCGAGCCGGTTCATCGCGAGCACCTCCGTGCGGCGCCCGCGGATGAAGGCGGGATGCTCCGTGAACGACTCGAGCAGCAGGTGCAGCGAGGGCCGGACCCGCTGGACCGGTTCCGGTGCCGTTCCCCGGGCGGGCACGGCCCGGGCCAGGTCGAAGAGGTGCCGGGTGGCCAGGTCGTCGAGCTCGAGCGCCCCGGCGAGCGCGGCCAGCACGGAGTCCGAGGGGCGGCGGTGCCGGCCCTGCTCCAGCCGGGTGTAGTAGTCCGTGCTGACCCGGGCCAGCGCCGCGACCTCCTCCCGGCGCAACCCCGGGACCCGACGCCGGCCTCCGCCGTGCCGGGGCGGGTCCACCAGCGCGCGGCGCGCCCGGAGGAAGTCCCCGAGCCGGGCCCCCGGTTCGACGCCCTCCGCGTCCGCTCGCCTGTCCGATCCTGCCGTCATCCCGGCCTCCCGTCCCTGCCGCCTCGCGGTCCCGCTGTCGTCATCCCGTGGTCGTCCTGTCGTCGTGTCGTCCCGTCGTGGACGGGTTGCCCAGGGTCGTCGCCGCCGGGGCCGAGGTCACTCCGGCCCAGCCTGGGCATGCCATACCCAGGTTGGGCTGGGCACCCCTGGTGGCGTCCCCGGCGGTCCCGGTCATGATGGACTGGCACGGCCGACGACGAGGAGGAGCGGAGATGACGACCACGGAGGACCCGCCGCAGGCGGCGGCGCCGGGACGCGAACCGTTGTTCGAACGCCCCGGCGGAAGACCCGTGGGACCGCGCCGCGCGTGGCGCGACCTCGGCCCCGAGTATGCGGCCAACGGACTCGTCGGCGTGGTGTTCTCCGCCTCCGGGCCGATCGCCGTCACGCTCGCGGTGGGCCTGGCCGGGGGACTGACCCAGGCCGAACTGGCCTCGTGGGTCTTCGGCATCTTCCTCTCCGCGGGGCTGGCCACGATCGTCATGTCCCTCGTGTACCGCCAGCCGCTGGGCTTCGCCTGGTCGATCCCCGGCACCGTGCTGCTGGGGCCCTCGCTGCAGCACCTGTCCTTCGCGGAGGTGGTGGGGGCGTTCTTCGGCTGCGGGGTGCTCGTGCTCGCGCTCGGCATGACCGGGCTCGTGCGCCGCGTCATGACGGCCATCCCCATGCCGATCATCATGGCCATGGTCGCGGCGGTCTTCCTGCGCTTCGGCACGGACATCGTGGACGCCACGCGGGACAACGCGGCCGTGGCCGCGCCCATGGTCATCGCGTACCTCGTCCTGGCCGCGGTGCCGGTGCTCGGGCGGGTCCTGCCGCCGGTCCTGGGCACGCTCCTCGTGGGTGTGGCGGCCGTGGTGCTCAGCGGCCAGTTCGACCTGCGGGGCGACGGCCCCGTGCTGGCCGCCCCGGTGATCACCGTCCCGGAGTTCACGTGGGCCGCCCAGCTCGAGCTCGTGGTGCCGCTGGCCATCACGGTGCTGTTCGTGCAGAACGGCCAGGGCATCGCCGTCCTGCGGGCCGCCGGGCACCGTCCGCCGATCACCTCGTTCGCGGTCGCCTCGGGGGTGTTCTCGCTCGTCAACGCGGTCTTCGGGGCGGTGTCCGCCTGCGTCACCGGTCCCACGAACGCCCTGCTGACCGCCTCCGGGCAGCGGCACCGCCAGTACACCGCCGCCCTCGTCTACGCGGTGCTCTCCCTGGCCTGTGCCCTGCTCGCCCCCGGACTGGTGCGGTTCATGCTGGCCACGCCGGAGGCGTTCGTGCTCGCCCTCGGCGGGATCGCCATGCTGCGGGCGCTGCTCCAGGCGTTCGTCACCGCCTTCTCGACCACGTTCACGATGGGTGCCCTCGTGACCTTCGTGGTGACGATCTCCGGACTGGACCTGTTCACCCTCCACTCGGCGTTCTGGGGCATCGTGATCGGCTTCGCGGTCTCCCGGCTGCTCGAACGCGGGGACCACGCCGCACTGCGGGCAGGGGCGGAGGCCGGGCCCGACGCCCCCGACGCGGTCCCGGCGGCCCGGGCATGAGCCGGGCCGGGGGCGGGCAGGGCACGTCGGCGCGGTGCGGCGCTGCTCGGGCATCGGCGCCTCCGTCCTGGGGGTGCGCGCCAGGCGCTGGTGCGGACTGACGGACCGGGCGGCCCTCGGCAGAACCCGGGGGGCGGGCCCCCGGCCCGGCCGCGTCAGGGTGTGACGAGGGCAACGACTCCCGGTCCCGCGGGCCAGCATAGGCCCCGTGGCCTGCGGATATCCAAGAGCCTGTCGCCACGGATTGGGTAGCAGGAGCATATGGATCACCCCCTTGGTCAGCCCTAGGGGTTCCCCTGATGTGAGCGCAGTCACCGTTCGGCAGACTGGCAGGCGTACTTTCCGCCATCGCGCCGGAAACGGGCCTGCCGGCCTGGAAGCGCGGTGTCACTGCCAGAAGGAGAACGCCATGACCGAGAACCTGTCCCATGTCCGGGAAGTCCTCACCGACGCCGTGGTCGACGACCGTGAGAAGGGCATCATCCGGGCCAAGCGGGAGATCTTCACCGACGAGGAGATCTTCGAGCTCGAGATGAAGCACATCTTCGAGGGCAACTGGGTCTACCTGGCGCACGAGTCCCAGATCCCCAACGTCGGGGACTACTTCACCACCCACATCGGCCGCACCCCGGTGGTCATCACCCGGGACAAGGAGGAGAAGCTCAACTGCATCGTCAACGCGTGCTCCCACCGCGGCGCGATGCTGTGCCGTCGCAAGACCGACAACCGCACCACCTTCACCTGCCCGTTCCACGGCTGGACGTTCAAGAACTCCGGTGAGCTGCTCAAGGTCAAGGACGGCCGCAACGGCGGCTACCCCGAGGGCTTCAACACCAACGGCTCCCACGACCTGACCAAGGTCGCCCGCTTCGACTCCTACCGCGGTTTCCTCTTCGGCTCCCTCAACGCGGACGTGCTGCCGCTCGAGGAGCACCTGGGGGACGCCACCAAGGTCATCGACTCGATCGTGGACCAGTCCCCGGAGGGCCTCGAGGTCCTGCGCGGCGCCTCCACCTACACGTACGACGGCAACTGGAAGGTCCAGGCCGAGAACGGCGCCGACGGCTACCACGTCACCTCGGTGCACTGGAACTACGCGGCCACCACCGCCCGCCGGACCGCCGGCGACTCCGCCAACACCACCAAGGCCATGGACGCCGGCAAGTGGGGCAAGGTCAAGGGCGGGTTCTACTCGTACCCGCACGGCCACCTGCTGCTGTGGCAGGAGTGGACCAACCCCCAGGACCGCCCGCTGTGGGACCGCCGCGACGAACTGGTGTTGAAGTACGGGGAGGAGATGGCCAACTTCATGATCAACATCTCGCGCAACCTGTGTCTCTACCCGAACGTCTACATCATGGACCAGTTCTCCTCGCAGATCCGCCACTTCCGGCCGATCTCCGCGGACCAGACCGAGGTGACCATCTACTGCATCGCCCCCAAGGGCGAGTCGGCCGAGAACCGCGCCAAGCGCATCCGCCAGTACGAGGACTTCTTCAACGCCACCGGCATGGCCACCCCGGACGACCTGGAGGAGTTCCGCTCCTGCAACAAGACCTACTGGGCCAAGACCGCCCAGTGGAACGACATGTCCCGCGGTTCCGCCCACCAGGTCGACGGCCCGGACGAGCAGGCCGCCGCCCTGGGCATGAACGGCGTCATCGCCTCCGGTGCGCGCACCGAGGACGAGGGCCTGTACCCGATCCAGCACATGTACTGGCACGAGGTCATGGAACAGGCGGTCGCCGCCGAGGAATCCGCCGCCGAGCCGGCCCTGGCCTGACCGAGACCGACACGAACTGCGAGGAGCTGCTCCCATGACCACCACTGCCACCGCGGTGCCCACCGTCAAGACCACCGAGGACATCCTGACCCTCGAGACCGTCCGCGCCTTCCTGTACAAGGAGGCCCGACTGCTCGACGACCGCGACTTCGACGAGTGGCTCGAGTGCTACCACCCGGACTCCGAGTTCTGGATGCCGGCGTGGGACGACAACGACGAGCTGACCGAGGACCCGCAGTCCGAGATCTCCCTGATCTACTACGACAACCGGGGCGGGATCGAGGACCGCGTCTTCCGCATCAAGACCGACCGGTCCTCCGCGACCTCCCTGCCGGACCCGCGCACCGGGCACAACATCACCGACGTCGAGGTGCTCGAGCGCGACGGCGACCAGGTCAAGGTCCGTTTCAACTGGTTCACCCTGTACTACCGGTACCAGTCCACGGACACGTACTTCGGCACCAGCTTCTACACGATCGACCTCTCGGGGGCCGAGCCGGTCATCCGCAGCAAGAAGGTCGTCCTGAAGAACGACTACATCCACCACGTGGTGGACATCTACATGATCTGAGGTCCCCCGGGACCTTCCGGCCGCCGACGCGCGCGGCCGGCCACCACCCACGATTCAGCGGGCCGCGGGATGCGGCCCGGACCAAGGAGGACCCATGGGACACAAGGTAGCCCTGAGCTTCGAGGACGGCGTGACGAAGGTCGTCAAGGTCGGCGACTTCGAGACCATCATGGACGCCGCCTACAAGGCGCGCATCAACATCCCGGCCGACTGCCGCGACGGTGCCTGTGGCACGTGCAAGTCGTTCTGCGACTCCGGCTCGTTCGACCCGGGCGACTTCATCGACGACGCGCTGACCGAGGAGGAGCTGGAGAAGGGCTACCTGCTCACCTGCCAGGCCGTGCCCGAGTCGGACATGAGCATCCAGGTGCCGGCCACCGCCGAGTCGGCCAAGACCTCGGCGGCCGCGTTCACCTCCACGCTGACCCAGCTGGACAAGCACTCCGAGTCCACCATCTCCTTCACGCTGACCCCGGAGAACCGCGGGGACCTCGCCTTCCTGCCGGGCCAGTACGTCAACATCAAGGTGCCGGGCACCGACGCCGAGCGGTCCTACTCCTTCAGCACCGGTCCCGAGGTGGACGAGACCTCCTTCATGGTGCGCATCTCCCCGCAGGGGGCCATGTCCGAGTACCTGCGCGACCGCGCCCAGGTCGGGGACACCGTGGAGTTCACCGGGCCCTACGGCTCGTTCTTCCTGCGCGAGCCCAAGCGGCCGCTGCTGCTGCTGGCCGGCGGCACCGGCCTGGCCCCGCTGCTGTCCATCCTGGAGAAGCTGTGCGAGGGCCCCACGCAGTACCCCGTCCACCTCGTCTACGGCGTCACCCGCGAGGCCGACATCGTGGGCCTGGACTGGCTGCGCGCCTACGAGGAGCGACTGCCGAACTTCACCTGGGACTACATCGCCTCCGAGCCGGGCACCTCCGCCCCGCACACCGGCTACGTCACCCAGGTCATCGAACCCACCCATGTCAACGAGGGCGACGTGGACATCTACCTGTGCGGCCCGCCGCCCATGGTCAACGCCGTCTCGAAGTGGCTGGACTCCGAGGGCATCGAGCCGGCCAACCTCTACTTCGAGCGCTTCGCCCCGAAGGAGACCACGGGCGGCGACGCCGAGACCGGTGCCCCCGTCCCGCCCGAGCAGGTGGCCGCCGAGGGTGACACCCTCACCGCCGCCGAGGCGATCTCCTCGCTGGAGACCGGCCGGCTGGACTTCCGCAAGGAGGACAGCTTCGCCCACCTCGACGCCCGCATGGGCCTGGAGCTGGCGATCACCGAGCTCATGATGGGCCGGCTCAGCGAGGAGCAGATGGCCCAGTTCCGCCGCCTGGCCGAGGCCACGGTCGACTTCGTCGACGGCGACCGGGTGGGCGACCCGGAGGAGTACGTGCGGACCAACGAGGAGTTCCACGAGTACCTCTTCACCATCTCCGGCAACCCCACCCTGCTGGAGTCCTACCGTCGCCTGGACATCCACGCCCAGATGGCGGCGACCTTCGAGAAGGGCACGGAGATCTTCTCGCGCGTGGCCCAGGACCACCTCGACGTCGTCTCGGCCTTCGAGGCGCAGGACCGGGACCGGGCGCGGGAGGTCATCATGAACCACACCCGCGACGCCAAGGGCACCATGGACACCGCGATCGACGCGAAGGTGGCCGGGGCCTGATGGGGCGGAGCCATGCCGGCCAGTTCCTGACCCCGGGGCGGTTCGCGGACCAGGTCGCCGTCGTGACCGGCTCCGCCCAGGGGATCGGGCAGAAGGTGGCCGAGCGCATCGCGGCCGAGGGCGGCGCCGTCGTGCTCGTGGACCGTGCCGACCTCGTCCACGAGGTGGCCCGGGGGATCAACGACGACGCCGGCCACACCGGTTCCGGCGGTTCGGCCACCTCGGTCACGGCGGACCTGGAGACGTTCGCGGGCGCCGCCGAGGCCGTGGAGGCCGCGGTGGCCGCCCACGGCCGCGTGGACGTGCTGGTGAACAACGTGGGCGGCACCATCTGGGCCCGGCCCTACGAGGAGTACGACGAGGAGCGGATCGAACGCGAGATCCGCCGGTCCCTGTTCCCCACGCTGTGGAGCTGCCGCGCCGTACTGCCGACGATGCTGTCGCAGGGTTCGGGCGTGATCGTCAACGTCTCCTCGGTCGCCACGCGCGGCATGAACCGGGTGCCCTACGCGGCGGCCAAGGGCGGTGTCAACGCGCTCACCCAGTCCCTGGCCATGGAGGTCGCCGGACGGGGGATCCGGGTCGTCGCCACCGCTCCCGGCGGCACGGAGGCGCCGCCGCGGAAGGTGAAGCGGGGGCCCGAGGCGGAGTCCGAGCAGGAGAGACAGTGGTACCAGGCCATCGTCGACCAGACGGTGGAGTCCTCGTTCATGAAGCGCTACGGGACGCTGGACGAGCAGGCGGCGCCCATCGTGTTCCTCGCCTCCGCCGAGGCCTCGTACCTGACCGGGAGCGTGCTGCCGGTCGCCGGGGGGGACCTGGGCTGAGCGCGGCTGCCGGTGGCGCCCGTCCCGTGACGGGCGCCACCCCCACGTCCGCTAGTCTCGTGCGCATGCAGTACACGGTGCCCGACGGCGAGACAGCACCGGACCGGGTGCTGGTCGGCCGCGCGGGGGTCCTGGCCGAGCTGGACGAGGCCCTGCGCCAGGCACGTCGCGGGACGGTGGGCACCGTGGTGCTCAGCGGCCCCTCCGGATCGGGCCGGACGGCGGTCCTCGAGTCCTTCCTCGAGCACTGCCGGTCTGCCGGTCGCGGCATCAGGGTCCTCAACGCCGTGGGGGACGCCTGGGAGTCCCAACTGGCCCTGGCCGGGTACTCCCAGCTCATGGACACCGCACCGTTGCGGTCGGCCAAGGGCTACGACGCCACGCCCATGCCGCCCGCCATGCCGGTGCCCGAACTGAGCGTCGCCCAGGCGGCGAACTACGCCGCCACCCTGACCACCCACCTGGAGACACTGCAGCTGCGGGGGCCCGTGGTGGTCGCCGTGGACGACGTCCACCATCTCGACGAGGCCAGCGTGCGCATCCTGGTGTTCGTGATGCGGCGGCTGAAGTCCTCGAAGGTGCTCTTCCTGTTCACCCTCGACCCCTCCCGCTCCCACGCCCTGCCCCCCGGCCTGCGGGACCTCCTCGGCCAGTACCGGGTCCGCCAACTGCGCCTGGACCCCCTGGACGCCGAGGACGTCCGCCGGCTCGCCCGGTCCCGCTTCGGGCTGGACCTGGGGGACACGGCGGCGCAGGGCCTCGTCCGGCACACCCGGGGACTGCCGCGACCGGTCCTGGAACTGCTGCAGGAGATGCCGCCGGAGACCTGGCAGAGCTGGTTCCCGTCACTGCCGGCGAGTGCCCGGATGCAGTCCCGGGTGCGGGGCCTGATGGCCGATGCCACGCCGGGACTGGTCGAGGTCGCCGAGGCCCTGGCCGTGCTGGGCTCCCCGGCCGGGCTCGCCGAGATCCAGGCGGTCAGCGGTCTCAGCGGGCCGGAGGCCGTGATCGAGGCCCTGGACGAGGGCCATCGCGCCGGACTGCTGCGGTGGACCGTGGACCACGACGGCTCGGCGGTCTCCTTCGTCGAGCCGGGGGCCGCCGAGGCGATCTACGAACAGGCCCTGCCGAGCAGGCGACTGGCCCGGCACCGGCGCGCGGCCGCCGTCGTGCCCCTGGAGGCCGACCGGTTGGCCCACCGGGTGGCCGCCGCGGCCGGACCGGACGCGGCCCTGGCCGCCGAGCTCGAGGACTTCGCCGCCCGGCAGGGCGAACGGGGCGCGTGGCAGGACGTCTCGTCCGCCCTGTTCTCCGCGGCCCGTCTCACCACGGACCCGCAACGCCACGACGACCGGTTGCTGCGGGCGGTGGACGCCTCGGTCGGCGCCGGGGACATCGCCCGGGCCCAGACCTGGACCTCGGCCGTGGAGGCCATGCCGTCCTCCTCCCTGCGCTCCTCGGTCCTGGGCTACCTCTCGACCGTCTCGGGCCAGAGCCGCAGCGCCCGGCACCATCTCGAGGAGGCATGGCGGACCAGTGACGCCGACCGGGACCCGGCGGCGGCCGCCCAGGCGGCCCAGCGTTTCGTCCTGCACGGCCTGGCGTCGTGGGACGGGCCGCTGATGACCGAGTGGGGCGAGACGGCGATGTCCCTGACCGAGGCGGGCAGCCCGGCACACATCGAGTCGGAGGCCATCTACGGGCTCGGTCTGTATGCCCGTGGGCGCCTGCAGGAGGCCGAGGCCGCCTACGAGCGGGCCACCGCCCGCGCCGGGGAGAACGCCCAGAAGCAGCGGATCCAGATGGGTGCCGCCTGGCTGGCCCTGCGGGCCGACCAGGTCGAGTCGGCGCTGGTGGGCTTCGAGGCGGCCACCCCCACGGAACATCGTGGCGGTTCGCTGCGCATCTCCCTGTGGGCGGAGGCCTGGCTGGCGCGGACCCAACTGGTGCTGGGGGACTGGGACGCCGCCGCGGCCACGGTGTCCCGGGCCTCGGTCCGGCTGGAATCGGCCCGGATGCCCCTGATCGGGCCCCTGCTGTACTGGACGGCCGCCGAGCTGTGGTCCATGCGGGGGGACTGGGAACGGGCGCGTCACTACGTCTCCAGGGCCGCCGTCCACCCGGGCACCTACCGGGCCATGCTCGTGCCCGCCCACCTGGCCAGGGCACGGTTCCACGAGGCCCGGTCCGACTACGAGAGCGCCCTGGAGGCGCTCGAGCCGTTGACGGAGATCGACCCCTGGACGGCCGGTCGCGTCTCCTTCTGGCCGTGGCAGGACACCTATGTCAACGCCCTGGTGATGACGAACCGGCTGGAGCGCGCCGAGGAGTTCCTCACCGCGTTCGAGGGACTGTGCCGGGAACGGGCGATTCCCTCCGACCAGGCCCGGATGTCCTGGTCCCGGGGCCGGCTGCTCGCCGCGCAGGGCGACCCGGACGCCGCACGCGACCACTTCGAGTCCGCGCTGGGGCAGCTGCGGGGACTGCACCGGCCCTACCTGCAGGCCAGGATCAGCTTCGCCTTCGGCCAGAGCATGCGCCGGGCGGGGAAGCGCCGGCTGGCCTCCTCGGTGCTCCAGGTGGCGAAGGACCTCTACGACTCCCTGGGAGCCGTGACCTACGTCGAGCGCTGTGACCGCGAGCTCAAGGCCACCGGGATGGACGTCGGCCCCGTCGACGCCCCCGCGGACCCCGTGCTCGTGGCCGCGGGCCGGGCCGACGTCGACCTCACGGCGCAGGAACAGGCCGTGGTGGAGCTCGTGGCGCACGGGGCCACCAATAAGGAGGCGGCGCGCTCGCTGTTCCTGGCGGAGAAGACGGTCCAGTACCACCTGACGCGCATCTACCGGAAGCTCGGCGTCCGGTCCCGCAGCGAGCTGGCGGCCCGCTACCGTCCCGAGGACTGAGGGACGGCGGCGGGCCGCACGGAGGCGTTCAGGCTCGCGACGCCGGGACCGCGCTCGCCGGCTCGCCGGCCTCGGCGCCATGGTGCCCGGTGGCGCCGGTGGCGCCGGTGGCGCCGGTGATGCCGGGAACGTCCGCGGTGGCCGCGGTGTCCGTGGCCCGTTCCAGCCGCGACTGCCGCGGCACGGCCAGGGTGACCAGAGCGCCGAAGAGGGCCACACCGCCGAAGATGTAGAAGGCGGTGCTGCCGCCCACGCCGGCCGCGGTGAGCCAGCCCCCGATGAGGGGCCCGAGCACGCCACCGATGCGCCCGAAGCCGGCGACCCAGGAGACCCCGGCGGCGCGGGCATTGGTCGTGTAGTAGTTCGAGCTGAACCCGTAGATCAGCACCTGGGTGCCCAGGGTGCCGACCCCGGCCACGGCGATGTAGAGGAACAGGACCGGCGCCGGGAACTGGAAGGTCATCAGCGCCAGGGTGATCCCGGCCAGGACGAAGGTGGTGGCCACAATCCGTTGCGCACCGAGCCGGTCGGCGGCCAGCGAGGCGACGATCCCGCCCAGCACGGCCCCGCTGTTGAGGATCAGCAGGAAGGACAGGGAGTAGCCCTTGTCGAAGCCGTAGCCCTCCATGATGCGCGGCAGCCACGTGTTCAGGCCGTAGGTGAGCAACAGGCCGGAGAAGGACATGAAGCCCAGCAGGACGGTCGGCAGGAAGAACTGGCGGGAGAAGGCCGCTGCGAATCCCCGCTTGGCCGGCGCCGCGCCGGCCTGCTGGACCACGATCTCCTCCAGGAGGGGCACCCCGGTCCGCGCGGAGGCGGCACGGGCCTCCTCGATGCGGCCGCGGGCGTGCAGCCAGCGGGGTGACTCGGGGAGCTTGAACCAGGCCAGCGGCAGCAGGAACAGGATCGGCGTGGCGCCGATCATGAACAGTCCGCGCCAGCCCAGCGGTTCGAGCAGGACGATGCCCAGCAGCGCGGCCAGGACGCCGCCGGCGGGGATCCCGGAGTACACGAGGGCGTTGTAGAAGTTGCGCTTGCCCGCCGGGGCGAACTCGGCGATCGTGGCCCCGGCCGTGGCCAGGATCACCCCGAGCCCCAGTCCGGTGAGCAGGCGCATCACGCCGAACGCCGCCACCGAGGTGGTCAGCGCGGTGATGAACATCCCGATGGAGAACCAGGCGATGCCGCCGAGGATGAGCCGGCGGCGGCCGAAGTGGTCGCCCAGGAATCCGCAGGTGAGGGAGCCGACGAGGACCCCGATCAGGGCGTAGGAGCCCAGGGCGCCGGCCGCCGCGCCGTCCAGCTGGCCGATCTGGCTCGGGTCATCGAGCAGGGTGGACAGCACGGTGCCGTAGATGGTCAGGTCGAAGCCGTCGAAGACGAGGGCGCAGCAGACGATCGCCGCGACCCAGTTGGCCGTGCGTGCCTCCTGGCGCGGATCGTGGGCGACGGGGGTAGGAGGGTGTGACATGGGCTGTCGGTCCTCTCGGATCGGTTCGTGGTGGGCCGGCCGGCTGCCGGTCCCCGGGCTGCGTTCCAGAGTCCCAGAGGAGTGACCTGCATCATATGAGGGGTTTACCCAGTCCTCCGCCGGGGGGTGCGGCACCGGCGGGCCGTTGAGATCCGCAACCTCCTGATGCCGTCCGGACCCGTCTGGATGGACCCGTCCGGACGGTGGAACGCCCCCCGGCGCGTGGATAGGGTGGCCTTCATGATCAATCCAGCGCGCCTGCACTCCGACCTGTCCCGCCTCGGCCGGGAGACCGCCATGTTCGAGGCCACCGCCGCCTCCCTGTCCGAGGAGGAGCTGCGTGCCCCGTCGCTGTGCGAGGGATGGACCAGGGCCCACGTGCTGGCCCACCTCGCCTCCAACGGCCGGGCACTCGTGCGGCTCATCGACTGGGCCACCACCGGTGAGGAGCAGCAGCTCTACCCCTCCCGTGAGGCGCGGGACCGGGAGATCGACGAGCTGGCCGCCCTGCCCCGCGAGGAGCTGCTCCGCCGCCTTCACGAGTCGTCCGCGTTCTTCGCGGAGCAGTCCGAGCGGCTCAGTGGCGAACCGGCCGTCGAGTCCGTGGACCTGCACGGCAAGGAGATCCCGGTGACCTCGATCGTCGCGCTGCGCATCTCCGAGGTCGTCGTGCACCACCACGACCTGGACACGGCGTGGACCATCGAGGAGGCCGACCCGGACTCCCTGCTCAACGCGGTCGAGGCCGCGGTGCGGACCATGCGCGCGAAGGGCGCCCCCGGCATGACCCTGGTGACCGAGGAGCGCGACGAGTGGGTCGTGGGCGACGGCGCCCTGAGGGTCGAGTCCGACCGCGAGGGCCTGCTGGCCTGGCTGGCCCGTGGTGACGGTGAGAACGTCGAGGCCGACGGTCCGCTGCCGGCGCTGCCGTCCTGGTGACCCTGCGGTCCTGGTGACCCCGCCGCCGCGGTGACCCGGTGTCCGCCTGGCTCCGCCTTCTCGTTCCGCCCCCGGGCCTGCCCCGTGCCTGAGGGGTGACGCACACGCGCGTGACCTGCGCGCTTATCGTGTCCGGCGTCCTCCCTAGCCTGACGTGTGGTGTTCGAACATGCGTTCTAATACCATGGTGGGAGTACGGCCGGACCTTCCCCTCGGACCGCTACCTCCCACCGCCAGGCCGGGTCATCCCCGGTTCCGGTTCGCCGTTCCTTCCCAGACGGCCGGACCGGAGCCACCGTGGACCCCGGCACCGACGGCACTGAGAAGGCACGACGAGAAGGACGGATATCAGGTCCCATGGGAATCTTCACGCAATCGGTCACGGTCGCCTGCACGACCGCGGGGGTGCCGCTGCACCTGGGGTGGAACGGCCGCGACTACGTACTGGCCGCCGAACCGGTGCGCTGGTACGAACGACGGCGCTGGTGGACCGAGGAACACCGGGCCGAGCGAGGCCGCGGCGCGGGGCTGGTGGACCACGAGGTCTGGCGGGTGCAGGTGCGCCTGGAACGGGCCCGCAACTCACCGCTGCTCACCCTGGACATCTCCCACCACCTGGACTCGGGCCGGTGGCGGCTGGTCCGCATCCATGACGGCGCCGCCGTGCGCCTGAGGGAGAGCGCCTGATGGGCGGTACCCCCGGGTTCCCCCATCTGCACGTAGCCAGCGCCTTCAGCGCCCATTACGGGGTGTCCTGGCCCGGTGAGCTGGCCGCGGCGGCCGCCGCGGACGGCGCCGATCTCCTGGCCTGCACCGACCGGGACGGCCTGTACGGCACCGCCAAGCACGTCGGGGCCTGCCGGGAACACGGCCTGGACCCGGTCATCGGCGTGGACCTGGCGGTGCACCGGGGATCCGACCACACCGGCACGGGGGTGCTGGACAGCGCAGGCCGGGTGGTCGTGCTGGCCCGTGGGGGGACCGGGGGCAGCGGCTACCGTGCCCTGGTCCGGCTGGTCTCGGCGGCCCACGCCCACACCACGGGCGGGTCCGCCGGGGGCACGCCGTACGTGACGATGGACGAGCTGGCCGGCTGGGCCGCCGGCCCCCACCACGGCGCCCCACCGGAACTGTTCGTGCTGCTGGGACCGGGATCCGACGTCGGGCAGCTGATGGCCGCGCGCAGGTACACCGCCGGCCGGGCGCTGCTGCGCCGCTGGAAGGCCGCCCTGCCGGCCGGGTCGCTGCGGGTGGAGGTGGTCTGCCACCTGTCCCCGCCCGGGGAGAAGCTCTCGGCCGCGCACGCCGTGAAGATGCTCCGCGCGGCCCGGGACGCCCGGGTCCCGGCGGTGCTGACCAACGCGGTACGGTACGCCACCCCGGACGGTGCCGCCACCGCCGACGTCCTCGATGCCGCCCGGGCACTGAGCTCCCTGGAGGCCCTGGCCGACCTCCAGCCCAACGGGCAGGGCTGGCTGAAGCCGGCCGGATCCATGCACCAGGTGGCCCGCGAGGTCTGCCGCGCCGCCGGGGCAGAGGGCGCCGGCGCGTTGCTGGAGGCCACCCATGCCCTGGCCGACGCCTGCCGGATGGACCCCGGACCGGACCTGGGCTGGGGGCGGCCCACGGTACCGGAGGCCTCGGTGATCGGGATCGACGGCGACCCGGTCACCGCCCTGCGCCAGCGCACCCTGACCGGGGCCCACGCCCGCTTCCCGCAGCTGTACAGCGGCAGCCGGTTCTCGTCGTCGCGGGCCGGCCGGGACCTGGAGGACCGGCTGGAACACGAACTGGGGATCATCACCCGGCTCGGCTTCGCCAGTTACTTCCTCACCGTGGCCGAGGTGGTCCGGATGATCGAGGACCTGGGGGTCCGGGTCTCGGCCCGGGGCTCCGGGGCGTCCTCGCTGGTCAACCACCTGTTGCGGATCTCGAACGTGGACCCGATGCGGCACGAGCTGATCTTCGAGCGCTTCCTGTCCCATGACCGCTCCACCCTGCCGGACATCGACGTGGACGTGGAGTCCGCCCGCCGGCACGACGTCTACGCGGCGATCTTCACCCGGTTCGGGAACGAGCGCACCACGCTGATGAGCATGCAGAACGGCTACCGGGCCCGCGGGGCGGTCCGGGACGCCGGCATGGCGCTCGGGATGGACGCCGAACAGGTGGACACGATCGCCAAGCAACTGTGGCGGTTCTCCGCCTCGAGCTTCCGCGAGGCGATGGGCCGGATGCCCGAGCTGCGCGGGTTCGCCGAGCAGGTCGAGTCCGGGCGGGCCGCGGGACAGCAGCAACTGGACCTGCTGGTGGACCTCACCGAGCGGTTGGACCGGTTGCCGCGGCACATCGCCATGCACCCGTGCGGGGTGATCCTGGGGGACCGGACACTGCTGGACCGGACCCCGGTGCAGCCCTCGGGCATCGAGCTGCCCATGAGCCAGTTCGACAAGCACGACATGGACCCCATGGGCATGCTCAAGCTGGATGTGCTCGGGGTGCGCATGCAGTCCACGATCGCCTACACGCTGGAGGAGATCGAGCGGACCACGGGGGAGCGGGTCGACCTGGAACGGGTGCCGCTGGACGACGAGGCCACGTTCGGGATGATCCGCACCACCCACACCCTGGGGATCTTCCAGATCGAGTCACCGGGCCAGCGGGAGCTGATCGGGAAGCTGGCCCCGGTCGAGTTCAACGACCTGATCATCGACATCTCCCTGTTCCGCCCCGGTCCCATGCAGTCGGACATGGTGCGCCCGTTCCTCGAGCAGCGCCACGGCTTCGCGGCGGCGAGGTACCCGCACCCGGACCTGGAACCGGTGCTATCCGAGACCCACGGGGTGACCGTCTTCCACGAGCAGGTGCTGCGGACCCTGGACACCATGACCGGCTGCGGACTGGCGAAGGCCGACGAGTTCCGCCGACAGATCGGTGGACCGCAGGAGGAGGTCGTGGAGGCCTACTTCCGGGCCGCGGCGCTGGAGAAGGGCTATCCCCTGGACGTCATCGACGAGGTCTGGGGCACCCTGCACGCCTTCGGCTCCTTCGGGTTCTGCAAGGCCCACGGGGCGGCCTTCGCCGTGCCCACCTACCACTCGGCCTGGCTCAAGACCCACCACCCCGAGGCGTTCCTGGCCGGGATCTTCGAGCACGACCCGGGCATGTACCCGCGCCGGCTGATGATCGCCGAGGCCCGCCGCATGGGCATCCCCGTGCTCCCGGTGGACATCAACGCCTCCACGGAGAGGTTCCGGATGGAGTGGGTGCCGGCCCACCCGGAACTGCCCGGTGGTCCTGCACGTCCCGGGCATTCCCGGCATCCCGACGGCAGCCGGTGGGGCATCCGCCTGGCGCTCACCTCAATGTCCGGGCTGAGCGAGCGCGAGGTCCGGCGGATCGTGGCCGGACAGCCGTACGCCTCGCTGGCCGACGTGCGCGACCGCGCCCGGCCCACCCGGCGCAACCTCGAGCGACTGGCCCAGCTGGGGGCGCTGGACTGCCTGCTGCCCCCCGGCGGGGCCTCGCGCACCGACCTGGTACACCACCTGGAGCTGCAGCACGCCGGGGGATCGGCGGGCATGCTCGGCGAGGCCCCCACCGGGCGGAAGCGGACGGCGGGACCCCGCCAGGTGGACGGGCAATTGTCCCTGGACCTGCCGGACACCGAGACGGAGGCGATCGTGCCGATGTTCCCCGCCCCGAGCCGCGACCAGATGGTGCGCACCGAACTCGACCTGACCGCCATGGACACCACCGCGCACCTGATGGACTCGCACCGGCCCTACCTGGACGCCCTCGGGGTCACGGCGGCGGAGGACCTGCTGAGCCTGCGCTCGCAGTCCCGCGTGCTGGTGGCCGGGGTGCGCGTGGCCACCCAGACCCCGCCGATGCGCAGCGGCAAGCGCGTGGTCTTCATCTCCGTGGACGACGGGACCGGCTGCGTGGACGCCTCGTTCTTCACGGAGGCCCAGCACGAGACCGGGGAGATGCTGTTCTCGGCCCGGTTGCTGCTGATCGAGGGCACCACCCGGCGGACCGGGCCCAAGGCGATCAGCCTGCAGGCCATCCGCGCCTGGGACCTGCACCGGCCCGAGGCGCTGCCGGACCCGGACTACCTGGACAGCACGCGCGAGCAATGGCGGGCCTGGCTGCGCCGGGACCGGTCCGCCGCCCGGTCCGGTGGCGCCCGGGAACCGGTCCCCTGGGGTCCCGGGGCCCGGCGCCGGCTCGTCGCGGCCGGTGCCGGGTCCGCTCCGGACGCCGGTGCGCCCCGGGACATCCCCCACCACGACACCGGCGACTGGCCGGTCAGGGTGCGCGGCGCCGTCGGGCTCCCGCCGGAGAGCTCGGCGACCGGCGGTGACCGCCGGGGGAGGGGCATCCAGGGCGCCGGGGTGCGCGAGCTGGACATCCACCGGCCCGTGCCGGTCCCGCACCCGGAGACCTGGGAGCTGCTGCCGACGCCGGAGGAGTGAACCGTCCTCCGTCAGCGCCAGAAGAAGTGGTGTTCCACGCCGCTGGGGCTCGGGACGCTCTCGTGGTGGAACCGGTCCTCCAGCTCCACGGGGCTGGACCACAGGCGCAGTCCGTCGCCGAACTCGACGGGCGCGACGGCGACGTGCAGGTCGTCGATGAGGCCCGCCTCCAGGAACTGCAGGACGGTGGTGACGCCACCCCCGATCCGGACGTCCTGGCCCCCGGCCGCCTGCAGGGCGACCTTCACTGCCTCTTCAGGGCTCGCATCGAGGAAGTGGAACGTCGTGTCGCTGAGCGAGAACGACGACCGGGGATGGTGGGTCAGGACGAAGACCGGGGTGCGGAACGGCGGATCATCACCCCACCAGCCCCGCCACTCCTCGTCCGGCCAGGGGCCCCGGATCGGGCCGAACTTGTTGCGCCCCATGATCTCCGCGCCGATGTTGTGCGTGAAGTCGCGCACGATGTGGTCGTCCAGGCCGCGGCTGCCGCCCGGATCCGTGCGGTTGGGCCAGCTGTCGGTGGCCCCGGCCCAGCTCATGAGCGGAGCCGGGTCAAGGTCACCGAAAGGGCGCTCCAGGGTCTGGTTGAACCCGGCCGCGATGCCCTCGCGGGAGACCGCGAAGTTCTGCACGCGGACGCGGGGCGGCCGTGGATGGCGTGTGCTGGACATGACGGTGTCCTCCGGAATCGGGGTGGGAAGGGGAGGTGGGGCTCGGTACCGCGGTCTACCGGGCGGTTGCGCCAGTGGCCACCCAGCGTAGGGAAGGCGCTACCGTGCGGCTAGGCGCCGGGTGCGGTGCCTCAGGAGCAGGCCGTCCGTACTCCACACCCGACGCGTCAGCCCCGCTCATCCACACATGACCGACAGGCTCTTACCGCGTCCGCGATGCATAGTCGAATGTATGTACTAGAGGACGCCATACGGGCCGGAGCCAGGCTGCCGCCCGGACAAGGATCATCGGCTGGCCTCGGAGCAGCGACCGTGAAGGGGAGCAACGGCCGTGAAGGATCAGCGGTAACGATGAACGGGAAGGAGGAGACCATGGGCGGGCGGATCCCGGACGAATTGTCGGACTGGAGTCTTCCCGATCTCCTCGATGCAGCCCGGGCCTTGGTGGGCGAGCTGGCCGGCAGAATCGGCGACCCGATGCTCGTGGAGCGCTTACCGCACTTCCCCTCCAACGACCGACTGCATCCGGCCGATGAGTGGGGACTGCATGCGGATGTCGTGGAGGACATCAGCTTCGAGGACGCCATGGCGCAGACTCCGGTCGAGGTCCCGCCGCCCCGGGGAACGTTCCCCGAACTCCACACGTCCGTGGAAGAGCTGGGCCGGGTCGTCGATTCGGCGCGGACCGCGCTGGCCGGTCACACGGACAGGCTGTTCGACGAGCACGCGAGCCGGAAGGAGATCCTCGGCATTCCCGAAGGCAAGTCCGCCTATCGCGATGCCGTGGACTACCTGAGGGAGCACCTGCGCATCTCCCGTCGGCACGCCAGGTCCCGGATCGAGCGATCCCGGTACGTCCTGTCCACCCCGACCCTCGATCGCACTCAGGCAATGCCTCCCCGGTTGCCGATCCTGTCGCGAGCCGCCTCGGAAGCAGACCTGGACCCGGCCGCCGTGGACGTGATCGCATCCACCCTGGCTGGCGCCCGGGCGGAGTCGACGGACGCGAAGGTGGCCCCTGCGGACGTGGACCAGCTGCTCGTCGAGGGGGAACGGTCTCTGGTGAGCTCTGCCCGAGTCCTCGACCCGGACGCACTGGGCACGGTCTGCGCGCACTGGCGGATCCGTTTCGACGCGCTCGTGAACCCGGACGGGGCCGAGCCCACCGAGAGCCGGCGGCGGGCTGAGCAGGGGCTGTTCTACCGGGGCCGGCGGACGGGTTTGCATCGCTGGTCCTTAGTGGCCACCGATGGCCAGCACGAAGTCCTCAAGACCCTCGTCTCAGCCGCCTCGAACACCCGAGCGCAGAGTTCCGCGCCGTCCAACCCCGCCGGTGCCGCTTCCACCCCGACTGACTCCATACCAACCGCCGCTTCCACTCCCGCCGGCGACTCCATTCCAACGGCGGAGTCCGCGAGTCCGGCTCGGCAGGCCTGCACCACGGGACCCACGAACACCTCTCGTGCAGGCAAAAGTTCCAGTGCGAACAGCGGTGTCGATACGGTCGTCGACGTCGACATCGAGGCCGACCTGGAGGCAACGCTCGATGGTGACCGTGTAACCGGCGGCGTCCGTGATCCTGATGGCATGGACGGGGCCGACGTGTTCTCGGACCCCGGCATCCTGTGGGCGCAGCAGCTACGGGCGGCAAGGGAGCTCGAGGCCCAGGCAGAGACAGAGCGCGCCGCACGGTACGCCGCCGCGGCGGCCGGCGAGCCCGCGGGTTGGAACACTCCGGTCAGTGACCCCGATGACCTGGACGAACGGACCCGGAGCCAACAAGAACTGGACGGAATGATCAGCGCACTGACGGGTGCCCTCGCCCTCACCGCCGGAACCGACGCTCCCGACGGTGGTGGGGGAGCCCGGCCACAAGTACTCGTGACGATCGACTACCAGACGTTGTTGGACCACACCTTCCGGCCGCCGTCGGAGCTCCCGGCTCGACGATCATCGAGCGGGTCCGCTCCAGAGGCCTGCCCGGAGCCCTGCTGCGACTCCAGTCTGGAAGCGGAGCCCCGGAGTGGCATGAGTCCGGAAAGCGCCAATGCCTCGTTCAGGGACGATGGATCGGGAGAGCGTGGGAGCCGGTTCAGTTCGGCGGCCTACGTCGGCGAGATCAGCCCCACCACCATTCGCGCCTGGGCGTGTGACGCTGAACTGATCCCCGTCGTCCTGGGAGGCGAGGGGGAGGTCCTCGACCTGGGCCGGTCCCGGAGACTGTTCACCAGGAAGCTGCGCCGTGCGATCACGGCCCGGGACGGCGGCTGCACCGCGCCGGGCTGCACCATTCCGGCGCCGTGGTGCGAGGCCCACCACGTCGAGCACTGGGAACACGGCGGGCCAACCTCCGTGGACAACGGTGTGCTGTTGTGCTCGCACCATCATCACGCGGTGCACGCGGGAGCATGGACGATCTCGATGCGCCATGGCGTTCCCTGGTTCATTCCCGCCGCATACCGGGATCCTTCCCAGCGTCCCCGCCGCAACACCTACTGGCGCCCCGAGGCGGCTGCCGAGGGTCTGCTCGGGATCCGAACCTGACGTCGAGGCCTGGCATGCTGGACGGCACTCCGCCACCAGGAGATCCATGATGCGTCTGGACTGGCCGAGGACAACCGTTGAGGAGGCCACTCCCGGCGAGGGTGAGGGGGACTCCGAGGTGATTGCCCCGGGTGGCCCGGATGGGGGTGAGGCGAGAACAGGGGATCAGGCGCTCGCGGACGATCAGGCGGGTGCCGCGGACTGGCCGCCCGACCTGCGGCCCTGCCCTAGAATGGCCCGTGGCTGGCGGTGGCCCCCGTATGCCACCAGCTGTGAAGCCCCAACCAAGGAGGAATGGCCCGTGTCCGAGGCGCTGCAGAGCGAGCAGATCACCATCACCGTCAACGCCGAACAGCGGGAGGTGGCCCTGGGATCCACCGGCACGGAGCTGTTCGCCGAGGAGAAGACCACCGTCGTGATGCGGGTGAACGGTGAGCTGCAGGACCTGAGCCGTCAGATCCCGGCCGGGGCCGACGTGGTCGGCGTCGACATCTCCGAACAGGACGGCCTGAACGTCCTGCGCCACTCCGCCGCCCACGTGATGGCCCAGGCCGTGCAGCAACTGCGTCCGGGCGCCAAGCTGGGCATCGGGCCGTACATCACGGACGGCTTCTACTTCGACTTCGACGTCGAGGACCCGTTCACCCCCGAGGACCTCAAGGCCATCGAGAAGCTGATGCAGAAGATCATCAACTCGAACCAGTCCTTCGCCCGCCGCGTCGTGAACGAGGACGAGGCCCGCGAGGCCATGGCCGCGGAACCCTACAAGCTGGAACTGCTCGGCAAGCAGGACCAGGCGGACGCCGTCGGCGAGGGGGCCAACATCGAGGTCGGCGCCGGCGAGATCACCATCTACGACAACGTGGACCGCAAGTCCGGCGAGACGGTGTGGTGTGACCTCTGCCGTGGCCCGCACCTGCCCAACACCAAGCTGATCTCCAATGCCTTCGCCCTGACCCGTTCTGCCGCGGCCTACTGGCTCGGCAACGAGAAGAACAAGCAGCTGCAGCGGATCTACGGCACCGCCTGGCCCACCAAGGACGACCTCAAGGCCTACCAGGAGCGCCTCGCGGAGGCCGAGCGGCGTGACCACCGCAAGCTGGGCGCCGAGATGGACCTGTTCTCGTTCCCGGACGAGCTCGGCTCCGGTCTGCCCGTCTTCCATCCCCGCGGCGGCATCATCCGCAAGGAGATGGAGGACTACTCCCGCCGCCGGCACACGGAGGCCGGCTACGAGTTCGTCTACACCCCGCACATCACCAAGCAGCACCTCTACGAGGTCTCCGGGCACCTGGACTGGTACGCGGACGGCATGTTCCCGCCCATGCACATCGACGAGCAGCGTGACCCGGTCACCGGTGAGATCAGCAAGCAAGGGCAGAACTACTACCTCAAGCCGATGAACTGCCCGATGCACAACCTGATCTTCGCCTCGCGCGGCCGGTCCTACCGTGAGCTGCCCCTGCGGATGTTCGAGTTCGGCGCGGTCTACCGGTACGAGAAGTCCGGAGTGGTGCACGGCCTGACCCGCGTGCGCGGCATGACCCAGGACGACGCCCACATCTACTGCACCCGGGAGCAGATGAAGGAGGAGCTGGCCACCACGCTCACCTTCGTGCTGGACCTGCTCAAGGACTACGGCCTGAACGACTTCTACCTGGAACTGTCCACCAAGGATCCGGAGAAGTTCGTCGGTGACGACGAGGCGTGGGAGGAGGCCACCCGCACCCTCGAGGAGGTCGCCGCCGCCTCCGGGCTGGACCTCGTTCCGGATCCGGGTGGCGCCGCCTTCTACGGCCCGAAGATCTCGGTCCAGGCCAAGGACGCGATCGGGCGCACCTGGCAGATGTCCACGATCCAGCTCGACTTCAACCTGCCCGAGCGTTTCGACCTCGAGTACCAGGCCGCCGACGGCACCCGCCAGCGCCCGGTGATGATCCACCGCGCGCTGTTCGGCTCCATCGAGCGCTTTCTCGGCGTGCTCACCGAGCACTACGCCGGTGCCTTCCCGGCGTGGCTGGCCCCGGAGCAGGTCGTGGCCATCCCCGTGGCCGAGGCCTTCAACGACTACCTCGCGGAGGTCGTCGCGACGCTCAGGGCCCAGGGCATCCGCGCCCGCCTCGACGACGGCTCGGACCGGTTCCCGAAGAAGATCCGCACCGCCTCCAAGGAGAAGGTGCCCTTCGTGCTCATTGCCGGCGGCGAGGACGCGGAGGCCGGGGCCGTGTCCTTCCGCTTCCGGGACGGCAGCCAGGACAACGGCGTGCCCGTGGCCGAGGCCGTCGAGCGCATCGTGAGCGCCGTGAGGAACCGGGAGATCCAGTGACGTCCCAGCCGGGGCAGCAGGGAGAGCCGGTGCCGGAGCGGGAGGCCGGGCCCGACGGCGGCCCGCGCACCGACGACTTCCAGCTCGCCGGGACGCCGGACGGCTTCCAGCGACTGTGGAACCCCCACCGCCTGGCCTACGTCCGCGGGGGACAGGACCAGGTCCGCGACGAGTCGACGTGTCCGTTCTGCGCGGCGCCGACGCGGTCGGACGAGGAGTCCCTCATCGTCGCGCGCGGGACCACGGCCTACGTGTTGTGCAACCTGTACCCGTACAACGCCGGGCACCTGCTGATCTGTCCCTACCGCCACGTGCCGGACTACACCGACCTGACGGTGGAGGAGACGGCGGAGCTGGCCCGGCTGGCGCAGATCGCCATGACCGCCCTGCGGGAGACCTCGGGTGCCACCGGGTTCAACCTGGGCATGAACCAGGGCAAGGCCGGTGGCGCGGGCATCGCCGCGCACCTGCACCAGCACGTGGTGCCCCGGTGGGGCGGTGACGGGAATTTCCTGCCGATCATCGCCCAGACGAAGAACATCACCATCACCCTGGACACCGTGCGGACCGTCGTGGCCGAGGCCTGGGCGGAGGCCGAGGCCGCCTTCGACGCGCGGCAGGCGGCGACCGCCGGCGGGTCCGGTACCTGATGCTGAACCGCCACGCCAGGACGCTGTTCACGCGGATCCTCACGCCGCTGGCGAGGTTCCTGCTGGACCGCAGGGTCACGGCGGACGCCGTCACGATCGCCGGCACCCTGGGCGTGGTCCTCGGTGCCCTGGTGCTGTACCCGGCCGGGGAGCTGTTCTGGGGCACGGTCGTGATCACCCTGTTCATCTTCTCGGACGTCCTGGACGGCGTGATGGCCCGGCTGGCCGGAAGCCCGGGGGCCTGGGGGAGCTTCCTCGACTCGACGCTGGACCGCGTGCAGGACGCCGCGGTGTTCCTGGGCCTGGTGCTCTGGTTCTTCGGACCGGGCGACCTCGCGCCGGCCGGCACCGCCGCGGCGGCGTGCCTGATCCTCGGCCAGCTGGTCTCCTACGTCCGGGCCAAGGCCGAGTCGCTGGGGTTCGACGCGAACACGGGGATCGCCGAACGCGCCGAGCGCCTCGTGGTCACCCTGGTCTTCGCGGGGCTGACGGGCCTCGGCCTGGAGCCCTGGGTCCTGACCGGGGCTCTCGTCCTGCTCGCCGCGGCCTCGGCCGTCACGGTCGGGCAGCGGGTGGCCGCGGTCCACCGCCAGGCGGGGGGGCGTGGCGCCTCGGACCGTGCGGCACAATGGGGGCATGAATGAGGCCATCAAGGACACCAACGAACCTCTCACCGAGCGTCCCCTGAACCTCCCCGAGTACTTCCTGCTGCTGTGCCTCGATGACGAGAAGGGCCGGCTGCTGCTGGACGGCCCGACCGTCGGCCTCGGACTGGCCGGCGCCGCGCTGGCCGACCTGGCCCGCCGCGGCCGCCTGAAGGTCACCCAGACGACCGTGCAGAGCATCGACCGGCCGGAACAGGTCTTCACCGGCGACCCCAACCCTCCGGCCTGGGCGCACACCACGGACCTGGAGTGGCCCCTCGAGCAGGTCTGGGACATCATCCGGGCCTTCACCCGGCACCGTGATGCCGAGCAGTGGATCAACCGCTTCTCCCGCCAGTCCCTGCGGGACGCCGTGGCCGCCTCGCTGGTCAAGCGCGGGATCCTGGAGGAGGACGAGAGCATCGTGCTCTGGGTGTTCCACCGCACCCGCTACGTGGAGAAGGACCACCACTTCGAGAAGGAGCTCAAGAACACCCTGCGCTCCGTCCTGCGCGGGACACAGCCCGCCGACGACGTCACCTGGCCGCTGATCTCCCTGATGCGCAGCACGCGCCTGCTGCACCGGCTGTTCCCCGACTCGGACAAGGAACACATCCGGGCCGCCGCCCTCACGCCGGTGGGCAGCCCCGGCACCACGAATTCCGTGTCCGAGGTGCTCCAGGCCACCGAGAACGCGATCGCCGAGGCGCTCACGGCGACCACGGGCGGTGCCTCCGCCCTGGACTGACGGTCCTGCGCGCGGCCTCAGCGCGGCGCCGCGATCCTCGCCACCACCGCTGACGTCACCGCCACCAGGTCCCGTGGCACGAGCCTCACCTCCAGGCCCCGCTGCCCGGCGGAGACGTGCATCCGGGGCAGGTCGAGGGCGGAGGAGTCGACGACGGTCGGGACCGGGTTCCTCTGGCCCACCGGGGAGATGCCGCCCACCACGTAGCCGGTGCGGCGCTCCGCGAGGGCCGGATCGGCCAGGGCCACCTTCTTCACCCCCAGCGCGAGGGCGACGGCGCGCAGGTCCAGGGAACCGGAGACGGGAACGACGGCGGCCGCGAGCGAGCCGTCCGGGAGCTGGACCATCAGGGTCTTGAACACCTCCGCGGGCTCGAGCCCCAGCGCCGCGGCGGCCTCGGCTCCATACCCTGACCGCGGCGACACCGCGGACTCGAAGCCGATCACCTCGTGGTCGACGCCGGCGCGCTCCAGGACGCGCAGGGCCGGCGTCGCCGCCGACCGGGACGGCCGTCCGCTCACCCCGCCGGCTGGCCGGCGAGCTGGTCGGCGATGTTGCGCTTGATCCGGCCCAGCATGGCGGACATGCCGCGCAACCGCAGCGGGGTCAGGGCCTTCTGCAGGCCCAGCCGGGAGGAGAGGTCCTCCGGGATGGCCAGGACGGTCGCGGCGGTCAGGCCGTCGAGTCCCTGGGCGAGCACCGAGGCGAAGCCGCGCGAGGTCGGCGCCTCCGGTGGTGCGGAGATGAACAGGCGGACGATCGAGTCCGGCGACGCCGGGCCGGCACCGGGGGACTGCGCCTCCCGGTCCTGCGTGTCCTGGAGCTCGACGGCGAGGAAGAGGGGGGACTGGCACTCGATGACCTGTTCCATCTCGTCCTCGTGCCCGGCGTAGCGCTCCGGCAGCGCGGGGAGCTCATCGGAGAACTCGAGCAGCAGCTCCAGCTTCTCCGGGTCCGGCACCGACTGGAAGTCCTCGATGATCCCCCGGAGCGTCTCGGGGAGCGCCGTGGTGGTCATCGCGGCAGCTCGCCGCGGTCCTCGCCGACCGCGATGGGCAGGCGCACGGAGTTGCCCCACTCGGTCCACGAGCCGTCGTAGTTGCGGACCTTCTCGTAGCCGAGCAGGTGGCGCAGCACGAACCAGGTGTGCGAGGACCGTTCGCCGATGCGGCAGTACGCCACCACGTCGTCGGACTCGCCGAGGCCGGCGTCCTGCGCGTAGATCTGCTCCAGCTCCTCGCGGGACTTGAAGGTCCCGTCCTCGTTGGCGGCCCTCGCCCACGGCACGGAGGCCGCGGTGGGGATGTGCCCGCCGCGCAGGGTCCCCTCCTGCGGGTAGCCCTCCATGTGGGTGGTCTCGCCGGTGTACTCCAGCGGGGAGCGGACGTCGATCAGGGGCTTGCCGAAGTGGCCCAGGACGTCCTCGCGCGAGGCCCGCTCGGTGGTGTCGTCGCGCTCGGTGACCGGGTACTCGGCCGGCGAGACCTGCGGGACGTCCCGGGTGGTCTCGCGGCCCTCGGCGATCCACTTGTCCCGGCCGCCGTTCATCAGGCGGGTGTCCGGGTGGCCGTAGAGGGTGAACACCCACAGGGCGTAGGCCGCCCACCAGTTGGACTTGTCCCCGTAGAAGACCACGGTGGTGTCCCGGGTGATCCCCTTGGACCCGACCACGCGGGCGAACTCCTCCGGGCCGATGAAGTCGCGCGTCACCGGGTCGTTGAGCTCGGTGTGCCAGTCGATCTTCAGGGCACCGGGGATGTGTCCCGTGCTGTAGAGCAGCGTGTCCTCGTTGGACTCCAGGACCACGACGTTCTCGTCCTGGAGGTGATCGGCGACCCACTGGGTGGACACGAGCTTGTCCGGGTGCGCGTATCCGCTGAACTCGTCAACGCCTGCGGTGTCTGCGGTGGTCGTCATCCTCGGCAGTGCCTTTCGCTTCGCGGGTCCCCGCGGGAAGGTGCTGCGGGGCGGTGACCGTCACGGGCCGTGTCCACCCTATCGGTGGAGGACGCCGGTCGCCGGTGGACGGCCATCGGTGTTCACATTACGCCACAATATCGCGTGGTAATTGGACAGGGTGCCGGCAGGTGCTCCGAGCCCGCGCGCGTGGCCCGGGGCAGCGGGCGCGCACCGGTAGAGTTGCCCTGTCCTCACCCCCCTCACGCCTCTCTACACCGCCAGGACGGAGCCGCTCGTGGCCGAGATCGTTCACCTCGCCGACCGCACCCCGCAGGTGTCCGCAGAGGACCTACTGGCCGGATTCCACCCGTCCTACCGCTTCGGCGAGGTCTCCTTCGACACCTACATCCCCGACCCGACGCACCCCTCGCAGGCCGAGGCCGTGCATCGGCTGCGGGACTTCGCGGCCTCCATCAACGGCCGGGGCGGTGGCGCCGAGTCCGGGGGCGGTGGGTTCCTGGGCCTGTTCAAGGGGCGGGACAAGCGCTCGGGGAACGGCCGCGGCGGGCGCGGGGGCAACGGCGCGTCGGCCACCGGCATCTACCTCGACGGCGGCTTCGGGGTCGGCAAGACCCACCTGCTGGCCTCGCTGTGGCACGCGGCCCCGGGGCGGAAGGCGTTCGGCACGTTCGTCGAGTACACCAACCTGGTGGGCGCCCTGTCCTTCCGCAAGACCGTGGACGTGCTCAAGGAGTACACCCTGGTCTGCATCGACGAGTTCGAGCTCGACGACCCGGGCGACACCGTCCTGATGTCCCGGCTGATGCGGGAACTCGCCGACGCGGGCGTGCGGCTCGTGGCGACCTCCAACACGCTGCCCGGGTCGCTGGGGGAGGGCCGCTTCGCCGCGCAGGACTTCAAGCGCGAGATCCAGGTGCTCGCCGAGCAGTTCGACGTGATCCGCATCGACGGCGAGGACTACCGCCACCGCGGGCTGGCCGCGGCGCCCGAGCCGCTGGCCGACGACGCGCTGATGGAGATCGTCGGGGAGCGGTTCCCCCAGGCCGGGGTCGTGTCCCAGGACGACTTCTCCGCCCTCACCGCGAACCTGTCCCGGGTGCACCCGAGCCGGTATCGCGCGCTGGTGGAGGACATCGACGTGATGGTGCTGCACGGGGTGGAGACCATCACGGAACAGGCGATGGCCCTGCGCTTCGTCGTGCTGGCCGACCGCCTCTACGACAAGGACGTGCCCGTCATCGCCTCCGGGGTGCCGTTCGACCGGTTGTTCACGGAGGAGATGATGAACGGCGGTTACCTGAAGAAGTACTTCCGCACGGTGTCCCGCATGACCGCACTGGTCCGTGAGGGGCAGATGGGCGAGACGGGCCTGTAACGCCCCCCGGGCCCGGCCGGTCCGCCGGCTGGGCCCGCGGCGACCGCACCCGCCTCGCGGGACAGCGGGGACAGTGGGGACAGCAGAAAGGCCCTCCCGGTCGGGAGGGCCTTTCTCGAGGGAGCGGATGACGAGATTCGAACTCGCGACCTCCACCTTGGCAAGGTGGCGCTCTAGCCAACTGAGCTACATCCGCGTGGCCGGCCTGCCCCGGGGGGCGTTCCGTCCGTGCGCGATACTGGGATCGAACCAGTGACCTCTTCCGTGTCAGGGAAGCGCGCTACCGCTGCGCTAATCGCGCTGGGGGTTTCCGGTGACCCGGAATCCTTCAGCTGCAGGTCCCCATCCTAGCGGATGGCGACCGATGCGAGGTGGGGACGGGATTCGAACCCGCGTACACGGCTTTGCAGGCCGTTGCCTCGCCTCTCGGCCACCCCACCAGGGTTGGGAGACTTGCGAGCGGATGACGAGATTCGAACTCGCGACCTCCACCTTGGCAAGGTGGCGCTCTAGCCAACTGAGCTACATCCGCACAGAAAACTGGTGACCGGAAGAACCAGTCACCGTGATTTCCAACGAGAGATGACTCTACTGCACGTTCGGGCCGATCGTCCAATCGGCCCCACGACCCGCGTGTTCACCCTGTCCGGACGCGGCCCTTACCGTGTCCGGACGGATGGGAGAATGGATGACCATGACGCAGCCCCGACTCGCCCACCAGACCGAATACGGCCGCATGTACGCCCGCAGCCTGGACGGCGTACCGGAGGTCCCCTCCATCACCACGGTGATCGGTCAGCAGGCGGCCGACCTGAGCGGCTGGGCGGGCCACATGGCCGCCACCGCCGTCATCGAGGACCCGCGCCTGCCCCAGGTCGTCGGTTCCCGGCCGCAGCTGAAGTCGGTGGCACGGCAGGCCTCCAGCGCGGCCGAACGGTACCGGGACGAGGCGGCCGCACGAGGGGACCGCGTCCACGACTACGCCGAACAGGTCGGGCTGCGGGCGCTGGGCCGGCCCCACCGCACGGCCGAGGTCCGTGCCGTGCTGGCCGACCACGGGGAGGGCGCCTACGCGGACCGCTTCGACGAGTGGTGGGACCTCTACGACGTCCGCCCCCTGGCCACCGAGCTGACCGTCTGGAACGCGACCGTGGGCTACGCCGGGACCCTGGACCTCGTCGCCACCATCGGCGGACGGACCTGCATCATCGACTACAAGACCAAGGGCACAACGCGTGACGGCCGGGTGAAGCCGCTGGACGCCAAGGTCGTCATGCAGCTGGTGGCCGGGCTGCGCGCCGAGGAGTCCCTCGTCGATCCGGCGACCGGCACGTGGGAGCCCTGGCGCTACGGGGACGCGCCGGTCCTGCTCGGCGTCGCCCTGGGCCAGACCGAGGTCGTCGCCCACCAGGCCAACCCCGAGGTGCTCCCGGCGCACTGGCGGAAGTTCTGGGCCCTGCGCCAGGTCTGGGGCTACTCCCAGGTCGCCGACAGCGCCGGCCCGGCACTGCGGCCCATCGGACCCCCTCCGGGCCCGGCCCCCGGACAGGCCCCTGCCGCCGGCCACGGGACGGACGCGACTAAGGTGGGCGCGTGAGCGTCCTTCCCATCCGCACCTTCCCCGACCCTGTCCTGCGCACGCCTGCGGCCGCCGCCGGGCCGGACCGGACCGACCTGCACCGACTGGTGCAGGACATGTTCGAGACCATGGACGACGTCGGCGGCGTCGGCCTGGCCGCCCCGCAGGTCGGCGTGGAGCTGCGCGTCTTCACCTTCGACGTGGAGGGCCGGCGCGGACACGTGATCGACCCGGTCCTGCGGACCTCCGGGGAGCTGGTCACCGAGCCCGGCGAGGGCTGCCTGTCCGTGCCGGGACTGCACTACAACCCGGAGCGGTACTCGGAGGCCGTCGTCACCGGCGTCGATGCGGACGGCCAGCCCGTGGAGTACCGGGGGCAGGGCCTGCTCGCCCGGTGCTTCCAGCACGAGGTCGACCACCTGGAGGGCCGGCTCTACATCGACCGGCTGACGGGGGAGGACCGGAAGGACTCACGGCGCAGACTGCGTGACCGCGCCTACGGCCAGGTGTCGGGGACCACGCAGGCTGACCGCGCCAAGTCCGTGAACTCGAGCTTCGGGGGTGCCCGGTGAGCGCCGCCCGCGCGGACTTCCGCGTCCTGTTCGCGGGGACCCCGCAGACGGCCGTGCCCTCCCTGGAGGCCCTGGTCCAGGCCGGGTTCTCGGTGGTGGCCGTGCTCACCCGCCCGGATGCCCCCGTGGGCCGCAAGCGGACGCTGACGCCGTCGCCGGTCGCGGCGCGGGCCGCCGAGCTCGGGATCCCGGTCCTGCACGCCTCCCGGCTCAGCGGGGAGCCCGGCCGGGACACCCTGGACCGGATCGCCGCACTGGACCTGGACGCGGCCGCCGTCGTGGCCTACGGGGCCCTCGTGCCGGCGGCGGGACTGTCCCTGCCGCGTCACGGCTGGGTGAACCTGCACTTCTCGCTGTTGCCCGCCTACCGGGGCGCGGCGCCGGTGCAGCACGCCATCCTCGCGCAGGAGGCCGTGACCGGCGCCTGCGTGTTCCAGCTGGAGGACGGCCTGGACACCGGCCCGGTCTTCTCGCGACTGACACGGGACCTCGAGCCGGGGGAGACCGCCGGCGAGGTGCTGGCCGACCTCGCCGTTAGCGGCGCCGCGCTGCTGTCAGAGACCCTCGCAGGGATCCAGGACGGAACCGCCCGGGCCGAGCCCCAGTCCGGGGAGCCGACCCTGGCGCCGAAGCTCGGGCAGCAGGACGGTCACGTCGACGCCGCCCAGGCCGCTGCTGCGGTGGCGGCCCGCATCAACGGCACCACGCCGGAACCGGGTGCGTGGGCACTCCTGGCCGGCCCGGCGCCGGCCGACGGCCCGGTACGGATCAAGCTCGTCGGTGCACGGCCCGAGGCGGTGCCCACCCCGGAGGGGAACGCCCCGGCGGGCCCGCGCCGGCCCGGGGAGCTCGTGGTGGACCGGAAGGCCGTCCACCTCCAGTGCGCCGACGGCACCGTCCGCCTGGAGAGGGTCCAGCCGGCCGGGAAGAAGGTCATGGCCGCGGCCGACTGGGCCCGCGGACTACCCGAGGGGGCCCGGTTCCTGACCGGGGCGGAGGAGGCACGGTGAGTGAGCGGAACAACCGGGGACGGCCCGGCCGGGGTGGCGGCGAGCGGGGCGATGAACGTCGCGACGACCGCGGCCGGACGCGCAACCGTGGCACCTCGGGCGGGCCACGGAAGTACTCCGCCACGGCACCCTCCCAGCGTCGTCGCTCGGCGGACCCGTCCCGGCTGGCGGCCTTCGAGACCCTCACCGCGGTCAGCCGCGACGACGCCTACGCCAACCTCGTCCTGCCGTCCCGGATCGCGGCACACCGCCTCGACCGCCGGGATGCCGGGTTCGCCACCGAGCTGGCCTACGGGGCCCTGCGGGGCCAGGGGTTCTACGACGCCGTCCTGGCCACCTGCGTCGACCGGTCCCTGGACCAGCTCGACCGCCCCGTGCTCGACGCGCTGCGGCTCGGGGCCCACCAGTTGCTCGGCATGCGGGTACCCGCCCATGCCGCCCTGGACGCCACCGTGGCCCTCGTCCGGGACCAGGTCGGCGCGGGGCCCTCGGGCCTGGTCAACGCCGTGCTGCGCAAGGTCAGCGCCCAGGACCGCGAGGCCTGGCTGGAGCAGCTGGCACCGGCCCCGGGCGACGACGACGCCCTGGCGATCCGCCACTCACACCCGCGGTGGATCGTCCGGGCGCTGCGCCAGTCGCTGGCCAACCACGGCCGTCCCACGAACGAGCTGGACGCCCTCCTCGAGGCGGACAACGCCGCCCCCGTCGTGAACCTGGTGGCGCTTCCCGGGCTCGGCGACCTGACGCCGGTCCTCGAGGCCGGTGCCGAGCCCGGCGCCCTCGCCCCGGACTCGGCGCTCTACCGGGGCGGCGACGCCGGCCGGTTGCCCGGGGTGCGGGAGGGCACGGTCCGCGTGCAGGACGTCGGTTCGCAACTAACCGCTCGCGCCCTGGCCGGGGTGGAGCCGGGGGAGGCCACGGGTGAGCGCTGGCTCGACCTCTGCGCGGGCCCCGGGGGCAAGGCGGCCCTGCTGGCCGCCCTGGCCCATCAGCGGGGGGCCACCCTGCTGGCCAACGAGGTCGCCGGACACCGCGCGACGCTCGTCGAGCAGGCCCTGGCCGCGGTGCCGCGGACGGCGTGGTCGGTCCGCTGCGGCGACGGACGGGACGTGGGCGGCGAGGTCCGGTCCGGTCAGTGTCAGCCGTTCGACCGCGTCCTGGTCGACGCGCCCTGCACCGGACTGGGATCCCTGCGCCGCAGGCCGGAGTCGCGATGGCGGCGCCAGCCCTCCGACCTGGGACCGCTCACCGAACTCCAGCGCCAGCTGCTCGACTCCGCCGTCACCGCACTGGCCCCCGGCGGCGTCCTCGGCTACGTGACCTGTTCGCCGCACCCGGCCGAGACCGTGTTCCAGGTCCAGGACGTGCTCAAGCGGCACCCGGAGCTGGAACTGCTGGACACCGTGGGCGCCCTCGACGCGGTGGCCACCGGCGACGTCTCCGGTGCGGGGACCGCCGGCGCACCGGGCACCGCCCAGCTCTGGCCCCACCTGCACTCCACCGACGCCATGTTCATGGCCCTGTTCCGCAAGGGAGCCTCGTGATGACCCACGCCATGCCGCACCGCGCCGAGCACACCCGGGGGATCCACATCCACCCGTCGATCCTGTCCGCCGACTTCGCCCGGCTCGCCGAGGAACTGCAGCGGATCGGCGGAGCGGACGCGGTGCACGTGGACGTCATGGACAACCACTTCGTGCCGAACCTGACGTTCGGGCTGCCGGTGGTGCAGGCCATCCGCTCCGCGACCGACCTGCCCCTGGACGTCCACCTCATGATCGAGGACGCCGACCGGTGGGCTCCGGGCTACGCGGAGGCCGGGGCGGAGTCCGTGACCTTCCACGCCGAGGCCTCCGTGGCACCGATCCACCTGGCCCGTGAATTGCGCCGGCACGGCGCCCGGGCGGGGATGGCGATCAAGCCCCAGACCGCCGTCGAGCCATACCTGGACATGCTCGCGGACCTGGACATGCTCCTGCTGATGACCGTGGAACCGGGCTTCGGCGGTCAGTCCTTCCTCGATGAGGTCCTGCCGAAGATCCGGCGCGCCCGCGAGGCCCTGGACGGTTCCGGCGTCCCGGTGGCGCTCCAGGTCGACGGGGGCATCACCGAGGACACCATCCTGCGCGCCGCCGAGGCGGGGGCAGACGTCTTCGTGGCCGGCTCGGCCGTGTACGGCGCAGAGGACCCGGCGGGCGCCATCGAGGCGTTGCGGCGCGCGGCCCTGGGCTGACCACCGCGGGGCCGGCGGGGCCCCATGACGCAGTGAGACATGGAACACGTCGCCTGCACGGGATGCGCGCCCAGGCGTGGCACAATGGGGTCCAACGTGCTCCGGGGTCGGTGAGAATCCGAACCGGCGGTCAAAGTCCGCGACCCGCGAGTCGGCCTGCATCCGCAGTGCCGATGGACGGTTGAACCGGTGGAATTCCGGTACCGACAGTTAAAGTCTGGATGGGAGAAGCACGTGCAGCCCCGCCGTTCGGCGTGGAGTCGGAACCGTCATGGTCCGCACCCGCTCCGAAGGGCGGACTCGCAGCATGATTCCCCGGAGCCGCCGCGTTCCGAAGGGAGAATCATGGACATCATGCGGTGGCTCGTCGACCTGTTCACCTGGTACATCCCCGTCGCCGGCGGGGGGCTGCTGGTGCGGGAAGTGGTCGGCAACATCTTCGGACTGGCCTCGGCCCTGGGCGGCATGCGCCGCAAGGTCTGGGCGTGGCCGGTCGGCATCATCGGCAACCTGATCCTGCTCACCGTGTTCCTCTCCGGCCTGTTCGGCGGGGCGGACACCGCGAGCCTGCTGGGTCAGGCCGGTCGCCAGCTCATGTTCATCGCCGTGTCCGTCTACGGCTGGCGGCAGTGGCGCCGGGCCAGGGCCGAGCGCCACGGCCGGCACGGTATCGCCGACAACACGGCCATCTCGCCCCAGTGGGCCGGCTGGAGGGCCCGCATCGGGATCGTGGCCGCCATGGTCATCGGCACCGTGGCGCTCACGCCGCTGTTCAGCGCCCTGGGATCCTACGAGCCCGTGTGGGCGGACGCCTGGACCTTCGTCGGCTCACTGATCGCGACCTACGGGATGGCCCGGGGCTGGGTGGAGTTCTGGCTGGTCTGGGTGGCCGTCGACGTCGTGGGCGTCCCGCTGCTGTTCAGCGCCGGTTACTACGCCAGTGCCTTCATGTACCTGTTCTACGGCGTGTTCACCCTGGTCGGGTTCTTCGTCTGGGTGCGCGCCAAGGCACACGAGAAGCCGGAGGTCGAGACCCTCATCCCGGACCCGACGGTCCGGCCGGCCGCGCAGGACCCCGTCCCGACCCCGGTCCACACGCCATGAGCGGTACAGGAACCGTGGCCGTGGAGGCCACCCTCGAACTGGCCGTGCAGGCGGCGCTGCGCGGACCACGGGGCGCGAACCCGCTGGTCGGCGCCGTGATCACCGTCGGGGACGAGGTGGTGGCCACCGGTCATCACCGCGGCCGGGGCACGGACCACGCCGAGGCGGACGCGCTGCGGCAGTTCCGGGGCGGAGGCCACGATGCGGCCGGTGCCACCCTGTGGGTCACGCTCGAGCCCTGCGACCACACCGGTTCCACGGGTCCGTGCACCGAGGCCATCCTGGCCTCCGGCATCCGGTCGGTGCGCTACGCCGTCGCCGACCCCACGGGGACCGGTGGCGGTGGAGCGGCCCGCCTGCGCGCGGCCGGTGTGGACGTCGCCCGGGTCCCCGACACCGCCGCGGGGACAGCACTCTCGCTGAACCGCCGCTGGCTCGCCGCCCGGGACGCCGGACGGCCCTTCGTCACCGGGCACCTGGCGCAGTCCCTCGACGGACGGGTGGCCGCCGCGGACGGGACGAGCCAGTGGATCACCGGCGAGCAGTCTCGCCGCCACGCCCACGAGGTCCGCTCACGGGTCGACGCGATCGTGGTCGGCACGGGCACCGTCCTGGCGGACGACCCCCGGCTGACCGCCCGCCGCGACGACGGCACGGAGCATCCCGTTCAGCCCGTGCCGGTGGTGCAGGGTCTGCGCGACGTCCCCCGTGACTGGCTGCACGTGCGCAGCCACGACCCCGCCGAGGTGCTGGCCGCACTCGAGGGGCGGGGCGGTCCCTGGCCCCACGGCGGCGCCACCCCCGGCCACCTGCTCATCGAGGGCGGACCTACCGTGCTCTCGGCCTGGCTCGCGGCGGACCTGGTGGACGAGCTGTTCGTCTACCAGGCACCGCTGGTCATCGGGCACGGCCCCTCCGGGCTGCACTGGCCGGAGAACACCACCCTGGGCCAGTCCCGCCCCCTTACCCTGGACGACGCCGAGACGGGTGGACTCAGCCGCCTCGGCCAGGACGTCCTGATCCATCTCTCCGCCTGATCACCCCGAAGGAAGAAACATGTTCACCGGAATCATCACCGAACTGGGCACGGTCTCCGCGCTGGAGTCCCTGCCGGAGCAGGACGCCGCCCGGCTGACCCTGCATGCCCCGCAGTCCCTCGTGGGCCTGGAGGACGGCGGCTCGCTCGCCGTCAACGGGACCTGCCTCACGGCCACGGACATCCGGGCCGCCGCGGGCACCGTCACCGTCGACGTCATGGGCGAGACCCTGCGCCGCACCACCGTGGGCACCCTGGCCCCCGGGGTCCGCGTGAACCTCGAACGCTGCGTCCCGGCGAACGGACGCCTGGACGGCCACGTCGTGCAGGGCCACGTCGACGGCACCGGCACCGTCGCCCGGATCGAGGTGCACGGCGACTGGCGGCAGGTGCGCATCGCCCTGCCGGCCGGCCTGGGCCGCTACGTGGCCGAGAAGGGCTCGATCGCCGTCGACGGCGTCTCCCTGACCGTGAGCGCGGTCAGCGCCCCGGCCCCGGGGCAGGACTGGTTCGAGGTCGGCGTCATCCCGGCCACCCTGGCCGCCACGACCCTCGGCACCCGTGTGGTGGGGGACCGGGTGAACCTCGAGGTCGACGTCCTGGCGAAGTACGCCGCCCGCCTCCACGACTACGACCGGGCCCTCGAGACCGAGGAGGTGACGGCATGAGCGCGATCCACCTGGACCCGATCGGAGCCGCCGTGGCGGCCATCGCGGCGGGACGGGCCGTCGTCGTGGTCGACGACGAGGACCGGGAGAACGAGGGGGACATCGTCTTCGCCGCCGATGCCGCGACCCCCGAGCTCGTCGCCCTGACCGTGCGGTACACCTCCGGTGTCCTGTGCGCGCCGATGCCCCCGGACGTCGCCCGCCGCCTCGAGCTGCCGCCCATGACGGACCGCAACGAGGACCCCAAGGGCACGGCCTACACCGTCAGCTGCGACGCCATCGCCGGCACCACCACGGGGATCTCCGCCGCCGACCGCGCCATCACGCTCAAGGTCCTGGCCGACCCGTCGTCCACGGCGGACCTGGTCAGCCGGCCCGGCCACCTCTTCCCGCTGGTCGCGGCCCAGGGCGGGGTCCTGCAGCGCCGTGGCCACACCGAGGCCGCGGTGGAGCTCTCCCGCCTGGCCGGGCGCGCCCCGGTGGGTGCCATCGCCGAACTGGTCAACGACGACGGCACCATGATGCGCCTGCCCGAGCTGCGCCGGTTCGCCGACCGCCACGGCATGCCGCTCGTGTCGATCGAGGACCTCGTGGCCTACCTCGAGACCGGGGTGGACCCCGCCCTCGAGGGTCCCGGGTCCATGGCCGTGCCCACGGTCAGCCTGCCGACCCGGTACGGCACCTTCCAGGTCTCCGTGCACCCGGACCACGAGACGGGTGCCGAGCACATGGTGCTGCGCGCCCCCGTGCCGGACATGATGGACGCCTCCGGCCGGCCCCCGCTGGTCCGCCTGCACTCGGAGTGCCTCACGGGTGACGTCTTCGGCTCCGAGCGCTGCGACTGCGGCGCCCAGCTGGAGCACGCGCTGCGCCAGAGCGCCGCCGAGGGCGGGACGGTGATCTACCTGCGCGGCCATGAGGGCCGGGGGATCGGCCTGGCCAACAAGATCATGACCTACGCCCTGCAGGACGCGGGCATGGACACCGTGGCCGCCAACGAGCACCTGGGCCTGCCGGCGGACGCGCGCAGCTACCGCTCGGCCGCGGCCATCCTGCGGCGGATGGGACTGTTCCGCATCCGGCTGGTCACGAACAACCCGGACAAGGCGGAGCAACTGACGCGCGCGGGCATCCACGTCGAGCAGATCGTGCCCAGCCCGGCACCGGTGACCGAGCACAACCGCGACTACCTCGCGACCAAGCGGGACCGGATGGCCCACCGGCTGGCCGGGGACCTGGTGCCGGATCGCAGCAGCACCACACCCCCGAGGGGGACCCCCACGATGACACCCCTCACGACACCCACGACCACAGGAGGACAGGCATGAGCGGACACGGAGCACCCCAGGGACTGGACATGACCGGAGCGCGCGCGGAGTCGCTGCGCGTCGCCGTCATCGCCGCGCAATGGCATGACGCGGTGATGGACGGGCTGCTGGCCGGTGCCCGCCGCGCGGCCGCCGAGGCCGGGATCGAGGCGGTCGAGGTGCGGGTCCCGGGCACGTTCGAGCTGCCGGTCGCGGCCGCCCGGCTGGCGCCGCGGTTCGACGCCCTGGTGGCCCTGGGCGTCGTGATCCGCGGCGGCACCCCGCACTTCGAGTACGTCTGCTCCGGGGCGACGGACGGACTCGTGGACGTCTCCGTGCGCACCGGGACCCCGGTCGGCTTCGGGGTGCTCACGTGCGACACCGAGGAGCAGGCGCTGGACCGCGCCGGGCTTCCCGGTTCCAGCGAGGACAAGGGCTACGAGGCCTTCCAGGCCGCCGTCCTGACGGAGCTGGCCCTGCGCTGACGCCCCACGTTCTTCACATACGGCGGCGACGGTCCGGGGCGGGGCCGCGCGGTCGGTACGCTAAAGGGGTGAAAACCTTCGATGAACTCTTCGCCGAGCTGCGCCACAAGGCCGAGACACGGCCGGAGGGCTCCGGCACCGTCGCCGAGCTCGACTCCGGGGTCCATGGGATCGGAAAGAAGATCGTCGAGGAGGCGGCCGAGGTCTGGATGGCCGCCGAGTACGAATCCGACGACGAGGCCGCGGAGGAGATCTCCCAGCTGCTGTACCACCTGCAGGTCCTGATGATCGCCAAGGGCCTGACCCTGCAGGACGTCTACCGGCACCTCTGACCCGTGCCGGTTCCCGCACCCGGGATCGCCCCCGTCCACCCACTCGTCACCACCCCAGGAGAACCAGCACCCATGCTGCGCATCGCCGTCCCCAACAAGGGCGCCCTGTCCGAGGCCGCCCGCGACATGCTCCAGGAAGCCGGCTACCTCCAGCGCCGCGACTCCAAGGAACTGGTCATGATGGATCCGGAGAACCAGGTGGAGTTCTTCTACCTGCGCCCCCGGGACATCGCCGTCTACGTCGGCCAGGGCACCCTGGACATCGGCCTGACCGGCCGGGACCTGTTCCAGGACGCCCAGGTGAACGGCTCCGCCGAGGAGATCATGGCCCTGGGCTTCGGCAAGTCCACGTTCCGCTTCGCCGCGCCGATGGGCCGGTTCTCGTCCCTGGCGGACCTCGAGGGCAAGCGCATCGCCACGAGCTACGACGGGCTGCTGGAGGACTACCTGTCCACCCAGTCGGTCAAGCCGGAGATGATCGTGCACCTGGACGGTGCCGTGGAGTCCTCCGTGAACCTGGGCGTCGCCGACGCCATCGCGGACGTCGTGGAGACCGGTTCCACGTTGCGGGCCGCCGGCATGGAGACCTTCGGCGAGCCCATCATGCGCTCCGAGGCCATCATCATCGGCCAGTCCGGCAAGCGTCCCGAGGGCCTGGACGTGCTGCTGCGCCGCCTCCAGGGCGTGCTGGTGGCACGCCGCTACGTGATGATCGACTACGACGTCAGCCGGGAGAACCTGGAGCGGGCCTCCGCCGTCACCCCGGGGCTGGAATCACCGACGATCTCGCCGCTGCAGGACGAGGGCTGGGTGGCCGTGCGCTCGATGGTGCGCAAGGAGGACACCAACAAGGTGATGGACGAGCTCTACGACATGGGGGCCCGCGCCATCCTGGTCTCCGCCATCCACGCGATCCGGATCTGAGAGGAGCCCCCGTGACCGTTGCCGTACGTGTCATCCCCTGCCTGGACGTCGATGCCGGCCGGGTCGTCAAGGGCGTGAGGTTCGAGGACCTGCGGGACGCCGGTGACCCGGTCGAGCTGGCCCGCCGGTACAACGAGGCCGGCGCGGACGAGCTGACGTTCCTGGACGTGACCGCGTCCACGGCCGACCGCTCCACCACCTATGACGTGGTCGCCCAGACCGCCGAGGAGGTCTTCATCCCGTTGACCGTCGGGGGCGGGGTGCGGTCCGTGGAGGACGTGGACAAGCTGCTGCGCTCGGGTGCGGACAAGGTCTCCATCAACACCGCCGCGGTCGCCCGGCCCGGGGTCATCGACGAGATCACCCGGCGCTTCGGCTCCCAGGTGCTCACCCTGTCCCTGGACGCCCGCCGCACCGACGACCCCTCCGTGGCCTCCGGCTTCGAGGTCACCACCCACGGCGGCCGGCAGGGCACCGGCATCGACGCGGTGGCGTGGTGCCGGGAGGCCGCCGAGCGGGGGGTCGGGGAGATCCTGCTGAACTCCATCGACGCGGACGGCACCCAGGAGGGCTTCGACCTCGAGATGATCCGCGCCGTCCGCGCGGTCACCACCGTCCCGCTCATCGCCTCCGGCGGTGCCGGGTCCCCGGAGGACTTCCCACCGGCCATCGACGCCGGCGCGGACGCCGTGCTGGCCGCCTCCATCTTCCACTTCGGTCCCGTGGACATGATCGCGCGGGTGAAGCAGGCCATCCGGGAGGCTGGTCACCCTGTCCGCTGAGGATCCCCGGACCGGCCGGGCCACCCAGGTCACTCCGCTCGCCCTGCAGCGGCTGACGGCACTGGGCTGGCCCGCGATCGAGGTCCAGCAGGTCGAGGGCTGGTCCGTGCGGTTCTCCTCCGGCATCACCCGGCGCGCGAACAGCGTGCTGTCCACCTCGATGCCGCGGGACCCCGCCGAGATCTCCGCGGCCGTCGACGAGGTGGAACGGCGCGCCGCCGAGCGCTGGCTGGCCCCGACCTTCCAGGTCTGGCAGCCGGCGTCGGGGACGTGGCCCGGTTCCGCGGCCGTGCCCGGACCGGACGGCACGGCCGGCGAGGACGACGACTTCCTCGAGGGGCAGCAGCGACTGGCCGACCTGCTCGAGCGGCGGGGTTACGAGAGCGTCGCCCCGACGCGGGTGCTGTGGCTGGGCCGTGAGGACATCCCGCAGCACACGGCCTGGGACCCGCGCGTGGGGATCGCCGAGACCCTCTCCGACGCCTGGCTGGACGCCCACATGGGCACCTCGGCCGACGCGATCGACCCCGCCAGCCGCATGGTCTACCGCCGCCTCCTGGCCGGCGGCAGCAGCCGGTTCTTCGACTACCCGGACGAGGACGGGGCGCTGGCCGCGATCGCCAAGCTCTCCATCGTGCACGAGACGCCGGAACGGTCCTTCGGGGGCGTGTACGCCGTGAAGGTGCGCAAGGACCTGCGCGGCCGGGGCATGGTCGGCCCGATCATCGACGCGATCTTCCACCACGCCGTCCGGATGGGCCTGGAGGGGATCTGGATGCAGGTGGAGGAACGCTCGGAGAAGGCGCTGGCGCTGGCCGAGGACCTGGGCTTCACGACGGCGGCGCGGTACCGGTACCTGACCCGGCCCGCCTGAGCGCAGGTCAGTCGACGACGACCAGGGCGTTGTCCCGCCGCCCGAAGGCGTGCATGACGAGCTCGCCGGCCGGCCCCGAGATGGTCCGGGAGGGCTCGCCCGGACCGGGCCTGCGCGCGACGACCCGCTGGCCGGTGCTGCGGGCCAGCACGATCCCGGTGTCCTCGGAGCGATAGCGCAGCCGGGCCGAGCGGGCCAGCTCGGTGAACAGGGCGTCGGCGTACTCCTCGGCGAGGTGCCGCGGGGCCCAGCGGTGCTGGGCGCGCCGCACGTCCTCGGTATGGACGTAGAACTCCAGCAGGTTGGTCGCCTGCGCGGCCCGTCGCACGGCCGGCAGGTTCTGCAGCCGCTCGGCGAGCCGGCGCCCCGCCGAGGGGCCCGCGCTGATCCGCGCCACGAGGTCCTGGTAGGCCTCGGGGGTCGCCGCCGAGTCCCCGAGGTCCATGGTCCGGCGCTCCAGCCGGGACTGGAGGGGCTTCACCACGAGCCCGGCCACCAGCGGCGACCCCTCGCGGAGAACTATGTGCGCGGCCAGGTGCTGGGTCTGCCAGCCCTCACAGAGTGTCGGCTGGCCGGGGCCGGCCGACAGCAACGCCTCCACGAGTGCGTCGCGGGACGCGGCGGTGAAGTCCCTCGACGGGGCCCTGTCAGTGTCGTTCGGCATAACACGCCCCACGCTACACGGCGCATAGACTGGACCACCATGGAACAACCCGCCACGCTCGATCCCGCCATCTCCCGCCTGCTCAAGAAGAACCCCGACGGGCTCGTGGCGGCCATCGCCCAGCAGCACGACACCGGTGAGGTGCTGATGCTCGGCTGGATGGACGAGGAGGCGCTGCGCCGGACGCTGACCTCCGGCCGGGCGACGTACTACTCCCGGTCCCGCCAGGAGTACTGGCGCAAGGGGGACACCTCCGGGAACACGCAGGCCGTCGTCTCGGTGTCCCTGGACTGCGACGGCGACGCCCTGCTGGTGCACGTGGACCAGACCGGCCCGGCGTGCCACACCGGGACGCGGACCTGCTTCGACGGCCGGCGCCTGCCGACGCCGACCGCCCCGGCGCCGGGACCCACGACCTTCCCGATCGCGGGGCACCCCCATGCGTGAACTCGGCGGCATCACCCCCTCGGCCGGAGAGTTCGCCGTCCTGGCCCGCCAGCACCGGGTCATCCCGGTGACCATGACCCTGCTGGCGGACGGCCTCACCCCGGTGGGGATCTACCGCCGGCTGGCCGCCGACGAGCCCGGCACGTTCCTCATGGAGTCCGCGGCGCAGGGCGGGGTGTGGTCCCGGTACTCCTTCATCGGAGCCGGCAGCTCCGCGACGCTGACCACGCGCCGCGTCGAGGGCGGGGACGGACAGGTCGGTGTCAGCGCCCAGTGGCTCGGCACCCCGCCGGCCGGGGTGCCGACCGAGGGTGACCCGCTGGAGGTGCTCCGCGCCACCCTGGACCACCTGGCCACGGATGCCTGGGACGGCCCGGGGTCGGACCGGCCGAACCTGCTGTCCGGGATGGCCGGTTTCCTCGGCTGGCCCACCGTGCGGCGCTGGGAGAGGCTGCCCTCCCCGCCGCCGGACGACCTCGGCCTGCCCGAGCTGGCCCTGAACCTGATCACCGACCTGGCCGTGCACGACAACGTCGACGGCACCGTGACCCTCGTGGCCAACGCCATCAACCGCGACGGGCTGGACTCCGGGGTGGAGGCGGCCCACGCCGACGCCGTCGCCCGCCTCGAGTCGATGGTCCGCCGGCTCACGGCACCCACCCACGACCCGGTCTCCACGGCCCCGCCGGGCTGGCCGGACCTCGCCCCCGGTGAGCTGGCGACCCACGTGCGGGACTCCTGGACGCAGGAGGGCTTCCTCGACGCCGTGGCCAAGGCCCAGCAGGCCATCACCGACGGCGAGGTGTTCCAGATCGTGGTGTCGCGGCGCTTCTCCGCGGCGACCGACGCCGGCGGACTGGACGTCTACCGCGTGCTGCGGGCCATGAACCCGAGCCCCTACATGTACCTGTTCACCTTCGAGCGGCCCGACGGCGGCCGGTACCAGATCGTCGGGTCCTCGCCCGAGGCCCTGGTCACGGTGAACGACGGCTCCGTGATCACGCACCCGATCGCCGGGTCCCGGCCCCGCGGGGCGACGGTGGCCGAGGACCACCTGCACGAGAAGGACCTCGTCAACGACCAGAAGGAGCGTGCCGAGCACCTGATGCTGGTCGACCTGTCCCGCAACGACCTGTCCAAGGTCTGCGTCCCGGGGTCCGTGTCGGTCACCCAGTTCATGGAGGTCGAGCGCTTCAGCCACATCATGCACCTGGTCTCCCACGTGGAGGGGCGGCTGGCCCCGGGCAGCCGGGCGCTGGACGTGCTGGCCGCCGCCTTCCCGGCCGGCACCCTGTCCGGCGCCCCGAAGCCCCGGGCCCTGCAGCTGCTGGACGAGTGGGAGCCCCAGGAACGCGGACCGTACGGGGGCGTGGTGGGCTACTTCGACCTCGCCGGGAACATGGACATGGCGATCAACATCCGCTCGGCCCTGCTGGTGGACGGCACCGCGTACGTCCAGGCCGGTGCCGGGATCGTCGCGGACTCCGTCCCCGAGGCGGAGGCGGCCGAGACGGTCACCAAGTCCAGCGCGCCGATGCGCGCCGTGCTGGCCGCCGGCCGGTTGCGGACCCTGCAGGTGCCGGACGCCGGGGACGAGGACGCGCAGTGAGCCTGACGCGACGCACCGCCGTGCTGTGGGCCATCGCCGCCGGGGCCGTGATCCTCGGGTCGGGCGCCCAGACGTGGATCCAGGCCAGCGGGCTGGCCGGGGTCCCGGATGCCACGGTGACGACCACCGGGAACCAGGCCGCCGCCGTCGTGCCCGCGATGGCCCTGGTGGGGATGGCCTCGGGCGTCGCCCTCTCGATGGCCCGGCGCATCGGCCGGGTGGTGACCTCGGTGCTCCTGGTCCTGGCCGGGGTGGCCACCGGATGGTCCGCGGTGAACGCCACGCTCCGGCCGGCGGACGCCGCCCGGGCCCAGGTCTCCGCGGCCACCGGCACCACGGCCGACGCCGCCGCCTACGCCCTGACCTTCTGGCCCTGGGTCACCCTGGCGGCGGGCGTGCTGCTGGCGGCCTGCGGGATCGCCGTGCTGGTGGCCGGCCGCGGCTGGCGCGAGAACCGCCGCTACGACACCCGGGCCACCGCCGCGACGGCCGCCGGGACCGGTGCCGGCGACGGCACGGGGCCGGGGGCCACCGGGCCCGTCGACGAGATCGACGCCTGGGACGAGCTGACCCGTGGTGAGGACCCGACCTGACCGTGGCGCCCCGGCCGTGATCTGCCGTGATCTACGCAGGGCCGGGGCGGTTCCGTGGCAGAATGAACGGCAGAACCGATCAGCTTCCGCAGGAAAGGTACGGTCCATGACCACCACGCGCCCCACCTCCGACGACGACCTCGTCCTGAACGACCCGACGCACGCCGAGCCGCTGGGCCACGGCAACTCGCCGGCCGCCTGGACCCTCGTCCTGCTGCTCCTGCTAGGTGCGGTCCTGGTGTCCATCGGCATGCTCGCGGACCTGATGTTCCTCACCGTCGCCGGCATCGTCGCCGCGGTGGCCGGAGTGATCGCAGGCTTCGTCATGGGCAAGGCCGGCATGGGCACCAAGGGCCACGCCAAGGCCGCGCGCCACTGATGGCGACGGTTCTCGACGAGATCATCGTCGGGGTCCGCCAGGACCTCGAGGCCCGGCGCCGCGAGGTCCCCCTGGCCGCCATGCGGGAGCGGGCCGAGGAGGCCGTGCGGACCCGCCCGGCACTGGACGCCCACGCCGCCCTCGCCGGTGGCCGCGAGGATGCCGGCGGCATCCGGATCATCTCCGAGGTCAAGCGGTCCAGCCCGTCGAAGGGCGCGCTGGCCGAGATCTCCTCGCCGGCCGACCTGGCGCGGCAGTACGAGGCCGGGGGCGCCGCCGCGATCTCCGTGCTCACCGAACAGCACCGCTTCGGCGGGTCGCTGGCCGACCTCGACGCCGTGCGCGCCGCCGTGGGCATCCCGGTGCTGCGCAAGGACTTCACCGTCGACGAGTACATGGTCTACGAGGCCCGCGCCCACGGTGCCGACCTGGTGCTGCTGATCGTCGCGGCCCTGGACGACGCAGAACTGGCCGGACTGCTGCAGCTCACCCACGATCTCGGCATGAACGCCCTCGTGGAGGCGCACACCCCCGAGGAGATCGAGCGGGCCGTCGCCGTGGACGCGCGCATCGTGGGCGTGAACGTGCGCAACCTCAAGACCCTCGACGTCGACCCGCACAACTACCGCAACCTCGCCCCGCACCTTCCCGAGGGCGTGGTCCGGGTGGCGGAGTCCGGGGTGGAGGGACCCGAGCAGGTCGCCGGCTACGCGCAGGACGGTGCCGACGCCGTCCTGGTCGGCGAGGCCCTGGTGAAGCACGGCGACCCGTCCCAGGCGATCCGGGACTTCCGCGCGGCCTCGGTGACGGCCCGGGCCCGCTGACATCCGGCACCACAGCACAGGCACTGAACAGACTGGACCGAGACATGATTGAGCACACCGGCAGCTACCAGAACCAGCCCGGGCCGTACTTCGGCCCGTACGGCGGCCGCTGGATGCCCGAATCCCTGATCGCCGCCCTCGAGGAGGTCGAGCGCACCTTCACCGAGGCCCGTGAGGACCCGGAGTTCATCGCGCGACTGCAGGACCTGTTCACGAATTACGTGAACCGGCCGTCCCTGCTCACCGAGGTGCCCCGGTTCGCCGCCGACACCCCGGGCGTGCGGGTCTTCCTCAAGCGCGAGGACCTCAACCACACCGGTTCGCACAAGATCAACAACGTCATCGGCCAGGCACTGCTGGCGCAGCGGATGGGCAAGACCCGCCTCATCGCCGAGACCGGGGCCGGTCAGCACGGGGTGGCCACCGCCACGGCGGCCGCCCTGTTCGGCATGGAGTGCACCGTCTACATGGGCGAGGTGGACACCCAGCGCCAGGCCCTCAACGTGGCCCGCATGGAGATGCTCGGTGCCGAGGTCGTGGCGGTCACGACCGGTGCCCGCACCCTCAAGGACGCCATCAACGACGCGTTGCGGGACTGGGTCGCCTCCGTGGACACCACCCACTACCTGCTGGGCACGGTCACCGGACCGGCGCCGTTCCCCGCCATGGTCCGCTACTTCCACTCCGTCATCGGCGAGGAGGCCCGCGAGCAGGTCCTGGCCCAGACCGGACGCCTGCCGGACGCCGTGTGCGCCTGCGTGGGCGGCGGATCCAATGCCATGGGCATCTTCCACGGTTTCCTGGACGACCCGGGCGTCGAGCTCTACGGCCTGGAGGCCGGCGGGGAGGGCATGGACACCGGCCGCCACGCCGCCTCCATCAACCTGGGCCGCACGGGCGTGCTGCACGGAGCGCGCACCTACCTCATGCAGGACGAGGACGGACAGACCGTCGACTCGCACTCCATCTCCGCCGGCCTCGACTACCCGGCCGTCGGTCCCGAGCACGCCTGGCTGCACGACACCGGCCGGGCCACGTACGAGCCGGTCACCGACACCGAGTGCATGGACGCCTTCCAGCGGCTGTGCCGGACCGAGGGGATCGTGCCGGCGATCGAGTCCTCCCACGCCCTGGCCGGCGCCCTGCGACTGGCCCGCCGCTGGACGGACGCCGGTCTCATCGGCCCGGACACGCCCGAGGACGAGCAGAAGATCATCGTCGTGAACCTCTCCGGACGCGGCGACAAGGACGTGGCCACCGCCGCGAAGTACTTCGGGATGCTGCCGGACGCCGAGACCCCCGCCGGCGGGGACGCCGAGGCCGTGGCGGCCCGGCCGGAAGGAGCCCAGAGCTGATGTCCGAGACCGTCAACACCGTGCACTCGCGCACCGCCGAGGCGATCGAGGCCGCCCGCGCGGCCGGGCGCACCGCCCTGATCGGCTACCTGCCCGCCGGGTACCCCACCGTCGAGGACTCCATCGAGGCGGCCGTGGCCCTGGGCAACAACGGGGCGGACGTCATCGAGATCGGCATCCCCTACTCGGACCCGGTCATGGACGGCCCGGTCATCCAGGCGGCCACCAGCCAGGTCCTGGCCGACGGCTTCCGGATCGACTCCGTGTTCGACATCGTCAAGGCCGTCTCGGCACGGACCGACGCGGTCGTGCTCGTGATGACCTACTGGAACATCGTGGACCGGATGGGCGTGGACACCTTCGCCCGCCGGTTGTCCGAGGCCGGGGGAGCGGGCATCATCACCCCGGACCTCGTCCCCGAGGAGGCCGGCGACTGGTTCGAGGCCTCGGACCGGTACGGGCTGGACCGGGTCTTCCTCACCGCCCCCAGCTCCACCGACGAGCGGATCAAGCTCGTCGTCGGGTCAAGCCGCGGCTTCGTCTACGGCGTCTCCGTCATGGGCGTCACCGGTGCCCGCAACGAGGTCTCCTCGGCCGCCGAGCAGGTGGTGGCCCGCGCCCATGCGGCCGGCGCCCCGCGCGTCGCGGTCGGGCTGGGCATCTCCCGGCCCGAGCACATCCGCGAGATCGGGCGGTACGCCGACGGCGCGATCGTGGGCACCGCCCTGGTGAGCGCCCTGCGCGACGGCGGCCCGGCCGCCGTCGGGACGCTGACCGCCGAGCTGGCGACCGGAGCGGTGAGGGACGGGGCCGACGCGTGAACGCGGTGCTGGTCACCGGAGCCATCCCCGCCCCCGGCTGGGACGGATTCCACCTCGGACCGGTGACGGTCCACGCCTACGCGCTGTGCATCATCGCCGGGATCATCGCCGGCCTGTGGCTCGGTACCGCCCGCTGGAAGGCCCGCGGCGGCCCCGAGGGCGGCATCATCGACGTCTCCGTCTGGGCGATCCTGTTCGGGCTCGTCGGCGCCCGGCTCTACCACGTGTTCTCCTCGCCGGACGCCTACTTCGGCCCGGGGTTCGACGGCACCGGGGACCTGACCAGGATCTGGCGGGTCTGGGAGGGCGGCCTGGGGATCTGGGGCGCCGTGGCCCTGGGTGCGATCGGCGCCCTGATCGCCTGCCGGCGGTACGGGTTCAAGCTCTCCGCCTATGCCGACGTCGTGGCCCCCGGCGTGCTGCTGGCCCAGGGCATCGGCCGGCTGGGCAACTACTTCAACCAGGAACTCTTCGGTGGACCCACCACCCTGCCGTGGGGCCTGCAGGTCAGCCCCGAGAGCCCCAACTGGCCCGCCGGGACCCTGGAGGGCACGCTGTTCCACCCCACGTTCCTCTACGAGATGCTGTGGAACCTGGCCGGCGTCGGGCTCCTGCTGCTCATCGACCGGCGACTGCGCCTGCGCCGCGGGATGATGGTCTGGGCCTACGTGGCCTGGTACACGGCCGGGCGCACCTGGATCGAGATGATGCGCATCGACGATGCCGAGATGATCACCCTCTTCGGCGTCACCCAGCGGCTCAACGTGTGGACCTCCCTATTGCTGTTCCTGATCGCCGTGGGCTTCCTCATCGGGCTCTGGGCCACCCGGCCCAGGACCGCCGAGGCGCGGGCCGCCGCCGACTCCGTCTGGAGGCCGGGCCGCGAGCCGTCCGCCGTGGAGGAGGGCCCGGACGCCGCCGCCCCCGCCCCGGCCGGGACCACGCCGGAAACGGAACCGACGCCTGATGGTCACAAAGTTAACGCGGACGAAACACAGAATGAGGGTTTTTCGCGTCGAAACGACGCGTGAGCCCCCCACCGGTCGCTAGTATTTACTCCACTGCACCGGCCACGGGTGACGCGGATGATCTCCAGCGTGCCTGAGCCGTCACCGGGGCCAACGACGTCCCCTTCCACCGCCCGAGTTCGCTCGGCACACCGGAAGGACCTCCATGACGTCACGCCCAGCTGCGGAGAACGCCCCCCGAGACGATGACGCGGCGCTGCCCGACGACAGCGCCGCCGAGGCCATGGCACGGGACCCGAAGAACCCGTTCAACCGCTTCTCCGCCATCCCGCCCGAGCAGGGCCTGTACCGTCCGGACACGGAGACCGAGAACTGCGGCCTGGCCGTGATCGCGACCCTGCGCGGCACGCCCGGCCACGACATCGTCGAGCACGCCCTGGTGGCCCTGCGCAACCTGGAGCACCGCGGCGGCGTCGGCGGCGACGACGGCACCGGCGACGGCGCCGGCCTGCTGATGCAGGTGCCGGACGAGTTCCTGCGCGCCGTCGTGGGCTTCGAGCTGCCCGCCGCCGGGGACTACGCCGTCGGCACCGCCTTCCTGCCCCAGCCCCAGGCCGAGTACGACGAGGCCGTGGCGGGGATCGAGCGACTGGCCGCCGACGAGGGGCTGACCGTGCTGGGCTGGCGCCCGGTCCCGGTCGACGAGACCGTCATCGGTGCCTCCGCGCGATCGGTGATGCCGCGTTTCGAGCAGCTGTTCATCACCGCCGAGGACTCCCTGGACGTGCGCGCCTGGCGGTTGCGCAAGCGGGCCCAGAACCGCTTCGGCGTGTACTTCCCGTCGCTGTCCCCGCAGACCATCGTCTACAAGGGCATGCTGTCCACGGGGCAGCTGCAGCCGTTCTACCCGGACCTGTCCGATCCCCGGTTCAAGACCTCGCTGGGGATCGTGCACTCCCGGTTCTCCACCAACACCTTCCCGTCCTGGCCGCTGGCCCAGCCGTTCCGCACCATCGCCCACAACGGCGAGATCAACACCGTCAAGGGCAACCGCAACTGGATGCGCGCCCGGCAGTCCCTGCTGGACTCTCCCGTGCTCGGCGAGGACCCGGAGAAGCTCTACCCCATCTGCACGCCGGGGGCCTCGGACTCCCAGTCCTTCGACGAGGTGGCCGAGCTGCTGATGCTGGGCGGGCGGCCGCTGAGCCACGCGGTCATGATGATGATCCCGGAGGCCTGGGAGAACCACGGCTCCATGGACCCGGACCGGCGCGCGTTCTACCAGTACCACTCCATGCTCATGGAGCCGTGGGACGGGCCCGCCGCCGTCGCCTTCACGGACGGTCGCCAGGTCGGCGCCGTGCTGGACCGCAACGGCCTGCGCCCGGCCCGCTACTGGGTCACCGACGACGGTCTGGTGGTGCTGGCCTCCGAGGTCGGCGTGCTGCCCCTGGCCCCCGAGCGCGTCGTCCGAAAGGGCCGCGTGGCCCCGGGCCGGATGTTCCTCGTGGACGCCGTGGCCGGCCGGATCATCGAGGACGACGAGGTCAAGGCCGAGGTCGCCGCCGCCAACCCGTGGCGCCGCTGGGTGGCCGAGAACCTGGTGGACCTCGCGGACCTGCCCGAGCGCGAGCACGTGCGCTACTCGGCCCAGTCCGTGGCCCACCGCCAGCGGACCTTCGGCTACACCACCGAGGAGCTGCGCGTGCTCATCGGGCCCATGGCCGCCACGGGTGCAGAGCCCCTCGGCGCCATGGGCACGGACACCCCGATCGCTGTGCTCTCGAAGCGGCCGCGGCTGCTGTTCGACTACTTCACGCAGTCCTTCGCGCAGGTCACCAACCCGCCGCTGGACGCGATCCGCGAGGAACTGGTCACCTCGATGCGCACCTCGATCGGCCCGGACGGCAACCTGCTGTCCACGGAGCAGGTGCGCACCCGGCACGTCAACCTCGAGTTCCCCGTGATCGACAACGACCAGCTGGCCAAGATCGCCAACCTGCGCGAGCAGCCCTCCGAGGGCGGACCCTCGCGCCGCGGCGCCAAGGTCGCCCTGAAGGTGCGCGGCCTGTACCGGGTCGACGCCGGCGCGGCCGGCCTGCGCGCCCGGCTCACCGAGATCTGCGAGCAGGTCTCCACCGCGGTGAACCGCGGGGTGCAGTTCATCGTGCTCTCCGACCGCGACTCCAACGCCCAGTGGGCGCCGATCCCCTCGCTGCTGCTGCTCTCGGCCGTGCACCACCACCTGCTGTCCTCCGCCAACCGGACGCGGGCCTCGCTGCTCGTGGAGGCCGGGGACGTCCGCGAGGTCCACCACGTGGCGGTGCTGATCGGCTACGGCGCCTCGGCCGTCAACCCGTACCTGGCCATGGAGTCCGCCGAGGCGCTCGTGCGCACCGGCGCCATCACCGGCGTCACCGCGGAGCAGGCCGTGGCCAACCTGATCAAGGCCCTGGGCAAGGGCGTGCAGAAGATCATGTCCAAGATGGGCATCTCCACGGTCGCCTCCTACTGCGGCGCCCAGACCTTCGAGGCCATCGGCCTGTCCCGGTCCCTCGTGGACCGGTACTTCGCCGGCACCCACACCCCCATGGGCGGGGTGGGGCTGGAGGTCATCGCCGCGGAGAACCAGCAGCGGCACTGGGCGGCGTACCCGCCGGACGGCAACGACATCGACCCGTACCGCGAGCTGGAGACGGGCGGGGAGTACCAGTGGCGCCGGGACGGGCCGCCGCACCTGTTCAACCCGGAGACGGTGTTCCGGCTGCAGCACTCCACCCGGACCCGCCAGTACGACGTCTTCAAGGACTACACCCGCCGGGTGGACGAGCAGTCCCAGGACCTGATGACCCTGCGCGGACTGCTGCGCCTGAAGACGGGGGTGCGCGAGCCGGTCCCGCTGGACGAGGTGGAGCCGGTCTCCTCGATCGTGAGGCGCTTCTCCACCGGGGCGATGAGCTACGGCTCCATCTCCCGGGAGGCGCACGAGACGCTGGCCATCGCCATGAACCGGCTGGGCGGCAAGTCCAACACCGGTGAGGGCGGAGAGGACCCCGAGCGGCTGCTCGACCCGGAGCGCCGATCGGCGATCAAGCAGATCGCCTCCGGCCGCTTCGGCGTGACCAGCCTGTACCTGGCCACCGCGGACGACCTGCAGATCAAGATGGCCCAGGGCGCCAAGCCCGGCGAGGGCGGCCAGCTGATGGGCACCAAGGTCTACCCCTGGGTGGCGTCCACGCGGCACTCCACGCCCGGGGTGTCCCTGGTGTCCCCGCCGCCGCACCACGACATCTACTCGATCGAGGACCTCGCCGAGCTGATCCACGACCTCAAGCGCGCCAACCCGGCCGCCCGCGTGCACGTCAAGCTCGTCTCCGAGTCCGGGGTGGGCACCGTGGCGGCCGGCGTGACCAAGGCCAAGGCCGACGTCGTGCTCATCTCCGGCCACGACGGCGGCACCGGCGCCTCGCCGCTGAACTCGCTCAAGCACGCCGGCGCCCCCTGGGAGCTGGGCCTGGCCGAGGCCCAGCAGACGCTGATGCTCAACGGGCTGCGCGACCGCGTGGTGGTCCAGGTCGACGGGCAGCTGAAGACCGGCCGGGACGTCGTGATCGCCGCCCTGCTGGGCGCCGAGGAGTACGGCTTCGCCACCGCGCCGCTCGTGGTCTCCGGCTGCATCATGATGCGGGTGTGCCACCTGGACACCTGCCCCGTGGGCGTGGCCACCCAGAACCCCGAGCTGCGCTCCCGCTTCACCGGGACCCCAGAGTTCGTGGTCACCTTCTTCGAGTACATCGCCGAGGAGGTGCGGGAGTACCTCGCCGAGCTGGGCTTCCGGTCCCTCGAGGAGGCGATCGGCCACATCGAGGTCCTCGACCGGGACGAGTCCCTGGACCACTGGAAGACCGGTGGGCTGGACCTGTCCGGCATCCTGTCCGGCTACGATCCGGCCGACCCCGAGAAGGCGCGGCAGCTGCTCAGCCACACGGGGCAGAACCACGAGCTGGACCGGCACTTCGACAACGACCTCATCACCGCCGCCGAGCCGGCGATCGCCACCGGGCAGCCGCTCGAGGTGTCCAAGGCGATCGTCAACACCGACCGTGCCGCCGGGACCATGCTGGGCTACCACGTGACCCGGGCCCGGCTGCTGGACGAGCTGGCGGACGACACCATCACCGTGCGGCTCACGGGCGAGGCCGGACAGTCCCTCGGGGCGTTCGTGCCCGCGGGCATCACCCTGCGGCTCGAGGGCGACGCCAACGACTACGTGGGCAAGGGCCTGTCCGGCGGACGGATCGTCGTGCGCCCGGACGAGCGGGCCGGGTTCGCCGCCGAGGACAACGTCGTGGCGGGCAACGTCATCGGCTACGGGGCCACGTCCGGCGAGCTGTACCTTCGCGGTCGCGTGGGCGAGCGGTTCCTGGTGCGCAACTCGGGGGCCAGCGCCGTCGTGGAGGGCATCGGGGACCACGGCTGCGAGTACATGACCGGTGGCCGGGCCCTGATCCTGGGCCGCACCGGGCGCAACTTCGGGGCCGGCATGTCCGGCGGTGTGGCCTGGGTCCTGGACCTGGACCGCACCGTGATGAACCCGCTGGCGATGGCGAACGGGGACCTGCTGCTGCTGGAACCCCGGCCCGAGGACCGGGAGGCGATCGCCGAACTGCTGGCCCGGCACCACGCCGAGACCGGGTCGCCGGTGGCGGCCCACCTGCTGGCCACGCTGGACGAGGCCCTGCCCCGGTTCACCACCGTGCTGCCGGCCACCTACGACGCCGTGCTCAAGGCCCGCGCGGCCGTCATCGATGAAGGACTGGACCCGGACGGCGTCGACGCCTGGGGTCGGATTCTGGAGGCAACCAATGGCTGATCCCCGTGGATTCCTGACCAACCGCGAACGCCGGGACCGTCCGTCCCGTCCGGTGCCCGTGCGCATCATGGACTTCAAGGACGTCTACGCCCGGCAGGACCCGGCCGTGGTGCGCCAGCAGGCCGGGCGCTGCATGGACTGCGGCGTGCCGTTCTGCCACCAGGGCTGCCCGCTGGGCAACCTCATCCCCGAGTGGAACGACCTGGTCCGCCAGGGCCGGATGGAGGAGGCGGCGGCACGGCTGCACGCCACCAACAACTTCCCCGAGGTCACCGGGCGCATCTGCCCGGCGCCCTGCGAGTCCTCCTGCGTGCTGGGCATCAACCAGCCGGCGGTGACCATCAAGCAGACCGAGGTGTCGATCGCGGACGCCGCCTTCGACAACGACTGGCTCGATCCGGTCATCCCGCAGCGGCTCAACGGGCACACGGTGGCCGTCGTCGGCTCCGGCCCGGCGGGGCTGGCCGCGGCCCAGCAGCTCACGCGGGCCGGGTTCACGGTGGCCGTCTTCGAGCGGGACGAGAAGGTCGGCGGACTGCTGCGCTACGGCATCCCGGACTTCAAGATGGAGAAGGACATCCTGGACCGGCGCATCGAGCAGATGGTCGCCGAGGGCACCCGGTTCCGCACCTCCGTGTCCATCGGCGAGGACATCACGTGGTCCGAGCTGCGTGAGCGCTACGACGCCGTCATCATCGCCACCGGTGCGCCCGTGCCGCGCGACCTGCCCGTCACCGGCCGGCACCTGGCCGGGATCCACCCCGCCATGGACTACCTCGTGCAGTCCAACCGGGTGGTGGCCGGCCAGCAGGTCCCGGACCAGATCCGGGCCGACGGCAAGCACGTGATCGTGCTCGGCGGCGGGGACACCGGCGCGGACTGCATCGGCACCGCGCACCGCCATGGCGCGGCCTCCGTCACCACGCTGGCAATCGGCCGGGAACTGCCCACCGAGCGGCCGGAGGACCAGCCCTGGCCCACCATGCCGAAGGTCTTCGAGGTGACCAGCGCCGACGCCGAGGGCGGCACCCGCGAGTACCTGGCCTCGACCGTGGAGTTCCTCGACGACGGCAACGGCCACGTCCGCGCCCTGCGGGTGGCGGAGACCGAGTACCTGCCGGACGGGCGGCGGGTGCCCCGGCCGGGCACCGAACGGGAGATCCCGGCCGACCTCGTGCTGCTGGCCCTCGGGTTCACGGGGGTGGAGGACACCGGGCTGACCCAGGGACCGGACGGCGCCGGCGTCGTGCTCGAGGGCGGCCTGGTCCGCCGGGACCGGCGGTACGAGACGGACACCCCGGGGGTGTTCGTGGCCGGCGACGCAGGGCGCGGGGCCTCGCTGGTGGTGTGGGCGATCGCCGAGGGCCGGGCCTGTGCCCGGGCCGTGGACGAGTCGCTGGAGAGCTGGACCCGCCTGCCCTCCCCGGTGGAGCCCACGGACCGGCCGATCGCGGTGCGCGCCGACGACGGTGCCCTGCGGCCGCGGCGGCGTGAGTACGCCTCCGAGGCGGCCGAGGCCCGGGTGCGCGGATGATCCGGTCGTTCACCCGCACGTCGTCCCGCGTCAGTCCCGGAAGGGACCTTCCGCTCGTTAGGGTGGAACCATGAGACACGCGAAGATCGTTGCCACGTTCGGTCCGGCCACGGAGGGATACGAGAACACCAGGGCGCTGATCGCCGCGGGCGTGGACGTCGCGCGGATGAACATGAGCCACGGCACGTACGAGGTGCACGAGCGGACCTACGCGGACATCCGCCGGGCCGCCACGGACCTGGACCGCCCGGTGGCGGTCTTCGCCGACCTGCAGGGCCCGAAGATCCGGCTGGGCCGGTTCGCCGACGGGCCGCACGCGCTGGCCGTGGGGGACCGGTTCACGATCACCACCCAGGAGGTGGAGGGCACCGCCGAGCGGTGCGGCACCACCTTCAAGGGGCTGCCGCAGGACGTCCGCACCGGGGACACCCTGCTGATCGACGACGGCAAGGTCGCGCTGCGGGCCGTGGAGGTCACGGACACGGACGTGGTCACCGAGGTCACCGTGGCGGGCACCGTGTCCAACAACAAGGGCATCAACCTGCCGGGCGTGGCGGTCAACGTCCCGGCACTGTCGGAGAAGGACGAGGAGGACCTGCGCTGGGCGCTGGACCTCGGCGTGGACATGGTGGCGCTGTCCTTCGTCCGCTCGGCCCAGGACGTGCAACGCGTGCACGAGATCATGGCGGAGCAGGGCCGGAAGGTCCCGGTCATCGCCAAGATCGAGAAGCCGCAGGCGGTGGAGGCCCTGCACGGGATCGTGGACGCGTTCGACGCGATCATGGTGGCCCGCGGCGACCTGGGCGTGGAACTGCCGCTCGAGGACGTCCCGGTGGTGCAGAAGCGGGCCATCGAGCTGGCCCGGCGCTGGGCCAAGCCGGTCATCGTGGCCACGCAGGTGCTCGAGTCGATGATCGACAACCCCCGGCCGACCCGCGCCGAGGCCTCGGACTGCGCCAACGCGGTGCTCGACGGCGCCGACGCCGTGATGCTCTCGGGCGAGACCTCGGTGGGCAAGTACCCGGTGGTCACCGTGGAGACGATGGCCCGGATCATCGAGTCCACCGAGACCCACGGCCTGGACCGGATCCTGCCGCTGGGGTCGCGGCCGAAGACCCGCGGCGGGGCCATCACCCGGGCCGCCGTGGACATCGCCAACCAGCTCGACGTGCGCTACCTGGCCACCTTCACGCAGTCCGGCGACTCGGCCCGGCGGTTGTCCCGGTTGCGGCCGCACCAGATGGTCTACGCGTTCACCCACGTGGAGCACACCCACAACATCCTGTGCCTGTCCTGGGGGGTGTTGCCGAAGATGGTGCCGTTCGCCGACTCCACCGACGAGATGACGGCCCAGGTGGACCGTTCGCTGCTCAAGGAGGGTATCGCCGGGGTCAACGACCTCGTGGTCATCGCGGCCGGTTCGCCTCCCGGCCAGGCGGGTTCCACGAACACGGTCAAGGTGCACCGGATCGGCGACCTCGCGGACTCCGGCGGACTGCTGCAGGGCTACCAGCGTCCGGCGCGGGAACGGGTGGGCGTGTGGCCGGCGCGGTCCCCGCTCTGAGATGATCACGGACACGGACCGCGGCCACCTGCGGCGATGCGTGGAACTGGCCGAGGCGGCCCTGGGGAGCGGGAACGAGCCCTTCGGCTCCGTGCTGGTCTCCGCGGACGGCGCCGTGCTCCTCGAGGACCACAACCGGGTGGGCGGCGGGGACGCCACGCGTCACCCGGAGTTCGCGATCGCCCGGTGGGCCGCCGGGCACCTGAGCCCGGACCAGCGGTCCACGTCCGTGGTCTACACCTCCGGTGAGCACTGCGCCATGTGCTCCGCCGCGCATGCCTGGGTGGGACTGGGACGGATCGTCTACGCCAGTTCGAGTGCCCAGCTGGGCCGGTGGTTCCGCGGGCTGGGAGTCCCGCCCGGACCGGTCGCGGCGCTGTCCATCCGGCAGGTCGCCCCCGGGGTGCCGGTCGACGGCCCGGACGAGGAGCTCGCGGAGCAGGTCCGGAGGCTGCATCACCGCTATCACCGCTATCACCGCTTCGAGGAGGGTGCGGGCTCAGCGGACCCCGCCGGCGGAGTCAGCCCATCTGGTCGATGACCGTCTGGGCCACCTCCCGCATCGTCAGGCGACGGTCCATGGAGGTCTTCTGGATCCACCGGAAGGCCTCGGGCTCGGACAGGTCCAGGGTGGTCGTCAGCACGGACTTCGCCCGGTCCACCAGCTTGCGGGTGGCGAACTGCTCGGTGAGGTCGGAGACCTCGGCCTCCAGGGCGCGCAGCTCCTCGAACCGGGCCACCGCCAACTCGATCGCCGGCACCAGGTCGTTCTCGCTGAAGGGCTTGACCACGTAGGCCATCGCCCCGGCCTGGCGGGCCCGTTCCACCAGCTCTCGCTGGCTGAAGGCGGTCAGCAGCACCACGGGCGCCACCCGGTCCCGGGCGATCTGCTCGGCGGCGGTGATGCCGTCCATGATGGGCATCTTCACGTCCATCAGCACCACGTCCGGCTGCAGCTCCGTGGCCAGCTCCACCGCCCGCTGGCCGTTGTCCGCCTCGCCGACCACCGCATAGCCCTGGGACGAGAGGATCTCCACGATGTCGAGGCGGATCAGCGTCTCGTCCTCGGCGACGACGACGCGCAACGGCTCATCGGTGCTCGGGGCGGTGCTCTCGGTCGGCATGGTGGCTCCTCGCAGGTGGGGACGGTTCACGGGACTCACGGTTCAGCGTATCCCGAGGCCGGGTCCCGGCGGTCGCGCGTGTATCCTTGTGGAGTTGCCTCGCCGGATCCCGGCGGGCCCCAATGGCGGAACTGGCAGACGCGCCGCACTCAAAATGCGGTATCGAGAGATGTGTGGGTTCGAGTCCCACTTGGGGCACTGGCGGCGGGGCGGTGCGACCGCCCGCGGCCGTTAGTCCTTCCGGCGCTCCGGGTCGAGGATCATATTGGTGATCCTCGCGCTGGACAGCCGCCGTCCCTGCTCGTCGGTCATGACGATCTCGTGCGTGGTCAGCGTCCCGCCCAGGTGGATCGGTGTGCAGGTCCCCGTCACGGTGCCCCGCTGGATCCCCCGGTGATGCGTGGCCCCGATCTCGATCCCGACCACCGGCTTGCCGGCGTGCAGGACCGCGGCGATGGACCCCAGGGTCTCGGCCAGCACCAGGTGGGCCCCGCCGTGCAGCAGCCCGGCGTTCTGCTCGTTGCCGGCCACCGGCATGGTGGCGACCATGCGCTCCACGGTCATCTCCTGGAACACGATGCCCATCTTGGCGGTCAGCGGACTGATCCCCAGCCGGCCCAGCCTGCCGTGGATCTCCTCCGGGATCCCCGAGTCCAGCATGAGCCGCCGCAGCTCCTCGGGCGAGGGGTCCGGCGTGACCCCGGGGACGAAGGCGTAGGGGGCCGCGGCGGGGGCGCGTGTCTGGGCTGAGTCCATGAGCATTAGGCTGGCACCCGTGACTGATTCGAGCAATTCCGCACCTGACACCGCCCAGCGACTGCTGGTCATCGACGGCCACTCGATGGCCTTCCGGGCCTTCTACGCCCTGCCGGTGGACAACTTCGTCACGGACACCGGTCAGCACACCAACGCCGTCTACGGCTTCACCACCATGCTGCTGACCATGATCCGCCAGCAGAAGCCCACGCACGTCGCGGTCGCCTTCGACCTGGACACCCCCACCTTCCGCTCCGAGCAGTATGAGGAGTACAAGGCGGGCCGGTCCAAGACCCCGGAGGAGTTCCACGGGCAGGTCGAGCTGATCCAGAAGGTCATGGAGGCCATGAACATCCCCACCATCACGGTGGACGGCTTCGAGGCGGACGACATCGTGGCGACGATGGCGGCCCAGGCCGAGGCGGCCGGCTGGCAGACCCGGGTGGTCTCGGGCGACCGGGACGCGTTCCAGCTCATCACCGACCGGACCCTGGTGCTGTACCCGAAGAAGGGCGTCTCGGACATCCCGCCGATGGACGCCGCCGCGATCGAGGCGAAGTACGGCGTGCCCCCGCAGCGCTACCCGGACCTGGCGGCCCTGGTGGGGGAGAGCGCCGACAACCTGCCGGGCGTGCCGGGCGTGGGCCCGAAGACCGCCGCGAAGTGGATCGGGCTGTACGGCACGGTCGAACAGGTCCTGGAGCACGCCGAGGAGATCAAGGGCAAGGCGGGCCAGTCCCTGCGGGACCACGCCGAGTCCGTCCGCCGCAACCGCAGGCTCAACGCGCTGGTGACGGACATGGACCTGCCCGTGGCGCTGGAGGCCACCGAGCTCGAGCACCCGGACCACGAGCAGATCGAGGACCTCTTCGACGCCCTGCAGTTCAACGCCGTGCGCCAGCGCCTGTTCGACACCCTCGCCGAACGGCTGGGCGGCGAGCCCGAGGCCGCCCCGGTCGAGCAGACCCCGGACTTCGCGGTCGCCACCACCGCCGAGGAGCTGGAGGCGTTCATCACCGCACACGGGGCCAACCTGGTGGGCGTGCACGTGGTCCTGGACGGGCCCGCCATCCTGCCCAAGCGCAAGATCCCGGCCCCCGGGGACTACGGGGTCCCGCTCGGGGCGGCGCTCGTGGCGGAGGGCGCCGCCGTCTACGTCCCCCTGGACACGCCCGACGCCGGCGCCGGCCCGGTGCTGGCCGACTATCTGTCCCAGTCCGGTGCGCAGAAGGCGGTGTACGACCTGAAGGCGGCCGGCAAGGCCCTCAAGGCCTCGGGTGCCCGGACCGCACTGGGGCGCGCCGTGGCGCTGGCCGGCGTCGTGGACGACGTGCTGCTCTCGGCCTACCTGATCTCCCCGGACCGCCGGGGCTACGGCCTGGACGCCCTCGTCCAGGCGTACCTGCAGTCCACCCTCGAGATGGAGGACGACCCGACCCAGGCCGGGGACCAGCTGGAACTGGACCTCGGGGCGGCCGAGGCCGAGGGGGCCGACGCCGGGGCTGCGCTGCTCCAGGCCCGGGCCGCCGCCACCGTCCGCGCAGCCTGGATGGTGCGCCGGTTGTCCGAGGTGTTCGTGCCCCAGCTGCTCGAGCGCGGGGCCCAGCAGCTGCTGCGGGACCTCGAGATCCCGCTGGCCCTGGTGCTCGTGGACATGGAGCTGGCCGGCATCGCCGTGGACCGGCCCGTGCTGGACGGGCTCTTCGAGGAGTTCACCACGCGGATGCAGTCCGCCCAGGAATCGGCGTGGGCCTCCGTGGCGGAGGCCACCGGCGGGGAGAAGGTCAACCTCGGCTCGCCCAAGCAGCTGCAGGCGCTGCTGTTCGAGAAGCTCGACATGCCGCGCACGCGCAAGACCAAGACCGGGTACTCCACGGACGTGGACTCGCTCACCGACCTGCTGGCCCAGACCCAGCACCCCTTCCTCGAGAACCTCATGCTCCACCGGGACGCCACCAAGCTGCGCCAGACCGTGGAGGGACTGCTGGACACGGTGGCCGGGGACGGGCGCATCCACACCACCTACTCGCAGACCGCCGCCGCCACCGGGCGGCTGTCCAGCCTGCACCCGAACCTGCAGAACATCCCGGTCCGGACCGAGGCGGGCCGGAAGATCCGCGAGGTGTTCGTCGTGGGGGAGGGCTACGGCACCCTGCTCACGGCCGACTACTCCCAGATCGAGATGCGCATCATGGCGCACCTGTCCGAGGACGAGGCCCTGATCCAGGCGTTCCGGGAGGGTGAGGACCTGCACCGCTTCGTCGGCGCCCAGGTGTTCGGCGTGGAGCCCCAGGACGTCTCCTCGGAGATGCGCGCCAAGGTCAAGGCCATGAGCTACGGCCTGGCCTACGGGCTGAGCTCCTTCGGCCTCTCCAAGCAGCTCCAGATCCCCGTCGACGAGGCACGGTCCCTCATGAAGGGCTACTTCGACCGCTTCGGCGCGGTGCGCGACTACCTCAAGGAGGTCGTGGCCAAGGCCCGCCAGGACGGTTTCACCGCGACCATCCTGGGCCGGCGCCGCTACCTGCCGGACCTGAACAGCGACAACCGCCAGTTGCGGGACATGGCCGAGCGCGCCGCGCTCAACGCCCCCATCCAGGGCTCGGCGGCGGACATCATCAAGCAGGCCATGCTGGACGTCCAGTCCGGACTGGTGGAGCAGGGACTGCGCTCCCGGCTGCTGCTGCAGGTCCACGACGAACTGGTCCTCGAGGTCCCGGACGAGGAACTCGACGCGGCCACCACCCTGCTCCAGGAGCGGATGGGAGCGGCCGCGGAACTGTCCGTCCCGCTGGACGTGCACGTCGGCGTCGGGCGGAGCTGGCACGATGCCGCGCACTGATCCCGTCCTGCCCGAGGGACTCCGGCTGCATCGCTTCGAGGTCACCGGCCGCCCGGCCGCGGAGGACCCCGCCGCGGCCCTGTTCCTGCGGACCGTCGAGCGCGGCTTCTACGAGCCGGAGCCGACGGGCACCGCACTGGACCAGCTGCTCGGCTACGCCCACGCGGACGGGCGCACCTACACCGGCGTCTACGCGGCCGGTGCCGACCCGGCCGCCGACCGCCCGGTCGGCACCTTCTCCGGTTTCGACAAGCGCCTGCACACCGGCCGGCGCCGGGAGGTCGACGCCCGCCTGATCTCCGAGGTCACCGTCTCCCCGAGCCATCGCCGCCGCGGGATCCTGCGCGCCCTGATGGAGTCGGAACTGGCGATCGCCGCCGAGCGGGGCCTGCCGCTGGCGGCGCTGACCGCCTCCGAGGCCACCATCTACCGCCGCTTCGGCTTCGGCGCGGCCACCGCCCAGCGCTCCGTCGAGGTGGACCTCCGGGGGGACGCCGCCCTGGCGGGACCGGTGACCGGCCGCGTCGAGCTGGTGGAGCCGGGGGACCTGGCCGGGCTGGGCCCGCGGCTGTTCGGGCAGGCCTACCTGCAGACGCCCGGTTCCGTGCAGCGGATGGCCTCCTACGGCGGCCACGAGACGGACACCATCGAGTCGGGCCGTCACGGGAAGGACCAGGGGCTGTTCGCCGCGGTCCACTACGACGACGGCGGGGCGCCCCGCGGGTACGTCACCTACCGGTTCGCCGGCTGGGACTCGGACCCGGCCACCATCCGGGTCTCGCTGCTGTCCGCCACCACGGCGGAGAGCACCCGGGCCCTGTGGTCCTTCCTGGCGAACCTGGACCTCATCGAGCGGGTCAGCTGGCGCGGCGCGCCGGACGACGGCCTGCTGGAGCACCTGTTCGCGGACCACCGCCGGGTGCGCACCACCGGTAGAGAGGACCACCTGTGGCTGCGCTTGCTGGACCTCCCGGCGGCCCTGCGCGGCCGGTCCTGGGCCCGCGACGGTGAGCTGACCCTGCGGGTGCACGACCGCCTCGGGCACACCGCGGGCGACTGGCGCCTGACCGTGGCCGGCGGCGAGGCCGACGTCGTGCCGCTGGGCGCGGACCCGGACCTGGAGCTGGACGTCGCGGACCTGTCCGGGGCCTACCTGGGCGGGGTGTCCGCCGAGGTGCTCCGCCAGGCCGGGAGGATCACCGAGCACCGGATCGGGGCCGCCGCCGCCCTGGCCGGGATGCTGGCGCAGGACCGGCCCGTCCACTGCATGACCGGGTTCTGACGGACGGTGGTCCCGGAGGGCCGCCCCCGGGAGCACGCCCCGCTTTGACCGCGACTTGGGACGGCGGCTAGACTGGCCGAGCACTTTCTGTGCATACCCAATAATCCAAATCAACCCACTATCCGGGTGTCGCGGTCGTCACGTGTGTCCGCCTGGCCCGGCCGAGTGAACAATCCACATCGGAGCCCCTACTACATGACCATTACCTCCACCGCCCCGCAGGTCGCCATCAATGACATTGGCACTGCTGAGGACTTCCTCGCCGCCATTGATGAGACGATCAAGTACTTCAATGACGGCGACCTGGTCGAAGGCACCGTCGTCAAGGTCGACCGCGACGAAGTGCTCCTCGACATCGGCTACAAGACTGAAGGCGTCATCCCGTCCCGGGAACTCTCCATCAAGCATGACGTGGACCCGGATGAGGTCGTCGCCGTGGGCGATAACGTGGAGGCCCTGGTCCTCACCAAGGAGGACAAGGAAGGCCGCCTGATCCTGTCCAAGAAGCGCGCTCAGTACGAGCGTGCCTGGGGCTCCATCGAGAAGATCAAGGAAGAGGACGGCGTCGTCACCGGCACCGTCATCGAGGTCGTCAAGGGCGGCCTCATCGTCGACATCGGCCTGCGCGGCTTCCTGCCCGCCTCCCTCGTCGAGATGCGCCGCGTCCGCGACCTGGCCCCGTACATCGGCCAGGAGCTGGAAGCCAAGATCATCGAGCTGGACAAGAACCGCAACAACGTGGTCCTGTCCCGCCGCGCCTGGCTCGAGCAGACCCAGTCCGAGGTCCGCTCGAACTTCCTGCACAAGTTGGAGAAGGGCCAGGTCCGCACCGGCACCGTCTCCTCCATCGTCAACTTCGGTGCCTTCGTGGACCTGGGCGGCGTGGACGGCCTGGTGCACGTCTCCGAGCTGTCCTGGAAGCACATCGACCACCCGTCCGAGGTCGTCGAGGTGGGCCAGGAGGTCACCGTCGAGGTGCTCGAGGTGGACATGGACCGCGAGCGCGTCTCCCTGTCGCTGAAGGCCACCCAGGAAGACCCGTGGCAGCTGTTCGCCCGCACCCACGCCCTGGGCCAGGTCGTGCCGGGCAAGGTCACCAAGCTGGTTCCGTTCGGTGCGTTCGTGCGCGTCGAGGACGGCATCGAGGGCCTGGTGCACATCTCCGAGCTGGCCTCGCGCCACATCGACACCGCCGAGCAGGTCGTGTCCGTCAACGACGAGCTGTTCGTCAAGGTCATCGACATCGACCTGGAGCGCCGCCGCATCTCGCTGTCCCTCAAGCAGGCCAATGAGGGCGTGGACCCGGAGGGCACCGAGTTCGACCCGGCGCTCTACGGCATGGCTGCCGAGTACGACGACGAGGGCAACTACAAGTACCCCGAGGGCTTCGACCCGGAGTCCAACGAGTGGCTCGAGGGCTTCGAGACCCAGCGCGCCGCGTGGGAGCAGCAGTACGCCGACGCCCAGGCCCGCTGGGAGGCCCACAAGGAGCAGGTGGCCCGCCACCTCAACGAGGACGTCGAGGGTGCGGCTGCCGCCGAGTCCGGCGCCGCCTCCTACTCCTCCGAGGACCGCGGCGAGGCGGACCAGGGCACCCTGGCCTCCGACGAGGCCCTCGCCGCCCTGCGCGAGAAGCTCACCGGCAACTGATCGGCTGAGCCGCTGACCATCCGGACAGCATGACAGGAAGGCCCCGCACCACCACGGTGCGGGGCCTTCCTGCGTCCGGAGTGCGGCAGGCACCTGACCCGCGACGCGGTCCGCCCCGGGCTCGGACACGCCGGGCTCAGTGCCGGGTGCTGACCGTGACCGTGAACGTGCGGTCACGGGCCACCTGCCGGGTGGGGCCCACCCGTCGCTCCAGTTCGGGCCGGTACATCAGGTGCGAGTTCCACACGCACCACAGCTCGCCGCCGGGGCGCAGCACGCGCGCGCCGGCGTCGAACAGCCGCAACGCCACCCGGGTGTCCACCGTGTTGCCGGCGTGGAACGGGGGGTTGAGCACCAGCAGGTCCTCGCTGGCGTCCGGGAAGGAGGCCAGGGCATCGTCCCGGCGGACCTCCACCTGGGCCGCGACGCCGTTGAGCCCGGCCGACAGGACCGTGGAGGCGCAGGCGTCGGCGGACTGGTCGGTGGCGACCACCGTGGCCTCCCGGCCCCCGCTGCGGGCCCGCAACGCGAGGTGGACCGCGATCGTGCCGTTGCCGCAGCCGACGTCTACGGCCCGCCCCACGTCTCCGATCCCCCCGATGTTCTCGAGCAGGAACCGCGTTCCCGGGTCCACGGCGGTGCCCCCGAAGGTGGAACCGTGGGCCGCGAGGGTGACGGTGCCGACGTCGGGCAGGGTGTGCACCGCCGTGCGGGGGAAGGGGGCGGGCCGTCCGCGGGCCGGGCCGCGCGCGGTGAGGACGCGGGACTTGGAGCGGCCGCGCCCGGGGACCACGGAGTCAAAGTAGCGGTTCAGCACGGTGTTCTGCCGCGGGGTCATGTGCTTGTCCCGGCCCGCGGCCAGCAGGAGGACGTCCTGGGCGGCGTGCTCGGCCACGAGGTGCGCCCACTGCTCCAGGGCGTCGAGCGAGCGGGGCAGGACCAGCAGGACGGTGCGCGCCCCGGCCACCAGGGCGGGGTCCACCGCTCCGCGGTGCAGGGTCCCCGGCAGCGGCGTGGCCCACCGGCCGAGGTTGGCCTCCAGGGACCGCTCGTGGGCCAGGGCGTCCTGCCCCACCCGGACGTCGTGACCGGCCGCCAGCAGGGGGAGCGTGAGTGCACCGTGCCGGTCCTCCAGCACCACGACGGCGTCCCGCGCCCCGCTCCCCGCACCGGCGTGCCCGGTGTCCAGCCAGGACTGCAGGGTGTCCAGCAGCAGCAGGTCCGCGGCGTCGTGGGCCTGCAGTCCGGGCGCCTCGGGGTAGGGCCAGCGGGACAGCGCAACGAACGCGAAGCCCTCCGTCAGGGCCGAGCGGTCGACCGGGGGAGTCTGGCCGAACGGGACGGTGGCGTTCACGGCAGGTCCACCCACTCGCTGCCGAGCGTGCGGAACGTCCCGGCCCCGGCCGTGATGGACGCCAGGCGGGCGGCGAACGCCTCTGTCGAGCGGCCGTCGTCGGGCAGGGCCACCGTCACCGTGGCGGAGGAGGCCCCGTAGTCGGTGTCCTGCACCGCGAACCCCGCCGCGCGCAACTCGTTCTCCCAGCGGCCGGCCTCCGCGTGCGGGGCCTCGACCCCGGCGAGCACCATCCGCTGCCGCGCGAGCAGGGGGGCGGTGTCCAGGACGGCGGACACGGCGTCCGAGTAGGCGCGGACCAGTCCGCCGGCACCCAGCTTCACCCCGCCGAAGTAGCGCACGACGACCGCGCAGACGTCCGAGAGGTCGCGTGCGCCTCCGGTGTCCCTCAGGGACAGGGCCTCCAGCATGGGGATGCCCGCGGTCCCGGCCGGCTCACCGTCGTCGGAGGACCGCATCACGTCCCGGTCGGGGCCGAGGATGAAGGCGCTGCACACATGCCGGGCCTCGTGGTGCTGCCGGCGCAACCCGGCGATGAACTCGCGGGCCTGCTGTTCGGTCTCGACCCGGGCCAGGCACCCGATGAAGCGCGAGCGCCTGATCTCCAGTTCGTGGACCACGGGCCGGGCCCGGGCGGATCCGGGGAGCACCGTGAACCGGGTGGCGCGGGACTCCTCGGGCATGCACCCCAGTCTACGGGGGAGTCCTTTGGTACCTTGAATGTCCGTGCCCCCCGCGCACACGTCCCGGCCCACCGGGGCGAGGCCCACATGGAAGCGCCCGTGATGCTCACGCGACTGCACGACAGGCTCGGTCTGCGGACCGGGCCGCACATCTTCTTCATCTCGGCCCTGGTGATCATCCTGTTCACCGCGGCCATGGCGCTGTTCCCCCTCCAGGTGCAGGGGGCCTTCGGGGTGGTGGCCGGGTTCCTGCGCTACGACGCGGGCTGGTTCTACACCTTCGGGGCGTCCCTGATGCTGGTCTTCGCCGTGCTGCTGGCGGCCAGCCGGTACGGGCGGGTGCGGATCGGCGACGACGACGCCGAGCCCGAGTACTCCGGCCTGGCCTGGTTCGGGATGATCTTCGCCGCCGGCGTGGGCGCCGTCCTGATGTTCTGGGGCGTCGCCGAGCCGATGAACCACTACGCGAACCCCCCGCTGTACGGCACGGAGCCGGCCTCGGACACCGCGGCCATGCAGGCCCTGTCCATCTCCAACTTCCACTTCGGGCTGCACATGTGGGCCATCCTCATCGTGCCCGGGCTGGCGTTCGGCTACTTCACGTACAAGCGCAAGCTGCCGCCGCGGGTGTCCTCGGCGTTCCAGCCGCTGCTGGGGGACGGCATCCACGGTCCGTGGGGCAAGGCGATCGACATCATCTCGATCGTGTCCACGGTGTTCGGACTCGCCGTCTCCGTCGGGCTCGGCGCCCTGCAGATCAACTCGGGGATGAACTACGTGCTCGGGGTGCCGATGGCCGGCTGGATCCAGGCGGTGATCATCGCCGTGATCACCGCCGCCGGGCTGGCCTCCGTGCTGGCCGGCATGGACAAGGGCGTCAAGCGGCTGTCCTACGCCAACATCATCATGGCGGTGGCGCTGATGCTCTACGTGCTGATGTGGGGCGCCACGATGGACACCGTGCGCGGGATCGTGGAGTCGGCCGGCGCGTACCTCTCCAACCTGCCGGCCCTGTCCTTCTTCAACGACACCTTCGGCAGCGGGGAGTGGTCCGGCGACTGGACGGTGTTCTACTGGGCGTGGACCGTCACGTGGTCGCCGTTCGTCGGGCTCTTCGTGGCGCGGATCTCCCGCGGGCGCACGATCCGGGAGTTCGTCGTGGCCTGCCTCGGGCTGCCGACGGCCTTCGTCGTCATCTGGATGGGCACCTACGGACTGAACGCGTTCCGCATCGACCGGGACGGGGAGAACGCGGGGAGCCTGACGCAGACGATCGTCGTGGACCAGCAGGTCGAGGCCGCGCTGTTCCAGCTGCTGCAGTCCTTCCCCCTGTACCTGCCCGTGGCGATCTTCGCCCTGGTCATCATCACGGTCTTCTTCGTCACCTCCATCGACTCCGGTGCGCTGGTCATGGACTCCATGGCCAACGGGCACGAGGACGAGGCCCCCCGGCGTCAGCGCGTGTTCTGGACCCTGGCCGTCGGCCTGGTCTGCACGGCCATCCTGACCACCTCGGGCGAGAACGGGCTGAACGCCCTGCAGGAGGTCATCATCGTCATCGGCCTGCCGGTGATGGTCGTCATGCTGCTGCAGTCGGCCATGCTGCTCCAGGCGTTGCGCGAGGACGCCGGTTCGGTGAAGCCGATCCGCACGCGCCAGTGGAAGAAGGTGCTGCCCATCGAGGAGTACCACCGCCGGGCCCAGGACGAGGGGCACGACATCGAGGACTACGTGATCCGTCCCGAGTACGAGGTGGGCACCGAGCCCGAGCACGACACGCACCAGCCGAGGACCTGGCACTGGCAGCAGGCCCAGGGCGAGCGGGCCCTGCTCCACGTCGGGCTGACCGGGGGGATCGCCTCGGGCAAGTCCATCGTCGCCCGCGAACTGGAGTCCCTCGGCGCCCTGGTGATCGATGCCGATGCGCTCTCCCGCCAGGCCGTGGCCCCGGGCTCGGAGGCCCTGGCGGAGATCCGTGAGGTCTTCGGGGCGGACGTCATCACGGGCACCGGAGAGCTGGACCGGCCGGCCCTGGCCCGGATCGTGTTCGGCAACACCAGCGCGAGGGAACGGCTGAACGAGATCATGCACCCGCGGGTCCGCGACGAGGTGGCCCGGTTGGCGCGTGAGGCCGGGCCGGACGCGGTCGTGGTGGTGGACCTGCCCCTGCTGCTCGAGACCGACTCCGTGCGGGACTTCGACGTGGTCCTCACCGTGGAGGCCCCCGCCGAGACCCGGGTCAACCGCCTGGTGCGCGAGCGGCACCTGACCGTGCAGGAGGCGTGGGAGCGGGTCGACGCCCAGGCCACGGACGCCGAGCGGCGGGACGTGGCGGATGCGGTGATCGTCAACGACGGCAGTGTCTCCGACCTGTCCGAGGCGACCGTGCGGTTCTGGGAGGACCACGTCCAGCCCGTCCTGGACGGGGCCCCGGCGACAGGAGACCGCGATGACTGAGACACCGGCCCAGCGGCCCCGGCTGCACATCGGCCTGACCGGGGGCATCGCCTCGGGCAAGTCCACCGTGGCCGCCGAGCTCGCGGACCTGGGGGCCGTCGTCGTCGACGCGGACGCCCTGGCCCGCGCGGTCGTCGCCCCCGGTTCCGAGGGGCTGGCCCTGGTCCGCGAGGCCTTCGGTCCCGCGGCGATCGCCGCGGACGGGACGATGGACCGGGCCGCGGTCGCGGCCCTCGTCTTCAACGACGCCGACGCCCGGGAGCGGCTCAACGGGATCATCCACCCCCTGGTGCGCTCCGAGGGACGGCGCCTGGTCCGCGAGGCCGGGCCCGACGCCGTCGTGGTCCAGGACGTGCCGCTGCTTGTCGAGACCGGGCAGGCCGGCGCCTACGACCTGGTCCTGGTCGTCCAGGCCGACCTGGACGAGCGGGTGGCGCGGATGGTCCGGGACCGGGGGATGACCGAGGAGGCCGCCCGGGCCCGGATCGCCACGCAGGCCACCGACGAACAGCGCCGGGCCGCGGCCGACGTCGTCATCGTCAACGACGCCGGCCTCGAGGACCTGCGCCGGGCCACCCGCCGCTTCTGGGAGGAGTACGTGGCGCCGGTGCTGGACGGCGCCGGGGGCTGAGCGTCCCCGGCGGGGCGCCGTCCGGGACCACCACCGGGACCACCGGTCTCCGCCGGTGGTGAACCGTACTGCCGAGGTGACTCGAACAGCAGTACGGTTAACGGCATGAGTCTGGCGCAGAAGATCAAACGGCAGGTGGCCCCCTTCGAGGTGATCTCGGAGTTCACGCCCTCGGGCGACCAGCCCAAGGCGATCGCCGAACTGGCCGAGCGCGTCCAGGCGGGGGAGAAGGACATGGTCCTGCTGGGTGCCACCGGCACCGGCAAGTCCGCGACGACGGCCTGGCTGATCGAGAAGGTCCAGCGGCCCACGCTGGTGATGGTCCAGAACAAGACCCTGGCCGCGCAGCTGGCGAACGAGTTCCGTGAGCTGCTGCCGAACAACGCCGTCGAGTACTTCGTCTCCTACTACGACTACTACCAGCCCGAGGCCTACGTCCCGCAGTCGGACACCTTCATCGAGAAGGACTCCTCCATCAACGAGGAGGTCGAGCGGCTGCGGCACTCCGCCACCAACGCCCTGCTGACGCGCCGGGACGTCATCGTGGTCGCCACCGTGTCCTGCATCTACGGCCTGGGCACGCCCGAGGAGTACATCCAGCAGATGGTGACGCTGCGCCGCGGGCAGGAGATGGACCGCGACGCGCTGCTGCGCCAGTTCGTGCAGATGCAGTACGTCCGCAACGACCAGGACTTCCACCGCGGGACCTTCCGCGTGCGCGGGGACACCGTGGAGATCATCCCGATGTACGAGGAGCTGGCGATCCGCATCGAGTTCTTCGGGGACGAGATCGAGACCATCCAGACCCTGCACCCGCTCACGGGCCACGTGGTCCGCGAGGAGGAGGAGATGTACATCTTCCCGGCCTCGCACTACGTGGCCGGCGACGAGCGCATGCACAAGGCGATCGGCTCCATCGAGGACGAGCTGCGGGAGCGCCTCCAGGAGTTCGAGTCGCAGAACAAGCTGCTCGAGGCCCAGCGGCTGCGGATGCGCACCACCTATGACCTCGAGATGATGCAGCAGATGGGGTACTGCAACGGCATCGAGAACTACTCGCGGCACATCGACGGCCGGCCGGCCGGCTCGGCCCCACACTGCCTCCTGGACTACTTCCCGGACGACTTCCTGCTCGTCGTCGACGAGTCCCACGTGACGATCCCGCAGATCGGGGCGATGTACGAGGGCGACATGTCCCGCAAGCGCACCCTCGTGGAGCACGGTTTCCGGCTGCCCTCGGCCATGGACAACCGCCCGCTGAAGTGGGACGAGTTCCTCGAGCGGATCGGCCAGACCGTCTACCTCTCCGCGACGCCCGGCAAGTACGAGCTGTCCCAGGCCGACGGCGTGGTGGAGCAGATCATCCGGCCCACCGGCCTGGTGGACCCCGAACTGGTGGTCAAGCCCACCCAGGGGCAGATCGACGACCTGCTCGAGGAGATCCGGGTGCGCACCGAGCGCGACGAGCGCGTGCTGGTGACGACCCTGACCAAGCGCATGGCCGAGGACCTCACGGAGTACCTGCTCGAGCACGGGGTCAAGGTCGAGTACCTGCACTCGGACGTGGACACGCTGCGCCGCGTGGAGCTGCTGCGCGAGCTGCGCAAGGGCACCTTCGACGTGCTCGTGGGCATCAACCTGCTGCGCGAGGGCCTGGACCTGCCCGAGGTGTCCCTCGTGTCCATCCTGGACGCGGACAAGGAGGGCTTCCTGCGCTCGTCCACCTCGCTCATCCAGACCATCGGCCGTGCCGCCCGCAACGTCTCCGGCCAGGTGCACATGTACGCGGACCGCATCACCGACTCGATGCGCTACGCGATCGACGAGACGAACCGCCGACGCGAGGTGCAGCAGGCGTACAACCGGGAGCACGGCATCGACCCGACGCCGTTGCGCAAGCGGATCGCGGACATCACCGACCAGCTGGCCCGCGAGGACGCGGACTCGGCGGACTTCCTGGCGGGGATGGGCGGCATCAAGTCCGGTTTCGAGTTCGGCAAGGGCAAGCGCGGCTACACCGCGACCATCAGCGACGAGCAGCGCGCGGCGGCCGCCCACACCGTCGCCGGCGGGGACGCGGACCTGGTGGAGCACGACGGCGGCGCCCCGGACTTCGCGAAGCTGCCCGCCAAGGACCTGTCCGACCTGATCGACCAGATGAGCGCGCAGATGCACCAGGCCGCCGTGGACCTCCAGTTCGAGCTCGCGGCCCGGATCCGGGACGAGGTCTCCGAGCTCAAGAAGGAACTGCGGCAGATGCAGCGGGCGGGCCACGCCTGAGACCTGACCGTGGGCAGGGTACACTGGGCCACGGCGTAGGGGAGTATCCCGAACACTGCGGACGTCAGCACGCTGGTCTGACCAGCCGTACGCAGCGGCCTGCCGCACGGCAGGCGGAGAGACTTGCGGCACACACCCAGCGGTGTCCCGTGCCGGCCGTCCCTCGTGCGACGGTCCGGCCGTGGTCACCGGAACCACCACGGAAAGTGACTGCATGGAAATCAATGCGCTGACCTGGATCATCACCATCGCGGTGATCATCGCGCTGCTGCTCTTCGACTACATCTTCCACGTGCGCAAGGCCCACACGCCGACCATCCGGGAGGCGGCCATCTGGTCCGCCATCTACGTCGGCATCGCCCTCGTGTTCGGCCTGGTCTTCTTCGCCTTCGGCGACACCCAGCACGCGATCGAGTACTACGCCGGCTACATCACGGAGAAGGCGCTCAGCGTCGACAACCTCTTCGTCTTCCTGGTCATCATGGCCTCCTTCAAGGTGCCGCGCGAGTACCAGCAGAAGGTGCTGCTGTTCGGCATCACCTTCGCGCTGATCTCCCGGACCGTGTTCATCCTCCTCGGTGCGGCGCTGATCTCCGCCTGGTCGGACGTGTTCTACCTCTTCGGTCTGGCGCTGCTGCTGATCGCGGGCGGCCAGCTCAAGGGCGAGCTCACCGGGGACGAGGAGAACAAGGACGAGGCGGACAACTTCCTGGTCCGCCTGGCCAAGAAGTGGCTCCCCGCCTCCGAGCGCTACGACGGCGACCGGCTGTTCACGTGGGAGAACGGCAAGAAGGTCATGACGCCCATGCTGCTCGTCATGGTCAGCATCGGGCTCACCGACGTCCTGTTCGCCTTCGACTCCATCCCGGCCATCTACGGGCTCACCCAGGATCCGTACATCGTGTTCACGGCCACGGCGTTCTCGCTGATGGGCCTGCGCCAGCTGTTCTTCCTCATCGACGGCCTGCTGGACCGCCTCGTGTACCTGTCCTACGGCCTGGCCGCGATCCTCGGCCTGATCGGCATCAAGCTGATCCTGCACGCGCTGCACGAGAACAACCTGCCGTTCATCAACGGCGGCGAGAACGTCCCGGTGATCGAGATCGAGACGACGGTGTCACTGATGCTCATCGTCGGCATCCTCATCATCACGGTCGTGGCCTCGCTGACCAGCCCCAAGGGGCGCGCCCTGGTGGCCCTGCAGAACGCGGAGAAGTTCTCCTACCGGTACACCAAGCTGGACGAGACGGCGACCGAGGAGGACCGCCGCAAGGCCGAGGCGCTCATGGACAAGTGGACGCACGCGGCCGAACGGGTCTCCCCGCACTACCGCGACGAGCTGCTGGACCACAAGGACAGCTACTCGCAGATCATCCGCACGGCCCACGAGACCCGTCTGGCCTCCGCCCAGGCGGAGGGCCGGGACGTGCCGGCCATCTCGCAGACCATCGTGGACAACGAGGGTCCCACGACCTGATCCCGACCCACCGCACGGGGGCCCGGTCTGGCAGTCGCCAGGCCGGGCCCCCGTCGTCCAGGGCTGGACACCACCCCGGGGACCGGGGTCTATGGTGGCCCCATGTACACGGAGACAGCACCCCAGGCAGACCGTCATGCCCTGAGCCCGGAGCACGCGGAGACCATCCGGGCGTCCTTGCCGGCGGTGGGCGCGAACATCCAGGAGATCACCCGGCTCTTCTACCGCACGATGTTCTCGAAACACCCCGAGCTGCTCGCCAACACCTTCAACCGGGGCAACCAGCGCAGCGGTGAGCAGCAGAAGGCGCTGGCGGCCTCGGTCGCCACCTTCGCCGCCATGCTGGTGGACTCCTCGGCACCGAGTCCCGTCGAGCTGCTGACGCGGATCGGCCACAAGCACGTCTCGCTGGGCATCACCGACGACCAGTACCAGATCGTCCACGACAACCTGTTCCACGCGATCGTGGAGGTCCTGGGCGACGCGGTCACCCCTGAGGTCGCCGAGGCCTGGGACCGCGTCTACTGGATCATGGCGGACGTCCTGGTCAGCTTCGAGAAGGGCCTCTACGACTCCGCGGGGGTGCCGCCCGGAGACGTCTTCGTGCCCGCGCGGCTGGCCCGGCGCGAGCAGCTGACGGGATCCGTGATGAGGTACTCCTTCGAGGCCGAGGGCTTCTCCCAGACCCAGCCCGGCCAGTACACCTCCCTGGGCGTGAGCCTGCCGGACGGTGCCCGGCAGCTGCGCCAGTACTCCCTCGTGGAATGGGACGACCGGGGCTTCTCCGTGGCCGTCCAGCGGGACGGCGAGGTCAGCTCCCACCTGCAGGACCACGTGCGGGAGGGGGACACGATCGAGGCCACCCTGCCCGCCGGACACCTGGTGCTGCACCAGTTCACCTCGCCGATCGTGACGGTCAGCCAGGGCATCGGCTCCACCCCGATGGCCGGGATACTGATGGCGCTGATCCGGCGGCTGGACACTGAGCAGGGGGCGCAGTCCGCTCCGGAGCACCCGATCACCGTGCTGCACGCCGACTCCTCCGAGGCCGACTACGCCTTCGGGGAGCTGGCCCAGTCGGTGACGTCCCGCCTGCACGCGCCGCTCGTGACCGCCTTCCGGGACCAGGGCCAGCGACTGGACCTGAAGGCCCTGTCCGAGGACGGCACCCTGCCGGCGGGCGCGCAGTGGTACCTGTGCGGCGGCAACGCGTTCCTGCAGGACATCCGCGACCAGATCGAGGAGCACAAGACCACCCTGTTCCCCGTGGAGGTCCACTTCGAGCTGTTCAGCCCGAACGACTGGCTGCTGCGCTGAGCGGCGTCCGCCTCAGCCCGTCATCTCCAGCAGCCGCTTCAGGATGGCCGGGCCGTCGTCGCCGATGCCGTCGTGGTGGAATGCGTCGGTCTCCCACACGGTGAGGCACCGGACCCGTCCGGCCGTCTGCAGGGAGAGGTCCCGGTCCACGTACACGTCGTGCGTGTAGACCGCGGCGGCCGTCGGCACCGAGTTGGCGGCGAGCGTGTCCGGGTCGTAGAGCGGTCCCCAGTCGGTGCGGCCCGCCAGCGCCTCGGCCACCGCGCGCAGCGGCCGCAGCGCCGGGTCGAGGTCCGCGTACCAGTCGAAGACCATCTCCCCGGTCAGCAACGGCACCGCCGTGCGGTCCGGGTCGAAGTCGGCCAGGTCCGCCGACCCGGTGAGCAGCCGCTGCGCGGCCCAGCCGGTGTCCGTCCCGCCCGTGTCCGAACGCACGGCACCGGTGCTGGCCGGCTGCGCGTAGATCGACTCGTGCATCACCAGGTAGAGCGGGTTGGTGGCCCGTGAGACCTGCTGGTAGAGCCCGTGCAGGAAGGTGTCGGAGAGCTCGGGGCATCCGGGGCCGGCGAAGGCCTCCTGCAGGAGGTAGTGCAGCTGGTCCACGCGGGTGTTGCCCCCCAAGAGCATCCCCAGCGCCTGGACCCGGCCGACGGTCACGGGCGAACCGTCGGGCAGGCGCGCGGCACCGCCCCGGGCCACCTCGTAGACGCGGGCCAGCACGTCCCGGTCCTGCGGGAAGCGGGAGAAGTACTCCTCATTGCGGTGCCGCATCCGCCGGTAGGTGGCGCGGTAGACCTGCTCGGCGTGGCCGTCCAGGGGGGCCAGTCCGCCGGTGATCAGGGCCCGTTCCACGCCCTCCGGGTGCCAGGAGAGGTAACTGAGGGCGCAGAAGCCGCCGAAGCTCTGCCCGAAGACGGTCCACGGCCCGGAGCCGAGGGCGAGCCGGATCGCCTCGGCGTCCTGCACGATCGACGGCGCCCGGAAGTGCACGAGGTACTCCGCCTGCTGCCGGGCGGTCCCCTCGGCCGGCAGGGTATGACGGGTGACGGGGGAGGAGAGCCCGGTACCGCGCTGGTCCAGCATGAGGATCCGGAAGTCGGCGGCCGCCTGCTTCATCCAGCCACCGAGCCTGGCCTGGCGCATGCCCTTGCCCCCGGGCCCGCCCTGCAGGAATACCAGCCAGGGCAGCTCCTGCCGCCTCCCACGGTGGGCGGCGGCCACGTACTCGCGGGCGAAGACGGTGATGGTCCGGCCGTGCGGCGCCGCGTGGTCCAGGGGGACCTCGAACCAGTGGTCGGCGATCCGCGTGCCGTCCAGCAACGTGGCCCGGGGACCGGCCCGGTGCGCGGCGGGACGCGGGGGAGCGAAGGTGCGGGGGTCACCGGCGACGAGGGCACTCACCCCCGTGCGCCCGCCATCCCGGTCGTCGGCCGGGCGGCGTGCCCGACGCCGGCCCCCGCGGCCTCGCCGGCCCGCTGCAGGGCGCCACCGGCGAGCCGGAAGGTCGTCCACTCGTCCATCGGCTCGGCCCCGAGGGAGCGGTAGAACCCGATGGACGGCTCGTTCCAGTCCAGGACCGTCCACTCCAGCCGGGCGTAACCGCGCCGGGAGCAGATCCCGGCCAGGTGCTCCAGCAGCCGCCGGCCGTGCCCGCGCCCGCGGACCGCGGGATCCACGTAGAGGTCCTCGAGCCAGATGCCGTGCGTGCCCTCCCAGGTCGAGTAGTTCAGGAACCACAGGGCCAGGCCGACCACCCGGGGCGCGGCGTCGGACGCGTCGTCCGCCACGTCCTCCACGACGTGGCAGAACACGGCCGGATGCTCACCGAACAGGTGCCGGTGCAGTTCCTCCTCGGTGTTCCGGACCGCGTCGGGCTCCCGTTCGTAGGTCGCCAGGTCGCGGATCAGCCGCAGGATGTCCGGAACGTCCGTGGGGCGGGCCGGCCGGATGCCGTTCGTCATGGTCGCTGTCTCCATCGTCCTGTCCTTCCTCTCTGTCCTGTCCGTCCTGTCCCGTCCCGTCATCACACGGCCCAGCCGGGCTCGGGCGGGCCCACCGAGACCACCAGGATCACGGGGTGGCCCAGCTCGTCCGAGGCGTCCAGGTCCACGACGGCGTTGATGCCCCAGTCCAGGTTCTGCTCGGGGTCCACGAGGACCTGCCGGACGGCCCACCACCGGGAGCCGGACACTCCGGCCGGCGCGCCGCCGCCGGGCCCGGCCGCCGGGGACGTGTCCACCCGGAAGTACTGGGGACCCCGGGCGGCGGCGCCGTCGTCGATGTCCTCGTAGTCCCCGAAGTACCCGTCCAGGGCCTCGGCCCAGTCGTGCGTGGTGAACGAGTCCCCGGCGGAGGCGCCGAGCTCGCCCAGGGCGCGGTCCTGCTCGTCCCCGAACAACCGCACGCGGCGGAACATCGCGTTGCGGACCATCACGGTGAAGACGGTCCGGTTGGCCGTCAGCCGCGGCGGCTCGGGCGGGGCGAGCTGCTCGTGGTCCTTCTTGAGCTCCTCGATGTCCCCGGCCAGCAGGTCCTCCCACTCCTCGATGAGCGAGGAGTCGGTCTGCTTGACGATCTCGTCCAGCCAGGCCATCAGCACGTCCAGCTCATCGTCCCGGACGTCCTGCGGGATGGTCTGGCGCAGCGCCTTGACCGCGTCCGTGAGGTAGCGCAGCAACACGCCCTCGGACCGGGCCAGTCCGTAGAAGTTCACGTAGTCGGTGAAGCCCATGGCCCGTTCGTACATGTCCCGCACCACGGACTTCGGCGTCAGCTCGAAGTCGTTGAGCCACGGGGCGGAGGCGCGGTAGGTCTCGAAGGACTGCTCCAGCAGCTCCGCCAGGGGTTGCGGGTGGGTGACCTCGTCCAGCGCGTTCATCCGGTCCGTGTAGTCCATGCCCTCGGCCTTCATGGCGGCCACCGCCTCGCCGCGCGCCTTCTTCACCTGGGCGGAGAGCACCTGCCGGGGCGGTTCCAGCGTGGCCTCCACGATCGAGACCATGTCCAGGGCGTACCCCGGCTCCGCGGGGTCCAGCAGCTCGAAGGCGGCCAGGGCGAAGGGGGAGAGCGGCTGGTTGAGGGCGAAGTTCGGCTGCAGGTCCACCGTCAGGTCCACCGTGCGGCCCTCGGCGTCCGGCTCCTGCAGCTTCTCCACGACGCCGGTCGCCAGCAGCTCGCGGAAGATCCCCAGGGCGCGGCGCATCAGGGCGGCCTGCCGGGCCGGTGTCTCGTGGCTGTTGCGGATCAGCCGTCGCACGGCGATCACCGGGTCACCGGGCCGGTCCAGGATGTTCAGCAGCATCGCGTGGCTGATCCGCAGGTGGCTGGACATGGCCTCCGGCTCGGCCTCCACGAGGCGCTCGAAGGTCGCCTTGCCCCAGGACACGAACCCCTTCGGCGGGGTCTTCTTCGGCGAGGACTTCGCGGACTGCTTCATCCGCTTGGACCGTTCGGACTCGTCCTTGACGCCGGCGAACTTGGCCGCCAGCTTCGCCTGGTTCCGGGCGTTCTCGATCACGTGCTCGGGGGCCTGGACGACCACCAGCCCGGAGGTGTCGAACCCGGCGCGACCGGCCCGGCCGGCGATCTGGTGGAACTCCCGGGCGTTGAGGATCCGGGTGCGTTCGCCGTCGTACTTGCTCAGCGCCGTGATGAGCACGGTGCGGATCGGCACGTTGATGCCCACCCCGAGTGTGTCCGTCCCGCAGATGACCTTGAGCAGGCCCTCCTGGGCGAGGCGTTCGACCAGGCGCCGGTACTTGGGCAGCATCCCGGCGTGGTGGACGCCGATCCCGGACCGGATGAGCCGGTTGAGCGTCTTGCCGAACCCCGCGGAGAACGCGAAACCGGCGATCCGCTCCGCGATCGCGTCCTTCTCGGAGCGGGTGGCCACGGACACCGAGGACAGGGACTGCGCCCGCTCCACGGCGTCCAGCTGGGAGAAGTGCACCACGTACACCGGAGCCTGCCGGGTCTCCACGAGCTCGGCGACCTTGTCCTGGACGTGGTCCTCGGACCACTCGTAGGTCAGCGGGATGGGGCGCTCGGCGTGGGCCACCGTGGTGGTGGGCCGGCCGGTCCGTTCCGTGAGGTCCTCCTCGAAGCGGCTCGTGTCCCCCAGCGTGGCGCTCATCAGCAGGAACTGCGCCTGGGGCAGCTCCAGGAGGGGCACCTGCCACGCCCAGCCGCGCTGGGGGTCGGCGTAGAAGTGGAACTCGTCCATCACCACCGGGCCGACGTCCAGTCCGGATCCCTCCCGCAGGGCCTGGTTGGCCAGGATCTCCGCGGTGCAGCAGATGATGGGGGCGTCACCGTTGACGGAGGAGTCGCCGGTGACCATCCCGACGTTCTCCGCCCCGAAGACGTCCACGAGGGCGAAGAACTTCTCGGACACCAGGGCCTTGATGGGCGCGGTGTAGTAGGTCCGCTGCCCGCGGGCGAGGGCGTGGAAGTGCGCGGCCAGGGCCACGAGGGACTTCCCGGACCCGGTGGGCGTGGCCAGGACGACGTTGTTGTCCTGCACCAGTTCCATGACCGCCTCGTCCTGGGCGGGATAGAGGGTGATCCCCCGGGACCGCGTCCAGTCCAGGAAGGACTCATAGACGGCATCGGGGGACAGCCGGGGAGCGTCCGGGGCGGGGATCAGGTCGGAGAGCAGCATCCCTGCCAGCCTAGTTGGCGTTCCGGGGTGGGTTCGTGTCCTCCCGCGTCATCCCACGGGTACGGTCCGGGCCGGCGGGCGCTAGCGTGGAACCATGCGCGACTTCACCTGGGATCCGGAGCAGTACAGCGTCTTCGCCGACCGCCGGGCCCGGCCCTACCGCGACCTGACGGCCCGGATCCGTATCGCCGATCCCCGAGTGGTCGTGGACCTCGGCTGCGGCCCCGGCAACATGACGGCCACCCTCGCCGAGCGCTGGCCCGACGCGCACGTGACCGGACTGGACTCCTCGGCGGACATGGTGGACACCGCCCGCCGGCTGGCCGCCGAGCCGGGGGCGCCGGCCAACCTGTCCTTCGAGCAGGTGGACGCCCAGCGCTGGCAACCGGGCGCCGACGTCGACGTGGTGGTCTCCAACGCCATGCTCCAGTGGATCCCGGACCACCGCGACCTGGTCGCCGGCTGGCTGGCCGCCCTCCGGCCGGGGGCCTGGTTCGCCGTCCAGGTGCCCGGGAACTTCGAGGCACCCTCCCACGCCACCATGGCCGAGCTGTCCCGCCGCCCGGAGTACGCGGCGGCGCTGGAGGGCGTGATGGAACGCGAGTCCGTCTACACCACCGAGGAGTACCTGGAGACCCTGATCGCGGCCGGCTATGAGGCCGACGTCTGGGAGACCACCTACTCCCAGCCGCTCACCGGGTCCGATCCCGTCTATGACTGGGTCCGCGGGGCGGCGCTGCGTCCGTCGCTGCAGCGGCTGGAGGAGGCTGACCGGCGCGACGGCACGAACCTGGTGGAACGGTACGTGGAGGAGTACAAGCGCATCATGCGCGCCTCCTACCCGACCTACCTCACCCCGGACGGGGTGCGGCTGACCGACTACCCGTTCCGCCGCATCTTCGTGGTCGGGGTCAAGAGCGACCTGGCGCCCAGCATCTGAGCCGGGCCGTTCACCAGCCGCGCTCGCGCCACTGCGCCAGGTGCGGTCGCTCCGCGCCGAGCGTGGTCGGGTCCCCGTGGCCGGGATGCACGATCATGTCGTCCGGGTACACGTCGAACAGCCTGCCCACCACGTCGGCGAACAGGGACTCGAACCGCTGCGGGTCCTGCTGCGTGTTGCCCACGCCCCCGGGGAACAGCGAATCGCCGCTGAAGCACAGCGGCGGCCCGTCCTCGGGCTCGTAGACCAGGGCCACCGAGCCGGGGGTGTGGCCGCGGAGCCCGACGACGGCCAGCGAGATCCCGTTGAAGGCCGCGGTGTCCCCGTGGTTCAGCAGGACCTTGGCGGCCACGCCGGTGGCCTCCTCGATCGCGGCGGCGTCCGCGGTCCCCGCGGCCGTGGGCACGCCCGTGGACTCCGCCACCGCGGCCAGCGCCCGGACGTGGTCCCAGTGCTGGTGGGTGGTGATGATCACCGCGAGCTTGAGCTCGCAGGGGGTGTCCTCGCGCGCCGACTCCAGCAGTTCCCGGACCGCCTCCGCGTCGTCCGCGGCATCGATCAGCACCTGGGTCCCGGAGGTCTTCGAGGTCAGGACGTAGACGTTGTTCGCCATCTCGGAGACCGAGCGTTGTCGGACCGTCACTTGGGGCAGGTCGTGCAGCAGCCGGATCGGTGAGGTGGAAGAAGGCATGCGACCCAGTCTAGGGACGTTGACGCTCCGAAGGGCAAGGCCGCCGGGGAGGTCAAGACCCGGTCCGCGCCGTTCGCTAGGGTGGGGCCATCAGCGGGTGCACGGCAGACGGGGGAGTGCTGGTGGAGGACGAGAGCGCGGCGCGGGCGCCGCAGCAGGGATCGGTGCCGGCCTGGCTCGTCAAGGCCCTGGCCATCAACACCTCCTCCACCGTCCCGCCGTTCGAGCAGGTCCGCACCGGACTGCTCGACCTCATCCACCGCAACCGGTTGCCGGTCGGCACCAAGCTGCCGACCGTGCGCGGTCTCGCGGCCGCCCTGGGGGTCGCCGCCAACACCGTGGCGCGCGCCTACAAGGAACTGGAGCAGGCCGGCGTCGTCACGGCCCGGCCCCGGCTGGGCACCGTGGTGGCCCGCGGCGGCGACGACGCCGAGGACCGGCTGGCCGCGGCGGCCACCGCCTACGCGGAGGCCGCGCAGGCCCTCGGGTTCACGCGGCGCCAGGCGGTCCGGCAGCTCGAGGCCGTCTACCCGCCGTCCTGAGCACGGGCGGCGGTGCCGCAGGCGCGCCCGGGGCCGGTTACGCTCTCGGCCGACGTTTCGAAGATGTCTTCGAAGGCGTCCTCCAATAGACTGGACGGCGTGCCCGATACCCCTCTGACGATCACTGACCAGACCATTCCACCCACCACCGCCCGCGGCCTGGCCTCGGGCCCGGACAGCGGTGGCCATCGCCACGACCCGGACCGGATCGTGGTCAAGGGAGCCCGGGAACACAACCTGAAGAACGTCGACCTGGACATCCCCCGGGACTCGCTCGTGGTCTTCACCGGGCTGTCCGGGTCCGGGAAGTCCTCCCTGGCCTTCGACACGATCTTCGCGGAGGGCCAGCGCCGGTACGTGGAGTCCCTGTCCTCCTACGCGCGCATGTTCCTGGGCCGGGTGGACAAGCCCTCGGTCGACTTCATCGAGGGCCTGTCCCCGGCGGTGTCGATCGACCAGAAGTCGACGAACCGGAACCCGCGGTCCACCGTCGGCACGATCACCGAGGTCTACGACTACATGCGCCTGCTGTGGGCGCGGATCGGCGTGCCGCACTGCCCCGAGTGCGGGGAGCCGGCCTCCAGGCAGTCACCCCAGCAGATCGTCGACCAGTTGTCCGAACTGCCGGGGAAGACCCGCTTCCAGGTGCTGGCCCCCGTGGCCCGGGGCCGCAAGGGCGAGTTCGTGGACGTCTTCTCCTCCCTGGCCACCCAGGGCTTCTCGCGCGCCATCGTCGACGGCGAGCTCATCCAGCTCTCCGACCCGCCCAAGCTGAAGAAGCAGGTCAAGCACACCATCGCCGTGGTCGTGGACCGGCTGGCGATGAAGGACGGGATCCGCCAGCGGCTCACCGACTCCGTGGAGACGGCGCTGAAGCTCGCCGACGGCCTCGTGGTGGTGGACTTCGTGGACGTGGACGCCGGGGTGGATCCGGAGAAGGCCAACGCCGGTGAGTGGGACGCCGTGGACGCTGAGGGGAACCGCAAGTACCGCTCCTTCTCGGAGAAGCTGTCCTGCCCCAACGGCCACCAGCTGTCCATCGACGAGATCGAGCCGCGGTCGTTCTCCTTCAACAACCCGTTCGGGGCCTGCTCGGTCTGCACCGGCATCGGCACCCGGCTCGAGGTGGACGAGGACCTGGTGGTCCCCGACCCCGACCTCTCCCTCGCCGAGGGCGCCATCGCGCCCTGGTCCATGGGCAAGTCCACGTCCGAGTACTGGAAGCGCCTGCTGTCCGGCCTCGCCGACGAGGTCGGGTTCTCCATGGACACGCCGTGGAAGAAGCTGCCCGCCGCGGCCCGCAAGGCCGTACTGCACGGCAAGGACTTCAAGGTCGTGGTCCAGTACCGCAACCGCTTCGGCCGCGAACGCCGGTACACTACCGGCTTCGAGGGCGTGATCGACTACATCCACCGCAAGCACCTGGAGACCGAGTCGGACAACGCGCGGGACCGCTACGAGTCCTACATGCGCGAGATCCCCTGCGCCGCCTGCAACGGCACGCGGCTGAACCCGACGTCGCTCTCCGTGCTGGTCGGCGGGAAGTCCATCGCCGAGGCCTCGGTCCTGCCCATGCGGGACGCCATCACCTTCCTCGAGGCACTGGAGCTGTCCGCCCGCGACCGGCAGATCGCCGACCAGGTCCTCAAGGAGATCCTGGCCCGGCTGCACTTCATGCTCGACGTCGGCCTCGACTACCTGAACCTGGAGCGCCCGGCGGGAACGCTCTCCGGCGGCGAGGCCCAGCGCATCCGGCTGGCCACCCAGATCGGCTCCGGACTGGTGGGCGTCCTCTACGTCCTGGACGAGCCGTCCATCGGGCTGCACCAGCGGGACAACCGCCGGCTGATCGAGACCCTCAACCGGCTCCGCGACCTGGGCAACACCCTGATCGTGGTGGAGCACGACGAGGACACCATCGCCGAGGCCGACTGGATCGTGGACATCGGTCCCCGGGCCGGCGAGCACGGCGGCGAGGTGGTCCACTCCGGGTCCCTCGAGGACCTGAAGGCCAACGAGCGCTCGATCACCGGGGACTACCTCTCCGGCCGCCGCGCCATCACGCTGCCGGCCGAGCGCCGCCCCGTGGACAAGGACCGCAAGCTCACCGTGGTCGGGGCGCGGGAGAACAACCTGCAGGACGTCACCGTGGACTTCCCCCTCGGGGTGCTCACCGCGGTCACGGGCGTCTCCGGCTCGGGCAAGTCCACCCTGGTCAACGAGATCCTCTACAAGGTGCTGGCGAACCAGCTCAACAACGCCCGCCACGTTCCCGGCCGGCACAAGCGCGTGAACGGCCTCGAGCACCTCGACAAGGTCGTGCACGTGGACCAGAGTCCGATCGGGCGCACGCCGCGGTCCAACGCGGCGACCTACACGGGCGTGTTCGACACCATCCGCAAGCTGTTCGCGGACACCCAGGAGGCCAAGGTCCGCGGCTACCAGCCCGGCAGGTTCTCGTTCAACATCAAGGGCGGCCGCTGCGAGTCCTGCTCCGGGGACGGCACCCTGAAGATCGAGATGAACTTCCTGCCGGACGTCTACGTGCCCTGCGAGGTCTGCCACGGCGCCCGGTACAACCGCGAGACCCTCGAGGTGCACTACAAGGGCAAGAACATCGCCGAGGTGCTGGACATGCCGATCGAGGAGGCCGCCGAGTTCTTCTCCGCCTACTCCAAGATCTCGCGGTACCTCAACACGATGGTGGACGTCGGCCTGGGCTACGTCAGGCTCGGCCAGCCGGCCACCACGCTCTCCGGCGGCGAGGCCCAGCGCGTCAAGCTCTCCGCCGAGCTGCAGAAGCGCTCGAACGGCCGCTCGATCTACGTGCTGGACGAGCCGACCACCGGCCTGCACTTCGAGGACATCCGCAAGCTGCTCGGCGTGCTGCAGTCCCTGGTGGAGAAGGGCAACACCGTCATCACCATCGAGCACAACCTGGACGTCATCAAGTCGGCCGACCACCTGATCGACCTCGGTCCCGAGGGCGGTTCCGGCGGTGGCACCATCGTGGCGACGGGCACCCCGGAGCAGGTGGCGAAGAACCCGGCGAGCCACACCGGCCGGTTCCTCGCCGAGGTCCTGTGACGGCGGCGACGCCCGCCACCGGCAGCCCCCGTCCGGCCGTCCTGCTGGACCTGGACGGCACCCTCGTGGACCCCGCGGGGGCCATCACCGGGGGCATCGCGGCGACCCTGGCCCGCCACGGGCTGCCCGTGCCGGGACCGGAGCGGCTGCGCGCACTGGTCGGCCCCCCGTTGCGGGAGGGACTGCGGAGCCTGGACGGGGTGACCGAGGACAACCTGCTGGTCCTGATCCGCGAGTACCGCGCCGGCTACCGGGACCACGGGATGGCCGCGAGCGTGGTCTACCCGGGCATCCGCGAGGCGCTGGAGGACCTGGGCCGGGACCACGACCTGGTGGTGGCGACCTCGAAGCCGGTCTCGAGTGCACGCCGGCTGCTGGGCATCCACGGCCTGGACCACCACTTCGTGGCCATCTGCGGCTCCAGCGACGACGAGACCGCGCCCGTCCCGCCCGGGGGCACCAAGGTGCAGGCGATGGCCGAGGCCCTGGCCGCCGTCGGGATGGACGGGGGCGGGAAGCCGCGTGCCGTGATGGTGGGCGACCGGCACTTCGACCTCGACGGTGCCGCGCACCACGGCCTGCCCGGCATCGGGGTGCTGTGGGGCTTCGGCGAGCGGGACGAGCTGACCGCCGCCGGGGCCGAGGCCCTGTGCGACAGCCCGGCGGAACTGCCCGCGCTGTGCCGGTGCCTGCTGGGCGAGCGGGCCATCCAGCACTGAGCACACTATGATGGACCGGTCCGCCGGTCCTCAACGGAACCGGTGCGGACCAGCACGTACCCACGCAGCGAGAGGATGGACATGGCGACCAACGAGGCCGTGCGCTGGGGGTTCCGTGCCGCCCTGAAGGTCTCCTGCCGCCCCACCGTCACCGGGCTCGAGAACGTCCCGCGGACCGGCGGGTTCATCGTGGCCAGCAATCACCTGTCCTTCCTGGACTCGGTGATCCTGCAGGCGCTCATGCCGCGGATGGTCCACTTCTTCGCCAAGTCCGAGTACTTCACGCAGCCGGGCCTCAAGGGCCGGGTGATGAAGGGCTTCTTCGAGTCCGTCGGGTCGATCCCCGTCCAGCGCGACCAGCAGGCCGCCTCCGTGGCCGCGCTCGACCAGCTGGTGGAACTCGTGGAGGCCGGGTCCGGCGTGGGGATCTACCCGGAGGGAACGCGCAGCCGGGACGGGCGGCTCTACAAGGGCCGCACCGGCGTCGGCTGGCTCGCGCTGGCCACCGGCATGCCGGTGGTCCCCGTGGGGTTGCGGGGCACGGACCGGCTCCAGCCGCCGGGCACGAACCGCGTCACCCCGCACCACTTCAGCCTGACCGTGGGCGAACCCCTCCAGTTCGAGCACCTCGGTCGCAAGCACCCGCTGCCGCCGCGCAAGCAGGCCACCGCCCAGGTCATGGAGGCGATCGCCGCGCTCACCGGCCAGGAGCGGGTGGAGCAGTACAACGCCCCGGTCGGCGGGCCCCGGGACTGATGCGGGACTGATGCGCCATGGCTGATCCGGCCAGCTACCGGCCGAGGCCCGGTGAGGTTCCTACCTCCCCGGGGGTGTACCGTTTCCGCGACCCGGACGGCCGGGTCGTCTACGTGGGCAAGGCCAAGAACCTGCGCTCCCGCCTGGCGTCCTACTTCCAGGACCCCGCCGGGCTGCATCCGAAGACCCGCGCCATGGTGTTCACCGCCTCCTCGGTCGAGTGGACGGTCGTCGGCTCGGAGCTGGAGGCCCTGCAGCTCGAGTACACCTGGATCAAGCAGTACACCCCGCGGTTCAACATCATGTACCGGGACGACAAGTCCTATCCGTACCTGGCCGTGACCATGAACGAGAAGTACCCCCGCGTCCAGGTCATGCGCGGGGACCGGCGCAAGGGCGTGAAGTACTTCGGGCCGTTCCACCCCGCCAAGGCGATCCGCGAGACCGTGGACCTGATGCTGCGGGTGTTCCCCGTGCGCACCTGCTCCGCCGGCGTCTTCCGGCGCGCGGAGCTCTCCGGCCGGCCCTGCCTGATGGGCTACATCGACAAGTGCGCCGCGCCCTGCGTGGGCCGCGTCAGTGCCGAGGACCACCGCCAGCTCGCCCAGGACTTCTGCGACTTCATGGCCGGGGACGCCCACCGGTACATCCGCCGGCTCGAGGAGCAGATGAAGGAGGCCGTGGCCGAGCTGCGCTACGAGGACGCCGCCCGGCGTCGGGACGACATCGCCGCGCTGAAGCGGGTCTTCGAGCGCAACGCCGTGGTGCTGTCCGAGTCCACCGAGGCGGACATCTTCGCCTTCGCCGAGGACGAGCTGGAGGCGGCCGTCCAGGTCTTCCACGTGCGCGAGGGCCGGATCCGCGGCCAGCGTGGCTGGGTGGTCGAGAAGGTGGAGGACGTCTCCGGGCCGAAGATGGTCGAGCAGCTGCTCGAGCAGGTCTACGGGTCCCTCGAGGACTCCAGCCGCATCCCGCGTGAGGTGCTGGTCCCCGAGCTGCCGGAGGACGCGGAACAGGTCGCCACGCTGCTGACCGGACTGCGCGGTGCCCAGGTCAGCCTGCGGGTGCCCCGGCGGGGGGACAAGCGCGCCCTGATGGAGACGGTGCAGGAGAACGCCCTGATGGCGCTGCGACTGCACAAGACCCGCCGCTCCGGGGACCTGACCACCCGCTCGGCCGCGCTGCGCGAACTGCAGGAGGCCCTGGAGCTGGACGAACCGCTGCTGCGGATCGAGTGCTACGACATCTCGCACGTGTCCGGCACGAACGTCGTCGGGTCCATGGTGGTCGTCGAGGACGGGCTGCCCAAGAAGTCCGACTACCGCAAGTTCGCCGTCACCGGGGAGGCGGCCCGGGACGACACCGCCGCCATGCACAACGTCCTGACCCGCCGCTTCCGGCACTACCTGGAGGACCAGGAACGCAACGGGTCCTTCACCACCGGTGAGATCCCCGACGCCGGCCCCGACGGACCGGAGGGCGCCGCCCCGGCCGAGGCGGGCGCCCGGCGGTTCGCCTACCCGCCCTCCCTCGTGGTGGTCGACGGCGGCCCCGCCCAGGTGGCCTCCGCCGCACAGGCCCTCGCGGACCTCGGGATCACCGACCTGCCGGTGGTCGGACTGGCCAAGCGCCTCGAGGAGCTGTGGCTGCCGGGGGAGGAATTCCCGGTCGTGTTGCCCCGGGCCTCGCAGGGGCTCTACATGCTGCAGCGGCTGCGCGACGAGTCCCACCGCTTCGCCATCACCTTCCACCGGCAGAAGCGTGCCAAGTCGATGGTCTCCTCAGTCCTGGACGGGATCCCCGGGCTCGGCCCCACCAAGCAGAAGGCGCTGCTCAAGCACTTCGGCTCGGTGAAGCGGATCCGGGCGGCCGGACTGGACGAGCTCCGTCAGGCCCCGGGCATCGGTGCCGCCCTGGCCGCCGCCGTCCACGCCTCCCTGCATCCGGGCCAGGCGGCCGACGGGGCCCCGGGACAGGCGGGGGAGCAGGCCGTGGACCAGGTGGCGGACCAGTACGGGATCAACCTGACCACCGGGGAGATCCTGGACTGACACTGGGTAGGCTGGACGCATGAGCGACGGCCTGATCCCGGTGAAACCGGCCACTTCCGAGGTACTCATCGTCACCGGCATGTCCGGGGCAGGACGCACCACCGCCGCACACGCCCTCGAGGACCACGGCTGGTACGTGGTGGAGAACATCCCCCCGCAGCTGTTCGGCACCCTGACGGACCTCGTGGGCCGCTCGCCCGAGGCCATCCCGCGGATGGCGCTCGTGGTCGACGTCCGGTCCAAGGACCTGTTCACGGACATCCAGGAGGCCCTCGAGCAATTGCGCGCCCAGGGCGTCGACTACCGCGTGCTGTTCCTGGACGCCGCGGACGACCTGCTCGTCCGCCGGTTCGAGTCCGCCCGCCGGCCCCACCCCCTCCAGGGCTCCGGCCGGATCCCGGACGGCATCGCCGCCGAGCGACTGCTGCTGAAGGACCTCAAGGAGCAGGCCGAGATCGTGGTGGACACCACCTCCATGAACGTCCATTCCCTGGCCACCACCATCACGGAGCTGTTCACCGAGTCCGGGCCGATCGTGCTGCGCCTGAACGTGATGAGCTTCGGCTTCAAGTACGGGCTGCCCCAGGACGCCAACTTCGTGGCCGACGTCCGGTTCCTGCCCAACCCGCACTGGGTGCCGGAACTGCGCCCCTTCACCGGCAAGGACGCGGCCGTCTCGGACTTCGTCCTGGGCCAGAACGGGGCGGCGGAGTTCGTGGACCGCTACGTCCAGGCGCTGCTGCCGGTCCTGGAGGGGTACCGCCGGGAGAACAAGCACTACGGCACCTTTGCCGTCGGCTGCACCGGCGGCAAGCACCGTTCCGTCGCCGTCGCCGAGGAGCTGGCCCGCCGGCTCCGCCAGCAGCCACGGGTCACCGTGAACGTGCAGCACCGGGACCTGGGGCGGGAATGAGCACGCACTTCACCGGCCAGTTGCCCCTGGTCCCGGTCTCCCAGTCGATCGCCGGGGGCACGTACGACCCCACCCTGCGCGTCACCGCGCTGGGTGGCGGGCACGGGCTCTCCGCGACGCTGCGGGCCCTGCGCCTGATCGCCGGGGAGATCACGGCCGTGGTCACGGTGGCGGACGACGGCGGGTCCTCCGGGCGCATCCGGCAGGAGATGGACGTGCTGCCCCCCGGTGACCTGAGGATGGCGCTCGCCGCGTTGTGCGACGACACCGACTGGGGCCGGACCTGGCGTGACGTCATGCAGCACCGCTTCCACTCCAAGGAGGGCGTGGACGGCACCCTGGACAACCACGCCCTGGGCAACCTGCTGATCGTGGCCCTGTGGGAGCTCCTCGGCGACCCGGTGAGCGGGCTCCGCTGGGCCGGGGCGCTGCTGGGCGCGCGCGGCCAGGTCCTGCCGATGTCCACCATCCCCCTGACGATCTCCGGTTCGGTCCTCGCCGAGGGCCGCAATGGCGAGCTCATCCGGCGCACCATCTCCGGCCAGGCCTCGCTCGCCGCCGCCGGCCGGAACACCCGGGTCTCGCAGATCCAGCTCCAGCCGGACGATGCCCCGGCCTGCCGGGAGTCCCTGGAGGCCATCGAGCTCTCCGACTGGGTGGTCCTCGGCCCGGGGTCCTGGTACACCTCGGTCCTGCCGCACCTGCTGCTGCCGGAGCTGCGGGAGGCCCTCGAGGGGACCACCGCCCGCCGGGCCTTGGTGATGAACCTCGCCGTGGACACCGCCGAGACCTCCGGCATGAGCGCCGCCGACCACCTCGAGGCGGTGCACCATCACGCGCCGGACCTGCGGATCGACGTCGTGCTGGCCGATCCCGACGCGGTCCAGGACCGGGCCGGCTTCGAGAAGGCCGCCTCCCGTCTCGGTGCGGCCGTGCAGTTTAGTAAGGTAGGGGCCGGTTCCGGGACGCCGGTGCACGATCCGTTGCGCCTGGCCCTGGCCTTTCAGGAGGCCTTCGCGAGATCCTGACCCCCTGCGCGTACCCACCCGGCCGGTGCCGGGCCACCACGAGTTCAAGTGAAAGATGTGAGGCGACCCATGGCCCTGACTGCTGCGGTGAAAGAGGAGCTGACCCACCACGCGGTCAGGAGTTCCTCTGAGCGCAAGGCCGAGGTGTCGGCGATCCTGCGCTTCGCCGGCGGGCTGCACATCATCTCGGGGCGCATCGTCATCGAGGCCGAGCTGGACAACGCGGCGGCGGCCCGGCGCCTGCGGACCGCGATCGCCGAGGTCTACGGGCACGGCAGCGAGATCATCGTGGTCTCCGGCGGCAACCTGCGCAAGGGCAACCGCTACGTGATCCGGGTGGTGCGCGACGGCGAGTCCCTGGCCCGGCAGACCGGTCTGCTGGACGTGCGGGGTCGCCCCGTGCGCGGTCTGCCGCCGGCCATCGTCAACGGCTCCGTCGCCGATTCCGAGGCCGTGTGGCGCGGGGCCTTCCTCGCCCACGGGTCGCTGACCGAACCGGGCCGGTCCTCCGCCCTGGAGGTCACCTGCCCCGGTCCCGAGGCCGCCTTGGCCCTGGTCGGTGCGGCCCGGCGCCTGGGCATCACCGCCAAGGCCCGGGAGGTGCGCGGCGTGGACCGCGTGGTCATCCGCGACGGGGACGCCATCTCGGCGCTGCTGACCCGGATGGGTGCCCATGACACCGTGCTGGTGTGGGAGGAACGCCGTACCCGCAAGGAGGTCCGGGCCACCGCGAACCGACTGGCCAACTTCGACGACGCCAACCTGCGCCGCTCGGCCCAGGCGGCCGTCGCCGCCGGCGCCCGGGTGGAGCGCGCACTGGAGATCCTCGGCGAGGAGGTCCCGGACCACCTGAAGTACGCCGGACAGCTCCGGGTCCAGCACAAGCAGGCCTCGCTGGACGAACTGGGCCGGCTGGCCGATCCGCCCATGACGAAGGACGCGATCGCCGGGCGCATCCGGCGCCTGCTGGCCATGGCGGACAAGCGCGCCGCGGAGGAGGGCCTGCCCAGCACCGACGCCGCCCTGCACGCCGAGGCGCCGTCCGCCGCGGACGGGGACTAGGCTCCGGCCCCGCTCCCGGAACGCACCCGCTCCCGGGGCCGGGTGGCGGCGTACCAGCCGCTGAACAGGAGCACGATCAGGACCACGTCCACGGCGTCCCCGCCGTAGTACATCAGCTGGGCGCCGGCCTCGCCGTCCGTCCGGTCCACCCCGTCCGGCGGCTGCGCGTAGAGCCACTTGGCCAGGACCGAGTGGGCGGCGATGAAGGCGACCAGCACCGCCGAGCGCAGGACCATCGAGGTCCGGTGCGGATCCGGGTCCGGACCCACGAGCGCGGCGGTGAGCAGACAGCCGGCCAGCAGCACGTGGGCGTGCACCAGCGCGTGCACCAGGGGTGAGGCGTGCATCAGGGGGTACAGCGCCGTCGTGTACAGGACCCACAGCCCGCCGGCAGAGAGCACCGCCGCAACCACCGGGTGGGTGATGACCCGCACGGACCGTCGGCGCAACAGGCGCGTCAGGGACCGTGCCGCGCGCACGGGCAGCGCCCGCAGGGCCAGGGTCACCGGGGCGGCCAGCACCAGCAGCAGGGGAGCGATCATGCCCAGCAGCAGGTGTGCGCTCATGTGGGCGGTGAAGCCCTCGCGGGCGGCCCGGGCGAGGGGCCCGAGCAGCGCCGCCCCCACGCACCCCAGCCCCGCGTACCAGCACAGGGCCCGCCGGACCGGCCACGGGGAGCGGCCCCGGGACGCCCACAGGCCCAGCGCATAGCCCAGCGCGGCCACCGTCAGCAGCAGCACGACGGCGACGTCGGCCAGGAACCAACCCAGGGCGTCGGCACCTCCGGAACCGCCGGGGGCGGGTCCCCCTCCGTGCCCGTGGTCCATGCGGGCCGCGATCATCCGGCGGCCGGTGCCGGCCGGGTCCACCACAGGAAGGCGGACCCGAGGAGCAGGAGCAGCGCGGCCGAGCCGATCCAGGCCAGGTCATACGGCAGCAGGTCCACGTGGTAGCGGATCTGGTGGATCCCGAGCACCTTGTGGTTGATGACCCCGTCGAACAGCTGGAAGGCCCCGACCCCGGCGATCACGGCCCCCGTCCACCGGCGCCAGGGCACGTCGCCGCGCCGGCGCACGTCCGCGAGCAGGAACAGCCCCCAGACCGTGATGAACCACCCGAGGGCGTGGAAGACCCCGTCGGCGGCCAGGGCCACCTCCGGGGTGGACAGGTCGTAGAAGTGATGCCACTGCAGGCCCAGGTGGAAGACGAACAGGTCGATCATCGACGCCGCGATGCCACAACCGAAGAGGAACCCCGAGGCGACCGCGCGCCGGCCCCCGCGGGCCCCGGACCGCTGCTCCACACCGGGGCCGGCCTCACCACCGGCACCGGTTGCCGTGCTCGACATCGGTCCACCCCCTGGGTCGGCATGCTGAGGACCCCTCATTGTCATCATCCCCGCGGCGTCCCTGGCAACGACGCGGGCGCGGCGGGATGCCCCGGGTTGCCCTCTGCGTGCCGGTGACCGGGCGGGACACCGGCCGGACATTGTGGCTGACAGCGGAATCATTGACCAGACGGGCCCCGCCCATGCATAGGATGAGACAGATGGCTCCTTCTCGGGGCCACGAACCGCGGGGCCTGTCGCACAGGTCCCGGCCACACGTCCACCAAGGAGGAATAATGGCTGAATTCACCCTGCCGGAGCTGGATTACGACTACGCCGCTCTCGAGCCGCACATCTCGGCGAAGATCATGGAGCTGCACCACTCCAAGCACCACGCCACCTACGTCAAGGGCGCCAACACCGCCCTGGAGAAGCTCGCCGCGGCCCGCGAGGCCGGCGACTTCGGCTCCGTGAACCAGTTCTCCAAGGACCTGGCCTTCAACCTCGGTGGCCACACCAACCACTCCATCTTCTGGAAGAACCTCTCCCCGAACGGTGGCGACAGGCCCGAGGGCGAGCTCGCCGCCGCGATCGACGAGTTCTTCGGCTCGTTCGACAAGTTCCAGGCCCACTTCACCGCCGCCGCGCTGGGCATCCAGGGCTCCGGCTGGGCCGTGCTGGCCTACGAGCCGATCGGCGGCAACCTGGTCATCGAGCAGTTCTACGACCAGCAGAACGGCGTGCCGGTCGCCACCATCCCGCTGTTCCAGCTGGACATGTGGGAGCACGCCTTCTACCTGGACTACCAGAACGTCAAGGCCGACTACGTCAAGGCCGTCTGGAACATCGTCAACTGGGCGGACGTCGCCGCCCGCTTCGAGGCCGCCCGCACCGGCGCCCCGAAGCTGATCACCCCCTGATCCGATGAAGTGCCCGGGGCCGGCCGGCCTGTCACAGCCCGGCCGGCCCCGCCCATGCCGTCTCCCCGCAGTCCCTCGTCGTCCACCCTCCCAGCACGACTGAAAGGCATGACCGTGACCAAGATCGCCATCAATGGATTCGGCCGCATCGGCCGGAGCATCCTCCGTGTCCTCGAGCAGGACGGCCATGACCTGGAGCTCGTGGCCGTCAACGACCTCACCGGTGCCGAGGACCTGCTGTACCTGACGAAGTACGACTCCGTCATGGGCCGGTACGGTCACGACATCGACCTCGTGGACGGCAACCTCGTGGCGAACGGCCGGACCATCCGGGTCTTCTCCGAGAAGGACCCGGCCGACCTGCCCTGGGGCGAGCTCGGCGTGGACATCGTCATCGAGTGCACCGGGCACTTCACGAAGGGTGAGCAGGCCCGCAAGCACCTCGAGGCCGGGGCGAGGAAGGTCGTCCTGTCGGCCCCCGGCAAGGGCATCGACGGCACGTTCGTGATGGGCATCAACGACGGGGACTACGACCCCGGGACCATGGACATCGTCTCCAGCGCCTCCTGCACCACCAACTGCCTGGCCCCGATGGTCCAGGTGCTGCACGAGTCCTTCGGGATCATCGACGGCATCATGACCACGGTCCACGCCTACACCGGCGACCAGAACCTGCACGACGCCCCCCACGCCAAGGACCGTCGGCGCGCCCGGGCCGCCGCCCAGAACATCGTCCCCACGTCCACCGGCGCGGCCAAGGCCATCGGCGAGGTGATCCCCGAGCTGAAGGGCAAGCTGGACGGCTTCGCCCTGCGCGTGCCGGTCATCACCGGATCGGCCACGGACCTGACCGTCGAGCTGGAACGGGAGGCCTCCGTGGACGAGGTCAACGCCGCCTTCCGGGCCGCCGCGGAGTCCGGTCCGCTCTCGGGCGGACGACTGGTCTACTCCGAGGACCCGATCACCTCGACCGACATCATCGGCGCCCCGGCGGCCTGCACCTTCGACGCGCCGCTGACCAAGTCGATCGGCAAGACGGTGAAGATCCTCGGCTGGTATGACAATGAGTGGGGTTACACCTCCCAGCTCGTGGACCTGACCTCCCTGGTCGCGTCCAGGCTCTGACCACGCCATCGCACCGCATCGAGCCGCAATCCCCTTCAGAGAGGCACTTTCGCATGACCGCCAAGACCCTTGACGACCTGCTGCAGGAGGGCGTCGCCGGACGTCACGTCCTGGTCCGCTCGGACCTGAACGTCCCGCTGGACGACGGGACGGTGACCGACGACGGCCGCATCCGCGCCTCGCTGCCGGTCATCACCGCGCTGGCCGACGCCGGCGCCCGGGTGATCGTCATGGCCCACCTGGGCCGTCCCCAGGGCCAGGCGGACCCGAAGTACTCCCTGCGGCCGGCCGCCGACCGGATGGCGGAGCTGTCCGGTCGCGACGTGCGCCTGGCCGGCGACGTCACCGGGGATTCGGCCCGTGAGCAGGCGGCCGCGATGTCCGACGGGGACATCCTGCTGCTCGAGAACGTCCGCTTCGACCCGCGGGAGACCTCCAAGGCCGACGCCGACCGCGAGGCGCTGGCCGCGGAACTGGCAGCCCTCACGGGGGAGCACGGGGCCTACGTGGACGACGCCTTCGGCGCCGTGCACCGCCGCCACGCCTCGGTCTACGACATCGCCGGGAGACTGCCGTCCTACCAGGGCGCCCTGGTGGCCCGGGAACTGGACGTGCTGTCCCGCCTCACGGGAGACCCCGACCGCCCGTACGTGGTGGTGCTCGGCGGGTCCAAGGTCTCGGACAAGCTCGCCGTGATCGACAACCTCATGGAGCGTGCCGACACGCTGCTGATCGGCGGCGGCATGCTCTTCACCTTCCTCAAGGCGCAGGGCCACGAGGTGGGCGCCTCGCTGCTCGAGGAGGACCAGGTCCCGGTCGTCACCGAGTACCTCCGGCGCGCCCAGGACGGCGGCTGCCGGATCGTGCTCCCCACGGACATCGTGATGGCCTCCGGCTTCGCCGCGGACGCCGACCACGAGGTGCTGCCGGTGGACCGCCTCACCGCGGGCGCACACGGGGAGAAGGCCATCGGCCTGGACATCGGACCCGAGACCCGGGCCGCGTTCGGTGAGGAGATCCGCGGCGCGCACACCGTGTTCTGGAACGGGCCCATGGGCGTGTTCGAGTTCGAGGCCTTCGCCCACGGCACCCGCACGGTGGCCGAGGCACTCACGGAGTCCCAGGGGCTCACGGTCGTCGGCGGCGGGGACTCCGCGGCCGCGGTGCGGACCCTGGGCTTCGAGGACTCCCAGTTCGGCCACATCTCCACCGGGGGCGGTGCCTCCCTCGAGTACCTCGAGGGCAAGACCCTGCCGGGCGTCGCCGCCCTGGAGACCGCCCCGGCGGCCGGCCAGGCAGGTGCCGGGGCATGACCTCCCAGACCAACGGCGTCTATGACCGCACCCCGCTGATCGCGGGGAACTGGAAGATGAACCTGGACCACCTCCAGGCCGTCACCCTCGTCCAGAAGCTGTCCTGGACCCTGGCCGACGCCGACCACGACTTCGAGCGGGTCGAGGTGGCGGTCTTCCCGCCGTTCACCGACCTGCGCAGCGTGCAGACCCTGGTCGCCGGGGACCGGTTGCCGCTGGCCTACGGGGCACAGGACCTCTCCGCCGAGGACTCCGGTGCCTTCACCGGGGAGATCTCGGGCCAGTTCCTGGACCGTCTCGGCTGCCGTTACGTGCTCGTGGGGCACTCCGAGCGGCGCACCCTGCACGGCGAGGACGACGCGCTGCTGAACCGGAAGCTGCAGGCGGCCCTGCGCCACGGGCTGACCCCGGTGTTCTGCGTCGGCGAGGGCCTGGAGGTCCGCCGGGCCGGCGGGCACGTGGAGCACACCCTGGCCCAGGTGCGGAACGGCCTGTCCGGACTGTCCGCCGAGGCCGTCTCCGGGCTCGTGGTCGCCTACGAGCCGGTGTGGGCCATCGGCACCGGTGAGGTGGCCGGGCCGGCGGACGCCCAGGAGATGTGCGCCGCCCTGCGCGCCGAGCTGGCCGGCCTCTACGACGACGCCACCGCCCGGGGCGTCCGCCTGCTCTACGGCGGCTCGGTGAAGTCCGGGAACGTGGCGGCGATCCTGCGGGAGCGCGACGTGGACGGCGTCCTGGTGGGCGGCGCCAGCCTGGACGAGTCCGAGTTTGCTAGCATTGTCAGGTTCGAGCACCACCTGCTGACCGACTGACCGGCGCACCCCCAATGGAAAGAGTGACGTGGACGTCCTGACCCTCATCCTGCAGATCACCCTGGCGCTCATCAGCGTCCTGCTGGTGCTGCTGATCCTGCTGCACAAGGGCCGTGGCGGTGGCATGTCGGACATGTTCGGCGGGGGCGTGACCTCGTCCCTGGGCGCCTCCGGCGTCGCCGAGAAGAACCTGAACCGCCTCACGGTGACGCTCGGCATCACCTGGGGTGCGATCGTCGTGGCCCTGGGCCTGATCATGCGGTTCTCCCAGGACTTCTGAGCCTTTCGGGCAGCCGGGACGCCGGCGAGAGCCGCCGGCGCTGCCCCGCCCGTGCCTCAGCGGGCGGCCGCACCGTCCAGCCACCAGGTCGTGGACATCGCACCCGAGACCACCGATGCCGGCCAGCGGGCCGCGTCGGTGGTCTTGGCGTTCCTGGCCCCACGCACGGCCGTGACGGCCTCCTGCTTGTCCAGGCCCGCGACCACGAACCACAGCCGCCGGGCGGTGTTCAGGGCCTCGAGGGTCAGCGAGACGCGCAGCGGCGGCGGCTTGGGGGAGTCCTCCACCCCGATCACCGTCGCGTCCCGGGCCTGCGGGCCCGGCAGGCCGGGGAACAGGCTGGCCACGTGGGCGTCGGGGCCCACACCCAGCATCACCACGTCGAACACGGGCAGCCGCGGGTCCGGACCGGGGTCGGCCTGGGCGTGCCGGGCCAGCTCGGCGGCGTAGCGTGCGGCGGCGGCGTCCGGGCCGGAGCCGTCGGCGGCCGGCACCGGGTGCACGTTGCCGGCCGGCATCCCGTGGCCGCCCACGAGCGCGTCCACCAACGCCGCCGCGGCCTGAACCTCATTGCGGTCAGGGTCGCCGGCGGCCAGGTGGCGTTCGTCGCCCCACCACAGGTGCACGCGCGACCAGTCCAGCGCCGGTTCCTCCCCGAGCAGGCGGGCCAGGGCGGCGAGGATGCCGGTACCGGTCCCGCCTCCCGTGAGGACCGCCGAGGCGCTGCCCCGGCCGCTGACGGCCTCGGCGAGGACACGGAGCAGTTCCCGGGCGGCGGCCCGGCACAGGGCTTCCCGGTCCCCGTAGACGCGGACGCAGTCCCCGCTGGGATCGGTGGTGATGGTCACGTGGTCATCGTTCACTGGGAAGTACCGCCTTCAGGTCGGTCAGGGGCAGCCCGTGGACCACCACGTCGCCGAACACCTCGTCGGGGTCCAGCCGCCGCAGCTCCTCGGCGAGGCACTCCTGGTCGCTGCGCTTGGGCAGGGAGATGCGCTGGACCGGCCGGCCCTGCTGGTAGAGGGAGGCGACGTCGCCCACGGGGCGGGAGAGCACGATGTCACCGTCGTCCCTGCGGAGCCGGACGGAGCGCATGCCGTGGCCGGCCTTGGAGTGGGCCATCGTCACGGGGACGTCCAGGCGGCGCGTGAGCCAGGCCGCCAGCAGCATGGTGGAGGGGGAGTCCTCGGCCCCGTCCACGGTGACGGAGCGGATCTCCGCCGGGTCCAGCCCGTCGAGGATGGCCGCCAGCTGGATGCGCCAGCCCGTCAGCCGGGTCCAGGCGAGGTCGGTGTCCCCGGCCCGGTAGGTCGTCCGCAGGTGCATCAACGCCGCCCGGGCGGAAGCCGCCGTGGCCGTGTCCGTGATCCGGCGGTGCGCGATGCGGCCCAGCGGGGACTCGGCCGGGACCTCCGGTGGCCGGTGCGGCCACCAGACGACGATCGGGGCGTCCGGCAGCAGCAGGGCGCCGATGAGCGACTCCGACTCCACCGCGTTGGATCCGGAACCGCGCAGCACCACGACGTCCGAGGCGCCCGCGTCCCCGCCGACCCGGATCTGGGCGTCCAGGGCGGTCTCCGCCTCGGGGTCGCCGACGGCGATCACGATGATCCGGCAGGGGTGCTCCCGGCTGGCCAGGTTGGCCGCCCGGATCGAGGACTCCACGTGATCGTCGGAGGTGGCGATGATGAGGGTGAGGACGCGTCCCAGGGTGACCACGCCGCCGGCCTGGCGCAGCCGGTTCATCTCCTTGGCCACCCGGGAGGTGGTGGTGTCCTTGACGTCGATGATCATCAGGGCCTCCTCCAGACACGGCCGTCGCGGGCCATCAGCTCATCGGCCGTGACGGGACCCCAGCTGCCCGGGGCGTAGGGCTCGGGCTGTCCGGGCAGCGAGGCCCAGTACTGCTCGAACGGGTCCAGGATGGCCCAGGAGAGCTCCACCTCGGCCTGGCGCGGGAACAGCGGCGGCTCGCCGAGCAGCACGTCCAGGATGAGCCGCTCGTAGGCCTCCGGGCTGTCCTCGGTGAACGCGTGACCGTAGCCGAAGTCCATGGTCACGTCCCGGACCTCCTGCTGGGTGCCGGGCACCTTCGAGGCGAAGCGGATGGTCACGCCCTCGTCCGGCTGGACCCGCACCACGATGGTGTTCTGGCCGAACTCGTCCTCCCGGTGGCCCGGGAAGAGCAGGTTGGGGGCTCGCTTGAACACGACCGCGATCTCCGTGACGCGTCGGCCCAGGCGCTTGCCGGCGCGCAGGTAGAACGGCACCCCGTCCCAGCGCCGGGTCCGGATGCCCAGCCGCAGCGCCGCGTAGGTCTCCGTGGTGGACGCCGGGTTGAAGCCCTCCTCGTCGAGGAAGCCGGTGACCTTCTCCCCGCCCTGCCAGCCGCCGGTGTACTGGCCCCGGGCCGAGGCGGCCCCGAGGTCCGCGGGGACCTCGACGGCGGCCAGCACCTTCTCCTTCTCGGCGCGCAGGTGGTCCGCGTCGAAGGAGATCGGCTCCTCCATCGCGGTCAGGGCGAGCAACTGCAGCAGGTGGTTCTGGATGACGTCCCGCGCCGCTCCGACGCCGTCGTAGTACCCGGCCCGTCCCCCGATGCCGATGTCCTCGGCCATGGTGATCTGGACGTGGTCGACGTGATTGGCATTCCACAGCGGCTCGAACAGCCGGTTCGCGAAGCGCAGCGCGAGGATGTTCTGGACGGTCTCCTTGCCCAGGTAGTGGTCGATCCGGAACACCGCGTCCGGCACGAACACCTGCTCGATGACGTCGTTGAGCTCCCGCGCGCTGGCCAGGTCGTGGCCGAAGGGCTTCTCGATCACCACGCGGCGCCACGGCCGGCCCGTGGCCCCAGTGCGCGCCGGGGAGGGCCGGGTGCCGGAGTCGTGGTGCCGTCCGGCCAGGCCGTGGTCGGCGAGCTGCTGGCAGACCTCCTCGAACCAGTCCGGGGGGATGGACAGGTAGAACGCGGTGTTTCCTCCGGTCCCCCGGGAGGACTCCAGGACGGCCAGGGTGTCGCTGAGCCGCTCGTAGGCCGCGGAGTCGTCGAAGGCGCCCGAGATGAACCGGAAGCCGCCGCGCAGCTGGTCCCAGACGGCATCGTTCCACTCGGTCCGGGCCGAGGCCTGCACGGAGGCGCGCACATAGTCGGTGAAGGCAGCGTCGTCCCAGTCGCGCCGCCCGTACCCGACCAGGGAGAACCCCGGGGGCAGCAGGCCGCGGTTGGCCAGGTCGTAGATGGCCGGCAGCAGCTTCTTGCGGGCCAGGTCGCCGGTGACGCCGAACAGCACCAGCGCGGAGGGTCCGGCGATCCGGGTCAGTCGCCGGTCACGGGGGTCCCGGAGCGGGTTCCTCGTCCCGCGGTCCTGGGCCGTCTCAGGCACCGCGGAAACCGTTGAGCAGCTGGGCGATGCCCTGACCGCGGTCGGTCAGGTGCACCCGGACCACCGTCAGCCCGTGCTCGCGCAGCACGGTGGCGTCACCGTCCGCCTGCGCGGTGATCAGCTGGCCGAAGGTGAAGGGCCGGCCGGGGATGGCCAGGTCGACGTCGGAGTCCGCCGTGATCTGCAGGAACACGCCCTCGGCCGGTCCGCCCTTGTGGTACTGGCCGGTGGAGTGCAGGAAGCGCGGGCCCCAGCCGAAGGTGACCGGCCGGCCGGACTCCCGGGCCAGGACGGCGCGCAGGGTCTCCAGCTCGGGGTAGCCCAGGCGGTCCAGGTAGGCCTGCACGGCCAGGTAGCCCCCCTCGGGCACCAGGCGGGCGACGGCGCCGAGCACCGAGGCCACGTCCGGGGCACCCACGACGTCGGCCGGGCCGGTGAGCTCGACGGCACCCATCACGGCGTCGGGCGTGCCCGGCGCGGGCGTGGCGTCCAGCAGGCCGCGGGCGGCGGTCTTGGCGGCCTCGACGTCGGGCTGGTCGAAGGGGTTGATGCCCAGGATCCGGCCGGCGGCCGCCGTCGCGAACATCCACAGGAGCAACTGGGAGCCCAGGGAGCCGAACACCTCCACGGCGTCCTCGGAACGGGTGGCCGGGTCGGTGCCGACCCGTTCCTCGCGATCGTCCGGGTCGGCGACGAGCCGGACCTGGAGCAGGTCACCGGCGTCCCCGGTGGTCTCGGGGTCCCCGGCGTCCACGACGACCGGGAGCAGGCCCGTGCCGTCCTTGCCGGTGGACTCGGCGATGAGCTGCTCGGCCCAGTCCGCGAAGCCGACCAGGCCGGACCCCTCGTCCGAGAACACCAGCTTGTCCCGCAGGGGATCCGTGCCGGCCATCGCCGCACCGAGCTGCAGGCCCGGGTTGTCCGGCTCGTCCGTGACGAGCACCTCGAGGGTCTCCTCGGCCTCGTCCAGCAACCGCGCGATGTCCACGCCGGCCAGGCCGGTCGGCACCAGCCCGAAGGCCGTCAGGGCGGAGTAGCGTCCGCCGACGGTCGGGTCCGCCGTGAAGACCCGGCGGTATCCGGCCTCCCGGGCGGACTGCTCGAGCGGGGACCCCGGGTCCGTGACGACGACCACGTGGGCCCTCGGGTCCACGCCGGCGTCGGCGAAGGCCTGCTCGAAGACCCGGCGCTGGGAGTCGGTCTCCACCGTGGACCCCGACTTGGAGGAGACCACCAGGACCGTGTCCTTCACGCCGGCGGCCAGCACGTTGCCCACCATCTCCGGATCGGTGGAGTCCAGGGTCGTCAGCGGCGCGCCCACGGTGGCCGCGATGACCTCCGGGGCCAGGGAGGACCCGCCCATCCCGGCCAGGACCACGCGGGTGATGCCCTCCGCGGCGAGTTCCTCGCGGAGCTGCTCGACCTGGGGCACCAGCGCGCGGGAGTCCTCGAACAGCGTCATCCAGCCCAGTCGCCTCGAGGCCTCGTCCTCGGCGGCCGGACCCCACAGGGTGGCGTCGCGCTCGGACAGGCGGCTGGCGAAGCGGTCCTGCACCAGGGCGGGCACGTGGCGGTCGATGGCCTCGAGTGCGGCGCCGGTGGCCTGCAGTCCGAGCGAGCTCATGGGGGATTCTCCTTGGTGTCGTTGCCTGGTGGGAGGGGCGGTGCCCGGCTAGCGCGCTGCGGCGTCCTGGGCCGAGGCCTCGCGGAGCGCCGTGCCCACGGTCTCGAGCAGTTCGTTCCAGCTGGTGACGAACTTCTCCAGGCCCTCCTCCTCCAGCACGGACACCACGTCGTTGTAGTCCACGCCGGCGTGGCCGATGGCGTCCAGCACGCGGTCCGAGTCCTCGCCGGAACCGGTCACCGTGTCGCCGGTGACCTCACCGTGGTCGGCGAGGGCTGCCAGGGTCTTCTCCGGCATGGTGTTCACGGTTCCGGGTGCCACCAGCCCGGTGACGTACAGGGTGTCCGGCAGCGCCGGGTCCTTGGTGCCGGTGGAGGCCCACAGGGGTCGCTGCGGCCGGGCGCCCGCCGCCTCCAGGACGCGCCAGCGCTCGGTGTCCAGGGTCTCCGTGAAGATCCGGTGGGCCAGCCGCGCGTTGGCCAGGCCGGCCTGGCCGGTGAGTTCCTCCACGCCCTCGGTGCCGGACTCGCGCAGCCGCCGGTCGACCTCGGTGTCCACGCGGGAGACGAAGAAGCTGGCCACCGAGTGCAGGGTGGACAGGTCCCTGCCCGCCGCGTGGGCCTGCTCCAGCCCGAGCAGCCAGGCGTTGAGGACCTCCCGGTAGCGGGTGAGCGAGAAGATCAGGGTCACGTTGACGCTGATGCCCTCGGCGAGGGTGGCCGTGATCGCCGGCAGTCCCTCCTCGGTGGCGGGGATCTTCACCAGGACGTTGGGCCGGGCCACGGCGGCGGCCAACTCCTTGGCCTCGGCGACCGTGCTCTCCGCGTTCCGGGCGGACCGGGGGTCCACCTCGATGGAGACCCGCCCGTCCACCCCGTCGGTGGCCGCGTGGACCGGGGCGAGGATGTCACAGGCCTGCTGGACGTCCCGCGTGGTCAGCTCGAAGACCGCGCGGTCCACGTCCGCCCCCTCGGCCGCCAGCTGGGCCAGCTGCTCGGCGTACGGTCCGCCGTTCTTCAGCGCGCTGGCGAAGATCGACGGGTTGGTGGTCACCCCGGTGACGTTCCGGGTGTCGATCAGCTCCTGCAGGTTGCCGGTGACGATCCGCTCCCGGGAGAGGTCGTCGAGCCAGATGGAGACGCCGGCATCGGCCAGTGCTCGCGTGTTCGGGTTCTGTTCGGTCATCGCGTGGGCTCCCGTGTCCTTCGGGTCGGTGTGCTCGGGTCGGTGTGCTGAGGGGGTCAGTCGGCCAGCAGGGTGCGTGCCGCGGCCGCCACGGCCCCGGCCGTGATCCCGAACTCGCGGTACAGCGTCTGGTAGTCGGCCGAGGCGCCGAAGTGCTCCAGGGAGACCTGGGCACCGCGGGCACCGGTGTACTTCGCCCAGCCCTGGGCGATGCCGGCCTCGACGGAGACGCGGACGGCCCCGTTGTCCGGCAGGACCTGGGCGCGGTAGGACTCGTCCTGGGCGTCGAACCACTCCAGGCAGGGTGCGGAGACCACGCGCGTGGGGATGCCCTCGGACTGCAGTGCCTGGCGGGCCTCCACGGCCAGCTGCACCTCGGAACCGGTGCCGAGGAGGATCACCTGGGGCTCCACGTCCTGGCCCGAGGCGTCGGTGGCCTCCAGCAGGACGTAGGCGCCCCGCGCGGTGCCCTCGGCGCCCGCGAAGCCCTGCTCACCGCGGGGGAACACGGGCAGGTTCTGGCGGGACAGCACGATCCCGGCCGGCCCGTCGGTGCGTTCCAGGATGGTCCGCCAGGCCCAGGACACCTCATTGGCATCGCCGGGCCGCACGACGGACAGGCCCGGGATGGCCCGAAGGCTGGCCAGCTGCTCCACGGGCTGGTGCGTGGGACCGTCCTCGCCGAGCCCGATCGAGTCGTGGGTCCACACGTAGATCGCGGGGGTGCCCATCAGGGCCCCGATGCGGATGGCGGGCCGCTGGTAGTCGGAGAAGATCAGGAACGTCCCCGAGTAGGCACGCAGCAGCGAGCCCAGGGAGATGCCGTTGACGATCGCCCCGGCGGCGTGCTCGCGCACCCCGAAGTGCAGGGTCCGTCCGTAGGGCCCGCCCGACCACGTGCTGGTCTGGCGGGACGTGGGGATGAACGACTCGGCCCCGTCCATCGTGGTGTTGTTGGAACCGGCCAGGTCCGCCGACCCGCCCCAGAGCTCGGGCATGACCGGGCCCAGGGCGGAGAGCACCGTGCCGGAGGCCGCCCGGGTGGCCAGGCCCTTGGCCTGCCCGGAGAAGGTCGGGTCGAAGTCCGCCGTGAAGGTCGGGAAGGCCTCGACGAAGCCTGCGGGCAGCTCGCCGGCGGAGAGCCGGTCATACAGTGCGGCGCGTTCCGGGTGGGCCTCGCGCCAGGCGCGGTAGGACGCCTCCCAGTCGCTCCGGAAGGCCGCGGAGCGGTCCCGGACGCCGCGCGCATGGGCCAGGACGTCGTCCTCGACCGCGAAGGACTGCTCCGGATCGAAGCCGAGCACCTCCTTGAGCGCCTTCAGCTCCTCGCCACCGAGCTTGGAACCGTGGATGGCACCGGTGTCCTGCTTGCCGGGCGAGGGCCAGCCGATGACGGTGCGCAGGTTGATCAGCGAGGGGCGGCCGGTCTCGGCCTTGGCCGCGGCGATCGCCTCGTACAGCGCCCGGGTGTCCTCCACGTAGTCACCCGTGGCCAGCCAGTCCACGGTCTGGACGTGCCAGCCATAGGCCTCGTACCGCGCGGAGACGTCCTCGCTGAACGCGACGTCGGTGTCGTCCTCGATGGAGATCTTGTTGTCGTCGTAGATCACCACGAGGTTGCCGAGCTCCTGGTGGCCGGCCAGCGAGGAGGCCTCCGAGGTGACGCCCTCCTGCATGTCACCGTCCGAGGCGATGACGATGACGTGGTGGTCGAAGGGGCTCGTCCCGGCCGGGGCGTCCGGGTCGAGCAGCCCGCGCAGCCGGCGCTGGGCGTAGGCGAAGCCCACCGAGGAGGCCAGGCCCTGGCCCAGTGGGCCGGTGGTGATCTCCACGCCGTCGGTGTGGCCGTACTCGGGGTGCCCGGGCGTCCTGGACCCCCAGGTGCGCAGGGACTGCAGGTCCTCCAGCTCGAGCCCGGCGCCGGCGGCGAACAGCTGCAGGTACAGGGTGAGCGAGGTGTGCCCGGCTGAGAGGATGAACCGGTCACGGCCGGCCCAGGTGGCGTCCGCCGGGTCATGGTGCATGACGTTCTGGAACAGCTGCCAGGCCACCGGAGCGAGGGAGATCGCGGTGCCGGGGTGTCCGTTGCCGACCTTCTCCACGGCGTCGGCGGCCAGGACGCGGAGCGTGTCCACGGCCTTCCGGTCCAGGTCCGAGTAGGTGTACTCACGGGCGGGTGCCTGACGCTGCAGGGGGGACGTCCCCCGGGTCGCGGTTCCGGTGGGCTGTGCCGGGACTGAAGTCACGAAAGCTGCTCCTGACGGGATGATTCTGCGGCCGGTACCGACCTCGGGCCAGCTTATCCCGAATGAGCCCCCGGGAAACCGGTGGCGACGGGGTCGCGCCGCGGAGAACCGCCCCTGCCCGTGTCAGGTGGGTCACTGCGACCCACGGGAACGTCACCCGGGTCTGACGGCGTCGGCGCGACGGGTACACTGGAGGGGGTGTTCCCCGGGTCGGCCGTCCGATGTCAGGGCGGGCAATGGACCTCTTGCGTGAACACCGTCCCCGTCCTCCTGCACCGTGAGAAGTAGATGCCCAGCACCCTTGATGCCCAGTCCGCCGGGACGCAGACGTCGTCCGGCGTCCGTTCCGAGACCCGGAAGCTGGGGTTCGGCCGGAAGGCCGCCGCCTACGTGGCGCTGACCAAGCCGCGCGTCATGGAGCTGCTGCTGGTCACCACGCTGCCGACCATGATCTTCGCCCAGCGCGGTTTCCCGGATGTGCTGACCATGGTCGCCACGATGGTCGGCGGGGCGCTGGCCGCCGGTTCCTCCGCCGCGTTCAACTGCTACATCGACCGTGACATCGACAAGATCATGAAGCGGACCGAGAACCGTCCCCTCGTCACGGGCGAGCTCACCCCGCGCGAGGCGCTCGTCTTCTCCTGGGTGATCGGCGTGGTGTCGATCCTCATCCTGGCCCTGGGGACCAACCTGCTGGCCGCCGCCCTCGGGGTCGCCGCGATCTTCTTCTACGTGGTCGTCTACAGCCTCGTCCTCAAGCGGCGCACCGAGCAGAACATCGTCTGGGGCGGGATCGCGGGGTGCTTCCCGGTGCTCATCGCCTGGGCCGCGGTGCGCGGGACCATCGAGTGGCCCGCCATCGTGCTGTTCCTGATCATCTTCCTGTGGACCCCGCCGCACTACTGGCCGCTGTCCCTGAAGTACAAGAAGGACTACCAGGACGCGGAGGTCCCCATGCTCGGTGCCGTGGCCTCGGCCCGCGTGGTGTCCAGCCAGGTCGTGCTCTACGCCTGGGCCACGGTCGCCTGCTCCCTGCTGCTGGTCCCGCTGGGCTGGGCCGGCATCGTCTACACGGCGGTCGCCCTGGTCACCGGCGGCTGGTTCATCTACGAGTGCCACGTGCTCTACGGGCAGTCGCAGAAGCCGGACTACAACGACAAGAAGGCCATGAAGGTCTTCCACCTGTCCATCACGTACCTCACGCTGGTCTTCGTGGCCCTCGCGGTGGACCCCTTCGTGGGCGAACCGCTCATGACCGTTCCGGGCGCCCCGGCCTGACCCGCGGGCTGCCCCGCTCGGGAGTGGACGGCGGCCACCGGCGGTGGCGACGGCCGTCCTGGACGTTCAGAGGGGTCGCTCCAGGATGAAGTCCTGTTCGGTGCGGCGTCCCATCCGGAAGGTGCGGACGCCGGAGCGTGAGTACCCGCTCCTGGCGTAGAACCGCTGGGCCCGGGCGTTCTCCTGGTTGACGCCGAGCCAGATCCCGGCGGCGCCGCTCCGGCGGGCCGCCTGCAGGGCGGCCGTCATGAGCCGGGCGGAGACGCCCCGGCCGTGGTGGTCCGCGTGCACGTAGAACTTGTTCAGCTCCACCGTCGGCGCGTGCCGCAGGGCCGCGGGCTCGGAGAACGCCGGCTGCGAGCCGTGGACGAGCAGGCAGTACCCCACCGGTTCCCCGTCCTCGTCGCCGGCCCACAGCACGGTCCGGTCCACCGCCCGGATGTGGGCCGCGAAATGCCCCGCGGTCAGGTTCGCGGCGATGAAGGACCGGATGTCCTCCGGCGCTGAGCCCGGCGGGCAGGCCAGCGGGAAGGTCGACGCCGCCAGCTCCGACAGCGGGCCCGCGTGGACGACGTCCGAGGCCTCGGAGACTGCCGGCATGGCCGCAGGGATCACGCGGGCGGAGGACACGGGGCCCTAGGCCGTCGTCGCGTGCCGCCGGGCCGGTCGGGCGCGGTAGGCGGACACCTGGCGGTCCCAGGCGGTGGTCACGGCCCAGACCACCAGGCCGGTGCCCAGCATGTGCAGCAGGACCAGCCAGATCGGCAGGCCGGTGAAGTGCTGGGTGTAGCCGATGATCGCCTGGAAGGCGATCACGCCCACCAGCGACCAGGCGGAGATCCGCTGCAGCCGTGAGGACTGCTGGCGCAGCACCACCACGAGCAGCACGAGGGCGGCAGCGGTCATCAGGTACACGGGCAGGGCGTGCAGGCGGGTGACGACCAGTGGGTCGAAGTCGTGACGGGGCGCGTCCGCGTCACCACCGTGGGGTCCGGTGCCGGTGACCACGGTGCCCAGGTACAGCACCACCCAGCCGGTGACGAAGGCCGTCGTGGCCATGCCCCGCGACAGCGGGGAGGTCTCACCGTCCACGATCGCCGCCGGCGACTGCTCGCCCTCGCCGCGGGCCAGGGCCTCGCGGTGGCGCCATTCCACGCCCACCCGGTTGACCAGCAGGCTGGCGACGCAGACCATCACCGAGGAGACCAGGAAGTGCATGGCCACGACCCAGGGGTTCAGTCCGGTCAGCACGGTGATCCCGCCGACGACGGCCTGGGCGGGGATGCACGCGAGCATGCCCACGGACATCCAGAAGATGCCCCGGTGGGAGCGGCGCAGGTTCCAGACCCAGAGCAGCACGGCCAGGGCCGCGATGCCGACCACGAAGGTCAGGGTGCGGTTGCCGAACTCGATGTAGCCGTGGATGCCCATCTCGGGGGTGTTGGTCAGGGACTCCGGGGTGCACTTGGGCCAGGTGGGACACCCCAATCCCGACTTGGTCAGCCGGACCGCGCCTCCCGTGACGATGATGCCGATCTCGGTGACCAGGGAGATGACGGTGAGCCAGTACGTCGTGCGGGTGATGTCCCGCGGCAGGCGCCACCGGCCCGGGGTGGCTCCGGCCGCCGTCGCGGTGGATCCGGGGGCGGGGGACTGGGTGGGGGTGCTCACGGGCGGGTCCTTCGGACGGGTCGGTCGGGCAGCCGGCGGCTGCGGTGGGGTTCGGGTCGGGGTCGGGTCAGCGCCACTTGAACCACCTCAGCGCCCCGGCGGTCGCCAGTGCCGCCCAGGCGATGAGCGTGAGGAGGGCACCGACGTCGAGGGCACCGGCGCCCAGGGCCGCGCGCAGTCCGTCGCCGAGCGCCGCCGAGGGCAGGACGACGCCCAGCCCGGCCAGCCACCCGCTCTCCGGCAGCGGGAAGACCACGCCGCCCACGGCGCCGAGCAGCACCCACATCAGGTTGGTCAGGGCCAGCGTGGCCTCCGGTCGGGCGGTGCCCGCGATGAACAGCCCGATGGCCGTGAAGGCCGCCGCGCCGGCCAGGAAGAACAGCAGTGCCGCCGGGATGCCCGCGGGGTCCGGACGCCAGCCCAGGGCCAGGCCGACACCGCCGATGACCACGACCTGGAGGACCAGGACGGACAGCACGGCCACGGCCTTGCCGAGGATCAGGCCGGCGGGGCCCAGCGGCGTGGTGGAGAGGTACGCGAGCACTCCGTAGCGCCGGTCGAACCCGGTGGCGATGCCCTGCCCCGTCAGGGCCGAGCTCAGGACGGCCAGGGCCAGTACGCCCGGCACGGCCACGTCCACGCCGTCGACGTCCGGCCGGTCCAGCAGGCCGGCCCAGACCACCCCGAACAGGGCCATCACCGGCAGGATCAGGGAGATCAGCAACTGCTCGCCGTTGCGCAGGGCGGTCACCGTCTCGTAGCGTCCCTGCGCCAGCACGCGCCGCGCCAGGGACCGCGCGTTCGAGGTCCCGGCGGGGGAGGTGTCGAGGCGGGTGTTCACGGGGCGACCTCCAGGAAGACGTCCTCCAGGGTGCGGTGGATGAGGCGGACGTCCGTGGGCATGAGCCCGGCGGCACTCCACCAGGCGCCCAGAGCCGCCCAGTGCGCCGGGTCGGAGACCCCGAGCACGTGGTAGGTGCAGCCTCCGGGGGCATCGGCGGTCTCGGAGGACAGGCCCACCTCGCTGACGGAGAGCCCCTCCGGTGCGGAGGCCAGGACGGCCTCCCCGACCGGCACGGACACGGTGAAGGACAGGGGCGCCGGGCCGGAGCGGGCGGTGAGCTCGGCGACGGTGCCGGCGCGCTCGACGACCCCCTCGCGCAGCAGCACCACGTGGTCGGCCAGCCGTTCGGCGTCGTCGAGCAGGTGCGTGGTGAGCACCACGGCCAGCCCCGCCTGCTTCAGCTCGGTGATCAGGTCGAACACCAGCTGGCGGGACACGGGGTCCAGGCCCGCGCTTGGCTCGTCGAGGAACACGACGCGCGGACGGCCGGCCAGGGCGGCCGCCAGCGCCACGCGCTGGCGCTGGCCCCCCGAGAGGCGGCGGATGTCACGGCCGGCGAACTCCCCGATGCCGAGCCGCTCGACCAGCGCGGCCATGTCGGCCGGCTCGCGGTACAGCGAGGCGACGTGCGCCAGCAGCCGGGCCGGCGTGGCGGACGGGGGCAGCCCGCCGTCCTGGAGCATCACCCCCACCCGGCTGCGCAGTGCGGAACCGGCGCGCCAGGGATCCTGGCCGAGCAGCTCGACCGTGCCGGCGTCGGGGCGGTCGAGTCCCTGGGCGATCGTCAGGGTGGTGGTCTTGCCGGCCCCGTTGGGCCCGAGCAGCGCGGTGACCTGGCCCGCGCGGGCCTGGAAGTCGACCCCGCGCAGGATCTCCACGTCCCCTCGACGGCGGTTCCGCACCGTCCGGCAGACGCCGTTGAGGGACACCAGGGCGGGCGCGGGAGCGCCGGCAGCGGAGGCGACGGGGCCACCGGCCTGACGGTCGGCGACCGCGACGTCGGCCCGGCGACCGGGCTCGCGAGGGGTGGGGGGCAGGGGGAACGGCACCCGTCCATGGTACCCGTGGGCCCCTCGACTTCTACGAAAGGTAGAGCGGGGTTAGGGCAAGCGAGGATGGTCCCGGCCGAGCGCGGTGTGCGGGGCGTGCCGGGCCTCGCGCGCCGCGCCCGTGGACGCTCGCGGGGCAAGGCACGCCTTACTTTCGCCTGACCACGAATTAGGTAAAATGGCGGTTGTGTATTCCTCCAGTGACGTCGACGTGCCCGCAGGGGACACGGTCGAAGGACCCCGCGAGAGCACCCGGGACCGGGTGCTGCAGGCGGTCCTGTCCCACGGGCCGGTCAGCGCGGCCCGGGTCGGTGAGCTGCTGGGGCTCACGGCGGCCGCCGTCCGCCGGCACCTGGACGCCCTCTCCGAGGAGGGTGCGGTCGAGGTCAAGCTCGTCGCCGGCAACCGCGGCGCCGGACGCCCCTCGCGGCGCTACGTCATCAGCCACGAGGGCCAGAGCCGCCTGGGCAACGACTACCTCGAGCTGGCCAGCCGGGCCCTGGGGCACCTGGCCGAGGTGGCCGGGCCCGACGCCGTCCGGGCCGTCGCGCGGGAGCGCTTCGCCGCCGTCGAGGACCGCTACCGCGAGGCCATCGGCACCACCGCGTCCCTGAAGGACCGCGCCACCGCCCTGGCGCGGGTGCTGGACGCGGAGGGCTTCCACGCCAGCGTCCGCCTCGTCGGGCGGCCCGACTCCGCCACGAAGCACCCGACCCTCAAGGCGGCCCAGATCTGCCAGGGGCACTGCCCCCTCCAGGAGCTGGCCGCCGACTACCCGCAGTTCTGCGAGGAGGAGACGGAGCTGTTCGCCCGGCTGCTCGGGGTGGACGTCCGCCGGCTGGCGACGCTGCCCACCGGCGGCCACGTGTGCACCACCCACGTCCCCCTCGGCCGCGACGCCGAGCCGCCCGGCCGGCACGGGGCCGGCCCCCAGACCATCAGCGGCGCCGGCAGCCACACGGCTCCGGACACCGACTGACGTCCAGACCACCGACCACGAAGAGAGGCTTCAGATGACCGATCAGATCACCAGGGAGAACGCCGATCCGGGCGTGATCTCCGAGGTACTCGAGAAGAACCCGGAGCTTGAGGCCATCGGCCCGTACCAGTTCGGCTGGGCCGACCAGGACGATGCCGGTGCCAACGCGCGCCGCGGCGTCAACGAGGAGGTCGTGCGCGACATCTCGGCCAAGAAGGGTGAGCCCGAGTGGATGCTCAACCTGCGCCTGAAGGGCCTGAAGTACTTCCAGCGCAAGCCCATGCCCACCTGGGGTGCCGACCTGTCCGGCATCGACTTCGACAACATCAAGTACTTCGTGCGCTCGACCGAGGGCCAGGCGAAGTCCTGGGAGGACCTGCCCGAGGACATCCGCAACACCTATGAGCGCCTCGGCATCCCGGAGGCCGAGCGTGAGCGCCTGGTCGCCGGTGTGGCCGCCCAGTACGAGTCCGAGGTCGTCTACCACCAGATCCGCGAGGACCTGGAGGCGCAGGGCGTCGTCTTCCTGGACACCGACACCGGCCTGAAGGAGTACCCGGAGATCTTCAAGGAGTACTTCGGCTCCGTGATCCCGGTGGGCGACAACAAGTTCGCCGCCCTGAACACCGCCACCTGGTCCGGCGGCTCCTTCGTGTACGTGCCCAAGGGCGTCCACGTGGAGATCCCGCTGCAGGCGTACTTCCGCATCAACACCGAGAACATGGGCCAGTTCGAGCGGACCCTGATCATCGCGGACGAGGACTCCTACGTCCACTACATCGAGGGCTGCACCGCGCCGATCTACAACTCGGACTCGCTGCACTCCGCCGTCGTGGAGATCGTCGTCAAGAAGAACGCCCGCGTGCGCTACACCACCATCCAGAACTGGTCCACCAACGTGTACAACCTGGTGACCAAGCGCGCCGTGGCCGAAGAGGGCGCCACCATGGAGTGGATCGACGGCAACATCGGCTCCAAGGTCACCCAGAAGTACCCGGCGGTCTACCTGACCGGCGAGCACGCCAAGGGCGAGACCCTGTCCATCGCCTTCGCCGGTGCCGGCCAGCACCAGGACACCGGTTCGAAGATGGTGCACCTGGCCCCGAACACCTCCAGCTCCATCGTCTCCAAGTCGGTGGCACGCTCGGGTGGCCGGGCGGCCTACCGTGGCCTGGTCCAGGTCATGGAGGGCGCGAAGAACTCCGCCAACTCGGTCGTGTGCGACGCGTTGCTGGTGGACACGATCTCCCGCTCGGACACCTACCCGTACATCGACATCCGCGAGGACGACGCGACCCTGGGCCACGAGGCCACGGTGTCGAAGGTCTCCGAGGAGCAGCTCTTCTACCTGATGAGCCGCGGGATGTCCGAGACCGAGGCCATGGCCATGATCGTGCGCGGCTTCATCGAGCCGATCGCGCGCGAGCTGCCGATGGAGTACGCCCTGGAATTGAACAAGCTGATCGAACTGCAGATGGAAGGATCGGTAGGCTGAGCGTGTCACAGACTGTCAACACCGCCCCGGAAGAAATCGACGCGGACGGCGCCGGAGTGCCCGTCATCCCCGGCATGGGGGAGGAGGGCGAGAAGCTCTCCGGTGAGGTCGCCGCGGCCAGCGCCGCCGGCCACGCCTCTCACGCGGTCCCCGCGGACGGGGCCCGGCAGGCGACCGCCGGCTCGTCCCGCGCGGACCGCCGGTCCAGCTTCGAGCTGGCCGACTTCGCCGTGCTCACCGGCCGCGAGGAGGACTGGCGGTTCACCCCGCTGGACCGCCTGGCCGGTCTGCACCTGCCCGAGGGCGACTCCGCCCGGCTGACCGGCGCCGCCCCGGCGGTCGGGGTCGGTGCCGTGGACGGGGTGACCGTCGAGACGGTGTCCCGCGAGGACTCCCGCCTCGGCGCCGCCCTGACCCCGGACGACCGCGTGTCCGCCGCAGCCTGGGCCTCCTTCGCCGAGGCGACCGTCGTCACCGTGGGTGCCGGCGTCGAGGCCGGCACCCCGGTCCGCATCGACGTCACCGGCGCGGGTTCCGAGCCGGCCGCCCAGCACCTGCTGATCATCGCCGAGCCCAACTCCCGCGCCGACGTCGTGATCACCCACCGCGGCACCGCCGTGGTGAGCCAGAACGTGGAGTTCGACGTCCGCGAGGGCGCCGGGCTGAACGTCACCTCGATCCAGGCCTGGGACGGGGACGCGGTGCACGCCTCGGCCCAGCAGGCCAAGGTCGCCAAGGACGCCTCCTTCAAGCACGTCACCGTCTCCTACGGCGGCTCGGTGGTGCGCCTGACCCCGACCTCGCGCTTCGCGGGCACGGGGGGCGAGGCCCGGATGTACGGACTGTACTTCGCCGACGCCGGCCAGCACCTGGAGCAGCGGCTGTTCGTGGACCACGCGACCCCGAACTGCACCTCCAACGTCCTGTACAAGGGCGCCCTGCAGGGCAAGGACGCCCGGGCCGTCTGGATCGGCGACGTCCTCATCCGCAAGACGGCCGAGGGCACCGACAGCTACGAGAAGAACCAGAACCTCGTCCTGACGGACGGCACCCGCGTGGACTCGGTGCCGAACCTGGAGATCGAGACCGGGCTGATCGAGGGCGCCGGACACGCCTCCTCGACCGCCCAGTTCGATGACGAGCAGCTCTTCTACCTGATGGCCCGGGGCATCCCGGAGCAGGAGGCCCGCGAGCTCGTGCTGCGCGGCTTCCTCAACGAGATCATCCAGAAGATCGGGATCACCGACGTCGAGGAGATGCTTACCGCGCAGATGGAGACCGAGCTGCAGGTGGCGACCCACTGATGGCGGCCGGCCAGCGCGTCTGCGGCGCGGACGAGATCGGGCCGGAGGAGGCCAGGCGGTTCATGGTCGACGGGATCCCCGTCGCCGTGGTCCGCGCCTCCGACGGCTCGCTCCACGCCCTCAACGACACCTGCTCGCACGGCGAGGTCTCCCTCTCCGAGGGGTTCGTGGAGGGGTGCGCCCTGGAGTGCATCGGCCACGGGTCGGCCTTCGACCTCGTCACCGGTGAACCGAACGTGCCGCCCGCGACCGAGCCGGTCGCCGTCTATGCCCTCGCCGTGGAGGACGACGGCATCTGGGTGGACACCTCCAGAGTCCTCAACCGGGTCGCATAGCCCGAGCGCTGCACCGCAGCCACCCCAACCACACTTCCCGCCGGGGCACCGGCGAACCGCAAGGAGAACACGAATGTCTACGCTGGAAATCAAGGACCTGTTCGTCTCGATCGAGACCGAGAACGGCCCCAAGGAGATCCTCAAGGGCGTCAGCCTGACCATCAACACCGGTGAGACCCACGCCATCATGGGCCCCAACGGCTCCGGCAAGTCCACCCTGGCCTCCACCATCGCGGGCCACCCGCGCTACGAGGTCACCTCCGGCACCATCACGCTCGACGGCGAGGACGTCCTGGAGATGTCCGTGGACGAGCGTGCCCGCGCCGGCCTGTTCCTGGCGATGCAGTACCCGGTCGAGATCCCGGGCGTGACCATGACCAACTTCCTGCGCACCGCCAAGACCGCCATCGACGGCGAGGCCCCGTCCCTGCGCCACTGGACCAAGGACGTCAAGGCCGCCATGGAGGGCCTGAAGATCGATCCCGCCTTCGCCAGCCGCAACGTCAACGAGGGCTTCTCCGGCGGCGAGAAGAAGCGCGTCGAGATCCTGCAGCTCGAGCTGTTCAAGCCGAAGTTCGCGGTGCTGGACGAGACCGACTCCGGCCTGGACGTCGACGCGCTGCGCGTGGTCTCCGAGGGCGTCAACCGTGCGCAGGCCACCAATGAGATGGGTACCCTGCTCATCACCCACTACACCCGCATCCTGCAGTACATCAAGCCCGACTTCGTGCACGTGTTCGTGGACGGCAAGGTCGCGGAGTCCGGCGGCGCCGAGCTGGCCGACCGCCTCGAGGCCGAGGGCTACGAGCGCTTCGAGACCGCTGCTGCAGGGGCCTGAGGAGGACAGCATGACGACTGACCAGGCACAGACCTCCCTCGAGGACATCAGGGAGGCCCTGCACGAGGTCATGGACCCCGAGCTGGGCGTGAACATCGTCGACCTCGGGCTGCTCTACGGCATGAACTATGCCGAGGACGGTGCCCTGATCATCGACATGACCCTGACCACCGCGGCCTGCCCGCTCACCGACGTGATCGAGGAGCAGATCGGCAACGAGATCGGCACCATGGTCGACGAGTGGCGGCTGAACTGGGTCTGGATGCCGCCGTGGGGCCCGGAGCGGATCACCGAGGAGGGCCGCGAGCAGATGCGGGCCCTGGGCTTCAACATCTGAGCCCGACCCCTCACCCCCGCAGACGAGAACACCCCGGTCCACGGACCGGGGTGTTCTCGTCTGCGTCCCCGGCACTGTCCCTGCCCGGGAGGACGGGCGGCTCAGGCCGTCGGATCGTCCAGGTCGGGGTGGTCCAGGGTGTTGCACTGGTTGACGTCCCCGGACTCGTAGCCGTGCATGAACCAGGCCATCCGCTGCTCGGAGGTGCCGTGCGTGAAGGCCTCGGGCAGCACGCGACCGGTCGTGGACTGCTGGATGCGGTCGTCCCCGACGGCGGCCGCCGCGGAGAGCGCGTCCCGCAGGTCGGTCTGGGTGAGGGGATCCAGGAACGGGTCGCCCGACTCGGGGTCCACGGTGCGCACCGCGTGCCCGGCCCACATCCCGGCGTAGCAGTCCGCCTGCAGTTCCACGCGCACCGCCCCGGACTCCGGCCCGGTGCCGCCGGACTGCGAGTACTGCAGGTAGCCGATGATGTTCTGGATGTGGTGGCCGTACTCGTGGGCGACCACGTACTCCTCGGCCAGGGGGCCGCCGGAGGCCCCGAACCGCGATTGCAGCAGGCCGAAGAAGTCCGTGTCGAAGTACGCCGTCTCATCGCCCGGGCAGTAGAACGGGCCGACGTCCGAGGTGGCCATGCCGCAGGCCGTGTTGACCTGACCGCCGAACAGCTCCACTCCGGGGGGCCGCCAGGTGACGTTGTACTCCGCCAGGTGGGGATCCCAGAAGGCGTCGGCGGACTCGACCGTGGCGATGATCCGGCAATCGGTCCGCTCGTTCGCCGCCTCCCCGGTGCGGCAGGTGGCGGACGCCGCCGGGCCGACGGGCTCGTACTGGGACGTCTCCGGCGACGGGCCGGTCAGTCCGAGCTGCTCGGCCAGTCCGGGGGCGAAGATCGCCAGCAGCAGCACCAGCAGGCCGGTGCCGCCACCGATGGCGACGGTTCCGCCGCGCCCCGCCCGGCCGCCACCACCGCGGCCCCGGGAGTCTCGGACGCGGGAGGGGTCCAGCCGGACGTTGTCATTGAAGCTCATGCGCCCCGAGTGTAGTCCGGCCCCGGAGGCTTCGGCTCGGGTGCGGCGGGCAGCCCGCGGGCGGCCAGGGCCTCCCCGGTGGCTCGGGCGTGGCCGACCGTGGCCACGAGCACCGGTCCCATGAGGCGCACGGGCCCGCGGCGCAGGCCCCGGGAGGCCAGGGCCTCCGCGTGGGCGCGCACGGCGGCGCCTACCCAGGGGATCGTGCGCAGCATGACGTTCACGGCCAGGGCGGCGGCCTCCGGGTTGACCCCGAACCGGCGGAACGCGCCGAAGAAGTGGGCCAGGCCGTCCAGCAGTTCCGTGCCGGGGGTGGTGATCACCAGCAACCGAGCGGCGGCCAGCGCGCCGAAGACGGCGGCCATGACCACCAGCGCCGGCCCGAGGGCGTCCAGCGGGGACAGGGGGACCGGCCCGAACACCCCGGAGGCGAAGCGGGCCACGCCGGCGAAGGCCAGCAGGGGCCAGCCGCGGCGCCAGGGGGCCAGGAACTCTCCGGGCAGCCGGGCCAGCAGGTACAGGCCGAGGACCCCGGCGAGCACGGCGCCGACCACCACGGGCTGGCGCCAGGCCACCAGGACCACGGTCAGCACCAGCAGCACCGCGTACTTCACGCCCAGGGGTGCCCGGTGGACCGGGGAGGTGCCGGGCCGGTGGTCGAGCAGGTTCACCGTGCGCGCTCCTGGCGGCCGGCTCCGGGCCGGGTGCGGGCGGCACGTCGGTCGTGGACGTCCCGGCGGTACCAGGCCACCGCCCCGGGCCCGTCGTCGTCGTGGACGATGCGCCCGCCGGCCACGACCAGGCACCGGTCGGCCCGGGCGGCGAAGTCCAGGTCGTGGGTGGTGTAGACGAGCTGGCGGCACCGGCCGCTGCCGGGCAGGGAGAGCAGCAGGTCCTGGACCTCCAGGGTCCAGTCCAGGTCCAGCAGGGTGGTCGGCTCGTCGGCCACCAGCAGCGCGGGGTCCGTGGCCAGCACGGTGGCCAGGGCCAGGCGCTGGCGCTGGCCACCGGAGAGGTCGTAGATGCTGCGGTGGGCCAGCCCGGCCAGTCCGTGCTCGGCCAGGACCGCCTCGGCGGCGCGGCGCCGTTCGCCCCGGTGGCGGATGGTCCGGCGCAGGGAGAGCTCGACGTCCTCACCCGTCGTGGGCATGACCAGTTGCACCAGCGGGTCGGTGAACATGAACCCGGTGCGGGACCGTACCTCGTCGACCCGGGCGACGGTGTCCAGTCCGTGCACCGTGACGGTGCCCGCCGAGGGCTGGACCAGCCCGTTGAGCAGGCGGACCAGGGTCGACTTGCCCGATCCGTTGGCCCCGATCACCGCGGTGACCGGTTCGGCCAGGACCGTGTCCACCGGCCCGAGGATACGCAGGGTCCCGGGGGCGGCCCCGGTTCCCTGCCCCGGGGCCGGGGCCGCGCCGGGCAGGTCCACGACCGCCCCGCGCAGCTCGATGACCGGGTCCGGCCCCGCGGTGGGCATCCGGCTCAGAACCGGCGCAGGGCCAGGGCCGGGAAGGCCCGGATGACGGTGGCGGCCACCGCCGTGGCCAGCACGTTCTTGACCACGTCCCCGGGCCAGAACACCATGTCGGCCCCCAGGGCGGTGGCCAGGTCCAGGTCGAGGGCGAGCATCATCCCGGCGATGCCCATCGGGTGGATGAACACGAAGGAGGCCACCATCGCGCACAGCCACACCAGGGCCCACCAGCCGAAGCCCATCCGGCCCGCGCCCCGGGCGGCGGCGGCCTGGCCGCGGCGCAGCACCACCGTGGACAGCGCCCCGGCCAGCCCGGCCGCCAGCGGGAAGGCCAGCAGGTACCCGGCCGAGGGCCCGGCCAGCACGCCGATCCCGGCGTTGAACCCGGAGAAGACCGGCAGCCCGGCCAGCCCCACCACGAGGTAGAGCAGCACCGACAGGAAGCCCAGGCGGGCCCCCAGGATCAGGCCGGTGAGCATCACCGCGAACGTCTGCAGGGTGATCGGCACCCCGAAACCGCCCACCGGGATCGGCGGCAGCATCGAGCACACCGCGATCAGCGCCGCGAACACCCCGGCCAGGGCCACCTGCGTGGGCACCGCCAACGACGTGCGCTGGGCGCTCTGGACTGCTTGGCTCATGGTTCAGCTCCTGTACGGACGGTACCGGCGTGGCTCGACGGTAGACTTGACGGGTTCCGCCCGCCTCGGCGGACAGTCTAGGCCGTCCAAGGAGATCCCCCCGTGCTTGCTGTCACAGACCTCGAACTCCGCGTGGGTGCGCGTCTGCTCATGGACGGGGTCACGTTCAAGGTCGATCGCGGGGACAAGGTCGGACTGGTGGGCCGCAACGGTGCCGGCAAGACCACCCTGACCAAGGTCCTGGCCGGTGGGGGACAGCCCACGGGCGGCCACGTCACGCGCCGCGGCTCGGTCGGCTACCTCCCCCAGGACCCCAAGGTCGAGGACATGGACCAGACGGCGCGGGACCGGATCCTCTCGGCGCGCTCGCTCGACCAGATCATCCGGCGCATGCGCCAGGCCGAGGACGACATGGCCAACCCGGACGATGCGATCCGCGAGAAGGCGATGCACCGGTACGGCCGGCTCGAGGCGGAGTTCACGACGTCGGGCGGATACGCCGCCGAGTCCGAGGCCGCCACGATCTGTGCCAACCTCGGCCTGCCGGACCGCATCCTCGACCAGCCCCTGCACACCCTCTCCGGCGGCCAGCGCCGCCGCGTGGAGCTGGCCCGGATCCTCTTCTCGGACGCGGACGTCCTGCTGCTGGACGAGCCGACCAACCACCTGGACCACGACTCGATCGTGTGGCTGCGGGAGTTCCTGAAGTCCTACCCGGGCGGTTTCATCGTCATCAGCCACGACGTGGACCTGATGGAGATGACCGTCAACAAGGTCCTCTACCTGGACGCCAACCGCCAGGTGATCGACCAGTACAACATGGGGTGGAAGAACTACCTGCTGCAGCGCGAGCAGGACCAGGCCCGGCGCAAGCGCGAGTTCTCGAACGCGGAGAAGAAGGCCAGCCACCTGATGGACCAGGCCAACAAGATGCGCGCCAAGGCGACCAAGGCGGTCGCCGCGCAGAACATGATCAAGCGCGCCGAGCGCATGATGCAGGGCCTGGAGGGGGAGCGGGCCGCGGACAAGGTCGCGGCGATCCGCTTCCCGGAACCGGCCAAGTGCGGCAAGACGCCGCTGACGGCGCAGGACCTGTCCAAGTCCTACGGCTCCCTGGAGATCTTCGCCGGGGTGGACCTGGCGATCGACCGCGGTTCTCGGGTGGTGATCCTCGGCTTCAACGGTGCCGGCAAGACGACGCTGCTGCGGATGCTGGCGGGCATCGACACACCGGACACGGGCGAGGTGATCGCCGGTCACGGCCTCAAGCTCGGCTACTACGCCCAGGAGCACGAGACGCTGGACACCGATCGCACCGTCCTGGAGAACATGAAGACCGCGGCCCCGGACCTGGCGGACACCGAGGTGCGCAACATCCTGGGCTCCTTCCTGTTCCAGGGCGACGACGTGGCCAAGCCGGCCGGCGTGCTCTCCGGCGGCGAGAAGACCCGCCTCGCCCTGGCCACCCTCGTGGCCTCCAGCGCGAACGTGCTGCTGCTGGACGAGCCGACGAACAACCTGGACCCGGCCTCACGCCAGGAGATCCTCAACGCCCTGCGGACCTACGAGGGTGCGGTCGTGCTGGTCACCCACGACGAGGGCGCGGTGGAGGCGCTCGACCCGGAGCGCGTGGTCCTGTTGCCGGACGGGGTGGAGGACCTCTGGAACAGCTCCTACCAGGACCTCATCACGCTGGCCTGACCGGCGGACCGGCCGGCGCGCCCTCAGCGTGCTCAGCGTGACTCGGCGGCGTCGAGGAGCGCGTCCTCGGCCTCCTCGTCGGTCGGCCGCCCGCCGCGGCGGCGGGCCGGCCTCGACTTCGGAGCCCGGTAGGCGGAGAGGTACCCGTCGTCCTCGGTCAGTCCCTGCTCGCGGTCGTCGCGGTCGTTGAGGGCCCGTTGCCGGGCCATGTAGCCCCAGACCACGAAGCTCATCAGCCCGAACATGAACCACTGCAGCGAGTAGGACAGGTGCGGTCCCTCGTCCAGCGGGGGCTTGGGCGGCTGTTGCATGCCCACCGCGGGGGCGGGGGTCTCGTCCGCCAGCTGACCGTAGGCGGTGTCGGCCACGGGGTAACCGACGCTGTCCGTGAAGGCGACCAGGTCGATCGAGGCGAGCTGGCCCTCGGGGGCGTCCCGGCCCAGGTCGGGCTCGCCCGGCTTGGCCCGGACCACGACCGTGACCTCGCCCGCGGGCGGGGAGGGGACGACGTCGGGCCGGCCGGGGGTGTCACCGATCGGCAGCCAGCCGCGGTTGACCACGATCACGTCCCCGGTGTCCGCGCGGAAGGGCACGAGGACCTCGTAGCCCGGCTTGCCGGCCAGCGGGCGGTTGCGCACGATCCGGGTGTCCTCCTCGAGGTACTCGCCCTCCATCTCCACGGGGGTCCACTGCTGGTGGGGCTGGAAGTCGGTGAACACCGTGACGTTCGAGGCCAGCGGGACGGCCGGCTCGTCGTAGTTCTGCAGGACCTTGTTGATCTCGGCCACGGCCTCCATGCGCCGGTCCATCTGCCATTGGCCCAGCAGGGCGCAGGCGACGGCGAAGACGGCGCAGAAGGCCAGCCCGCCGAGCCACTGCGGGGAGATGAGGAAGCGGTAGTCGAGCCGGGCACGCTTCGGCGTCTGCGCCTCGGGTTCAGTCAAGCGGGAGCACGTCCTTCAGCAGTCCCCGGGACCGCAGGTAGTCGGCGAGCCAGTCCCGGTGCTCCGGGCAGGCCAGCCAGGTCTTGCGCCGCTCGGGCGCGTGGATGCGGGGGTTGTTCCATTCCAGGAGCCAGGCGGCGTCCTGCCGGCACCCCTTGCGGGAGCACTCCGCCCGGGCCGGTCCGCCGGACCCGTCCGGTCCCGAGGGCGGCGCGGTCGCCGGGCCGGGCGTGGCGGAGGCGGTGCCGTCCAGGGCACCCAGGAGGTCACGGTCGTTCATGCGGCGCGGTGGTCCCGATCGTTGCCCGGTTCCGGCAGGGGGTGCGGTTCCGGCTGGACGCGGGGCCCGGTCGGCCGGGCGCCCGCCGGCGGATCGTCCGTGGTGGTTCCCACCAGGGTCTCCGGCCCGGCGTCCAGCTGCAGCCGGTTCGTGAGTTCCTGGGCGCTGGCCCGGGGCACGGCGTCCAGCGCCTCGCCGTTGGAGACGGTGCCGGCATTGGCCAGGACCACCGCGATGTACGGCAGCACGATGGCCAGGACGAAGAAGACGATCTGCACCCAGCCGGTCGTGAAGAAGGCCAGCACGAAGCAGACGGTGCGGATCCCCATCTGCCACGCGTAGCGCACGAAGCGGGCGTCGCGGTCGACGTGGCCCGGTGCCGGTGCGCTGGTGATGCGCTGGACGTCCTCGGAGCGGTCTCGCCGGGGGTGCCCGGTCTGGCGACCGGTCTCGGCGTGACGGATGGACATGGGGCAGGCTCCTGAGCGGTGGGGAATCGGTGGCCGGCGTGTCCGGGCCTGTCGTCCATTGTCCCACTTTCCGCCCTAGAGTGGGGCACCGAAGAAGCAGGACCGACCCAGGAGGAACCATGGCCGAGGCAAGCACGCAGGATTCGACGGGCGGGCGCAGCGTCCTGGTCACCGGTGGCAACCGGGGCATCGGCCTGGCCATCGCGCAGGCCTTCCGGGACAACGGGGACCGGGTGGCCGTCACCTCGCGGTCCGGGCAGGCCCCGGACGGGCTGTTCGCGGTGCAGGCCGACGTCACGGACGCCGACTCGGTGGACCGGGCCTTCTCCGAGGTCGAGGCGGCCCACGGCCCGGTCGAGGTGCTCGTGGCCAACGCGGGGATCACCCAGGACCAGTTGCTGCTGCGGATGAGCGAGGAGGACTTCACCTCGGTCATCGACACCAACCTCACCGGTGCCTTCCGGGTGCTCAAGCGCGCCTCCAAGGGCATGATCCGCAAGAAGAAGGGCCGCGTGGTGCTGATCTCCTCGGTCGTCGGCCTGATGGGCTCGCCGGGACAGATCAACTACGCCTCCTCCAAGGCCGGCCTGGTCGGCATGGCCCGCTCACTCACCCGCGAACTCGGTTCCCGGAACATCACGGCCAACGTGGTGGCCCCCGGGTACATCGACACCGAGATGACCCAGGCCCTGGGCGAGGACCTGCAGAAGCAGTACAAGACGCAGATCCCCGCCGGCCGTTTCGCCGAGCCGTCCGAGGTTGCCGGCGTGGTGCGGTGGCTCGCCTCCGACGAGGCCTCCTACATCTCCGGTGCCGTCATCCCCGTGGACGGCGGCCTGGGGATGGGACACTGATCCGCATGACTTCCGAGAACACGGGTGCCGAGGGCACCCAGAGCACCCAGACCACCCAGGACCTCGCCGGCAAGGGCGCCATCGTCACCGGCTCCAGCCGTGGTGTGGGCGCCGACACCGCGCGACTGCTCGCCGCCCGGGGGGCCGGCGTCGTGGTCAACTACCGGCAGAAGGCGCCCCGGGCGAACAAGGTGGTGGCCTCGATCGAGGAGGCCGGCGGCCGCGCCGTCGCCGTGGGCGCGGACATCACCACCGCCGAGGGCCGCCAGGCCATGGTGGACGCCGCCCTCTCGGCCTTCGGCTCCCTGGACATCCTGGTGCTCAACGCCTCCGGGGGGATGGAGTCCTCCATGGGCGAGGACTACGCGAACGTGCTGAACCGCGACGCCCAGGTCGCCATGCTCGAGGCCGCCGCCGAGGTCATGCCCTCCGGCTCGCAGGTGGTCTTCGTCACCAGCCACCAGGCGCACTTCATCGACGCGGTCCCCACCATGGACGCCTATGTGCCGGTGGCCCGTTCCAAGCGTGCCGGCGAGACCGCCCTGCGGGAGCGCATCCCCGCGCTGCGCGAGAAGGGCATCACCCTCGTGGTGGTGTCCGGGGACATGATCGAGGGAACCATCACGGCCACGATGCTCAACCGGGCCGAGCCCGGGGCCATCGAGGCCCGGCGCGAGGCGGCCGGGAAGCTGTACTCGGTCGAGGAGTTCGCCGCCGAGGTGGCCTCCCTCGTGGGCCGGGACCTGCCGGCCGGACACACCGAGTACGTGGGCGGGGCCCAGGACTTCCTCGAGGCCGCCGGCGGCGATCCCGACCACCGCTGACGCGGGGCCCTCAGAGGCCGGCGAGCACCCGGACGACGTCCAGCGACGGCACGTCCAGCTCGACATCGGCGTGCGGGCGCAGGGCGGGCTTGGCGCAGAACGCCACGGCCAGCCCTGCGGCCTGCAGCATGTCGATGTCGTTCGCGCCGTCGCCCACGGCGATCACCCCGGCAGGGTCCACCCCGGCCTCCGCGGACCACGCGCGCAGCATCCGCGCCTTGACGGCACTGTCCACGACGGCCCCGGTCACGCGCCCGGTCAGCCGGCCGTCCACGATCTCCAGGTCGTTGGCCCGGTAGCGGGTCAGCCCGAGGTCGGCGGCCAGCGGCGCCAGCACCTGGGTGAAGCCGCCCGAGACCGCGCACACCTCCCAGCCGGCGTCGCGGAACGCGGTGATCACCTCGCGGGCCCCGTCCTGCGGCTCGACGGCGGCCGCCACCTTCGCGATGACGTCCTCCTCCAGCCCGGCCAGGGCCTGCACCCGCTGGTGCAACGACTGGGCGAAGTCCACCTCACCCCGCATGGCGGCCTCCGTGACCTCCGTGACCTCCGCCTCGCGCCCGGCATACGCGGCCAGCAGCTCGATGACCTCCTGGCGGATCAGCGTGGAGTCCACGTCCATCACCAGCATCCTGGGCGTGGCCGAGACGGCGTCCGCGGGCACCACCGCCACGGCCGCGCCGTGGGGCAGCAGGGCCGGATCCGGCCGGCCGGCCGGCTCCCCGGCGGGGACGTCCCAGCGCCAGCCGTGGAAGCCGACGCCGGAGACCGGTTCCGCGTGGGCGGGCACCCCGACCGGCGCGTCATCGCGGCCCGGCCCACCGGCGGCGGGACCGGCCTCCCCGGGGAGGTAGACGAGGACCCGGTCGGTCGCGGCCCCGGGCCGGGAGGCCGGGGTGAGTCCGTCGTCGTCGGTGACTGCTGCGGTGAAGGATGCAATGGGCGCCATGCCGTGGCCTTTCGTGCTGGGAAGGGTCCTCCTAGCCTAGTGTTTGAGGCATGACCAACCCTTCTGACGGACTCCAGCGCGCCAGTCATGCCCCTTCGACCCTCGTCCCCTCGGGCGAGGCAGTGGTGGAGATGGCGGCGGTGGGGGTCCGCAGGGGAACCAAGGAACTGCTGCAGGACATCCACTGGCAGGTGCGTGAGGGCGAGCGGTGGATCATCATGGGCCCCAACGGGGCCGGCAAGTCCACCCTGATGCAGGTGGCCTCCACGCGCATGCACCCCACGACCGGCATGGTGGGGATCCTGGACGAGGTCCTCGGCGCCGTCGACGTCTTCGAGCTGCGCCCGCGCATCGGCCTGTCCTCCGCGACGCTGGCCCAGCAGCTCCCGGGCCAGGAGACCGTGCTGGATGCCGTGGTGACGGCGTCCTGGGGCGTGATGGGCCGCTGGAACGAGGACTACGACGCGCAGGACGAGGAACGGGCCCGGCGCCTGATCTGGCAGTGGGGACTCAGCGGCTATGAGGACCGGCGCTTCGGCACCCTGTCCGAGGGCGAACGCAAGCGCGTTCTGGTGGCCCGGTCGCTCATGACCGACCCGGAACTGCTGCTGCTCGACGAGCCCGCGGCCGGCCTGGACCTGGCCGGCCGGGAGACCCTCGTGCGGGCCCTGACCCGCCTGGCCGCCGATCCGGCCGCGCCCACCCTGGTCCTGGTCACCCACCACGTGGAGGAGATCCCGCCGGGCTTCACCCACGCACTGCTGATGCGCCAGGGCCGCGTGGTCGCCGCCGGTCCGCTGGAGCAGACCCTCACCGAGGACAACCTCTCCGCCGCCTTCGGCCTGCCCCTCAAGGTCACTCGCGACGAGGGCCGTTACACGGCCGTCGCCCGCTGACCGGCGCACCCGTCGCACCGGAGGGGTACTGCGTGGAATTCCTGGGCCTCGAGCTCTGGCAGGTGGCCGTCATCCTGCTGGCCGGATTCTGGGCCGGCACCATCAACACCCTCGTCGGGTCCGGCACCCTGGTGACCTTCCCGGTGCTGGTCGCCATGGGATTCCCCCCGGTGACCGCCCAGATCTCCAACGCCATGGGCCTGGTGGCCGCGGGCGTGTCCGGGGTGTTCGGCTGGCGGCGTGAGCTGGCCCAGTCGCGCGCGGTGCTGCCGGCGCTGACGACCGCCTCGCTGACCGGGGGGCTGGTCGGCGCGTTCCTGCTCATGGTGCTGCCGGAGGAGGTCTTCGGGGTCGCGGCACCGATCCTGATCGTGGTGGCCCTGGGCTTCGTGGTGTTCCAGCCGCGGATGTCCGCGTGGGTGCGCCGCCGGAAGGCGCGCCAGGCCGAAACGGACGGCCAGGAGGGGACGCCGGAGGCCGCGACGGCCCCGGGGCCGGGGGCCGTGACCCGCGTCGGCGCGGAGGACCCGGGCGTCCCGACGGGACCGGTGACCCCGCTGCTGTGGCTGCTGACCTTCGGCGCGGGTGTCTACGGGGGGTACTTCGTGGCGGCGCAGGGCGTGTTGCTTCTGGGCATCCTCGGGGTGTTCATGGGCGGGGCCCTCGTCCACGCCAATGCCGCGAAGACCTACCTGTCCCTCATGGTCAACCTCATCGCCGCCACGTCCTACCTGCTCTTCGCCTTCGACCGCATCGACTGGCGGGCCGTGCTGCTCATCGCGGTCTCCTCCATGCTCGGTGCCAGCCTGGGCGCCCGGATCGGCCGGCGGATCAGGCCGTTCTGGCTGCGGGTGGTCATCGTCGTCGTGGGCCTGGCCGGCCTGGCGAACATGGTCTGGCGGCTGGTCGCCGGTGGGTGAGGCAGTGGGCCGGCCCGGGGGCCAGCCGGGGAGTCAGTCGGGGAGTCAGCCGGTGGAGCTGACCGACGTCTCCGATCCGCGGGTGGAGGTCTACGCCCGGCTCACCGACGCCGCCCTGCGCCGACGGCAGGACACCGTCCACGGCATCTACCTGGCCGAGTCCTCGCAGGTGGTACGCCGCGCACTGGCGGCCGGGCACACTCCCCGGTCGTTCTTCCTCACCCACCGGTACCTGGAGTCGATGGCCGACGTGTTCGCCGCGCATCCCCGGGTTCCCGTGTACACCGGCACGGACGAGGTCCTGGAACGCATCACCGGTTTCCACCTGCACCGCGGTGCGCTGGCCGCCATGGACCGGCCGGCGCCGCGCACCGTGGACGAGGTCCTGGCCGGGGCGCGGCGGGTCGCGATCCTGGAGAACGTCTCCGACCACACCAACCTCGGCGCGATCTTCCGCTCGGCGGCGGGGCTGGGGGTGGACGCCGTCCTGGTCAGTCCCGAGTCCGCCGACCCGCTCTACCGGCGCAGCATCCGCGTGTCGATGGGTACCGTGTTCGCCGTGCCGTGGGCCCGGATCGGGGAGGCCGACGGCCGGGGCCGGTCGGCCTGGCCCGCCGAGCTGGACCGGTTGCGGGGCGAGGGGTTCACGGTGGCCGCCCTCGAGCTCAGCGAGGAGGCCATCCCCGTGGACGCCCCGGAGCTGCGCGGACACGACCGGCTGGCCCTGGTCCTGGGCGCCGAGGGCCCGGGGGTCACCCCGGCGACGCTCGCGGCCTGTGACCTGCACGTGGCGATCCCCATGTCCGCCGGGGTGGCCTCCCTCAACGTGGCCGCCGCGTCGGCCGTCGCCTTCTGGGAGTTGCGTTCCCGCGCCTGAGGGCCGATGCGCTATAGTTGATCCTCGGCCGTGCCGCGGCCGACCCCCCAACGTTCCTGAAAAGCTGCTGGCAAAATCCAGTGGCGCATGCGAAGGATTCCCCATGAAGACTGACATCCACCCCGATTACCAGCTGGTGATCTTCAACGACCTGGCCTCCGGCGAGAAGGTCCTCACCCGCACCACCACCTCCTCGGACAAGACGATGGAGTGGGAGGACGGCAACACCTACCCGGTGATCGACGTCGAGATCTCGGCCGCGTCCCACCCGTTCTACACCGGCAAGCAGCGGATCATGGACACCGCCGGCCGCGTCGAGCGCTTCAACGCCCGCTTCAAGGGCTTCGGCGGCAAGAAGTAGTCTTCCGCCTCCACGACATCCCGGAACCGGGGTCGAGCCGGCCGTCCTCCCTCGGGAGGCGGCCAGGACTCGGCCCCGGTTCCTGTCTGTCTACCCGACTGCCCTCGTCCTGCGGCGGTCAGACGTCCAGGACGGGGAAGTAGCCGGTGCCTTGGTAGTCGTCCTCGTCGCTGGGGGAGCGACGGGCATCGTCCGTGCGCGAGCTGTCCCGCACGGCCAGCACGCAGCCGGCGGTCGACATGAAGAGCATGATGATCCCCAGCGGATTGCTCAGCGCGGCGGCCACGCCTTCGGCCTGAGGTCCCACCAGGGCGCCGAGCACGGAGGAGGCGCCCTCCCCGGTGTCCGGCAGCGTGAAGCCCAGCCCGAGGCCGCAGGCCCAGGCGATCAGCAGCAGCCCCAGGGACCGGGCGGAGGGCTGGCGTCCCGCGCGGCGGCGGGGCACCGCGAGGGCGGTCACCGAGAGCAGGAACAGGACCGGCGCGAGCGTCAGCGCATAGACCGCCGTGAGGTCCCCGGCGCTGTCCGTCAGGAACCGGCCACCGGCCATCCAGAGGGGCACCGCCACGGCCAGGATCCAGCCGGCCCTCGTCGTCCACCGGCGAAGGGCACCCGCGTCGTTCGTCATGCCCCGAGCCTACCCAGCCCCTCTCACGTCCACACTTCGGAGGATCCCCGGCGGTGCGAACCCAGCAGGTGGGTGTCGATGATCCCGATGGCCTCCATGAGGGCGAACATCGTGGTCGGTCCCACGAACCGGAAACCCCGCGCCCGCAGCGCTTTCGACAGCGCCGTGGACTCGGGGGACGTGCTCGGGACCTCCGCCGGGGTCTGCGGCCGGGGGGTCTGTTCCGGCTGGAACGACCAGACGAACTCGGCGAGCCCGCCGTCCGGCCGCAGCCGGAGGGTGGCCCGGGCATTGCCGATCGTCGCCAGAATCTTGGCCCGGTTGCGGATGATCCCCGCATCGGCCAGGAGCCGGTCCACCTCGGTCTCCCCGAAGCAGGCGACCTGTTCCGGGTCGAAGTCCGCGAAGGCCCGCCGGAACGCGGGCCGCTTGGCCAGCACGGTCCGCCAGGAGAGCCCGGACTGGAAGGCCTCCAGGGACAGTCGCTCGAACACGCCGTGCTCGTCCCTGACGGGCAGGCCCCACTCCGTGTCGTAGTACTCGCGCAGCAGGGGATCGGTGGCGGCCCACGGCGGGCGGGCGAGGCCGTCCTCCCCGACGACGAGGGCGTCCGGCAGCGGCTCGCTCACGCGGCGACCGCCCGGTTCTCGAGGCCCAGCAGCGTCTCCTTGGCCTCGAGCCCGCCCAGGTAACCCCCCAGCCCGCCGTCCGAGCGCAGCACCCGGTGGCAGGGGACGACGACCGGCAGCGGGTTGGTGGCGCAGGCGGTGCCCACGGCCCGGACGGCACCGGGTCGGTCGAGGAGCTCGGCGACCTGACGGTAGGACATGGTCCGCCCGTAGCCGATCTCCGGCAGGCGCTGCTGCACGGCCCGCCGGAAACCGTGGGACAGGGCGAAGTCCAGGGGCACCCCGAACTGCCGCCTGCGGCCGGCGAAGTACTCCTCCAGTTCGGCCGCGGCCGCGTCCAGCTTCCAGGGAGCGTGCAGGATGCGGGGCCCGAGCCGCTGGGCCAGCCCGGACAGGACCTCATCGAAGCCCTCCCGCTCGAAGGCGACCCGGACCAGTCCCCGCTCGGTGGCGGCCAGCAGGAGCCGGCCCACGGGGCTCTCGAGGATCCGGTAGGCGACCTCCAGCAGGGCCTCGTCCTCCGCCCGGTGGGCCAGCCTCCCGGCCAGTCCGGCCAGCTCGGCCTCGGACACCGAGAAAGCCGGCAGGCTCCCGGGGCCCAGGGGTGATGGTGTCGTCATGACGTGGTCCTCATCGTGTCTCGTTTCGTCTCGTCTCGTCGTGTCTCGTCTGACCGCTCAACCGTCATAGCGGTCCCGAAGGGTCCTGAGCCCGTCGGCCGCCGCCCGGCGGACGGCCTCGGGGGTGCTGCCGATCAGCTCGGCCGTCTCGGTGTGCCTCAGGCCTCCGAGGTAGTGGTACGCGATGGCCAGTCGCTGACGTTCGGGCAGCGCGGCGACGGCCGTCCACACGGCCGCGTGCCCGTCCGCGTCACTCGCCGGTGCCACCACGGTGTCCGGCAGTTGCTCCACCGGCACGGGCTGCCGTTGCCGGGCGCGCAGCACGTCGACCGCCTTCCGGCCGGCGACCCGCACCAGCCAGGCCTCCAGGTTCGCCACGGCCTCCAGGTCCGGCCAGGACCGCAGGGCCGCGAGGAAGGTCTCCTGCCAGGCGTCGTCCGCGTCCGGACCCGGTCCCAGCACGGCGCGGCAGACCCGCAGCACGGTGGCACCGTGCGTGCGGACGGCCAGGTCGAAGGGCGGCATCATCGTCATCACACCGTAGTCGTCGCCGGGAGGGAAAACGTGAGGTCCGGCCCCCGGCCAGGGGTTCATGGTGGCCAGGGGGTTCATAGTATGGAGGGATGAGCGATCACCATGGTGAATTCAAGGTGCCCGGCGGCAAGCTGGTCATCGCCGACCTCACCGTCTCGGACGGTTCCGCCCCCGGGGCGGGGACCATCACGAGCGCGAGCATCAACGGTGACTTCTTCCTGGAGCCGGACGAGGCCCTGGAGCACATCAACCGGTCGCTGGTCGGCCTGTCCCAGGAGGCACCCCACGGGACCATCGCGGAGGCGGTGGACGCCGCCGTCGGGCCCGGGACGGTCATGTTCGGCTTCGACGCGCACGCCGTGGCCACCGCGGTGCGCCGGGCCCTGGGCCACGCCACCACCTGGGAGGACCACGAGTGGGAGGTCCTGGCCCCCCAGCCCCTGCCCATCACCACCCAGGTCGCTCTGGACCAGGTCCTCACGGAGGACGTGTCCGCCGGACTGCGCCGGCCCGCACTGCGGCTGTGGCAGTGGACGGAGCCGGCCGTGGTCATCGGGTCCTTCCAGTCCCTGGCCAACGAGGTGGACCCGGACGGGGTCCACCGGCACGGCATCTCCGTGGTGCGCCGCATCTCCGGGGGCGGGGCCATGTTCATGGAGGCCGACAACTGTGTCACCTACTCGCTGTACCTGCCGCAGTCCCTCGTGGACGGGATGAGCTTCGCCGACTCCTACCCCTTCCTGGACGCGTGGGTGATGGAGGCACTGCGCCGCACGGGCGTGGAGGCGTTCTATCAGCCGCTCAACGACATCGCCACGCCGCAGGGCAAGATCGGCGGCGCCGCCCAGAAGCGGTTGTCCGGCGGGGGCCTGCTGCACCACGTCACCATGAGCTACGACATCGACGCGGAGAAGATGACCGACGTGCTGCGCATCGGCCAGGAGAAGCTCCGGGACAAGGGCATCCGCTCGGCGAAGAAGCGCGTCGACCCGCTGCGCCGGCAGACCGGGCTGACCCGGTCCGAGATCTGGGAGGTCATGATGGACACCTTCGCCGAGCGCCACGGTGCCCTCCGCAGCACCCTGACCGAGGACGAGATCAGCCGCGCCGAACAGCTCGCCGCCGGCAAGTTCGCCACCCCGGAGTGGACCGCGCGGGTCCCCTGACGCCGGACCCGGTCACCGCCCGGCGGCCTGGACCCGCAGGGAACGGACCAGGTCGTCCGTCCGCTCGACGACGATCCGCAGCAGCGCCCTCGGCGCCTCTGGGTGCTCCGCCAGCCACGCGCGCGCCGCCGCGACCACGGGGTGGGCGTCCTGGGCGTCGGGACCCCCGGGCAGTGCGTCCTGGGCCGCGGGGAAGAGCCCCCCGATGGTGCGCGAGGCCAGCCCGTTGGACCGGCCGGCCCAGATGCCCGTCAGCTCGGGCCAGTACCGGGGGGTGAACGGCGCGGCGAGGTCCGGGCGGGACGCGGTGAATCCCGCGGCGACGGCTGACAGGTGATCGTTGGAGAGCACGCGGCCGTCGGCCGTCCGCCCCGTGATGACCGCGGTCCAGGCCTGCTCGCGCACCCGCGCCTCCGGCACGGCGGCCGAGGCCGTCCGGTGCCACACGGCCGTCTGCGCGGTCACCTCCGCGGCCAGCGCCCGGTCCAGGCGGTCCTGGTCCGCCCGGCCCAGCGCCGCCAGGGCCTGCAGGGCCGCCCAGCGCATCTCGGCGTCCACCTCCAGTCCGGGCGCGACGGCGGCGCGCCCGCCCTCCGCCGTGCCGTCACCGGCAGGGCGCGCACCCCCGGGCCAGCCGGCCAGCACCGATTCCAGGACCGTGACGACACCGCGCACGGCATCGTGGTCCGCGTCCTCGGCGTCGCCGGCGTCGCCGGCATCGGCCGCACCGCGCGCGAGCAGGGCGAACACCCGCATCGCGGCCCGCTGGCGGTCGCTGCCCGCCACAACGCTCCCGGACCCGCTCAGCGCCTCGCGCAGGGCGGCCCCGAACCGCACCCGCAGCCCCGTCCTCACGCCGGCCGGGGCGTAGCGGCGAATGGCCGTCTCCGCCTGCCCGAGGACCTGGGAGTACAGGCCGACGTCCTCGAGGTGACCGGAGAGCCGGCAGCAGGCCCCCACGAAGTCCGCGGCCGGCAGCAGCCCGTCGCGCGTCATGTTCCACAGCGCCGCCCACACGGTCGCCGCGGCGAGGCTGTCCGTCACCGGGTGCTCGAGCACCGCCGCCACGGAGGCCGGGTCCAGCCGGATCTTCGCGTAGGTGAGGTCCTCGTCGTTGGGCAGCACCAGCCGCACGGCCCCGGCACCCTCGCCGCCGGCTGCCTCGTGACCCGCCGCGCCCCCGGCCGCGATGTGCGCCCCGGTGGCACCGGAGGCCACCTCCACGTCGGTGACGGCCGTGCGCACCAGCCGGCCGCCGTCGTCGGGGGCATAGCGACCCACCCTGAGCACGTGTGGGCGCAGGACCTGCCGCCCCGTGGCCGGGTCCGTGCCGCGCTGGCACAGCACCGGGGTCTCCCCGTCCCGGACCCACAGCTCCGGGACGCCCGCGGTCTGCAGCCACTGCACCGGCCAGTCGGCGAGGTCCCGGCCGGAGACCTCCTCGAGCACCGCCAGGAAGTCCTGCAGCGCCGCGTTGCCCCAGGCGTGCCGGGCGAAGTACTCCCGGGAGGCCGCCATGAACGCCTCTCGCCCCACGAACGCCACCAGCTGCTTGAGCACCGAGGCGCCCTTGGCGTAGGTGATGCCGTCGAAGTTCTGCCGGGCGGCCTCGAGGTCGGCGATGTCCGCGACGATCGGGTGGGTGGTGGGGTACTGGTCCTGGACGTAGGCCCACCCCTTGCGCCGGTGCGCGAAGGTGGTCCACGCGTCCGTGAACTCCGTGGCCTCGGCCACGGCCAGCGTCCCCATGTAGTCCGCGAACGACTCCTTCAGCCACAGGTCGTCCCACCACCTCATGGTGACCAGGTCACCGAACCACATGTGGGCCATCTCGTGCATGATCGTGGTGGCCCGGCCCTCGTACTGGGCCCGTGTGGCGCGTGAGCTGAACACGTAGTCCTCGGTGAGGGTGACCAGCCCCGGGTTCTCCATCGCCCCGAGGTTGTACTCCGGGACGAAGGCCTGGCCGTACCTCCCCCAGGGGTAGGGCACCCGGAACAGGTCGTGGAAGTGGTCCAGGCCGGCCCGCGTGGTGTCGAAGACCCGTTCCGCGTCCATCGCCCCGGCCATCGAGCGCCGGCAGTACAGGCTCAGCGGCACCACGGGCGCCCCGGACCCCGGGTGGCCGTCCCAGCGGTCCTCCCAGACCGCATACGGTCCCGCCAGCAGCGTGGTGATGTACGTGGACATCGGCGGTGTGGGGGAGAAGTCCACCGTCACCAGGCCCTCGCCCGCGTCCCGACGCGCGGCCTCGGGCTGGTTCGAGGCCAGCACCCAGTCCGCCGGCCCCGTCAGGTGGAACGTGAACCGTCCCTTCAGGTCCGGTTGCTCGAACGTGGCGAACACCCGGCGGGCGTCCGCCGGCTCGTACTGGGTGTACAGGTAGGTCCGGCCGTCCGAGGGGTCCACGAAGCGGTGCAGGCCCTCACCCGAGGTGGAATAGAGCGCCGTGCCCACCACGGTCACCTCGTTGCTCCCGGCCAGGTCCGGCAGCAGGATGCGGGACCCGCCACAGACCTGCGCGGTGTCCAGGCAGCGGCCGTTGAGCACCACGGACTCGACCCCGTCATGGATGAAGTCCAGGAAGGTGGACGACCCCGGGTCCGCGCAGGAGAAGGTCAGGGAAGTCCTCGTGCGGAAGCCGGTGGCCTGCGCATCCAGTGCGGTGCCGAGGTCCACGTGCACGTCATAGTCGTGGACGGTGACCAGCGCCGAGCGCTCGCGGGCCTCCTCGCGGGTGAGGTTCGTGCGGTCCAGGAAGGCCGGTTCGGCTGTGGGCGTGGTCACCATGAAGGTATTCAACCACTGTTTCAGGTTTTCCGCCGTGGACCGGCACCCGCGCGAAATGTCCCGTTGCGGTGCCGGGCCGTGGAATGCTGGTGGACATGTCAGACCTGTTTGCCGCATACGCCGAGGCGCTGGAGCGCGGCGACGCGTGGGACGAGATGTTCGCCCCGGGATTCACGCTGCGCCAGGACTACCGTCCCGTGCAGCGTGCCCTGGACGAGCTCTCCCTCGACGACGTCACCGCCCGGGCGGACTCGATGGCCCGGACCTTCCTGGACCGCGGCGTCACCTTCGACTACGCGGGCGAGGAGCGGGCCTGGCCCCTGGACATCGTCCCCCGCGTCATCCCCGCGGACGACTGGGAGGTCCTGGAGCGGGGCGTGGCCCAGCGTGTGCGGGTGCTGGAGGCCTTCCTGGACGACGTCTACTCCACGATGTCGGTGGTGCGGGACGGGGTGGTGCCCCGGTCGCTGATCACCACCAGCGCCCACTTCCACCGCGCCGTCCACGGCTTCCGCCCCGCCGGCGGAGTGCGCGTGCACGTCTCCGGCATCGACGTGGTGCGCGACGCCGAGGGGACCTTCCGCGTCCTCGAGGACAACGTCCGGGTGCCCTCGGGCGTCTCCTACGTGCTGGAGAACCGGCGGGCGATGTCCAAGGGCCTGCCCGAGGCCATCGGGTCCGTCAATGTCCGTCCCGTCGAGGAGTATCCCCGTCGCCTGCTGGCCGCGCTGCGCACGTCGGCGCCGTCGGAGATCGAGGACCCGGTCGTCGTGGTGCTCACCCCGGGGGTCTACAACTCCGCCTACTTCGAGCACACCCTGCTGGCCGGGATGATGGGCGTGGAACTGGTCGAGGGGCGTGACCTGGTCACCCGGGCCAACAAGGTCTACATGCGAACCACCGACGGCGAGCGGCGCGTGGACGTGATCTACAAGCGGATCGACGACGACTTCCTGGACCCCCTGCACTTCCGTTCCGACTCCGTCCTCGGGGTCCCGGGGATCGTCAACGCCGCCCGGGCCGGCAACGTCACCATCGCCAACGCGGTGGGCAACGGCGTGGCCGACGACAAGCTCGTCTACACCTACATGCCGGACCTGACCCGCTACTACCTGGGCGAGGATCCCATCGTCCCCAACGTGGACACGTTCCGGCTCGAGGAGCCCGAGGCCCGCGAGGAGGTCATGGACCGCCTGGACGAGCTCGTGGTCAAGCCGGTCGACGGGTCCGGTGGCAAGGGCCTCGTCATCGGGCCTGACGCCTCACCGGCCGAGCTCGAGGAATTGCGCCGCAAGGTCCTCGCCGAACCCCGGGGCTGGATCGCCCAGCCGGTGCTGCAGCTGTCCACGGTGCCGACCCTGGCCGGGGGCCGCTTCGCCCCCCGGCACGTGGACCTGCGGCCGTTCGCCATCAACGACGGGCACGACGTCTGGGTCCTGCCCGGCGGGCTGACCCGCGTGGCGTTGAAGGAGGGGTCGCTGATCGTGAACTCCTCCCAGGGCGGCGGGTCCAAGGACACCTGGGTGATGGCCCGCACCGGCGCGGAGGCGCGCCCCGCGGCCCACCGGGAACCCGAGCCACAGGTGCACGTGGTCGGGGACGACTGGCCCGAGGGGCAGTCGCAGAGTCCCCTGGACGAGATCGGACTGCTGCCCGAGCAGCAGCAACAACAGGGAGGGGCATCATGCTGAGCCGCATCGCCGAGTCGCTGTTCTGGATCGGCCGCTACGTGGAGCGCGCCGACGGCACCGCCCGCATCCTCGACGTGCACCTGGAACGGCTCAACGGGGCGAGCGCCCAGGAACAGGAGACCGTCACCCGGGAGCTGCTGACCATCATGGGCGTCCCGCAGCCGGAGGAGTACACGCTGGGCTCCCTGCTCAACACGCTGGCCTACACCCGGACCAGCACGCACTCCGTCGCCGGTTCCCTGGGCGCGGCCCGGGAGAACGCCCGGCGGGCGCGCGAGACCGTCTCGTCCTCCCTCTGGGAGGCGCTCAACACCACGTGGTACGGCCTCGGCCAGCACCGCCGGGACATGGTCGGCACCTATCGGTTCTGCCATTGGGTGCTGGAGCGCACCGCCATGATCCGCGGTCTCGCCGACTCCACCATGAGCCATGACGAGGCCTGGCTGTTCCTGGAACTGGGCCGCTCGCTGGAGCGGGCCGACATGACCGCCCGCATGCTCGCCACCCGCGAGTCCGAGGCCCTCGGCCTGTCCTGGGTCAACATGCTGCGGTGCGCCGGGGCCTATGAGTCCTTCCTGCGCACCCAGCGGGCCACCGTGGGCGAGGAGCACGCCGGTGAGTTCCTGCTGCTGGACCGGCTCTTCCCGCGCTCCGTGCTGCGCGCGCTGCAGGACGCCGAGGAGTGCCTGATGGCCCTGGACCCGTCCTACCAGCGCGTAGGCTTCATGGATGACGCTCGGCGGATCGTGGGGGAGATGCGTTCCACGCTGGAGTACTCGACCCCGGACCAGCTGGCCGCCTCGCTGCCGATCTTCCTGCACCAGGTCCAGCTCTCCTGCGCCCGGGCCTCCGAAGCCATCACCAACAAGTACTTTTCCCGGGGTCAGGAACTGTCCTGGGTGGGAGAGGTCTCATGAGCCGCCTGCACATCACGCACCGGACCAACTACGCGTACAACAGCCCGGCTACGACCTCGTACAACGAGGCCCGGATGACCCCGGTGACGGACGCCCAGCAGATCACCCTGGAGTCCTCGATCACCATCACGCCCCGGCAGGCGGTGGCCACCACCTACCGCGACTACTGGGGCACCCGGGTGACCTCGTTCGACGTCCACGTCCCCCACGACACCCTCGAGGTCCTCGCCTCCGCCACGGTGGAGGTCCACCGCGCCGATCCGCTCGTGCCGGACGACGACCTGGCGGACTGGGACCGGATGGAGTCGACGGAGACGGTGCACGAGTTCTCCGACTTCCTGCCGCAGACCCGGCTGTCCGATCCGGGCGACGACGCGCGCGAGCGGGCCCGCGCCCTGCGCGCCCCGCGGCCGCACCAGAGCGCCCGCAACGTGCTGGAATGGCTCGACGAGGCCATGTCCTACCAGCCGGGCGTCACCGCCGTGACCTCCGGGGCCGAGGATGCCCTGGCCACCGGCAAGGGCGTGTGCCAGGACCTGGCGCACATCGGGATCGGCATGATGCGCGCCCTCGGCATCCCCGCGCGCTACGTCTCGGGGTACATCCACCCGAAGCCCTCGGTGCCGCTGGGCACCGAGGTGGCCGGACAGTCCCATGCCTGGCTGGAATGGTGGGACGGCGCCTGGCACACGTGGGACCCGACCAACACCAAGCCGGCCGGCGACCTCCACGTGCTCGTGGGCCGCGGCCGCGACTACCGCGACGTGACCCCGCTGAAGGGGATCGTGTCCGGGGGACAGGGCTCCCGCCTCTCCGTCGAGGTGCTCATGCGCCAGGTGGCCTGATCCCGCACCAGAACAACCCTGATTCCTTGTGTCAGTGACTACAAGGGATCAGGGTTGTTCTGGTCTGGAGCTGATCAGGTCAGGGGCGGCACGAACTGGCCCTTCGCCAGCACGGTCAGGCCGGAGTCGGTCACCGTGAAACCGCGGGACTCGTCCTCCGCGCGGTCGAACCCGATCTGCACGCCCTCGGGCACGACGATGTTCTTGTCCAGGATGGCGTTGCGGATCTTGGCGCCCTTGCCGACCACCACGCCGTCCAGCAGGACGGACTGCTCCACCCACGCCTCGTTGTTGACCCGCACGTCCGTGGAGAGCACCGACTGGGCCACGGTGCCGCCGGACACGACGACGCCCTGGGAGAGCATGGAGTCCACCGCGGTGCCGGGCCGCTTGGTGGCGGACCGCACCAGCTTGGCGGGCGGGGACACCGACTGGCTGGTGAAGATCGGCCAGTCGCTGTTGTACAGGTTGAAGTCGGGCCACGGCTTCACGAGGTCCATGTGCGAGTCGTAGTACGCGTCCAGGGTGCCGACGTCCCGCCAGTAGTGGGATCCTCCCGATTCCCCGGGCACCTGGTTCGACGTGAAGTCGTAGACCCCGCAGTCGTTCTGCCCGACGAACCACGGCACGATGTCACCGCCCATGTCGTGGTCCGTGTCCTCCATCTTCGCGTCCTCGTTGATGGCGTTCACGAGCGCGTCGGCCGTGAAGACGTAGTTGCCCATGGAGGCCAGGAACTGGGTGGGATCGTCCGCGAGGCCCTGCGTCGTGGGGGGCTTCTCCACGAAGCGCTCGATCATCGTCGGATCCTCCGGACGGGTCTCGATCACGCCGAAGGACGAGGACAGCTCCAGGGGCTGGCGCACCGCGGCCACCGTGGCCGAGGCGCCGGAGGCGATGTGCTGGTCCACCATCTGCTGGAAGTCCATCCGGTAGACGTGGTCGGCGCCGATGACGACGACGATGTCCGGACGGGCGTCATGGATGAGGTTCATCGACTGGTAGATGGCGTTGGCGCTGCCCAGGAACCAGTCCTTGCCGCGACGCTGCTGGGCGGGGACGGACGCGATGTAGTTCTGCAGGAGGGTGGAGAGGCGCCAGGTCTCGGAGATGTGCCGATCCAGTGAGTGCGACTTGTACTGCGTGAGCACCACGATCTTCAGGTACCCGGAGTTGACCAGGTTCGACAGGGCGAAGTCGATCAACCGGTAGCTGCCGGCGAAGGGCACCGCCGGTTTCGCGCGGTCCGCCGTCAGCGGCATCAGCCGCTTCCCCTCGCCGCCCGCCAGGACGATCGCCAGCACCCTCTTCTGAGGCATTTCCTTCATCCCGTTCCGTCGATGTAGTGAACTTCCTTCACAGTAACGGGACTTCGTCACTCTGGACTACGTTGTAGTCGTGCGGATAGACATTGTGACCAAGGAGTTCCCCCCGGCCATCTACGGAGGCGCGGGCGTCCATGTCGCCGAGCTGTCCCGGGTCCTCGCGCCCCGGACGGAGCTGCACGTCCATGCCTTCGGCGAGGACCGCGACCCGGACTACCACGGCGCCTCCGTGACCAGTTACCGGGTGCCCGGGGGGCTCCAGGACGCCAACGCGGCGGTGCAGACCCTCGGCACCGACCTGGTGATGCTGGAGAACCTGGCGGGGACCGACCTCATCCACACCCACACCTGGTACGCGAACATGGCGGGCCACCTCGGCGGGCTGCTCCACGGCGTGCCGCACATCCTCTCCGCGCACTCCCTGGAGCCCCTGCGGCCGTGGAAGTCCGAGCAGCTGGGTGGGGGCTACCGGGTCTCCTCCTGGGCGGAGGCGACGGCCTACGCCTCCGCGGCCGCCGTCATCGCGGTGTCCGAGGGCATGCGCCGTGACATCCTCGCCGCCTACCCGGACATCGACCCGGACAAGGTGCGGGTGGTCCACAACGGCATCGACACCGACCGGTGGACCCCGCAGCCGGAGACGGACGCCCTGGAACGGCACGGCATCGATCCGGCCCGCCCCACCGTGGCGTTCGTCGGCCGGGTCACGCGCCAGAAGGGCGTGCCGTACCTGCTCCGGGCCGCGGCACGCCTCGATCCCGAGGTCCAGATCGTGCTGTGCGCAGGCGCCGCCGACACCCCCGGGCTCGCGGCCGAGGTCAACGCGCTCATCCAGGACCTGCAGCGGACCCGCGACGGGGTCGTGGTCATCGAGGGCATGTTGCCCCGCAGGGACGTCGTGCAGATCCTGTCCTCCGCCACGGTCTTCGCCTGCCCCTCGATCTACGAACCGCTGGGGATCGTGAACCTGGAGGCCATGGCCTGCGGGACCGCCGTGGTGGCCTCGGCCGTCGGCGGGATCCCGGAGGTCGTCCAGGATGGCGTCACCGGGCGGCTCGTGGCCCTGGAACAGGCCACGGACGGCACCGGGACACCGCTGGAGGAGGAGCGCTTCGTGGCGGACTTCGCCGACGCCCTCACCGCCGTCCTGGGTGACCCGGAGCAGGCCGCGCGCATGGGTGCCGCGGGACGCCAGCGGGCCATCGACCACTTCTCCTGGGAGTCGATCGCCGACCGCACGCTCGAGGTCTACTCCGCCGTCCTGGCCTGAGCACCGTGTCGACGAGGCCCCGGCCCCTGCACGACGGCAGGGACCGGGGCCTCGGCGTCCGGGACGGTGCGGGGCGGTGCGGCGCCGCGGTGTCCCTCGGCTCAGCGGTGGGAGCGCGTGCCCTGCACGGACCTCTCCGGGACGGGAGCGTCGGCACTGGCCCGCAGGATGCGGTAGTACTCGGCGGCCTCGTTCTGGCGCCGGGCCTCCTCGCCGGTGGCCACGTCCATCCGGACGTGCTCCGGAGCATAGCCCCAGGCGTCCACCAGGTCCTGGGCGTGCGGCCGCAGCCGGTAGGCCAGGCGGTTGATGTACTGGCGCAGGGTGCGCGCACGCTGGGGTGAGATGCGGGAGTTCTCCAGGAACCAGCCGAGGTCGTCCTCGATGACCCGCAGTGCGAAGAGGTCCCGCAGCCAGGTGAGGACCTGACGCGTGTGATCGTCCTCCACGCGCTCCACGGCCCGGGTGAAGGCCTCCCACTCGAGCAGTTCGGCGTGGTTCCGGGCGGCGTCGATGAGTTCGGTCTGGTGGCGGTTGAAGGTGGCCGCCTGCTCGGCGCGTGACTTCCTGGCCACCGGGAGCAGCGCCTGGGCCACGGCGCCGGTCTTGGTGCGCACGCGGTCCTCCAGCAGGGCGCGCTGGACCGCGGTCTCCTTGAACCAGTTGGCGCTCTTGCGTTCCGACCCGGCGTCCTGGACGGACTGGACCACCCGGCGCAGGCCGGACCGGTGGACGACCGCCTCGGTGGCCCGGGCCGCGACGAACTTCGACAGGGCCCCCACGGAGAACCCGGAGAGCTCCTTCGAGTAGTCCGCCAGGAGCCGCTTGCCCACCAGCTGGAGCAGGACGTTGTTGTCCCCCTCGAAGGTGACGTAGATGTCGAGGTCCGCCCGCAGGGACGCGAACCGGTTCTTCGCCATGAAGCCGGCCCCGCCGCAGGCCTCGCGGGCCTCCTGCAAGGTGTCCAGGGCGTTCCAGGTGGCCAGCGGCTTGATCGCGGCCGCCAGGGTCTCGAGCTCCTGCCGGTCCTGGTCGGAGTCGGACTCCCCGGAGAACACGGAGTCGAACTTCTCCAGCAGCTCGTTGCCGGCGAACGCGTCCGCGTAGGTGCGGGCCAGCCGGTCGATCAGCCGCCGCTGGTGCAACTGGTAGTCCATCAGGACCTCTTCATGGGTGTCCGAGGTCGCGTTGAACTGCCGACGTTCGTTGCCGTAGGTGACCGCGGCCTTCAGGGCCAGCGCCGAGACGGCCGCACCGGACAGCGCCAGGGACACCCGGCCCTGGACCAGGGTGCCGATCATGGTGAAGAACCGGCGCCCCGGGGAGCTGATGTCGGAGGAGTAGGTGCCGTCATCGGCCACCGAGCCGTACCGGTCGAGCAGGTTCGTGCGGGGGATGCGGACGCGATCGAAGTGCAGCCGTCCGTTGTCGATGCCGTTGAGTCCTCCCTTGAGCCCGTCGTCCTCGCCGCCGACGCCCGGCAGGAACGCCCCGGACTCGTCCCGGAGGGGCACGAAGAAGGCGTGCACGCCGTGGTTCACGCCGCGGGTGACCAGCTGGGCGAAGACCACGGCGGCCTTGCCGTGCAGGGCCGCATTGCCGAGGTAGTCCTTCCAGGCGGCCTTGAAGGGGGTGTGCACCTCGAACTCGTCGGTCTCCGGCACGTAGGTGGCGGTCGTGGCGAGGGAGGACACGTCCGAGCCGTGGCCGATCTCCGTCATGGCGAAGGCCCCGGGCAGTTTCAGGCTGATGACGTCGGGCAGCCACTTGTCGTGGTGCTCCTGGGTGCCCAGGTGCATGATGGCCGAGCCGAACAGGCCCCACTGCACGCCGGACTTGATCTGCAGGGAGGGATCGGCGGTGACCACCTCCACGAAGGCGGCGATGTTCCCGCCATGGTTGTCCTCGCCTCCCAGGTGCGCGGGGAACGCCTTCTGGACGACGCCCAGGTCCACGAGCAGTCCCAGCTGTCCGAGCACCCGTTCGCGGTGTTCGTCCATGGGCAGTCCCTCGACCTTGTGCAGGCGCGGGTCCTTGACGATCTCCCGGGACTGCCGGCGCTCCGCGGCCCACCGTCCGAGCAACAGGTCCTGGATCCGGTCCATGTCGAGTCCACCGGGTTCGGCCGGTGACACCGCGCTGGAGGCCGCGACCGGCACCGCGGCCTGGTCGGTGTCCGGAACGGGTGAGACGGCGACACCGTCCATGGCGGGGTCCGGGTGGGCCGCTCCGGCCTCGGCGGTTCCGGCCAGGACGGTGGAATCAGGGGTGGTGGTCATGACGTCTCCTGTCGGGGAGTGGGGGAGGAGGAGTGCTGGGGCGCGTAGGTCCCGGCCAGTCCGGCCGTGAGCCACGAGGTGATCTTGCGGGCGAGGCGGTCGGCCTCGGGCCTGCCCGGACCGGGAGGGGTGGCCAGCCAGGTCTCCCCGGCGGACCGGACCATGCCGATGGCGGCACGGGGCCAGTACCACGTGGCCGACCCCTCGGACGGCTCGCGGCCCTGCTGTCTCAGGTAGGTCCGGAAGTGCACGTCCATCACGGCGGCGATGCGGTCCGAGAAGTCGGCCATGGCCGCCGGCTGGGAGCCGTCCAGGGCGGCCGCGTCGGCGGCCTCCGGCGGCAACCGGGTTGAGAAGGCATAGACGTGCGGGGACGACTCCGCGAGCCGCAGGTAGACCGAGATCATCGCGTAGAGGCCGTCCAGGGCGTTCTCGGAGGCCTCCGCGGCGGTCAGCAGCTCGCGCTCCATGAACTCGATGGCGCGCTGCCCCACGGCCACCTGCAGGCCGTTCTTGTCCCCGAAGTACCGGTAGAAGACGCTCTTGGACGTCCCCGCGTGGGCGGCGATCTCGTCCATCGAGGCCTGGGGGCCGAGGTCGTGCACGGCGTGGCGGGCGGCGCGGATCAGTTCGCTGCGGCGTTGCTGACGATGCCGGTCCCAGCGCGTGCTGCGGCCGTCCGCCGCGGCCGGGGCGGACGACGGGGAGGCCGGCGACTGGAGGGGGTGCCGGCCCTGGGCTGCGCTGTTCACGATACTGAGCGTATCAGGTACTGTGGGTTCCAGTAACCCACCTCACACGTTCCGTCCGCGCCACGGCCCGCCGTGACCACCCGAAGGGATCACCATGACCGAGAACCCCCAACAGCAGACCTCCAGCACCGGGACCGCCGCCATCGCCGGCGGTCCGCTGCGCCAGGCCGTGGTCATCGGCGGCAACAGGACGCCCTTCGCCCGTTCGCACGGCGCGTATGCCTCCGCGAGCAACAAGGACCTGCTGACCGCCGCACTGAACGGGCTGGTGCCCCGGTTCGGCCTGCAGGGGGAACGCATCGGGGAGGTCGCCGCCGGCGCCGTCATCAAGCACAGCCGCGACTTCAACCTGACCCGCGAGTCCGTCCTGGGCACCGTCCTCGACCACTCGACCCCGGCCCACGAGGTGCAGATCGCCTGCGCCACGGGCATGGAGGCCATCGGCGGGCTGGCCAACAAGATCCGCCTGGGCCAGCTCGACTCGGCGATCGGGGGAGGCGTGGACAGCATCTCCGACGCCCCCCTCGTCTTCAACGACGCCGCCCGGTCCGTCCTGATGGACCTGAACCGCGCGCGCACCGTCCAGGACCGGATCAAGGCCGTCCTGAGGTTCCGCCCCGGCCACCTGGCACCGGAGGCCCCCGGCACGGAGGAGCCCCGCACCGGCCTGTCCATGGGCGAGCACCAGGCCCGTACCACCCACCGCTGGGGCATCACCCGCCAGGCCCAGGACGAACTGGCCCTGGCCAGCCACCACCACATGGCCGCCGCCTACGACCGGGGCTTCTTCGACGACCTCGTCACCCCCTTCGGCACGCTCACCCGGGACAACAACCTGCGGGCGGACAGCACCCTGGAGAAGCTCGCCTCACTCAAGCCGGCCTTCGGCCGCGACCTGGGCGACGAGGCCACCATGACGGCCGGCAACTCCACGCCGTTGACGGACGGTGCCTCCGCCGTGCTCCTGGGCTCCGAGGACTGGGCCGCCGCACGTGGACTGCCGGTGCTGGCGGACTTCGTGGACTTCGAGACCGCGGCGGTCGACTTCGTCGACGGGCAGGAGGGACTGCTGATGGCCCCCGCCTACGCCGTGGCCCGACTGCTGCGGCGCCAGGGCCTGACCCTGCAGGACTTCGACTACTACGAGATCCACGAGGCGTTCGCCGGCACCGTGCTGGCCACGCTCAAGGCCTGGGAGGACGAGGAGTTCTGCCGCGAGCGGCTCGGCCTGGACGCCCCCCTCGGACCGATCGACCGGGCCCGGCTCAACGTCAACGGCTCCTCGCTGGCCGCCGGCCACCCCTTCGCGGCGACCGGGGGACGGATCACCGCCACGCTGGCCAAGATGCTCCACGAGAAGGGACCGGGCTCGCTCGGGCTGGTCTCCGTCTGCGCGGCGGGCGGCCAGGGCATCGTGGCGATCCTCCGAGGCCGCTGAGCCCCACCCCGCAACCCCCGCCCCGCAACCCCCTGCCCGCCACCTCCACCCGGCCCCCAGGAGCACAGATCCCGTGAGCACCGATTCCTACACCGCCCTCGTCAACCGGCCGCTGGGACACAGGCTGGCCCAGGCCCTCGGCCTGCCCCAGCCCGCCATCCTGCGCCGCCACCGGCCCGGAGCCCCCCTCGTGGAGGGTCCGGTGCTGGTCCTCGGCGGCGGCCCCGCCGCCGACGAGGCGGCCGCCCACCTGCTGGACTGGGGCCAGGACGTGCGGCGCCACCCGGCCACGCAGGACCGCTACGGGGCCGTCGTCGCCGCCTTCGACGACGTGTCCACCCCGGCCGACCTGTCCGCCACCGCCCTGGAGCTGGGGTCCGTCCAGCGCCAGCTGGGCGGCTCGGGGCGGGTGGTCACGGTGTACCGGGATCCGGCCGGCATCCCGGATCCGGCCGTCCGCGCCGCCCGCAAGGGCGTGGAGGGGCTGACCCGGTCCCTCGCTCACGAGATGCGCCACGGGGGCACGGCCAACGGGATCATCCTCGGGGAGGGCGTCTCGCTGGGGGCCCCGGGTGCCGCCGGCGCGCTGCGCTTCCTGCTCTCCGGGCGCAGCGCCTTCGTCTCCGGCCAGTTCATCCCGGTCGCCACCGACGGCGGTGCGACCCCCCGGGACTGGGACCGGCCCCTGGCGGGTCGGGTCGCCGTCGTCACCGGTGCCGCCCGGGGGATCGGTGCCGCCATCGCGGAGACGCTCCACCGCGACGGTGCGACGATCGTCGGGGTGGACGTCCCGGCCGCCGGTCAGGGGCTGGCCGACGTCGTGAACGCACTGTCCGGCAGTGCACTGCAACTGGACATCACCGCGCCGGATGCCGGCGAGCGGATCCTGGCGCACTGCCGGGAGCGCCACGGGCGAATGGACGTCGTGGTCCACAACGCCGGCATCACCCGGGACCGCAAGCTGGCGAACATGGACGCGGCCCGGTGGGACTCCGTCATCGCCGTGAACATCGAGTCCCAGCTGGCCATGAACCGCGTCTTCCTGGCGGCGGCCGGCAAGGGCGTCGTCGCGGCCGGGTTGCGCATCGCCTCGCTGGCCTCCACCTCGGGGATCGCGGGCAACGCCGGACAGACGAACTACGCGGCCTCCAAGGCGGGGGTCATCGGCATGGTCTCGGCCACCGCGCCGCTGATGACCGGTGGCGGGACCATCAACGCGGTGGCCCCCGGGTTCATCGAGACGGAGATGACCGCGAAGATCCCCTTCCTCACCCGTGAGGTGGCCCGCCGGATGAACTCGCTCTCCCAGGGCGGCCGGCCGGTCGACGTGGCCGAGGCCGTCTCCTTCCTCGTCTCCGACGCCGCCGGCGGGACCTCCGGCGCCACCCTGCGGGTGTGCGGCCAGGGGATCATGGGGGCCTGAGATGGAGCGCGAGACGATGACCCCACTGGCCACCAGCTACCGGGTGGCCCTGTCCACGGCCGCCCGGGATGCCCTGCTCAGGCGCCGCCGGACGCAGTCCCTGCCGGCGCGCACCCTCCTGGTGCACGACCACGTCATCGGTGAGGACCTCGTGACGGCCTACGCCGGGCTGTTCCCCGGCACCGGGCCACTGGACCCGGCCGACCTGCCCTCGGTCCTGGTGCACATCGCGGGCTTCCCGGCCGCCATGGACCTCATGGCACAGGCGGACTTCCCGTTGCCCCTGCTGGGGATGGTGCACCTGGAGAACCGGGTCCGGCACCACCGCCCCGTTCCCGCCGGGGTGCCGCTGGAGGTCGCCGCCTCGGCGACCGGCCTGGCGCCCCATCCCGCCGGTACCACCGTGGACCTGGTCATCACCGTGCACGGACCGGACGGCGACCGCCCCGGGGAGGGCCCCGTCCTGCTCTGGGAGGGGACCTCGACCTACCTGGGCCGGGGTGTCCGCCTGGCCGGGCATCCCCGGGCGGACCGCCTCCCACGCGAGGAATTCGCGGCCCCGGAGCTGACGGCGCGCTGGCGCCTGCCCGAGTCCACCGGTCGGGACTACGCCGCGGTCTCCGGGGACTACAACCCCATCCACCTCCATCCGCTCGCGGCGCGCGCCCTGGGCCAGAAGGGCATGATCGCGCACGGCATGTACCTGGCCGGACGGATGCTCGCGGGCCGCGAACCGGCCGGCGCCGGGCACTCCTGGTCGATCTCGTTCGCCACCCCGGTGCTGCTGCCCGGATCGGTGTCCCTGGGTGTCACGCGCTCCGGTGCGGGTACCGCCCGGGTCACCGAGGTGACGGCGTGGAACGCCAGGAGCGGCAAGCCGCACTTCACCGGCCGGATCGAGCCAGGGGGAGCGGCCTACAGCGATTCGTAGGCCGCGATCATCCGGTCGGCCATGGCGTCCCAGCTGAAACCCCGGGCCCGCCGTGCCGCGGCGGGCCCGAGCCCCTGCCAGGCCGCCGGATCGGCGGCGATCCGTCCCAGCTCGTCCGCCCAGGCGCCCGGATCCAGCCCGTCGACGAGCCGGCCGGTCTCACCGGCCGCCACCGCGTGGACCAGGCCGCCCACCCGGTGGGCGAGCACGGGGGTCCCGCAGGCCTGGGCCTCGAGCGCGACCAGGCCGAAGGACTCGGAGTAGCTCGGCACCGCGACGACGTCCGCGGCCCGGTACATCGCCGCCAACGCGTCCGCCGTGACGGGGCCGGAGGTCGTGGCACAGTCCGCGAGCCCCTCCTCCTCGATGAGGGCGGCCAGGTCGAGGTCCCCCCGGCCGGACGTGGCACCGGTCAGGTGCAGGGCCACCGTGGGCCCCTCGGGATGCCGGCGGCGGAACCGGCCCAGGGCACGGACGATGACCTGCGGGCCCTTGTGGCCCTGGACGCGTCCGGCGAACAGGACCTTCAGCGCTGCCGTGCGCCCGGGCCAGTCGACCCGTCCGTGGGGCGTGAAGACCTCCGTGTCCACGCCGGGCGGGATGACCTCGATGCGGTCCGCGGGGGCCGCGTAGTGGTCGATCAGCTCCTGGCGTTCGGCGGGCGTGTTGGCGATGAGCCGTGCGGCGGCCGAGGCGATCTGCTGCTCGGCCGCCTCCCGCTCCTCCGGTTCGGCGGATCGCCGGTCCCGGGCGTTCTTCACGGCGGCCATCGTGTGCATGGTGTGCACCAGGGGGGCGTCGAGGGAGCCCGCGACGGCCAGCCCGGCCAACCCCGAGAGCCAGTAGTGCGAGTGCACGATCCAGCGGCAGTCATCACCCTGGCAGCCCCCGGCCGCGGCCAGGACCCCCGGGGCGGCCGCCGCGAAGTCCCCCACCCAGCGGGGCAGCTCCTCCTTCGGGATCCGGGCGGCGGGTCCCGCCGGCACCGGGAGGACGGTGGCCCGCGCCGCACCGGGGGAGTCCGGCACCGGCAGGTCCTCCCGTCCCTGCCCGGCCCGCTCCCGACGGGTCAGCACCCACACCGGGTGCCCGGCGGCCGCGAGCCGCGTGGACAGGTGACGGACGTAGACGTTCATCCCGCCGGCGTCGCCCTGGCCGGGCTGGGCGGACGGCGAGGTGTGCAGGGACACCATCACGATGCCGAAGGGCTCCGGCCCGGAGGACCCGCTCATGGGTGGCCGTGCCTCAGTTCCCCGTCCACGGCGTCCAGCAGGCGGGCGAAACCGGGGACCGCGTCGAGGTCGTCGATCAGCACGGGGCGACCGGCGGCGTCGGCGAGGGGGATCTCCCAGTTGGGGTACTGGTCCTGGGTGGTACCGGGCTGGTTCTGGATCCTCGTCTCGCCCACGGCGTCGACCAGGGCGACGCCGTGCAGCATGGACGGGGCCTGGGCGAGGTACCGGTGCAGTCCCACCACGACGTCGGCCACCTGCTGGGGGTCGGACAGGTCCGGTTCGTCCCCGGCCGGCAGGTACCCCGCCTCACGGACGGCGCACAGGTAGGCGTCGCGCTCGGCGGCCGCACGGGCCCGCTCGTCCTCCGCGTCTCCCGCCAGCAGTCCCAGGCGCTCCCGCAGGTCCAGGTGGAGGCCGGCCAGGTACCCGGCCGTCGGGGGCAGGTCGTGCGTGTTGACCGAGGTCAGGCACTGGACCCGGTACTCGTGGGGCGGGCGCGGCCGGCCGTCAGACTGCTCGAACCACAGGATCGAGGTGCCCAGCAGTCCCCGGCGGGCCAGGTAGTCCTGGACCCACGGTTCGAAGGTGCCGAGGTCCTCGCCCACGACGACGGCCCCGGCCCGCTGGGCCTCCAGGACGAGGATGCCGACCATCGCCTCATGGTCGTAGGTCACGTAGGCACCCTCGGTCGGCGGTCCGCCCACGGGCACCCACCACAGGCGGAACAGGCCGAGGATGTGGTCGACGCGGATGCCGCCGGCGTGACGCAGGATGGAGCGCAGCATGTCCCGGTAGGCGCGGTACCCCGTCTCCTGGAGGCGTTCGGGGTGCCAGGGCGACTGGGACCAGTCCTGGCCCAGCTGGTTGTACATGTCCGGCGGGGCACCCACGGACATGGAGCCGACCAGCAGGTCCTGCAGCATCCAGGCGTCGGCGTTGTTCCGGTCCGCGCCCACGGCGAGGTCCTGCATCAGGCCCAGTCGCATGCCGGCGTCCCGGGCTGCGGACTGGGCGGACTCCAGCTGCGCGTCGCAGAGCCACTGCATCCATCGGTGGAAGTCCACCTCGTCGGCGAGCTGCTCCCGGTACCGCTCCGCCAGGGGCCCGCCGGGGACGAGCCCGGGTTCGTCCCACACCGGGTCGTCGTGTGCGAACTCCGAGCGCAGTGCGCACCAGAGGGCGAAGTCGTCCAGGCCCCCACCCTCGGCGCTGCAGTAGGCCCGGTAGGCCGCCGCGCGCTCGGCAGTCGGGGTCACCTCGTGGATCCAGCGCAGCGCCGTGAGCTTGGCCCCATAGACGGCGTTGCGGTCCAGGGCATCGGCGTCCGCGTTGTCCCGGCGCCTCTGCGCCCCGAGGGCGTCCACCTCGGACCGGCGCCCGGGATCGAGATCTTGGTACTCGGGCAGGTCCTCGATGCGCAGGTACATCGGGTTCAGGAAGCGGCGGGTCGAGGGGGAGTAGGGGGAGGAGACCACCGGGGGCGCCGGTGCGGTGGCATGCAGCGGGTTGGACAGGACGTAGTCCCCGCCGTGCGCGGCGGTCTGGACGGCCAGGCCGGCCAGGTCGCGGAGGTCACCGAGTCCCCAGGAACGCGTGGAGCGGGTGGAGTAGAGCTGGACGGCCAGCCCCCACCCCCGGCGGACCCCGAAGGTCTCGGCCGTGTCCAGCCGGTCGGGGACGACGATGAGGACCCCCTCGACGTCGTTGCCGTCCTCGAGGCGGGCGACGAGGGTGTGCCAGCCCAGGGGCAGGTCGGCGGGCAGCCGGAACGTGGCGCGGCCGACCAGCGCGCCGTCGACCGGCTCGGGCTCGGTGAAGTCCTCGAGCTGTTCCAGGTCCCGGCTGCCGCCGTCCTCCAGGCGCGCCCGGAGGGTCACGGCGCTGCCGTGGGGGACGTGGACGGCCACGGAACCGCCGGAGCCGGCGTGGGCCACCGTGGTGGGCGGCAGCACCCTGGTCCAGGGCTCGAGCCGGCGTCGTTCGATGGCCTCCTCCAGGCTGGCCCGGCCGTCGGGATCGACGTGGCAGCCCAGGGCGTCCAGGACGGCGGCGAGTGTCCGGTCCGCCACGGGATGCTCCAGCCCGTCATGCCCCCGGTAGGACGTCTGGACGCCGTAGGCGTGCGCAAGACGCTTCAGCAGGTCGCGGGCATCCGTCATGGCAGGTGGGCCTCTTTCACGTCCGGGAGCATCGGGGACTGCAGACGAGCCGGTCCCACAGTCCCGATTATGGCAGGGTGCCCGCGTCCCGGGTCGCCGCACCCCGGGGGCGTGTCCGCACGCGGGGTGCCCGGCCCGGAGACGACCGTGGGGCCGGTCGATGACCGGCCCCACGGGGTGACCCGGTGGTGACCGGGGTGTTCAGTGCGCGAGGGGGGACTTGAACTGACCTCGACCCCCGCGCGCCGCGAATCTCGATCAGGCGTTCTGCCGCATAAAATCAACGATCTAGAGTGTGTGACCTGTGGATAACTCCACCGCGATACGTCGACCTACAGGTTGCTTAGCACTTTCGTTAGCACTTTTCGCGGGTCTGGAAGCTGCGCACTGGATCAAGCTCAGGCGAAAGCGAAGTAGAACGATAGGTGCAGAGCAAGGATTAGGTGGAGCGACTTGAGCCACACTCGGAGCGATGCCAGTGCGAAGCCGAGCGCGAGGATCGCCAGGCTCGGGAGCCAGTTCGTCGGGGCGAAGCGGTCGGGGATGAACAGTGCGTGTCCGATCCAGAAGATGACAGCGCTGGCGACGATCACGCCCCACACCGGCAGGCGCTCCCCAAGGTAGCTCTGCAAGAGCCCGAAGGTGAGGTAGTCCTGCCAGAACACCGAGACGGTCATCCAGACCATGTAGAGGAACACGGGCAAGATCAACTCGTAGTGGAAGGGCAGCGCGATCGCCAGGACAGCGGGGAGGACGTAGAGCCAGAGCGACCAGGATCGGGCGAACAGGACGCGATTGTAGCGGCGGTGCGTCAGCACGAGCACTACGGCGAGCACCGCCGCGAGCACCGTCTCGATCAGAACTGACACCGCCAGCTCGTCGGTGAACAGATGCCCGACACCATCGCTCAGCAATCCCGGCGTCAAGTACCACAGAGCGAACCACGCGACGGCGGCAAGGAGGAGCGCCCACCACGGCAGAGGCTGACTGCGATCTTCTGGCTCCACAGCGTCGTTCGATAGCGGAACAGGTAGTCGAGACGTCATGTAATCCAGCTTGGCATACCCGTCTGGCACCGAACCAAGCTGCCCGAGACTCGGCTCCTAGATGACATCTGCGCTCTGCTCTCTGCCGCCACACTTGCCCTCGCGCCAGGCGTCCGATCAGTTCAGTTTCCCCGGACGGAGAACGACAGCACGAGCACGATGAAGGAGAGCACCAGCATTCCGAGACAGTTGACCCAGAACGACATGCCAGTGAAGCGGGCCATGATGTGTGATGCGGCCGCACAGAGGAAGTAGACGACGACTCCGACGTTGGCAGCGAGGCCGACGCCAGGAACCCAGATTCCAACGATCAATCCGGTGACTGCGAGCGTCTTGATGACGATGAGCGTCCACCACCATTCGCGTGGGAAGCCCACCCCATCGAGGCAGTCACGGATGAACTTGGGTGGCCTGATCGAAGCGACCGCATCGAACAGGAGCGTGGCAGCCAATAGCGCCGGAAGCCACCAGATGTCTGGAGTGAGAATCATGCGTTGGTCTCCTCTGGCTGGCAGATCGCGGCAACGATGTGCTTCAGGCTTCGTTTTAGTTGGTTCGGATCTTGATCTTGATCTGGTGGCCAGGTGAAGAGTCGGCCGATGTAGGCGAAGTAGATGCTCTCTGCAAGCGGTCGCGTGTCTGGCAAACCGGCCCCTCGCAGCACAATCTCGATCTCGCCGATAAGGGCGCTCGCAAGCTCCGTGAACGTGTCCGACTCGGTTTCGCCCGTCACGAGAACAGAGCCGTATCTGCGAGCAAGCCCAGGGTCGGCGGTAAAGAGTTCCGCAAACGGTTCGATGAGGGCGGTGATCTGCTCGACTACGCCATCTGTCGGCGTTACTTGTCTCCCTGCCCGCGCCCTATGAACCTGCTCGATGCGTTGATCGAAGCTGGCGACCAGGAGGGCATCCTTATCTCCCACTGACATGACAGTGCCCGCGCTCACTCCGGCAGCGTTGGCAATGTCACGAACTGTGGTCAGTGCGAACCCACTCGTGCGGAACAGCTCGGTAGCGGCAGCAAGCACCCGAGCCTCTGTCTTGCGCCTCTGCGCCTCTCGCACCGAACCCATGAATCTTCCTAACCTGAACATGTTCACTGAACGCATTCAGCCTATCTCATCCCGTCGCGATCGACACCATCCGAACCTCCACCCCCCTTCTCTCCTGAATGGACACAAGCTACAGGCATGGCGATAGGTCAGGAACGGCGTCGCTCCCTGCGCAGGAGGGAGCGCAGAGTCTCGGCGTTCGCGTAGCCGACCCGTAGCGCGATCTCGGCGGAGGTGAAGTCCGTGGTTGCTGAGAGGTGCCGAGCTCGTTCGATGCGAAGCCGTTGGACGAAGCCGAGCGGAGTGAGGTTGAGCGCCGCACGGACTCGTCGTTCGAGGGTGCGCCGGCTGGTGCCGAGCGACTGCGCGACGAAGGCGACGTTGAACGGTTCGGCACTCGATGCCAAGGGGATCCTCTACGACATCGTGGACCTCTCCGAGAACGACGCTGCGCTGGAGTACGTCAAAGAACTCGGATACTCGCAGGCCCCGGTTGTGGTCGTCGACGATCAGGACCACTGGTCCGGCTTCCGACCGGACAAGATCGAGCGCGTCGCTAAGCGAGCAATATTGCCGTCTGATGCATCATGAAAGAGAGCAAGGTCGAGCCCACGCCGCAGCGAGAAGTGGGTACTTGTGGCGTTGCTGAAAGAGGTTGGCCCCGAGATCGGGAACCTCGGCAGGGCATTTGCATCAATGTCTGGTCTGATGCATCACAGCGGAGCGACAGACGGTGCGATGGAGGTCGCACCGTAGGCGGCCGAAGCGAATCCCTGCGACGGTCACACCGATCTGCACCGCCGACAGGAACGTGTTGGGGTTGCGTGCCAGCGCGGCGGCGCGCTCACCACGCCGGCCGCGCGCGGCGATCGCGTTGACCTGGCTCTCGCGGAGGGTGACCAGCGCCATCTCGGTGCGTGCGAAGACGCCGCCGATGAGCACGAAGGCGATGACCAGCGCGATGTTCAGGGTGAGGTCGCCGTTCATCGAACGTCAAGCCCTTCGTCAGCGTACGCCCGCCGAATCGGCCGGGCGCCGGGTCTGTCGGGGTCGGGGGAGGGATCAGCGCGGTGCAGGATGCTCACGAGAGTTCCTTCTATGTGTCATCGGCTGAGACCTGCTCGGCTGGGCGGCGGTCGCCGCGGGTCTTGATGAGGCTGGCGATGGTCGCCACCGCGATCGTCCCGGCGATGAAGAGTAGCGAGAGCCAGATCGGGATCTCGGGGATCACCGTGATCGGCTCGCCGCCGTTGATGAACGGCAACTCGTTCTTGTGCAGGGCGTGGATGAGCAGCTTCACGCCGATGAAGGCCAGGATGACAGCGAGCCCCTGCGCGAGGTAGACCAGCCGCTCCAGCAGGCCGCCGATCAAGAAGAACAGCTGGCGTAAGCCCATGAGCGCGAACGCGTTGGCGGTGAAGACGATGTACGCCTCTTCGGTCAGCCCGTAGATCGCCGGGATCGAGTCGACCGCGAAGATGAGGTCGACGAAGCCGATCGCGATGATGGTGAGCAGCATCGGCGTGGCCCAGCGGCGCCCCTGCTGCACGATCGTGAGGCGGTCGCCGTGGTACTCGTCGGTCACGCGCATATGGCGGCGCACGAAGCGCATGAACCTGCCGTCGGCGGGGTTGGAGTCGCCGTGTGTGAAAGCCTGCCGGTAGGCGAGGAAGAGCAGCAGTACACCGAATCCGTAGAACACCCACGAAAAGTTCTCGATGAGCGTCGCGCCGACGGCGATGAAGATGCCGCGGAGGATCAGTGCGATCACGATGCCGATCATCAGCACCTTCTGCTGATAGATCTTCGGCACGGCAAAGCTTGTCATCACGATGAGGAAGACGAAGAGGTTGTCGATCGACAGCGCCTTCTCGGTCAGATACCCGGCGAAGTACTCACCGCCGTACGTCCAGCCTGACACCATTCCGATGCCGACGCCGAACAGCAGCGCGAGACCGATGTAGAAGGCCGACCAGCGGGCGGATTCGCCTATGGTCGGCTCGTGGGGCTTGCGCACGTGCGCGTAGAACTCGTAGACGAAGAACGCGATCGTGACTGCGATCGTGATGATCCAGACGAGCGGGGGGATGTTCACAGCGGGGTCCTAACCGTGGCGTGAGCGGATCAGTGCCAAGGTCTTCTCCATCCTCGTGATCGAGGACCGGTGGCCCGGGATGCGGCGTGCACCGTAATGACGAGCCGACTGTGGCGGAGTACTCCCCTCGGACTTCCAAGTATACATGTCCTCGCCGTGTTTCCTGAACAGGTCGTGGTGGGCTTGCACGATGACGCCTTGGTGGGGAAGCCGAGGCGGGTGGCGTTGGAGAGGGCTTGTGCGCTGGTGAGGATGTGCCGGCCCGGGGGCACGGGGAAGCTGGCGGCGCGGAGTCCGAGGAGTGCTTTGCTGCGTGCGGCCTGTTGTGGGGTGAGGGTACGAGGGATGTCGCCGGCGAAGGATCCGAACTGGTCGGTGTCGATTCCTGCCGGGGCGAGAACCGCGGCGCCAAGGATTGTGCGGAACGGTCCGCGGGCGAGTTGTTCTTTGCCGTGCATGGTGGCAAACGCGATGACAGCACCGCGGTAGGGGTTCGGGGTGGGTGTCATTGGAAGTAGTCAGGTCGGCTGACGTAGGTGTCGGTGACGAACATCACGCCGCTGCAGGTGGTGAACAGTTCCCGGGCTGCGGTGATGAGCTCTTCGGCGCGCTCGGGGGGGAGGACGGTGATCAGCATGGTGAGGGTGTCGTAGTCGTTGAACAGCAGCGCACCGGAGTGTTGGCCGTGGTGGCCGATGCCCGAGACGCCGGAGACGGCGGTGTAGCCGGTGGCGCCGGCGGCGGTGATCAGGGCGCGGATCGAGGGGGCGTCGCGGCCGGGGACGACGAATTCCACCTTCGTCATTTCGGTCAGTCCGTGCATCAGCGGTTCTCCTTCTTGTGTGTGCGGGTGGGTTGGCTCGCCCAGCCGTAGCGGGTGTACCGGTGCCAGGGAGTTGTGGGGGAGGGGCGGGCAGTGAGGGTGATCCAGTCGTTGTCGAACAGGTCGCGCAGGACTTGGTTGCCGGAGATGATGTCGCCGATCCTCTCGAGCGGGGCTTGGACGATCACGCTCAGGCGAACCGGTTCGTGCAGGAGAGTGTCACCGACAGCAACGGATTGCCAGGGAAGGCCGCGGCGGAGGTCGCCGCTGTGGCCGGCGAGGACGCCGATGCCGCCGATGGCGTTGTGGATGGTTTTGGTGCCGGCGGAGAGCACGTCGGGGTTGAGGGTGGAGAAGTAGTACTGGTGGTTGATCCACTGAGCCACGATCATCGGGGCGGTCAGGATGGTTTCCAGCCCCGTCCCGCCGGGGTCCATCTCGGCGCGGTAGGAATGCAGGAACACCCGGCGATGCAGGTTCACACTGGCGGTCATTTCCCGGGGGCCGATGATCATGGCGGCGTTGCCGGCCAGTCCCAGCTCTGGGTAGACCTCTGCCCAGTCGTGTGCGCGGGCTCTCAGCCGCGCCAGGGACTGGTGCGGGTGTGCGCCGGGGAGGCCAGTGGCTCGCTCGCGGACGAGGAGATCGGCGGCGTCACGTGCGCGCGTGCTGAACTTGGCCAGTTCGGCGGCGTGGGTGCTCGGGACCAGGTGCGGGTCCAGCACGGTGATGGTGTCGGCGACGGTGTCGTGCAGCGCGGCGACGAACACCGTGTCCTCCGGGATGGTGATCCCGCGGGGGGCGAGCGCTGCCCGGACGGTGGGGTCGTTGAAGATCGCTGCGGCCGCTCGGGCGTTCACAGCGCCTGGGTTTCCGCCGCAGGCGCCGCAGTCCAACGCTGATTGGTAGAGGTTGTTGATGCTGGTGGATCCGTGTCCGGTGAGGACGATCAGCGGAGCGAACTGGTGCAGTCCCATCATCGTGACCGCCGCTTCGGCCAGCGTCACACGCTCCTCGAGACTGAAGGCATCCGAAACGGTGACCTCACTGGAGGAGGGCGGCGCGATCAGGGTCCGCCACGTGCGGGTGAGGGTGTGGTGCAGCCCGGGGGCGAGGGTGCGGGTGAAGGTGGCGGCGCCGTAGAACCAGCCGGCGGTTTCGGCCAGCGCGAACGGGGTCGCGGTTGCGTTCTCGGTGGCGTGCAGCGCGTGCGCGGCGGCGTCGAGGAATCGGAGCCCCCGGCCGCGTCGATGGGCGCGCTGGGGACTCGTGGGTGATTCGGTGACGGCGTGGCGGGGACGCAACAGGGCGGGAAGCGAGTCCACCGCCCCGCGGCCCTGGTGGGACGTGAACCGGACGGGGACGCCGAAGAACCCGGCGAAGCCGAGCGTCTCCACCCCCGGTTGCGTTTCCAAGTGACGGCGTACCCCTTCGGAGCGCGGGTCGATACACATCACCACCTGCACCGCCGGCCGGTCCGGTGCGGTGCTGCTCTGGGTGATCAACTGAAGCAATGCGGCCCGATAGTGGCCGTCGTAGGCGGCTTGCCAGGTGAACGGATGATCGGTAGGGGCATGCAGGATCAGGATCCGGGCCACCATCGCCACCTCGGCACGGGTGGGCGCGGTCGCCAGGGTGGCGGAGATCTGTTCGGCGCGCTCCCACAATTCCCTCCCCGGGGCTGGGGTCTCCTCGCCTGCCGGTGTGGGGTGGGCCGCGGAGGGTGGCAGGGGCAGGTCGAGGGCATGGCGGAGGGCGAGGCGGACGGCGAGATATTCGGTCAAGTCGATGTCGCTGTTGTGCTCGGACCGCCATTTCAGGTAGCTGGTCCACCCCGGAAGCGCAGCCAGCTCTGCTGTGAGGGTCTCCACGGTGGTCGTGTCTCCGACCCCGAGATGAGTGAGGGTTGCCGTCAGCGCGGGCAGAGCCCGGTCGGGGAGGGAGCGGATCCGCCGTCGTGCCAGCCTGGTCAGGTGCGGGTCGTGGACGGCCAGGGCGTGCCAGGCGCGGTAGAACCCGTGCTGCCGTCCGGGTATCGGCCACTGCGGGTCGGGGTCCACGAATGCGGCCACCCACTTTGTGATGTGCTGCTCGAGCGGATCCGCCGGCGGCGATGTCCTCGGAGTCGGCGGGCGGGTGTCGGGACGGAGCAATTCCGCGACCAGGATCTCTTCTGCCGACCAGGCCATCCCGCCGAGCTCGATGACAGGTAGCCCGGCGAGTTCCCCGATCCGCTCCCGCAGAGCGGTGATCAGGTCGGCGCGCGTGATGCGGCCTGACGCGAACTGGGCGTGGTACCGCGGGAGAGTCTGGGTGAGCGCGACTCCGGGTTCGGCGATGTTCTCGAATCGGGTGCTCTCGTGTGCAGCGAGCGGGTTGAGCGCGATGAACGATCCGATCGGCCAGCTGGCCATGACGTCGTGGGCGGCTTGGGCGACATGGGCCTGGACCAGCAGACTCATCACACGGCCTCCTTCTGACGGGCACGGGCAGGGCCGATCCGGGTGGGCGCGGAGACCGTCGATTCGGCGAGGGTCCGCGCATACAGGGCGCTGTGCATCCGGCTGGCCGTGCGCGGGGAGTTAACGAGCAGCTCCAGACCAAGCAATAGGGCGGCGGGGATCAGCAGCCACCAAGGCGATGCCGGCTGGATTGACGCAGCGGGAGTGATCAGGTGTTCGAAAATGCCGAGGAAGGCGACGTACGAGAATCCCAGGACAGTGAGTCCGATCGCCGCGGCCGTGAGAGTGGCCGCTGTCATCGAGCGGCGCAGCCCGGCTGCGACGGCAACCGCGGCGGTAAAGGCGACGAATCCGAGCAGGGCCAGGCTCGCGGGGGTTGCCTGGGGGGCGAGCATTCCCTTCGCTGCCACGAGCACCGCCACAGGCAGGGCGGTGGCGAGCAGGACCGCTGCGACCGTTCGGGAGCGGGGGGATGGTTCCGGGGCGGGCCAGGTCCGCTGCTCGGCGTGGTTGGCCACTCCGGTGCCGGCGGAAAGGAACAGGGCGGACTTGTAAAGCGCGTGGGCGATCAGGTGGAAGATGGCCGCAGCGAACGCGCCCAGCCCGACAGCCATCATCATGAAGCCCATTTGACCGGCGGTGGAGAACACCAGCCGGCCCTTCACGTCAGGTTTGACCAGCCGAACCGCCGTGGCGTACACCAGCGTCGCCGCGCCGGCTGCGAAGATGACCAGCATCGCCACCGCAACGGGCGCGATCAGCGGGGAGAACCGGATGACCAGGATGGCGCCGGCGTTCACGACCCCGGCGTGCAGCAGCGCAGAGACGGGGGTCGGGGCCGACAGTGTCGCGGGAAGCCACCGGTGGAAGGGGATCTGGGCGGACCGGCCAAGTGCCGCGACCACCAACAGCAGAGCCACCGCGACGACGATGCCCTCCGGCAGTGTCGCTGACACCGATCCCACCTCTGCGAGGCGAATATCTCTCCCGGCGGCCAGCGCCAGGACCAACACCGCCACCACCAGGGGGGCGTCCGCGATCAGGAAGCTCAGCCCAGTCCGCCGGACCCCTTGACGGGCCTGTGGCAGCGACCCATAGGTGTGCAACAGGAAGACCAGGGAAACGCCCGCCGCGATCCAGCCGATGGTGAAGGTGACCACCGTCCCCGCACACACCATCACCACGGTGCTGCCCGTCAACGCGTTCGCCCACACCGCGAACCATCGTTGCCGTAGGTCGCCGCGCAGGTAGCGGAGCGCGAACATCTGGATCACCGCGCTCAACCACAAGACCAGCGTCAGCATCAGCACCGCCACCGCGTCGCCGGCCCAGAGGCCCCCGGACGGCGGCTGCTGCCCAGCTAGTACCGCCAGCAGCCGGGCGGCGATAGCAGCGAGGGCGCCTGTTCCCGTCGCCCATGCAGCGGCCCGCGCCACGGTCCCGGCCGATGCCGGGAGCAAGGCGGCGACCACGACACCGACCCACGGTGCCGCTATCGCGATCGTGAAGACCACACTCCCCATCAACCACACCCGCTTTCACCTGACACTGGAAACACGAAAAACATAGCACGTATTGTGATTCGGTAAATGCGTATGCGGAAACGAGTGGGGTGGAACGGTAAGATGGGGTGATGGCGCAGTGGACCTTTCTCACCAATCACGCCCATGTTCTGCTGTGCGTGGCAGCCAACCCGCAGATTCTGTTGCGGGACGTCGCGAGCCTGGTGGGGGTGACCGAGCGTGCGGCGCAACGCATCGTCAGTGAGCTTGAGCAGGAGGGGTACCTGACCCGGGAGCGGGTCGGGCGGCGCAACACCTACCGGCTCAACCCGGACCGTCCGTTGCGGCACCCCCTGGATCGGGGCCATCACATCGGCGAACTCCTGGCCGTCTTCTCGGCGTCGGATGCATCAGAACACGCGCCCAGCGCAGCCTGATCTCAGCCGCGCGTTCGCAAGGGCTCGCCGGTAGGCGCTACGCAGGAGGAGGGGAGCGATGGCCGAGTGGACGTTCTTGACGCATCACGCGCACGTATTGCTCGCGATTGCGGGTAACCCAGACGCGACCGTCCGTGATATCGCTGCGGTGGTCGGAATCTCTACACGCTCGGCGCTCACGATCCTCAACGATCTCGAGAACGCTGGGTATCTGGAGCGGGAGAAGCGCGGACGACGCAACCACTACGTCCTGTATCAGGACCGTCCGCTGCGGCATCCCGCGAACGCCGCGCATACCGTGGACGACCTGATCCGCGCACTGCTGGACATCCACTAGACCCGCTCGTTGTCGCTCGGCTGAACGGGCACCCGGACGCGGTCAGTGCACGAGTGCCTTGAGGGCGATCAGAGCGAGTCCCATTCCTGCCGTTGCGGCGGCGGTTGCCACCTTCACCACCGTGGAGGCATTGCGTTGCCGGGCCGCCCACCATCCCAATATGGCGAGGCTGACGACACCTCCCCACAGAGAAATGTCCACGGCGACATTCATCGAGAGTCCGAGGAACACGGCTACGGTCAGACAGGCGACCGGGACGATGAGTGCCCACAGGAGTCCTGCGGAGCGCTGCAGTCCTTCGCGGACCGCTTCCCGCCAGCTCATCGCACGGTTTCCGACGATCTCGGCGTAGACGTGTGCACCCCAGAACACGAGGACGGTCCCGATGGTGCGGGCGATGAGGACCGGCAGTGTCGGGTTGTAGAGAGAGTACGCGGAAATGAGACCCGCGGTCAGCACGGTCCCGTAAACGGCCTCCGCGTTCATTGCCCGAGACACCCACGGGTAGCGTCGGAGCCCCGCATCGAGGTCGAATCCTGAACCCTTCACCCACCCACCCTATTTCGCCGCGTAGCTGACGAGCAACCGGGATTCAGCGTAGTCGCGTCAGACGGCCGTCACGGCGGCCGGAACTCGTCCATGTGCAGAGCGTGGCTCCGGACCTGTTTCGCGAGCAGACTTGACATGAAGCATACTTCTCCTGTTTGATGGCTCGAGAAGGGGAGTAATCCTCGCTCCGCATCGTCAATACGTTCCCTCCGCGGGATCCGGTGCGCAGGGGCCCGCCAGGCCGATGAGACCTTCACGAATCTTTCGTGGAGGTCTTTGTCATGACTGTCCCTTTGTGGGCCTGGTTCGCCGTTCTGGGTGTGATCCTGGTCATGCTCGCCGTTGATCTGGTCGCGCACCGTAAGGCGCATGTGATCGGGGTGCGGGAAGCCGCGGTTTGGTCGATCGTCTGGGTGACGCTCGGTGTCGCGTTCGGTGTGCTGGTCTGGTCGCTGTGGGGGGCGGAGTACGGGCAGCAGTACTTCGCCGGCTACCTGATCGAGAAATCCCTCGCGGTGGACAACGTGTTCGTCTGGGCGATCATCTTCGCCGCATTCGCCGTCCCCCGCGAGTACCAGCACCGGGTGCTCTTCCTCGGCGTCCTGGGCGCCCTGATCTTCCGCGGGATCTTCATCGCCGCCGGCGCCGCACTGATCGAGAACTTCGCCTGGATCCTGTACGTGTTTGCCGCGTTCCTGATCTACACCGGATGGCGGATGTTCCGCTCCCGCAACGACCACATTCACCCCGAGAAGTCCAAGATCCTCAAGGCCTTCCGCCGGTTCGTGCCGATGACCGACGCCTACCACGGGCAGAAGTTCCTGATCCGCAAAGCCGGAATCGTGGTGGCGACGCCGCTCTTGGCGGTGCTGGTCCTGGTGGAGATCACCGACATCATCTTCGCCGTCGACTCCATCCCCGCGATCTTCGCCGTCACCTCCGAACCGTTCCTGGTGTTCACCGCCAACGCGTTCGCCATCCTGGGGCTGCGTGCGATGTACTTCCTCCTCGCCGACCTCATCCACCGGTTCATCTACCTCAAGGTCGGGCTCGCGTTCGTCCTGATCTGGGTGGGCATCAAGATGCTCCTCCTGGACGTCCTCTACATCCCGACCACCATCAGCCTCGCCGTGGTGGCCACCATCATCACCGTCTCGATCGTCGCCAGCCTCCGTGCCACCCGAGGCCAAGGACGACGTGAGGTGCAAACCGAAGCCGCCGGGGCGTTCCGCCTCGCCAGTGACGAGGAGCTCGCCGCCGCGGAGCCGGTCTTCCGCCGCCGCGGCAGAGTGCCCGCAGAACGGAAGGTGAGTTCCGATGACTGACCGTGACCCCTCGGCGGCCCTGGCCCCCGATTCCCAGCCGGTGAGGAGGGGTCGCCGAGGTTCGACGGTGGCGGTAGTTGTGTTGCCGCTGCTCGCTGTGACCGGGATTCTCGCAGTCGCGTGGACTGTCGGTGTCGGTGACCGCTGCGGCGGACCTCTGCCGGGGTGCGGGAGTCTGCGCAACGCGGGAGACAATCCGGTCACCGTGCGTGAGGTCACGGATCAATCCGTGACGGACGTTGTCGTCGCGGCGGGGCAGCGGGTCTTGCTCGGCGGCTCGAGCAACGAGCTGCACGTGGATGCGGGGCAGTGCCTCATCGTCGAGGGAGGTCCGTCCTGGGACGCCCGGACGGTGATCGACCGGACTGCTGCGGCCACCGGTGTGTTGCATCCGATTGATGACTGGGGCGCGCGTGTGCAGCTACACGACGATGCCTGCCCGGATCGGAGCTGATCGTGATCACGAAAGAACACGATCTGTGCTTGCTGCATTACGGTCAGCTCACCACCCCGATCGACCGCGTCAGCCACGAAGCGCCCGTATGGCCCAACGATCTCCGCTCGTTCGTCGGGGACGGTGATCTGTGCGTGCACATCGCCCTGCCGCGCCAAAGAGTCCGGTGGAACGGACTGTTCACCGCGGTTCGGCTCCTCGCAGAGCGCACCGCACATGTGGGAGTACACGTGCAGCCGGAGCGGGCAGGGTTCAGCCTCGACCCGGCGGTCTTGCTGCATTCTCGCACTCGACGGCACCGCGAGATTCTCACCGCGGTGCTCGCGGATGCCGCCGCCGCGAGGGTTGAGCTGACCTCCGAGCAGGTGCGCGTCGAATCCTACTCAGCCACACGTTCTTCCCTCCGCCTCCCACCCTCCGCAGGTCGGGCACAGGCGTGGGGAGTGATGTCCGTGGCATGGCTCCCGCTCGCCTGACCTGCCACGTGATCGACCAACGTTCGCGAAGCAGGAGGGACGTCCACTCGCCCGGAAGAGGCGCACTCACGTTCCACAGAACCCCAGCACCTACCCAGAAGGAAGACGCTCATGACCCTGTTTGACCGCCTCACCGGCCTGGCCCAACGGGCACTCAACAAGACCCCCGCGCCTGCGCAGACCCCTGGCAGCGAACCGCGCGACTGGAAAAGCACACTGCGTGGTGCGGTGGGCGCGATCACCGGCGCCGCGCCCACCCCGCCTGCCCCGGGCAGCGCGCCGGCGACACCCGTCCCGCCAGCGGGACCCGGGCATCCGCTCAGCCCACCTGCCGGCGCACCCGCCGGCACTGCACCCTCGAAGACCGTCGGGCTGACCTCACCCCCGGCAAACGATCACGCGTCCGAGCGTGCCGCAGTGGCCCGCTACGAATACCTCCTACATACCGCCGAGCCTGCCCAGTTGGAGCGGATCCACGCCGATGCGTTCAGCCGACTCACTCCTGCAGAACGCAACCAAATCCAGGCGCGACTGCGGACCGAACTCCCCCTCGCAGAACAGCCCCGCACATCCCAACCGGCTGATCTTGCCCGCACCGCCACCCGCGCCGAGGCAGCTCGGCCTGGTGCTCTGGCTGGGATCCTCGCTCGTACCCCTCGAACCGGTAACGCCACCACCGGGCAGAGGGCCGGCGTGGCCGCCGCCGGTGCTGCCGGTGGGCTCTTGGTTGTCGTCGCTGCCGGCGCGATCGGAAGTACCATTGCCGCGCCTCTTCTTGCCGAAGCGCTCACCGCGGGCGTCGATTTCGATGCTCTTGCCGGCGCGATCGACCTTTCCGCGCTTGCCACGGGACTGGAGGACGTCACCGCCACAGCCACCGACTTTGCCGGCGGGGCGAGTGATCTAGCTGGCGGGGCGAGCGACCTCGCTGCCGGAGCCACAGCGGGCTTGGGCGAGAACATCAGTGGCTTCGGGGAACAGCTCTCCAACATTGACATCCCTGGCTGGGGAAACCTCTTCGGCAGATGACTGAGGCCATCACGTCATTTGACCTCGGGCTGCGACTGGGGTGGCCATCGGAGTGAATTAGTCGGCTGCGAGAGGTCGACGCTCCGCGCAACCGACCAATACTGCACCCCTCAGTATTGACTCTCCGCCAGTCGCACACATGGGCTGACTGATGACCGACGTGGTGCCCGTCGTGCTGGAACGGTTCGAAAGGAATGGCCTCCAGGTCTGGCCCATGCTGGCCGAAAACCCAGACCGGTACATATGGGATGGACTAGCCTTCGGTGCTGGAGTCCGAGGTCCTCGTCAGGCTCAAGGTAAAGACCTAGCTGATTGGCAACATCGCGGAACCGTATGTTGTAGGGCGTCGCCGTGAGCAGAAGCACCTTTGAGTTGTAGTTGCGGATGTACTCCAGGAGCGCCTTGTAGTCCTGGCGACTGTCGCTGCGCATCGTGTGCGACTCATCGACGATGACGAACTGATACCTGCCCAGGTCCGGCAACCGCTTCGCGGCCATGGAGTAGGGCACGACTGTGGCGTTGAGCTCGTACTTCTCCTTGTACTCCCACCACATCTTCTCGAGGTTCGGTGGACAGACGATGAGAGTGCGGTAGCCCTCCGCCTCGTTGAGCATCATCGCCGTCGCCGTGGCGGTGATGGTCTTGCCGAGCCCAACTACGTCTCCGAGCATGGCGCCGCCGCGGGTCATGATGCGCCGACTGAGGGTCTTGACGGCACTCTCCTGATACTCCAGCAGCTGATTCCGCATAGACGGCGGCAAGGTGGCCGTATTCAACCGGTCGTCGCAACGATTGTTTGTTGGGTCGATCGTAGTAGCTCTTCGAAGGCCTCGGCGGGGGTGCGCCAGTCGAGGATTTCTCGCGGGCGGTTGTTGATCGCGTCCGCGACGGCGGTGATCTCTGCCGCGTTCCACCGGGAGAGATCTGTGCCCTTGGGGAAGTACTGGCGTAGGAGCCCGTTGAGGTGCTCGTTGCTGCCGCGCTGCCAGGGGCTCTTCGGATCGGCGAAATAGACCGGCAGCCCGATCTCAGTCGTAAGCAACCGGTGCGCGGAGAGCTCTTTGCCGCGATCCCAGGTCAGCGAACGACGTAATGCCGCGGGTAGCGTGGAGAACGTCGCCGTGAGAGCGTTCTTCGTCGTGATCGCGCCATACCCCGCCAGCGCGGGGCCGTTCTTGCGTGGTGGGATGATCCCGTATCCGGCCTGACGTGGAAGATGAACGAGCATCGCGAATCGTGTGGTCCGATCCACGAGCGTGGCGATCGCGGAGCGCTTCAACCCGATGATGAGGTCGCCTTCCCAATGCCCTGCAGTTTTGCGATCCGTTGCCTCCTTCGGGCGTTTCGATAGCACCGTGTCTTCGGTGACGTGAGCCCATGCCTGCTGCCTGGTCCGGGCCCTTGGCATGCGCTTGGTGCGTCCTCGACGTAGATGCCAGGACCGATGCCGCTCCAGTCCGCCGCGCGCTTCGACGTAGAGGGCCTGATAGATCGCTTCGTGCGAGATCCGCATCGAAGGATCGCCGGGGAAATCGATCGGTAGCCGCTTGGCGATCTGCCGTGGACTCCACGCCGTCACCCACTCCCGGTCCCCGCGATGCGGTTTGTTCTTCCCATCCCATGCAGGCCCGACCGGTCCGATCCGTGTGCCGTCCGCAGTGAAGATGCTGCCGCTGAGCTTGTCCTGGACGTAAGTGCGCAGCGCATCGTGGGTGACGAGCTTCGCGGTCTTCGGCCTGCGCGCTCGACGCTCCGCATGCCACTGCGCCGTCGATGCCTTGTACTCGAGCCGATACGTGCGCGTGGACGCATTGCGCCGCAACTCCCGCGAGATCGTCGATGGTGCACGCCCCAAGCGTCCGGCGATCTCACGCACGCCAGCTCCTTGCGCCCGCCACAGCGCGATGTTCTCACGTTCTGGCGGCGACAGATATCGACCAGACACTGTGGGAGGCAGTTGCGGATTCACACCACCAGCGTCGCGGAACCACCGGTGCGCGACCGGCTCCGAAACACCCCCAGCGTCGCCCGCCTCGCGAGTCTTCTTCCCCGCAGCGATCGCTATCCAGAATCGCACCCGATCTTGCCGCCACGCGACCGTCGGCCGCCCAGGAGACACGATCTGCCCCCGATACGCCCGCACCTGCTTCTGCCTGTCCCACACGCTCATCCAATACCCCGATTCGCCGGTGTTGCGACGACCGGTTGAATACGGCCAATTTCGTTCCCAAAACTTCCAAGGTGCGCTACGTCGGCATCAGTTACAGGGGTCGATGGGGCGTGTGGGTGCTGCCGGGGATAACGCGGCGATGGAGAGCTTCTTCTCGTTACTGCAGAAGAACGTGCTTGATCGGACGGTGTGGGCGACCAGAGAAGAACTTCGTTTAGCGATCGTTTCCTGGGTCGAGGGGAAGTATCACCGTAAACGTCGCCAGCGTCGATTGGGCAGACTGACGCCAGTGGAGTTTGAAGTTGTTAATGTAGGCAGCGTCGCACTCGCGGCGTGAAGAGAAACCCGAGTCAACACAACCGACATCAGACCCGTAGAGGTTCGGCCGGACCAGCGCGTCGATGCCTGTGTGGTCTTCCACGATGGCGAGAGTGCGGGCATGGGCGAACACGTCGCCGGGAATCTGCGACCAGTCGATAACCCATCCGGCATCGCGGGCGAGCTGGTTGAACATGATGTGCTGACTGCGCGTGTTCACATCACGGAACGGATGAATCGCCGTCGTCTCACCCCACACCCACGCCAGCCCATCGGAGAACGCATCCGCATCCAGTCCGCGGAGGTGGTCACGGGCGGCGAGTTCACCGAAGACACGCTCAGCCTCGGGCACGATGAACGGCGGTCGGCAATGCGCGATGCCCGTGCCGTCGGGGTGAGTGTCGGTATCGCGGATGTCGCCACCCCGGACATACAGATCGGCAGTCAGATGCTGATGGATGGCCTGCAAGTGGGGCAGGTCGTACCGTCCGGGGATGGGGTGCTCGGTGAGTTCGACCATGCGCTGATGGATCGCGGCCGTCTCGACGGCTTTCCATCGGTCGTAGTCGGTGATGCCGAGCTTGTTGATCAGAACGAGGCTGTTCGGGTAGCTGTAGCGGTCGGGCACTGGTACTCCTGCCCGGACGGGTTACTTCTCGGGGAAGCGGTCGAGCGCCGCGGCGATCGCCTCGCGCGCCGCTTCATCCGCGGACAGTTCCCCGCGCACCTGACGTCGGGCGATCTCTCGATCTGCGTCAGTGACGACTGCACCGGCAGTGACCTGCCCGGCCTCGACCTCCGCGAGCACGCGCCGGACATGGGCCTCGGATACGGGAGTCTTGAGAGCCATGCGGGGGCCTCCTTGTGGTCGGCGTTCTCAGATCAGTTTACGTCGCTCCGCCGACATTCACCGGGAAGCCTGGTACGGCGGTGCCGATTCGGCACCGCCGATGGAGCGTCAGGACTCGCCGCCGTCGACGGCGGTATCTGCGAAGAGAGCGAGGAACTTCTCGCGGGGGATCACGATGCGTCGCCCGAGCTTCACATGCGGGATGGTGCCCTCGTTGATGCTCGTGGTGATCGTGCGGGGATCGACGCCGAGGGCTTCGGCTGCTTCCTTGCGGGTGATGACGAGGCTGCGCCGCTTACGGAGGTCGTCCATGTCGAGGGTGCTCTGCCGCATCATCACACCATCCGTTCGTATCAGCGCCGAGAAATGTGGTTCATCCCACCGTAGAGAATCGCACTTGCGCTGTCAAGCATTGCGCTGTAGTTTTCTACTATGGAAACAGGCAGGGTGCGGGGCAACCCCGCAGGCATCACGAACACGCACGTCGCGCAGAACATCCGAGCCGCCCGTCAAGCGATCGGCATGGACTTGCGCACCATGTCCGACGGGCTGAAAGCCGCCGGGCGCAAGCTCTCCACCTCCGGCATCAGCAAGCTAGAGGCCGGGGATCGCCGCGTCGACGTGGACGACCTGACCGTGATCGCCTACCTGCTGCGCACCACCCCCGCCGCGCTCCTGACCCCACCGGACGAGCAGACAACGCTCACCGGCGTTCCCGAGGGGTACGAGCCGGAAGAGATCGACCGGTGGATGCGTGGGGAACTCGTCCTCACCGACGAGGGACTGTTCAACTACTGGCAGCAGGAGTGGGTGATCTGCACCGACCGCATCCATCACCTCGAAACCACCCTCGCGGGCATGACCGCCCCGAGCAAGGACGACCCCGAGAAGACCCAGGCACACCCCAAGACCATCGCCGCCTACCAAGAGCGGCTGGACACGGCCAGAGCACGAGCGCGCGCAATCCGGGAACGCGGCGTGCAACTCGATCCCGAGGGGCGAGTGTTCAACGCCGCCGACTACATCGACAACTACGCCCAGACGCACCAGCCCGGCACGACGACGGCAAGGAGCACACGGTCATGACCACGAAGCAGCCCGCAGGGCAGGGCAGCAAGGGTGAGAAGCAGCAGCGGCGCTCCCGCTCCCGACAGCCCGGCTCGATCCAGACCTACGACACCGACAAGGGCAAGCGGTGGCGGTTCCAGATCTACGTCCCGAAAGACCCCGAATACCCCGAGATGGGATCACGCAGGCTCACCCGCTCCGGGTTCACCAGCACCGACGAGGCGAACGACGCCTTGCAGGAGGCGTTGAAGCAGCGCAAGCAGAACGAGAAGTTCGGCAACAAGGTGCCGACCGTGGGCACCTATGCGGATGAGTGGATGGCAGGGCTCAAGCTCGCGGCGTCCACGATCAAGGGGTACAAGAAGATCATCCGCAACCACATCCGGCCCCAGCTCGGCGCGATCCGGCTCGACAAGCTCACCGCCACCCGCATCGCGCGCCACTACCGCGACCTCGAAGCCCACGGCCGCCGCGACGAATATGGCAAAGGACACCCGCTCTCTGCCAACAGCGTCCACAAGGTGCACGTCGTGCTCGGGGCGATCCTCGACGCCGCGATAGACGACGGGCACCTGGCGGTGAACCCCGCGAAAAAGAAGCGCACGGTGAAGCCGCCGAAGTCCAGCGAGGTGCGGGCGCAGAAACCCGAGATCGCGACGTGGACGGCCGAGCAGTTGCAGACCTTCCTCACCTGGAACCGCGACACCCTCGAAGACGAGCTGTTCCCGCTCTGGCGGCTCATCGCCTACACGGGCATGCGTCGCTCAGAAGCGCTCGCCCTCAAGTGGTCGGACATCAACGCGAAGACGATGCGGGTCAGCATCCGCCGCGCGGTCGACACCGACGACTGGACGAAGACGAAGACCACCAAGACTGGACAGGCCCGCGTCATCGACGTGGACGCCGAGACGTTGAAGGTGCTCGCGTCGTACAAGGTCACGCGGGCTGCGGTGTCGTTCGAGCTGGCGAAAGCCGATGCCTACGTTTTCGGAGACGATGACGGAAAGCTCCGCTCACCCGACGCGATGACGAGTCGCTGGGATCGCCGCCTCAAGTGGGTGACCGCGAAGTTCGACTCCCTGCATCGGGTCACGATCAAGGGGCTGCGTCACACCCACGCGACCCTGCTGCTCGAACTCGGGGAGCACCCCAAGGTCGTGCAGGAGCGGTTGGGTCACTCAACGATCACGACGACGATGAACATCTACTCCCACGTCACCCCAACCATGCAGAGGTCCGCAGTAGACCGCTTCGCCGCCCACCTCGGCTCCTGAACCGCGCACGAGCGACGAATATCCTCGGTTCGTCAGCGCGTGTCAGCGTCCTGCGCGCTCACGCGAGTCAGGAAATCTCCCAGCAGCGTCGCGAAGGCCTCGGGTGCCTGCATGTGCGACTGATGCCCCGCGCCAGGAATGATGCCTAACTCCGCGCCGTGGATGCCCGCCGCGAGAGCGCGAGCGGCAGGCATGTTCGGACGATCCTTCTCACCGCACAGCACCAGCGTCGGAGACGACACCTCATCGAGCTGACCTGAGAAATCGGCACGGCTGACCGCTCGCATCACCGACAGCATCACGTCCTTGCGCGCACCCTGCTTCTCCAACACCTTGGCCGGAAGCAGGCGGAACACCGCACCCTGCACAGCCATGAGCGCACGCGGCGGCTTGACCTGGCCTGCCGCCAACGTCAGCGACCGCACCCGCTCCGCGTGATCGAGCGCGAACTGCAACGCGATCATCGCCCCCAGCGACAGCCCGCACAGATGCACCCTGTCAGCCCCGTGCCGCTCAACATGCTCCAACACCGTGTCCGACGCACCATCGAGGCTGAACGAGGTCGCCCCATCAGACCCGCCACCGGAGCCGAAGACGTCCACAGCCAACGAGTCGAAGCCAGACGGCAACGCGGCACGCTGCGCATCCCAGGCATCCGCACTCTCGCCCATCCCGTGCAGGAACACGACGGTCTGGGCGGCTTGCATACCCTCCATGATCCCACGGCACCAACAGCAGAGAAGCGCCGAACGAAGCCACTCAGACGGCGACCGGCGCAAGGACTTAGCACTTTTTCTAGCACTTCCAACGAAAACGACCCCTGACCTTGGGAACTAAATCCCAGGTCAGGGGCCATTTCATTCGCGTGCGCGAGGGGGGACTTGAACCCCCACGCCCTTTCGGGCACAGCGACCTCAACGCTGCGCGTCTGCCAATTCCGCCACTCGCGCGCACTGTCTGCCACCTCGAAAGGCAGCGTTGAATATCCTAGCACGTCCCAGGAGGTGCCGTTGACCACCGCCCGGGACGGCAGGGGGCGGCGGGCGTCGATAGGGTGGTTCCCATGACCTCCGCGCCCCTTCCCGGCCCCGGCCTCCCGCAGGACTCCGCCTACCACGACGAGGTGGTCCGCATCTGCCGGGACCTGATCCGGATCGACACCTCCAACCACGGCGGCAACGTCTCCCGCGGCGAGCCGGAGGCGGCCGAGTACTGTGCGGCGCTGATGCGCGACGCCGGCATGGAGCCCCGGGTCTTCGAGTCCGCCCCCGGCCGGGCCTCCGTCGTGGGGCGCGTGGCCGGCTGGGACCGCCAGGCCCCGGCCCTCGTACTCCACGGGCACCTGGACGTGGTCCCCGCCGAGGCCTCCGAGTGGAGCGTGGACCCGTTCGCCGCCGAGCTCAGGGACGGCATGATCTGGGGCCGGGGGGCCGTGGACATGAAGGGCATGGACGCGATGATCCTCACCGTCCTGGGTGAGGTGCACCGTTCCGGCCGCCGGCCCCGTCGTGACCTCGTGGTCGCGTTCTTCGCCGACGAGGAGGCCGGCGGCGTGTACGGTGCCCGCTGGCTGGTGGACCACCACCCGGAACTCTTCGCCGGTGCCACGGAGGCCGTCAGCGAGGTCGGCGGGTTCTCCACGGAGATCCGGGGCCAGCGCGCCTACCTGCTCCAGACCGCGGAGAAGGGACTGGCCTGGCTGAACCTCACCGCCAGCGGAGCCCCAGGACACGGGTCCGGGGTCCATCCGGACAACGCGGTCACCCGGCTCTCCGGGGCCGTGCACCGGATCGGGCACCACGAGTGGCCCCTGCAGTACACGAAGACCACGCGGGCCCTGCTCGAACAGGTCGCGGAGATCTGTGGCGTGGAGTTCGACGAGACCGACCCCACCGCGCAGCTGGACGCCCTGGGCACCGCGGCCCGGTTCGTGGGCTCGACCCTGCGGAACAGCTCCAATCCGACCGGACTCACGGCCGGGTACAAGCACAACGTGATCCCGGGACGCGCCGAGGCCACCCTGGACGTGCGCTTCCTGCCGGGCCAGGAGGAGGAGGTCATGGACGTGCTGCGCGAACTGGCCGGAGACGGCGTCGACTTCGCCCACGAGCACCGGGACATCTCGCTGGAGGTGCCCTTCTCCGGAGACCTCGTCGACCTGATGGTGCGGTGCATCCAGGCCGAGGACCCCGGTGCCCCGGTGCTGCCGTTCATGATGTCCGGGGGGACCGACAACAAGTCGCTGTCCCGGCTCGGGATCGCCGGTTACGGATTCGCCCCCTTGCAGCTGCCGGCCGACCTCGACTTCACCGGCCTGTTCCACGGCATCGACGAGCGTGTCCCCGTCCAGTCCCTGGTCTTCGGGTGCCGGGTCCTGGCCCGCATGCTCGAACCGCGCTGACCCGCCGTGTCCGCCGGCCGCCGCTGGGCGCCGCCCGGCTCCGGCCCCGGCGTGAACCCCACCCCCTGTCTCGACGGAAGGATCACCCATGCCCGCCCCCTCCCATCCCCAGCTCGCCGCCGTCGGGACGGTGCTGACCGCGGACCTGCTGGCCGGCATCCGTGACCGGGCCGCCGGTTTCGACGAGGCCAACGCCTTCCCGCACGAGGACCTCCGGGCACTGGCCGCCGCCGGATACCTCGGCGCGCTGGCGCCCACCGGCGCGGGCGGACTGGGCTGGGACCTCGCGACCGTCGTCGCCGCCCAGCGGGTCCTGGCCATGCACTCCCCGGCCACGGCGCTGGCCGTGAACATGCACCAGATCTGGAACGGCGTGGCGTCCGTCCTGGCCCGCCGGGGTGACGACTCGTTGTCGTTCGTCCATCGCGAGTCGGCCGCCGGGGAGGTCTTCGCCTTCGGCATCTCCGAGGCGGGCAACGACGCCGTGCTGTTCGACTCCGACACGGTCGCCGAGCCCGTGGGCGACGGGTCCTACCGCTTCACGGGGACCAAGATCTTCACCACCCTGTCCCCGGCCTGGACCCGGCTGGGGGTCTTCGGCAAGACCCCGGACGGCGAGCAGCTGGTCTTCGGCTTCCTCGACCGCACCGCACCGGGCTGGAGCGCCGACGCATCCGCCTGGGACATGCTCGGCATGCGGGCCACCCACTCGCACACCACTCGCCTCGAGGGGGCGCCGGTCCCGGCCGAGCGGATCGTGCGGCACATCCCCACCGGCCCGAACGCGGACCCGCTGACGTTCGGCATCTTCGCCTCCTTCCTCACCCTGGTGGCCGCCGTCTACACCGGGATCGGGGACCGGGCGGTCGAGCTGGCCGTGCAGAACCTGGGCCGGCGCACCTCGAAGGTCACGGGTCAGGCCCTGTCGCAGGATCCGGTGCTGCGCTACAAGACCGCGGAGGCGTCACTGCGCCAGCTCGCGGTGGACGCCCAGCTGCGCTCGGTCGCCGCTGACCTCGACGCCGGCGCGGACCTGGGCGCGGAGTGGTTCCCCCGCCTCGTGGCCGCCAAGACCCTGGCCGTCCGCACGGCGAAGGCCCAGGCGGACTTCGCCCTCGAGGCCTCCGGTGGGGCGTCCTATCATCGCGGCAACGAACTGTCCCGGATCTACCGTGATGTCATGGCCGGGGTCTTCCATCCCTCGGACGACGAGTCCGCGCACACCACGCTGGCGAACTTCATGCTCGGCCCGCTGGAGTAGGGGAGCAGGTCAGGCCGGCAGCGTGGACTGCACCCGGATGATCCGCCGCCGCATCCAGTACCGGCGGGTGCCGCCGCGGTAGAGGATCGTGCGCTGCAGTTCCCACTTGCCGTACTCGGCGTGCTCCACCACCCGGCGCCGGGCCTCGGCGAGCGAGTCCCGGGGGGCGACCGTCATCACGAGGTACTCCCAGTTGTTCCGCCGGCTGATCGAGTCCAGTCCGCTGGTCAGCTCGCGTTCCTGCATGGTTCTCCTCCCGGTTCCGACACATGGGGCCCCAGACGTGAAAACCCTATGCCAGACCTCGAGCGAGCGGCTACCGTGGGGGCCATGAGCATCGATCCGCGCGTGGCCCTGGAGGCCCTGGTTTCCGCATTCCAAGAGCATCTGGCGGCCGCGACCGGCAAGCGTGACGATGACGATCCCGCGGTCGAGGCGGCGTTCTTCAGCGTGGCGGACGCCTTCGAGGCGTACGAGGACGCGCTCTATGCGGCGACCGGTGAGTTCACGCCGCTGGACGTCTACGACGATGACGAAGACGACGACGACAGCGACGACGCGCTGGAGGACGAGGACGACCTCGAGCCCATCGACTGATCGACCGGACCGCCGGGCCCCTCGTCCCGGGGGATGATCTTCCCCACGCCGCGACGCCACGGCAGGGTCGCGGGCCCGGTCAGGACCCGGTGGTGCCGTAGGGTTCTCTGATGTGAACTGGTTAGAAGCGATCATCCTGGGGCTGGTCCAGGGACTGACGGAATTCCTCCCCATCTCCTCCTCCGCCCACCTGAGGATCGTCGGGGAGTTCCTGCCGGGGGCCGCAGACCCGGGCGCCGCGTTCACCGCCATCACGCAGATCGGCACCGAGCTGGCCGTGCTGATCTTCTTCTGGAAGGACATCGTCCGGATCATCTCCCGGTGGTTTCGCTCCCTCACCGGCTCCGTGCCCCGCAACGATCCCGACGCCCGCATGGGCTGGCTGATCATCATCGGCTCCATCCCGATCGGCCTCGCCGGACTGCTCTTCGAGGACTACATCGACACCTCGTTCCGCTCGCTGTGGATCGTGGCCACCACCCTGATCGTCTTCGGCCTGCTGCTGGCCGTGGCCGACTCCCTGGGCCGCCAGGTCAAGCCGCTGGAGAAGCTGACCGTGCGCGACGGCATCCTCTACGGACTCGCCCAGATGATGGCCCTGATCCCGGGGGTCTCCCGGTCGGGCGGGACCATCACCATGGGCCTGGCGCTGGGGTACACCCGCGAGGCCGCCACCCGTTACGCCTTCCTGCTGGCGGTGCCGGCGGTGTTCGCCTCCGGGTTCTACAAGCTGTTCAAGGCCCTCGCCGAACCGGGCCAGCAGGGCGCCTACGGAATGGGGGAGACGTTGGTTGCGACGGTCGTCGCCTTCGTGGTGGGCTACGTCGTCATCGGCTGGCTCATGCGCTTCATCTCCACCAACTCGTTCAAGCCCTTCGTCTGGTACCGCATCGGCCTGGGCGTGATGCTGTACATCCTGCTCGGCCTGGGTGTCATCAGCGCCTGACCGCCACCCACCGTCCGAAGAGCCTGTCCTGAACCCCGAGAAGCTGAGGAACACCGAGCCCCACATGGAATCCTGGAACACGCCGCTGCCGGCACTGCTGCCCGTCCAGCCCGACCGGTTGAAGATCCACGACACCGCCGCGCAGTCGCAGCGCCACCCCGGGAACCTCGCCGAGGCCTCCCTGTACGTCTGCGGCATCACCCCCTACGACGCCACCCACCTGGGCCACGCGAACACCTACGTGGCCTTCGACCTGCTGAACCGGTACTGGCGCGCCTGCGGCCTGCCGGTGACCTACGTGCAGAACGTCACCGACGTGGACGACCCGCTGCTGGAGCGTGCCGAGGCCACCGGCGTGGACTGGCGCGAGCTCGCCGCCAGCCAGACCGAGCTGTTCCGTTCGGACATGGAGGCGCTCAACGTGCTGGCCCCCGACCACTACGTGGGGGCCACCGAGACCGTGGACTGGGTGGTGGGCGCCGTCGAGGCGCTCGTGGCCAACGGGACCGCCTACACCGTGCCGGGCACGGGCCCAGACCCCGATGGTGACGTCTACTTCTCGATCGAGGCCGCCGAGAGTGCCACGCACTGGACGCTGGGCAGCGTGGGCCGGCTGGACGCCGCCGAGATGGAACGGGTGTTCCCGGAACGCGGCGGAGACCCCGACCGGCCCGGCAAGCGCCATCCGCTCGATCCGCTGCTCTGGCGGGTGGCCCGGCCAGGCGAACCGACCTGGGACGGCGGGTCCCTGGGATCCGGCCGGCCGGGCTGGCACATCGAGTGCTCGGCGATCGCCCGGCGCCTGCTGCCGGTCCCGTTCACGGTCCAGGGCGGAGGGTCTGACCTGCGCTTCCCCCATCACGAGTTCAGTGCCGCCCACGCCACGGCCGGAGACGGCAAGCCGCTGGCGCAGGCCTTCGTCCACGCCGGGATGGTCGGACTGGACGGGGAGAAGATGTCGAAGTCCCTCGGCAACCTCGTCCTGGTCTCCGAGCTGCTCCGTTACGGTGCGGAGGCGGCCGCCATCCGGACAGCCCTGCTGGCCAACCACTACCGCAGCGACTGGGAGTGGACCGATGACCAGCTGAGCCGCTCCACCGAACGCCTGTCCCAGTGGCGGCGGGCGCTGACCGCCGAGGAGTCCGGCGACGGGGTGTCCGTACTGACCGCGATGCACCGCTGCCTCTCGCAAGACCTCGACGCGCCCGCGGCCCTGGCGGAACTCGACGCCTGGGCCGACCGTGCCGCCGCCCGCGGCACGGTCGGTTCCGCCCCTGCCCCGGGGCCGGCGACCCCGGACGTGCGGACCGTCGTCACCTCCCTGCTCGGGATCCAGCTCTAGGCTCCCCCGCCGCCCGCAGCCGGGTCCGGGAACCTCAGTGTCACGCCCTGCTCCAGCGGGGTGTCCGCCGAGGACCCGCCCACATGGACCCGGTAGCGGCCGTCGGGCGTGGTCCATGCGCCGTCGGCCCAGTTCTCGAGGAACTCGGGGTCGGTGGGCGCGAAGTAGGAGAAGGGGTGGTTGGAGTCGGCCACGCCGATCCGCACCGAGACCTGCGTCCGCTCACCCGGCCGGAGGGTGACCTTCTCGAAGCCGACCAGGCGCTTCGCGGGCTGACCGGCCTCGTCCGGCAGGGTCAGGTAGACCTGGGCGGCCTCCGCGCCGGTCACCTCGCCGGTGTTCGTGACCGTGAAGGAGACGTCCAGGCCGCCGTTGCCGTTCACGGGGCCCACCCGGAGCCCGTCGTAGGCGAACGACGTGTAGGACAGCCCGTGGCCGAAGGCGAACACCGGTTCCTCGTCATGGGCCTCGTACCAGCGGTAGCCCATCTCCAGGCCCTCGGTGTACCGGGCGATCAACTGGTCGGAACCGTCACCGTAGGGACCCGGGCCGCCGGGCTTCCCGGTGTCCTGGCGGGTCCCGGGGTACTGTTCCCGCGTGGCGAAGGCCGCCTCCCGTTCGGTGGTCCCGAACGTCATCGGGAGCTTGCCGGAGGGGTTGACCTCGCCGTAGAGCAGGCCGGCCACCGCGTTGCCGTCCTCCATGCCCGGGAACCAGGCCTCCAGGACGGCGGGGACGTCGTCCAGCCAGGGCATGATGACCGTCCCGGAGGTCTTGAGCACCACGGCCGTGTTCTCGGCGTTGGCGTCCAGGACGGCCTCGATCAGCGGTTCCTGCTCCACCCAGTCCTCACCGTCCCGGGAGGGGTCGAGGTCGATCGGGGGGAAGCCGAGGGTCTGCCGGTCCACGGTCTCGTGGGGGTTGTCGCCGATCATCAGCAGCACCACGTCGGACGCCGCGGCCAGCTCGGCGGCCGCCTGGGGGTCCCGGCCGTCGTCGTAGGTGACGCGGGTGTCATGACCGAGGTCGGTGATGACGTTCTCCAGGCCCTCCTGGGGGGTCACCGTGTAGGCCGTCTCCACATTCTCGTTGTTGTCCCGGACGGACCGGGGGGACAGCTTCGCCTCACCGGCGAACCACTCCACCCCGATCAGGGCGATCGAGGTGGTCTCGCCGTCCAGCGGCAGGAACCCGTCCTCGTTCTTCAGCAGCACGGCACCGGACTCGGCCATCCGCCGGGCGCTGGCGCCGTTGGCGTCCAGGTCCACGATCTCCGGCCGGAAACGGTCATAGGGCTCGTCCATGTGGCCGTACCCGATCATCTCCACGTACCGCGGCCGGAGCAGCTCGTCGATGTCGGCCTCGGTGACCGCCCCGGCGTCGATGGCGGCCTTGACCCTCGCCGGGGTGTAGTACTGCGGCGCCCAGTCGAGTTCGACGCCCGTCCCGGCCGTGACCGCGGCGGCGGTGTCATGGATCGCCCTCCGGTCGCTCATGACCCAGCCGTCGAAGTCCCAGTCGTCCCGCAACGCGTCCTGGAGCAGCTCGGGACTGTCACAGGCGTAGGTGCCGTTGACGTCCGGGAACGAGCACATCACGGACGCCGGGTCGGCGTCCTGCACGGTCATCTCGAACGGCATCATGTAGAGCTCGTTCATGGCCTGTGCGGGGACCTGGACGCCCATGGTCCACCGCTCGGTCTCCTGCTCGTTGCCGGCCAGGTGCTTCACCTGGGCCTGGACGCCCTCGCCCTGGATGCCCCTGACCTGTTCGGTCGCGAGGCTGCCCGTGAGGTACGGGTCCTCGCTGAAGTACTCGTAGTTCCGGCCCCCGTAGGGGTGGCGCACCAGGTTCATGCCCGGGCCGAGCATGACCTGGTGGGCGAACGCCTTGGTCTCCTCGCCCAGGATGCGCCCGGCCTCGAGGTTGAGGCCGCGGTCGAAGGTCGCCGCCAGGGCGAGGGTGGAGGGAAGGCCCGTGGCCTGCGGGTCGTTGCCGCACGAGCCGCCCTTGACGCCCGTGCCGCCATTGGTCATCCGGACGGTCGGGATCCCCAGTTCGTCGATGCCGCGGATCTGCCGCCCCGTGTCCTGCCACTCACAGCCCGGCAGGGTGCCCTGGGGCGGGAAGACGCCGTTCTGGTAGGCATTGTTCCCGCTCCGGTTGATGACCACCGGATCACCCGTGTCGTTCTCGTTGAAGCGCGAGACGGCGATCTGCTGGATCTTCTGGTCCAGCGTCATCGCGTCCAGCAACGCCTCCGTGCGGTCCTGGGCCGTGCGCCGGGGGTCCAGCCAGGGCCTGTCCGTGATGGCGGGCGGGGCCGCCAGGCCGCCGCCGGTCGTCAGGACCGCCGCGCTGACGAGCGCCGTAGCGCCCAGGATCGTCCGTCGTGCCGTTGAGGTCTTCACTGTCATGCAGCTCCTTGACGACCACCGGTCGCCGGATGTGCCCTGGTCCGCTGCGGGTGTGACCGCGGGGCGGGACGAGGGCAGGAATGGAGGCCCGGGAGATGCCGGTGACGGGAGGGGGTGAGGCCGAGGTCCCGGGTCGGCTGGGGGATGGTTCTCGGTCTGGAGAGGTGTTCCGCCCTCGAGAACCGACAGCGCGTCAGCGCGCTGCGATGATGGGTGAGCCCTTCTCGTCGATGCACCTGGACGACTGTCCCTGAGACGGCATCGACACCGGCCTGCGCGAGGATCGGACCCGTGACCGGGAGGATGCCGATGGCGTGTTCCGGTCCTCGCCGGAACCCTACCGCCGGTGGCTGCCGACCCGCCAGCCCTGCGGCGGGATCAGTCCTGGCGCCGCCGGCGCAGGTACCGCTCGAACTCCCGGGCGATCGCCTCGCCCGTGGCCTCCGGAAGGTCCTCGGTGTCACGTGCCCGTTCGAGCTGCTCCACGTAGGCGGCCACGTCCGGGTCCTCACCGGCCAGCTCGTTGACCCCGCGTTCCCAGGCCTGGGCGTCCTCGGCGAGCGGCTTGAGGTCGATGGTGAGCTGGAGAATGTCCTCCAGCCGGCGCAGCAGCGCCAGCTCGGCCTTCGGCGAGGGGGCCTGCGAGACGTAGTGCGGGACGGTGGCCCACACCGAGACCGTCGGCAGGCCCGCCCGCGCGGCGGTGTCCGTGATGACCCCGACGATTCCGGTGGGTCCCTCGTACGTGGGGCGCCGCGCACCGAGCAGTTCACGCAATTCGGGATCGGCGCTGGACGGCGAGGCCGGCAGCGGCCGCGTGTGGGGCACGTCCGCCAGCAGTGCCCCGAGCATCACCACCGCGTCCACGTTCTGCTCGGCCGCGTGGGTCAGCAGCTCCGCGGTGAACGCCTGCCAGCGGTAGCTGGGCTCGGCCCCGCTGACCAGCAGCAGGTCGACGCCGTCCGGCCCGGTCGTGGCGCGGTACATGCGGGTCTGCGGCCAGGACAGCGTGCCGAGGCCGTCGGCGTCGCGCACCACGGTGGGACGAGTGAACTGGTAGTCGTAGTAGTCCCCGTCGGTCAGGGAGCCGGCGGACGAGGCGCCGAGCTGTCGCCGCAGCAACTCGATCGCGTCGGTGGCGGCCTCGCCGGCGTCGTTCCAGCCCTCGAAGGCGGCGACGAGGATCACCGGCCGACGCCCGGAGACGGACCCGGCCAGGTGGTCGGGAAGCCCGCGGGGGTGGTTCCTGTCGTCCTTCTTCTCGTCCTGCGCCATGACAGCCACCCTAGACCCGTGCGTCAGGGCCGTGCCAGACGTGAGCCTGCCGCCCCGCTGCCGTGCGCCCCCGTAGACTGGAGGCCATGTCCACCCCTGATGAGGCCGCAGGCCGGCGCCGTCCAGACGCGATGCCCGCCGCCGTGTTCTGGGACATGGACGGCACCATCGTGGACACCGAGCCCCTGTGGAACGAGAGCCAGCGGCGCCTCGTGAAGGAGGCCGGCGGCACCTGGACGCACGCCCTCGCGCAGTCGCTGGTGGGCCAGGCACTCGACCACGGCGCCCGGTTGCTGCAGCAGGCCGGGGTGCGCCTCGGCGTGGAGGAGATCATCGGCCACACCATGGGCGATGTCATCGACGGCATCAAGCGCTCCGTCCCCTGGCGTCCGGGCGCCCGCGAGCTGCTCGCCGCACTGCGCGCGGCGGGCGTGCCCAGCGCCCTGGTGACCATGTCCCACGCGCCGCTGGCCGGCGTCGTCGCCGCGGCCATGCCCGCGGGGTCCTTCGAGTTCCTGGTCACCGGAGACATGGTGCTGCGCGGCAAGCCCCACCCGGAGCCGTACGCCACGGCCTTCGACGTCATGGCCCGCCGGGTGGACGGGCTGCAGCGACCGCGGTGCGTGGCGATCGAAGACTCGTTGCCCGGCCTGGAGTCCGCCGCCGCGGCGGGACTGCCGGTCGTGGCCGTGCCGCACGTGATGCCCCTGCCGGCCGATCCCCGCTGGGAGCACTGGACCTCGCTGGCCGGACGCCTCCCGGCGGACCTGGGACGCGTGGCCCGCCAGATGGCCGGCGGTCCGGACCGGCCCCTGGCACCCGTGGCCGGCGGCCCGCACGGAAGCACCCCGTGACCGGGCCCGCCCGGGCCGCCGGTGCGGACACCGGTCCGCAGCGCAGCGGCATGCTCCGGCTGGGACGACTGCTCGGCGTCCCGGTCTACCTGTCCTGGAGCTGGTCGCTCATCGCCCTGTTCGTCGTGCTGCTGTTCGGTCCGCAGGTCGCCCGGCTCTTCCCCGAGCTGGGCTGGGGAGCCTACGGGATCGCGTTCCTCTACGCCGTCCTGCTGCTGTTCTCCGTCCTGGCCCACGAGCTCGCCCACGCCGGCAGTGCCCGCCTGTTCCGCTGGCCCACCACGGAGATCGTGCTGAACCTGTGGGGCGGGCACACCCAGTTCGGGGCCTTCCAGGCCAGCCCGGGCAAGTCCCTCGTCACGGCCCTGGCCGGACCGGCGGCCAACGTGGTGCTGGCCCTGGCCGGCCAGCTCCTGATGGCCACGTGGCAGCCGGACGGCGTCGCGAGCCTGCTGCTGGGCATCTTCACCTACGCGAACTGGCTGGTGGCGATCTTCAACGCCCTGCCGGGGCTGCCGCTGGACGGCGGGCGCATCGTCGAGTCCGCCGTGTGGGCGATCACCGGCGACCAGGACCGCGGCACCATCGCCGCCGGCTGGGCCGGCCGGGTCATCGTGGCGGCCCTGGTGGTCGCCGTCGTGGTGGTGCCGTTGCTGCAGGGCAGGCAGGCGGACATCCCCCTGATCGTCATCCTCGTGATGGTCGGCTACTTCCTGTGGACCGGTGCCACGGAGGCGATCCGCGGGGCGCAGCTGAGACTGCGGGTTCCCACCCTGACCGCGGCCCAGCTCATGCACCCGGCCGTCGGCCTGCCGGCCACCGTCACCGTGGCCGAGGTCCTGGACCGTCCGGCCGGTGCCCGCGCGGTCCTCGTCTCGCCCGCGGGAGTGCCGGAGGCCGTCGTCGACGAGCCGGCCCTGGCCTCGGTCCGGGACACCGAGGCGCCCGTCGTACCCGCCGCGGCCGTGGCGCGGGCGCTGGCGCCGGGAGCCATCGTGCGCGCCACCGACGCCGGCCGTCCCCTCGTGGACCGGCTCGCCGCGGTGGACGGGGCCGAATACGCTGTACTGGCTCCCGACGGCACGGTGTGCGGCGTCCTGCGCCAGCCCGACGTCGTCGCGTGGCTGACCACGGGCCGCACGCGCTGAGACACCGGCCACACCCCTCCACCAGGAAGACCCGCAACGCATGACCGACTCCACCAGCCCGTCCACCGCCCGGCCCGGACCGACCGGCGCCTCCGAGCGCCGCGGCCCGCTCCGGCCCGGACAGCGGGTCCAGCTCAAGGACGCCAAGGGGCGGCTGAACACCATCACGCTCACCCCCGGCGGCCAGTTCCACAGCTACCAGGGGGTGCTGCGCCACGACGACCTGCTCGGCGGCCCCGACGGGGTGGTGGTGCAGAACTCCGCGGGCCACGACTACCAGGTGCTGCGGCCGCTGCTGAGCGACTTCGTGCTGTCCATGCCCCGCGGGGCCACGGTGGTGTACCCCAAGGACGCCGGCCAGATCGTCCAGATGGCCGACATCTTCCCCGGTGCGCGGGTGGTGGAGGCCGGCGTCGGTTCGGGCGGGCTGTCGATCTCCCTGCTGCGGGCCGTCGGTGACCTCGGCGAACTGCACTCCTACGAACGGCGCCCCGAGTTCGCGGACGTGGCCCGCGCCAACGTCCAGACGTTCTTCGGCGGCGAGCACCCGGCGTGGCAGATCCACCTGGGCGATGCCCAGGAGGAGATGACCCGCGTGCACGCCCCGGGCAGCGTGGACCGCGTGGTGCTGGACATGCTGGCCCCGTGGGAGTGCCTGGACGCGGTGGCCACCGTGCTGACCCCCGGCGGGGTGTGGCTCAACTACGTGGCCACCGCCACCCAGCTATCCCGGGTCGCCGAGGCCATCCGGGCGGACGGCCGGTTCACCCAGACCGAGGCCTCCGAGACGATGGTGCGGGGCTGGCACCTGGACGGCCTGGCCGTGCGCCCCGACCACCGGATGGTGGCCCACACCGGGTTCCTGATCACCTGCCGGCGGCTGGCCTCGGGCGAGGAGGCCCTGCAGCTGAAGAAGCGGTCCAAGGTCTCCGAGTTCTCCGCCGAGGACATCGAGGCGTGGCAGCCGGCCGACGAGTCCCGCTGGACCCCGCAGGCCCTGGGTGAGCGACCGGTGACGGACAAGAAGGCCCGCAAGGCCGCCAAGGAGGCCGCCTCCATGGAACAGCGCGGGGCGCTGCGCCACCTCGAGGACCTCTGAGGGACGAGCCCGGCCCGTCGCGCCTAGGATGGACGGGCAAGGCCGACGGGGCACCCGCCCTAGCCCCTCGACCGGAAAGGCACTCGTGAGCGATTCCCTGCCCGGCACCGGCGCCGAGAGCGCGGTGGACCCCGCCCTGGCCAGCCAGCTGGACGCCGCCAAGCGCCGTTCGGCCACCCTGGTGGAGAAGAACCGGACGCTGGAGTACCAGCTGGAGACGGCCTCGCGGAACAACCGCCGCATGGTCGACCTGCTGGAGACCACCCGCGACGAGATCACCGTGCTGAAGAAGGCCCTGGAGATGGACGGGGAAGCGCCGTTCAGCTTCGCGACCGTCCTGCAGGTGCACCCGGCCCGTGAGGCCGTCGAGGGCGTCGAGATCGCCGCGACGGTCCAGGGCGGGGTGGACGTGCTGCACAACGGCCGCCGCATCCGGGTGGCGGTCTCGCCCCTGCTGGACGAGGCCAGGATCACCCAGGGCTGCGACGTGCTGCTCAACGACTCCCTCGTGATCGTGGCCGTCGTGGAGGGGGAGCGCACCGGCGAGCTCGTGAGGGTCAAGGAGACCCTGGACGGGGGGCTGCTGGTGGTCGTCGGCCGCGGCGACGAGGAACGCGTGGTCCGCCGGGCCGAACGGCTGGTCGCGGAGCGGGTCCGGGTCGGCGACGCCGTCACCCTGGACGCGCGCACCGGCTACGCCCTGGACCTGGTCCCGCTCACCGAGGTCCAGGACGTGGTCCTCGAGGAGGTGCCCGACGTCAGCTACGAGGACATCGGCGGTCTCGGCGAGCAGATCGAGCAGATCCGCGACTCGATCGAGCTGCCCTTCCTGCACCCGGGCCTGTACCGCGAGCACGGCCTCAAGGCGCCCAAGGGCATCCTGCTCTACGGCCCGCCCGGCACCGGCAAGACCCTGATCGCCAAGGCCGTCGCCTCCTCGCTGGCGGCGCGGTCCACGGAGGAGGCGCGGTCCTACTTCCTCAACATCAAGGGCCCCGAGCTGCTGAACAAGTACGTGGGCGAGACCGAACGGCACATCCGCACGATCTTCGCCCGCGCCCGGGAGAAGGCCTCCGACGGCTATCCGGTGGTGGTGTTCTTCGACGAGATGGAGTCCCTGTTCCGCACCCGCGGCTCCGGGATCTCCTCGGACGTGGAGACCACCATCGTCCCGCAGCTGCTGGCCGAGATCGACGGCGTCGAACGCCTCGACAACGTGATCGTCATCGGTGCCTCCAACCGCGAGGACATGCTGGACCCGGCGATCCTGCGGCCCGGCCGGCTGGACGTGAAGATCCACGTCTCCCGGCCCGACGCCACCGGTGCGGCGGACATCTTCAGCAAGTACCTCACCACCCGGCTGCCCCTGCACGCCAGCGAGATCCAGCGCACCGGGGGGCGCCAGGCCGCTGTCGACGCCATGATCGAGGCCGTCACGGCACACCTCTACGGCCGCGGACCGGAGACCGAGTACGTGGAGGTCACCTACGTGGACGGCAGCACCCGCACCCTGCACTTCGGCGACTTCGCCTCCGGGGCCGTGATCTCGTCGATCGTGGACCGGGCCAAGAAGCACGCCATCAAGGACTACCTCGCCGCCGGCCGGGACGAGACCGCCAAGGGCCTGACCACCGGTCACCTCCTGCAGGCCGTCCAGGAGGAGTTCGCCGAGCAGGAGGACCTGCCGAACAACGCCTCCCCGGAGGAGTGGGCCCGGATCGCCGGGCACCGCGGCGGCCGCGTGGCCTCCCTGCGGATGCTGGTGCGCGACCGGCTGCCCTCCGCCCAGGACCACGGCGACGGCCGGTCCCCGGGGGCGACGGAGTGAGCCACGTGCCGCCCGCACCCGGACGCCCGGGGGGACCGTCCGGCGTCGCGCCCGCGTGGCGCGGCCAGCGCGGGCTGGTCCCGGACGACGCCGTCCTGCCGGCCGGTCGGGACACCGCCGGCTGGGGCGTGCACCGGGTGATGGGCATGGAGACCGAGTTCGGCGTGCACGCCCCCGACAACCCCGGGGCGGGGCACACCGTGCTCTCCACCGAGGTGGTGAACGCCTACGCGGACGTGGTCACGGCCGAGGGTGGCTCCGTGGCCGGGACCGAATGGGACTACGGGGAGGAGTCCCCGCTGGTGGACGCCCGCGGCTGGCAGCTGCCCCGCTCGGCCGCCCACCACACCCAGCTGACCGACCGGCCGCTGACGGACGACGACGGCAACCCCGTGCACCTGGTCATGAACCTCGTGCTGCCCAACGGCGCCCGGTTCTACGTGGACCACGCCCACCCCGAGTACTCCGCGCCGGAGACCACGAACCCGCTGGACGCCATGGTCTGGGACCAGGCGGGGGACCGGGTGGCCCTGGCGGCCTCCCGGCGGATCGCCCAGGCCCCGGGCGAGCCCCAGGTGCTGCTGTACAAGAACAACACGGACAACAAGTCCGTCTCCTACGGCGCGCACGAGAACTACCTCGTGACCCGCGCCCTGGACTTCGATGAACTCGCGGCCCGGCTCCTCCCGTTCTTCGCGGCCCGTCAGGTGGTCTGCGGGGCGGGCCGGGTGGGGATCGGGACGACCGGCCGCACGCCGGGCTTCCAGATCAGCCAGCGGGCGGACTTCTTCGAGGAACAGGTCGGCCTGGAGACCACGATCCGCCGGCCGATCGTCAACACCCGCGACGAACCCCACGCGGACCAGGAACGGTACCGGCGGCTGCACGTGATCATCGGGGACGCCAACCTGTCGCAGTACGCCACGTGGCTGCGGTGCGGGATGACCGCACTCGTGCTGTCCATGATCGAACTGGGCACGTGCCCGGTGCTCGAGCTGCGGGACCCCGTCGAGGCCCTGCAGTCGATCAGCCACGACCCCACCCTGGGCACCACGGTCGGGCTGGCCGACGGCCGCCGGCTCACGGGCGTGGACCTGATGGACCTGTACCGGGACGCCGCCGCCGCGCACGTGGAGCGGTTCGGAATGACCGACCCGGCCACGCTGGACGTCCTGCAGGCCTGGGGGGAGACCCTCGAGCTGCTCCGCTCGGATCCGGCCGCGCTGGCCGACCGGCTGGACTGGGTGGCCAAGTACCAGCTGCTCTCGGGCTACCGCCAGCGCCACGGGGTGGGCTGGGACGATCCGCGCATCGGCATGCTGGACCTGCAGTACGCCGACCTGCGGCCGGACAAGGGGCTGCACGCCGCCCTGGTCCGCCGGGGCTCGATGCGCACCCTGGTGCCGGAGGAGACGGTGCAGCGGGCCGTGCACACCCCGCCGGTGGACACCCGTGCGTGGGCGAGGGGCCGGACGGTGGGCGTCTTCGGCCAGCACGTCGTGGGCGCCAGCTGGGACACCCTGCTGCTGCGCCGGGACGGCGAGGGCCGCCTGTACCGCTTCCATCAGCGCGAGCCGCTCTCGGCCACGGCACAGCAGATGGCCGGGGTGTACGACGACGGCGCCGCACCCGGGTCCTTCGACCGCCTGCTGGCGGCCCTGTCCGGCGCCCAGGCGGACCCGCGGGCGTAGGCTGGGGGCACCCGACAGACGCAGGAGGCATGATGTCACAGCAGTACAGCGGATCGAGGTCCGAGCGCGAGGAGGACGTTCCGGCGCCGGAACCGGCCCCGGCCCCCGCGGGCGGCTCCGCACAGGCCGGCACCACCGACCTGGACAGCCTGCTGGACGAGATCGACTCGGTGCTGGAGACCAATGCCGAGGAGTTCGTCAAGGGCTTCGTCCAGAAGGGCGGGCAGTAACCGCCCATGGACCGCAGGATCTATGGCGTCGAGACCGAGTTCGGCGTGCACTACTCCCACCCGGGAGCCCGTCCGCTGACCCCGGAGGAGGTGGCCCGCTACCTCTTCCGCCCCGTCGTCGAGTGGGGACGGTCCTCGAACGTCTTCGTCTCCAACGGGTCCCGGCTCTACCTGGACGTGGGCTCCCACCCGGAGTACGCGACCGCCGAGTGCTCCACCCTGGACGAACTCGTCGCGGTGGACAAGGCCGGCGAGGTGATGATGCAGCAGCTCATCGACCAGGCCACGGAACGGATGGCCGCGGACGGATTCACGGGCACCATCTACCTGTACAAGAACAACGCCGACTCCGCCGGAAACTCCTACGGCTCCCACGAGAACTACCTGCTGAACCGGCGCACCGAGTTCCGCCGCCTGTCCGAGGCCCTGATCCCCTTCCTCATCACCCGGCAGCTGTACGCCGGGGCCGGGAAGGTGGTGGCGCCGCGGACCGGGGACACCGACCCGGGCACCCTGGACCGGGACCGGCCGGACGGCGCGCACTTCGCCTTCTCGCAGCGTGCCGACCACGTCATGGAGGGCATCTCCTCGGCCACCACCCGTTCGAGGCCGATCATCAACACGCGCGATGAACCGCACGCGGACGCCGCGGAGTACCGGCGCCTGCACGTGATCGTGGGGGACTCGAACATGTCCGAGACCACCCAGCTGGTCCGGTTCGGCGCCACGGACCTGATGCTGCGGATGATCGAGGCCGGCACGCCCCTGGGCGACCACCAGTTGGAGAACCCCATCCTGGCGATCCGCCAGGTCTCGCACGACCTCACCGGCACCGCCGAGCTGTCCCTGCGCTCGGGACGGCGCCGGTCCGCGCTGCAGCTGCAGCGGCACTACCTGGAGCAGGCCACCGCGTTCGTCGAGCGGCACGGGGCCCACCACGACCGCCTCGACGCCGTGCTCGACCTGTGGGAACGGGCCCTGGACGCCGTGGAGCGCCAGGACCCCGCGGGCATCGACACCGAGATCGACTGGGCGATCAAGCAGCGGTTCCTGACCCGCTACGCCGACCGGCACGGGCTCGACTGGGACTCCGCCCGGCTGGCCCAGCTGGACCTGTCCTATCACGACATCACCCCCGGGCGGGGCCTGTTCACGCTGCTGCAGTCCCGCGGGGCGGCGGCCCGTTTCCTGGACGACGACGCCGTCCGGCAGGCGGTCGACACCCCACCGGCCACGACCCGCGCCGCACTGCGGGGGCGGTTCATCCAGGCGGCCCGCGAGTCCGGGCAGCCCTATGCGGTGGACTGGACGCACCTGAAGCTCTCCGACCGGCCCCTGCTGACCGTCACCACCAAGGACCCGTTCCAGACCTCGTCCGAGCGGCTGGACGAACTGCTGCGGTCCATCCCGTCACCGGACCACGCCCCGGCCGAGGGACACCGGGACGGCGATGCGTGCAGCATCCATCCAGTGTGACGTGGCACAGTAGAGTGTCCGGGTCCCACCCCGGAGAGGGTTCCCCGGCGCCGACCGCGCCGCGGGCCCGCTGGCACTACCGAAGGATCCCATGACTGGTACCGCCCCCCGTTCCGCACCCCGCTCCCTGACCCGGTCCCCGCGCCGTCTCCGGGCGGCCGCGCCCCTGGGGATCGCCCTGGCCGGGGCGCTGCTGCTGGCCGGCTGCGCCGAACCGGAGGCGCGCGGCGCCGGAGACAAGGAGGCCCTCAAGCCGGTCTCGCTCTCGGTCGCCGAGGACGGGAGCCCGGAGGTCACCGTGGACGGGGAGATCGAGACCGACCAGGTCTCCTCCCGCGTCCTGAAGGACGGGGACGGCGAGGAGATCGAGCCGGGGGACGTCGCCATGGTCCAGACCGCCGTGGTGGACCCCGCCACGGGCGAGGTCACCGCGGACAACTTCACCCAGGGCTCGGAGGCGGTCCACCTCACGGAGGGGCTGAAGCAGGCGAACGAGGTCCTGTACAACATGATCGACCAGAACCGGGTCGGTGCGCAGGTCGCCTTCTTCATGCCCGCGGGGCAGCAGGGCCAGGGCGCCAGTGACCAGCTCATGGTCTTCCAGATCGCCGGGGCGAGCCCGGCCCGCGCCACCGGGGAGTCCGTCGGGGACGTCGACCCGAAGCTGCCCGCGGTGACGCTGGACGAGGAGTCCGGTGAGCCCACCATCGCCAAGCCCGAGGGCAAGGCTCCCCAGGACCTGGTGGTCCAGCCGCTCATCCAGGGCGATGGTGCCGAGGTGGGAGCCCAGGACTACGTCACCGTCCAGTACAAGGGCATCAAGTGGTCCGACGGTGAGGAGTTCGACTCCTCCTGGTCCCGGGACGAGCTCTCCGGCTTCCAGCTGACGGGCGTGATCGAGGGATGGACCGAGGGCCTGCAGGGCCAGAAGGTCGGTTCCCAGGTCCTGCTCGTCGTGCCGCCTGCGAAGGGTTACGGCGGCTCCGAGCACGAGCTGGCCAAGGAGACCCTGGTCTTCGTCGTCGACATCATCCACGCCATGCCCCCGGCCCAGCCGGACGAACAGCCCCAGGGCGGTACCGGCGAGTCCACGGAGGGGGCCTCCGCCGAGCCCTCCCCGTCCGCCTCGGAGTAGTCCCGGGCCCGGCCGGCCCCCTGCCGAGTCTTCAGTAGGATGGGCTGACGCACCTCCCCCTCACCTGGAAGGAACCCCACCCATGTCCTTCGGACAGCGCAACTATGACCGTTCCCGCCCCGAGATCGAATTCCCGGGGGAGACCCCACCGGAGGACCTCGTCATCGAGGACCTGATCGAGGGCTCCGGTCCCGCCGTGCAGGCCGGGGACAACGTCGAGTGCCACTACGTCGGGGTCGCCTGGTCCACCGGCGCCGAGTTCGACGCCTCCTGGAACCGCGGACAGCCGCTGCCCTTCACGGTGGGCGTCGGCCAAGTCATCAAGGGCTGGGACGACGGGCTGCTGGGCATGAAGCCCGGGGGACGCCGCCGGCTGGAGATCCCGCCGCACCTGGCCTACGGGGACAACGGCGCCGGTGCGGAGATCGGCCCCGGGGAGACCCTCATCTTCGTCGTGGACCTCGTCGACGTCCGCTGATCCCCGGCGTGAGCGCACCCTCGTCCCCGGATCCGGCCTTCCAGCCCCCGGCCACGGAGCGCATCGTCTCCGTGCTGTGGCTGCTGCTCGCCCATGAACGCCGCGGTGTCACGAAGGACGCCCTGCGCCGCTACGTGGACGGTTATGCCGCCGCGACCTCGGAGCAGGCCTTCGAGAAGATGTTCACCCGGGACAAGGAGGTCCTGAAGGACATCGGGGTGCCCCTCAGGGCCCACGAGGTCCAGGAGACCGGGAACTGGGAGGGTGCGGAACGTGCCGACGAGGTGCGCTACCGCATCGACCCCGGGCAGATGTACCTGCCGCACGTCGACTTCACCAACGCCGAGCGCCTCGCCCTGGTCAGGGCCCGCTCGGCGTGGCAGGGCTCCGACGTCGACCGCGCCGTGGTCCGCGCGCTCGGCAGGCTCGATGCGGGGGAGGACTGGGTGGCGGCCACCTCCACCTCCGACCACGAGGCCTTCGGGGCCCGGCTGGCCGGTGCCGACCGCACCCTCACTGCCCTGGCCGATGCGGTCCGGGGCCAGTCCGTCATCGCCTTCGACTACCGCACCGCCGGTGCGCCGGAGGCGCACCGGCGTACCGTGCGGGCCTGGGCCCTGACCAACCCCACGGGCGTCTGGTACCTCGTCGGCTGGGACCTCGACCGTCAGGCCCAGCGGACGTTCCGGCTCACGCGCATGGAGTCCGAACCCCGCCCGGCCACGGACGGCGGACGCCCGGCTCCCGGGCGCCCCGCGGGCTTCGACCTGCAGGCCGTGCGCGACCTCGTCTCCGGTGAACGGGAACCGGCCACGGTGGACCTGGAGCTGCGCCCCGGCCGGGCGGTCGGGCTGCGCCTGGGCGCCGAGCCCCGGGGGACCACCCCTGACGGCTGGGACCGGGTGACCCTGGGATACACCCGCCCGGCCGAACTGGCCGGCTCCGTCGCCGCGGCCGGACCCACCGCGCGGGTGCCGGCAACCTCGGCCACGGTGCGCGACGCCGTCGTGCGCCTGCTGGACGGTGCCCTGGCGGCCCACCGGCTGCCCGTCCCGCCCTATGAGCTGGCCGAACCGCGACGCCGCCGCAACCGCCGCAGTGACCGGGACAGGGTCGCGACCATGGTGGACGTCATCGGGCTGATCAACCAGCGTGGGGCCATGCCCCGCACCGAGCTGGCGGAGCGGCTCGACGTCACCGACGCGGAACTGGAGAGGATCCTCCAGGAGCTCCAGTTCTGCGGGATGCCCGAGCGGTACTTCGCCGGCGAGCAATTCGAGGTCGAGGACCAGGACGGGCGGATACGCATCAGCCAGGCGGAGGACCTGTCCGGTCCGCTGCGGCTGAGCATCCCGGAGGCCGCTGCCCTGCTCGTCGGGCTGCGCGCCTCCGCGGGCATCCCCGGACTGTCCGAGGAGGAGCGTGACGCCGCGCGGACGGCGCTGGCCAAGATCGTGGCCGCGTCCGGCCCCGAGGTGGAGCGCGCGGCGGACGGCATCAACGCCCGGTTCGACTTCGGCCCCTACGCCGAGGTGGCGGGGCGACTGCACGCCGCGGTGCGGGAGCGCCGGGTGCTGACCATCACGTACCACGCCGCCGGGCGGGACGAGCAGAGCCGGCGCGAGGTCGAGCCCCTGCGGATCACCACCGAGGGCGGGCACGGCTACCTCCAGGCGTGGTGCCGGCACCAGGAGGGGCTGCGCAACTTCCGGCTCGACCGGATCGGGGAGATCGAGGAGACCGGGGAGATCCACGCCGGGCGGCAGGTGGCCCTGGACGGGCCGCTGTTCTCCCCGCACGGCGCCGAGAGCACCGCCCACGTGCTCTTCGCCCACCGGATCCGGGACCTGGCCGACGGGTTCCGCCCCGAGCGCACGGCCACGCTGGCGGACGGGTCCGTGGTGGCCGAGGTTCGTCTCACCTCCGCGGACTACGCGCGCGCCCAGGCCGCCCGGCACGGGGGTGAATTCCGCGTGCTGTCACCGGCATCACTCGTCGACGCGGTGACCGGCTGGCTCGCGGAGGCCAGGGCCGGTTATGACGTGCCCGAGGCGTCCCCGCCCAGCCCCGTGCCGTAGACTCGAACCGTTCAATCGAAAGGACGTCCTCATGTTCGCCGGACTCCAGGGATGGCAGCTCGTCATCATCATCGCCCTGGTGCTGCTGTTGTTCGCAGCACCCAAGCTGCCCGCAATGGCCCGCAACCTCGGGCAGTCCATGCGGATCTTCAAGTCCGAGGTCAAGCAGATGAAGGACGACGACGGACACGGCAGGAGCACGGGCCAGGACGGCTCCGCCCCGGTCGAGGGCCGCATCGTCGACGGTGGCCAGGCCGACGCCCCGCGCGCCGGCGACCGCCGCACCTCCGGTTCCGACGACCAGAAGTAGGCGGGCGGTCCGCACTCCATGTCGACCGCTTCCGAGGCCGGCCGCTCCCGGCGCGTCCGCGTGTCCCGGAGGAAGAACCCCGACGGGCAGATGCCCCTCAAGGACCACCTGAGGGAACTGCGCAACCGGCTGATCATCGCCGGCATCGGGCTCTTGCTCGGCGCCATCGTCGGGTTCATCATCTACCAGCCGTTCTTCTCGGCCCTGATCGACCCGGTCCACCGGCTCTCGGACGAGGGGCGGATCGTGACCGTGGCCTTCAGCGCCGTGGGCCAGCCCTTCGACATCATGCTGCAGGTCGCGCTCTTCGTGGGCGTGGTCATCTCCAGCCCCGTCTGGCTCTACCAGCTCTGGGCCTTCGTGGTCCCCGGGCTGAAGAAGAAGGAGAAGCGCTACGCGCTGGGCTTCATCGCCGCGGCCGTCCCGCTGTTCGTCCTCGGCGTCGGGCTGGGCTGGCTCGTGCTCCCGGAGGCCGTCCAGTTCTTCGTGGGCCTGTCCCCGGAGGGCACGGCGAACGTCATCACCGCGGACGTGTACATCCCGTTCGTGCTGCGGCTGTTCCTCGCCTTCGGGGTGGCCCTGGTGCTGCCCGTCGTGCTGGTCGGCCTGAACATGCTCGGGGTGCTGCCCGGGCGGCAGATCCTCAAGCACTGGCGCATCACGGTCTTCGTCATCGCCCTGATCGCCGCCCTGGCCGCGCCGGGGTCCGACGCGATGACCATGTTCTACCTGGCCATCCCCCTGGTGCTGCTCTTCGGCGTGGCCATCGTCATCTGCCTGATCAACGACCGGCGCCGGGCCCGGCGCACGGCGCGGCTCGAGCAGGCCAACGAGGACTACCTCGGCACCGGGCCCACGCCGCTGCGCGACCTCTGACCCCGCACGCCCCGGGGGGACCGCAGGAGGGGCATGTCCTAGGCTGGGTGCATGGCACCTTCCGCGGATGACACCACCGGCCGGCTGAGCCCCGCGGAGCGGTACGCCGCAGCCCGCCGCCGTACCGCCGAGGCGAAGACCGAGCTGGGCCGGTTCACCGCCACCCTGGACTTCCCGCTGGACCCCTTCCAGGACCAGGCCTGCCGAGAGCTCGAGGCCGGCAACGGCGTGCTCGTGGCCGCCCCCACCGGGGCCGGCAAGACCGTGGTGGGCGAGTTCGCGATCCACCTGGCCCTCGCCGCCGGCCAGAAGGCGTTCTACACCACCCCGATCAAGGCCCTGAGCAACCAGAAGTACCAGGACCTCGTCGCCACCTACGGCACGGAACGGGTGGGCCTGCTCACCGGTGACACCGCCATCAACTCGCACGCCGACGTGGTGGTGATGACCACCGAGGTGCTGCGCAACATGCTCTACGCGGACTCCGACACCCTCGTCAACCTGGGTTTCGTGGTCATGGACGAGGTGCACTACCTGGCCGACCGGTTCCGCGGCGCGGTGTGGGAGGAGGTCATCATCCACCTGCCCGAGCACGTGCAGCTGGTCTCGCTCTCCGCCACGGTCTCCAACGCCGAGGAGTTCGGGGCCTGGCTGGACACCGTCCGCGGGTCCACGGCCGTGGTCGTCTCCGAGCACCGGCCCGTGCCCCTGTGGCAGTACGTGATGGCCGGGACCCAGCTGTACGACCTGTTCGCCACGGAGGTCGCCTTCGACGAGATCGGCCCGGACACCCCGGTGCGGGACCCCGCCGATCCCGACGCCGGCCCCACGGGAACCCCGCAGCCCACCGGTCAGCTCGTGCTCAACCCCGAGCTGGCCCGGTTGGCCGAGGACCAGCGACGGCGGGAGGAACGCAGCGACTGGGGCCGGCCGAACCGTCAGCAGTACGGCGGCGGCCGGGGCGGCCGCGGGAGCGGGCCCCGGGGGCGCGGCAGGGGCGGGGGAAAGCCCGCCCGAGGACAGCGGAACACGGCGTCCCCGGGTTACGGACGCCGTGAGGACGTCACCACCACGCGGTACGACGGCGGTGGCTCCGGTGGGCCGGGACCGGCCGGAGGCCGTCACGAGGCTCCGCAGCGCGCCCGCAGCGACCTGCGCGTGTCCCGTCCCGGCATGGTCCGCACCCTGGAACGCGAGGGCCTGCTGCCCTGCATCACCTTCGTCTTCTCGCGCGCCGGCTGTGACGGTGCCGTGGAGCAGTGCCTGTGGGCCGGACTGGACCTGACCACTCCGGGAGAGAAGCAGCAGATCCAGTCCGTGGTGGACGAGGCCGCCGGATCGCTGCCGCCCGAGGACCTGGACGTGTTGGGGTTCTGGGGCTGGCGGGACGGGTTGTCCCGGGGCTTCGCCGCCCACCACGCCGGTATGCTCCCGCCGTTCAAGGAGGTCGTGGAGAAGCTGTTCGGCGCCGGCCTGGTCAAGGTCGTCTTCGCCACCGAGACCCTGGCCCTCGGCGTGAACATGCCGGCCCGCACCGTGGTGATCGAGAAGCTGGAGAAGTTCAACGGCGAGGCCCACGTCAACATCACCGCGGGGGAGTACACCCAGCTGACCGGGCGGGCGGGACGCCGGGGGATCGACGTCGAGGGCCACGCCGTGGTGCTCTGGCGGCCCGGACTGGATCCGGCCGCCGTGGCCGGGCTGGCCTCGCGCCGGACCTACCCGCTAAACTCCTCGTTCCGGCCCACCTACAACATGTCCGTGAACCTCATCGCCCAGTTCGGCCTCGAGCGCTCCCGCACCATCCTGGAGTCCTCGTTCGCGCAGTTCCAGGCGGACCGCTCAGTCGTGGGCCTGGCCCGCGAGGTCCGCAGCCGCGAGGAGTCGCTGGCCGGTTACGAGAAGTCCATGACCTGCCACCTGGGGGACTTCACCGAGTACGCCCGGCTGCGCAAGGAACTCTCGGAGGCGGAGAAGGACTCCTCCAAGGGCCGCCACCGCGCCCGCCAGCGGGCGGTCAAGGAGTCCCTGGCCAACCTGCTGCCCGGGGACGTCGTCGAGGTGCCCGGGCCACGCCGGCTGGGCACCGTCGTCGTGGTGTTCCCCGCCGGCAACCCGGCGAACCCGCGGGTCGGCGTGATCACCCAGCAGGCCCAGCTGCGCCGCATCTCCACCGAGGACCTCGATGCCCCCGTGGACCCGGTGGCCGGGGCCAGGCTGCCGCAGAACATCCAGGTGAAGACCCCCAGCCAGCGCAAGGACATCGCCTCCGCCATGCGGTCGGCCCTGCGCGAGCACCGCCCGGCGCCCGGTGGCCGGTCCACCGCGGGCTTCCGGTTCCGGGACGAGGGAGCCGGGGAACGGGTCGAGGACCTGAGACGGCAATTGGAGCGGCACCCCTGCCACGGGTGCCGGGACCGCGAGGAGCACGCCCGCTGGGCCGAGCGCTGGTGGAAGCTGCGCAAGGAGGTGGACCAGCTCTCCGCCCGCATCGCCGGGCGCACGAACACGATCGCCCGCGCGTTCGACCGATTGACCGGCCTGCTCACCACCTACGGTTACGTGGACGCCGAGGCCGCGGTGGCCGGCGCCGTGGCCGGGACCACGGCGTCCCCGGGGGTGACCGCCTCCGGCCAGACGCTGCGCCGGATCTACGGTGAGCGGGACCTGCTGACCTCCCTGTTGCTCGAGGACGGCCTGGCGCGCGAACTCGACCCGGAGGAACTGGCGGGCTTCGCGGCCCTGCTGGTCTACCAGGCCAAGGGCGACGAGACCGTGGGCATCCCGCAGATGCCCACCGCCCGGCTCCAGGAGGTCCTGGACCGCACCGGTGAGCACTGGTACGAGCTCCAGCTGGCCGAACGGGGTGCCCAGCTCGAACCGACGCCCGAGCCGGACGCCGGACTGGTCTGGCCCATCCACCGGTGGGCCCGGGGACGGAACCTGCGCGACGCCCTCAAGGGCACGGACCTCGCCGCGGGGGACTTCGTGCGGTGGGCCCGCCAGGTGGTCGACCTGCTGGACCAGCTCTCCAAGGTGCCGGGCCACCCCGGGTTGCCGCGCCAGTGCCAGCGTGCCGTGGATCTCATCCGCCGCGGCGTGGTCGCGTACTCGAGTGTGGATACGCTGGACGGATGACCACTCTCTACGTCAACGGCACCATTCACTCCGCGTCCGACCCCTACGCCACGGCCGTGCTCGTGGACGGCGGGTCCGTCGCCTGGGTCGGAACCGATGACACCGCCGACCAGATGCGGTTGCGCGCCGGGGCGGACTGGGAGGTCGTGGACCTTGATGAGGCCCTCGTGGTCCCCGCCTTCGTGGACTCGCTCGGCCCGGCCACCGGTGCCGACCCCGCGTCGTCGGGGGTGTTCCTCTCGGTGGCCATCGGCACCGTCGGCACCGCCGGCACTGCGGGTTCCGTCAGGGGCGACGGCGCCGCCACCGTGACCTACCGGCCGGTCGAGGCAGACCGGGTGCCCCGGTCCCTCCAGGAGGCCCGCGTCGCGGCGGGGGAGGGCGACACCGGGGGTACGGCCGTGGCCGGACTGGCCGCCGGCGTGGGGCCGGAGGGGCTGGATGCCGGGGCCGCGGCCCATCTGGCCGGCGTGGCCACCGAGGCCGGCGTCCAGGTGTACTTCCTGCCGGAGGACGCCGAGGGCCTGGAGGCCGTGATCGCCGCCGTCGCCGGGGCCGCCGATGCCCAGGGGCAGGCCGCCACCGGGCGGGCCCGGCACCGCGTCGCGTGGAACGGCCCCGTTGCGGAGTCCACGATCGAGCACCTGGCCCGCCTGGGCGTGTCCGTGACCGTGGTCCCGGACGCCACCGGTGCCATCCTCGCGCCCGTCGCCTCGCTGCTCGCCCGGGGGGTTCCGGTCTGCCTCGGCACCGGGGCCGGGCCCGGGGACCTCTGGTCGGCCATCCGGGCCTGCCTCGAGCACGGGGACCCGGACCAGCGGATCTCCGCCCGGGCCGGTTTCACCGCCGCCACCCGGGCCGGGCTGCGCGCGCTGCCCGCCGCCGTCGCCGACCGGTTCGGGACGGCCGGCCGGATCGCACCGTCCGCTCCGGCCACGTTCGGCATCTGGGCCACGGAGGCGCTCAGCGTGCAGGCACCGGATGGACGCGTGGCCGCCTGGAGCACCGACACCCGCGCCGGGACCCCGCTGCTTCCGGTCCTCGAGGAGGGCACCGCGGCCCCGCGGTGCGTGGCCACGGTCGTGGACGGCGCCCTCGCCCACCGGTCCTGAGCCCCCCGGCCGTCCCCTCCCCGACGGCCACCCCTATACTTGACTGCCAATGCCCCCGGACGACCCGAAGGACTTCTCCAGCATGCGCGTGCTCACCATCATCCCCACGTACAACGAGATCGAGTCACTGCCCCGCACCCTCGATCGACTGCGCGTGGCCGTCCCGGAGTCGGACGTGCTGGTGGTGGACGACGCCTCGCCGGACGGCACGGGCCAGTGGGCCGATGATGCAGCCTCCTCGGACGCGCAGGTCCACGTCCTGCACCGGACCCAGAAGAACGGGCTGGGCGGGGCGTACATCGCCGGCTTCCGCTGGGGCCTGGAGCGCGGGTACGACGTGCTGGTGGAGATGGACGCCGACGGCTCCCACCAGCCGGAACAGCTGCCCCGGCTGCTCGAGGCCGTCGACGGCGCGGACCTGGTGATCGGCTCCCGTCGCGTCCCGGGCGGCAAGATGGTGAACTGGCCGGCCCACCGCAAGCTCATCTCGGCCTGCGGCTCGCTGTACCCCCGGATCATGCTCGGCCTGAAGCTCACCGACGTCACCGCCGGCTACCGCGCCTACCGTGCGGACACGCTGCGCGCGATCGACCTGGACGACGTCCAGTCCAAGGGCTACGGCTTCCAGGTCGACATGACCTTCCGCACGGCGCTGCTGGGCAAGCGGATCACCGAGGTGCCGATCACCTTCGTGGAACGCGAGTACGGCGAGTCCAAGATGAGCGGGAACATCATCACCGAGGCCGTCGTCTCGGTGACCCAGTGGGGCCTGCAGGCCCGGTGGAACGTCCTCAAGGCCCGGTTCGGCGGCTGAGCCCCGGAAGGCGCCCGGCGCCGGACCCGGCGCAGGGAACAGCAGAGGCCCGCATCGATCGCGATGCGGGCCTCTGCTGCCGGGCGGTCCGGGACGTCCCGGCGCTCAGCAACCGGTCAGGAGCTGGTCTTCTCGCCCCGGCGTTCGCGGAGCTTGTTCAGCTGGCCCTCCAGGGCCTCCTCGAGCTCCTCGATGCTGCGCCGCTCCAGGAGCATGTCCCAGTGGGTGCGGACCGGCTTGGCGTCGGTCTGGTCCGGCTTCTCGCCGTCGACCAGGAGCGCCTCCTTGCCGGTCTTCGAGGTCCAGGTGGCGGGGATCTCCGCGTCCGTGGCGAACACCACGAACACCTGCTCACCGTCCTCGGTGCGGTACTCGACCCGCTGACGCGGGGCTGGCTCCACTCCGGACTCGGACTCCATGGACTGGGCGCCCAGGCGCATGCCGCGCAGGCTGCGGTCGCTCATTCGGTCTCCTTCCGGCCCCCATCGGGGCGGTACGACGTCGACCCACCAGTCTACCGTGCACCGTCGGGTACCTCGGCCGGTCCGGCGGGGGGATCTGAGGGTGCCAACGCCTCAGGACCCATCTTTGTTCCCGCCCTCGCCGATCCGGCCCTCCGGGCTGACCGCGTCCGTCCCCCCGGGGGCACGCCGCGGCATGGTGGGCGCGTCCGCAGGGGAGGTCGAGGCCTGCAGGGCGCGCTCGGCGGTCGCCGAGTGCTCGTCCTCCAGGATCGCCGGCGCCGCCAGCGCCTCCTCCAGTGGGGTGTCCGTGATGGCGCCCAGGCCCTGGCCGGCCTCGCTCAGCTCGGCGGCGGTGGTCGGTCGCGGTTCCCGCCGGCGGCCCCGGGGCCGGGCGTCGGCCTCGCCGTCATCGTCTCCGCTCGACGATCCGCCGTCCAGGTCCTGCACGGCGGACTCCGCCGAGCCGGAGCCGCCGAAGGCCGAACCCATCCGGCCCAGGGCGTCCGTGAGCTCCGCGGGGATGACCCACACCTTGTTCGACTCGCCCTCGGCGATCTTCGGCAGCGTCTCGAGGTACTTGTAGGCGAGCAGGTCCGGGTCCGGGCGGCCCTCATGGATGGCCTCGAACACCACGTGGATGGCCTCCGCCTCGGCGTTGGCACGCAGGATGCGGGCCTGGGCGTCACCCTCGGCCTCGAGGATCGCGGCCTGGCGCTCACCCTCGGCGGTGAGGATCTCGGCCTGCTTGGTGCCCTCGGCGGTCAGGATGGCGGCACGGCGGTCCCGCTCGGCGCGCATCTGCTTCTCCATCGAGTCCTGGATGGAGTGCGGCGGGTCGATGGCCTTGAGTTCCACGCGCGAGACCCGCAGTCCCCACTTGCCGGTGGCCTCGTCCAGCACCCCGCGCAGCTGGTTGTTGATCGAGTCACGGCTCGTCAGCGCGACCTCGAGGTTCATGCCGCCGACCACGTTGCGCAGCGTGGTGGTGGTGAGCTGTTCCACCGCGTGGATGTAGTTGTTGATCTCGTAGGTGGCCGCCTTGGCGTCGGTCACCTGGAAGTACACCACCGTGTCGATGGACACCACGAGGTTGTCCTCCGTGATCACCGGCTGGGGCGGGAAGGACACCACCTGTTCCCGCATGTCCATCAGGGGCCGCATCCGGTCGATGAACGGGATCATCAGCGTCAGCCCGGCCCCCCGGGTGCTCTGGTACTTGCCCAGGCGCTCGACGATGCCGGCCCGCGCCTGGGGCACGATCCGCACCGCCCGGATCAGGATGATGGCCACCAGGACCGCTACGACGATGAGCACGATAAGGACTTCCACGCCCTTGCTCCCTCCTGCGGTCCGCGGACCGCCTGCTGTTCATGCTGGGTAGGTTGTGCGCCGGGTCAGGGTCCGTCGGTCTGGTCGGCCTGGCCGGACTCCCAGTCGATGCTCGGACGGGGGTGGATGATGAGCGTGGCCCCCTGGACCCTGTCGATCTCCACCTCGGAACCGGCCGGGATGAGGACCCCGGTGGCCGAGCGCGCCGTCCACGTCTCGCCGTCCACCTTCGCCAGCCCGGAGTCACCCGTGGTGTCCTCCAGGACCACGGCCGTCCGGCCGGGCAGGGTGTCCACGTTGGTCAGCTGGTCCGCCGGCCCCTTCTTCAGGTGCCGCAGGGCCGTCGGCCGCACGGCCGCCAGCATCAGCAGGGACGTCCCGGAGAACATGACGATCTGCAGCCAGGCCTCACCACCGGCCAGTGCCGTGGCGAGCGCGGCCGCCGCACCGGCGGCGAGCATGAGGAACACGAGGTCCAGGATGAAGACCTCCACCACGGCGAACACGACGGCCACGGTCAGCCAGAACGCCCAGAGGTTGTCACCGACCCATTCGACCATCGTGGCCTCCCGCCCGCGCGATGTGCGCCCTTCCCCCCATCCTGCCTGCTCACCACGGCATCCGACAACGTAGGTTATGCACATGCGACCAGAGCAGCTCGACCTCATCACCTCCACCGGGACGCCCTCGCTCACCCCGGACGGCCGGCACCTCGTGGTCGCCACCTCCCGCGCGGACTTCGGGACGGACGGTTACACCGGTCAGCTGTGGCTCATCTCGACGGACGGTGCGGCCCCGCCGCGGCGCCTGACGCGTGGCTACCGGGATGCCGGCCCGCGCGTGGCCCCGGACGGGAGGAGCGTTGCCTTCCTGCGCACGCCAGCCCCGGGAACCGGCCACGGCGCCGGGATCGACCGGGACACCCCGGCCGACTCCGCGCCGCAGCTGGTGCTGCTGCCCCTGGACGGCGGCGAGGCGCGGTTCCTCACCGACCGGCCCCTGGGGGTCACCCAGTTCAACTGGTCCCCGGACTCCTCCCGGATCGTGTTCAGCGCCGCGGTGCCCGAGGCCGGTCGCTACGGCACGCTGCCCGACGTCGGCCCGGCGCAGGAGGACCCGCGACTGTTCACCGGGCCGGACCACCGCGAGAACGGACGGGGCTACACCACCGACCAGCGGGCCCAGTTGTTCGAGATCGAGCTCCCCGACCCGGACGGGGAACCCGTGTTCGCCCCGCGGGGACGGGCGAAGGCCGCCGCCGCGCCGGGCCCGGCCGTGCCACCGGCCCGTCAGCTCACCGGTGGGGAGCGCGAGGCCACCGATCCGGTCTACGCCGCCGACGGCCGGCACGTGTTCTTCACCACCACGCCCGGGGCGGGCGCCGGGCTGGACCTGCGGACCGCCGTCGCCGTGGTCGACACCCGCGCCGTGGAGCCGGCGGGTCCCCACGACGGCTCCGTCCGGCTCGTGGCGGGCGGACGCGAGGTACGGACGTCCTTCTCCGGGCCGTGCGTCTCCCGCAACGGGGAATGGCTCTACCTGCACGGGGAGGACGTGGGGGAGTCCGGCCTGGAGTTCGTGGCGGCGAACACGGGCGTCTACGCCGTGCCGGCCCCCACGGCCCTCCGCCACGCCACGGCCGGCTGGGACCGTCCGGCGGCCACGCTCCGGCCGCGGCTGCTGACCGACGCCGACGGGATGAACTGCTCCGGTGGCCCCCTGCAACCCTCGGGGCAGGACAACGTGCTGGCGCTGGCCGAGCAGCGCGGTCGGCGCGTGCTGGTGTGGATGTCCCATCACGGCCACCCGGAGACGATCGTGGACCTGCGCGGAGAGGTCACCGGCGCGTCCGAGGCCGGCGGCAACCTGGCGGTGTCCTACACCACGGAGCTCTCCCCCGGGTCTGTGGGCATCCAGCACCGGGGGACGGGCCTGACGGAGCTGTTCGACCCGAACGACCCCTGGCGCCGGGACGCCTTCTCGACCGCGGGCCTTGAGCGCGAGTACCGGGTCCAGGAGGGCGTCGAACCGGGCATGGTGCACGGGTGGGTGTTCGTCCCGTCCGGGCCGGGGCCGCACCCGGTCGTGCTCAACATCCACGGCGGTCCCTACGCGCAGTACACGTGGTCCTGGTTCGACGAGACCCAGGTGCTGGTCGAGGCCGGTTATGCCGTGGTGATGTGCAATCCGCGCGGTTCGAACGGCTACGGGTCCGAGCACGGGTCGACCATCCGCGAGCGGCTGGGCACGGTGGACCGCCAGGACATCCTGGGGTTCCTGGAGGCGGCCCTGGACGAGTTCGGCCCGGGTGGCACGGGGGTGCTGGACGCGGACCGGATGGGTGTGATGGGCGGTTCCTACGGCGGGTACATGACCGCCTGGATCACGGCCCACGACCACCGCTTCACGGCGGCGATCGTCGAGCGCGGATTCCTGGACCCGGTCTCCGCCCTGGGCTCCAGCGACATCGGCTGGTTCTTCACGTCCCAGTACTTCGGCGACGACCACGACCACGTCCGCACCCAGAGCCCCCTGCAGGTGGTGGACCGGGTGCGCACGCCCACCCTGGTGATCCACTCGGAGCAGGACCTGCGCTGCCCGATCGAGCACGCCCAGCGTTACTACCACGCGTTATGGGCGTCCGGGGTGGAGTCCGAGCTGCTGGTGTTCCCGGGGGAGGACCATGAACTGTCCCGTTCGGGCACCCCGTGGCACCGACGGGCCCGCTTCGAGCACGTCCTGCGCTGGTGGGACCGGCACCTGCCCGTCTCCCGCGGGGCCGGCGCGAGCGGCTGACAGGTAAGTTACCGGCGAGTAGTATCGGTCCATGACCGCCACACCCGCCACCGGGCACCCCGCGAGCCCTCCGTATCCGACCCTGTTCAGCCCCGTGACGGTCGGACCGGTCCGGCTGGAGAACCGGGTGATCATGGGCTCGATGCACCTGGGCCTGGAGGACCGTCGCCGCGACGCACCGAAGCTCGCCGCGTTCTACGCGGAGCGGGCCCGCGGGGGAGTGGGGCTCATCATCACCGGTGGCTTCGCCCCGAACCGGACCGGCCGCCTCACCCCGATGGCCGGGACGATGCGTTCGGCGGCCGACGTGGTCGCCCATCGCACGGTCACCCACGCCGTCCACGCCGCCGGCGGCCGGATCGCGCTGCAGCTGCTGCATGCCGGCCGGTACTCCTACCACCCCTGGTCCGCGGCACCGGAACGCTCGACGTCACCGATCACCCCCTTCACCGCCCGCCGGATGTCCCGGCGGGCGGTCGGGCGCACCGTGGCGGACTTCGTGCGTGCGGCCGGACTGGCCCGGCGGGCCGGCTACGACGGGGTGGAGGTCATGGGCTCGGAGGGCTACCTCATCAACCAGTTCCTGTCCCCGCGGACCAACCGGCGCACCGACGCCTGGGGCGGCACCCCGAGCAAGCGCCGCCGGTTCGCCACGGAGATCGTCCGCCGCATCCGGGCGGCCGAGGGCCCGGACTTCCTGATCGTGTTCCGGATGTCGATGGCGGACCTCGTCCCGGACGGGCAGAGTCTCACGGAGACGCTCGAGCTCGCCCGGGAGCTGGAGGAGGCCGGCGCGGACCTGCTGAACACCGGCATCGGCTGGCACGAGGCCCGGGTGCCGACCATCGTCACCTCGGTGCCCCGGGCAGCCTTCACCGCCTTCACCCGGCGAGTCCGCGAGGCGGTGACCATCCCCGTGGCCGCCTCGAACCGGATCAACATGCCCCTCACCGCCGAGCAGGTCCTGGCCTCGGGACAGGCAGACCTGGTGACCATGGCCCGGCCCTTCCTGGCCGACCCGGACTGGGTGGCCAAGGCCGCCGCCGGCACCCCCGGACGCATCAACACCTGCATCGCGTGCAACCAGGCCTGTCTCGACCACACGTTCCAGAACCGGCCGGCGTCCTGCCTGGTCAACCCCCGCGCCGGCCGGGAGACCGACCCGGCGTTCCCCCCGTTGCCGGACCGGTCGCTGCTGCCGGTCGCCCCCCGGTCACGCCGGAAGGACACCGCCCCCCGGCGCATCGCCGTCGTCGGGGCCGGACCGGCAGGACTCGCGGCCGCCACCCAGGCCGCGGCGCGCGGACTGGACGTGGACCTGTTCGAGGCCGGTGGGTCGATCGGCGGGCAGTTCCGCCTGGCCCGGCAGATCCCCGGCAAGGAGGAGTTCGCCGAGACCCTGCGGTACTTCCGGCAGCGCATCGACGAGACGGGAGTGTGCCTCCACCTGGGCCGGCGGGCCACCGTGCCCGGACTGCTCGACGGCGGATACGACCGCATCCTGCTGGCGACCGGGGTGGTGCCCCGGACGATCGAGCTGCCCGGCATAGACCGGCCCAACGTGCACGCATACCCGGACGTGGTCTCCGGGCGGGTGCGCTGCGGCCCCCGCGTGGCGATCATCGGGGCCGGCGGCATCGGCCACGACGTCGCCGGGCTGCTGACCGAACCGGACCCCGCCGCGCCGCAGTCCCCGCGCTCCTGGCACTCCCAGTGGGGCGTGGACCCGGACTTCACCGACCGTGGCGGACTCACCGCCGCCGACCCCGGGGCACCGGCCCGTCGGGTCCACCTCATCCAGCGCAAGACGACCAGGCTGGGAGCGGGCCTGGGCAAGACCACCGGCTGGGTCCACCGCTCGGCCCTGCGGGCCCGGGGCGTGGAGGGCATCACGGGGGCCGGATACGTGAGGATCGACGACGACGGCCTGCACCTGGACGTCGACGGCGCCCGCCGCGTGCTGGAGGTCGACGACATCGTGGTGTGCGCCGGACAGGACTCCCAACGGGACCTGTACGACCCGCTGGTCGCCGCGGGGGCCGACGTCGTACTGGTCGGCGGAGCCGACGTGGCCGCCGAACTGGACGCCAAGCGGGCCATCGAGCAGGCCACGCGGCTGGCCGCCCGCCTGTAGCCCCGGCAGGCCGACCCGTAGACTGACGAGCATGGCAACCGTGTATCAAGCAACCCTGGTGCCCTCGAAGAGGGAACTCCTGGAGTCCTGGCTCGCCCAGCAGCCCTGGTCCGGTGAGGGCGATCTCGAGAAGGTCGGCGCCTACCGCTTCGACGACCCCGAGGGCGAGGTCGGGATCGAGGCGCACCTGGTCCGGCGCGCCGGCAGCGACACCGTGCTGCACGTGCCCCTGAGCTACCGCGCGGCACCCCTGGAGGGGGCCGAACCCTACCTGGTGGGAACCGTGGACCACTCGGTCCTGGGCCAGCGGTGGGTCTACGACGCCATGGCGGACCCCGTGGCCACGGCCTGCTTCCTGCGGGCCCTGGAGGGCGAGCAGCAGCAGGCCGAGGTCCACCTCTACGCGGAGGACGGGCAGTACATCGGCCATGAGCCCTCGGAGGTGTCCGTCACCGTCCTGGGAACTCTGCCCGAGCAGCCCGGGCGGGTGCAGGTGCACCGCGTGGTGGCCAATCCCGAGGACGCCGGGTCCGAGCACCTGGCCAGCCGCCGGCGGCTGACCGCCACGTGGCCGGGCGGCCACGGCGTGATCTTCTCCCTGCACACCGGGGACTGAGGGCCTCCTACAGGACGGTGAAACCCTCCGGCAGGGTCCCGCGTCCGGTGATGGCCATGACCAGGTCCACGGCCTGGCCGTTCTGGACCGCCAGCTCCGAGGCCAGCCGGATCACCTCCGGCCAGGCGAGGTCGAGGGACTCCGGGACCTCCTGACCCGTGGCCCGGGCCAGGTCTGCGGTGTGCACGGCGAGCTCGAAGGTGCGCGTGGGCAGGTAGCCGGCCAGCGTCATGGTGCCGACCGGGGTGCGCAGCCGCGCGTCGTCGGGCGTGCGGTCCACCACGGCCTGCGCCAGCACGCGGTCGCGTTCGATGGTGATGGACGGTTCGTCGCCGAGTGCCTGTCCGGCCAGCCGGCCGCGCTCGGCGACCCCCTCGTCGTCGTGACGGCCCCAGAACGCCCGGTAGTAGGCCACCGGTCCGTCCACGAACGGGGCGCCGGGCTCCGTGCCGGCCTCGAGGTAGGCGGTGACGTTGACCAGGGCGCGGTCCACGTGGCCGGCCAGGTCCCGGACGGTCCACTCGCCCAGGCCCGGTGCCTCCCAGTCGGTGATGTTCCTGCAGACGCGGGCCAGGGCGTTGGACGCGGCACGGTAGGCCTCCACGTGGGGGCGCGGCGGTGGGCCCTCCTGGGACGCGGGCTCGGGCTCGGTGGTCTGGGCGAAGCTGCTGGCGGTATCGGTCTCCATGCCCCACAGAGTGCCATGAGCGCATGGCGGAGGCCAGCGTTCCCGTGAACCCGCCGGATCATGACACGACCACGAGCGGGCTGGTCATACCCTGAGGTCATGAAGACCAGCGTCCACTCCAACTTCCCGCCGCCGACGGCAGACGTGCACCCGGCCGACCGTCATGACGCCATCCGCGTGGTCGGTGCCCGGCAGAACAACCTCAGGGACCTCAGCCTGGAGCTGCCCAAGCGGCGGCTGACCGTGTTCACCGGGGTGTCCGGTTCCGGCAAGAGCTCCCTGGTCTTCGGCACGATCGCCGCCGAGTCCCAGCGGCTGATCAACGAGACCTACTCGTCCTTCGTGCAGGGCTTCATGCCCTCCATGGACCGTCCGGACGTGGACGTGCTCGAGGGGCTGACCACGGTCATCATCGTGGACCAGGAGCGGATGGGCGCCGACCCCCGGTCCACGCTGGGCACGGCCACGGACGTCAACGCCCAGCTGCGCATCCTGTTCAGCCGCCTGGGGGAACCGCACATCGGTCCGCCCAACGCCTTCTCCTTCAACGTCCCCTCGGTCTCGGCCTCCGGGGCGATCACGGTGGAGCGCGGCGGCAGGACGATCGCGGAGAAGGCCTCCTTCAACCGCCTCGGCGGGATGTGCCCGCACTGTGAGGGACGGGGAACGGTCACCGACTTCGACCTCACGGCGATCGTGGACGAGGCCAGGTCGCTGCAGGAGGGGGCCATCCTGGTCCCGGGTTACAGCATGGACGGCTGGTACGGACGCATCTATGCCGGGGCCGGGTACTTCCCGATGGACAAGCCGGTGGGCAGGTTCACCAAGAAACAGCGCCACGACCTGCTGTACCGGGAGGCCACCAAGATCACGGTGGAGGGCATCAACCTGACCTACCTCGGCCTGATCCCGTCCATCCAGCGGTCCATGCTCAGCAAGGACCGCGAGGCCATGCAACCGCACATCGGGCGGTTCGTGGACCGGGCCGTCACCTTCGCCACCTGCCCGGACTGCGAGGGCACCCGGCTGGCCCCGGAGGCGAGGTCCTCGAGGATCAACGGCAAGAACATCGCCGATCTCTGCGCCCTGCAGGTCTCCGACCTCGCGGACTGGGTGAAGGACCTGCACGACCCCTCCGTCGCGCCGCTGCTGCGGTCCCTGGCCGAGACGCTCGACGCCTTCGTGGAGATCGGCCTGGGGTACCTGAGCCTGGACCGTCCCGCGGGAACCCTCTCCGGCGGCGAGGCCCAGCGCACCAAGATGATCCGCCACCTGGGCTCGTCCCTGACGGACGTCACCTACGTCTTCGACGAGCCCACCATCGGACTGCACCCCCACGACATCCAGAAGATGAACCGGCTGTTGCTGGAGCTGCGGGACAAGGGCAACACCGTCCTGGTGGTCGAGCACAAGCCGGAGACCATCGCGATCGCCGACCACGTGGTGGACCTCGGTCCCCGCGCCGGCACCGGGGGCGGGGAGATCACCTACCAGGGCGACCTGGCCGGCCTGCGGGCCTCCGGCACCCTCACGGGGCACCACCTGGACGACCGCTCCGCGCTGAAGCAGGACGTGCGCAGCGGCACCGGCGCCCTGGAGGTCCGTGGCGCGGTCACCAACAACCTGCGGGGCGTGGACGTGGACATCCCCCTGGGCGTGCTGGTGGCGGTCACGGGGGTGGCCGGCTCCGGCAAGAGTTCCCTGGTGCACGGCTCGATCGCCGGCCGTGAGGGCGTGGTGGTCGTCGACCAGTCGGCCATCAAGGGCTCGCGCCGGTCCAACCCCGCCACCTACACGGGACTGCTGGAGCCGATCCGCAAGGCCTTCGCCAAGGCCAACGGGGTCAAGCCAGCCCTGTTCAGCGCCAACTCCGAGGGCGCGTGCCCGAGCTGCAAGGGCGTCGGGGTGATCTACACGGAGCTGGGGTTCATGTCCACGGTGGCCTCGACGTGCCAGGACTGCGAGGGCCGGCGCTACCAGGCGACGGTGCTGGAGTTCACCCTCGGCGGCCGGGACATCGCCCAGGTACTGGCGATGTCCGTGGCCGAGGCGGGGGAGTTCTTCGCCGCGGGCGAGGCCCGGCTTCCCGCCGCCCACAAGATCCTGGCCCGCCTGACCGACGTCGGGCTGGGTTACCTGACACTGGGCCAGCCGCTCTCCACGCTCTCCGGGGGCGAGCGGCAACGGCTGAAGCTGGCCAACGAGATGGCCGCGGCCGGCGAGGTCTACGTCCTGGACGAGCCGACCACCGGCCTGCACCTGGCCGACGTCGAGAACCTGCTGGGGCTGCTGGACCGGCTCGTGGACGCGGGGAAGACGGTGATCGTCATCGAGCACCATCAGGCGGTGATGGCCCACGCGGACTGGATCATCGACCTGGGGCCCGGTGCCGGGCACGACGGCGGCCGGGTCGTCTTCGAGGGGACGCCGGCCGACCTGGTGGCCCGGGTGGGCACGGCGGGGGAGACGCTCACGGGACACCACCTGGCGGAGTACGTCAGGGCCTGAGGTGCGGCCTCGCGGTGGAGGCCAGGTACGCGTCGAGGAGGCTCGAGTCCGCCAGGAGGGGCTCGGTGAGGATTTCCAGGGTGGGCAGGATGATCCTGTCGGCGTAGGCCTCCAGCCAGGCCGGCAGCGCCTCGAGGTCGAGGCGTTCCCCGCCGGCGGGGAGGTTCATGAGGAGCGATCCGAGCGCGAACTCCGTCAGGAGCCTGGCCCGCGCCGGTTCGTCCCGGCTGGGGGTGATGGTGCCCGCCTTCACGCCGTTCTCGAAGTAGGTGACCGCGTCGGCCACCATGCTGTCGACCAGCCGCCGGGTCAGGTCATCCCCGGCCTGCAGGCAGCGCAGGACGTACCCGATCAGGGGAGCGTACCCGTCAACCTGGGCCAGCTGGGACAGCATGGCGGCGGGGGCGCCGACGGGTGCCAGCACCTCGGCCTTGCTGGTGCGCGTCTCGGCCAGCACGTACTCGTCGCACGCCGCCCGCAGTCCGGCCCGGGAACCGAAATGGTGCATGATCAGGCCCGGGCTGACTCCCGCGTCGGCCGCGACGGCGCGCAGGGAGGCGCCCAGGCCGTCCGCGGCGAAGCGCCGGATGGCGGCGTCACGGATCCGGGTCTTGGTGGTGAGGTCCTCGGGACTGCGAGACTCTGAACGCATGTTCAGGATATTAAACAGGCGTTCAGCGGGGGGTCAAGGGTTGCCGACCGTTGCATTATGTCAAGTTCGAGAACGGTGCCGGTCGACTTGGGAGCGGGAGGCGCTCGACGGAAAAGTGCCCCGTCCCACATGCACTGACGGAGGACAGGCCCTCCGGGTACCACCGATCACCGGCGGCCAGGGCGCAAGTAGCTCTCGGCGCCGGACGGGTGGCCCGGGCTGGCGCACCGTGGAGCGAACAGGCACCGACGTCACGCGACTGGGCTGACCGAACCGAGCTGGGCTGACCGAACCGAGCTGGGCTGACCGAACCGACACGACGCCTGCTGACCGCGACGGTCGGCCCGTGTGACCCGAGGCGCCTCGCGACGTCACGGGCCGGCCGGTGTGCGGCGCAGTGATTCCACGCCGGCGGCGTGACGACGTCCTCGGCGGCGCGCTCCAGGAACGACCGTCCCAGGCGTGGCAATGCACCACCGGTCCACTGGTGGACGCGTCGGATGACCCCGGGGGCCCGTCGGCACCATGCCGTCAGACGGGCCCCGACCAGAGCCTCTGTAGAACGCCGATAATCTACATTATGTCAACTCAGCGGCTCGTCCGTCTCCCCAGGACGCGGTGAACCTGCTCGTGCTACCCCGCTCCCGTGCGTCGGACAGGCCGCCGGGGTGAGGCCGGGTGTGCTCAGGGTTCTGAACCGCGAACCGTGAGCACTGGCGTTCCGACCAGAGCATGCACCCTGGCGCCGTGCTGGTGGATTGAAGCCGGGGTATGCCCTAGCGGGGGGTGAACAGGCTGACCGATATCACGTGGTGGGTGTTCGGCGCCAGGTCATAGACGTCCACGTGCTTCAGGCGCCAGCCGTGCTGGTTCAGGTGGTGCATGTCTCGGGCCAGGGAAACCGGGTTCCCGGAGATGTGGACAAGCCGGTCCGGGTGTATCTGGTGGACCTGACGGAGAACGGTTCGACCGGGGCCACCGTTCGCGGAGTTCAGCACCACGGTGTTGATCCTCCGGCCGGCCAGGCCTCCCTCGGTCATTCCGGCCTGCCGGGTTCGCAGCCATCCGGCCAGTATCTGCTCGGTGTCACCGGTGAGGGCCACCGCCTGGGGCATCTCACCCAGGTTGGCTTTGGCGTCCTGGCTGACCTGGGCGTCCGGTTCTACTGAGAGCACCGCCCCCTGCGGGCCGACGGCGTCGGCCAGGAAGGCGGAGAACAAGCCCGCACCGGCATACAGCTCGGCCACGACCTCTCCCGGCTGGGCTTGTGTCGCTGCCAGCACGGATTCGACCAGGGTCCTCGGGGCATCGCGGTGGGCGGGCCAGGATCCGCTCCCCCAGGCGCGGAACGTCCGGGTTCCGTGGTGCTCGGTGACCACATGCTCCCGGATCACAGCATCCCCGCGCAGGTGGATCACCCCTGGCCCCGGGGCCGACCCTTGCGACGGGACGGTGATCCGGGCCGAGACGTGGCCCGGCAAGTGGGCCAGCCGGCGCTTCCAGCCCTCGTGCTGATCCTGCAGTACTCGAGGGTTACGGGATGCTTGTGGACCCGGAGTGATACTCACCAGCACCCGGGATCCCTGAGTGGCAGCAGTGACGTCGACGCGTACGGCACCGGTGAAGTCCAGGTCCCAGAGGCGGAGCTCGTCGTAGGCGGGCACCGACAGGGGGATCCTGCCGGTGGGTGAGACGGCCAGCGTGGTGCGGCTGCGCCAGTGCATCCCCGCTGGCTCATCGGCGACGATGCCCATGACACGGACCTCCACATCATCTCCATGCAGCTGGCCGGCCCGGCCGAGGGTGTCCCGGAAGACCTGGGCCTTGAGCCGGCGCTGATGGTCCAGGACGATGTGGCCGAATTCGGCGCCGTCCACCGGGGGCCGGCCGGCCTGATAGGCCCGCAGCGGGTCCGCCAACTTCCACGGATGGACCCGTCGGAACTCCGAGGCCCCCAGCACCTGGACGGTGTCAGCCCAGTAGTACCCGGTCGTGGGGCCGGACCCGATCAACCGGGCCACGACGGTCTCCCCGGGTATCGCATGACGGACGAAGATCACCCGGCCCTGGTGCCGAGCCACGCAATGGCCCCCGTGCACCATGGGGCCGACCTTCAACACCCGGAGCACCGGATCCGGGCCGTCGGCTCCGGCAGCCATCCCACCTTGAGCGGTGGCGTACATGGAACTGGTCATCTCATCTCTTCCGTTTCAGACACGGCAGTCGGGCCCCTCGGACAGGCGGTCGAGAGGGAACACTCGGGATGGGCCGTCCGGCCGGATAGCGTCACGAGCCCTCGCCATGAGGGGGTCGCGGCAGGTGACAGGGCCGGGACGGGGCCTGGATGCTGACCAGTGGGGACACAGGCCCACCGCCCGGTCGAGGATGTCAAGCAACCGCGCGTAGTGGTCCTGGGTCAGGCACCCGGCGGCATCGGGCCGCATCGGTCCCGGCAGTACCCCGGCCCGTAGGTGGATTCGCACGTCGTGCTCCATAGACCCCTCCTGGGAGTGGCATCAAGAGCTCGCTGCTGAACTCGTTAGTGGTGTGCGATTCGTCTATCCGCACACCCCGTTGGATCGGAGCGGGAGGAACAGGTGGGTATCCCGCCCCGGCGGTGCTCCCGTACCCGACCTTAGGCAAGACCGGTCCGATCGGAGCAAGTCTCGCGTCTACCCCATATGTACTGATGCCGTCAGCTGGGATGACGTCTACCAGGGGCACGGCCTGGGTCCCGGGCGCGTGAAACCCGTGGTCAGCCGGTACACGTGGAGAATGAGTATTGACAGTGAATAGGTCAACGTGCAAGGGCGCCGTGACTTCGGCCCGGTCACGGTTTCGGTCGGAGGCGCGCAGGTGCCGGTCCGGACGCTGATAGGTGTACGTATGGCCCCGGGTGCTCTGCGGGCCATTCGCCCCAGGTTCTGGGCTGGCACCACTCCGTCTCCCGTCGTTGCCCGCCACAGATGGCCACCGGGTGTTACTCCTGCCGGTACCGGCCGCCCGCGCGTTCCTCTCGCGCGAGGAAGGACCCAAGTTCCTCGATGGTGCTCATCAACGGTGCGGGGAAGACGACCGTGGTGTTCTTGTCCACCCCGAGCTCGAGCAGGGTCTGGAGGTTCCGCAGCTGCAGTGCCACTGGGTGGGCCATCATCACATCCGAGGCCGCTGCCAGGGCTGTGGCTGCAGTCGCCTCGCCTTCAGCGTTGATGATCTTGGCACGCTTTTCCCGCTCGGCTTCGGCCTGACGGGCCATGGCTCTCTTCATGCTGTCGGGCAATTCGATGACCTTCAGCTCCACGAGGGTGACCTCCACGCCCCAGTCCACGGTGGTCACGTCGAGGATGGATCTGATGTCCTCGTTGATGCGATCCGTTTCCGAGAGCGTGTCATCGAGGCTGTGCTGGCCCACGACCTTGCGCAGGGTGGTCTGGGCGATCTGGTCGATCGCGGAGTGAACGTTCTCGATCGCCACCACCGCCTTGGCGGCATCGATCACCCGGAAATAGGCCACTGCAGAGACATCGACGCTGACGTTGTCCCTGGTGATGATGCCTTGAGACTGGATAGGCAGGGTGACGATCCGCAACGGCACCCGGTGCAGCACGTCGATAAAGGGGATGATGACGTGCAGGCCGGGCTCGCGCACCGGCAGCAGTCGGCCCAGACGGAAGACCACCCCGCGTTCGTACTCTTTGATCACCTTCAGGGACAACCACAGCAGAAGCAGGACCAGGATGGTTCCCGCGATGAGGAGGACTTGTTGCAGGGGGTTCATGGGGCGCTCCGGTATGAAGTGGCCGATGTCGGTCAGCACGTGGTGGGTAAACAGCTAAGCCCCCGCGGTCATGTGCCCGTTGCCGATCGTGTCGACCGCAGTCATGGGTAGGTTCCTTTCCCGAAGTGCGGGGCGGCGGGCCCCCATCGGCAACGGCGAATGGCCCTATGCCTCCGGGAGATTGCCCCGGCCACCTCCGGTCCGGTACATACGGACGACGAAGTGGCTTTCTGCGTGGTTCTTCGCGATGACCGCTCCGGCTTCCCCGGCGAGCTTGATGCCGAATTGGATTTCAATGCGTTCCGCCACATGGTCATCGAACGCCTCGAATGCGGCGGCGGCGGCTGGGCGGATGGACGCGAGGGCCTCTTCGAGGCGACGGCCGGCGTCGAGGATTCCCTGCTGATTTCGCAGCGGGTGATCGACTCCGTAGCTTCCGTCATGGGCCTCCACCAGCACGAAACCGGAGCCGACTTCGTAGCGGACAATCTCTGACATACCGCGCCTCTTTCGTACTCGACGAGTCCCCACTCGATGCAACCGGCAGTGAGGGGAGCTGACCTCAGATACTGGCTGTCAGGGATCCGTTGTTCGTGGCTTCTTAGACATCATGGCCCCGCTGTCGTCGCCCGGGCTCGGACTCGACCGCGTTATCCCGTTGCAGTTCGAAGGCATGCTAGACCCACCGCTCCCCCACGAGAAGACCACGGGACCGCTGAGTGCGCACGGGTGGTCCAGGCCTCGTGACGCACTGTCTCCGCTGTCGACACTCGCTCCTCCTGAGGCCACGTACGACTAGATCCCCCAACCTCGAGTCGCGTGGGTGGGGCAACTCCTCGTGCGCAATGCGGAACCGGCGGGAGCAAAGCCTCATTGGCTTGCGGGCCGCTGCCGGTTCCGTTCGGGGCAGGCGAGCGAGCTCGCCAGCAGGGACAAAACAAGCGTGAAAGACCAGAACAACCCCACGCCCGCTGCTTACCGCATTGCCTCTCCCCCACCGCGAGGGACGACGGTGAGGATTGCATTCCAGGTCCAGTCGCCGCTGAACCGGCGGTGGCGATTCCACACCGTCTGCCCCGGGCCGAAGCACGGTGGCAGATCCCGCCAAGCGATCCAGGTCCGGTACCGGTAGATGATGCCCTGGACCACCGACCGGTGATCCCGGAACGGTCGGCCTGCCCCACCGGTGGTGGGCATCAATGGCTGCGCACGGGTGGGCAGAACGTCGACCTCAAGGGAGCCGGGCTGCAGGTCATCGCCCGCATGGGACTCGAGGGCCAGGTCCGCGCCGCCTACACCGGCGAGGACGGATTCGCATTCGTCGGCCCGGACGGCCCGGCCCTGGCCCGATTCCCGGTCGGGGACGCCAGCAGTCTGAGCCTGACCTCCGAGATCGAGATCCTGCGCGGGGACCTCGCCGAACCGCTCGTGGCCGCCACCGCGCCGCGCACCAAGTACCGCTTCGGGGACCGGATCACCTCCCTGCACCAGGACGGCGGAGGCCTTGTGGCCGGGTTCGAGCACACCCCGGAGCAGCGGTTCGACCTGGTCGTGGCCGCCGACGGGATCGGCTCCACCACCCGCACCCTGGCCTTCGGCGAGGAACCGGTCGTGCCTCCCTGGGCGTGGAGGCCACGTGGGCGACGATACCCTGGCAGCCCGCGGACACCGACTGGTGGCGGTGGTTCAACGCCCCCGGTGGCACGGTGTCCCTGCGCCCGGACCGCTACGGCACCATGCGCACGATCATCACCCGTACCCTGCCCCGGACCGAGCGGCGGGAACCGACGGCGCGTCGGACAACCGCCGAACAGCGCGCCCTGCTGCGCCGGACCTTCGGGGGCACCGGCTGGGAGGTGGACCGCGTGCTGGACGCCCTTGAGGACGTGGACGACCTGTACGTCGAGGTCATCGGCCAGGTGCACGCACCGCAGTGGTCACGCAGACGGGTCGTGCTGCTGGGGGATGCCGCGTACTGCCCCTCCCCGGTGACCGGTATGGGCACCACCCTGGCCGTCGTCGGGGCCTACGTGCTCGCCGGGGAGATCGCCTCCCACGCGGACCTGGCCGAGGGCCTGGCCGCCTACGAGCGGACCCTGCGGCCCTGGGTCGAGGAGAAGCAGAAACTGCCGCCCGGGGCGCCCCGGATCGCCAACCCCACCTCCCGGGCCGGCGTCGCCGCCCTGCGGACCGTCATGCGCGCCGCCGGGACACCCCTCGGCCGTACCCTCGCCAGCCGGCTGACACGCGCCGCCTCGTCCGCCGAGACCTTCACGCTCCCCGACTACCCGGACCTCCTCTCCTCAGCCACCGCCGCTGCCCTCTCAGGCTCGCCACCACTGGTTGAGAGCATGAGGAGACACGCCCTAGCAGAGGCCGGCCACCACTCCCCCACCCCGCCATCCCTCGCTGACCGGTGCGGCCCCGGGTGTGCCTGGAACGGGATCTACCATGTGGTCATGGACATGCTGGCGGGCTGGTCGGATTTCCACGTCGCCATGGTCGGGGCAACGGCCGCCCTGGCGGGTCTGGTGATCGTTGCCGCAAGCGTCAACATCGACAAAGTCGTTGCGACCGGCTCTGTCACGTCCCGTCTGGCGGCCTCGATCGCCACCCTGGTGGTGGCCATCGTCGTCTCGGGCCTGGGGCTCGTGCCCGGCCTGCCGTTGCCATGGTTCGGGGCGATGACCATCGCCGCTGCGATCCCGGCCGTCGGGTTCCAGTTCCACGCGGCATCCACCCTGGCCCGGGACCGACAGGGCCCGACCCGGGGACGGTCACTGCGTTCGGCCATCGGGTTCGTGCCGATCCTGGCGTACTTCGCGGCCGGGGCGCTGTGCCTGGCCGGCCAGCCCTCAGGCGTCGGGGTCAGCGCGGTGGGCACGCTCATGACGATCATCGTCGCGCTGCTGATCTCATGGATCGCGCTGGTCGAGGTGCTGCGCTAGGCCGAGGGTTAATTCGGTGCCGGTGTCCACCTCGTCTTGGCTGACTGCGGCGAAAGTGGGGCGGCAGCGCATTGCACACAGCTCAGCGCGCTCTCCCCGCCTCGCTGACGCGGTTCGGAACCCTACCGACACGGTTGAGTCGATCATGCAGCCGGATGTGTACGCCCTGTCTTCGAAACTGACCGTCACCCCTCGTGGCAGAGCAGGTGGTGCCAGCTGTTGGCGAGCACCTCAAGCGCTTGGTCGCGATGGGGCTCATCCTTGCGACGAGTCCAGAGGGTGCTGATGTAGTCGAGTTGCTCGTAGGCGAGGGTTCCGCGGAGATGGTGGGTTCTCTCGTCGAATCGCCCGGCCAGTTCCATGCCGCGGACCAAGTCGGCGATAACCTCTTCACGCCATTGCTCGAGCAGGGCGCGCACCTCGTCATCGGCTGCGGCTGCTTCATAGAGCACGTCGAGGTAGGGCCGGAAGGCTGGCCAGAGCGCAGCACGGGACTCGAGCCATGCCAGGATCTCCGGCAGTCTGCCGGCACGGACGACCTCGACCAGGTCGACGGAGGTCGAAACCCGGTCAGGCCCATCGGCGCGTTCCAGCACGGCGTTGACACGCGCCAGGAACTCCCTCATCAGGTCGCGGCGCGCGGGGTAGTACGCGTAGAAGGTCACCCTGGTGGTGCCCGCCGCGACGGCGATCTCGTCGATAGTCGTCGCCGCGTACCCCTTCTCGGTGAAGAGCTCGAGCGCCTTTTCGACGATGAGGTTGCGGATCCGCTGTTTCCGGGCTTCTCGCAGTGACGGCATCAGGCAATCCTAACGACGATGCGGGTCCCGTCTACGCTGGGAGAACTGCGCTCAGCGTACGCCACGAGGCACCTCCTGCCGGGCAGACGGGATCCGCATCAGAGGCTGGCGGGTGCCGGCGGGCGCAGGGCGACCGGGCCGGTGTGGGCCAGCCGCCGCAGCTTCGGAACGGGGATCCGGTAGTTGATCGCCACGGCGGTCCCGGCTCCATCCGCGTGGTCCCAGCGCATCAACATCGACTCCTCGTTCGCGCCGGATTCGAGGTAGTCGGGTGCCCCGGTCACGGGCGTGAAGCCCACCGCCTTGAGCGAGAGGCCGAAACCCTCGGTCCAGAAGTACGGCTGGACGTCGAGTTCGGGGGCATCATCGCCGTGCAGCAGGCCCAGGGCCGCGATCCTGGCCTGGTCGATGGCGCTGGTCCACAAGGGTACGCGGGCGACCCCGCGCCGGTTGGGGAAGAAGGCCACGTCCCCTGCGGCGACGATCTCCGGCCGGAGCCGGCCGCGGGAGTCGACCCGAACCGACCCATCGACCAGGACCCCAGAGCCGGACAGCCACTCCGTGTTCGGCGCGTCGCCGATGGCGGTGACCACCAGTCCGGCCTCCAGCTCGGTGCCGTCGGCGAGGATGACCCGCGTGCCGGCGGCGGAATCGATCAACCGGGCCTTGCCGCCACTGACGATCCGCAGGCCGTGCCGGGCGGCGGCCGCGGCGAACACCCCGGAGAGGTGGTCTCCGAGCTGGGGGGCGAGCGGCTGGGCGTCGGAGACCAGGGTCACCTCACAGCCCAGGTGCAGGCAGCCCGAGGCGACTTCCATGCCGAGCGGTCCGCCGCCGACCACCAGCACCGAGGGGCGCGCGGCGGCCAGCCGCTTCAGGACGATGGCGTCCTCGATCGTGCGTAGGGTGACCTCGCGCGCGGCGCCGTCGGGTCCGGCCGGGGCGAGGCGTTTGGCTCGCGCCCCGGAGGCGATGACCAGGCCGTCGTATGGAAGCTCGCCGCCTCCCTCGAGCCGCACGAGGCGGGCATCGGGATCCAGGCCCGTCGCCCCCACGCCGAGCAGCTCGGTCGCCCCGTGGTTGGGCGCCGGCAGTTCGTGGGCCGACAGCGCCTCATCCCCGTGCAGCAGGGCCTTGGACAGGGCCGGTCGGCTGTAGGGGTGGTGGCGCTCGGCGCCGACCACCGTCAGTTCCCCCTCGAAGCCGGCCGAGCGCAGGGAGTCACAGGCCGTGAGGCCGGCGATGCCGTTACCCACGACGACGATCCGGCGCATCATGAGTCCCCCGCCAGGCGCAGTGCGGCGACCGGGCAGACCCGCACCGCCGCCTTGGCGGCGTCGAGGTCGGCTCCGTCCACCTCCGGGACGTCGATCACGAGTTCGCCGTCATCGTCCAAGTGCATCAGGGCAGGCGCGGCCTCCTCGCACAGGCCGTGTCCCTCGCAGCGCGGGCGGTCCAGTTCGATGTTCATACCCCCACCACCTCGAGGACCTGGAGGGTTTCGAGGCTGCGGGTCATGTTGCTGGGTGCCCGGACCCCGTCGTCGACCGTGATCGACCTCACGTGTCGGGCCAGTGCGCCGATGATGGCGTGGCCCTCGAGCTTCGCCAGGCCTTGGCCGGCGCACCCGTGCGGACCGTAGCCGAAGGACAGGTGGTCCACCGGGTTTCGCGTCACGTCGAAGACGTCCGGGTTCGTGTAGTGGCGCGGGTCGCGGTTGCCGGCGCCGAGCAGGATGCCCAGCTGGGCGCCCGCGGGGACCAAAGCCCCATCGATCTCCACGTCGCGGGTCGTCGTGCGGCCCCAGATGTGCAGCGGCGTCCAGAAGCGCAGCACCTCGGCGAAGGCCGCCGGGACGAGCTCGGGGTTTTCGCGGACGAGCCGCAACTGTTCAGGATGGCGTCCGAACAGGGCAACGATGTTCCCGATCGAGGCGACCGTGGTGTCGACGCCGGCCCCGAGGTACTGGTGGATGATGTGGCCGGCAGAGCCCTTCGGGATGTCCCCGCGCGTCTCGGCGTCGAAGATCCCGCGGCCGATCGAGCCGGGAGTCAGGTCGTCTGCGGTGACCGAGGAGCACCAACCGTAGAGCTCGCCGGCGATCGGGAAGCTCTCCTGGGTGCGGTGGTTCATCGGGCCGAGCACCTGCATCGCTGCCTGTCCCCAGCGCATCATGTTGTCCTTGACGTGCCCATTGAAGCCGATGAGGTCAGCGACGATCTCGATCGGGAAGACACGGGCCAGGTAGTCGACGGCCTCGAAGCCTCCGCCGGCGACGAGTTCGGCGACGAGCCTGTCCGCCTTCTCCTCGATGGTGGCCTTCAGGCCGCGCAGTGCGCGCGGGGTGAGGTTCTCCGACAGCGTCGCGCGCAGCTGGGTGTGCGTTGGCGGGTCGGAGGCCAGCGAGGTGCCCTGCAGCGCCTCGTTGACCATCGGGTTGAATCCCAGGGTGGTGGACGAGAACGTCGTCGGGTCCCCGAGCACGTCGCGGATGATGTCGTACCGCGTCAGCACGTAGATTCCGTTCTCGGGCAGGTGAACGACGCCGCTCTGCTCGCGCAGCTGGGCATACGTGGGGTAGGGGTCGACGACGATGTCGTCATCCCAGATGTCGATGCCGGATTCGGTCGGTGCAGTCACGGTGTTCTCCTTGTGGTTGCTTCGTCGTGGGTCTTGGGTTTTGGATCGTGGGGCGTCGGCGTCGCTGAGGACTGGGCTCTCAGGCGAGCACATCGGCAGGCACCTCGGCGGGGTCCGCGATGGCATCGGACGTGGGGACTGCCGACGGCGGGGAGATGAAGAGGGTCAGGGCGGCGGAGAGGATGGCCGCGATGCCCGCGGTGAGGTATGCCGCCTGGAACCCCTGACCCAGCGAGGTCCCTGCCGCGGCCTGGATGCTCGGTTGGGCGGTGTTCAGGGCCTGGACCATGCCATCGACGGCCGGGGCGGAGGCGCCGGCGGCCGATGCCTGGCCGGAGAACTGGGCGATCACACCCTCCCAGCCCGAGAGGAAGCCCAGGGGCGGCACGTGGGAGAGCCCTGCGACCGTGTCGGCGGGCAGCCCTGCCCCGTCGAGGATCCCGGCAAGGGCACCGGCGAAGACGCTGGCGCCAATGCCGAATGCCACTGCCGAGCCGACAACGGGCCCCAGGGCGAACCCCAGGTCGCGTAGGAGATTCGTCGTCGCCGACGCCATGCCGATCTGCTGGGGCGGGACGGTATTGATGGCGACAGCGGTGACGGAACCGACGGTCAGGGCGAATCCGGTGCCCAGCAGCAGAAGCGGTGGAATGAAGGCCGTCCAGGGGGTTCCGCCGAACGCCTCCGGGATCCCGAGGGAGTACGTCGAGAGCCAGAACCCCGAGACGGCCATGAGGGAGAAGCCCGCGGTGAGTACCCAGCGGGGGGCAACATGGTGGATGAGCCACCCCACCACCGGGATGAACGCGAAGGCGGGGCCCTGGATCACGACGAAGAGCACGCCGATCTTCCAGGTCTCGGCCAGGGCCAGTCCGCTGACGGCGACGCTCGTGCTGAAGCAGATCGCGAGGAAGGCGAACATCCCGGTGACCGCCACTATGCCGGTGATCGAGTAGGCGTTGTTCTTGAACAGTGACAGGTGGATGAGTGGCTGCTCGGTGCGTGTTTCGATGACGATGAACGCGACCAGAAGGATCACGCCGATGATGTAGCCGGCGATCACCTGGGCGCTGCCGAAGCCGGCGTCCACCGCCGTCACCGTGGCGTAGAGGACGGCGATGAGGCCGAGCGCGAGCGTGATCTGGCCGGGCAGGTCCAGCTTGCGCCCCTCGGCCGCCGCGGAATCCTTCGCGCCCAGGGCGACGATCAGGACGAGCACCGCCACTCCGGCTGCCACCAGGTAGGCCGCCCGCCAGCCGCTGAACTCGTTCGGCGCGCCCGGGGAAGCCCCCGGCACGGTGAAGAACTGAGCCGTGAAGCCGGCAAGCACCGGTGAGATCACCGCGCCCAGGGAGAGGAATCCCGCCCACGTGGCGATGACCTTCGCCCGCGCACGGTGCTCAGGGGTGATCGCCACGATCATGGACAGCGAGATCGGGAAGAGGATGCCTGCCCCGATGCCACCGACCGCCTGCGCGAAGATCATCATTCCTGTGGTCTGGGCCAGAGCCGCCAGCACCGACCCGGCAACGCTGATCGCGGCACCGACGTAGAGCGGCTTCTTGCGCCCGAACACGTCACCCAAGAGCCCCCAGCTGAGTTCGAACACCACGATGCCCATCAGGAACATGCCCGCGATCCACGTCAGTCCGGCTCCCGACGTATGGAATTCCACGGCGAACGTTCCGCTGAGCGCACCTGGCAGGGCGTTGGTGATCTGGGCCAGTGTGACGGCGCTGTAGGCGGCAACGAACGTGGCCCGTGCCGACCCCCGGCTCGCCACCTTGATCGTCTGACTCATCGATGAGATTCCTTTGTTCCGGTCGATCCCTGGGGAGCGGGCGGAAGGCCGCGCCCGGTGTTCCCCGTATGCCGTGCGACTCCCGGCGTGGACCATGGGATCGCTGAAACAGTGTGTGGTTTTACTTTACGTCATGTCAAGCAAAAAATGTGAGCCAGCTCATGGCTGCACCTCGAGCCTGGATGAAGCCCCCGCCGGAGAGGTCCGTCCGTCGCCCCGGGCGACACCGCCACGAGAGCGGGAGTTCTCAGAACGTTTAGTTGACAGCGTGTAAAGTTTTGCGTGATGCTGGTAACACGCAGCGTCGCGCCGGCCTCCAGGCCGACGGGAACCGCCCTTCCCCGCCCGAACCTTGAGGGAGACCCCTATGAGCCGCCCCACCACCACCGGCCGCCCCATCGCCTCCGTCCCAACGGTGAACACCGTCCTGGGCCCGGTTCCCGCCGACGAGATCGGCGCCGTCGCGGTGCACGAGGCCCTGCTCTCCGTGTTGCCGGGGGCCCAGTACGCCCCGGACGTCTCCATGGACAGGGCCGAGATCTACGAGGCGCTCGAGGCCAAGGTCATCGCGTTCCGCGAGGCGGGTGGCGGCACGATCGTGGACTCCACCGGTATGTTCCACGGCCGCGACCTGAAGCTCTACGAGGCGCTGTCGACGGCGACCGGTGTGCATATCGTCGCCTCCACGGGTCTGGGCCCTGAGGAGGAGTTGGGCGGGTACTTCCTGACCCCGCAGACCAACCCTCCGACCCCGTGGCCGGCCGAGAAGTTCGCGGACCTCTTCGGCAGGGAAATCACCGAGGGCATGGTCGTCCCGCGCATCGAACGCCGCGCCGCGGCCGGGCTGATCGCCACCGTCGCCGACCGCGCCGGGATGACGCCCACCGAGGAGTCCCTGTTCCGCGGTTGCGCCCGTGCCGCGCGGGTCACCGGCGTGGCCGTCTCGATCCGCTTCGGCGCCGATGCTCTGCACGACCTGGACATCGTCCTGGAGGAACGGCTCCCCGCGGACCGCGTGCTGGTCGGGGACCTGGACCGCCGGGACGCCCACGGCGCGGCCCTGGCGGTGGCCGACCGGGGCGCCTTCGTGGGGATCGACCACGTCGGCCTGAACGAGGCCGCCGGGTACCTCACGGACGCCGAACGCGCCGCACTGGTGCTGGAACTGGTGTCCGCCGGCCACGCGGACAAGATCGTCCTCTCGACCAACGCCATCGGGGTGGCCAAGGGCCTGCCCGCCTACGACCTGCCCTACGGTCACGTGCTGGAGACCTTCATGCCGTTCCTCACCCGGCAAGGTCTCACCGACGCCGACGCCCGGCGCATCCTCCAGGACAACCCGCGCCGCCTGCTTGCCGTGTGCTGAGCGCCGCCGCACGCGACGCCCGCACCTGCCCCCACACCCTGAACTACTTCCCTGAGGTGAACTCATGACCAAGGTCAACACCGTGCTCGGTACCATCCCGGCCGCAGAACTGGGCATCGTGGCCATCCACGAGCACATCGGTTACGGCATGCCCGGTTCCGAGCTCGACACCACGTGGTGGAAGACGCCGGAACAGGCGTACGAGGAGACCGTGCCCAAGCTGCGGGCCTTCCACGACTACGGCGGACGCACCTTCGTGGATGCCACCGGCATCTGCAACGGCCGCGACCCGAACTACTACCAGACCCTGTCGGCCAAGACCGGCGTGAACATCGTGGCCTGCACCGGTTTCGTCGGCGGGGACACTGCCCTACCGCACTTCTCCCGGGCCTCCGTGGACTACCTGGCCAAGGTGTTCATCCACGAGATCACCGTGGGCATCGGCAACACCGGGGCCAAGGCCGGGATCATCAAGGTCGGCGTCTCCCGCGGCGGGCGGATGACCGAGCTGGACCAGCGCATCTACCGCGCGGCCGCCCGCGCCGCCGTCGTGACGGGCGTGCCGATCCTCACCCACCTGGCCATCGACCCCGAACCGGCCGTGGCCATCTTCCACGAGGAGGGCCTGGACCTGGACCGCGTCCTGTTCGGCCACGCCGACGACGGCCTCAACGCCCCGATCACCCCGCACGACTGGATCTACGAACAGGGCGGGCGTCTCGGCTTCGACACCTTCGGCTACGACCTGGAACTGCCGGACCCACCGTTCTGGGGTCGCAAGCGCGCCGAGCGCATGGGGCACTTCAAGCAGCTCGTGGACAAGGGCTACACGGACAGTCTCCTGGTGGGCGCGGACGCCAACTGCAGTCCGCTGGGCTGGCCCGGGGTGAAGGGCCACACCGTGAACTACATCTTCGAGGACATGATCCCGGACATGCAGGCCGTCGGCATCGACGACGCCACCATCCACCAGTTGCTCGTGGAGAACACCGCCGATTTCCTCGGCATGAAGAACTGACGCCCCCCAACTGAGAGAAGAGATCACCATGAAGGCTGAAGACATCAAGAACTTGAAGGTTGCCGTCGTCGGCGGCGGCTACGGCGGGGCCTCGGCGGCCAAGGCCCTGCAGAGCGTCGGCGCGCGGAACGTCCACGTCTACGAACAGGCGTCGGCGCTGGGCCAGGTCGGTGCCGGCATCGGGCTGCGCCCGCCGTCGGTCGAGTTGTTCCGCCAGTGGGGCATCTTCGACGCGGTCGCCGCCGTGAGTTCGCCCAGTGACCACCTGGAGATCCTCAGCGCGGACGGCCGGCAGGTCCTGGCCACGGAGGAGTGGCCGTTCCTGCGCGCCTACGCAGAGGTCAACCACAACCGTATGATCCACCGCGGGGACTTCATCGACGTCCTGCTCGGCGCGTTGCCCGAGGGCATGGTGCATCTGGACCACAAGCTGCAGACCATCGAGGACAACGGTGAGTCCGCGACCCTGACGTTCACCAACGGCAGGACCATCACCGCCGACCTCGTCATCGCCGCCGACGGCATCCGCTCCACGGTGCGCCACCAGCTGTTCTCGCAGAAGGCGCCGGTGTTCTCCGGCGAGCACGCCTACCGTGCGGTCATCTCGGTCGAGGACGCCCACGGACTGGTGACCGATGACAACCCGCGCTTCTACATGGGCGAGAACGGCACGATCGCCTACAACCTGCCGCTGCGCCATCGCGGCCAGCTCTCCTACGACATCACCGCACCCTCCGAGGACGACTCGTGGGCACCGGAGATCTCGACGGAGTACCTGGTGCGGATCCTGGAGGGCTTCGACGATCGGATCGTCCAGGTCGCCCGGGAACTCGACCTGGGCCGGGTGACCAGCCGTTCGGTGTTCGACATCGATCCCCTGGAGTCCTGGCACACCGACTCCGTCGCCTTGCTCGGCGACGCCGCCCACGCGATGCTCCACCACCAGGGCCAGGGGGCGAACTCGGCCATCCTGGACGCCGGCGGTCTCGCCGACGCGCTGGTGCAGGGCGACTCCGTGAAGGACGCACTGTCGATCTACGAGGCCACCCGTAAACCCGTCACGGATGAACTGCAGCGGATCTCACGTCAGGGCTGGCACGCGGACGCGGTGGACTCCGCCTTCCCGGCCAACGCGTAGGGCGGCGGTTCCACCATGACCCTCCATCCCCAGATCGCCCAGCTGCTGGAGACCCTGCCGCCGTTCGACCACAGCGTCCGCCCGGACCCGGCCGGCAAGCGCGCCGCGGACCAGGAGTTCGTGGCCCCGCTGGCCGAGCGCCTGCCGCTGCACGCGGTTCGGGACACGACGGCGGCCACGGCAACCGGTGAGGTGCCCGTGCGCATCTTCACGCCGGTCGAGGCCGACTCCTACGGGGTCGTCGTGTACTTCCATGGCGGCGCCTTCTTCTCCGGCGACCTTGAGACGCACGACCACGTGGCCCGTCACCTGGCCAAGGAGTCGGGCCACCAGATCGTCCTGGTGGACTTCGACCTGGCCCCGGAGGCCGCCTTCCCGAGGAGTCTGACCCAGTGCTACGGCGTGGTGCGCTGGGTCGCCGAGACCGTCGGCGACTTCGGGGATCCCGGCGGCTTGCGCTGGAACGGCCGGACCCTGGCCGTGGCCGGGGACAGCTCCGGCGGCAACTTCGTGGCCGCCGTCACCGCTATGGCTCACGACGACGGCTTCGGCAAGATCACCCACCAGGTGCTCTACTACCCCTCCGTGGACCTGGACTTCGACGAGGACCGGTACCCGTCCCTGCGGGAGAACGCCACCGGCTACGGCTTGGAGACCCCGGCCCTGAGACCGTGGAACTCGTTCTACCTGGAGTCCGGAGCGGATCCGGCCGACCCCCTGGTCTCCCCCATCAAGCGGGCGGATTTGTCCGGGCTGCCGAAGGCCCTGATCATCACCGCCGGGTTCGACCCCCTGCGGGACGAGGGCGAGCTGTACGGCCTGCGGCTGCGAGAGGCCGGGGTAGAGACCACCGTGACGCGCTTCGAACAGGCCAATCACGGCTTCGTCCAGAACTTCTTCTGGATCCCGGAGCTGCACGAGGCCTTCACCCAGACGGCCGAGTTCCTCACACAGGACGCTGGGCGATGACACGGGACGTCGCCGTCCATCCCCTGGTGTCACCCTGGGGACGCTTCGGCCTCTACAGTTTCTTCATCGACGCGCCGGAACCGGCCATCGTGGACACCGGCATCGCGTCCTCGCCCGCCGAGGGCATGGCGCCGGCCCTGGAGGCACTCGGGCGCCGGATCGAGGACGTGCGGTGGATCCTGCTGACCCACGGGCACATCGACCACATCGGTGGCGCGCGCGCCCTGTGGGAGCTCACCGGCCGACGCGCGCAGGTGGTCATCCACGAGCAGGACGCGCCGATGCTGCGTTCGCGTCAGGCCCACGTCGACGAGTACCTCGCCGGTCGCGGCGAGTACCTCCACGACCCGCAAGGCGAGGAGAAGGTGGCCGCCGCCGGGAACGCGGTCATTTCCGGCGAGATGGAACCCACGCTGCTGGTACGCGGCGGCGAGACCCTTTCTCTGGGTGGCGAGGTCACCCTGTCCGTTCACCCCATCCCGGGCCACACCCCCGGTTCGGTCGCCTATGTCCTCGACGGGCAGAACGACGCCTTCGTCGGTGACGCCGTACAGGTCCACGGCGCCGCCAACGGCTTTCCCGGATTCATGGATCCCGTCGCCTACCGCGCCAGCCTTCGGTTCCTGCGCGACGAGATCCGGCCGCGGCACCTCTACCTGGGTCACCCATACCGCCGCACGGACGGCATGGCCTACGGTGTCGAACTCGACGCGGAACAGGCCAGGGAGGCCCTGAACGAGAGCCTGGAGATCGAGGCCCGCATCGGCGAGGCCGCCTGCCGCTGCCTGGTGGCCGGACTGCGGGACACCGGTTCCCCGTACTCGCCCTTCGCGCAGGTCGCCGAGGAACTCGGTTACGACGGCGATCCCACGCTCGAGCCTTCGCCGTTCTTCACCACGCTTCACGGTCACCACACCCGATTCGCCACGAGCCCTGGACAAGAGGAGCCCCCCAGCCATGGTTGAACACCAGACGATCAATGCCGGTGGTACGCCCATCACCATCCGCAAGGACCTGCGCGTCCCCATGCGCGACGGTGTGGAACTCGTCGCCGACGCCTACGAGGGCACCGAGCAGAAGCCCCGCCCGGCCCTGGTCGCCCTGAGCCCCTACGGCAAGGAACTGCAGGCCCTGGCCCTGACCACCCCGCCGCAGCGCCGCCCCTCCCCCATGTGGGACGGATGCATCGAGGCCGGTGACATCGCCCGGATCGTCGCCGAGGACTACGTCCACGTCATCGGCGACCTACGCGGCTCCGGCGGTTCCGAGGGCGACCACATCGGCAACTACAACGCCGGCGGCGTCTCGCTGGGCCAGGACGCCTACGACTTCATCGAGTGGGTGGCCGAGCAGCCGTGGTGCGACGGCAACGTCGGCATGGTCGGCATCTCCTACTTCGGCTCCATGCAGGTCCTGGCCGCAGCCGAACGCCCCCCACACCTGAAGGCGATCTTCGTGTCCGGCGGCCACTACGACTTCTACGAGACCACCTACCACGGCGGAATCATGTGGTTCATGCCGCGGGCCGCCCGCGAGGGCCGCGGTGGCGACTCCGGCTGGGCCTTCACCGACCGGGTCAAGTCCCGCATGATCGAGGAGCACTCCCCCGCCGAGCTCAAGGAGCTGGTGACCCAGCGTCTGGAGGATCCGGACGTGGCCGCCTGGCCGAACCTGGTGCACGTGCTCAACTACCCGAAGAACCACGAGGCCTGGTTCGACATCGTCATGAACGAGCTGGACGGCCCGTGGTACCAGGAGCGCAACCCCAACGAGCTGGCGCACGCCATCGACATCCCGGTGTGGCTGCAGCTGGACCAGGGCCGCGGCTGGACCCTGGACAGCACCATCGAGGTCTTCAATGCCGTGAAGGGCCCGAAGAAACTGACCATCGGCTCCTACCCACCCATGCAGTCGCGCCCCTTCATCGAGGAGCACGACAAGATGTTCCGCTGGTATGACTACTGGCTCAAGGGCATCGACAACGGCGTCATGGATGAGCCGGCCGTGGACGTGTTCGTGGAGGGTTCCCGCCAGACGATCACCGCGGACCAGTGGCCACCCAAGGAGATCGACTGCCGGCCCCTGTACCTGCGCCCGCGGCACCGGCTCTCCGCCGAGCCGGAGACGATGGGCACCGAATACGCCCACCCGGATGGCTTCTACCAGGCCCCACTGACCGTCACCGACGACGTGCAGATCCTCAGCTGGTCCACCCCCGTCCTCGAGGAGCCGGTGGAGATGATCGGTTCCGGTGCTGCCCACCTGTTCGTGGAGATCGACCAGCCGGACACCAACCTGATCCTGCGCCTGTGGGACTATGCACCGAACGGCCGGCGTCAGTTGATCACCACTGGTTACCTCAAAGCCTCACACCGCGAACTGGACCAGGACCGCACCACCGAGGGCAACCCGGTCCACCCGCACACCCGAACCGTGCCGGTGGAGCCCGGCATGATCGAGGAGTACGTGATCCGGCTGTACCCCTTCGCCGCCTCCTTCCAGCCCGGCCACAAGCTCACCGTGGAGTTGTCCAACGCCGAACCGCTGGCCGACGAGCACAACTCGCTGCTTCCTCCGGACGCCTTCCACCTGCCGGTGGGCCGCCCGGTCATGCACAAGATCTACCGCGACGCCCAGCACCCCTCCCGACTGGTGCTGCCCTTCACCACGCACAGGACGTCGGAGATCCGAGCCAACTAGATCTTCGACAACCAATGCCTGTGGCCGTGGTGTGTGAACGCCACGGCCACAGGCATTGGCAGGCGCACGGCGAGCCGCCGGACACGTGCGGGAGTATCGCAATGACGGTGTAAGAGGCCCAACCACCCCTTTCGGGGTTGGAGGGTCGACATGGACGAGAACATCGAGACACTGGTGGGTGTGAGCCCAGCGAATCCCGGCGAGCCCCCGGACCAACCACCGGAGCAGGGGCTGGAGTCGTCTGCCGCGGAGCAGGACGCGGTCCGGGAGCTGGTGCGCCCGGCCCGGGCCAGCGGGGCCGCGCTGACCGGTCCCGACGGACTGCTCAAGCAGCTGACCAAGATGGACGTCGAGGCCGCCGAAGGCCGAGGAGATGACCGAACACCTGGGTTATGAACCGGGTGACCCCGGGGGCCGGAACGGGGCCAACTCCCGCAACGGCAAGCGGGCCAAGACGGTGATCACCGACAACGCCGGGCCGGTGCGGATCGAGGTACCCCGCGACCGGGCCGGGTCCTTCGAGCCGGTGATCGTCAAGAAGCGCCAACGCCGCCTGTCGGACCTCGACCAGGTGGTGCTCTCGCTCTCGGCCAAGGGCCTGACCACCGGGGAGATCAGCGCCCACCTGGCCGAGGTCTACGGGGCCGAGGTCTCCAAGGACACCGTCACCCGGATCACCGACCGCGTCATCGCCCAGATGCAGACCTGGTGGGCCCGCCCGCTGGAGCAGGTCTACGCGGCGATCATTTTCGATGCCATCTTCGGCCTTGGTCAGCGACGGGCAGATCCGCAACCGGTTCATCTACGCCGCGATCGGAGTCGACCTGGCCGGGCACAAGGACATCCTGGGGATGTGGGCCGGAGACGGCGACGGCGAGAGCGCCAAGTTCTGGTACGCCGTGCTCACCGACCTGAAATCCCGCGGGGTGCGGGACGTGTTCTTCGTGGTCTGCGACGGGCTCAAGGGCCTGCCGAATTCGGTGAACGCGGTGTTCCCGGCCGCGACGGTGCAGACGTGCATCATCCACCTGATCCGCAACACCTTCCGCTACGACTTCAGACGGTACTAGGACGAGTTGGCCCGGGACCTCAGACCCGTCTACACCGCCCCGAACGCTTCTGCGGCCGAGACCGCCCTGGAGGCGGTGGAGGCCAAGTGGGGCGCCCGCTACCCGGCCATTAACCGGCTGTGGCGTTCGGCCTGGGCGGAGTTCATCCCGTTCGAAGGACTACGATGTGGAGATCCGTCGGGTGATCTACTCGACCAACGCGATCGAGTCCCTCAACGTCCGGTGCCGCCGGGTGGAGAGGGCCCGGGGACACTTCCCCAACGAGCAGTCCGCGATGAAGAGGCTCTACCTCGTGGTGCGAAGCCTGGACTCCAAGGGCATGGAATAGACACGATGGGTCCCCCGGTGGAACCCGGCGCTGAACGCCTTCGTTTGTTTCCTTCGCCGACCGGATGCCGGCCGCGAAGAACCACTAGGACTGGAAACCGCCTCTTACACCGTTAGAGCGACAGTCCTAGGGCAGAGCTCAAACCGCGGAGGGGTGCTTCGTATGCCGCCCCGTCATCGGGATGGAGCACCGGACGGGTCCTACGGGATGCCCCGAGAGGGGCACTGTTCTTTGTGCAGGTCACGTGTGGGTGTGTCCGGTGGGGGTTCCATTTCCGGGATACCGTTTCCTCGAGGGGTCCTAGTCCGGAGTTGCATGGGAACGCCGTGTTTCCAGAAGAGAGAGCATGAGCGGGTCCTATTGGTTGAGGCGTAAGAAGGAGATCGTCTTCCAGGAGGTCTCATGGGCGCCCTTCGAGGATGATTCCCTGGGGTGGGTCCGGGGCATCGACGCCGACGAGGAGCCCCTGGGGCCTATCCCGGCGGGCAAGGACTTCTCCCGTCTGAAGTCCATCACCGCGAAGTGGTCCGAGGACCTGATTCCGTGGTTGTCGCTGCCCAGCCTGAAGCACGTGATGGTGTGGCGGCCCACGGCTGCGACCCTGGAGGCCCTGGACGGCACCGCGCTGACAGAACTCCGGCTGCAGCGACCCCGGATGATGCCGGCCGCGCAGCATTGGCCGCGGATGCCTCAGTTGAAGAACCTGATGCTGTACGGGTGGAAGACCGTCGATTTCAGCGACGCGAACTTTCCCGCGCTGAGGTACCTAACGATCAACGACGCCAAGATGCTCACCCACCTGAACATGCCCGCCCAGCAGACCACCTTGGAACGGGTCTGGATCGAAGGTATCCGGCAGGTCTCGGTGCCCGCCGACGTCTGGGACGTCCCGGCGCAGGACGTCATCGTCGAGGGCAAACCGGCCAGCAACCCCTGGCTCATGGAGGCCATCTGGTTGCAACCTGACGCCCCTCGCCGCGCCGGGGAGGTGACCTTCTTCGACGCCGCTATCGACCGGGCCCTCACATTGGATGCCTCCGTAGTGACCAGCGTCGAGATTCCGGACGACGACAGCCCCCTCAGGCTCTGGGCCGAGTGCACCACCCTGCCCGTCGCCGAGGCCCTCACCGCGATGGGCCACGCCTCCACGGGCCCGTTCTGGACCGAGCTGCTCCGAAGTCGCCACCCCCAACTGGCTGACCGCCTGCACCTGACCCCCACCCGGGACCGGTTCATCGCCACCGGCCCGGACTGGACGATCCAGGCCACCCGCGCGATCCTGGAACTGCTCATGGCCCAAGACAAGGCCCTGACCGGCGCCATCCATGCCCTGCAGTCCGCCGGCGTGGAAATCTCGACACCGGCCCGTAAACCGGAGTAAGGCGGCTTAGACCGTGCTCTGGGCCGTACGCCAGCGCCCGATCGCGGCGACGAACTCCTCGGCCTGGTCCTCCTCGGCCCACAGCTCGAACAGCTCGTTACCCGCGGGCTGCTGCATCCGCTCCAGCACCTGGTCAGCTTTGACGGCGAGCCGTTCCGGCAGCGGATCCGTGACGCGTGGCCAGGTTGAGAAGTCGCCTGTGTCCTCGTCGTCGAGCATCTGAGGGTTCCGCCAGGCCACCACGAGGGCGGCGGCCGCCAGGCCGATCTCCCCATCGATGGAGTCGACCCCGCCGCCGCCCAGCACGGCGTCCAAGGCCTCCTCGAGGACCGGAGTCACCTCGCCCACGGCGTGGGCGTCGTCGAACTCGAACAAGAAGTCCCCGGCGCCATCATTGCCGAAGATTGAAACGTCCCAGGCACCCATCCGGATGTACTCCTCTGCTCACGGGCAGCCCCCGTGGACGACCCTGCTGCGATTGTGGCACGCAGGTCAGGGCCAGGTCGTAGTGAAACAGCCAACGCTTGTCCTGGTCGGCGGCAGAGCTGCCGGGGCCAGGAGAACCCCGGCAGGTCTCGCTAAGCGATCTCTAATGAGACTGGGCCGTCGATTCCTGGACTCGAGCACACGGACGGGGACCGTGGTGGTCAGCCCTGAGGGGTGCCCTCGGTCGACCAGCTTTGCAGATCCGCTCTCTGCTGGAGCAGGTCGGGGTGCTCCCCGAAGCAGTCGATCAGGATGTCGACCGCCTGAATGGTCCGTTGATGACCGGCCGGGTCTATCTGGCCGGTCAACCGCAGCAGGGTGAACCCGGCTTGGCTATGACAGGTTTGGGTGGCCCCGGTAGGACGGTTATTTCTGGCCCCAGTTCGTGACTCGCCGGGTACCTGGGACGGTTATTCGTGGCCCCACCTTCAGCGTTGGATCCATCAGTGGATGGATGCGGCGGAAGGCTGGTCGGGATGGAGTCGAGAGTGGAGTTGTTCGCGCAGATCCGACGGGATGCCCGGGTCGAGGGCCTGTCGGTTCGCGCGCTGGCCACCCGGCATGGGGTCCACCGCAAAACGGTGCGACAGGCCCTGGAATCGGCGGTCCCTCCGGAGCGCAAACCACGTCAAGGGGTGGCCTGGCGGTTGGGGCCATTCAAGGCGGCGATCGATGCGATGCTCATCGAGGACACCACGGCGCCGCGCAAGCAGCGCCATACCGCCCGGCGGATCCTGGCCCGGCTGATCGAGGAGCACGGGGCGGAGGAACTGTCGTATTCCACGGTGCGGGACTACGTGCGGGTGCGTCGGGCGCAGATCGATGTGGAGGCCGGGCGCCGGGTCGAGGTGTTCATCCCGCAGGACCACGCCCCGGGCGCGGAGGCCGAGGTGGACTTCGGCGAGGTCTGGGTCGTGCTGAACGGCGTGAAAACGAAGTGCCACCTGTTCGTCTTCCGGCTCTCCCACTCGGGCAAGGCCATCCACCGGATCTACCCGACCCAGGCGCAGGAGGCCTTCTTGGAGGGCCACCTCGAGGCGTTCCAGGAGATCGGCGGGGTGCCGACCCGACACATCAGGTATGACAACTTGACCAGCGCGGTCACCGCGGTGGTGTTCGGGCAGGGCCGGCAGCGGGTGGAGAACGACCGGTGGGTGTTGTTCCGCTCCCACTACGGCTTCGACCCTTTCTACTGTCAGCCCGGTCTTGCCGGGGCGCACGAGAAGGGCGGGGTCGAGGGCGAGGTGGGCTGGTTCCGCCGCAACCGGCTCTCCCCGATGCCGGTCACCGATTCCCTGGATGAGCTCAACGACCGGATCCGGGGGTGGGAGGCCGAGGACGAGCACCGGCGCATCAACGACCGGATCCGCACTATCGGCCAGGACTTCGCCATCGAACAACCGTCCTTGTCACCGCTGCCGGCGGAGGCCTTCGACCCGGGCCTGGTGTTGACCCCGCGGGTGGACCGGTCCTCGATGATCACGGTGCGGATGGTGAAGTACTCCGTCCCGGCCCGGTTCATCGGCCGGAAGGTCCGGGTCTCGCTGCGGGCCTCGGAGCTGGTGGTGTTCGACGGCCGTACGGTGGCCGCCCGGCACCGGCGGGTCGTCGCCAAGCACGGCCAGTCGGTCCAGCTGGACCACTACCTCGAGGTCCTCAAGACCAAGCCCGGGGCCCTGCCCGGGTCCACCGCCCTGGCCCGGGCCCGGGACTCCGGGGCGTTCACCGGAGCCCACGAGGCATTCTGGGCCGCCTCCCGCCGGGTCAACGGCGACGCCGACGGCACCCGGGAGCTCATCGACGTGCTGCTGTTGCACCGCTCCATGGATGCGGCCGACATCCAGGCCGGGATCACCGCGGCCCTGAGCGTAGGCGCGGTCAGCGCCGACGTCGTGGCGGTCGAGGCCCGCCGCCACGCCACCAACACCATTCCGGGTTCCGGGGGTGGGTCCGGTTCGGACCGTCATCCCGGTGCCCGCGATGAAGTGAATGTGCACCGGGTTGTCAGCCTGACCCAGCGCCGGCTGATGGACCCGGCAGCGGTGATTGCCGGGCTCCCGCCGGACACCCGCCCGCTGCCCTCGATCAACGCCTATGACGAGCTGCTGGCCAAACGCACCGAACACTCCATCGACCACCCCACCGAGTCCGGCACCGTGCCGAAGGAGAACATCTCATGAGTCACACCGCCCCGGCCACCACCATCACCCCGACCCTGCGCCGACGCCGCGGGCTGACCGAGCAGGCCGCGGTCGCCGCCGTGGACCAGGCCTGCCGCCGGCTCCGGTTGCCCACCATCCGGGCGGTCCTGGACGAGGCCCTGGCCGTGGCCGGGAAGGAACAACTCACCTACCAGGGATTTCTGGCCGAGCTGTTGTTGGCCGAGTGCGACGACCGGGACCGGCGTTCCTCCATCCGCCGGGTCAAGGCCGCGAGCTTCCCCCGGGACAAGTGGCTCGGGGACTTCGACTTCGACGCGAACCCGAACATCAACCCCGCCACCATCCACACCCTGGCCACCGGGGACTGGATCCGCAAGGGCGCGCCCCTATGCCTTATTGGGGACTCCGGCACGGGGAAGTCTCACCTGCTCATCGGGCTCGGCACTGCCGCGGCGGAGAAGGGCTACCGGGTCAAGTACACCCTGGCTACCCGGTTGGTGAACGAACTCGTCGAGGCCGCCGACGAGAAGGTCCTGGCCAAGACCATCGCCCGCTACGGCCGGGTGGACCTGCTGTGCATCGACGAGCTCGGGTACATGGAACTGGACCGCCGCGGCGCCGAACTCCTCTTCCAGGTCCTGACCGAACGCGAGGAGAAGAACTCCATCGCGATCGCCTCCAACGAATCCTTCTCCGGCTGGACCAAGACCTTCACCGACCCCCGCCTGTGCGCCGCGATCGTGGACCGACTGACCTTCAACGGCACCATCATCGAAACCGGCACCGACTCCTACCGCCTCGCCCACACCATCGCCCAACAGGCCACGGGACTGCTGCACGAATAGGTGACATCTGATCTGTGACGCTGTGAGGCGTTGCTGGAAGGATGAACACCGTGCCCAAGCCCTATCCCCAGGAGTTCCGCGACGACGTCGTGAACGTCGTCCGCAACCGTGAAGCAGGCCAAACGATCAAGCAGATCGCCGCGGATTTCGGCATCGCCGAGTCCTGTGTGCGCAACTGGATACGCCAGGCCGAGGTCGAGGACGGCGCCCGGCCCGGAACGCCCGCAGCGGAGAACGCGGAACTGCGCGAGGCCAAGAAGCGCATCCGGTTGCTGGAGCAGGAGAACGAGGTGTTGCGCCGGGCGGCGGCCTACCTGTCGCAGGCCAACCTGCCGTCAAAAGGCTCTACCCGCTCGTGAAGGAGCTCGCCGCCGACGGTATCCCCGTCATGGTGACGTGTCGGGTCCTGAAGCTCTCCCGCCAGCCCTACTACCGCTGGCTCGCCACCCCGGTCGCCACCGCCGAACTCACCGAGGCCTACCGCGCCAACGCCCTGTTCGACGCCCACACCGATGACCGGGAGTTCGGCTACCGGTACCTGGTTGAGGAGGCCCGGGATGCCGGTGAACCGATGGCCGAGCGCACCGCCTGGCGGATCTGCTCGACCAACGGTTGGTGGTCGGCGTTCGGCAAGAAACGCGGCAAGAACGGCAAGACGCCTGGCCCTCCGGTCCACGACGACCTGTGCGCCTACCTCGACGAGCACGGCGCGACCCGTCACCGGTTCGCCGCCGACGGGCCGAACGCGTTGTGGCTGTCCGATATCACCGAACACCGCACCGCGGAGGGCAAGCTCTACCTCTGCGCGATCAAGGACGTGTACTCCAACCGGATCGTGGGCTACTCCATCAGCGACCGGATGAAGTCCCGGCTCGCGGTCGCGGCGCTCAACAACGCCGTCGCCCGCCGCGGTGACGTGGCCGGCTGCGTGGTCCACACGGACCGAGGATCTCAATTTCGAAGCCGAAAGTTCGTGCGCGCCCTGCACCGCCACGCCATGGTCGGTTCCATGGGCCGGGTCGGGGCGGCCGGGGACAACGCCGCGATGGAGAGCTTCTTCGCGCTGCTGCAGAAGAACGTCCTGGATCGTCGCCGGTGGGCCACCCGCCAGGAGCTGCGGCTCGCGATCGTCACCTGGATCGAGCGGACCTACCACCGCCGCCGCAGGCAATCATCCCTGGGCCGATTGACCCCCATCGAATACGAGACCATCATGACCACAGCTGCCGCTTAGGCAGCCTGACCCACCCTGTCACCTATCGGTGCAGCAGTCCCGACCATTGGAGCGCATACGCACGGTGCGGCCTCTCCGTCTAGGGGTGGCGCCCGTGCGCCTTTGGTCCTGCAGGAATCCAACGACGTGCCTGTGGAACGTTGAACGCGGATCGGTATACCGGGTCGACCAACGGCCGAGGATGAGCCAGGGCGACCCCTTTATAGCGCGAGTTCTCATTTGACCGTGGAAGCGTCTCACCATTCCGCATTCCACCGACCTGCCGGAGTTTGTGGTTGCTGACACAAGACAGCGCCCGTAGTCATCTATAGGTTGGCACCATGACGATGTCCGAGAATGCGCAGGTCACACTAGTCACCAGGGTAGAAATCGAGCAGCAGGGTGACGAGCACGCGCGCGAGGGGATACTCCACCCCGCGGACACCCACAGCTGGCGACTGACCGACCTGGACGCAGTCCCGTGGGTGGACCATGGTGACTAAGACTCGCTGGGCCGCCACCGCGGTCACAGCCATGCTCAGCGGCGCGATGACCGGATGCGCCGTGGCCGAGGGCACCATCGGACCGTTGGGCTTTGGGGTGGACGCCGCGATCTGGCGCACCGGAGTCCACTACTGCGTGCCGGACTCCGTTCTCCAAGAGCCGTACTTCCTCGGGGAGCGAGTCCGGAACCCCACCGGTGAGTCCATCACCCTGACCGGCATCGAGCTGGTCAACCCGGCAGGCGTCGAGCTCGTGGCCTCCGGGGTGGCCCCGGTGAACCCGGACGCCGACGGGTTCATGGCCGGCAACCGCGACCTGGCCGACCCAGAGATGCCGTGGCCGCAGCTGTCCCCCGAACCGCTGCGGTACACGGTTGGCGCCGGCGAGGAGGTCAACCTGATCGTCCAGGTCGAGGGGGACGGGTTGGCGAGGCCGGCGAGCCTGGACCGGCTCAAGCTGCGGTACAGGACAGCTGACAACTGGGAGTACACCGAGTTCTCCGGGACCGACTTCACGTGGGTGCCGACCGCCTCATGCTGACTCGTAACAGCTTTGCCTGGACGCGTGAAATGAAAATTGATCGCTAAACGGCGGTCTTCTGTGATCGCTTGATGGCGGCACCGTCCATGGGCGCAGGGATGTCCGTTAGCGGGATCCCTGTGGGGGACACGCCCTCAGGGATGGCGCCGAGTTCGTCGCGATGCTGGGCAACGGTAGGCACGGCGCCAACTGAGGAGTTCAGTCGGCATCCTCGTGAAGCAAGGAGTTGATGCTTAGGGAAGCAATCGGTGGGTGTTCTTCAAGATATGAAATTTCCAAGTCATCGACACGCCTTCCCTCATGCCACAGCATCACCAACAGTGCGGTTTGAGAAGGGTCGGAAGTCGAAGCGTCAAAAACTAAGGGATTTTCCGCTTCTGGCGGCAACGGCGGCGTCTGGGCCGCCACTGATAACTCAAAGCATTCCTCGCAGTATTCTTTGGGACGGGTTTTGCAGTCAGTGAACTGCTGGCGAAGTACTGCGGCGTAGCCCTCCGCAACTCTCACGAGCTCCGCGAGGAGTCGAGATTGAGCAGGGGTAGGGGGTCCCATTTGTGGTTCTTCCATTCAGCTAAGTGTGCCCCTGGTTCAGCGAGTTCTCGCCGGAGTTTCGGCGCCAATCGTCATCGAGGTCTGCCCCAGCCATTGGAGACCTGGTCGGTAGCTTCGACATAGGGAGGCACGCCCTAGTTCTAGCCCATTAAAGGAGCGCAAAAGCACCATCCACCTTGTGCCCGCAGGAGGATCCCTTTTCGGGCGCGTCTTGTTGAATGGGGGAATGGATATTCGCCCCTGCACCGACGCGGACCTGAGCGTGTTGTGCGCGCGCTGGAGGACGCCCGGCGGAGTCCACGAGGCACACCACGGCCGCCAGCGGGCCGGCCAGACCACCTTTCTGGTCGCGTGGCAGGATCAGGAGCCACTGGGCTCCGGAGTACTGCAGTGGGGTGGGTGCATCGGATCCAACGCCCGGGCCGCGTACCCCGAGGCGGTGGAACTGAACCACCTGCAAGTCCGCGACGCGTACCGCGGACAAGGAGTGGGCAGCGCCCTGATCACCGCCGCCGAGGCCCTCGCATCACAGACCGGCCGGCGCCAGATGGCGGTCGGCGTCGCCGATGACAACCCGGACGCCGAGCGCCTGTACCGCCGCCTGGGCTACCGCCCCACTGGGGTCGTCGACGTCAGCGAGTACGACTGGATCACCGCCGAGGGAGCCGTCCGGCATGAGACCGAACGCGATCACCTCCTGGTCAAGAACCTCGGCCCCACTATGGAGCGAGCCCGGTAATGCTCGTCATCGAACGCGTGGTCGAGCTGCTGACGGACCACTCGGTGGTCGAGGCCGACGCTGACATCCAAGAACGCGACTACTGGCTGGTCTATCTCGAGTACCGGCACATCACCGCCATCCTGATCTTCAACGGTCAATACTCCACCGAGGACCGCATCCAGCGCGGACGAGAGCCGGGATCCGTCCAAGAAGGTCCCGGTCTTTGGTATGTTCCGGACGGAACGCCGGTGGAGATCGCCTCGTTCCTGGCCGGCTGGATGATCGGCCGCGCCGGGGCGCCCCCGCAGCCTTCTCCAGTCGCCGAGCTTTCCGGATCGACACCAGGCCAGCCCGAGCCTCACGGAAGTGGGAACGTTCCCCGCCCTAGCGAGTGGTTCTCCCCGCCAGCCTTCTTCGAAGGTCAACACCGGGCCCGGCTGGACCCGGACGAGCGGAGCGGATGAACACCCAGTGCTCCCACCGCCAGTCCTTCCCGATGCACACAGTTGGACCGTCCCACGAGGCGATCCCCAAACGGATGCCACGGTACGCAGACGGTCAGATACCTTTGGGCGGATTCCAGTGATCGTTTCACCAAGGCTGTGATTGGGTTTTGGACGCTCGCGCTGCTGGTAGTCGATATAGCGTTCTGGAACAGGGAAACCTGGAGGCTCAGTAGTTCGCGTGCGGCGGGTCATCCCGTGTCTTCTTCTCGTTGTGCAACAAGAAGCCGACCCAAAAGACAGCGGCGATCAGCGCCGCAATGACGATCCCCCAGTGGTGTATGGCCAGTCCGAAAATGAAACACGTTCCAATGGGAAGCATGTAGAGCCAGAACATCAGGCGCCCTCTTTGGCGAATCGTCGTGTCACTTAGTCGTCTCATCAACGCTCTTCCTGAAGGAGGCCATACTGGGTCCTCCCAATATTGGGTACTGGCCCGGGGGCCTCAACCCCTGGTCACCGCGCTCTCATCAAGACGGCAAGCTTCTCCGACCTCAAAGCCATCCCGTAGCGGGGATCCTTCAGCGAGTCGCCGGTCTTGACTCGACCCGCAGGAGAGTCGTGGTCGACGGCGCAGATGTCGGATTTCGACTGCACATACCGACCGGTCCCATGAACCGCAGCGCACAGGGCATGAGGTGCTAACGCTTCCGGCGAGCCCTCCACTTAAGGATCGGATAGGCAAGCACTAGTCCGAGGGCGAAACCCACGCCGGGCTGCAGGTTGTCCCAGAACGACTCACCGGGGAAAAATAGCGCGTTCACCGCAGCCACTGACAGGGCAAACCCAAAGCCGACTATGCACAAGACCAGGGCCTCGATGCGTCGCTCCTGCCGCGGATTTTCCGTCATGCCAACCTCCGATGATCGCGTGCTCCCGAAGCATAAGGCCAGCAAGACGCATGTCTGAATCGGGTCGGACGTCACAGTAACTTGTTTCTCCTGAATTCCAGGATCTGGTCCGCGAACCTTCTGTCTACTACATGCCAAACGTCCCGCTAGCAGAACCCCCACCGGCCCGAGGATGGGCCAAGATGCAGTTCGCCAACGCCGTCCCGGCGAGGGATCCCCTTACGGTGCGGAGGCTCGGCCTCGGACTCCCGCGCGCTGAAACCTATGCTGGCGGCATGAGGTGGCGGAGGCGCGGGCGCCGGGTATGGATCGTGCAGCAGGACGAAATGCCTGACAACGTCGTCTTGGGGGTGTTCGACGACCCGAGCGACGCCAGTGAGTTCGCCGAAGAGATTCAGGACGAGTTTCCAGGGCATGTCATCATCGAGCAGTTCCCCATCGGCTACAAGTACACCGACGGCTCGGCACGGTACTCCGATTTCTCCTAACCATCCCTGCGCCGCAAAGAACTTCGGCAAGCCGCCCGGGGATATCCCCCCTACGTGCACCGACCGCGTGGTTCCCGTGCGCGGCGGTCAGTCCCAAGCCGTCCTGCCGAGGTCGCCGTGGAGCGTGGTGGACAGGTCACGCACCGTGTACAGCCAGTCCCGGTACCGCAGTTCCACGGCGACGTGGTTCTCCAGGTCCACGATCGCGTGGCCACACCCAACCTGGCCGGCGAACTCCAGCCGGACGCTGTCCCCGTTGCGCCAGGCATCCACAACCTCGTAGTTAGTGGAGGCGTCCCAGATGGGGAGGTCCAGGGGGCTGAACATGGCCAGCGCCGGGTGTGACATCGGGAACTCGTCGCGGTGCGTCCGCAGCGGCGGGGCGTCCGCCGGCTCGAGGACCAGTTCACCGGTGTGGGGGTTGTAGCTGACGGATTCGTCGTCGTTGGTGCCGCGGTATTCGCCGGCCGGGGTCCGGGCGACCACGTGGAAGATGCGGGTGGCGTTTCCGTCGGTGGCGTGGACCGTGGCCTCGATCTGTTCGGGAGCGAAGAGTCTCCGCTTGGACGTGATGAGAGCCGACAGGCTCGTGGCGGCATCATTCATGGTCACTCCATTCCGGTCGTCGTCCCATCATGCCGCCGAACTCCTATGCCGGAGGGGGATCCCCATACAGGGACGACTGAGGGCGAGCAGCCGAGTGAGTCTGGGAGCCACCCGGTCCTGGATCATCAGTGGTTTTGCGGTGCCGCCTGGATGGATAAGGCTAGGAATATGTGTCAGCAGGTGCCCCTCGAGTCCGTTGCAGGATTCGATGGGGCTGCACAGCGGAAATGGATGCGCTCCCTCAGGTCCGCGACCGCGTACATCGAGCTGGTTTTCCACGACGGGGACAACGAGCATCCCTTGAGCAGGACACTGGCCTGGTTAGATCCGATCCGGCAGATCGGCGTCGGTGCCCGTCCGGGTTACCAGCGACCGCAGCCATCGGCAGTCCTGCATCGCTATTCCTACGATCGGGCGATCCTGCACGCCCTGGAAGAGCTGGGGGGCATCTTCGAGTACGTCTCAACGCCAACCGGTGACCGTGTACGGTTCACCCGTCTGGGCAATGTCGATGTCACCTTCCTGGACCGGCACGGCTCGGTTTTGGGCTCGACCGTGACCCATGAAGGACTCATCCTCTTGCCCCGAGGCGACGTCCCACGACAGTGAGGAAAGTGCTGGGCACGTGCCATGGTGCGCACGCGGATCCCGCAAAGGGCAAGCTCCGCACCCGGCGTACACAACATTCTGAGCGTGGCCATCCAGGAGTTGTGCAGCCCTCCGATGAGAGGCGCCCGTTGGAGGATCCCCATGTGAAACGGCGTCGGTGAAGGGGCAGCCTGGAGTTGCTGCGTCGTCTCAGAAGATACTGAGTCTGGAGAGGGATCGGTTCCTCCGGACTGAGCTGGTCCCAGCGCGGTGTCCACGTTCGCCACCGTAACTCCGCCTCCGGGACCGCCTGTTGCCTCATCCTCCGGGGGGATCCACGCCGGCCAGGTTCACCCTGAGGGCCGACGACGGCGGGGCAGCCTCGACGCGAGAGTGGAACCCATGATGACCCACCCCTCCATCGGCACCCCGCCCCTGCTCACCGCACGTAACCTCGTCAAGGACTACGGCACCACCCGCGCCCTCGATGGCGTCGATCTCACCGTGGGGATCGGTGAGTCGGTCGCGATCATGGGCCCGTCCGGGTCCGGCAAGACCACCCTGATGCACGTGCTCTCCGGGATCCTGCTGCCCGAGGCCGGCTCGGTCCTGTTCACGGCGCCCGGGTCCGACCCGGTGGAGGTCACCGCCCTGGACGAGGACGCCCGGGCGAGACTGCGCCGCGAACGCCTCGGCTTCGTCTTCCAGGACGGGCTGTTGCTGCCCGAGCTCACGGCGCAGGAGAACGTCGCCCTGCCACTCATGCTCTCCGGCGTGCCCCGCCCCGCCGCCGAGCACCACGCCGGGCAGTGGCTAGCCGCCCTGGGACTGGACGGGATGCAGGACCGCCGCCTCGGGGAACTCTCCGGCGGCCAGGCCCAGCGCGTGGCCATCGCCCGGGCCCAGGTCGCCGACCCGCAGGTCGTCTACGCGGACGAACCCACCGGCGCCCTGGACTCGGTCACCTCCGCCTCAGTGCTCACCGCGCTCTTGGACTCCACCGTCGGCCGCGGCCACACCCTGGTCATGGTCACCCACGACGAGGCCACCGCCGCCCGCTGCTCCCGCCTGGTCCGCGTGCAGGACGGACGGATCGTGGCCGACTCAGCCACCGGACGGTCCGCGTCCCCCGCGGGCTCCCAGGGAGGCCACCGATGAGCGCGCGTTTGCCCGCGTCCCCGTCCGGATCGCGCGCCGGGATCCCCACCGGGGACCACGCTCCGGCGCCGGCCGGTGACCTTCCGGCGATGCCCGGCCCGTCACCGTCGGGCACGGGTATCGGACGCCACGGCACGGCGGCGCTGCTGCGCTTGTTCCTAGGCAAGCTGTTCTCCGACCGGCAGGTGTGGGTGCTGCCCGTGGCCTCCTTCGCGATCGTCGGCACGCTGACCCTGCTGGTGGCCGGTGGCGCATCTTCCTTCTGGTCCATCACCGGGGAGCTGGGCGGCTTCTACCTCATGCTTTCGGTGTTCGCCCTGATGCTGCTGATCTTCCCCTTGGCCGGGCTGGCCGGCGCCGCGGCAAAGCTGCTGGCCCGACGGCGGGACGAACGACTGTCCTCCCTGCGCCTGCTGGGTGCCGGGACCGGCACGGTGCGCACCCTGGCCGTGGCGGAGGCGGCGGTGCTGGCCGCCGCCGGGCTGGTGGTCGGCGTCGCCGGGTACCTGGTCCTGATGCCCGTGGTCGGACTGATCCCGTTCGCCGGACGGCCCATCGGCGGGGCGGGGATGTGGCTGGGCGGGCCCTGGCTGGCCGCGGTGCTCGGTGCCCTGCTGCTGCTGGCGGTGCTGAGCTCGCTGGCCGGACTACGCCGGATTGAGATCACCCCGCTCGGAGTGCGCACCCGTCAACAACCGGCCCGGGTCCACTGGGTGCGGGTGGTGCTGGCGCTGGCCGGCGTGGCCGTGGCGCAGCTCATGCTGCAAGTCGCCGGGGTCGGGGACATGATGTTCTTCCTCGTCATGGTGCTGATCGGCTTCGGACTGCCCCTGCTGGCCCTGCACTTCATCGGCCCCTGGCTGCTGGCCGTCATGAGCCGACGGTCCTGGCGCCGGGCAAAGGGCCCTAACCAGCTGGTGGCCGCCCGCAACGTCCTGGAGTCCCCGCAGCAGGCCTGGCGCCAGGTCGGCGGGCTGGCGGTGACCGTGTACATCGGCGTCGTCGGCGGCGCGGGCATGGGTCTGGCCGGCGCGACGTCGGCCGAGGGCGCCCGGCCGGAGGACCTGCTGCTGATGGCGGACCTGCGCACGGGCGTGCTGCTGACCATGCTCATCGCCTTCGTGCTGACCGCGTGCTCGGTGGGCATCACCCAGGCCGCACAGGTCCTGGACCGAGCCGAGATGTACCGCGGGCTCGGCCGGATCGGGATGACCGAAGCCACGATGGAGGCCATCCGGCGGCGCTCGGTGTTCGGCCCGCTGTGGACCGTGCTGGTGTTCTCCGTCGGGGCCGCCGTGATCACCACGCTGCCAATGATCGGCGCGGCGATCGTGTTCAGCCCCACCTCCATGGCGCTGGTCGCCGGATGCCTGGTGGCCGGCGTCGCGCTCATCCGGCTGGGGGTAGCCGCCTCCCGGCCGACGCTGCGCGCGGTACTGCGGGGCTAGGTCGACAAGCATGGGCGGCCGTCATCTATCACGCTGGGAAGGGGCTGGCCACCCGGTCCGTCGCCTCCCACCCGGAAGGCTCGGCCCCCACGTTCCGTGGCGTGCTGTGAGCCGTGCCTGCGCCGACGCGGGGTCCACGGACGCTGTATCGGTTGGGGATCCCCTCGTGGGGCAGTCCAGCTGGGTGAACCAGAGGAACTGGTGGTGGGGTCACCGGGTGCTCATCCGGTCCGCTCGTCCGGGTCCAGGCGGGACCGGTGCTGACCCTCAAAGAATGCAGACGGGGAGAACCACTGGCTGGGACGCGGAATGGTCCCGCCTTCGTGGGGATCGGACTCGGCCGGCACCCGTCCGGGTAGCTGGGTCATGGGCAAGGGTTGCGGGGCGCCCCGGCTCGGCCGATCATCCAGCCGGCCAGGAACGAGGCGATCTCCGCCGGCGTGCCGTCCGGGACGTACCAGAGACCGGGCCCCTCGAGTATGGAACCCGGCTCACGGCCGTACTTGATCCGGTCGTCGGTGGAGTAGTGGCCATTGAAGATCAGGGTGGCGGTGATGTGGCGGTACTCGAGATAGACCAGCCAGTAGTCACGTTCTTGGATGTCGGCGTCGGCCTCGACCACCGAGTGGTCCGTCAGCAGGTCGACCACGCGTTCGACGACGAGCACTACCCCTCCTGCTCACTGGTGTAGTTCAAGGCTTTGATCAGCAGGTGATCGCGTTCGGTCTCATGGCGGACTGTTCCCTCGGGGGTGATCCAGTCGTACTCGCTGACATCGAGGACCCCGGTGCGGCGGTATCCCAGGCGGCGGTATAGACGCTCCGCGGCCGGGTTGTCCTCGGCGACGCCGACCGCCATCTGGTAGCAGCCGGTTCGCGCGATGAGGTCCTCGGCGGCGGCGATCAGGGCGCTGCCCACTCCTTGTCCGCGATACTCGTCGCGGACCTGCAGGTGATTGAGTTCCACCGCCTCGGGGTACGCGGTCCGGGCGTTGGACCCGATGCACCCACCCCATTGCAGGACCCCGGAGCCCAGTGGCTCCTGGTCATGCCACGCGACCAGGTACGTGGTCTGGCCGGCCCGCTGGCAGACATGGTGTGCCTCGTGGACGCCACCGGGTGTCCTCCAGCGCGAGCACAACACGCTCAGGTCCGCGTCGGTGCAGGGGCGAATATCCATTCCCCCATTCAACAAGACTCCCCGGAAAGGGATCCCCTTGCGGGGCACCGTGTTCCGTAGGCGGCACGAGCCTGACGCGGTTCAGTCGTTCCTGACTATGGTGGCGGGTATCACTACGCCCATGGTCAGGAGCCATAATGCAACGCAAGGGTTTGGCAGCCGCCGCTATGTGCATGCTTTTCCTGGTGTCGGGATGCAGCAACCAAGCCAATGCCGGCATCAGCGTCCTGGACGAGCCGGCAGCCGACGACCGGACGCTGCCCGCCAACCTGTATCGGGGTGAGATGGAGCCGGACAGCGCCCGGTTCGTCGGCGAACATGAGGGCATCTCATACTTCCTTGCCAAGCCCGCCGACCCCGGCATGGCCGGCGGTGTGTGCATTGTGGCCGTGGAAGCGGAGTCGTCCGCCTGTGACGGCCCTTCCAATGTTGATACCCAGCTGGCGACACTCGGAGTGGCCGGCGCTGAGGCCAGGGTGGTGCGCGACGGGGCCAACACCACCGATCTCACCGATGACGGCTGGACGCAGGTTCACGAGAACCTGCTGGTGCGGTAGCCCGTACCGAGTTCTTTCGTAAGCGGATCCCGTTGCGGAAGGCTCACTGTGGCGTTTAGGTCTATGCGGGCGTAGTTATCGACGCGACCGTCAGAATGCCATCGAGTGGCCCAGGATTCATGGCGGCCTTGAACACTCTATCGATCGTAGTCACCGTAGGGACAAACCGGGAGGCCGCCCTAGGGTCCTTTCGGCCGGTGGGTGATGGGCACTTGTGCGCGACCCGATCCTCAGGCAGGTATCAGGGCCAGCTCAGCAGGCATTCAGCTGTGAGGCGCACAGTTCAGCGCGGGGGTGCACCTCAAGGCAGGTGTCGATTCGGAATCCGGTGGCACTTTGAACCTGAAAGGCAGCGCTCATGGTAGAGATTCTGGGGCTTCCTGCGCACATCTTGTTCCTGCACGCGGTCGTCGCTTTCGCACCGGTGGCCGGCCTGACCGGCATCGTCTACGCCCTGCGCCCACCCTGGCAACGTGTCCTGGAATGGCCCATCGTCATCCTGGCGGTACTCACTGCGGCCCTTACGATACTGACCGCCAGTGCCGGGGAGGTCTTGGAGGAGGCCTTGGAGGAGGTCGGATCCCCCAGCTCCCTGATCGAGGCTCATGCCGCCCAGGGTGACCGGCTCGAGATTGTCGCGGGAGTCTTCGCCGTCGTCGTGATCTTGACGGTGGCGGTCACCGGCCCCTGGAGCACTTCCCGGATCAAGTGGTTGGCCCCGGGACGGGACATTCGGTGGATGGTGGCGGCTCTGCGGGTGCTCACCGTCCTGGCCGGGTTGCTTCTGATCTATCAGGTCGTGGTGACCGGCCATTCCGGGGCCGAAGCCGTGTGGACGGACTGGCGCTCCGGCTGACGCGCCATCGCCCTATCGGCGGTTTCCAGCTGGAATGGTGCAGCGGTGCTTGCCCTGGGAACACCCTGAAAGGGGGTGATGTGGCAGTGGCCACTGGTGGAATTCGCGTGCCAAAACCAGCCGAGGGGTTCTCCACCCCGGGGCCGGCGCCTCCGGGCGGCCCGGTGTCGCGCCGGGTGGAGGGCGTCGACGTCGCCCGGGGGCTGGCCCTGATCGGGATCGTGGTCGTGAACGTGCTACCCGATACCCCGACCGGAGACCTCCTGCTGGTCTGGACCGTGCTCGCGGGCCGGGTGGCCGCGCTCTTCGCGCTGATCGCGGGGATCTCCATCGCCCTGCAGACCGGCGGCCGGCAACCACCCATCGGACGGGCGATGACCGCCGCACGGGGAGCCCTCGCTTTACGAGCCGTGCTGATCACCGGGATCGGGCTGCTGCTGGGGTCCACGGACACGGCGGTGGCGATCATCCTGCCGTACTACGGGATCCTGTTCTTGTTGGCGGCACCCCTGCTGGGCCTGGGGCGGCGGACCCTGTTGGTCCTGGCCGTGGTTTTCGCGGTGGCCGGGCCGGTGGCGATGCAACTGGTCCGCGCCGGGTGGCCGGAGATGCCGGTGTTCGACGACGAGTACACCTTCGGGTTGGCGGCGGCCCACCCGGGGGTCTTCCTCACCGACATGCTGCTCACCGGGAACTACCCGGTCCTGCCCTGGGTGGCCTACATCTGCGTGGGGATGGTGGTCGGTCGCCTGGACCTGAACTCGAAGAAGGTCGCGGCTGCCCTGCTCGGCGCGGGGGCGGCTCTGGCGGTGTCCACGTGGCTGGTGTCGGTGCTGCTGCTGGGTCCGGTCGGGGGAATGGGCCAGATCACGGCCGCCACCCCGGACCTGGACCACGGTCAGATCCAGAACATCCTGGTCTACGGGGAGGACGATGCAGTGGATGGGCTGCCGACCACCACGGGGTGGTGGCTGGCGATCCTGGCGCCCTATACCTCGACCCCGGTGACCATCCTGCACACCGTGGGCACCTCCCTGGCGGTCCTGGGCGCTGTATTGCTCCTGGTGCCGTATCTGGGTCGCACCACTCGTCCCCTCGCCGCGGCCGGGTCGATGACGTTGACCCTCTATTCCGCCCACGTCGTGATCATGGCCACCGACACCGTTGATCCTGAGCGCCCGATCATGTCCATCGCCATCCAGGTCATCGTGTTCATACTCTTCGCCGTTCTCTGGCGAGCTGCCGTGGGCAAAGGCCCCCTCGAAGCCATCCTCGCCGGCGCCACCGGATGGTTTCGCACCCTCATCCTCACCGGCCACCGCCCCGCGCCGCCACCAGACGACCTTGGTGCGCACTAACCCCGCCGCTGCAGTGCAGGCCCGGCCTGCAGCGCATGCACGGAAACGGAGCTACTCCAGGGGCCTGTCATCGATCACCGCAGCCCACGGGAACGAACCAAAGCGCCCCGGGCATGCGTTCCCCCCGGCCCGAAGACGCACGAAGAAGCGCATCACTAATACCGTCCCAGCGGGGAATCCACTCACGGGGCGGTACGGATAGTCACTGCCCCCGCCGGTAGTGGGCGGTGCCAAGCAATCCTCCGCACGGGTATATATGTCAGTGCAGATGCTCCTCCGGCCAGCGTGTGAGGCTTTCCTGCGTACATGCCCATGAGACGTTTGAACCGACACTGCCGGGGTGCCGTGCGGGACGTGCGTACGGTGAAAGGCAGGCGAAAAGGTGCCATGAGTAGGAGACGCGACAAGGATTCCGTGTATTCGTTTCCGGATGATCTGCACACACAGACCCCAAAGGAACAGCTGTCGGCCCTGGCCCAGGAGTACCTGGAAGCCATCCGCCCGTACCTGAACCAGATGCGGGAAATCACCGACCTCTACGAACAGCGCCCCGAGGATTCGGTCCGGATCGAAGCCGGTCACCACCGGTTGGATGAGCTCTGCAGGACGGATGAGCGGGAGCGGACCCACGATGCGATCGACGATGCCCTGGGTCTTGTCGTCCCGAAGAACGATTGCGATTTCCTCGTTTACGAGTTGCTCCGACAGTCCGCCAATTCTTACGAGGAATGCTGGGTGCTGACGGACTGGGAGGACAACATCACCCCGCCGTTGCCGGTGGCCGTCCGGCATCTCATTGGGCAGGCGGTGGTCCGCAGCCCCGAGATCCAGAACGTCGCCGACCGGGCCCACTGGCTCGACCACGAAAACGAAAGCGCCCCTCGGTAGAACGTCCCGTCTGGGATTGACCGAATCTCCGCAAGGCGATCCCTTACGGTCCGTGCCGGGGTCACACCTGCGGATCAGTGCAGTCCACTTCTGAATTCAGTGCAGTCGGGTTCTGAATCTGACAGCGCGCGACGGGAACATGCTGTCCGCGTGGGTCCTCAACCGGACCTCAGACACTTCCGTAAGGTCAGGCCTAAGAGATGGCGCCCCTCCCCCGGAATCCCCACGTGAGAGGCGGGGCTCAGGCCCGACATCTGGTCGCTCAGGCACCCTCACTCTGGAGCCCGCGGGATCCCGTCCGCCGCACCGGGATGACGGCGCCCAAGCCCCCAGGATCTCAGCGAGACAGCGCCACTCATGAGCCGTTGACAACGTTCTCAGCGAGGTGCATATTCGAGTGCCAAGAGGGGGGATGGGCCCACCCGCACCGTCTCGGAAGGAACCCTCGTGGCCCATCTCATAGATGTCTTCGCTGCGCACGAATCCCAGGTTCGCAGCTACTGCCGCTCTTTCCCCCACGTCCTCACCACTGCCAAGGGCAGCTTCGTGTACGACCGCGAGGGCAGAGAGTTCATCGACTTCCTGGCGGGAGCCGGGACGCTCAACTACGGCCACAACGATCCGGACATGAAGTCCGCCCTCATGGCCTATGTCGCCGGCGACGGGATCGCCCACGGACTCGATCTGCACACGGCCGCGAAGGGCGACTTCCTGACCGCGTTCCACGAGGCCGTCCTCGCGCCCCGGCAGATGGACTACAGGGTGCAGTTCACGGGTCCCACCGGGACCAACGCCGTCGAGGCCGCCCTGAAGCTGGCCCGCAAGGTCACCGGACGGACCAATGTCATCGCGTTCACGAACGGCTTCCACGGGGTCAGCCTCGGCTCATTGGCCGCCACGGGAAGTTCTCACCACCGGATGTCCGGCCAGGGCCTCCAGGGCGTGACCCGGATGGCCTATGACGGATACCACGGCCCCGACATCGACACCAGTGAGCTCCTCGAACGCATGCTCAGCGATGCCTCGAGCGGGGTCGACGCCCCGGCAGCGATCATCCTGGAGTGCGTCCAGGGCGAGGGCGGCCTCAACCAGGTCTCGCCCGCCTGGCTGAGACGCGTCGCGGGTCTGGCCGCCCAGCACGGTGCCCTGCTCATCGTGGATGACTGCCAGGCCGGTTGCGGGCGCACCGGGACGTTCTTCAGCTTCGAGGACATGGGCATCGCCCCCGATCTCGTGGTCCTGGCCAAGTCGATCTCCGGTTTCGGGCTGCCCATGTCCGTGCTGCTGATCCGCCCGGACCTCGACCGCTGGAAGCCCGGGGAGCACAACGGCACCTTCCGCGGCAACGCGCACGCCTTCGTGACGGCTGAGGTGGCCATCCGCAAGTTCTGGGCGGGCACCCAGTTCACCGAGGTGATCGGGCGTCGTTCCGAGCTGGTGCGGACACGGCTGGAGGAGATCTCGGGAGCGATCCCGGGGTCCCGGGTCAAGGGCCGCGGGATGATGCAGGGCCTGGACGTGGTCGACGAGGGCGTCTCCGCCGCCGTGCGGCGGACCTGCGCGGCGAACGGCCTCCTGATCGAGGCCGGCGGCCCGCGCGACGAGGTCATCAAGGTCATGGCACCCCTCACGACCGACGAGACCACCCTGGACCGCGGCCTGGAGATCCTCCGCTCCGCGGTGTCCCGGCACGCGGACGACCCGCGTGCCACGCCAGTGGCCGGCTGAGATCCGATCAGAACGGAGTGGGAGATGCCCGATCCGGTGCACGACGTGGACGTGTTGATCGACAGCCGGTTCGACCAGCGGGTGCGCTGGTCCCCCGGTGAACGGCTGGACCACCTGTTCGAGCAGAAGGTGGACAGCCTGGACATCCGCGGACAATCCGGCCGGCTGGCCGTGGACTCCGAGCAGGGAGCCCTGACGTACGCCGAACTGGACTGCCGGGCCAACCGGCTCGCTCGTCACCTGGCCCAGCGCGGTGTCCGGTCCGGAGACCGGGTCGGGTTGCTGTTCGACCATGCGCTCGATGGCTACACCGGCATGCTCGCCACGCTCAAGCTGAACGCCGCCTACGTACCGCTCGACCCGGGGTTCCCCACGGACCGCATCGCGTACATCTGCCACGACGCCGACGTGCGCACCGTCGTCACCTGCGTCTCCCTGCTCCCGGCCCTGGAGTCCGTCACCGCGGATGCCGTCGCCGTGGACGCGGAGGCCGCCGCCATCGCGATGCAGCCCGCGCACCGGCTCGATCCGGGCGAAAGCGGTCTCCCCGTGGATGAACTGGCCTACGTGATCTACACCTCGGGGACGACCGGACGGCCCAAGGGCGTGGCGATCGAGCACGCGAGCATCTGCAATTTCGTGCGGGTGGCGGCCGAGGTCTACGGCATCACGGACGGGGACCGCATCTACCAGGGCATGACCATCGCGTTCGACTTCTCGGTCGAGGAGATCTGGGTGCCCTGGATGGCGGGCGCCACCCTGGTGCCGAAACCGTATGGCGCCGCCCTGGTCGGAGAGGAACTGCACCAGTACCTCCAGTCCCGGAGGATCACCGCCCTGTGCTGCGTTCCCACCCTGCTCGCCACCCTGGAGGACGACCTGCCCGGGCTGAGGTTCCTGCTCGTCTCGGGCGAGGCCTGCCCCCAGGACCTCATCACCCGCTGGTATCGCCCCGACCGGCGCTTCCTGAACGTCTACGGGCCCACCGAGGCCACCGTCACGGCCACGTGGACGCCCCTCGACCCCGACCACCGCGTGACTATCGGGGTCCCGCTGCCCACCTACTCGGTGGTGCTCCTGGATCCCCAGTCCGACCGGGTGGTCACCCGGGGCGGGGTAGGTGAGATCTGCGTCGGCGGCGTCGCCCTGTCCCCCGGTTACGTCCACCGTCCCGACCTCACCGCCAAGGCGTTCATCCAGGACAGCCTCGGCCTGGCCAACAATCCCTCCGGCAGGCTGTACCGCACCGGTGACCTGGGACGGATCGACGAGGACGGGAACATCGAGTACCTGGGCCGCATCGACCTCCAGGTCAAGATCCGCGGGTACCGCATCGAACTGACCGAGATCGAGTCGGTCCTGATGCAGTACCCCGGGATCGCCACGGCGGTCGTCGAACCGCACCGGCCGGAGCCCGACGTCGTGGAACTGGCCGCCTACTACTGCCGGCGCGGGGACTCGGCCGTGGAGCCCCTGCAGGTGCAGGGACTGCTGCGCGACCGGCTGCCGGGGTACATGGTGCCCTCGTACCTCATCGAACTCGAGAAGATGCCCATGCTCCCCTCGGACAAGGTCGACCGCAAGCGGCTCCCCCCGCCCGGTCCGGCCGACCGGCTGGGCGCGACGACGGTGACGGTGGACCCCGAGGGGCCCGTCGAACACGAGCTCGCCCGGCTCCTGGCCGAGGTCCTGCGCATGGAGAGAGTCGGGGTCACCTCGCACTTCTTCGACGACCTGGGTGGCGACTCCCTGGTGATGGCCCGGTTCTGCGCTCGCGTCCGGGAGCACCCGGGGCTGGGCCACCCGGTCATGCAGGACGTCTACCGGCACCCGACCATTCGCGACCTGGCCTCCGCGCTCGTGGACTCCACCGCGTCCGCGGGGACCGGAGCCTTGCCGGCCGGAGCCACCATCGCGGCTCCGCCACCGGCCCACCGGGTGGGCAGGGCACGGTACGCGGCGATCGGGGCGGCCCAGGCCCTGACCTTCATGGCACTGACCAGCCTGTCCGCGTTCGTCTTCATCCTGCTCTTCGACTGGCTGACCGCGGCCCCGGACGGGTGGCACGCCCTGGCCCGCTCCCTCGGCATGGCCTCCGCCATGCTCGTGTTCCTCTCGATCCTGCCCGTGGTGGCGAAGTGGCTGCTGGTGGGCCGGACCAGGGTGCAGCGGATCCCCGTCTGGGGTGCGGGCTATTACCACTACTGGGTGGTGCGCTGGCTGCTGGGCCTGAGTCCGGCCAGGCTCGCCGCCGGGACGCCGGTCTTCATCTGGTACCTCCGCCTGCTGGGGGCCAGGGTCGGCAGGAACACGATCATCCACGGCAACACCATCCCCGCGTTCCCCGACCTGCTCACGATCGGCAGCAACGTCGTGATCTGCCCCGGCACCATGCTCAACTGCTATCGCGTGGACTCGGGAGTGATCCGCAGCGGGCCGGTGACCGTCCGCGACCGGGCCTTCGTGGGCGGTCACGGCGTCCTCGACATCGACACCGTGGTCGGTCAGGACGCGCAGCTGGCCCACTCCTCGAGCCTGGCTCCCGGCCAGCGCATTCCCGCCGGCGAGAGCTGGCACGGCACGCCTGCCGTGCCCGGCGGTGACGATCACCGCACCGTGCCGGACGTCGCCCCGCGGCCCTGGCGCGGCGTCGTGTTCGGCCTCTGGGTCATCCTGACGCCGGTGCTGCTGGCCGCCCCGCTGTTCACGATCACCTGGGCCCTCATCCACGCCTTCCCGGTCATCGGCGGCCCGCTGATGGGAGTGCAGCAGCTCCCCTGGACCGCCTGGCCCTACAACCTCCTCGCCCTGGGGATCACGCTGGTCCTCATCCCCGTGGGCATCACCACCGGCCTGGTGTGGGTCTTCACGGTGCCACGCCTGGTCAACCGGCTGGTCGTACCCGGCCGGGTCTACCCGCTCTACGGGCTGGGATACGTGGCGATGCGCATGGTGATGCGGATGACCAACGCGCGCTTCGGCCAGTTGTTCGGCGACAGCAACTACATCACCGGTTATCTCTCGTTGCTGGGCTACCGGATGAAGCCGGTCATCCAGACCGGCACCAACTTCGGCATGTTCACCCGGCACGACATCCCCTACCTGGTCCGGCTGGGCACGGGCACCATGGTCTCGGACGGCATCATCTTCATGAACGCCGAGTACTCGAGCACGGCCTTCCGGGTGGGTCCCACGGAGGTCGGCGCCCACAGCTTCTTCGGCAACGACGTCCTCGTCACGCCCCGGGCGAGGATCGGTGACAACGTCCTGCTCGCCACCAAGGTGCTCGTCCCGGTCTCCGGCGCGATGCGCCACGACGTCGGCCTGCTGGGTTCCCCGGCCTTCGAGATCCCCCGCAGCGTGATGCGCGACGCCGCGTTCGACGACCTGAAGGAGGGGCCCGAGCACGACCGGTTGCTCCAGGCCAAGCTGCGCTACAACACCATGACCATCGTGCTGCGGCTGCTGACCCGCTGGTTCATCGGCGTGCTGGCCGCCACCCTGTCCCTGTGGGCCATCGACATGCACCAGGACTTCGGCTCCTGGCCCATGGCGCTGGTCATGTTCCTGCTGCCCCTGTTCTCGGCGGTCTACTTCGCCGTGCTGGAGCAGGCCACCATGGGCTTCCGGAGCATGCAGCCCCAGTACTGCTCCATCTACAACCCCTATTTCTGGCGGCACGAACGGTTCTGGAAACTCCAGTCCGACGCGGCCGCCGGCCTGGTCAACGGCACGCCCTTCAAGGCGTGGCTGTTGCGGCTGCACGGAGCCAGGATCGGCCGGCAGCTGTTCGATGACGGCAGCAACCTCGTCGAGCGGTCCCTGGTCACCATCGGGGACTACTGCACCCTCAACCTCGGCAGCATCCTGCAGGGGCACTCACTCGAGGACGGGACGTTCAAGTCGGACGTGATCGTGGTCGAGGACGGCGTGACCCTCGCCCCCAAGGCGTTCGTCCACTACGGCACCCACCTGGGGCGGAACACCCTCATCGACACCGACGCGTTCCTGATGAAGGGGGAGCAGGTCCCGGACGGCCAGTGGTGGCACGCGAACCCGGCCCGGCCGATGCCGTCGAGGGCAGCCGAAGCGTCCGGGGTGCCCGCGACGGTCACCGCGCTCACGCCGTCCCGCGTGCGGGTGCGCATCGTGCACCGGCGCCGGCGGGCCAAGCACCGCCTGTCCCTCACGGACGATGCGAGGACGACAGCGCGGGCGGGCGGCCGGCGAACCCGGTGGCCCTCTCGTAGGCCCCGGCCCAGCGCAGCAGGCGGACGTCGTCGTAGTGGTCGGCCACCAGTTGCCACCCCGCCGGCAGGCCCTCCGGCGTGAACCCGGCGGGAACGCTGAGTGCCGGCAGTCCCGTCGCGGAGATGACGCAGGCCGATCGCATCCAGTCCAGGTACGTCCGGGAGGGCACGCCCGCCACCTCGGCCGGATAACGCAGGGTCGCGTCGAAGGGGACCACCTGCGCCGTGGGGCTGAGGAAGAGGTCGTACCGGCCGAAGAACTCCCGCACCCGCCGCTGCAGCCTCGTCCGGGCCGCGGTGACGGCGATCCAGTCCCCGGCCGTGAGCTCCCAACCCCGCTCCACGTTCCAGACGACCTCCGGCTTCACCTCCTGGGGGTGCGCCCGCACCACGTCACCCAGGTGGGCGGCGAAGTGCATCGCCCGCGTCGCGTCGAACACCCGGTCGGCCTCCCGCAGGTCGATCGTCGCCTCCTCGACGACGGCCCCGAGGTCCTCGAACACGCCCAGCTGTGCCTCCAGCACCTCCCGCACCGGGCGCTCGACCGGGATGCCCAGCCCGAAGTCCGGCGAGTAGCCGATGCGCACCCCCGCCAGGCCGCCGTCGTCCCCACCGGCGGGCTCCGGCAGCAGGCCGGCGAATGAGTCCCCCGTCAACGGCGCGGCCAGCGGCAGCTCGTCGACGGGCCCTGCCACGGCGGTCATGAACAGGGCGATGTCCTGGACGGTGCGTGCCATCGGACCGATGCGGCCGAGCCACTGCCACGCGTCCAGCGGCGAGGGGGCGGGGATCACCCCGTAGGACGGGCGGAAACCGACCACGTTGCAGAACGAGGCGGGGATGCGGAGGGACCCGCCCATGTCGCTGCCGTCCCCCAGCGGTTGGATCCGGGCGGCCAGGGCCGCTCCCAGTCCCCCGCTGGACCCGCCCGCACTGCGATCGGGCGCATACGGGTTGGTCGTGGTCCCGAAGACGTCGTTGAAGGTGTGGGAACCCGCCGCGAACTCCGGCACGTTGTTCTTCCCGGTGGTCACGACGCCGGCCGCCCGCAGCCGCTGGACGACCAGGTCGTCCTGGTGCGGGACCTGGTCCCGGAAGACCGTCGACCCCTGGGTGGTGCGCATGCCCCGCGTGCGGTGGGTGTCCTTGTGGGTCATCGGCACCCCGTGCAACACGCCGAGCTCCCCACCGGCGGCGGTGACCTCGTCGGCCCGGCGCGCGGCCACCATCGCGCCCTCGGGGTCGAGGGTGACGACGGCGTTGATGACCGGGGTGACCTGGTCGATGCGCCGCAGATGGGCCTCCACCAGCTCGCGGGACGAGACCTCGCGGGCACGGATCATCCGGGTGAGCTCGACGGCACTGGCCTCCAGCAGGTCGTCCGCCACGGCTCAGCCCAGCCGCTCGGCCAGCATGACGATGATCCCCTCCGGCCCGCGCAGGTAACAGATCCGGTAGGCGTCCTCGTAGCGCACGATGTCACCGAGCAACCGCGCTCCCCCGTCGACCGCCGTGCGCACGGCCGCGTCGACATCGTCCACGCCGAACGCCACGCGGTGCAGTCCGTGCGTGTTCGGCGGGGCGTCACGAGCGGCGTCCCGGGCCGCCGGGTGCCGGTAGTGCTGCAATTCCAGCCGGCCGTGGCCGTCGGGCGTGACGAGCATGACGATGTCCGAGCGGACGTCCTCCAGCCCCACGGTGCGGTCCACCCAGTCTCCCTCGACCGAGGCCTCCCCCTCCACCGACAGGCCCAGGGCCACGAAGAAGTCCCTCACGGCGGTCAGGTCCTCGACCACGATGCCGACATTCTCCAGCCGCTGGATGCCCATGCGGCCCCACGGTACGCGGGTCATCCGCGCACGGCGAGACCTCCATCCCGGTTCACCCCGGCTCACCCAGGTTCTGTCCGGTTCACCAGGACTCGCCGCGCAGGTCCGTTCGCTCCTCCGGCGTCTCGTCGATGTCCTGACGCAGCCGCCCGGTCACCGCGTCAACGGCCGCCCCGACGGTCGGGGGGAATCGCTCCGGACCGAAGCGTCCGGCCATCCCGTATCGCGCGAGGGAGTCCTTGACCGGGCCCTTCAGTTCGGCGAGCAGCAGGGTGACGCCCTGCCCGGCCAGCCAGTCATCCAGGTCCGCCAGTTCCTCGGCCGCCGTGGTGTCCACGTCCGTGATGGGTTCGGCCGCCAGCACCAGCGTGGTGGGCGGCGTCCCGCCCGCCGCCCTGACCTGGCGCACCACGCGGCGCACGCAACGGCGCACCCACTGGTTGAACAGCCCGGCGTTGACGAAGAACAACGGGGCGTCGAAGCGCAGGATCAGGATGCCCGGGACCCGGGTCGCCTCGGGGTGACGGCGCAGGTCGTGGTATCCGCGCAGCCCCGCCACCAGGCCGAGCTCCGTGCGGTAGGGCCGCCAGGCCCGCACCACGAAGGCCACGAACGCCAGCCCGATCGCCAGTCCGAGGCCCTCCAGCACGCCGACCAGGAACACGCCCAGCAGCGTGGCCGTGGACAGCGCGGCGTCCACCCGGTCCATGCGCCACAGCCTCAGGTACCGCCCCACGTCCAGCAGGCTCAGGGCGGCCACCATGACCACCGCGGCCAGGACGGCCTCCGGCAGGTACCGGGTCGCCCCGGGAGCCAGCAGCATGAACGCCATGATCAGCAGCGCGCTGAGGACATGGGCCAACTGGGTCCTGGCCCCGGACTGCTCGGCCACCGGCGTCCGCGACCCGGAGGCCGAGACCGCGAAACCCCCGAACAACCCGCCGGCGATGTTGGCCAGGCCCAGCCCCGCCATCTCCTGGTTGCCCCCGACGTCCTCCTGCTGACGGGCGGAGTAGGCCCGGGACAGGGCGATGGAGTCCGCGAAGGCGATGAGTGCCACGCCGACCGCGGGCCAGGCCAGGGCGCCGACGTCGGGCCATCCCAGCCCGCCCAGGGCGGGCGCGGGCAGGCCCCGGGGGATCTCCCCCACCACGGGCACCCGGTCCTGCAGGCCGAACAGGACGGTGATCCCGACGGCGGCGACCACGGCGACGATCGTCCCCGTCACCTTGGCGACCGGCAGCAGCCGGAACCCCAGGATGACCGTCAGCGTGCCGACGCCCAGCGCCGCGGCCAGCGGCGAGGCCGCACCGGCCGCGATGCCCGCCACCGTCCCGGTGACCTGGCCGAGCGGGTCGGCGGCGTCGACGTCGATGCCGACCAGCCCCGGCAGCTGCGAGGCCAGCACCAGCAGTGCCAGCGCGTTCAGGAACCCCGTCCGGATGGGCACGGACAGCAGGTCGGTGACGAACCCGAGCCGCAGGACGCCGCCGAGCACCAGCAGCACCCCGACCATGATGGAGAGCAGCCCCGCCAGCGCGACGGCGCGGGCCCCGTCCCCGGCCGCCAGCGGCGTGATGGTCACCAGCAGGATCGGCGCCAGCGCCGAGTCCGGGGCCAGGACCAGGATCCGCGACGGGCCGAACACGGCGTAGGCGAGCATCGGCACGATGGTGGCGTAGAGGCCGGTGTACGCCGGCAGCCCCGAGGCCTGGGCATACCCCATCCCCACGGGGATGAGCACGGCCGTCAGGACCAGTGCCGCGCGCGCGTCGGCCCAGAGCCAGCGACGCTGGTAGCGCGCGGCGACCCCGACTCCGGGGACCAGCCCCGCCACCCGCTCCAGGGCGCCAGCGGAGGACATGGAAGCAGGGTATCCCCGGCCGGCACGGCACGGACAGCATCCCGGGGCGACTGTGCCAGACTCGACCCCGACAGGAGGTGCACGATCATGGGTTCCAGGGCCGAACGCTACCGGGAGATCGCCGAGGTCTTCTCCGTCCACGGATTCGGGTTCGTGGTCAGCGCGCTCGGTCTCTCCGGCCGCTTCCCGTTCCACCGCATCCCGCGGCACGCATCGGGCCAGGCGTACTCCCGGCCCGAGCATGTCCGGATGGCCCTGGAGGAACTGGGGCCGACCTTCGTCAAGATGGGGCAGATCCTCTCGACGCGACCGGACCTGCTGCCACCGCCCTACGTCCGGGAGTTGTCGAGGCTGCAGGACCAGGTCGGTCCGATCCCCGCCGCCGACGTCATGGCCGTCCTGACCGAGGAACTGGGATCGACCTCCGTCTTCGACGGCTTCGAGAGGAAGCCGCTGGCCAGCGCCTCCATCGGACAGGCCCACGCCGCCACCCTCGACGGCGTGGAGGTCGTCGTCAAGGTGCGCCGCCCCGGGGTGGTGGAGACCGTGAACCAGGACCTGGACATCCTGGAGAACCTGGCCCAGCAGGCGACCCGGCGCTGGGACTTCGCCCGGGACCACGACGTCCTCGGCCTCGTCCGCGAGTTCTCCGAGACCCTCCACCATGAGCTGGACTACCTCCGCGAGGGACGCAATGCCGAGCAGTTCGCGCGGAACTTCGCCGACGACCCGGCGGTGCACATCCCGGTGGTGCACTGGGAGACCACCTCGTCCCGCGTGCTCACGCTGGAACGGATCCGCGGCATCAAGATCCACGACGTGGAGGCGATCTCCGCCGCCGGGATCGACCGGTCCGAGCTGGCCGAGCGGGCCACCGGCGTGTTGTGCCGGATGGTGTTCGAGCACGGCGTCTTCCACGCGGACCCGCACCCGGGCAACTTCTTCGTCGAGGAGGACGGCACGCTCGGCATCATCGACTTCGGCATGGTGGGCACGATCGACGACGAGCTGAAGGAGACCCTCGGCGACATCCTGGTCGCGATCGTCCGGGGGGACCCGTCCCGGGCGACCTCCGCGCTGCTGCGGCTGAACCGGTCACCGGAGAGGGTCGACCGGGCCGCACTGAAGGAGGACGCCGGGGCGCTGATCGAGCGTTTCAGCGGCCACTCCATCTCCGATCTCCCCGTGTCCGCGCTGATCAACGACGTCCTGAGGATGCTGCGCCGGCACCGGTTGCACCTGCCGAACGACCTGGCGATGCTGTTCAAGATGCTGGTCATGGCCGAGGGGCTGGGGCGCCGGCTCGACCCGGACTTCCATCTCGCCGTCGTCCTGGCCCCGTTCACCCGGCGGCTCGTCCTGCAGCGCTACTCCCTCGACGCCCTCCGCCGCCGCCTGGGAGAGGTGGTCGACGACGTGCGCCAGGCGGGTGAGGACGCGCCGCGGTTGCTGCAGAGCCTGGTCGACCTGGTCGAACGGGGCGGACCCCAGCTGACCCTGGGACCCGAGGAGCTCGAGCACCAGCGCACGCACAGCCAGCTCGCCGGCAACCGGATCGTCGCCGGCCTGCTGGCCGCGTCCTTCATCCACGTCGCCGGTGGCATCGTGGCCACCTCCGGCACCGGACGCACCGCCGCGCTGCGCGGCCCCGTGGCCGCCGCCTCGGCCGGTGCCGCAGGCCTGCTGGGTGGATACCTGGCCTTCAGCGGACGACGCCGGCGGCGCAGATGAGTCCCCCGGCCCGGCCGGGCGGGACCTGCACCCGCGTGACCCCGTGGTGGGGACGGCAGCAGCGCAGCCCTTCAGGGCAGGCGTCGACGGCCCCTACCGTGGGTGCATGACCGAACGCTCCCCCGCCTACGGACTGCAGATCTGCGTCGACTGCGCCCGCCCCCACGAACTGGCCGACTGGTGGGCCGAGGCCCTGCGCTGGGAGGTCGAGGTCCAGGACGAGGACTTCATCCGGCGGATGGTCGCCGAGGGCCATGCCACCGAGGACGAGACCACCACCCACCACGGTCGGCTGGTCTGGGTGGCCGGCGCGGCGATCGGCCCGCCTCCGGGCATGACCGGCGCCCAGGACCGGCCGCGGATCCTGTTCCAGCCGGTGCCCGAGACCAAGACCGTGAAGAACCGCGTCCACTGGGACCTGCGCGAACCCGGGGCCGACGACGACCGCAGGGCTGCCGAGGTGGAGCGACTCGTCGCTCTGGGTGCTACCCGGATCGGGTCCGGACGGCAGGGCCCGTTCGGCTGGACGGTACTGGCGGATCCCGAGGGCAACGAGTTCTGCGTGTGACCGGCGCCGCGGTGACGCCAGTCCTCAGCGCAGCAGGACGGCCACGCCCACGCACGCGCACGCCCAGAGCTGGCTGGCGAAGGTACCCAGGATGAACCGCTCGGCGGCACCGGACTTGCCCAGTTCCGAGTACCGCCCCAGGGCCTTGACGGCCAGGATGATGGCCAGCCCCTCCGGCCAGCCCATCAACAGGGTGGAGGAGACGGCCAGGCGCTCCAGGACGCCGATCCACGCGCCACCGCGCAGCACCGGCTGGGCGTCCACCTCCTCGTTGAACACCGGTTCCCCGTCCTTGCCGGTCAGCATGGGCTGGTGCTCCGGGTGGGAGGCGTTGAAGGAGATCTGCAGGATCGCCGTGGTGGGAGACCCACCGCCCAGGGTGGCGGCTAGCACGGCCAGTGGAGCGGCCACGGCCCACCCCGCCCCGCCGCCGGAGAGCAGGGCGGTCACGGCGGAGATCCCCAACAGGACCAGCTGGACCAGGGCCGTGGCGTAGAGGACCCGGTGGGGGCTGCCCGCCGTGCCGCGCGTGCGGGTGAAGTACTGCGGCACGGCCAGGATCCCGGCGATCACGAGCAGGACGAGGGACGCGACGGAGAACCCACTCACCGGAGGCCCCCCGGCGCTGAGCCTCCGGCGGCCAGCCGCCCGTCCAGCCCCTCCAGTTGGGCCGCCGCGACGGAGGCGAGGCGGCGGGTCTCATGCCACAGACCCGAGCGCAGTCTCGAACTCACAGCCTGCTGGGTGATGCCCAGCCGTTCGGCCGCCTCGCGCTGCGTCAGTCCGTCGTCCACCAGCCGTCCGGCGTCCTGTCCCTCCTCGCTGCGCCGGTACTCCAGCTCGGCCAGCAGCTGCAGTCCGGCCTCCACGGCCTCGAGCAGTCCCGCCGGGTCCGCGTCCTCCATCGCTGCCCCGGCCACTGCGGGGCGGGACACGGGCGCCGACACCGCCACGTGGCCCGGGGAGTGCTTGGCCCGTTCGACGGCCTCGCGGGCGTTCTCGAAGGCGGGTCCGGCTCCGGCCCGGGTCTCCCGCGGCATGGGTTCCCGTACCGGCCCCACGCCGATCCCGACACTCCAGTGCCCGGAGCGTGCCGCCGACAGGGCGATGCCGACCACGACGTCGGCCCGGTCCAGCAGCCCCTGCACCTCGTCACCGGCCGTACGCTGGAAGGGACGCACGATCCCCGGCTCAGGCCCCTCCGCGTTCAGCCCGTCCACCAGCCCGGCCACCCGGTCCGGGCCGGAACTCGACCCCCGTTGGTCCATCGTCATCACGAACATGTGCACAATCCTAGAGGTTTGTTCTCGTAACAACAACGCTCTGGGTTTGTTCAAAGGCGGTTCTCGGTCGTCGCCTACGATCGAGGGATGGCCCGAGACGCTCAGACCTCCGCTTCCTCCCCCACCGCACCGGCCCGGTCCGCGTGGTGGCCGGGGCTCGCCCTCGGGGTGGACGTCCTGCTGATCATCCTCTTCGCCACCCTGGGCCGCAGGACCCATGCATCCGGAATGGATCCAGCGGGGATCCTGTGGACCGCCCTGCCGTTCCTCATCGCCTGGGCCCTCATCACCCTGGCCACCCGCCGTCAGTGGGCCCGACTATGGCCGGCCGGCGTCGTGGTGTGGCTGGTCACCGTGGCGGGCGGTCTGCTGCTGCGCGTCCTGTTCGGGGACACGGCGGCCCCCTCCTTCCAGCTGGTGACCGCACTGGTGCTCGGCGTCCTCCTGCTCGGGCGCCGGCTCGTCACGACGCTCCTGCTGCGGCCCGGCCGCCGCGCGCGGTCCTAGGATGAGTCGGGGGTCGCGGAGCAGTGCGGCCTCCAACCGACCGATCCAGGAGGAACCGTGATGGTGACCGCATTCGTCATGATCAAGACCGACCCCACCCGCATTCCGGAATGCGCCACCGAGCTGGCGGACCTGGAGGGTGTGACGGCCGTGTACTCCGTGACGGGCAACTGGGACCTCATCGCCATGGTCCGCCTGCGCCAGTTCGACGACCTGGCCGACGTCATCGCCGACCACCTGTCCAAGGTCGAGGGCGTCCGGGACACCGAGACCATGCTCGCGTTCCGTGCCTACTCCCAGCACGACCTCGAAGAGGGCTTCGCGCTCGGGTTCGAGAACATCGAGCGCTGACCCTGCGGGAGACTCCCGGGTCGTCCCTCCGGGGAGCCCCTCAGGCGTTGGAGACCGCCACCCAGGTGTCCAGCACGGACTGGGCCGCGCCGGAGTCGATGGACTCCACGGCGCGGTCCATGTTGGCCCGGATCCGGTCGAACAGGTGACCATCGGCACGCGTGTCGAAGGCGGTGAGTCCCGCCGCCGCATTGAGGACCACCGCGTCCCGCACCGGTCCCTTGCGCCCGGCCAGCAGGTCCCGGACGATCCCGGCGTTGTACGCCCCGTCCCGGCCGGCCAGGGCCTCCACGGGCGCCAGCGGGATCCCGAACTCCTCGGGGTGGAGTTCGTACTCCTCCACCGCGCCGTCCCGCACCTCGTAGATCGCGGTGGGACCCGACGTCGTGATCTTGTCCCGCCCGTCGCTGCCGCGGAAGACCAGGCTGCGCACGCCTCGATCCGCCAGCACCCCCGCCAGCAGCGGGGCCATCCGGGCACTGGCGCAGCCCAGTGCCTGGGACCGGACCCCGGAGGGGTTGGTCAGCGGGCCGAGGTAGTTGAAGACGGTCGGCACGCCGAGTTGCTTGCGCGCGGGCGCCACGTACTTCATGGACGGGTGGTATCCCTGGGCGAACAGGAAGGTGATGCCCGCCTTCATCGCGCACTCAACGACCTTCTCCACGGGCAGGTTCAGGTCCACGCCCAGCGCCTCGATCACGTCCGCCGCACCCGCGGTGGAGGACGCCCCCCGGTTGCCGTGCTTGACCACCGTGGCGCCCGCGCCCACTGCCACGAGGGAGGACATGGTGGAGAGGTTGACGGTGCCGAGCTTGTCCCCGCCGGTGCCCACGATGTCGAGGGTCTCCCCCGGGACGTTCAGGTGCACGGCGTTGTCCAGCATGACCTGGGTGAGGCCGAGCAGCTCGTCGACCGTCTCGCCCTTGGCGGAGAGTGCCACCAGGAAGCCGGCGATCTGGGCGTCCGTGGCATTGCCGGACATGATCTCCCGCATCGCCCACATCGCCTGGTCCGTGGTCAGGTCTCTCCGGCCCAGCAGCAGGCTGAAGATGAACGGCCAGGACAGGGATTCAGTCGGAGTGCTCACGGGCTCATGCTAGTCCCGGCCCCCACCTGCACCGGGATCGGCGACACACTGTTGCCCCGGCACCGCCTCGCGGGCGCCTCGCCCCGGCGGCCGGGCCGCCGGTCGGGTCCCGGCGCACCCGCCCTGGCCGGAACGTCCGTGACCTGCGAACCTGTACGAAGCCTGGGCGTAGCCGTGGAATCGCGTGCGAACAGCGCGGAACCGGGAACAGAGGGAAACGCCGACACGTTCGTCGCATTGGAGCCGTGAGACGTTTTAGGGCCATAATGGGCGGGTGACGACTGCAACCCATGCCCTCCCCAGGCCCGCGACAGGGCTCCCCAGCCGACCCAATATGGTGCAAGTAGGCACCATGGTCTGGCTCTCCAGCGAGCTCATGTTCTTCGGTGGCCTCTTTGCCATGTACTTCACCCTGCGCTCGACATCTCCCGAGCTGTGGGCCGAGAACACCGCCACGCTGAACGTGCCCCTCGCGTTCGTGAACACCCTGATCCTGGTGGCCAGTTCCTTCACGGCCCAGGCCGGCGTGTTCGCGGCCGAGCGCCTGCAGCCGCACCGCACCGGTGGGCTCCTCTCGCTCAAGCGCTGGGGCATGGTCGAGTGGTTCATCCTGACCTTCATCATGGGCGCCATCTTCGTGTCCGTCCAGGCCTACGAGTACGCCGTGCTCGTTTCCCACGGGGTCACCATCGACGCCAGCGCCTACGGTTCGGCCTTCTACATCACCACCGGTTTCCACGCCCTCCACGTGACCGGCGGGCTGATCGCGTTCTTGTTCATCATCGGACGCGCCTACCTGGCCAAGCGCTTCGGTCACCACGAGGCCACCTCGGCCATCGTGGTGTCCTACTACTGGCACTTCGTCGATGTCGTCTGGATCGCACTCTTCGCCATCGTCTACTTCCTGAAATAGGCCACGCCGTCACCGGCACTCTCGCACCACACTGAGGTCGACCGGAGACGGAACGTCACCCTGCTCCGGTCACAAGAAACGTAAGGAACCAACCGTGAAGGCACTCTCACAGAAACGGCGCCACCCGATCGCCGGGCTCGCGCTGCTGCTTCTGGGACTTCTGATCACCGGCGGCCTCTACTCCGTCGCCAGCACCATGAACCAGGCCCAGGCCGCCACCACCGGTTCCACCTACAGCGCTGAGGACATCACCGAGGGCGAGAAGCTCTTCAACGCCAACTGTGCAACCTGCCACGGCTACGAGGCCGTCGGCACCCAGGACGGCCCCACGCTGGTCGGCGTCGGCGCCGCGTCCGTCGACTTCCAGGTCGGCACCGGCCGCATGCCCATGCAGATGCAGGGGCCGCAGGCCCAGGCCAAGCCGAAGCAGTTCAACGACGAGCAGACGGCGCAGCTGGCCGCCTACGTCTCCTCCCTCGGCGCCGGTCCGTCGATTCCGGATGAGCAGTACCTGGACACCGATCACGAGGACGTGGACCTGGGCAACGGCGGAACCCTCTTCCGCGTGAACTGCGCCATGTGCCACAACGCCGCCGCTGCCGGTGGCGCGCTGACCCGTGGCAAGTTCGCCCCGGGCCTGGACGGTGTCTCCGAGAAGCACATCTACGAGGCCATGGTCACCGGCCCGCAGAACATGCCGGTCTTCTCCGACTCCAACATCAAGCCGGAGGACAAGCGGGACATCATCGCCTTCCTCAAGGAGATCGAGACCCAGGGATCCCCCGGTGGCGCCAAGCTCGGCTCGCTCGGCCCGGTGTCCGAGGGCCTGTTCATCTGGACCGCAGGCCTAGCACTGATCGTCGGCTTCATGGTCTGGCTGACCTCGCGGTCCTCCTGACCTGACGGCGCCGTGGGGGCGCCGGCCACACACAACGTCACCATCACTCAAGCAAAGGATTCAGATCGATGTCTGAGCAAAGCCACGGAGGTCCGGAGCACTCGGGCGCCGTTGAGCACGCCGGTGTGGAGGAGTCTGGCAAATACGCCATTGACAACCCCGGTATCCCGCCGCACCGTCCGCGGCTGGCCGACGAGGATCCGCGGGCGGCCAAGCGGGCCGAGCGCCAGGTGGCCGTCCTGTTCGGGATCTCTATCATCGGCACCGTGCTGTTCTTCGTCGGCTACTTCGTGGTCGGACAGATCGGTCCGGACACCGAGATCGGCACCGTGCGCCTGCAGAACATGCTGCTCGGGCTGGGGACCGCCTTCTCCATGCTCGGCATCGGCGTCGGCATCGTCCACTGGGCCAAGACCCTGATGCCGGACCACGAGGTCTCGGAGGCACGCCACGAGGTGCGGACCGAGGAGGACCGTCGGGTCGCCGTCGGGATGATCGACGACATCGTCGAGGAGTCCCAGCTCAAGCGTCGCCCGCTGCTCCGCAACACGCTGATCGGCGCCGTCGCCCTCGCTCCCCTGCCGGCCATCGCGCTCTTCCGCGACCTGGACGACTCGGACAACCGCTCCGAGCTCGCCGCCGAGAACTTCGGTGTCGAGCGTCTGAGCCACACGATGTGGGATTCGGGCGTGCGCCTGGTCCGGGACCCCACCGGCACCCCGATCAAGGCCTCCGACGTCACCGTCGGCTCGGCCTTCCACGTCATCCCCGAGGGGCTCAACGAACTTCCGCCCACTGAGCACCTCAACCAGAAGGCCAAGGCCGTCGTGCTGCTGATGCGCCTGGATCCGCAGGACCTGCAGATCTCCCCGGAGCGCGAGGACTGGAACGTGGACGGCATCGTCGCCTACTCCAAGATCTGCACGCACGTCGGGTGCCCCGTGGCCCTCTACGAGCAGCACACCCACCACCTGCTGTGCCCCTGCCACCAGTCGACCTTCGACCTGACGCAGGAGTGCAAGGTCATCTTCGGCCCGGCCGGCCATGCGCTGCCGCAGTTGCCGATCACCGTCAATGAAGAGGGCTTCCTGGTCGCCCAGAGCGACTTCCACGAGCCCGTTGGACCGGCATATTGGGAGCGTGGCTGATACCGATGAGCACCTCATCCACCACCGAGTACCAGGCATCGACCCCCACGGGGAAGATCGCCAACTTCGTCGACACCCGCGTCGGGGCCTCGCCCATGGTGCGCGAGTTCGGCCGGAAGATCTTCCCGGATCACTGGTCGTTCATGTTCGGCGAGGTCGCCCTGTACACCTTCGTCATCCTGTTGCTCTCGGGCACGTTCCTGGCGTTCTTCTTCGATCCCTCGATGGCGCACGTCACCTACCTGGGCTCGTACAAGCCGTTGTACGGGGTGCCGATGTCCACCGCGTACGCCTCCACCCTGGACATCTCCTTCGACATCCGCGGCGGGCTGTTCATGCGCCAGGTGCACCACTGGTCGGCCCTGCTGTTCGTGGCCGCGATGTCGGTGCACATGCTCCGCGTGTTCTTCACCGGTGCGTTCCGGCGCCCCCGCGAGCTGAACTGGGTCGTGGGCTGCGTGCTGCTGATCATGGGCCTGGCCGCCGGGTTCACCGGGTACTCCCTGCCCGATGACCTGCTCTCGGGCAACGGCCTGCGGATCATCGACGGGGTCATCAAGGCCCTGCCGATCGTGGGGTCCTACATCTCCTTCTTCCTGTTCGGCGGGGAGTTCCCCGGGGACGCGATCGTGGGACGGTTGTACATCCTGCACGTGTTCCTCGTGCCCGGCGTGATCCTGCTGCTGATCGTGGCCCACCTGTTCATGGTCGTGGTCCACAAGCACACCCAGTACCCGGGCCCGGGCCGGACCGAGAACAACGTGGTCGGCTACCCGGTCGGGCCGGTGTACGCGGCCAAGGCCGGCGGGTTCTTCTTCATCGTGTTCGGCATCATCGCGCTGATCTCGGGGCTGTTCACCGTCAACCCGGTCTGGAACTACGGCCCCTACGACCCCTCCCCCGTGTCCGCGGGTACGCAGCCGGACTGGTACATCGGCTGGGTCGACGGCGCGCTGCGCCTGATGCCGGGCTTCCTCGGGTCCTTCCCGTTCGAGTGGCAGCTGCCGCTGCCCTTCCTCGGTGATGACCGGGTTCCGGGCCCCACCGAGGTCCAGGACGTGTGGACCCTGTTCCCGGGCGGAACCAACACGCTGGCGCTGGGTGTGCTGATCCCGATGATCCCGGCCGCCATCCTCATCGGCACGATGATGGCCTGGCCCTGGCTGGAGCGTTGGGTGACCAAGGACAACCGCGAGCACCACATCCTGGACCGCCCGCGCAACGCCCCGACCCGCACGGGCATCGGCGTCGCCGGCGTGATCTGGTACTGCACCATGTGGGCCGCGGCCTCCTCGGACCTGATCGCCACCCACTTCGGGGTGTCGCTGAACGACGTGACCTACTGGCTGCGCGGGATCTTCATCCTGGGCCCGTTCATCGGCTTCATCATCACCAAGCGCATCTGCCTGTCCCTGCAGCGCAAGGACCGCGAGATCGTGCTGCACGGTCGCGAGGCCGGTGTGATCGAGATGACCCCGGACGGCGAGTTCCGGGAGCGGCACGAGCGCCTGGACGACTACCGGCTCTACCAGCTGGTCAGCTTCGAGGCGAACCGTCCCGTCCCGGCCCAGCCGGGACCGGACGGGAAGGTCTCCGGCGGGGAGAAGCGCCGCGCCAAGCTCAACCGCTGGTTCTACGAGGACCGTGTCGAGCCGGTGAGCCGCGCGGAGCTGGCCGAGGCCAAGACCCACGACCACCACGACGTGCCCGACGCCCTGGCCGCCACCGGCAGCCGCGGCACCCTCGAGCACTGACAGAACACCACACCAGGAAGGCCCCGCTCCGGCGGGGCCTTCCTGCGTGAGTGGGCCTGTTGCCCCGGTTCCGACGACTTCGACCCCTCACCCGCTCGTCAGTCCGCTCCCCTCCCCACGCCACCGACCACTGCTCCGTCGCGGCCGGCTAAACGTGTCCGTTCCGGCTGGTATCCCAAAGGGGTCACGGAGCGAAGGAGAGCGCACCGATGAGGACCATCACCGTCTACACCACCGGGCCGGCGTGCATGCAGTGCCGGCTCACCAAGACCGCCCTTGCCACCGCCGGGCTCGGTTTCGAGGAGATCGACGTCCGCCAGGCCCCGGCCGCCCTGGTGTACATCCAGAACGAGCTGGGGTACAGTCAGGCCCCCGTCGTCGTGGTCGACGACGAGGACCACTGGTGTGGGTTCCAGCCCGACCAGATCCGCCGGGTCACCACCCTCCTGACCCGCCACGCCTGACCCACGGCGTCTGACCCCCGGCTCCCCCGCCCACGCCTCCACGCCGGAGCGCCCGTGACGTTGGCTCGGGGGTGGTCATGCGCTGCGCCGCACGGACGCGCTCACCACGGCCCCGCCGGCAGGGACCCACACCTTGTGAGCTGGCGCCAAACGCTCTGCACGGGTAGTGGTCGAGAGCCCCTCAGCGACGTTTCTCGGGTGGACTGGGCGGATTGACCGGGTCCTGCAGGCTCAGGACGATCTCGTTGCGGCGCAGGAACCAGGGCTTGAAGGGAGGATCGAAGCGGGCGAAGCGTGGTGGTCCTACCGGAGAGAGATTCTCGGCGCGCAGGGCGGTGCGCAGCTTCTCCAGGTGCTTGCGATAGTTCGCCTCGCTCCAGCGTCCACGGAACCGGATGGCCGCGGCCACGGTCGTGGGGACACGACGCAACCGCACGCGGGAATCCGTGGGGCGAGGGGCGTTCTCGAGGGTGAATCCCTCCGGCAGGACGAAAGCCACCCGGAAGCGCCCGCGGCCGGTGCCGTCGGGGTACACGTCCGCGTCCTCCTGCAGGACGGGAGCGGTCATCGCGATGGACTCAGACGGGGCGTCCTGGAGCACCGGCGCCGTCATCGCCACCTTCTGCTCGGCCTGGTTCGTACCGCTGATATAACCGAACAGGATGCGGAAGGCCTGGTTGCCGGCATCCGTGAAGCCTGCCTCGACGGTCGTCTCTGCCAGAACGTGCTCGGGGTACCGGCGCACCTCGACACGGTCATTCACACGCAGCGTCTCATACGGCTGATGCGCCGTCATGCCAGCAACCTACCCCGCCGTCATCGCCGGCGCTATGCCGACGGTCCTCCCCACGCGTCCCCCCGGACGGTGGAGCCGCCCCTGGCGGAAGGCTTCCGGATCGTCGACCACGAGCTGTGGCCCTCTGAGGCCGGGTCCCGGAATGGGTCCAAGGACTTCCTGACTGCTGATTGACGCAGGACACTCTTGCCTGTCCGGAGCGTCACCGAGAGGTTCCGGCACGATCACACCCGAACGGTACCTGGATCATCGAAGCGTCCTTCGTGGGGTGTTGACCCTCTCCGGACCGCGGTGTCAGGGTGCACTGTATCGCAAGGTCGCGATTTCTGTGGGCCCAGCATCGGGTTATCCCCTTCTCCCGCTCTGGGCTGTGGTGCATCTCGATGGAAGGCATGGCCGTGACGGATCAGGAAGCCATTTTCGCTACTCGCGGGTCGGAGTCGTTCGGATCCGGCCGGTCTCTTCCCCAGGGACCTGGGACTCCCCCGGGCACCTGGGCATCCTCTGGAGGCGGCGTGGACACGGGGTTCCTCTCCCCCGGACCCGAGTCCCTGGAGGCCCGTCCCAGCGTCCCGGCGGTCTTGGTGGACACGCGGTTCGACCAAGGCGTGCGCTGGTGTCCGGGCGAACGACTGGATCACCTGTTCGAGGATAAGGTCGACGAGTTGGCGCAGCACGAGCACTCGCATCGCCTCGCGGTGGACACCGGCGCCCTCGCGGTCACCTACGCGGATCTCGACGCGCGGGCCAACCGTCTTGCTCGTCATCTGAGAGGACGCGGGGTCCGTTGCGGGGACCGCGTCGCGCTGTTGTCGGATCATCCGTTGGACGGGTATACCGGCATGCTGGCCACGTTGAAGCTGAATGCCGCCTACGTGCCGCTTGACCCTGGTTTCCCCGTGGACCGTATCGCCTATATCTGCCGGGACGCCGGCGTCAGCGCTGTCCTGACGCGCTCCCTCCACGTGGAGACACTGGACGCGGTCGCTGCCACCGTGGTCGTCGTGGATGCCGAGGCCTCCGCCATCGCCGCCCAGCCCTCCGAGCGGCTCATGCCAGAGGAGCGCGGAATCCCCGTCAATGAATTGGCCTATGTCGTCTACACCTCGGGTGCGAGCGGGCGACCCAAGGGGGTCGCGATCGAGCACGCCAGCATCTGCAACTTCGTGCGGGTGGCGGCCGAAGTCTACGGCATCACGGGTGAAGACCGGCTTTATCAGGGCATGAGTATCGCGTTCGACTTCTCGATCGAGGAGATCTGGGTGCCTTGGATGGCCGGTGCCACCATCGTGCCCAAGCCCCACGGGGCGCCCCTGATCGGCCAGGACCTGCATGACTTCCTCCTCGATCTCCGGGTCACTGGCCTCTGCTGCGTCCCCACCCTGCTCGCCACGCTGGACGACGATCTGCCTGACCTGCGGTTCCTGCTCGTCTCAGGCGAGCCGTGTCCGCACGACCTGATCACCCGCTGGCACCGGCCCGGTCTTCGGTTGGTGAACGCCTATGGCCCCCCGGAGGCCACCGTCACGACTACGTGGACCACCCTGGACCCGCACGGCCGCGTGACCATCGGGATGCCCTTGCCGACCTATTCGGTGGTCCTCCTGGAACCTGGGTCCGACCGGGTGGTTGCCCGCGGCGAAGCCGGTGAGATCTGCATCGGCGGTGTGGGACTCGCCGCTGGATACCTGAACCGTCCCGAGCTCACGGCGAAGGCGTTCATCCAGGACAGCATCGACCTGCCCAACAACCCGTCCGGTCGGATCTTCCGCACCGGCGACCTGGGCCGGATCGCTGCGGACGGGAACATCGAGTACCTGGGCCGTATCGACGACCGGGTCAGGGTCCGCGGTTACCGCATTGAACTCATCGAGATCGAATCGGTGCAGATGCTGCAGAGGGGTATCGCGACGGCGATCGTCCAGTCGTCCCTCCACCACCTTCCGTGGGCACGGGCGGCCAGGATGCCACGGCCCTGACGCACCCGCCGACGTTCCCCCGGAGCGGCGGCGCGCTCCCCGTCCTGCCTGGGTTGCTCACGTCCCACGGGGTGATTCCTGCACTGGCAGAGATGTCCCTGTGCCTGGGCGGCGTACTGCTCCGGAGCTGGTGTCCGCGGCGGTGTCGAACACCGGACCCGAAGAGACCGTCCCGGTCCGGCCGCAGGCGCAGATCCGGCCGCAGGCGCAGATCCGGCCGCTCCCGAGGTCCGGACGGATCTCCGTGAGGAGCCCCGGGCAGGCCTGGGCGTCATGGTGCAGCTCCGGACGACCACCACCCATGAGCCGTCAGTAGGCCAGCCTGCCCATACCGGTGGACGGCCCGGGTCCAGAACGAGCCCCCCACGGCGGATGGGCGCACCAGCAAGGGTTCGCCGCATGCTCAGTCGTCGGGTCACCCCGGGTGGTGAGGCCCTGGATGGGAAATGATGACGAGGTTCTGGGCCGGAGACGGGCTGTTCCCGTCAGTGGGTGCCGGCGAGCACCGACTGCGGCCGCGGGCTGCCGGCCTGGTCGTGGACCCGGACGTGGGCCAGGGCCAGCCGGGTCAGGGGGACCTCCACGCCGTACCGCTCCGCCGTGGCCACGAACTCGCCGAGCAGGTGCTCTCCCTCGTGCCGGAACCCGGCGGTCAGGTCCCGGTAGAGGGAGGAGGTGAACACGGACCCGGGTTCGGTGAACATCTCCAGGCTCGCCGCGTGCGCGGCGTCCGAGACGGGGTATCCGGCCGCCGCAGCGACCCGTTCGGTCTCGGCGATGACCTCCAGGACGAACTCCCTGCCGCCGGGGGTGGCCAGGATGGCGCCGATGGTGCCACGCATCAGGCACGTGGTGGTCCCCCCGGCCACGATGAAGGCCCACTTGTGCCACATCGCGGCCAGGACGTCCTCGTCCAGGACCAGGTCGTACCCCGGGACCGACAGTTCCTGCTGGACCCGGGCCGCCCGGTCAGTGTGCTGCCGGTCCTGTTCGCCGAAGATCATCGTGGCGCCCGGCTTGAACTGGAAGACCGCACCCTCCGGGGTGACCGTGGCGACCACACGGACGATCCCCCCGAGCACGGCACCGCGGCCGAAGCGGGCGTTCACCCGCTCCAGGTGGGCCATGCCGTTGAGCAGGGGCAGGATGGTGGTGTCCGGTCCCACGACCGGGGCGATGTCCTCCAAGGCCTGGTCCAGGGACCAGGCCTTGGTCATGAGCAGGATCAGGTCGTAGGGACCGTCCAGTTCACCTGCGGTCACCGCCCGGACCGGGACGGTCAGGTCGTAACCGGGCCCGCAACCGCGCAACCCGTCCCGTAATTGTTCGGCCCGGTGCGGGCGGACCAGGAAGGTCACGTCCCGGCCGGCCTGGATCAGGCGCGTCCCGAAGTACCCGCCGGTGGCTCCGGCTCCGACGATCAGAATCTTCATCATGGCTTCTCCCTAGGTGCATCGAGACGTGCTGTGGTGGGGGTCAGGCGCGGTGGGGCGGTGCCCTCATCGGGCCCGGCGGCAGCAGGCCGCGCGGCCGATTGGTCGACCTTCGCGTCGGGCGGGGTGTGGGTCTGCGGGGTCTTTCCCGTTGACCGGGCACCGGGTCCTACGCCGGCGTGTGCGTTCTGCCGGTCGTCGCTCGGCGACGGGCTGGGCGGGGCCGCCTCGTAGGTCCCGTTATCGAGGACGTATCGCTGCATGGCGCGCTGAGCACCGACCGTCATGAGCTTCTCCAGAGGCCCCCGGCCAAACCACCGGGTCCAGGCCAGGGCGAACACCACCGCCACGGAGAGGTGGACGACGTACCACAGCACCGGGTTGTCATAATGGAGTTCAAAGCTCAGCGCAATCATGTGCGCGGTGTAGACGCTCATGGTCATCGCGCCCATCGCGGTCAGCGGGTACAGCCACCGGCCGAATCGGCGGGCCACCAGCAACACCACGCCCAGCACGAGCATGGCCATGCCCAGGCTCGAAGCGATGGCGAAGGGGGTGTTGGAGTGGGGGGTCGCGATGGCCAGCCACCACCACGAGGTGTCGGGCAACACCTCCGGGGCCACCATCAGTGCCGCGTCCACCATGTCCTTGCTCGCTCCAGGGGTGTCCAGCAACGCCTGGTACCCCCCGGCGTTCTGGAGCAACACGTGCGAGACAGTGTTGGCCAGGATGAACAGGCCCGCCCCGACGCCGGCGATCCACACCTGGACCCGGGTGCTGTTAAGCTGCAGCCGGCCCAGTCCCAGACCGACCAGGACAAAGGCCATGTAGGCCAGCGCCGGATACGTGCCGGTGAGCAGCAACTCGGCCACGACTCCGACCGGCTCGGTGAACAGGGTCACCACGGTGTGTTCGTACACGGAGGTCTCCGGCAGCACCGGGTACAACCGTTGCATCAACACCGGGGTGATGATCCCGCACGCCGCTGCCACGAGGAACAGGGTCCGCGGCCGCAAACGGAAACACGGGATCGCCAACAGGAAATACACGGCGAAGTAGAGCAGGATGCCGTTGGCCGGTGGGTCGGCCGGCATGAGCATCGCGATCAGCAGGCCGGTCAGTCCTACCAGCACCGCGCGCACCGCCACCCCGGCCCGGTCCGCGGCCATCCGCCGGCCCTCGTGCGGGCTCCGTCCTCCGGTGAGCAGGGCCAGGCCCACCCCGGCCAGCATGACAAACAGGGCGGCCGAGTCCCCGGCGAAGAGTTCGTGGGCCAGAGTGGCCTGCCCGGTGTCCTCATTGGCAACGGGGAACACGTGGGCAGCCAACAGGCCGATCAACGCCAACCCGCGCGCGGCGTCGATTCCGACAACGCGTTTGGACGGCTTAGCGTCGACGGCTGTGGCGTGGCTGTGCGCAGTCTGTGGCATGCGCAGTAACCTATGCGCCGGTCCGCCCCGGACGACAGGTTCTGGCATACTCGACCGCCGCCGGAATGTCACATCCACTTCCGGCAGGACCACCCGGTCACCACTCATGTTGAGTCCGGCCGGCCCGCCCCGGTTCGCAGGGTCTCGCTCGTCCCCGGTTCTGGGCCCGGGTCCCAGCCCCACGGCGCCCCACGTCAGGGCCGGGTCTTCCGTCCGACGCCCGAGAGCGCGCGATGGTGGTGGCGCTCCCGGGGTCGGTCACTGGCGAAACCTGCGGCAGGCGCTATGAGAACGGCGTGGGCCGGGACCATTCAGGTCCCGGCCCACGCCGTGTGTCACATGATGATCCGCAGTGGATCAGTGGGCGTGATCGCCCTTCGAGTACTCGAAGACCCATCCGACCACGAAGTACAGCCCCAGGCCGACGCCGACGAAGAAGATCCACCAGCCGACGGCCAGGCCGAGGACGAGCCCGGCGCAGGAGATGCCGAGGCCGAGAGGCCACCAGCTCCACGGCGCGAACCGGCCGTAGGTGCCCGCGTACTCGGCGATGTCCCCGTCCTCACGGTCATCCGCCCCGAGGCCGAAGCGACGGTCGGTGAGGTAGAGGTAGATGGCGATCATCAGGCCGAGGCCGCCCAGGGCGTACAGCGCCGGGATACCGGCCCACTCGGACCACTGCACCCAGACCCCGTAGATGGTGGCGACGATGACGAAGAAGACACCCAGGATGGTGAACAGCTTGACGTTTGTTCTCACTTGGCAGCCGCCATCTCTCCGAAGACCTCGGGCTCATGCTGCGGGGAGGTGGGCAGCAGTTCGGGGTGGTGCAGGTCGAGTGCCGGACGCTCCGAACGGATGCGCGGCAGCGAATGGAAGTTGTGCCGCGGCGGCGGGCAGGAGGTGGCCCACTCGAGCGAGCCACCGAAGCCCCAAGGATCGTCCACGGTGACCTTCCGGCCCTTGCGCGCCGTGATGTAGACGTTCCAGAAGAACGGGATCAGCGAGGCACCCAGGATGAAGGAGAACACGGTGGAGAACTGGTTCATCAGGGTGAAGCCGTCCTCGACCATGTAGTCCGCGTACCGGCGCGGCATGCCCATGACGCCCAGCCAGTGCTGGATGAGGAACGTGCCGTGGAAGCCGACGAACAGCAGCCAGAACTGGATCTTGCCCAGGCGCTCGTTGAGCATCTTGCCGGTGAACTTGGGCCACCAGAAGAAGAACCCGGCGAACATCGCGAACACCACGGTGCCGAAGACCACGTAGTGGAAGTGGGCGACCACGAAGTACGTGTCCGAGACGTGGAAGTCCAGCGGCGGGGAGGCCAGGATGACGCCGGTGAGGCCACCGAACAGGAAGGTCACCATGAAGCCGAGCGTCCACAGCATGGGGGTCTCGAAGGTGAGCGAACCCCGCCACATGGTGCCGATCCAGTTGACAAACTTCACGCCGGTGGGGACCGCGATCAGCATGGTCATCAGCGAGAAGAACGGCAGCAGCACGGAACCGGTGACGTACATGTGGTGGGCCCACACGGTCACGGACAGCGCGGCGATCGCGGTGGTGGCGAACACCAGCGACTTGTAGCCGAAGATCGGCTTCCGGCTGAACACCGGGATGATCTCCGAGACGATGCCGAAGAACGGCAGGGCGATGATGTAGACCTCCGGGTGGCCGAAGAACCAGAACAGGTGCTGCCACAGGATGGCACCGCCGTTCTCCGGGTCGAAGACGTGTCCGCCGAAGCGGCGGTCCATGCCCAGCGCCGCGAGGGCGGAGGCCAGCGGCGGGAACGCCATGATGACCAGGATGCCGGTGATCAGGGTGTTCCAGGTGAAGATCGGCATGCGCCACATGGTCATGCCCGGGGCACGCATGGTCAGGATGGTGGTGATGAAGTTGACGCCACCCATGATGGTGCCGAAGCCCTGCAGGAAGAGACCGAAGACCCAGAGGTCACCGCCCACGCCCGGCGAGTACGTGGTGTTCGACAGGGGCGCATAGGCGAACCAGCCGAAGGAGGCCGCACCCTGGGGGGTGAGGAAGCCCGCCACGGCGATGATCGAGCCGAACAGGAAGAACCAGAACGCCAGGGCGTTCATGCGGGGGAACGACACGTCCGGCGCGCCGATCTGCAGCGGCATGATGACGTTGGCGAAGCCGATGAACAGCGGGGTCGCGAACATCAGCAGCATGATCGTGCCGTGCATGGTGAACAGCTGGTTGTACTGCTCCTTCGTCTGGAGCAACTGCATGCCCGGCTCGAAGAGCTCGGCGCGGATCAGCAGCGCCATGACGCCGCCGATGCAGAAGAAGATGAAGGACGTGATCAGGTACATGTACCCGATCGTCTTGTGGTCGGTGGTCGTCAGCCAGTTGACGACGATCCTGCCCTTGGAGACGGGCACCACGCGCGGCTGGGCCGCCGCCTCGTCCGTGGCGTACTCATAGGTGGTCATCAGTTGTCTCCCTCACCTGTCAGGTCCTCGCCACCGGTCGAACCGCCGGACTCGCCGCGCAGGGTGCCGTCACCCTGGTTCTGGACCTGGGAGTCACGCCAGCCGTCCGGGTTCTCGTTCGGGTTGCGGTTGTACTCCTCACCCAGGTGGCCGTCCTCCATCCGGGACAGCTGCTCCCGGAACTCGGCCTCGGAGACGACCTCCACGTTGAAGAGCATCTCGGAGTGGTACTCGCCGCAGAGTTCGGCGCACTTGCCCTGGAAGCGTCCCTCTTCCTGGGGCGTCAGGTAGATGTAGTTGGTCTTGCCCGGGACCATGTCCAGCTTGCGCAGGAACGCGGGGACCCAGAACGAGTGGATGACGTCACGCGAGTTCAGCTCGAACTCGACCGGGACGTCCACCGGCAGGTACAAGGTCGGCAGCGTCTCCTCGACACCCTCGGTGCCGTCGAGCTGTGCCTGGACGCCGGCGAGGTGCTTCTCCTGGCCGTCATAGCTGTAGTTGAAGTCCCAGGCCCACTGCTTGCCGTAGACCTGAACGGTCAGCGGCGAGTCCTCCACCGGGGTGTCCACCGAGCGCTGGACGCGGTCGGTGAAGCCCCACAGGGTCAGGACCATGATGATCGGGATGACGGTGAACAGCGTCTCCAACGGGACGTTGTAGGCCATCTGGCGCGGGTAGCCCTTGTCGTTCTTCCGGCGCCGGTAGGCGACCATGCACCACAGCATCATGGCCCAGGCCGCCAGGCCCACGATCAGGGCTGCGATCCAGGAGTTGACCCACAGGTCGGTCAACTCGGCGGACTGGTTCGTGGTCTCCCGCGTGCCCGGCAGCCAGCCACGCTGGACCTGCTCGGAGCAACCGGACAGGACCACGGCTGCCACGACGGCAAGCGCTCCCCCCTTCAGGAGACGCCTGCCACGGCTGCCGGCTTGATTCTGCGATCTCACAGACGGCCCTTCCTCTTCATCTTGAGTGCGAATGCCTCCTGTGACGGACCATGCCGCGCCAGCGTCTGGGCCGGGACGACGAAGCCACAGGGGGACCCCTAGGTTTACTACCTACTGTAGAGCTTACCGTCCTGATCGTCTGCCCCATGACACGCGGAAACGCCGAGTGCCCGGACCCCCAAGGGGCCCGGGCACTCGGTTCTGCGGGGATCCGGCTCGAATCCCGTGGTGGCTCAGTGGAAGGAGTCCCCGCACGCGCAGGAACCGCCGGCGTTCGGGTTGTCGATCGTGAACCCCTGCTTGGAGATGGTGTCCTCGAAGTCGATGGTGGCACCCGTGAGGTACGGGACGCTCATCTTGTCCACGATGACCTCGACACCGTCGAAGTCACGCAGGGTGTCGCCCTCAAGCACCCGCTCGTCGAAGTAGAGCTGGTAGATCAGTCCGGAGCACCCTCCGGGCTGCACGGCCACCCGCAGGCGCAGGTCGGTCCGGCCCTCCTGCTCCAGCAGGGTGCGGACCTTCGTGGCGGCCACGTCGGTCAGGGCGACCTCGTGGGCGTCCAGGCCCTCGGCGGGCTGGGCGGTGGGGATCTCAGTCCCGGATGCTTCTGCGGAAACGCTCATGATCGCTCCTTCTTCTGCGCGTCTACTCCCCCTCGGGGTCGGCGGACAGGGCCCGCCGTCACCGGTGCCAACAGCACGGGTGGCCGGAACATTCCCGGCCGGTCCGACGAGTCTAGGCGCCGGCGCCGAGCCGGACCAGCAGGAGGGCCTCGGCCAGCACGGCGTTGCGGAAGTCACCGAGGTGCAGCGACTCGTTGGCCGAGTGCGCGCGGGAGTCCGGGTCCTCCACGCCCGTGATCAGCAGCGTCGCCGCCGGGAAGACCTCCACGAGGTCCGCCGTGAAGGGGATGGAGCCGCCGATCCCGGTCTCCACCGGTTCCACGCCCCAGGCGTCCCGCAGGGAGTCCAGCATCGCCCGGGCCGCGGGCGCCGACGTGTCGGTGGCGAAGGGCTGGCCGGTCTCCCCCGGTTCGAAGAAGACCTCGGCGCCGAACAGGTCCTGGGCCAGTACGTGCTCACGCACCGCGGCCATGGCCTGTTCCGGGTCGGTTCCGGGCCCCAGCCGCAGGCTGAACTTGGCGCGGGCCTCCGGCTGCAGGGTGTTCGACGCGACCTCCAGCCGGGGCACGTCCGTCCCGATGATGCTCAGGGCCGGCCGGTTCCACAATCGGTCCGCCAGGGGGCCGCTGCCGGCCAGTCGCACGGAGTCCAGGACCGAGGCATCGGCACGGTAGTCGGCCTCCGGGTACTCGATCGCCGCGTGATGCCGCTGCTCCAGGCCTGCGATCGCGACGTTGCCCCGGTCGTCGTGCAGGGTGGCGATGAGCCGGGCCAACAGCGTGGGGGCGTCCAGGACCGGCCCGCCGTACATCCCGGAGTGCACGGCGTGGTCCAGGACGCGCACCCCGATGACCCCGTCCACCAGTCCCCGCAGCGAGGTGGTCAGGGCGGGCACGCCGACCTTCCAGTTGCCGGAGTCGGCCACCACGATGACGTCCGCGGCCAACCGATCACGGTGCCTGTCCAGGAACGCCCGGAACGTGGGTGAACCGGCCTCCTCCTCCCCCTCGATGAAGAAGGTGACGCCCACCCCGGGGTCCGCGCCGACGTCGAGCAGTGCCTTCAGCGCCGTCAGGTGGACCATGATGCCGGCCTTGTCATCGGCCGCGCCGCGCCCGAAGAGCCGGCCGTCGCGCTCGACGGCGGTGAACGGCTCGGTCTGCCACAGGGCCAGGTCCCCCACGGGCTGGACGTCGTGGTGCGCGTAGAGCAGGACCGTCGGTTGTCCGGGTGCGGCCGGGCGGCGCCCGACGACGGCCGGTCCGCCGCCTGCCTCCGTCAGGATCTCGACGTCGTCCAGTCCCAGGCCGCGGACCAGCTCGGCGACCGTGCGGGCGGACCGCTCGAGGGGTTCGCGGTCGAAGGAGTTCCAGGCGATGCCCGGGATGGCCACGAGGTCCTCCAGGGTGGAGATCGCCTGGGGCATCAGCGCGTCCACGGCATCGGCGAGGTGGGTGATCAGGTCACGGTCAGGCTGTTCGGGCATGGGGCCAGCGTACCGATCCGGACCGGCCGGTGGCACGGGCCCGGCCTGGCCCACGGGCGGGCCCCGACGACCTAGAATGAACGGGTGTTTGGACGCAAGAAGACCTCCGAGAACCCTGCCGAGATGCCCGTGGTGCCCGCAGAGGAGGTCGGCGCTGCCCCGCGGCAGAAGAAGGGGCCGACCCCCACGCGCGCCCAGCAGGAGGCGGCCCGCCGCCGCCCGCTGGTGCCGGACGACCGCAAGGCCGCCCGGGCGGCGTCCCGCGAGGCCGAGGCCGCCGAGCGGCAGAAGATGCGGCTCGCCATGGAGACCGGCGACGAGCGGCACATGCCGCTCCGCGACCGTGGACCGCAGAAGCGCTACGCCCGGGACTTCGTGGACGCCCGCACCGGCCTGGGCGAGTGGCTGATGATCATCGTCCTCGTCTACGTGTTCATGGCGTTCCTGCCCAATACGGACCTGCAGTTGTGGCTCACGTTCTCCCTGTGGGCGCTGGTGCTCCTGGTGGTCCTCGAGGGCGTCCTCGTCTCGTTCCAGCTCAAGGGGCGCCTGACGGAGAAGTTCGGCGCGGTCGAACGCGGCGTGCGCTGGTACGGGGTGATGCGCGCCATGCAGCTGCGCCGGCTGCGCCTGCCCAAGCCCCAGGTCAAGCGGGGCCAGTACCCCGCCTGACCGGGAGGCTCAGCGTCCCCGCGCCAGGTCGCGGTTGATGCGCGCCGCCCAGAAGGGCCCCTCGTACAGGAACGCCGTGTAGCCCTGGACCAGGTCGGCCCCGAGGTCGAGTCGCTGCTGCACGTCTGCGCCGGTGGTCACCCCGCCGACGGAGACCAGGGCCACCGAGTCCGGCAGCCCCGACCGCAGGCGGGTCAGCACCTGGAGCGACCGGTCCTTCAGCGGGGCCCCGGACAGGCCGCCGGGACCCATGGCCTCCACCTCGGCGGCCGGGGTGCGGAGCCCCTCGCGGCTGATCGTGGTGTTGGTGGCGATGACCCCGTCCAGGCCCAGTTCGACGGCCATCCCGGCCACGGCGTCGACGTCCTCGTCGGCCAGGTCCGGGGCGATCTTCACGGCCAGCGGGACGTGACGTCCGGTCGTCCGGTCGGCCGTGGCCCGGACCTGGGCGAGCAGCGGGGCCAGCGCCTCGATGTCCTGGAGCTGACGCAGTCCCGGGGTGTTCGGCGAGGAGACGTTGACCACCAGGTAGTCGGCGTGGAGTGCCAGGGCCGCGGTGGAGACCAGGTAGTCCCGGGTGGCGTCCTGCAGCGGCACCGCCTTGGTCTTGCCGATGTTCACCCCGAGGACCGGACGACGGCTGCCGAACCGCCGGGTCAGCGTCTTGCGGGTGGCCTTGAGGCGGGGCGCGACGGCGGCGGCCCCGTCGTTGTTGAAGCCCATCCGGTTGATCAGGGCGCGGTCCTCGACGAGCCGGAAGAGCCGCGGCGCCGGGTTGCCCGGTTGCGCCTGCCCGGTGATCGTCCCCACCTCGATGTGGCCGAAGCCGAGGTCGGCCAGGGCGGCCGTGCCCAGTCCCTGCTTGTCGAAACCGGCCGCCAGCCCGAAGGGCGAGGGGAAGTCCAGTCCCATGACGCGGGTGGTCAGCGACGGGTGGGGACGGGTCAGTCGGCGCAGCGCGGCCGAGACCCCGGTGGCTTCGGTGGCGCGGATCATGCTGAAGCCGGCGTGGTGGGCCTTCTCGGCGTCCATGCCCTTGAAGAAGGCGTTGAAGAAGGCCGGGTAGACCCGCGGCAGGGTGAGGTCGGGGTGGGGCATGACTCCATCGTAGGCTGGCCGTCATGCCCTCCCTGCCATCGACCCGGGACGAACCGGACACCCCGGACGAGCCGCGGCCCGCGCAGGAGCCCCTCACCGGTCCCGAGGGGGACCTGTTGGAGGACTCGCCGCCCGGGGTGTGGGTCCCGGACGTGCTGGAGGGCTTCGAGCGCCTGACCGTCCCGCTGGAGGTGGACGAGGAGGGCCCCAACGTGGCCACCCTCGTCCGGGTCGCCCGGGGTCCGGCGACCGGTGAGCGGGCTGCCGGCAGGCTACGGCACCGGGTTCCCGTGCTGTATGTCCACGGCTGGTCGGACTACTTCTACAACGCCCCGCTGGCCCGGCTCTTCGAGGAGCACGGTTACGCCTTCCACGCCCTGGACCTGCGCAAGTACGGACGCTCGCTGCGCCCGGGCCAGACTCCCGGCTGGGTCCAGAGCCTGCAGGTCTACGACGACGAGATCGGCTCGGCGCTGCGCCTGATCGCCGGGGACCACCCCGAGCCCCCGGTGCTGATGGGACACTCCACCGGCGGGCTCACCCTCTCCCTGTGGGCCGACCGGCATCCGGGCCGGGCCCGGGCCCTGGTGCTGAACAGCCCCTGGCTGGAGATGCAGGGCTCCGCGCTGGTGCGGCTGATGGCCCAGGCCGTGCTGGACCCGGTGGCCCGGCTGCAGCCGAAGAGCTTCCTGAGGCTGCCCCGCGTGGACCACTACTGGCGGTCCATCTCGGACGAGGCCGAGGGCGACTGGGCGCTGCACCCGCTCTGGCGTCCCCGGCACTCCTTCGAGGTGCCCGGCGGCTGGCTGCAGGCGGTGATGGCCGGGCACGCCCGGGTGGCGTCCGGGCTGGGGCTGGCCGAGCCGGTCTACGTCATGCTGTCCGACCGCACGGTCTTCGGCACCAGGTGGTCCGAGGACATGACGGCCGCGGACGTCGTGCTGGACGTGGAGGTCCTGGCCCAGCGTGCCACCCGCCTCGGCCGGCACGTGACGGTGGTCCGCCATCCCGGCGCCCTGCACGACGTGATGGCCTCCGTCGAGCCTATCCGCCGGACGGCCGCCCGCGAGATGTTCACGTGGCTGGGTGCCTACGCCTGAGCGTCGCCCGACCGGTCCACGGCTCCCCCGTAACGGCGGTCGCGCCGGGCGTAGACCTCGACGGCGTCCCACAGGGTGGTCCGGTCCACGTCCGGCCACAGCGTGTCCAGGAAGACCAGCTCCGCGTAGGCGGACTGCCAGAGCAGGAAGTTGGAGAGCCGCTGTTCCCCCGAGGTGCGCAGGAACAGGTCCACGTCCGGGACGTCCGGCTCGTCCAGGTGCCGGGTGATGGTCTCCTCCCGGATGCCCGCCGCGGACAGCCGCCCGGCCTCGACCTCCCGGGCGATGTCCTTCACCGCGTCGGTGATCTCGGCCCGCGAGCCGTAGTTCACGCACATCGTCAGGTGGCAGCGGGTGTTCTGCCGGGTCTGGTCCTCGGCGACGAGCAGTTCGTCCACGACGGACTTCCACAGCCGGGGCCGGCGGCCGTTCCACCGGATCCGCACCCCCCAGGAGTCCAGGGTGTCCCGCTGGCGGCGCAGCACGTCACGGGAGAAGCCCATCAGGAAGCGCACCTCCTCCGGGGAGCGCTTCCAGTTCTCCGTGGAGAAGGCGTAGACGGTCACGTACTCGATCCCGAGCTGCACGGCGCCGGCCATGACGTCCAGCAGGGCCGCCTCCCCGGCCCGGTGGCCCTCGGTGCGGGGCAGCCCGCGCTGGTTGGCCCACCGGCCGTTGCCGTCCATGACGATCGCCACGTGGCGTGGCACGAACCGCGGGTCCATGACCGGTGGTTGCGCCCCGCTGGGGTGCGGGTACGGCTCCTGGACGGCGCGGGCGGGTCGACGGGGCATGCGGTCCTCTAGGGGTTGCGGTCGGCGTCCTGGCCCATCACGGCCAGGGACTTCAGGTGGCGTTCCAGGTGGAACTGCAGGTACCCCGCCACGATACCGGCCGCCTCGCGCCGGGAGGCCTCCGGCGCGGCGTCCGCGGTCGTCCAGTCCCCCGAGAGCAGGGCGGCCAGCAGCGCCACCGACTGGGGGGCCGGCGTCGAGGACCCGGGCGGCCGGCAGTCGTCGCAGACGCTGCCGCCGAGCGTGACGTTGACGGAGCGGTGCGGCCCGGGCGCCCCGCAGCGGGCGCACGAGGTGAAACTCGGCGCCCAGCCTGCCGTCGCCAGGGCCCGCAGAAGGTACGAGTCCAGCAGCAGGCGGGGTGCGTGGGCCCGCCGTGCCAGGGCCGCCAGGGCCCCGTGCAGCAAGCGGTACTGGCTCGGCGCCTCGACCCCGCCACCGTGCTCCCCCACCTCGGTCACCGTCAGCCGTTCGGCCGTCTCCACCATGGCGGAGGCCGCCGCGTAGGCGTCGTAATCCGCGGCGATGGCGGTGCCGTAGGGGGTGACCGATTGGGCCTGGGTGATGATGTCCAGGTTCCGGCCGTGGACGAGCTGCAGCCGGGACAGCATGAACGGCTCCAGGGTGGCCCCGAACTTCGAGGTCGTCCGGCGGACCCCCTTGGCCACGGCCCGGACCTGGCCGTGGCCGGGGGTCAGCAGCACGATGATGCGATCCGCCTCACCCAGCTTGTAGGTGCGCAGCACCAGGGCGTCGGTGCGATAGCTGTTGGCGGCATAACCGCCGCCCCGGCCCGCCATCGTCGGTGACCGTCAGTGGGCGGCCGACCCGGACGCCGCGGGACCGACGATGGCCTCGAGCAGTTCGGCGTCGTCCCGCAGGGCACGGTTGACGGCGGAGACGACGGCCTTGAGCGAGGCCATCGTGGTGTTGTAGTCCAGCCCCACGCCCCACAGGACGCGCTCCCCCACGGCGCACTCGACGTACGCCGCCGCCATCGCCGAGCCACCCTCCGACAGGGCGTGCTCGGTGTAGTCGAGCACCCGGATGTCGAGCCCGTCCTCGGACAGGATCGTCAGCAGGGCGGCGATGGGTCCGTTGCCGGACGCGGTGCGCTGGTGCCGCACGCCCGCGACGTCTGCCTCGGCCGTCATCGTGAAGCTGCCGTCCTCGGCGGTCTCGGAGTGCACCGCGCCGAGCCGGTAGTGACCCCAGCGGGTCTGGCCCTCCTCGGCCGGCAGGTACTCGTCCTGGAAGACCTGCCAGAGCTGGTCGCCCGTGACCTCCCCGCCCTGGCTGTCCGCCATCCGCTGGATGACGTGGGAGAACTCGATCTGCGCACGACGCGGCAGGTCCAGGTTGTGCTCGCTCTTGAGCAGGTAGGCCACGCCGCCCTTGCCGGACTGCGAGTTCACCCGGATCACGGCCTCGTAGGAGCGCCCGATGTCCTGGGGGTCGATCGGCAGGTAGGGGACCGCCCACGGGATGCCGTCCCGGTCGGTGCCGGCCTCGGCCGCGTCGGCGTCCATGACCTCGAAGCCCTTCTTGATGGCATCCTGGTGCGAACCGGAGAAGGCGGTGAACACCAGGTCGCCGCCGTAGGGCACCCGCTCGGCGACCTTGAGCTGGTTGCAGTACTCGACCGTCCGGCGGATCGAGTCCATGTCGGAAAAGTCGATCATCGGGTCGATGCCCTGGCTGTAGAGGTTCATGCCCAGGGTGACCAGGTCCACGTTCCCGGTGCGCTCACCGTTGCCGAACAGGCAGCCCTCGATCCGGTCCGCGCCGGCCATGTAGCCCAGCTCGGCGGCGGCCACACCGGTGCCGCGGTCGTTGTGCGGGTGCAGGGACAGGATGATGGCGTCCCGGTGGGCGAGGTTGCGGTGCATCCACTCGATCGAGTCGGCGTAGACGTTCGGGGTCGCCATCTCCACGGTGGCCGGCAGGTTCAGGATCATCTGGCGGTCGGTGGAGGCCTCCAGGACCTCGGCCACCTCGTTGGAGATGCGGGCGGCGAACTCCAGCTCCGTGCCGGTGAAGGACTCCGGGGAGTACTGGTAGATGATCTCCGTGCCCTTCATCTGCTCCTCGTACTTCCGGCACAGTCGGGCCCCGGAGGTGGCGATGTCCACGATGCCGTCCTGGTCCTCGCGGAACACGACGCGGCGCTGGAGCACGGAGGTGGAGTTGTACAGGTGCACGATCGCGCGGTGGCAGCCCTCGAGCGCCTCATACGTGCGCTCGATCAGGTGCTCGCGGGACTGGGTGAGGACCTGGATGGTGACGTCCTCGGGGATCCGGTCCTCGGTGATCAGCTGGCGGACGAAGTCGAAATCGGTCTGCGATGCCGACGGGAAGCCGACCTCGATCTCCTTGTAGCCCATGGACACCAGCAGCTCGAACATCCGCAGCTTGCGCTCCGGCCCCATCGGGTCGATGAGGGCCTGGTTGCCGTCGCGCAGGTCGACCGCGCACCACCGGGGCGCCTCGGTGATGACCTTGTCCGGCCACGTGCGGTCCGGCAGGTGGACCTGGATCTGGTCCTGGAAGGGGGTGTACTTGTGGAACTTCATCCCGGAGGACTTCTGCAGGTTGCGCATGGTGCTGTTCAGCGTGCCTTTCATGGATCCGGCGTGGACCGGAGGGTCTGACGGGGGCAGGGGCCGTGGTTCTTCCTCCGCAACGGGGATCCGGCCCCACCGGGTGCTGCGAACACCCGGCGCGTCAGCGCGTGGCGGGCACCACGACCGACGGCTCAGCCCCGTTGCGGCGGCCTAGTAGCAGCCCCGCAACGGTGTCCGGGAGGATCCCGGCGAGTCCCAGTCGGTCACGCATGGCATCAGACTAGCACCGCGCGCGCCGCGGGTCGGGAGAGCGTCAGAACCCCAGCCGGCCGAGCTGCTTGGGATCGCGCTGCCACTCCTTGGCGACCTTGACCCGCAGGTCGAGGTAGACGGGGGTGCCCAGGAGCCGCTCGATCGAGGTGCGGGCCTGGGAGCCGATCGCCTTGAGCCGGGAGCCGCCCTTGCCGATGATGATCGCCTTCTGGCTGTCCCGCTCCACGAACACGTTGGCGTGCACGTCCAGCAGCGGCCTGTCCGCGGGCCGTCCCTCTCGGGGGTTCATCTCCTCGACCACGACGGCCACGGAGTGCGGCAGCTCGTCCCGCACCCCCTCCAGGGCCGCCTCGCGGATCAGCTCGGCGACCATGACGGCCTCCGGCTCGTCCGTGAGCTCGCCCCCGGGGTACAGCGGCGGGGACAGGGGCAACTGACCGGCCAGCACCTCGGCCACGTCCTCCACCTGGTGGCCCTTGACCGCTGAGACGGGCACGACGGCGGCAAAGCCGGCCCCGCCGTTCTCCGGGCCCAGGACCTCGTCCCCCAGCGCCGTGACGGCCAGCAGCTGCTCGGCGACCTGGTCCGGCTTCACCTTGTCCGTCTTGGTCACCAGCGCCACGACCGGGCGGCGGTTCAGCAGGGCCAGCTGGCCGGCGATGTAGCGGTCCCCCGGCCCGATCCTCTCGTCCGCCGGGATGCAGAACCCGACGGCGTCGACCTCACCCAGCGTCTCGGCCACCAGGTCGTTGAGCCGCTGGCCCAGCAGGGTCCGGGGCCGGTGCAGCCCGGGGGTGTCCACCAGCACCAGCTGGAAGGCGTCCCGGTGGACGATGCCGCGGATGGTGTGCCGGGTGGTCTGCGGCTTGGAGGAGGTGATGGCCACCTTCTCCCCCACCAGGGCGTTGGTCAGCGTGGACTTGCCGGCGTTGGGCCGCCCCACGAGGGAGACGAATCCGGCCCGGAAGCCCTCGGGTACCGCGTTGGGGTCGAGCAGGTTGGTCATCGGGTCTCCCGGTATGCGTGGGCGTCGGTGTGTTCGTCCTCGTCCTGAGGTGCCGGCACCAGTTCGGTGCCCGGCCGGCGTCGGGGTCCGGCGGTGTCCCGGACGATGAGACGGGCGACGCGGTTGCGACGCCCCTCGAGGGACTCGGCGGTCAGTTCGATGCCCTGTACGGTCACGCACGAGCCCTGGATCGGGACCCGGCCGAGGGTCTTGGCGAGCAGGCCGCCGACGGTGTCGATGTCGTCCTCGTCGTCCAGGTCCACGCCGAACATCTCGGCGAAGTCGTCGATGCCCATCCGGGCATCCACCCGGAAGGTCCCGTCCTGGAGGGGTTCGACCTCGGGCCGGTCCTGCCGGTCGTACTCGTCCGAGATCTCCCCGACGATCTCCTCGATGAGGTCCTCGAGCGTGACCAGTCCGGCGGTGCCACCGTACTCGTCGACCACGATGGCCACGTGCTTGGACTCGCGCTGCAGTTCCGGCAGCAGTGCGGAGACCTGCTTGGACTCCGGGACGAACCGGACGTCCCGGGCCACGGGGTCGACGGGCGCGGTCCGGTCCACGTCGCCGTCGGGACCGCGGTGCAGGGCCCGGGCGACGTCCTTGAGGTAGACCATCCCGAAGACCTCGTCGGCGTTGTCCCCGATCAGCGGGATGCGGGAGCAGCCCGAGCGCAGGAACAGGTTCATCGCGTCCTCGAGGGAGGTGCCCGTCTCCATCGTGACGATGTCGGTGCGCGGGACCATGACGGCCCGCACGAGCGTGTCCCCCATGTCGAAGACCGACTGGATCAGTTCGGCCTCGGAGTCCTCCAGGACGTCGGCGTCGTTGGCGCGGGCCACGAACTCGCGGAAGTGCCGCTCCTCGATCTCCGCGGCCTCCTCCTCCTCGTCCTCCGAACGTGGCCCGGGCGCGGCGAACCGGGCCGGGAGCGGGCCGAGCAGCACGGTGAGGAACCGGACGAGGCCGGCGGTGCGCTGGGCGGCGGCCACCTCGTGCCGGGTACCGACCTGGCGCGGGGAGAGCACCACCAGCAGCAGTGCCACCAGGCCCATCAGGACCGTGGACACCACCGCGGTGAGCCACACGATCCCGATCAGCGAGTGGATGAACAGGGTGCCGGCGACCGCCGCGGTGGTCTCGGCGAACAATCGCCAGAACCGCAGGGCGTGCAGGTGCTCGGGCAGGCGGGCCATCACGGTGAGGATTGGGCTGCGCGGGCGCCGCAGGGCGATGCCCTCGGCCTCCTTGCGGGACAGGTAGCCCAGGGACGTCTCGGCCACGGCCAGCGTCCAGGTCAGGAGCAACAGCAGCGCCAGCAGCACCGCCAGCAGGATGGTGGTCAGCACGGCTCAGTCCTCGGTGGGATCGGGCGCCGGCCGGCCGAGGTAGTCCCCGAGCAACCGGGCCTGCAGGCCGAACATCTCGGCGCGGTCCTCGGGCTCCTCGTGGTCGAAGCCGAGCAGGTGCAGGATGCCGTGGGTCAGCAGCAGCAGGATCTCATCCGACGTCGGGTGCCCGCCCCGGGCGGCCTGCACGGCCGCCACCTGGGGGCAGATGACCACGTCGCCGAGCAGCCCCTCGGGGCTGGGCGCCTCGGGGGTGCCCGGACGCAGCTCGTCCATGGGGAAGCTCATCACGTCCGTGGCCCCGGGCAGGTCCATCCACTCCAGGTGCAGCTGCTCCATGGCCGCCTCGTCCACGCAGATCACGGACAGCTCGGCCCCGGGGTGGACGTGCAGTCCGGCCAGCACGGACCTGGCCAGTCCCAGCAGCGACTCCTCGTCGACGGCGACGCCGGACTCATTGACGATCTCAACGGCCATGGCTGAGCCCCTCGTAGGCGTCCACGATCCGGCTGACCAGGCGGTGCCGGACCACGTCGGTGGAGGTCAGCCGCACCACCGCGATGTCGTCCACGCCCTCGAGCACGGAGACCGCCTGCGCCAGCCCGGAGTCGGTCCCGCGGGGCAGGTCGACCTGGCTGGTGTCCCCGGTGACGACCATGTGCGAGCCGAAGCCCAACCGGGTCAGGAACATCTTCATCTGCTCACCGGTGGTGTTCTGGGCCTCGTCGAGGATGATGAAGGCGTCGTTGAGCGTGCGGCCGCGCATGTACGCCAGCGGGGCCACCTCGATGGTGCCGTCCGCCATGAGCCGGGGGATCGACTCCGGCTCCACCATGTCGTGCAGGGCGTCGTAGAGCGGGCGCAGGTAGGGGTCGATCTTCTCGGACAGCGTCCCCGGCAGGTACCCCAGGCGTTCCCCGGCCTCGACCGCGGGGCGGGTCAGGATGATCCGGTTGACCTCCTTGGCCTGCAGTGCCTGGACGGCCTTGGCCATGGCCAGGTAGGTCTTGCCGGTGCCGGCCGGCCCGAGCCCGAAGACGACGGTGTGCTCGTCGATGCACTCGACGTAGCGCTGCTGGTTGACCGTCTTGGGCCGGATCTTGCGTCCCCGACTGGACAGGATGGAGGCCGAGAGCATCCCCGAGGCCCGGGCCCCGGACCCGCCCCGGACCAGGGTGGACACCTGTTCCACCACCTCCGGGGTGATCGTGGTGCCCCGCCGGGCCAGCACGTTGAGGTCCTCGATGATCTGGCGCGCCTGGCCCACGTCGGCGGTCCGCCCGTCCACGTCCAGGTCCTGGCCCCGGACGGCCAGGGCCAGTCCGGGGTAGATGCCCTCGAGGATGCGCAGCAACAGGTCCTGCGTGCCCAGGGTCCGGACCATGTCCTCGGCGGAGGCGAAGGTGATGGTGATCTGGTCCCGGTCGGTTCCGGTCGAATCGGTGGGGAGGCTCAAGGCGGGGGGTTCAGCTCCTGCTGTGGTGGGTGGCTCTGGTGGAAGTCTACGACCGGGACCCGAAACGTCCCAGCAGTTGCTGGACGACGGCGGTCGCCGCGGGCCCCGCGGTGGAGGACCGCAGCACGTTGCGCCCCAGCAGGACGGGCACGGCCCCGGCCTGGGTGAGCGCCGTGAGCTCGGCCGGGCTGATGCCGCCCTCGGGGCCCACGACCATCACGATCCGGTCCACGGCGGCCGCCTCGGCCACCGCCTCGCCGAGCGGGGCCTGCGCCTCCTCGTGGAGGACCAGCACCAGCGTCCCGGGGCCGCAGACTGACGCGACCCCGACGCCGTCGAGCATCTCGCGGGCCTCCGGCACCCGGGTGCGCCGGGCCTGTTTCGCGGCCGCCAGCAGGGCGGCCTCCCACTTGGCCAGGGCCTTGGCCGTCTTGTCGGTCCGGGCGCCCTTGCCCGGCTTCCCGCCCGTCCACCGCACGATGGAGCGCTCGGCCTGCCAGGGATGGACCGCGTCCAGCCCGAGCTCGGTTCCGGCCTGGACGGCCATCAGGTCCCGGTCGCCCTTGGCCAGTGCCTGCACGAGGACCAGCTCCGGAAGCGGTGCCGGTTCGTCCGTGACGGACCGGGCGGTCGCCTCCAGCCGGTCGGGGGCGGCGGCGACGACGGTCGCCGTGACCCGGCGTCCGGAGCCGTCGGCTACGTCGAGCGGCTCCCCCGGGCCCAGCCGCATCGACTGGGCGGCGTGGCGGGCCTCGGCGCCGGTGAGCACGACGGCGTCACCGGGCGCGGTGGTGGCCAGCGAACCGGCGTCGAGGTAGAACAGCGGGTTGCTCACGGGCGATCGCTCACAGGTTCTTGAGGTTGTCCCGCAGCTTGGAGAACAGCCCGCGGTGCTCGGTGCTGCCGTGCACGGCCTCCTCACCGCGGGCCATCGCGAGCTCCGCGAGCAGTCGCCGCTGCTCGTCGTCGAGCCGGGTGGGGGTCTCCACGCGCAGGGTGACCTTCAGGTCCCCGCGGCCGGAACCGCGCAGCCGCCCGACGCCCAGGCCCTTGAGCACCTGCACCTCACCCGACTGGGTGCCCGCCCGGACCGGCACCTGCTGTTCACCGTCGAAGGTGTCCAGCGTGAGCTCGGTGCCCAGGGCGGCGGCCGTCATCGGCACGGTCATGGTCGCCAGCAGGTCGTCGCCGTCCCGCGTGAACACGTCGTGGTGCCGGACGTCGATCTCCACGTAGAGGTCGCCGTTGGGGCCGCCGCCCGGGCCGGCCTCCCCCCGTCCGGCCAACTGGATGCGGGTGCCGGTGGCGACGCCGGCGGGGATCTTGATGGTCAGGGACGCGCGGTCGCGCACGCGGCCCTGGCCGTTGCACTCGCGGCAGGGATCCGGGATGACGGTGCCGAAGCCCTGGCACGCCGAACAGGTCTCGGCGGCCATCACCGTGCCCAGGATGGAACGGACGGGGCGGCGGATGGCGCCCTGGCCGTGGCAGATGGAACAGGTCTCGGGGTGGGTGCCGGGCCGGCAGCAGGAGCCGTCACACTCCGGGCAGACCACCGCGGTGTCCACCTCGAGGGTCTTGTCCACGCCGAACACGGCGTCCACCAGGTCGATCCGCGCGGTGATCAGCGCGTCCTGGCCGCGGCGGGACCGGCTCGCCGGGCCACGCCCGCCGCCGCCCATGCCGCCACCGCCCCCGAAGAACGTCTCGAAGATGTCCTGGAAGCCGCCGAAGTCACCCCCGCCGAATCCGCCCATGCCGCCGGTGCCGTTCTCGTGGCCGGTCGCGTCGTAGTTGCGCCGCTTGTCCTCGTCCGAGAGCACCTCGTAGGCGCGGGTGACCTCCTTGAACTGGTCTCCGGCCTCCGGGGCGGGGTTGACGTCGGGGTGGAGCTTGCGGGCCAGCTTGCGGTAGGCGCGCTTGATCTCCTCGGCAGAGGCGTCACGGCTGACGCCGAGGACCTCGTAGTGGTCTGCCACGGTGTGGGGTATTCCTTCCGGACGGGATTCGTGTTCGGGTCTGATGCGGCCCGGCAGTCTACTGGGACAGGATCCTGGACAGGTAGCGGGCGATGGCGCGGACCGCGGTCATGGTGCCGGGGTAGTCCATGCGGGTGGGTCCGACGACCCCGAGCTTGGCGCCGGCCCCGGGTCCGTAACCGGCCGCGATGACCGAGGTCTCGGCCAGCGAACCGGTGTTCTCGGACCCGATGCGCACGCTCAGGCCCCGCACATCCTGCTCCATCTCGGTCAGCAGGCGCAACAGCACGACCTGCTCCTCGAGGGCCTCCAGGATGGGGCCGATCGAGTACGGGAAGTCCCCCGGTGACCGGGCCAGGTTGGCCGTGCCGGCCATGATGATGCGGTCCTCGCGCCGGGCTGCCAGCAACTGGTCCAGCTGGCCGGCCAGGACGCCCGCCAGTTCCCGGTCCTGCTCCGGCACGGTCGCCATGGCGGCCCGGAGCCCGTCGGCGGCCTGGACGGGGGTCAGGCCGTCGAGGTGGCGCAGGAACAGCTGCTTCAGGGCGTTCAGGGAGGTCTCCGAGACGTCCTGCTCGGTGGTGACGGCGCGCTGGTCCACCTGGCCGGAGGACAGGATCACCACCGCCAGGACGCGGCGGGGGGCCAGGGCGACCAGTTCCAGGTGCCGCACGGTGGAGGAGTCCAGGTGCGGGTACTGCAGCACGGCCACCTGGTGGGTCAGCTGGGAGAGCAGCCGGACGGTGCGGGACATCATCTCGTGCAGGTCATCGGAGGAGTCCAGCAGGGTCTGCACAGCCCGGCGCTCCGCGGCCGAGAGCGGCTTGACCTCGGAGATCTGGTCCACGAAGACGCGGTAGCCCTTGTCCGTCGGGATGCGCCCGGCCGAGGTGTGCGGGGCCACGATCAGCCCCTCGTCCTCCAGGGCGGCCATGTCATTGCGCACGGTCGCCGAGGACACGCCCAGCTGGTGGCGGTCCACGAGGGCCTTGGAGCCGACCGGTTCCCGGGAGGCCACGTAGTCCTCCACGATCGCCTGCAGCACCTGCATGCGGCGCGGCTGCTCGCTCATCTCACCCTCCCGTCGTCGGTCAGTGGTGCACCGGTCGTCCCGGCCATGCACTTAGCACTCGTCGAGTTCAAGTGCCAAGTCTAATACCTCTGTCCAGTCCGCTCCCGGCGCCTCCCGCCACCCGGTCGTGTCCGAGCCGTCCCGCTCCGCCCACGACCCGGTTCACGCCGGGCGCGAGCCGTTCCCCGGGCTCTCCGGGACGCCTTGCTAGCGTCGGGGCCCATGGAATGGAACAGCTGGGGACCCGGCACCCTGGACGGCGGCTTCCGGCCGGCGGCCCGCGCCGTGCCGGAGGTCCCCGCGGACCGCGGCACGGTCCTGGAGGACGCCGGCACGGGATTCACCGGGGCCGTCCTGCGGGTGGAGAAGTCCGGCGGGGTGCACCTGGTGGTGCTGGAGGACCGCAGGGGCCGGACGAAGTCCTTCCCGCTGGGCTTCGGCTTCCTCGTGGACGGCGACCCGGTCCAGGTGGTGCCCCCCGCGCCTGCCGCTCCGGGCCGCACGCTCGGGGTGACGGGCAAGGCCCTGCCGGCCAGGACGGCGTCGGGGTCCGTGCGGGTGAGCCACGCCCGGGCCCGCACCGCGCGCGCCTCCCGCATCTGGGTGGAGGGCCTGCACGACGCCGAGCTGGTGGAGAAGGTCTGGGGTGAGGACCTCCGGCTGGAGGGGATCGTCGTCGAGCCCCTGCACGGCGTGGATGACCTCGCCGGTGCGATCGCCGACTTCTCCCCCGGGCCGCAGCGCCGGCTCGGGATCCTCGTGGACCACCTCGTGTCCGGGTCCAAGGAGGAGCGCATCGCCGCGGAGGCGATGCGGGTGCCCGGGGCGCGCGGCAACGTGCTGATCGTCGGCCACCCCTACGTGGACGTCTGGCAGGTCATCAAGCCGGCCGTGCTGGGCATCGAGGCCTGGCCGGTGGTGCCCAGGGGCCAGGATTGGAAGACCGGGATCCTCAAGGGCCTGGGCTGGCCGCACCGGACCAAGGAGGACGTCGGCCTCGGCTGGAAGCGGCTGCTCTCCCGGGTGCGCACCTACGCCGACCTCGAGCCCGCCCTGCTGGGCCGCGTCGAGGAGGTCATCGACTTCCTCACCGCCGTGGGCGACTAGCAGCGGCGGATATCCACGTAGGATGTCCTACGGAATCCGGCGTAGTACCCCCACTCCCGAGAGGCAGAAGGACGTGTCACAGCAGCAGCCCAGCGGTCCGCACCGCCAGCGTCCGGTCGCCGCGCCCCGGCGCGACCAGCACCTGCAGGGCTCCCCTGCCAAGGCCGCACCCCTGACGCCCGCGCAGGACCGCCAGTGGGCCACCTTGGCGCACTTCGGCGGCATCCTGGGCTTCGTCCCCTCCCTGGTGATCTACCTCGTCTTCCGCCACCGCGGGCCCTTCACGGCCCAGGAGGCCAAGGAGGCGCTGAACTTCACGCTGCCGCCCACGGTGCTGGCGATCGTGGCGAACCTGCTGGCCCTGATCCCCGTGGTCGGCGGGGTCTTCGGGATCATCGCGATGCTCATCTGGCTGTTCATGACCATCTCCGGCCTGGCCGCGGGCATCCACTGCAACAAGGGCCGGCCGTACCGGTACCCGTTCAACCTGCGCCTGATCCAGTAGGCCCGTCCGTCCGTCCTCACAGGACATGTCCGGCGCGGGACCGCACCGGATGGGTCCCCTCGGGGATGACGAACCGGTGGGGGCGTCTCAGAACCCCGCCAGCCGCCGCACGATCGCGTCGTCCAGCAGGCGGCCCTGCAGGGTCGGGATGATCCGGCCGGCCAGGGCGGCCCGGCCATCCAGCAGTCCCTCGGCGATCATCGCCGCGATCTCACCCCTGGCCTGGGCGCCGCCGTCCGGTGCCACGTCCAGGACGCTGGTCTCCAGGCCCTCCGACAGCCGGACACCGAGCATGACGCGCTCCAGGAACCTGGCCTCGGCATCGGGTTCCTCCCGGCCCACGGACGGTGACACGCCGGTGGCCAGACGCTGGGCGTAGGCGGCCGGGTGCTTGGCGTTCCAGAACCGGACGCCGGCGAGGTGGGAGTGGGCGCCCGGGCCGGCACCCCACCAGTCCTGGTCGCGCCAGTAGGCCATGTTGTGGCGGGCGCGGTGGATGCCCTCGTCCAGCGGATCCAGGGCCCAGTTGGAGATCTCGTACCACCGGTAGCCGGCCTCGGCGAGCAGCCGCTCGGCCAGCAGGTACTTGTCCGCCTGGTCGTCGGGGTCGACGTCGGCCTGGACGCCGCGCTTGACGGAGGACCCGAACTTGGTGCCCTCCTCGACGATCAAGGAGTACGCGGAGACGTGGTCCGGGCGCAGCGCCAGCGCCGCCTCCACCGTGGTCCGCCAGTCCTCCAGGGACTCTCCCGGCGTGCCGTAGATGAGGTCCAGGGACACCTCCAGGCCCGCGTCCCGGGCCCACCCGACGGCGGCCGGCACGTTCTCCGGGCGGTGCGTGCGGTCCAGGGTGGCCAGCACGTGGGGCACCGCGGACTGCATGCCGAAGGACACGCGGGTGAAACCCCCGGCGGCCAGTTCGGCCAGCGACCGCGCGGTGACCGAGTCCGGGTTGGCCTCGGTGGTGACCTCGGCTCCCGGCGCGAGGCCGAAGACCTCGCGGGCCCGGCCGAGGATGCCGACCAGGTCCGCGGCGGGCAGCAGCGTGGGGGTGCCGCCGCCGAAGAACACGGTCTCCAGCTGCCGTGCCGGCACGTCCGAGGCCGCCAGCACCCCGGCGGCGAAGTCGAACTCGCCGGTCACCGTGCCGGCATAGCTGGAGCGGGACGCCCCGGGACCCAGGTCCTCGGCGGTGTACGTGTTGAAGTCGCAGTACCCGCAGCGGACCTCGCAGAACGGCACGTGGACGTACAGGCTGAACGTCCGCGGCGCGCCGGCGGACTCGGCCTCACGCACTCGGCGGGCCACGTGCGCGGGCAACCGGCCGTCGTCGGGCGCGGGGTCACCCTCGGGAAGGATGGAAGGCAAGCGGTACTACTCTCCTACTACTGCTGCTGCGATGTGCTGGCTACTTCTTGGCGCCGGTCTCGGAACCCGCGCCCTCGGAGGACAGGGCGGCGATGAAGGCCTCCTGAGGGACCTCCACCCGGCCGACCATCTTCATGCGCTTCTTGCCCTCCTTCTGCTTCTCGAGCAGCTTGCGCTTGCGGGAGATGTCACCGCCGTAGCACTTCGAGAGCACGTCCTTGCGGATCGCGCGGATGTTCTCGCGGGCGATGATGCGGGAGCCGATCGCGGCCTGGATCGGCACCTCGTACTGCTGCCGGGGGATGAGCTCCTTGAGCTTGCCCGTCATCATCACGCCGTAGGAGTAGGCGTTGTCCTTGTGGGTGATGGAGCTGAAGGCGTCCACCTGCTCGCCCTGTAGCAGGATGTCGACCTTGACCAGGTCCGCGACCTGATCGCCGTCGGTCTTCCACTCCAGGGAGGCGTAGCCCTTGGTGCGGGACTTCAGCTGGTCGAAGAAGTCGAAGATGATCTCCGCCAGCGGGATCCAGTAGCGGATCTCCACCCGCTCCTCGGAGAGGTAGTCCATGCCGCGCATCTGCCCGCGCTTGCCCTGGCACAGCTCCATGACGGCACCGATGAACTCCGAGGGGACGATGATCGTGATCGAGGCCATCGGCTCGCGGACCTCGTTGATCTTGCCCTCGGGGAACTCGGACGGGTTGGTCACGGTGATGACCTGTCCGTCCTCCCGGGTGACCTCGTAGACCACGTTCGGTGCGGTGGAGATCAGCGCGAGGTCGAACTCTCGCTCGAGCCGCTCGCGGATGATCTCCAGGTGCAGCAGGCCCAGGAAGCCCACGCGGAAGCCGAAGCCCAGGGCCACCGAGGTCTCCGGCTCGTAGACCAGGGCCGCGTCGTTGAGCTTGAGCTTGTCCAGCGCGTCGCGCAGCACCGGGTAGTCGGAGCCGTCGATGGGGTACAGGCCGGAGAACACCATCGGCTTGGGGTCCTCGTACCCGCCGATGCGCTCCGTGGCCGGCTTGGCCGCCGAGGTGACCGTGTCACCGACCTTGGACTGGCGCACGTCCTTCACGCCGGTGATCAGGTAGCCCACCTCGCCCACGGCCAGGCCCTTCGAGGGGATCGGCTCGGGCGAGGACACGCCGATCTCGAGCAGCTCGTGGGTGGCGCCCGTCGACATCATGGTGATCTTCTCCCGCGGGGAGAGCCTGCCGTCCACCACGCGCACGTAGGTGACGACGCCGCGGTAGGTGTCGTAGACGGAGTCGAAGATCATGGCCCGGGCCGGACCGTCCGTGTTCCCCTGGGGAGCCGGGATCTCGGCGACGACGCGGTCCAGCAGGGCCTCCACGCCGACACCGGTCTTGCCGGAGACGCGCAGGACGTCGTCCGGATCGCAGCCGATCAGGCCGGCGATCTCGGCCGCGTACTTCTCGGGCTCGGCCGAGGGCAGGTCGATCTTGTTCAGGACCGGGATGATCGTCAGGTCGTTCTCCATGGCCAGGTACAGATTGGCCAGGGTCTGTGCCTCGATCCCCTGCGCGGCGTCCACCAGCAGGATCGCGCCCTCACAGGCGGCGAGTGAGCGGGAGACCTCGTAGGTGAAGTCCACGTGCCCGGGGGTGTCGATCATGTTGAGCGCGTAGTCGGCGCCGTCCACGTTCCACGGCATGCGCACGGCCTGGGACTTGATGGTGATGCCGCGCTCGCGCTCGATGTCCATCCGGTCCAGGTACTGGGCCTTCATGTCCCGGGGCTGGACCACGCCGGTGGACTGCAGCATGCGGTCGGCCAGGGTGGACTTGCCGTGGTCGATGTGCGCGATGATGCAGAAGTTACGGATCACCGCCGGATCGGTGGCGGCGGGCACCGGGGCGTGGATCGCCATGGGCGACACGGGCATCTTCCTTCGACTGGGGAACGTGGGCGCGCCTGGCGGGGCCAGGCGGGACTGGCTCCCCATTCTTCCATGTTTCCCGCCGCGGATCCGCCTCGATGCGACGCGCTCGTTCCCCGCGGCGCGGACACCCGTTGGTAGGTTCGTGCCATGGCCCTGAACCTGAACCGCCTGCTGTCCGCCGGCCGTGCGGTGGCCCGCCTCGTCCGGGACGTCCGGCGTTCCTCCGCGCCCTCCCCCGGACGGCACGACGACGGCACCGGCTCCCAGCGCTCCCGCCCCCAGCCCCGCCTGCCCGGGTCGCGGCAGGGCTCGACCCGCCCGGCCCAGCCCCGCGTCGTCCCGGGCGGTGCGCGACCGGGCAGCGCGCGACCGGGCGATGCGGCCGGCGTCGGGCCTGCGGGTGAGGTCCTGGACTACCCGGGTGACTTCCACGGCCGGGCCAGGGTGGAGTACGACCCGGCCCCCGGCCCCGAGGCCGGGCCGGGCGAGATCGTGTGGACGTGGGTGCCGTTCGAGGAGCTCGACGGCCGGGGCATGGACCGCCCCGTCCTGGTGGTCGGCCGCAACGGTGACTACCTGCTGGTCGCCCAGCTCACGACGCGGGATCGCAACAACGGGGTACGGCGGGACCGGGACTACATCGACATCGGCACCGGCCCGTGGGACTCCAGGGGCCGGCCGTCCGAGGTGAAGCTGGACCGGATCCTGCAGGTCAGTCCACGCGACGTCCGGCGGGAGGGTGGGGTGCTCCCCCGGAACGCGTTCGAGACGGTGGCCCGCGGACTCCACGACCAGAACGGGTGGTCGTGATAGACTAACCAGCTGTGTGTCCGCGCAGGTCGACGGGCACTCCCGGAACGGCTTTTCCATGGCATCCCCACGCCTCTCAGTCGCCGGATCCGGGAATATCCCTCACCGACCAAAGTCAGAAGCAACAGAAAGACTCTTTCGTGGCCAACATCAAGTCCCAGAAGAAGCGCATCCTCACCAACGAGAAGGCTCGCCAGCGCAACGTCGCCGTGAAGTCCGAGCTGCGCACCGCCATCCGCGCCGTGGACAAGGCCGTCACCGCCGGTGACCAGGCCGCCGCCGCCTCCGCCGTCGCGCTGGCCAGCAAGAAGCTGGACAAGGCCGTCAGCAAGGGCGTCATCCACAAGAACCAGGCTGCCAACCGCAAGTCCGGTATCGCCAAGCGCGTGAACAAGATCAGCGCCTGATCCTCACGCTGCGCCGGCGCCCCGCGCCAGGCACCGAGGCCCCCGTCCCATCGGACGGGGGCCTCGTGCGTTCAGCGGACGTCACCGGCCGGTGAACCAGGGTGAAACCGGTCGGTGCGCTGCAGGGCGCCGCGCCGGGTTGTCAGCGCCGGGCCGTGAGGGCGATGCGGGTGACGACGCGCTCGACGGCGTACTCGGCGTCCTTGGCCAGTCCCTTGGCCTCGGCGTCGGCCTGCGCGACCCACTCGATGGCTGCCGCGATGGTCGCGGGATTCCAGAACCGGACGGTCTCCGAGACGCGCTTGGCCTGCCAGGGGGCCATCCCCAGGACCTGGGCGACCTGGCCCTGCGAGATGCGGGCGTCGACGATCCTGGCGATCTGCCGGGTCTTCATGGCCAGGGCCCCCGTGATGGCCGGTGCGGAGACCCCGGTGGCCAGGGCGTGCCGCAACAGCGCGGTGGCCTGGCCGGCCCGGCCCTCGATGGCCGCGTCGGCGACCCGGAAGGCGGTGGCCTCGACCCGTCCGCCGTAGTACCGGTCCACGACCTGGGTGGTCACGGTCCCCTCGGTGTCCGCGGCCAGCTGCTGACAGGCCACCGCGAGGTCGGTCAGCGATCCGCCCGTGGCGTCGATGAGGGACCGGACGGCCTCCTGGTCGATCGACCGGCGCCGGGACCGGAACTCGCCGACCACGAAGTCGGCCTTGTCCGCGTCGGACTTGATGGGCTGGCACTCCACCAGCACCCCGGACGAGGTGACCACGTCCAGCAGCCTCTTGCCGCGGTTGCCTCCGGTGTGGCGCAGGATCAGGGTGACGTCATCGGCGGGGGCGGCCACGTAGTCGAGGCAGTCGGCCAGGAACGCCTCGTTCATGTCCTGCAGGCCCTCGGCCAGGACGATCTTCGCCTCGCCGAACAGGGACGGGCTGGCCAGCATGGACAGTTGTCCGGACTGGTAGTCGGCGGCATCCAGCCGGTGGAGCTCCAGGCCCGGGTCCGCCTGCCGCAGCGCGGTCCTGACCCGGTCCGTGACCCGGGTGGCGATGAAGTCCTCGGGCCCCTTCAGGAGCATGAGGGGCGCCGGTTCCACGCGTCGCCAGTCGGTGCCGGAGCTGGTGGATCGGCGAGAGCGGCTGGGGGCGGGCATGTGTGTCATCCTACCGGGACGGTGCCCGCCGCCCGGCCGGTCACCGCGGGTGCGAACTGGCCGGTCACGGTCGGCACCAGCTGTCCGTCGCGGAGTGAGACGACCGTCGTGCCGTGCTCATCGGTGCGCACGACCGGCCCGTGCCGCTGGAGCTCGGTGATGACGGACGGGTGCGGATGCCCGTAGCTGTTCTCCCGGCCGACCTGCACCACCGACAACGCCGGCATCAGGGCGCGCACGAGGTCGTTCCCACCGTTCCTGGCCCCGTGGTGGCTCACCTTGAGCACGTCCACCGTCTCCGGGAACACTCCCTGGCGCAGCAGTGCACCGGTGGCTTCCTGCTCCATGTCCCCCGTGAGCAGGACGGTGTAGGACCCCTGAGGCGTGTGCACGGTGGCCGCCATCTGCAGGGAGGCATCGTTCTCGTCGCGCGCCTCCGAGTCCGCGGCCAGCACCTCCCAGTCCACCCGCCATGCCGATGCCGGCTCACCCACCGTGCCCGTCTCCCCCACCCCCGGCCGGCGCGCACCGGCGGGGGTGCGAGCGCCTCCGGCGCCCTCGGCGGCAGATCGGTCCTCGCGGTCCCCTGCGCCCGGCCCGCCGGCCCCGGGGGTGGCCATGCTCGAGTAGACGACGGCAGCAGGCTGGCAGCACTCGGCGAGCGCGGCGGCGGAACCCGCATGGTCCTGGTGCAGGTGGGACAGCACGAGCAGGTCGATCCGCTCCACACCGACGTTCCGGAGGCAGGACGTCGCCGCCCCCGGGTCCGGGCCCGTGTCGACCACCATCGCCGACCGCTGCCCCGTGCGCAGGACCAGCATGTCCCCCTGGCCGACATCGCAGGCGGCCAGGGACCAGTCCCGCGGGACGGGCCCGGCCGGTGGGGAGACGACGAGGGCAAGCTGACTGCCGACGGCGGCGCACACGAGCGTCCACGCCGCGGCCAGCGACCACCGCAGGGTCCGGGAGGACGGGGCGCCGCGCGGAACCGGACCGGCGGGGATCCGGCGCACGCGGGCGGGCCGCGTGCGTTCCCACCGCAGCAGCAGCCAGAGCAAGGCCAGGGCCGCGAGCACGTGCAGGGCCACCAGGACTGCCCCGAGCGCTCCCCCGGGCCAGGGATGGAGCGCTCCCGGCAGTGACGACAGGGCGCCGGCGATCCAGCCGATCCCTGCGGCCGGCCAGCCGATCAGCCAGAAGATGGCGGCGGCCAGGCCGGGGAGCGGCACGGCGAGGATGGCAGCCGCCGTGCCCGGCACGGTGATGAGGGGGACGAGGGGTGCCGCGAGCAGGTTGGCGGGCACCGCATAGCTGCTGAGCGTGCCCGCGATCCCCACCAGCACCGGCTGGCAGGCGACCTGGGCACAGACGGTCACCGCGAGCGCGGCTCCGATCGTCCCGGCGACCGGTCCGGGCAGTATCCTCCCGAGCGTGGCGGTCAGCCACTGTTCCACCGGTCGTGCGGCCAGGACGATGCCGGCGGTGGCTGCCAGGGAGAGCTGGAATGCGGGTTCGGCGGCCAGCGCCGGTTGCCAGCACAGCAGGACGCAGCCGGCCAGGCACAGCAGCGGCAGGGCCTGCCGTCCCCGCCCGAAGAACACCGCCCAGGCGCCGATCCCGCCCATCACGGCGGCCCGGATCACGGAGGGTTCCGGGCCGACGATGATGACGAAGACGACCAGCACCCCCAGGACCGCGCCCAACACCACCGGACGACGGATCCGCAGGGTGCGCAGTGTCATCACGACTGCGCCGGCCAGGAGGGTGCAGTTGGCCCCGCTGACGGCGGACAGGTGACTGAGCCCGGAGGCCTTCATCGCCTCGTCCAGTTCCGGGTCCTGCACGGAGCGGTCCCCCAGGACGAGTCCTGGAAGCAGCTGGGGTGCCGCGCCCACGCTACCGGCCGCCGCGTCTCGGACCGCCGCTCGCACCACTTCGCGCCCCGTGCTCCGGCCCATGCCGCTCTCCGGGCCTGTCCCGCCATCCAGGTCCGGGCATGACCCGGCATCCGGGCCGGTGCGGGCACGAGCGAACACCGTGGTACCGGACGGTTCGAGGTCGGCCGTCAGGCATACCCGTGTGCCAAGCTCCATACCGTCCCACTCTGCATCTCCAGAGACGACGACCTCGGTGCCTCGTGGAACGGTCCGTACCGGGTGTCCGAAGGCGTCTACGGCAACGGTGACGTGCCACCAGTCCCCGAAGGCCCCCGGGGATCTCACCGCCCCACCCGTCGCCCGACCGGAGAGGCGCACCGGCTGGCCCGCGGACACCGCGTCCTCCCAGCCGGAGGCCTTCACCGGGGCCCGGTCCCCGACGGCCTGCACTGCCGCGACGGCCGCGACCCACAGCGCACAGGCGGTGAGCGCCGTCAGGCTCACCAGTGCCACACGACCACTGCGCGCAATGGCAACCAACAGCACCGTGACCGCGGCGGCCGCCACTCCCAGGCCCCACGGCAGCATCTGCACCCACTCATACGGGAGGACCGGAACGACCAGACACGTCACCAGCGTCAGCAGCAGGGCCGGCACGAGCCGCACGTCGACCGGCCCGGGCACCGGTCCGGCAGTCGGTGGCCTCACCGGCCGTCCAGCCCGTCGGACCACCACGGCATCGTCGTCACCGGGCCGGATGCGGTGGGACCGGCCCGGGTGCGCCCTCGACCCCGACTCTGGGGCCGCCCTCGTGGTCGTCTCACCAGCTGACGAGTCCGTCGAGGCGTTCCATCATGGCCGGGCCGATGCCGGACACCGCGTCCAGGTCCGCCAGCGACCCGTAGGGTCCGACCTGCTCGCGGTGGTCGACGATCCTGCCGGCCAGCGCGGGGCCGATGCCGGGCAGCTGTTCGAGCTCGGCGGCATCCGCCGTGTTGACGTTGACCGTGCCGCTCGGGGAGCCGGGTTCACCCGGAGCCTCGTTCACCGGCTGTCCTCCAGGACCACTACCGGGTTCCGTCCCACCGGTCGCCAGTGGGGTGTCCGGTCCGGGCACGAGGATCTGGCTGGCGTCCACGGCCGGTGCGGCGAGGTTCAGCAGGTCGAGTCTCGCCCGCGTCGTCGACCCGCCGGCGGCATGGAGGGCGTCGGCAACGCGGGAACCGGGCGGCAGCTCCACGAGCCCCGGTTCGTGGACCTCTCCCGCCACGTGCACGATCACGGCCCCGGGGGCGGTGCCCACCGTGCCGTCGTCCTGGTCCACCGATGACGGCCCGACGCCTGGCCGGCCGGCTTCCGGTGGTCCGGGCACTGCCGTGGACGAGGGGCCGCGGTCCGTGCCCGCCCGCTGTTCAGCGTCCTCGGCGTCACGGCCGCGGTGCCCCTCCCGGTTCTCGAGGGCGGCGGCCTGGGGTGCCGGGGTGCCCGTCGGCCCGGCCGGTGAGATCAGCCAGCTGACGGCCCACCACGTGGCGGCGAGCACCGCCAGCAACAGGACGGCGGAGGTCACGACGCGCCCCCGCCACAAGGGGGCCACCGGAGGCGGCTGCTCCCAGTCCCCCGTCACGGAGGTGTCGTCCTGGCTGTGGCGTCCCATGCCTCCACCCTCGTCCGGCGGGACGGGCCCACGGGCAGGTCAGGGCACCGTGAGGGTGCGACACGCCGTCAGGAGGCGGGCTGTGGAGTGGGCACCGGGTTCATCGTGACCCCGAGCGCCCCCAGGCCCAGGTGCGCGGCCAGCACCGCGGGGAGCCGGATCACCGGCACGGGCATCGCGGACAGGCTCTGCAGGCGGCCGGCCAGTTCGTGGGCGGCCTCCTGGTTGCCGAAGCCGTGGACCGCGATGCGCTCGGAGGGCCCCGGCGGGTCCGAGTCCTGCGCCGCCTCCCGGACCAGTTCGACCAGACGCTCCGTCGCCCGGGCCGTGGTGCGCGGCCGGTCGACGAGGGAGACCACCCCGTCCTCGAGCGTGAGCACCGGCTTGACGTGCAACAGGGACCCCAGCAGGCCCGCCACCGTCCCGATCCGACCGCCCCGGCGCAACTGCTCCAGGTTGGGCACGGTGAAGAACACCCCGGCGTCCTGGCTCGCCGCGTCCACGGCGGACACCAGCTGGTCCGGGGCCACGCCGAAGCCCGCCCCGATCACGGCGTCGATCACCACCGTTCCGAGCGCGAACCCGGCCGTGTGCGAATCGACCACCGAGACGGGGATGAGGGACTCCCGCGCGGCCAGCCGCGCCGCCTCCACGGTCCCGGACAGCCTGCCGGACAAGTGGACGGAGATGATCTGCTCGAAACCGGCCTCGGCCAGCGACTGGTACACGGCACTGAACGCCCCAGGTGAGGGCCGCGAGGTCTTCACGGGTGTCCCGGCGGCCAGGGCCAGGGGCAGCTCCCGCAGCAGGTCGGGAGTGCCGTCCGTGTAGATCTGGTCGCCGATCATCACCGGCATGGGCACCTGGCGCAGGCCGCGGGCCAGCGGGTGGGCGAGCACCTCGGCCGGGATCGAGGCCGAGGAGTCGGTGACGATCGCGGTCCGCCCCTTCCGCGGCGGACGGAGTCCGAGCCGGACCCGGCCGCTCTGGGCGGCCCGCAGCTGGCGGATCCGGACGAGCATGGCGGCCTGCCAGTCGGCGATGTCGACCACGCGCACTCCCTTCAACGCCCGACGGTTCCGGCTTTAACCTAGGCGACCCGGGGCACCACGGCCCCGGGTCGCCTGCTCTGGGTCTCAGATGACGATGTTGACCAGCTTCGGCTCGCGCACGATGACCTTGCGGACCTCGGCCCCGTCGAGGACGCGCTGGACGGCCTCGGACGCCAGCGCCAGCGCCTCCAGGTCGGCCGCGGAGATGTCCACGGCCACCTCGAGGCGGTCCCGGACCTTGCCCTTGACCTGGACCACGGCGGTGGTGGTGTCCTCCACCAGCAGCGCCTCGTCCACGGCCGGCCAGCCGGCCCGGGCCACCGACGGCTCGTGGCCCAACCGGGCCCACATGTCCTCGGCGGTGTAGGGGGCGAACAGGCTCAGCAGCACGGCCACGGCCTCCACGGCCTCCCGGACGGCGGGGTCGCCCGCGCCGGCACCGGAGTCGATCTCCTTGCGGGCGGCGTTGACGAGCTCCATGGTCCGGGCGATGACCACGTTGAACTTGTGCTCGTCCAGCAACCGGGCGGCATCCGCCACCGTGCGGTGGGTGACCTGGCGCAGGGACTTCACGCCGCCGTCGGGATCCGTGCCCGGCGCCGCGCCGGCGGACTGCACGTCCTGGGCCAGCCGCCACGCACGGGCCAGGAACTTGGCCGAGCCCGACGGCGAGACGTCCGCCCAGTCCACGTCGTCCTCCGGCGGGGAAGCGAAGATCATCGTCAGGCGCACCGCGTCCACGCCGAAGGTGTCCAGCTGCTCGCCGAGGTCCACCCCGTTGCCGAGCGACTTGGACATGGCCTTGCCGCCGTTGAGCACCTGGCCCTGGTTCAGCAGCGCCTTGAACGGCTCCGTGAAGGACACCAGGCCCATGTCGTAGAGCGCCTTGGTGAAGAAACGCGAGTAGAGCAGGTGCAGGATCGCGTGCTCCACGCCGCCGACGTACTGGTCCACCGGCAGCCAGCGGTCCACGGCGTCGCGGTCGAAGACCTGGGTGTCGTCGTGGGCCGAGGCGTAGCGGATGTAGTACCAGGACGAGTCCACGAAGGTGTCCATGGTGTCGGTGTCCCGCAGCGCCGCGCCCCCGCAGGACGGGCACGTGGTGTTGACCCACTCCTCGATGCCGGCCAGCGGGGACTTGCCCTTCGGCGCCAGCTTCTCCCCGGTGACGTCGGTCGGCAGCAGCACGGGCAGCTGGTCCTCCGGCACGGGGACCTCGCCACAACCGGCGCAGTGCACGATCGGGATCGGTGCGCCCCAGAACCGCTGGCGGGACAGCAGCCAGTCCCGCAGGCGGTAGTTCACGGTGCCGCGGCCGGTGCCCCGGCCGTCCAGGATCTCGATGGCGCGGCTGATCGCGGCGGCCTTGTCCAGGCCGTCCAGCTCGCCGGAGTTCACCAGGGTGCCGTCCCCGGTGGTGGCCACGCCAGAAACCGCCGGGTCCTCCTCACCGGTGTCCACGACCATGCGCACGGTCAGGTCCATGGCGCGGGCGAAATCCAGGTCGCGCTGGTCGTGGGCGGGCACGGCCATGATGGCGCCGGTGCCGTAGTCGGCCAGGACGTAGTCGGAGGCCCAGATCGGCAGCCGCTCGCCGTTCAGCGGGTTCACGGCATACCGGCCCAGGAAGACCCCGGTCTTGGAGCGTTCGGTGGACTGCCGCTCGATCTCCGAGACGTGCGTCAGTTCCTCGCGGTAGGCCTCCAGGGCCTCGCGGTGCTCCGGGTCCACCAGTTCCAGGGCCAGGTCGGCGTCCGCAGCCACGACCATGAAGGTCGAGCCGAACAGGGTGTCCGGGCGGGTGGTGAACACGGTGATCGACTGGCCGGGCTGGCCGTTGCGCGCCTCGACCTGGAAGTCCACGTGGGCTCCCTCGGAGCGGCCGATCCAGTTGCGCTGCATCGCCAGCACGCGATCGGGCCAGTGGCCCTCCAGCTCGGACATGTCCTCGAGCAGACGATCGGCGTAGTCGGTGATCTTGAAGTACCACTGGTTCAGGGACTTCTTGGTCACCTGGGTGCCGCAGCGTTCGCAGGCGCCATTGACGACCTGCTCGTTGGCCAGCACCGTCTGGTCCTTCGGGCACCAGTTGACCGGGGAGTCCTTCCGGTAGGCCAGGCCCTTGGCGTAGAACTGCTGGAACAGCCACTGGGTCCACCGGTAGTACTCGGGGTCGGAGGTGTGCAGCTGGCGGGACCAGTCGGTGGAGATCGCGTAGCGCTGGAACGAGGACTTCTGCGTCTCGATGTTCCGGTAGGTCCACTCGGCCGGGTGGGCGTTGTTCTTGATGGCGGCGTTCTCCGCGGGCAGCCCGAAGGAGTCCCAGCCGATCGGGTGCATCACGTCGTAGCCGAGTTGCGTCCAGTACCGGGCGACGACGTCGCCCATGGCGAAGGCCTCCGCGTGGCCCATGTGCAGGTCACCGGACGGGTAGGGGAACATGTCCAGCACGTAGCGGCGCTCCGCGGACCCGTCGTCCAGCGGCGCGAAGGTCTCGTGCTTCTCCCAGTAACCGCCCCAGCGGTCCTCTAGGGCCCGGAACGAGTACTCCTCGGGCGCGGCCTGGGTGGCCTGCCCCGTCACGGGGTCCTGGGGAGTACCTTGCGCTGCCTGGCTCACGGAAGTCCTGTCCTTGAAGTGCGGTGGAAACGGGGTGTCAACATCACGACGCCGGCCCGTCAACCGGGCGCTCGACGCGCCCGCCCATCCTACTCCGCGGCGGCTGTCGCCTCGGAACCGCGCCTACGGCGGCTGCCGGCGGTGAACCGGCCCGCCACGACGGACCGTGCCCGTGCCGTCCCGTCGACGCCGCTCGCTCCTGGCCGCGAACCACAGGACGGTGACCATCACGGCCAGCACGTCGGCGAAGCCCAGGATCGCGGCCCAGGGCAGCACGATGTCCCCGCCGCGCAGGTTGCTGTAGAAGGACCTCATCGGGACCAGCAGGGGCCAGAGGACGGCCACGTTGCGCACCACGGCGAATGCGGTGGAATACACCACACCGAGCCCGAAGAGGAACACCATCTCCCTCAGGCCCATGCCGTAGCCGATGTGGTAGGCGGCGTACAGGGCTGCAGCACCGCCCACGCCGGGCACGGAACCGAAGCAGGCCTCCAACCGGGTCTGTACGAAACCGCGGAAGTAGACCACTTCGAAGAGGCCGACGGTCAGGGCAAGGAACAGCAACGGGACCCAGTCCACCGGACGTGGCAGGGCGTAACCCCACAGCGTGAGCAGGAACTGCACGGCCGCCAGGACGAGTCCCAGGATGAGCGCCTGACGCAGGTTGTCCCGGCGGAACCCGAGCTCGGCCAACGCCCTGCGCCGGATCCAGGTCGTGTACACGACCGGTCCCACCACGCCCAGCAGCATCCCGGCCGCGAAGCACAGGAACAGGCCCAGGGTGTTCTGCTGGGTGAACACGCGGAACGCCAGCCAGAACAGCGCCACGACCCCGGTGTACAGCACTGCCACCACGGCGAGGTCGGGCCAGTCCACGCGCATCGCCAGCCGGGGCCTGTCCCCCGGGACGACCAGCATCAGGATGAGGGCGAGCGCCGGGATGGTGATCCCGTACAGCAGTTCGTTGCCGGCACCCAGCAACAGCAGGGCACCGACGAGGAAGAGCGGCCACGCCATCCGCCGCACGGCCTGGAGGTCCATCTCTACCGCCTAGTACACGCCTGGCCCCGGGGACCAGGGAAGGTGTTGACAGGCACAGTGTGCGCGCGGTCCCTGCGGCGTTCAATGCCGCGAGCACGGGACACCAGGGCCAGTTCCCCGGACCCGGCACGGCCCTACGCTCAGGCGCGTTCCGACGCCGGCTCCGTCATCCAGCCCATCGACCGGCTGATGGCCTTCTGCCAACCGGACAGGAGTCCTTCGCGGTGCGAGGCGTCCATCCTCGGCTCCCAGCGGCCGCCCTCGCGCCAGAGTCCGGCCAGTTCCTCCAGGCCCGACCACACGCCGGCGGCGAGTCCCGCGGCATGGGCGGCCCCGACCGCCGTCGTCTCCACCTGTTCCGGACGCACCACCGGGACGCCCAGGATGTCGGCCTGGAACTGCATCAGGTCGTCGTTGACGGTCATGCCACCGTCCACCCGCAGTTCCTCAGGACGCTGGCCGGTGTCCGCCACCACCGCCTCCAGCACGTCCCGCGACTGGTAGGCGGTCGCCTCCAGGGCCGCTCGGGCCAGGTGGCCCGCCGTGGCATAACCGGTCAGTCCGGCGATCAGCCCGCGGGCGTCGGGGCGCCAGTACGGGGCGTAGAGACCGGAGAACGCGGGTACGAAGTAGACGCCCCCGTTGTCCTCCACGGTGCCCGCGAGCGCCTCGACCTCGGCCGAGGTGCGGATGAGGCCGAGGTTGTCCCGCAGCCACTGCACGAGCGAGCCGGCCACGGCCACGGACCCCTCCAGCGCGTAGGCGGCCGGCGCGTCCTCCACCTGGTAGGCGACCGTGGTGACGAGTCCGTGGGAGGAGGGCTCCGCCGTCGTGCCGGTGTTCTGCAGCATGAAGCATCCCGTGCCGTAGGTGTTCTTGACGTCCCCGCGGTCGAAGGCCGCCTGGCCGAAGGTCGCCGCCTGCTGGTCGCCGAGGATGCCGCAGACGGGGACGCCGTTCAGTGGTTCGGCCCCCACGATGGTGCCGAGCTCTCCCACGGACGGGTGGATCCGGGGCAGCATCGAGGCGGCCAGGTCCGGGTCGATGCCGAAGACCGACGCGAGGTCCTCGTCCCAGTCGAGGGTGTCCAGGTCCATGAGCAGGGTGCGCGAGGCGTTGGTGACGTCCGTGGCGTGGACTCCGCCGTCCGTGCCGCCGGTGAGGTTCCACAGCAGCCAGCTGTCGATGGTGCCGGCGCGCAGGCGGCCGTTGCGGGCCAGGTCGGCGGCCTCGGGAACGTTCTCCAGCATCCAGGCGATCTTGCCCGCGGCGAAGTAGGAGGCCAGGGGCAGTCCGGTGCGGGCGCGGACCGCGTCCTCGTGTCCGTCGGAGCGGAGCCGGGCCATGAGGGCGTCGGTGCGCGAATCCTGCCAGACCAGGGCCCGGTGGACGGGCCGGCCGGTGACCGCGTCCCACAGGACGGTCGTCTCGCGCTGGTTCGTGATCCCGACGGCGGCGATGTCCCCCGGGCGCATCCGGGCGCGGGTCAGAGCCAGGCCACTCAGCTCCCGGGTGTTCTCCCAGATCTCCACCGGGTCGTGCTCCACCCAGCCCGGGCGCGGGAAGTGCTGGCGGTGCTCGCGCTGGGCGCTGGCGATGATGGAGCCGGACTGGTCCATCACCACGACGCGGGTGGAGGTGGTGCCCTGGTCGATGCTGATCACGGCGCTGGGAGGCATGGCGGCAGGATACCGGCTGTGGACAGGGCGGACAGCGGATGGGGCGGCTGTGTTTGAATGTCGAGTGTGGCCTGGGACACGGGATGACTAGGCTCTTTGAACTGCTGTGGGGATGGCAGGCCGGGGCGTGCGAGCGCGGCTCCGGTGGCTGGCCTCGTGGCCTGACGGGGGGTTCCTCCATGACTGAACGAGTGAGCACGTTGCTGATGAGGCGCCCGACCGGGCGGGCGGGTGTTGCCGTGGCGGTACTGGCCCTGGCGCTGACCGCTTGCGGCGGTGGGGCCGACGATCCGGTCACCGGATCCCCGGCGAGCACTCCCTCGGCGTCGAGCGAGGCCTCGCCGGAACCGAGCGCATCTGAGAACGGGAAGGACTTGGCAGCACCCTCGGGGTCCTCGACGGCGTCGCCTGAGGCGGCGGACGGTGAGTTCGTCCCGGCGTCCTCCGAAGGGCCCGCCCAGAACGTGCCGGTACCCGAGATGCCGACTGCCGCCACGGAGCAGACCCAGGAAGGCCTGGAGGCCGCGCTGGAGTATTGGTGGGAAGCAGAGCGGTACCTCAAGCTGACTGGTGACCCTGATCCACTGCGAGCAATCTCGACCGAAGACTGTGCCTTGTGTGAAGAGTTGATCAAGAACTGGCCAGCAATTTATAGGGCTGACGGTTGGGCAGACATAGGAGAAACAGAAATGGAGGTCGCGTTTAGTTCGCTAGATAACAACAATCTCGGTGGACGGGCAATCTTGATGGTTTCGGAGGCGCCCGGTGAGGTCTACCGGCCCGACGGTTCAAGGGTGGAGTCGGCTTCGGGTGACGGAAGCAAAGACGTCGGCTGGGGTGCCGGCGCCAGATACTCCGGCGGGCAGTGGCAGATTGAAGACATGAGCGTGCAATGAAGACTGGAGCTCTGACCAGGTTGTTGGTTGCATGCACAATTCCTGCACTGCTGACCGCTAGTTCAATGACGGCTGTTGCCGATAATGACGATCCGTTCAGCCGCATTAAGGCCAACACGGGAGATGCCAGTGCGGATGTGAAAGTCGAGCGGGATCAAGCGGCAACTGGAGATAAGGCCGTGGACCTTGAAAGTACGGAGTCATCTGAGTCCAATTCCAGGTCTAAGGCGAATACCGGGCTCAAGTCTAAATATGTAGAGCTACTTCAACCCTTTTGCCTCGGGGGGCATGAAAACGACGGAACAGGGTACATCGACTGCTTCGAAATCGAGCAGACCCTGTGCACCGAGGATGGAAGCCAGTACGTCATCCGGGCACGCTATGAACGTGCTGATCCCACCAATTCGCTACAACGCTTCGGACAACCGTTCTGCTCCGAAGCGTCGGACCCGGTCATCAGTGATCCAGCAGAGGCCGAGCCGGAGGCTCCACCGATGCCCGTCGTGACGCTCGCTGACTTCCGGCGTCTGGACATAGCCCCCTCGAAGATCGAGTCGGACTCCGGCGGGTTCGGACTGATCCGGGCCAATACCAACTTCTATGCCACCGACAAGCCACAGACCCTCAACACCACCATGCTGGGCCAGCCGGTCGCCATCCAGGCAATCCCGGTGCAGTGGACGTTCACCTACGGCGACGGCAGTGCCCCGCTGGTCAGTACCACCCCGGGAGGGCCGCAGCGCGAGTTCAACCAGGAGACCACCACGTCCCACGCCTACCAGCAGACCGGTACCTTCCCGGTCACCGTGGCCACCGCCTACCGGGGACAGTTCTCCGTCAACGGTGGCCCCTGGATCGCCATTCCCGGCACCGCCAGTGTGCCCAGCACCCCGGTGGAAGCCGACATCTGGCGATCCGAGGCCAAGAACGTCGCCGAGGACTGCCACCAGAACCCCGACGGTTGGGCGTGCGCCAACCCCTTCATCGAAGACTGACCTGCCGCCCCACGACGGGGTCGGTGCATCAGGCGATGGGCCCATCGACCACGTTGCTAGCGCAGGGCGCCGACTGCCTGGAGGTCGCCCTCGGGTCGTCCCGCCGCTGCCCGACCGGCGTCCTCAGATCCCGAGCCCACGCGGCCGTCGGTCCGAAGGACGTCAGAGGAGACATCATGGCCGAGCCCCTCCCGGGGCCGTGGTTCCCGATGGCGCAGGTACATCACGAGCATGAAGGCCGAAGTCAGAAGGTAGAAGCCGTGCAGGGCCCAGATGGGACCGGTCGGCAGGCTGAACACGTAGACGGAGTGCACGACGTTGCCGAGATTCGCCAGCAAGAGGTTTCCCAGGCTGTACGACGCCAGGTCCCGGGTCCGCACGGCCTTGATCAGCATCGGCAGCACGCTGCCGACGAAGACGATCGAGGAGATCACTCCCGCCAGTACCGCCAAGTCGAAGTCCATGGTCCTCGTCGCTCTCCAGATCGGCTGATGCTTCCGGAACCAACGCTAGGAGTCCGCCTCCGGCGGTGGATCGGGCGAATCCCCCATCTTCATCGGCCGAGGATGGGGAGTTTGACCTAGTCCGCCGTTCACCGTCTGACCACGACGGATCGGTAGGCTGACCGTGTGAACACCGAGCGGACCCCAGGCGGCAGGCGCCCACTGCCCATCCGGTGGAGGGATCGCCTCCTCGTCCCCCCGGCCCCGCGCGACACCGCGGTGATCACCGGCCACCGGGCTAGGACCCCGGAACGGCGGATCGTCGAGGTGCCGGACCCCGTCTCTGGCCGTGCCACCCCGATCGCCGTCTGGCACTACGCGACGGCACCCCGCCAGAGCGCAGAAGGACCCACCACACCGGTGGTCATGATCCACGGGTTCCGAGGCGATCACCATGGGCTGACGCTGCTCGCCGACTGCCTCCCGGAGATGGAGTTCTACCTCCCCGAGCTGCCCGGGTTCGGGCACTCCCCCGCTTTCCCGGACGCCGAGCACACCGTCGCGCACTACGCCACGGCCGTGGGCGCTGCGGTGCACGCGCTGGGCCTGGTCCCGATACCCGACGCAGGGCGCCCGGCCACGGCACCGGAGGCGGCGGCCAGGCCCGTGCTGCTCGGCCATTCCTTCGGGTCCGTGGTCGCCGCTCACCTCGCTGCGGAGCAGCCGTCGCGGTGGAGCGAGCTCATCCTCGTCAATCCGATCTGCGAGCCGGCCCTGTCCGTCGACGGCACCCGCTCAGAACGGACGCTGGCGCGTCTGGCCCAGGGTTACTACGCGGCCTCCGCGGCCCTGCCCGAGTCGTTGGGCATGGCCCTGCTGTCCTCCCCGGTGGTCGTCTGGTTCACGGGAACGGTGATGGCCAAGACGAAGGACCGTCATACGCTCGCGTACCTCCACGACCAGCATCAGAGGTACTTCTCCGCGTTCGACCACCGCCGCGTGCTGGTGGAGTCGTATCGCGCGTCGATCAGGGGAACGGTCCTGGAGGTCGCCGATCGCTTGGCGTTGCCCGTCCTCCTCGTGGCGGGCGCCCAGGACGAGCTGGGCTCCGTGGCGGGCCAGGAACACCTGGCCCGTCGGATCCGCGAGGTCTCTCCCCGGGTCAGCCTGGAGGTGTTCGACGGCGTCGGGCACCTCATCCACTATGAACGGGCCCCGGAGACGGCCGGGGTGATCCGGGACTTCCTGCGGACCGACTGATCACCACCGCGCGGGATGGACTACGGCAGGTCCACCGGGTCGATCCGCAACCGCACCGGCTCGGTCAACCGCCGGGCGCTGGCCGCCGCCCGTGCGGCGCGCAACGACTCGACGACCCGCCGAGCTGCGGAATAGGGGAAGAAGAGCAGTGCCCGGTGCCGGACCGGACCGGCAGATCCGTCCGCGTGCCCGAATCCCGCGTCGTCGCCCACCGGGACCGGTCCCACCCAGGGCAGGGGGGACGGCCCACCGAGGGGGCCCACGAGGTCCATGAACGCGGCCACGGCGTCGGCGGGTCCGGACACCTCAGCCATCCGCACGGCCGGCGGCAGCCCGAGTTCACGGCGCTCGGCCAGTTGACGCGAGGCGTACCCGGCGGCGTCCATGCGCACCAGGGCTCCCACCACGTCCTCCTGCGACGCGGTGACCACGGCCACGCCCCCGTCCTGGCGCGGCCGGACCAGGGCGGCCGCCGCGAACCATCGCGACAGCACCTGCCCCGGGGTGCGCAGCCCCTCGCGTTGGAGCTGGTTGTCACCGTCGAGCAGCAGCGCCGCCGTATAACCACCCTCGGCCACGGGTTCTGCACCGATGGTGGCGACCACCAGCGCCGGGGTGCCGTCCACGGTCGAGAGGATGTGGTCCCCCGAGGAGGACAGGATCGGCGTGTCCGGGAAGGCCCGTCCGAGCTCGTCGGCGGTGCGGTCCACGCCCCGGGAGCCGGCCCGCAGGCGGTGGCTGCCGCACTCGGGGCACTCGTACTGTCGCTCCCGCCGCCCACACCACCGGCAAGCGGTCTCGTTCCGGGCGGAGGCCGTCCGGTCCGGGTATCCCAGCGGGCCCGTGCAGTGCCGGCAGCGGGCCGGTGTCCCGCAGTCCTGACAGCTCAGGGCGGGAATGAACCCGCTGCGGCCGACCTGCACGAGCACGGGACCGGGCTCGCCGTGCCGGCCCTCCAGTCCCTCCCGCGCGGCCTTCCAGGCGGCCTGCGGCAGTCGTGCGCGCGCCAGCACCGGATCGCGCTCCGACTCCCAGGAGTCCGCGGTGGCCACGACCCGCGGGGTCGCGGCGTGCACCGTCTGGCGGTCCACGCCCAGCTCCCCCAGCCACCCGGACTCGACCAGCCGCTGGACCTCGGGGGTGCGCGACGTGGAGGCCAGCAACAGTCCGGCCCCGGCCAGCTCGGAACGCAGCAGCGCCACCTCCCGGACGTGCTGGTACGGCGCTCGCGGTTCGGAGTGCAGGGCGTCGTCGTCGTTCCAGACGGCCACCAGGCCGAGGTCCGGCACGGGTGCCCAGATCGCGGACCGCGTGCCCACCGCGATCCGCCGCTGACCCCGCCGCAACTGCAGGAAAGCCCGGTAGCGGGGGGTGGGGCCGTCGTCGGCGGTCAGCCGCGCGTAAGCGCCGGCGCCCACGCGGCGGCCCAGTGCCCGGCAGAGCCGGTCCAGGTCGCGCTGGTCCGGGACCACCACGACGGCGGCCCGGCCGGCCTCGGCGGTCCGCGCGGCCGCGTCGGCCAGCAGGGTGGCGGAGTCCCAGCTGCCGTGGGCGCTCGGCACGGTCACCGCCGCCCGGGGCCCCTCTCCCGCGGTGACCTGCCGGAAGAACGAGGTGGCGCCGTCCAGACGGGTCCAGTCGAAGCGGCTGCCGGCATCGGGCCGGAACCCGGGCTCGGCCGCAGCCGGCACGGTCGAGACGGGGTCCGGGGCGGGGTCCGAGGCGGGTGCCTCGACAACCGGTCCGACGGGCGATCCGGCCTCCGGACCGCTGCCGGCGCCGTCCGCACCGGGGGCCTCACCCGCGGCACCCGGGTGGTCGGGCTCTGCTGTCCCCACGGCCTCCGGGGCCTCGGCCTCGGCGTCCATCTGCTTCTCCACCCGGACCACGCGGGGTGGCACGGCCACGCGGAGGACGTCCGCCACGTTCCCGGCGTACCGCGCGGCGACGGCGCGGGCCAGGTCCAGGACCTCCGGTGCGAGGACCTGCTCGCGGGAGACCACCGCGCGCAGGGGCAGCAGCTTGGCACCGGTCGAGGGCTCGGAACCCCGCGAGACGAGCCAGCCCAGCACGTCCTGGTGGCCGAAGGGCACCCGCACCCGCACCCCCGGGCGGGCCTCGTCGTCGAGCGCATGGGGCACCAGGTAGTCGAACTCCCGGTCCAGGTGGGGAACCCCGGAGTCCAGCAGGACCCGGGCCACGGGGTCGTCCGGCCAGCCCCCGGCGACCTCGGGCAGACCGGTCACCGGGGCGGGCACCGGGATGTGGAAGAGGGGCTCCTCGGTCACCAGCCGACGGCGGCGCGCAGGGCGTCGACGCGGTCCAGCCGCTCCCAGGTGAAGTCCGGGTCCTCACGGCCGAAGTGACCGTGGGCGGCGGTCTTCCGGTAGATCGGCCGCAACAGGTTCAGGTCCCGGATGATGGCCAGCGGACGCAGGTCGAACACCTCGTTGACCGCCTTGATGATGGCGGCCTCGTCGACCTTCGCGGTGCCGAAGGTGTCCACGTACAGGCCCACGGGGCGGGCCTTGCCGATGGCGTAGGCGACCTGGAACTCGGCGCGGTCCGCCAGTCCGGCGGCGACCACGTTCTTGGCCACCCAGCGCATCGCGTAGGCCGCGGAGCGGTCCACCTTGGACGGGTCCTTGCCGGAGAAGGCACCGCCTCCGTGGCGGGCCATGCCGCCGTAGGTGTCCACGATGATCTTGCGCCCGGTCAGGCCGGCATCGCCGACCGGTCCGCCGATGACGAAGGGACCACCGGGGTTGATGATGACCTGCGCCCCGGAGTAGTCGAGGCCGGACTGGTCCAGGACCGGGCGGATGACGAGCCGCTCCACGTCTGCCCTCACCTGCTCCTGCGTGACGTCCGGCAGGTGCTGGGTGGAGACCACCACGGTCTCGATGGTCTTGGGCAGGCCGTCCTCGCCGTAGCCGACGGTGACCTGCGTCTTGCCGTCCGGCAGCAGGTAGGGCATGGGCGACTCGTCCATGGTGCGGACCGTGGTCAGCCGCTCGGAGAGCCGGTGCGCCAGGAAGATCGGGGTCGGCATGTAGGTGGGGGTCTCGTTCGAGGCGTAGCCGAACATGATGCCCTGGTCACCGGCTCCCTGGAGGTCCACCGCGTCCACGGAGCCGCCGCGGGCCTCGAGGGAGGTGGACACGCCCGCGTGGATGTCCGAGGACTGCTGGCCGATGGAGATGTTCACGCCGCAGCGTGCGCCGTCGAAGCCGTTGGCGGAGGAGTCGTAGCCGATCCCGAGGATGGTCTCGCGCACGATCTGCGGGATCTCCACGTAGGCAGAGGTGTTCACCTCGCCGGCCACCTGCACCAGACCAGTGGTCGTCAGGGTCTCCACGGCCACCTTCGCGGTGGGGTCCTGGGCGATGATCGCGTCCAGGATCGCGTCCGAGATCTGGTCACAGATCTTGTCCGGGTGGCCGCTGGTCACGGACTCGGAGGTGAACAGGCGCAGTCCACCTCCCCCGACGCCCGCGTAGGACTCGAAGCCGGCGGCCTCACGGGGCTGGGCCATGTCTGCGGTGTTGTCTGCGTCAGTCACCCGACCATCCTAGCCACGGACGCGGACACCGATGGCCGGGCGTCGCCGTCAGCCCCGCAGCAGCCCGGCCAGCTGGTCCACCACGGCGGCCGCGACGTCCGCCTTGGACCCGGCCGCCTCGACCGGGTCGCGACCGTCGGCGAAGAGCATGGTGACCTCGTTGACGTCCTGGCCGAAGCCGAGGTCCCGGCCGACCTGGTTCACCACGAGCATCTCGCACCCCTTGCGAGCCAGCTTCGCGGCGCCGTGTTCCAGTACGGAGCGCTCGGCGTCACCGGTCTCGGCGCCGAAGCCGACGATGACACCGGGCATGGGCCGGCCCTCGGACCGCGCCCGGACGGTTCCGGCGAGGATGTCCGGGGTCCGCTCGAGGTGGATCACGGGGCTGGAGCCGTCCTCGGACTTCTTGATCTTGGCGTCCGTGTACTCGGTGGGCCGGAAGTCGGCGACGGCAGCGGCCATGATGAGCGCATCGGCGTCCGCACACTGCTCCATGACCGCGTCGTGCAGTTCCTGGGTGGACTCCACGCGCGTCACGGCGGTGCCAGCGGGCGGCTCCACGGACATGGCGCCGCCGATGAAGCGGACGGTGGCGCCGGCGGCCGCGGCGGCCTGCGCCAGGGCCACGCCCTGCTTGCCGGAGGAGCGGTTCCCGAGGTAGCGGACCGGATCCAGCGCCTCACGGGTGCCGCCGGCGGTCACGACGACGGTGCGTCCGGCCAGCGGACCGGCCTCCGGGGACTCGGTGGGCCGGGCGAGCCGCTGGGCCTCGGCCCAGATGCGCTCGGGTTCCGGGAAGCGCCCGGGACCGGTGTCCTGGCCGGTGAGACGGCCCGAGTCCGGGTCCATGACGGTGATGCCGCGGGAGCGCAGGGTCGCGACGTTGGCCACGGTCGCCGGGTTCTGCCACATCTCGGTGTGCATTGCCGGGACGACCAGGACCGGGCACGTGGCGGTGAGCAGGACGTTGCCCAGCAGGTCCGGGGCAAGCCCGGCGGCGGCGCGCGCCATGGCGTCCGCGGTGGCCGGTGCCACGACGACCAGCTCGGCCTCGCGGCCCAGCCGGACGTGGTTGACGGTCTCCACGGCCTCGAAGGTGTCCGTGCGCACCGGACGTCCGGAGAGTGCCTCCCACGTGGCCTTGCCCACGAAGCCCAGGGCTGCCGGGGTGGGGACCACGTCCACGGTGTGGCCGGCCTCGGTCATCAGGCGCAGCAGCAGCGCGGACTTGTACGCGGCGATCCCGCCGGTGACTCCCAGGACGATCCTCATCGGGTGATCAGGACTGGTGGTCGGCCTCGTCGTCGGTGCCCTCGGTGGGGGTGCCGTCCAGGTCGGTGCTGATGGCCTCCTCGGCGACCGGGGACCCGTCGGTGGCGATGCCCGGGTCGGTGGTCGCGTCCGCCACCTCGGTGTCGGTCAGGAAGCCCTCGCCGGAGAAGCCGGCGTCGGAGAAGTCGGCGTCCGTGGAACCGGGCAGGTCGAAGGCGCCGAAGTCACCGGACTCCTCGGCAGCGATCTGCTCCTCGGTCATCGGGGTGGCCTCGAGCAGGTCCGACTCGATCTCGCGCAGGGAGATGGAGAGCGGCTTCTCGTTGAGCTTGGTGTCGACCAGCGGGCCGACGTACTCGAACAGGCCCTCGTGGAGCTGCGAGTAGTAGGCATTGATCTGGCGCGCGCGCTTGGCGGCGAAGAGCACCAGGGCGTACTTCGAGTCAACCTTCTCCAGCAGGGTGTCGATGGGCGGGTTGACGATGCCTTCGTACTGTTCGGTCACAGGATCTCCACTGTTGTCTGTCGGTTGTCCGCTGCTGTAGCCGCGGCTCAGTCTGTGTGGCTGCCTCGATCGCGTCTCAGGGGCGGTCGTCCGGGTCCAGTCCCATGATGCGGACCAGCTCCTGGGCGGCCCGTTCCACGGTGTCGTTGACCACGACGGCGTCGAACTCCGGCTCGGCAGCGAGTTCCATTCTAGCCGTTTCCAGCCGACGCCGCTGTTCGGCCGGTGTTTCCGTGCCGCGGCCCACCAGCCGGTGGACCAGTTCCTCCCAGTTCGGCGGGGACAGGAAGACGAACGTGGCCTCCGGCAGCCGCTCGCGCACCTGCCGGGCGCCCTGCAGGTCGATCTCCAGCAGCACGTGCTGACCGTCGGCCAACGCCCGCTGGACGGTGTCCCGCCGGGTGCCGTAGCGGTTGACCCCGTGGACCACCGCCCACTCGAGCATCTGGTCCTGCTCGACCAGTTCGTCGAAGCGCTCCGGGGAGACGAAGAAGTAGTGCCGGCCGTCTTCCTCCCCCGGCCGCGGGGGCCGGGTGGTGGCGGAGACCGAGAGCCATACCTGTGGATAGTGCTCCCGGATGAACTGGGAGACGGTGCCCTTCCCGACAGCGGTCGGTCCGGCGAGCACGGTGATGCCCGGCCGGTGTCCGGCGGGGGCCGCGCCGTGCTCCGGACGCAGGCTGACCGGTCGGGCACCCGGCACGGGCGGGGGCTCGATGTCTTCCAGCCCGGCGGGCACGCCAGGGCCGGCAGAGCCAGCCGAGCCGACGGATCTGCCGATGGTCGGCTCGGTCACGGGACCTCCTGGTCGGTAGGGGACTACCGGCCAATATAGGCGATCAGCGCCTCACGTTGCCTCCGGCCCAGGCCGCGCAGCCGCCGGTTCGGTGAGATCCCGCACGTCTCCATGATCTTCGCCGCCCGCACCTCGCCGACGCCCTGCAGCGTCTGCAGCAGGTCCACGGTGCGCATCCGGCCGATCGCGTCGTCCACGTCGGCCGTCTCGAAGACCGACTGCAGGGTGGTCTTCCCCGCACGGAACGATTCCTTGAGATCCGCGCGAGCGGTCCGTGCCTGCAGCGCCTTGCTCCTGGCGGCTTCCCGTTCTTCGGAAGTCAGTTCCTTGAGGGCCATGGTGAACCACCTCGGGCTAGATCCACACGCCACGGCAGTGGTGCCGTGACTTGGAGAAAAGCTACCAACCCCACGCGGCCAGGGGCAGGTCTGGACGCGGTCCCGCGCCGAAACTTTATCCAACGGTGATCGGAGGCCCTTGCGGCCACCGACTACCCTCTGGTAGATGACGACCCGGTCACGGTGGGCGTGTCGATCCAGATCAGCCCGCCAGCTCGTCCCGCGCGGACTCCAGGGCACCGCGCAGTCCCGCCACCGAGGGCCCCTGCCGCAGGATGGCGCGGCTGGAGGTGGCCAGCACGGACGGCCACGCCCGGGCGAACCCGTCGCGCATCCCCGCTCCGGAAGCCCCCTGGGCCCCGAAACCCGGCGCCAGCAGGGCGCCGCGCACTCCCGCCAGGTCGATGCCGAGCTCCGCGGCCTGGCCGGCGACGGTCGCCCCGACCACGAGTCCGACCGGGCCGAACGCCGGGCGCGCTCCGGCCGGGCCGCCCTGCGGGCCGGGGGCCCGGGCCAGTTCCCGCGCGTTGTCCCCGGTGGCCGCCTCGGCGATGACCCGGGCGACCGCGCCGTCCGGCCCGGTGGCGTGCTGCACCGAGGCGCCCTCCGGGTTGGACGTCAGGGCCAGGACGAAGACGCCGCGCCCGGTGGCCGCGGCCAGCTCGATGGCCGGGGCCAGCGACCCGTAGCCGAGGTACGGGCTGAGCGTGACGGCATCGGCGGCCAGCGCCGAGGAGTCCGAGAGCCAGGCATGGGCGTACCCGGCCATCGTCGAGCCGATGTCACCCCGCTTGGCGTCGGCGATCGTCAGCACGCCCGCCCGGCGTGCGGCGGACAGGAGCCGTTCCAGCACGGCCAGCCCGGCGGAACCGTGCCGTTCGTAGAGGGCGACCTGTGGCTTGAGGGCGGCGACGAGGGGTTGCGCACCGGTTCCCGTGGCGGCCTCCAGTGCCGTCTGGGAGAAGCGCTCCAGGGCCACCGGGGTGTCCGGCAGGTCCCAGTCGGAGAGCAGCTGCGGGTGCGGGTCGATCCCCAGGCACAGCGGCCCGGCGGCGTCCATGGCCTCTGCCAGCCGGGCACCGAAGGGTGCCCGGCCGGCAGGGGAGGCCGCGGGGTCGCTCACGCCCCGGTTCCCGCGCGGCCGATGGCGGCGGCCAGCCGCGCGTCGTGCTCCTGCAGGGAGGTGACGTCCCACGCGTACTCGCGCTGGGCCTCGATCGCCTGGATGGCGGCGCCGAACTCGGCCAGCGTGGTGATCATCGGCACGCCGATGGAGGTCGCCGCGGCCCGGATCTCGTAGCCGTCCCCGCGCGAGTCCCCGCCCGAGGGCGTGTTCAGGACCAGGGCGATCTGGCCGGCGCCGAGCAGTTCCAGCACGGTGCCCTCCCCCTCCGCGGAGCCGGCGTCGGCGATCTTGCGGACCACGTCCGCCTGCACGCCGTTGCGCCGCAGCACCTCGGCGGTGCCGCCGGTGGAGACGATCGTGAAACCGAGGTCGATCAGCCGCTTGGCCGGCATGACGATCCCGCGCTTGTCCCGGTTGGCGACCGAGAGGAACACCTTGCCGGAGGTCGGCAACGGGTTGTTGGCGGCGGACTGGCTCTTGGCGAAGGCCGTGTCGAAGTACTTGTCGATGCCCATCACCTCGCCGGTGGACCGCATCTCGGGGCCGAGCAGCGAGTCCACGACGCGGCCCTCGGGGGTCCGGAACCGGGCGAACGGCAGCACGGCCTCCTTGACCGCCACCGGGGCGTCCAGCGGCAGCGAGGAGCCGTCGTGGCTGGCGGGCAGCATGCCGTCGGCGCGCAGCTCGGCGATCGTGCGACCGGTACCGATCAGTGCCGCGGCCTTGGCCAGCTGCACGCCGGTGGCCTTGGACACGAACGGCACGGTGCGGGAGGCGCGCGGGTTGGCCTCGATCACGTAGAGCACGTCCGAGGCCAGCGCGAACTGGATGTTGATCAGTCCGCGCACGCCCACGCCTGCCGCGATGCCGCGGGTGGCCTCGCGGACCCGGTCCAGGGTGTCCGGGCCGAGGTTGATGGGCGGCAGCACGCAGGCGGAGTCGCCCGAGTGGATCCCGGCCTCCTCGATGTGCTCCATGATGCCGCCGATGAACAGGTCGGTGCCGTCGTAGAGGGCGTCCACGTCGATCTCGGTCGCGTCCTCCAGGAACCGGTCCACCAGTACCGGGTGGTCCACGGTGATCTCGGTGGCGTTCTCGATGTACCGGGACAGCGAGACCTCGTCGTAGACGATCTCCATGCCGCGGCCGCCGAGCACGTAGGAGGGGCGCACCAGGACGGGGTAGCCGATCTCGTCCGCCACCTTCTTGGCGTCGGAGAAGGACACCGCGGTCCCGTTCTTGGGGGACACCAGTCCGGCCTCGTCCAGGACCCGGGCGAACTCGCCCCGGTGCTCGGCCAGGTCGATGGCCTCGGGCGAGGTGCCGAGGATCGGCACGCCGGCGTCCGCGAGCTGCTGCGCGAGCTTGAGCGGGGTCTGGCCACCGAGCTGGACGAACACCCCGAGCACTCCCCCGCTGCGCTCCTCGGCGGCGATGACCTCCAGGACGTCCTCGAGGGTCAGCGGCTCGAAGTACAGCCGGTCGGAGATGTCGTAGTCCGTGGAGACGGTCTCCGGGTTGCAGTTGACCATCACGGTCTCGTGCCCGGCGGCGCGCAGGGCCAGCGTGGCGTGGACGCACGAGTAGTCGAACTCGATGCCCTGGCCGATCCGGTTCGGGCCCGAACCCAGGATGATGACCGAGGGCTTGTCGTGCGCGGTGACCTCGTCCTCGAGGTCGTAGCTGGAATAGCGGTACGGGGTGTAGGCCTCGAACTCCGCGGCGCAGGTGTCCACCGTCTTGTAGACGGGCCGCACGCCGAGGGCGTGGCGGACGCCGCGCACGACCGAGGGGTCCATGTGGCGCAGCTGGCCGATCTGGGCGTCCGAGAACCCGTGGCGCTTGGCCAGCCGCAGGACCGGCTCGCTCAGCTCGGGGGCGGCCGCAACCTCGGCCGCCACCTCGTTGATGAGCACCAGCTGGTCCAGGAACCACGGGTCGATCGCGGTGGCCTCGAAGAGCTGCTCGACGGTGGCGCCGCCCAGCAGGGCCCGCTGCACCTGGGCCAGCCGGTCCGTCGTCGGGACCCTGGACTGCTCGATCAGGGCGGGGACCTCGTCCAGGGCCGGGCGCACGAAGGACAGCTCGGCGCCCTTCTGCTCCAGGGAGCGCAGGGCCTTCTGCAGCGCCTCGGTGAAGTTGCGGCCGATGGCCATGGCCTCGCCGACCGACTTCATGGTGGTGGTCAGCGTCGGGTCGGCGGCGGGGAACTTCTCGAACGCGAACCGCGGGACCTTCACCACCACGTAGTCCAGGACCGGCTCGAAGGACGCCGGGGTCTTCCGGGTGATGTCGTTGGGGATCTCGTCGAGCGTGTAGCCCAGGGAGAGCTTGGTGGCGATCTTGGCGATGGCGAAGCCGGTGGCCTTGGAGGCCAGCGCCGAGGACCGGGACACGCGCGGGTTCATCTCGATGACGACGATCCGCCCGGTGGACGGTTCCACCGCGAACTGGATGTTGCAGCCGCCGGTGTCCACGCCGACCTCGCGGATGACGGCGATCGCGATGTCCCGCATCCGCTGGTACTCGCGGTCCGTCAGGGTCATGGCCGGGGCCACGGTGATGGAGTCACCGGTGTGCACGCCCACCGGGTCGAAGTTCTCGATGGAGCAGACGACCACGACGTTGTCGTTGCGGTCCCGCATCATCTCCAGCTCGTACTCCTTCCAGCCGAGGATGGACTCCTCGAGCAGGACCTCGGAGGTCGGGCTGTACTGGATGCCGGCACCGGCGATGCGGCGCAGGTCCTCCTCGTCGTAGGCCATGCCGGAACCCAGGCCGCCCATCGTGAACGAGGGGCGGACCACCATCGGGTACCCGAGCGTCTCGGCGGCGGCGAAGGCCTCGTCCATGGAGTGGACGATCACGGAGCGGGCCGACTCCGCGCCGCAGCGCTCCACCACGCCCTTGAACTTCTCGCGGTCCTCGCCGAGCTCGATCGCCTCGATGTTGGCGCCGATGAGCTCCACCCCGTACTTCTCCAGCACGCCGTTGGCGTCCAGGGCGATGGCCGTGTTCAGGGCGGTCTGGCCGCCGAGGGTCGGCAGGATGGCGTCCGGGCGCTCGACGGCGATGATCTTCTCGACCACCTCGGGGGTGATGGGCTCCACGTAGGTGGCGTCGGCCAGCTCGGGGTCAGTCATGATCGTGGCCGGGTTGGAGTTGACCAGCACGACGCGCAGGCCCTCCTCCTTCAGGACGCGGATGGCCTGGGTGCCGGAGTAGTCGAACTCGGCGGCCTGGCCGATGACGATCGGGCCGGAACCGATGACCAGGACGGACTGCAGATCGGTGCGCTTGGGCATCTGGGTTCAGGCTCCTTCAGCGGGATTGGTGGTCTGGGGGGCGCCGGCGGCGGAGTGCTCGGTCATCATGGTGATGAACGCGTCGAACAGGTCGATCGAGTCGTTGGGGCCGGCGGCGGACTCGGGATGGAACTGGACGGAGAAGGCCGGGCGGTCCAGCAGGCGCAGGCCCTCCACGACCTGGTCGTTGAGCGACCAGTGCGAGACCTCCACCCGGCCGTAGGCGGACTCGGGTGCCTGGACGGGCTCCCCGAGGGGCGCGTCCACGGCGAAGCCGTGGTTCTGGGAGGTGATCTCCACCCGGCCGGTGGTCTTGTGCATCACCGGCTGGTTGGGCCCGCGGTGGCCGAAGGGCAGCTTGTAGGTGCCGAAGCCGAGGGCGCGGCCGAAGACCTGGTTGCCGAAGCAGATGCCGAAGAACGGGATCCCGGCGTCCAGGACCTGGCGCAGCAGGACCACCTGCTCGTCCGCGGTGGCCGGGTCGCCCGGGCCGTTGGACAGGAACACGCCGGCGGGGTCCAGGGCGGTGATGTCCTCGAACGTCGCGGTGGCCGGCAGCACGTGCAGGCGGACGCCGCGGGAGGCCAGGTGGCGCGGGGTGGCTGCCTTGATCCCCAGGTCGATCGCGGCGATCTCGTGCAGGGGCTCGCCCTGCCAGCCGTGGTCGGCGGGCTCCACCACGTAGGGGGCGTCCGTGGTGACCTGCTCGGCCAGCCGGGCACCGGCCATCGGCGGCTGGGCCTGGACCTCGGCGATGAGTTCGCCCTCGGGGCGCCGGGCGGCCTCGCCGGAGAAGATCCCGGCCTTCATGGACCCCTCGCTGCGCAGGTGCCGGGTGATCGCCCGGGTGTCCACCCCCTGGATCCCGACGACGCCGCGGGCCACCAGCTCCTCGTCGAGGCTGCGACGGGCACGCCAGTTGGACGGGCGGCGTGCCGCGTCCCGCACCACGTAGCCCGCGGCGAAGATGTCGCGGGACTCCGCGTCCTCGTCGTTCACGCCGGTGTTGCCGATGTGGGGCGCGGTCTGCACGATGATCTGCCGCGCGTAGGAGGGGTCGGTCAGGGTCTCCTGGTAACCGGTCATGCCGGTGGTGAAGACCGCCTCGCCGAGGGTGGTGCCGGTGGCACCGTAGGCCTGGCCGCGGTGGACGGTGCCGTCGCCCAGGACGAGAAGGGCCGGTTCAGGGTTCAACAGGCTCACGGAAGGTACTCCATCTGCTGGTGGGGGGTGAGGGGAAGTCGTGGTTCAGGCGGCGGCGCGGTTGCCGCCGTCGTGGTGGGGGACGATGTGCTCGATCGCGGACCGCAGCGGGTCACGGTCCCTGGCGGCCCGGGTGCGGAACCCGGTGGTGACCTCCTGGCCGCCCAGCAGCCAGGTCATGACAATCAGCCCGCCGGACTCGACGAACTTGCCGCTCATGCCGGAGTCCAGGCCGACCTCGAGCAGGTCCGCGGCGGGGATGAGGAAGTTCGCGCTGCCCTCGCGCAGCACGACCACCCCCTCGGGGTGGACCTCGAGCCGGGCGTTGGTGCGCAGGCCCAGCCCGTGCACGGCGATGCGGTCCAGGTAGTCGCGACCGCGGACGGTGCTGACGTACATGCCCTCCGCGTCCGCCGACGGCGCCGCCTCGAGCAGGTGCGCGGGCACCGGCGCCGGGGCGGGGATGTCCTGCTGGCGTCGCTTCCGGTTGCGCCAGCCCCACCACATCAGGACACCGATGGCGATCACCACGATCACCGTCAGGATCCCGATGAGGGTGTACTCGGCGCTGTAGTCGTTCACGTCTGGGAGGGTCCTTCTCTAGTGGGTGCGGGGCGTGGCCAGGGCGCGGTCACGCACCACCGGGTGCCCGTGGTTGAACACGTCGGTGACCTGACCGGGCAGTTCCATGCCGCGGTACGGGCTGTTCCTCGAGCGCGTGGCGTGGGTGGCGGGATCCACCGTGCGGGTGACGTGCGGGTCGTAGACGGTCACGTTGGCCGGGGCCCCGGTCTCGAAGACGCCGGCCGCCGAGATCCGGCCCTGGTCCGCGAGCCGGGCGATCCGCGCCGGCGTCGAGCTCAGGATCCGGGACACGCCCGCCCAGTCCATCAATCCGGTGTCCACGAGGGCGTGCTGGACCACGGGCAGGGCCGTCTCCAGCCCGGTCATCCCCATCGCCGCCACCGTCCACTCGCACTCCTTGGTCTCGGCCGTGTGCGGGGCGTGGTCGGTGCCGATCGTGTCGATCGTCCCGTCCGCCAGGCCCTCGCGCAGGGCCATCACGTCCGCCTCACGGCGCAGCGGCGGGTTCACCTTGAACACCGGGTCGTAGCTGCGCACGGACTCCTCCGTGAGCAGCAGGTGGTGCGGGGTCGCCTCGGCGGTGACGTCGATCCCTCGCTCCTTGGCCCAGCGGATGATCTCCACGGAACCGGCGGTGGAGACGTGGCACACGTGCAGCCGCGAGCCGACGTGCTGGGCCAGCAGCACGTCCCGCGCGATGATGGCCTCCTCGGCGACGGCCGGCCAGCCGGACAGGCCCAGGACCGAGGACAGCTCGCCCTCGTTCATCTGCGCGCCCTCGGTCAGCCGGGGTTCCTGCGCGTGCTGGGCCACGACGCCGTCGAACGCCTTGACGTACTCCAGCGCCCGGCGCATGAGCACCGGGTCGGCGACGCACATCCCGTCGTCGGAGAAGACGCGGACCTCGGCCCGGGAGGCGGCCATGGCACCGAGCTCCGCGAGGCGCTCCCCCGCCAGGCCCACGGTCACGGCGCCCACCGGGTGCACGTCGCACCAGCCGGCCTCACGGCCCAGCTGCCAGACCTGCTCGACGACACCCGCGGAGTCCGCGACCGGCGTCGAGTTCGCCATGGCGTGCACCGAGGTGAAGCCGCCCATGGCGGCGGCCCGGGTCCCGGTCTCCACCGTCTCCGCGTCCTCCCGGCCCGGTTCGCGCAGGTGGGTGTGCAGGTCGACCAGTCCCGGCAGGACGATCCGCCCGGAGGCGTCCACGGTCTCGAGCGGGCCGTCGCCGGCCTCGGCGCGGGAGCGCGCCTCAGGCCCGACCGCGGCCAGCAGTCCTTCCTCGATGAGGACGTCGGAGGTGGTGCCGTCCGGCAGGGTGCCGCCGGAGATCAGGTATCGGGGTGCGGTGGGGCTCACGCTTCAGGCCTCCTGGCGGCGCTGGGGACGAGGTCGGGGGTGCCGGCGGTCTCGGTGCCGGACAGGACGAGGTACAGCACGGCCATACGCACGGAGACACCGTTGGCGACCTGCTCCAGCGCCGTGTTCCGCACGGAGTCGGCCGCCGCGGCAGAGATCTCCAGCCCGCGGTTCATGGGGCCGGGATGCATGATGACGGCGTCGTCGGCGCCGGCGGACTCGAGCAGGGCGAGCCGGTCGTCGGTCAGCCCCCAGGACCGGGTGTACTCCGCGGCGGAGGGGAAGAAGGCCTCGTGCATGCGCTCGGACTGCACCCGCAGCATCATCACGGCGTCGGGGCCGGCGGCTATGGCCTCGTCCAGGGAGTAGGTCACCTGGCAGGGCCACTGCTCCACGCCCACGGGCATGAGCGTGGGCGGCGCCGCGAGAGTGACCTCGGCCCCCAGGGTGGTGAGCAGCCACAGGTTGGAGCGGGCCACGCGCGAGTGCAGGATGTCTCCCACGATCACGACCTTCATCCCGGACAGGTCGGTCCCGCGCGGTCCGGTGCCGTGGCGGCGGGCCAGGTGACGGCGCAGGGTCAGCGCGTCCAGCAGCGCCTGGGTGGGGTGCTCGTGCGTGCCGTCGCCGGCGTTGACCACCGAGGAGGTGATCCAGCCGGAGCCGGCCAGCTGGGCGGCGGCCCCGGAGCCCCAGTGGCGCATGACGATCGCGTCCGCGCCGATGGCCTCCAGGGTCTGCACCGTGTCCTTGAGGGACTCCCCCTTGGACACGGAGGTGCCCTTCCCGGTGAAGTTGATGACATCCGCGCTCAACCGCTTGGCGGCCGCCTCGAACGAGATCCGGGTGCGGGTGGAGTCCTCGAGGAAGAGGTTGACCACAGTGCGGCCGCGCAGGGCCGGCAGCTTCTTGACCTCGCGGCCGGAGACGGCGGACATCTCCTCGGCGGTGTCGAGGATGCGCAGCGCGTCGCTCAGCGAAAGGTCCTGGGTGGAGAGCAGGTGCTTCACCGGGCGCCCTCCCCCACGGCCGTGGCGGGGTCGGTGATGTCCATGATCGCGACGGCGTCCTCGGTGACCTCACCGGTGCCCGCGGGACCGTCGATCTCCAGGAGCCGGACCTGGACGCGCTCGGCGGTGGAGGTCGGCAGGTTCTTGCCCACGAAGTCGGCCCGGATGGGCAGCTCGCGGTGGCCGCGGTCCACCAGCACCGCCAGCCGCACGGCGGCGGGCCGGCCGACGTCGTTCAGGGCGTCCAGGGCGGCCCGGATGGTGCGCCCGGAGTACAGGACGTCGTCCACGAGGACGACGACGGCGCCGTCGATCCCGGAGGTCGGGAGCCGCGTCGGGGCGGGGGTGCGTGAGGTGGAGCGGCGCAGGTCGTCGCGGTACAGGGTGACGTCGAGCTGGCCCGTGGCGGCGGCGGCGGCGAAGCCGGGCTCGATCCGCTCCAGCTTCGCGGCGATGCGCTCGGCGAGCGGCACGCCCCGGCGGGGGATGCCCAGCACGACGATCCCCTCCGGGCCACGGTTGGCCTCGAGGATCTCGTGCGCGATCCGGGTCAGTGCCCGGTCGATGTCCGCAGCGGACAGGACGGTCCTCGCATCGCGGGGTACAGCCTGCACACATGCCTCCTTCCCCGCCTCACAGGACGGAACTTAAAGGAAACGCAACCCCGGTAGGGGTGTGTCTGGTCCGGCGACAACCCTACCACCGGGACCAGCCGCCACGGGGCCGAGACGGGACGTGACGGACCGGGATGACAGGATGGGAGGCATGTCACAGCAGGTCGACGGCCGCGGGCCGCAACCCCCCGCACCCAGCCCCTACGCGACCGCGCCCACACCCCGTCAGCTCGAGCGCGGCCGGCGTCGCTCCACCGCCGCCGTGACCGTCCTGCTGGTGCTCACCGCCGCCGTCGCGGTCCTGGTGGCGCGGTTCCTCGCCTCGGCACTGGGTCCGGACACCCTGTTCGTGGTCGGGCTGCTCGCCCTCGTCCCCCTGGCGATCGTGCTGGTCGGGCTGTGGTGGATCGACCGGTGGGATCCGGAACCGCGGGGCTGGCTGGCCTTCGCCCTGCTGTGGGGGGCCGGGGTGTCCGTGTTCGGGACCCTCGTGCTCGGGGAGGTGTTCACGGCCGCCTTCGCCGAATTGTCGGCCCTGGACGCCGGCACCTTCGGCGCGGTGGTCCAGGCCCCGGTCGTGGAGGAGGTCATGAAGGGGGCCGGGCTGATCGTCGTCTTCCTGGCGGCGCGCTCACACTTCGACGGGCCCGTGGACGGGGTCGTCTACGCCGGGATGGTCGCCGCCGGCTTCGCCTTCACCGAGAACATCCTCTACTTCGGCGCCGCCTACGGCGAGGTGGGATGGGGCCCGGAACTGGCCGTCACGTTCGTGCTGCGGGGGCTGTTCTCGCCCTTCGCCCACGTGCTGTTCACCGTCTGGATCGGGTTCTTCCTGGGTATCGCCGCCCACCGGATGGGTCCCGGGTCCCACGCCGCCCCGGCCCGCTGGGCGGGATGGTTCCTGCTGGGACTGGTCCCGGCCGTCCTCGGGCACGTCCTGTGGAACGGCGGCCTCGCGCTGCTCTTCGACGACTTCTTCTCGTTCTACGTGCTGCTGCAGGTGCCGCTGTTCCTCGCCGCGATCGCGGCCGTGCTGCTGTTGATGCGCGGTGAGCGGCGCCTGGCCCACGAGAAGCTGGCCCACTACGAGCGGACCGGATGGCTGCTGCCCCAGGAGACGGTCATGTTCGGCACCCGGGCGGGCCGGCTCCAGTCCCGGCGCTGGGCCCGCCGTGCCGGCGCCGGTGACCAGCTGGTGCAGCTCGAACGCACGGCCCGCAGGCTGGCCGCCGTGCGGCACCGGCTCGACCGGGGACACGACGTGGAGCGCAATGCCGCCGAGGAGTCCAGGCTGCTGCGGGCCACGGTCCGCCAGCGCCAGGAGCTGCTGGCCGCGGTCGGGTCGGCGGGCGTCAGTCCAGCAGGGTTGGCTTGAGCTGCTGGATGCGGCCGAGCAGCCCGTTGACGAACTCCGGGGAGGCGTCGGTCGAGAGCTCCTTGGCCATGGTGACGGACTCGGCCACGGCCACGCCGTCCGGGACGTCGTCGTTGAACAGCAGCTCCCAGGCGCCAATGCGCAGGATCGAACGGTCCACCGCGGGCATACGGTCCAGGGTCCAGCCCTGGGCGTAGGAGGAGAGGATCTCGTCGATCCGCTCCTGCTCGGCGATCACGCCGTGGATGATCTCGACCGTGTACGGGTTGATCACCTGCTCCGTCGACGTCCGGCGGGAGGTGATTCCCTCATCCGGCGTGGTCCCCCGCTGCTCGGCCTCGAACAGGATCTCCAGGGCGCGCCTGCGGGCGCGGCCTCGTGCACTCACCGGCGGATCAGTCGTTCACGCGGCCGAGGTAGTCACCGGTGCGGGTGTCCACCTTGACCTTGGTGCCCTGGTCCACGAACAGCGGGACCTGGATCTCGTAACCGGTCTCCACCGTGGCCGGCTTGGTGCCGGCGGAGGAACGGTCCCCCTGCAGGCCCGGCTCGGTGTAGGTGATCTCCAGGACCACCGACGGCGGCATGTCCAGGTACAGCGGGGTGCCCTCGTTCATGGCGATGGTCACCTTCTGGTTCTCCAGCATGAAGTGCGCGGCGTCCCCGACGACGGCCGGGGAGACCGTGATCTGGTCGTAGGTGTCCAGGTCCATGAACACGAAGTCCTCGCCGTCCTGGTACAGGTACTCGTAGTCCGAACGGTCCACGGTGGCGGTCTCGACCTTGGCCCCGGCGTTGAAGGTCTTGTCCACGAGCTTGCCCGTGGTGATGTTCTTCATCTTGGTGCGCACGAAGGCGCCGCCCTTGCCCGGCTTCACGTGCTGGAACTCGATCACGTTCCACAGGTGGCCGTCCATCTTCAGGACGGTGCCGTTCTTGATGTCATTGCTGGTTGCCACAGTCTTCTCCGTCTGTTGCCTCGTTCGAAGTCCAGTCGACCATTCTAGGCGATGACCGGAGTCCGGTTATTCGGCGATCTCCTGGTAGGTGGCGAACAGCAGCGAGGCGTCCGGGACGTCGTAGGTCGTCGGGCGGGCGAGGCCGTCCAGCAGGACGAAGCGCAGCTGGTCGCCGCGGTTCTTCTTGTCGCGGCGGATGCCGTCGAGCAGCGTCTCCCAGCGCCCGGCCGCGTACGAGGTGGGCAGGCCCAGGGACTGCAGGATGCTGCGGTGCCGGTCGGCGGTGGCGTCGTCCAGCCGTCCGACGGAGCGGGCGAGCTCGGCCGCGAAGACCATGCCGACGGAGACGGCCGCCCCGTGGCGCCACTGGTAGCGCTCGGCCAGTTCGATCGCGTGGCCCAGGGTGTGCCCGTAGTTGAGCATCTCCCGCAGCCCCGCCTCGCGCAGGTCCTGGGAGACCACCTCGGCCTTGACGCTGATGGAGCGCTCGATCAGCTCCCGCAGCTGGGCCGAGTGGGGGTTCTGGGCCTGCTGCGGCGAGGACTCGATGACGTCCAGGATCGTCGGGTCGGCGATGAACCCGCACTTGACCACCTCGGCGAGCCCGGAGACGAGTTCGTTCGGCGGCAGGGTCAGCAGGGTGTCGAGGTCGGCCAGGACGCCGGCCGGCGGGTGGAACGCGCCGACCAGGTTCTTGCCCTCGGCGGTGTTGATCCCGGTCTTCCCGCCCACGGCGGCGTCCACCATGCCCAGCAGGGTGGTGGGGATGTGCACGACCCGTACGCCGCGCAGCCAGGTGGCGGCCACGAACCCGGCGACGTCGGTCACCGAGCCGCCGCCCACCGCGACGATCGCGTCCGAGCGGGTGAAGTCGTTCTGGCCCAGCACCTGCCAGCAGAACGCGGCGACCTGGATGTGCTTGCCCTCCTCGGCGTCCGGGATCTCCGCGGTCAGGGCGGTGTAGCCGGCCGTCTCCAGGTCCGCCTTGACCACGTCACCGGTGGCCCGCAGCGCGCGCGGGTGGATGACCAGGACGCGGCGCACGCCGGCACCGAGCATCTCCGGCAGCCGGGCCAGCAGCCCCTTGCCCACGACGACGTCGTACCCGCCGGAGGCCGCGGCCCCGGATCCACCCGAGACGGGGATGACGGTGGCGTCATCGGCAGCCGGAGTGGGAGTCCCGGGCGTAGCGGCCTGCGGCACGTTCGGTTCGGTCATGGATGGACAGCTCCTGGGGTGGGGGAAACGGATTCGGCCTCGCGCACGAGGCGGATGATGGTCTGGGCCAGTTCGTCGGCCGACCGGTCGGTGGTGTCCACCGTCCAGTCCGACACCTCACGGTACAGTGCCTCGCGCTCGGACAGGATGCGCCGCCACGTGCGACCGGGGTCACCCGCCAGCACCGGGCGGCCCTCACCGCCGCCGACCCGGCGCAGCGCGACGGCCTCGTCGACCGTCAGGTAGACCACGTGCGACCCGGCCAGCCGGGACCGGGTCAGCGCGCTGAGCACGGCGCCTCCGCCGAGCGAGAGCACGCAGGGCTCGGCGCCGCTGATCGCCTGGCCGATCACGTCCTCCTCGGCCTGTCGGAAGGCCGGCTCGCCGTGGCGTGCGAAGTAGTCCGGGATCGGTCCGTGGGCGGACTCGAAGAGCTCGTCCGCGTCGAGCCGGGCCAGGCCGAGGGAACGGGCCAGGACGGTGCCGACCGTCGACTTCCCGGATCCCATGGGGCCGACCAGCACGATGCGCTGACGGGGGAACCGCTCCGGTGCGCCAGCCGGGACTGGTCCGGGCGTCACTGCAGCGGATCGCCCATCGGCGCCTCGGCAGCGGAGACCCCGGTGGGCTCCGGTGCGGGCAGGGGCTCGAGGGCCGCCACGAAGTTGTCCAGGTTCCGCCGGGTCTCGGCGACCGAGTCCCCGCCGAACTTCTCCAGGACGGCCTGGGCGAGGACGAGGGCGACCATGGCCTCCGCGACGACGCCCGCGGCCGGGACGGCGCAAACGTCCGAGCGCTGGTGATGGGCCCGGGTGTCCTGTCCGGTGGCGGTGTCCACGGTCTTCAGGGCGCGGGGCACGGTGGCGATCGGCTTCATGCCGGCGCGGACGCGGACCACTCCCCCGGTGCTCATGCCGCCCTCGATGCCCCCGGCGCGGTTCGAGGTGCGCAGCGGGTGGCCGTCCTGGCCCCGGATGATCTCGTCATGGGCGGCGGTGCCGCGGCGGGCTGCGGTGGTGAAGCCGTCCCCGACCTCCACGCCCTTGATGGCCTGGATGCCCATGAGGGCGGCGGACAACCGGGAGTCCAGCCGACGGTCCCAGTGGACGTGGCTGCCCAGCCCCACGGGCACACCGTAGGCCAGGACCTCGACGACGCCGCCGAGGGTCTCACCCTCCTTGTGGGCGGCGTCCACCTCGGCCACCATCGCGTCGGAGGTCAGTTGGTCGAAGCAGCGCAACGGGTCGGCGTCCAGCGCCACCACGTCGTCCGGGCCCGGCAGTGCCGAGTCCTCCGGCACCGAGACGGTGCCGACCGCCGTGGTGTGCGAGACGGTCCGGATGCCCAGCTGCGCCAGGAAGGAGCCGGCCACCGTGCCCAGGGCCACGCGGGCGGCGGTCTCGCGGGCCGAGGCCCGCTCGAGCAGCGGGCGGGCCTCGGCGAAGCCGTACTTCTGCATGCCCGCGAGGTCGGCGTGACCGGGCCGCGGGCGGGTGAGGGCGGCGTTGCGCGCCAGGCCCTCCAGCTCCTCGGCGTCCACGGGATCGGCCGACATGACCTTCTCCCACTTGGGCCACTCGGTGTTGCCGATCTCGATCGCCACGGGCGAGCCGAGCGTGGAGCCGTGGCGGACGCCGCCGAGCAGCGTCACCTGGTCCTGCTCGAACTTCATCCGGGCCCCTCGGCCGTAGCCGAGCCGGCGGCGCGCGAGGGCCTCCTGGACCATGGCGGTCGTCAGGGGGATGCCCGCGGGCAGCCCTTCGATGATTCCAACGAGTGCGGGCCCATGTGATTCGCCCGCTGTCAACCAGCGCACCATGGACTTGATTCTCTCACGCACCGCCGGGCGCGCCGGACGGTGTGACGGATCAGGACCCGGCCGGCGGCGCGGGCTCTCGCGCGGGCAGGCCGATCGACGCGGCCATCGCACCGGTGACGGCGGCCCAGTCGGGTTCGGCCGTGCCCGTCCGGACGCGGGCCGTGAAGAGGCGGACCTGCTCGACGGCCTGGTACAGCAGCATCTCCAGCCCGCTGACGACGTCCCCGCCGCGACCGGACCAGGCCGCGGCCAGGGCCGAGGGCCATGGGTCGTAGGCGGCGTCCAGCAGGGGCGGCAGCCCCCGCGTGCCGGCGGGGCCGGCGGCGGCCAGCGCCGCCGCGGTCGGGTCGGCGGCACGGGGCGGCAGCGTGGAGACGACCGCGCGGAACCCGGGCGCCGAGGCCGGGAAGTCCGCCAGGGTGCGCACCGCGGCCTCCAGGCCGAAGGCGCGCGCCAGCGTCACCTGCCCCACGGCCCGGTCCGGGTTCCGCACGAAGACCTCGATCCCGTCCAGTCCCAGCTGCGCGGCGGCGGCGATGGCCGCCGCGGCCGTGCCCCCACCGCCCAGGATGCCCATCCGGCCACCCGTGGCACGCCGGTCGAATCCGGCGGCGGCGAGGGACCGGACGATGCCGTCGACATCCGTGTTGTGGCCGGACAACGAGCCGTCGGCCCCACGGACGACCGTGTTGAGCACGCCGAGCCGTTCCACGCGGGGCGAGACCGAGTCCATGAGCCCGACCATCGGGGCCTTCAGGGGCATCGTCACGGACAGGCCGAGCCAGTCCGCCCCCGACGCGGCCGCGTCACCGAGCCCGGCCACGAATCCGGACAGGTGTTCCGGCGTGACGTCGTGGGCCCGGTAGTCGATGTCCAGGCCCAGGACGCGATAGGCCGCCGCGTGCAGGTCCGGGGACTTCGAGTGGGCGATGGGATGCCCGAGCACGCCCGCGTTCCAGCGGTGCACCGGTTCAGCCACAGATCTCCTTGTTCTCGGCACAGTAGTCCCGGTACTCCTGCTGGTACGTCCGGTGGGTGGCGTAGTCCCGGGCGAACTTCGTCTCACCAGTCTCGATGTTCGTGGTCACCCAGTAGTAGAACTCGTTGTCCTCCGGGCTGGACGCGGCATCGATCGCCTCCGTGGACGGCGCGCCGATCGGTCCGGGGGGAAGGCCGCGGTGGACGTAGGTGTTGTACTCGTTCGAGGCGTCCTCCTTCTCCTCCTGGGTGAACTGGAGCTGGCGCTGGCCCAGTCCGTAGATCACGGTCGCGTCGATCTGCAGCTTGCCGTCGGTCTCCGGATTGTCCGGGTGCAGGCGGTTCTCGATGATCCCGGCCACCGTGGCGTAGTCCTTCGGCAGCGCCTCCGCCTCGAGGATCGAGGCGATCGTGAGCGTGCGGAGCTGCTCGGCCTCGTCGGTCACGCCGTCCGCCTCCAGGGTGGCGAAGGTCGGTTCGGTCAGCAGGGTGAGGATCTCGGCCGGTTCGGCCTCGATGTCGAAGCGGTACTCCCCCGGCGCCAGGTAGCCCTCGAGGCTGGGCGCCGTCTCGGGCAGCCCGAACTCCGTGGGATCCTTCGCCGCGGCCTCGAGGTCCTCCACCGGGATGCCCGTGGAGGTGGAGATCGCCTCGAAGGCCTCGTTCAGTCGCATGCCCCGGTTGATGGCCACGTAGTGGACCTGGCCCACGCCCTCCCGCTGCAGGATGGCGGCGGCGTCGGAGGCCTTCATCTGCGACCGCAGCGGGTACTCGCCGGGCTGGATGGAGTTCTCCGACCGGGACTGGTTGACCGCCTCGATGAACGCCTCCCGGCTGGCCACGATGTCCTGGTCCTCCAGTCGCGTGCCGATCGCCAGGGCGCCCTCACCCTGGTTCACGGTGAAGACGACCTCCTCACCGCCGGGGCCGGGATAGTCCTTGGCGGCCGGTGAGGGAAGCAGTCCCCGGACCCCCAGGGACAGGCCGACCAGCAGCAGCACGAACACGCCGAAGGCCGAGACCAGGGCGATGTTGCGCCGGCGGCGGCGCTTGCGCCGGGCCTCCCTCTTGGCCTGCTGGCCGGCGTCCTTGGCGCGGTCCGGGTTGATGGTCACCGTCTGGTACCCCTGCCGGCTGGAGGGCCGGACGATGACGGGGGTCGCCGGCGCGCCGTGGACCTCGCCGCGCTGTTCCGGGTACTGGCGGCGGTCCTCGTCGAGGTCCTGGCCGTCCTGGCCGTCCTGGGCGGAGTCGGGGTTGTCCCCGCCCTCGGAGCCATGCCCCCGGGTCTCGGGGTCACTCTCCGCCGCGGACTCGTTCCCGGGCTGGGCGTCCGCCGACGCGCCGGTGTCCTCGGGGTCTTCAGGAGTCAGGTTGGTCACGCGTGACGTCCTCTCCTTCGTTCGGATCACCGGCAGGGATGGGGACGGGACGACCCGCGTCCCGCTGGAGTGATTGTTGCATAGTCAAGGCCTGCTCAAGGATCTGCACCGCGGCGACCTGGTCCACGACCTCACGGTGCTGCCGGCTGTTCCGGCCGGCCTCGTGCAACTGCCGGTGGGCGGTCACCGTGCTCAGCCGTTCATCGATCAGGCGGACTCCGGCGCGGCTGCCGGCCCGGAACAGCTCCGCAGCCAGCGCGCCGGCGTAGTCCACGGCGTCCTGGGTGGAGGCGGTGGGGTGCCCCTGCAGGTTGACCGGATGGCCCACGTAGACCGTGACCGCGTCCCGGTCCAGGGCCTCCCGGACGATCATGCGCCGGTCGGACCCCTTCCGCGCGTCGCGCCTAAGGGTCTTCACCGGCGTGGCCAGGATGCCGTCCGGGTCGGAGGCGGCCAGCCCGACGCGCGCGCGCCCGACGTCGACCCCGAGTCGGACGCCACGCGGGAGGACGGGCGGTGGCAGCGGTGCCTCGCTCACGCGCCCGCGGCGCCCGCGGTCGGGACGGTCGCGACGATGGACTGCCTCACGGCCTCGAGTGCCTCGAGGATCCGGGTGGTGTCCTGGCCGCCGCCCTGGGCGACGTCGTCCTTGCCACCACCGCCGCCGCCGAGCACGGAGCAGGCGGTCTTCACCAGGGCCCCGGCCTTCAGGCCGGACTCGCGCGCCGCCTGGCTGGTGGCCACGACCACGAGCGGGCGGCCCTTGGCCACACCGGCCAGGACCGCGACGACGGCGGTGCCGGCGGCGTTGCCGCTCGCGTTCTCGAGCCGGGAGCGCAGGTCCAGCGCCAGCGTCCGCAGTTCGTCGCCCGAACCGACCTGGCCGGCGTCGTGGGCCAGCACCTTCACGCCCGAGATGTCCACGGCCTTGTCGAGCAGGCGACCGGCCTCGGCCTGCAGTTGCGCGGCCCGCAGGGCGGCCAGTTCCTTCTCGATCTCCTTGAGCCGGCCCAGGGTGGCGGCCACGCGGTCCCGCACCTGGTCGGCCGGGACCTTGAGCATGCCGGTCAGCTCGTTGACGAGGGTCCGCTCGGTGGCCAGGTGGCGGAAGGCGTCGAGGCCGACGAGGGCCTCCACGCGGCGGTTGCCGGAGCCGACGGACTGCTCGCCGAGCAGGGCCAGGGAGCCGATCTCCGCGGTGGCGCCCACGTGGGTGCCGCCGCAGAGCTCGCGCGACCAGGCGCCGTTGACCTCGACCACGCGCACGCGGTCCCCGTACTTCTCGCCGAACAGGCTCATCGCCCCGAGCTCGCGTGCCTCGGACAGGGACATCTCCTGGGTGAGCACCGGGTAATTGTCCCGGATGGCGACGTTGGAGACGTCCTCGACCTCGGTGCGGGCCATCTCGGACATCGCCTCGCCCCAGCGGAAGTCGAAGCGCAGGTAGCCCTCCTTGTTGAAGGACCCGGACTGGGTGGCCTCGGGACCGAGGACCTGGTGCAACGCGGCGTGCACGATGTGCGTGCCGGTGTGGGCCTTCTGGGCGTCCAGGCGGCGCTGCAGGTCGATGGCCCCGACGGCCGTGGCGCCCGCGGGCACCTCGCCCTGCCGCACCCTGACCCGGTGCACGCTCAGCCCCCTCAGCGGGGCCTGGACGTCGAGGACCTCCAGGACGAACCCGTCACCGGTGATCAGGCCGGTGTCCGCGGCCTGGCCGCCGGACTCCGCGTAGAACGGCGTGGCGTCCAGGACCAGTTCGAGCTCCTGGCCCGCGGTCGCCGAGGCGACCTGCCGGCCCCCGGCGAGCAGTCCGCGGATCCGGGACTCGGTGGTGTGCTCGGTGTACCCGGTGAAGACGGTGTCTCCCTCGGCGACCAGCTCGCGGTAGGCGGAGGCGTCCACGTGGCCGGACTTCTTGGACTTGGCGTCCTGCCGGGCACGGTCGCGCTGCTCGGCCATCAGGCTCCGGAAGCCCTCCTCGTCCACGCTGACCCCGGCCTCGGCGGCCATCTCGAGGGTCAGGTCGATCGGGAAGCCGTAGGTGTCGTGCAGCTCGAACGCGTCGGCGCCGGAGATGCCCGGGCGTTCGGGATCCTGGACCCGGGCGGAGGCCACGGCACCGTCCATGCGGGCGGTGCCGGCGGTGATGGTCCGCAGGAAGGCCTTCTCCTCGTTGTAGGCGATCCGCGAGATGCGCTCGAAGTCGCGACCGACCTCGGGGTAGGTGCCCACCATGGCGTCCCGGGACACGGGCAGCAGCTCGGGCAGCACCGGGTCGGTGACGCCCATCAGCCGCATCGCACGCACTGCGCGGCGGATCAGCCGGCGCAGCACGTAGCCGCCGGCCTCGTTGCCCGGCACCACGCCGTCGGTGATGAGCATCAGTGCGGAACGCACGTGGTCGGCGATCATCCGCAGCCGGACGTCGTCGGCGTAGTGCGGGTCCCGGGAGTCCTCGGTGGAGGTGTACTCACGGCCGGCCAGCTCGGCGGCGCGGTCCAGGACGGGACGGACCTGGTCCGTCTCGTACATGTTCTCCACGCCCTGCAGGATCATCGCCAGGCGCTCCAGGCCCAGCCCGGTGTCGATGTTCCGGTTCGCCAGTTCCCCGGCGACGTCGAAGTCCTCCTTGGTGCGCACCGTGGAGAGCTGGTACTGCATGAAGACCAGGTTCCAGATCTCCATGTAGCGGTTGTCGTCCGCGGCGGGACCGCCCTCGACCCCGTACTCGGGCCCGCGGTCGTAGAAGATCTCCGAGCAGGGTCCGCCGGGACCGGGCTGGCCGGTGTTCCAGTAGTTGTCGGCCTTGCCCATGCGCTGGATGCGGCCGGCGGGCACGCCCACCTCATCCCGCCAGATCCGCTCGGCCTCGTCGTCCTCCTCGTAGACGGTGATCCAGAGCCGCTCCGGGTCCAGGCCGTAGCCGCCCTCCTCGCGGGAACTGGTCAGCAGCTCCCAGGCGAAGGGGATGGCCTGCTCCTTGAAGTAGTCGCCGAAGGAGAAGTTGCCGCACATCTGGAAGAAGGTGCCGTGCCGGACCGTCTTGCCGACCTCCTCGATGTCCGCGGTGCGGATGCACTTCTGGACGGTGGCCGCGCGGGGGTACGGCGGGGTCTCCTGCCCGAGGAAGTAGGGGATGAAGGGGACCATGCCGGCGATCGTGAACAGCAACGACGGGTCCGGGGAGACCAGGGAGGCCGAGGGGACGACGGTGTGGTCCTTCTTCTCGAAGAACTCCAGCCAGCGGCTGGCGATTTCCTGGGACTTCATGACTGCTTCCGTGAGTCGGGGCGGGTGGACCGGCCGGCGGTGCCGGACGCGGAGGTGGCGGGGGCGGCGGTGGCGGTGCCGGGGATGGTCTCGTGGGCTGCGGCGGGGGCATCCCCGGCCGTGGTCCGCGGCGCGGCACCGGCCAGCGTGGAGGAGACGGTCTTCCAGGCCGGTACCTCCTCGCGCAGCTGATAGGCGAAGGACCGGGCGCTGGCGGCCAGTGCGGTGGCCGCGGCCTGGCCGGCGTTGCGGCCGATGTTCTCCGGGTTCAGGGTGTTCCGGAGCGTCTCCTCGGCCTTGAGGGCGGCGGCATCGCGGCCCTTGCTGTAGGCGGTGTGGCCGAGCCATCCGGCCGCGGCGCCGACGCCCAGCAGCAGTACGCGCTTGATCACGACAGGTCCTTTCCGGAGGGGTGACTGGTCTACCTTACCGGTGGCGGGAGCCGGACGCTGAAACCGGCACGGGCGGACGGCTGCGGCACCGCGTGCACCCCCGTTAACGCCGAGGACCCGGCCTCCCCTCGGGGAGGACCGGGTCCTGCGTCACGTGCGGATCAGCGCGCGTAGTACTCGACCACGAGGTTCTCCTCGCAGGTCACGGGGACCTCGGAGCGCTTGGGGCGGCGGACCAGCTTGGCCTGCAGCTTGTCGATCTCGACGTCCAGGTAACCCGGGACGGTCGGCAGGACCTCCTGGTGGGCACCGGTGGCGGAGATCTGGAACGGGACCATCTTCTCGGAGCGGGAGTGCACGTGGATCAGCTGGCCCTCCTTCACGCGGAAGGACGGACGGTCCACGCGGGCGCCGTTGACCATGATGTGGCGGTGGACGACCATCTGGCGGGCCTGGGCGATGGTGCGGGCGAAGCCGGCACGCAGCACGAGGGCGTCCAGGCGCATCTCGAGCAGCTCGACCAGGTTCTCACCGGTCAGGCCCTCGGTGCGCTTGGCCTCTTCGAAGTAACGGCGCATCTGCGCCTCGCGGATGTTGTACTGGGCGCGCAGGCGCTGCTTTTCCTTCAGGCGGACCGAGTAGTCGGAGTCGGCCTTGCGACGGGCACGGCCGTGCTGGCCGGGGCCGTACGGACGGCGCTCCATGTACTTCTCGGCCTTGGGGGTCAGGGCGATGCCGAGGGCGCGCGAGTGGCGCACGGTACGGCGCGAACGGAGGTTGGAAGCCACGAGGGACCTTTCTTGTCAGGCGGCACGGTTCTGGTGTGATCTCCGGTCCAGGCACAGGTGGGGACTCCCACGGTGTGACAAGTACAGACCGGAACCTGGCCTCCGTCGCGTCCTGCGGAGAGCTGAGGGGCATGCCGCTGCCCGTCATCGCTGCAGCGCCGCACGTCGGCGGTCCGCAGGAGCGGACCGGCCGGGACGGGACCTGCGGTGACCGCGGCCACGAGGACCGGTCCACCACGGGGGAATGCTGGCGGCGCTTGCCAGACAGCGGACTACTCTACCAGTCCCCGGGGGCCGTCCGTGCCGGCACCGTGCGGGGCGGCCGGGCTCATCTCAGCTCGGGCGACCCTCAGCCCCGGGGGGTCTCGGGCATCGGCCGGCCCTCCGCCACCTGGGCGGCCTGGGCGACGTGCGAGGCCTCCACCAGCACGTCGTAGGACTCGGCCTCCATCACCTGGACCGAGGAGAAGTCGCGCTTGCCGCGGGTCGCGGCGTGGCCGATGGCCCCGAAGATCGCCCCCCAGACGGCACCGAAGCCCACGGCCAGCAGGATCATCAGCAGGCCGGACTCCGGGGCGAAGATCACGAACAGGATGCCGATCATCAGGCCGAACCACAGGCCGCCGAGGGCACCCTGGCCGGCGGCCCGGGCGGTGGTCAGCCGTCCCGTGATCTGCTCGACCGAGCGCAGCCCGGTGCCCACGATCCGCGTCTTCTCCACCGGGAAGCCGCCGTCCGACAACCGGTCCACGAGTTCCTGGGCCTGTTCGTACGTGGTCACGGTCTTGAGGATGCGGTAGTCGACCTCCGCGGTGTTGGGCACCAGGCGGGACGCGGGGTTGTTGGCGGGAGTGGTCATGGGACGGCCTCCGGTTTCCCCGGGCCGCTGGGAGGACTGTCCCGGACCCGGACGGTGCGGACAGGATCGACTCCATCCTAGGTCCGGCCGGGCCCCCGGGGCGCGGGTGCGTCCACCGGGAGCGGTGTCAGCCCTCGGCGCCCTGCTCGTCGGGCTTGCGCGCAGGGGGCGGCGTGCCGCGGATGATGGACCGCAGGCTCTGCACCCGGTCCCCCAGGTTCCGCTCCACCCCGTTGCGGGTGGGCCGGTAGTAGTCCTTGCCCTGCAACGGGTCCGGGGCGTACTGCTGGCGCGCCACCCCGTGCGGAGCGTCGTGGGAGTAGACGTACCCCCTTCCGTGGCCGAGACCGGCGGCACCCGGGTAGTGGGCGTCGCGCAGGTGCGCGGGCACCTCGCCGGACAGTCCGGCGCGGACGTCGGCCACGGCCTCGTTGATGGCGGTGTAGGAGGCGTTGGACTTCGGGGCGGTGGCCAGGTGCACCACCGCCTCGGCGAGCACGAGCCGGCCCTCGGGCATGCCGATGAGCTGGACGGCCTGCGCCGCGGCGACCGCGGTCTGCAGCGCGGTGGGGTCGGCCATGCCGACGTCCTCCGAGGCCGAGATGATCAGCCGGCGGGCGATGAACCGGGGGTCCTCCCCCGCCTCGAGCATGCGGGCCAGGTAGTGCAGGGAGGCGTCCACGTCCGAGCCGCGGATGGACTTGATGAAGGCGCTGATGACGTCGTAGTGCTGGTCGCCGGCCTTGTCGTAGCGCAGCACCGCGCGGTCCATGGCCTGGGCGGCGTCCTCCACGGTGATCGTGGGGGTGCCGTCCTCCTCCCGGCGGTCCAGCGCCACACCGGCACTGGCCTCCAGCGTGGTCAGCGCGCGCCGGGCATCGCCCTGGGCCATCCGCACCAGGTACTCCCGGGCCTCCTCGGCCAGCGCCACCGTGCCGTTCAGGCCGCGCTCGTCCGTCACGGCGCGGTCCAGCAGGTCCCCGATGTCCGCGTCCGTCAGGGGCTTGAGGGTCAGCAGCAGCGACCGGGACAGCAGCGGCGCCACGACCGAGAAGGAGGGGTTCTCCGTGGTCGCGGCCACGAGCACCACCCAGCGGTTCTCCACGCCCGGCAGCAGCGCGTCCTGCTGGGCCTTGTTGAAGCGGTGGATCTCGTCCAGGAACAGCACGGTCGTCCGGCCGTAGAGGTCGCGGTCGTCCAGGGCGCGGTCCATGACCGCCCGGACGTCCTTAACGCCGGAGTTGATGGCCGACAGCTCGACGAAGGTGCGTCCGGGACCGCGGGCGATCACGTGGGCCAGCGTGGTCTTGCCGGTTCCCGGGGGCCCGTACAGGATCAACGACGACGGCCCGGCGCCCGAGCCGCGGCCGGCACCGGCGCCCTCGGCCAGCTTGCGCAACGGCGACCCAGTGTGGAGCAGGTGCTGCTGGCCGACCACCTCGTCCACGGACCTCGGCCGCATCCGCACCGCCAGCGGGGCGCCCGGGCGCGCCCGGACGGCCTCGGAGGCGCCGTCGTCGGGCTCCTCGGCGTCACCGGAACCGCTGAGGGCACTGAACAGATCACTCACCGCTCCAGCCTAGATGAGCCACCATGGAGGCATGAGAGCACTCCTGCAGCGCACCACGTCCGCCTCCGTCACGGTCGACGGCGAGGTGGTCGGCCGGCTGGATCGACCGGGGCTGGTGGTCCTGCTGGGCGTGTCCGTGGAGGACACGGAGGCGGAGGCCTGCCAGCTGGCGGCCAAGGTGGCGGGGCTGCGCGTGCTCGACGACGAGCAGTCGCTGCTGAGCGCCGGGGCCGGGGCCCTGGTGGTCAGCCAGTTCACGCTCTACGGGGACGTCCGCAAGGGACGCCGGCCGTCCTGGACCCGGTCGGCACCCGCCGAACTGGCCGAGCCGCTCTACGAGCGGTTCACGGCGGAGCTGGCCGGGCAGGGGATCCACGTCGAACGCGGCGTCTTCGGGGCGATGATGGAGCTGTCCCTGGTCAACTCCGGGCCCTTCACCGTGTGGGTGGACACCGACGACCTGACGGGGTCGCGGCGGGGCTAGCGCCCGGGCGGGCCGGGCGCACCGGCACCCGATCAGCGCCGGCGCGCCGCCCAGATCCGCACGGAGACCACCGCGGCGGTGACTCCCCCGGCCCCCGCGACGAGCCAGCGCAGCAGCATGGGCCACTCGGTCGTGAGGTCGATCAGCATGCTCAGGCCGAACGTCACCACGAGCAACGGCAGCAGGCGCACCGCCGTGGGCGGGACCACCCGCGGATCGGGGTCCGCGGGGCCCGTGCCGGCCGGCGGCTGCGTCACGCCCGGGCGCCGTCCGCGGCCGGCCCGGCTTCGGCCGGCTGCTGCGGCTCGGGCTTCGCGTCCACGCCGGCCTCCTTGCGCTGCTGCGGGGTGATCGGTGCGGGGGCGGCGGTCAGCGGGTCGTAGCCGTTGCCGGTCTTCGGGAAGGCGATCACCTCGCGGATCGAGTCCGCCCCGGCCAGCAGGGCCACGATGCGGTCCCAGCCGAAGGCGATGCCGCCGTGCGGCGGCGCGCCGTACTTGAAGCCCTCGAGCAGGAACCCGAACTTGGACTGGGCGGACTCCTTGTCCAGGCCCATCAGGTGGAACACCCGCTTCTGGACCTCGGCCTGGTGGATACGGATGGATCCGCCCCCGACCTCGTGGCCGTTCACCACGATGTCGTAGGCGTAGGAGAGCGCGTTCTCGGGGTCCGTGTCGAAGGTGTCGAGGAACTCCGGCTTCGGCGAGGTGAAGGCGTGGTGCACGGCGGTCCAGGCACCCGATCCCACGGCCACGTCACCGGAGGCCACCGCGTCGGCGGCCGGCTCGAACATGGGGGCGTCCACGATCCAGGCGAAGGCCCAGTCGGCCTCGGCCGCGGGAACGTCCGGCCCGGCGTCCTTGACCAGGCCGACGCGGTGGCCGATCTCCACGCGGGCCGCGCCGAGCAGGGCGCGGGAGGGCTTGGCCTCGCCCGCGGCGAAGAAGACGCAGTCCCCGGGCTGCGCGCCGACGGCCCCGGCCAGTCCGGCCTTCTCCGTCTCGGAGATGTTCTTGGAGACCGGGCCGGTCAGCGAGCCGTCCTCCTGCACGAGCACGTAGGCCAGTCCCCGGGCGCCGCGCTGCTTCGCCCACTCCTGCCAGGCGTCCAGGGTCCGGCGCGGCTGCGAGGCCCCACCGGGCATGACCACGGCACCCACGTAGGGGGCCTGGAAGACGCGGAACGGGGTGTCCGCGAAGTACTCGGTGAGGTCGGTCAGCTCCAGGCCGAAGCGCAGGTCGGGCTTGTCCGAGCCGTACTTCTCCATGGCCTCCCGGTAGGTCATCCGGCGGATGGGGGTGGGGACGTCCACGCCGACCAGCGACCACACGGCCTTCACGATCCGCTCGCCGAGGGAGATGATGTCGTCCTGCTCCACGAACGAGGCCTCGATGTCCAACTGGGTGAACTCGGGCTGGCGGTCCGCCCGGAAGTCCTCGTCCCGGTAGCAGCGGGCGATCTGGAAGTACTTCTCGATGCCGCCGACCTGCAACAACTGCTTGAACAGCTGCGGGGACTGGGGCAGGGCGTACCAGGAGCCCGGCGCGAGGCGGGCCGGCACCAGGAAGTCCCGGGCGCCCTCCGGGGTGGAACGGGTCAGGGTGGGGGTCTCGACCTCGATGAAGCCCTCGTCGTGCAGCAGGTTGCGCGCGGTGCGGTTCACCTCGGAACGCAGGCGCATGATGCGGGCCGGCTCCGGGCGCCGCAGGTCCAGGTAGCGGTGGCGCAACCGGGCCTCCTCGCCGACCTCGACGTGCTCGTCCACCTGGAAGGGCAGCGGGGCGGCGGTGTTGAGCACGGTCACGGTGTCCGTGATGAGCTCGACCTCGCCCGAGGGCAGGTGCGGGTTCTCGTTGCCCTCCGGCCGGCGCTCCACCGTGCCGGTGACCTGGAGGACGAACTCGTTGCGCAGCGGGTCGAAGTCCTTCTCGTCCCGGACCACGACCTGGGCGAACCCGGACGCGTCCCGCAGGTCCACGAAGGCGACCCCTCCGTGGTCCCGGCGACGGGCCACCCAACCGGTGACGGTGACGTTCTGTCCGATGAGCGAGGCGTTGAGCTCGCCCAGCTGGTGGGTGCGCAGCACGAGGGTCCTTCCGGTCCCGGTTCACCGGGATGTTGGTCTGGTGTCGATCTGGTGTGATAGGTCTTCAGCCGTCAGCACCGCGCGGGCTCGATACGTCCCGCCGCCGTCCGGCTCCGGGGATGATTCTAGTCCGTGGCCCGGGACAGATTCCCCGACGGAGGACACGCCATGCCCCAGACCCACCCCACCGCCGGTCCCCCGGCCGCCCTGCAGCGCCGCCTGGGCCTGCCCGGCGCGATCGTCATCGGCGTCGGGTCGATGGTCGGCGCGGGCGTGTTCACCTCCCTCGGCCTGGCGGCCTCCACCGCGGGGCCGCTCCTGGTGCTCGCCCTGGTCCTGGCCGGTGCCACCGCGTGGGTCAACGCCACGGCCATGGCCCAGCTCGCGGCCGTCCACCCGACCTCCGGCGGGGCCTACGTGTACGGGCGGCGCCAGCTGGGCGAGTGGGCCGGCTTCGTGGCCGGCTGGGGCTTCGTCACCGGCAAGTCCGCCTCCATCGCCGCGATGGCGTACACCCTGGCCCTCTACCTGGTCCCGACGGCGTCCGGGGCCCCGGACCGGACGGCCCGCTGGGTGGCGATCGCCGCCGTCGTGGTGATCACCGGCATCACCCTGCTGGGCATCACCCGCACGGTGCAGGCGACCGTGGTGATCGTGACCCCGGTGCTGGCCCTGCTCACCGTGGTGATCGTGGCCGGGTTCGTGGGCGTCACGCCCGGCCCCGTCCCGGCTCCCGGCGGGGGCCCGTCCGGTGCGGTGACGGACCCCACCCCGCTGGGGGTGCTGCAGGGCGCCGGGCTGCTGTTCTTCGCCTTCGCCGGCTACGCGCGCATCGCGACGATGGGCGAGGAGGTGCGCGATCCCCGCCGCACCATCCCCCGGGCCGTCTTCGGTGCGCTGGCGTTCACGCTCGTGCTCTACCTGCTGCTGGCCCTGAGCCTGCAGGCCGTCCTCGGTCTCCAGGGGCTGGGCCAGACGCCCACCGCGGTGCGCGACGCCGTCGAGGTCGTGCTCGGGCCGGACTGGGTGTGGCTGGCCGTGGTCGGGGCGGCGCTGGCCTGCCTGGGCTCGATGCTGAACCTGGCGGCCGGGATCTCCCGGACGGGCCTGGCGATGGCCCGGGAGCGCGACCTGCCGCGGCCGCTGGCGCGGATCTCGGCACGGACGTCCGTGCCGTGGGTCGCCCAGCTCACGGCGGCGGCGGTGGTCATCGTGCTGCTGCTGACCACGGACGTGCTGACCGTCGTGGGGTTCTCCTCCTTCGGCGTGCTGGTGTACTACGCGGTGGCGAACGTCTCCGCCCTCACGCTCACCGAACGCGTGGTGCCGGGACCCCGGTGGCTGAACCTGCTCGGCGCGGCGGCCTGCCTGCTCCTGGCCTTCACGCTGCCGGTCCAGTCGGTGCTGGTCATGCTCGCGGTCTTCGCCGTGGGCCTGGCCGGCCGGGCCGTGGTGGGGCTCAGGCGCCGGTGACCCGGGGACGCAGGTCCTCCTGCGGCGGCATCCACGATCCCGGGTCGGCCGGGACCTGTTCACCGGAGCGGATGTCCTTGACCTCGTGGACGGTCCGGTCGTCCTCGGTGCGGGTGAACCAGACGAAGGGGATGCCCCGGCGGTCGGCGTACTTGATCTGCTTGCCGAACTTCTCCGCGGAGACCGCCACCTCGGTCGCGATGCCGCGGGAGCGCAGTGCGCGGGCGGTATCCTGCGCGGCCGACCAGTCGTCGTCGTGGGTCAGGGCGATGTACACGGCGGTGGGCACGGAGCGAGAGGCCGAGGCCATCTGGGTGGAGAACATGCGCATCAGCAGCCGGGTCACGCCGATCGACAGTCCCACGCCCGGGAAGGTGCGGTTGCCCTTGGCGGCCAGGGCGTCGTAGCGGCCGCCGGAGCAGATGGAGCCGAGCTGTTCGTGGCCGGTCAGCACGGTCTCGTAGACGGTGCCGGTGTAGTAGTCCAGGCCGCGGGCGATCGAGAGGTCGGCGACGGCGCGGCCCGGGACCCGGCGGTGCAGTTCACCGACGACGGCGGCCAGTTCCTCGAGCCCCTCGTCCAGCAGGGCGTGGGTCACCCCGAGGGCGCGGACCTGCTCCACGAAGGAGGTGTCCTCGGTGCGGATGGCGGCCAGGGACAGGGCCTGGGCCGCCTGGTCGGCGGTGGCGCCCAGTTCGGACTGCAGCAGGCGCGAGACCTCGTCGGGACCGATCTTCTCGAGCTTGTCGATGTTGCGCAGCACGCCGGCGGTGTCCGTCAGCCCCAGGCCACGGTAGAAGCCCTCGGCGAGCTTGCGGTTGTTAACCCGGATGGTGAAGTCGCCGATCGGCAGCGCGGCCAGGGCCTCGGCCATCACGAGCGCCACGTCCACGTCGTAGCGGAACGGCAGCGTGCCGTCGCCGACGACGTCGATGTCCGCCTGGGTGAACTCCCGGGCACGGCCCTCCTGGGGGCGTTCACCGCGCCAGACCTTCTGGATCTGGTACCGGCGGAACGGGAAGGACAGGTGGCCGGCGTTCTCCACGACGTAGCGGGCGAACGGCACCGTGAGGTCGAAGTGCAGGGCCAGCCGGTTGAGGTCCTCCGCCCCGTCGGCGCGTTCGGCCGGCTCGCCCTGCAGCCGGGAGACCGCGTAGACCTCCTTGTCGATCTCGCCCTTGCGCAGCAGCTGCCCCAGGGTCTCCACGGCCCGGGTCTCGATCGAGGAGAAGCCGTGCAGCTCGAACGTGGTCCGCAGGGTGTCCAGGACATGCTGCTCAACGATCCGCTCGGCGGGGAGCCATTCATGGAAACCGGACAGGGAAGCCTTGCGGGACATGGACGACCTTTGCGTTGGGACGGGTGCGGTGACGTACCGGCGCGACTCCGGTCAGGCGGGTGCCGCGGGTGTTCGGCATCCCATTCTAGGTCCAGCCGGTACGCTGGACCTGATCGTGTCCAGACGTCCCTGCGGCCGCCAGCCGGTGCAGGGCACCAACAGGGAGTTCCAGCGGTGACGACCAGTCAGCAACCCGACGACCAGCAGACCACCCCCCAGCCGACGGAGCAGTCCGCGGAGCAGGCTCCCCAGGACGCCGTGCACCAGCCCACGGACCCGTCCGTGGAACAGGCCCCCGAGCAGGCCGCACCGGCGACCGCGCAGGAGGCCGCGACCGAGGCTCCCGCCGGTGCGCCCGGACCGTCACCCGCCGGGTCCCTGGCGGAGAGCGAGACGGAGGCCGTCCTGGCGTCCGTGGGCGCGGTGGAGGCGTCGGACGTCCCCCATGAGGCACCGGCCGGTCAGGAGGCCCCGGAGGAGCCCGCTGCCGATGAGCCGGCGCCGCAGGCCGCCGCCGCGCCGACCTCGGACAGGTCGGCCCCGGACACGCCCGCGCCGCGGGGTGGACGGGCCGGTGCACCGAAGCCGGCCGGCAGGCCCAAGCCCTCCGGCAAGCCCAAGCCGGCGGCCGGCCCCGGTCGCCCGGCCGCGCCCGGACGCACTCCCACCGTCCCGGTGACGCCCCTGCCGGCTCCGGACTACTCCACCCCGGTGGAGGAGGCCGCGAAGTTCGCCACCGTCAGCGACGACGGCCACGTCACCCTGATCGACGGCGAGGAACGGCACCCGGTGGGGCAGTTCCCGGACGGCAGCGCCGAGGAGGCGATCGCCTACTTCGCGCGGAAGTACGACGAGGTGGTCTCCCAGCTGATGCTGCTGGAGCAGCGGGTCGCCACCGGCGCCCCGGCCGGTGAGATCCAGAAGACCCTGGGCCACCTGCGCCAGACCATCGCCGAGCGCGGCATGGTCGGGGACATGCCCGCCCTGCGCGCCCGCGTGGAGGCCCTGCAGACGCGCCTGGACGACCTCAAGGTCGCGGAGCGGATCGCCCTCGAGAAGGCCCAGGCCGAGCAGCTCTCCACGCGGGAGGCCATCGTGGCGGAGGCCGAGGCCCTCGCGGCCAAGGACCCCGCCCAGGTGCAGTGGAAGCAGACGAGCGCCCGGATGGCCGAGCTGTTCGAGGACTGGAAGGCCGCCCAGAAGGCCGGTCCCCGCCTCGGCAAGGCCGTGGAGGACGGGCTGTGGAAGCGGTTCCGCACGGCCCGGACCACCCTGGACAAGCACCGCCGGGCCTTCTTCTCCCAGCTGGATGCGACCAATGCCCAGGCCAAGTCGGTCAAGGAGAAGCTGATCGCGCGCGCCGAGGCGCTGTCCACGTCCACCGACTGGGGAGCGACGGCCGGGGCCTACCGCGACCTGATGGACGAGTGGAAGGCCGCACCCCGGGCCTCCCGCAAGGAGGACGACGCCCTCTGGGCGCGCTTCCGGGCGGCCCAGGACGTCTTCTTCAACGCCCGCAAGGCCACCAACGACGAGATCGACCGTGAGTACGGCGAGAACCTCAAGCTCAAGGAGCAGATCCTCGCCGAGGGCCAGAAGCTGCTCCCCGTCAAGGACGTCAAGGCGGCACGCAAGGCCCTGAACGAGCTGCGCGGCCGGTGGGAGGACGCCGGACGGGTGCCCCGCAAGGACGTGACCCGCATGGAGTCGGCGTTCCGCAAGCTCGAGGAGGGCCTGAAGTCCGCCGAGAACGAGCACTGGCGCAAGACCAACCCCGAGACGAAGGCCCGGACCAACTCCGCGCTGAGCCAGCTCGAGGACAAGGTCGCCGAGCTCGAGGACGACCTCTCCAAGGCCCAGGCGAAGGGGGACGCCCGCGCCATTAGGAAGGCCCAGGACGCCCTGGACGCGCGGCGGATGTGGCTGCAGACGCTGCAGCAGTCGGCGCAGGGTCTGCGCTGACCCTCTCCTCCACCACCCCCTCCCGGGGGTGAGTTGTCCACAGTGAGGGCCCGGCCTGGTGCCGGGCCCTCACTCGTGCTGCCAGTCTGGTGGGGTGGTGACGACGACGGCCCGGCAGGGGCCCCGGGAGCAGTTCCTGGTCCCGGGGCTGCCCTTCTCCGCCGCCGAGCTGCGCGGCATGGAGCTGTCCGGCCTGCTCGACCATGTCATGGGGGACCTCTACCTGCCCGCGGACGCAGGCCCCGCGGCGCACGCCGGCGGCGAGGGCGTCCGGACGCGCGCCGCGGCGGTGCTCCGGCTGGCCGAACCGGTCCTGACCGGGGCCTGGGTGGCCATCGGCAAGACGGCGGCCTGGGTCCACGCCGGGGGTGCGGCACCCGGTGTCCTGGAGGCCTCGGTGGACCGGTACCACCGCCGTCCGCTGCACCCCGGCGCCGTGGGGCTGCGCCTGGAGCAGTCCGGGCTCGCCCCGGCCCCGGAGGGCGGTGACACCCCGCACCGCGCGGACGTCACGCCGGTCCACGGCCTGTGGTGCACCACGGTCGAGCGGACGGTCGAGGACCTGCTGCGCGCCGGTCCGACCGGGCCGGAACGGGCCGTCGCGGCCCTGCTGCTGCCCCGCTGCGACCCCGTCCGGTTGCGCGAGCGTTTCCGGGCCCGCCGGGGGCGGCCCGGGATGAGCGCCGCCCGGGCCGCGCTGCGCGAACTGCTCGGCCGGGACCAGACGGGCGCCTCCGGCGGGGGTCAGGCCCCGTTCGAGGACCGGCCCGCCGTCCGGTACACGTCGTAGACGCCGTCGATGCGGCGCACGGAGGACAGCACGTGGCTCAGGAACTTCGGATCGCCCATCTCGAAGACGAACTTGCTGATCGCCACCCGGCTGCGCGAGGTGTTCACCGAGGCCGAGAGGATGTTGACGTGGTGTTCGGCCAGCACCCGGGTGACGTCCGAGAGCAGCGACTTGCGGTCCAGGGCCTCCACCATGATCTCGACGAGGAACACCGAGGCCTGGGTGGGTGCCCACGAGACGTCCACGATCCGGTCCGGCTCGCTGCGCAACTGGTTGATGTTGCGGCAGTCTGCCCGGTGCACCGAGACGCCGGAACCGCGGGTGACGAAGCCGATGATCTCGTCCGGGGGCACCGGCGTGCAGCACCGGGCCAGCTTGGCCATCACGTCCCCGGAGCCCTGGACCATGACGCCGGAGTCCGGGTGCCGGGTCGGGGCCGCGATCGTGGTGATGGGCGCGGTGTCGAGCGACTCCACGTCCTCGGGGGCGGCGATGAGCTTCTGCAGGTGCTCGACGACGTTCTGGACGGAGACGTGCGAATCGCCGATCGAGGCGTAGAGCGTGGAGATGTCCGGCAGGTTCATCTCCCCGGCCACCCGCGAGAGCGACTCCGCGCTCATCAGCTGGTGCAGCGGCAGGTTCATCTTGCGCAGCTGACGGGTCAGCTGCTCCTTGCCCTTCTCGATGGCCTCCTCGCGGCGTTCCTTCGAGAACCAGTGGCGGATCTTGTTCCGTGCCCGCGGGCTGCGCACGAAGCCCAGCCAGTCCTGGCTGGGGCCGGCGCCCTCGGTCCGGGAGGTGAAGATCTCCACCCAGTCGCCGTGGTGCAGCTCGGAGTTCAGGGGCACCAGCTTGCCGTTGACGCGCGCGCCGATGGCCCGGTGGCCGACCTCGGTGTGCACCGCGTAGGCGAAGTCGACCGGGGTCGAGCCGGCCGGCAGGGCCATCACCTCGCCCTTGGGCGTGAAGACGAAGACCTCGGCGGCGTCGATCTCCGCCCGCAGGGACTCCAGGAACTCGTTCGGGTCCGTGGTGTCCTTCTGCCAGTCCATCACCGACCGCAGCCAGCCGGGGGTCTGGTCCCCGGTGCCGGCCGAGGGGGTGGACGCCTGGTCCTTGTACTTCCAGTGCGCCGCCACGCCGTACTCTGCGCGCCGGTGCATCTCGTGGGTCCGCAACTGGATCTCCACCGGCTTGCCGCCGGGGCCGATCACCGTGGTGTGCAGCGACTGGTACATGTTCAGCTTGGGCATCGCGATGTAGTCCTTGAAGCGGCCCGGCAGCGGGCTCCACTTCGAGTGCAGGACGCCCAGTGCGCCGTAGCAGTCCCGGACGGAGTCCACGAGCACGCGCACGCCCATCAGGTCGTGGATCTCGTCGAAGTCCTTCCCGCGCACGATCATCTTCTGGTAGATCGAGTAGAAGTGCTTGGGCCGGCCGGTGACGACCGCGCGGATCCTGGCCTCCTTCAGGTCCCGCTCGATCTGGCCGCGCAGGGCCGCCAGGTTCTTCTCCCGTTCAGGGGTGCGCTCCCCCACCAGCCGGACGATCTCGGCGTAGACCTTGGGGTACAGCGCGGCGAAGGAGAGGTCTTCCAGCTCCCACTTGATGGTGTTCATGCCGAGCCGGTGGGCCAGCGGCGCGTAGATCTCCAGGGTCTCCTTGGCCTTGCGCGCACTGGACTCCGGCGCGACGTACCGCCAGGTCCGGGCGTTGTGCAGCCGGTCGGCCAGCTTGATGACCAGCACCCGTACGTCGTCGGCCATGGCCAGGACCATCTTGCGGACGGTCTCGGCCTGCGCCGCGTCGCCGAACTTGACCTTGTCCAGCTTCGTGACGCCGTCCACCAGGTGCGCGACCTCGTCCCCGAAGTCCCGGCGCAACTGTTCCAGGGAGTAGCTGGTGTCCTCCACCGTGTCGTGCAGCAGGGCCCCCGCCAGGGTCGTGCCCGTCATGCCCAGTTCGGCCAGGATGGTGGCCACCGCCACCGGGTGAGTGATGTACGGGTCACCGCTCTTGCGCCGCTGGCCGGCGTGCGCCTTGTCGGCCACCTCGAAGGCCCGGATGATCAGGTCCAGGTCCTCCTTGGGGTGCCGGACCTTCAGCGTACGGATCAGCGGTTCGAGGATCGGCGAGTAGTCGTTCGCCATCCGCCCGGTGAGCCGGGCCAGCCTGCTGCGGGGCCGCCGGGAGACGATCGCCGCCGGGGAGGGGCCGGGCGGGGCGGGCTCGAGCTCGGCGGGCGTGACGTCGGCCGGCTGGGAGGTCGGCGTGGCAGAGGTGTAGGACGCCGTGCCGGAACGCCGCTCGGCGGGCGCCGGCCCGCCGTCGTGCGCCGTGCCGGGCGGGGCGGAGTCTGCACTCACAACTGCCTGCCTTCCCGCGACAAGCGCCGCCTCGCTGCGCGTGCCGCACTGTACGGTCTCGCGTCCCGTCGTGCGGGATACTCCAGTCTAGTCCGTCCGGCTCCGGCGACGTCAGGCCGGGACGGTGTCCGTTCCCACCGGGGCGCCCTCGCCGGCGGCACGGCGTTCGAGGACCCGCGCGTCGTTCGCGGCGATCCGGTCCTCTCCGCGGCGCAGCAGGGCGTAGAGCGGGGCCTGGATGAAGATCGTGGCCAGCGTGCCGACGATGATCCCGACGAAGATCGCCAGGGCGATGTCCCGCAGGGTGCCCGCACCCAGGAGGAAGGCCCCGATGAACAGGATGGACCCGACGGGCAGGATGCCCACCACGGAGGTGTTGATCGACCGCACCAGGGTCTGGTTGATCGCGAGGTTGACGTTCTCGCCGAAGGTCCGGGTGGTCTCCTCGAGATTGTGCTCGGTGTTCTCCCTGATCTTGTCGAAGACCACGACCGTGTCATACAGGGCGTAGCTGAGGATGGTGAGGAAGCCGATGATGGCGCTGGGGGTCACCTCGAAGCCGGTCGCCCCGTAGATGCCCGCCGTCAGGGCCACGACGTAGAACAGGCCGATCACCGCGGCCAGGGACATCTTCCAGGTCCGGAAGTAGATCGCCATGAGCACCGTGACCAGGACGAGGAACACGATCAGCCCGATCACCATCTGCTGGGACACGGCCTCACCCCAGGTGGGGCCGATGTAGGTCGAGGTCACCCGGTCCTCGCCCACCCCGTAGGCCTGCTGCAGGTTCTGCCCCACCGCCAGGGTCTGGTCGTCGTCCAGCTCGTCCGTCTGGATCCGCATGGTGCCCGGGGCGATGTTCGTGACCGTCGCCTCGGCCTCCGGGACCGCCTCGCTCACGGCGCGCTCACCGGCGGCGACGTCCGTGGACTGCACGCTCGAGACGGTGAACTCCGATCCCCCGCGGAAGTCGATGCCGAGGTTGAACCCGCCGCGGGCCAGGGTGAGTCCGCCGGCGACCACGAGCAGGACCAGGGAGATGGCGAACCAGAGCTTCCACTTGCCGACGAACGGGTAGGACGTCTTGCCGGTGTAGAGGCGGTTGCCCCACTGTGCCAGTGCACTCACTTCTGCTCCTCCGTCCGGTCGGCCGGGGTGGTGGCCCCGGCCGCCTGCGAGCCGACGCCGGACATCTGTTCGGCGCGCCGGCGCTCGGCGATCGTCTGCCGGCGGTCCGCCTCCCTGGCGGACTTCCGGGCCTTCTTCGAGGACGTGGCCTCGGGGCTCGGCCGGAACTGCCGGACCTTGCCGGCGCCCTGGTACAACGGCTCCCGGCCCAGCAGCGAGGGATCCAGGCCGGACATCCGGTGCCCGCCCCCGAAGAACCGGGTGTGGGCCAGCAGCTGCATGACGGGGTGGGTGAACATGAACACCACGACCAGGTCGGCGATCGCGGTCAGGCCGAGGGTGAAGGCGAACCCGCGGACGTTGCCCACGGCCACGAAGTACAGCACCACGGCGGCGAGCAGGTTCACGGCCTTGGAGGCGGTGATCGTGCGCTTGGCCCGGGACCAGCCGTACTCGACGGCCTCCGGCAGCGACCGGCCGGCCCGCAACTCGTCCTTGATGCGTTCGAAGTACACGATGAACGAGTCCGCGGTCAGGCCGATGGCCACGATCAGGCCCGCGATGCCCGCCAGGGAGAGCCGGTAGTTGTCCGACCAGCCCAGTAGGACGATGGCCAGGTAGGTGAGCAGCCCCGTCACCACGAGCGAGGCGATGGTCACGAGGCCGAGCACGCGGTACTGGAAGAACGAGTACGCGGCGACCAGTGCCAGGCCGATGAGCCCGGCGATCAGGCCCAGCCGCAACTGGTCCTCGCCGAGGGTCGCGGAGATCTGCTGTTCGGACTCGATGGTGAAGCTGATCGGCAGGGCGCCGTACTTGAGCTGTTCGGCCAGGGCGGCGGCGGACTGCTCGGTGAAATTGCCGGTGATCTGCGCCCGTCCGTCGGTGATCACCGCGTTGGACTGGGGCGCGGAGACCACCGTGCCGTCCAGGACGATGGCGAACTGCTTGCGCGGATCGCCCTCCTGGTAGGGCGTCAGCCGCTGGGTGACCTCGCGGAAGGCGTCGGCGCCCTCGCCGTTGAAGGACAGGTTGACCGCCCACTGGTTGGTGGACACCCCGGTGGCCGTGTTGACGAGTCCGAAGTCGGCACCGGCGATGTCGGTGCCCTGGACCTCCACGGGGCCGAGCAGGTACTTCACACCCGGCTGGCCGGACTCCTCGTCGCCGGGCTGGCAGGCGATGGACGGCCCGTCGGCCGGGAACTCCTTGCGGTCCGGGTTGTTCATCTGCGCCGCGCAGTCGTAGGCCTCGAACTCGGCGGCGAGTCCCGGGGTGACCCAGTTCGGGTCGGATCCGTTCTGCGGCTCGGCGCTCGGCTCGGGGAAGTCCTTCACCGGGGTGCGCTGGTCCGCGGGGACCGGCTCGAAGGGGCCCATGGTGATGACGGGCCGGAACTCCATGTTCGCCGAGGCCTGGATCAGGGCGCGGGTCTCCGCCTCGGGCACGCCGGGCAGGGACACCACGACGTTGCTGCCGCCCTGGGTCGCGATCTCCGCCTCGGCCACTCCGGAACCGTCCACGCGCTGGCGGATGATCTCCACGGCCTGGTCGAGCTGTTCCTGGGTGACCTGTTGGCCCCCGGCCACCTCGGGGGCCAGCACCATCTGGGTGCCGCCCTCCAGGTCGAGTGCCAGCTTGGGGGCCCATTGCGCCTGCTGGGTGGCGATACCGACGCCGAGGATCGCCGTGAGGACGACGATCAGGCCGGTGAGCCACCAGAGCGTGCGCCGGGCGCGTCCTCGGGGGGTCTTGTCTGCCATGGGAGATTGACGGCTTTCAGTTCACGGTGGGAGGGGCGGTGCTCGTCGGCGGCGGAGCCGTCGGATCAGGGACGGTTGCCCTCGGGCCGCTGGTCGTCCGGTCCGGTGCCGTCGGTGTCCTCGGGACGGCGCGGGGTCTCGTCCAGGGCGGCCGGGGAGTCCGGGACGGAGTTCCCGGTGGCCTCCTCACGGTAGGTCGGCGCCTCGTAGGGCGCGGCCTCGGCCGGCGCCGCGGCGGCCGGCTCGACGGCCTTGCCGATGGCCTGCAGGTGCACGGTGGCGGTGGTGCCCGGGGAGAGCTCGATCACGGCCTTGTTCTCCTCGGTGTCCACCGAGACGATCGTGCCGAACAGGCCCATGGTGGTCATGACCTCGACGCCCGGGGCCAGGCTGCTGCGCAGTTCCTGCTGCTGCTGCTGGGCCTTCTTGCTGCGCCGGAACATGCTGAAGATCAGGAAGCCGAAGATCAGCAGCATGATCAGCAGGAAGGGGTCGAACGGCAGGCCGGGGTTCTGCCCGGCTCCGCCTTCGGCGACGATCGAGGCGGTGGTCAGGTCGGTCAACAGGGTCACGTCGGGACACCACATTCCAGGGTCGGGGGCACAGGGCAACTTCACCAGTCTACGGTGTGTCCCGCCTCCGGCCGCTCCGGGAGGCCCCTCAGGCGTCGAAGAGCGTGTCGGCCCGCCGCGCGTCGGCCATTCCGGCCGGCGCGCCGTCCACGGGGCTCGCCGTCCCGGACCCGGCCACGGTCCAGAAGGCCGCCCCCGGGGCCTCGGGCGGGGGCGTCAGGCCCAGGTGCTCCCAGGCCGCGGGCATCGCGATCCGGCCGCGCGGGGTCCGTCCCAGCAGTCCCTCGCGGACCAGGAAGGGCTCGGCCACGGTCTCGACCGTCTCGGTCTCCTCCCCCACGGCGATGGCCAGGGTGGACAGCCCCACCGGTCCGCCGCCGAACTTGGTGCACAGGGCGGTCAGGACCGACCGGTCGAGCCGGTCCAGTCCCATGGCGTCGACCTCGTACATGTCCAGCGCCGCGGAGGCGGCCCGCGCGTCCACCTGCTCGAGGCCGCCGACCAGGGCCCAGTCCCGGACCCGCCGCAGCAGCCGGTTGGCGATGCGCGGGGTGCCGCGGGATCGCGAGGCGATCTGGGTGAAGCCGGCCGAGTTGACCTTCATGTCCAGCAGCAGCGCCGAGCGCCGCAGCACCAGCTCCAGCTCCTCGGTGCTGTAGAACTCCAGGTGCCCGGTGAACCCGAACCGGTCCCGCAACGGTCCGGGCAGCAGGCCGGCCCGGGTGGTGGCGCCCACCAGCGTGAACGGGGGGATCTCCAGGGGGATGGAGGTCGCACCGGCGCCCTTGCCCACCACGATGTCCACCCGGAAGTCCTCCATGGCCATGTACAGCATCTCCTCGGCGGGGCGGGACATGCGGTGGATCTCGTCGAGGAACAGCACCTCGCCCTCGGTGAGGGAGGACAGGATCGCCGCGAGGTCGCCGGCGTGCTGGATGGCCGGCCCCGAGGAGATCCGCAGCGGCGCGTTCATCTCGGCGGCGATGATCATGGCCAGCGTGGTCTTGCCCAGGCCGGGCGGGCCGGAGAGCAGGACGTGGTCGGCCGAGCGGCCGCGCATCCGGGCGGCCTCCAGCACGAGCGAGAGCTGGCGGCGGACCCGGTGCTGGCCGACGAAGTCGTCGAGGTTCTTCGGGCGCAGCGCCGCCTCGAGCTCACGCTCCTCGCCGTCGGCGCCGCCGCCGACCATCCGGGCCGGGCCGTCCTGCCCCGGCTGGGGGCTGACTGGTTCCGTCATGTCCTGCCTCCTGCGTTCCTCACGAGCGTCCCGACCGCGCGGACTGGCCCTGGCCCAGGTGCCGCAGGGTGGCCCGCAGCACCGTGGCCACGTCCGCGGACTCCTCGAGCTCCGGTTCGTGCCGCAGCGTGTCCTTCACGGCCTTGTCGGCGTCCTTCTCCGTCCAGCCCAGGCCGGTGAGTGCCTCGAGCACCGGGTCCAGCCAGGGCGTGTCCGTCGAGGGACCGTCCTCGTCCGGGCCGCCGGCCACCGGGGCCCCGGTGGGGACGAGCTTGTCCGCCAGTTCCAGCACGATCCGGCGGGCGCCCTTCGGCCCGATGCCCGGGACCCGGGTGAACGTCTTGTCGTCCCCGGAGGAGGCGGCGACGCGCACGGTCTCGGGATCGTGCACCGCGAGCACGGCCATCGCCAGCCGGGGGCCCACGCCGGAGACGCCGATGAGCACCTCGAAGACCTCCTTCTCGTCCGGGGTGGCGAACCCGTAGAGGGTCATGGAGTCCTCGCGCACCACCAGGGTGGTGAGCACCCGGCCGGTGTCCCCGACGTGCAGGTGGGAGATCGTCTGGGGCGTGGCCGAGAACTGCATGCCGAAGCCGGCCACGTTGATCACGGCGTGGTTCAGTCCCACGGTCTCCACCGTGCCGGACAGGGACGAGATCATGCGGGCCTCACTCCAGGGTCGGGGTCGGACGACAGCGGCGCATCGGGCGCTGTTCGAAGATATCTACGAACAGCCTAGCCTGTCTGCCCCTCAGACCCGGGACCCGCTCCCCCAACCGGTGGAACCGCGGGACCGGCGCTCGGCCTCGAGCCAGGCCCGCTGGGCCGCCGTCGCGCCGCGACCGCCCGCCCCGGCCCGTCCGGCCGACGCCGGGAAGCGGGAGTCCTTGCGGGGACTGGTGAGGTTCCCGGTCTCGAGTCCCCTGCCCATCAGGCCACCGCGCCAGGCGTGCGTGATGGCCAGGGCCAGCGCGTCGGCGGCGTCGGCCGGCCTCGGCGGTGCTTCCAGTCGCAGGATCCGGGTCACCATGGCCGCGATCTGGTCCTTGCCGGCATCACCGTGGCCGGTGACCGCCGCCTTGACCTCCGAGGGCGTGTGCAGGGCCACCGGCAGTCCCCGCCGCGCGGCGGCGGCGATGACCACGCCGGAGGCCTGGGCCGTGCCCATCACCGTGGGGGTGTTGTTCTGTGCGAACATGCGCTCCACGGCCACGTGGTCCGGGGCGTGCCGGTCCAGCCACTCGTTGATCGCCTCGTCGATGGCCAGCAACCGCTTGTCCAGGGTGGTCTCGGCCCCGGTCCCGACGACGGTCACCCCCACGAGCGTGGCGGTGCGGTTCGGGGCCACGTCCACGACCGCGATGCCGCACCGGGTCAGCCCCGGGTCGACGCCGAGCACGCGCAGCGGGCGCGCGGCCGGCCGGGCCGCGCCGACCGGTCCCGGACCCCCAGCCACGATCCGGTCAGTCCTCGTCGAGCTGGGCGAGGACCTCGGGGGCGATGTCGACGTTGGAGTAGACGCCCTGCACGTCGTCGAGGTCCTCGAGGGCCTCCTCGAGGTGCAGGAAGGTCTTGGCGCCCTTGGCGTCGAGGTCGACCTTCATGGTGGCGACGAACTCCATCTCGTCGGTGTCGTACTCGATCCCGGCCTCGTCCAGCGCCGCGGTCACGGCGGACATGTCCGAGGGGTCGCACAGGACCTCGAAGGAGTCGCCGGACGTCACGACCTCCTCGGCGCCGGCGTCGAGGACGGCCATGAGGACCTCGTCCTCGGTGGTCCCCTCGGCCGGCAGGCGGACGACTCCGGTGCGGTTGAACAGGAAGGCGACGGAGCCGGCGTCGGCCATGGTGCCGCCGTTGCGGGTCACCGCGGTGCGGACATCGGCGGCGGCGCGGTTCTTGTTGTCCGTCAGGCACTCGACCATCAGCGCCGAGCCCTGGGGGCCGCGCACCTCGTAGATGATCTCGGTGTAGTCGATGACCTCGCCGGTGAGCCCGGCGCCGCGCTTGATGGCACGGTCGATGTTGTCATTGGGGACCGACTGCTTCTTGGCCTTGGTCACGGCCAGTTCGAGGGCGGGGTTGCCGTCCAGGTCCGGGCCGCCGACGCGGGCCGCGACCTCGATGCCCTTGACGTACTTGGCGAAGGCTTTCGCCCGACGCGCGTCGATCACGGCCTTCTTGTGCTTGGTGGTCGCCCACTTGGAATGCCCTGCCACGTGTTCTCCTCCCCTGCCCGGCCGCGCGCGGCACGACCGGGATCGGCTGTTGGTGACGTCCGGCGGGTACCGGCTGAAGTCTGCTGACGAGTCTAGCGGGACGCCGCCGCGGCGCAGTGAGCACCCTGTCCACGGATCGGTGGATGTGAAACAGTTGCTGACCATGACGACCGACACCCTCACCGCCGCCGGCACCGATGCCAACCCGTTGCTGACGCCGTCCGCGCTCCCCTACGGCCTGCCGGACTTCGGCGCCATCCAGGACCACCACTTCCTGCCGGCGTTCCGGGCGGGCATGGCCGCGCACCGGGCCGAGCTGGAGGTCATCGCCACGGACCCGGGTCCCGTCACCTTCGAGAACACCGTCCTGGCGTTCGAGCGCTCCGGCCGGGCGCTGCGCCGGGTGTCCATGGTCTTCCACCACCTGGTGGCCGCCGACGGCACGGACGCCCGCCACCGGATCGACGAGGAGATCAGTCCGGAGCTGTCGGCCCACCAGGATGCGACCTACCTCGACGAGCGTCTCTACCGCCGGTTGGCCGGCGTGGACCTGGAGGCGTTGACCGGCGAGGATCACCGGCTCGCCACGGAGACCCTCAGGGCCTTCCGCCTGCGCGGCGCGGACCTGGACGCGGCCGCCAAGCGGCGCCTGGCCGCCATCAACGAGCGCCTGGCCGTGCTCTCCGCCCAGTACGGGCGCCGCATGGTGGAGGGGAACACGGCCGCGGCCGTCTGGTTCGCCTCGGCCGCGGAGCTGGCCGGGCTCACGGAGCAGGACCTCGCCGCGGCCGCGGAGGCGGCCCGCACCGCCGGGCACGACGACGGCTACCTCCTCACGCTGTCCATGTTCACCTCCCAGCCCTGGCTGGAGACACTCGAGGTCCGGGAGTCGCGTCGGCGGGTCCACGAGGCCGCCTGGCACCGGGGCAGCACCGACGACGAGCACTCCACGCTGCCGCTGGCCGTGGAACAGGCCGCCCTGCGCGCCGAGAAGGCCGGGGTGCTGGGACACTCCAGCTGGGCCGACTACGCCCTGCAGGACCGGACGGCCCCGGACCTGGCGGCGGTCCGGGACCTGCTCGGCCGGATCATCCCGGCCGCCACCGCGAATGCCCGACGGGAGAGGGCGGAGGTCGAGACCGCGGCCGGACACCCGGTGGAGCCCTGGGACTGGCCCTTCCACGCGGCCCGGATCGAGCGGGAGAGGTTCCGCGTGGACGCCTCCGGGCTGCGCGCGTACCTCGAGCTGGACCGGGTCCTGACCCACGGCGTCTTCGCCGCCGCCACCGCCCTCTACGGGATCACCTTCCGCGAGCGCCCGGAGCTGCCGGGATACCGTCCGGACGTGCGCGTGTGGGAGGTGCTGGACGCCGACGGCGCCGGGCTGGGCCTGTTCGTGGGGGACTTCTTCACCCGGCCGACCAAGTCCGGCGGGGCCTGGATGGACTCCCTCCGCGAGGCCTCGACGCTGTTCGGCGAGCAGCCCGTGGTCACCAACACCCTGAACATCCCGGCCCCGGCCGAGGGTGAGCCGGCGCTGTTGACCGTGGACCAGGTGACCACCCTGTTCCACGAGTTCGGGCACGCGCTGCACGGGTTGTTGTCCACGGCCCGCTATGCCTCCCTGTCCGGGACGGCGGTGCCGCGGGACTTCGTGGAGTTCCCGTCCCAGGTCAACGAGATGTGGATGTACTGGCCGGAGGTCGTCACCGCGTACGCGCGCCACGTGGACACCGGCGAGGCGATCGACCCCGAGGTGCTGGCGGCCATCGAGGCGTCCTCGCTCTGGGGCGAGGGGTTCCGCACCACGGAGTACCTGGGCGCGACCATGCTGGACCTGGCCTGGCACTCCCTGGCGCCGGGGACGGTGGTGCAGGACCCGCTCGTCTTCGAGCACGAGGCGCTCGAGGCCGCCGGGCTGGATCCCGCCCTGGTCCCGCCCCGCTACCGGACCGGGTACTTCAAGCACATCTTCGCGGGCGGCTACGCGGCGGGGTACTACTCCTACATCTGGTCCGAGGTACTGGACGCGGACACCGTGGAGTGGTTCCGGTCCCGGGGCGGGCTGACGCGCGAGAACGGCGAGCGCTTCCGCGCGGAACTGCTCTCCCGCGGCAACACGCGGGACCCGTTGGAGTCCTACCGGGCCTTCCGGGGCCGTGACGCGGACCCGGAGCACCTGCTGCGGCGCCGCGGGCTGCTGGGCTGAGCCGCCCGGCGGTCCCGCGCCGGGCGGCTCAGGACCCGGCCGCGACCAGCTGGGACAGGCCGGGCCGGGGCGAGGTGAGCACCGCGTGCAGCCACAGGCGCACCGCGCGGTCCCACTTCTCCGGGTCGACGTTCCACTCCCGGGTGTGCCGGGCCAGCGTGAACCGCACGAAGCTCACCATCTGCGGGTTCTTCGCGGCCAGGTCCATCGAGGGCCCGACGGGGACGAAGTCGTCGTCCTCCGAGTGCAGGATCAGCGTGGGCACCCGCACCTGGTCGGCCCGGGCCACCCAGTTCATGGCCTTCAGGTCCACGGGGGCCGCCAGTCCGGTGGCCCAGCGGCCGGCCCGGTTGCTCATGAGCCACTGCCCGAGGCGCCCGGAGGCATCGGGCAGCCGGTTCAGCCTCGCCTGGTGGGCCAGCACGTCGATCCAGTTGATGACGGGGCCGTCCAGCACCATGGCGGCCACGGAGGAGGCCAGTTCGGAGCGGTCGGCCAGCTGCAGGCACACGGCGGCCCCCATGGACCAGCCGAACAGCACCACCTCGCGGGCACCGTGCTCCAGCGCGTACGCGACCGCGGCCTCGACGTCGCGCCACTCCGTGGTCCCCAGGCCGTAGCGCCCGTCCCCGGCCGCCGGGGCGTCCCCGTCGTTGCGGTAGGAGATCAGCAGGGAGGTCATGCCCAGGGCCCGGGCGGAGCCGATCGCGCGGATCCCCTCGGTGCGCTTGGCGCCCCGGCCGTGGACCATGATCGCCCAGATGCCCTCCCCCGGCAGGACGCGCGCGGGGCTGCCGGCCACCGGGCCCTGCTCGGGACCGGGGTGCGCCGTGGCCGTGCCGGTCCGGCGCGCGGGGTCACCGGCCGCCGGCACCAGCCAGGCCGGGGCGGAGCCGTTCTCCACGGCGATCCTCACGTCCAGCGCCTCGTAGCCCAGCGTCCGCGGATCGGGGTAGATGAACCCGGCCCACCGGCCCCGGACGGCCCTGGACAGGTCCCCGGAGTACACCTCCTCGACCTCGCGCTGGACGGTGCCGTCGCGCGGGTCGAACGAGGACACCGCCCCGATGCGCGCCACGCCGGCGCCGCCGTCGAACACCAGGGAGTACGTCCCCGGCACGGTGGTCTCCTCGTTGACCGGGAGGATGATCTCCAGTCCGGACTCGCCCTGGACGACGGCGAGGATCTCGAGGTCCTCGGCCGGCGTCTTCACCGGCGTCACCACGGTCCGGGCGAACAGTCCGGCAAGCCCGGAGATGGTGCCGGCGGCCACCGAGCCGGTCACCACGCCGGCCACGGCGGCCACCGAGGACCAGCGCATCACCGGCTCCGCCTTCCCGATGCCCTTGCGCAGGCTCCGGCCCCGGCCGCGCCACCGGCCGGTCAGGCCGGCCAGCCCGGACGGGGAGGGACGCGCGGAGGTGGTGCGTGGGCTCATGTGCTCCATTGTGTCCGCCGGGCGGACCGGTGTGCCAACCGGATGGGTCGCCGGCCGGGTCGTCGCGGGCGGGCCCGGGAAACAACTGGCCGGTCCGTGGTGTTATGGGGACCATGAGTGATCCGCATCCCACCCCCGGCAGTCCCGACTCCGTCCCCGTCCCCGCCTCGCCCGCCGCCCCCGGTCCCGCCGGTGACCCGGCGGCGCGGGATCGTTCGGACGCGGAGTGGCGCGAGCGCCTGAGCCCGGCCGAGTTCCAGGTCCTGCGCCAGGCCGGGACCGAGCGCCCGTTCACCGGGGAGTACTGGGACACCGAGACCGAGGGCGTCTACGCCTGCCGCGCGTGCGGCTCGGAGCTGTTCCGCTCGGACACCAAGTTCGACGCCCACTGCGGCTGGCCCTCCTTCTTCGCCCCGCTGGCCGAGGACCGGGTGGAGTACATCCGCGACTCCACCCTGGGCATGGAGCGCATCGAGGTGCGCTGCGCCAACTGCGGCTCCCACATGGGGCACGTGTTCCAGGGCGAGGGCTTCGGCACGCCCACCGACCTGCGCTACTGCATGAACTCGGTGTCCCTGACTCTGCAGCCCAAGGCCGGCGCATGAGCGGACCCGCCCCGCGCGGCTTCGCCTCGGACAACTACGCCGGCGTCCACCCCGAGGTGCTCGCGGCCATCGCCGAGGCCAACACCGGCCACGAGAGCGCCTACGGTGACGACTCCTGGACGGCACGGTTGCAGGAGGCGGTCCGCGGGCAATTCGGTGAGCGGGCCGAGGGGTTCCCGGTCTTCAACGGCACCGCGGCGAACGTGGTCGCGCTGCAGTCGCTGCTGCCCCCCTGGGGCGCGGTGATCTGCGCCGAGAGCGCCCACATCCACCAGGACGAGGGCGGGGCCCCCGAACGCGTGGCCCGGACCAAGCTCTACACCGTGCCGACCCCGGACGGGAAGCTCACCCCCACACTGGTCGACACCCAGGCCCACGGCCTCGGCTTCGTCCATCGCGCCCAGCCCGCCGTCGTCGAGATCGCCCAGGTCACCGAGCTGGGCACGGTCTACACCCCGGACGAGGTCCGGGCCCTGGCCGACCACGCGCACGGCCTGGGCATGGCGCTCTACATGGACGGGGCCCGACTGGCCAACGCGGCCGCCGCGCTGGGCACCTCGCTGCGCTCGTTCACCACCGACGCCGGCGTGGACATCGTCTCCTTCGGGGGCACCAAGAACGGGGCCCTGGGGGCCGAGGCCATCGTGCTGCTGAACCCGGACGCCGTGCAGGCCGGGCCGCAGGGGGCCGGGAAGGCGGTGGAGTACCTGCGCAAGTCCTCGATGCAGCTGGCCTCGAAGATGCGCTTCGTCTCGGCCCAGCTGGTCGCGCTGCTCACGGACGAGCTGTGGCTGCGATCGGCCCGGCACGCCAACGCGATGGCGGCACGGCTGGCCGAGGGCGTCCGCGCCCTCGACGGCGTCACCCTCACCCAGGAGCCGGCCGCCAACCAGGTGCTGGCCGTGCTGGACCCGGTGGTCGCCGAGGCCGTGCGCTCCCGGTACGCGTTCTACGACTGGGACCGCTCCCGGAACGAGGTGCGCTGGATGACCTCCTGGGACACGACCGCCGACGACGTGGACGGTTTCACCGCCGCCCTGTCCTCCGCACTGGACGCCACGCGGTGAGCCTCGCCACGGCGCGTCGCACGGACATCCCTCAGGCAGGGCTTTCACGTTGACACCGTGACTGCCCTAGGCCACCATCCCGCAGAGTCGCGGCGCCTTCCCACGGAGTTCCGCGAGGCGCTCGCGGGCCTGCGCCGCGCCCGGCACCGGCAGGAGGTCACCCTGGACGAGATCCCGGCCCCCGGCCGGCTGGCGCCGTATGCCGTGGCGCTGGCCGCCGAGGTCCACGAGCCCTCCGACCTGGGCCCGTCCGAACTGGCCACCGGACGGTTCATCCTGCTCCACGACCCGGCCGGCTCCGAGGTCTGGCAGGGCACGTTCCGGGTGGTGACCTACATCCGCGCCTCGCTCGAGCTGGACCTGGGCAGTGATCCGATGCTCGGCGCCGTGGCATGGACCTGGCTCGTCGAGGCACTGGAGACCCACCACGCCCGCTACACCGAGGCCGGTGGCACGGCCACGCGCGTACTCTCGGAGAGCTTCGGCGGACTGGCCACGCGGCCGGACACCACCGACATCGAGCTGCGGGCATCATGGACCCCCGAGGGTCCGGACACCACCGAACACCTGGAGGCCTGGGCTGACATGGTCTGCGCCTTCGCCGGCCTGCCCCCGGTCCCGGACGGGGTCACGCCCCTGCCGCGCATCAGGAGGAACTGACATCACCGCAGAGACCAGCCGCATCCCGGAGACGACCGAGCCCGAGGCACAGACCGAGGCTGCGGCCGCGGTCCCCCGGCTCATCACGGAGCCGGCGGGAGGAATCCCCTTCGTCACCGAGACCGTGCAGGAACTCGAGCGGTGCGCCCGCCTGCTGGCGGCCGGCACCGGTCCGGTGGCCGTCGACGCCGAGCGGGCCTCCGGGTTCCGCTACGGCCAACGCGCCTTCCTCGTCCAGATCAAGCGCGAGGGTGCCGGCATCTGGCTCATCGACCCGGAGGCGTTCGACGACCTCGCGGTCATCCAGGAGTCCCTGACCGGCGTGGAGTGGATCCTGCACGCCGCCACCCAGGACCTGCCCTGCCTCTCGGAACTGGGGATGTGGCCCGACCGGCTGTTCGACACGGAACTTGCGGGCCGGATCCTCGGGCTGCCCCGGGTGGGCCTGGCCTCCGTGCTGGAGCAACTGCTCGGGGTCACGCTGGCCAAGGAACACTCCGCCGCCGACTGGTCCAAGCGGCCACTGCCCGAGGACTGGCTGCGGTACGCGGCGCTCGACGTCGAGCTGCTCGTGGAACTGCGCGCCGCCATGGTGGGCATGCTCGAGGCCTCCGGCAAGCTCGACTGGGCCGAGGAGGAGTTCGAGGCCATCCGCACCACTCCCCTGCCAGGGCCCCGCACGGACCCGTGGCGCCGGACCTCCGGGATGCACAAGCTGCGCCGGCCCCAGCAACTGGCGGTGGTCCGGGAGCTCTGGGAGGCCCGGGAGGCACTGGCCCGGAACCGGGACACCGCCCCGGGACGGCTGATCCCAGACTCGGCGATCGTCTCCGCGGCCGCGGCCCAGCCCTCCACGGTCCCCGCGCTGCTGAAGACCCCCGGCTTCCACGGCCGGGCCGCCGCCAAGGAGGCGCCGCGCTGGCTCCGGGCCATCCAGGCCGGGCAGGCGGCGGCACGGACCCCCGACCGGTTGCCGGCACTGCACGTGCCCAACGAGGGCCCGCCCCCGCCGCGCGTGTGGAGGGACCGCAACCCGCTGGCCGACCGCAGGCTCAAGACGGCCAAGGAGTGGGTGGGCAACAAGGCCGAGGAGCTGAACCTGCCCACCGAGAACCTGCTGACCCCGGACACGTTGCGCCGGGTGTGCTGGACCCCGCCCGAGGCGATCGACCTGGACTCGGTCTCGGCCGCGCTGACGGATCTCGGCGCCCGCCGGTGGCAGGTGCAGATCACGGCGCCGATCATCACCGTCGCACTGCTGGATCCCGATCCGGCCGCGTGAGCGGGGCGGCCAGCGAACGGCGGCCGTGGCCGCCCACGGCCGACGCACCCTTGCCCCTGTAGTTACCGATCGGTAACCTGGGCGGTGCCCACACCGTCCGCCCGCCCCCGATCCCAGGAGCAGCATGCCCGCCTCGCCCGCCCCCTCGTCCGAGACCACCGCACCCGACCGCTTCGAGGCCTTCCGGGGCCTCGCGGCCCGCTTCCCGGACGAGGTCGTCACCCGGGCCGAGGTCAGGGACCTCGTGCTGCCGGGCGGGGCCGGGACCCTGGCCCTGATCACGCTCGACAACCATGCCGGCCCGCGGCGTCCCACCACCCTGGGCCCGAACACGCTGATCGGCCTCGGTGAGGTGCTCACCGGCCAGGCCGCGCGGGCCCGCGGCGGGGAGATCGCCGCACTCGCGGTCACCGGCAAGCCCGGGTTCCTCGTGGCCGGCGCGGACCTCGGCTCCATCACGGAACTCACCGAGCCCACCGACGGTGCACTGCTGGCCCGGCTGGGCCACGAGGTCTATGACCTGCTCACCGAGTTCCCCGTACCCTCCTTCGCGTTCATCAACGGACTCGCGCTGGGTGGCGGGCTGGAGCTGGCGCTGGCCGCGCAGTACCGTACGGTGTCCTCCGCCGCGACGGGGTTGGGACTGCCCGAGGCGTTCATCGGCCTGGTCCCCGGTTGGGGCGGGGTGTGGAAGACCCCCCGGATCACCGGGCCGAAGGACGCGGTGACGCTGATGCTCGCCAACCCGCTGCACAACAACCGCTCGATCGACGGGCGCACGGCGTACTCGATCGGCCTGGCGGACGCCCTGTTCGACCCCTCCGAGGACCCCGCGGACCCCACCGGGTTCCTCGACGCCTCGCTGGCGTGGGCCGCCGGCGTGGTGACCGGGGACGCCGACACCCTCGCGGCCCTGGAGTCCCAGCGGGACCGGGACCGTTCGGATGCCGCCTGGGACGAGGCCATCGACGAGGGCCGCCGGATCGTCGCCGAGAGGACCGGCGGCCACGTCCCGGCACCGGCCGCGGTCCTGGAGCTCTTCGAGGCCGGCCGGCACCGCAGCCGGGCCGAGTCCGCCGCCGCCGAGTGCGAGGCGCTGGCGCGCCTGACCCTGACCCCGGAGTTCCACCGCACCGTCTACGCCTTCCTGGACGTGGTGCAGAAGCGCTCCAAGCGCCCCGCCGGGGCCCCCGATGTCTCCCTCGCCCGGCCGGTGCGCAAGGTCGGCGTGGTCGGCGCCGGTCTGATGGCCGGCCAGCTGGCCCTGCTGTTCGCCCAGCGCCTGGGCGTGCCGGTGGTGATGACGGACATCGACCAGGCCCGCGTGGACCGCGGCCTGGCGCACGTCCGGTCCCAGGTGCAGAGGCTGGTCTCCCGCGGCAGGCTCTCGGCCGGGTCCGGGACCGAGCTGGCCGGGCTCATCACCGGTTCCGTGTCCAAGGACGTCTACGCGGACGCCGACTTCGTGATCGAGGCGGTCTTCGAGGAGATGGGCGTCAAGAAGCAGGTCCTCGCCGAGCTCGAGGCCATCGTCTCGGCCGACTGCATCCTCGCCACCAACACCTCCTCGCTCTCCGTGACCGGGATGGCCGCGGACCTGGACCACCCGGAACGGCTCGTCGGGTTCCACTTCTTCAACCCGGTGGCCGCCATGCCGCTGCTGGAGATCGTCCGCGGCCCGGCCACCACGGACGAGGTCCTGGCCACCGCGTTCGGCACGGCCCGGACCCTGGGCAAGACCGCCGTGCTCGTCCAGGACGCCCCAGCCTTCGTGGTGAACCGCGTCCTGCTGCGCATGATGGGCGAGGTGCAGGCCTCGTTCGATGAGGGCACCCCGGCGGGCACGGCGGACCACGCCCTCGACTCCCTCGCGCTGCCGATGACGCCCTTCACGTTGCTGGCCATGGTGGGCATCCCGGTCGCCCAGCACGTCACCGAGTCCCTCAACGCCGCCTTCGGGGACGCGCGTTTCCCCGTCTCGGCCAACCTGCAGCGCCTCATCGACGCCGGCAAGACCGCCCTCTGGGCCAAGGACCTCACGGGAGACCGGATCGAGGCCGAGTCCGGCGGCGCCTCGGGTGAGACCATCCCGGCCGGCACGGCGGCGCTGCTGGACCAGGGCGACTCCCCCCAAACCGGCGAGGAACTGCTCGTGCGCGTCCAGGACGCCCTGGCCGAGGAGATCGGCCTGATGCTCGCCGACGGGGTGGTGGCTGATGCCCGGGACATCGACCTGTGCATGATCCTGGGCGCCGGCTGGCCGATGCACCTGGGCGGGATCACCCCCTACCTGGACGACGTGGGCGCCTCACAGCGCGTGAACGGCACCAGGTTCCACGGCTGAGCCGGCGCGGGCTGATAATGGGGGGATGACGACTACCGCCCAGCCAGGCCCCGGTTCCCCCTCCCCCCGTTCCTCCGGAACGGCTCCCGTCCCCGACGCCGGCCCGGGCACCGGGTGCGGGTGCGGCACCTCCCGCAGGACCTTCCTGGAACGCGGCGCGGTGCTCGGCGCGGCGGGGCTGGCCACGGCGGGGCTGGCCGGATGCACGGACCAGATCCGCAACCGGGCCGATGCGCCCTCCCACCACGTGGGCGGCACCCCGACCCAGACGCTGCCCGCGGACCAGCTGCCCGTGGGGACGTCCGCCTCGGTCGAGGTGGAGGGACGCACCCTGTTGCTGCGACGTGAGGCGGAGGACGTCGTCCACGCCTTCTCAGCGGTCTGCACGCACCAGGGCTGCACGGTCGCCCCGGCCACGGAGTCCGGTCAGGACGTCTTCGCCTGCCCGTGCCACGGCTCCCACTTCGCCGTGGACACCGGGGTGCCCTTCGGCGGGCCGGCACAGAAGCCGCTGACCGAGTTCACCGCCACCGTGGACGGCGACTGGGTGATGGTGACGCTCTAGATCAGTCCCGTCCCGCGCGGCTACCGCCCGGCTCCTGGCCGGCGCGGGGGGTTGACGATCACCTCGCGGCGGTTCGGGTCCCAGTGCGGTTGCTCCGCCTTGCGCTGGGGGTAGTAGGAGAAACGCCACCAGAGCCAGACCGCCGGGCCAATGACCGGCAGCAGGAACATCGCGAAGGCCCACGGGAGCCGCCGGGCCGGGTCCAGGGGTGATCGCGACAGGGACACCAGGGCGGTGACGAGCACCGCCACCACGGCGATGGCCACGATCCACATCAGGACCTCGAGCGCGGTCAGGGAGAGGGAGTCCACTAGAACAGCGCGACCTTCGGCACCGCCGGGAAGATCTCGTCCAGTTCGGCCCGTTCCCGGTGCGTCGGCACCCAGCGCACCGCCTCGGCGTTCTGGCGCACCTGTTCCGGACGGGTGGCGCCGGCGATCACCGAGGCGACCGGTTCCTGCGCGGCCAGCCAAGAGAAGGCCAGGTCCACCTCGTGCAGCCCACGCTCCCGCGCGAAGTCCCCGAAGCGCCGCAATTGCTCCAGGTCCGCGTCCCGGACCATGTGCGTGCGGGTGTGGGACAGCCGCGAGCCCTCCGGGGCCGACCCGGCCGAGTACTTGCCGGTCAGCATGCCATTGGCCAGCGGGAAGTACGGCAGCACGCCCAGGCCGTAGGCACGGGCCGCCGGCATCACCTCGAGCTCCGCCCGGCGGTCCAGCAGGTTGTAGTGGTTCTGGGCGGAGATGAACCGTTCGGTGCCCAGCTGCCGGGCCACGAACTCCGCCTCGGCGATCTGCCAGCCGGCCCGGTTCGAGTGCCCGACGTACCGCACCTTGCCGGAACGGACCAGGTCGTCCAGGGCGGACAGCGTCTCCTCGATGGGCGTGGCATCATCCGGGGTGTGGAACTGGTACAGGTCGATCCAGTCCGTGCCGAGGCGTCGCAGGGACGCCTCCACCGCCCGCACGATGTAGCGCCGGGAGCCCCGCGCCCCGAGGTCCGGTCCGTTGGCCCCGCCGGCGTCCATGCCGAACTTCGTGGCCAGCACCACGTCCTCGCGGCGCGCGCCGAGGGCGGCGCCGAGCCGTTCCTCGCTCAGGCCGGCGGTGGCACCGTAGGTGTCCGCCACGTCGAACAGGGTCACCCCGGCGTCCAGGGCGGCGTGCACGACGGCGTCGGTACCCTCCTGCTCCAGCGTGGCGGTGCCGGGACGGCCGAGGTTGTTGCAGCCGAGGCCGACGACGGAGACGGTCAGCCCGGAACGTCCGAGGCGGCGGTACTGCATGGGTGGGAGGGTCCTTCCGGAGAGGGCGGAATCGGGCGGTGCGGTTCGGACGGTCCAGGCCGGGAGGTTCAGGCCGGGCGGTTCAGGCGGAGGTCGTCACGCGCGAGGCCTGGACGCCCGCGAGCTTCGCCGCGGCCGGGATCTCGGCCGCGGCCTTGCGCCGGTGCGGGGTGGTCACCTCGAAGACGACCTGCCCCGACTCGAGCCGCTCGCCGACGACCTCGCCCAGTCCGCGCCAGGCCAGCTGGTTCGTGATCTCGCCGCGGAGCCGCACCACCAGGCCGCGCTCGACCTGCGTCGGCTCGAAGCCCTTGAGCCGGTAGGCGACCTGCAGCCGGTCCATCTCCTCGGCGGGCACCTCGGCGAAGCCGTCCTCGGCGCACTGCGCCGCGAAACTGGCGAGCAGCTCCTCACCGGCCACGTCGTCCGCGACCTTCTCGGCCGACGTCGTGCCGGTGGTGCCCACCCGGCCGTGGTGGACCACCACCTCACCGCTGCCGGGCGCGAACCAGGCCTCGCGGTAGTCCAGCCGGGGCTGGCCGTCGGACTCGCTGCGCCGGTAGGTGCGGACGATGCTCAAGACTGCTCCTTCGTCGTCGGGATCGGGCCGGTGTCCTGGCCGGTGAGCGGCCGGGCGAACGGCACCTTGGTGCCGAGGACCTGGGCCACGGTGTCGTGGGCGACCTGGCGGGCCGTCAGGCCCGTGCGCTCGAGCACCTGCTCGCGGCTGCCGTGGGCCAGGAACTCCACGGGCAGGCCGACCTCGTTCAGGGCGGTGTCCACGCCGCGGGCGCGCATCTCCTGCCGGATGCGGGAGCCGACGCCGCCGGCCCGCACCCCGTCCTCGAGGCAGACGACGATCCGGTGGTCCGCGGCCATCTCGATGACCGAGCGGCGCACGGGCAGGACCCACCGCGGGTCGATGACGGTGGCGGAGATGCCCTGGTCGGCCAGCCGTGCGGCCACGTCCAGGCCCAGTTCGGCCAGGGCGCCGACGGCGATGATCAACACGTCGCGCTCGGCACCGGGCTCCGCGGAGGCCGCGCCGAGGCGCAGCAGCACGTCCACGCCGTCGTCCAGGCGTTCCAGGGCGGCGATCTCCGGGCCGACCGAGCCCTTCGAGAACCGCACCACGGTCGGGGCGTCCTCCACGGCCACGGCCTCGCGCAGTTCCTCGCGCAGCCGTTCGGCGTCCCGGGGCGCGGCGATCCGCAGCGAGGGCACAGACTGCAGCAGCGCCAGGTCCCACATGCCGTGGTGGCTGGGTCCGTCCGGTCCGGTGACCCCGGCGCGGTCCAGGACGAACGTCACGCCGGCGCGGTGCAGGCCGACGTCCATCAGGACCTGGTCGTAGGCGCGGTTGAGGAACGTGGCGTAGACGGCGACCACAGGGTGCAGCCCGCCGAACGCCATGCCGGCCGCCGAGGTGACCGCGTGCTGTTCGGCGATGCCGACGTCGTAGACGCGCTGGGGGTGCTTCTCGGCCATCGCGCCCAGGCCGACGGGGATCTTCATGGCGGCGGTGATGGCCACGATGTCCGGGCGCTCGTCGGCGATCGCCACGATCTCGTCGCCGAAGACCGAGGTCCAGGACGGTCCGGAGCTCGAGGCCACCGGTTCGCCGGTCTCCGGGTCGATCCTGCCGATCGCGTGGAACTGGTCGTCCACGTGCGCGACCGCCGGGGCGTAACCGTGGCCCTTCTCCGTCATGGCGTGGACGATGACCGGGCCCGCGTAGTTCCGGGCGTCGGTCAGGGCCTCCTCGAGCTGATCCTGGTCGTGCCCGTTGATGGGGCCGATGTACTTCATCCCGAGGTCCTCGAACAGGCCCTGCGGGGCCCACCAGTCCTTGATGCCCTTCTTCGTGGCGTGCAGGGAGCGGTAGACGAAGCGCCCGGCGGCACCGGAGGTCTGCAGCCGGCCCTTCCAGAAGTCCAGGGTGTCCTCGTAGGTGCGGTGGGTGCGCAGCTTGTCCAGGAACGCCCGGCGCAGGGCCGAGAGCTGGTTCGCCAGGCCGCCGACGGTCGGGGCGTAGGACCGGCCGTTGTCATTGACGACGATCACGACGCGGCGGTCGCGGTCCGCGGCGATGTTGTTGATGGCCTCCCACGCCATGCCCCCGGTCAGCGCTCCGTCGCCGATCACGGCGACCACGTACCGGTCGCCCTCGCCGCGCAGTGCCCAGGCGCGGGAGATGCCGTCCGCCCAGGACAGGGAGGACGATGCATGGGAGGACTCCACGACGTCGTGCACCGACTCACCCCGGTCGCCGTATCCGGACAGCCCGCCCTGCTGGCGCAGCGTGGAGAAGTCCTGCCGCCCGGTGACGAGCTTGTGCACGTACGACTGGTGCCCGGTGTCGAAGATCACCGCGTCCCGCGGGGAGTCGAACATCCGGTGGATCGCGAGGGTCAGCTCGACCACGCCCAGGTTGGGACCGAGGTGACCGCCGGTGCGGGAGACGTTGGCGATCAGGAACGTCCGGACCTCCTCCGCCAGCCTCCGGACCTGGCTGGGCGTGAGCCGGCTGAGGTCCTGGGGTGAACGGATCGTTTCGAGAAGGCCCACGGGCTGGCGGTCCTTTCGGCCGGGGACGGGATGACGCGGAGGGACCCCTCCCACGAGGCCGGGGAGCCGGGGAAGGCCCGGGACCCAGCGCCCCAGGGAAAGTACGCCTCAGCTGCTTCCCTCATCGTACTATGCGCACGCGGGCCCGATCAGGCGGTCGGCGCGGACGGTGTCGGGCCCCGCCGGGGACTGGTGCCGCGACGGGCCGTTCCGGTGCGACGGGCTGTTCCGGTACGTCGGGCCTCGGCCCGCCTCGATGTGCGGGCCGTCCTCGCCGCGGCCTCCTCGGACCTCAGGATCTCCCGCGTCTCCGCCGTGGGGCCGATGACCGGGCGCAGCCAGTGGGCCTCCGGGTTGGCGTCCACCAGCAGTGCCTTGACCAGCAGGGTGAGCGGGATCGCGAGGATCGCGCCGACCGGACCGGTCAGCGCGGCCCAGAGCAGCACCGAGAAGAAGGTGACGGTCTGGCTCAGGGAGACGGCCTGCCCGACCACCCGGGGCTGGACGATCGACTGCACCACCCCGTTGATGACGCCGTAGACCACGACGACCCAGACCACGGTCGGCCAGCCGCCGACGAGGAAGCCGAAGACGATCGGCGGGATGATCGCGAAGAAGTAGCCGATGTTCGGGATGAAGCTGCACAGGAAGGCCAGGAGCCCCCAGAGCAGGGCGGCGGGCACCCCCATGATGTACAGCGCGGTCGCGTTGAGCGCACCCTGCGCCACGCCGAGCACCGTGGTCACCACCATGTAGCGCCGCACGTTCGTGGCGTAGTCGCGCAGCGCCCGGACCAGGTCCGGCCGTCGCTCACTGAGCTGGCGCAGGATCGTCCGGGCGTAGGCGGCATCGGCCGCCATCAGGATCATCATGGTGAGCACGATGACGAGCGCGCCCGTGATGCTCGCGACGCTTCCGAGGGCGCCGGTGATGGCCGCGGCGATGCTGCCCGGGTCCAGGCCGCCGACGAACGACTGGATCTGGGCCTGCCCGATGCCGAGCCTGGTCAGTGCGGCGGCGATCTGGGCACCGATCTCCTGGAACTGTGAGGCGTACGTCGGCAGCATCGCCACGAACTGCGCGAAGGCGATGATCAGCGTGTACGTGAACACGGCCAGCAGCGCGAACACGACGAGGATGACCGAACCGGTGGCCAGCCCCGACGGCACCCCGAGCCTCTCGAGGCGGCCGCGCACGGGGCTCGCGCAGATCACGAGCACGAGGGTGAGCAGCACGGGGGCCAGGATGTCCCGGATGCCGTGGATCCCCGCGCCCACGACGACGGCGGCAGCTGCGCCGAGGAGGATGATCGTCCCCCGGGGGTAGCGGCCGGTGCGGCCGTCGAGGCGCGAACCGGTGCTGCTCATCGCGACCTCGTCTCGTGCTCGAGTGGTATCGCCAGAGTAGGTACGGCGCCGCGCGCGGTCATCATCCTGATCGGGTGATGTAGCGCCTCGGCGTCCCCCGCTATCGTCGGCGGAATGGAGCCGCAGCAGGGGACGGTGCTCATCGCAGTGGTCCTCGTCGCGGTCGACCTGGCCATCCGCATCGCCGCGCTCATTGTCATCCCGCGCGACCGCAAGCCGACGGCGGCGATGGCGTGGCTGCTGGCGATCCTCCTGGTCCCCTACCTCGGCATCCTGTTCTTCCTGCTGATCGGCAGCCCGAAGCTGCCGCGGAAGCGGCGCGCGAGGCAGGCCGAGGTCAACCGGATGATCGCCGCCGGGGTGCGGGACGTGCACCTGGTGCCCGAGGCGGTCAGGGCCCGCCGGCCCGGGTGGTTCGACGGGGTGGTGGAGCTCAACCGGGCACTCGGCGCCGTGCCGGCCGTGGGCGGCAGCCGGGCGGAGCTCGTCGGCGACTACGCCGGTTCGCTGGTCGGCATGACGGCCGACATCGACAGCGCCACCAGCTTCGTGCACGTCGAGTTCTACATCGTCTCGTACGACGTGGCGACGAGGGACTTCTTCCGGGCGATGGAGGACGCCGTCGCCCGCGGTGTGGTGGTGCGCCTGCTCCTGGACCACGTCGCCTCGGTCCGCGCCCCCGGGCACCGCGAGACCGTCGCGGAGCTCGACCGGATCGGGGTGCAGTGGTCGTTCATGCTGCCCGTGCGGCCGCTGAGGGGACAATGGCAGCGCCCCGACCTGCGCAATCACCGCAAGCTCGTCGTGGTGGACGGCCGGATCGGCTGGATGGGCTCGCAGAACCTGGTCGACCGCAGCTACAACCTGGCGAAGAACCTGCGGCGCGGGCTGCAGTGGCAGGACCTGATGACCAGGACCACCGGCCCGGTGGTCAGTGGCCTCAACGCGGTCTTCCTGACCGACTGGTACTGCGAGACCGATGAGGTCCTGGACGGCGAGCACGTCGCCGCCCCCGCCGTCGGGTTCGAAGACTCGCCGGCGGCGCTGGAATGCCAGGTGGTGCCGAGCGGGCCCGGCTTCGAGTACGAGAACAACCTGCACCTCTTCCTCGCGCTGCTCTACTCGGCCCGGCACCGGGTCATCATCACCAGCCCCTACTTCGTGCCCGACGAGGCGATGATGTACGCCATCACGTCCGCCTGCCACCGCGGTCTCGAGGTGCACCTGTTCGTCTCGGAATGGGGTGACCAGGGGCCGGTCTTCCATGCCCAGCGCTCCTACTACGGCGCGCTGCTGCGGGCCGGGGTCCGCATCTTCCGGTACCCCGCGCCGTTCATCCTGCACGCCAAGCACCTCTCGATCGACGACGACACCGCCGTGATCGGCTCCAGCAACATGGACATCCGGTCCTTCGCCCTGGACCTCGAGGTGTCGCTGCTCGTGCGCGGGGCCGGCTTCGTCGAGCAGATGCGCGGCGTCGAGGACGGCTACCGCGAGATCAGCCGGGAGCTCACCCTGGCCGAGTGGGAGAGGGAACCGCTGCGCTCCACCGTCCTGGACGGGCTCGCACGGCTCACCTCCGCCCTCCAGTGACGGTCCCGCGTCCGCCCGGGACGTGTCCGGACGACGAAGGACCGGGACCCGCTGGGGGTCCCGGTCCTCTCGCTCTCGGCGGGCCGGCGTCGGGGCCGGCCTCACCTCAGGGCGATGTCACTTGCCGGCGATCTGGCGCAGCACGTACTGCAGGATGCCGCCGTTGCGGAAGTAGTCCGCCTCACCGGGGGTGTCGATGCGCACGGTGGCGTCGAACTCGGTGACCTTGCCGTCCTCGGCCGTCGCGGTGACCTTGACGGTCTTCGGGGTGGTGCCCTCGTTCAGGGCCGTGATCCCGGTGATCGAGAAGGTCTCGGTGCCGACGAGCCCGAGGGTGTCCGCGTTCTGGCCCTCGGGGAACTGCAGCGGCAGCACGCCCATGCCGATGAGGTTCGAGCGGTGGATGCGCTCGAAGGACTCGGTGATGACGGCCTTGACGCCCAGCAGCGCGGTGCCCTTGGCGGCCCAGTCACGCGAGGAGCCGGAACCGTACTCCTTGCCGGCCAGCACCACCAGCGGGGTGCCGGCGGCCTGGTAGTTCTGGGCGGCGTCGTAGACGTAGGCCTGCGGGGCGCCGTCCTGGGTGAAGTCGCGGGTGAAGCCGCCCTCCACGCCGTCCAGCAGCTGGTTCTTGATGCGGATGTTCGCGAAGGTGCCGCGGATCATCACCTCGTGGTTGCCACGACGGGAACCGTAGGAGTTGAAGTCCTTGCGCTCCACGCCGTTGGCCAGCAGGTACTGGCCCGCCGGGGTGTCCGACTTGAAGGAACCGGCCGGGGAGATGTGGTCGGTGGTCACCGAGTCGCCCAGCTTGAGCAGCACGCGGGCGCCTTCGATGTCCGAGACCGGCTCCGGGCTGGCCTTCATGCCCTCGAAGTACGGGGGCTTGCGGACGTAGGTGGAGTTCGGGTCCCAGGCGAAGGTGTCGCCCTCGGGGGTCTCCAGGGCCTGCCAGCGCTCGTCACCGTCGAAGATGGTCCCGTACTGGTGGGTGAACATCTCGGTGTCGATCGAGGCGTCGATGATCTGCTGGACCTCGGTCGGGTCCGGCCAGATGTCCTTGAGGTAGACGTCGTTGCCCTCGGAGTCCTGGCCCAGCGGGTCGTTCTCGAAGTCGAAGTCCATGGTGCCGGCCAGGGCGTAGGCGACCACCAGCGGCGGGGAGGCCAGGTAGTTCATCTTCACGTCCGGGTTGATGCGGCCCTCGAAGTTCCGGTTGCCCGAGAGCACCGAGGTCACGGACAGGTCCTGGTCCTGGATGGCCTGCGAGATCTCCGGCTCCAGCGGGCCGGAGTTGCCGATGCAGGTGGTGCAGCCGTAGCCGACGATGTGGAAGCCCAGGGCCTCCAGCGACGGGATCAGGCCGGACTTCTCGTAGTAGTCGGTGACCACGCGTGAGCCCGGGGCGACGGAGGTCTTGACCCACGGCTTGGAGGTCAGGCCCTTCTCGACGGCGTTGCGCGCCAGCACGGCGGCGGCCATCATCACCGAGGGGTTCGAGGTGTTGGTGCAGGAGGTGATCGAGGCGATCGACACCGCGCCGTGGTCCAGCTCGAACTGGCGGCCGTCCTGCATGGAGACCGGCACGGTCTTGGACGGACGGCCCGCACCGGCCTCGTCCTCCGAGGCGTAGTTGTGGATGTCCTTGCGGAACTGGTCCTTGGCGTCGGTCAGCTCGATGCGGTCCTGCGGACGCTTCGGGCCGGAGATCGACGGCACCACGGTGCCCAGGTCCAGTTCGAGGTACTCGGAGTACTGGACCTCCTTGGACGGATCGTGCCAGAGGCCCTGTTCCTTGGTGTAGGCCTCGACCAGGGCGATGTTCTCCTCGGAGCGGCCGGTCAGGCGCAGGTAGTCCAGGGTGACCTGGTCGATCGGGAACATGGCGGCGGTGGAGCCGAACTCCGGGGACATGTTGCCGATGGTGGCGCGGTTGGCCAGCGGCACGGAGCCGACGCCCTCGCCGTAGAACTCGACGAACTTGCCGACCACGCCGTGCTGGCGCAGCATCTCGGTGATGGTGAGGACCACGTCGGTGGCGGTGGCTCCGGCGGGGATGGAACCGGTCAGCTTGAAGCCCACGACGCGCGGGATCAGCATGGACACCGGCTGGCCGAGCATGGCGGCCTCGGCCTCGATGCCGCCCACGCCCCAGCCCAGCACGCCCAGGCCGTTGACCATGGTGGTGTGGGAGTCGGTGCCGACGCAGGAGTCCGGGTAGGCACGCAGCACGCCGTCGACCTCGCGGGTCATCACGGTGCGGGAGAGGTTCTCGATGTTGACCTGGTGGACGATGCCCATGCCCGGGGGGACGACCTTGAAGTCGTCGAACGCGGTCTGGCCCCAGCGCAGGAACTGGTAGCGCTCACCGTTGCGCTGGTACTCGATCTCCATGTTCCGCTCGACGGCGTGGTCGTTGCCGAAGGAGTCGATCTGCACGGAGTGGTCGATGACGAGCTCGGCCGGGGCGAGCGGGTTCACGCGTGTCGGGTCGCCGCCGAGGTCCTTGATGGCCTCGCGCATGGTCGCCAGGTCCACCACGCAGGGGACGCCGGTGAAGTCCTGCATGATGACACGGGCCGGGGTGAACTGGATCTCGGTGTCCGGCTGGGCGTTCGGATCCCATGAGGCCAGGGCCTTGACCGACTCGGCGGTGACGTTGGCACCGTCCTCGGTGCGGAGCAGGTTCTCCAGCAGGACCTTCAGGGAGTAGGGCAGCTTCTCGGCACCCTCCACCTTGTTGAGCCGGAAAATCTCGTACTCGGCTCCATTGACGTCCAGGACGCCCTTGGAGCCGAAGCTGTCAACAGTAGTCACGGAGGACTCCTCTTCCCGCCCTGCGTCAGGGCGATTGGCCGGTCTTGAGTGCCATTGCCGCGCCTACCGGCTCTCCCGGCACCGCGTACGGGCGATGCCGGACCGGTGGCGACGGCCAGGTGCCCGTCCTGGGCCGGCGGTCTGTCGACGCCGTCACAGGGGGCTCGCCGACCATCCTATCCCGAAGGGCGGCCCGTCATCCGTCCATTCACCGGCGGTGACACGGCTTTCTTGACGGCCCGTCAGGGATTCCTGACACGGTGGACGGACGCCGCGGGCGTCAGTGGCGGACCAGCAGCGCGACCGATTCCATGTGGTGCGTGTCCGGGTAGAGGTCGTAGACGTCCGCGGCCTCCACGGACCAGCCGGCCTGGTTCAGCAGGCCCAGGTCACGGGCGAACGAGGCCGGGTCGCAGGACACGTACACGATGCGCTTGGGGTCCAGCCGGTGGATGCGTTCCACGGCGGTCTTGCCGGCTCCGGCGCGGGGCGGGTCGAGCACCACGGTGTCCACGTGCCGGGAGCCCAGGCCGCACTCGTTCACCGGCGCCGCCGGATCCCTCAGCCAACCACCCAGGATCCGGTCGGTCAGGCCGTTGAGCACGGCGGCCTGTTCGACCCCGTGCAGGTTCCGCCGGGCGTCGCGGCTGGCTCCCGGGGAGGCCTCCACGGACAGCACCAGTCCCTGCGTCCCGACGGCGTCGGCCAGGTACGCGGTGAACAGACCGGCCCCGGCGTACAGGTCAGCGATGACCTGTCCGGGCTGCGGGTCGGCCGCCTCGAGGACGGCGTCCACCAGCATCTGGGGAGCCGCCCGGTGGACCTGCCAGAAGCCGTCCCCGGTGATCCGGTAGGTCTTCCTCCCGCCGATCCGGGACTCCACCACCTCCTGCGTCCAGGTGCGCCCCCGCAACCGGTGCAGCGTGGGCCGGTCCCCGGGCCGCTCCGGCGGGCCCATCAGGACCACGGAGGTCCCCTCGGGCAGCCGTGCCGTCTGGCGGTGCATCCGGCCGCCGAGCTGGGCGATGTCCGCTCCCTCGACCGGTGTCAGCACCACGAGCGAGGGCTGGCCGTCCGCGGGGGTGGCGACCTCCACGCGTTCGATGCCCGTGAGGTCCAGTTCCCACAGCTTCAGGGCGTCCAGTCCCGGCACGCCCAGCGGCATGTTCCGCACCGGGACCAGGACGGTGGAGCGGTGGGCGTGCATGGCGAGCCGGCCGGTGGGGGTCACGGCGAAGGAATTGCGGGTGCGCCAGTGCAGTCCCGAGGGGTCGTCCCCCGGGGCACCGGTGACGTGGACGTCGAGCTGGATGCCCGCGATCCTGTGCACCGTGTCCCGGAAGACCTGTGCCTTGAGCCGGCGCTGGTGCGGAAGCACGATGTGCCCGAATTCGGCCCCGCCCACCGGCAGTCGCCCGGCGGCATGGGCCCGCAGCGAGTCCGCGAGCTTCCACTGGTGGGTGCGGCGGAACTCGGAGCCCTGCAGGACCTCGACGGCGTCTGCACGCCAGAACCGGGCGCCCTCCCCCGCCTCGGTGACGAGGGCCCGGACCACCTCTCCGGGAATCGCGTGGCGGACGAAGACCACCCGGCCGTCGTACCGGGCCACACAATGGCCGCCGTGCGCCATGGGGCCGGCCTCGAGTTCGAGCAGCTGGGGCACGTCATAGGCTCCGGAATCGTCGTCCACGGGCCGTAGGGCTCCGTCGAACCTGCTGGTGTCCCGGGTACTGGTCATCCTCGACGTCCTCTCAGCGGTCGTGGGCACCCGCGTCGAGGGGGCCGGTCTCGCCGACCCTCGACGCACTGTCCTTCACCGAAGACTCTACTGGGCCGGGTCCAGTCCCCGGCGGGATCGCCTCGGATTCAGGTAGCGGTCGCGTATCCGCACCCGGCCCCTGCCTGCGGGAAAGCTGCCACGGGACGGATGCGACCATCACCCCGGGCTCCCGGTGCAACCGCTCCTTGATGCGCTGTGTGGTGCGGTTGTGCAGCAGGGACTGCCAGCCGCGGGCCACGACGTACTCGGGGATGTAGACCACCACCAGGTCCCTCGGGGAACTGCGGCGCAGCGTGCGGAGGTGGCGGATCAGCGGCTCGGCCATCTCCCGGTACGGGGAGGCCAGCACGGTGACCGGGACGGGCAGCTGCAACCGGTCCCATTCGGCCAGCAGCCTCCGGGTGGCGGCCTTGTCCAGGTCCACCACCACGGCCTCGAGGCTGGACGGCCGCGACGCGCGGGCGTAGGCCAGGGCGCGCAGCGTGGGGCGCTGCACGCTCATCACCAGCACCAGGGCGTGCACGCGGGAGGGCAGCGCGCGGGCGTCCTCCGCGGGCGTGAGGTCCAGTTCCGCGGCGACGGCGTCGTAGTGGGCCCGGATGCGGGCCATCACGGAGACCATGACGGCGATGGCCAGCAGGGCCACCCAGGCACCGTAGGTGAACCGGGTGACCAGGACCACCACGGCGACCAGTGCCGTCACGGCGAGACCGACCAGGTTCACCGCCCGCCGGAGCCGGACCGTCTGGCGCGGCCGGCCGCCCGGGGTGTGGGCGAGCTGGCGGGTCCAGTGCCGCACCATCCCCAGCTGGCTGACGGTGAAGGACAGGAAGACGCCGATCACGTACAGCTGGACCAGCAGGGCCGTCTGGGCCCGGAAGGCCACCACCAGGACCAGCGCGGCCAGGGTGAGCAGGACGATCCCGTTGGTGTAGCCGAGCCGGTCCCCGCGGGTGAGCAGCTGACGGGGCAGGTAGGCGTCCCGGGCGAGCCGGGAGGTCAGCTCCGGGAAGGACTTGAACGCCGAGTGCCCGGCGAGCAGCAGCAGCACGGCGACCAGCAGCACCAGGGCACCGGACAGGAGCCCGCCCTGCCCGAACACCGCGTTGGCGAGCTGGGCGAGCACCGGGTTCTGGACGTAGTCTGCCGGGACCTCTCCCCCGCCGGCGGTGCGCAGGGTGGCGGGATCCAGGACGAAGACCACGTCCGTGCGGTCGGCCAGGTACATCACCCCGAGGGTGGAGGCGCCGGCGAGCAGGCCCATGGCCAGCATGACGAACCGCGCGGTCCGGATCCGCGGCTGTGCCATGGCGTCCACGTTGGCGGCCGGGACCTCCACGCCCGTGGCGAGCGCTGAACCGGACGAGAAGGCGCGCACCGCCAGCACCGCCACGGCCAGTCCGCCCAGCCCCTGGGCGAACGCCGGGTCCGGGACGGGTTCCACGTCCGCGGACCGGGCCGCGCCGAGGGTGCCGGTGAGGTCCTGGACGAGCCCGCTCACCAGCATCCCGAACAGCAGGGTCAGGAACAGGTAGACCAGCACGGCGGGGAGCAGCCGGCCCCGGCCGGCTCCGCGGATGTTGGCCAGGGCCAGGACCACGACGCCGACCACGGCCACCCACAGCTCGGCTCCGGTCAGCACCGGGAACACGGCCGCCAGGTAGTGCGCCATGGCCGCCACCGAGACGGCCACCGTGAACACCAGGTCCATCATCATGGCCGCCCCGACCGTGACCCCGGCCCAGGGGCCGAGGTTGGCGCGGGTGATGGCGTAGTCCCCGCCCCGCGGATAGGCGCTGATGGACACACGGTAGGACAGCACGATCAGCAGCATCACGGCCACCACCACCAGGCCGATGTCCGGGCCCATGGCCAGGGCCGCCGTGCCGCCCAGGGCGAGGGTCAGCAGGATCTCGTCCGGGGCGTAGGCCACGGAGGACAGGGCGTTGGCGGAGAACACCGGCAGCGCCACGGCACGCCCCAGGGGCCGGCTGCGCTGCCGCTCGGTGTCGTAGGGCCTGCCGACCAGCAGTCGGCGGACCGGCTCGAGGATCCTGGGCACGGCTCAACCGTACATCCGGTCACCCCGGGGTGAGGCCGCGTGGCACACTGGACTCGCCGTCGCTCGGGCGGCGTCCTGACGCAGGAGGGAGGCCGGATGGCCCACTACGTGATCATGGGGTGTGGCCGCGTGGGGTCCTCCCTGGCCCTGACCCTGGAGCGGGCGGGCCACTCGGTGGCCGTCGTGGACCAGGACGAGCACGCCTTCCGTCGTCTCGGGCGTCACTTCGGCGGACAGCGGGTGACCGGCGTCGGCTTCGACCGGGACGCCCTGACCCGGGCCCGGGTCCAGGACGCCTACGCCTTCGCGGCCGTGTCCTCGGGGGACAACTCGAACATCATCGCCGCCCGGGTGGCCCGGGAGACCTTCGGCGTGGAGCACGTGGTCGCCCGGATCTACGATCCCGGCCGGGCCGAGATCTACCAGCGACTGGGCATCCCCACCGTGGCCGCCGTGCGCTGGTCCACCGACCAGGTGCTGCGGCGCATCCTGCCGGACACCGACCTGGCCGGTGACTTCCGCGATTCCTCCGGGCGCATCGTCATGGCCGAGGTCCATGTCTCCCCGGCCTGGATCGGCCGGCCCCTGACGGAGCTGGAGTCGAGGGCGCGGGTGCGGATCGCCTTCGTCACGCGATTCGGGGAGGGCATCGTCCCGGGGCCCGAGACCCTCTACCAGCAGGGCGACATCCTGCACGCCGTGATGGACGTCGCGGGACAGGACGAGGCCGAACGGGTCCTGGCCGCGGGGCCGGGCCTCGAGGCCGGTCCGGACGTCCAGGACGACCAGGACGGGGAGCGGTCATGAAGGTGGTGATCGCCGGTGCCGGCGCCGTCGGGTCGTCCATCGGCCGCGAGCTGCTGGCGAACGGGCACGAGGTGCTCCTGGTGGACCAGAAGCCGGAGGTGGTGACCCGCTCGGGCCTGCGCGGGGTGAAGTGGCTGATGGGTGACGCCTGCGAACTGGCCGTGCTGAAGGAGGCCCACCTGGAGACGGCGGACGTCCTGGTGGCCGCCACCGGTGACGACAAGTCGAACCTCGTGGTGTCCCTGCTGGCCAAGTCGGAGTTCGGCGTCGGCCGGACCGTGGCACGGGTGAACAATCCCAAGAACGACTGGCTCTTCGACGAGTCCTGGGGCGTCGACGTCGCGGTGTCCACGCCCCGCATCATGACCGCGCTGGTCGAGGAGGCCGTGGAGACCGGGGACCTGGTGCGGTTGCTGACCCTGCGCTCGGGCCGTACCACGCTGGTGGAGTTCACCGTCCCGGCCGGTCACTGGATGCAGGGGCGCCGGCTGGGTTCGGTCTCCTGGCCCGCGGACGTCTCCGTGGTGACGATCATCCGGGACACCCGGCCCATCACCCCGAGCGACGACGACGTGCTGGAGGTGGCCGACGAGCTGTTCTTCCTCGCCACCGAGGAGTCGGAGGCCCGGCTGCGGGACCTGCTGGTCCCCGAACAGGAGCGCCAGGCGCGGGCCGCCCGACGTCCCCGCCGCGGGGCCGCCCGCGATCAGGCCGGCGCCGAGGGTCCCTGACCCGGGTGCTCCAGCCGGTCCTCGTCGGCCGGTGAGCGGCCGGCCGGGGCGGAGACCAGCCAGCCCAGCCACAGTGCGAGCGCATACAGGGGCAGGCCCATCACCAGCCGGGCCGTGCCGAGCGCCGTCAGCAGCTCGGCCGCGTACAGGGGCACCTGAACGAGCAGTCGCAGGGCCAGGGCCGTGACCAGGAACCAGGTCGCCAGGGCGTAGCGCCGTCGGCGTCGTGGGTCCTTCTGCCAGGCCACGCCCTCGCCGCGGATGATGCCGAAGACCAGTCCGAGCAGCGGCCAGCGCACCAGTACGGACACCGTCAGCACCAGGATGTAGACCGCATTGGTGAGGAAGCCCCAGAGGTAGTAGTCCCGGGCCTCCCCGGTGTTCAGGGCCACCACCACGCACAGGGCGACGGCCGCGAGGCCGGCCAGTGCCTGCACCGGGCTCTGGCGCTGGGCGAGCCGGACGACGCTGAAGACCGCGGCGACGGCCACGGCGGCGATGCCGGCACCCCAGAGGTGCTGGGTGGTGATGAAGGCCACCAGGAACACCGCCGAGGGGACCACGGACTCGAGCAGCCCCCTCCATCCGCCGATGGTCGCCAGGACGTCCAGGGATCCGTCCTCGGTGGTCGCGGCCATCGAGCCGACCCGGCGCAGCGCCGCGTCCACCGGGTCCGCCGGGCGGCCGTCCTCCTCAGGGGTGTCCGGGTGTCGGGGATCAGTCATGGTGCGCACCTGCCAGCAGTTCGTAGCGCGGGTTGAAGACGGTGGGCACGCCGTCATGGTCTGCCCGGAAGCCCTCGACGTGCAGCCACCGGCCGGGCTCGATCCCGGGGACGGACCGCTGCCCGATCCAGACGAGCCGGATCCGTTCACCGGTCCCGGACACCTGTCCGGGGCCGGCGGGCTGGGTCACGAGGTCGGCGGCGAAACGGGCCGGGGCGCCGCGGCCGGGACGCCGGACGTTGTCGACCATGCCGTCCCGGCGCACCACGGTGCCATGGGACGGCCCGGCTCCGGTGCCACCGATCAACGGACCTCCGTAATCTCCGGGCCGCGTTCCGGCGGCCGCTGGGCCGGAGCCGGCTGGCCCCCGGGGTCCGGCTGGGCGCGGCGGACCGGCCGGAGGTTCTCCGGCGGCGTCAGGGGCAGCAGTTCCCGCGGCGGGTGCGGATCGTCCCCCCGCTGCACCACGAGCCGGGAGAACACCTCGTCGATGGGGCCGGCCGAGTCCTCCTTGAAGGCGGCCTCTCCGCCGATCACGCCGCGCAGGAACCAGCGGGGACCGTCCACGCCGACGAACCGGGCGACGCGCCATCCCGGACTGCCGTCGGGCATCGCCGCGGGGATCCGGGCCAGCACCTCGGTGCCGAACGGTCCCTGCCGCTCCCCCACCTGGGAGTTCTCCGTGGCCGTGACCGACTGGACGATCTCGGCCCGGATCTCGTCCCAGATCCCGCCGGAGCGTGGCGCCGCGAAGGCCTGGGCCTGCAGGGAGGACTGGCCGAGGGTGAGGGTGGCGCCGATGATCCGCCTCGTGGACTCCTCGACGTCCAGGCGGACCTTCAGGTCCTTCACGACGGGCACGCGCAGCGACCCGAGGTCGATGTACCCGTCCAGCGCGGGCCGTTCGGAGACGTCGAAGGGACCGCTCGGGGAGGAATCGCCCGGCTCCCGGCCCCGGTCGTCCTGGAGTCCCTCCGGAAGGGTCACCGTCTCGATCTTGACGTTCCGGTTCCGGCCGAAGATCATCGCCCTGCCTGCCTCTCTTCCGTCACGCGTCTCTCATGGCCCGGCGCCCAGCGGGCAACCCCGTGGACGCGGCCTGTCCAGCTTAGGTCAGTCGCGGTGGACCGGCGAACGGTCCTGACCGGCGGTCTCAGAAGCCGCCGGTGGACCCGAACCCGGCCGCGCCCCGGTGGGAGGCGGGAAGTTCATCGACCGCCACGAACTGGGCCTGGGCCACGCGCTGGATGACCAGCTGCGCGATCCGGTCTCCACGGCGCAACCGGATCGTCTCCGCACGGTCCGTGTTCAGCAGGGGCACCTTGATCTCGCCGCGATAGCCCGCGTCGATGGTCCCCGGGGAGTTGACCAGGCTGAGGCCGTGGCGGGCCGCGAGCCCGGACCGCGGATGGACCAGGCCCACGAAGCCCTCCGGCAGCGCCAGCGCGACCCCGGTCGGCACGAGGGCGCGGGCGCCCGGGGCCAGCTCCACGTCCTGCGTGGTGCGCAGGTCCGCCCCGGCGTCCCCGGGCATCGCGTAGGAGGGGGGCTCGATGCCGTCGTCGAGCATCGTCAGGGCCACCACCGGACGGTCGAGGGCAGGCGGGTGCGTGGTCTCGGCTGGCTGATTCACGGGCGCCACTGTACCCGACCGGGGAATTTACGGTTCCGCGCCCCAAACGTGGGATTCTTGGAGGCATGCACGAATCCTCCTCCGCATCCCCGGCCGACTCCGGCGCGCGCCCCGCCGACTCCTCCGTTCTCTACGAGGAGCGACTGCGCCCGTCCGTGTGGATCTGGCTCATCGCGGTGATGATCTCCGCGCTGTCGATCCTGGTGTTCGTCCCGATCGGGCTGGAGATCGGCCTGGCGGCCGCCGTCGCCGTCTTCATCGTCATCGCCATCCTGCTGCGGGCGTCGACCCCGCGGATCGTGGTGACCGGCACGACCCTGCAGGTCGGCCGGGCGGGGATCGAGCGCGCCTACGTCGGTGAGGTCACCGGTTACCGCGGGGACGACGCGACCCACCAGCGCGGCCCGGCCCTGCACGGACTGGCGTTCATGTGCATCCGCGGCTGGATCGACCCCGTCGTGCGCATCCAGATCACGGACGAGAGGGACCGGACCCCCTACTGGCTGACGAGCACCCGGAACCCGGAGCGCCTCGTGGCCGTCCTCGGCGGGACCATGGCGCGGGACGCGGACGACGCCGCGCGCTGACGACCGGTGCCCGCGGACAACTCAGGCCGGCCAGGAGGACCTGGCCGGCCTGTCGCGTGCCTCGGGGCTGCCGCGGAATGCCGCTGCGGGGTGAGCGGGGCCGCTCAGCCCTCGCAGTCGGTGCAGTAGAGCATGCCGTTCTTCTCCTTGGCGACCTGGGACCGGTGGCGGACCAGGAAGCAGGAGGCACAGGTGAACTCATCGGCCTGGGCGGGCAGCACCCGGACCATCAGTTCCTCGCCGGACAGGTCGGCGCCGGGCAGCTCGAAGCCCTCGGCGGCCTCGGCCTCGTCCTCGTCGACCACCGCGGACTGGGTGTCCGTGCGGCGGTTCTTCAGTTCCTCGATCGAGCTCTCGGACAGCTCGTCCTCGTTCTTGCGTGGCGCGTCGTAATCGGTGGCCATGATGGGGTGTGTTCACGCTCCGCTGATGTGGCCGGCGGGGCCGACCGTGGATGGGATGTTGCGATGGTGACGCCGGGACCGCTGGGGAACCGGCCGGAAGACCGGTCTGACCGGCCACGTGACACCGGCCCGCGGGGCCCTGGGCGACCCCTTGACGGTCTGCACGTCGGTGAGATTGTTCCCTACGGCGTGGCCAAATCAAAATCGCCGTGAGCGTACAGTGGTGATCTGGACGGATGGATCCACGCCACACCGGTGGCACCGTCGTGCGCGGCCACCGGAATCGTGGCAAAGTCGGGGAGGGACCGTCCCATCCGCCCGTCGCGTCGGTTGCCGGGGGCGTCCCGGACCGACCCAAGCCGATCGTGGAGGACGAACATGCAGGAGCTCCGTCTCGTTGGTGTCCAGGAGGACGGCGGGCACCTGTTGCTGAGCAACGAGGACGGCGAGGAGTTCTCCCTCCCGGTGACCGACGCCCTGCGGGCCGCGGTCACCCGTCCGATCCACCGTCCCTCCGCCCAGGCCGCCGACGCCGCCGAGGGCGTGGTGACGCCCCGGGACATCCAGGCCCGTATCCGCGCCGGGGCCACCGCCGAGCAGGTGGCCGCCGAGTCCGGGGTGGACCTGGAGCGGGTGCGCAAGTACGAGGGCCCGGTGCTGGCCGAGCGCGACTGGATCGCCCAGCAGGCGCGTCAGGTGGAGGTCGCCGCGCCGCAGCCCGGACACGACCTCTACCGGGGCACCTTCGGCGAGGAGCCCGCCCTGCTCGGCGACATGGTGCGCCACCGGCTGGCCGTGCTGGGCATGGACGCCGGCACGGCCCACTGGGACGCCTGGCGGATGGGTGACGGCACCTGGACCGTCAGCCTGGACTTCTCCACCGAGGGCGCCGAGTCCGCGATCGGCGACCAGCCCCCGGCCCTGTGGACCTTCCGTCCCAGCAGCCGGCACCTCGACAACCGCAACCGCTGGGCGCAGGTGCTCTCGGAACTGGACCCGCTGGACGGTGCCTTCGGCACCCGCCGGCTCTCCGCCGTCGGGGACCGCCCCTTCAACGTGGAGGAGGACGAGGCCGGACCCGCGCCCGCCCCGGCCCCCGCGAGCCACGGACCGCGTCCCGCCGTGGACCAGGACTCGCAGGACGAGCTGCTGGACGTGCTGCGGGCACGCCGCGGCCAGCGCCTGGGCGTGGACGAGGAGGGTGACGACGAGCTCGCCCTGATGCTGACCCGGGACGAGCAGCCCCACCAGGGGACGCAGCGGCCCCGCCTCACCGTGGCCACCGCCCCCGGTGACGCCGGCCAGGAGGCCGGGTCCGGCACCGGCCGGGACGCGGGTACCGACGAGTCCGCCGTGGACGGCTGGGTCGAGGTCTGGGACGACGACGACGAAGAGGATCCGCGCTTCGGCACCCGGGGCGGGGACGCGACCGGACGGGACGAGGACGCGGACGGCGGCCAGGACGCCGACGGGCCGACCGAGGAGCATCCCGACCAGACGGCCATCGAGCTCGGCGAGGAGGAGCCGGAGAAGCCCGCGGCCCCGGTGGTCACGCCGGCCCCCGAGGCCAAGCCCGCGAAGTCGGCCAGGCCCGTCAAGGCGCGCCGGCCGTCGGTGCCCAGCTGGGACGAGATCGTCTTCGGACGCAAGAACGACTGACGGCCCGGCCGGCCGGCGCCGGGCGGCGCAGGGGGCCGGCCTGAGCAGCGGGCCGGTCTAGCGCAGGGGCCGGTGCAGCATCAACAGCGGCACCTCGCGCTCGGCGCGGGTGGGCGAGCCGTGGTGCCCCACCATCTCGAAGGCCCCCGGGGCCGCGCGGCGTCCGTCGTACAGGGCCACCGGTCCGTGCGCGGCGACGAGCAACTCGCCGATGCGCGGCGTGACCCGGTCCTCGGTGACGCCGAACCAGCCGGCCTGCAGGGCCTGGTCGCGGGTCAGGATCCAGGCGTGCTCGCCGAAGGCGGCCTGCCAGGCGGACGTGGTCCGTTCCCGCACGGCCGGGCCGGCGTCGGGAGCGAAGTGCAGCTGGACGAACCGGGGTTCACCGGCGGTGTGCTCGACGCCGTCGACCAGGGCGGGCATCGCGGAGTAGTCGATCCGCCCGGGCTCCGGGACGTCCACCATGCCGTGGTCCCCGGTCAGCACCAGGACGGTGTCCTTCGGCACGGCCTGGCTGAGCCGGCGGGCCGCGGCGTCGATCTCCTCGAGCGCGTAGAGCCACTTCTCGGACCCGGTGCCGTGCTGGTGCCCGGCCTTGTCGAGCTCGTTCAGGTACAGGTACAGCAGCACCGGCCCCTTCGCCCCGTGCAGCTGCTCGCGGGCGTGCTGGAACCGGGCGTGCAGCGTGGTCCCGCCGACGAAGCGGGACCCCCGCAGGGACGCGCTGGTCAGGGCGGAGCCCTCGAAGGCCGGCAGGGACACGGTGACCGGTTCCACCCCGGTGTCGGCGAGCCGTTCGAAGACCGTGGCCTGAGGCTGCCAGCGCAGCGGATCGGTCTGCGGGTCCCAGCCGCCGAGCTGGTTGATGACGGTGTTCCGGTCGGGGTCGAGCACGTCGTAGCCGACCAGGCCGTGCCGTCCCGGTTCCAGCCCGGTGCCCAGGCTGGACAGGGAGGCCGCGGTGGTGGTGGGGAACGCCGACTGCAGGGTGGTGGAGTCCCGTTCCAGGACGGACCGCAGGTACGGCGCATGGCCGCCGTAGCGCTTCAGCAGGGCCTTCCCGAGCCCGTCGACCATGACGACGGCGACCCGGCGGGTCCGCGGCAACTGCAGTGCGTTGGTGAACCCGGGGGCGCCCAGGGCCGCGGCGGCCGAGGTCAGGACGCCGGCCAGCGACCGGCCGGCGTACGGGGGTCCGGACGGGATCGGTGGAGTGGACGTCACCGCCCGGTCCGCTCCCGGTCCGCATCGACGGTGGCGCGCCGCAGTTCGCGGTAGAAGGCCAGGGCGGCGTCGACGGCGCGCTGGCCCTCGGCCTCGGCGGCCACCCGCAGCACCAGGTCCTCGCGCGCAGAGGTGCCGGTGTACCCGTGGTCGGCGTCGCAGTTGGGGTCCGCGCAGGCCGCCGGGGCCAGGTCGATCCGCTGTCCCCCGGCCCAGGTCACGGACAGGGTGACCTCGGCCACCGGGTCCCCGCGGCGGAAGTCCTGGGGCTGGGGGTGGACCGTGGTGGCCACCACCGAGTCGATACGCCGCAGCGGGACCACCTCGGTGGACACCTGGGCCATGACCTGCTCGCCGGCGTCGTCCAGGGCGTGGTCGTCCAGGTGCAGGGCCGCCATGATGTCCCCGGCCAGGGCGAGCACCGTGATGTGCCGGTGGATCTCGTCGTAGTCGAAGTGCGTGTCCACGTGCACCAGGTGGCTGGTGACGGTGCGCCCGTCCAGCACGGAGTCCAGGACGTCCGCCACCAGCTCCGGGTAGAAGCCGGCGCGCTCGAGGTCGGCCCCGAGGCTGGAGGGCCCGCCGCCCGCGCCCGACGCCGGTGCGACCGGGCGGTGGACCGGGCCCGGCGCGTCCTGCGGCTCCGGTGGATTCGCACCGGAGTTGTCCGCGGCGCCCGAGGAATGGTGCCCGGACGGGTGCTGGCCGGAGCCGGGGTTCCTGCGCAGTGGAGTCATGCCGTCCATGCTATCGGCCCCGCCCGGTGCCGGCGGTGTCCCGCAGCGGGCGCCGGTGCCCGGTATCCGGTGCCGCCTGTCCGGTGGTGGCCTCCGGTCCTGGCCACCGCGGCCGGTTCAGCCGCGCATGGCCCGGCGCGCGGAGTCCGTGCGCTGGGCCGCGTTGGCCACGTCCACCTCGGCGGAGAGCACCGTGATCCCGCGGTCTGAGGCCAGCACCGGGTTGAACCGGACCCGGGCGACCTGCGGGTGGTCGTCCTTCAGTGCCGCGATGCGCGCCAGCAGGTCCTGCAGGGCGGCCGTGTCAACCTCGGGAAGGCCCCCGTAGCCGAAGAGCTTGGCCGCGGCGCGTGGTGCGCGGATCATCCGCTCCAGGTCCTGGTCGGTCAGCGGGGGCACGAGGTGGACCCAGTCGTCCAGCAGGTCCACGGCGTCCCCGGCGATGCCGAAGGACACCACCGGGCCCAGCAGCGGGTCCTCCAGGGCGGTGATGATGCAGGCCTGCCCCGAGGGGGCCATGGACTGCACCTCCAGGCTGGGGCTGCCGTAGGGCTCGAGGATGCCGCGCATCTGGGCGACGTTGCGCCGCAGGGAGGCGGCATCCACGATGTTGAGCCGGACCCCGCTCAGGTCCAGCCGGTGGCGAAGGTAGGAGTCGACGGCCTTGACCGCCACCGGCCAGCCCAGCCGGTCGGCTGCCGCCACGGCCTCATCCTCGGTGGTGAACCGCTCCGAGGCGAGGACCTCGATGCCGTAGCAGCCCAGCAGTTCCCGCGACTCCTCCGGGGAGAGCCGGACGAGGTCCGTCCCGGTGGCCCGCGCGGTCCAGCCGTCGAGCAGGGTCTCGGCCCGGTTCCGGTCCACGCCCTGCGGCTCCACCGCCACCCCCTCCTCGGCCTGGCGCCAGTCGCGGTAGTGCACCAGTCGGGACAGCACCCGGGCGGCCTGCTCCGGGGAGGAGAACACCGGCAGCCCGCGCTGCAGACCGCCGTCCTCGGTCGCGGGGGCGGACCGGCGCAGGGTGGCCGACTGGTAATCGGGGTCCAGCACGCCGGTGAAGGAGACCAGGACGGGGACGCCGGATCCCCGGGCCGCGTCCTCGACCACGGACGCCAACCGGTCCGCGTCGCCGGACTGCTGGTGCATCCCCGCCTGGGTGACCACGAGCAGGGCGTCCACGGTGCCGCCGTCCACGGCCGCGCGGACAGCCGCGCCCAGGGCCTGTTCGGCATCCTCCACCAGGTGCTCGGCGTCCATGCCGGGCACGTCCATGGTCGCGGCCACGGTCAGCCCGTGGCGCTCGGCGGCATCGGTCACCACCCGGTTCAGCGCCAGCGAGTTGCCCAGCACCCCGACCCGGTTGCCGGCCGGCAGGGGCTGGCAGGCCACGGTCTGCATGAGGTCCATGAGGTCGTCGTGGTTGTCCACCTGGATGACGCCGGTCTGCTCCAGCATCGAGTCCACGGCCCCGGCCGGCGCCTGGGTGGTCCGGGTCTCGTGGCCGGGGGGCAGCCGCCGCCCCATCACGTCCGAGCGCGCCACCACCACCGGCTTGCTCCGGGACAGGCGCCGGGTGATCCGGGAGAACTTGCGCGGATTGCCGAAGGACTCCAGGTAGACCCCGACGGCGGCCGTGGCCGGATCGTCCTCGAAGTACTGCATCGCGTCGTTGCCGGAGACGTCGGCCCGGTTGCCGGCGGAGACCATGGAGGACAGGCCGATGCCGCGACGGTGGGCCGCGGCGAACAGGGTGGCCCCGATCGCGGCCGACTGGGAGAACAGCCCCACGGAACCGCGCGCCGGCAGGAACGGCGAGACCGAGGCGTTGAGCGAGACGGCCGGGGAGGTGTTCACGATCCCGGCGGAGGCGGGCCCGATCACCCGCATGCCGTTGGCCCGGGCATGGCGCACCAGCTCCCGCTGCCGGACCAGGCCGTCGCGGCCGGCGTCTGCGTACCCGGCGGTGACCACCAGCAGGCCCTTGACGCCGTGCCGGGCACAGTCCCGGACCACCGCGGGGATCTCGTCCACGGGCACCGCCAGCACCGCCAGGTCGACGGGGCCGGGCACCTCGGCCAGGGTGGACCGGGAGATCATCCCGGCCAGTTCCAGGGCCTCGCGGTTGATGCCGTAGACCGGGCCGGTGTATCCGCCCTCGATGATGTTCTGCAGCAGCGAGAAGCCCACCGATCCCTGCTGCCTGCTCGCGCCGATCACGGCCACGGACTCGGGGGCCAGCAGCTCGGCCAGTGATCGCGCCTCGGCGCGGTGCTCTCGCGACTCCATGACCGCCCGGACCTTGGCTGTGGGGTCGATCGAGAACTCGACCGCCACCACGCCGTCGTCGAACCGGCGGGAGACCTCGAACCCCGAGTCCTGGAACACGGAGAGCATCTTCCGGTTCTCCGGCAGGACCTCGGCGGTGAACCGGCGGATACCGTTCTCCCTCGCCGCCACGGCGAGGTGCTCCATGAGGATCGACCCGATGCCCTTGCCCTGGGACGCGTCCGAGATGTTGAACGCGACCTCGGCCTCGAGCGGGTCGTCCAGCCGATCGTAGCGGCCGATGCCCAGGATCTCCTCGCCCCGCAGCACCACCAGGCCGACCCGGTCCCGGTAGTCCACGTGGGTGAACCGGTCCAGTTCCTTCTTGGACAGGGTGGACTTGAAGGTGAAGAAGCGCAGGTAGATCGAGCTCTGCGACTGGCCCTCGTGCATGCGCAGCAGGCCGGAGGCGTCATCCGGGGTGACCGGCCTCAGATGGGCCGTGGTGCCGTCCCGCAGGACGACATCCGCTTCCCAGTGGGACGGATATTCGGGAGTTCTCGACGTCTCGCCCATAGGATCACAGTAGACAATTCCCGTCCTGCACGCTGTGCCGCGACGACCATCCCCCACAAGGACACCCGCAGACCCCATGGCCCGAACCCCCAAGAAGACCTCTGCCCCGGCCTCCGAGGCCATCCCCCTCGAGCAGGAGAACATCGTCGACATCGATGTCTCCGCCGAGATGGAGACCTCGTTCCTGGAGTACGCGTACTCGGTGATCTACTCCCGGGCGCTGCCGGACGCCCGGGACGGGATGAAGCCGGTGCAGCGACGCATCCTGTACATGATGAGCCAGATGGGACTGCGCCCGGACCGGGGCCACGTGAAGTCGGCCCGCGTGGTGGGCGAGGTGATGGGCAAGCTGCACCCGCACGGCGACTCGGCCATCTATGACGCCATGGTGCGCCTGGCCCAGCCGTTCTCGCTGCGCCTGCCGCTGGTGGACGGCCACGGGAACTTCGGCTCGCTCGACGACGGCCCGGCCGCCCCGCGCTACACCGAGGCCCGGATGGCCCCGGCCGCCCTGGCGATGACGGCCTCGCTCGACGAGGACGTCGTGGACTTCGTCCCGAACTACGACAACCAGTTCCTCCAGCCGGCGGTGCTGCCGGCCGCCTTCCCCAACCTGCTGGTCAACGGCGCGTCCGGGATCGCGGTGGGGATGGCCACCAACATGGCCCCGCACAACCTCCGGGAGGTGGTGGCCGCCGCCCAGCACCTGATCGCCCACCCGGAGGCCACCCTCGAGGAGCTGATGCGGCACGTGCCCGGTCCCGACCTGCCCTCGGGCGGCCGGATCGTGGGGCTCGACGGCATCCGGGACGCGTACGCCTCCGGCCGCGGCTCGTTCAAGATGCGGGCGAAGGTGTCCGTCGAGCAGGTGACGCCGCGCAAGACCGGACTGGTCGTCACCGAGCTGCCCTACGGGGTCGGACCGGAGAAGGTGATCGAGAAGATCAAGGACGCGGTCAACGCCAAGAAGCTCACCGGCATCTCGGACGTCCTGGACCTCACCGACCGCCGGAACGGCCTCAAGCTCGTCATCGAGCTGAAGTCCGGGTTCAATCCCCAGGGCGTGCTTGCCCAGTTGTACAAGGCCACGCCGATGGAGGAGTCCTTCGGCATCAACAACGTGGCCCTGGTCGAGGGCCAGCCACGTACCCTGGGCCTGCGGGAGCTGCTGCAGGTCTACGTGGAGCACCGGCTGGACGTGGTGCGCCGGCGGACGGCCCACCGCCTGGGCAAGAAGAAGGACCGCCTGCACCTGGTCGAGGGACTGCTGCTGGCCCTCGTGGACATCGACGAGGTCATCCAGATCATCCGCTCCTCGGATGACACCGCGGCCGCGCGCACCCGGCTCATGGGCGTCTTCGACCTCACCGAGATCCAGGCCAATCACATCCTGGAACTGCGGCTGCGGCAACTGACGAAGTACTCCAGGATCGAGCTGGAGGCCGAGCAGGACGAGCTGCGCGCGGCGATCGAGGAACTCGAGGCCATCCTGGCCTCGGACGAGCGGCTGCGCGCGCTGGTCGCCGCAGAGTTGCAGGACGTGGCCGACGAGTTCGGCGACGACCGCCGGACCGTCCTGCTGGAATCCGAGAACATCGCCGCCCCCTCCCCCACCGCCGGGGCCGTGCGCGCGGGCACCGCCCAGGCGGCGCTGCCCGGCAATCCCGGTTCCGACCCGCTGATGGTGGCCGACACCCCCTGCCTCGTGGTGCTCACCACCGCCGGCCAGCTGGCCCGCACGGTGGACGACACGCCGCTGGTCCCGGGGGGCCGCCGCCAGCGCCACGATGCCTACCGCTCGGTGGTGGCGACGTCGGCCCGCGGGGAGATTGGCGCCCTTACCTCCAGCGGCCGGATCCAGCGCGTGCAGGTGGTGGACATCCCGTCGCTGCCGGATGCCTCGCCCACCCCCAACCTGACCGCCGGGGTCAAGGTCAAGGACTTCCTGACCCTGCAGCGCGGGGAGTCGCTCGTGGCCCTGGTGCCCCTGGACACCGTGCTGGCCCTGGGCACGAGCCAGGGCGTGGTCAAGCGGGTGAACCCCGACTGGCCGCTGAACCGGGACGACTTCGAGGCGATCACGCTCAAGGACGGTGACGAGGTGGTCGGGGCCGGGCCGGCGCCCGGCGACGACGACCAGTTGGTCTTCATCACCCGCACCGGCCAGCTGCTGCGCTACGCGGCCTCGCTGGTCCGCCCGCAGGGCCGCACCGCCGGGGGGATGGCCGGCATCAAGGTCGCCGCGGGCGACGCCGTGATCGCGTTCTCCGCCGTCCCCGCCGCCGCGGCGGCCGACGATGCCGCGGAGCCCGGACGGGCCGTCGTCGTGACCGTCACGAAGGGCGAGCAGACCCTGCCCGGCACCGTCGCCGGCTCGGTCAAGCGCACCCCGCTGGCCGAGTACCCCGCCAAGGGCAGGGCCACGGGCGGCGTGCGCGCACACCGGTTGCTCAAGGGAGAGACGGAACTGGCGCTGGCCTGGGCCGGGGCCGGACCCGCCGTGGCGGCCACCGCCACGGGCGTTGCGCGCGCCCTGCCGGCCGAGTACGGTTCCCGCGACGGCTCCGGACTGGCCATGGACCAGGTGATCGAGGCGATCGGCGCCGGGGCCTCCCCGGAGCGGGCCGGGACGGCGGCGGGGACGGAGCCCGTTGCCACGGGCGCCGGCCGACCGGCCGTCCAGCCCCGCGAGGACGCCCTGCCCTTCGCCGACGACTCCGGGGTCACCACCGGGGACTGAGGGTCGAGGGCCCCGGAGCCGGGTGGCGGGACACCGGACACCGGATCACCCCAGGCGCACGGCCGCCGTCCCCGCCGCCGCGAAGCGGGCGTCGTGGGTGACCATCACGGTGGTCTTCCCCCGCAGGGCACGACGCAGGTCCGCCACCAGCGCCGCGGCCTCGTCGGCGCCCAGGTGCGCGGTCGGCTCGTCCAGCAGCACGACGTCGGCCCGGGCCAGCAGCGCGCGGGCCACGGCGACCCGCTGGCGCTGGCCTCCCGAGAGGTAGTGCCCGGACGGGCCCAGTCTGGTCCGCAGGCCGTCCGGGGCGGAACGGAGCCAGTGGCCCAGGCCGACGAGGTCCAGGACCCGCTCGAGCTCGGCGTCGTCGGGCCGGTCGGCGGGGTCCCGTGCCAGGGCGAGGTTGGCGGCCAGGGTGGAGTCGAAGAGGTAGGCCTCCTGGGGGCACCAGGCCACGGCTCCCAGGGCCTGCCCGGTGGCCCGCGGCGTGGGCCGCGGCGCTGCCGCCACGTCCAGCACGTAGCGGCCCTCCCGGGGCGGGAGGAACCCGAGCAGCACGGCCAGCAGGGTCGACTTCCCGGACCCGGACGGGCCGGTCACCACCATGAAGTCGCCGCGGTGGGCCCGCAGGGCCAGCCCACGGAACACGTCCGTCCCGCTGCCGGGGTACCGCACGGTGAGCCCGGACAGCTGGATGCCCTCGACGGCGTCCCCGTCCCGCGCGCCGGCCGCCGCGCGGAGCTCCACGCCCGCACCGGGGTCCGTCATCACCTCCTCGTCGAGCAGCGGCGCGGTCTTGGCGAGCTGGCGGCGCAGGATGGCGCTCTCCTGGCAGGCGGTGCTGTACAGGCCCAACGGCTCGGCCAGGGCCAGCATCAGGAACACCACCATGGCGGTCACCGGAGCCGTCACCCCCTGGGTGAAGCACAGGACCATCGCCTGGACGGCGGCCCAGCCGGAGACCAGCACGACGAGTCCCTGTCCCAGGCCGGCCGCCACCGCGTTGCGCCTCAGGGGCCGGTCGGCGCAGAGGTCGGCGGCGGCGAACCGGTCCGCGGCCAGTCCGGCGGTCCCGTTGCCGGCCAGGTCGGCCGCCGCCGTGAACAGGGCGGAGGTGCGGCGCAGCAGACCCGTCCGGTGATCGGCCAGGGCCCGGGTGGTGTGCCGGTCCGCCAGGCCCACCGCGACCGGGACCACGACGAAGCCCACCAGCCCGGCGACGGCGGCCGGCCACCAGGCGGCGGGGGCCATCAGCACCACGATGACGAGGGTGACGAGCCAGCTGAGGATGGCGGCGGGGATCGGCACGACGACCCTCGGGACGGCGTCGCGCAGCTCGTCGACGTCCGCCACCAGCACGGACAGGGTGCCGCCCGAACGGGTCAGCCTCCCCCACTGGCCGGCATGGGAACCGAGGGTGTCCCAGAGCCGCAGCCGCAGGCGGTTGGCCCAGCCCAGGACCGCATCGTGCGTGTCGAGCCGCTCGAGATAGCGGAACAGCGCGCGGCCGATCCCGAAGAACCGGACCATGACGATCACCGAGAGCAGGTAGAGCACGGGAGGCTGGTAGGCGGCCTGCACGATCAGCCAGCCGGACAGTCCGGACAGCAGGGCGGCGGCCAGCGTGGCGGCGGCGGCCCACAGCACCCCGCCGATGAACCTCCGCTCGGTCAGCGGCAGGATCGCCAGCCACCGACGCCACCGCTGCCACCGGCCGCCCCACCGGTCCCGGATCCCGGCGGCCGGCGTGCGGTCGGGGCCGTGGGCATCCCGGCCCCGGCCGGCCGCCACCGGGTCCTCGTCCGCGGCGGGGAGACGGCCGGTGGCGCTCGCGGTGGTGGCGGTGGGAGTGGCGCGCGCGGACCGGTCCCGGTCCGCGCCGAGGACGGTGTCCGCCCGGTCGTGCAGTTCCCGGTCGTGGGAGGCGATGAGCACCAGCGGCCGGGCCCCGGGGACGCTGCGCCCGCCGGGCAGCCGGCCCGCGGCCAGGTCCGTGATCGCCTGGCGGATCCGGGCGGCGTGCCCGGGGTCCAGGTGGGCGGTCGGCTCGTCCAGCACCACGAGCCAGGCCCGGTCCGCGCGGGAGGCCATGAGGCGGACCAGGACCCGCGCCATCCCCAGCCGCCGCCGCTCCCCCGGGCTCAGCTCGTCCGGGTGGCGCCGCACGTGGCCGGGCAGTCCGCAGGCGGCCAGCGCGTCGAGGAGGCCGGTCTCCCCCAGCTCCCCCGCGGCCTCCGCGTAGAGGGCCAGTTCCCCGCCGACGGTGGGCTCACTGAACTGCGGGTGCTGACCGAGCCAGGCCACCGGCCGCCCCCGAAGTCCCTCGGTCACTCCGGTGGCGTGGGCCTCACCCGAGCGCAGCACGCCGGCCAGGGCGGTGAGCACCGTGGTCTTGCCGGTTCCGCTCGGGCCGCCCAGCACGGTGGTGGTTCCGGGGGCGAGGTCGAGGTCGAGTCCGTCGACGACGGCCGGTAACGTCCCGCCGTCGGGATCCCGGTAGGCCAGGGCGAGCCCGCGGACCCGCACGCGGTCCCCGTCGTCGGCCGCACCGCGGGCCTCCCGGTCCGCCAGCGAGGCCGGCACCGGCCGGTCCGCCTCCGCCCGGGCGCGGCGCAACGCCTCCACCCCGTCCTCCGAGGCGTGGTGGGCGGAGCCGATGTCCCGGAACGGCAGGTACACCTCCGGGGCGAGGATCAGCACCACCAGGCCCGTGTAGAGGTCCAGCTGCCCGTAGACGAGCCGCACCCCGATGAACACCGCGATCAGCGCCACGGACAGGGTGCTGATCAGCTCGAGGGCGAAGCCGGACATGAACGCGGTCCTCAGGGTGGTCATCGTGGTGGACCGGTATCGATCGGCCACCCCGGCCAGTGCCTCGCGCTGGGTGCCGGCGCGGCGCAGGCCCACCAGCACGGGCAGGCCACGGGCCAGCTCGAGCAGGTGGTGGGAGAGCCGGTCGAGCCCCTCGGCGGCCTGCTGGACCCGGTCCTCGGTATACCGGCCGATCAGGACCATGAACAGCGGGATCAGCGGGATGGTGAGGACCAGCACCAGGGCGGACACCCAGTCATGGGTGAGGATCCACCCGCCGAGCGCGAGGGGCGTCACCGCGGCCGTGAGCAGTGCCGGCAGGTACTGCGTGAAGTACTTGTCCAGGCCGTCCAGGCCGGTGGCAGCCAGCACGGAGTCCTCCCCGGCCCGCCCGGCCTCCGCTCCGGCGGCCGCCAGGCGGTGGCGGACGAGCCCGTGGCGCAGCTCCTCCTTGGCGCCCAGGGCGGCACGGCGGGAGAAGACCTGCTGGCCCCAGGTCGCCAGGGCCCGCGCGAGCACGCCGGCCAGGCCCAGGGCCACCGTGACCGTGAAGGCGCCGGTTCCGGCGGCCGCGGTGAGCCCGTGGGCGGCCGGGTCGAAGGACGCCGGGTCCGGGCGGAACAGCAGTCCCACGAGATTGCCGCTCTCCGGGGCAGGCAGCAGCTCGGCCAGGTGGGCGACCCCGCGGGCCAGCCCGACGGCCAGCAGGATCCAGCCGACGGCCTTCACGCCGGCGAGCAGCGCCAGGACGGCGAGCGCGCGCCGCCCGGACCTCGAGGTGGGCAGTTCTGGTCTCAGACCGGCGTCACCACGTGCGACTCGGGGATGTGCCTCTCGTGCAGCCGGCGCCGGAACACCCAGTAGACGAAGGCCGAGTAGGCCAGCACGATCGGCACCATCACCACGGCAACCCAGGACATGACGGTGAGGGTGTAGTCCGAGGAGGAGGCGTTGAAGGCCGTGAGGTGGTGGGCCGGGTCGATCGTGGAGGGCAGCACCACCGGGAACACCGCCAGGAATACCGATGCGGCGCCGGCCGCCATCGAGCCCGCCAGGCCGGTGAAGGCCCAGCCCTCACGCCGGACGCGGGCCGCGAGCCAGGCGACCATCCCGGCGCACAGGGCGGCGGCGAGCAGGACCCAGGGCAGGGCGTCCGGCTGGCGCAGGGCCACCAGCACGCCCCAGGCCGCCGAGGGCAGCAGGTACAGGGGCAGGTACCGGCTCAGGTGGTGGTGCGCGGCGGCGCGCGGGCTGCCCTCGGTCTTCAGCCCGAGGTAGGCCCAGCCCATGGCGAGGGCGAACCCGACGGCGGCCAGCCCGCCGGCGATGCCCTCCCAGGACAGCCAGGCGAAGGGTCCGCCGACCCGGTCGCCGTTGGCGTCCAGGGGCATCCCGGTGGTCGTCACGGCCAGCATGAGCCCGATGCTGAACGCGGCGACGGCCGAACCGCCGGCCATGCACCAGTCCCAGGCGGTGCGGGCCCGCGCGGTGCGGGACTTGCCCCGGTACTCGATGGACACCGCCCGCAGGATCAGCGCCAGCAGGGTGAGGGTCAGGGGCAGGTAGAGCCCGGCGAACAGCGAGGCGTACCAGTGGGGGAAGGCGGCGAACATGGCACCGGCCGCGGTGATCAGCCACACCTCGTTGCCGTCCCAGACGGGGCCGATGGTGTTGAGCATGACGCGTCGCTGGCTCTCGTTGCGCGCCCACCCCTTCATGAGCATGCCGACGCCGAGGTCGAAGCCGTCCAGGACCAGGTACCCGGTCCACAGCACGGCGATCAGGACGAACCAGAAGGCGGGGAGGAAATCCATGGTCTGTCTACCTCTCAGTACGCGAAGGCCAGGACGTCGTCGGCATGGCGGCCGCCGTCACCGGACGGGTCGCCGGGGCCTTCCGGTCCGTCGTGGCCGTCGTGCTCGTCCGCGGTCAGCTCGGGCATCCCGGCCGGCACCCCGCCCTGGACGTAGCGGGTGAGCAGGATGACCTCGACCACCATGAGCACGGCGTAGACGAGGCTCAGCACGACGAGCGAGAACATCACCTCCCCGGCGGAGACCCCCGGTGAGACCGCGGCCGCGGTGTACATCCAGACCTGGTCGATGCCCGTGGGATCGGGGTTGGGCACCACGACGAAGGGCTGGCGGCCCATCTCGGTGAAGATCCATCCGGCGGCGTTGGCACCGAAGGGGGCCAGGATCCCGAAAACGGCCAGGCGCATCAGCGGCCTGCTCAGCGGCACGGTGCCCTTGCGCGTGACCCACAGGGCGAGGGCCGCGGCCAGGGCGGCCAGTCCGCCGAAGGTGATCATGATCCGGAAGCCCCAGTACGTGACCTCCATGACCGGCAGGTAGTCGATCTCCATCCCGGCGCGCTCGCCGTAGATCGGGTCGTCCGGCAGGTGGGTGCCGTACTGCTCCTGGTACTGCGGGATCAGCGTGTTGACGCCCGGCACGTCGGTGGTGAAGTCGTTGTGGGCCAGGAAGGACAGCAGGCCGGGGATCTCGAAGACGCCGACGATGTCGTCGCAACTGGTCGCACCCTCGCTGCGCAGGTCGGCGACGGAGAGCACGGAGAAGCCGGTGCCGTCGTGGCAGGCGGCCTCGGCGGCGGCCATCTTCATCGGTTGCTGCTGGATCATCAGCTGGGCCTGGGCATGGCCGGTGAACGCGGTGCCCAGGAAGCCGACGATCGCGATCCAGGCCCCCCAGCGCAGCGAGCCCCACCAGACCCGGTAGTCGGTCTCGTCCCGGGCACGGGAGCCGGTGCTGCCGACGACGACCGTGCCGTCGGGCTGCACGGTGTCGATGCCCTGCTCGCGGCGCTTCCACAGGTGGAACCAGGCGATGCCCAGCAGGAAGGCGCCCGCCACGGAGACGGCGCCGAAGATCGTGTGCGGGAAGTGCACCAGCAGGGTGTTGTTGGTCAGCACCGCCCAGATGTCGTTCATCACGGGGCGGCCGTCCACCATCTCGACACCGACCGGGTGCTGCATCCAGGAGTTCGCCGCGAGGATGAAGTAGGCGGAGAACACCGAGCCGATGACGGCGGCCCAGATGGCCGAGAGGTGGATCCTCGCCGGCAGGCGCTTCCACCCGAAGATCCACAGGCCGAGGAACACGGACTCCAGGAAGAAGGCCACGAGTGCCTCCATGGCCAGCGGCGCGCCGAAGACGTCACCCACGAACCGGGAGTACTCGGACCAGGCCATGCCGAACTGGAACTCCTGGACGATGCCGGTGGCCACGCCCATGATGAAGTTGATGAGGAAGAGCTTGCCCCAGAACTTCGTCATCCGCAGGTACTGCTCCCGGCCCGTGCGGTGCCACACGGTCTGCAGGGTGGCCACGACCAGCCCGAGGCCGATCGTGAGGGGCACCATCATGAAGTGGTAGACGGTGGTGATGCCGAATTGCCAGCGGGCGATGTCCAGGGGATCCACGTGGGCGCCTTTCCCGGCCGCCTCGGCGGGGACGCCGTGGCACAGCCGGATACCGAAGTCTTCTACAGCCTGTAGAAATCGAGGATAGCGGTCTTTTCTACGTGCTGTAGAATATGTCCTGTCCGGACGTGACCAGGCGGTGTGGATCGCCTCCGCGTTCCGGCACCGCGTGCCGCCGAGGACCGCGGGAGCGAGGAACCGATGACGAGACGAGGAGACGGCAGTGGCCCTGGGTGACCTGGAACGGTCCGTGATGGACCTGCTGTGGGACCGCCCCGGCCCCATACGGCCAACGAGGTCCGCGACACGCTGGCCGGGGACCTGGCCGTGACCACGGTGCTCACCGTGCTGTCCCGCCTGGAGAAGAAGGGGCTGGTCCAGCGCGACGGCGGGCGCCGCCCCCACCGGTACGGCGCCGCGTCCTCCCGCGAGGACCACACCGTCGGCCTGCTCAACGAGGTCCTGGGCTCCGTGCCCGACCGCCAGGCCGTACTGGCCCGCTTCCTGGGCGGCATCGGCCCGGACGAGGCCGCTGCCGTCCGCCGGCTCCTCGGGGACTGACCGGTCCACGACACGCGCCCACCCCGACGGGGCACGGTGCGCCCTAGACTTCCCTCGTGTCCGTCCTGCTGCTCGCCACGCTGGCCGTGGCCCTGGCCTGGCCGGTCCCGGTCCTGCTCGACCGCGCCCGCTGGGTCCGGCGCGCGCCGGGGACCGCCATGGTGTTGTGGCAGGCCGTGGCCCTGGCCGGCGGTCTGTCCCTGATCGGCACGCCCCTGGCCTGGGGGCTGGGTCCCTTCGGCGACCACCTCGGTGAGTCCCTGCCGGCCTTCGTGGCCGCCCTGTCCGACGGAACCTGGGTGGACCGGCTCGAGGAGGACGTCTGGATGCCGGCCCGCATCGCGGCCGTGACCGGTGCCGTGCTGCTGGCGGGCCACCTCGTGCTGACCCTGGCGGTCACGGCCTGGCGGACCGTCACGCAGCGGCGCCGCCACCGCCAGATGGTCGAACTGCTCGCCACGCCTCCCGCCGAACGCACGGTGGAGCAGGCCCACACCCGCGTGCTCCCCCACGACGTCCCCCTGGCGTACTGCCTGCCCGGACTGAACGGGTCGCTGACCGTGCTCTCCCAGGGGCTGATCGACCAGCTCTCCGAGCGCGAGGTGAACGCCGTCGTCGCCCATGAGCGGGCCCACCTGCGCCAGCGCCACGACCTGTTGCGGCTCGCCTTCGAGTCCTGGCACCGCGCCGTGGCGTGGCTGCCGACCACGGCCACGGCCCGCCGCGCGGTGGCGCAGCTGACCGAGATGCTCGCCGACGACGCGGCGCTGAAGTCCCATGACCGCACCGACCTGGTGCGCGCCATCGTCCTGACCGGGGAGGCGGAGGGTGTCGCCCGCGGGACGGCCGGGACCGACGCCGGTCGCACGGTGCCGAACGTGCAGGAGGACGGCTCGGTGCCGCTGACCCTGCGGTTCTACCGCCTGCTCGACCCCGTGCCGCCCCTGTCCCTGACGGTCCGGCTGGCCGTCATCGTCACGGCCCTGGGGCTGATGGCCCTTCCCGTGGTGCTGCTGGCGTAAAGGTGGACGGCCTCTCCCGCCGCACCCCATCCCGTGGTTCGATAAGCTGGGATGTCGGTGGCCCTCGCCGCCGATGACCCAGCAGCCCACCGACCCCCCGAACGGACCAGGCCCATAGTGCAAGGCAACGCGATCTTCCGTCACTCCAACGCTTCCCTCCTGTCCGTGACGGAAGTGCTGGCTCCTGTCACGGTGACGAGCGATCAGATCGATGACGAGCTGGCCGGCGTGCTCAAGCGCCTGCGCCTGCCGCGCGGACTGCTGCAGCGCGTGGCCGGGGTGGAGGCCCGCCGCAACTGGGAGCACCCGGGCCACTTCCAGGACGGCGCCGCCGAGGCCGGGAGGCGCGCCCTGGCCGCGGCCGGAGTGCGTCCGGACCAGGTGGGGCTGATGGTGAACACCTCGGTGACCCGGGAGACGCTCGAGCCCTCCGTGGCGGTGCGTATCCACCACGAGATGGGCCTGCCCACCTCGGCCACCAACTTCGACATCACCAACGCGTGCCTCGGCTTCGTGAACGGCCTGGTGCTGGCCGCCTCCCTGATCGACGCCGGCCAGATCGACTACGCCGTCGTCGTCGCCGGTGAGGACTCCGGCAAGGTCCAGCAGGCCACCCTGGAGAACCTCAAGCACGCCGCGGTGGACCGGGGCAGCTTCATGGAGCAATTCGCCTCACTGACCCTGGGCTCCGGTGCCTCTGCCGCCGTCGTGGGCCGGACCGACCTGCACCCGGAAGGCCATCGCATCCTGCGCGGCATCACCCGCGCCGGCACCGATCACCACGACCTCTGCGTGGGGGACCACAAGGGGATGTTCACCGACTCGACCGCCCTGCTGCGGGACGGCCTCGAGCTGGTCATGGACGCCTGGAACGAGGTCCCGGCCGACTGGGGCTGGTCGGACATGGACCGCTATGTCACCCACCAGGTCTCGCGCCTGCACACCGACTCCATCACCGAGGCCGCGGGCCTGGACCCGGACCGGTTCCCGGTGACGTTCCCCGAGCTGGGCAACGTGGGCCCCGCCTCCCTGCCGATCACCCTCGCCCGCGAGGCCGGCTCCCTCTCCGCCGGGGACCGGGTGCTGTGCATGGGAGTGGGGTCCGGGCTCAACACGGCCATGCTGGAGATCAGCTGGTGAGGGTTCCCGCCTCCCCCGCTGCCCTGCCCGACACCCACGCCCCCGCGGCCCCCGCCGGCCTTCCCGGGTGGGACCCGGCCTGGAGCCGCCTCGTCACCGTGCGGACCTTCGACGGCGACCGGACCCTGCACGTCCTGGACACCGGCGACGTCCTCGCCGAGGCTGGGCTGAGACCCGACGGGATCATCCTGGCGGTCCACGGCAATCCCACCTGGTCCTACCTGTGGCGTTCCCTGGCGGCCGCCACCCTCGACGCCGCCCGGTCCGGGGACGGACCGGTATGGCGCGTCGTGGCCCCGGACCAGCTGGACATGGGCTTCTCCGAGCGCCTCGCCCACGGCCGGCTCCCGCGGCCCTCCGCGGCGGGGACGGCACCGCTCGATGACGACGCCGGCTACCGGACCCTGGGCGGGCGGATCGCCGACCTCGACGCCCTCGTCACCACCCTCGGACTGGACGCCGCGGCCCGGTCCGGACAGTCGCTGCTCACCCTCGGTCACGACTGGGGCGGTGTGGTCTCTTTGGGCTGGGCGGGCCGCAACCAGGACCTGGTGGACGGGGCCATGACCCTGAACACCGCCGTGCACCGGGACCCCGCCGAGCCCCTCCCCGCTCCCCTGCGGGCAGCCCTGGCCGGGCCCCTGCTGCCCGGGTCCACCGTGGCCACCGACGCGTTCCTGAAGGTCACCACCTCCCTCGGGAACCCGCCCCTGGACTCCGGGGTCCGGGCCGCCTACCACCTGCCCTACCGTTCCGCCGACCGGCGCGGCGGCATCGGCGGGTTCGTCGCGGACATCCCCGTGGGACCCGCGCACGGCTCGCACGAGGAGCTGCAGCGCGTCTCCCGCGACCTGGCCGTCTTCCAGAAGCCGGCCCTCATCCTCTGGGGACCGCAGGACCCGGTCTTCCTCGACCGTTACCTCGCCGACCTGCTCGAGCGGCTCCCGCAGGCCGACCTGCACCGCTTCGAGACCGCCGGCCACCTGCTCGCCGAGGACGTGGACATCGCCGGCCCCATCCTGCGCTGGGCCCGGGGCGTGCTGGATCCCTCCGCCGTGCCGGCCCCGGTGGAGCGGGACGGGGACTACCGCCCGCTGTGGTCCTTCCTCGACGTGTGGCGCCAGGAACCGGCCACGGCGCTGGTGGACATGGCCGGCGCCTCCCGGCCCCCCGTGAGCTGGAGCCGGCTGGCCGGCGTGGTCGACGCCATGGCCGTGGGCCTCGTGCGCCTGGGCGTGAGGCCTGGAGACCGGGTCTCGATGATGGTCACCCCCGGACTCGACCTCACCGCGGCGCTCTACGCGTGCCTGCGCATCGGTGCCGTCGTGGTCGTGGCCGACGCCGGCCTGGGCGTCCCAGGCATGACCCGCGCCGTCCGGGCCGCCCGGCCGGACTGGATCATCGGGATGACGCCCGGGCTCACCGTGGCCCGGGCACAGGGCTGGCCCGGACGACGGATCTCGGTCTCGACCCTGCCCGCCCCGCTGGCCGCGGCGCTGCGCGTCGAGGACAGCCTGTACCGGATGGCCGCCGCGCACGCGGGACGGCGCTACGCCGACGGGGACGCCGGGCCGGTCCACGAGCCGGCCGCCGACGACCCGGCCGCGGTCCTCTACACCTCCGGGTCCACGGGACCGGCCAAGGGCGTGGTGTACACCCACGGCCGGCTGTCCGCCCTGTCCGGACTGTTGCGCGACGTGTTCGACGTCCGCCCGGGATCCAGCCTGCTGGCCGGGTTCGCGCCCTTCGCCCTGCTGGGACCGGCCATCGGGGCCACGTCCATCACCCCGGACATGTCGGTGACCCGGCCGGCCACGCTCACCGCCACGGCGGTGGCCGAGGCCGCGGCGGCCGGCCGGGCGACGATCCTGTTCGCCTCGCCGGCGGCCCTGCGCAACGTGGTCGCGACGGCGGACCGGCTCCGCCCGGACCAACGGTCGGTGCTGGGCCGTATCGACCTGGTGCTGTCCGCCGGCGCCCCGGTGCACCCGCGCCTGGTGGCGCAGGTCGCCCGGATCTTCCCGGCGGCCGAGATCCACTCGCCGTACGGCATGACCGAGGCCCTGCTGCTCACCGACATCGACCGGCCCACCATCGAGCACCTGGCCGCGCCGACCAGGGACGGAACGCAGGACGGCGTGTGCGTGGGCCGCCCGGTGGGTCCGGTGCGCATCGCCATCGCCCCGCTGCGGGACGACGGCTCCGCCGCGGACGACCTGCTGGAGGGGCCGGCCGCGACCGGACGGATCGGTGAGGTCGTCGTCTCGGCACCGCACCAGAAGGCCGGCTATGACCGGTTGTGGCTCACCGATGCCCTCAGCCGGCGGGACACCCGTGACGGCCTGCAGTGGCACCGCACCCAGGACGTGGGGCACCTCGACGCCGAGGGGCGGCTCTGGATCGAGGGACGGCTCCAGCACGTGGTCACCACGCCGGCCGGACCGGTGGCCCCCGGCGGGCCCGAGGCCCGGATCGATGCGCTCGATGCCGTGCTCCGCTCCGCCGTCGTCGGCGTCGGCCCGCACGGCACCCAGGCCGTGGTCGCCGTCGTGGAGGCCGCCGGGAACCCGGACAGGGGCCGGGTCCGCCCGGGACTGGCTCCCACGGACCTGGCGGCGGAGGTGCGCGCGGCGGCCCTGCCCGTACCGGTGGCAGCCGTCTTGGTCACCGACACCGTCCCCGTGGACATCCGTCACAACTCCAAGGTCGACCGCAGCCGCCTGGCCCGGTGGGCGGACGGCGTGCTGGCCGGCGGACGGGTGGGCACCCCGTGAACCGCCGCGTGCTGGTGACCGGGGCCTCCGGCCTGCTCGGCGCCGGGGTGGCCCGGCGGCTGGTGGCGGACGGGGACGACGTCGTGACCCTGCAGCGCCGCCCCTCCGGGGTGACGGGCGCGCGTGACGTCGCGGGGTCGGTCACCGACCCCGGGGCCGTCGCCGACGCCGTGGCCGGCCGGGACACCGTCGTGCACGTCGCCGCCAAGGTCTCGGTCTCCGGTCCCGCCGCCCAGTACGAGGCCGTCAACATCGCCGGGACGCGCACGGTCCTGGAGGCCGCCCGCGCCTGCGGCGTGGAGCGCGTCGTGCACATCTCCTCGCCCTCGGTCGCCCACGCGGGCACGTCCATCGTCGGGGAGGGTGCCGGCCCCGCCGACCCGGAGCGCGCCCGGGGACACTACGCCCGGACCAAGGCCGTGGGCGAGCTCCTGGCCCTGGCGGCCGACGCGCCGGACTTCCGCGTGCTCGTGCTGCGCCCGCACCTGATGTGGGGCCCGGGCGACACCCAGCTGACCGAGCGGATCGTGCAACGGTCCCGCGCCGGACGGATGCCGCTGCTGGGTCCCTCGGCCGCCCTGGTCGACACGCTGTACACGGACAACGCCGTGGACGCCGTGGTGGCCGCCGTGGACGCGGTGGACCACGTCCACGGCGAGGCGCTCGTGGTCACGAACGGAGAACCGCGTCCCGTCGGCGAGCTGATCCGCGGACTGGCCGTCGCCGGGGGTGCCCCCGAGCCGCGGCTGCGCCTGCCCGCCGGCCTGGCGCGGGCGGCCGGAGCCGTCATCGAACGGGTCTGGGACACCGGTGGTCTCGGTGCCGACGGCGACGAGCCACCGTTGACCGCGTTCCTCGCCGAGCAGCTCTCCACCGCCCACTGGTTCGACCAGCGGCGCACCCGTCAGGCACTGGGCTGGGAACCGGCCGTGTCCGTCGACGAGGGACTGCGCCTGCTGGCCGCGCACTACCGGGCGGGCTGAACCGGGCACGACGTGAGGATCCGCACCGGGTCCGGGCCGGGGCAGGGGGTGCTGGTCGGCGGCGGCGTGGAGCCGCGTGGCCGGAGCCGCCCCCCGGTCAGCGCCGGACGGCGCTCAGGTGGCATTCCGGGTAGGGGTGGCCCTCGTCCGGGCAGACGATGACCCGCCAGGTCTCGGCGAATCCGACCGCGTCCAGGGCCCTGGCCAGCGTCGAGGGATTCCACCGCCAGGCCGGGGCCACCACGTGGTCGAACTCCTGGGCGTCCAGGTCTGGTTCGAGCAGGCACTGGAAGACCACCAGGACCCGGCACCCGGGCAAGGTGTTCGCGGACCAGGACGCCAGCACCGCGGGGATCTCCTCGGGCGGGACGTGGATCAGGCTGAAGCGCGCCACGATCCCGGCGATGGGCCCGGCCGCTCGCACCTGCGAGGACTCGGCCGGGAAGTGGGCGTCCCCCGGGATCCAGGTCCGGCTCGGATAGCGCTTGCGGGCGATCTCCAGCATCCGCTCGGACGGGTCCACGCCGATCGTCCGGAAGCCCCGGAAGGCCAGTTCCACCGTGACGTGCCCGGTTCCGCAGCCAAGGTCGAGGATGGTCCCGCCACGGGGCAGCGCATCGGCGAAGGCATCCAGGGAGTGCCGGTCCAGGGGCCGCTCCCACGGCCCCGGGAACCTCCGGTCGTAGAGTTCGGCCAGCGCGTCATAGCCCGGCTGGCCCGTCGGGAGGTCACCGGCGCCCAGGCCCGCTCCCGGGACGGCGCCACCCTCCGCCGTCGTACCGGCCGGCCGTTCCGGATCCGGACCGGTGACCGGGCCCCACTGGGTCACGTCCCCCGGCTCCATCCGCCGATCATCCCCCTCCTCGCTCATCAGACCATGATCACGCGTCGATGCGTTCGCGGTCGAGGTCGTCCGCGCCGGAGATGATGAAGTCCTTGCGGGGGGCCACGTTGGATCCCATGAGCAGGTCGAACACGTGCTCGGCCTGCTGCAGGGCCTCCTCGGCCTCCGGGATGGTCACCCGGCGGAGCATGCGCTGGCGCGGGTCCATGGTCGTGTCCGCCAGCTGGTCAGCGTCCATCTCGCCGAGCCCCTTGTACCGCTGGATGGGTTCCCGGTAGTTCTTCCCGGCCTTCTGCAGGTCCGCCAGCAACCGGTGCAGCTCGTTCTCCGAGTAGGTGTAGACCACCTCGTTGGCCTTCGACCCGGAGTGGATCACCTCGACGCGATGCAGCGGCGGCACCGCGGCGTAGACCCGGCCCTCCTCCACCATCGGACGCATGTACCGGAAGAACAGGGTCAGCAGCAGGGTGCGGATGTGGGCACCGTCCACGTCGGCGTCGGTCATGAGGATGACCTTGCCGTAGCGGGCCGCCGAGAGGTCGAAGCTGCGTCCCGCGCCGCCGCCGACCACCTGGATCAGGGCCGCGCACTCGGCGTTGGAGAGCATGTCCCCCACGGAGGCCTTCTGCACGTTGAGGATCTTGCCCCGGATGGGGAACAACGCCTGGAAGTCCGAGGAGCGGGCCAGCTTGGCCGTCCCGAGGGCCGAGTCGCCCTCCACGATGAACAGCTCCGAGGACCGCACGTCCGTGGTGCGGCAGTCCGCCAGCTTGGCGGGCATGGAGGAGGTCTCCAGCGCGTTCTTGCGCCGCTGGTTCTCCTTGTGGGTGCGGGCCGAGACGCGGGACTTCATCTCCGCCACGACCTTCTCCAGGAGCACGGCGACCTGGTTCTTCTCGTGCTTCTTCGACGAACGCAGGATCGCGCCGAGCTGATGCTCGACCACCTTCGCCACAATCGGGCGCACCGCGGGCGTGCCCAGGACCTCCTTGGTCTGGCCCTCGAACTGCGGCTCGGCCAACCGGACCGTCAGGACGGCGGTGAGCCCGGCCAGCACGTCGTCCTTCTCCAGCTTGTCGTTGCCCGCCTTCAGCTTGCGCGCGTTGGCCTCCACGACCTTCCGGAAGGTCTTCAGCAGGGCCTGGTCGAACCCGGACTGGTGGGTGCCGCCCTTCGGGGTGGCGATGATGTTGACGAACGAGCGGAAGGTCGTGTCGTAACCCACGTCCCAGCGCAGGGAGATGTCCACCTCGCACTCGCGTTCCACGTCCTGCATGGTCGACCGGCCGTCCGAGCCCAGGACCGGGACCCGCTCGGAGAAGGTTCCGGACCCCTGCAGCCTCCAGACGTCGGTGACCGGGCTGGCCGAGGAGAGGTGCTCGACGAATTCGGAGATGCCGCCGTCGTAGTGGAAGACCTCCTCGACCGGACCGGACTCCCCCGCGGTCCCGGCCAGGCGCCGCTCGTCGCGCAGGGTGAGCTTCAGTCCCGGGACCAGGTAGGCGGTCTGGCGGGCGCGCTGCTGCAGGTCCTCGTAGGAGAAGGTGGCGTCCGGCGTGAAGATCTGCTCATCCGCCCAGTAGCGGACACGGGTCCCCGTCTGGCCCCGCTTGGCCTTGCCGACGATCTCCATGGGCGACTGGTCTGCCGAGGGCGTGAACGGAGCGTCCGGACGGTGCACCGAACCGGGGTCCTGGAACTGTCCCGGCTCACCGCGACGGAAGGACAGCTGGTGGATCTTGCCGCCGCGGAACACCTGGACGTCCAGCCGTGAGGACAGCGCGTTGACCACGGAGGCGCCCACGCCGTGCAGGCCGCCGGACGCCGAGTAGGAGCCACCGCCGAACTTGCCGCCCGCGTGCAGCTTGGTGAAGACCACCTCGACCCCGGACAGCCCGGTCCGCGGTTCGATGTCCACCGGGATGCCGCGTCCGTTGTCCTCGACCTCGACGGCGCCCCCGGCGTGGAGGGTGATGGAGATCGACTGGCCGAACCCGGCCAGGGCCTCGTCCACGGAGTTGTCGATGATCTCCCACAGGCAGTGCATCAGACCGCGCGAGTCGGTGGAGCCGATGTACATGCCGGGCCGCTTGCGCACCGCCTCGAGGCCTTCCAGCACGGACAGGTGCCGGGCGTTGTACTCACTGCTGCGGGACATGGGTTTCCTTCACGGTCGATGATCGTCTTTCAGGGTATCGGCATGGCGCCCCGCAGCGTCGGAACCGGGCCGCGCAGGAACGGCGCTCGGTACGCAATCAGCGAAACCGGGCCCGAATAGGGCCCGTCGACGAACAAAAACAGGACAGAGGTGGTTCCATAGGTGTACTCGATACCGAATCCCCTCGGTCCGCAGGACCGCACCAGGGGTGTAGGGGCAGCAGATGAGGAGGCCATCATGACCACCACGACCGCCACGACGATGGACCCGCCAGTGCTCACCGGCGCAGACCGTTGCGACCGTTGCGGAGCCCAGGCCTACGTCCGCGCAGTCCTGCAGAGCGGCGAACTGCTGTTCTGCGGCCACCACGCCCGTGCCGTGGAGGACACCCTCCGTCCCCAGACCACCCTCTGGCAGGACGAGACCAGCAAGCTCTTCGAGAAGGAGCCGGTGAGCGCGGACTGATCCCGCGTCCGCCCCTCTCCCGGACCTGACAGCATGAGGGCCCGCCACCGGACGGTGGCGGGCCCTCATGCTGTCCCCACCCTTCCGGGCACGGCCGCTGATCAGTCCAGGTAGTCGCGCAGGACCTGCGACCGGGACGGGTGACGCAGCTTGGACATGGTCTTCGACTCGATCTGCCGGATCCGCTCGCGGGTCACCCCGTAGACCTTGCCGATCTCGTCCAGGGTCTTCGGCTGGCCGTCGGTCAGGCCGTAACGCATGGCCACCACGCCGGCCTCACGCTCCGCGAGGGTGTCGAGCACCGAGTGGAGTTGCTCCTGCAGCAGCGTGAAGCTCACGGCGTCGGCGGGCACGACCGCCTCGGAGTCCTCGATGAGGTCGCCGAACTCCGAGTCGCCGTCCTCGCCGAGCGGGGTGTGCAGGGAGATGGGCTCGCGGCCGTACTTCTGGACCTCGACCACCTTCTCCGGGGTCATGTCCAGTTCCTTGGCCAGCTCCTCCGGAGTGGGCTCGCGGCCGAGGTCCTGGAGCATCTGGCGCTGGACGCGGGCCAGCTTGTTGATGACCTCCACCATGTGCACCGGGATACGGATGGTCCGGGCCTGGTCGGCCATGGCGCGGGTGATGGCCTGACGGATCCACCAGGTGGCGTACGTCGAGAACTTGAAGCCCTTGGTGTAGTCGAACTTCTCCACCGCGCGGATCAGGCCGAGGTTGCCCTCCTGGATGAGGTCCAGGAAGAGCATGCCGCGTCCGGTGTAGCGCTTGGCGAGGGAGACGACGAGCCGCAGGTTCGCCTCCAACAGGTGGTTCTTGGCTCGACGGCCGTCGGCGATGACAAGTTCCATGTCACGGCGCAGGCGAGCGTCCTTGACCGGGTTCTCCTTCATCTTGTGCTCGGCGTAGAGTCCGGCCTCGATCCGCAGGGCGAGGTCCACCTCCTGCTCGGCGTTGAGCAGCGCCACCTTGCCGATCTGCTTGAGGTAGTCCTTGACCGGGTCAGCGGTGGCGCCGGCCGAGACGACCTGCTGCACCGGGGAGTCGTCGTCCGAGTCGGACACCACGAAACCACCGGCGGTGGCCTCCTCGGCCTCCTCCTCGACGATCTCCGGGGCGTCCTTCGGCTCCTCCTCCGGCTCGGCCTCGTCGGCCGAGGTGGCGACGGAGGCCTTGGCGTTCGTCTTGACGGCCGCCGACTTCGCGGCGCCCCGGGCAGCTCCCTTGGCCGCCGTGGACTTGGTGGCGGTCGACTTGGTGGCCCGCGACGAGGCGGTGGACTTCCGAGTGGACGTGCCGGCCAGCGCCGCGCCCTGGTCCTCGGCGCCGGCGTCCTCGACGGACGCGTTGGCCTGGGTCTCGGTCTTCTTGGAAGAAGTAGTCACTCATTACCTTTCGTACGGGCGTCCCTGGGGGCCCCTGACGGTCAACACCACTATGACCCTGTCAAGTCCGCGTCGATGGGATCCGGACTGGCCAGGACCTCGGGTCCCGGAGCCGGACCCGCGCGCAGAAGCAGGGTCGTGATGTGGTCAACGCCCCGCGGTCCGGTTTTGTTCCCTCCGCTCCCGGTTTTCCCGAACGGCCGGTGGGGCCGTGACGGTCTCCGGACAGGGAGGGGATGAAGCGAGCCGCAGGAGGCCCGACGATTATGCCATGCGCCGGCTCCCTCCGCGGATCCATGGGCGGCGATCCCGGCGCCCCCGGTCCGGTCCTGCGTTCCGCGCCTGGGTTCCGGACCTCCGTTCAGGGCCGCCCCCGCCGCGTGGCCGACCAGGCGGTGGACCTCCGTCTCGCCCAGCCGGAGAGGATGCCGCGGTCGATGACCTCACCGAGGACCTGCGCCAGCGGATAGTCCGGGTCCGAGCGCCGGCACTCCTCGATGATGCGCCCGGCCACGGAGCCACGGCCCCGGGCCCATTCCACCCAGGCGACCAGACAGCGCACCGCTGCCGCCGGTTCCCCGGCGGCCTCGGACAGCAGTTGTTCGCACGCCGCCCGGAGCCGGGCGATCCGGTCCCAGTCCGGGGCCCGACGGGATGTGGCCATCAGCACCGAGGAGTACAGCACCCCGTCGATCTCGCGGGGACTGGTCCCCAGGATCTCGGCCACCTCGTGCGGCACGGCGTGCAGCCACGCCGCGCCCGAGACCGCCCGCGGCAGCGTGAAGCTCGCCGCTGCCACCAGCGTGTCCCGCAGGTTCACGTCCGCGAGTCCCCCGAGCAGCCCGGCCCGGGTGGCCGGGTCGTCCGGGAGTCCTGCCCCGGACAGGACCTGCTCCCAGTCCCGCAGCCACCCGGCGTGGCCCCCGGAGGGGTCCGTCGCCCCGCAGATCCGCCGGACGGCCTGCCGGAGTGCAGGGCTCATGCTGTCCGCGGGAGCCGGCAGCCCACCTGCCTGGGGCTCGTCCTCGACGACGGAACCCTCCATGATGAACGCCGCGTTCAGGGCGCTGGTCTCGGTGCGGGCCACCGCGGACCCGTGGGCCGTGCACGCGGCCGGGTCGGGACAGTCCAGGTGCCACAGCCTGCCGTGCGACACCAGCCACGCCTCCTGCACGGGCAGCCCGACCGCGGCCAGTTCGATCTCCAGTGCCGCGGCGAGGACCCTCGCGGAGTCGTCGTCGGGTCCCGGTCGTCCCGGGGGGTCGCGGAACAGGAACACCAGGCTGCCGTCAGCCCGTTCGTCGGCCGTGAGATGGCCGGCCACCTGCCGTGCGTACCCGGCGAGGGCGTTCCCGTCGTCGGTGAGCCGCGGGTCCCAGTCACAGCGCAGGACGGCTCCGAGGTCGCGGCCCACCAGGGCGATGGCCGTGATGCTGTTGCGGGGGACGAACCCCAGGGTGTGCTGGATGTAACTGACCAGGTCGACCGGTTCGACGGCCGTGAGCCTCAGGGACGTGGACGGTGGCGGACCGGCCGGGAGCCGGTTTCCGGGGAGGTCTGTCTGCATGCCTCCACGCTTCCGTGGCCACCCGGGACACGGAAGCGCCCGACGCCCCATCCGGGGAGGGCCGGACGCCTCCGGTCAGCTGTGCAGTGCCGGTCGGGAAGCGGTTCAGCCGGCGTCGGTCGGTTCGGGGCCGTCGTCCTCGCCGGGAAGGTCACCGGGCTGCCGCTCCGGCCCGGATTCCGTGTCCTCGTCCAGCGCGTGCCGGGGCTGGCTCTGAAGGTACTCCTCGACGGCGGCGCCGAGCTCCTCGGCATCCGGGACCTGTTCGTCCGGTCCCACCAGCAGGGACCGTCCCGTCCCGGAGGAGTGCTGGTCGAAGTTGCGTTCCAGCCCCTGGACCATGGCCGTGATCTCACCGGAGGACCCGGTCTGGCGGTCGAGCTCGCGGTCCACCTCACGACCGCGCTCGCGCAGCTCGTCGGTGGGCAGCATCAGTCCCAGGGCGGCGCCCACGTACTCGAGGGCCGCGACGGCGGCCTGCGGGTAGGCGGAATCGGCGAGGTAGTGCGGGACGTGCAGGGTGTACCCCGTGGTACCCCGGCGCTTCTCGTCCAGCCGCAGCTCGAGCAGCTGGGCCACGCCGGAGAGCATCCGCGCCTGCGGGCTCCAGGTGGACAGGCCGGCCACGAGCTCGTCCTGGTTGCCGTGCGTGGTCACGCCCAGCGGGCGGGTGTGGGGCACCGGCATGGGCACGGCGTCCACGAGCGCCACCAGCTTCACGTCGAGCTTGTCCACCAGGAACAGCACGGAGGCCACGAAGCGTTCCCACTGGTAGTCGGGCTCGGGTCCGGAGAGCAGCAGGAAGGGCCGGCCCAGGGCGTCGGACACCAGGTGCAGCTCGAGCCGGGGCGAGCGGTAGTCCAGGAACCGGTCCCCGTCGAAGCTGATCTGCGGCCTGCGGGCCCGGTAGTCGATCAGCTGGTCGGCGTCGAAGCTGGCCAGCAGCTTGTGGTCGAGTGAGTCCAGCAGGGTGTGGCGGACCTGCTCGGAGAGGTGGCCGGCATCCAGGTGGCCGCCGAAGACCGCCAGCATGCCCAGCCCGCGCAGTGCCGAGGCACCGTCGAATCCCCCGGCCAGCAGGTCGCGGCCCGCGGCCTCCAGGGTGAACAGCTGGGTGGGGTCCTGCATGGTCAGTCCTTTCGGCAACATGGTCTCGTGCGACCGGGTACACGTGCAATGTCCAACGCGCGGGGGATGCCGGGTATTCCGTGGCTAGGATCGACACGGTGGGACGCGGCCTCCCGGTCCCGTCCCCCTCGCCCCTTCACCCAACGACGGAGAACGCGCACGTGATCAACGACTTCAGTCCAGTATTGACCGCCATCGGGCCGGACCTCGACAAGTGCACGGCCTCGGCCCTGGTGGTGGGCATCGCCTCCGGTGACGACGGGCCGGTGCTGCTGCCCAGCCCGCTGCCCGACGCCGGCGCCCGCGCCCTGGCCGACTCGCTCGAGGCCCTGGGCGTGACCGGCGCGGCCGACGAGGTGCTGCGCATCCCCGGACTGGATCCGCTGCCGTTCCCCCTCCTGGTGCTGACCGGTGTCGGGAAGATCACCGGCGAGCCGGGAGCGGGCGTGTCCGACGAGGCCCTGCGGCGCGCCGCGGGCGCCGCCGTGCGCCAGCTGGCGGGCACCTCCTCGGTGGTTCTGGGACTGCCAGCGGACACGGAGGAGCACGTGGCCGCGGTGGCCGAGGGGGCGGCACTGGCCGCGTACTCGTTCACGGCCTTCCGCTCCGCCCCCGGCCGGGAGAAGGCGAAGGACCCGGTGGCCGAGGTCGCCGTCGTGACCTCCCTGAAGCCGCGACAGTGCGGACCCGTGCTCGACCGCGCCGCCGTCGTCGCCCGTGCGGTCCGCGCCACGCGGGACCTGGTCAACACCCCGCCGTCCCACCTGTTCCCCGCTTCCTTCGCCGCGGAGGTCACGGACGCGGTGCGCAAGCTGCCCGTGAAGGTCACCGTCTGGGACGAGAAGAAGCTGGCCAAGGACGGCTTCGGCGGACTCCTGAACGTCGGCATGGGCTCCTCCCGGCCCCCGCGGCTGGTGAAGCTCGACTACTCCCCCGCCCGGGCGTCCGTCCACGTCGCGCTGGTCGGCAAGGGCATCACGTTCGACTCCGGCGGGCTCTCCCTCAAGCCCCCGACGTCGATGACCACCATGAAGTCGGACATGGCCGGCGCCGCGACCGTCGCCGCGGTGGTGCGGGCAGCCGCCGAGCTGCAGCTGCCCGTGCGGGTCACCGGCTGGCTGTGCATGGCCGAGAACCTCCCCTCGGCCACGGCCCAGCGCCCCTCGGACGTCATCACCATCTACGGGGGCAAGACGGTCGAGGTCATGAACACGGACGCCGAGGGGCGCCTCGTGCTGGCCGACGGACTGGTCGCCGCCACCGACGAGACCCCGGACGCCGTCATCGACGTGGCCACGCTCACCGGCGCCCAGATGATCGCCCTGGGCACGCGTACGACCGGCGTGATGGGCACCGAGGACCTGCGGGACGAATTGGTGCGGTCGGCCGGTGCCGCCGGAGAGTCCGCCTGGGCGATGCCGATCCCGGACAACCAGCGCGCCTCGCTGGACTCGGCGATCGCCGACATCTCCAACGTGGGAGACCGCTTCGGCGGCATGCTCACCGCGGCGGCGTTCCTGCGTGACTTCGTCGACGCCGGCCGCGAGCCGGACGCCGTCAAGGCCGCCCCCACCCCGTGGGCGCACCTGGACATCGCCGGCCCCTCGTTCAACGAGTCGGGCGCCTTCGGGTACACCCCGAAGGAGGCGACCGGTGTGATGGTCCGCACTCTCGTCCGGTTCCTGCAGGACCGCGCGTCCTGATGCGTGTCGGACGCGGCCGGTTGAGTAGATCGACCGGTCACGTCCGGCTAAGGTGAAACCCGAGGCATCCCCGTGACGATCCGGTCACGGACCGTCCACCAACCCCAGGGCAACCGGAGACCCCGCTGCCCGATCGTGAGGAGCTCCATCGTGGCCGACAAGGCAACCGCCAAGGAATTCGACGTTCTCATCCTCGGCGGTGGCTCCGCCGGTTACGCCGCCGCACTGCGGTCAGTGCAGTACGGGCTGACGGTCGGACTCATCGAGAAGGCCAAGCTGGGCGGCACCTGCCTCCACTGGGGCTGCATTCCCACCAAGGCGTACCTGCACGCGGCCGAGCTCGCCGACGAGGCCCGGACCAGCTCCAAGTACGGCATCAACACCACGCTGGACTCCATCGACATGGCGGGGGTGCGCAAGTACAAGGACGGCATCGTCGCCGGCAAGTTCAAGGGCCTGACCGGGCTGCTCAAGATGAAGAAGGTCAACGTCATCGAGGGCGAGGGCAAGCTCGTCTCCCAGAACGAGATCGAGGTCGACGGCACCCGCTACTCGGGCAAGAACATCGTCCTGGCCTCGGGTTCCGAGGCCAAGACCTTCGGCCTGCCGATCGGCGGGAAGATCATGACCTCCACCGAGGCCCTGGAACTGGACTACACCCCGAAGTCGGCGATCATCCTGGGCGGTGGGGTCATCGGTTCCGAATTCGCCTCCGCCTGGAACTCCTTCGGCGTGGACGTCACCATCATCGAGGGCCTGGAGAGCCTGGTCCCCAACGAGGACCCGGCCATCATCAAGGTGCTGACGCGGGAGTTCAAGAAGAAGGGCATCAAGACCAGCCTGGGCACCTTCTTCGAGAAGGTCGAGGAGACCGGTGACGGCGTCAAGGTCACCCTGGCGGACGGCAAGGAATTCACCGCGGACGTCTGCCTGGTGGCCGTGGGCCGTGGCCCCGTGACCGCCGGACTGGGCTACGAGGAGCAGGGCATCACCCTGGACCGCGGCTTCGTCATCACCAACGAGCGCCTGCACACCGGCGTCGGCAACATCTACGCCATCGGGGACATCGTGCCGGGCCTGCAGCTGGCGCACCGCGGCTACCAGCAGGGCCACTTCGTGGCCGAGGAGATCGCCGGGAACAACCCGCTGATCGTCGAGGACATCAACATCCCCAAGGTCACCTTCACCGACCCGGAGATCATGTCCGTGGGCTACACCGAGTCCAAGGCCAAGGAGAAGTTCGGCGAGGGCAACGTGGAGGCCGTGGAGTACAACCTGGCCGGCAACGGCAAGTCCTCCATCCTCGGCACCGGCGGCGTCATCAAGATGGTCCGTCAGAAGAACGGTCCGATCGTGGGTGTCCACGGCATCGGCAAGCGCATCGGCGAGCAGATCGGTGAGTCCCAGCTCATCGTGAACTGGGAGGCCTACCCGGAGGACGTGGCCGCGTTCGTCCACGCCCACCCGACCCAGAACGAGGCCCTGGGCGAGGCCGCGATGGCCCTGAACGGCCACCCGTTGCACGGCTGAGACCACCAGAACGCACACCGGCCCGCACCGTGGAGTCGGGCCGTCAACAACCGTCAGGCCGGCAGGCAGCCGGCACGCACTTGAGGAGAAACGGGACGACATGTCTGAAACCGTGAACCTGCCGGCCCTGGGTGAATCCGTCACCGAGGGCACCGTCACCCGCTGGCTGAAGGAGGTCGGCGACGAGGTCGCCGTCGACGAGCCCTTGGTGGAGGTGTCCACCGACAAGGTGGACACCGAGATCCCCTCCCCCGTGGCCGGGATCCTGGAGGAGATCCTCGTCCAGGAGGACGAGACCGTCGAGGTCAACGCCCCGCTCGCCCGGATCGGCGAGGGTTCCGGCGGCGGTTCCTCCGATGCCGGCTCCGACGCCGGTGCCGAGGAGCAGCCGCAGGCCGAGGAGGCGACCGAGGAGGCCGCGGGAACGGACACCGACGAGGCCGGGGACACCGGCACCGCCGGCCAGGAGCTGTCCTCCGAGCAGGTCGCCGCCGAGGACGCCGAGGAGCGCGGCAGCGGTGAGGCCACCGAGGTCACCCTGCCCGCACTGGGTGAGTCCGTGACCGAGGGCACCGTCACCCGCTGGCTCAAGGAGGTCGGCGACGACGTCGAGGTCGACGAGCCGCTGCTCGAGGTCTCCACGGACAAGGTCGACACCGAGATCCCCTCGCCCGTGGCCGGCAAGCTGCTGGAGATCAAGGTCCAGGAGGACGAGACCGTCGAGGTCGGTGCCCTGCTGGCACTCGTCGGTTCCGGTTCCGCGGGCGGTTCCGCCCCGGCTGCCGCCCCGGCCCAGGAGAAGCCGGCACCCGCCGAAGAGGAGCCCGCCGAGGAGGAGCCCGCCCAGCAGGCGGACGCCCAGCAGGCCCCCCAGGCTGAGGAGAAGCCCGCGCCGAAGGCCGAGGAGAAGCCGGCCGAGGACAAGCCGGCCCAGGACAAGCCGGCCCAGGACAAGCCCGCGGCCCAGGCCTCGGCGCCCGGTGAAGGGTACGTCACCCCGCTGGTGCGCCGCCTGGCCCAGCAGAACGACGTGGACCTGTCCGCGGTCGTGGGCACCGGTGTCGGTGGCCGGATCCGCAAGCAGGACGTGCTCGTGGCCGCCGAGGCCGCCAAGGCCTCCCAGGCCGGCGGCCGCCCGCAGGCACCGGCCGGTGGGGAGGCCCCGTCTGCCGCCCCGGCGGCGAAGGCAGCCGCCAGCACCGTGGACCCGTCCAAGCGCGGTTCCACGGAGAAGGCCCCCCGCATCCGGCAGACCATCGCCCGGCGCATGCGCGAGTCCCTGGACGTGTCCGCCCAGCTCACGCAGGTGCACGAGATCGACATGACCCGGATCGTGGCGCTGCGCAACCGGGCCAAGGGCAGCTTCCAGCAGAAGAACGGCGTGAAGCTGACCTTCCTGCCGTTCATCACCCAGGCGGTGGCGGAGGCGCTGAAGCAGCACCCGAAGCTCAACGCGGAGTACAACGCGGAGACCTCGGAGATCACCTACCACGACTCCGAGGACATCGCGATCGCCGTGGACACCGACAAGGGCCTGTTCGTCCCGGTGATCTCGGATGCCGGTGCGCTGAACCTCTCCGGTCTCGCCAGCAAGATCGCCGACCTGGCCGATCGCACCCGGAGCAACAAGATCTCACCCGACGAGTTGTCCGGCGGCACGTTCTCCATCACCAACTTCGGTTCGGTGGGAGCGCTGTTCGACACCCCGATCATCAACCAGCCGAACGTGGCCATCCTGGGCGTCGGCACCATCGTGAAGCGTCCCATGGTCATCACGGACCAGGACGGCAACGATGTCATCGCCATCCGCCACATGATGTACCTGTCCCTGACCTACGACCACCGCCTGGTGGACGGCGCGGACGCCGGACGGTTCCTGCAGACGATCAAGGCACGCCTTGAGGAGGGCGAGTTCGCCCACGAGCTGGGGCTGTAGGGGGTGGAGGTCCTCACCGCGATCTTCGTCGCCATCCACATCGTCTCCGCGGCGGCCATCGTCGGCGGCTGGCTGGCCCACTTCAAGAACCCGACCATCACGACGTCGCAGTGGTGGGGTTCACTGGGCATGATCGTCTCCGGCCTGCTGCTGTTCGGGTTCGCCGAGATGGGTGACGGTCCCGTCGACCGGATCAAGCTCACCGTGAAGCTGGTCATCGGCCTGGCCGTGTTCGTCGCCGCCCTGCTGGGCCGCCGCAAGGAGAACAGGGGTGAGCCGGTGCCCACCGGTCTGGCCCATGCCGTGGGTGGCCTCGGACTGATCAACATCCTCGTGGCCGTACTGTGGCAGGACTACTCCGCCTGACCACCCGTGGTGCGTTCGCTGCGCCCGTCGCAGCGGACACACCACCTCGACGAGGGCGCCTGTCCGGGATCTCCCGGGCGGGCGCCCTCGTCGTCGGTCACCGCTCCGGGTCCCGTCCCTCGACGATCCGCTCGACGCGCCAGCCGGGGCCCGTCCGGACCAGTTCGGCCGTGAACCGTTCCTCGGTCGAGCGCGTCACCTCGTCGACGGTCCGTCCGGCGGTCGTCACCGTCCGGTAGGGACTGATCGTCAGCGTCAGGGGTACCCGGGCCTCGTCCGGGCCGGTGCGGTCGACCGGCCCGGAGACGGCCGTCCGCAGCGCCAGGTCCTCATACCGCAGGCCGCGGCTGTCCAATTCGTCGAGCAGCCTCAGGTCCGCCTCGTAGGCCGGCGAGTCCGGCAGGCTGTAGGCGCGGACATCCTCCCGGTCCAGCGAGGCCAGAGCCCGCGCCCGGGCCGGTCCCAGGGTTCGCGCCGCCTCCGCCACGTCGCTCGTACCCCCGCCGTCCCGAGGGCCCGTCGTGCCGGAGGGGCCGGTGGTCGAGGGGCCGGGGGCCGAGGGGGACGGCGTCCCCCTCGGCCCAGTCGTCGCGGGATCGCTGGCCGCTGCCCCGGCGGGGCCGGGCGTCGGGGCGGACACCGGGGGATCTGCCCCGATCCCGGCCACGCCGGTGGCCAGGACACCGCCGGCCACCGCCAGCGCCGCGCCGGTACCCGCGGCCCACAGGACGGGCCGTCGCCGCCGTCGTGCGGGCTCGGTGCGATGGCGCGTGGGCAGCTCCATGGCCACGTCCGGGCTGGCCGACGGGTACAGGTCCACAGGTTCGGCGGTGGCCCAGCGATAGCAGGCCAGGGCAAAACGTTCGGCGCTGGGCCTGACCCCCGGGTCCTCGGCCAGCCCTGCCTCCAGGAGCGAGAGGACCTCGTCCGGGATGTCCGGGACCACCAGCGGCAGCGGGGCGCGGGACGAGGTGCGGGCCGGGGCCCGTCCGGTCAGGGCATACCATCCGACGGCCGCCAGCGAGTAGACGTCCGCGGCCGGGTCGAGCCCACCGTGCCCGTCGTCGGGACCGTCCGCGATCTCCGGGGCGCAGAAGCCCGGAGTGCCGGTCCGGACAGATGCCCCGCCCAGCAACCGGGACGACCCGAGGTCCGAGACCGCCGGACGTCCCTGGACGGTGAAGAGGATGTTTCCCGGCGAGAGGTCACCGTGGACCACACCGAGCCCGTGCAGGGCCTGGAGGGCCTGCGCCACGGGCACCAGGACGGTCACCACCTGACCCACCGGCAACGGGCCCGCGGCCCGGACCAGGGAACCCAGGGAACCGCCGGCGTGGTACTCGCTCAGCAGTCCCGGTCCCCGGTCGGTGGACACGACCCCCAGCGGTCGCACCACGTGCTCGTGCCTCAGCTCGCCCAGCGCCCGCAACTCGACGTCGAGCGAGGCCGCGGGCGCCTCGGCCGATCGGTCCGGGAGCTTCAGGGCGGCCTGCCCGCCCTGGCCGTCCTCCACCAGCCAGACCGTCGAGCTGCCTCCACGGCCCAGTTCACGCCGCACCTGCCACCCCGGGACCGTGGGGGTGTCCCCTGGTGTGCCCATGCTGTCCGGTCGCCTTCCCGTTCCATCTGCCCCGCCGTCCGGTGCGCTTCCGTGCACTCCCGTGCGCCGTCCTTCCATCGTGCCGCGTTACCCCGCATGGCGTGGCGGGTTATCCACAGGTACGGGGTGCGAGGCTAGAGTGGACGCATGTCCGCGTCGACCTACCCGCCGTTCCGCGTCCTGGGCCTGTCCCCGGACACCGTTGACTACCAACGGGCGTGGGACCTGCAACAGTCGTTGCACGCCGACGTCGTGGACGGTTCCTCGGCCGGCGCCGTGCTGCTGCTGGAACACACCGCGGTCTACACCGCCGGCAAGCGCACCGAGCCCGCGGACATGCCCGATGACGGCTCGTCCGTGGTCCACGTGGACCGCGGGGGCAAGCTGACCTGGCACGGCCCCGGCCAACTGGTCTGCTACCCCGTGGTCCGGCTCGCCGACCCCGCCGCCGTCCGGGAGTACGTCTGGTTCCTGGAGGAGGTCCTCATCCGGACGCTGGCCGGTTACGGACTGACGGGTGAACGGGTCGACGGCCGGTCCGGGGTCTGGATCCGGGGCGGAACCGACGCCGACGGCAGGCCCCTGCCCGATCGCAAGATCGCGGCCATCGGGCTGCGGGTCAACCACGGGGTCTCCATGCACGGGTTCGCCCTGAACTGCGACAACGACCTGACCCCCTACGACCACATCATCGCCTGCGGCATCACCGACGCAGGATCCACCACCATCGCGGCCGAGACCGGACAGGACGTGTCCCCCGCCGACGTCGTGACCGCCGTGATGGAGCACTTCACCGCCCTGGCCCCGGAGCACCTCGCCCCCGTGTCCTCGGCCCTCCTCGCCGCGGGCGAGGGAATCGACTCCCCCCTGCTGGAAGGAACATCCAAGTGAGCGCATCCCCCGACGGCCGCCGACTGCTGCGCGTCGAGGCCCGGAACTCCGAGGTCCCCGTGGAACGCAAGCCCGACTGGATCAAGGCGAAGGTCGAGATCGGGCCGGAGTACATCCAGCTCAAGAACAAGGTCAAGTCCTCCGGCCTGCACACCGTGTGTGAGGAGGCCGGCTGCCCGAACATCTTCGAGTGCTGGGAGGACCGGGAGGCCACCTTCCTGATCGGCGGTGACGTCTGCACCCGTCGCTGTGACTTCTGCGACATCGCCACCGGCCGCCCCAACCCGCTGGACCTGGACGAGCCCCGCCGGGTGGCGGAGAACATCCGCGAGATGAACCTGCGCTACACCACGGTCACCGGCGTGGCCCGGGACGACCAGAAGGACGGTGCGGCCTGGCTCTACGCCGAGACGATCCGGAAGATCCACGAGCTGAACCCGAACACGGGCGTGGAGATCCTGCCCCCGGACTTCGGGGCCGACCCGGACCTCGTCCAGGTCGTCTTCGACGCCCGACCGGAGGTCTTCGCCCACAACCTGGAGACGGTGCCGCGGATCTTCAAGCGCATCCGCCCGGCGTTCACCTACGAGAAGTCCCTGCGCGTGCTGACCATGGCCAAGGCGGACGGGCTCCTCACCAAGTCCAACCTCATCCTGGGCATGGGTGAGGAGGACCACGAGATCGACCAGGCGCTGCTGGACCTGCACGAGGCCGGTTGCGACATCATCACGATCACCCAGTACGTGCGTCCCTCGAAGCTGCATCACCCGATCGACCGCTGGGTCAAGCCGCAGGAATTCGTGCACTGGTCCGACCGGGCCGAGGAGATCGGCTTCGCCGGCGTCATGGCCGGTCCCCTGGTCCGGTCCTCCTACCGGGCCGGCCGGCTGTACGCCTCTGCCATGCGCAAGCTCGGACGGCCCATGCCCGAGCACCTCGCCCACATCGAGGACAACGGCAGCACGCGGCAGGAGGCCGCAACCCTCCTTGCCGGCCGGTAGACTTAGCGCCACTATGGCCAAGAGCACAGATCCCGCAGCATCCTCGTCCTCGACCCGTGACGCCCTGAAGGCGGTCAAGGCCGCCCAGCGTGAGCGCCGCCTCCAGGAGCGCGCCAGCGCCAAGGCGAACAAGGCCGAGAACAGGGCCCGGAAGAAGGCCACCAAGAAGCCCGGCGTCTTCAAGCAGATGGGCGAGGTCTTCTCCATGACCCGCGCCCACGACCCCAAGGTCGTGCTGTGGATGTCGCTGGCCTTCGTCGGTGCCCTCGTCATCGGCCTCATCGTCGGCCTGCTCCTGAACAACTGGATCACGTGGCTGCTCATCGCCATCCCGTTCGGCCTGCTGGCCGCCGTCATCATCATGAACCGGATGGCCGAGCGCGCCGCCTTCGCCCGCATCGACGGCCGCCCCGGCGCCGCCGGCGCGGCCCTGTCCACCCTGCGCCGCGGCTGGATCATCCACGAGCAGCCCGTGGCGGTGAGCCCCAAGACCCAGGACGCGGTCTTCCGCGCGGTGGGCCGTCCCGGCGTCGTGCTCATCACCGAGGGTCCGACCAACCGCGTCCGTCCCCTGGTGGAGAAGGAGCGGCGCAACATGCAGCGCTTCCTGCCCAACGTGCCGATCCAGGTCCTCGCGACCGGACACGGCGAGGGCCAGGTCGAGCTCCAGGACCTGGCCAAGACCCTCAAGCGCATGAAGAAGACCCTGACCAAGCAGGAGGTCCAGGCCGTGGACAAGCGCCTGGCGGCGCTGGGGTCCGCGAAGATGCCGATCCCGAAGGGCATCGATCCCTACCGTGCCCGGCCGGACCGCAAGTCGATGCGCGGCCGATAAGGCCTCCTGACCCGAAGCGACGGACCCCGGGTCTCGAGCGTCCTGGAACCCGCACGTCCGGGTTCCAGGAATCTCAGGACCCGGGTCCCCTCGTCCCCGGATCCTGGGGAACCTCACATCCGGATCTGGACGGTTCCGGCCGCCCGGTCGTGCAGTCCGCGGCCGTCGCCGTCGATCACCAGCGGCGGGACGATCAGGCAGAGCAGCACCGTGCGCAGCAGGGCCTTGGGCAGGCCGGTCATGGCCCCACCGACGCGGACGACCTGGATCCGGACCAATCGCTTGCCGATCGTGGTGCCCAGGAGGCCGACGCCCAGCACCTGCAGGACGACGAACAGGCCCAGCGTCACGAGGCTGTGCCCCTGGAACCACACGGCGGACACCACGGCGGGGATGAACCAGTCGATGACCAGGGCCAGCACCCGCCGGCCCCATCCGGCCATCGCCGTCGGTCCCTCCTCGGCCAGTCCGAGGCGTTCCCCGGGCCACTTGCCCAGCTGTCCGGACCGTTCGGTCCCCCCGACCCACCCGGCCATGTCCCGCCGGGTGATGAGGCGCTCGTCGGCAGGCTCCGCAGCGGGTCGCGGACGGTCGTCGCGGGGCTTCCCGGACGTCCCCGTCGAGGAGGCGCCTGCGCCGGCGGAGGACCTGTTCTTCTTGGATCGAGCCACCGTCCCACTCTACCGAGTCGGCCCGTCCGCGTCCGCCTGCCACCGCGGTGACGGCCACCGCGGACCCAGGCCGCGGCGTGCCGTGTTACACGCCCGAAACACGACCGTCACCGATGATTCACGGCATGCCGATAGGGTGAACCCATTCGCAACGATCCACCGAGGAGCGCCCGCATGTTCACTTCCGTCCAGGAAGCCCTGCAGTTCATCCAGGAAGAGGACATCGTCTTCATCGATGTCCGCTTCACCGACCTGCCCGGGGTCCAGCAGCACTTCAACCTGCCGGCCAAGGCCGTGGACGAGGACTTCTTCACCGATGGCCAGCTCTTCGACGGCTCGTCGATCCGTGGCTTCCAGGGCATCGCCGAGTCCGACATGCAGCTGATCCCGGACGTGGCCACCGCCTACGTCGACCCCTTCCGGGTCGAGAAGACCCTGGTGATGAACTTCTCCATCGTCAACCCCCGGACGGGTGAGCCGTACCACCGCGACCCGCGCGGTGTCGCCCAGCGCGCCGAGGAGTACCTGGCCTCCACCGGCATCGCCGACACGGCGAACTTCGCCTCCGAGGCCGAGTTCTTCATCTTCGAGGACGTCCGGTACCAGTCCACGCCCAACCACAGCTTCTACTCGGTCGATTCCGACGAGGCCTGGTGGAACTCCGGTCGCGCCGAGGAGGGTGGCAACCTATCCCACAAGACCGGTGTCAAGGGCGGCTACTTCCCCGTCTCGCCGGTCGACAAGCAGGCCGACCTGCGCGATGCGATCTGCGTGGCCCTGGACGAGGTGGGCCTGGAGGTCGAGCGGTCCCATCACGAGGTCGGTGCGGCCGGCCAGGCGGAGATCAACTACCGGTTCAACACGCTGACCCACGCGGCCGACGACCTGCAGAAGTTCAAGTACGTGGTGAAGAACACCGCGGACGCCTTCGGCAAGACCGCGACCTTCATGCCGAAGCCCGTGTTCGGTGACAACGGCTCGGGCATGCACTGCCACCAGTCGCTGTGGAACGCCGGCGAGCCGCTGTTCTACGACGAGAAGGGCTATGCCAACCTCTCGGACACCGCCCGCTGGTACATCGGCGGCCTGCTGAAGCACGCCTCTGCCATCCTGGCGTTCACCAACCCGACGGTGAACTCCTACCGGCGTCTGGTGAAGGGCTTCGAGGCCCCGATCAACATGGTCTACTCCCAGGGCAACCGCTCCGCGGCCATCCGCATCCCGATCACGGGCTCCAACCCGAAGGCCAAGCGCCTCGAGTTCCGCGCCCCGGATCCGTCCAGCAACCCGTACCTGGCCTTCGCCGCCCAGCTGATGGCCGGCCTGGACGGCATCCGCAACCGGATCGAGCCGGCCGAGCCGATCGACAAGGACCTCTACGAGCTGCCCGCCGAGGAGGCCGCGACCATCCAGAAGGCACCTGCCTCGCTGGAGGAGGCCCTGCGCGCGCTCGAGGAGGACCACGAGTTCCTCCTGGCCGGTGATGTCTTCACCGAGGACCTCATCGAGGCCTGGATCTCCTACAAGCGTGAGCACGAGATCCTGCCGCTGTCGATCCGCCCGAACCCCTACGAGTTCGAGCTCTACTACGGCGTCTAGCCTGGTCGCCGGTCGCTGAGGGCCTCGGCCCGCACAGAGTCCGCACGAGCGCCCGCCCTGTCGAGGGGCGTCTCGTGCGGGCTCTTCCGCGTTGAGGGGGGAGGTACGTCCCGGCGCCCCTGGCCTCGGGTCGACGAGGACCGGGGGAATAGATTCCCCCCGGCGTCGGCTGTGCCTGAGCGATGTCCCCTCGTGAAAGGCCCCTCGTGAGCTACCCCCTGTCGATCCTCGACCTGTCCACCGTCCTGCCGGACCAGTCCGTCGCCGAGGCGGTGGCCGCCACCGTGGACCTGGCACGGGCGGCCGAGGAGCAGGGGTTCGCCCGGATCTGGTTCGCCGAGCACCACAACTTCCCCTCCATCGCCTCCTCGGCCACCTCGGTGCTGATCGCCCACGTCGCCGCGAACACCTCGAGCATCCGCCTGGGCGCCGGCGGCATCATGCTCCCCAACCACTCGCCGCTGGTGATCGCCGAGCAGTTCGGCACCCTGGCCGAGATCCACCCGGGCCGGATCGACCTGGGACTGGGGCGGGCCCCGGGCACGGACCAGCGGACCATGATGGCCCTACGGCGCGAGCCCTCGGCGGCCGACACGTTCCCCCGGGACATCAAGGAGCTGCAGGGATACCTCAAGGGCGAGTCCATGATCCCCGGGGTGGACGCCTATCCGGGCAAGGGGACCGACGTCCCGCTGTTCGTGCTCGGCTCCTCCCAGTACGGGGCGCAGCTCGCGGCCGCCCTGGGGCTCGGGTACGCCTTCGCCTCGCACTTCGCCCCGCAGATGCTCGAACACGCCGCCCGCATCTACCGGGAGTCGTTCGAGCCGTCCGAGGACTACCCGGAACCGCACTTCATCGCCGCGCTGAACGTCATCGCCGCCGACACCGCCGAGGAGGCCCAGCGGCAGTTCGAACTCTCCCAGCGGTTCCGCATCCGGCAGATGCTCGGCCGGGGACGGGACCTCACCGAGGAGGAGGTCACCCAGCTGATGCACTCCCCCGCCGCGGAACAGGTGCTCTCGATGACCAAGTACACGGCCGTCGGCACCGTCGAGACCGTCCGGGACTACCTGGACCGGTTCAGGGAGCGCGTCCAGGCGGACGAGCTGATCATCACCAACGCGGCCCCGGACCTCGAGGCCCGGCACCGCACCCTCCAGCTGCTCGGGGAGAACGTCATGGTCCGCGGCTGACCCGCCGGACGGGACGTCGGCACGGCTCAGGCCCCGTAGAAGTGCTTCTCGAACACCTGGCGGGCGTGCCGGGTGCACCGGAGGTAGTCCTCCTCCAGCCCGGCGGCGTTGCCGGGCTCGTAACCGCACCACCGCGCGATGGCCTCCAGGTCCTGGCGCTTGGTCGGCAGCACGTCCGAGTTCTTGCCGGACCACACCACGATCCCGGAGCGGACCCTCGAGGCCAGCTGCCACGCACGGTGCAGCACCTCACCGTCCTCCGCCGGCAGCAGGCCCTCCGTCACCAACGCCTCCAGCGCGGACATCGTCCCGGTCGTCCGCAATGACGCGCGGGTGTCCGCGTGCTGCAGCTGGAGGGTCTGGACGAGCCACTCGACGTCGGACAGCCCGCCCCGGCCGAGCTTGAGGTGACGGGCGGGGTCCGCGCCCCGTGGCAGCCGCTCGGACTCCACCCGGGCCTTGATCCGGCGGATCTCCCGGATGGCCGTGGGACCGGGATCCCCGGCGTAGCGCACGGAGTCCGCCCATGCGGTGAAGTCCCGGGCGAGTCCGGGGTCGCCGGCGACGGCCCGGGCCCTCAGCAGGGCCTGGACCTCCCAGGTGTCCGCCCAGCGCCGGTAGTACTCCTGGTAGGACTCCAGGGACCGCGCCAGCGGCCCCTTCTTGCCCTCGGGACGCAGATCGGCGTCCACGATCAGTGGCCGCTCCGCCAGCACGGGCGGCCGGCACGGCTTGGTCAGCAGGGAGCTCACCTGCTTGGCCAGCTCCACGGCCTGCCGCTGGGCCGCGTCGGGGTCGGCACCGGCCCGGGGGCGGTGGACGAACATCACGTCCAGGTCCGATCCGTAGCCGATCTCCTGGCCGCCCTGGCGGCCCATGGCGACCAGGAGCAGGTCGGTGAGTTCCCCGGCCTCGTCCTGGCGGGCCTCGGGGTGGCCGAACATCGTGTTCTCGGCCACGTGCAGGGCGCCGAGGACGGCGGCCCGGTCCGCGTCGGAGAGGGCATGCCCGACGGCGTCCTGGTCCAGCAGTCCGGCGGCGTCGGCGATCGCGGTGCGCAGGATCTCGCGCTGCCTGATCAACCGGATCTGCCGCATCGCCTCGTCACCGTCCGGGTGGCGGGCCATCTTGGCCCGGATCTCCTGCCACTGCGCCTCGAACGGCATCGGCTGCAGTTCACGGTCCCGGCCCAGCCAGGCCGCGGCCTCCGGCAGGTGCTCGAGCATGTCGCTGATGTAGGAGGAGGAGGACAGGACATGGCACAACCGCTCCGCCGCCGCGGAGGAGTCCCGGAGCATACCCAGGAACCAGGGTGAGGAACCGAGGGACTCGGACAGCCTCCGGAAGGCGAGCAGGCCGCCGTCGGGGTCCGGTCCGTTCGCCAGCCAGCCGAGCATGACCGGCAACAGCTGCCGCTGCAGGGACGCGCGCCGGGACACGCCCGTGGTGAGGGCCTCGATATGGCGCAGGGCACCCGACGGGTCCAGGTAACCCAGGGCCGAGAGCCGCTCGCCCACCGCCACCGGGGTGAGGCGGACCTCCTCGGCGGACAGGGCCGCCGTGGTGGACAATAGCGGACGGTAGAAGATCTTCTCGTGCAGGGCCCGCACGTCCTTGCGGGTCCGCTTCCACACCGCCGTGAGGGCATCGGCGTCGGACGGGCCCGGTTCCCCCGGACCCCGGGAGGAGCGGGCCAGTACCCACCGGGCACGGGGGCGGTCCGGCATCAGGTGGGTGCGGCGCAGGTGCACCAACTGGATCCGGTGCTCCAGCAGGCGCAGGAACCGGTAGGCCGCCGCGAAGGACTGGGCGTCCTTGCGGCCGATGTAGGAGCGCCGTTCCAGGGCACGGATGGCGCTCTGGGTGTTGCGGACCCGCACGGACTCCTCGGTCTTGCCATGGACCAGCTGCAGCAGCTGGACCGTGAACTCGACGTCCCGGAGCCCGCCGGAGCCCAGCTTGATCTCACGGTCCCGGTCCTGGTGTGCGATGTTGTCCAGCACGCGGCGGCGCATGCCCTGGACGGAGGACACGAAGCCCTCCCGCTCCGAGCTCGTCCACACCAGGGGCCAGATCGCGTCGATGTACTCCTGGCCCAGCTCCGGCAACCCGGCGATCGGCCGGGCCTTGAGCAGGGCCTGGAACTCCCAGGTGTGGGCCCAGCGGCGGTAGTACTCGGCGTGGGAGTCGACCGTGCGGGACAGCGTCCCGTCCTTGCCCTCCGGACGCAGGTTGGCGTCCACCTCCCACAGTCCCGGCTCGGGCGCCGCGGCGGTGACGTACCGGGAGATCCCGGCGGCCAGGGCGGTGGCGATGGTCGCCGACCGGTGCCCGTCGGCCAGGGTCGAGGAGTGGACGAAGATCACGTCCACGTCCGAGATGTAGTTCAGCTCCCGGGCCCCGCACTTGCCCATGCCGATGACCGCCAGGCTGACGCTGCGCGCGTCGTCGCCGTACTGCTCGGCGGCGTCCGCGCGGGACACCGCCAGTCCCGCCTCGATCGCGGCGCCGGCCAGGTCGGACAACCACGCCGAGACCTTCGGCTGGATGCCCTGGGGATCCGGGTCGGTCAGGTCCTGCAGGGCCAGGGCCGTCAGCTGGCGGCGGTACGCGATGCGCAGCGCGGCAGCGGCCTCCTTGCCCCGCAGCCCGGCCACCGGCTCGGGCACCGAGGGGTCCGCCTCCACGGCCGCCAGCAGCAGGTCCCGGAGCGTGGAGGACTCGGAGTCCAGCCCCTCCGGGCCGAGCACGGGGGCCGTGGCCGCGGCCTGCGTGGGGTCGGTGAGCAGGTCGACGTGGTCCGGCCGGCGGATCAGGAACTCCCCCAGTGCCTCCGAGGAGCCCAGCAGTCGCGCCAGGGCCAGGGACCGGTCGGGGTCGTCCAGCACGCCTGCCGTCCCCGGGGCCCGGTCCAGGAGACGGACCAGGAGGATCAGGGCCTGGTCGGGATCCGGGGCGTCGGCCAGGATCCCGAGCAGCGTCTCGTGGTCGACCCGGTCGAGCTCGCTCGAGGCCAGCAGCGTGCGAGCGCGGTCGAGGTCGGTGAACCCAGTCCCGATGAGCACGCCCCGGCTGAATCCGCCGGCCTCGGCCGGGGAACCGGCCGGGACCGGTATGCCGCTGCGGTTCGCGCTGCGGGCGGCAGGGGCGCTGCTTCCGGGGGTGGAGGGTCGCATCGGGCTCTACAGGATGCCGAGGTACCGCTGCAGTTCGTAGGGGGTGACCTTGATCCGGTACTCGTCCCATTCCTGGCGCTTGTTGCGCAGGTAGTTCTCGAACACCTGCTCCCCCAGCACCCCGGCGACGAACTCGGACTCCTCCATGATCCGCAGGGCATCGTGCAGGGTGCCCGGCAGCGGATCGTGCCCCAGGGCACGGCGTTCCATGGCGGTCAGGGCGTTGACGTCCTCCGCCGCCGCCTCCGGGAGTTCGTACTCCTCCTCGATCCCCTTCAACCCGGCCGCCAGCAGGACGGCGTAGGTGAGGTACGGGTTGGCGGAGGCGTCGATGCCGCGGTACTCCACGCGGGCGGACCCCGCCTTGTCCGGCTTGTACAGGGGCACCCGGACCAGGGCGGAGCGGTTGTTGTGACCCCAGGAGACGTAGGCGGGCGCCTCGCCACCGCCCCAGAGACGCTTGTAGGAGTTGACGAACTGGTGGGTGATCGCCGTGATCTCCACGCTGTGGTGCAGCAGTCCGGCAATGAACCGGCGGGCGGTGGTGGACAGGTGGAACTCCGCACCGGGCTCGAAGAAGGCGTTGGAGTCACCCTCGAAGAGGGAGAAGTGGGTGTGCATCCCGGAGCCGGCGTGGTCCCCGAAGGGCTTGGGCATGAACGTGGCGTAGTTGCCCTGTAGCTGGGCCACCTCCTTGATGACCGTGCGGAACGTCATGATGTTGTCCGCCGTCTGCAGCGCGTCCGCGTACCTCAGGTCGATCTCGTTCTGGCCCGGTCCGGACTCGTGGTGGCTGAACTCCACGGAGATCCCGATGGCCTCCAGCATGTTCACCGCGTGGCGGCGGAAGTCCGTGGCCACCCCGCCGGGCTCGTGGTCGAAGTACCCGGCCTGGTCCACCGGGACCGGTTGGCCGTCCGGCCCCGGTTCCTTCGAGGCCAACAGGTAGAACTCGATCTCCGGGTGCGTGTAGAAGGTGAAGCCCATGTCCGCGGCCCGGGACAGCTGGCGGCGCAGCACGTTCCGGGGATCCGCCGCGGACGGTTCGCCGTCCGGGGTGAGCACGTCGCAGAACATCCGCGATGTCGGCTCCTCCTCACCGCGCCAGGGCAGGATCTGGAAGGTCGAGGGATCCGGCTGCAGCAGCATGTCGGACTCGAAGATGCGGGTGTAGCCGTCGATGGAGGACCCGTCGAAGCCCAGCCCCTCCGCGAAGGCCCCCTCCACCTCGGCGGGCGCCAGGGCCACGGACTTCAGCGTCCCGGTCACGTCGGTGAACCACAGGCGCACGAACCGCACGTCCCGGTCCTCGATGGTCCTGAGTACAAACTCCTGTTGGCGATCCATCGTTCGTGGCTGCCTCCTGTCGGATCGGGACGTTGGCTCCACTGTAGCGGTGGGAGCACTCCCGTGCGCGGTCACGCCGGACATGCCCCGAGGTCAGCGCCGGCGACACTAGACTGCGGTCATGGCTGAGAACGAGACCGCACCGTACGCCGCCAAGACCCCGGCCCGGTACCGTACCGCGCACCTGCAGCAGGCCAAGGACGAGGGTCGCCGGTTCGCCATGCTCACCGCCTACGACTTCCAGATGGCCCAGGTGTTCGACGAGGCCGGCCTTGAGACGATCCTCGTGGGCGATTCGGCCGCCAACAACGTGATGGGCCACGCCACGACGCTGCCGATCACCATGGAGGAGATGATCGTCTTCGCCGGTTCCGTGGTGCGCGGCACCACTCATGCGATGGTCATCTGCGACCTGCCGTTCGGCTCGTACGAGGTCTCCCCCGAACAGGCCACCGCCAGTGCCATCCGGCTCGTCAAGGAGGCCGGGGTGCACGCCGTGAAGATGGAGGGCGGGATCCGGTACGCGGACCACGTGGCCATGATGACCGATGCCGGCGTGCCGGTGATGGCCCACATCGGCTTCACGCCGCAGTCCGAGAACGTCCTGGGCGGGTACCGCGTCCAGGGCCGCGGCGAGGGCGCCGCCGCGTCCATGATCCGTGAGGCCACGGTGCTCCAGGACGCCGGGGCCTTTGCGGTCCTGATGGAGATGGTGCCCGCCGACGTGGCCCGCCAGGTGGACGAGGCCCTGCGCGTGCCCACCATCGGCATCGGTGCCGGTGCCGGGACCACGGGACAGGTGCTGGTGTGGCAGGACATGCTGGGCCTGCGGGCCGGGAGGATGCCCCGGTTCGTCAAGCAGTACGCGGACCTGCGCTCGATCGTCGGCGAGGCCGCGGCCGCCTACCGCCGGGACGTGCTGGAGGGCACCTTCCCGGCCGCGGAGCACGGCTTCGAGTCCTGAGGTTCCGGTGCCCCCGGGCCCCGTCCTGCACGGACCCGGCGGGGCGGTCCGCCGGGCCACGGGGCGCGGGCGGCGGACCGCGGACTCAGTCCCGGTCGTTGGTGGGGTTGTTGTCCCAGTTGGAGTCCTCGCCCTCGCGTTCGTCCCAGCGCTCGTTGTTGGCCTGCACCTGCGCGATCGCGCCCTCGGCCTCCTCGCGGGTGGTGTAGGGGCCCAGCAGCTTCGACCAGTCCGACTGGGGGCCTTCCTCGACGGTCTTGGTGACGACGTTGTACCAGTATTCGCTCATGGCACCAGCCTAGGGTCGATCCCGGCGATCCGGGTCCGTCGGGACGGCGATAGGATCGAAACATGTCCGAAGGCTCCATGACGTCCACCCGAACCGCCACCGTCCCCGCCGGGACCGCAGCCGGCCACAACGGCCCGGCCCCCGCCGGGCCGCCTGCCGGCCAGCCCGGCTCCCTGGCGCCCGTGGGCACCCTGGCCCCGGGCGTCGTCGCCCCGCCGCTGGCCGTACCCGCCTCCATCGACCGCCCGGAGTACGTGGGGAAGGCCACCGCGGACGAGGGCAAGGGGTCGGACGTCTACGATGCCGAGGGCATCGAGAGGATCCGCGCCGCGGGGCGGCTGGCCGCCCGGGCCATGCAGGAGACGGCGAAGCACATCACCCCCGGGGTGACCACGGCCGAACTGGACAGGGTGGCCCACGAGTACCTCATCGGCCACGGAGCCTACCCCTCCTGCCTCGGCTACAAGGGATTCCCCAAGTCCATCTGCACCTCGCTCAACGAGGTCATCTGCCACGGCATCCCGGACGACACGGTGCTCGAGGACGGGGACATCATCAACCTCGACATCACCGCCTACCTGGACGGCCACCACGGCGACCACAACATGACCTTCACCGTCGGCACCGTGGACGAGGAGTCCGCCCTGCTGGTCGAGCGCACGCACGAGGCGATGATGCGGGGCATCAAGGCCGTCAAGCCGGGCCGGGAGATCAACGTCATCGGCCGCGCCATCGAGTCCTACGCCAAGCGGTTCGGCTACGGCGTGGTGCGGGACTTCATCGGCCACGGCGTCGGGCGGGAGTTCCACTCCGGACTGGTCATCCCCCACTACGACGCCGCCCCGGCGCACAACCGGCTCATGGTCCCCGGCATGGTGTTCACCATCGAGCCCATGATCACCCTCGGCTCCATCGCGTGGGACCAGTGGGACGACGGCTGGACCGTGGTCACCCGGGACCGCAGGCGCACCGCCCAGTTCGAGCACACGCTGGTCGTCACCGACGACGGCGCGGACATCCTGACCCTGCCCTGACCACGTCCCCCGTCGACACCCCTAGGAGCACTTCCATGGCGCAGCAGAGAACCGACCCTGCCACCGGGGCACACACCGCCCTCGGGATCGACGTCGGCGGTACCGGCATGAAGGGCGGGATCGTCCAGCTCGGCGCCGGCCCGGACACCGGCCAGCTGGTCGGCAAGCGGTACCGGATCCCCACGCCGAAGCCGGCCGTCCCGGACACGGTCGCCGGGGTCCTGGCCGAGATCGCGGCCGAGCTGGACTCCCGGCCCGAGGCCCCGCCGGCGACCCTGATGGCCGGCGTGTGCTTCCCCGCCGCCATCCAGAACGGGATCTGCCGCACGGCGACGAACATCGACCGGTCCTGGATCGGCACCGACGTGGACGCGCTGTTCTCCGAGCACCTCAAGCGCCCGGTGGCCACCCTGAACGACGCCGACGCCGCCGGACTGGCCGAGGTCCGGTTCGGTGCGGGCCGGGGCGTGCCGGGCACGGTCCTCGTCCTCACCCTCGGCACCGGCATCGGGGGCGGACTGTTCAGGGACGGCGAACTGGTGCCGAACCTGGAACCGGGCACCATCGAGCTCGACGGGGCGATCGCCGAGCAGCGGGCCTCGGCGTCCGCCCGCGAGCGGGACGGACTGGACTGGCCGGAGTACGCCGAGCGGCTCCAGCGCTACTTCTCCTACGTGGAGGGCATCTTCTACCCGGACCTGATCATCGTCGGCGGCGGCATCTCCAAGCGCCCCCAGGACTACCTCCCGCTGTTGCGCCTGCGCACCCCGATCGTGCCGGCCGCACTGCAGAACAACGCCGGGATCGTGGGAGCCGCACTGTGGGCCACCGACGTGATGGCCCAGTCCCCCGCCCGGGCATCCGTGCTGCAGACCGCCCGGAGGGCGGCCGACCAGGAGATCGCACGCCGGGTGGAGGCCGACCAGGCCGGCACCGGACGGAGCGCGACGACGGGCACGGGCATGGCCGGAGGGGCCCGCCAGGCGGCGGAGCGCGCGGCCGCGGCCGAGACGGTCGCGAGCGGGACGGCGGGCAAGGCCGGGAAGACCGCCCAGGGGGTCACGGCGGACAAGCCGGGCAAACAGGGCAAGCCGGGAAAGGCATCCACGGCCGTCCAGGACAAGGCGGCCCGGTTGCGGAAGAAGGCCGACAAGGCCGCGAAGCGGGCCGCCAAGGCCGAGCGCAAAGCGGCCAAGGAGGCCCAGGCCGTCCACAAGGCCATGGAGAAGGCGATCCGCCGCTCCAGTCGGTAGCCTCCGGGCTCTGCCGGCGTCACGACCGCCCCGCTGGGCCGTGGTGGCCGATGGTGGCTCCGGCTTCCCCTCCGGAACCACCATCGGCAGTCTGATGGGCCCGTCACGGGCTCCCGCGCTCAGCGGGTGAACAACCGCGGCTGCAGGGCCCTGACCGTCTCGGGCCTGTTCCCCGCCTCGCGCAGCTCCTCCACGGCACGGGCGAAGTCGTCGAGCGAGTCGAAGTCCTGGTAGACCGACGCGAAGCGCAGGTACGCCACCTGGTCCAGCCGGCGCAGGGGGTCGAGGATCGCGAGCCCCACCTCGTGGGCGTCCACCTCGGCGTTGCCGGTGGCGCGGATGGTCTCCTCCACCTCCTGGGCGAGCATGGCCAGGTCGTCGTTGGTCACCGGCCGCCCCTGACAGGCCTTGCGAACGCCGTTGATGACCTTGGAGCGGTCGAACGGCTCCGCCACCCCGGAGCGCTTGACCACGGTCAGGGCCGTGGTCTCCATGGTGGTGAACCGCTTGCCGCAGGACTGGCACTGCCGTCGCCGGCGGATGGCGGATCCGTCGTCGAGGGACCGGGAGTCCACCACCCGGGAATCCTCATGACGACAGAAGGGACAGTGCATGGACTCCCCTTCTGCAGTCGGCGGGCCCGCCGTGGGCCGTTCGGGTGAACGCCCTCATCATAATCCCACATATGGCGTCACCACAATCGGCACATCACCACATGTAGTGTTCCGGGCGGCGGGCCGGGGCGGAAGCCGGACCGGGGCCGGCAGGTCGGCCCCTCCAGCCGGTCCGGGCTCACTCCAGACAGGCCGGGCCGAGCAGCACCTTGAGGTCACCGAACAGGGCAGGGTTGGGACTGACCCGGAAGTCCGGTCCGAGCTGCATGATCTCCATGGTCCGGTTCCCCGCCAGCCTGAGCCGCACCTCCGTGGTCCCGGGGTGGGTCTTCAGCACGTCCCCCAGGGCGGAGACCACGGTCTCGTTGGCCTTGAAGGCCGGCATGGTGATGGACACCGGTCCCGAATGCCCCCCGGACAGGTCCGGGATGGTCAGCTCCTGGGCGCTGAGGGTGATCGACCCGTCGTCGCGCCGCTGGACCCGGCCCTTGATCGCGACCACCAGGTCCTCGGCCAGCATCGTGGCGATCGGGGCGTAGGCCTGGCCGAAGAACATGACCTCCATCGAGGCACCCAGGTCCTCGACCTCGCACCGGGCGTAGGCGTTGCCGGAGCTCTTGGCGATCCGCCGCTGCAGCGAGGTGATGAGCCCGGCGATGGTGACCTGCGCACCGTCCGCTGGGCCGTCGTCGGAGATGATGTGCGAGATGGACGTGTCCGCGTGCTGGGCCAGGACACCGTCCAGCCCCTGCAGGGGATGGTCCGAGACGTAGAGGCCGAGCATCTCCCGCTCGAAGGTGAGCTTGTCCTTCTTGTCCCACTCGGGCATGTCGGGGACCTCCAGCCCCAGCCCGGCGTCGGCCGCCTCTCCACCCTCGGCCTCGAGGATGGAGAAGAAGTCGAACTGGTTGTTCGCCTCCTGGCGCTTCTGGGCCACGGTGGCGTCCACGGCCTCCTCGTGGATGGCCAGCAGCGCCCGGCGCGAGTGCCCGAGTGAGTCGAAGGCGCCGGCCTTGATCATCGACTCGATGGTGCGCTTGTTGCAGACCACCGCGGGCACCTTCTTGAAGAAGTCCGGGAACGAGCCGAAGTCCCCCTTCTCCTCGCGGGCGTCCACCATGGCGGTGACCACGTTCGAGCCCACGTTGCGCACGGCGCCCATGCCGAAGCGGATGTCCCTGCCGACCGGGGTGAAGTAGAGGGAGGACTCGTTGACGTCCGGGGGCAGCACCGTGATGCCCATGCGGCGGCACTCGTTGAGGTACATGGCCATCTTGTCCTTGTCGTCACCGACGGAGGTCAGCAGCGCGGCCATGTACTCGGCCGGGTAGTGCGCCTTGAGGTAGGCCGTCCAGTAGGACACCAGGCCGTACGCCGCGGAGTGCGCCTTGTTGAAGGCGTAGTCCGAGAACGGCAGCAGGATGTCCCACAGCGCCTTGATGGCCGCCTCGGAATACCCGTGGTCGACCATCCCCTGGTGGAAGCCGACGTACTGCTTGTCCAGCTCGGACTTCTTCTTCTTGCCCATGGCGCGGCGGAGGATGTCCGCCTGTCCGAGGCTGAAGCCGGCGACCTTCTGCGCGATGGCCATGACCTGCTCCTGATACACGATCAGGCCATAGGTGGTGTCGAGGATCTCCCTGAGGGGTTCCTCGAGCTCGGGATGGATCGGGGTGATCTCCTGCTGGCCGTTCTTGCGCAGCGCGTAGTTCGTGTGCGAGTTGGCACCCATGGGCCCCGGCCGGTACAGGGCGATGGTCGCCGAGATGTCCTCGAAGTTGTCCGGCTTCATCATCTTCAGCAGCGAGCGCATCGGCCCGCCGTCGAGCTGGAACACGCCCAGGGTGTCCCCCCGGGCGAGCAGTTCGTAGGACGCCCGGTCGTCGAACGCGAGGGACTCCAAGTCCAGGTCGAATCCCTGGTTGGCCGTGATGTTCTCGAGGGCGTCGGAGATGATCGTCAGGTTCCGCAGGCCCAGGAAGTCCATCTTGATCAGTCCGAGCCCCTCGGCGGTGGGGTAGTCGAACTGCGTGATGACCTGGCCGTCCTGCATGCGGCGCATGATCGGGATGACGTCGATGATCGGCTCCGAGGACATGATCACGCCCGCGGCGTGCACACCCCACTGGCGCTTCAGCCCCTCGACGCCCTTGGCGGTCTCGAAGACCTTCGCGGCGTCCGGGTCCGTGGCGACCAGCTCCCGGAACTCCCCCGCCTCCGAGTACCTCTTGGCGTCCTTGTCCTCGATGTCCTTGAGCGGGATGTCCTTGGCCATCACCGCCGGTGGCAACGCCTTCGTCAGCGTCTCGCCCATGGAGAACGGGAAGCCCATCACGCGCGCAGAGTCCTTGAGCGCCTGCTTGGTCTTGATGGTGCCGTAGGTGACGATCATGGCCACGCGCTCGTCACCGTACTTCTCCGTGACGTAGTCGATCACCTCGGAGCGGCGGCGATCGTCGAAGTCGACGTCGAAGTCCGGCATGGACACGCGGTCCGGGTTGAGGAATCGCTCGAAGATCAGGCCGTGCTCGAGCGGGTCGAGCTCGGTGATCTTCAGGGCGTAGGCGACCATGGAGCCGGCCCCGGAACCGCGGCCTGGCCCGACGCGGATGCCGTGGTCCTTGGCCCAGTTGATGAAGTCGGCGACCACGAGGAAGTAGCCCGGGAAGCCCATGGAGATGATGACGTCGAGCTCGTAGTCCGCCTGCTTGCGCACGTGGTCCGGTACGCCGTCGGGGTAGCGGTGCTTCAGCCCCGTGGCGACCTCCTTGGTCAGCCAGCTGGTCTCGTCCTCCCCCGGAGGGCAGGGGAACTTGGGCATGTAGTTGGCGGATGTGTCGAAGGAGACCTCGCACTGCTCGGCGATGAGCAGGGTGTTGTCACACGCCTCGGGGAACTCCGAGAACAGGTCCCGCATCTGCCGCGGGGACTTCAGGTAGAACTCCGTGCCGGTGAAGGCGAACCGGGAGCCGCCCTGGTCGTAGGTGGGTTCCAGCAGGGTGGACCCGGACTGGATGGCCAGCAGCGCCTCGTGCGGCTTGGCGTCGTGCTCATGCGTGTAGTGCAGGTCGTTGGTGGCGACCAGGGGCAGGTCCAGGTCCTTGGCCAGCCGGAGCAGGTCCGGGACCACGCGCTTCTCCAGGTCGAGACCGTGCTGCATCAGCTCGCAGTAGAAGTTGCCCTTGCCGAAGATGTCGCGGAACTCTGCCGCGGCCTCCACCGCCTCCTTGTACTGGCCCAGCCGCAGCCGGGTCTGGACCTCACCGGACGGGCATCCCGTGGTCCCGATCAACCCGGATGAGTACGTGGAGAGCAGCTCCCGGTCGATCCGGGGCCACTTGGCGTACACGGAGTCCAGGGAGGCGATCGAGCCGGCCCGGAACAGGTTGTGCATGCCGGTGTTGTCCTTGGCCAGCAGGGTCATGTGCGTGATCGCACCGCCGCCGGAGACGTCGTCCCCGCGCTGGTGCTGTTCGCCCCAGCGGACCTTGGTCTTGTCCGTGCGGTGCTGCTGACCCGGCGTCAGGTAGGCCTCGAGACCGATGATCGGCCTGATGCCCGCGTCCGTCGCCTTCTTCCAGAAGTCGAAGGCACCGAACAGGTACCCGTGGTCGGTGATGGCGATCGAGTCCATGCCGAGGCGTTCGGTCTCGACGAAGAGCTCGCTGAGCTTGGCGGCCCCGTCGAGCATCGAGTACTCGGTGTGGGTGTGCAGGTGGGCGAATCCGCCGTCCCGCGAGGCCTGTCCCGTTGCCGATGTGGTCGCCGTCATTGTCCGCTCTTCCCTACTGCCCTGCTGCGTTGCCGTACAACTGATTCGTGGTGCCGTACCACCCTAGTGGCCCCGGAGGACGTCCAGGGCGTAGGCCAGGTCATGCGGGTACGGGCTCTCGTACTCGACCCATTCCCCCGTCACGGGGTGGGAGAAGCCCAGCCGGCGGGCGTGCAGCCACTGCCGGGTCAGCCCGAGCTCGGCGGCGAGCTTCGGGTCCGCCCCGTAGGTCAGGTCCCCGGCACAGGGATGGCGCAGCGCGGCGAAGTGGACGCGGATCTGGTGGGTCCGGCCGGTCTCGAGCTGCACCTCGACCAGGGTCGCCCGGCCGAAGGCCTCCAGGGTCCGGTAGTGCGTCACCGAGTCCCGTCCTCCGTCGAGGACGGCGAACTTCCAGTCGTGACCGGGGTGACGGCCGATCGGCGCGTCGATGGTGCCGTTCAGGGGGTCCGGCAGTCCCTGCACCACGGCGTGGTAGGTCTTCTTCGGGGTCCGGTCACGGAACGCGTCCTTCAGGGCGGTGTAGGCCCGCTCGGACTTGGCCACCACCATGACACCGGAGGTGCCCACGTCCAGCCGGTGCACGATGCCCTGCCGCTCCGGTGCCCCCGACGTCGAGATCCGGTACCCGGCACCCGCCAGGCCGCCGACGACGGTCGGCCCGACCCAACCCGGCGACGGGTGGGCGGCCACGCCCACGGGCTTGTCCACGACGACATAGTCCGGGTCGTCAGCCAGGATGGTCAGGTCCTCCACGATCTCCACCTTCACCTCGAGCGGGTCGGTCTCCTCGGGCACGTCCACCACGAGTTCGGTTCCCGCGACGGCCTTCGCCGACTTCTGCACGGTCTGCGCACCGGACGCCGCGCCGGTGCGGCGCTGCGTCACCCGGCCGTCGGCACACCAGGCGCCGGCCTTGGTGCGGGACACCCCGAGGGCGCGGGCCAGGACCGCATCCACCCGCCGGCCGACGTCGGCCGGGCCGGGGACGACGACGGCCGGGCCGGGCAGGGGTCCGGGTGCGGTATCAGTCACGGTCCTCCCCCGGGGCCGCCGGGCGAGGGGCCTGGGCGGGCTCCCGCGTCCCGTCGAGCCGGCGGCCGGTGAACATCAGCAGCACGATGCCGATCATCGAGCAGACGATCAGCGAGTCGGCGATGTTGAAGATGGCGAAGTTGGGCAGGGCGATGAAGTCCACCACGTGGCCGACGCCGAAGGCCGGGGGCCGCAGCAGGCGGTCGGTGAGGTTGCCGAGCACTCCACCGAGCAGGCCGCCCAGGGCCAGGGCCCAGGCGGTCGAGCGGACCCGGAACAGCAACACCACCACGAACACCGCCACCGCCGCCTGGATGATCGTGAAGACCCAGGTGTGGTCCTCGCCGATCGAGAAGGCCGCCCCGGGGTTCCGGATGAAGTGCCAGCGCAGCAGCGGGGGCAGGACGTCGATGACCTGCCCCTCGGCCATGGTCGTCTCCACCCAGCGCTTGGTCAGCTGGTCCAGGACGTAGCCCACGGCCAGGACCAGCACGGCGATCCAGCCGCGGCGACGCCTCGGGGTTCGTTCCGCGTCCGGATGCGCCGGGACGGTCGGTTCGGTGTCGGTCACGCGGTGGGGTCTCTCGGATCGGCGGGAACGGGGGAACGGGGGGCCGCGACGGGCAGAGACGCGGGGCCGGCCACGGTCCTCCCGTGGCCGGCCCCGGATCCGGTCTGGATCTGCCGGCGTGAGCGGTGGGCCGTCGGGACGGCCCGCACCGGTCAGCTGGTGGCGGTGACCTCGTCCTGGATCGGGCCCTGGCTCTGCAGGTCGCGCAGCTGACCCTCGATGTAGGCCTTCAGCCGCGCACGGTAGTCGCGCTCGAAGCCCTTGAGCTGCTCGACCTTGCGCTCGAGCACGGACTTCTTCTCCTCCAGCTCGGCCAGCGTCTTCCGGGACTTCTCCTGGGCGTCGTTGACCAGGCCGTCGGCCTCGGACTGGGCGTCGGCGATGATCTGCTCGCGCTTGGCCTCGCCCTCGGCGACGAAGTCGTCGTGCAGCTTCTGGGCCATGGCGAGCACGCCGGCGGCCGAGGTGGCGACGGCCTCGCGGCCACTGTCCGCGGCGGGTGCGGCCGGTACGGCGGTGGTCGGCGTGTCCGCGGTCGCAGCCGGCGCGACGGCCGGCACCGCCTCGATGACCTCGTCCGAGTCCTTGGCCGCGGGCACGGAGGCGGCCGGCTTCTGGCTGGTGCCGGTGTCCTCGGTGGAGGCCGCCTCGGCGACAGGGGTGGACGGGGTGCCTGCGGCGGCCTCCTGGACGGAGGTGCCGGTGGCGACGGTCCCCTCGTCCTCCGCGTCCTCGGCGGAGACCGGGGCGGGAACGGTGGACCCGGAGGCACCGCCGGACTGGAGCTCGGCGACCTTGCGACGCAGTTCGTCGTTCTCCTGGTTCAGCCGGCGCAGCTCGACGACGATCTCGTCCAGGAAGTCATCGACCTCGTCCTGGTCGTATCCCTCGCGGAACTTGGTCGGCTGGAACCGCTTGTTCACAACGTCTTCCGGCGTCAGTGCCATGTGGTCACCCCAATACTTGTCAGGTCTGCCCGCGGAGGGGCAATGGTCGTCCCGTGGCGCCACGCCACGGCTTCTCCGCGCACGAGGGCCACACTGCAGTTCAGGCTACCACCGGTGTCCCGGCCGGGACTTCGGCACCAGCCGGCCACGGCGCAGGTCCGGCGGGGGTCAGGCGAACGAGCCGACGGCCAGGGCCCCGACCACGGACTTGAGCAGCACGACGACCACGAACAGCACGAGGAAGGCGATGTCCAGCCCGATCCCGCCCAGGTTCAGCGGGGGGATCTTGGACCGCAGCCACCGCAGCGTCGGATCCGTCACGGTGTAGACGGTCGAGGCGACCACGAGGATGAACCCCTGCGGGCGCCAGGCCCGGGCGAAGGACTGGACCACGTCGAAGACGATCCGGACCAGCAGCAGGAACTGGAAGATCGCCAGGACGAGGTAGAGGAGGGAGAAGATGAGGGTCACGGCAGCCTATTCCACACCATGTCGGGTCCGGGAGGGGTCACTCCCCGACGGGTGTCAGCTCTGGTTGAAGAAGTGGGCCTGGTCCTCGGTGCCGGAGGAATCCTCCCCGAGGACCTGGATGTGGGCCGGCGTCAGCAGGAACACCTTGTTGGTGACGCGCTCGATGGAACCGTGCAGCCCGAACACGAGGCCGGCGGAGAAGTCCACCAGCCGCTTGGCGTCGGCCTCGCCCATGTCCGTCACGTTCATGATGACCGGGATGCCGCCACGGAACGACTCCCCGATGACCTTGGCGTCGTTGTAGGAGCGGGGGTGCACGGTGGTGATCTGACGCACGGCAGGGGCATCCTCACGGGAGTGGGCGGCACGCTTGATCGGGGTCACCGGTGCGCGGTACTCCCGTTCCGCCACCGGGGCCGCTGCCACCCTGCTCGGCTGGGGGCGCTCCGGGCGGCTGTCCTCGTCCCAGTCCTCGGCGGCGTCGGCACGATCGTCATGATCCGTGCGGTCGGAGACCTCGCTCCGGTCGGCACGCTCGTGCCGACGGGACTCCGTGGCCCGCTGCTCTTCCTCGTACTGCTCGTCGCCATCGGCGAGCCCGAGGTAGATCATGGTCTTCTTCAGTGCACCAGCCATCGAAAATCCTCACCGTGTGGAAGCCGCCCGGCCTGCTGCCGGCCCTGCGGAGATCTGCCGTCCTGCGGACACTATCGAGGTTAACCCACGGGCGCACGGGGCCCGAGGACATCGGTTCCCACCCGAAGGTGTGTCGCTCCCGCGGAGATGGCCTGCTCCAGGTCCTGGCTCATTCCCGCGGAGATCCACGTGGCCTCGGGGTACGTTCCGGTCAGTGCGGCCGAGAGTTCCGCCAGCCGCGCGAAGGCAGGGGCGGGGTCCAGGCCCAGGGGGGCCACCGCCATCACGCCGCGCAACCTCAGGCCGTCGGCCGCCGCGATCCGGTCGGCCAGGGCCCCCACCGCGGCGGGGTCGACACCGCCGCGGGCGCCGATGCCGGCCGGACGGTCCTGTTCGGGCCGCGGGTCCAGGTCGACCTGGACCAGGCAGTCCAGCGGATCCCGTTCCTGCAGTCCGGATTCCGCGCGCCTGGCCTGTTCACGCCCCATCGCCGCGGAGAGGGCGTCCACGAGTGACTCCCGGTCGACCGAGTGCACCGCGGAGGCATAGCGCACCAGGTACTTGGCCTTGTTGGACTGCAACTGGCCGATGAAGTGCCACCGCACCGGGGCCGCGGGACCGTCCGGGGCCTGCACCCCGGTCAGCCGCTCCGTCTCGGCCGCCTTGGCGCGGGCCTCCTGGTCCCGGTTCTCGCCGACATCCCGCACGCCGAGTGCGGCCAGCCGGGCCACGTCCTCGGCCGGATGGAACTTGGTTACGACGATCAGCGTGGGGACGTCGGAGCGTCCCGCTGCGCGCGTGGCCTCCTCGACCCGGTGGCGCACGGTGGTGAGACGGGCCGCGAGCTCCCGTCCGCGGGCGTCGTCGGCCCGGCCGGGCCCCGGCCCCTGCTCCACCCCGCTCACGCCGCACCCTCCCCGGTGCGCCAGACGACCCCGGCGAATCGGCCCTCACCCGGTGCGCGGCGGTGGGAGAACAGCCGCCCGTCCTCGAAGGTGCACCGGTCATCGCGGTGCACCGTCACGCCGAGCCGCTCCAGTACGGCGACCGCGCCCGCCGGAAGGTCCAGCGCGGGCGTTCCCCAGGAGGTGGTCGAGTCCGCGGCCGGGATCCTCGAGGCGCCGTCACGGCGCATGTCCTCGGGGACCTCGTAGCACCGGCCGCAGATGCCCGGCCCCACCCAGGCCTCGATCTCACCGGGCGCGCTCCCGGCGCCGGAACCCCGCAACCGGTCCACGGTGGCCTCCAGCACGCCGTCGAGCAGTCCGCGGCGTCCGGCATGGGCGACCGCGGTCGGCCCGGTCAGGTCCACGCCGCCCGGGGGGCGGGAGGCGAAGACGACGGGCAGGCAGTCTGCCACCATGACGGCCAGCGGGTCCTGCCCCGTCGGACTGACCAGGGCGTCGGCCTCCTCGGCGGGGCCGCTGCGTGCACCCCATCCGTTCCCGGTCGCCTCGACGACGCGCGCGGAGTGCACCTGGGTGAGGTACTCGGTGCGCCCCGGCGCCACGCCCATCTCCCGCTCCAGCCGGGTCCTGGCCTCGGACACGGGCCCAGGACGGCCGGGGTATTGCGCCGTCGTCCCACCGGAGACATGGAACGCGAGGTTGCCGGTGCCGACCCCGGTGAAGCCGATGTGCAGACCGGGAGACGGCGAGACGCGGAACACGAACGGCCCTCCGGTCACTTCAGGAAGTCGGGAACGTCCAGGTCGTCACGGCTGCCGCCGGACAGGTCGGGCTCCACGACGGTGGGTAGGTCCTGCTGGGCTGCCGGTTCGGCGCGGTAGCCGGACGGCTCCGCGGCGGGCTGGGCCGGCACGGGGACCGCCACCGGGGCGGCCGGGAGTGACTGGCTGGGCACCGGCTGCGGGGCGGCCTGCTGGCCCTGCGGGCGGGTCCCGGTGCCGTAGGCCCCCGCCGGCGCGGAGGTGGCGTCGACCCGGTCGAAGCCCGCGGCGATGACGGTGATGCGCGCCTCGTCGCCGAGGGCGTCGTCGATGACGGCACCGAAGATGATGTTGGCCTCCGGGTGCGCCACCTCCTGGACGAGGCGGGCCGCCTCGTTGATCTCGAACAGGCCGAGGTCGGAACCGCCCTGGATGGACAGCAGCACGCCGTGGGCACCGTCGATGGAGGCCTCCAGCAGCGGCGACGCGATGGCCAGCTCGGCGGCCTTGACGGCACGGTCCTCGCCCTGGGCGGAGCCGATGCCCATGAGTGCCGATCCTGCACCCTGCATGACGGACTTGACGTCGGCGAAGTCGAGGTTGATCAGGCCCGGGGTGGTGATCAGGTCGGTGATGCCCTGGACGCCGGAGAGCAGCACCTGGTCGGCGGACTTGAAGGCGTCCAGGACCGAGACGTTGCGGTCGGAGATGGACAGCAGCCGGTCGTTCGGGATCACGATCAGGGTGTCGACCTCGTCGCGCAGGGCATCGATGCCGGACTCGGCGCTGGTGGCCCGGCGCCGGCCCTCGAAGGTGAACGGACGGGTCACGACGCCGATGGTCAGGGCGCCCAGCGAGCGGGCGATGCGGGCGACGACCGGCGCGCCACCGGTACCGGTGCCGCCGCCCTCGCCGGCGGTGACGAAGACCATGTCGGCCCCGCGCAGGACCTCTTCGATCTCCTCGGCGTGGTCCTCGGCGGCCTGGCGGCCCACCTCCGGGTTCGCCCCGGCACCCAGTCCGCGAGTCAGCTCCCGCCCGACGTCCAGCTTGACGTCGGCGTCACTCATCAGCAGCGCCTGGGCATCGGTGTTGATGGCGATGAACTCCACGCCGCGGAGTCCCACGTCGATCATGCGGTTCACGGCATTGACGCCGGCGCCGCCGATGCCGACGACCTTGATGACGGCCAGGTAGTTCTGGGGTGCTGCCACGGTGTTTGTCCCTTGTTCGGTGTCTGTCTGTCTGCTGTCCGGCCTGCGCCCCGGACGCCCATCGGACGCCGCAACGCCCTCCGGGTGGCTTAACGTTCAGGTTGAAGGTTAGTGTTATGTCAACCTGTGTTCTGGGTGAAACGTTATGGTGCCGACGCGGATCGCGCAAAGACCCGCTCCCGCGTGTCGCCCTCGCGCGCCCCGAGGAGCCCTCCGGCAGGGTCCGCTCATCGCGTCACCGGGTATTCCGGGATCGAGACGTCGAACTCCTCGACCGGGTCCGCCTCGTCCTGCGGGACCTTCAGCAGGGCCCCCAGGACCTGGGCCTTCCGGTCCCCGTGCTCGGCGTTGCCCCAGAGCACGGTGCGCCCGTCCTCGAGCGTCAGGGTCACGGAGTCCACCGTCTGCGCCGAGGCGGAGTCCATCCGGTTGCGGATGGGGTCCGGCAACGAGCCCAGGACGGTCGTGATCGCGTCGAAGACCTCGGGATCGGTCAGGTCGGCGGCATCGGAGACACTGGGCAGCCGGTACCGTTCGGCCTCCTCCGCCCCCAGGGTGGCGACGGCCTGGCCCTGGGCCGAGTACAGCACCCGTTGATCCCCCTGCGGCACCTGGGCGACCGGTTGGTGCTCCACGACCTCCACGACCAGCGACGCGGGCGGTTCCGCCCGGACCCTGACCTCCTCGACCGCGGGTTCACCCGCCAGCCGCTCCGCGACGGTCCGCTGGCCCACCTGCGGCAGGGGCACTCCGTGCAGGGGCTGCACCAGCGCCTCGGCCCGTTCGCGCGGCAGCAGGTCGGTGCCCGTGACCGTGATGGTGCGGATGGCCAGCAGGGGGGAGAAGTACAGGACCGCCCCGAGCACGATCAGGAGCACCAGGCCCGCCGCGCCGACCACGCGCCACAACCGGACCCGCCGGCGCCGGGCCTGCTCGGGCGTCTCCGGGAAGGCCAGGACGTTGTCGTCATCCGCGGTCATCACGTCGGTCGTCGTGGAGGTCTCCGGGCCGGCGTCCGTCCTATCGTCCGCCATCGAGGGTTTCCTCGTCGCGATCCGCCAGCGCCGCCAGGATCGCCCCGCCCTGGGCCGTGACGTCCCCGGCGCCCATGGTGAGGATGACGTCGCCGGGACGGGCCGCGGCGACCAGGCCGGCCACGCCGGCACCGGCGTCCTCCGGGACCTCCCCGGAACCGGGCAGGAGGGTGGACAGGTGCCGGGTGATCAAGGTCGAGTCGACCCCGGCGATCGGCTCCTCCCGTGCCGCGTAGACGGGCAGGACACGCACGCCGTCGGCGGCCGAGAGCGCCTGCGCGAAGCCGTCCGCGAAGTCGCGGGTGCGCGAGAACAGGTGGGGCTGGAAGAGCACGTGGACCCGGTGCCCGCCTGCCACCGAGCGCCCGGCGGCGATGGCCGCCGCCACCTCGGTGGGGTGGTGCGCGTAGTCGTCGAAGACGCGGACGCCGGCACGCTCGCCCCGGAACTCGAACCGACGCGCGGTGCCGCGGAAGGCCTCCAGGCCGCCGGCAGCGTCCTCGGCCTCCAGGCCGGCGTAGTGGGCGGCGAGCAGGACCGCGGCGGCGTTCAGCGCGTTGTGACGGCCCGGGACCGCCAGTTCCACCTGAGTGGAGCGTCCGCCGGCCCAGCGGAAGGTGACGCGTTGCCCGGTGCCCCCGGCCGTACCGGCCAGATCGCTGTCCGTCAGGACGAGGTCGTCGCCCCGTCCGGGCTCCGAACCGTAGGTGACGACACGGGGCGCGGGCCGGCCGGCGGCCGCCTCGGCGCGGACCCACTGGGCCAGGGCCAGGGCCCCGGGGTCGTCGGCACAGGCCACCAGCACGCCGTCCGGGGGCAGCAGCAGCGCGAAGTCGCGGAAGACCTGCACCACGGCGTCGGCGGAGCCGTAGAAGTCGAGGTGGTCGGCCTCCACGTTCGTCACGATCGCGATCTGCGGCCGGTAGTTCAGCAGCGTGCCGTCGGACTCGTCGGCCTCGGCGATGAACCACTCCCCCGCGCCGGCTCGCGCGTTGGTCCCCAGGCCGGCGACGGCGGCGCCGACGGCGAAGGTCGGATCGGCGCCGGCGCGGGTGAACGTCATCGCCGCCATCGAGGACGTGGTGGTCTTGCCGTGCGTGCCGGCGACCGCGAGCACCCGGTGGCCGGCCATCGCCGCGGCCAGCCCCTGGGAACGGTGCAGGACGGGCACGCCCCGGGCGATCGCGGCGTCGTACTCGGGGTTGCCCGGGCCGGCGATCGACGAGGCCACGACGGTGTCCACGCCGGCACCACCCGCCCGCTGGGCCACCCGGTCGAGGTTCCGCGCGTCGTAGCCGACGAACACCGCGGCCCCGGCGGCCTCGAGCTCGTGCATCACCGGCAGGTCCTTGGCGTCGGTCCCGGAGATTGGCACCCCCTGCTGCTGCATGATCCGCGCGATGCCGGACACGCCGACACCGCCCAGGCCCAGGAAGTGGACCCGGCCCAGGGCGGCCAGCGACGGCGCCATGGGCCGCACCGGGGTGGTCTCGTCGGTCGGTCGGGTCATCGGGGTCCTCCTGCGGCGTTCAGGACCAGGCGCGCCATGGCCTGGTCGGCATCCCGGATCCCCAGCGCGGCGGAGGCGGCGGACATCCGCTCCAGCCGCCCGGCGTCCAGGGCCAGGGGAATGAGTTCTCGGCGGACCCAGTCCGCGGTGAAGGACTCGTCCTTCACCAGGACGGCTCCCTGCGCCGTCACCAGCCCGCGGGCGTTGAGGGCCTGCTCTCCGTTGCCGATCGGCAGCGGGACGAACACGGCGGGCAACCCCACGGCGGCCAGCTCGCAGACGGTGCCGGCACCCGAGCGGGCGACGATGAGATCGGCCGCGGCGTAGGCCTGCTCCATGCCCTCCAGGTACTCGACCTGGTGGTATCCGGGCGAGGCGACCGGGTCGCCGTCGGGCCCCAGGACCTGCTTGCCCCGGCCGGTCAGGTGCAGGACCTGCAGTCCTGCGCCGGCGAGGGCCGGGAGGGCCGCCGCGATCGTCCGGTTGACGTTGAGGGCGCCCGAGGACCCGCCGGTGACCACCACCGTGGTGGCGGAGGGGTCCAGGCCGAGGGCCCGCCGGGCCGGCTCGCGGGCCGCCTCCCGGTCGAGGGCGGAGATCTCCCGGCGCATCGGCATCCCCACGTGCAGGGCGCCCGGCAGCACCGTCTCGGGGAAGGCGGTGGCCACGGCCGCGGCGCGGCGGGCCCCGACGCGGTTGGCCAGCCCGGCGCGGACGTTGGCCTCGTGGATGACCACGGGCACCCGGCGCCGGGCGGCGGCCAGGTACACGGGGGTGGAGACGTAGCCGCCCACCCCGACCACGACGTCGGCGCGGCGCCGGTCGAGGATGTCACCCGCCTGTGCCACGGCCCGCCGGAAGCGGGAGGGCAGGCGGACCAGGTCCATGGTGGGACGGCGGGGCATCGGGACCCGGTCGATGGTGTCCAGCGCGTAACCGGCGGCCGGGACGAGACGGGTCTCCATACCGGAGGCGGTGCCCACCATGGTGCAGTGCACCGCGGTGGGATGGCCGCCCTCGGTCGCGGTCTCCTCGAGGGCCCGGGCGATGGCGAGCATGGGGCTGATGTGGCCGGCCGTACCGCCGCCGGCCAGGACCACGTTCAGGGTGTCGGGCATCAGTGCGCCTCCTTCGTGTCGGGGCGGGTGTCCACGGCGGGGCCGGTGCCGGCTCCGACGGCCCGGCCCGCCCGGTGCTGTTCGCGGGCGAAGGCCAGGACCACGCCGACGGCCGCCAGGACGAACGTCAGGGAGGATCCGCCGTAGGAGATGAACGGCAGGGGCACGCCGATGACGGGCAGCAGGCCGGTGACCATGGAGATGTTGATGAATGCCTGGCCCACGATCCAGGCCAGGATGCCGCCGGTGCAGATCCGGATGAACACGGAGTCGGTGCGCCGCGCGACCCGGAACATGCCGACGGCCAGTCCGGCGAAGAGCGTGAGCACCAGCAGGGCGCCGACGAGTCCGAGCTCCTCGCCGAGGATGGTGAAGATGAAGTCGTTCTCCGCCTCGGGGATGTAGCTCCACTTCTGCCGGGACTGGCCCAGCCCGAGTCCCCACCAGCCACCGGAGGCGAGGGCGTACAGGCCGTGCTGGGGCTGGTAGCACGGGTCGGTGGCGAAGTCGCAGTTGCCCAGCCAGGCCTGGATGCGCACCGTGCGGTTGGCCGAGACGAGGGCCATGATGATCGCGCCCACCGCGGCCACGGCTCCGGCCACCGCGAAGTAGAGCAGCCTCGTGCCGGCCAGGAACAGCACGGCTGCCACGACCAGCATGATGACCATGGCGGTTCCCAGGTCCCGGCCGATCATGACCAGGCCGAGGAGGATGGCTCCCACCGGGAAGAGCACCGGCACGACGGAGTGCTTGAGCTGGCCGATGAGCCGGCCCTTGCGTTCGAGCACGGCGGCCGCCCAGAGGGCCAGGGCCAGTTTCGCCGCCTCCGAGGGCTGTCCCGTGGCCGGTCCGACCTTGATCCAGTTGCGGTTGCCGTTGACCTCGTGGCCCAGGGGCGTCAGGACGAGCATCAGCAGCACGATGGCGATGACCAGCGCCGGCCAGGCCAGCCGGCGCAGTCTGTCCGTGCTCAGCCGGGAGAGGAAGACCATCACACCCAGCCCGACGGCGGCGAAGACGGCCTGGCGGATGAACAGGTCATAGGATCCGGTCGTCTCTCCGATGTTCTCCACGGAGGAGGAGGACAGCACCATGATCAGTCCGATCACGGTCAGCGCGAGCGTGCAGCCGAGGATGAGGAAATAGGATGACGCCGAGCCTTCGCCCTCCAGGAAGGACCACATCCGCCGCCACCAGTGCGCCGGGCCGCGGCCGCCACGACGCGTGCTCCCCGGCCGAGGCCCGGAGGCCGGCCCGGCGCCGCGGGCCGCGCGGCCACCGGCCGCACGGGCGGAGGGGGTACCGGAGGCGGACGGGGCCGCGCCGGTCCCCGGACGGGGACGCCGGCCCCTGGCGGGACCCCGGGTACGGCTCAGGGGCCGTTGGGGGGTGGTCACCATGGGTGGGCTCCTTAGCTGCTCAGCCCCTTGTGTTCCATGAGGCGGGCGACGGCGTCGATGAAGGCGTTTCCTCGGTCTGCGTAGGACGTGAACTGGTCCATGGACGCCGCCGCGGGCGCCATGAGCACGACGTCCCCGGGCCGGGCCACGGCATCGGCCTCCCGGACCGCGGCGTCCATGGCCCGGTGGCCGTCCGAGGGATCCCCTCCAGTGTCGCGTACCGCCGTCGACAGGACCGGGACGTCGGGTGCGTGTCGCTGTACGGCACCTGCCAGTTCGCTGGGATCCGCCCCGATGAGCACCACGGCGCGCAGGCGGTGGGCGTGGCGGGAGACCAGGTCGTCGTAGGTCACGCCCTTGGGCAGTCCGCCGGCGATCCACACCACGTCGGTGAAGGCGGCGAGTGAGGCGTCCGCGGCGTGGGGGTTGGTCGCCTTGGAGTCGTTGATCCACAGCACGTCGTCCGCCTTGGCCACGAGCTGGATGCGGTGCTCCCCCGGTCGGTAGGCACGCAGCCCGTCCCGGACGGCCTCCGGCGGCACGCCGATGGCCCGCACGAGGGCGGCGGCCGCCAGGGCGTTGGCCACCTGGTGCCGGGGCGCGATGGGCCCGAGGTCCTCGAGGTGTCCGAGTTCCAGGGCCTGATGGGCCCGTTCGTCCAGGAAGGCCCGGTCCACGAGGATGCCGTCGACCACGCCGACCATGGACAGTCCGGGCGTGTCCGTGGTGAAGGACACCGCTCGGCACCCCTCCTGGACGTCGGCCTGCTCGACCATCCGCATGGTCTCGGGCTGGGCCTCGTTGAAGATGCACGCCTCGCGGGTGTGCTCGTAGATCCGGGCCTTGTCCGCGCAGTACGCCGCGAAGGACCCGTGCCAGTCCACGTGGTCCTCCGCCACGTTCAGCACGGCAGAGGCGGCCGGCTCGATGTGGTGGGTCCAGTGCAACTGGAAGCTGGAGAGCTCCACGGCGATCACGTCCCAGCCCTCCGGATCCCGGATCGCGTCCAGGATGGGGGTGCCCACGTTCCCGCAGGCCACCGCCCGCAGGCCGGCCGCGAGCAGCATGGACTCGACCATGCCCACCGTGGTGGTCTTGCCGTTGGTCCCGGTGACCACGAGCCAGTCGGCCGTCTTGCGTCCCGCGCGTTCGCGGACCCGCCAGGCCAGTTCGACGTCGCCCCAGACCGGGACGCCGGCATCCGCGGCCGCGGCCAGCAGCGGCTGGTCCGGGCGCCATCCCGGGGAGGTGACCACGAGCTCGGCGGGAGACCCGCCGACGTCGGGAAGGGACCGCGCGTGGTCCTCGCCCAGCAGGACCTCCCGGACCCCGACGATCCTCAGGGTGTCCGCCCGGGCACGGTTCTCCGGGCTGTCCCGGCCGTCCACGACCACGACGTCGGCCCCGAGCTCGGCCAGGGTGTCGGCTGCGGAGAACCCGGACAGGCCGAGGCCGGCCACGACCACCCGCAGTCCGGACCAGTCCGCGTCCCACGTGGTCAGGTCGTCGAGCCGGGGATGACCGGCGGTGCTCCCGGCCGTCATCGGACCAGCACCCACTCGCCGTAGAAGAGGGATACGCCGAGGACCACGCAGAGCAGGCCGATCAGCCAGAACCGCACGACCACCGTGACCTCCGCCCAGCCCTTGAGCTCGAAGTGGTGCTGCAGCGGCGCCATGAGGAACACGCGCTTGCCACCGGAGAGCTTGAAGTAGCCGACCTGGATGATCACGGACAGGGTGATGAGGACCATCAGCCCGGCCAGGATGATGACGAGCAGTTCGGTGCGGGACAGGATGGCGAACCCGGCCAGGGCCCCACCGAGGGCCAGCGATCCCGTGTCCCCCATGAAGATCTTCGCCGGCGAGGTGTTCCACCACAGGAAGCCCATGAGCGAGCCGGTGAGGATCGCCGCGAGCATGGCGAGGTCCAGCGGGTCACGGACCTCGTAGCAGCCCGGCGTCGCCCCGGACGTGGAGCACGCCTGGTTGGACTGGAAGATGGTGATCAGCATGTAGGCGGCGGTGATCATGGCGGTGGCGCCGGTGGCCAGGCCGTCCAGGCCGTCGGTCAGGTTCACCGCGTTGGTGGTGGCCGTGGTGATCAGGTTGGACCAGACCACGAACAGGATCAGACCCATGACCGGGCCGGCGAAGGCCAGGTCGATCGGCAGGTCACGCACGAAGGAGATGGACGTCGAGGCGGGGGTCAGCCCGCGCCCGTCCGGGAAGTTCAGGGCGAGGACCGCGAAGGCGGTGCCCACCACGCCCTGCAGGACGATCTTCGCCCAGGGCGTCAGTCCGAGGGAGCGCTGGTTGGAGATCTTGCTGAAGTCGTCCAGGAACCCGACCAGTCCCATGCCGGCCATGAGGAACAGCAGGGTCATCGCCGAGGCGGTGGGCCCGGCGTTCTCCAGTCCGAGGCCACCCAGGATCCAGTGCGTCAGGAAGTAGGCCACCACGGTGACCACCACGAACACGGCCCCGCCCATGGTCGGGGTGCCGCGCTTGGTCTTGTGGGTGGTCGGTCCGTCATCGCGGATGAACTGTCCGTATCCCTTCCTGACCAGGAAGCGGATGAACAGGGGGGTCCCCACGAGCGTCAGGACCAGCCCGAGCAGACCACCGATCAACAGGCCTATCACTGGCGCTGCTCCTTCCGGCTTCCGGCTCCCGGCTCCGGGCTGGCCGGGGCCAATGCTAGTCGATCCCCGAGGTCCCCCAGGCCGGCGCCGTTGGAGGACTTGAACAGCACCACGTCCCCGGGCGCCAGTCGACGCCGGAGCAGTTCCTCGGCCTCGTCGACGTCCTCGGCGAAGTCGATCTCGTCCCCCCAGGAGCCCTCGTTGACGGCGGAGGTGTAGAGCGGTCGGGCACCGCGGCCGACCACCACGAGCTGGTCGATGTTCAACCGGACCACGGCCGTGCCGATCGCGGTGTGCTCGGCGATGCGGGCGTCGCCCAGTTCGAGCATCTCCCCCAGCACGGCCCACGTCCGGCGCCCCGTGGAACGGCCGATCATCGCCAGCGTCTTCAGGGCGGCCCGCATGGACTCCGGGTTGGCGTTGTACGCGTCATTGATGATCGTCACCCCGTCCGGCCGGTCGGTGCGCTCCATCCGCCGGCGGCTCGTGGCTCCCGCCCCGTCGAGGGCGGCGGCGATCCTGCCGGCCGGCAGCCCTGCGGCATGGGCGGCCGCTGCGGCGGCGGCGATGTTCGTGGCGTGGTGCCTGCCGATCAGTCCGGAGACCACGTGATGGGCCTCGGCTGCGGTGCCCGCACCCAGTCGCAGGTCGAACTCGGGGTGCTGCCCCTCGGTGGTGGTCAGGTTCGCGGCCAGGGCGGAGAAGTCGGCGGTGCCGTCGGCCACGTCCGCGTCGACCAGCGGGAAGCTGCCGTCCTCGGTGGAGAACCAGGCCAGCCGGGCGGAGGTCCGGTCCACCATCGCGGCCACCCGGGCGTCGTCACGGTTCAGGACGGCCACGCCGTCCGCCGGCAGCGCCTCCACCAGTTCGCCCTTGGTCCGGGCGATGTTCTCCACGCCGCCGAACTTGCCGGCGTGGGCGCTGCCGACCATCAGGACCACACCGATGTCCGGGCGGACCATGTCCGCCAGGTACTCGATGTTGCCGATCCCGTCGGCACCCATCTCGACCACCAGGTAGCGGGTGTCCAAGTCGGCCCGGAACACGGTCAGCGGGACGCCCACCTCCCCGTTGTAGGAGCCCTGCGGGGCCACGGTGGGACCGTCGGTGCCCAGGATGCCCGCCAGCAGGTCCTTCGTGGTGGTCTTGCCCGCCGACCCGGTGATGCCGATGACGGTGGTCGGCGAGTGCTCGCGGATTCGGGCGACGATGAACGCCGCCAGCCGTCCCATGGCCAGGACCACGTCGTCGACGATGACGGCCGGGTCGGCCTGTCCCCCGGCGTCGGCGGTCTCGCGCTCGGCGAGCACGAGGGTGGCGCCGGCGGACCGTGCCGCCGGGATGAAGTCGTGCCCGTCGGCCTGCTCGCCCGGCTTGGCGATGAACAGGGTCCCCGGAGTGACCTCGCGGGAGTCGGTGGTGGCTGCGCTGACCAGCAGGTCAGGGGACGCCGAGGCGGTGAGGACGCCCCCGGTGGCCCCGGCGATGGCGGAGGCGGTGAGTTCGATCATGACCCGTCAACTTTACGTGCAGCCTCGGGGGAAACCGGGGAGGGACCGTGGCCGTGCCGGGCCAGGGCGTCCCGCAGCTCGACGCGATCGTCGAGCGGGATGTCCACTCCGTCCATGTCCTGCACGGTCTCATGGCCGCGGCCGGCGAGCAGGACGGTGTCGGCCGGTGTGGCCAAGGACACGGCCAGCTCGATCGCGTCCTGGCGTGGCGCCGACTCGTGCACCTGGACGGTGCGGCCGGCCGCGGCCGCCGTCCGCACGCCCTCGTGGACCCCCTGCAGGACCTCGGTCCTGATCCCGGCCGGGGGCTCGGTGTGCGGGTCGTCGTCCGTGACGATCACGACATCGGCCCACTCCGCGGCGATCCGGCCCATGCCCGGGCGCTTGGCCCGGTCCCGGTCACCGGTCGCCCCGAAGACCAGGATCGTCCGCCCGGTGTCGTTTCCGGTGGCGCGCCGTGCCTCGCGGACCGATTCGAGGGCGCGGACCATCCCGTCGGGGTTGTGCGCGAAGTCGACGATCGCGTCCGGGGCGCGGCCGACGACCTCCATGCGCCCGGGCACGGCGGTGGCGAAGGGGCCCTCCCCCACGGGTGCGTCGAGCACCGCGGCGATCCGGTCCCAGTCCGCCGGCGGCCGGGACTCCAACACCATCACGGCGGCCAGGGCCGCATTGGCGACGTTGAACCGCCCGGGCAGTCCGGTGGAGCCGGTGACGTCCCGCCCGGAGGCGGCGTGCCGCAGCGTGAACCGGTGGCCCATGCCCTCCGCGACGAGGTCCGTGACGGTCCAGTCGCCGCTCAGAGGGCGGCCCCCGTGGTCGGCCGCGGGGCCCAGGGCCACGGTCACGACCGGACAACCGGCCTGTGCGGCCATCCTGGTCCCCCACGTCTGCCCGTCGGCGTCGGGCGCATCCGGTCCGCCGTCGAGGGTGATCACGGCACGGTCCGTGCGGCCGGCGTCGAACAGTCCGGCCTTGGCCCGGAAGTAGTCGTCCATGGAACCGTGCAGGTCCAGGTGGTCCTGGGTGAGGTTGGTGAACCCGGCCACCGCGTAGTGCAGTCCCGCGATGCGCCGGTAGCTGACCGAGTGCGAGGACACCTCCATCACCGCCGAGGAGACGTCCTCCTGGCGCATCAGGGCCATCAGGGCGTGCAACTGGGTGGACTCCGGGGTGGTCAGGGTGCTGGGGACCACGCGCTGGCCGGCCCGGATCTCGATCGTCCCGATCATGCCGGTGGTCTCCCCGAGTGCGCCCAGCAGCGCCGTCAGGAAGTAGTTCGTGGTGGTCTTGCCGTTCGTCCCGGTGATCCCGTACAACCGGGGCCCGGCCCCGATGTTGCCGTACACGGCCGCGGCGGCCGGCCCGACGGCGTCGCGCACGTCCTCCACGATGAGCACCGGGATGCCGGCGGCGGAGGCGGCGGCGCAGAGCCGGGCGCCCTGTCGGTCCGTCAGGATGCCCCGGGCACCGGCGGCGACGACCGTCCCGGCGAACTCCGCGCCGTGCCGGGAGGCCCCCGGGACGCCGGCGTAGAGGTCGCCCGGCCGGACCATCCTCGAGTCCATGGTGACACCGGTGGGACCGGGACGGTCCGCGGTGCTGCCGACGACGTCGGCGGGCTGGCCCGCGCGGTCCAGTCCGGCGAGCAGCTCATCCCAGCGCATCGGCTCGATCTCGGCGGGTCGGAAGGCCGCGTCCTGCGCGGCGGGAGAAAGTGGTGTGGTCATCCGGGGTCTACCAGGGTCGTTTCTGGGGCTCGTCGGTGAAGACATCGTAGTGTTGCGGTGCCGCGTCCGAGGGCGGGACGCTGTACTGGTTCAACAGGTAGGACAGGACCTCGGCGGCCGTGTCCTCGACCTCCCAGTTCCGCCAGTTCCCCTGCGGGCGGTGGACGGAGACGGCCACGACGAACCGGGGGTCGTCCAGCGGGGCCACGCCGGTGAAGGAGGTCGTGTAGCCGTTGTAGCCACCGACGCCAGCGGCCTCGCCCGTACCGGTCTTGCCACCCACGCGGTACCCGGGGATCTTGGCCGGCCCGGCGGTCCCCACCTGGACGACGCCCTCCATCATCCGCAGCATCTCCTCCGCCGTCTCCTCGGAGTAGATCCGGGTGCCCTCGGGGTCCGGCTGCACGTGTTCCGAGCCGTCGGGGTCGATGTAGGCGTCGATCAGCTGGGGGCGACGCTGGACCCCGCCGTTGGCGATGGTCTGGAAGACCTGCGCCATGTGCAGCGTGGTCTGGGTGTATCCCTGGCCGAACATCGTGGTGAGCCGCTGACGGCCGTCCCACTGCTCGGGCGGCACCAGGATGCCCTTGTTGCTGCCGGGCAGGCCGATGTCCACGTGTTCGCCGATCCCGAGCTTCTTCATGTACTCGTAGCGGGTCTGGTCGTCGACGCTCTGGGCCACCTGGACCGTGCCGGTGTTGTAGGACCGGGTGAAGATGCCGGCCGTCGTCATCTCGTAGGTGTCGTGGGGCATCGAGTCGTTGATGATCTGCCCGTCGAACTCCTGCTTGTTGGGCACCTCGTAGGCGTCGGTCGGCTCCACGCCGCCGACCTCGAGCGCGGTGGCGAAGGTGGGGACCTTGCCGGTGGAACCGGGCTCGTAGGACTGGGTCAGGGCGGTGGGCCGCCAGAAGAGGCCGTCCGTGGCCGTCGGGTCGGAGGGGTCCACCGTGGTCGAGTCGGCCATGGCCAGAAGCTCACCGGTCCTGGCGTCCATCACCACGATGTTGCCCCACAGGGCGTCGTAGGACTCCGTCTTCGCGGCGATCGCCTCCTGCGCGAACCACTGGACGTCCTGGTCGATGGTCAGCCGAACGTCCTGGCCGTCGACGGCGGGTTCCTCGGAGAACTCCGCGTTCGGGATGCGCACGCCGTCGGCGGAGATCTCGTAGGTGCGCTTGCCGGGTTCGCCGGAGAGCTGCTCGTCCTGGCTCAGCTCCAGGCCCTCGAGCGGGGTGCCGTCCCCCCCGACGAAGCCCAGGATCGAACCGGCCACCGACCCGTTGGGGTAGGTGCGTTCGGTGACGGGCTCGGCCAGCAGGCCCGGGATGCCGAGATCCAGGGCCTGGTCCTTGACCTCCGGCGTGACCCCCTTGGACACGACCTTGTACGGGCGGTCGCCGACCATGCGGGCCTCGAGCTCGGCACGGTCCATGCCCAGGATCCCGGAGAGCCGGTCAAGTGAGTCGGACAGGGACACGTCGACCATCGAGGCGCTCTCGGCGTCCCAGCGCCGGAAGTCCTTCACCAGCCGCTGGTCGGCCACCAGGTCGTAGCGGGCCACCGAGGCCGCCATCACCCGTCCCTGGGAGTCCAGGATGGATCCGCGGTCGGGCGCCACCGTCACGGAGCGCAACCGCTCCTTCATGGCGTCCTGCGCGTTGCCGGAGGCGTCCACCCCCTGGATGAAGACCAGCCGCAGGCCCAGCACCGCCAGAAGGACCAGGGCGATGACCATGCCCAGGCGCAGGCGCCTGCCGGTCACGTCCGTGGCGCTTCGGGCGTCGGATGCCTGGGCCATCTGCTGCAGTCCTTCCTGCCGGTCACCACGGCATGGCCGTCGTCCGGTCGTTCCTCAGTTCCTCGGGAGTGGTTCAGGCCGGAGGCTCTCCGGCGATGCGTCTCAGTCGGCGCTGCCGGCGGCGAACTGCGGAGCGGGAATCGTCCCCCCGTTGAGCTCCCGGGCGGCGCCGGAGGTGGCGCCCTCGGACCGGTCCTGTCCGGCCGCGACCTCCTGATCGGCCCCGGCGTCCTGACCAGCCGCCGTGTCCTGACCAGCCGCCGTGTCCTGTTCGGACTGCACGGGGGCCGGCGCCTCGGATGCCGTCGTCCCGTCCGCTTCGCTCCCCGGCTCGACGCCGGTCTCGCGGGCCTCGGCCTCAGCGGCAGCCCGCTCGCCCGGTCCGACGGGCGCGGCGATCAGGCCGGTCGGCCCGTCCTCGCCCTGGGCGGAGGTGGCGGCGCCGGTGACCCGGCCGGTGGCGAGGTCCACCGCGGCGATGTCCCCCGGCTTCACCATGCCCAGCCGGTCGGCCTCGGCAGCGAGGTTCTGCGGAGCCTCGAGGTGCTCGACCTGCTGGCGCAGCAGCTCGTTCGACTGGGTCAGGTCCAGCTGCTCGCTCTTGAGCCCGACCATGTCGTACTGCCGGTTCGAGACTGTGATGTTGACCACCAGCACGGCCAGCAGCGCAAGGGCCAGGATTCCGACGCACAGGGCGACGAAGCCCCGGCCGGTCCTCCTGACCGGTGCCGGGACGACGGCCAGCGGGGTCCGGGCCCGGTTCTCCTCGCCCGGGGTACCCGCCGGCGCGGCACGGTACTCGGGGCTGATGGTGGGTTGCCAAGGAGCAGCCTGGTCCAGCTGCGGAGCGGTGCTCTCGCGGGCGTGGACGGGCTGCTGCATGGCAGTGCGCTGCTGCGTTGCGGTCATGCTGTGCTCCTTGATGGTCTGATCTTCTCAATAGCGCGCACTTTTGCTGAGGAGGCGCGAGGGTTTTCTTCGATTTCTTTTTCCGTGGGTTTGTCCACGCCCCTAGTCAGGACGCGGACCACCGGTGCGTGGTCCTCCAGTTCGACCGGGAACCCGGGAGGAGCCGTGGAGGTGGACTGTGCCGTGATGGCCTTCTTGGTGATCCGGTCCTCGAGCGAGTGATAGCTCATGACCACGAGCCGCCCGCCCACCGACAGGGCACGCATCGCCGCCGGCAGCATCGCCTCGAGCACGTCGAGCTCCTCGTTGACCTCGATCCGGAGGGCCTGGAACGTGCGCTTGGCGGGATGCCCACCGCTGCGGCCGGCCGCGGCGGGGACGGCCGAACGGATGACCTCCACGAGCCGGCCGGTGGTCTCGAAGGGCGCCTCCTGGCGGGCACGGACGATGGCCGAGGCGATCCTGCCGGCGAACTTCTCCTCGCCCCAGGACCGGATGATCCGGCGCAGGCGGTCCTCGTCGTACTCGTTCACGACGTCGGCGGCGGTGATCCCCCCGGTCGTGTCCATGCGCATGTCCAGCGGCGCGTCGTAGGAGTAGGCGAAACCGCGCTCACGCTCGTCCAGCTGGTACGAGGAGACGCCCAGGTCGAAGAGCATGGCATCGGCCTCGGCGACACCGGCCGAGGCCAGTGCCTCGGCCACACCGTCATAGGTCCCGTGCCAGGTCCGCAACCGGTCACCGGCCCAGGCCAGGCGCTCGGTCGCCAGGCGCAGGGCCTCGGTGTCCCGGTCGATCCCCACGACGACGGCATCCGGGTGTCGCCGGAGGATCGCCTCGGCGTGTCCCCCCATGCCCAGGGTGCCGTCCAGCGCGACGGGGCGGCGCCCGGCGTCGCGGGCAGCGTCGAGTCCCGGGGAGAGCAGGTCCAGGACGCGGTCGCGCATGACGGGAATGTGCCGGTCCTGTGCCGGTCTCTGCTCTTCACCCAAGCCGTGAGTCCCTTTCCACGCTCGACCTCGTCCGGTTCCGCTGGTCCCCGTCCGGCTCGCGACGGCAGAGGACCCCATTAAGTGACAGGCGGACCCTTGGATCAGATCCCCATCCGCACGTCTTCCGTGCCTGGCCCGGGGGAAGTCGGGTCAGGGCCGGAATCGCTCACCGGTTCCGTGCCCGGCCCGGGGGAAGTCGGGTCAGGTCCGGCCTGGGGCGGCTGGAGGTCTCATGCAAGAATCCGCGCTGTTCGGTTGTGTGCGACCCCTGCCGCCGAAGGACGGAGGGGCCGGCCGGTCAGAAGATCCCCGGGAGGACTTCCTCATCGGTCTCCGAGAAGGCGTTCTCCTGGTCCTCCAAGTAGGAGTTCCAGGCCTCGGCATCCCAGATCTCGGCTCGCGTACCGGCTCCGATGACCGCCACGTCCCGGTCCAGTCCCGCATAACTGCGCAGCGGTCCTGGGATGGTGATCCGCCCCTGCTTGTCCGGAACCTCGTCAGAGGCCCCTGACAGGAAGACACGGATGTAGTCCCTGGCCTGGCGTGAGGACAGCGGAGCCGACCTCATCTGCTCGTGAACCCTCTCGAACTCGCGAGCACTGAAGACGTAGATGCACCGTTCCTGTCCCCGGGTGAGGACCAGACCGTCGGCTAGCTCCTCGCGGAACTTCGCCGGGAGGATCAGACGGGCCTTCTCGTCCAGCCGAGGCGTGTAGGTCCCCAAGAACATGGAGCACCGCCTTTGCCGTCCGAAAGGGCCGCTTGAGCCTCCCTCAACACCACCATCCTCTGATGCCCTCCACTTTACCCCACTACCCTCCACCGTCAAGCCACGCGCCGCCCCCACCACCGCGCGAAATGGCCTCTGACCTGCGCTGATGTGGCGTGGGGTTCACCCAGAGTCGTCGCGGGGCGAACGTCGGCCACCCCCGCTCCAGGGCCACTCAGGGGCCGGTGATCCCGCCGGAATGACCGGGGTGGAGGGATGTGGGGCGGCCCGGTGGAGGGATGTGGGGCGGCCCGGTGGAGGGATGTGGGGCGGCCCGGTGGAGGAAGGCAGGACAACGAGAGGACCCCGCCGCGATGCGGCGGGGTCCCGGGGTGGATCAGTCGTGACGGGCTGCTGCCACCGTCACGGGTCCTGATGGCGGCGCTGCTCCCAGCGCTGCTCGAGTCCGTCCATGAAGGCAGAGTTCTTCTTGGCCGATGCCGTCCCGGACGCCCGGCCCGTTGAACCGGCCTTGGTCCGCGCCGTGCCGACGTAGACGCCCACGGCCATCAGGACGAAGCCGATGATGCCCAGCCAGATCGCCTGCTGGGAGATTCCCCAGAGCATGACTCCGAGGCCGACCGCCGCAGCCACCGCTCCGGCGACCAGTCGCGAGGTCGAGAACCGAGAGGTCCCCGTCTCACTCATGCTCGTGGCAAAGTGCGGGTCCTCGGCGTTCAGCTGTTGCTCCAGCTGCTCCAGGAGCTTCTGCTCCCGCTCAGACAACGGCATCGCTGCCTCCTCCTCCAGCCACGAATTTCGTAGTACTAGCATAGGGCCCGGGCCGCACGCCACGCCATATCGGCAACGCCGGTCGACCCGCTCGGACCGGACTTTTCCGCGATCAGCGTAGGCGCGGGCGCCGGGGTGCCGGTCGGCCGTCCACGAGGGTCGCCGGCCGCAGTGCCGCGGAGGGGAATTTGCGCCGGATGTCGTCCGCGACGCGGTCCGCCTCGGACCAGTCCGCCTCTGACCCCTCGTCCTCCCAGGGAAGAGCGTCCTGCACGGCGTCGCCGGCGCCGCTGAGGCGCTCGGCGCGAAGGCCCACCAGCCGGGCCGGGTGCCGCCGTGCATCCAGCAGTTCCGCCAGCAGCTCCTCGGCCGCCTCGGCCAGGGGTCCGGCCGAGTCCACCGGCACCGCCAGGGAGCGGGACCTGTTCCGCACGGTCAGGTCAGGAGCCTTGAGCTTGACGGAGATCGCCCCGGCACGGACCCCGGCCCGGCGGAGCCGGAAGGCGCATTCGTGGGAGAGCGCCACGAGGATCCTGTGCAACTCCTCCCGGTCCGTCACGTCCACGTCGAACGTCCGCTCCACCCCCAGGGACTTGGCCTCCCGTTCGGGCACCACCGCCCGGTGGTCGATACCGCGGGCCAGATCGACCAGGGCCGGCCCATTGGACCCGAGCCAGCGTTGCATGCGTCGGGGCGACTGGGCGGCGATGTCACCGACGGTCTCCAGGCCGGCCTCGACGAGCCTGCGCTGCAGCACGGGGCCCACACCCCAGAGCGCCGAGACCGGCAGCGGGTCCAGGAACGCCCGGGTCTGCGCACCGGGAACCACGCCGAGCCCGTCCGGCTTGGCGCGGGTCGAGGCGATCTTGGCCACGGACTTGGTGGTGGCCGCACCCACGGTGCACGGCAACCCCGTCCGTTCCCGGACGCGCTCACGGATCAGGGCGCCGATCCGGGCCGGCGGGCCGAGCCGGCGTCGGGCCCCGGAGACATCGAGGAAGGCCTCGTCGATACTGAGCTGCTCCATCACCGGGGTGAACGATCCCAGGATGTCCATCACCTGACGGGACGCGGCGGTGTACCCCTCGTGCCGTGGTTCCACCACCGCGACCCCCGGGCAGAGCGCGAGGGCGTGCGCCAGCGGCATCGCCGAGCGCACGCCACTGCGCCGTGCCTCGTACGAGGCGGAGAGCACCACGGAACGCCCGCCCCGGTGGGCCACGAGGGCTGGCCGGCCCCTGAGCTCCGGGCGTTCGAGCAACTCGACGGAGAGGAAGAAGGCGTCCATGTCCACGTGGAGGATGACGGCATCCCAGGATGGATCCTGGGCCGCCGGCGGTGGTCCCCCGGCGGAATAGCGTTCATCCATGGCTCCAGCCTAGGCCGATGTCCCGACGGTAGGCTGGAGGACGTGCCATCCTCAGCCCCCGCATCCCCCTGTCAGGACCGCCTCCCGGAGGAGGCCTTCGTCGAGGCGGTGGACCGCCGGATGTCCGCACTGCTCGCCGACTACCGGCGCAGCGCCGAGGAGATCTCGACGTCGGCAGCCCCCCTGGTCGAGGCCATCGCCGGCCTGGTGCGCGGCGGCAAGCGCGTGCGGGCCATCCTCGCCTGGTGGGGATGGCGCGGCGCCGGTGGCGCCGTGGACGACCAGCGGATCATCGACGCCGCGGTGGGCCTGGAGCTGTTCCAGGCCGCGGCGCTGATCCACGACGACATCCTCGACCGGTCCGATACGCGCCGCGGGGAACCCAGCATCCACCGGGCCTTCGCCGCCCGTCACCAGCAGGCGGGATGGCGTCAGGACCCCGAGCACTTCGGGACGTCCGCCGCGATCCTGACCGGGGACCTGTGCCTGGCCCTGAGCGAGGAGGTGTTCGCCCACGCGGCGGATGCCACGGAATCGCCGGCCGCCGGAAGGACCATGTTCAACCGGATGCGCTTCGAGGTGATGGCCGGCCAGTACCTCGATGTCCTCGACGAGGTCGAGGTGCCCGGACAGGATCCTGCTGAGGCACTGGCCCGTGCGCGCACCGTCCTGCGGTACAAGTCCGCCCGGTACTCGGTGGTGCACCCACTCAACCTCGGCGGGGTGCTGGCGGACACGGACGGCGCACCCCTGACCTACTACGAGGCGTTCTCCCTCCCCCTGGGTGAGGCCTTCCAGCTGCAGGACGACCTGCTGGGCGTGTTCGGCGATCCCGAGGTCACCGGGAAACCGGCCGGGGACGACCTGAGGGAGGGCAAGCGCACCGAGCTGGTGGCCCACGCCCTCTCCCTGCTGCCTCCGGGCCAGGCGAAGATCCTGGAGAATTCGTTGGGTGATCCGGACCTCACGCCCGAGTCAGTGGCGCGGCTCCAGTCGCTGCTGACCGAGTGCGGGGCCAGGGCCCGGGTCGAGGACGAGGTCGCCACGCTGGGCGACCAGGCCCTGCGCGCCCTGGACGAGATGACGGTGGACCATGCGGTGCGGGACGGGCTCGCCCGTCTGGCGCACCGCATCCTGCGGCATGGCCGCTAGGACGGCCCGCTACCAGGCCAGCGCCTGCGCGCGGCGCCGGATCTCGGTCTTGCGCCCCTCGCGCAGCGCGTCCACCGGACGGCCGGGAAGCGAGTCGTCGGCGGTGAACAACCAGCGGATGGCCTGGTCCTCGCTGAAGCCCGCGTCCTTCAGCACGGAGACGGTCCCCCGCAGCGCCTCCAGGGGGCCGTCCTCCTGCACGAACAGGGCGGGCACGGCCCGATAGGCGTTCTCCCCGATGCGGGAGGCCAGCAGGCGGCCGTCATTGACCATGTTGTGCACCCGGGTCACGGGGATGTCCCAGCGCTCGGCCAGGTCAGGGAAGGGAACCCACTCTCCGACCAGGTCTTCCAGGGGCTGTTCCGATGACGGGTTCTTGTGGTGGTCCGTTGTAGTCACCGCTCCAGAGTAGCGATCGGCGGGAATTCTCTGAAAGCCCTTGACATGCGCCGCGGGGCAGCCTGAGGCCACGGAGGACGACACGCCATGGTTACCTTATCGTTACGGTAATGATTACCTTTCGATAAACATCGTCCGGTACGTTGTCGTACGTCACATTCTGATCACAGGCACCATCAGCCAAGGATTGTCACGCCAGTCACACTGCCCGCGACATGTCCTTCGGTGCCCCACCGCAGAGGAAATCCATGCCTGAACGCCCGACCGGTACACCGCGCCTGCTGAGGTCCGCCGTGGCCACGTCCACCCTGCCCCTGCTGGTGCTGGGATCAGCGGCCCTGGCGGCCCCCGCGGCTGCCGACGCGCCCCGACAGGCGCTGGCGCCCCGGTCGGCCACGTCCGTCAACATCGAGACGGCCCAGGTGCGACTGTCCTCCACGACGCTGGCCTCCAGCCTGCCGGCAGCATTCGTCGCTCCGACCGGGGCCACCCAGGCGTCCAGGACGGCGGCCACCCACACGGTGAAGGCCGGGGACACCCTCTACGGCATCGCCACCCGCCACGGGATCAGCCTCTCCACCCTGCTCAAGGCCAACGGGCTGTCCTCCGCCGCGATCATCCACCCCGGCCAGACCCTCAAGCTCTCCGGCACCGCCGGCCAGCAGTCCTCCACCTCCCGGGCCTCGGCCGGGACCTACACGGTCAAGGCCGGGGACACCCTCTCCGGCATCGCCACCCGCAACGGCATCGGCCTCTCCACCCTGCTCAAGGCCAACGGGCTGTCCTCCGCCGCGATCATCCACCCCGGCCAGACCCTCAAGCTCTCCGGCGCCGCCGGCCAGCAGTCCTCCACCTCCCGGGCCTCGGCCGGGACCTACACGGTCAAGGCCGGGGACACCCTGTCCGGCATCGCCACCCGCAACGGCATCGGCCTCTCCACCCTGCTCAAGGCCAACGGGCTGTCCTCCGCCGCGATCATCCACCCCGGCCAGACCCTCAAGCTCTCCAGCGCGGCCGGCCAGGGGGCGGCACCCGGCAACGACCTCGTGCCGAGCACATTCCTCCACTACACCTACCCGGACCATGTGGTGTCCTCGGCCAACGCGAACAAGCGCGCCCTGCTGGGCGCCGGTGTTCCCTCACGGTCCCAGATGCAGGCGATCATCGCCGACACGGCGCGGCGGATGGGCGTGGACCCGAGCCTCGCGCTGGCGCACTCCTTCGCGGAGTCCAGCTTCAACCATGCCGCCGTCTCCCCCGCCAACGCCATCGGCGCCATGCAGGTCATCCCGTCCTCGGGCACCTGGGCCTCCGAGCTGGTGGGGCGCAAGCTCAACCTGCTGGACCCCTACGACAACGCCACCGCGGGTGTCGCCATCATCCGCCAGCTGCAGCGCAACGCCCCGTCGGTGGACATCGGCATCGCGGCGTACTACCAGGGGCTGGGCGGGGTGACGCGCAACGGCATGTACCCGGACACCAAGCGGTACGTGTCCAAGGTCAAGGGGTACATGCAGCGGTTCTGACCCCCGCGTCCCCGGTGCGTCCGGTCTCCCGGTCTACCCTGTAATGGTGAAGGAACGCCGCACCGACCCCCTGAACGGGACCGTTATCGAGGGACGGTACGAGATACGGTCCCGCCTGGCCCGGGGCGGGATGTCCACGGTGTACCTGGCGGTCGACCGGCGCCTGGACCGCGAGGTCGCCCTGAAGGTGCTGTATCCGCACCTGGCCGAGAACCCTGCGCTGGTGGAACGGTTCGAGCTCGAGGCCAAGACGGCGGCCAGGCTGTCCCACCCCCACGTCGTCAACGTCCTGGACCAGGGCGTGGACGAACGCCCCGACGGGGACCTCGCCTATCTGGTGATGGAGTACGTCCCCGGGTACACGCTCCGGACCGTGCTGCAGCGCCGCCGGGCGATGACCCCCCGGGTGGCCCTGGCCTACCTGGAGGCGATCGTGGACGGGCTCGCGGCAGCCCACCGGGCCGGACTGGTCCACCGGGACATGAAGCCGGAGAACGTCCTGGTGTCCCGCGACGGGCAGATCAAGGTGGCCGACTTCGGCCTCGCCCGGGCGACCACCGACTTCACGGGCATCGGTGCGGCCCTCGTGGGCACCGTGGCCTACATCTCCCCGGAGCTGGTGAGCGGATCCCCCGCCGACGAACGCAGCGACATCTACGCGGTCGGCATCATGGCCTACGAGATGCTCACCGGGCGGCAGCCGTTCGTCGGCTCCTCCCCCATCCAGGTCGCCTATCAGCACGTCAACAACGAGGTCCCGCCGCCCTCCGGCCGTATCCCCGGACTCGCGGACGCCCTCGACCGGTTCGTGTTGTGGTGCACCGCCCAGAACCCGCGGGACCGGCCGGCAGACGCCGGGGTCCTGCTCACCGAGATCCGGCACCTGCGCTCGACGATGGCGGACGCGGACCTCGATTTCGAGCCACCGGTCATCGCGGCCGGCATCGCCGGGGAAGGGTCCACGGAGGCGTTCGGGCGGGTCGGCGCGGATCCCGACGACGAGGCCCGGGCGGGGGGTCAGGCCACCGAGGCCTTCGGCGCCGTGCCCCCCGCGGTCAACGCGGGGGCTCCCGCCATGGACGACGCGTACCGGGACGCGGGATACGGGGTGGACGGGGGCCACGACGAGGACACGGACGAGGTCCCCGGGGATGCCACGGACGTGATCGGTGACGCCGGTGCCACGGAGGGCCTGGACCCGGGAGTCACCACGGTCCTTCCCGCACCGGGCACCCAACGCACCTCGGTCCTGCCCAGCCTGCCACCGGACCCGGGTCGCCGCCCCGGCGGTTCCGGGCACCCGGGCGCCGGTGCACCGACGGACCCGCCCCAGGATCGTGGCACCGTCCCCGGCCCACTGCTTCCCCGCTCCTCGGGCAGGTCCCCCAGGCCGCCCTCCACGCGGCAGCAGCGACGCCAGGCGATCCGGCGTGCCCGCACCCCCACTGAGGACCTGGGGCGGCGGAGCGGGACGCGGATGTGGATCTGGGCGGCGGTCGTGCTCATCCTGACCGCGGTCCTGGTCCTGGCCGGCTGGTTCTTCGGTTCAGGGCCGGGCGCCCTGGTGGTCGTCCCTGACGTGGAGGGGCACAGCAAGGCCGCGGCGGTGGAGGAGCTGCAGCAGACCGGGGTCGGTTACTCGCTGGCCAGCGTCCACCATGACGTGGTGGCCGAGGACAGCGTGATCTCCACGGATCCGGGTCCCGGTACCGAGCTGCGCAGGTTCAACACCGTGCTGGTCACCGTGTCTCTGGGACCGGAACTGTTCGACGTGCCGGACGTCACCGGCCTGGCACGCGAGGAGGCCGCACGGGCACTCGACGGGGCGGGTTTGAGCCTGGGCCGGGTCTCCACGGAGCACTCGGACACCGTGGACAAGGGGCTGGTGATCCGCCAGGAACCGGACGCCGGGGCGAGCCTGCGCGGCGGACGTCCGGTCGCCGTCGTGGTGTCGGACGGGCCGGCCTCCGTCACGGTGCCCGACGTCACCGGCCAGCCCACGGGACGTGCCCGCGGAATCCTCGAGGACGCCGGCTTCACCGTGGAGGAGACGCGGATCCTCGGGGAACTCTTCGGAGACCGGGAGGGCACTGTCCGCAGTCAGACCCCCGAGCCCGGCAGCCAGGCCCCTTCGGGCTCGACCGTGCGCATCGTCATCCTCTGAGGCGGCTGCGCCGGGGCGTCACGCGCGGACGCCCCGGCGGAGGGCAGCCGTCCGCCCGTTCAGACCCCGCGGCCGGACCGGGACAGTGCCTCCGTGACCAGGAAGGCCATCTCCAGGGACTGCTGGTGGTTCAGCCGGGGGTCCACGAGGGACTCGTAGCGATCGGCGAACGCGGACTCGTCGATCGGGTCGGAGCCACCGAGGCATTCGGCCACGTCGTCACCCGTCATCTCCACGTGCAGCCCGCCCGGGTAGGTTCCGGCGTCACGGTGGACCTCGAAGAAGCCGCGCACCTCGTTCATGACGTCGTCGAAGCGGCGGGTCTTGTAGCCGTTCGCCGCGGTCACGGTGTTGCCGTGCATCGGGTCGGTGACCCACAGCGGCGTGGCGTCCGAGTCCCGGACCGCCTCGACCAGCGGGGGCAGGTTCTCCCGGATCCTCTCCGCGCCCATGCGCGTGATGAACGTCAACCGTCCCGGCTCCCGCTCGGGATCCAGCTTGTCGATGAGTGCGAGGGCGTCCGCGGGCTTCGTGGTGGGCCCGAGCTTGACCCCGATCGGGTTGCGCACCTTGGAGAGGAACTCGACGTGGGCGCCGTCCAGGTCACGGGTCCGCTCGCCGATCCACAGGAAGTGCCCCGAGGTGGCGTACGGCAGTCCCGAGCGCGAGTCGATGCGGGTCAACGGACGTTCGTAGTCCAGCAGCAGGGCCTCGTGGGCGGTGAAGAAGTCGGTGCGGCGCAGGGCCTCGAAATCAGCGCCGGCGGCATCCATGAACCGGACGGCACGGTCGATCTCCTGGGCGAGTTCCTCGTAGCGGGAGTACGCCGGGTTCCGCATGAACCCCTGGTTCCAGGCGTGCACGGACCGGAGGTCCGCGAAGCCGCCCTGCGTGAAGGCGCGGACCAGGTTCAGGGTCGAGGCGGAGGTGTTGTAGGCCTGCACCATCCGTCGGGGATCGTGCCGGCGCGACTCGGGCGTGAAGTCGAAGCCGTTGACGATCTCACCACGGAAGGACGGCAGGGTCACGCCGTCGCGGGTCTCGGTGTCCGAGGAACGCGGCTTGGCGAACTGGCCGGCCATCCGGCCCATCTTCACCACCGGCAGGGAGGCGCCGTAGGTCAGAACCACGGCCATCTGCAGGATGGTCTTCACGCGGGCACTGATCTTGTTGGCCGTGGCGCCGGCGAAGGTCTCGGCGCAGTCACCACCCTGGAGCAGGAATGCCTCACCCCGTGCTGCCGCGGCCAACTGGGTCCGCAGCACGTCGACCTCACCGGCGAACACCAGCGGAGGGGCGGAGGACAGTTCCGTCATCACCTCGGCGAAGGCGTCCCGGTCCTCCCAGGTGGGCTGCTGGGTGATCGGCTTCTCCCGCCACGTGTCCAGGCCGGGATAGTCGGCGGCCCCGTTGGACTGGGCTGAGCCGAAGGCCGGGGTATCGGTGCGGGGATCAGAAATCATGCTCCAAGGGTACGGAACGGTTGCCGTTCCGACGTCCACGTGACGATCTCCTACCCCTTCGCCGGCGCGCGGCTCCCGGATGCCGGCCCGGTGGCACGCTCAACCGGCGTCGCGGCCGTCCGCCGGGGGCGCGTTCTTCACCGTGGCGGCGTACACGTCCACGTACTCCTGTCCCGACAGGCGCCGGATGGCCTCCATGATCTGGTCGGTGACCTGACGCTCCACGAAGCGGTCGCCGGCGCGGTCGTAGTACTCCGAGAAGTCGAGCGGGGGGCCGAAGATCATGCCCACGCGGCGGATGTTCGGAATGGTCCTGCCGATCGGCTGGACCTTGTCCGTGCCGATCATCGCGATGGGCACGACGGGGACCCGCGCCTTCAGGGCCAGCTTCGCCACGCCGAGCTTGCCCCGGTACAACCGGCCGTCCGGGCTGCGGGTGCCCTCCGGGTAGATCCCGAGCAGCTTCCCCTCCTGCAGCACCTCGAGCCCGGAGCGCAGGGAGTCCAGTGAGGCCTGGCCGCCGGCACGGTCCATCGGCAGCTGATGGGTGGCCTCGAAGAACTTCCGGGTCAGCCACCCCCTGACACCCTTGCCCGTGAAGTACTCCATCTTCGCCAGGAAGTGGACCTGCCGGCCGAGTTGGGACGGCATGAAGATCGAGTCGGAGACCGAGAGGTGGTTGCTGGCCAGGATCGCCCCACCCTCCTCGGGGACGTTGCCCAGGCCCTTCACCCAGGGCCGGAACACGAGGTTCGTCACGGGGGCCACCACGAAGGTCTTGGCGAACCAGTAGAACACGATGGTCTTCCTCTCAGGTGGTGGCGTGGACCGTTCCCAGTCTAGGGAGCGATCGCGGGGGGCGGGACGCTACGCTGGGGACATGATCGCCCACCAGCGGGCGCTGTCCCTCCACGGCGCCGACGACGGCCCCCTGGCCGCGTCCGCCGGGTCCGGGTCGACGGGGGTCGCCCTGTTCCACGGGTTCACCTCGGGTCCCGTCTCCGTGACCGGTTGGGCCCGCGCCCTGGCGTCGGCGGGTGCCTCCGTGGAGGTCCCGCTGTTGCCCGGCCACGGGACCCGGTGGCAGGACCTCCGGGTCGTCACGGCCGAGGAGTGGCGGGCCACCGCGCGGGACACGGTCGACCGCCTGTTCGCCCGGCACGACCGCGTGGTCGTCGCCGGTCTGTCCATGGGCGGCGCGCTCGCGCTCGATGCGGCCGCGCACCGGTCCGTGTCCGGCGTCGTCGTGGTGAATCCCGGGCTGCGCTTCGCCTCCCCGGCCGCTCCCCTGGCGAGGGTGCTCAAGTACGCCGTCCGCAGCGTGGCACCGATCGCCAACGACGCCGCGCGCCCCGGGGTGGACGAACAGGCCTACCCGCGCACCCCGGTGGCCGCCGTCCAGCAGGTCGGCGCCCTCCAGGCCGCCGCCCGGGCCGGACTGCCGGCGATCACGGCACCGGTCCTGGCGTTCCGGTCCACGACTGACCGCGTGGTGCCCCACTCCTCCATGGCCGCCCTCGCTCGCGGCCTGGCCCCCGGGCTGCTGACCGTCAGGCCGCTGTACAACAGCTTCCACGTGGCCACCCTGGACTGGGACGCGGGGGTCATCGAGGACGAGTCGGTCAGGTTCATCGCCGGGTTGGCATGTGGACGGGCCGACGTCCGTGGCTGAGCCCCTGGACCGCGACCACGAGGGCAGCGACCCCGAGCACCGGGACCCGGACGAGGTCGACCGCCGGTGGCAGGAGATCATCGCCGGGCTGGGCCCCCTGGACGCCGGTGCCCGGGATACCGCGTGGCCGGAGCCCACCGCGGCGGGATCGGCCGGACCGGATCCGGACGCACCGGACCGCGAGGAGCCCCCGGCCCCCGGCCGGGCGTGGGGTCCACGCGACTTCCCGGAGGACGAGGACGACGGGGACTTCATCCCGCCCGAGCCCCCCGCGCTCGGCTCCGGCAACTCGGTCGTCGTGCTGAGCTTGATCGGGGTGGCCGGCGCGCCCGCGGCCCTGTTGCTCGCGGCGATCCTCTGGCCCTCGGTGCCCGGACTCGTGCTCGCGGTGCTGATCGCCTCGTTCGTGGCGGGCGCCGTGGGACTGTTCTTCGCACTCCCCCGGGACGCGGACCGGGACGGCCCCGGCGGCGACGGTGCGCAGGTCTGATCCGCGCGACCGGTCACCGGGCGGCGGTGGCCGACTCCCTCACGGACCAACCGGAGCGCTCCAGCGCCAGGCCCGCCGCGCCGAGCCAGCCGGCCCGGTTGCCCAGGCTGGCGACCATGACGGACGGGACCGGACGCCGTCGCCCGCCGGGGATGTGGCGGGCCAGTTCCGCCCGGGCCGGCTCGAGAAGGAGGTCACCGGCGACCGCCACTCCGCCGCCGATGACGAACCGGGAGGGGTCCAGCACGGCGGCCAGCGTGGCCAGGCCACGGCCCAGCCACCGGCCCGTCTCCTGCACGGCCCGCACGGCGCGCGGGTCCGCGGACAGGGCGTCGTCGAGGACCGACCGGGCGGAGGGACGTCCGGCGCGGGCAGCCAGGGCCTCGGCGGAGACGAGCAGTTCCCAGCATCCGGTGTTCCCGCAGGGGCACGGCAGCCCCGAGGGGTCCACGGTCATGTGCCCGAACTCCCCGGCCATGCCGTGCGCGCCGACGTCCACCACCCCCTCCTGGACCAGCGCGCCCCCGATGCCGGTGCCGATGGCGACCATGACCATCCGGTCCGGCCCGCGGACCGGGTCCGGACCCGCCGGCGGGGCAGCCGGGTCCCCCAGCCGCGCCTCCGCCCAGGCCGCCGCGTCCGCGTCATTGACGACCGCGGGCCAGGGGACGGTATCGCGGGACGGGCGGGCGGCTGCCTGAGCACTGGAAGGCCGTCCCGTCGCCTCCGACAGGGCAGCGCCCAGGTCCTGGGGCAGGGGCCGCTGGCGCCACCCCATCAGGTGCGGGCTGAAGACGGCGGTGCCGCTGCGCGGGTCGATCCAGGCGGCGGCGGAGACCCCCCACGGCACGGGCAGACCCGGCCAGCTGGCGTCCAGGGCCCCGAACAGCTCCAGCGCCGTGCGGGCGCACAGGGCGCTCAGGCCGGCCCCGTCCGCCTCGAGGTGGTGAGCGACCCGGATCTCCGTGAGCGCGGGCACCAGTCTGCCCCGGCCGTCCAGCAGGACCGCGCCGGCCTTGACCGCCCCGCCTCCGACGTCGAGCCCGATGGCCGCGGCGACGGGAGCCCCCGGGTGTGCAGATCCGCCCATCGTGCCGGCCACCGCCTTCCGGACCGTCGGTCCCACCGTTCCTGCTGACAACCGAAGTTACCCATGAGTAGAATATTTCCTGTGGCGCAGGACACACCGGTCCGACCCCTCCGGTAGGGTCAGAGGACACGGGGACCCCCGCCCCGGAGGGCCTGCACCCGGGACCACCACTCTGCCACGCAGGCGGCTACCGTCGATCACCAGGAGCGAACGTTGAAGGAATACACCTCCCCTCCCGTCGTGGACGTCCCCCGGGACATGAACATCACGGACCTGGTGGAGCAGCAGGTCCTGGCCGATCCGCGGCGCCCCCTGTTCGCCCGGCAGACCGCCCCGGCGCAGTGGACCGACGTCAGCGCGGAGGAGTTCCGCGAGGATGTCCGCACCCTCGCACGCGGCCTGGCCGCCGCCGGGCTGGAGCCGGGCGACCGGGTGGGGATCATGGCCCCCACCCGCTACGAGTGGACCCTGATGGACGTGGCCATCTGGTACGCCGGCGCCGTCACCGTCCCGATCTACGAGACGTCCTCCCCCAGCCAGGTCGCCTGGATCATCTCCGACGCCAACGTGCGGGCGGTGGTCTGTGACACGTCGCGGCACCAGGGCGTGGTGGACACCGCCATCCGCCAGGAGCAGCTGGATCCGCTGGTCTCCAGCTGGCTGATCGAGGACGACGGTCTCGACGAACTGCGCGCGCTGGCCGAGCGCGGACCGGACGAGACCACCATGGAGTCCCGCCGTTCCGCCGCCACCCTGTCCGACCTGGCGACCATCATCTACACCTCGGGCACGACCGGCAAGCCGAAGGGTTGCGAACTGACCCACGGCAACTTCGCCGAGCTGAGCCTGCAGACCCTCGGGACGAACCTGGGCGAGGTCGTCAACCCGCAGGCCAGCACCGTGATGTTCATCCCCTTGGCCCACGTGTTCGCCCGTTTCATCTCCGTGCTGGCGCTGGCGGCGGGCACCAAGGTGGGCCACACCTCCGACCTCAAGCAACTGGTCCCCGACCTGCAGTCCTTCCGGCCCACCTTCCTGCTGGCCGTGCCCCGGGTCTTCGAGAAGGTCTACAACTCCGCGCAGCTCAAGGCGGAGACCGGGGGCAAGGGCAAGGTCTTCGCGGCCGGCGCCCAGGCCGCCATCGACTACTCCACGGCGAAGAGTGCCGGCAGGGTGCCCCTGGTGCTGCGCGTCAAGCACGCGGTGTTCGAGAAGCTGCTCTACGGCAAGATCCGCGAGGCCATGGGCGGGCAGGTCACCCACGCGGTGTCCGGCGGCGGCCCACTGGGTGCACGCCTGGGCCACTTCTTCCACGGCATCGGCGTCAACATCATGGAGGGCTACGGCCTGACCGAGACCACGGCACCGGTCACGGTCAACGTCCCGCACGGGGTGAAGATCGGCACCGTCGGCCCTCCGATCCCGGGCAACGGGGTGCGCATCGCCGAGGACGGCGAGATCCTGGCCAGGGGTGTCTGCGTGATGCGCGGCTATCACAACCGTCCGGACCTGACCGAGAAGGATTTGGTGGACGGCTGGCTGCACACCGGGGACATCGGGGACCTGGACGACGAGGGGTACCTCACCATCACCGGTCGGAAGAAGGACATCATCGTCACGGCGTCCGGGAAGAACGTGGTGCCGGCGCTGCTGGAGGACCAGATCCGGGCCGACGCGGTGGTCTCCCAGTGCGTCGTGGTGGGTGACCAGCGGCCGTTCGTCTCCGCCCTCGTCACCCTGGACGCGGACATCCTGCCGCGCTGGCTGGGCCAGCACGGTGTCCCGGCGGACACGCCGATGGACCAGCTCGCCACGCACCCCGTGGTCCTCGACCACGTCCAGTCGGTGATCGACAGGGCCAACGAGACGGTGTCCAAGGCGGAGTCGATCCGGGCGTTCCGGATCGTCCCCGTGGACTTCTCCATCGAGTCCGGCCAGATGACGCCGTCCCTGAAGATCAAGCGCAACGTGGTCCTGGAGGACTTCGAGTCCCTCGTCGAGGAGATCTACGGGGCGCCGAAGCCGGTCTCGTCCTAGAGGCGGCCGCTGTCCGGGACGTCGAGTCCGAGCAGCGCGTTCTCCACGACCTCCGTGAGTGCCGGGTGGATCCAGTACTGGCCGCGGGCCATCGCGTGGGCGTCCAGGCCCATGCTCATGGCCTGCACCAGGGGCTGGATGAGATTCGGCGCGTCCCGTCCGATCAGGTGGGCCCCGAGGAGCAGGCCCGTCTGGCGGTCGGCGATGACCTTGCACAGGGAGGTGCCGTCCTCCATGGCCCAGCCGTACGCCACGTCGCCGTAGTTCTGCTCCTTGACGGTGATCCTCTCCGCGCCGTACTGCTCGACGGCCTCCGCCTCGGTGAGACCGACCGCGGCGACCTGAGGCCGGGAGAAGACCGCCGAGGGCACCGGACCCAGCGTGTTCGGCCGCAGGTCATCCGGGTGCTCCAGGTTGTGGCTGACCACGCGCTGGTCGTGGTTCGCCACGTGCTTGAGCTGGTGGGGACTGGAGACGTCACCCAGGGCCCACAGCCCGGGCACCGGCTCACCGCCGGAGAGCAGCCGCTGGTACTCGTCGACGGCGAGCCGCCCGTCGGGATGCAGGTCCAGCCCGGCGGCGGCCGGGTCGAGCCGGTCGCTGTTGGGGACCCGGCCATAGGCGATGAGCACGGCGTCGGCGTCCACCTCCCAGGTGGTGTTGGTGGGCCCGTCGAGATGCACGGTCACCCACCCGTCCAGCCCCTCCTCGATCCGGGACAGGGTCCAGCCGGTCTCGACCCGCCACTGGGTCGAGGCCATCTCGGTGAACCGCTCGGAGATGGTCGCATCGTGATGGCGCAGCAGTCGCGGTGAGCGGTTCACCTGGACCACGGAGGACCCCAGGCCGGAGAAGATCGAGGCGAACTCGGCGGCGATGTACCCCCCGCCCAGCACCACGATCCGCTGGGGCAGCCGGGGCAGGCGCATCACGGTGTCCGAGGTGTGGACCTGGGGCAGGTCGCTGCCGGGGACGGAGGGGACGACCGCCCTCGAGCCCGCGGCGACCACGATGTCCTGGGCCTCCAGGACCCGCCCGCTGGCCGTGGTCAGCTGGCGGGTCCCGGTGAACCGCGTCTCCTCCGGGATGACCGTGGTGTTCTGCAACTCGACGTCCCGGTAGTGCAGGCCCCCGGCGGAGATGGCGTCGATGCGCGAGAAGATCCGGTCCCGGATCCCGGGCCAGTCGGTCCCGCCGATCCCCAGGTCCACGCCGAGCCGGCTGGCCTCCTCCGGCACCACGGCCAGCGACGCCGGGTAGGCGAACATCTTGGTGGGGATGCAGCCGACGTTGAGGCAGGTGCCCCCGAACGTGCCGGAGTCGATGATGGCCACGCGCTTGTCGTCCCAGTACGGGGTGACCAGCGAGTTGCCGGAGCCGGAGCCGATGATGGCGAGGTCGTAGGTTTCGGTGCCCATGGCTCTCAGCCTAAGGCTCCGCGGGCACCGCCCCGGTCACTCGCCCAGTGTCAGCAGCAGGTCACCACCCTCGACCGCCGTGGTGCCGCCCAGCACCACGCGGGTCACGGTGCCGGAGGCATGGGCCGTGATGGCGGCCTCCATCTTCATGGCCTCGATGGTGGCCACCGTGTCCCCGGCCTCCACGGTGTCACCCTCGGCCACGGTCACGGAGACGACCCCGGCGAAGGGCGCGGCCACGTGCCCCTTGTTGGCGGGGTCGGCCTTCTCGGCCGCCCGGGCGGTCGACTCGACGGAGCGGTCGCGCACGGTGATCTGCCGCGCCTGGCCGTTGAGGGTCACCATCACGGGCCGCATGCCCTTGGCATCGGGCTCGCCGATCGCCTGCAGCGTGGTCAGCAGGCGCACGCCCTTGCCCAGGGAGATGACGTGCTCACGGCCCCGCACCAGCCCGTACAGCCAGTCCCGGGTGTGCAGGACGGAGGTGTCCCCGTAGGTCGCGCAGTTGGCCTCGTACTCCTGCGTCGGCCCCGGGAACAGGAGCCGGTTCAACGTCGCCTGGCGGGTGGCACCGGGTTGCTCCAACGCCGCGCGGTCCTCCGCGGAGAGCTCGGTCTCCGCGCGGCGACGGCCTCGGTTCTGCAGGGCCCGGGTCCGGAACGGCTCGGGCCAGCCTCCGGGCGGGTCCCCCAGCTCTCCGGAGAGGAAGCCGATCACGGAGTCCGGCAGGTCGAAGTCCTGGGGACTCTCCGCGAACTGGGCCGGGTCCACGTCCATGCCGACCAGCTGCAGGGCCAGGTCCCCGACCACCTTGGAGCTCGGGGTGACCTTGACGATGTTGCCGAGCATGTCGTTGGCGGCCTCGTACATCCGCTCGATCTGCTCGAAGCGGTCGCCCAGGCCCAGGGCGATGGCCTGCTGGCGGAGGTTGGACAGCTGGCCGCCCGGGATCTCGTGCCGGTAGACGCGTCCCGTCGGTGCCGACAGCCCGGACTCGAAGGGGCGGTAGACCTCACGGATGGTCTCCCAGTACGGTTCCAGCGCGGCGGCCTGGTCCAGCCCGAGACCGGTGTCCCGCTCGGTGTGCTCCAGGGCCGCCACCAGGGCGGACATCGGCACCTGACTGGTGGTCCCGGCCATGGACGCGACGGCCGTGTCCACCGCGTCCACCCCCGCCTCGGCGGCGGCGAGCAGGGTGCCCAGCTGACCACCGGCGGTGTCGTGGGTGTGCAGGTGGACGGGCAGGTCGAACTCGGCGCGCAGGGCACCGACCAGCTCCCGGGCAGCCTGCGGCCGCAACAGTCCGGCCATGTCCTTGATGGCCAGGACGTGGGCCCCGGCGTCGACCATCTGCCGGGCCAGGCCCAGGTAGTAGTCCAGCGTGTAGAGCTCCTCCGCGGGATCCAGCAGGTTGCCGGTGTAGCACAGGGCCGCCTCGGCCACCGCCGTCCCGGTGGCCCGGACCGCGTCGATGGCGGGGGCGATCTGCCGGACGTCGTTCAGCGCATCGAAGATCCGGAAGATGTCCACACCGGTCTGGGCGGCCTCGGCCACGAAGGCATTGGTCACCTCCACGGGGTAGGGCGTGTAGCCGACCGTGTTGCGCCCGCGCAGCAGCATCTGCAGCGGGATGTTCGGCAGTTCCTGGCGCAACCGGGCGAGCCGGTCCCAGGGGTCCTCACCGAGGAAGCGCAGGGCGACGTCGTAGGTGGCCCCACCCCAGGCCTCCACCGAGAACAGCCCGGGCAGGGTGTGCGCGACGGCCGGAGCGGCCGCCAGCAGATCACGTGTGCGCACCCGGGTGGCCAGCAGGGACTGGTGGGCATCACGGAAGGTCGTGTCCGTGACGGCCAGTTCCGTCCGGCCGCGCAATTCGGCCGCGAACCCCTCAGGGCCCTTCTCCAGCAGCACCTGGCGCCAGCCGGCGGGCGGCTGGTGCGGCGAGGGGCCGTCGAACGGGCTGCGATCCGGCTCCTGGGACTTGTCGCCCGGGAAGGCCGGCAGCTTGTCCCTGGGGTCGATCCCGTCCACCCGGGGCCCGTGGGGCTGGTTCACCGTGACGTCGGCGAGGTACTGCAGGGCCTTCGAACCACGGTCCTGGCTGCGGTTGACCTGGGCCAGCTCGGGGTGGGCGTCGATGAAGTCCGTGGCGACGTCGCCCGCCACGAACGTGGGGTCGTCCAGCACGTTCATCAGGAACGGGATGTTGGTGGCCACCCCGCGGACGCGGAACTCGGCCAGGGCGCGCCGTGCGCGCCGCACCGCCGTCGGGTAGTCCCGTCCACGGCAGGTCAGCTTCACCAGCATGGAGTCGAAGTGCGGACTGATCTCGGCACCGGTGTAGATGGTGCCACCGTCCAGGCGCACGCCGGAGCCGCCGGCGGACCGGTAGGCGGTGATGGCGCCGGTGTCCGGCCGGAAGCCGTTGGCAGGGTCCTCCGTGGTGATCCGGCACTGCAGGGCGGCGCCACGGATCCGCAGCTCGTCCTGGCGGATCCCGAGCTGCTCGAGCGTCTGGCCGGCGGCGATGCGCAGCTGGGAGGCGACCAGGTCGACGTCGGTGATCTCCTCGGTGACGGTGTGCTCGACCTGGATCCGGGGGTTCATCTCGATGAACACGTGCTGACCGGTACGGTCCCCCGCGGTGTCGACGAGGAACTCGACGGTGCCGGCGTTGACGTACCCCATGGCCTTGGCGAACTTGACGGCATCGGCGTAGAGCGCCTGGCGGATGGACTCGTCCAGCTGCGGGGCCGGGGCGATCTCGATGACCTTCTGGTGGCGGCGCTGCATGGAGCAGTCGCGCTCGAACAGGTGCACGGTCTCCCCCGTGCCGTCCGCCAGGACCTGGACCTCAATGTGCCGGGGCCGCAGCACGGCCTGCTCCAGGAACACCGTGGCGTCGCCGAAGGCGGTCTCGGCCTCGCGCATGGCCGCGTTCAGTGCGTCCGGCAGCTGGGCGGCGGTCTCGACCCGGCGCATGCCGCGGCCGCCGCCGCCGGCCACGGCCTTGACGAAGATGGGGAAGCCGATGTCCTCGGCCTGTGCGACGAGCCACTCGGCGTCGGAGCTGGGCTCGGAGGACTTCAGGGTGGGGATGCCCGCCGCCTTGGCGGCCCGCAGGGCCTCCACCTTGTTACCGGTCAGCTCCAACACGTCCGCGGGAGGACCGACGAACGCGATCCCGGCCTCCGCCGCGGCCCGGGCCAGCCCGGCGTTCTCCGACAGGAAGCCGTACCCCGGGTAGATGGCGTCACATCCTGACTCCTTGGCCACCCGGATGATCTCGTCCACGTCCAGGTAGGCGCGGATCGGGTGCCCCTCCTCCCCGATCCGGTAGGCCTCGTCCGCCTTCTGCCGGTGGATGGAGTTGCGGTCCTCATACGGGAAGACCGCCACGGTCCGGGCACCCAGCTCGTAGCAGGCACGGAAGGCGCGGACCGCGATCTCCCCTCGGTTGGCGACCAGCACCTTGGAGAACATTCCGTCGGTGGCGTTGGATGACATGGAGCCTCCTGGGCTGCCCGGCGGGTCTGCCGGGACACGATCAGGCGCGGTCAGCGCACGGTGGAGCCACTTCCTTGTGGCTTGCATCACCCGTCAGTGTCGCATACGACCCCGGCACCCACTACGTGAGACCCGTCACAGTGTCGTCAGCACTAGGATGGACCACGGTCCCGGGCCACCCACCCTCTGGTCGACAGTCAGGATTCCACCGCCGTGCAGATCATCTCCATCTCCAGCCTCAAGGGCGGGGTCGGCAAGACCTCGGTCACCCTCGGACTGGCCTCGGCGGCGCAGGCGCAGGGCATCCCCACCCTCGTGGTGGACATGGACCCCCATGCCGATGCCACGACCGGACTCGGGGTCCGGCAGGACGCCGGCACCGAGGACGTGGGCACCCTGCTCTCCCACCCCCGGCGGGTGTCCCTGACCGATCACGTGGTCGCCTCGGGCTGGACCGGGTCCACCGCGGCCCCGGCGGCCGACGGCGACGGCGCGGGCGGTCCCGACGGCGGCGCGCCCCGGATCCTCGACGTCGTGCGCGGCTCCTCGCGGACCTCGCTGTACGAGCGCCCGACGACCCGTCAGCGCGAGCTGCGCCGGCTCACCCAGCTGGTCGAGCCCGTGACGCGCTACGCACTGGTCCTCATCGACTGCCCCCCGGCCCTCAACGGCGTCACGCGGATGGCCTGGGCCGCCTCGACGGACGTGCTGCTGGTGGCCGAGCCGAGCCTGTTCTCCGTGGCCGGCACCGAACGCACCCTGCGGGCCCTGGACCTGTTCCGCAAGGAGTACGCCCAGGGCGTGACCTCCACCGGAGTGGTGGCCAACCGCGTCCGGCCGGCCAGCGTGGAGCACCAGTTCCGCCTGGGCGAGATGGAGCGGATGTACGGCGACCGGTTGCTGCCCGTGGCCATCCCGGAACAGGGTAACTGGCAGCAGATCCAGGGCGCAGCCTGGCCCGTCCACGCCTGGCCCGGCGAGATGGCCGCCCAGTCCGCGGCACTGTTCGATGAGCTGCTCTACGCCGTGCAGCGTCCATTGAAGGACCGCCGCAGCCAGCGCCGGCACTGAGGCGCGCCCCCCTGCCGGAGCACGATCGCCGTCAGACCGCGACGACCCCGTGCCTGCCGGCGGCAGGGACGGGGCCGTCGTCGGGAAGAGGCGGTGGGACGCCCCTCAGGAGGCGGACTTGCGCTGGGCGCGACGCTGGGAGAGTTCGTCCCCGGGGAAGTCGCCGGGGGTGTCATGCAGGCGCTCGGAGGGCAGCTGGGCGAGGGAGCCCTCGACCTCACGCCAGACCCGGCCGACGGCGATGCCGAAGACACCCTGCCCGCCCTGCACCAGGTCGATGACCTCGTCGGCCGACATGCACTCGTAGACCGAGGCACCGTCGCTCATCAGCGTGATCTGTGCCAGGTCGTCCACGCCGCGCTCGCGCAGGTGTTCCACGGCCGAACGGATCTGCTGCAGCGAGACCCCGGTGTCCAGCAGCCGCTTGACCACCTTGAGCACGAGGATGTCCCGGAAGGAGTACAACCGCTGTGTCCCCGAGCCGCTGGCTCCCCGGACGGTGGGCACCACGAGGCCCGTCCGGGCCCAGTAGTCCAACTGGCGGTAGGTGATCCCGGCCGCCTTGCACGCGGTGGGGCCGCGGTATCCGACGCCCTCGTCGAGCACCGGCAGGTCTTCGGTGAACAGCATGCCCTGCGCCGGGGTGCGCGCAGCGGCGGGATGCGTCACGTCCGGGGACTGCCCGGCCTCGCCCTTGGGACTCACTGGAACCCTCCTGGTCTCAGGTCCACACTGGGGAAGGAAGGAGCCGCCGGTCCGGACCAGCGGAGCGCGACGGGCATCGACCCGGCCCGGCACCGCTGACCGATGCGAATGGACCGGCAGGCAATGTGGAACCTCTGCTGACGACGGTAGGCCCGTGGAGGGCCACGGTCAAAGACCCAGTCGCTTTCGCCGCGAACGTGTCGTCTCCCGCGGAGGGCCGGGGCAGCCGGCCCGGTGACGTCCGGGGCGCTGTCAGGACTGTCCCGGACCGCCGTCGGCGAAGTCCTCGGGGTCCACGGAGTCGAGGAACTCGCGGAACTTACTCAGCTCGGCATCGCGGTCCGCGGACCGGGACACACCGGTGGCGGACTCGTCCGTTGTCTCCTCGTCCTCGTCCTCCAGCGCCTGCTCGGGGTCCACCCCGGCATCCTGGAGGACCTCCGCCGCGCACAGCACGGGCACCCCGGCACGCAGGGCGCAGGCGATGGCATCGGAGGCCCTGGCATCCACCCGGGCGCCGTTGTCCAGCACGAGCTCGGCGTGGAAGACGGCGTCCCGCACAGAGCTGATCCGGACGGACTCCAGGGCGGTGCCCGCCGCGGCGATGACGTCGACGAGCAGGTCGTGGGTCATGGGGCGCGGCGGGGTGATCCCCTGTTGCCACAGGGCGATGGCGCTGGCCTCCGGAGCCCCCACCCAGATCGGCACCAGGGTCCCCGTGCCGGGGTCCTGGAGGAGCACGAGCGGCTGGTTGCCGGGCAGCTCCACCCGGACTCCCAGCACCGTCATCTCCACGTCGGGCAGGGCCATGTCCGCCTCACGAATCCAGGTCGGCGACCGCGGCGCCCACCAGGGCGCTGTGCAGTCCCAGGCAGGCCTCGCTGATCTCCCGGGCGGTCTCGGCCACCCGGGCCCCGGCCGCGGAGTCGCGGCGGCTGGCCAGGGGGGCCGTCACCCGTTCGATGAGACCGAGCTCTCGGTCCGCTGCCGCCCGGAACGGACGCAGGTGCCGGGGCTCCAGTCCGTGGGCGGCCAGCACGACGGCGGACCGGGTGGCCTTGAGGCAGTGCTCGCTGTACCGCCCGTCCTCGTCGGCGGCGATCATGCCGTACTGCTCGAGCGAGTCCAGCAGGTCGGCGCCGGCGCCGGAGATCCCCTGCAGTTCGGCCCGGGTCAGCGGCCGGGTGTGCCCCGCCAGTTCCTGGGCGAGCTGGTCCGAGACCGAGCGCGGGGTCAGCGTGAGGCCGCCCGGCAGCGACTCCGGATGGTCACCGCGGTCCACCGCGTCGAGGTAGTCCTTGATGACCTTCAGCGGCAGGTACTGGTCGCGCTGGAGTGCCAGGATGAAGCGCAGGCGGTCGACGTCCGCGTCCGTGTACTTCCGGTATCCCGCGGCGGTCCGCCGGGGGGTGATCAGGCCCTTCTCCTCCAGGAAGCGGATCTTGGAGGCGCTGGCCTGGGGGAAGTCCTCCTTGAGCTCGCCGAGGACCTCACCGATGTTCATCACGGCGCGGCTCGCACCGGTCCTGGCGGTCGAGACGGTGCGGCGGGAGGCTGCTGCGGTCACGGAGGGTTCCTCGGGTCTTCTTTCGGTGGCGTTCGTCGGTCTGATCCGGCCCGGGTCAGGCGCTGAGCCGCTGGGTGCCGGCGTAGAACGTCAGCCTGAACTTGCCGATCTGCACTTCCATCCCCGAGCGCAGGGCCACCGAGTCCACCCGGTCGTGGTTCACGTAGGTGCCGTTGAGCGAACCGGAGTCGACGACGACGAAGCCCTCTCCCTGACGGCGGAACTCGGCGTGCTTGCGGGAGACGGTGACGTCATCGAGGAAGATGTCCGCGTTCGGGTGACGTCCCGTGGTGGTCACGTCCTGGTCCAGCAGGAACCGTGCCCCCTGGTTCGGGCCGGCGTGGGCCACCAGCAGGGCCGAGCCGATGGGCAGGGCGTTGATCGCAGCGCGGTCCTCCGCGTCGAGCGCGCGATCGACCGGACCGCCGAGGTCAGGCAGTCCGATGCTGGTGGTCTGCGCCTCTGGCTCGGTACCCGGTTCCCTGCCGCCCGGGTGCTGGGTGCCTGACATTGCTCCTCCGAGGTGGTGTCCGACCCGCTCTGCGGCGGGCCGGACGTAGTGCTTCCGTGACCTGACTAGCCTACCTGCTGACGGTAGCCCTCTGCATCGAGCAGGGCCTCGACCTGCGCCGGGTCCTTCACCGAGACCTCCATGAGCCAGCCCTCGCCGTAGGGGTCGGCGTTGAGCTTGGCGGGATCGGCGTCGAGCTCCTCGTTACGGGCCGTGACGGTCCCCGTGACGGGCGCGAACAGGTCGCTGACGGACTTGGTGGACTCCACCTCGCCCACGGTCGACTCCGCCTCGATCTCCGTGCCGACCTCCGGCAGGTCCACGTAGACCACGTCGCCGAGGGCGTCCTGGGCGAAGTCGGTGATGCCGATGCGGACCACGCCGTCCGCGTCGGGACCGGAGACCCACTCGTGCTCGGCACTGTAACGAAGCCCGTCGGGGATGTTGCTCATGATTCCTCCAGGTGATCGGGGACGCTGGACCGTCCTGAGCGGGTCCACGCGGTACAGCACTGAGACTACTGGGGTCCCGTGCCGGGCGCCAATGGCGTCCGGCCACCCTCGGCGACGCGCCCCAACAGGGTCACCAGGCGCTCCCGCTCCCCTTCCGGCACCGGCGCCAGGATGCGCTCCTGGACGCGCAGGACCAAGGGGTCGACTCCCTCCAGGAGTGCTCGGCCGGCCGGGGTCAGCGCCACCTGGCGGGTCCGCCGGTCGAACGGATCGGCCGTCCGCTGCGTCCAGCCGCGCGCCTCCAGCCGACCCAGCACGTCCGAGGCGCTGGAACGGTCGACCGCCGAGGCCTCGGCCAGCGCGCCCTGCCCCATCCCCCCGGCCCGCCGGAGCTCGTCCAGCACCGCGAACTGGGGACCGGTGAGCTGCCCGCCCACCTCCTCGGACCACAGCACCGAGTGCCGCTGCTGGGCCAGCCGGATCAGGTGACCGGGCCGGCGGTCCCGGCCCGACGGACCGACGTCGGCCACCAGCGCCAGTCGTGCCGTGAACCAGCCTCGGGCCCCGGACGGCAGGGGCTCCAGGAAGCGTGACTGGACACGTGCCACGGGCGCGGCGAGTCCCGCCAGCGCCGCGCCGGAGGGCGCGGTCAGCGTGATGACCTGCCGGCGGCCGTCGCGGGGGTCCCGGGACTGCCGGATCCACCCCTGGTCCCGGAGCCGTCGCACGATCCCCGCCGTGGTGGACCGGTCAAGCCCGGCCCGGAGGCCGATCGTGTTCTGGTCCAGGCCGTCGTCCGCTGCCGTGAGGGTGGCCAGGAGGGAGTACTGGGAGGGGGTGAGCGTCGAGCCGACCTCCTCGGACCACAGGACGTTGTGCACCTGCTGGCACCGGCGCAACAGGTGTCCGACAAGTGCCCCCCTCCCCGGGCCCCGGTCCCGCCCGTCCCCTTCCGTCGCCACCATGCACTGCCTTTCCGAGTAGGTTCCATCTGCCGCGTCCATGCGTAGGCGGACGATGCACCGCCGGGCGCCCGGACCTCGCCGGACGACGGGTGCGGATGCGACCGCCCCAGCATACTGTGGCTCCAGTCACGCGACTGCGTTATGATCGCCACGGAATCATTCAGCACACGGACGATTGGTGGGCACCCCGCCACGCACCTGTCCCCTCCGGCGAGAAGGAGCCTCATGCAATATCACCTGAACGGCTACCGCTACGGCGACCCCACCATCCAGCCCGCGGCCACCGGTCGTGAGGGAGGGCAGGGCCCCCTGCCCGAGGAGGTGGACGTCCTCGTCGTGGGCACCGGGCCCGCCGGCACCGTCCTGGCCGCCCAGCTGGCCGAGTTCCCCGAGATCACCACGCGCGTAGTGGAACGCCGTCAGGGCCCGCTGCCGGTGGGCCAGGCCGACGGCGTGTCCTGCCGGACCGTCGAGATGTTCGACGCCTTCGGGCTCGCATCCACGCTGGTGAACGAGGCCTACTGGGTCAACGAGACCACCTTCTGGTCCCCCGACTCCGCGGACCGCACGGGCATCGCCCGCACCGGCCGGGTCCAGGACGTCGCCGACGGGCTGAGCGAGTACCCCCACGTCATCGTCAACCAGGCCCGGATGCAGGAGATGCTGCTGGAGAAGGCCGCCAAGTCCCCCTCCCGGCTCGAGGTCGACTACGGCTACAAGGCCCTGGGCGTCGAGGTCCCCGAGGACCCGGAGGCACTCGTCACCGTGACCCTCGAGGAGACGGACGAGCACGGCAAGGGCACCGGCGTGACCCGCACGGTCAGGGCGCGCTACGTGGTGGGCTGCGACGGCGCCCGCTCGGCGATCCGCACCTCGATCGGCCGCGCCCTGCACGGGGACGCCCAGAACCACGCCTGGGGCGTCATGGACATCCTGCCCGTGACCGACTTCCCGGACGTGCGCAAGAAGGCGGTCATGCAGTCCTCGAGCGGCGCGCTCCTCCAGATCCCCCGCGAGGGTGGGCACCTGGTGCGCTACTACGTGGACCTCGGCGACATCCCCGAGGGTGACCGCAGCATCCGGGACCGCACCACCTACGAGGACATCCTCTCGGCGGCGCAGAAGGCCATCCGTCCGTACACCCTGGACGCCCGCGACGTGGCGTGGTGGAGCGTCTACGAGGTGGGCCAGCGTGTCACGGACGGCTTCGACGACGTCACCGAGCCCGGCAGCCGCGACCCCCGCGTGTTCATCGCCGGCGACGCCTGCCACACCCACTCGGCCAAGGCCGGCCAGGGCATGAACGTCTCCATGCAGGACACCTACAACCTGGGCTGGAAGCTCGCCGCGGTCCTGCAGGGCCGGTCCCCGAAGTCGCTGCTCACCACCTACTCCGAGGAGCGCCAGACGATCGCCCAGGACCTCATCGACTTCGACAAGCGCTGGTCGAGGATGATGGGCTCCAAGGTCGCGGACCCCGACCACCCCGAGGCCGGCGGGGTGGCCGCCACGGACGTCGAGGCCCACTTCGTGGCCGGAGGCGTGTTCACCGCCGGCCTGTCCACCGTGTACCGCCAGTCCCTGCTGACCGGCGGGACGGCACACCAGGACCTCGCCACCGGGTTCGAGGTCGGGACCCGCTTCCACTCGGCCCCGGTCATCCGGGTGGCCGATGCCAAGCCCGAACAGTTGGGCCACGTGCACGAGGCCGACGGCCGGTGGCGCCTGTACGCCTTCGCCGACGCCGCGGACGCCGGGTCCGAGGGCTCGGCGCTGCGCGGGCTCATCACCTTCCTGGACGAGTCCGCCTCCTCCCCCGTCCGCCGCTTCACCCCGGCCGGCTGGGCCGACGACGCCGTGTTCGACGTCCGCGCGATCCTGCAGCAGGAGCACCTGGACGTCGACCTGAACGCCCTCCCGCAGTTCCTGCTCCCCGCGAAGGGGAGGTTCGGCCTGCGCGACTACGAGAAGGTGTTCTCGGCGGAGCGGACCAACGGCCGCCTGCTCGGTGACGTGCCCGGGCTGACGGCCACGCAGGACATCTACGACCTGCGCGGCATCGACCGCGAGCGCGGTGCCCTCGTGGTCGTCCGACCGGACCAGTACATCGCGCAGGTGATGCCGCTGGAGGCCCACGAGGAACTCGCCGGGTTCTTCGCGGCCTTCATGGTCGAGCAGTCCTGACCCCTTTCCGGCGTCACCCGTGAGGGCCGGCCCGCCCCGTGGCGGGCCGGCCCTCGGCGCACCCGCCCGGTGTCCACCGGCACGGGAGACGGCGCCGCGGGCTCAGTCGCCGTCCGGCATTCCCGCCACGTAGGCTGCCTGGCCCACGTGTTGGAGCGCATCGGCGAAGATGCTGACCAGGCGCGCCCCCCGCGTGACCGGCGGGTGCCAGCCCTCGTCGACGACCACGCCGAGGTCGTCGGACCGCAGCCGGCCCAGGTAACCCGTCGCGGCCCCCGTGACCGCGGCGAGGTAGTCCCGGAGCAGGCCCTTGTCCGTCACGACGACGGCGCGGGCCTCGGCCGACGAGTGACCGAAGCCGTGGCCCTCGGCCGGCACCGTCGGCCCGAAGCGGCCGGGCCAGTCCCCTGCGGTCCACGTCTCCTCGACGCCGGCGAGCGCGGCGACCTGGGCGTCGGTCTCGCGGCCGGCATGCCAGACGAGCCAGGCGATCGAGTTCGGGTGCCCACCGGGATGCGCATTGAGCCGGGTGGGGTGCACCTCACCCCAGAACAGGTCGAGCTGGTCGAGGGGCCTGCGGGCCAGGTCGGTGAGGATGTCGGTGGCGTCCATGGCGCCAGTCTGGTCCATGGGCGGGCTCCCCGTCAGGACCGGGCCGGCACGGGTCCGGCGTAGGCGGCCGAGATCCGGTGATAGGCCGGCGACCGCCACGCCACCACCGCCGCGAGGACCATGACCAGTCCCGCGACGAGGAAGACGAGCGCGATCCCCCGGGCCGTCCCCGTGCCCAGCAGTGGTTCCAGGGCCGCGCCGCCCTCGGCACCCCGGGCGAAGGGGATGATCCAGACCTCCGCGATCGGGGCCACCACGAAGGCCGTCACGGGTGCCGCCGCCGACTCGACGGCCGCGGCGAACCCGAAGACCCGTCCCTGGCGGTGCAGCGGCACGACCTTCTGGATGACGGTCTGCTCCGCGGCCTCCACGGCCGGGATGCCGAGCATGTACAGCCAGATGCCCAGGACGTACAGCCACCCCCACTCCCGGATGGTGAACAGCGAACCGATCACCCCCATGATCGCGACGATGCCCAACAGGGTGCGGATGGGGTTGGGCCCCAGCCCGAGGCGTCCGACGAGGACCCCGCCGAGGATGAAGCCCGTGGCTCCGAGGGCGAACCAGGCGCCCCAGAGCTCGACCGTGAACAGTTCCAGGCCGTAGGGGTCCATCAGGGCCAGGTACACGCCGCCGATGAAGTTGTTGAACGTCGTGAACAGGATCAGCGCGACCATGCCCGGAATGTCCCGGATCGCGGACCAGGCGCCCGCGAGGTCGAACCCCCCGTGGGCGTCGGAGGGAGCCGGTGCGGCCTCCTCGGGCAGGCGCAGGATCGCCAGGTGGGCCAGGGCCAGGGCCGAGAGGACGACGGCGACCAGCACGGTCGGGCCCATCCCCAGCAACCCGATCGAGAGCCCGGACAGGACGGAGGTGGCGATGAAGGCCAGCCCCTGCACCATGCCCACGTAGCCGTTGGCGTTGGCCCGCCGGTCCTGGTCGATGAGCAGGGTGACGGTGGTCGACAGCGCGATGTTCCGCAGGTTCTCGACGACGGCCCCCGCCAGGACGGACAGGGCGAACGCCCAGAACCACGGGCGGTCCAGGGCGCTGCGCTCCTCGGCCGGTGCCACCAGGAACAACAGTCCGGCCACGGCGAACATCGCCAGCGTGACGGCTCCCGCGAACCGCATCACCGGAAGCTTGCGGAACCGGTCCACGTAGGTGCCGAAGCTGATCCCGGTGGCGGCCAGCAGCAGCATGTAGGCGCCGCCGATCACCCCCGTGGCGATCACGTTCCGCGTCTCGAGGTAGATCCAGAAGGTGATGGCGAACCACAGGTAGCTGGTGGTGAGGTTGGCCAGGGCAGTGTTGGCCAGGATGCCGGCGAAGGTGCGGTTGCGCTCCCCCGCCGTACGCACCGGGCGCGTCTGCATGCGCACAGCGTACGCCCACCGGTGGGCCGGGGGCGACGGGCCGACGTCGTGGTGCCGAGTCGGCAGAACCGGGCATGGAATCTCCGGAATCAGGTGTGCTTTTGGTCACACGTGGGTACCGTGTCCCCATGAGCATCGACATTCCCTCAGCAGAAGACTTCGCCGAGCTCACGCAGCACCGGCACGCCGCGAGCGTGTCGTTGTATGTTGCGTCGTCCGGGGCCGACGACGCCCGGGCGCCGATCGGCCGGAACCCCGAGGCGGCCCAGGTGGCCCTGCGCACGATGGCCACGGAGGCTCTGGCCACGCTGCCCGGGTCCGTGCCCGCCGAGGACCGGGAGCGCGTCAGCGCCGAGGTGGCCGCACTGGAGGAGGACCGGGACTTCTGGTCCACCCAGGCGCGCTCCATCGCGGTGTTCGTCTCGCCGTCGGGGTTGCGCGCCTTCCGGCTCATGAACAACCTGAACAGTCACTGCAGCGTCGGCGACCGGTTCGACGTCGGCCCCCTCATCCGGGCCACGACCTTCGCCCACAGCGGGTACGTGCTGGCACTGACGAAGGGATCGGTGCGGCTGCTGGCCCTGGAGGCCGACGCCTCCTGCCATGAGGTGCCGCTGACCGGGCTGCCCGACGACCTCGGCCTCGAACTGCAGACCGCCGACAACGAGGGCCGCATGGACCGCCAGCGCGCGGACGGGAACCAGCGGCCCAAGGTCCAGCGCCGTGACTACTGCTCGACCGTCCAGGAGGCGGTCCTGCGCCAGATCAACGGGTCCGCCCACCCGCTGGTGCTGGCGGCCAGCCCCGACCTGGAACCGGCCTACCGGGAGGTCAACACCTACCAGCGGCTCGTGGAGGAGGGCATCGGCGTCAACCCGGCCTCGCTGTCCCTGGAGGACCTGGGGAAGCGCGGCCGTGAGGTGCTGGACCGCAACTACGCCACCCAGCTGGCCGCCTGGCGCGAGCGCTTCGGCACGCAGCGCGCCCATGGCCGGGCCAGTGCCAAGCTGCGGGAGATCGCCAGGGCGGCGACCGCGGGCCGGGTGGACGTGCTGCTGTTCGATCTCGCGGCCGAACGCGAGGGCACCATCGACGAGTACGGCGAGGTGACTGTCGCGGAGGAGCCCAGCGCCCACACCTACGGCCTGGCGGACGAGGTCGCGGCCCGGGTACTGCGTACCGGCGGAACCGTCAAGGCCGTCCGCTCGGCAGACCTTCCCGACGGCGCCCTGATCGCGGCGACGTTCCGTTCACCGGCCTGAGCCGCGCCGAGGGCGGGTGCTGACCGGATCGTCCCGGTCGGCACCCGCCCTCCCCGCTCGGCAGGTCAGTGGACTCCGCGCATGGCCCGGTGCACCGGACGGGAAATAACCAGCATGACCACGCCGATCGCGATGGTCACGGCACCGAGGATCCCGAAGTAGGTGCCCTCCGTCTCGGCGGTGTAGTAGCCGGCGAGCGCGCCGGACAGCGCGGTGCCCAGGGCCACCGAGAGGTTGTACAGGGCCACCATCATCACCGGGAACGCCGCGGGCGCGAGCTTGGTGGACAGGGACAACCCCACCGGGGAGACCATGAGCTCACCCATGGTGGCCACCAGCATGATGAACCCGATCCACAGCACCGGTACCGCTCCCGTGCCGACCATCGGCAGGAACAGCAGGAAGGCGGCGCCCATCAGGGCGATGCCCACCCCGAACTTGACCGGGGTGTTGGGCTGGCGGCGGCCCAGCTTCGTCCACAGTGCGGCGAAGACGGGGGCCAGCAGGATGATGAAGAACGGGTTGAAGGACTGCACCCACGGGATCGGCATCTCCCAGTCGCCCAGCATGCGGTCGAGCCGCGTGTCCGAGTAGAGGGTGATGACGGTGAACTGCTGCTGGAACAGGGCGAAGAAGGCGGCCGAGCCGATGAACAGCGGAATGAAGGCCAGCACGCGACTGCGCTCCTCGCCGGTGGTCTTGGCCGACGTGAGGATGACCGCGAAGATCGCGATCGCGGCCACCACGGAGAGGACGACGACGACGTCGGCCAGGTTCGCGGCGTTGACGAGCCCGGTGGCCACGGCCACCGCGATCACCGCCAGGGCCACGACGGTGATGCCGATCCACCGGCCGTACTGGCTGCGCGGCAGCGGGCTGGGCACGTGGTGGACGTGCTCCGGCAGGCTCTTGCGGGTCAGCGCGTACTGGGTCAGGCCGATGGCCATGCCCACGGCCGCCAGTCCGAAGCCGACGTGGAAACCCCAGGTCTGGGCGGTCCAGCCGGTCAGCAGGGGCCCGACCAGGCCACCGATGTTGATGCCCATGTAGAAGATGGAGAACCCTGCGTCGCGCCGCGGATCGGCCCGCGTGTAGAGGTTGCCGACCAGGTTGGCGACGTTCGCCTTCAGCCCGCCCGAACCGAGCCCCACCAGGACCAGGCCCAGCGCGAGCCCGGGGACGCCCGGGACCAGGGCCAGCGCGATGTGCCCGCACATGATGAGCACCCCGCTGATGAACATCGTCCGTTCCGAGCCCAGCAGCCGGTCGGCCACCCAGCCGCCGATGATGCAGAACACGTAGACCATGCCGCCGTAGGCACCGACGATGCCGGTGGCCACCGCCTCGTCGATCCCCAGGCCGCCCTCGGCGACCGTGAAGTACATGTAGATGAGCAGGATGCCCTGCATCCCGTAGAACGAGAAGCGCTCCCACAACTCGACGCTGAACAGGTTGGCGAGCGGGCCCGGCTGGCCGAAGAACGTCCTGCCCGAGGGGTTCCGCTCAGCGGCGGTGGGTTCGATGGTTTCTGGAGAATGCACCCATACACTTTCCTCCTCTCCTCTGGCAAGTGCAAGTTCACCTGATGGACCCGCTGGACCTGACGGCCGGGGACGTTAGATTCGGGGCATGGACTTTCCGTTCTACACCGTCGGTCACTCGACCCGGACGCTGGAGGAGTTCCTGGACCTGCTGCGCTCGGTGGACGTCCGGTTGCTCGTGGACGTGCGGCGACTGCCCGGTTCGCGCCGCTACCCGCACTTCGACCAGGAGGTCCTCGCGGCATCCCTGTCCGGGACGGGCATCGAGTACCGGCGCCTGGCCTCCCTCGGCGGCCGGCGGTCACGCGACCGGTCCGTCCCGGAGGAGGTCAACGGCTTCTGGGAGAACCGCAGCTTCCACAACTATGCGGACCACGCCCTGTCGGAGGAGTTCAGGACGGGACTGGCCGAGCTGCGGGCGTGGGGTGCCGAGCGGACGGCGGCGGTGATGTGCTCGGAGGCGGTGTGGTGGCGGTGTCATCGCCGGATCATCGCCGACCACCTGCTCGCGGCGGGCGAGGCCGTGCACCACCTCATGGAACCGGGCAAGGCTCCCCCGGCCCAGCTCACCGCCGGTGCCGTGGTGGATCCCGACGGCGGCCGGGTCACCTACCCCGCGCGGTGAGCCGCCGGCGCCGGCGCGGCGAACCGGTCCACGAGGCGGACGCTCTCCGGGTGCGTGCTCGACCGCGCCACGCTCCGCGCCTCCGCGCGCAGGTGCTCCTCCCAGTCCGCCCCGTAGCGACCGGCGCGGAGCAGTGCCTTGGTGGGGCCGACCACGTGGTCCGCGTTGGCCGCGAACGCGTCCTCGGCCTCCGTCAGCCGGCGGGCGAAGCCGGCGGCCGGGACGGACTGGCTGGCCAGCCCCCACTCCACGGCCTCCGCCCCGCCCAGCCGGCGTCCACCCAGGGTCAGCTCAACCGCCCGGTGATATCCGACGGTACGCGGCAGCAGGTAGGACACCCCGGTGTCCGGGGTGAGCCCGACGCCGGCGAAGGCCCCGACGATCTTCGCCTCGTCGCTGGTCAGTACCCAGTCCGCGGCGAGCAGCAGGCCCAGGCCGGCCCCGGCCGTGGCGCCGTTGACCCCGGCGACCACCAGCAACCGCGTGCGGGACAGGGCGGTCATCAGGGTGCTCGTCGCCGTCGCCAGGGACAGCAGGAGCTCGTGCCGCTCCCCGGCCGGCACCGAGGCCATGGATCGGACGTCACCGCCAGCGCAGAAGAAGCGGTCGCGGCCCGTCACGGTCAGCACCTGGACCCGGGGATCTGCCTCGGCGCGTTCGAGTTCCGTGACCAGGGCCTCCGCGAGGGGCTCGTCGAGGGCGTTGCCGGCGGCGACGCGGTCCAGGACGAGCCGGACCACCCCCGAGCGGCGTTCGACCCGCAGCGGCGACGTCACGACTGCACCCTCGGCACCGGGGTCTCGGTGCGCTCGGCACGCAGTTCGCGCTTGAGGAGCTTGCCGGACTGGTTGCGGGGCAGTTCGGCGACGAAGTCCACGCGCTTGGGCACCTTGTAGTCGGCGATCCGGTCCCTGACTTGCGCTCGCACGGCCTCGGCGGTCAGGGCGGCACCGTCCTTGAGGACCACGACCGCGGTGATGGCCTCTATCCAGCGCTCGTCGGGCAGGCCGATGACGGCCACCTCGGCCACCTCGTCGAGCTCGTAGATGCAGTCCTCGACCTCCCGTGGAGCCACCATGACCCCGCCGGTGTTGATCACGTCCTTGATGCGGTCCACCACCTGGATGTACCCCTGGGCGTCCCGGGTGACCTGGTCCCCGGAGCGGAACCAGCCCTCGGAGAAGGCCTCGGCGGTGGCCTCGGGCTTGTTCCAGTACCCGTCCATCAGCTGGGGGGAGCGGTACTGGATCTCCCCGGGCTCGCCGGGTTCGGCCACGCGCCCCTCGGCGGTGACCACCCGGGCCTCGACGAGGTAGACCGGCCGCCCGCAGGAGGCCGGTCGGGCGTGGTGCTCCTCCGGGCGCAGCACGGTGCACAACGGGCCCAGCTCGGACTGGCCGAAACAGTTGTAGAACCCCAGTCCCGGGAACCGGGACCGCAGCCGGCCCAGCACGGTCACGGGCATGATCGAGGCCCCGTACTGGGCCTTCGTCAGGGAGGACAGGTCACGGGTGTCCAGCTCGGGATGGTTGGACAGCGGTACCCACACCGTGGGGGCCAGGAACAGGGAGCCGATGTGCTCCTCCTCCACGTAGCGCAGGATCTCCGGCACGTCCGGCTTGGCCAGCAGGCGCACCGTGGCCCCCAGGGAGAGATACGGCAACAGGAACACGTGCATGGCCGCCGAGTGGTACAACGGCATCGCCACCAGCGGCCGGTCCTCGGCCGTGAAGTCCAGGGCGATGACCGAGGAGACGTACTCGGCCATCAGCGCCCGGTGGGTCATCATCGCCCCCTTCGGGGCCGACGTCGTCCCCGAGGTGTACAGCAGCTGGAGCAGGTCCGTCTCGACCGGGCCCGTGCCGGGCTCCGCCCCCGCACCCGGGCCGGAGCCGGGTCCCTCGCCCTCAGCGGTCTCCAGGAGGGACTGCTGCCCCGTGCCGGAACCGGGGAACATCGGCAGGACGGTCTCGACGCCGGCCGCACGGCCCCCGTCCAGGACCTCGCGGACCAGCGGGGCCAGGGCGTTGTCCGCCACGATCACCCGCGCCCCGGAGTCCTCCAGGATGTAGGCGAGCTCACCGCCCTTGAGGGCGAAGTTCACCGGGACGTGGACCACGCCCGCCTGGGCGCAGGCCAGGAACAGCACGAGGTACGCGTCCGAGTTCACCCCGTAGGCCGCCACCCGGTCCCCCGGTGCGAGCCCGAGGTCCCTCAACCGGTGGCCCACGCGGTCCACGGCCGCCCCCAGGTCGCGGTAGCTCCAGTGACGGTCCTGGAACCGCAGCGCGACGGTGTCGCCGAAGGTGGACACGGCGCGGCGCACCAGGGCACCCACCGTGTTCTGCTGGGCCTGCTGGACGGCCGCCCCCACGCCCCTGCCGGTCTCGGTGTCGGTGTCGGTCGATGTCATGGTCAGAGCCTCTCGATGATGGTGACGTTGGCCTGGCCGCCGCCCTCGCACATGGTCTGCAGCCCGTAGCGGCCGCCGGTGCGTTCTAGTTCGTGCAGCATCGAGGTCATCAGCCGGGCCCCGGTGGCCCCGATCGGGTGGCCCAGGGCCATCGCCCCGCCGTTGACGTTCACCCGGGTCATGTCGGCCCCCGTCTCGTGGGCCCATGCCAGCACCACGGCGGCGAACGCCTCGTTGATCTCGATCACGTCCAGGTCATCGAGGCTCATCCCGGTCCGTTCCAGGGCGTGCCGGGTGGCACGGATCGGGGCCGAGAGCATCATCACCGGGTCATCGCCCCGGGCCGAGACGTGGTGGATCCTGGCCCGCGGGCTCAGACCGTACCGCTCCACGGCGGCCTCGGAGGCGATGAGCAGGGCCGCGGCCCCGTCGGACATCTGCGAGGCGGACGCGGCGGTGTGCAGCCCGCCGGGCACGATCGGCTCCAGCGAGGCCATCTTCGCCACGTCCGGGACCCGGGGACCCTCGTCCGCGGTGACCCCCGGCGCCTGGGGCACCGGGATGATCTCCCGCTCGAAGCGCCCCGCCGCCTGGGCGGCCAGGGCCCGCTCGTGCGAACTCACCGCCAGCCCCTCCAGCGCCTCACGGCTGAACCCCCACTGGGCGGCCATCATCTCCGCGCCCCGGAACTGGGAGATCTCCTGGCCCCCGTACCGGTCCGCCCAGCCCACGGACCCGGTGAACGGGTCCGGGAACCCCAACTCCGCGGCCGCCTGGTTGGCGTGGGACAGCGGGATCGTGGACATCGACTGCACCCCGCCGGCCACCACCAGGTCACTGGTGCCGGACATCACCGCCTGGGCGGCATAGTGCACCGCCTGCTGGCCGGAACCGCACTGGCGCTCCACCGTGGTCCCGGGCACCGCTTCGGAGCCCCCGGCCGCCAGCCAGGCGTTGCGGGCGATGTCCATCGCCTGCGGACCCAGCTGGTCGATACACCCCAGGATCACCTCGTCATACTCGGCCGAGTCGATCCCGGCCCGTCGGACGATCTCCGCGATCGGCGCGGCGGCCAGGTCCAGGGGGTGGACTTGCGCCAGGCCCTTCCCGCGCCGGCCCACCGGGGTCCGCACGGCATCGATGATGTAGGCCTCGGCCACGATTGCTCCTCCAGGTCAGGATGGTCGGCACGCAGTGGCGACGGGACTCACGACGTGTGATCCGACCCACGTGTATGAGGATGTCCAACCACTGGAGATCTGTCCAGAGCGAGGGAAGGAAAAGTTACCGGCCGGTTCGTGGGTGCGTCCCCGTCCGGTCGGCGGTGGCCCCCGACGTGGAGTTCGGGACGCTGAGGGTGAGCGCGGGTCAGCAGCAGGCGCTGGCCCGGACGGGTAGCAGCACCGGGACGGTCGCGGGTGTGGGCGGGATGTCGATGGATGCGGTCGTGGGGGCCGGAGTGCAACAGCCCTGATCGGCAGTGCCGGCGACGGGGGTCGGGACGTCACAGGACCCGCCCAGGTCGGTGGAGCACACCCCGGTCTCGGGCAGCTCCAGCTCCACGTGGTTGGCGGCGGCCTGGTCCCCGGCCAGGGAGGCGGCGATGGAGCGGACCTGTTCGTAGCCGGTGGCCATCAGGAAGGTCGGCGCCCGCCCATAGCTCTTCATGCCCACGATGTAGAACCCCGGCTCGGGATGGGCGAGCATCTTCTCCCCATGCGGCGCGACCGAACCGCAGGAGTGGAACTCCGGATCGATCAGCGGGCCCAGTCGCCTCGGGGCCTCCACGGCCGGGTCCAGGTCCAGGCGCAGCTCGGAGAGCATGCCCAGTGCGGGACGGAATCCGGTGGCCGGCACCACCACGTCCACCACCAGCCGTTCGTCTCCGGCCGGGGTGGAGGCCTGCACCATCATCCCCAGGCCGGTGGTGGTGAAGGCGGTGATGGTGAAGGACGGGTGCACCCGGATGGTCCCGGTCTCCACCAGGTGGCGCAGCCGGGTGCCCAGGGCCCCGCGGGCCGCCAGTTCGTCGCGGTCCTCGCCGCCATAGACCCGGGTGACGTCGGCCGAGCGGACCGCCCAGGAGATCCGGGTGCCCGGGGCGTCCTGGGCCAGGGCGCCGAGCTCGAGCAGGGTGTTGGCCGCCGAGTGCCCGGCCCCGACCACCAGCACGTGCTGACCGGCGAACCGGGCCCGGTCCCGGCCGGTGACGTCCGGCAGCGCGGTGGTGATCCGCCCTGCCGCGCGGGCAGCGGTCTCCCCGGGTGCCTCCAGTCCGGCCTGGCCCAAGGGGTTGGGCTGGCCCCAGGTGCCGGAGGCGTCGATCACCGCGGACGCGAACACGTCTTCCACGGTGCCGTCCGCGTGCTGGATGCGGACCAGGAACGGGGTCTGGGCCCGACCGGCGGTGCGGGTCTTGTCCATCCCGGCCCGGGACACCGCGATCACGCGGGCACCGGTGCGGATCCGGGGTGCCAGGGCCTCGGTGGCGGCCAACGGCTGAAGGTACTGCTCGACCAGTTCGGTCCCGGTGGGCAGGGCCTCCGGGTCCGGGGTGACCCATCCGGTGGGCTCGAGCAGGCGGGCCGCGGCGGCGTCGACGTTGTACCGCCACGGGGAGAACAGTCGGGTGTGGCCCCAGGCCCGGATGGCCGCCCCGACGTCTGGGCCAGCTTCCAGGACCAGTGGGTCCAGGCCGCGCTCGACCAGGTGGGCGGCGGCGGCCAGGCCCACCGGTCCGGCGCCGATGACCACGACCGGAAGCCCGGTGGGGTCCGCGCTGATGTCGGTCGTGCTGGAGCTGCTGGCTGTGGTGGTGGGGATGGTGGTGTCAGCCATGAGTGGGCTCCTCGACGAGTGCGGTGGCGATGGACTCGGCATCATTCAGGGCGGCCAGGTAGCGCTCGGCGTCCAGGGCCGCGGCGCAGCCGGTGCCGGCCGCGGTGATGGCCTGGCGGTAGCGGTGGTCCACCGCGTCCCCGCAGGCGAAGACCCCGGTCAGGTTGGTGTGGGTGGTGCGGGCGTCCACGACGATGTACCCCTCGGCGTCCAGCTCCAGCTGGTCGGCGACCAGTTCGGTGCGGGGCAGGTGGCCGATGGCCACGAACACCCCGGTCGCGGCGAGATCGCGGGTGTCCCCGGTGATGGTGTCGGTCAGGGTGACCCCGGTGACCTTGTCGGCGCCGTGGATCGCGGCGACACGGCTATTCCAGGCGAAGTGGATCTTGGGATTGTCCTTGGCGCGGGCGGCCATGATCTTCGAGGCCCGCAGGGCGTCCCGGCGGACCACGACGGTGACGGAGCGGGCGAAGCGGGTGAGGAACAGGGCCTCCTCCATGGCCGAGTCCCCGCCGCCGACGACGACGATGTCCTGGTCGCGGAAGAAGAACCCGTCACAGGTGGCGCACCAGGACACCCCGTGCCCGCTGAGGCTCTTCTCCTCGGGCAGGCCGAGCTCCTTGTAGGCCGAACCGGTGGCCACGATCACCGCCGGGGCCCGGTAGGTCATCCCGGTCAGGGTGGTGACCTCCTTCAGGTGCCGGGACAGGGACACGGACGCGGCGTCGTCGTACTCGATGATGGCCCCGAACCGGATGGCCTGCTCCGCCAGTCCGGCCATCAGCTCCGGGCCCTGGATCCCGCCGGGGAACCCGGGGAAATTCTCCACCTCGGTGGTGTTCATCAGCGCCCCGCCGTGGGTGACGGATCCGGCGATCACCCGCGGGGCCAACCCGGCCCTCGCGGCGTAGATCGCGGCGGTGTACCCGGCCGGACCCGAGCCGATGATGATCAGCTGGTCCGTGGCCTGCTCAGTGCTCGTGGTGTCCGTGGTCGTGGTGCTCATGGGATGGTTCGCCTTCAGTTCGCGGTGGACTCGGCCGGGAGCAACTCGGCGATGAGCTGCTCGATGCGGGTCTTGATCTCGTCGCGGATGGGGCGCACGCCCTCGACGCCCCGACCGGCCGGGTCGTCCAGCTTCCAGTCCTCATAGCGCTTGCCCGGGTAGAACGGGCAGGCGTCGCCGCAGCCCATGGTGATCACCACGTCGGAGTCCTGCACCGCCTCATAGGTGAGGACCTTGGGCTGGTTCGCGCTGATGTCGATGCCCTCCTCGGCCATGGCCTCCACGGCGGCCGGGTTGACCGACTCGGCGGGCGCGGAGCCGGCGGAGCGGACCTCGATCCGGCCCTCGGCCAGATGCTGCAGGTAGGCGGCGGCCATCTGGGACCGCCCGGCGTTGTGCACGCACACGAACAGCACCGACGGCTTCTGGGCGGTCGGGGTGGTCTCTGCAGTCATCGGGTCATCTCTTCTCGGTCGGTGGGTCACGGAGCAGTCGGTCATGAGGAGGTCAGGGGCCGGGGGTACCGGTGAGGTCGGTGAGCAGGGTGCGCACGCGGGCGTCGATATCGTCGCGGACCAGGCGCATCCGCTCGGCCCCTTCGATGCCGCGGGTGGAGGGCTCGTCGGTATGCCAGGTCTCGATGGTCCCTGCCATACCCTCCACCGGGTCGACCTTCGCCTCGTCCCCCAGGACGATGACCCGGTCCACGCGGGCCAGCAGGTCTACGTCGATGGGCTTGGGCTGGCCGCCGGACATGTCCGCCCCGACCTCGGCGACGACCTCGGCCGAGAGGACGTTGATCGCCTCGCCCGGTTTAGTTCCGGCGGAGTGGACTTCCACGCTGCCGGCGGCGTGGTGGTCCATCAGGGCCGCGGCCATCTGGGACTTGCCACCGTTCTTGGCACACACGAACAACACGGCCGGCCGGGACGCGGACTCTGAGGTGGTCATCTCTGGCTCTCCTGTCGGGGATGAGGGTTCAGGCGCGGGTCGCGGCGACGGTCTCGGCGCGGACCGGGACGGTGGGGTCCCCGGGGAACAGCCTGCGCCCGGCCCACAGGGACACGTAGACCAGCCCCACCAGCACGGGAACCTCGATCAGCGGGCCGACGACACCGGCCAGGGCCTGGCCGGAGGTCACCCCGAAGGTGCCGATGGCCACGGCGATGGCCAGCTCGAAGTTGTTGCCCGCGGCGGTGAAGGCCACCGTGGTGGACTTCGCGTAATTCAGCCCCACCGCCTTGGAGGCGATCAGGGCGATGCCGAACATCAGCACGAAATAGGCCAGCAGCGGCAGCGCGATCCGGGCCACGTCCCAGGGGTTGGAAGTGATCGCCTCGCCCTGCAGGGCGAACAGCAGCACGATGGTGAACAGCAGCCCGTACAGCGCCCAGGGCCCGATCTTGGGCAGGAACTCCTCCTCGTACCAGGTGCGCCCCTTGGCCCGCTCCCCCAGCACCCGGGTGAGGAAACCGGCCAGTAGCGGGATGCCCAGGAAGACCAGGACGCTGAGCACGATCGCCCAGACGGAGAAGTCGGCAGACGTGGTGGGCAGGCCCAGCCAGGAGGGCAGCACCTGGAGGTAGAACCACCCCAGAGCACCGAAGGCGATGACCTGGAAGACGGAATTGATGGCCACCAGCACGGCTGCGGCCTCCCGGTCCCCGCAGGCCAGGTCGTTCCAGATGAACACCATCGCGATGCACCGGGCCAGCCCGACGATGATCAGTCCGGTGCGGTACTCGGGCAGGTCCGGCAGCAGCAGCCAGGCCAGGGTGAACATCAGCGCCGGGCCCACGAGCCAGTTCAGCACCAGGGAGGTGACCATCAGCCGCTTGTCCCCGGCCACGCGGTGGGTCTCGTCGTAGCGGACCTTGGCCAGCACCGGGTACATCATCACCAGCAGCCCGATCGCGATCGGCAGGGAGACCTCCCCGATCTTCACCGCCTCCAGGGCGGTGTTGAGCCTGGGCACGAAGCGGCCCAGGGCCAGGCCGACGACCATGGCCAGCCCGATCCAGGCCGGCAGCCAGCGGTCCAGGAAGGACATCTCCTTCATCACGCCGTGCTGGGCGGCCGGCGGTGCGGTGGTGGGGACGCTCATGAAAGCCCATCTCTCGTATCGACCAATATCGATGCGAACCCTACCGGGACATATTGGCGTTCGTCAATGTAAGATGGGGTGATGGTCGCGACCACTACTCTTCCCGCCCTAGAGACCACCGGCCGCCGCGCCGAGGCCTCCGGCACGCCGGAGTCGGTGGCGTGTTGTTCCCTGTCCGATGGGCCGATCAGCGCCGAGCAGGCCCAGCGGGCCGCCGGGATGCTCAAGGCCCTGGCCGACCCGATGCGGTTGCGCCTGCTCTCCCACGTCGCCGCCCAGGGCTGCGAGGCCGTGTGCTCCTGCGACCTCACCGAGGAACTCGGCATCAGCCAGCCCACCGTGAGTCACCACATGAAGAAGCTCGTCGACGCGGGACTCCTCATCCGGGAACAGCGCGGGCGGTGGGCGCACTACACCGTGGTCCCAGCCGCCTTCGCCGAGCTGCGTCGGATGCTGGAGATGGGCTGACCCGCCCGCCCCGCCAGCCATGGGAACCATGAAGTCCGGCGAGGTCGACGTCCTGGTGGTCGGCGGGGGTCAGGCCGGACTGGCCGCCGGGTTCTACCTGCACCGTCTGGCCCGCGACGCCGCCCGGGGACGCGTCGGCCCCGCTCCCAGCTTCGCGATCCTGGATGCCAACGACCGCCCCGGTGGGGCATGGCAGTACTACTGGGACTCCCTGGAGCTGTTCTCCCCGGCTGCCTATAGCTCGCTGCCCGGTTACCAGATGCCACCCTGGGCCGGGGTGGGCAACCCCTCGGCCGCCCACGTGGTGTCCTACCTGCGCGCCTACGAGCAACGGTACGAGCTGCCGGTGCACCGGCCCGTCACCGTCCAGGCCGTCGAAGACGGCCCCGACGGGAATTACCTCACCCGCACCGACCGGGGCACCTGGACCAGCCGGGTGGTCATCAATGCCACGGGCTCCTGGCGCCGGCCCTTCATCCCCCGCGTCCCCGGGGCAGAGCAGTTCACCGGGAGCCAGTTGCACACCACCGGTTATCGCGGGCGGGAGCCCTTCGCCGGTCAGCGGGTGATGGTGGTCGGCGGGGGCAACTCCGGGGCGCAGATCGCCACCGACCTGCTGGACGCCGCCCAATCGGTGACCTGGGCGACCCGCCGGCCACCCCGGTACCTGCCCGACGACGTCGACGGCCGGGCCCTGTTCGCCGTGGCCACCGCCCACGTCCAGGCCGCCCGCCGGGGTGAACCCAGCCCCGGCGGGGTCGGATCCCTCGGAGACATCGTCGCCGTGCCCCCCGTCCGGGCAGCCCGGGACGCAGGGCGGCTGGAGGCCGCCTCGATGTTCTCGGCCTTCACCCCCACCGGCATACGGTGGGACAACGGCCGCCGGGCAGAGGTCGACGCGGTCATCTGGTGCACCGGCTTCCGCCCTGACCTGGGCCACCTGCGCCCTTTGGGCCTGAGCACGGAGTGCACCGTCCCGGCCACCACGGGCACCCCGCCCACGCGCTCCCGCGATCGGCCCGGGCTGTTCTTCCTCGGCTCCGGGGACTGGTGCGGCCCGGCCTCGGCCACCCTGATCGGTGTGGGAGCCCCCGCCCGTGCCACCGTCACTGTCGCGACCGACCACCTCACCGGCCCCCTGGAAGACAACCGGAAAGATTAGTCCCACGGTCTTGACCTTGGAGTGGACTCCAAGGTTTATCGTTGTCGCATGACGACCCAGACAGTGGTTCAACGCGGCATGCGGATCGGTGAACTCGCCGCAGCGACCAGCCTGAGCCCGGACACGATCCGGTACTACGAGAAGGCCGGCCTGCTACCCGACCCGGCCCGTACCCCGGCCGGGTACCGCGCCTACGGCCCCGAGGCCGTCGATCGGCTGCACTTCATCCAGGGCGCCCAGCGGCTCGGCCTGCGGCTCGAGGACATCCGCAACCTCCTGGCCATCCGGGACACCGGGAGCTGTCCGTGCGAACCGGCCGGCGACCTGCTGACCCGACGCCTGGCCGAACTGGACGAGAAGATCAGGCACCTCGAGGCCCTGCGCACCGAGATGGCCGCCATGCTCGATGCCCTGCCCACCGAGGACTGTCCCCAGCCCACCCCCGGCACGTGGCTGACACCGGAGAGGAGGTGCTGAGAGATGAACGACTGCTGTGACGACCCGACCTGCCCGCCAGAGTCCTGCGGCTGCGGCTGCTAGGCCACCGGCCCGGACCATCCCGGGAACGCCGACAGCCCGGACCCAATATTGGGTCCGGGCTGTCGGCGATCTCTTGAGAGATCACATGGTCGGGCTAGCGGGATTCGAACCCACGACCTCCTGACCCCCAGTCAGGCGCGCTACCAAGCTGCGCCATAGCCCGTGAGGAGAACGCCCACGGCGTTTTCCACCGGACCCACTCTACCCCATCGCGAGCGGTGCCGTGGACACGCCACGATTGCGTGAGCCGCGGCCGTGGGACCGGCCTCCGTCCGCCCCCGGATCAGGTGAGCCGGACGATCATCTTGCCCCGGTTCTCACCGCGCATCATGGCCAGGAACGCCTCGACGGTGCGGTCGAGACCGTCCATCACCGTCTCCTCGAAGACGACCTCCCCGGAGGACAACCACCCGGTCATCCGCTCCCGGAACTCCTCCACCGCCCCGGGGTGGGCGGCGGCCACCTCCGTGACGATGAAGCCCTGCATGCGCAGCCGACGGGTGAGGACGTGGCCGAGGTTGTCCGGCCCGGCCGGGCGCTGCGTGGCGTTGTACCCGGAGATCTGCCCGCACAGGGCGATCCTGCCGAAGTCGGCCATGACGTCCAGGGCCGCCTCGAGGTGGTCCCCGCCCACGTTGTCGAAGAACACGTCCACCCGGTCCTGGCCGACGGCCCCCGCCAGCTGCTCCCGGATCGGTGCGTCCTTGTAGTTGAGCGCCACGTCATAGCCGTACTGCTGGGTGAGGGCGGTCGTCTTCTCCGTCGTGCCGGCCGAGCCGACCACCCTGGCCGCCCCGAGCAACCGGGCGATCTGCCCCACGGCGGTGCCCACGGCACCGGCGGCGCCCGAGACCAGGACGGTGTCCCCTTCCCGAAGCCCGGCGATCCTGGTCAGGCCCAGGTACGCGGTCATGCCCGGCATGCCGAGGATGCCCAGATGGGCCGAGTGCGGCAGGCCCTCGAGCTCGGGGACGGGCCGGAAGTCCTCCGCCCCGGCCTGGACCCGGTCCGTCCAGCCGTGCTGGTGCAGCACCAGGGTGCCCGGGGGCAGGTGATCGGCCGCCGACTCCACCACGCGGCCCACCGCGCCCCCGGTGATGGTCTCCCCCACCTGGTACGGCGTGACATAGCTGCGTGCCGCGCTCATCCGGCCGCGCATGTACGGGTCCACGGAGAGGAACTCGTTGACCACGCGCACCTGCCCGGGCCGCAGGTCTGCGTACTCCACCGACTCCGTGGCGAAGTCCTCGGGCGTGGGCCATCCCTGCGGGCGGGCGGCCAGGCGGATCTGGGTACTGGTGAACGTGCTCATGGACTCACTCCTGGTGGCGTGTCGGTCGCTTCCGGCACCGACCCTACGCCCGGACCGGCACGCACCCCCGACGTGTCCGCGGCGCGCGGACACCTCGGTTCCCGCGGACGCCGAACAGGGTCCCCGAGGCGGGGCCCCGCGGTCAGAACGTGTACGTGCGCTCGCCCACCCGGAACTCGACGGTGTCCAGGTTCTGCACGCGTTCCTTGGCCTCGGCCGCGACCTGCTCCATGGTCTCCTGCAGCACGGCGGGATCGACCTCCGCGACCTGCTCCCCGTAGTGGACGACCAGCGTGCCCTCGTCCCCCTTGATCTCGAAGGACTCCATGTCCGGACCGGAGGGCATGGACCGGAAGAACTCGGTCACCCTGGAGTTGTCCCCCAGGAGGATGCCGTCGAACCCGGACAGGGAGGACCAGTCGAAGTCCCGGACCTGCTCCACCGTGAGGTCGCCCATCTGCCGCGCCTCGGTCCACAGCCGCTCGGCCTGGGCGGTGACCTCGCCGGCCTGGTTCGTGATCTCCTCGACCTGGGCACAGCCGGCCAGTGACATCATCAGCAGGACAGCCGCACCGGCGGCCCGACGTCTCGAGGTCTTCATCCCGGTATCTTCTCACGGCAGGATGTGACCATGAGCGGCACCTGTGTGGTCGTGGGCGGCGGGCCCGCGGGAATGGTCCTGGGCCTCCTGCTGGCCCGGGCCGGCATCGGGGTGACCGTGCTGGAGAAGCACGGCGACTTCCTCCGGGACTTCCGCGGCGACACCGTGCATCCCAGCACCCTGACCCTGCTCGAGGACCTGGGGCTGTTCGAGGCGTTCGACGCCCTGCCGCAGACCCGGCTGGATGGCGTCGGCTTCCCGGCCCCCGACGGCGGCTCGGTACGTCTGGTGACCCTCGGACGATTGCGGGTGCCCCATCCCTACATCGCGATGGTCCCGCAGTGGGACCTGCTGGACCTGTTGGCCCGGGCGGCCGGCGAGGAACCCACCTTCGCCCTGCGGATGAACACCGAGGCCGTGGACGTGCTGCGCGAGGGCGGTCGCGTCACCGGGGTCCGGTACCGGTCCTCGCAGGGGGCCGGGGAGCTGCGCGCCGACCTCGTCGTCGCCTGCGACGGCCGGGGGTCGGTCCTGCGGCGTGCGGCCGGGCTCCCCGTGCGGGAGTACCCGGTTCCCTTCGACGTGTGGTGGTTCCGGCTGCCCGCCCTCGGGGACCCGAGGACCTCCCTGCTCCCCCGGTTCCGCGCCGGCGCCGCCGTCGTCGCCATCCCGAGGCGGGGGTACTTCCAGGTCGCGTACCTGGGCCGGAAGGGCGGCGACGCCGGGCTGCGCCGCCGGGGCGTCGAGGCACTCCGCCGGGAACTGCACGGCCTGTTGCCCCCGGAGGCCGATGTCCGCGCCCTGACCTCGATGGACCAGGTCAAGCACCTGGACGTGCGGGTGGACCGGCTCCGGCGGTGGCACACCGCCGGCCTGCTGTGCATCGGGGACGCGGCGCACGCGATGTCCCCCGTCGGCGGGGTCGGGATCAACCTGGCCGTGCAGGACGCCGTCGCGACCGCCCGTCTGCTGGCCCCCGCGATCCGGACGGGCCGCGTGGGCCCCCGCGTGCTCGCCCGGGTGCGGCGTCGTCGACTGATGCCGACCGCCCTCATCCAGGCGGTGCAGCGGGTCGCGCACGCCCGGTTCGTCGAACCCGTCCTGGACGGCACGTGGACCGCTCCGTCACCACGGTTCGTCTCCCTGGTCCGCCGGTTCCCCGCGCTGACACTCCTGCCGGCCTACCTGATCGGCGTCGGCCCGTTGCCGGAGCGGGCCCCGGACTGGGCCCGCCGCCCGTCGCGGCCGCGGCCGGTGTCCCCGGCCCGCCGGGTGGCCGCGGACTAGTGCTTGCGGCCGCGCTTCTCGCGGACCCGCATCCCGAGTTCGATCGGGGTCCCCTCGAAGCCGAAGGTCTCCCGCAGCCGGCGGATGATGAACCGCCGGTAGCCCGGGTCCAGGAACCCGGTCGTGAACAGCACGATGCGCGGGGGCCGGGTGGAGGGCTGCGTGGCGAACAGGATCCGGGGCTGCTTGCCGCCGCGCACCGGGTGCGGGTGGGCTGCCACGAGCTCGCCCAGGAAGGCGTTCAGCTTGCCGGTGGGGATGCGCCGGTCCCAGGACTCCAGCGCGGTGTCCAGGGCGGGCACCAACCGGTCCTTGTGCCACCCGGTCTTGGCCGAGAGGTTCACTCGAGGGGCCCAGGCCACGTGGGCCAGGTCCTGCTCGATCTCCCGGTCCAGGTAGAAGCGGCGGTCCTCGTCCATGAGGTCCCACTTGTTGAAGGCCAGCACCAGTGCCCGGCCGGAGTCCACGACGGTCTGCAGGATGCGCACGTCCTGCTCGGACAGCACCTCGGAGGCCTCCAGCAGGACCACGGCCACCTCGGCCTTGTCCAGGGCGGACTGGGTCCGCAGGGAGGCGTAGTAGTCCGCACCGTGGGCCATGTGCTGGCGGCGGCGGATGCCGGCGGTGTCCACGAACCGCCAGAGCCGGCCACCGAGCTCGATCAGCTCGTCCACGGGATCACGGGTGGTGCCGGCGGTGTCGTCCACCACCACGCGGTCGGATCCGGCCAGCTTGTTCAGCAGCGAGGACTTGCCCACGTTGGGCCGTCCCAGCAGGGCCACGCGGCGCGGGCCACCGCGCGGGACGAGCCCGCCGTGGGCGGACTCCTCCGGCAGGACCGCCAGGGCCGCATCCAGCAGGTCACCGGTCCCCCGGCCGTGCACCGCGGAGACGGGGTGGGGCTCGCCGAGGCCGAGGCCCCACAGGGTGGCGGCGTCCGCCTCCTGGGTGATGTCGTCGACCTTGTTGGCCACGAGGATCACCGGCTTCTTCTTGCGCCGCAGCAGCCGGACGACGGCCTCGTCGGTCGAGGTCGCGCCGACGGTCGCGTCCACGACGAACAGCACGGCGTCGGCCACGTCCACGGCCAGCTCGGCCTGCTCGGCCACGCGCTGGTGGATGCCCTTGGCATCGTGCTCCCACCCGCCGGTGTCCACCACGGTGAACACCCGCCCGTTCCACTCGGCCTCGTAGCTGACGCGGTCCCGGGTCACCCCGGGCACGTCCTCCACCACTGCCTCGCGGCGGCCGATGATCCGGTTGACCAGGGTCGACTTGCCCACGTTGGGCCGGCCGACGATGGCCAGCACCGGGGGCACGGGCTCGTCCTCGGGTTCGGCGTCGCCCTCCTCCCAGCCCTGGAGCAGGGCGGCGTCCTCGTCGTCGAGCTCGTAGTCCTGCAGGCCGGCGCGCAGGGCCTCGGCCCGCTGGCGCGCGTCCTCGTCCGAGAGGGCGGCCAGCCGCTCGGCGACGTTGTCCTCGCCGGCGGGCACGTACTCGGCCCCGTCCTGCGGCCCGGTGCCGGTGGTGTTCTCGGTGCTCATGCGCGGTTCCCCTTCGGGGTCGTCGGTGCTGCGGTGTCTGGTGTGGTCACCGGTGCGGCGGTTCCGGCCGCCTCGGTGCCGGGGGCGTGGTGGGCGTCGCCGAAGACGCCCTGGCCGGACTGGCCGGCGATCTCGGCCAGGACGGCCTGCACGGTGGACTCGAGGTCGAGCTCGGAGGAGTCGACGAGACCCACCCCCGCGGCGGGGGTCATGAAGTCCACCACGGTGGAGTCCTTCGCGTCCCGGTCCACCACCTGGGCGGTCAGGTCCTGCCGGCCGACGGTGCCGCCGAGCTGCTCGCCGCGCCGGGCGAGACGGACCTCCGCGGAGGCGGTCAGCAGGATGCGGGCATCGGCGTCCGGGGCCACCACGGTGGTGATGTCCCGTCCCTCGGCCACGATCCGGCGGTGGGAGTCGATCAGCTCGCGCTGACGGGCCACGAGCAGCTCGCGGACGGCCCGGTTGGTGGCCACCACCGAGACGACGGCGGAGATGCCCGGTGCGCGGATGGCCTCGGTGATGTCATGGGTGCCCACCACCACGCGGTCGACGTCAGGGTCCACGGACAGCCCCAGGTCGATGTCCTGGACGGCACTGACGACGGCGTCGTCGTCCTCGAGCACCCCGGCCTCCCGGCAGTGCCAGGCCACGGCGCGGTACATCGCCCCGGTGTCGAGGTAGGCCGCGCCCAGCCGACGTGCGACCTCGCGGGACACGGAGGACTTCCCCGACCCCGAGGGACCGTCCACGGCCACCACGAGGCGACGCGATGCCGCCCCCGTCGTCTCGTCCACCATTCAGACCACCTTCCATCCCCGCGCGGTCAGCGCGTCCGTCAGTTCCTGCCGGCGTCCGGGCAGTACGGAGATCTCCAGCATGCCCACCTGGTACCCGGCCGAGTGGTCCATGCGCAGGTCCTCCACGTTGACGCCGGCGGCGCCGACGTCCTGCAGGACCGCCGAGATCTGGCCCGGGGTGTCGTCCACGATCACGGTGACCACGGCGAAGGCCTGCGGCGGACCGCCGTGCTTGCCCGGGATCCGGGCGTGCCCGGCGTTGCCCTCGGCGATCAGCTGCGCGATGTCCAGTCGTGCACCGGGCGCCGACGGGTCCTCCATCGTGCCGATCAGCCGGTCCAGGTCCTCGCGCACCCCGTAGAGGATCCGCAGGATCTCCGGCGCGTTCGCGGCGAGGATCTGCACCCACAGCTGGGGGTCGGAGGCGGCGATGCGCGTGGTGTCCCGCAGTCCGTTGCCGGCCAGGGCGAGCGAGGCCGCCGGGGTCTCCTGGAGCCGGGAGGACACCAGGGAGGCGGCGATCTGCGGCAGGTGCGAGATCAGCGCCACCGAGGCGTCGTGGTCCTCGGCGCTCATCCGGTGCACGGTGGCGCCCAGGCTGCGGGCGATCTCCTCGGCCGCCGCGACGGCGGACGGGTCGGTCGCCTCGGTCGCGCAGACCACCCAGGGGGCCGCGGTGAACAGCTGGCCGCGGGCCGCCACCGGGCCGGAACGCTCGGAACCGGCCATTGGGTGGGTGCCCACGTAGCGGGCCGCCTGGGCGGGGGCCAGGGTCCCGTCGGCGACGGCGGCCTGCACCTCCGCGGCGATCGCCCCCTTGACCGAGGCGATGTCCAGCACGACGGCCTCCGGGAACCGGCGCAGCGAATCGATCACGACCTGCCCGGTCACGTCCGGGGGCGAGGCCACCACGACGGTGCCCGGCTGCCGGACGTCCGGCGCGTCCGTGGCGCCGTCGGGCCCGGCCGGGAAGGGGTCGCCGGCGCCGATGTCCACGGCCACGGCCTGCGCGGAGGGCGACGGGTCGGCGAGCCAGACCTCGGCGCCCGCGGCACGCAGGCCCAGACCGATCGAGGCGCCCAGCAGTCCGGTGCCCCTGATGAGGACCGGTTCCGTCAGGACCCGGGATGTCAGCAGGGCCCGGGCCATCACAGTCCGACCGAGGCCATCAGGTGGCCCATCTCCTGCCGGCCCATCTGCCGGACCGTGCCCTGTTTCTGGTCGCCGAGGGCGATCGGCCCGAACTTCACGCGCACGAGCCGTTCGACCGGGTAGCCGACCTCCTTGAACATCCGGCGCACGATCCGGTTCTTCCCGGAGTGCAGCACGACCTCCACGAGCACGTGCCCCGGGGTGGAGTCCACCAGCTTGAAGGAGTCCACCTGCGCGAAGCCGTCCTCGAGGTGGATGCCCTCCTTGAGCTGGGCCCCGACGCCCTTGGCCATCGGCCCGGGCACCTGGACGAGATAGGTCTTCGGGACCTCGTAGCGGGGGTGGGTCAGCCGGTTGGCCAGCTCGCCGTCATTGGTCAGCAGCAGCAGCCCCTCGGTCTCGGTGTCGAGCCGGCCGACGTGGAACAGGCGCTCCTGGCCCTTCTTGAGGTAGTCGGAGATGCACGGGCGCCCCTCGGGGTCGTCCATGGTGGAGACCACGCCGCGGGGCTTGTTGAAGGCGAAGTAGCGCAGGGTGGTGTCCAGCTGCAGGCGGATGCCGTCCACGTGGATGACCGAGGTCTCGGGATCCACGCGGACACCGGTCTCGGTCACGACCTTGCCGTCCACCTCGACCCGTCCCTCGGCGATCAGGTCCTCGCAGACGCGCCGGGAGGCCACGCCGGCGGAGGCCATCAGCTTCTGGAGGCGCACCCCGGACGGGTCGTGGACCTCGGAGAAATTCTGCTCGCGCCGAGCGCGGTTCGGACGCTGCGGCTTGCGCGCGGCGCCCAGGTTGCGGTCGTATCCATCCCGCGAGTCGTCGCGGAACGGCCCGCCCTTCTGGCCCGGTTGCGGGGTGCGGCCACCGCCGCCGGCAGGGCCGCCGCGGGCAGCCCCCTTGCCGGAGTGCCCCTTGCCGGCCGATGCGCCGTAGCCTTTGCCGGGCTTACCGGTCTTGCCGGGCCTTCCGGGACGCGATGCGCCCTGGCCGCGGCGGCCGCCGGAGCCCTGGGGTCCGCCGGAGGAGTTCTGGTGTCCGGGGGTACGTGGAGTCATGATGTCCTTTCAGTGCCTCACGGCATGTGCAGGGGTCGGAGTGGGTGGGGATCACGGGACCTCGGGTCACCGGTCACGGCACCACGACCGTGCCCCACCGAACACTCCATCATAGTCCAGCCCTTCCCGCGCAAGGTCACGCGGGCGCGGTGATCTTGCGCACTGCCGAGGGCCCACCGGGTGGACGCGGCCGTGCTTCAGCCGCGGAAGCCCTCGTCCTGCTCGGCGAGGGCCGCGAGGTCGTCCAGGCCGGGCAGGTGCTCGGAGAGCCTGGGCAGCTCGTCGAGGCTTCCCACCCCGAGGGTCTCCAGCAGGTATCCGGTGGTCCGGTACAGCACCGCTCCGGTGTGGGGATCCGTTCCCGCCTCGGCCACCAGTCCCCGGCTGACCAGGGTGCGCATCACGGAGTCCGAGTTCACGCCGCGGATGCCGGCCACGCGGGACCGCGTCACCGGCTGGAGGTAGGCCACCACGGCCAGGGTCTCCAGGGCCGCCTGCGTGAGCCGGGCGGTCTGGCCCTCGACGACGAACCGCTCGACGACGTCGGCGAGGGCGGGCCGGGAGTAGATGCGCCAACCGCCGGCCAGCTCGCGCAATTCGAAACCGCGCCGGGGCCCGCCGGAGCGTCCGTCGTAGTCGTCCGCCAGGGCCGACAGGGTCGCGGCGACCCTCGCGGGCTCCGCGTCGGTCGCCTGGACCAGCTGTGCCACGGTCACCGGCTCGTCCACCACCATCAGCACGGCCTCGAGCTGCTCGCGCAGGTCCGCCGGGTCGTCACCGGCCGGGTGGGTGGGCAGGTGCGGCCCGGGCCCCTCCCGCTCGGCCGGGGGCGCCGGCGCGGGCCGTGGTCCCGGTTCACTCATGCGTCGTCTCCTCGTCCAGGTTCTCGTCGTGCTCCTCGTCCCACCCGGCGCCGGGATCCGCCAGCACGTCCGGGGCATCCGGGTCCCACACCACCACCAGCTCCCCCAGCGGCGTGTCCTGGTGGAACGTCACGGCCCGGTCCCGGTACATCTCCAACAGGGCCAGGAAGCGGGCCACCACCACCAGGGTGGTGCCGGCGTCGTGGACGATTTCACGGAAGGTGAGCCGGCCGGACGCCCGCAACCGGGCCGCCAGGATGCCGCTCTGCTCGCGCACCGAGACGGGCGGGGCGTGCAGGTGGCCGAGCCCGACGGCGTCGGGTTCGGCCGGGGTGCGGGAGAGGACCTGCTCTGCCAGCGCACCGAACTGCTCCGGGCTCACCGTCCACACCAGCGGGGGCAGGACGGAGGCGAACCGCGGGTCCAGCGTCGTCTGGCGTGGGAAGCGCCGGGACTCGGACTCCATGCGGCTGCGCATCAGGGCGGAGACGTCCCGGAACGCCTTGTACTGCAGTAGCCGGGCGAACAGCAGGTCGCGCGCCTCCAGCAGGGCCACGTCCTCCTCGGCGTCCGTGGTGCCGGCCGGCAGCAACCGGGCCGTCTTCAGGTCCAGCAACGTGGACGCCACCACGAGGAAGGCGCTGGACTCGTCCAGCGCCGCCAGGTCCGGGCGGCCGCGCTCGTCCTCGTCCCGTCCCCCGGGCTGCTGCCGCAGGGTGCCGATGTAGGCGATGAACTCGTCCGTGACCTCAGCCAGGGCGACCTCGGTGATGTCCATCCGGCGCCGGGCGATCAGGGAGAGCAGGAGGTCGAACGGGCCGGAGAAGTTCCGCAGGGTGACCGAGAAGCCGGACGGCGTCCCGTCCAGGCCGGCCTCGTCCAGGGCCGCCCGGGACGGGTCGGCCACGCCGGGGCCACCGTCGTCCGCGGCGAGACCGGCCATTCCGCCGGTCACCGCCGCGGACACTGGGCTCACGGCGCTCCGCCGCGCCAGATCAGCTCGCGGGCCAGTGTGCGGTAGGCCTTGGCACCCTCGTGCTTCTGGGCGAAGGCGGTGATCGGCTCGGCGGCGACGGTGGCGTCGGCGAACTTGATGGAGCGCTTGATCACGGTCTCGAAGACCCGGTCCCCGAAGGCCTCGACCAACCGGCCCACGACCTCCTTGGAGTGCAGGGTACGGGCGTCGAACATCGTGGCCAGCACGCCGTCGACCTGCAGGTCCGGGTTGATCCGGTCCTGGATCTTCTCGATGGTCTCCACCAGCAGGGCCACCGCGCGCAGGGCGAAGAACTCGGCCGTCAGCGGGATGATCACCCCGTGCGAGGCGGTCAGCGCGTTCACGGTGAGCAGCCCCAGGGACGGCTGGCAGTCGATGAGGATGACGTCGTAGTCGTCACGGACCTGGCGCAGGGACCGCTCGAGCACCTGCTCGCGGGCCACCTCGTTGACGAGCTGGACCTCCGCGGCGGAGAGGTCGATGTTGGCGGGCAAGAGGTCGATGTTCTCGAACTCGGTCTCCACGAGCGCGTCCCGCGCGGTGACGCTGCGCTCCATCATGACGTTGTAGATGGTCGTGTCCAGCTCGTGCGGGCTGACCCCGAGACCGGCCGACAGGGCGCCCTGGGGATCGAAGTCGACCATGAGGACCTTGCGGCCGTACCCGGCGAGCGCGGCGCCGAGGTTGATGGTGGAGGTGGTCTTGCCCACCCCGCCCTTCTGGTTGACCATCGAGATGATCCGGGCGGGGCCGTGCGAGGTCAGGGGGGCGGGCTCCGGGAACTCGTGCTTGGGCCGTCCCGTGGGCCCGATCACCGGATCCCCGGTGACCATGAGCACTGGCGTGGGCTCTTGCTGGTTCACGATGCTGCCGACTCCTGCCATCTGTCCGTCTGTCCGCCGTTCTGTGAGGTGCCTTCGCTGGATAACGCCGGCTGCTGCGGCATGGGTACACCCTAGTCCGGATCTCGGCCGGCCCGGAGAATTCACGCGGACCCGCGGCGAGCCTTGACGTTCAACCGCAGGGTGAAGGTGTATACGCCGGTCGGTTCCCGCCCACGTCGGCGGCCGGGCCCCGTGCAGGGGCCCGGCCGCGGTCGTGGGGTCCGTGGGACCCGGTCGGCGGACTACCGGCGGCTGCCGGCGGTGTCCAGGTCGCGGGTGACGTTCAGGCTGGACTCCGGGTGCCCCTCCACCGCCTGCTCGGCGATGGTCGGCGACTCGTACGGGTCGAAGCCGCGCCCCCGGGACTCCGCGTCGGCCTCCGTGGCCGGTGCGGCCTCGGCCGCGCCGTGTCCGGCCACCAGGGCCTCGTCGAACGCCAGCCGGCCGGAGAGCACCTGCCGTGCGCGGTCGGCGTCGAACTCACCGACCCACTTGCCGATCAGCATCGTCGCCACGGCGTTGCCGGTGAAGTTGGTCAGGGCCCGGGCCTCGGACATGAACTTGTCGATGCCCACGATCACGCCCATCCCGCCCAGCAGCGCCGGGCTGTGGGACTGCAGGCCGGCGGCCAGGGTGGCCAGGCCGGCGCCGGTCACGCCGGCGGCACCCTTGGAGGCGATGATCATGAAGACCAGCAGGCCGATCTGCTCGCCCAGGTTCATCTCCAGGCCCATGGCGTTGGAGACGAACAGGGCGGCCATGGTCAGGTAGATGGCGGTGCCGTCGAGGTTGAACGAGTACCCGGTCGGGACGGTCACCCCGACCACGGGCTTGGACACCCCGGCGTACTCCATCTTGGCGATCAGCCGCGGCAGGGCCGACTCGGAGGAGGAGGTGGCGAAGATCAGCAGGTACTCCCGTCCCAGGTACTTGATCAGGGAGAAGATGCTCATCCCGGTGACGATCTTCAGCAGGGTGCCGAGCACCAGGACGATGAACAGGATGCAGGTGGCGTAGAACGCACCCATCAGAAGCGCCATGGCCCCGATGGCGGACCAGCCGGTGGAGCCGACGACGGCGGCGATGGCACCGAAGGCGCCGATGGGGGCGACCCACATGATCATCATCAGGATCCGGAACACCACGCCCTGGACGAGGGAGAGGATGTTCAGCAGCGGCTTGCCTGCCTCGCCCATCTTCTGCAGGGCGAACCCGACGAGCAGGGCCACGAACAGGACCGGCAGCACCGGGACGGAGTCCGGGATGATCTCCAGCACGAACGCGACGGTCGGGTCGAGTTCGGCCTTGGCGGCCGGGTCGTAGGGGGTCAGCGCGAGACCCTCACCCGGGTGGATGAGGTTGCCCACGACCAGGCCGAGGCCCAGGGCGAAGGTGGACATGATGACGAAGTACAGCAGGGCCATGCCACCGACCTTGCCGACGGTGGCGGCCTTGGCGATGGAGCCGATGCCCAGCACGATGGTGCAGAAGATGACCGGGCCGATCATCATCTTGATCAGGGAGACGAAGCCGTCGCCGAGGGGCTTGAGGGACTTGCCGAACTCCGGGAACAGCAGGCCCACGGCGGCTCCCAGGACCACCGAGGCGATCACGGAGATGTAGAGCCAGTGGGTCCGGTCCTTGGTCTTCTTCGCCACGGAGCGCTCTGCGCGCGGGGCGGTGGTGGTCTCTGCCATGGTGGTCCTTGCTGCGATGGTGGATCGGGGTGTGATGATGGGGGCGGACGCCGGCGATGCCGGGGTGTGGCGCCACCGGGACTGCGGTCAGTGATGATCCTCGCCCCGTACTGTGGGGATCGTCACGGTTGCGGTCATAAAGTTCATGACGCCGCTCACAGATCCGGGAGGTGATCATGCGCCGGTGGAGCATCGCCCGGCGGCTCGCCGTGGCCCAGCTGGCGGGGCTGGTCGTCATCGCGGTCCTCGCGATCGGTGTGAGCTACCTGCAGACCCGGCAGACCTTCTACGCCCTGGAGCGTGAGCACGTGGTGGCCACCGCACAGCTGATCGCGGACGAGGGCACGGTCCGTGAGGGCTTCGCCGCGGCGGACCCCTCGGCGGCCCTGCAGCCCCTGACCCTGGAGCTGCCCGGCCCGGCCGACGTGGACTGGGTGACGTTCTTCGGCACGGACGCCACGCGCGTGGCCCACCGGAATCCGGCTCTGCAGGGCACGCACTTCCCCGGGGACCTCTCGCAGGTCCGGGCTGGAAGGGTCAGCGTGGACACCGTCGCGACGGGCCCGGCCGGCCTGTCGTTGCGTGCCCTGGCCCCGGTCCTGTCCGCGGACGACGAGACGGTCATCGGGGTCGTCGGCGTCGGCCAGCGTGTTCCGGAGCTGGACATCGCCGTGTCCGCCCAGATTCCCCGGATCCTGGTGATCACCGGGGTGCTGGCCGCGCTGGCGCTGTCCGGATCGGCGATCCTGGGCCGCTACATCTCCCGGACCACCCACGGGCTGGGTCCCGAGGAGCTGGCCGCACGCTTCGCGGTGCTGGACACGGCACTGCACAACGTCTCGGAGGGCATGGTCCTGATCTCGCCGACGAGGCACCTGACGCTGTACAACGACCGCGCCGCCGAGCTGCTGGACCTGCCCCCGTCCCGGGAGGCCGGGGTGATCGGCGATCGACCGCTGCACGTGAGGGAGCTCGGCCTGCCTGCGCCGCTCGCCGACCTGCTGGGCGCGGGACGGCAGGCCCGGGACGAGCTCTATGCGGTGGGCGAGCGGATCCTCGTGGTGAACCAGCGGCCCGCCCGCCCGGGGACCACGCCGACGGCACGGCCCTGGACCCGGTCGCGGCGGCGGTCGTCCGAGATCCCGGCGCCGGGCCCGGGAACGGTGGTCACGCTGTACGACCGCACCGAGGTCCAGGAGATGAACCGGGAGCTGGAGACCACCCGGTCCCTCACCGACGCCCTGCGCTCGCAGACCCACGAGCACGCCAACCGGCTGCACACCCTCTACTCCCTGCTCGAGCTGGGCCGCCCCGAGCAGGCCCGCGAGCTGATCGAGCAGTCCCTGGACGCCCGGGGCACCGGCGCGGACCTCGCCACGACCGCGGAGGCCGAGCCCGCGCTGGACGCGCTGTTGATCGCCAAGGCCTCCCAGGCCCGCGAGCGCGGGGTCACGATGGACCACCGCAACGAGGTCGACTCCCCCACCGGCGTCCCGGCCCAGGACCTGGTCACCCTCATGGGCAACCTGCTGGACAACGCGATCGACGCGGCCGCCGACCCGGCCCGCCGGGACCCGGAGGATCGCTGGGTGGACGCCGAGGCGCGCCTCGAGGGGCGCTGGCTGGTCCTCCAGGTGGCCGACGGTGGGCCGGGACCCTCTGCGGAGGACCGTGAGCGGATCTTCGAGCTGGGCTGGTCCACGAAACCGGCCGGGCCCGCCGGCCGTGGGGTGGGACTGGCCCTGGTCCGCCAGACGGCCCGACGGCTGGGCGGGACCGTGGACCTGGCCCAGGACTCCGGGACCGTGTTCACCGTCGAGCTGCCCCTGGGTGCCGCGGACCGGGGCCTGCCGGACCCGGTGGACGCAGGGCACCCGGAGAGGATCGACGGGCATGCGTGACTACCGGGTGCTGATCCTCGAGGACGAGCAGGTCACGGCCGAGACCTACGTGGAGTACCTGGCCCGCACCGGCGGCTTCGAGGTGGTCCATGTCTCGCCCACCGCCCGGGACGCGCTGGGCTTCCTGGCCGAGCAGATGCGCCGGGGCGGTTCCTTCGGCGTCGACGTGGTCCTGCTGGACATGAACCTGCCGGACGGCCACGGGCTCGACGTGCTGCGGCAGATGCGCTCGGCCGGCTTCACCGGCGGGGTGCTGGCGCTGACCGCCTCGACGGAACTGCACACCATCCGCCGGGCGGTGGCCCTGGGCGTGGTGCAGTACCTGGTCAAGCCGTTCGGCTACCAGCAGTTCGCGGAGCGGATGCGCGCGTTCCGCGAGCTGGCGGCCGAGTTCGCCGGCACCGGCACCGCACCGGGCCAGGACGCGGTGGACCGGGCCTTCCCGCGCTCCCGGCCCGCCGGTCCCCCGGAACTGCCCAAGGGGCTGACGGAGCGGACCCTGGACACCGTCGTCGCGCTGCTGCGGGGCGCCGCCGCGGACGCGCTGAGCGCGGGCGAGGTGGGCCACGCCGTCGGGACGTCCCGGGTCACCGCGCGACGGTACCTGGAGCACCTCTACCGGGTGGGCATGGTGGAGCGGTCCCCGCGATACGGCACGCCGGGCCGGCCGGAGAACGAGTACCGCTGGACGGGGCCGGCGGGCTGAGCCTGCCCCGGTCCGCTCACCCGGCGGCGTCCGCGATCAGACCGGCCAGTTCCCGGGGTCGGGACCACATCGGCCAGTGCCCGGTCGGCAGGTCCACGTAGCGCAGGTTGCGGTAGTACGGCAGGGCGGCCAGGAAGGGGACGCCCTGTCCGGCGTAGGAGCGGTACTCCTCGCCGCTGTACTCCGTGCAGACCACGGTGGAGGCCACGTCGTGGCGCCGGTCGTCCGAGAGCCGGACGGCAGTGGTCAGCACGGTCGCCGCCTCCGGGACGGCGCGCTCGCGGAAGGTCTGCAGTTGCCGGTCCGTCAGGTCGCGCAGCGCGCCACCCTCCAGTTCCCTCGCCCACGCGTCCTCCAACCGGTACCACTCGGCCGTGAGACCGGGGTCCATGGCGTACCCGTCGGGCACCGGGGCGGTGTCGACCCACACGGCGTGGTCCACCAGTCCGGGGTGCTGGTCGATCACCAGGGTCCCGGCGATGGCCGCCCCGCTGTGCACCACGAGCACGCGGCGTCCGGTCGTGCGGTCCAGGGCCGCCAGGATCGCGTCGGCCTGGTCCTGCGGCCCGTCGGCCCTGGTCCCGCGCCCGGGCAGGGTCGGGGTCGCCACCGCGAGGCCCCGTCCGTCCAGGTCCGCCCGGACCTCGTCCCACGCCCAGCCGCCCAGCCAGAACCCCGGCACCAGCACGATCTGCGGCGGACTCGTCATGGGCGCAGTCTGGCACGGCCCCGGCCCCGGCGCCACGGTGGGGGCACGCGCGCGGACTCCGGACGTCCCGGTCAGGCGCGCAGCTGGTCCGCGATCCGGTCCAGCACGGAACGGTCCTCGATCGTGGAGGGCACCACGTAGTCCTCCCCGTCCGCGATCTGGCGCATCGTCTTGCGCAGGATCTTGCCGGAACGGGTCTTCGGCAGGGCCTCCACGACGGTGACCTGGCGGAAGTCGGCGACCGCGCCGATGGTCCCCCGCACCGTGGACCGCAGCTCCGCCAGCAATTCCTCGGGGTCCTCGGGCACCTCGACCCCGGACTTCAGCACCACGTATCCCGCGGCCCGCTGGCCCTTGAGCGGGTCGGCCAGGCCGATCACCGCGCATTCGGCCACCGCCGGATGGGCGGCGAGCGCCTGCTCCAGCGCCCCCGTGGACAACCGGTGACCGGCCACGTTGATGACGTCGTCGGTGCGGCCCATCACGAACAGGTAGCCGTCCTCGTCGATGAGGCCGGAGTCCCCCGTCGCGTAGTACCCGGGGAAGGCGCTGAGATAGGAGTCTATGAAGCGCTGGTCGTTGCCCCACAGGGTGGCCAGCGTGCCCGGGGGCAGCGGCAGGCGCAGGCAGATGTTGCCCTCGGTCCCGGCCGGCACCGGTTCGCCCGCACCGTCCAGGACCTCCACGGCGTATCCCGGCGAGGGCCGGGTGCAGGAACCGATCTTCACGGGCAGTTCCTGCAGTCCGACCGGGTTCGCCCCGATCGGCCACCCGGTCTCGGTCTGCCACCAGTTGTCGATGACGGGGACCCCCAGCAGGTCCCCGATCCAGCGCTGGGTCTCCGGGTCCAGCCGCTCCCCGGCGGCGAACAGGACCTTCAGCCCGGACAGGTCGTGGTCGGCGGCCAGGGCTCCCTCCGGGTCCACCTTGCGGATGGCGCGCAGCGCGGTGGGGGCGGTGAACAGCGAGCGCACGCCGTGCTGCGCGGCCACCCGCCAGAAGGCACCCGCGTCCGGGGTGCCCACCGGCTTGCCCTCGTAGAGCACCGAGGTGGCCCCCACGAGCAGGGGGGCGTAGACGATGTAGGAGTGCCCGACGACCCAGCCGACGTCGGAGGCGGTGAACATCACCTGGCCGGGGCCGACGTCGTAGATGTTGGCCATGGTCCAGGCCAGGGCGACCGCGTGCCCGCCGTGGTCCCGCACCACGCCCTTCGGCGAACCGGTGGTGCCCGAGGTGTACAGGACGTACAGCGGATCCGTGGCGGCGACCTCCACCGGCCCGGCGGGCAGCGCGGTGGACACCGCCTCGTCCCAGTCCACCCAGCGGGTGCCCGCGGTCCCGGACGCGACGTCGGCCGGGTCCGTGGCGAATCCGTCCCGGCGCCGCGCGACGACGGCGTCCACCCGGTGGCCGGCCAGGGACAGGGCCTCGGCGACGGCCGGCAGGTACTCGACCCTGCGGCTGGGCTCGATGCCGCCGGAGGAGGTGACGATGACCTTTGGCCGGGCGTCGTCGATGCGGGTGGCCAGTTCCTTGGGCGCGAAGCCGCCGAACACCACGGAGTGCACCGCTCCGAGCCGGGCACACGCCAGCATGGCGACCGGGGCCTCGGGCGTCATCGGCAGGTAGATCACCACCCGGTCCCCCCGGCCGACGCCCAGCTGCCGCAGCACGCCGGCGAAGGTGGCCACCCGGTCGGTGAGCTCGGCGTAGCTGATGTGCTCCACGGTGCCGAGCACCGCGGAATCGTAGATGATGGCGGTCCGGTCCCCGTGGCCGGCGGCCACGTGCCGGTCCAGGCAGTTCGCCGCGGTGTTGAGGGTGCCGTCCGGGAACCATCGGTACATCGGGGCCGCGGCGCCGTCCAGCGCCCGGGTGGGGGGACGGGTCCAGTCGATGGCGCGGGCGGCCTCGAGCCAGAAGCCCTCGGGATCGTCGATGGATCGTCGGTAGACCTCGGCGTAGTCGTGGTCCGGCCCGGTGGTGGCGTGCGCTGCTGGGGTCATGGGCACAAGATATGGCCCGGGTCACGCCCCCGTCTAGGGTCTGTATACGCAAAATTCCGGATACGGGGAATTTCCGGGCGAAGATGCCCTGGATGGACTTCTTGTGTATACACTGACCCTGTGCGAGCCAGTGAACGTGCGTACCAGGCCTTGCGGCAGGACATCATCGATGGACACCTGCCGCCCGGGGCCGTGCTCGGCGAGGTCGAGCAGTCCGAACGCCTCGGGCTCTCCCGCACGCCCCTGCGCGAGGCCATCGGACGGCTGGTGGCCGAGGGACTGGCAGAGCCCTCCACCGGCCGCGGTGTCGTCGTCACGAAGGTCTCGCTCGCGGAGGCCGGCCTGCTCTTCGACCTCAGGACCGCCCTCGAGGGCCTGGCCGCCCGCCGCGCGGCGGAGCATGCCGACGCCGCGCTCTTCGTGGACCTGGCCGATCGCTTCGAGGCGGCGACGGAACCGTTGCGCGGCGGGGCCGACCCCACGGAGTACTACGCCCTCACCGAGGAACTCGACGCCGCCGTCGACGACGCCTGCGCCAACCCCTACCTGGCGCAGCACCTGCGCGGCCTGCGGGTGCACCTGACGCGCCTGCGCCGGTTCTCCCGCAAGGACCCCGCGCGGCTGGCCGCCTCCGCCACGGAGCACGCCGCGATCGCCCACGCCCTGGCCGCACGCAACCCGGAACTGGCCGCGGCCACCACCACCATGCACCTGCAGCACGCACTGGCCCACCTGCAGTCACACCAGGAGGGCGCCGGACCGGCGCGCTCGGACCCCCGGCCCGGCACCCCGCCGGGACACGAGACCCAGCACGACCATGACACCGTCACGACCTGAGGAGAGAACCCCATGATCAACCACGACGTCCGCGTCTACCGTTCCGAGGAGAACCTGGACCGCAAGGACCAGCTGGCCTGGAAGATGGCCGAGGTCGCCACCGACCCGGTCGGCATCGACCCCGAGGTCGAGGAGATGGTCATCAACCGGATCATCGACAACGCCTCCGTGGCGATCGCCTCGCTGAACCGCGGTCCGATCGTCGCGGCCCGGGCCCAGGCCCTGACCCACGCACCGTCCACCGGGGGCACCGGTGCCTCCGTCTTCGGCATCACCGAGAAGGTCTCGCCCGAGTGGGCGGCCTGGGCGAACGGCGTGGCCGTGCGCGAACTGGACTACCACGACACCTTCCTGGCCGCCGAGTACTCCCACCCCGGTGACAACATCCCCGCCATCCTCGCCGTGGCCCAGCACCGCGGGTCCACCGGCGCGGACCTGATCCGGGGCATCGCCACCGGGTACGAACTGCAGGTGGACCTCGTCAAGGCGATCTGCCTGCACAAGCACAAGATCGACCACGTCGCCCACCTCGGTCCCTCCGCCGCCGCCGGCATCGGCACCCTGCTCGGCCTCGACACGGAGACGATCTTCCAGGCCATCGGCCAGGGCCTGCACACCACCACCGCCACCCGGCAGTCCCGCAAGGGCGAGATCTCCACCTGGAAGGCCCACGCCCCGGCCTTCGCCGCCAAGATGGCCGTGGAGGCGGCCGACCGCGCCACGCGCGGCCAGACCTCCCCCGTTCCGATCTACGAGGGCGAGGACGGCGTCATCGCCTGGCTGCTGGACGGCCCGGACGCCCGGTACTCGGTGCCCCTGCCGGCCCCGGGAGAGGCCAAGCGCGCCATCCTGGACACCTACACCAAGGAGCACTCCGCCGAGTACCAGGCCCAGGCCTGGATCGACCTGGCCCGCAAGCTGCACGGTGAGCACCCGGAGGCCACCGACCCGGAGAACGTGGAGTCGGTGCTGATCAGGACCTCCCACCACACCCACTACGTCATCGGCTCCGGGGCCAACGACCCCCAGAAGTACGATCCGCAGGCCTCGCGGGAGACCCTGGACCATTCCATCCCCTACATCTTCACCGTGGCCCTGCAGGACGGCTCCTGGCACCACGTGGACTCCTACGCCCCCGAGCGGGCCGCGCGCCCGGACACCGTCCAGCTGTGGCACAAGGTCACCACCGAGGAGGACCCGGAGTGGACGCGCCGCTACCACTCCCTGGACCTCAACGAGAAGGCCTTCGGCGGCGCGGTGGAGATCACCCTGACCGACGGCACCGTCATCCGCGACGAGATCGCCGTGGCCGACGCCCACCCGCTGGGTGCCCGCCCGTTCGGCCGCGAACAGTACATCGCCAAGTTCCGCACCCTGGCCGAGGGACTGGTGGCCCCCGAGGAGATCGAGCGCTTCCTTGAGGCCGCCCAGCGCACCGCCTCACTGGGCGCCGGGGACCTGGACCAGCTCAACATCACCGCCGCCGAGGGCGTCATCGACCTGGCCGCCGCACCGGAGGGACTGTTCTGATGCTGTACTCGACACTCACCGCCGAGCAGAAGCGGGTCCGGCTCTCGGAACTGCTGCAGCCCGGAGCGGCCGTGCAGTTCCCGGGCGCCTACACCCCGATCTCGGCGAGGCTGGTCGAGGAACAGGGCTTCTCCGGGCTCTACATCTCCGGCGCCGTCCTGGCGAACGAGCTCGCGCTGCCGGACATCGGGCTGACCACCCTGACCGAGGTGGCCCAGCGCGCCGGGCAGATCGCCCGGATCACGGACCTGCCGGCGATCGTGGACGCGGACACCGGGTTCGGCGAACCGATGAACGTGGCCCGGACCATCCAGGAACTCGAGAACGCCGGACTGGCCGGCTGCCACCTCGAGGACCAGGTCAACCCGAAGCGCTGCGGCCACCTGGACAACAAGGCCGTCGTGGACCTGGCCACCGCCACCCAGCGGGTGGCCGCGGCCGCGAGCGCCCGCCGCGACCCGAACTTCCTCATCATGGCCCGCACGGACGTCCGCGGGGTCGAGGGGGCCGGCGGCCTGCGCGCGGCCGTGGACCGGGCCAAGGCCCTGGTGGACGCCGGGGCGGACGCCATCTTCCCGGAGGCCATGAAGGACCTGTCCGAGTTCGAGGCCGTCTGCTCCGCCGTGGACGTGCCCGTACTGGCCAACATGACCGAGTTCGGCAAGTCCGAGCTGTTCACCCGTGAGCAGCTCGCCGGCGTGGGCGTGGCCCTGGTGATCTACCCGGTCACCCTCCTGCGCACCGCACTGGGTGCCATGGAACGGGTCCTGTCCACCATCCGCACGGAGGGTACCCAGCAGGGCGGGGTCGGTGAGATGCTGACCAGGGCGCGGCTGTACGAGCTCGTGGACTACGAGGGCTACAACGGCTTCGACTCGGGTGTGTTCAACTTCCAGGTGCCCGGGCTGGACACCGCCTCCTCCCCCGGCCGCACCGACGCCGGCTGACCCGTCACGCGAAAGGACTCGAGATGATGACTGAGACCGAGATCGAGATCAAGAAGGGCCTGGCCGGGGTGGTGGCCGACTACACCGCCATCTCCAAGGTCAACCCGGACACCAACTCCCTGCTCTACCGGGGTTACCCGGTCCAGGAGCTCGCCGCCGCCCTGCCGTTCGAGGCCGTGGCCTACCTGCTGTGGAACGGGGAGCTGCCCACCGACCGGCAGCTGGCCGACTTCACCGCCCACGAGCGGGCCCACCGCGCCCTGGACGAGCACGTCAAGGCGGCCCTGGACGCCCTGCCGGTCGACTGCCACCCGATGGACTCCGTGCGTACCGCGGTCTCCATCCTGGGCGCCCAGCACCCGAAGGCGGAGGACTCCTCCCCGGAGGCCGAGCTGGAGAAGGCGACGACCCTGTTCGCCCAGCTGCCCGCCGTCGTCGCCTACGAGCAGCGCCGGCGCCACGCCGGCGGGCCGGCAGAGCCGGTGCCCGCGCGCGAGGACCTGGACTACTCGCAGAACTTCCTGTGGATGACCTTCGGCGAGGAGGCGGCCCCGGAGGTCGTCGACGCGTTCCGGATCTCCATGGTGCTGTACGCCGAGCACTCCTTCAACGCCTCGACGTTCACCGCGCGGGTCATCACCTCCACCCTGTCCGACCTGCACTCCGCGGTCACCGGCGCGATCGGCGCCCTCAAGGGCCCGCTGCACGGCGGTGCCAATGAGGCCGTGATGCACACCTTCGACGAGATCGGGATCCGTCCCGAGGAGTCCCAGGAGGAGGCCAAGGCCCGGGCCAAGGCCTGGATGGAGGATGCCCTGGCGAGCAAGAAGAAGGTCATGGGCTTCGGGCACCGCGTGTACAAGCACGGCGACTCCCGCGTGCCGACCATGAAGAAGGCCCTCGACGCGATGATCGAGCACTTCGGCCGGCACGAGATCCTCGGCCTGTACAACGGCCTGGAGCAGGCCATGGACGAGGCCAAGGCCATCAAGCCCAACCTCGACTACCCGGCCGGGCCCACCTACCACCTGATGGGCTTCGACACCGAGCTGTTCACCCCGCTGTTCATCGCCGCGCGCGTCACCGGCTGGACCGCGCACATCATGGAACAGCGTGCCTCCAACTCGCTGATCCGCCCGTTGTCCGCCTACAACGGACCCGACGAGCGGCACCTGCCCGGCGCCTGAACCGCAGCGGCGTATCGTCCGGGGCTCCCGGACACGACGACGGCCGGTCGCCTTCCCGCGGGGAGGCGACCGGCCGTCTCCGGCTCGCGTCCAGGACCCCGGACGGACGAGGACGCGTCCGTGTCAGGGGGCGGTGACCTGCAGGGACGTTGCCACGTCGCGCAGCTCGGAGTACTCCTCGGTCTCCAGCACCGCGCGCAGGGCGTCCTTGCCCTCCCGGCCGGTGATCGCCTCGGCATCCGACTGCGCGATGCGGCCCTGCAGGAAGCTGGCCGTCCCCTGCCCCGTGCCCGGGGCCGCGGGCAGCACGAAGGTCCAGCCGCTCCAGTAGTCATCGCCCGGCGCCTCCGGGTCCACGTCCTGGGGCACGCCCACCACCTGGACCGCCAGCCGGTACTCCTCCCCGTCGAAGAACCCCTCGTCGCCCCGCAGCCCGTTGTCCCTCAGGATGGCCGCGCGGTACCAGGTGTCCTCCTCCCCGTACTCCGGGTCCGCCGGGAGGCCCCGCAGCCGCTCGGCGTCCACGACCTCGACGACGTCGGGCTTGGCGCCGTCACCGTCCGTGGGCCCCACGCCGGTGTTCGCGGAGAAGACGGCCGTCCCCTCCGGGTTCTGGAAGACCCACCGCTCGTTCTTCACGCCGTACGCCTCGGTGGTGTCCGGGCCGGCCAGCTCCTCACTGATGGTCCAGTCGGCCGGCAGCGTCCACCGGAAGTGACCCCCCTCCGTGCTGTGGGTCTGCGTGGACCCGTCCCCGTCCTCGGCGCCCTCGCCGTCACCGGGCGCCCCGCTGGCCGTCGGGGTGGGACTGGCAGCGACGGACCCCGTGACGTCACCGGACTCCGTGGCTCCTGCGGCCTCGGTGGACTGGACCGCCGCGGACTCCGACGGGCCGGTGGCCTCCGAGGAGTTCCCCCCACCGGGCACGGCGGCACAGGAGGCCAGGGCCAGGACGGCGGCGAGGCCGAGGGCGACGGGCGTCCGGCGCCAGCGCCGGGACGCCGCCGGCTCTCCGGGGACACCCCTGTCGTCGTCCTGGTCGCCGCCCCGCTCCGTGCCGTACCCCATCATGGACTCCCTCCCGCCGGGGCGCCCCGGCGGCGCCGACGACTGTCTCACTGCGGCCGTCGGTCGAGCGGACGGCCTCCGTCCATCTGAGCATCCCCGTGCGGCGCTGTCACGCGGTACTGCCGGGCTGACCGGTGACGTTGCGGGATCGTGATGGAGCCCTAGGCCCGGGCGCGGGGGTGCGCGGCGGCATAGACCTCCCGCAGGGTGTCCGCCGTGACGAGGGTGTAGACCTGCGTCGTGGTCACCGAGGCGTGGCCGAGCAGTTCCTGCACCACGCGGACGTCCGCCCCGCCCTCGAGCAGGTGGGTGGCGAAGGAGTGGCGCAGGGTGTGCGGGGAGACCTCGGTCCCGATGCCCGCGCGCTCGGCCGCCTTCTTCAGGATCGTCCAGGCGGACTGCCGGGACAGCCGGCCGCCCCGCTGGTTCAGGAACAGGGCCGGTCCCCCGGTGCCCGGCTGGGAGGCCAGCGCCGGGCGGCCGCGCACCAGCCAGGCCTCGATCGCCGCGGCGGCGTAGGAGCCCAGCGGCACGATCCGCTCCTTGGAGCCCTTGCCGAACAGCCGCACGACGGCGGGTCCGGACTCCTCGTCCCCCTCGCCCCGGTCGCCGGACGGGTCCGCACCGGCGTCCGGACCGGCACCGGTCGGGCCGCGGACCGCGCCGACGACGTCGTCCACGTCCAGCCCGACCGCCTCGGAGATCCGGGCGCCGGTGGCGTAGAGGAACTCGAGCAGCGCGCGGTCCCGCAGTCCTGCGGGCGTGTCCGTGGGCACCGCCTCGAGCAGGGCCGTCACCTGGTCCACGCGGATGGCCTTCGGCAGTTCCCGGGCCGGTCGTGGTGGGGTGACCTCCCGGGCGGGGTCCGTCTCCGTGAGGTGTTCGAGCGTCCAGAATCGGTGCATGCCTCGCACCGCCACGATGGTGCGCGCCGCGGACCGCGGGGCCAGGGGGTGGCCGCCGTCGGCACCGGTGCCCAGGGCCTGGAGGAATCCGGTGACGTGCCGCCGGGTGACGTCCTGGGGCTCCACCACGCCTTCGGCCACGAGCCAGCGCAGGTACCGCGTGACGTCCCGCCGATACGCGCCCAGCGTGTTCGCGGACATCCCCCGCTCCACGGCCAGGTGGTCCAGGTAGGCCTCCGCCGGCCGGACCAGGGACCGCGGGAGCTCCTCGTCGGTCACTGGCCGGGGACGGAGGCTGAGGTCGTGGTGACCTGCCACGGCGCGTCTGCCGGGCGCAGCCCGGAGAACCCCTGCGCGGCGTGCACCCGCAGGGCCAGCAGGCCGATCGCGGTCGAGGGGTTGCGCAGCCGGCCGGAGAGCACGGCCTCCACGGCCTCGTCCACGGGCACCCAGGCCAGCGGCATGCCGGCCTCCTCCCCCGTCCGCTCGTGTCGCTGGTCCTCCGGGACCTCGCTCAGTCCCCGGGCCAGGAACACCCGGATCCCCTCGGAGGAGGACCCCGGCGTGGTGTAGAAGTCCACGAGCACGTCCCAGCGGCCGGCCCGCAGGTCGGCCTCCTCGGCCAGCTCCCGCTGGGCGGCGGCGAGCATCGGCTCGCCGGCCACGTCCAGCAGGCCGGCGGGGACCTCCCAGAGCTCCTGGCCGACGGGATGCCGGTACTGCCGGATCATCCGCACCCGGTCCCGGTCGTCGAGGGCGACGATCGCCACCGCGCCCGGGTGGCGGATGAACTCCCGCACCAGAGGTTCCTCGCCCTCATGCATGCGGAACGACTCCCGGGCGACGTCCCAGACCTTGCCCGCGAACGCCCTCTCGGTCTCCTCCGCGGTGCGGGCCGCGGGCAGGTCGGCCAGCGGGCCGCCGTCGTGGGGGATGTACGCCATGCGGATCAGCCCGTCCTCCCGGCCCGCTGGTGCTCCAGGCCCGCGGCCACCAACCCCTGGAACAGCGGGTGCGGGTCCGTGGGGCGGGACTTGAACTCGGGGTGGGCCTGGGTGGACACGTAGAACGGGTGGGCCTGTCGCGGCAGCTCCACGAACTCCACGAGGGTGCCGTCCGGGGAGGTGCCCGAGACGACCAGTCCGGCTTCCTCGAGCTGTTCGCGGTAGGCGTTGTTGACCTCGTAGCGATGGCGGTGCCGCTCGCTCACCTCCGTGGTGCCGTAGGCCGCGGCGACCACCGAGCCCTCTCTCAGGGCCGCAGGGTAGGACCCCAGGCGCATGGTGCCACCGAGGTCCCCGCCGCCGGAGACGATGTGTTCCTGCTCGGCCATGGTGGCGATGACGGGGAACGCGGTGTCCGGCTCGAACTCGGTGGAGGAGGCGCCCTCCATCCCGAGGACGTTGCGGGCGTACTCCATGACCATCGTCTGCAGGCCCAGGCACAGCCCGAGGGCGGGGACGCCCCGTTCGCGGGCGTGGCGCAGGGCACCGATCTTGCCGTCGAGGCCACGCACGCCGAAGCCACCCGGCACGCAGATCGCGTCGACTCCGGCCAGGGCGCGTTCGGCACCGGCCTCGGTGGAGCACTCGTCCGAGGCGACCCAGCGGATCGTGACCCGGGCGTCGTTGCCGAAACCGCCGGCCCGAAGGGCCTCCGTGACGGACAGGTAGGAGTCCGGCAGGTCGATGTACTTGCCCACCAGCGCCACCTCGACCTCGTGGGCCGGGTGGTGGACCACCTCGATGAGCCGGTCCCAGGTGGACCAGTCCACGTCCTTGAACTTCAGGTCCAGCGCCTGGACCACGTATGCGTCCAGCCCCTGGGCGTGGATGATCTTGGGGATGTCGTAGATCGAGGGGGCGTCGGCGCAGTTGATCACGGCGTCGTTGTCCACGTCGCACATCCGGCCGATCTTGTCCCGCACGTCCTGGGGGACCTCACGGTCCGAGCGGATGACGATGGCGTCCGGCTGGATGCCGATGGAGCGCAGGGTGGCCACCGAGTGCTGCGTCGGCTTGGTCTTCAGTTCCTGGGACGGGCCGATGTAGGGCACCAGGGAGACGTGCACGAAGAACACGTTGTCCCGCCCGATGTCCTGGCGGACCTGCCGGGCGGCCTCGAGGAACGGCTGGGACTCGATGTCCCCGACCGTGCCCCCGATCTCCGTGATGATCACGTCCGGTGCGGTCCGGCCGGCGGTGCGGTGGTCCTTGCGGTCCTCACTGCCGCCCCACGTGGCGGGCAGGCGCATGCGGCGCTTGATCTCGTCCGTGATGTGCGGGATGACCTGGACGGTGTCACCGAGGTAGTCGCCGCGGCGCTCCTTCTCGATGACCGTGGAGTACACCTGGCCGGTGGTCACGTTGTTCAGCCCGTCGAGGTCCTCGTCCAGGAACCGCTCGTAGTGGCCGATGTCCAGGTCCGTCTCGGCACCGTCCTCCGTGACGAAGACCTCGCCGTGCTGGAAGGGGTTCATGGTGCCGGGATCCACGTTCAGGTAGGGATCCAGCTTCTGCATGGTCACGGACAGTCCGCGCGCCTTGAGCAGGTGGCCCAGGGAGGACGCCGTCAGTCCCTTCCCGAGCGATGAGGCGACCCCGCCGGTCACGAAGATCTGGCGGGTCGCGTTGGGCGTTTTCAGGAATCGAGAGGTTCTTTGCACCACGGAGTTCGATCGTAGCACCACACCGGTTCCCCGCCGCCGGCCCGGGGCCGGTGCCCTGCGGGACCGCCGCGGGGGCTCAGGCGTGCGAGGCCTCGAGCAGTTCCCGGGCGTGGTCCCGTGCGGACCCGGATCCCGCCCGTCCGGCGAGCATCCGCGCCAGTTCCTCCACCCGGTCCTCGCCCTCCAGGGTCTGGACGTCGGAGGTGGTGAAGCCGGCGTCGCTGTCCGAGTCCTTGGTCACCTTCAGGTGGCGGTCGGCGAAGGCCGCCACCTGGGGCAGGTGGGTGACCACGATGACCTGGACGTGCTGGGCCAGCCGGGCCAGCCGCCGGCCGATCTGCACGGCGGCCTCTCCGCCGACGCCCGCGTCCACCTCGTCGAACACGAACGTGGGCACCGGGTCCGTGGCGGCCAGGACCACCTCCAGCGCCAGCATCACGCGCGAGAGCTCACCGCCGGAGGCGCCCTTGCCCAGGGGACGCGGGGCGGAACCGGCGTGGGGCTGCAGCAGCAGCGCGACGTCGTCGGCACCGTGGGGGCCCGGTTCACCGCCACCGGTGACCGAGGCATGGAACGTGGCGTCCGGCATGGACAGCGCGTGCAGCTCCTTGGTGACCTGTCCGGAGAGGTCCTGCGCTGCCGCGGTGCGCAACCGGGTGAGCTCTGCCGCCCCGGCCAGGACGGCCGCCTCGAGCCGTTCGCACTGCTCGGTGAGCTCCACGATGCGGCCCGAGTCGCCCTGCAGCTCGTCGAGCCGGGCGCGGTGGGACCGCGCCCAGTCGAGCACGTCGGCCAGTTCCGGGCCGTACAGCCGCATCAGCCGGGTCAGTTCCGCCAGCCGGGACTGCGCCGCGTCGAGGTCGGACGCGGCGTCGTCGTCCAGGCGGGCCGCGTACCCGGCCAGGTCGGCCGAGACGTCCGCCAGTACGATGCCCACCTCGGCCAGCCGTGCGGCCAGCCCGGTCAGCTCGGTGTCCTGGCCGGGTGCCTGCAGCAGGGCCTGGCGCGCCGCCTCCACGAGGGCCTCCGCGGCCGGGACGTCCACCGCCTCCGCCACGTCGGCACCGGCCAGGTGGGCGTGGGCGCCCAGGGACGCCGCCCGCAGCTCCTCGACGTTCTCCAGCCGCTGGATCCGGGCGCGCACCTCCTCGTCCTCGCCCGGCGTCACGTCGGCCTCGTCGATCTCCTCGAGCGCACGCTGCAGGTTCTCGGCCTCGCGGGCGCGGTCCTGCTCGTGCAGCGTGATCTCGGCCAGCTCGGCGCGGGCGGCACGCCAGGTGTCGAAGTCCCGCCGGTAGGCCGCCAGCGCGGTGGCCAGCTCCTCCCCGGCGAAGGCGTCCAGCGCGTGGCGCTGGGCCGTCGCGGACTTCAGCCGCAACTGGTCCGTCTGTCCGTGCACCGCCACGAGGTGTCCGCCGATCTCCCCGAGGAGCGCCACCGGCACGCCGCGCCCGCCCGCCGAGGCGCGGGACCGCGAGGACCCCCCGGCCGCGCCCACCGATCGGGTGACCACCAACGAGCGGTTCCCCGGCCCGCGGCCCGGGGCGTCGCCGTCGTGACCCTCGTCGTCGACCTCGTCCAGGACCGCCCCGGCCTCCTCGGCGAGCCCGACGGCGGCGTTCCCGGCTGCCAGCCGGAACCCCGCCTCGACCGTGGCGTGGGAGGCGCCGTGGCGCACGGCCCCGGCGTCGGCGCGCGCCCCGAGCAACAGGTTCAGGGCGGTCACGACCATGGTCTTGCCGGCTCCCGTCTCACCGGTGACCACGGTGAACCCGGGGTCCAGGTCCACGGTGGCGTCGCCGATGACACCCAGGGAGTCGATGGACAGGTACTCGATCATGGCCGGCGGCCTCCGGGCTTTCGGTCCTCACGGGCCTCTGCCGGGGTGGTGCTGGATCGGGCCAGGGGCAGCTTCTCGTCCTCGCGCACGACCACCGGGATGGCGGCCGTGGCCGGTGGGACCACTCCGGGACGCGGTGCCAGGTGGTGCGGCTCGACCACGGAGACGCCGGGCGAGCCGGGTACCTTGGCGTCGGTGTGCCGGGCGGCGTAGCGCGCCTCGCGGGCCGCCACCTCCTCCCGGTCCTGTTCGGTGACCGGCCCGCGCCAGCCCTTGGTGGGCAGGTTGAACTTGCGCACGAGGCGCTCGGAGAACGGGGTGCGGGACAACCGGGCGATCCGGACGGGGTGTTCCGAGCGGGTGACCTCGATCCGGGCCCCCAGCGGCAGGTCGACGGTCCGCCGGCCGTCGCACCACAGGACGCCGGGTTCATTCGTGCGCGGGAGCACCTCCACGGTCAGGACCGAGTCCGGGGAGACCACGAGCGGACGGGCGAACAGGGCGTGGGCGCTGATCGGGACCATGAGCATGGCGCGCACCTCGGGCCAGACGACCGGGCCGCCCGCGGAGAAGGCGTACGCGGTGGAGCCGGTGGGGGTGGCCATCACGATACCGTCGCAGCCATAGGTGGAGATGGGGCGGCCGTCCACCGCGGTGATGACCTCGAGCATGCGTTCGCGGTTGGACTTCTCCACGCTCGCCTCGTTCAGAGCCCAGGTCCGGGCGACCAGGACGTCGTTCTCGAAGACGCGGACGTCGATCGTCATCCGTTCCTCGACGGTGTAGTCCTCGTCCACGACCGCCTCGACCGTGCGGGTGAGGTCGGTGCGCTCGGACTCGGCCAGGAACCCCACATGCCCCAGGTTGACGGCCAGCAGGGGAACACCGGCCTCACGGACCAGTTCGGCGGCGCGCAGGACGGACCCGTCACCGCCGAGGACCACGCCGAGATGGATGTCGGTCAGGTCGCAGTCCACCCCCAGCGTCTCGGGGCGGGTCGCCAACGGCGGCACCACGTCCGAGTGGATGGCCTCGCGGATGGCGATGGCATCGCCCTCGAGCAGGACCGGGACCAGCCCGGACTCCTGGAGGCTCGCACACGTGCGGAGGGCGGCGCGGATGGCGTCCTCACGGCCGGTGTGGGCGAGGACGAGGATTCGGCGAGCCATGGGCACAAGGATACCCACGCTCCGTGGCCGGCCGGACGCGAGACGTCCGCGGTGTGGATGGACCGGGCGGGCCCTGCATCCGGCCCGGTCAGTCCCAGTCCACGACCTGCCGGGACCACCAGTCCCCACCGGGCGCGGGATCCGGTGCGCCGTCCGTGCCGTCCGGGGTGCCGGGGGCACCCCGGCGCAGCCACAGGAAGAACTCGGCATTGCCGTCCTGCCCGGGCAGCGGCGACCGGGCGAGTCCCCGTGGCTCCAGCCCGGCCTCGAGGGCGGCGTCGACCACCCCGGCGACGGCCCGGCGACGGGCCCGGGGGTCCACCACGACGCCGGTGCGCGGCAAGGCCTCCCGGCCCACCTCGAACTGGGGCTTGACCATCAGGACCAGGTCGGCACCGGGCCGGCACGCCGCGGCCAGCGGCGCCATGACCAGGCGCAGCGAGATGAAGGAGAGGTCGGAGACCACCAGGTCCACGGTCCCGCCGATCCGCTCCGGGGTCAGGTCCCGGATGTTGAGGCCCTCGTGGACCTCGACACGCGGATCGAGGCGCAGCTCGTCCACGAGCTGTCCGTGGCCCACGTCGACCGCGACCACCCTGGTGGCGCCCGCGCGCAGCAGGACGTCGGTGAATCCCCCGGTGGAGGCCCCGGCGTCCAGGCAGCGCAGACCGGCGGGGACGACGCCGGCGAACACCTCCAGCGCCCCGGCCAGCTTGTGCCCCGCCCGGGAGGCGTAGCGCGGACCCCGTGCGGACAGCGCCAGCACGTCGTCCGGGCCGCACTTCTGCGACGGCTTGGTGGCCGGGGCGCCGTTCACGGTCACCTCCCCGGCGCTCACCATCCCCGCGGCCTCACTGCGGGACCGGGCGAGCCCGCGACGGGTCAGGGCGACGTCCAGCCGTTCAGCACCGGCCGTCGCAGCTCCCGAGCGGCTCACGGCGTCCCCGGCAACCGAGGCTGTTCCTCGAGGAGGCGGGACAGGGCATCCAGTGCCGTCCGGTAGGCCTCGACCTCGTCCCCCGGGCTCAGTGCGTCGGCCCCGTCCAGGCCGGACACGATGGCGTCGGCCGCGGGATCACCGGTGGGCTCGGGCCACCCCGCGCTCACCGGTCCGTCCCCGTAGCCGCGGACCACCGTTCCGGGGGCGCCTGCAGCAGGGCGGGCAGGCCGTCCAGGACCCACGTCGGCTGGTGGTCGCAGGGCGCTGCCCGCGTCGTGTCGTGGTCATCGACGCCCGTGAGCACCAGCGCGGTGTCGAATCCCGCACGGTTCCCGCCGAGGATGTCCGTGTCGAGACGGTCACCGACGACGAGCGGACGACGACCGCCCAGTCGCTCGGCGGCCAGCCGGAACAACACCGGCTCCGGCTTGCCCGCAGCGACCGGGACGGTACCGGTCGCGCGGGCCACCGCCTCGACCAGGGCGCCGTTGCCGGGGGCGATCCCCTCGGCGCGGGGAATCGTCAGGTCGGTGTTGGTCGCCACCCAGCGGGCACCGGACCGGATCGCGAAGGCCGCCTGGGCCAGGTCCTTCCAGCCGACCGAGGGGTCGAACCCCTGGATCACCGCCTCGGGGTCCTCGGCGGCCGATTCGGCGACCTCGTGACCTGCCCCGGACACGAGGTCGCGCAGGTGGTCGGAGCCGACGACCAGGACCCGGGTGGTCCGGCCCTCGAGCTCCTCGCCCAGCAGGGCCACACCGGCGGCGGCGGAACCGAGCACCTGCTCACCCGCCACCGACAGTCCGAACGAGTTGAGGTGCTCGGCCACGGACTCGGGCGAACGCGAGGCGTTGTTGGTCACGTAGGCGACCGGGACATCCAGTGCGTCGAGCTCCCGGAGGGTCTCCACGGCGCCGTCGATAGCGTGCTCACCCGCGTAGACGACGCCATCCAGGTCGCACAGCAGGACGTCGTGCCCGTCGAAGAAGCGTGCAGCCACGGATCAGTCGCCCTGCGGGTCCCGGTCGGGGCGGGACGCAGAGTCCGGACGCTGTCCCGGATGATCGTCCGGCGCGTCCTCCCACGGCGCGGCACCCTCGGACGCGTCCTCGCGGGAATCCACGACGACGAGTCCCTCCTCCGCCAGGTCGTCAGCGACGGCGCGGTCCCTCCCGGGATGGTCATCATCGGGCTGGCCGTCCTCGGAGCCCGCGGCGGCCGGAGCGGGCGTGGCCGCATCGCCCTCCGTCTCCTCTCCGGTGCTCCCGGGTGGGACCAGGTCACGGGCCCGGGGACGACGCTCCGGTCGCACGTCCTCCTCCACCCCGAAGTCCACGATCTCCGGGTCCGAGAACTCTCCGATCCCGAGGGCCCGCTCCGCGACCCGCGCCTGGTGGCGCCAGTCCTTCGCCTCACCGCCTCGCCCGGCCTCCTCGAGGGCATCGGCATAGGCCCGGAACAGTCGGGGACTGAAGGAGAACCCGCGGTTCCGGTCGAGCTCGGGGACCTGCAACACCTTCAGTGCGGAATCGACGTCCCCGAGGTCGCGGTGGACGCCGGACAGCACCATGACGAGTTCCACGCGGACGGCGCGGTCGAGGGTTCCCAGGTCCACCTCGCCGGCCAGCTCCAGTGCCTTGGAATGACGACCGAGGGCACGTTCGCTGTCCACCATCTCGGGGAGGTGGGTGTGGTCACCGGTGATGCGGCGATAGGTCCGGAACTCGCGCAACGCCTCGGCATACTGCCCCGCGGCGTAGGCCGTCAGCCCGACGGCCTCGCGGACGCAGCCGAGTCGGCCGCCTCGGCGGCTGGCCGCCAGGGCGTGCTCGAACGACAACTGGGGATCGATCTCGAGCAGCCGGCCGGCCATGACCAGGTGCTTGGCCACCCAGGGACGATTGCGCTCGTCCAGCGAGTCGAGTTCCCGGCTGGTCGCGCGATCCAGCTCCCTGCCGGTGACGTCCTCGTCGATCTCCGGGGACTTGGCACGGTCGGGGCGGTTGGCACTGCGCAGGTCGCTGGGGTTGTGATCGGGCGCGCTGTCGCCCCGGTCGCGGAACCCGCGACGGTCCGGGCCGGCACCCCGGCCGCGATCCGCTCCGGGGCGCCCACCGCGCTGATCCTCCCGGAAGCGGTCGTATCCGTCCCGGTGATCACGACGGGGACGATCTCCCCGCTCGCCACGGTCGTCCCGCTGGTACCCACCCTCACGGCGAGGGCGATCACTCCGGTCACCCCGATCGTCTCGGCGGTAGCCACCGCCTGGATTGTCCCGGCGCGGACGAGGGCCCCGCTCACCGCGGTCATCCCGGCGGTAACCGCCCTCACGGTCGTCCCGACGCGGTCGTTCCCCACGCGCGCCCCGGTCGTCCCGCTGGTACCCACCCTCACGGCGCGGGCGATCCCCGCGGTCACCTCGGTCGTCCCGGCGGTAGCCACCCTCACGGTTGTCCCGGCCCGGGCGATCCCCGCGGTCACTCCGCTCGTCCCGGCGGTATCCGCTGTCCCGGGTGTCCCGGCGAGGACGATCCCCGCGCTCACCGCGGTCGTCCCGCTGGTACCCGCTCTCCCGCCGAGGCCGTTCCTGACGGCCCTCACGGTCGTCCCGACGGTACCCGCTGCCGCTGCGGTCACCGGAGCGCGGCGCCCCGGAGCGGGGCCGGTCCTCACGACGCGGACCGTCCTCCCGGCGGTGACCCCCGCCGTCAGACCGACGGGGTCGCCCCTCGCCGGGATCACGACGAGCGGATGACGAGCCTCCGCGCTCGGAACCGTATCGACCGGAGTCCCGGCCCGTTCCGGCACGCCCGGACTGGCCGCGGGAGTCATAGGAACGGCGATCGTCCCGGGGGCCGCCGCGGGACCCCCGCCCGGTCTGTCCACCGGTCTGCTTCCGGTCGCGGCCGGCTGAACCGGGGCGTTCCTCGTTCTCGGACATCCAGGATCCTCTTTCCTTCAGGTGCGACCGCAACCCGGAATGGGGCCGGGCTGCCGATCGGCCACACCAGAGTAGCCGACATGGTTAAAGCAAGGAGGCCCCGCACATACAGTGCGGGGCCTCCCTTGAATGGTTGTCCGGCGGCGTCCTACTCTCCCACATCCTCCCGGATGCAGTACCATCGGCGCTGTGGGCCTTAGCTTCCGGGTTCGGAATGGGACCGGGCGTTTCCCCCACGCTATGACCGCCGTAACCCTGTTACCGCCCTGTCCGGGCCTCCCGTGGGGGCCGCTGTGTCGGGGGTGGTCTTTTAGGGGTACAACTTGTGGTTGCACTGTTCAGTTGTGTGTGTGGTGCGGTGTTCCGCCCCGCGGGCCCCGGGTGCCGGTGAGGGCTCGGGGGTGCGGGGTGGGTTGTTGTTCCGCAACCGCATAGTGGACGCTGCGCACCTGGCCAACCCCGTCCCCTGGTGCCTGAAGCGGCGGGGGGTGGGGTGGTGTTGTGTGTGTAAGTTGTCGGCCTATTAGTACCGGTCGGCTTCACAAGTCGTTAGTCCTTGCTTCCACGTCCGGCCTATCAACCCAGTGGTCTGCTGGGGGCCTCCCAGGGACAAGCCCTGTGGAAATCTCATCTCGAAGCTGGCTTCCCGCTTAGATGCTTTCAGCGGTTATCCGTCCCGAACGTAGCTAATCAGCGGTGCACCTGGCGGTACAACTGACATACCAGAGGTTCGTCCGTCCCGGTCCTCTCGTACTAAGGACAGACCTTCTCAAATTTCCTGCGCGCGCAGAGGATAGGGACCGAACTGTCTCACGACGTTCTGAACCCAGCTCGCGTACCGCTTTAATGGGCGAACAGCCCAACCCTTGGGACCTACTCCAGCCCCAGGATGCGACGAGCCGACATCGAGGTGCCAAACCATGCCGTCGATATGGACTCTTGGGCAAGATCAGCCTGTTATCCCCGAGGTACCTTTTATCCGTTGAGCGACGGCCCTTCCACGAGGTGCCGCCGGATCACTAGTCCCGACTTTCGTCCCTGCTCGAGCTGTCGCTCTCACAGTCAAGCCCCCTTGTGCACTTGCACTCGACACCTGATTGCCAACCAGGCTGAGGGGACCTTTGGGCGCCTCCGTTACATTTTGGGAGGCAACCGCCCCAGTTAAACTACCCATCAGGCACTGTCCCTGACCCGGATCACGGGCCGAAGTTAGATGTCCAGAGTGACCAGAGTGGTATTTCAACGATGACTCCACACGAACTGGCGTCCATGCTTCAACGTCTCCCACCTATCCTACACAAGCCACACCGAACACCAATACCAAACTATAGTAAAGGTCTCGGGGTCTTTCCGTCCTTCTGCGCGTAACGAGCATCTTTACTCGTAGTGCAATTTCGCCGAGTTCATGGTTGAGACAGCGGGGAAGTCGTTACTCCATTCGTGCAGGTCGGAACTTACCCGACAAGGAATTTCGCTACCTTAGGATGGTTATAGTTACCACCGCCGTTTACTGGGGCTTAAATTCTCCGCTTCGCCTTGCGGCTAACAGGTCCTCTTAACCTTCCAGCACCGGGCAGGAGTCAGTCCGTATACCTCGTCTTGCGACTTCGCACGGACCTGTGTTTTTGATAAACAGTCGCTTCCCCCTGGTCTCTGCGGCCCCGATCCGCTCCACCCAGCAAGTGGGTGTCACGGTTGGGGCCCCCCTTCTCCCGAAGTTACGGGGGCATTTTGCCGAGTTCCTTAACCATGATTCTCTCGATCGCCTTAGTATTCTCTACCTGACCACCTGTGTCGGTTTGGGGTACGGGCGGCTAGAACCTCGCGCCGATGCTTTTCTTGGCAGCATAGGATCACCGGATCCCCCACGTGGTGGGGGCCTATCGGGTCTCAGGCTCACGTCCGGCGGATTTGCCAACCGGACACCCTACACCCTTGGACCAGGTCAATTCCATTGCCCGGCCCGGCTACCTTCCTGCGTCACACCTGTTAATGCGCTTGCCTTACCGGTTCAGGTCCCGCGCTCCCCTGCCACGTCCCCCGAAGGGGATCCAGGCAGGCTCGGGCGGTTAGTATCACCGGCTCAGCATGGGCGGTTCTTCGCCGGTACGGGAATATCAACCCGTTGTCCATCGACTACGCCTGTCGGCCTCGCCTTAGGTCCCGACTTACCCAGGGCAGATTAGCTTGACCCTGGAACCCTTGGTCATCCGGCGGACGGGTTTCTCACCCGTCTTTCGCTACTCATGCCTGCATTCTCACTCGTGCACAATCCACCGACGCTTCCGCCCCGGCTTCACCTCGTGCACGACGCTCCCCTACCCATCCAGCAAACGCTGAATGCCACGGTTTCGGCGGTGTGCTTGAGCCCCGCTACATTGTCGGCGCGGAATCACTTGACCAGTGAGCTATTACGCACTCTTTCAAGGGTGGCTGCTTCTAAGCCAACCTCCTGGTTGTCACAGCAACTCCACATCCTTTCCCACTTAGCACACGCTTAGGGGCCTTAACCGGTGGTCTGGGCTGTTTCCCTCTCGACCATGAAGCTTATCCCCCACGGTCTCACTGCCACGCTCTCACTTCCCGGCATTCGGAGTTTGGCTGACGTCAGTAACCTTGTAGGGCCCATCAGCCATCCAGTAGCTCTACCTCCGGGAAGAAACACGTGACGCTGCACCTAAATGCATTTCGGGGAGAACCAGCTATCACGGAGTTTGATTGGCCTTTCACCCCTACCCACAGCTCATCCCCTCCATTTTCAACTGAAGTGGGTTCGGTCCTCCACGCGTTCTTACACGCGCTTCAACCTGGCCATGGGTAGATCACTCCGCTTCGGGTCCAGGACACGCGACTATGTTCGCCCTATTCAGACTCGCTTTCGCTACGGCTTCCCCACACGGGTTAACCTCGCCACGTACCACTGACTCGCAGGCTCATTCTTCAAAAGGCACGCCGTCACCCCGAAAGGCTCCGACGGATTGTAGGCACATGGTTTCAGGTACTATTTCACTCCCCTCCCGGGGTGCTTTTCACCATTCCCTCACGGTACTTATCCGCTATCGGTCAACAGGTAGTATTCAGGCTTGCCAGGTGGTCCTGGCGGATTCACACGGGATTTCTCGGGCCCCGTGCTACTCGGGCACACTCACTAAGCGGCGGAACGCATTCCAGCTACGGGACTCTCACCCTCTACGGTCAGGCATCCAAACCTGTTCGCCTATACGCCCGCACCTCACCACGGTGGTTCGGCAGAACCACCACGCAAGGGCCCACAACCCCGAACACGCAACCCCTGCCGGGTATCACACGTGCACGGTTTAGCCCCATCCGCGTTCGCTCGCCACTACTGACGGAATCACATGTTGTTTTCTCTTCCTGCAGGTACTGAGATGTTTCACTTCCCTGCGTTCCCCCCGACCGGCCTATGTGTTCAACCGGCGGTCACACGCTCATCGGCGTGCGGGGTTTCCCCATTCGGAAATCCTGGGCTCAACGTCCGGTTATCGACTCCCCCAGGCTTATCGCAGATTCCCACGTCCTTCATCGGCTCCTGTTGCCAAGGCATCCACCATGCGCCCTGAAAAACTTAGCCACACAACGGCCAAGCCCTCAATGAGCAAAAACCCACACCAACACACCCGCCCCCACCAGGAGGACAGGACGATCAGTGCGGGCATCAAAGATGACTACATTCTCGGCGCCACCACACCACACCAGGGGGCGTGATGATGGCGGCAATAAAAATAAGATGCTCGCGTCCACTATGCAGTTCCCAAACAACAACCCGCACCGCGCACTCCACACCCCACCACAACGGCAGGACGCTTCAACGCGGCCGGAACCAGGACCCGGGACCCCCACCACGGAGGAACCCGACCCGGAACAACCACCCCCGAGCCCACCGGCGGATCACTCCACCGACAGACCGGGAACGGCCGGTCCTGTTGTCCCAGGACCCAACAGTGTGCCAACACCCCCACGCCCATCCGGACCCGGTGACGCTCCCCTTCCCCTCGCCGGCGCGACACCACGGCCCACGGCCGCGGCGCCCATTCCAGACGCGGTACTACGAGAACCCACCGGCCGGTACGACCACGGGGCACGATTCGTTGATGTTCCACCCTTGAGCAACCCGCCGGTCCACACGCGGGACCGACACGGGCAACCAATGGACCACCCCGGTACCCGGACCAGAAGTCCAGGCGGTGATGGCCATGTGCTCCTTAGAAAGGAGGTGATCCAGCCGCACCTTCCGGTACGGCTACCTTGTTACGACTTAGTCCCAATCGCCAGTCCCACCTTCGACGGCTCCCCCCACAAGGGTTGGGCCACCGGCTTCGGGTGTTACCGACTTTCGTGACTTGACGGGCGGTGTGTACAAGGCCCGGGAACGTATTCACCGCAGCGTTGCTGATCTGCGATTACTAGCGACTCCGACTTCATGGGGTCGAGTTGCAGACCCCAATCCGAACTGAGACCGGCTTTTTGGGATTAGCTCCACCTCACAGTATCGCAACCCATTGTACCGGCCATTGTAGCATGCGTGAAGCCCAAGACATAAGGGGCATGATGATTTGACGTCGTCCCCACCTTCCTCCGAGTTGACCCCGGCAGTCTCCCATGAGTCCCCGGCATAACCCGCTGGCAACATGGAACGAGGGTTGCGCTCGTTGCGGGACTTAACCCAACATCTCACGACACGAGCTGACGACAACCATGCACCACCTGTGAACCCGCCCCAAAGGGGAAACCACATCTCTGTGGCGGTCGAGAACATGTCAAGCCTTGGTAAGGTTCTTCGCGTTGCATCGAATTAATCCGCATGCTCCGCCGCTTGTGCGGGCCCCCGTCAATTCCTTTGAGTTTTAGCCTTGCGGCCGTACTCCCCAGGCGGGGCACTTAATGCGTTAGCTGCGGCGCGGAAACCGTGGAATGGCCCCCACACCTAGTGCCCAACGTTTACGGCATGGACTACCAGGGTATCTAATCCTGTTCGCTCCCCATGCTTTCGCTCCTCAGCGTCAGTAACAGCCCAGAGACCTGCCTTCGCCATCGGTGTTCCTCCTGATATCTGCGCATTTCACCGCTACACCAGGAATTCCAGTCTCCCCTACTGCACTCCAGTCTGCCCGTACCCACCGCAGATCCGGGGTTAAGCCCCGGACTTTCACGGCAGACGCGACAAACCGCCTACGAGCTCTTTACGCCCAATAATTCCGGATAACGCTCGCGCCCTACGTATTACCGCGGCTGCTGGCACGTAGTTAGCCGGCGCTTCTTCTGCAGGTACCGTCACTTTCGCTTCTTCCCTACTGAAAGAGGTTTACAACCCGAAGGCCGTCATCCCTCACGCGGCGTCGCTGCATCAGGCTTGCGCCCATTGTGCAATATTCCCCACTGCTGCCTCCCGTAGGAGTCTGGGCCGTGTCTCAGTCCCAGTGTGGCCGGTCACCCTCTCAGGCCGGCTACCCGTCGTCGCCTTGGTGGGCCATTACCCCACCAACAAGCTGATAGGCCGCGAGTCCATCCAAGACCGATAAATCTTTCCACCCCCCACCATGCGGTGAGAGGTCGCATCCGGTATTAGACCCGGTTTCCCAGGCTTATCCCAGAGTCAAGGGAAGGTTACTCACGTGTTACTCACCCGTTCGCCACTCATCCACCCCAGCAAGCTGGGGCTTCAGCGTTCGACTTGCATGTGTTAAGCACGCCGCCAGCGTTCATCCTGAGCCAGGATCAAACTCTCCGTAAAAAAATACAAAAGACACGACGACCCACCCGGCGGAAAACCCGGCCGGCCATCGCTCAATCCATGGCAAAAAACCATCCACCACACGGGGGTGCGGCAGACAGCCATTCAACCAATCAAATAATTGGCATCAACAAACTTGGCACACTATTGAGTTCTCAAACAACAGGCACATCACAAGTACTCACCAAGAAACCAGGAAAACCCGGAACATCTTCGCTTTTCTCATCTGCGGTCTATTACTTTAGACTGCGGTTTCCATTCCGTCAAACCGGCGTTTCCGCCATGTTCACCCGGTGCTCACCGCGGTCCCCCCAGACTTCCTCCGGGCCACCGATGTTACACCCTCAGGGCGCACCGGTCTAGGCCTTCATTCAGTCTGGGTTTGGCCGCCGATTTCCCGCTTTCGCGGCTGGCGACTTGAAGAACTATACACACGCTTCGGCGCCGGTGCAAAATCGGCGCCCGGGGCGGTCTGCACCCCTGGAATCCCTGGATTTCCGGGCTTTTCGCGTCCACCGGCTGACATCCGTCCGCAACTGTGAGGCACGTCTCTCGCGGGTGTCGCGGCCTAGTCGGCGATCCGGTCCCGGGGGGGCCTGGTGGTTGCGGTCCCCCGGGGTCCGCGGTTGGTGACCGCCTCGGAGAACAGGTCCCAGGAACGCAATTCCCGGAGCAGCGTGCGCTTCTTGGACACGTGCTCCTGCATCCGTCCGAGGACGCCGGACAGGAAGGCGATCGTGTCCACCACGAAGGGGCCCTTGTTCAGCATCACGGCCTCGGCGCGCTCGGCCATCGCCGCATCGGTGACCTCGGCACGACTCGGCAGCCCGGTCCGGGCGAGCGAGTCCAGGACCTGGGTCGCCCAGATCACCGGCACGTGGGCGGACTCGCACAGCCACAGGATCTCCTCCTGCACCTCGGCCATCCGTTCGAAGCCGGCCTCCACGGCCAGGTCCCCGCGCGCGATCATCACGCCGATGTCCGGCCAGCGCATGGCCTCGAGCAGGATCTGCGGAAGGTTCTCGAAGGCCTCCACGGTCTCGATCTTCAGCACCACGTCCAGGTCCTCGCGCTCGAGGCCGGTGAGTCGCTCCATCAGGTCCGCCACGTCTGCCGGGGTCCGGACGAAGGACAGGTTGACGATGTCCGCGTGCTCCGCCACGAACGGCAGCGCGGCGAGGTCCTCCTCGGTCAGCGCCGGGATGTCCAGGTGCGTGTCCGGCAGGTTGATGCCCTTCTCCGCCTTGAGCCTGCTCCCCGACACCCCGGCCGACTCCACGCGCACCTCGATCTCCTCGGGACTGACCTCGGTGATCACGCCACTGATCCTCCCGTCGTCGACGTGGATGCGCTGGCCCGGTTCGGCGTCGTCGAAGACCTGGGCCAGCGAGCAACCGATCCGATGAGGACCACCGGGCACCGGCTGGGCCGGTTCCAGGGACCGGGTCAGGACGAGCCGTTCGCCGGGACGGATGAACAGCCGCTGCTCCTTCGGCGGCAGCGCTCCGACCTCGGTGAGCGTGCCGTCGGCCGCGTAGAGCACGACCCCGGGCATGAAGTAGGCGGTCTGCGCCATCTCGCAGGTGAGCCGGCCCGGCTCGCGGGCGGCCACCGTCATGGTCCGGGCCGAGCCGCGGGCGTCCGTGAAGCGGAGGGTCTCCCCCACGGCGCGACCGTCCACCCACCGAGGGTCCCGGACGGGGACGCGCTGGGCCGGGTCCACATTGTCCCCGCCGGTGCCGTCACCACCGATGCCGTCTCCGCCGCCGGATGCTCCGTGTGCGCCCGGTTCCTGTCCGGGAGCGACCAGGACCACGGTGGCCGGCTCGACGACCTGCCCGGTGGCCGAACGCTCCGGCCTGATCTTGAGCACCTCGGGACCGGGCGCGATGGGCCCGGTGCGCAGCTTGGGGCCGGCCAGGTCCATGGCCACGAGGCAGCGGTCCGGTGCCGGTTCTCCCCCGCGGCTGAAACACGCCCCGTGGAGAGGACGCGCGGGGCCGCCGGCACCGTCCACGGGCGGGAGCCCCTGGGCGGATCTCAGGTGCCGGATCATGGCCCGCCACTGCTCCGGACCGTCATGGGCGCAGTTGATACGAGCCATGTCCATGCCGGCGCGGAGCATCTCGGCCACGAGTTCCGGATCCGTGGCGGCCTGGGACGGGAAGGTCACCATGATCCTGGAGACGCGTTCCTCGGGGCTGGGGCCGAGCAGGCTGGTCGCGTTCTGCTCCAGCCGGTCCGGTCCGGCATCCATGTCCGGCCATCCGGTGGCACGGCCCGCCCCGGTCCCGACGGCGGCGCCGGGTTCACCCGTGGAGACGGCACGCGCCAGCCGGAGGCCCTCCAGGCTGGCGGCGATGGAGTGCAGCGTGGGCAGTACCCGGGACTCCAGCCGTCCCAGGGAGGACAGGCCGAGGTCGGCGAGACGGCCCTGCAGCGTGCGGATGTCCCGGCCGCGGAGCCAGACGTAGTGCACGAGGTTGGCGGCACTGTCCCGGTGCTCGGGCCGGACCCGGCCGATCCGGTCCACCTGGTCGGCCTCGGCGGCGCGCGCACCGTCGATGAGCTCCTGCACCTGGGCGAGGAGCTCCTCCAGGTCCGCGGCGGTCGGCGCCGCGGGGCCGGCGGACGCGGGGCGGCCGGGTCGCACGGAATCGGTCACGTCGTCCACTCTGCCATCCGTCCGGGACCTTCGGGGCCGTCAGACCCGCCCGGACGGGGATTTCACCGCGTGGACACGGAACCGTCACTCAGGCGGACAGGTCCACCAGCGCCATGTTCTTCTTGCCGCGGCGCACCAGCAGGTAGCGCCCGTGCAGGGCCTGCTCGGTCCCGAAGGCCTGCTCGGCGTCGGTGACCTTGACGTTGTTCACCGAGGCGCCTCCGTCGGCGACCGTGCGGCGGGCCTCGGAGTTGGAACCGGACAGCCCGGTGGCTACCAGCAGCTCGACGATGCCCACCGGGCCACCGGCACCCAGGCCGGGAGCCGCCGTCGGGAGCTCGGCGGTGGCGGCGGCGAGGGTGGCCTCGTCCACGGCGGCCAGGTCGCCCTGGCCGAAGATGGCCGCGGAGGCATCGATGACCTTGCGCGTGGCCTCCTCCCCGTGCACCAGGGAGGTGACCTCCCAGGCCAGGGTCTTCTGGGCCTCCCGGCGGAACGGTTCGTCCCGGACCTTGGCCTCGAGCTCCTCGATCCGGTCCCGGTGCAGGAAGGTGAAGACCTTCAGCCGGCTGATGACGTCCGCGTCCGCCGTGTTCAGCCAGAACTGGTAGAAGGTGTACGGCGAGCACATGCGCCCGTCCAGCCAGATGGCATTGCCCTCGGACTTGCCGAACTTCGTGCCGTCCGCGTTGGTGATCAACGGGGTGCCGAAGGCGTGTGCCGCGGTTCCCTCGACCTTGCGGATCAGGTCCGTCCCGGAGGTCAGGTTGCCCCACTGGTCGGAACCGCCGGTCTGGAGCGTGCAGCCGTAGTCGCGGTACAGGTTCAGGTAGTCCATGCCCTGCAGCACCTGGTAGGAGAACTCCGTGTAGGAGATGCCCTCGTCCGAGTGCAGGCGCTTGGCCACGGTCTCCTTCCGGATCATCGTGCCCACCCGGAAGTGCTTGCCGATGTCCCGCAGGAAGTCCAGGGCGCTGAGCTGCCCCGTCCAGTCCAGGTTGTTGACCATGCGGGCCGCGTTGTCCCCCTCGAAGGACAGGAACCGCTCGATCTGGCCGCGCAGGTAACCCACCCACTCGCCGACGGTCTCGCGGTCGTTGAGCACCCGCTCGGCCGTCTGCCGCGGATCACCGATGAGCCCGGTGGAGCCACCGACCAGCCCGAGCGGCCGGTGACCGGCCAGCTGCAGCCGGCGCAGGACGAGGATCTGGACGAGGTTGCCCAGGTGCAGCGAGGGGGCCGTGGGGTCGAAACCGCAGTAGTACGTGATCGGGTCCCCGGACAGCACCTCCTCGAGCGCGGTCTCATCCGTGGAGACGTGCACGAGTCCGCGCCACTTCAGCTCCTGCCAGATGTTCGGGAACGAGGGATCGTTCGACTGGCCGGCCAGGGCAGGGTTCACGGGCCGGGGCTGCGCCGGGGCGCCCTCCGGCTGGCGGTCCTGCGGTGCGGTGGACGTGGTGGTCACGGATGCTGCCTCTCGGTGCGTGCGTCGTTTCGGAATGCGGGGCGTGGGACGGTCCTGGGGGACGGTCCGGGACGGGCGGGGGTCGGCGGAGGGTGCGGGGGGCCGGTCAGGCGTCGCCCAGCCCCGCCGGCAACCCGCCGGTGGAGAGGACGCGCAGGGTCTGGGTGGACCGGGTCATGGCGACGTACAGGTCCCCGACGACCCCACCGGTCTCGGCGACGATCTGTGCCGGTTCCACCAGCACGACGGCATCGAACTCCAGCCCCTTGGCCTCTCCCGGGGTGGTGGAGACGATGTCCTGGCCCAGGCCACCGCCGCCGGACCCGACCCGGTCACCGTAGCGTTCGACGAGCAGGGCGGCGATGCGCCGTTCGAGGGAGGCCGGGGCGATCACGGCGAGCAGGCCGCCGTCGATCCTCTCGAGGTCCTCGGCCACCCCGGCCATCAGCGCGCCGACCGCCTGCGCCTCGGGCACCTGCTGCACCGTGGGCTGCCAGTCGCCCTCGCGCACGGCCTGTGGCGAGGAGACCGGCAGCCCGGCCTCCTGGGCCACCCGGGCGGCCAGCCGGGTGATCCGGGCCGGGGTGCGGTAGTTGACCGTCAGCTCCTCCAGGCGCCAGCGGTCCTGGACGAAGGGCTCCAGGGCCTCGGCCCAGGAGGTGACGCCGGCCGCCGAGGACGCCTGGGCGATGTCCCCCACGATCGTGAACGACTTCATGGGGCAGCGCCGCATGAGCAACCGCCACTGCATGGGCGAGAGCTCCTGCGCCTCGTCCACCACGACGTGCCCGTAGGTCCAGGTGCGGTCGGTGGAGGCCCGCTCGGACGCGGAGACGTAGCGGTCACCCTCCTCGTTGACGTCGGCCAGGGCCTCGGCGGTCACCACGCCGTCCACGCCGAGGTCCTCCAGCATGGCGTTGACGTTCTTCAGGGACGCCTCGGCGTTGGCCAGGTTCCGCTTGCGCTCGACCTCCTGTCCCGCCTTGCCGCGGCCCGCGCTGGGATCGAGCTCCCCGAGCAGTTCCGCCGCCTCGTCCAGCAGGGGGACGTCCGCCTCGGTCCACATCGCATCCGCCGGGCGCACCAGGCGCCGGCGGTCCTCGGGGTCGAGGAACGGCGCCGCCATGTCCAGGTGCTCCGGCTTGGAGAACAGGTCCGCGAGCAGTTTCTCCGGGGTCAGGGGCATCCAGCACAGGTTGAGGGCGATCCTCACGTCCCGGGAGGTCCGGACATCCTCCGCCAGGTAGGACCGGTCGATGTTGTTGCCGGCGCCCGAGGACTTCTCCAGCTTGTCCTTCAACTGGTCGGCCAGTTCGCGGACCATGATCTTGACGAAGGTGTTCCGGGCCTCGTTGTGCGGCTTGCCGGTGGCCCGGGCCCGGTCCCGGGCGCGCCGGACCTGCTTGGGGCGGATGGTCAGGACGGTACCGCCGACGTCCACCGTGCGCGGACCCGCGGGGAGCCGCTGGCGGTTGGCCACCGCGTTGGCCACCACGTCGGCCATGAACAGCCGGCCCTTGATGCGGGCCACCCGGCGGTCGGCCTCCGGCACGGCCTTGATGCCGGGCATGAGCCGGCCGAGGGAGGACATCACCACGCCGGTCTCACCCAGGGAGGGCAGCACGCGGTCGATGTAGCGCATGAAGGACTGTGACGGGCCGACCAGCAGCACACCGGCGGACTTCAGCCGTTCCCGGTGGGTGTAGAGCAGGTAGGCGGCGCGGTGCAGGGCCACCGCGGTCTTGCCGGTGCCCGGGCCGCCCTGGACCACCAGCACGCCCTTGATCGGGGAACGGATGACGGCGTCCTGTTCGGCCTGGATGGTGGCGACGATGTCCCCCATCTGTCCGGTGCGCCGCGCCGAGACTGCCGCCAGCAGGGCGCCGGCCCCGTGGTGGCCGGTCTCACCGTCCAGCAGGCTCGCGTCCAGAACGTCGTCCTCGAGGTCCACCACGGTGCGCCCGCGCAGCATCAGGTGACGGCGGCGGCGCACCCCCAGCCGGTGGTGGGCCGTGGCCTGGTAGAACGCCCCGGCCTCGGGCGCCCGCCAGTCCACCATGAGCCGCTGCTGGTCCTCGTCGGTCAGGCCGATGCGCCCGATGTAGCGTTCGTCCCCGCCGTCCAGGTCCAGCCGGCCGAACACCAGCCGGTCGTCCACGGCGTACAACTGCGCGAGGCGGTCCTCGTAGAGCGTGGCGAAGGCGTCGCGTTCGGAGACGTTCTGCACCGAGCCCTGGGGTCCCTCCTTGCGCACGCGCGCCAACTGGCGCTCCTTCTCCGCCCGCAATTCGTCCAGACGCTGGTAGAGCCGGGCGACGTAGTGGCGCTCGTGCTCCAGTTCGGTCTGGTGGACCGGGACCACATCAGTCATGCCTTGCACACCTTAGGGCTATCGACGGTGCTCCCCGGGGGAGCCTGACGACCGGAGGGGTCCGGCACGCCCCGGGGGCACCACGGAACGAGTGACCATCCATGGTACAGCGGTTGCGGTGAACACACCGTTAATGCCCGACCCCGCGCGACGGGGCCCACCCCGTGGATCACGCCCGTGAGGTGCGACGACGCGGCGCCGCCGGACGGTAGGGCGAGACCGAGGGCTCGTCCGGCAGCCAGAAGCGCCAGGGGAACTCCGGTCCTCCCCCGGGCCCGGAGACGCCGGTGCGGGGCCCGGTCAGGGTGCCCGGCCGGCGTCGCGAGCGGATGCCGGAGAGCCAGATGCCGTCCGGCGCCTGCGCCGCGTGGTCGTCCGGGCCGGGCCCGGACAACAGGACCGAGCCGTCGTCACCGGCCCCGATGCCGAGGGCCTGGGCCAGGCGCGCCGGACCGGAGGCCAGCCTCGGTCCGGCCGGGGCGCCGCGCCGGGCGACGGCGGCGTCCAGTCCCAGCGTCACCTCACCGGCGCGCAGCAGGACGGCGGAACTGGTTCCCTCCGTCCCGCAGACGATGTTCATGCACCAGTGCATGCCGTAGGTGAAGTAGACGTAGACGTGACCGGCGGGGCCGAACATCGTGTCATTGCGGCGGCTTCGACCGCGGTAGGCGTGCGAACCGGGATCGCGCTGACCCTCGTAGGCCTCGACCTCCGTTAGTCGCACGCCGACCACCGTCCCGCCCCGGGCGACCGTCAGCGTCGAACCGAGCAGGAGCGGGGCGGCCCGCAGGCCACCCCGCTCGAGCACGCTCAGGTCACCGGGCATGGATGCCGGGCTCCCTCACGCCAGCGGGCCGGACGCCCCGAACTCGCGCAGCGGCACGAGCTGGCGCCGGAGCTCGGCCAGCTGGGCGGCGACGGCCTCCGGGGCCGTACCGCCCTGGGCATTGCGGGAGGAGAGGGACCCCTCGGTGGACAGGACGGAACGGACCGCGGGGGTCAGTGCGGGCGAGATCGCCGCATAGTCCTCGTCCGTCAGGTCCCAGAGCTCCACGCCCCGCGACTCCGCGACCTTCACGGCCTCGCCCGAGAGCTCGTGCGCGTCACGGAACGGCACGCCCTGGCGGACCAGCCACTCGGCGATGTCCGTGGCCAGGGCGAACCCCTGCGGGGCCAGCTCGGCCATCCGGTCGGTGTGGAACGTCAGCGTGGCGATCATCCCGGACACGGCCGGCAGCAGCAGTTCGAGGGTGTCCGCGGCGTCGAAGACCGGCTCCTTGTCCTCCTGCAGGTCGCGGTTGTAGGCCAGCGGCAGTCCCTTGAGGGTGGCCAGCAGCCCGGTCAGGTCGCCGATAAGCCGCCCGGACTTGCCCCGGGCGAGCTCGGCGACGTCCGGGTTCTTCTTCTGCGGCATGATCGAGGATCCGGTGGAGTAGGCGTCGTCCAGGGTGACGAAACCGGCCTCCTTCGTGGCCCAGAAGATGACCTCCTCGCTGATCCGGGAGAGGTCGACGCCGATCATGGCGCACACCCAGGCGAACTCGGCGAAGACGTCCCGCGCAGCGGTGCCGTCGATCGAATTCCACGCCGCGGAGTCGAAACCGAGGTCTGCGGCCACGGCATTGGGATCCAGGCCGAGCGAGGACCCGGCCAGGGCCCCCGAGCCGTAGGGCGACACCGCGGCACGGCCGTCCCAGTCCACCAGCCGCTGCACGTCCCGCGCCATCGCCCAGGCGTGGGCGAGCAAGTGATGGCTGAGCAGCACCGGCTGGGCGTGCTGCAGGTGCGTGCGTCCCGGCATCGGCGCGTACGGGTGGGTCTCCGACTGGGCGATGAGCGCGTCGATGGTGTCCAGCAGGCGGGCCGCGATCAGTCGCGCGTGGTCGCGCAGGAACATCCGACCCAGGGTGGCGATCTGGTCGTTGCGGGAGCGCCCCGCACGTAGCTTGCCGCCCAGCTCCGGACCGGCGCGCTCGATCAGTCCGCGCTCGAGCGAGCCGTGCACGTCCTCATCGGAGTCCGCGGCGACGTAGGCGCCGGAGACGACGTCGGCCTCCAGGCGGTCGAGCGCGGCCAGCATGCCCTCGAGCTCGGCGTCGTCGAGCAGCCCCGCGGTGTGCAGGACCCGGGCGTGGGCGCGGGAACCCGCGATGTCATAGCGGGCCAGTCGCCAGTCGAAGTCCGTCGACTTGCTCAGCGCCGCCAGGGCGTCCGCGGGGCCGCCGGCGAAGCGGCCGCCCCACAGCGAGCCCTCATTGGTGCCGTGGCGCTGTGGCCCCGGCGTGTTCTCCGCGCCCTGATCCGCCACGTCTCAGGCCCCGGTGCTCTCGTTCGACAGCTTCGCCACGTCCTCGAGGGAGTCCACGGACCCAGCGCCCTCCACCCGCTGGTCGCGCTCGGTCGCGACCTTGGAGGAGAGGCCGAAGATGTCGATGAAGCCCCGTGCAGAGGACTGGTCGAAGGCATCGCCCTCGTCGTAGGTGGCGAGGCTGAAGTCGTACAGCCCCGTGTCCGAGCGACGGCCCTGGACGGTGGCGCGGCCGCCGTGCAGTTCCATCCGGATGTCCCCGGAGACGTACTTCTGGGTCTCGTCCACGAAGACGTCCAGGTTCTTCTTCAGCGGGGAGAACCACTGGCCGTCGTACACCAGCTCGGTCCAGCGCTGGTCCACGGTCTTCTTGAACCGGGCCTGCTCGCGCTCCAGGGTCACGTTCTCCAGCTCGCGGTGGGCGGTCATCAGCGCCATCGCACCGGGGGCCTCGTAGATCTCGCGGGACTTGATGCCCACGAGACGGTCCTCGACGATGTCGATGCGCCCGATGCCCTGCGCACCGGCCCGGCGGTTCATCTCCTCGATGATCTGCAGCGGGGAGAGCGAGCGGCCGTCCAGCGCCACCGGGACGCCCTGCTCGAAGGTCACGGTCACCACGTCCGGCGCCGGCGGGAACGCCGGGTCGTCGGTGTAGTCGTACACGTCCTTGGTCGGACCGTTCCAGATGTCCTCCAGGAAACCGGTCTCCACGGCGCGGCCCCAGACGTTCTGGTCGATGGAGAACGGGTTCTTCTTGGTGGTGACGATCGGCAGCTCGTTGCGCTCGGCGTACTCGATGGCCTTGTCCCGGGTGAGCGCCAGGTCCCGGACCGGGGCGATGCACTTCAGGTCCGGCCCGAGGGTCTGGATGCCCACCTCGAAGCGGACCTGGTCGTTGCCCTTGCCGGTGCACCCGTGGGACACGGTGGAGGCGCCGAACTGGCGGGCGGCGGCCACGAGGTGGCGCACGATCACCGGGCGGGAGATGGCCGACACCAGCGGGTAGGCGTCCATGTAGAGGCCGTTGGCCTTGAGGGTCGGCATGCAGTACTGCTCGGCGAACTCGTCCCGGGCGTCGGCCACGTAGGCCTCGACCGCACCGCAGTCCAGGGCACGCTGGCGCACGGTCTCGAGGTCCTCCCCACCCTGGCCCACGTCCACGGCCACGGCGATCACCTCGGCCCCGGTGGCCTCGGCGATCCAGCCGATGGCCACGGACGTGTCCAGTCCGCCCGAATAGGCCAGGACGATGCGTTCTGTCATTGCGTGCTCCTCAAGCTCTCCTGCAGTGGCGGGCCGGTCCCCACGCGGGGGGAAGGCGGCCCTGGTGGACTCTATGCAAGAGTCTACATATTTATGCATCGTTGCGCACGGACGACGCCGTGGAGACCCTCCGCGACGCGGCACCCCGACCACACTCACCGTACTGTGGACCCATGAGCAGCGACATCCCCGGACCCCAGAACCCGGACCACTCCACCCCGGGACCCGGCACCCCGGCGACCCACGGAGCCCCTGAGCTCACGGACGAGCAGCTGGAGTTCCTCAACTCCCTGTTCGACTTGGCCCGCGCCGGCGACTCCGAGCCACTGCTCGCGGCCGTGGACCAGGGGGTGCCGGTGAACCTGTCCAACCACAACGGGGACACCCTGTTGATCCTGGCCACCTACAACAACCACCCCCGGCTCGTCCGTGCCCTGGTGGATCGCGGGGCGGACGTCCACCGGGTCAACCAGCGCGGCCAGTCGGCCCTGACCTGCGCCGTGTTCGTCCAGAACGAGGAGTCGGTGCGCGCCCTGCTGGCCGCCGGAGCGGATCCCGACGCCGGCCCCGTCAGCGCACGCGCGGCGGTGGACCAGTTCGGACTCGAGGCCATGCGCAGCCTGCTCGACGCGGCGCCGCGTGACGAGGATCACGGCCCGGTCTCGACCCCGTGACCGCTCGTTCCGGCGTCACCACCCACACTGCGCCGTCCCCCGGTTGACCGGGAAGCACGCCGCGCCTTGCCCCTGGACTCCCACCAGCGACGCTCCTGAGCGTTCCATGGGAATTGCCTGAAGAAGCCGCCCCGGATTTGACGTTATCGTCCTGATGCCTTTCACTGGTTTCAGACCTGCTCCGTGATCGTTTCGTGATCCGGCAGGAAAGAACGACAGCGGGCCTCCCCCACCAGCACCGTCCCTTGGGAGCCTCGCGCCGTGTATTCCATCACGGACGGCGGACGGTGCTGCTGTGACGACCGGGGACGGTTCGAGCAGGGGTGGGCCGACATCTCCCAACATCATGCAGAACACCTCCACTGCCACGACTGCCCGCCGCTCCATCGTCCGTCGCTCGGCCGCCGGCCTGGCCGGCGTCGCCATCGCCGGCGCCGGGCTGACCGCCCTCTCGGCCCCCGCCACCGCCGCCCCGGTCTCCACCTGGGACGCCCTGGCCCAGTGTGAGTCCACCGGCAACTGGTCCATCAACACCGGCAACGGCTACTACGGTGGCCTGCAGTTCTCCCCCTCCACCTGGCGCGCCTTCGGCGGCTCCGGCATGCCGCACCAGGCCTCCAAGGCCGAGCAGATCCGCGTCGCCGAGAACACCCTGGCCGCCCAGGGCTGGGGCGCCTGGCCTGCCTGCTCCGCCAAGCTGGGCCTGTACGGCACGCCCTCCAACGCCAACGTGACCACCCAGTCGGCGGACTCCAACGCCTCCGCTGAGCGTGCCGCCGCCAACAAGGCCGCTGCCGAGCGCGCCGCCGCCCAGGAGGCCGCCGCCGCCGAGCGCGCCGCCGTCCAGCAGGCACAGGTGCAGCAGGCCGAGCGCGCCTCCTCGGTCACCCCGGTCGAGCGTTCCGCCAAGACCGTCACCGTCAAGCCGGGCGACACCCTGGCCAAGATCGCCCGTTCCTACGGCGTCGAGGGCGGCTGGAAGGCACTGCACGCCGCCAACGCCGACACCGTGTCGAACGCGAACCTGATCTTCGTCGGCCAGACCCTGCACCTGCCGGCCTGATCGACGGCCGTCAGTCTTGACGGAACGCGCCGGATGGGGAGTCCTCCCCATCCGGCGCGTTCTCTCGTTAAGGACGCCGGCCGCTAGGGTGAGACAGCGGTCATCACCGCGCGCGGCGTCGACGAGTCATCGCCCCGCGCGCCGCATCACACCGGATCAGCAGTCTCGAAGGGGAACATCCATGCCTCAGACCACCAGCAGCCACACCCCCGTCCGCCGCCGGTTCCGCGCCCTGGGCATCACCGCACTGGGCGCGGCCGCGGCGCTGACCCTCTCGAGCTGCGGCACCAGCGCCCCCGCACTCGAGGACGTGTGGCCCGAGGTGAGCCAGTCCATCCAGAACGCCAAGTCCGTGGCCATCGAGGGCAACGTCACCCAGGGCGGGCAGGACATGTCCGTGGCGATGTCCGGTCAGATCGACGACTCCTCCTACTCGGGCTCCGTCTCCATGGGCGATGCGCAGGTCGAGGTCATCGGCAACGCCGAGAAGACCTACCTGAAGCCCAATGGCGCCTTCTACCAGGAGATGGGCGGCGCCGGGCTGCAGGAACTCGTGGGCGAGAAGTGGCTGGAGATGCCCGCGGAGGACGGCGGCTTCACCATGTCCAGCTTCTGGTCCAGCGTCAGTGAGGACATCCCCGGCTCCGACCAGTTCCAGGACTCGGAGTACACCTCAGAGGTCGTGGAGCACAACGGCGAGGAGGTCTACAAGTACTCCGGCACCAGCGCCGAGAACGGTGAACCGGTGGCCATCTACATCACCCAGGAGAACAGGCTCGTCCGCGTGGAGGTCGACCAGGCCGGGCAGGGTGAGGGCGGGTCGGCGGACGCCTCGACCCCGGCCTCCCCCCAGGCCAGCGCCAGCCCGGATGCCGGAACCGGGACCGTGGACTTCTCCGACTGGGACGCCGTGGAGCCGGTCGACATGCCCGCCAAGGACGAGGTCTTCGCCGTCCCCGGCATGTGACACCGACACGGGTCCTCCCGGACGCCGCCCCGTGGCACCACGACCGACGCCGGCCTAGTCACCTCGGCCGGCGTCGGCGTGTCCGGCGTCGTCGGGAACGGTGCCTGGTATCCGCCCGGCCTGACGGCAGGATCAGCCGTCAGCCCGCGTAGCCGAGGAACCGGCCGGCCACGGCCACTCCCCCGTCCGTGGCCCGGGCCACGATCATGATGGTGTCGTCACCGGCGATGGTCCCCAGGACATCCGGCAGCCGGGACTGGTCGATGGCGGAGGCCAGGAACTGCGCGGCCCCCGGCGGGGTCCGCAGGATCACGAGGTTCCCGCTGGACTCCGCCGAGACGAGGAGCTCGCGGCACAGTGTCGCCAGGCGGTGCTCCATCGCTTCCGGGGCCCGGTGGCCCGGAGCATCCCCGGCCACCGGGCCCTCGGGAGGCACCGCGTAGGCCAGCTGGCCGCCGTCGCTGCGGACGCGGTAGGCGCCCAGTTCCACCAGGTCGCGGGACAGCGTCCCCTGGGTCACCGAGACCCCGCGGGAGCGCAGCCTGTCCAGCAGTTCGGACTGGCTGTGCACGGCCACCTCGGCCAGGACGTCCTTGATGGCGGCCTGGCGGGCGGTCTTGGTGGACGGGGCGCTCATCGACCCTGCGGCGGCGTCGCCAGGCCGGACCGGTACAGCAGCCAGGCCATCAGCGCCTTCTGGGCGTGCAACCGGTTCTCGGCCTCGTCGAAGACCACGGACTGCGGGCCGTCGAGGACCTCCGCGGAGACCTCGAAGCCCCGGTAGGCCGGCAGGCAGTGCAGGAAGATCGCGTCCGGCGCGGCCTGGGCCATCGCGGCGGAGTCCACGGCGTAATCCCGGAACAGGTCCTGGCGCTGTTCCTTCTCGGCCTCCTGGCCCATCGAGATCCAGGTGTCGGTGACGACGACGTCGGCCCCGGACAGCGCCCGCACGGCGTCCGTGGTGACCAGCACCGACCCGCCCGTCTGTGCCGCGCGCTCCTCCGCCGCGGCCACGACCGCCGGGTCCGGGAGGTAGGACCCGGGCCCGGCGATGCGCACGTGCATCCCCGCCGTCACCCCGGCCAGCAGGTAGGAGTTGGCCATGTTGTTGGCCGCATCGCCCAGGTAGGTCATGACCAGGCCCTGGGTGCGGCCCTTGTGCTCACGCACCGTCAGCAGGTCGGCCAGCAACTGGCACGGGTGGTAGTCATCCGAGAGGGCGTTGATCACCGGGACGGTGGCGTTCTCGGCCATCTCCTGGAGGCCGGACTGGGCGTAGGTGCGCCACACGATCACGGACACCATCCGGGACAGCACGGCGGCCGTGTCCGCGATGGTCTCCTTGTGCCCCAGCTGGGACTCACCGGGGTTCACGATCAACGGCTGGCCGCCGAGGTCGGCGATCCCGGCGGCGAAGGACACCCGGGTCCGGGTGGAGGTCTTGTCGAAGAAGACGATCCCGGTCTGCGGCCCGGCCAGGGGCCGGTGCAGGAACCGGTCGGCCTTCATCTCCTGGGCCAGGTCCAGCACCTCGGACTGCTCGGCGGGCGTCAGGTCGGTGTCCACCAGGAAGTGGCGCAGGGCGGGATTCGGTGTGTGGACCGGTGCAGGGCTCATCAGTGGGTCTCCTGGGTTCTCAGGTCGGAACCGCCCTGGCCGGACGGGGCCGGGGCCTCCGCCAGCGCGGCGGCGTGGATGCTCGGGAGGTCGGCGATCAGGGCGTCGACCAGGTCGTCGCCGATCACCAGCGGCGGTGCCAGGCGCAGCGTGTCCGGCCCCGTGGCGTTGAGCAGGTACCCTGCCCGCAGGCCGGCGCGCACCATGGCCGGCGCCAGGCCGCCGTCGGGCACCGGGGACCCGGCCGGGGCGGTGACGTCCACGCCGACCAGCAGCCCGTACTGGCGCACCCCGGTGACGAGGCCGAGACCCCGCAGGGCCTCCGCGAGGCGTGCGCCGAGGCGCCGCACGTGGGCCAGCAGGTCCTCGTCCTGGATGACGCCCAGCACCGCCAGGGCGGCAGCGGTCGCCACGGGGTTGCCGCCGAAGGTGGTGCCGTGCTGTCCGGCGGTCAGCAGGGAGGAGGTCCGCGCACCGAAGCTGACCATCGCGCCGATCGGGATGCCCCCGCCCAGGCCCTTGGCCAGCGTCATGGCGTCCGGGATCACCGGGTCATCCTGCCCCGTGACCTGCGGGGACTGATGGGCGAACCAGTGACCGGTCCGCCCGACGCCGGTCTGGACCTCGTCGAAGATCAGCAGGGCCCCGTGCTCGCGGGTGAGGTCCCGCGCCGCCTGGAGGTACCCGGCCGGCCAGCCGTGCACCCCGGACTCGCCCTGGACCGGTTCGATGACGACGGCGGCCACGGTCTCGTCCACAGCCTCCCGCAGCGCCTCCACGTCCCCGCCCTCGATGAACTCGATGCCCGGCACGAGTGGTTCGAACGGCTCGCGGTAGGCGTGCTTGTAGGTCATGGACAGCGCACCCATCGTGCGGCCGTGGAAGGCTTTGCGCAGTGCGATGACCCGGGTGCGCCGGCCGGACGGGTCCTCGCCACCGTGGCGTCGGGCCAGCTTCAGGGCGGCCTCGTTGGCCTCGGAGCCCGAGTTCGCGAAGAACACGGTGGAACCCTCCGGCGCGCGGGACAGCTCCAGCAGCCGCTCCGCCAGGTCGACCTGCGGGCCGGAGGTGAAGAGGTTGGAGACGTGTCCCAGCGTCGCGAGCTGCGTGGTCACCGCCTGCACGAGGGCCGGGTGGGCGTGGCCGAGCGCGTTGACGGCGATCCCACCGAGGAAGTCGGTGTAGCGCCGGCCGTCGGCGTCCCAGACGTTGGCACCCTCGCCGCGGACCAGGACCGTGCTGGGTGCGCCGAAGACCCCGGTCAGCGCGTGGCCGTAGCGGTCGAGGTAACCGGCGTTGGAGTCGGGCGAGGTCATGGGGCTCCTGTCTCAGTGGGGGCGTCGGGCAGCACCTGGGTGCCCACCCCGGCTGCGGTGAAGATCTCCAGCAGCATCGAGTGCGGCTCGCGTCCGTCCACGATGTGGGCCTGCGGGACCCCACCGTCCACGGCGTTCAGGCAGGCGGTCATCTTCGGGATCATCCCGGACTGCAGCCCGGGCAGCATCGCCCGCAGCTCGGAGGCCGTCATGGAGGACACCAGTGAGTCCCGGTCCGGCCAGTTCGCGTACAGTCCCTCCACGTCCGTGAGCACCACGAGCTTGGCCGCGCCCAGCGCGACGGCCAGCGCGGCGGCCGCCGTGTCCGCGTTGACGTTGAGCACGTCCCCGGTGGGGACGCCGTCCGGGCCGATCTCCGGGGCCACGGAGGACACGACCGGGATCCGGCCGTTGTCGATCAGGTCGCGGATGGCCACGGGATTGACGCCGGTGACCTCACCCACCAGCCCGAGGTCGACGTCCTCGCCGTCCACCTCCGTGCCGGTGCGCACGGCCCGGAAGAGCGCGGCGTCCTCACCGGACATCCCGACCGCGTAGGGGCCGTGGCCGTTGACCAGTCCGACCAGCTCGCGGCCCACCTGCCCGGTCAGCACCATCCGCACCACGTCCATGGCCTCGGCCGTGGTCACGCGCAACCCGCCGCGGAACTCGGAGTCGATGCCGAGCCGGTCCAGCATGGCGTTGATCTGCGGCCCGCCGCCGTGGACCACCACGGGGTGGATCCCGCAGTGGTGCAGGAAGACGATGTCCTCGGCGAAGGCCCGGCGCAGCGGTTCGGAGACCATGGCGTTGCCGCCGTACTTGATGACCATGGTGGTCCCGGCGAAGCGCTGGATCCAGGGCAGGGCCTCGATCAGCACCCCGGCCTTGGCGGTCGCCCGGTCCCGGTCCGGTCCGGTGGCTTCCTGTGCGGTCACGGTCGCTCCCTCAGCTCGAATAGGCGGAGTTCTCATGCACGTACTCGTGCGTGAGGTCGTTGGTCCAGATGGTGGCGCGCTGGTCCCCGGCGTGCAGGTCGATGAGCACGTGCACCTCGCGGGGTTCGAGGTCGACCAGCTCGCGCGGCTCACCGATGCCGCCGCCGCGGCAGATCTGCACGCCGTTCATGGCCACGTCCAGGTCCTCCGGCTCGAACGCGGCCCGCGTGGTGCCCACGGCGGAGAGCACGCGGCCCCAGTTGGGGTCCTTGCCGAAGATCGCGGTCTTGAACAGGTTGGACCGGGCCACGGCGCGGCCGACCTCCTCCGCGTCCTGTTCCGAGGCGGCGTTGACCACCTCGACGGCGATGTCGTGGCTGGCTCCCTCGGCGTCGCCGATGAGCCGGCGGGCCAGGTCGGCGCAGACCGCCCGCAGCCGCTCCTGGAATTCACCTGGCTCGGGGGTGGTGCCCGAGGCCCCGGAGGAGAGCAGGATGACGGTGTCGTTGGTGGACATGCACCCGTCGGAGTCCGCCCGCTCGAAGGTGGTGCGCGTGGCCTCGCGCAGGAGACCGTCCAGGGTGCCGGGTTCCAGCACGGCGTCCGTGGTCAGCACCACGAGCATGGTGGCCAGCCCCGGGGCCAGCATGCCCGCCCCCTTGGCCATGCCGCCGATCGTGTAACCGTCCCCGCCGATCGCGTGGGTCTTCGGCACGGTGTCCGTGGTCATGATCGCCTCGGCCGAGGCCGGCCCCCCGTCGGCGGACAGGGCGTCGACGGCGTCCTGGACGCCGGTCAGCAGCCGGTCCATGGGCAGTCGCTCCCCGATCAGCCCGGTCGAGCACACCAGGACGTCTCCGGCGGAGACGCCCAGCAGCTCTGCCGCGCGCTCGGCCGTGGCATGGGTGTCCTGGAAGCCGGGTGCGCCCGTGCAGGCGTTCGCCCCGCCGGAGTTCAGCACCACGGCATCGGCCCGGCCGTCGCTGACGGCCTGCCGGGACCACTGCACCGGGGCGGCGGCCACGCGGTTGGTGGTGAAGACGGCGGCCGCGTGGCGGTCCGGACCCTCGTTGACGACGACGGCGACGTCCGGTCTCCCGGTCGACTTCAGTCCGGCGGCCACGCCGGACGCGCGGAAGCCGAGTGCACTGGTGACGCTCATGGTGCAACCCCCTGTTGGGTCAGGCCCGAGTCCTCCGGGAGGCCGAGGGCGAGGTTCATGGACTGGATGGCGCCTCCGGCGGTGCCCTTGGCGAGGTTGTCGAGGGCGGCGGTGACGATGACGCGTCCGGCGTGTTCGTCCACGGCCAACTGCATCACCACGTGGTTCGAGCCCAGGACCGAGCCGGTGGTCGGCCACTGGCCCTCCGGCAGCAGGTGCACGAAGGCCTCGTGGTCGTAGGCCCGCTGCCACGCCGCCCGGATCTGCTCGGCGGAGACCCCCGGACGGTAGCGTGCGGTGGCCGTGGCCAGGATCCCCCGGGGCATCGGCGCCAGGGTGGGGGTGAAGGAGATGGTGACGGGTTCCCCGGCGGCCTGGGACAGCCCCTGTTCGATCTCGGGGGTGTGGCGGTGGCCCCCGCCCACGCCGTAGGGGCTCATCGACCCCATGGCCTCGCTGCCCAGGAGGTGGGGCTTGAGCGACTTGCCGGCCCCGGAGGTCCCGGACGCGGCCACGATCACCACGTCCCGCGGCTCGAGCAGCCCCGCGGTGAACCCGGGGGCCAGGGCCAGCAGGGAGGTGGTGGGGTAGCAGCCCGGGACGGCGATCCTGGTGGCGCCGGTCAGCCGCTCCCGCTGTCCGGGCAGTTCGGGCAGGCCGTACGGCCAGGTCCCGGCGTGCCCGGAACCGTAGAACCGCTGCCAGGCCTCGGCCGACTCCAGCCGGTGGTCCGCCCCGGCGTCCACCACGAGGGTGCCCGGTGAGCGGGCCTCCAGTTCGGAGGCGATGCCGCCACTGGCCCCGTGCGGCAGGGCGAGGAAGACGACGTCATGCCCCGAGAGCACCTCGGCGGTGGTCTCCTGGAGCACCCGGTCGGCGAGCGCGTGCAGGTGCGGCTGCAGGGCACCGAGGCGTTCCCCGGCGTTCGAGTGGGCCGTGATGGCCCCGATCTCGACCTCGGGATGGCCCAGCAGCAGGCGCAGGACCTCTCCCCCGGCGTAGCCACTGGCTCCGGACACGGCGACTTTCAGGCTCATGCGCCCATGATAGGGGAAGTATGCAGACCTGCCAATATTTATGCAGACAGGGCCATCGTGGATCCGGACCCTCGCACCGGTCGGTGCCCACGACTACGGTGGGCACCATGACGGTGAACCCTGTGCCCACCACCCAGCACGCCATCCGCGTCGACGCCTCCGGCGGTCCCGAGGTCCTGCGCTGGACCGAGGTCCCCGTTCCCTCCCCCGCCTCCGGTCAGGTGCTCGTGCGCACCGCGGCAGCCGGCCTGAACTTCATCGAGACCTACCAGCGGTCCGGCGTCTACCGGATGCCGCACCCGTTCGTCCCGGGCTCGGAGGGATCGGGCACGGTCGTGGCCGTGGGCTCCGGCGTCGGGAACGGGGTCTCCGTCGGCGACCTCGTCGCCACCGCCGCCGGTTCGGGCACCTACGCCGAGTTCTTCACCGCACCGGCCGAGCAGCTCCTGCCGGTCCCGTCCGGCGTGGATCCCGTCACGGCGGCGGCGATCCCCCTGCAGGGGATGACCGCCCACTACCTGTGCCGCTCCACCTTCCCGGTGGAGCCCGGGCACACGGTGCTGATCCATGCTGGGGCCGGGGGCGTCGGACTCCTGCTCACCCAGTTGTGCGTGTCCCTGGGCGCCACCGTGATCACCACCGCGTCCTCGGACGAGAAGAAGGAGCTGTCCCGGCAGGCCGGTGCCAGCGAGGTCCTCGACTACTCCGGCTTCGCGGACCGGGTCCGCGAGCTCACCGGCGGTGAGGGCGTGCACGTGGTGTTCGACGGCGTCGGCAAGGACACCTTCGAGGAGTCCCTGCGGTCCCTGCGGGTCCGGGGCATGCTCGTGCTGTTCGGCGGCTCCTCGGGCCAGGTGCCTCCCTTCGACCTGCAGCGTCTCAACGCCGCCGGGTCACTGTTCGTCACGCGCCCGTCGCTGGCGTTCTACACTCGCACCGCCGAGGAGACCCGCTGGCGGGCCCGGGAGCTGTTCTCCGCGCTCGACGACGGCTCGCTGTCCTTCCGGGTGGGCGCCACCTACCCGCTGGCGGAGGCGGGCCGTGCCCATCAGGATCTGGAGGGGCGGAGGACCACGGGGAAGTCCCTGCTCCTGCCCCAGTGACACGCACCACCGGGCCGGTGGGGCGGAAACACGATAAACTGGCACGCATTCTTTTGTCGTTTCCCAGCATCCACCTCTGACGAGAGCAGGCCGAGCCCCGCCGTGTCCACGCACCAGCCCCAGTTGCCCGCCGCCGCCAAGGCTCCTCCGGTCCGCACCCTCGTGGACGTGCTCGTGTCCACCGCAGAACAGCACCCGGAGGCCCCGGCGCTCGACGACGGGGAGACCGTCCTGTCGTATGCCGAGCTGCTGGACGAGGTCAAGGCCACGGGGCGTGCCCTGCACGAGGCCGGCCTCGGCGCCGGGGACCGGATCGGCATCCGGATCCCCTCCGGCACGGTGGACCTCTACGTCTCCATCCTGGCCACGCTCTACATCGGTGCGGCCTACGTGCCCGTGGACGCCGATGACCCCGAGGAACGGGCGCGCCTGGTGTTCTCCGAGGCCCGGGTGGCCGCCATCCTCAGCGGCGGGGGCACGGTCCGGACCTCCTCGGCCCGGCCCAAGCCGTTCCCCGCAGCACGGCCGGCGGAGCCCGGAGACGACGCCTGGATCATCTTCACGTCCGGGTCCACCGGCACCCCGAAGGGCGTCGCCGTCAGCCACCGCAGCGCGGCGGCCTTCGTGGACGCGGAGGCGCGGATCTTCCTTCCGGACGATCCCCTCGGCCCGGGCGACCGGGTGCTGGCCGGACTCTCCGTGGCGTTCGATGCCTCGTGTGAGGAGATGTGGCTGGCCTGGCGCTCCGGCGCCTGCCTGGTCCCCGCGCCCCGGTCACTGGTGCGCTCCGGCATGGACCTCGGGCCCTGGCTGGTGTCCCGGTCCATCAACGTGGTCTCCACCGTGCCCACCCTGGCCGCCCTGTGGCCCCCGGAGGCCCTGGAGAACGTCCGCCTGCTGATCTTCGGCGGCGAGGCCTGCCCGCCCGAGCTGGCGGCCCGCCTCGCCGAGGACGACCGGGAGCTGTGGAACACCTACGGCCCCACGGAGGCCACCGTCGTGGCCAGCGCCGCACGGATGGACGGCACGGGCCCGGTGCGCATCGGCCTGCCCCTGGACGGCTGGGACCTGGCCGTCGTGGACCCGGCCACCGGGATCCCCGTGGCCGAGGGCCAGACCGGTGAGCTGATCATCGGCGGCGTGGGCCTGGCCCGCTACCTGGACCCGGCCAAGGACGCCGAGAAGTACGCCCCGATGCCCACCCTCGGCTGGGACCGCGCCTACCGCTCCGGTGACCTCGTGGTGTGGGACCCGGAGGGCCTGCTGTTCGCCGGCCGGGCCGATGAACAGGTCAAGCTCGGCGGACGCCGCATCGAACTCGGCGAGATCGACGCCGCCCTGCAGTCCCTGCCCGGCGTCGCCGGCGGCGCGGCGGCCGTCCAGACGACACCGGCCGGGACCCAGCTGCTCATCGGCTATCTGGCCATGTCACCGTCGGCCCCGGAACCCGACCTGAAGGCCTTCCGGACCCGGCTCGAGGCCGAGCTGCCCGGGGCGCTCGTGCCCCGGCTGGTGACCGTCGAGACCCTGCCGACCAAGACCTCCGGCAAGGTGGACCGCAAGGCACTGCCCTGGCCCCTGCCCGGCCAGGCCGGACAGGGCTCGGGGCATTCCGGGTCCGGACCGAACGCGGACCTGCCCGTGGACCCGGGGTCCCCCGGCGGCTGGGTGCTGTCCCAGTGGACCGAGGTGCTCGGCGTCGCCCCGGATGACCTGGACACCGACTTCTTCACCTCCGGCGGCGGATCGCTGGCCGCCGCCCAACTCGTCTCCCGCCTGCGCGTCCGCTATCCCACCGTCACCGTGCGGGACATCTATGCGCACCCGCGGGCCGGTGCCCTGCTGGAGGCCGTCACCGGCAACGACGGCCGTCCGGTCGAGCCGGCCGAGCCGGTCGAACCGCGGCCCGTGGTCCGCACCACGCGCAAGGCCCAGGTCTTCCAGACCCTGATGGGCATCCCGCTGGTGATCCTCGTGGCCATGCGCTGGGTGGTGTACCTGGCCGCCGGGTCGAACCTGGCGGCCGGCTGGGGCATCCTGCCCGGGGCCCCCACCGTGTCCTGGTGGTGGATCCTGGCCGCCTGGCTGGTCTTCGTGGCCCCGCCGGGCCGCATGCTCATCTCGGTCGTGGCCGCCCGGTGGCTGCTGCGCGGGGTGATCCCGGGATCCTACCCGCGCTCCGGCAAGGTCCACCTGCGCCTGTGGCTCGCCCAGCACGTCTCCGACCTGGTGGACCCCGTCTCCCTGGGCGGAGCGCTCTGGGTGCCCACCTACGCCCGGCTGCTCGGTGCCCGGATCGGCAGGAACGTCGACCTGCACTCGGTGCCGCCCGTGACCGGCCTGCTCGAGCTCGGGGACGGCTCCTCCGTGGAGCCCGAGGTCGACCTGTCCGGATACTGGATCGACGGGGACGTCGTGCACATCGGCAGGATCAGCATCGGCCCGGACGCCGTGATCGGGTCCCGCTCCACGCTGATGCCCGGGGCCTCGATCGGCACGGGCGCCCGGGTCCAGCCCGGGTCCACCGTGTCCGGCCGCGTCAAGGACGGGCTCGACTACGCCGGGTCCCCGGCCCAGCGCCTGGGCAAGGCCAAGTACTCCGGGCCGAACATCGACCCGCCGCGGGCCACCGGCTGGCTCGCCCTGTCCGCCGTCGGGTCCGGGTTCGTGGCGCTGCTGCCGTTCGCCGCGGCCGCGCTGGCCGCCCTGCTGGGGCTGTGGTCGCTCACCTGGTGGCCCGACTGGCAGCCCGGTGGCGCCGGGGCGGCCCCCGAGACGCTCTTCGGCTCCGGCTGGCGCCTGCTGGCGGTCAGCCCCCTGCTCGCGATCGTGTGGTTCGGGCTGAACATGGCCTTCACCGTGGTCGTCGTCCGGTTGCTCTCGGTGGGCGTGAGCGAGGGCTACCACGCCGTGCGCTCGCGGGTCGGCTGGCAGCTCTGGGCCACCGAGCGGGTGATGGACACGGCGCGGGACCTGTTGTTCCCGCTCTATGCCTCCCGTTTCACCCCGGTGTGGCTGCGCTGGCTGGGCGCCGAGGTGGGCACCAACGTCGAGGCCTCGACCGTCATCCTGCAGCCCGCCCTGACCCAGATCGGGGATGACGCCTTCCTGGCGGACGACACGATGGTGGGTTCCTACGAGCTCCAGCGCGGCTGGATGTACGTGGGCCAGGCCCGGGTCGGCCGGAAGTCGTTCGTGGGCAACTCCGGCATGGTGGCCGCCGGCCGCAAGCTGTCCAGGAACTCCCTCGTGGCGGTATTGTCCGCCACGCCGAAGAAGACCAAGGCCGGCTCCTCCTGGCTCGGTTCCCCGCCCGTCCGGTTGCGACGGACCGAGGTCGAGGCCGAGGATGCCCTGACCTACGACCCCCCGGCCGCCCTCAAGCGCGCCCGCACCGGATGGGAACTGCTCCGCAGCATCCCGGTCTGGGTCTCCACCGTCATCGCCGTCCTCGTGGCCCTCGCCCTGGAGGGACTGGCCCAGCTCGGCGGTGGGGCCGCAGAGGGGGCCGGCCCGGGTGGCTGGTGGCTGCCCGTGCTGCTGGGCGGAGTGGTGCTGATGCTGGCCGGCGCGCTGGCCGCCGGGTCCTCGGTGCTTGCCAAGAAGGTCCTCGTCGGCCGGATCACTGCCGGCGAGCACCCGTTGTGGAGCTCGTTCATCTGGCGGAACGAGGTGGTGGACACGTTCATCGAGATGGTCTCCGCCCCCTGGTTCGGCCGGTTGTCCTCGGGAACGCCGTCACTCGTGTGGTGGCTGCGGGCACTGGGTGCGAGGATCGGCCACGGTGTGTGGTGTGAGTCCTACTGGCTCCCGGAGGCGGACCTGGTCACCCTGGGTGACTCCTCCACCGTCAACCGCGGCTGCGTGGTCCAGACCCACCTGTTCCACGACCGGGTGATGTCGATCGACACCGTCCGGCTCGGCGACGGCGCGACCCTGGGACCGAACTCCGTCATCCTCCCGGCCGCCTCGATCGGTGACGGCGGTACCGTGGGTGCCGGATCGCTGGTGATGCGCGGTGAGATGGTGCCGGGACACACCTGGTGGATCGGCAACCCCGTGGCACCGTGGAAGGGCCCGAAGGTGAAGGGCCTGGCCGCCGCGATCACGCGCCTGGAACGCCGGGAGGCCAAGGCGGCCCGGGCTGTTGCGGCGAGGGCCGCGAAGGCGCAGAAGGCCGCGGCCCGGACCGCCGCGGATCCATCAGACCGGCCCGCCCAGGACCACCCCCGAGACCGTCAGGAGCAGACCCACCCGTGAGTGACGTCAGACCGGCCATCCCCGATCCCTACCTCCCCGGATCGGGAACCCCGGACTACGGCGTCGGCCACTACGACCTCACCCTCGAGGTGAAGCTGGCCGCCAACCGGGTCTCGGGCACGGCGCGTCTCGAGGGCACCCTGCTGAACCGGGCCAAGAGGATCGAGCTGGACCTGCACGGCCTCTCGGCGACCCGGGTCACGGCGGTCTCCCGGGACCGTTCCGTGAAGGTCACCAAGTACGCCACGCGCAACAGCAGGCTCGTGATCGACCTGGCCTCGCCGCTGGACGCCGGCACTCCCCTGACCCTGCAGGTCACCTACTCGGGGGTCCCGCGGATGATGCACGGCACCTGGGGCGAGATCGGCTGGGAGGAACTGGAGGACGGCGTGCTGGTGGCCGGTCAGCCCAACGGGGCGTCCACCTGGTTCCCCTGCGTGGACCACCCCTCGGTGAAGTCGACCTACCACTTCACCATCAGCACCGACGCGGGTTACCTCCCGGTCTGCAACGGGTTGCCCACCGGGCACCGCCGCCGGTCCTCGCGCGAGGAATGGACCTGGGAGCTGCGCGAGCCTGCGCCCACCTACCTCGTCACGGTGCAGATCGGCCGGTACCAGCTGGTGGCCGTGCCCGAGCGGACCCCCGGCCGGCGCCCCGCCCCGGGGCCCGTCCGCGAGGCGGTCCAGGGCCTGCTGGACGGGCTGCTGCCCGGGCGGGACGAGAGGCAGCAGGATGGGCGCCACGAGGAGTGGCCGGACCACGCCGCGCCGGTCTTCCTGGCCGCCTCCCCGGCGCTGCAGGACCGCGCCCAGGCGGTGCTGGGCCTGCAGACGGAGATGATGGCCTGCTTCAGCTGGCACTTCGGCCCGTACCCCTTCGCCCGCTACACCGCCGTCGTCACGGACGACCCGCTCGAGATCCCCCTCGAGGCCGCCTCTCTGTCCATCTTCGGCTCGAACCACCTGACCGGGTCGTGGGCCGCCGAACGTCTCGTGGCCCATGAGCTGGCCCATCAGTGGTTCGGCAACGCCCTGACGCTGCGTCAGTGGAAGGACATCTGGCTCCACGAGGGCTTCGCCTGCTACAGCGAGTGGCTGTGGGGCGCCGAGTCCGGCCGCGGTGCCCTGTCCTCCTACGCCCGCACCGCCTGGCGGGGCCTGTCCGGTAAGGACCAGGACCTCGTGGTGGCCGACCCCGGCCCCGAGCTGATGTTCGACGACCGCATCTACAAGCGTGGCGCCATGGCCCTGTTCGCTCTGCGCCAGGATCTCGGCGAGGAGGTGTTCGCGGAGCTGCTGCGCGCCTGGGTCCGCGAGCACCGGCATGCCACCGTGGACACCGCGATGTTCCTCGCCCACGCCGACCGGCACGCCGCGGCGGCGGGCCACCCCGCCGGGCACGCCTCCGAGGTGCTGCGCCCCTGGCTCTGCCAGCAGAGCCTGCCGCCCTTCCCCGCGTCCCCGCGGCGCGGGACTTCGTAAGATGGATGCGTGAGCACTCAGGAACAACGCCGGCTGGCGGGCGCGTACATCCGCCAGCAACGCAAGCTGGCCGACATGTCCATGCGACAGGTCTCGGCCATGGTGGGGATATCGAACCCCTACCTGTCCCAGATCGAGCGCGGGCTGCGCGCCCCCTCCGAGGCCGTGGCCGCCGGGATCGCCACGGCACTGGGGGTGAACGTGCACGACCTCTACGGGCCGGGCGAGGGCGGCGGAACCGTCAGTGGCCTGGAGGCGGCCATCCAGGCCGCCAGCGAGCTCACCACGGCCCAGCGGGCCTCCCTGACGGAGATCTACCGGTCGTTCGTCCGCGCGAACGAGGGTGACGCCGGCCGGGACGCCGGCCCTGAGGGCGACGACCCGGCCGGCGCAGCCAGCCCGGGCTGAGAGCGCGTCAGTCGACGGAACCGGTGGGGACCGCCTGGGCGACCGAGACCTTCGTGGCGGCCTTGCGCGGTCCCCGCCGGGTGGGGCGCTTGTGGGTCGGCTCATCGGTCAGGACCTCGGGATCGTCCTCCGGCGTCCTGTTGGACAGGGCCCCCATCTCGGCGAAGATGACCTTCCAGTGGTTCTCCAGCGAGTCGCGGCCCATGAACAGGCCCAGGTGGCCGCTCTCGGAGGACTGCCGGCCGATCCGGTCGGCGGGGGTGGAGACGTGGTCCGCCAGTGCCCAGACCTGGTCCGCGGGGGTGATGTGGTCCGTCTGTCCGGCCATCAGGAACAGCGGGCACGAGATGTTGGCCAGGTCCACGATCTTGCCCTCGACCTCGAGCTGGCGCTTGGTCAGGGAGTTGCGCATGAACAGGTGCTCGACGACCCACAGGTAGAAGGCGCCGGGCAGGTCCTGGGTCCACTGGAACCAGTCCTCGAACTTGCGGTAGCGCTCCATGTGCTCGGGATCGCGCAGGTGGGTCGCCAGCTCGAGCACGCGGCTGACCTCCTGGTCCGGCTGCAGGGCCTTGAAGCCGTCCAGCAGGAACCGCCCCGGCAGGACGCCGTCATTGGCCTCCACGACCGAACGGTAGTACGACAGGTCACCCCTCGGGGTGAGGTGCTGGAGCCACTCATGGATCAGCGGCTCTCCCGCGTGGAAGTCGATCGGGGCGCCGGCGATGGCCAGCGTGTTCACCCGCTCCGGGTGCGTGGCCGCGAAGATCGTGGCCAGCCAGCCACCCTGGCAGTCACCGACGATGTTGACCTTGCCCCCCAGGAGGTCGGTGACCTCCCGCAACAGGGCCATGTAGTCGTCGATACCCGTGTCCTTGGTCTCCTGGGTGGCACCGATCCACTCGAGGACCAGGATCCGGGAACAGCCGTTGTCCCGGCCCGTGATGACCTGGCTCTGGGTGTCGGCGAAGTCGACGATGCTCGAGTCGTGGCCCGCCTGCGGCGGCAGGATCACCGTGGGCAGGATGTCCGCGGGCGCGTCCGCCGCGGAGAAGTCACGCAGGCGGGCAATGGGCCACTCGCGCAGGACCGTGTTCTGGTGGGCCCACGGCGGGCGGCGCCGGTCGGACATGGCGGACACCCACGTGACGAAGTCACCGGCCACGTCCAGCGGGGTCGCCCCTCGCTGCCAGGCGTCCCTCCAGTAGTCGAGGGCGAACTTGTTCAGTGCTGTCCAGGTGCCGAAGGTGCCGGAGATGAGGGAATCGGTGATGCCGGGGGTGGCGGGACGATGAGACGAGGTGTACACGGGGACTCCTTGGGAAACATGGCTCATGTGTCGTGCGGATGACGAGCGGGTGACGAGCGGGTGACGCGCGTCACTTGACGTTGAATCCTACGCGCCAGTACGGGATTGTCTATGGTCCAAACGTCGAATGGCCCCATCGTCTATGGTCCAGACGTCGAACGGCCCCGTCGAAACTCGACGGGGCCGTTCGTCAGCGCAGGATCGGCAGGACGCCGACCGGGTCACTTGAGCAGTTCGCGGGCAGCCTTGATCCAGGCGTTGGTGACTTCCTCCGAGAACTGGATCTGGGTGTTCGCGGTGTTCTTCATCCATTCGTTCTGGGAGGTGCCGGCGATCTGGCGCTGCATCTCGAAGAAGGACTTGGCGGCCTTCTCGTAGTTGTCGACGACGGTGCGGCTGCCGGCCTTGGTGGACTCGGCCACGGCGGAGTTGAACTCCTTCATGCGCTCGGTGTTCTCCTCGAAGCGCTTGGTGGCCTCCTCGGCCATGCGGTTGGCGTTGTCAGCGGCAGCGTTGGTGGCATTGGTGGCATTGGGGTTGGCAGCAGCCATGATGTCTCCTTGGGTTGATGTCGATGGCAGCGGTGGACCTGCCTGCGTTAACAAAGTTAGCAGGGTCTTGCTAACCTCTGCAAGCCGGTACTGCAGGCCACCGTCTCACATGTCCATGCCGCCGTTGACGCCCCAGATCTGCCCGGTGATGTAGGAGGACTTGTCGGCCACGAGGAAGTGCACCACGCGCGCGATCTCGTCGGGGTGGGCCAGCCGGGCCATGGGGATGTTGCCCTTGATCTTCTCCAGGACCTTCTCCGGGACCGCCTCGACCATCTCCGTGTTGACGTAGCCCGGAGTGACCGTGTTGACGGTGACGCCGATCGAGTCGTCGTTGAGCTTGCCGGCCCGCTGCAGGTGGAAGATCGCCTCCCGCGCCAGCGTCTTCGTCAGCCCGAACAGGCCGGACTTCGAGGCGGCGTAGTTGGCCTGCCCGATGTTGCCCATCTCGCCGATGATCGAGGACACGTTGACGATCCGTCCGGTGCCCCGTTCCAGCATGTGCTTCAGCGCGGCCTGGGCCATGTAGAAGGTGCCGGAGAGATTGACCTGGATGACGGCGTCCCAGTCGTCGTCCTCCATCTTCAGGACGGTCTTGTCACGGGTGATCCCGGCGTTGTTGACCAGGATGTCGAGCTTGCCGTGCTCGGCGACCACGGCGTCGATCGTCGCCCGGCAGTCATCGGCCTTGGCCACGTTGCCCTGGTGGATCGAGAACCGCCCCTCCGGGAAGGTCTCCTGCATCTCCCGGAGGAACTGCTCGGCGCGGCCCGTGTCACCGCCGTAGCCGAGGGCCACCGCGGCCCCCTGCTGCGCCAGGCTGCGGGCGATGGCGGCGCCGATGCCGCGCGTGCCGCCGGTGACGAGGGCCACGCGATCGGCCAGCTTGCTGCCGCGGACTCCGTTGGTCTGGTTCTGAGCTGTCAAGTGGCTCTCCTCCGGGGATGGGATGGTACGTCCGACAGTCAGTCGGAGCGGCGGTCCTGGCTGCGGGGTTCGAGCCAGTCACGGATGCGGGGCCAGATGTCCCCCTTGGCGCGGGAACCGGCCATCAGGCCGATGTGGCCACCGACCCCGTCGAGGTGGTCCACGTCCGGGCTCGTCAGGACGTCGAGCAGCGGCAGGGTCCCGTCACGGGGCGCGATGTGGTCTCTCGAGGCGGTCACGACCAGGATGGACTGCTGGATCCTGGACAGGTCCACCCGGTGCCCCCGCAGGCGGATGCGGCCGGTGGCCAGCCGGTTCTCCTTGTAGACCCAGGTCACCCACTGCCGGAAGGCGCGCATGGCGAAGTTCGGGTTGTCGGCCACCCACTTGGCCATCGGCTGGTACGAGGCCTTGTCCGCGGTGCCGTCCTGGACCTGGCGGAACAGCCGCAGCGGAGTCCCGATGTAATTCGGCACGGGCTTCAGCAACTTGTTCACCGTGTCCACGTACGCGCCCGGCAGGTACGCGGCGTGCTGCTCCAGCCAGTCGGTGTCGAGCTCCTCGTTGCCGAGCATGGCCTCGTAGGTGGAGTTGCTGGCGTCGAAGGGCATGGTCAGCGGGACCCAGTTGCGCACCGGGGCATCGGGAGTCACGGACAGGTACATTCCGCTGAGCGCCGCGCCGATGCACCAGCCGATCAGCGTGATCTCCTCGGCGCCGCTGCTGCGCCGTACCTCCCGGACGGCCCGGGGCAGGTAGGTCAGGGCGTAGTCCTCCAGGCCGGTGTCCGCGTCCTCCTCGTCCGCGTAGCCCCAGTCCACGAGGTAGACGTCGAAGCCCTCCGCCAGCAGGAACTCCACGAAGGAGTTGCCGGGCCGCAGGTCGAAGATGTCGGGCCGGTTGATCAGGGCGAACGTCAGCAGGATCGGCACCGGATGGGTGCGCCGATTGCTCCGGTACCGGTACAGGGTGGTCTTGCGGTAGGTCCACACCACGTCCTTGGGCGTGGCGCCCACGACCGCGTCCGGCGTCGTCAGCTGGATGTTCGAGTACTCCAGGAGCGTGGCGGGCAGGCGGAGCATGTCCCGGAACATCGACGCCACGCCGATCACTTCCCCTGGTCGGCGTCGCCGGTGGTGGACCGGGACGCGGCACCCGTGGACCGGGAGGTCCGGCGGGCGGGCCGGGCCGGGGCCGCGGCGTCGCGCTCGGCGGCCTCCTCCACGAGGGCGGCGTTGCGGCGGCGCTCCTCGGCCAGTTCGTCCTCGAGCCGCTCCACGCTCTCCAGGACCATCTCGAGCTTGTCCTCGTTGCGGGACAGCTGGCGGTGCAGGGAGGTGACGTCGGAGCGGCCGGCCAGCCGGGCGTTGCGGATCACCAGGTCCAGGGCGTCATTGCCGAGCCGGTGCAGGGCCACCAGGTTACCGGCGGTCTGGGAGAGCATGTGCCCGAAGGCCTTGGAGTTGACGACCTCCTCGAGCCCCGGCGAGGCCGCGGCGAGGACGTCGTCCAGGTACTGCCGGTACGGCCGGTCGGCGTTGTTGCCGGATGCTTCCGCCATAAGGTGTTCCTCCCGCCGGCCCGGGCAGATCAGAGTGCCGCCGGCCGCATGTCAGTGTCCGTGGTCGTGGTCTGAGCACATCGTACACACAGGCCCCAGTGGGTCATGACGAGGGAGTTAACAAACCTGCTAACTACTTGGTGGTAGCACCACCACGGCACCGACCAGCCCCTCGGGCGCGGATCCCCCGGGCCAGTACGGGTCCGCCGAGACCACCGCCCCCGGCGCCCCCGGAACCGCCCACGTCAGCCCGGGGTCCTCGACGTCGGGATCATCGGGTCCCTCATCGGCGGGGACCAGCGGCACCCCCGCCGGATCACCCCGGAAGCCGGTCCCCCGGGCCTTGACCAGGGCCTCCTTCGCCGACCAGAGCCGTGCCCGCGCCAGGGGCCGGTCGGCGGGAGGCAAACCGGCGATGGCCGAGGCCTCGGCCACCGAGAAGCCGACGGCACCGAGCTCGTCCGCCGTCGCGAACGCCGAGGACCCCAGCTCCTCGATGTCCACGCCGATCCGCCATCCGTCCGCGACCAGGGCGGCGTCCAGCCAGGCCGTGGCGAGCCAGCCGCGGGACCGGCTGAAACTCACGGCCGGCAGCGCACGGGCCGGGTCCACGGCGTCCGGGCCGTGCCGGCGGAGCGCCAGCCTGCTGTACCGCAGGACCGGGGCTCCGTGCTCGGCGGACCCGCAGGCCGGGCAGCGGTGCTCCACCTCGAAGGTGCCCGGCCGGTGCCCCAGGGACACCGCCAGGTAGTCCAGGGCCTCGCGCCGCTGGTCACCGGCGCGAGGGCCGGTGACCACCACGTGCCACCCCGGCCCGGTCACGACGTCGACCCGCCCGGTTCAGCGCTGGACGGCGCCGTGGCGCTCGGCGGCCAGGGCTGTGGCCGCGGCGCGGGCCCCGGAGGCCTCGTCTGCGGTCAGGGTCCGGTCCGGGGCGCGGAACCGCAGCGAGAACGCCAGGGACTTCTGCCCCTCCGGCACGCCCGGTCCGGCATACACGTCGAACAGGGAGATGTCCTCCAGCAGCTCCCCGGCGCCCTCGCGCAGGGTGGCCAGCACCTCCGCGGCCACGGTGTCGGCCGGCACCACGAGTGCCACGTCCTGGCTGGTCGGGGGGAAGGTGGAGAGCGTCTGGGCCACCACCACGCCTGCGGCGGCCGCGATCAGCGCATCCAGGTCCAGCTCCAGGGCCACGGTCCGGGCCGGCAGGTCCGCGGACTCGAGCCACGTGGGCAGCAACTCGCCGGCCACCCCGACGACGGTGCCGTCACCGCCGGCCAGGGACAGCCGGGCGGTGCGTCCGGGGTGGAACGCCTGGTGATGGCCCTGGGTCACGGTCAGCTCCACGCCCAGGAGCGCCCCCACGTCCAGCGCGGTCCCGATCGCGTCCTGCCAGTCCCAGGCCCGCGGGGCGTGACCGGGCCCCGCGACCGAGTCGTGGCCGGTGAACACGGCCGCCACGTGGCGCGGCTGGTCGGGGATGCCCGCCTCGAGGCCGGCCAGCACCTCGTCGGCGGGCCGCGCCCCCAGCGGGGGGATCGAGGCGCTGCCCAGGTGCTCACCGGGCAGGAACACCGAACCGGACTCGTACAGGGCCAGGTCGCGGAAGCCGCGGGAGTGGTTGCGCCGGGCGATCTCCAGCAGGCCGGGCAGCAGTGAGGTGCGCAGGTAGCCGAACTCCGCGGAGATCGGGTTGGCCAGGTGCACCATGCGCTGGGCCTCGCCCTCCTCGGCGGTGGCGGACCCGAAGAACCGGTTCTGGGCCGCGGAGACGAAGGGGTAGGCCAGCACCTCGGTCAGACCGGCATCGGCCAGGCCCTGCAGCACGCGGCGGCGGTCCGCCTGGGGCCGGGTCAGCCCGCGCCCGGGAGGCGCCACCGGCACGGTGGAGGGGATCTCGTCGTAACCGACCAGCCGGCCGATCTCCTCGACCAGGTCCTCCCGGATCTCCAGGTCGGAGCGCCACGGCGGCGAGGTGACGGTGAAGACCGTCCCGGCGGCGCCGCCGTCGGGACCCGGCCGTGCCGCGGTGGTCTTCTCCACCGTGGCCCCCAGGTCCGTCAGGGTCCGCTCGATCTGCTCCTCGGTGTACTCCACACCCATCACGGCCGCGGGGAAGGATGCCGGCAGCTCGACGACGGTCGGCTCGGGCCGGGTGCCGACGTCCGTGATGCCCGGGCCGGGGGTCCCCCCGGCGAGCTCGACGAGCAGCTGGACGGCGCGCTCGGCGGCCTCGTCCGCGACCTCCCAGTCCACGCCGCGCTCGTTGCGCTTGGAGGCCTCGGAGGGCAACCGGTGCCGGCGGCGGGTCCGGCCCATGGACACCGGGTCGAAGTGCGCGGACTCGATCAGCACGGTGGTGGTGGCCTCGGAGACCTCGGTCTCCCCGCCGCCCATGACGCCGGCCAGGCCGATGGGCCCACGGTCGTCGGTGATCAGCAGGTCCTCCGCGGAGAGCGCGCGGTCCTTGCCGTCCAGCGTGGTCAGCCGCTCGCCCTCCTGGGCCCGGCGGACCACGATGTCACCCTGCAGGGTGTCGGCGTCGTAGAAGTGCAGCGGCTGGCCCAGCTCCCACATGACGTAGTTGGAGATGTCCACGGCCAGGGAGATCGACCGCATGCCGGCCAGGCGCAGGCGAGCGCTCATCCACGGCGGGGTCGGCCGGGTCGGGTCGATGCCCGTCACGGTGCGGGCCACGAAGCGGTCGCAGCCGGGCACCCCGTAGATGGGCGCCCGGTCCTCGAGGCGGACGGGGTAGCCGTCACCGTCGGCCTCCGGGGCGGTGACCAGGGAGGCCGGGTCCGTGAACGAGGTACCGGTGGCCAGGCTGTACTCCCGGGCCACGCCGCGGATGGAGAAGGCGTAACCGCGGTCCGCCGTGACGTTGATCTCCGCGGCCTCGTCGCGCAGGTGCAGCAGGTCGAACACGTCGGTGCCGGCCTCGGGGTCGTTGCCGTGCTCCGGGGAGAAGCCGAGGGATGAGAGCACGATGATGCCGTCGTGATCCTCGCCGAGGCCGAGCTCGCGGGCGGAGGCGATCATGCCGGCGGACACGTGCCCGTAGGTCTTGCGCGGGGAGATCCGGAAGTCCCCGGGCAGCACGGCCCCGGGCAGGGTGACGATGACCTTGTCCCCCACCTCGAAGTTGTCCGCGCCGCACACGATGCCCTGGACGCCGGAGGGGTCGATGCCCTCGCCGGACAGCGGCTGCGGCCGGCCCTCGGGGGCCACCCGGACCTGGCACCAGTTGATGGTCTTGCCGTTGGACTGCGGCTCGGGCACCTTCTCGAGCACCTCACCCACCACGATCGGTCCGGACATCCCGTCCAGCGGACGGTGGACGTCCTCCTCCTCGAGGCCGACCCTCACCAGGTCGGCCATGACGTCCTCGGCGGTGGCGTCCGCCGGGACCTGCGCGTACTCACGGAGCCATGACAGCGGGATGCGCATGGGTGATCAGATCTCCATTCCGAAGTGCTGGGAGAAGCGGACGTCGCCCTCGATCATGTCGTGCATGTCCGGGACCTCATTGCGGAACATCAGGGTGCGCTCGACGCCCATGCCGAAGGCGAAGCCCGAGTAGACCTCGGGGTCCAGGCCGGCGGCGCGCAGCAGGTTGGGGTGGACCATGCCGCAACCGCCCCATTCGATCCACTGCGGCCCGCCCTTGGCCCCGGGGTGCCAGATGTCCATCTCGGCACTGGGCTCGGTGAACGGGAAGAAGTTCGGGCGCAGCCGGATCCTCGCCTCCGGGCCGAACATCTGCCGGGCGAAGTACTCGAGGGTGCCCCGCAGGTCGGCCATCGTCAGACCCTTGTCCACGGCCAGTCCCTCGAACTGGTGGAACACCGGCGTGTGGGTGGCGTCGAGCTCATCGGTGCGGAAGGTCCGGCCGGGGCACAGCACGTACACCGGTGCACCGCGCCCGAGCATGGCGCGCATCTGCACCGGCGAGGTGTGGGTGCGCAGCACCAGGTGGGCCTCGGGCGGGTCCACGAAGAAGGTGTCCTGCATCTCGCGGGCCGGGTGGTCCGGCTTGAAGTTCAGGGCGTCGAAGTTGTACCACTCCGATTCCAGTTCCGGGCCCTCGGCGATCTCCCAGCCCATGCCGATGAAGATGTCCGAGACCCGCTCCTGCAGCACCGACAGCGGGTGGCGGGCGCCCACGCGACGACGGCGGACCGCCGTGGTGACGTCCACCGTCTCCTCGACGAGCAACCGGGCCGCGCGCTCCTCCTCCAGCACCTCGGTGCGGGCGGCGAGCGCGGACTCCATCGCCTTGCGGGCGCCGCCCATGAGCTTGCCGGCCGTGGACTTCTGGTCCTTGGGCAGCTTGCCGATGGAGCGGTTGGCCAGGGTGAGCGGCGCCTTCTCCCCCGTGTGGGCCAGGCGGGCGGCCTTGAGCTGGTTGAGGTCGGCGGCGGCGGAGAAGGCCTGGAGCGCGGCCTCCACGGCGGCGCCCACGGCCATCTCGTCGGCCGGGGAGATCTCGGGTGCGACCTGCTCGGTGGTACCGTCCGGCTGCTCGACCGGGGTCTCGGCCAGGTCCTGGGGGGTTTCCGTCATGGCGGGCAACGACCTTCATGCTGCGGTGGGTTCGGACACGGGGTGGGCCAACCGGGAAGAAGGCCCCGGCCAGTCTAGTGGACCGCCCCGGGCACCTAGGCTGGACGGCATGGCCGGTCACACTTCCCGACGCCGGCCGGTCCGGTCCGATGACCGGGCCGGCCGGCCGCCCGGGCGTGGGCCGGACCGCCTCCCGGCGCGGTTGGCGCTGCGGCGGTGGTGGAACGCGATCAACCTGACGACGCCCCTGGGACTGGTCCTGGCCCTGGGCTCCGGGTGCTCCGTGCGGCGGGGACCCCTGGGGCTGGTCCTGGCCACCGGGTACCGGTGGCCGTTCCCGGACGGCGGGGCGTTCACGGTCGGCAACGTCGTCCTGTTCCGGGCCCGGACGGTCATCACCCCGCAACTGCTGGCCCATGAGTCCCGGCACGCCACCCAGTACGCCTGGTGCGCGGGACTGCCGTTCCTGGTGCTGTACGCGGCGGCGGTCGGCTGGTCGCTGCTGCGCACCGGGGACACCGCCTCCCGCAACGTCTTCGAGCGCCGCGCGGGACTGGAGGCCGGCGGGTACCGCGAGCGCCCGGTGCGCTGGCCGCGCCGGCGCGCCTGACCTCACTCTCACCAGCACGGACGGCACCACGCGCCGGCCCCCGGGTTCCCACGCTCGTTCCTGACACCTTCCTTGCACCATGATTCGAACATGTGTTCTAATCGGTCCATGCGATGGGAAGCGCAGGCACTGCAGGCCGGGGACGGAACCGGTCAGGACGGCGGCGGCACTCCGGCCGCGCCAGCCGCCCTGCTGCCGCTCTCCGGCCTGCAGCGTTCCATCACCACCCCGGACTTCGCCGGGATCACCTTCCACGAGGTCGTGTCCAAGTCGGCCCTGAACCGGGTCCCGGACTCCTCGCCCATGCCGTTCCGGTGGACGGTCAACCCGTACCGGGGATGCACCCACGCCTGCCGCTACTGCTATGCGCGCAGCACCCACGAGTACCTCGACCTCGACCCGGGGGCCGACTTCGACCGGCAGATCGTGGTGAAGGTGAACACCCCCGAGCTGCTGCGCCGGGAACTGGGCCGCCCCGGATGGACACGAGAGCTGGTGGCGCTGGGCACCAACACCGACCCGTACCAGCGGGCCGAGGGCCGGTACCGGCTGATGCCCGGCATCATCACCGCCCTGGCGGACACCGGCACGCCGTTCTCCATCCTGACCAAGGGCACGCTGCTGGGCCGTGACCTGGACCTGCTCTCCGCGGCCTCGCGTCAGGTGCCCGTGCAGGTGTCGGTGTCCCTGGCCATGCTCGATCCCGGCCTCGCACAGCAGGTCGAACCGGGGACGCCGAGCCCGGCGGCGCGCCTGCGGCTGATCGAGAGGCTGGCCTCGGCGGGGGCGGACGTCACGGTCATGGCCATGCCGTTGCTGCCCTGGCTGACGGACGGCGACCGGCAGGTGGAGGAGCTCATGGCGGCGTTGGCCGCTGCCGGCGCACGGTCGGTGCTGGCCGGTGCCCTGCACCTGCGGCCCGGGGCCCGTCAGTGGTACCTGGACTGGATCGCCCGTGACCATCCGGAACTGCTCGAGGGCTACCGCACCCTCTACGCCCGGGGTTCCTATGCGGCACCCTCCTACCGGAAGGCCCTGGGCCGCCGCACCACCGCGGCCGCCCGCCGCCACGGCCTGGACCGCAGCGGCGCCCACCGGATCACCGCGGCGGACGGGGAGGGGCAGGCCAGGGCCACCGCGCGCGGGGTTACCGGGCGGCCTTCCCAGCACTCTCCGCAGCACTCTCCGCAGCCGGCACTGTTCTGAGCCGGCACCCTCACGGTCAGTCCCGCAGCATCTCCACCAGCGCGTCGACGATCGGCCGGTCGGCCGGGATCCACTCCAGTTCCTGGAGCCGGTCCCGGTCCAGTGCGCGCCACTCGAGCAGGTCGTGGTCCTGCAGCGGACGCGCCTCGCCCCGCTCGATGACCGCCGTGAACACCCGCATCCTGGCCCCGTTGCCCAGCAGCCAGCCCTCGGGGTGAGCTGCCGTCACCTCGCGGTCCAGGCGGACGTCCACGCCCAATTCCTCCCGGACCTCCCTCCGCAGGGCGGACCGGGGGTCCTCTCCGGGCTCGACCTTGCCGCCCGGGAACTCCCAGAGGCCGGCCAGGCCCTCGGGCGAGCTGCGCCGTCCCACCAGCAACCGGGTCGGACGGTCCAGCCGGTCCAGCACCGCGGCCCCCATGACGGGTCGGGGGCCTCGAGGTCGTGCTCCCGCCTCGGCAGCCGGGGTGGACGTGGACGTGAGTTCAGTCATGGTCCCGATCCTAGGCCGGTCGCGCGGAGGCCTGGCCCGTAGGCTGGAATGGTGCTCCCCACTGCCGCCGACCCCTCCGCCCCACCTGCCCGGCCCGCCCGGCCCCGCCGTATCCTGCCGGGAATCCTGGCGCTGGCCCTGGGCGGGTTCGCGATCGGCACCACCGAGTTCGCGATCATGGGGCTGCTGCCCCAGGCGGTGGCCGATCTCGAGGTCGACCTTCCCGCCGGCGGCATCCTGATCTCGGCCTACGCCCTGGGCGTCGTCGTCGGCGCACCCCTGCTGGCGGCGGGCCTGGCCCGCGTGGACCGGAAGGTCTCGGCGCTCTCCCTCATGGCCATGTTCGTCATCGGCCATGCCGCGAGCCTGCTGGCACCGGACTTCGCCACCATGCTCGTGGCCCGCTTCATCTCGGGTCTCCCCCACGGCGCGTACTTCTCGGCCGCGGCCCTGGCGGCCGCTCACCTGGCGGGTCCGGCCCGCCGGGGCCAGGCCACCGCCTGGGTGATGGCGGGCCTGTCCGTGGCCAACCTGGTGGGCGTGCCCGTGGCCACCTGGCTCGGACAGAGTGCGGGCTGGCGGTGGATGTTCATCCTCACCGGAGTCTTCGGAACCGCGACGATCGCCGCCGTCGCCTGGCTGGTCCCGGCCATCCCGGCACCGGCCGGCACCTCGGTGCGCGGCGAACTGACCGCGCTGCGCTCCGGCGCACTGTGGCGGGCCGTGCTGGTGGGCACCATCGGGTTCGCGGGCATGTTCGCGCTGTACACCTACATCGCCCCGGTGTTCGTGGAGATCGGCGGACTGCCGGAGCGGCTGGTCCCGGTCATCATGGCCCTCTACGGACTCGGCATGGTGGCCGGCACCCTGCTGGGCGGGGCCTGGTCCGACCGGTCGGCCACCCGCACCCTGCAGTGGATGCTCGGGACCGTGGCCGTGGCCCTGGCCCTCTTCAGTGTCACCGCACCGTGGTGGGTGCTCTCGCTGGTCCCCCTGCTGGCCGCCGCCACCGCCGCCTCGGCCCTGGTCCCCTCCCTGCAGGTGCTGCTCGTGGACGCCGCCCCGCACGCGCCGCAGTTGTCCGGGGCCCTGAACCACTCGGCGCTCAACCTGGCCAATGCCATGGGCGCCTGGGTGGGCGCGGCGGTCATCTCCGCCGGTGCCGGGCTCCAGGTGCCGGCCGGTGCCGGGGCCGGCCTCGCCGCCGTCGGGTGCGTACTGTCCCTGCTGCTGTTGCGTCCCCGATCCGCGGCAACCCCCAGCTGACGTGTGGCGATGCCGCACCGTGCGGGCCGTGCAGTCCGCCGGCCCGGGGCACCGGCGATGGCCCGTCCGGTCCAGCCCGCCAACCGTGGACGGGCCCGTGCATCCCGGCTGACACTATCCCTGTCAGCGCACTGCACGGCGAGCACGAAGGGGACACATCATGAGCATCATCAGCTGGATCATCATGGGCCTGATCGCAGGGGCGATCGCGCGCCTCATCCTCCCCGGCGACCAGGGAGGGGGCTGGCTGGGGGCGCTGGTCACCGGCATCCTGGGCGCCATGCTGGGAGGCTGGATCGGTGGCCTGCTGTTCGGCCTCGACCTGAACGAGAGCTTCTGGAGCTTCTGGACCTGGGTGTTCGCCATCATCGGTGGCATCATCGTGGCCTTCATCTGGCAGGCCATCACGCGCCGCCGCGGCAGCAGGGTCTGATTCCGGCACGTCGGCGGGACGACGAAGGGCGCCCCTCGGGGCGCCCTTCGTGCTGTCGCCGGCCGGGACGTCAGGACCGGTCCGCGTGCTGGGACATGGCCGAGGCGTAGAGGCACACGGTCGCCGCCGTGGCGACGTTCAGCGACTCCGCCCTGCCGTAGAGGGGCACCGCCACCCGTTCGGCGGCCAGGGACAGTTCCGCCGGTGACAATCCCTGGGCCTCGTTCCCGAACAGCCAGGCGGTGGGCCGCGCCAGCAGGCCCCGCGGAGGCCGGTCCAGGACCACGGTGCCGTACCCGTCCGCGGCCAGCAACTGGAGTCCGCGGCCGGACAGCAGCGCACCGGCCGCAGGCAGGTCCGCCCCGGTCACGACGGGCAGGTGGAACAGCGATCCGGCGGTGGAACGCACCACCTTGGGGTTGAACAGGTCCACCGAGCCGGCCGTGAACACCACGACGTCGGCCCCGGCGGCATCGGCCGCGCGCAGGATGGTCCCCGCATTGCCGGGGTCCTGGACCCGGCACAGGACGGCCGCCAGGCGCGGCTGGCCGGTGAGACCGGCGAGCACCGACTCCGCCGAGGACTCGGGGATCCGGCACACGGCCAAGACGTCCTGCCCGGTGACCGCGTCGCTCATGGCCGTCAGCACCTCGTCACTGGCCTGCCGCACCTGGACCCCCGCGCGGGCTGCCTCAGCTGCCAGGGCGGTCAGGTCCGGATGACGATCGGCCAGCCTCGTCGAGACGTACACCGCCTCCACGACGTCACCCGGTGCCCACTGGGGGGATCCGAGCAGGCCCAGGTGTGCGCGCAGCGCCTCGCGGGCCGGCTGGGGACCCTCGGCGAGGAACAACCCCTCCCGCTGACGCGACGAGCGCCCCGCCAGCCGTGCGACCCTGCGCACCCGGTCAGCCCGGGGGTTGGTCATCACGTCCTGGTCAGGGCGCTCGTTCATGGTGTCCTGTCGCGAGGGCGCGGGCGATGCCTCGCCCGGCGGACGGAGTCCGGAATGCCTACTTGGCGGCAACCGGGGCGTTGACGTCCGCGGGCAGGGCCGCGCGGGCCGCGGTCACCAGGGTGGCGAAGGCGGCGGCGTCGGACACGGCCAGCTCGGCGAGCATGCGGCGGTCCACCTCGATGCCGGCCAGCTTCAGGCCCTGCATGAAGCGGTTGTAGGTCATGCCGTTGGCGCGGGAGGCGGCGTTGATGCGGGTGATCCACAGCCGGCGGAAGTCGCCCTTGCGCTTCTTGCGGTGCTGGTAGTTGTAGACATACGAGTGCAGCAGCTGTTCCTTGGCCTTGCGGTAAAGGCGGGAACGCTGACCGCGGTAACCGGAGGCGCGGTCAAGGACCACCCGGCGCTTCTTGTGGGCATTGACTGCCCGCTTCACACGTGCCACGTGCGTACTCCTTCGAAATCGATGCCGTCCGCGGGACGCTCCGCGCGGCGGCTGGCTGGATTGCGGCCCTCAGGCCACGGGGATTCTCAGATGCCGAGCATCCGCTTGATGGTCTTGACGCTGGACTTCGAGACCAGCTGGTCGCTGGCCAGACGGCGCGTCAGCGTGGAGGGCTTGTGCTCCAGGTAGTGGCGGCGGTTGGCCTGCTGACGCATCAGCTTGCCGGAACCGGTCACGCGGAAGCGCTTCTTGGCTCCGCTGTGGGTCTTCATCTTCGGCATGGCTGCCGTTCTCCTTCGTGTTGGCTGCCCGCCGGGGCGGGACAGTGCTGCATGGGCCCCGCCGTGCACGGGGCCGATCTGGACGGTCCGGGGATGCCGGACCGAAGGTGTGATGCCGGCCTTACTTCCTGCCGCCCGGCTTGGGGCCGGGCTTCGGGGCCGCACCGGGCTTGGGGGCCGGCTTCGGCATCGACGGCTTGGGCGCCGGCTTGGCCGCTGCCGGAGTTGCCGCCGGCTTGGCTGCCGGAGCCGCTGCGGGCTTGGCCGCAGCCGGCCTGGTCTCCGCCGGAGCCGTCGCGGGCTTGGCCGCAGCCGGCTTGGTCTCCGCCGGAGCCGTCGCGGGCTTGGCCGCAGCCGGCTTCGTTTCCGTCGAAGCCGTCGCGGGCTTGGCCGCAGCCGGCTTGGTCTCCGCCGGAGCGGACACGGGCTTGGCCTCCTCCGTCACAGCAGGAGCTGACACCGGAGTGGTCTCCGCCGGCGCGGCCGCCGGTGCCGCCGCAGCCGAACCGGCCTGGGCCATCTTCTTCAGCTGCTCGGGCATCGCGTCCGACATGGAGCTGGACAGCGGGGCGGACGAGGTGTCCTCCGCGACCTTGGACTTGGCCTCCCGGGCCGCGACGTCACGGCGCGAACCGACGCGCTCGGGCTTGGTGGTGTCCTGCTGGCTCTTCCGGGCCTCGGCGCGGGCCTCGGCCTTGTTCTTCACCGGCCCGACCACCATGACCATGTTGCGGCCGTCCTGACGGGGGGTCGACTCGACGCTGCCGACATCGGCGACGTCGGACGCGAACTTCTCGAGCAGGCGGATGCCCAGCTCCGGGCGCTGCTGCTCGCGTCCGCGGAACTGGATCATGGCCTTGACCTTGTCCCCCGCGGTGAGGAACTTCCGGGCGTGGCCGACCTTGGTCTCGTAGTCGTGGGTGTCGATCTTCAGGCGGAAGCGGACTTCCTTCAACACCGTGTTCGTCTGGTTCTTCCGCGCCTCACGGGCCTTGACGGCGGCCTCGTACTTCCACTTGCCGAAGTCCATGAGCTTGCAGACCGGCGGCTTCGCCGTCGGGGCCACCTCAACGAGGTCCAGATCGGCCTCAGTGGCAAGTCGCAGCGCATCCTCGATGCGCACAATTCCGACCTGCTCGCCCTGGGGGCCGACCAGGCGCACCTCGGGCACGCGGATCCGTTCGTTGATTCTCGGCTCGCTAATCTTGCAACTCCTGTGGTCTGGGTTCTTCGGGTTCGGGGCCGCTGTCCCGGGTGCGGTCCCCTGCGCCGGGCCCGGAGACGACTAAGGCCTCCGTGCTCAACGCAGACGGAGGCCGAGGCCAGCGGAGTACTCCGCCGACCGAACGGTGCGACAACCCTCACGGGACTGCCGGACCGGTAACCCGGCAACTCGGCCCGGAATCCGGGCTTCCTGCTGACGCGGGTGGGAGATGGCCTCCACTTCGATGGCTGGTGACCGTGGTCCATTCCACAGGGGAATGGCCAGCGGACCAGCTGGTCTGTGACAAGCTTACCAGCATGAACGATGCACAGCAGAATCCCTCCCCGTCCGGCGAGCCGGTGGCCGACCGGGTCCGGGAGATCCACGAGGTCCCGGCGGTGGAGATCATCAACACCACGGCCGTCCACTTCATGACCGCGGCGGCCGTGAAGGTCGGCCTGGCCGACCGTGAGGACGCCCAGGAGCTCATCGACCTGGACGAGGCCCGCAAGCTCATCACCGCCCTGGCCGGCCTCGTCACCGCCGCCGCCCCGGAGATCGGCAGCCAGCACGCCGGCCCGTTGCGCGACGGCCTGCGCTCCCTGCAGCTGGCCTTCCGCGAGGCCTCGCCGTTCCCGGACGCGCCGGGCAAGGGCCCGGGCGAGAAGTACACCGGCGCGGTGAACTGACCGCCGGTCCGCACACGCCCTCCAGACCCCGTTACCCCACCGGGCCCGGCGCCTCCAGCAGAGGACGCCGGGCCCGGCCCGTTCCGGCCTCGAGGACCCGAGCGGCCCGGGTGCCCCGGGCACGGCCGGACGGTCAGGAGGGCAGTCCGGCCAGGTAGGAGGCCACCTGCCGGGAGAACATGAGCACCAAGGCCACCGCGGCCGGCAACAGGAACACGGCGCCCATGGGCACGTTCCCGGCCGAGAAGAAGCTGATGGACAGGATGACGGCGAACATCTCGATGACCACGGTGGCCGCCCGGACCCACGGCCTGCCGCGCCACACGCCCAGGCCCACGGCTCCGATCCAGAACCCGGCGGCGACCATGAGGACGACGAGGAATACCTGGGCGCCCAGGTTCAGGGACCCGGTCCCGACCTGCACCCCGAACCCGGCAGCCGCCACCAGCACTCCGAGGGCCTGCAACAGCAGCACCAGGGCCACCGCCACCACGGCCGGGGGTCGGGGACCCTGCCGACTCTGCGTACTCACGTGCTCGTGCCGTCCTTCCGTCGTTGCCCTGTCCTCGACCTGATCCGCCCGCTGCCTCTTCCCAATCCGGCACCGGAATGGATCCCGTCACCCTTGACAGTGCCGCGCAGGGGCCGGAATAGTCGGTCCCGTCGGGACCCGGCTTGTGATCAACACCTCAGGATATCCGCCGTCCAATCCGCCGTACCCCTTGTTTACGTGCAATGTACATGAAAAGATATTTCACGAGTTCAGCGGGGGTCGTTGCTACGGCCCTTTTTTCTTTGCCGTCGTACGGATGGCGACGACCAGCCCCGCAGACGGACGATCGTCCGTTTCGACAGACGTAGGACGCGTCGGGTCGCAGTGTGCCCGGCAGAAGAGGAGTATCGATCAGCATGGATTGGCGTAGCCGGGCAGCGTGCCTGGACAAGGACCCGGAACTGTTCTTCCCCGTGGGGAACACTGGACCGGCACTGCTCCAGATCGAGGAAGCCAAGGCGGTCTGCCGTACGTGCGAAGTAGTCGACACCTGCCTGCAGTGGGCCATCGAGTCCGGCCAGGACTCCGGGGTCTGGGGCGGCATGAGCGAGGACGAGCGCCGGGCGCTGAAGCGTCGCGCCGCCCGCGCCCGTCGGGCCTCCTGAGGCTCCGACCACCCTGTGGGGCCTCCGGCCCCACCCCAGCCCCTGAAACCCCGGCCTGCCCAGCAGGCCGGGGTTTCAGCGTTCCGGGACCGGGGCCAGGATCACGACCTCCGTGCCTCCGTCCGGACGCCGGTGCCAGTCGATCGTCCCGCGGAGGTCCCCGGCCACCAGCGTCCGGACGATCTGCAGCCCCAGGCCGGCATCCTGTCCCGGTTCCGGCACGACGCCGGCCCCGCCCGGAGCCGCCGGGGACTCCGGGCCGGCGTCGGGCCCGGAGGACGGATCCGACGAGCCGCTGTCCCACAGCCGGACCTCCAGCCGCTCCCCCGCGGGCACGTGCGAGCGCCGCGCGGACAGGCCCACGTGCCCGCCCTCGGGGCGGGTGCCGTGCTCCACGGCATTGGTGGCCAGCTCGTTGATGACCAGGGCCAGGGGCGTGGCCAGGTCACTGGGCAGGTGGCCGAACCCGCCGGAGTACTCGGTGGTGACGGGCCGGCCGTCGCCGGCGACCTCCACGGCCAGGCGGAACTGGCGACCCAGCAGGGCATCCATGTCCACCTGCCCGTCCAGGCCGTGGGAGAGCGTCTCGTGCACCAGCGCGATCGTGTCCACCCGGCGCATCGCCTGTTCCAGCCCGCGCTTGGCCTCGGGCGAGGTCATCCTGCGGGACTGCATGCGCAACAGTGAGCCGACGGTCTGCAGGTTGTTCTTCACCCGGTGGTGGATCTCCCGGATCGTGGCGTCCTTGCCCACCAGCTGCTGCTCACGACGGCGCAGCTCCGTGACATCGCGCAGCAGGACCAGCGCCCCGATGCGCTCGTCCCGCTCCCTCAGCGGCACCGTCCTCAGGGTCAGGCTCACCGCCCGGACCTGCAACTCCGCGCGGGCGGTCGCCTTGCCCGTGAGGACCAGGGGAAGGGACTCGTCCACGGGGCGGCGCTCGTCCTGCAGGTCGGTGACGACCCGGGCCAGGGACCTCCCCTCCAGGGGGTCGGTCTCCCCCAGCCGGCGGAAGGCCGAGACGGCGTTGGGCGTGGCGAAGTCCACCCGGCCGTCCGTGGTCAGCAGCAGCAGGCCGTCGCCCACACGCGGCGAGCCGCGGTGCGGCCCGCCGACCGGGTCGTCCGGATCCGGCCACTGGCCCCGGGACACCATCTCCAGCAGTCGGTGGGCACTCTCTCGGTAGACGAGCTCGAGCCGGGAGGGGGTGCGCTGTCCGGTCAGGTTCTGGTGCACGGTCAGCACGCCGATGGTCCTGCCCTCACGCACCACGGGCCACACCGTGACCCGCATCGAACTGTCCGGCGCGTAGACCGAGGGCGCGGTGACCGTGGGCTCCCCGGTCTGCCACGCGTGGTCCACGAGGGACCTCAGGTCCGCGCGCACCCTGCTGCCCACGATGTCCCGGTGCAGCGCGGTCTGCGAGGTGAAGGGCCGGGCCTGGGCCAGGGCGACGAAACCACGATCGGGCTCCTCCGGCCCGGTGACCGGGTACCAGAGCACCAGGTCGCCGAAGGACAGGTCCGCCAGCAGCTGCCAGTCGGCGACCACGGCCTGCAGCCGGTCGACGTCTCCGTCCCGGAGGTCCGGATCGTCCTCGAGCGGTGCGGTCAGCAGGGACATCGGAACCCTACTGGGCCGTCACCGCGCGCAACTGGCGCAGCGCCACGGACAGCGAGGCCAGGTCATCGGTCCCGGCCTCGCGGATCTCGTCCAGGAAACCCTCGGCCCGCGTGAGGCTGGTCGAGCGGTCCTCGGCCCACTGGGACACGAGTTCGTCGACGGTGTCTCCCCTGCCGTCCAGGATGTCGGAGCAGAAGCTGACCAGCAGGCCGTACAGGTCATCGCGCAGCGCGGCCCGGGCCAGCGCGCGCCAACGCCCGTCACGCGGCAGGCCGGTGATGCGGTTGAGCACCGGATCCACGTCGAACCAGTCGTAGAGGCGGTAGTAGACCTCGGCCACGGAGCGCGGGTCGCGCCCCGTCTTCCGGGCCAGCCGCACCACGTCGAGCAGCCCGTAGGACTCGAACTGGTAGGCCCGTCGGCTGGCCAGGTCCTCCGGAAGGCCCATCTCCAGGGCCTCGTCACGCCACTGCTCGTAGCGCTCGGCGTCCTGGCCCCGGAGGATCTGCGGCAGGTCCGCCGCCAGTGCCTGGACATCGTCCCGGAAGTACTCCACCCCCGAGCTGATGCTGGCGCCGCTGCGCGTGCGGTGGTTGACGAACCAGCGCACGGCGCGGTCCAGCACGCGCCGGGCGTCGAGGTAGACGCGGCCCTTGGCCTCCCCGGACACGGACGCAGGCAGCGCCGAGATCGCGTCGAGGAACGGGCCGAAGCCGTAGATCTCCTTGATCGCGACGTAGGCGTGCACCACCGCGGGGGCGTCCGCCCCGGTCTCCTCCATGGCGCGGAAGACGAACGTGGTGCCGCCGGTGTTGACGACGTCGTTGGCGACCACGGTGGCGATGATCTCCCGGCGCAGCGGGTGCTGCTGGATCTGTCCGGCGAACCGCTCCCGGAGCTGCGTCGGGAAGTAGGCGTCCAGCGTGCGGTCGAACCAGGGGTCGTCCGGCAGTGCCGAGTCCAGCAGGACGGCCGAGAGGTTCGTCTTGGCGTAGGCGGCGAGCACGGACAGTTCCGGGGTCGTCAGGGATGCCCCGTCCTGCTGGCGACGTTCGAGCTCCGCGTCATCGGGCAGGAACTCCAGCGCCCGGTCCAGGTCCCCGTGCGCCTCCAGCCAGTGGATGTGCCGCTCGAAGCTGGGCAGCCACTCGGAGACCTTCTGGGAGTCGTTGCGCAACAGCCTGTTCTGGTCGACGTTGGTCTGCAGCACCAGGCGGGCGACCTCCTCCGTCATCGACTCGAGCAGCGCGGCGCGCTCCTGCGCCTCCAGGGCTCCGGTGGAGACCAGCTGGTCCACGAGGATCTTGATGTTCACCTCGTGGTCGGAGCAGTCCACGCCGGCGGAGTTGTCGATGGCGTCGGTGTTGATCTGCACCCCGGCCAGGGCCGCCTCGATCCGGCCCCGCTGGGTGAAGCCCAGGTTCCCGCCCTCACCCACCACGCGGACCCGGAGGTCGGCGCCGTTGATGCGGATCGCGTTGTTGGCCCGGTCCCCGACCTCCGCGTGGTCCTCGTCCGCGGCCTTGACGTACGTGCCGATGCCGCCGTTGTACAACAGGTCCACCGGTGCCTTCAGGATGGCCTGGATCAGCTCCGCCGGCGTCAGCTCGGTGGTGTCCGCGGGCAGGCCCAGCCGGGCCCGCACCTGCTCGGAGACGGGGATGGACTTGGCGGAGCGGTCGTAGACGCCACCTCCCTCACTGATGAGGGAGCGGTCGTAGTCGGACCAGGAGGAGCGGGGCAGCTCGAAGAGCCGGCGGCGTTCGGCGAAGGAGGCCGCGGCGTCGGGGTCCGGGTCGAGGAAGACGTGCAGGTGGTTGAACGCGGCCACGAGCCGGATGTGCTCGGACAGCAGCATGCCGTTGCCGAACACGTCACCGGACATGTCCCCGATGCCGATCACCGTGAAGTCCTGGGCCTGGGTGTCATGGCCGATCGAGGCGAAGTGGCTCTTGACCGACTCCCAGGCACCGCGGGCCGTGATGCCCATGGCCTTGTGGTCGTAGCCCACCGATCCGCCCGAGGCGAAGGCGTCACCGAGCCAGTGACCGTAGTCGGCGGAGATCTCGTTGGCGGTGTCGGAGAAGGACGCCGTGCCCTTGTCCGCGGCCACCACCAGGTAGGCGTCGTCACCGTCGTAGCGCACGATGTCCCCGCGCACCGAGAACACCGTGCCCTCGCCGGAGCGCTCCTGCTGGTCGGTGATGTCGAGCAGGGCGCGGATGAAGGTGCGGTAGGCGTCCTTCCCGGCCTCCATCCAGGCGCCGCGATCGGCGGCGGGGTCGGGCAGCCTCTTGGCGTAGAACCCGCCCTTGGCGCCGGTGGGGACGATCACGGCGTTCTTGACCTGCTGGGCCTTCACGAGCCCGAGCACCTCGGTGCGGAAGTCCTCCCGGCGGTCGGACCAGCGCAGCCCGCCACGCGCGATCGGCCCGAAGCGCAGGTGGACGCCCTCGACGTCGGGGGCGTACACCCAGATCTCCCGGGCCGGCCGCGGCTGGGGCGCGAACGGGATCTGCTCCGTGGCGATCTTGAAGCTCAGCCGGCGGTGCCCCTGGAAGAAACTGGTCCGCTGGGTCGCCTGCATGACGGTGAGGAAGCCCTGCAGGACGCGTTCGGCGTCGAGCGTCGAGACGGCGTCCAGGGCGTTCTCGGCGCGTTCACGGACGTCCTCCATGGCCTGGCGCCGGGCCGGGCCGGCGGTGGCGCCGTCGTCGTCCGTGGCCGCGGGCAGCGAGGGATCGAAGCGGGTGTAGAAGTACTCCACCAGCAGGGACGTCATCTCCGGGTGGGTCAGGAGGGAGTCGGCCATGAAGGTCAGGGAGTACTGGACGCCGAGCTGGCGCAGGTACTTGGCGTACGCCCGGAGCATGGTGACGGTGCGGCTGGGCAGCTCCTGGAACAGGACCAGCCGGTCCAGCGCGTCGGACTCGGCGGATCCCGTCGCCGTGGCCACCACCGCGTCCTCGAGCAGTCGGGCGGAGACATCGTTCTCCGTGCCCTCGGGATAGCCCAGTCCGAAGTCGTAGAGGTAGAACTTGCGCCCGTCGGCCGGCTCGACCTCGAAGGGGCGCTCATCGATCACGGACAGACCGAGGTTCTGCAATACCGGCAGCACCTCCGTGAGCGTCCGGGGCCGGTCGGAGTACAGCTTCATCCGGCCCACGGTGATGCCCTCGACCTCCTCCTCCGCCTTGCGGGACCTCTCGTCGCGGTCCTCCGGCACCACGTGCACCACCGGTTCGCCGTCCCCCGGCAGGCTCGAGAACCGGCCGATGTCCTCCAGGGCGTCGTCGATCTCGTAGGCCACCCGATAGGCGGGCGGGAACGCCTCGTCCCAGAGCCGGGCGGTGTCCACGCCGCTGTCCTCGCCGAAGGCCTCGATCGCCTTCTCGTCCACGCCCTCCTTCCAGGAGCGCACCGCGTCGACCAGGAGCTGCTCCAGCTCCTTGGCATCCACCGGTTCACTGCGCTCGCGCTCGCGCGGCAGCCGGACGCGGAAGTAGAGCCGGGCCAGCACGGACTCGGTCAGCCGCACCTGGAAGTCGAGGGACTCCCCCCCGAGCGTCTCCAGCAGCACGTCCTGGATCCGGCCGCGCACGGCGGTGTTGTACCGGTCACGGGGCAGGAACACGAGGGCGTTCATGAACCGCCCGTAGGTGTCCGGGCGCAGGAACAACCGGGTCCGGCGCCGTTCCTGCAGCTGCAGGATCTGCCGGCAGGTCTCCCACAGTTCCTCCACGTCCACCTGGAACAGCTCGTCGCGCGGGTGGGTCTCCAGGATCTGCTGGAGCTCGGCGCCCGAGTGGGAGTCCCGCGGGAACCCGGACAGGGCCAGCACCGCGGCCACCTTGTCCCGGATCAGCGGGATGTCCTCCACGGAGGTCGTGTACGCCTTGGGGTCCCAGAGGCCGATGAAGCGCCGCTCGCCGGTGACCCGGCCGTCCGCGCCGTAGGTCTTCACGGCCACGTAGTCCATGTAGGCGGCCCGCTGCACCCGGGAGCGGGAGTTGGCCTTGGTGATGATCAGCGGGTTGGGGCGCTCGATCTGGTTGCGGCCGGCGATGGACAGCGGTGCCGGGGGCGCACTGGGCCGGTGCCGCAGGATCCCCAGGCCGGTGTCCTCCAGAGCGACCAGCACCTGCCCGTTGTCCCCGCTCTGCAGCAGGTACTCGCGGTAGCCGGTGAAGGTGAAGTGGCCGTCCTCCATCCAGTTCAGCAGTTCGGTGCTCTGGCGCACGCCCTGGACGCTCGGCGGGGCATCGTGGGCCAGGGCCCGGGCCGCCGTGAAGGCCGCCGAGCGCATGCGGTCGGTGTCGGCGATGGCCGCCCGCACGTCCGCGAGCACCTCCTCGAGACCGTGCTCGAGGTCCGCCGCCTGGTCCTCCGTCAGCGGTCCCACGGTCTGGATCCCGATCCAGGACTCGACGACGGCCCGGGCGCCCTCACCGGCCATGAGCGGGCCGAGGTCGGCGAGCGCCGCGGTCGTGTCACCGCTGGCGGTGCCGGACTGGGTGGGGACGCGGTGCACCGCCAGCAGCCGTCCGCTCTCCTGGTGCCGGTGGGTGATGACCGTGGGATGGGCCACGATGCGGATGGCGTGGCCCTGCCGGGTCAGCTCCGAGGTGACGGAATCGACCAGGTAGGACATGTCGTCGTGAACGATCTGCACGAGCGCGTACTGACGCATGGGCGTCACCTTCACGACCGCGTCCCGCAGTCCCTTGCCGGCAGCCAGGTCCACGTGCGTGGTCACCAGCGCCTGGCGGGTCCTCGGGTCCAGTTCGGCCTGATCCGCCTCGGAGACGTGCTCGAAGTAGGCATCGAACAGCGGGGCGGGGTCGATCTGGCGCTCCGGGGTGGTGGAGTCGTGCTGATCGGTCCACAGGGGAGTCGACGATGACATGTGGTGGTGTCCTCTTCCATCGCTTCAACGGCTCCGGGCACCGGGGCGTCCGGAGGCAGTGGAACGTCCTTGGTCCACTGGCTCCGAGCCTAGTGGCCCACGTCTCAAAGCGTTAACGGGCCGCGCCGAGCAGTCGCCGGGGAACCGGCAGGCGCCGTGCACGGCCCTCGGCCGGTTCCTGCGGCGTCCCCGCGAGCGCGGACAGGGCCCGCCGCAGCGCCGACTTCGGCGCGGCCTCCGCGAGCACCTGGCCGCCCAGCAGTGCCCGGTCCAGGGCCTTGCGGTCCCACGGGAGGAAGGCGGACACCGTCCTGTCCCCGGCGAAGTGTTCGAGGACGCTGCGGACCTGGGACCTCGGCGCCACGCCGGACGCCTCGGCCCGCACCTGGTTGACCACGATCTCCACGACGGCGCCGGCCGCCGTCTCGGCCTGGTCGAGCTCGTCGAGGGCCCGGACCAGGCGCGGCAGTCCCACCGGGTCACCGGCGCCCACGGCCAGGATCCGGTCGGCGGCGGCGAGCCCCGCGAGGGTGGCGGCATTACGCTGCGGCGCGGGGATGTCGAAGCTGAGTTCCTCGTCCTGCTCCAGGCTGAAGCCACAGTCGATCACGACCTCCTCCCACCCCTCGGCGGCCGCGGTCAGGACGGCGTCGAGGGCGGACCGGCGCAGTTCGGGCCACCGGTCGGAGCGGGTCAGTCCCGTCAGGACCTGGAGCGTGGCCCCGGCCACGCGCGCACGGAGGGCGCAGCGGCCGACCCCCTCCGCGCTGATTTCACCCTGGTCCGCCAGTCGGCAGGCCTGGGCGATACCGGCCGATTCGTCCAGCAGTCCCAGAAGCACCCCGGCGGACGCGGCGTAGGTGTCCAGGTCGACCAGCAGGGTACGGCGTCCGGCCAGCGCCAGTTCGACGGAGAGGTTCACGGCCACGGTCGTGCGGCCCGGGCTGCCCGCAGGCCCCCAGACGGCCGTCGTCCGGGTGGGGCGGGCTCCGGCCTCGGAATCCGTCAGGACATCCGCCGGTGGGACCGGGACTGCGACCGGTGCGGCCGATCGGGCCCCAGACCGGTCACCGTCGTCATCGTCCTCGCCGCTGGCCGGGATCCACTCCCCCGGTGACACCGGGGCCGCAGCGCTGTCCTGGCCCGCGCCGGGGTCGACGGCCCCGGCGCGGGCCTCCGCGGGCCGGGTACCCGGTGCGGCGGACCCGGACGAACCGGTCCGCACGATGGCCCCAGCCGCCCGGCGGCCGGGTCGCTCCGTCGCGCCGGGCGGTCGGTCGTCATGGTCGGAGGAACCGACGGGCAGTGGGTGACGCGCCGCCGCCACCGCCTCCTGCAGCAGTGCGGCAAGGTCGGAGGGCGGTGTCTCCGGGGGCACGGCGACGACGCCGAGGTGTCCGAGGCGTTCGCGTTCAGCGGCGACGTCGCTGAGTGCCACCACCGCCACTCGGCGTCCGCGGGCGTCGGCGGCGACGGAGTCCAGGAAGGTCAGCGTGAGCTGTCCCGTGTCCCCGGCCACGAGCAGGACGTCCGCGAGTCCGGATCGTGCCACGGAGATCAGTTCCGCCAGGCTCTCGCAGCGCCGGATGACCGTGACCGGCCCGCGCAGCCGTTCCAGCCCGGAGACGTGGTCGTGCCCCGGCATGATGGTGGTGGCGACCGAGACCTTGCGCATCCGGTGCCCCTACCGCCCGCCGAGGGAGGGAACGACGCTGATGCGCGCGCCGTTGCCCTTGGCGTCCAGGACACGCGGCAGTTCCTCGGGGCCGAGCAGGACCTGCAGCGAGATCTCACCCGTGGTGCCGAAGGATCCCGAGGCCTCGGAGATCCCGGCGAGTTCGGCGCGTGGGGCCACCAGCTCGGGTTCGCCGAACCCCTGCCGGCCGTCGGCGGCGGCGATCCAGACGTCCACGCGGGCCCCCGGACCGGTGCCCTCCGGAAGGGGATCCTCCAGCGTGAGGGCGACGGCCTGGCGGGACTCCGGGTCCACGCCAGCCACTGCGCCCACCGGGATCAGCTCCCCCTGACGGACCGTCCCCACCACCGAGGCGTCCGCCGGCAGCGGCCGCTCCGCCGGCAGGTAGTCGTCTGCCGCCTCGCCCAGACGTGCCTGCACCACGGTCAGCTGATCGGGCTCCACGACCGCTCCGGGCACCAGGTCCTGCCCTGCAGCCCAGTACCCCTCCGACCGGTCCAGCGACTGGACCAGGGCAACGGTCCCCGCCACGGACAGCAGGACCAGCAGGACCCCCACCAGCAGTCGGGGATCCTTCCATCCCGGTCGCCTGAGGCGCGGGGCCTCCGCGCTGTTCGTCCCCTCCACGAGCGCCCTCCCTGTTCGGCCCGGCGGTCCCGTCCACCACCGGATGCGCCAATCAGCCTAGTCACATCCGGAAAAGACCGCCCAGGGGACGGTCCGTCACTGTGGACATCGGTTCCTGGACACCGGCACTGGGGACAACCGCGGCCGGGATCCGCGGACGTGGGAGAATGGGCGGCAGTACGCCCGTCCCGACCACCCGGAGGACCGATGCCCCGATTCCTCACCCTGACCGACGTCGCCGAGGAGCTGCAGATCTCGATGGCCCAGGCCCGGGCGATCGTGCGCAGCGGTGAGCTCCCGGCCATCCAGATCGGGGGACGGGGCCAGTGGCGGGTGGAGCAGGTCAAGCTCGACCAGTACATCGAGGACCTGTACGCACAGCAGGCCGCCAAGACCGAGGCCCGTCGCGCCGGCGCACCTCAGACCGAGGACGCGTGAGCTGACCGGACCACCTGCACTGCGCTGAACGGGATCACCCGCAGCCCGCGGACGTTACGTCCACGGCGGTGCTCGTCCCGCGGATGGACAGCCAGGTCGAAGTGGTCCCGCCCTACCCTGTCGATGGTCCCCTCCCCGAGGGAGCGACCGTCTCGTCCGTAGACCACGACGCCGGCCCGCGCGCGGGAGAGCGTGCGGTAGGCCGCGGAGATCCCCAGTCTCCGGCGGCCGGGAGAGTCCTCCGGCGTCGCCAGGGCCAGTGGAGCGTCCACCGAGAGGACCCCCTCCAGGTGGACGAGCAGGCTCCCGCCCCGGTCACTGCCCCCGAGCCACTCCTCACCCACGGTGGACACGGTCATCTGCAGGCGCTCCCCCTGGGTCAGCTGGATCTGGAGGGTCGCACCGAGCGCCCCGCGGATCCGGTCCGCCAGCGTGATGCCCGCATGCTCACCGCGCGTCATCTCCGCGGCCTCGGCCTCCGTGTCCTGCCACTGGCCCTGGGCGAGCTGCGCCTCGAGGTCGGCGAAGAGCCGTTCCCATCTCATGGCCCCAGCCTAGGGGGGCGACCCATCGGCAGAAGCGCCACCGCGTTGAGAGTCCGCGGCCCGAGGAGACGAGCCCTCCGAAAAACACCACAAAGCATCAGATGACACCAAATAGTATCAAACATCATCAGAACGAGCCATAGACACTTGAAGAGAACCTATTGACATCACCGGGCGGCCACGGTTGGCTGAGGGCATCGAGAAGGCTCATCGGCCGTCGAACGAGTCGGCGCAGGCCACACCACCGAAGGGAAGCCCCGTGGACGCCCCATCACCGCACCATCGAAGCGCCCCGCGGGGCGACGACGTCGCCCTGACCGTACTGGCCACGGCGACCGGCCCGCTGTTGTGGTGGTTCGGGTCCACCGGACTCTCCGCCGAGGCCGTCTCGGGACTGCATGCGGTCGAGGTCCTGGTGGCCTCGGCCTGCGCGGGGACAGGCGCACTCCTGGCCGCCTGGTGGTTCGTGGCGCTGATCGGCACGGCCCTGACGGCCCTCGGTCAACGGTCGCGCTCGGTCCGGTTGGTCCGGTACGGACAGGCCCTGTCACCGCGGTTCCTGCGCCGGGTGGCCGCCTCCGTCCTGGGCCTCAACCTGCTGGTCGCCCCCGGCTCATGGGCGGCGACCGACGACCCCTTCGGGGTCGGCACAACCCCGGGGCAGCACGTCTCCGTGGCCCGGCAGCAGGCCGCCGTCCTGACCGTACCCGCCCCCCGGCCCGGCTGGATGGCCGCGTCGCGCGAGACACCGTCCGGGACGCCGCCTCCCTCCGCCGACGTCCCGTCGCCGACGTGGCGACCGGCCGCTCCGGCCCCGGCGGTCCCCGGGGCCGGGCAGCAGGGCCGCAGCACGGCGCCCAGGTCGGTCACCGTGCGCGCCGGTGACTGCCTCTGGGACATCGCCGCCGAGGAACTCGGTCCGTACGCCACCGACCTGGAGATCGACCGCAGGTGGCGGCAGTGGTATCAGCTCAATCGGCCGGTCATCGGAGCCGAGGCGGACGTCCTGGCCCCCGGAACGGTCCTCCAGGCGCCCCCGGTGTCCTGAGCCGGCCGGTTTGGCCGCGCGCGGTGGGCACGCCCCGCGTGCGCGCCCTCGATCCCCCACACCTGACCCCCAGCACGGTTCGACCGACCCATCGGAGGAACGATGTCCACCACCCACCTGACCGCGACCCACCGCACCCCCGGTCCGCTGACCGTGTCCACGGTGCCACCGGCCCTGCCGCCCCGGTCCGCCCACGGAGGAGCCCCCGCCGTCGGACGCCCCGGGTCCGGAACCTCACGTCCAGCGTGGTCTCCCGGGCCCCAGACCGCCCCGGCCTCGACGCCTTCGGAACGGGCCCTCGCCGAACGGCGTCGTGAAGAGGAACGGCACATCAGGTCCCTGGCCCGGATCGTCGCCCTGGCCTGCGTCGAGGCCGAGCTCGGTCTCCGGCCGGCGCGCCAGCTCTCGGCATGGCTGGACCTGCCGACCTACGGCAAGATGACCCGACGGGCGGAACTGGCCCGCCGGATCCGGCCTGATCGCGGCGCTGCGGGCGCACCACAGGCCCTGGGATCCCGCTGCTGTCCCGCAGGGGACGGGGTCTACGAGGCCAGCGCCACCATCCAGTTGCCGGATCGCGTCCGGGCCATGGCCCTGCGGATCGAGCGCCACCGCGACCGGTGGAAGGTCACCGCGCTCGAACTCGGCTGAGCATGCTCGTACGCCGGGTCCACCTCGGGTCGGTGCCAGGTCAGCGCCGGCGCTTGCGGCCCTTCTTCGAGGACGCCGCGCCCCGTCCTCCGGCGCCGGCCGTCTCGGCCTCACCGCGCCGGCCATCCGCGTCGGTGGTCCCGGTGCGGCGTACCTCGGTGGTGACCTCGCCGGAGTCGGAGGGAGCAGAGAACCGCAGGGTTGCCGGCTGCTGCGGCGCCTCGAGGCCCTTGACGTTCAGTACCGGGGTCATCGTCGCACCGCGCGCGTCCTTCACGCCGGGCAGGGAGGTCGGGGCCGGCGCCGTCTGCACCTCGAGGTTGAACAGGTAGCCCACGGACTCCTCACGGATGGCCTCCATCATGGACTGGAACATGATGTACCCCTCGCGCTGGTACTCGACCAGGGGGTCACGCTGGGCCATCGAGCGCAACCCGATGCCCTCCTTGAGGTAGTCCATCTCGTACAGGTGGTCCTGCCACTTCCGGCCGATCACGGAGAGCACCACCCGGCGCTCCAGTTCGCGCATGGTCTCCGCGCCGATCGCTTTCTCCCGGTCCTCGTAGGCCAGCTTGGCATCCGAGGTCAGCTCCCGCTTGAGGTCGGCCGCCTTGAGCTTGGTCAGCCCGCCGACCTCCTCGAGGACCTCCTCGATGGTGACCCCCACCGGGTACATCTGCCGCAGGTCGGTCCACAGCTGCTCCAGGTCCCATTCCCCTGCGTGGCCCACGGCGGTGCTCTCGTCCACCATGGTCGAGACCGCGTCCTCGAGGAAGTGCTGGACCTTCTCGTGCAGGTCCTCACCCTCGAGGATCTGCCGCCGGTCGGTGTAGATGGCCTCGCGCTGGCGGTTCATCACGTCGTCGTACTTCAGCACGTTCTTGCGCTGCTCGGTGTTGCGGGACTCCACCTGCTGCTGCGCGTTGGCGATCGCGGAGGAGACCATCTTGGACTCCAGGGCCATGTCGTCCGGCACCGAGGAGGAGTTCATGATCCGGGAGGCGGCGGCAGGGTTGAACAGGCGCATCAGGTCATCGGTCAGGGACAGGTAGAACCTGGACTCGCCGGGGTCGCCCTGCCGTCCGGAGCGCCCGCGCAGCTGGTTGTCGATGCGCCGCGACTCGTGGCGCTCCGTGCCCAGCACGTAGAGCCCACCGAGTGCGAGCACCTCCTCGTGCTCCTTCTGCACGCCCTCCTTGGCGGCCGCGAGGACCTCGTCCCAGAGGCGCTCGTACTCCTCCGCGTTCTCCTCCGGATCCAGCCCGCGCCTCTGCATCTCCGCCACAGCGTTGAACTCGGCGTTGCCACCGAGCATGATGTCCGTTCCGCGCCCGGCCATGTTGGTGGCCACGGTCACCGCCCCCTTGCGGCCGGCCTGGGCGACGATCGCGGCCTCACGGGCGTGGTTCTTGGCGTTGAGCACCTCGTGCCGGATACCCGCCTTGGCAAGCAGCTTGGACAGGTACTCGGACTTCTCCACCGAGGTGGTGCCCACCAGCACGGGCTGGCCGGCCTCGTGGCGCTCGGCGATGTCCTGGACCACCGCGTCGAACTTCGCGACCTCGTTCTTGTAGATCAGGTCCGTCTTGTCCTGGCGCTGGATCGGCCGGTTCGACGGGATCGGCACCACGCCCAGCTTGTAGGTGGACATGAACTCGCCGGCCTCGGTCTCGGCCGTGCCGGTCATGCCGGAGAGCTTCTCGTAGAGCCGGAAGTAGTTCTGCAGGGTGACGGTGGCCAGGGTCTGGTTCTCCGCCTTGATCTGCACACCCTCCTTGGCCTCGATGGCCTGGTGCATGCCCTCGTTGTACCGGCGCCCGGACAGGACACGACCGGTGTGCTCGTCCACGATGTTGACCTCGCCGCCCATGACGACGTAGTCCTTGTCCTTCTTGAACAGTTCCTTGGCCTTGATGGCGTTGTTCAGGTACTGGATCAGCGGGGTGTTCGCGGACTCGTACAGGTTGGTGATCCCCAGCCAGTCCTCGACCTTCTCGATACCGGGCTCGAGCACGCCGACGGTCTTCTTCTTCTCGTCGACCTCGTAGTCCTCGTCCAGGGTCAGCCTCTTCACCAGCTTGGCGAACTCGGTGTACCAGCGGCTGGCGTCCCCCTGGGCCGGGCCGGAGATGATCAGCGGGGTGCGGGCCTCGTCGATGAGGATGGAGTCGACCTCGTCGACGATCGCGAAGTGGTGGCCGCGCTGGACCAGTTCGTCCTTGGACCAGGCCATGTTGTCGCGCAGGTAGTCGAAGCCGAACTCGTTGTTCGTGCCGTAGGTGATGTCCGCGGCGTACTGTGCGCGCCGGGTCGCCGGGTCCTGGTTGGCCACGATGCAGCCGGTCTCCATGCCCAGGAAACGGAACACGCGCCCCATCAGCTCGGACTGGTAGGAGGCCAGGTAGTCGTTGACGGTGATGACATGGACGCCCTTGCCGGTCAGCGCGTTCAGGTAGGCCGGCAGCGTGGCGACGAGGGTCTTGCCCTCACCGGTCTTCATCTCGGCGATGTTGCCCAGGTGCAGGGCTGCCCCACCCATCAGCTGCACGTCGTAGTGCCGCTGGCCCAGGGTCCGGCTGGCGGCCTCCCGCACGGCGGCGAAGGCCTCGGGCAGCAGGGAGTCGAGCGTCTCTCCCGCGGCGAGCCGCTCCCGGAACGTCTCGGTCTCGGCGCGCAGGTCGGCGTCGGTCATCTCACGGAACTCGTCCTCGAGGACGTTGATGGCGTCCGCGAATCCCCTCAGGCGCTTGAGGACCTTCTTGTCCCCGGTCTTGAGGATCCGTTCGATGAAAGATGCCACGTGCCTGGACTCCCTGTTCCCCGGTGTCCCGGGTGCGTCGATATGGGTTGCGCTCTGGGTACCCCGGGTGGTCCGGCGCACCGGTCCGGGATACCAGCACAGTCTACGATCAAAACCCTTGGAGCTTCCTCAACGCCCACGCCACGTCCCGGGTCAGGTCCCCGTCCGCGTCCGGTTCGACGACCACGTCTCCCAGGGCCAGCCACGCGGCAAGCTCGTTCAGTTCGGCGGCCAGCTCCCCGGCCACGTGCCCGACGTCGGCCGTCCGGTCGAGCGCAACGGTCCCGCCCCGGGCACGGCCCGGGGACGCGGCCCCGGATGCGGTCCCGCGGGGCAGCCCGGCGGGGTCCTCCCACCAGGCGCCGCGCACCAGCAGCACCCCTGACAGGCGGTCGGCCTTGAGGTCGACCTGGGCGGCCAGCCGCTCCCCCAGCAGGAACAGCAGGGAGTAGTAACCGCGGGTGCGCCTGGCCGCGGGAGTGTAGATTCCCAGGCGGTACCGGACCCCGAACAGGTCCTGAACCCGCGGACGATGGAACACCAGGGGGTCGAAGGGGTTCACCAGGGCACGGCCGGTGGCCTGCCGGGGCGTGACCGCCGCCACGTGGCGCCAGGCCGGCACGGTCCGCCCGCCGGTGCCCGGCAGGCCGACCGGTTCCAGGACGCCCTCGCGGTGCAGCTCGCGGGCGGCGGCGCGGGCGGCCGTGACATGGATGCGGTAGTAGTCGGCCAGTGAGGCGTCGGTGGCCACGCCCAGGGCCCGCGAGGCGGCCCGGACGAGCTCGACGGCGGCCGCGTGGGCGTCCGGATCCCCGACGTCCGGGGTGAGCCGTGAGGCAGGGAAGAACCGGCGCTCGAACTGCGCGTTCCGTCCTGCACTGGCGATGCGCCCGGAGGCGAAGAGATCCTCGAGGACGCGCTTGACCACGGTCCAGTTCCAGCCCCAGTGCCCCTCGTGCCGACCGTGGTCTCCCAGTCGGTCCTGGACCTGCCGGGCAGTCAGGGGCCGGGAGGTCTCCAGCAGCGCCAGGATCCGGTCGGACAGGTCCTCCCGCAGTGCGGCGTCCAGCTCCGTGGCGGACATCCACGTGCGGCGTTGGACGGCCATGAGCGCGGGCCGCAACCGGGTCGGCACGAGGGAGGCCTCGTGGGCCCAGTACTCGGTCCAGTCACGCGGGGCCCGGTGCCAGACGCGGTCCAGCCCCGCCGTCTCGTACGGTCCGAGCCTGCTGTAGAGGGGCACGTAGTGCGCCCGGGCCAGCACGTTCACGGAGTCGATCTGCACCACGTTCAGCCGGTCCAGCACCGCCCTGATCCGGCGGCCGGTCACCGGCCCCGGGCGGCGCGGGCGGTCCAGCAGCTGAGCGGCCAGGACGGTGCGCCGGGCCTCGGAGGCGCTCAGGGCGGGCGGGGTGGACGTCATGGGCGGTCGGGCCTCGTGGTCGGACTGATCCGGACAGGGGCAGTGCCCGCCCCGGCCGGGGCGGGCACTGCCCTCAGGGGTTCGCGGGGTCTCAGACGGCGGCCGCCCGGTAGCCGATCTCCTCCTCGCGGGGTTCGGCGTCCGGATGCTCCGCGTCCAGGGCGATGACGCCGTACGACCAGCCCTTGCGCCGGTAGATCGCCGAGGGCCGTCCGGACTCCTCGTCGACGAACAGGTAGAAGTCGTGGCCGACCATCTCCATGGCGTCCACGGCGTCGTGGACGGTCATCGGCTGGGCGGGGAAGACCTTCTTGCGGATCGTCACGGGGGCCTCGCCGTTCTTCTCGCCCTGGACGTCCTCCTGCGCTGCCTGCTCCGCCCTGACCTGGTCCACGAGCGACCGCTCCGCATCGATCACGGGCAGGGCCGCCGTCGCGTCGGCGACGGACACTCGCTGGTGCTGCCGGTCCTTCTGCCGGTCGCGGAGCCTCCGCAGGCGCTCCAGGAGCTTGCCGAACGCCAGGTCGAAGGCCGCGAACTTGTCATCGGACTGGGCCTCGGCCCGGATGACCTTGCCCTTGCCCTGCACCGTCAGTTCAACGGTCAGGTTATGGCCCGAATGGCGGTGGTTGGACTGCTTGGTGACCTTGATCTCCAGCCGTTGAGCACGCTGCGCGAGCTGCTCGATCTTGCTGAACTTCTCCTGGGCGTAGTCCCGGAACCGGTCCGGGATCGACACGTTGCGGGCAACGTAGCTGACGTCCATGGTCATGATGTCCTCCTAGGGCCTCGCGGCCATCCGAACAGTGGTGTGGCACCGGGGGCCGGGGTACCGACCGGCCCCTTAATGCACATCGGCGGCGGGAAGAACTCCTCCTTCCTGCCGCCTCTGGCGGTTCCCTCCCGGGTCCCGCACACTCAGCCTAGTCGGTTCTTCACTCGGAGTTAAGTCCCTCAGCGGGCCCGGATCCGGGTGCCGTGACGGCGGCCAGGACCACCGCCGCGGCGGGTCTCACGCCCAGCCCGTCCAGGGCGTGCCAGGCGGCGGCGAGGGTGGAGCCGGTGGTCATCACGTCGTCGAACAGCACCACGGTGCGCCCCTGGACCCGAGGGGCCCGGCCGGTCGCGCGGAACCGCCCGGCGTTGCGGTGGCGGCGCAGGGTGGAGGCCGTCCCGGCATGGCTGGCGGTCCGCCCCGGTCGTCCGCGCGCCCGCGCGCCGGCGCGTCCACGGGCCGGGCGCAGCAGGCCGGGCGCCAGTTCCCAGCCTGCGGGGAGGGGACCGGTCAGCAGCTCGGCCACCGGGTCGTATCCCCGCCGCCGGAAACCGGCCGCGCTCCCCGGGACCGGGACCAGCAGGGCCGGTGCCGTCCACGGTACCCCGGGCCCGCACGGTGCCTGATCACCCAGCAGCGAGGGGACGGCGGTCAGCGCCCGGTGCACCGCCGGGCGCAGGTGCCGGCCGACCGGCGTGCGGCCGTGGTCCTTGAACCCCAGCAACGCCCGCGCCAGGGGGCCGCCGTACCGGCCCGCGGCCACCACCGCCAGCGGAACCGTTCCGGCGTCGGGATCCACGGACACCAGCGGCAACGCGGCGGCGTCCCGTTCGGCCCGGAACGGGTGCAGTACCGAGCCGGCCAGCTGCTCGGAGCACACGGGGCAGACGGCACCGTCCCGGACACCGCACACGGTGCACTCCACCGGCAGCAGCAGTCCGGCCAGTTCCCTCGCGGCGTACCCGACCGTCCGGACGGCCGGCGTCCGGACCAGCCGGTCCAGTCCGTGAGCGAGGGAACGGGACCACGGGTTCATGGCGCCATCCTGCCGCCCCCGTCCGCCCAGCAGGCAGGCGCGGACGCCGGTGGTGGACGACGCCCCGCCGACCGGGCACGTGTGGAGTGAGGCGGACCGCCCCGGAGGATCAGCCCGGGAAGGCCAGGTCCTCGGCCACTCCCGCCTGGGACCGCCACGTGGACCCCGCGAGGGCGTGGACGGCCTCTGCGGTCTCGGCGTAGATCGGGTTGTCCGCCGGCCCGGTCGAGAGGCCGGTCATGCCGAGCAGGGGCTTGAGGGTCCGCAGGGACCCGTCGAAACCGACCACCTGTGCCTCCACCGGCTCGTTGGGACTGGTGGAGGCCACCACGAGTTCCTGGTCGGAGAGCCAGGTGACCTCGGTGATCGGGACGGTCGGCTCGAGCCGCACCGGGGCACCCAGTCTGCGCGGCACGCCCTCGGAGTCGCGGATGACCCCGGCGAGGTAGAGGTGGTTGGATCCCCCCTCACCCGCCACGATGGCCGCACGCGTGCCGTCCCGCGAGATCCTCAGCGCCGAGACCTCCCGGTCTCCGATCCACTCAGCGCTGATCTCCCGCGTGGCCTCGTCCCCGGCGCCCCCCGTGCCGGCGTCGATGGCCATCACGCGGGTGCCCTGGGCGTGGTCGACGGTCCAGACCCAGCCGGAGAGGTCGAAGCTGGGCCGGGTGAGGTCGCTCCCCTGCAGGACCAGTCGTTGGGAGCCGTCCGTGTCCGCGGTGCGCATCTGGTCGCGGTCGGGGTTGAGGAACGCGAACCGGGTGCCGTCCAGGCTCATGGCCGGCAGTGCGGGCGGCTCGCCGGCGTCGGTCCGGAGGCCACCGACCGGGACGGCGGCATCACCCTCGTAGTAGACCAGCTGCCCGTCGGCCACGGCCACCTGGGTGGACCCCACGCTGGGGTTGACGCGCGCGGTGACGAAACCGTCCGGGGTCGGACCGAGGTCGATGGGGTCGAGGTCGACGGACAGCTCCACGGTGGAGACGTTGTTGAGACCGCCGAGGGTGAGCTCGAGCTGCTGCTGCATCCGGTGACGGGTCAGTGCGTCGGTGCCCTCGAAGGTCTGCTGGGTGAAGTCGACCTTGGCCGCACCGCCGCTGATCGGCACGGAGGGGCGGGCGAGCTCGGACCCGGACTGGAACGCGGTGCGCACCGCTCCCTCCAGGTACGGTGCCGGCCCGTCGAGCAGGGCGTCGACGATGTCCGCGGCGGTGCCGGGACGGTTCAGGAACCAGCGCACGTCCGGCACGGCGTACTGGTACGACTGGTCGTAGAAGTAGAGCTCGTGCGAGCCGAACAGGGCCCGGAACTGGGTGGTCTCCAGCACGACGCCGGCCGGCGCCCGGGTGATCCGCCACTGTCCGTCCTCCTCGGTCACCTCGAACTCCGCCGCCTCGGTGGTGTTCGCGGGCATGCGGCTCATGATGCCCCGATCGTCCACCACCGACTCGACCTCCATCTGCACGGTGAACACGTTGTCCGTGGCCGAGGGGACGAGCGTCGGTTCGGAGGTGTAGACCAGCGTCCGGGCATTCGGCTGCCACGCGGCGGCCGCGTCCTCGGTGAGGAACTCGCGGGCCGTGGCGTAGTCGTCCTGGACCCCGGTGCCGGCGGTGAGGAAACCGCGGATGATCTCCTCCGGGCTGTCCCCGTCGGACGGCCCCGCGGGAGTGAAGGTGTAGTTGACCTGGTTGTCGTTCCCGGCCAGGGGCTCCGAGGTGCCCACGGGACCGCCCTGCGGCAACCGGGCGCAGCCACTGAGGACGAGCAGCCCGGCCACGACCAGGACCAGCCACCGCCACCGCACCGGGTGGCCGGGGTTCCGGGGCGCCACCCGCCGGGTCATCCGCGTCACGTTCACCGCACCTCCTCGGTCGGCGTCTCGGGCGGGCGCCGGACCAGTGCCTGTTCGTGGACACGGTCCGGCAGGACCAGGCCGGCCGTGCCCGCCGGTTCCGTGCTCTCGATGTCCGTGGGCCGGCGCCGCTGGTCCTCGGTGTACACCGGCGGCAACTGCAGGGGCGAGCCCTCGCCCACCGCATCACCGCTGCGCCGCGGGATGGTCAGCCGGAAGGCGGATCCCTCGCCCGGTTCTCCCCAGGCGTCGAGCCGGCCGTGGTGCAGCCGGGTGTCCTCGGTGGCGATGGACAGGCCCAGCCCGGATCCGCCGGTGGTCCGGGCCCGGGCCGGGTCCGCCCGCCAGAACCGGTCGAAGACGCGCGAGGCCTGTTCGGCGGACATCCCGATGCCGTGGTCCCGCACGATGATGGCCACCGAGTCCTCGTCCGATCCGAGGATGACGTCCACCGGTCGTCCCTCCCCGTGCTCGATCGCGTTGTTGATGAGGTTCCGCACGATCCGCTCGATGCGCCGGGGGTCCACCTCGGCGGTCACGTCGGTGCCGCTGGGCACCAGGAACACCTCGGTGTCCGCCTTGCTGGCCAGCGGCTGGGCCGTCAGGACCACGTCCGCGGCGAGGTGCAGCAGGTCGGTCCTCTCCGCGGCCACGGTGGCGGCCCCGGCGTCGAAGCGGGTGATCTCCAGCAGGTCCGCCAGCAGCGCCTGGAAGCGCTCCACCTGGTGGTAGAGCAGTTCCGTGGAGCGCCGGTTGACGGGGTCGAAGTCCTCGCGCGAGTCGTACAGGACCTCGGCGGCCATGCGCACCGTGGTCAGCGGGGTGCGCAGCTCGTGCGAGACGTCCGAGACGAAGCGCTGCTGGATCTGGGACAGTTCCGCCAGCTGCGTGATCTGGTCCTGGATGTTGTCCGCCATCCGGTTGAAGGACGTCCCCAGCCGCGCCATCTCGTCCTCGCCGTGGACCGGCATGCGGACGCTGAGGTCCCCGGAGGACAGCGACTCGGCGGTCAGTGCCGCCTGGCTCACGGGGCGCACCACGGACCGGGTGACGTAGACCGCGATCAGCGAGTTCATCATCACCAGCATCGCGCCGGCCACGACCAGCACGCGCATCAGGTAGTCCAGGGTCTGCTGCACGCTGGAGAGGTCGTAGACCATGTACAGGGCATAGACGTTCCCAGGGGGAAGGGTCACCCGGGTGCCGAACGCCAGGCCGGGATTGGTGCCGCCACCGGAGTCCGGCAACGAGATCGACTGCCAGTACGTCCCCGTCCCGTCCTGGACGGCCTGGGCGAGCGCCTCCGGGATGACGCCGGCGTCCAGGTTGTTCGTGGTCCGGGTCCCCACGTACAGGTTCTGCGACTGCTCGATCGGGATCAGCAGCAGGTCCCGGCCCACCGTGGCGCCGGTCTGTCCGGCGAGGGAGTTCAGGGTGTCCTCGACCAGCTGGACGGTGTCGTCCGGGTCCGAGGAGACGCTGTTGCCGAAGATCGAGCGCGCCGTGCTCAGGCCGCGATTCGACTCCGCCTCCACCTGGTCGAAACGGGACTGGAACAGGCCCGAGGTGATCTGCTGGGTCAGGAACAGCGCCAGCACGGCGGCCGAGACCATGGTCAGCACCGCGGTGATGACCACCGTGCGCAGCTGCAGCGAGGCGGCCCACCGGCGGTGGACGGCGCGCCGGACCGTGCCGGCCGCGTCGCGGGCCCGAGACCCGAGGCCAGAACTGTCTGCTTCCGCCTGCTCAGGGACGGACGCCGGGCCCTCGGTCAACTCAGGCCTGGCCTGCCTTGTACCCCACGCCGCGGACGGTCAGGACGACCTGGGGGTTCTCCGGGTCCTTCTCCACCTTGGAGCGCAACCGCTGGACGTGCACGTTCACCAGGCGGGTGTCCGCCTGGTGCCGGTAGCCCCAGACCTCTTCCAGCAGCATCTCGCGGGTGAAGACCTGCCAGGGCTTGCGGGCCAGCGCGACCAGCAGGTCGAACTCCAGCGGGGTCAGCGGGATCGAGGAGTCCCCGCGGGTCACCTGGTGGCCCGCCACGTCGATGCTCAGGTCCGCGATCTTCAGCGTCTCCGGCGCGCGCTGCTCGCCCTCGCGCAACCGCGCCCGGACCCGGGCCACGAGCTCGGCGGGCTTGAAGGGCTTGGGCACGTAGTCGTCCGCACCGGCCTCGAGGCCGCGCACCACGTCCGAGGTGTCGGACTTGGCGGTGAGCATCACGATGGGGGTGTCCGACTCGCCGCGGATCGCCTTGCACACCTCGATCCCGTCCATGCCGGGCAGCATCAGGTCCAGCAGGACCAGGTCCGGCCGGGTGGAGCGGAACATGTCCAGCGCCTGGGCGCCGTCCGCACAGAAGGTCGGCTCGAACCCGTCATTGCGCAGCACGATGCCGATCATCTCCGACAGCGCCTCGTCGTCGTCGACCACCAGGATTCTGGCCTTCACCGGATACTTCCTCCCCTGCCTCACGTCCTCACCCGGACGGGCCGCTCTGCGCGACCGCCGGAGCCTCACGGTGGCCCACAGGACCGGCCCGGTCGGCCATCTGTCCCACCCTATCCGACCAGTGGGTCGACGGCCGATATAGTCGGTGCTGACCGGGGCGTGCCGTGGTTCTCCGCGTTGCCCCGCCGGCCGTGCCAGGGCACGGCCCAGGACCATTCACGAGGGGACCTTCCGGTGGACCACCAGCACCAGCCACGCGACGACGACCACCGGGGCCGGCCCGGCCCGTACGGCCCGGACCAGCCGTCCGGCTGGGGTGCTCCGGCGCCGGGCCCCGGGTACGACCCCTACGGACGGCCCCAACCGCCCGCCCACGATCCCTACGGCCGGCCCGTGGACCACTCCCCCTACGGCTACCCCCAGCAGTCGGGCTACGGCGTCCCGTCCCGCCGGCCCGGGACCATCCCGCTGATCCCGCTGGCCCTGGGCGACATCCTCGGCGGCGCCTTCTCCACGATCCGGCGCAACGCCGCGGCCGTCCTCGGGACCGCCCTAATCGTGGCGCTGCTCGAGATCATCCTGTCCGCCCTGGCCGCCATGTCCTTCCTCGACGCCGCGTTCGAGCTGGTCATGCTGGAGGAGTCCGGTCAGGACCCGTTCGCGGGCGATCCCCTCGCGAGTCCGTACCTCGGCCAGCTCCTCGGTTCCCTGGGCGTCCTCCTGCTCGCCGCCCTGGTGACCCTGTTCACGGGGATCATCGCGCAGGGCGTGCTGTCGGTCGTCGTCCTGCGCGCCGCCGCCGGACTGAGGACCTCCCTGGGCCAGGCGTGGCGCCTGACCGGCCGGCAGGCCTGGTCGCTGGCGGGGCTGGGCGGGTTGTACCTGCTGGCCGGTGCCGTGACCATGGTCGTCTTCCTGGGACTCCTCTTCGTCCTCGTGGCCGGCGCCGCCGCCGGGGACACGACGACGACCGCCGTGATGGGCATCCTGCTGGTCGTCCTCTCGCTCGGGCTGGCGGTCGTCTGGGTGTGGCTCTACGTCAAGGTCCTGCTGGCACCGGCGGCCGTCGCGGTGGAGCAGCACGCGCCGTTCCGCGCCGTCGGCCGCTCCTGGTCCCTGACCCGCGGGCACTGGTGGCGGACCTTCGGCATCGTGCTGCTGGTGTCGGTCATCGTCGGCGTCATCTCCTCCGTGATCACCACGCCGCTGTCCCTGATCGGCGGCCTGGGCGATCCCTTCCTGGAGCCCGGCTCCGTCCAGCAGGCCCTTGAGTCCGCCCGGGTCTGGATGCTGGTGACCCTCGTCGTCACCGCGCTGGTCAACGCCGTCACCCGCGCGTTCCTCTCCTGCGTCACCGCCCTGCTGTACGTGGACTACCGGATCCGGCACGAGAGCTTCGACCTGGACCTGGCCGCGGCGGCCGACCGGGCCGGCGCGGCCGACGATGAGCGGTTCAGCACCGTGCGCGACGTCCAGGCGGCGGCCGGCACCGAGGACCTGGTCCCCGGCCGCCACCGTCCGACCGGGACCCCCGGGCCGGCCTGATCCCGCTGGCCCCGCTCACCATGCCGCCGGTCCCGACGGTGCTGGCCGTGTCCTCCCCCGCCGTTCGGGACGGCTGGCCGCCGGACCGGGACGCGGCCCGACGGCTCCTGCAGGAGGAACTGGCCGGCCGCGAGTACGCCGAGGCCGCGCCCAACCCGGTCCTGGACTGGCTGGCAGAGGTGTCCGCCGGCGTCCTGGAGTGGCTCGACTCCCTCGGCGGTGGCGTCCCGGCGCTGCCCGGCTGGGGGCTGCTGGTGATCGTCGTCGGGGTCGCCGTGCTCGTCCTGGTCCTGGTGCGGCCCCGGGCCAACGCCTCCTCACGGGCCCGACGGGCCGCCGTGGTGCTGGCCGAGCACTCCTCGACCCCCGCGGACCACCGGCGTGCCGCGGCCGCCGCGCTGGCCGCCGGGGACCAGGACGCGGCGCTCGTCTCCTGGTTCCGGGCCCTGGTCCGCCAGGCCGAGGTGCGCACCGTGCTGGACGCCCGTCCGGGCCGGACGGCCACCGAGGCCGCCCACGCACTTGCCGCGGCCTTCCCCGCCGAGCGCGACGCCCTGCACGGTGCCGCCGCCGTGTTCGACACCGTGGTCTACGGTGAGCGCTCCGCCACCGCCGCCCAGGCCGAGTCCGTCCGCCGGCTCGACGCACGACTGGAGTCCGCCCCCACCACCCACGCCGCCCCCACCACCCGCACCGTGCCGTCCCTCACCGGACGGGGCTCGCCCGCCCCGGGGGGACCGCGATGAGGATTCCCCCCGCCCGTCCGGCGGCAGCGCTCCACACCGCTCCCGCCGTCCCGGACACCGGGCAGGCGGTCCGCCGCTGGTGGCGTGCCGCCTGGATCTGGTTCGTCCTGGCCGCCCTGCTCGTGCTCGTCGCGCTGCCCTCGATCCTGCGCCAGGATCCCGGTAGCCGTCCCCTCGGCACGGACTCCGCACGGCAGGAGGGCGGCAGGGCCGTCACGCGCGTCCTGGACCAGCACGGGATCGCGGTCCACCCGGCCGCCTCACTGCCGGAGGCCCTGGCCCTGGCCGCAGACCACCCCGGTGCCCCCGTGCTGTTCCACGACCCCGCCGGACACCTGCCCGCCGAGGGGCTGGAACAGTTCGCCGAGGCGGTCGGCCCCGAGCGGCGGGTGCTGGTCGAACCGGGGCTGACCGTCCTGCAGGGCCTGGCTCCCGAGGTCAGCCAGGGTGGTGTCGTCCCCGAGGGCACCCCGCTGCCTGCCGGCCCGCAGTGCCGCTGGCCCGCGGCCCGCGAGGCCCGGTCCGTGTCCGCGGGGGGACGGTCCTACCGCACCGGCCCGTCCGGCCAGCGGTGCTTCCCGGTCCCCGGCACCGGTGCGGGGCCGTCCGGGGCCGCGCACGCCGTGGTGACCACCGCCGAGGGCACCGTGGTCCTGGGGCACCGGGACATGGTGGCCAACGCCGGCGCCGCGGACGAGGGCCACGCCGTGCTGTCCCTGTGGACCCTGGGCCGGGACACGGACGTCATCTGGTACCTGCCCTCCCTGGCGGACGTCCCGGTGGACGGCGGACCTCCCACCCTGGACCGGTTGCTTCCCGACTGGGTCCGCCCCGCGGGGCTGTGGCTGGTCCTCTGCCTGTTCGTGCTGCTGTTGTGGCAGGGACGGCGGCACGGCCCGCTGGCGGTGGAGCCGCTGCCGGTGATCGTGCCGGCCTCGGAGACGGCCGTGGGCCGGGCCCGCCTGTACGAGCGGTCCGGCCAGTACGCGGCGGCGGCCCGTGCCCTGCGCTCGGCCACGCTCGTGCGGCTGGCCTCGGCCCTGCGCCTCGGCCCCGCGGCCCCGGTCGAGGCGGTGGTGGCGGCGGCGTCCCGGGCGAGCGGCCTGGACGCCGGCCGGGTCGGCTCCGCCCTGGACGTGGACGACGTCGGCTCCGGCCGGGACCTGGTGGCCGCGGCCGCCGCCCTGCAGGACCTCGAGGACCAGGTCCACCGGAGCCTGCAGGCCACGGGCACGGCGCGGGGCAGGACCTCCCCCGCCACAGACACCGCCACAGACACCGCCGCCGACACACCATCCGACGCCGACCCGAGGACACCATGAGCATCCCCCACCCCGATCCGCAGCCGGCCCCGCCGGCCGACCCGTTCCGCCCGGACCACCGGGACTCGCCGGACCGGCCGGACGACGCCGAGCTGCGCGAGAGCCTCGACCGGGTCCGGCAGGAGGTCTCGCGCGCCGTCGTCGGGCAGCAGCCGGCCGTCACCGGACTGCTGATCGGGTTGCTCTGCCACGGTCACGTGCTGCTGGAGGGAGTGCCCGGGGTGGCCAAGACCCTGCTGGTGCGGGCGCTGTCCGCCGCCCTGTCCCTGGAGACCCATCGCGTGCAGTTCACCCCTGACCTCATGCCGGGTGACGTGACCGGCTCCCTGGTCTATGACACCCGGTCCGGGGAGTTCGAGTTCCGCCGCGGGCCGGTGTTCACGAACCTGCTGCTGGCGGACGAGATCAACCGCACCCCGCCCAAGACACAGGCCGCCCTGCTGGAGGCGATGGCGGAGCGGCAGGTCTCCGTGGACGGCGTCTCCCGCGTGCTCCCGGACCCGTTCATGGTGGCCGCGACCCAGAACCCGGTGGAGTACGAGGGCACGTATCCGCTGCCGGAGGCCCAGTTGGACCGGTTCCTGCTCAAGGTGACCATGGAGCTGCCCGGGCGCGAGGACGAGGTGGAGATCCTGCGCCGCCATGCCGAGGGCTTCGACGCCTCCGACCTCGCCGGCGCCGGGATCCGCGCCGTGGCCGGCGCCGGCACCGTCCGGGCAGCCCGCCGCGCCGTGGCCCGGGTCCAGTCCGGCCCCGGGGTGATCGGCTACGTCACGGACCTGGCCCGGGCCACCCGCGTCTCGCCGTCGTTCCAGCTGGGCGTCTCACCGCGCGGGTCCACCGCCCTGCTGCACGCCGCGACGGCGTGGGCGTGGCTCAACGGCCGGGACTTCACCACCCCGGACGACGTCCAGGCGATGACCCTGCCATGCCTGCGGCACCGCGTCTCCCTGCGCCCGGAGGCGGAGCTGGACGGCGTCTCGGCCGACCAGGTGCTCTCCGGCCTGCTGGCCACCGTCCCCGTGCCCCGCTGAGGCACCGCTGCCATGGTGCTCTCCGGCCGTCTCCTCGCGCTGGCCCTCGCGCTGCTCCTCCCCGTGGTGCTGCGGCCCGGGATGGACACCGTGGGCTGGTGCCTGCTCGCCCTGGTGCTGGTGGCCGGGACGGACCTGGTGCTCGCCGCCTCCCCGCGGGGGGTGCTGATCACCCGTGACCTGCCCGCCTCCACCCGCCTGGACGCACCGGTGCAGAACGCCCTGCTCATCACCCAGACCGGCGGGCGCAGGCTGCGCGGCTCCGTGCGCGATGCCTGGCAGCCCTCCGCGGGCCAGCTCGCGGCGTCCGGTCGCGCGGACGCGGCGGTGGACCTGGACGTGCCCGCCGGGGAACGACGCCGGGTGGTCACCACCCTGGCCCCGCGGCGCCGGGGCACGCTGCGCAGCGCCTCGGTGACGGTCCGGTCCTGGGGGCCGCTGGGCGTGGCGGCCCGTCAGGTGACCCACCCGGTGCCCGGGCAGATCTCCGTCCTGCCCCCGTTCCGGTCCCGGCGCCACCTGCCCTCCCGGCTGGCCCGCCTGCGCGAGATGGACGGCCGTGCCGCCGTCCAGACCCGGGGCGGGGGCACGGAGTTCGACTCCCTGCGGGACTACGTCCGCGGGGACGACGTCCGCTCGATCGACTGGCGGGCCACCGCCCGCCGGCGGGACGTGGTGGTCCGGACGTGGCGGCCGGAGCGGGACCGGCGGGTGGTGATCGTGCTGGACACCTCACGCACCTCGGCCGCGCGCGTGGATGACGAGCCCAAGCTGGACACCGGCATCGAGGCCTCCCTGCTGCTGGCGGCCCTGGCCTCGGCCGGCGGTGACCGGGTCGAGCTGGTGGCCGTGGACCGCCGGGTGCGTGCGCGCGTGTCCTCGACCGAGAAGGGCAGCCTGCTGCACCGCATGGTCACCGCCCTGGCCCCGGTGCAGCCCACGCTGCTCGCCGCCGACTGGTCGCGGGTGCCGGTGGAGGTGGCCGCCGTCGCCCGGCAGCGCTCACTCGTGGTGCTACTGACGGACCTGGACACCGCCACCCTGCAGGAAGGACTGCTGCCCGTGCTGCCGGCCCTGACCGCACGCCACCAGGTGGTCATCGCCTCCGTCGCCGATCCGGGACTGTCCGCGCTGGCCCGGGACCGGCATGACGTCGAGACGGCGTTCCGCGCGGCGGCCGCCGAGCGCGCGGTGCTGGAGCGACGGGCCGCGGCCCGGGAACTGAACCTGCTCGGCGTCGAGGTGGTGGACGAGCCACCCCACCGGCTCCCTCCCGCCCTGGCCGACGCCTACCTGCGGCTCAAGGCCGCGGGGAGGCTCTGAGCCGTCCGGCCTGCGGTCATCCCGTACGGTGAGTCCATGGCGAGTCCCTCCTTCACGATCGGCCCCTGGCGGGTCCTTGAGACCGGCCTGGACCTGGAGGCCCTGGGCGTGGCCGAATCCGTCTTCGCCCTGGGCAACGGCCACATCGGCCTGCGCGGCGCGCTGGAGGAGACACAGCCGAGCGTCTCCCGCGGCACCTTCCTGTCCGGGGTCCACGAGCACCATCCGCTGGCCTATCCGGAGGGCGGCTATGGGGCCCCCGAGCGCGGGGAGGCCATCATCGGGGTGGCCGACGGTGCCGCGATCCGCGTCCAGGTGGACGGGGCGGCCCTCGACGTGCGCGAGACCCCGCCGGAGGACCACGAACGGGTCCTGGACCTGCGGGCCGGCACCCTGGAGCGCCGGACGGAGTGGACCACCCCCGGCGGGCGGCGGATGCGGTTGCGCTCCACCCGGCTGGTCTCGCTGGCCCACCGCTGCGTGACGGCCACGCGCTGGCGGCTCGAGGCGGTCGACGGCCCCGCCCGGGTGATCGTGACCTCCGACCTGGTGGTCAACGGGATCCCGCCGCAGGTCGACAACCCCGATCCCAGGGTGGGTGAGGTGCTCGCACGGCCCTTCGAGGCGCTGGCCGACGGCCGGCACCGGACGGGGGGCCACCTCGTGCACCGCACCCGCAGCAGCCGGATCAGGGTCGCCGCGGCCGTGGACCATGCCGTGCGGCTGCCCGGCACGGCTGCCGTGCCGGAGAGCGCGGTGTCCACGGACGGCGACGAGGACCGGGTGACCACCACGATCGTGGCCGAGCTGGCGGCCGGGGAGACCCTGGAGCTGGTCAAGGTCACCGCGCACGCCTGGTCCGGCCGGGATCCCGGCGCGGACCAGCTCGACCTGGCCCGGGCCGCGCTCGCCGAGGCGGTGGACCGAGGGTGGCCGGGGCTGGTCTCGGACCAGCGCGAGGTGCTGGACGCGTACTGGGCGGACGCCGACATCGAGGTCGACGGCGATCCCGAGTTGCAGGACGCCCTGCGGTTCGCCCTGTTCCAGGTGCTCCAGGCCGCGGCCGGCGTCCACGACGCGCCGATCGGGGCCAAGGGGCTGACCGGTTCCGGGTACAGCGGGCACACGTTCTGGGACATCGACGGATTCCTGATGCCGGTCCTGACGCTGCTGCGGCCCCGGGACGCGGCCCGGTTGCTGCGGTGGCGCGCGTCCGGACTGGACCGGGCCCGCGAGCGCGCCCGCGTGCTGGACCTTCCCGGTGCCGCGTTCCCCTGGCGCACCATCAGCGGCCGGGAGACCTCGGCCTACTGGCCGGCGTCCACAGCGGCCATGCACCTCAACGCGGACATCTCCCGCTCCTTCCGGTTCTGGGCCGATTCCACCGGCAGGCCCCTGACGGAGATCGGGGGCGTGGACGTGCTGGTCGAGACCGCCCGGTTGTGGACGGGCCTGGCCCACCACGACCACGGCGGTGCGGCCCACCTGCTGGGACTGACCGGTCCGGACGAGTACACCGGCGTGGTGGACGACAACGTGTTCACCGTCCTGATGGCCCGGTGGAACCTGTGCGCCGCGGCCGGTGCCTGCGCCGCGCACGCGCAGGACGCCCGGCGGCTCGGCGTGACCGATGACGAGCCGCGACGCTGGCTCGCGCTGGCCGCGGCCCTGCACGTGCCCTACGACGCCGCGCTCGGCGTGCACCCGGCCAACGAGGGGTTCACGACCTACCGGGAGTGGGACTTCGAGGAGGACCCCGGAACGGAACCGCTCCAGGAGCACACCCACTACCTGACCCTCTACCGGCACCAGGTGGTCAAGCAGGCGGACCTCGTCCAGGCCCTGTGGTGGTGCCCCGAGGAGTTCACCGCCGAGCAGGCCGCCCGCAACGTGGACTACTACGAGCGGCGGACCGTGCGGGACTCCTCCCTGTCCGCGGCGGTGCAGTCCGTGGCCTGTGCCCGGGTGGGCCACCTGGACCTGGCGGTGGCGTACCTGCGTGAGGCCGCGCTCGTGGACCTGCGCGACCTGCAGGACGACACCCACCAGGGGCTGCACCTGGCCTCCCTGGCCGGGGCGTGGCTGGCGCTGGTGTCCGGGCTCGGGGGCCTGCACGTGGACGGCGACGAGTTGCGGCTCGCCCCGCGCCTGCCGGCGCGACTGGGCCGGTTGTGCTTCCGGTTCCGTTTCCGGGGCCGGCGGCTGCGGGTCGAGGTCACCCCGGAGGGCACCACCCTCACCCTGCAGGGCGCTGGTCATGATGACGCCGGCCCCTCCGCCGACGCCGGCCCGCTGCCGGTGATCGTCGACGGGGCCGAGGTCACCGTGGCACCGGGCCGCCCGGTCACCGTACCCCTGACGGTGGACGAGCCCCTGCTTCCCGTGCCGGTCCAGCCGCCGGGCCGGGGGCCGAGGGCCTGAGTCAGAGACCGCCGTCCTGGCGGATGCGGTCCAGTTGCTCCGCGGCGGCCACGGTGGCCGCCAGGGCCCGGTTCGCGGCGTGCCGGGTGCCGGCGGACAGGTCGGGGGCGCCGAGCACCACGAGCGACAGGTGCTCCGGGTCCAGCCCCATCCGTGCCCACGTCCGGGCGATGCCCACGGCGGTGTCCCGGTAGGGGCGGTCGGCCCCGGCCGGGCCGGGTGCGGGGGCCGGCGACGGGTCACCCGGCGGCGGCAGCCGGAGCGTCACGGTCCGGCCGGCCTCGACCCAGCCGGCGATGACCTCCCAGCGGGCCGGGTCCGCCCCGGCACCCTCCAGGGGTGCCAGCGGCAGGACCAGCCCCCTGCCGGCGTCGTCCCCGGAGCCCTCACGGTCCTGCGCCCCCGACGGTCCGGGCGGGTCCTCCGGCACGTCCGGACCGGCCGGCGGCGGGACCACGGGCAGCGCCTCGGAGGCCAGCAGGGCCAGGTCGGGCCAGTCCCACTGCTCACCGGCACCCGAGCGGCCCGGCGCGTGCACGATACCCGTCGCACCGCCGTCGAGCGCCGCCTCGGCCACCAGCGTCCAGCCCTGCCGGACCTCGGAGCGGGGAATGGAGCGCACGGTCCGGTACCCGCTCGCGGTGGGCAGCGCCCCGGAGAGCACGGCCGCGGCGTGGGGCTCGTCCACGAGTACCGTCAGCCGGGCCGCCCCGGTCGCGGCGCGCACGGAGCGGACCCAGTCCGCCAGGCCCGAGGCCAGGGACTGGGCCACGTCGCGCCGGGCCCCGGAGTCGGACAGGGAGCGCTCGCCCCCGGGCAGCCACAGGCTGGCGGCCAGCGACAGGGGCCCGGTCACGCGCAGCACGAGATCCTCCACCGTGAGCCCGGCATCGCCGGCCACGTCCGTGAAGGCGTTGACGTCGGAGCGGAGCGCGGAGGCGGCCCTCCGGTGGTCCATCCCGGGCTCGGGGACCAGTCGCCAGCCGTGCGGCTGCAGGTCGACCGCCAGGCCGTCCAGCAGGACGGCGGCGCGGCCCACCGGGTCCGAACCGGGTCCCCGGCCGGGCAGTTCCGGCAGCACGGGCCGGTGCGGGTGGCCCAGGGCGTTGAGGATGTCCCGGGCAGCGGCCACGGGATCTGCTCCGGGCCAGGCACCGGTCAGGGAGGCACGGGTCATGCGCGGGCTCTCTCAGTCCTGCTGGTCGGCGATGGCCCGGTGATGCTGGATCACCTCGGAGACGATGAAGTTCAGGAACTTCTCCGCGAAGGCGGGGTCCAGGTCCGCGTCCTCGGCCAGCCGGCGCAGGCGGTCGATCTGGGCGGCCTCGCGTCCGGGGTCCGAGGGCGGCAGCCGGTGCTCGGCCTTCAGCCGGCCCACCCGCTGGGTGCACTTGAACCGCTCGGCCAGCAGGTAGACCAGCGTCGCGTCGAAGTTGTCGATGCTGCCGCGGATCTCGAACAGCTCCTGCAGCACCGCCGGGTCGGCCGTCCCCTCCAACGAGGTGGCATGGGGGTCGAAGTCGGTGTCCGGGCGGGGTCCGGTGGCGGGCTCGGTGGTCATGGGTTCCAGCCTACGGTGACGGTCCCGTGGCCCCGGGATCGTTGCGTCACGCGGCCCGCGCCGCGTTCACGGCGGTGTCGATCGTCGCCTGGCCCAGCACCCGGGTGCCCTGGTAGAGCACCGCGGTCTGGCCCGGTGCCACGCCCCGCAGCGGCTCGTCGAGCTCCAGGACCCAGCGGACGGCGTCGTCCTGGCGGTGCACGCGCGCCCGGGCCGGGACGGGATCGCCGTGGGCGCGGACCTGCAGGTGACAGCCGAACCAGTCCCCCGTGGCGTCCTCGGGCAGCGGTGCGCCGGCCCAGGACGGGCGGATCCCGGTGACGCGGTCCACGGCCAGCATCTCCTTCGAGCCGACCACCACGGTGTTGTCCCTGGGCCGGACCTCGAGCACGAACCGGGGCCGGCCGTCGGGGGCCGGCCGGCCGATGTTCAGGCCCTTGCGCTGGCCCACCGTGAAGGCGTGCGCGCCGGGGTGGGAGCCCAGGCGGTTGCCCTCGGTGTCCAGGATGTCGCCCTCGGTCATCTCGATCCGCTCGGCCAGCCAGCCGCGGGTGTCCCCGTCCGGGATGAAGCAGATGTCGTGGGAGTCCGGCTTGGCGGCCACGGAGAGACCCCGTTCGGCCGCCTCGGCCCGGACGAGGTCCTTGGAGGGGGTGTCGGCCAGCGGGAACATCGAGTGCTCCAGCTGCTCGGCGGTCAGCACGCCCAGCACGTAGGACTGGTCCTTGGCCCAGTCCGCGGCGCGGTGCAGTTCCAGGGTGCCGGTCTCCGTCCGGACGACCTTGGCGTAGTGCCCGGTGCACACCGCGTCGAAGCCCAGGGCGAGGGCCTTCTCCAGCAGGGCGGCGAACTTGATCCGCTCGTTGCAGCGCATGCAGGGATTGGGCGTGCGGCCGGCGGCGTACTCGGCCACGAAGTCGTCCACCACGTCCTCCTTGAACCTCTCGGAGAAGTCCCAGGTGTAGAACGGGATGCCCAGCCTCTCGCAGGCGCGCCAGGCGTCCCGGGAGTCCTCGATCGTGCAGCAGCCCCGGGAGCCGGTGCGCAGGGTCCCGGGCATCCGGGACAGTGCCAGGTGCACCCCGACGACCTCGTGCCCGGCGTCCACGGCGCGGGCGGCGGCGACGGCGGAGTCGACTCCTCCGCTCATGGCGGCGAGGACCTTCATACGGTGGGTTCCCTTCGGTACGTGGCGGCGGGGGCGAGACCCCCGGCTCTCAGCGGTGGCTGTTGGCGGTGCGGATGCCGGAACCGTGCCCGGCCATCCCGGCCTTGAGCGCGGCGGCATGGACGCCCGGCAGGACGTCCAGCACCCTCTCAACGTCCCCGGCGGTCGATGTATGCCCGAGGCTGAACCGCTGGACGGCCCGCGCCAGGTCCTCGTCCACGCCCAGGGCGATCAGCACGTGGGAGGGCCGGGGCACCCCGGCCGAGCAGGCCGAACCGGTGGAGGCCTCGACGCCGGCCATGTCCAGGCCGAACAGGATCGAGTCCCCCTCGCAGCCCGGGAAGGTGAAGTGCGCGTTGCCCGGCAGCCGGCGGGTGCCGGCCGGCAGCCGCTCCCCCGTGGCCGGATCCCGGTCCTCGGCACCGGTGAGCCGGGCCTCGGGAAGACGCTCGCGGACGCCGTCGATCAGCCGGTCCCGCAGCGCACCGACGCGCTCGCGTTCGACCGGCAGGTTCTGGGTGGCCTCGGTGGCGGCGGCGGCGAAGGCCTCGATGAGGGCCACGGGGATGGTGCCGGAACGGATGTCCCGTTCCTGGCCGCCGCCGTGCTGGACGGGGGTGAGCGTGGCGTCCCGGCGCACCAGCAGGGCTCCGATCCCCACGGGGGCGCCGATCTTGTGCCCCGTGACGGCCATGGTCGTGGCCCCCGAGGACGGGAAGTCGAGCGGGACGGCCCCGAAGGCCTGCACCGCGTCCGTGTGGAAGGGCACGCCGTGTTCCGCGGCGCAGGCGGCGGCCTCGGCGATCGGCTGGATGGTGCCGATCTCGTTGTTGGCCCACATCAGGGTGGCCACCGCGATGGTCTCCGGGTCCCGGGCGATCGTGGCCCGCCAGGCGTCCATCTCGACCGTCCCGTCCGGGCCGACCGGGACGACGTCCAGGTGCGCCCCCTCATGGGACTGGAGCCACTCGGCCGTGTCCAGGATGGCGGAGTGCTCGATGCCGGTCAGCACGATGCGGTGGCAGGCCGGCCGCCCGGCCCGGCGGGCGGCGTCCCGCCGGGCCCAGTACAGGCCCTTGAGGGCGAGGTTGTCCGACTCAGTGCCCCCGGACGTGAAGACGACCTCGCTGGGGTGGGCACCCAGCGCGCTCGCGAGCGCGTCCCGGGCGGTCTCGACCCGCAGCTTGGCCCCGCGGCCGGAGGAATGCAGGGAGGACTGGTTGCCCAGGGACAGCGAACTGGCCGTGAACGCCTCCAGGGCGACGGGACGGACCGCCGTGGTGGCGGCATGGTCCAGGTACGTCCGGCCGGTGGTGGGGGTCATCCCTCCAGTGTACGAGCGGCCGGTGACGGTGCTCAGGGGGCCGCCGCGGCCCGCGGCCGGACCAGCCGGCCGGCCTCGTCCGGACCGGCTGACGGGACCACGTCCCCCCGCTGCCCGCGCGAGGTCCGGTCACGACGCCGTGCTCCCCCGATCCCCCTGGCGACCTGCCAGAATGGGCGGAGGCCATCCCGTCCCACCGCCCCGATCCCCCGAGGAGCCCGCCGCCATGTCCCAGGTCGAGCCACAGTCCCGGCGCGGGGTCGGCGGATGAGGCCGGAGGACCTCTCCGGCAGGTCGGCCTACGAGGTCCTGGGCGTGGCCTTCGACGCGGACACGGCCACCCTCAAGGCGGCCTGGCGCCGCGCCGCCCGCCGCACCCATCCCGACTACGGCGGGGACGCCGCCGAGTTCCGCCGGGTCAGCCTGGCCTGGCAGCTCATCGGCGACCCGGACTCCCGGCGTGACTACGACCGCGCCTTCAGTGCTCCCGGCCGGGCGGGCGCGGCCGGGACCGCCGGGCCGGGGTCGACGAGCGGGCGCCGGACGACGCCGGGCCCCTCCTTCACCGCCTCCGCGGGCCGTGCCCGTGGCGGGCGGGCCCACGCCGGCGACGGTCCCGGCAGCGCCCGCGGCACCGTGGACTACGACCCGCCGCTGGGCGAGGACACCGTGCTGGACATGATCCGCAGCTCCCAGCAGGTGCACGGCGCGCCCCGCAAGCGCGGCATCCTGCCCGCCGGGAACCGGCTGGTGCGCGAGGCCCGCACCATCCGCACCCTGCAGGCCCAGGTGCTCGGCTCGCTGCCGGCGGCCCGGCTCGTCACCGGGCTGAACCTGAAGTTCGGCCGGATCAGTTCCGGCGCCATCGACCACGTCGTGCTGTGCGGGGACCGGCTGGCCGTGATCGGGTCCCTCCAGGTCCCGGACGGGGTGTACCGGTGGGACGGGGCGGAGTTGCTGCTCGGGGACCGCCGGGTCTCCCCGCCCTCGCTGGCCCCGGCCATGGTGGCCCTGCAGCGGGCCTTCCCCGACTGCACCGTGGGTGGCTTCATCCTGGTGCTCGGGCCGGAGGACAACCCGCACGCCCCCATCATCCAGCTGGACCGCACCCGGTCCCTGGACACCGACGCCGGTTTCCTCACCGATCCGCCCGCCAACGCGCTGCAGTTCGGCCGCGACCTGAAGATGTTCCTCGGCACCGGCCCGGCGGCGCGCCGCGTGGACCGCCGGGTCCTGGCCCGGCTGCTCGGCGCGATGTACTGAGACGCACTGACTAGCATGGTCCGGTGCCCACTGACTCCGCTCCCGGTCCCGACCCCGATCACGCCCCCGCGCCCGACGGCGCCGCGGTCCCCTTCCCGGACAATCCGCACCGGGGCGCCCCGCGGAGCCCCGCCCCCGGCACGCCGGGATTCCGGATCCTGTTCCACGCCCCGGAGATCCCCGGCAACACGGGCAACGCGATCCGCCTCGCGGCGATCACCGGCGCCGAGCTGCACCTGGTGGAGCCGGTCGGCTTCGACTTCTCCGACGCCAAGCTGCGCCGGGCCGGGCTGGACTACCACGACCTGGCGGTGCTCACGGTGCATCCGGACCTCCAGGCGGCGTGGGATGCCCTGCTCCCGGCCCGTGTCTTCGCCTTCACCTCCGGTGGGGACACCCTGTTCACGGACGTGTCCTACCGCGCCGGGGACGTGCTGCTGTTCGGGCGGGAGTCCACCGGACTGCCGGACGAGGTGCTGGCGGACCCTCACGTCACGGCCCGGGTCAGGCTGCCGATGCAGCCGGCCCGCCGCTCCCTGAACCTGGCCAACTCGGCGTCCATCGCGGTCTACGAAGCCTGGCGACAGCACGGCTTCGCCGGGGCCGGCTGAACCGCGCACCCGTCATGTTGCGCCACGGTCACGATCCGCGTGGCAGTATCGGCGTCCCGACCCGACTTCCTATGCTGGGATGACCATGGATAAGCGCGCCCCCGGACTGCCCGACCGACCGTCGACGATCGACGACGAGACCTCCCCGTCCACCACGTCACCCTCCGAGGCCTCCGCCCGTCCCGCCCCGACCGCGACGGACCTGGGCCTGCCCGGGCTCGATCACCTGCTCCGTCTCGCCGGTGAGGGCGACCAGGCCTCCTTCTCGGCGTTCTACGACTCCACCGCCCCCTGGGTGTTCGGCCTGGCCTGCTCGATCTTCGCCTCGCGGAACGATGCCGCCGAGGCCACCGTCCTGACCTACGTCCGGGTCTGGGACGCCGCCCCGGACGAGCGCTTCGAGGACGACTCGGCCAAGGCCCGCCACCGTTCGGTGCTGTGCTGGCTGGAATCCCAGGCGCACGAGACGATGACGCGCCTGCTGCGCACCGATGCACTGCCCGACTACGGCTCCGGCCTGCTGCCGGACAACGCCGGAGCGGCCCAGAGCGGGCGGCGCGAACCCACCACCGTGCTCTCGGCGCTGACGCAGGCCCAGTTCGAGGCCCTCGACCTCGCCTGGGCCGGGGGCCGCACCTACCGCCAGGTCGCCGAGGAACTGGGCGTGGCCGTGCCGACGGTCAAGTCACGGCTGCGCGACGGCGTCCAGCGGATCACCAAGCGCTACCAGGAGAAGTTCCTCGGCCGGGTCGGCGAGGAGGACCCGGTCATGCTGCGCGCCGTGACGCCGGAGATCGCCGCCCGGACCGGGACCACCCGCAACTTCACCCTGAACCTCAGTCAGGACCTGGAGAACGGCCTGGCCAGGGAATGGGCGGACCTGGTGGCCCTGGACGCGCTGGACGATCCGGAGCGCGAGGAACTGGACCGGTACGTCTCCCGCCAGGGACCGGAGTTCACCACGCTCTGGCGCGCGCGCGTGGAGAGCGCCCGCAGGACGGTGACCTGGGCCTTCCGCGGCCTGGCCCACGAGCCGCCGTCGTTCCTGCTCGACGAGCTCCTGCACCGGCTGCCGGCCCAGGACGTCGGCATGGGGCTGGTGGACGGGCTCGGCCCCTCGAACGGGACCGCCGCGAGGATGGTGTCCCTGAGCCGGCCGGTGAAGAAGTGGATGCTCGTGGTGGCCGGACTGCTCGTGGTGGCCCTGGGCCTGTGGCTGGTGGTGCGCCTGATCATGGGCCCCAACGTCGTGGCCGCCGTGGACGGCGCCGAGGACTCCTTCACCACCCAGCAGGTCTCGCTCACCGAGGGCGGGTCCATGCAGGGCCACATCTCCCGGGACCGGGACATGGCCTACGTGACCTTCGCCGGCCTGCCCGACCCGGGCGAGGGCAACGTCTACCAGTTGTGGTTGTTCCCCCGCGACGGTGCGGCGCCCAACACCCTGGGGACCTACGACCTGGACGACCTCCAGGACCCGGTGACGTTCCGCGGTATCCAGCGCTACGCCGACCTGGCGGTCACGGTGGAGCCGGAGGGCGGTTCCGAGACCCCGACGTCGGTCCGGCTGGGCGCGGTGGACCTGGTCCACCAGGTCACCCAGGGCCCGATCTACGGAGGCCACCCCAACAACACCCCGGCCCCGCCCGAACAGCAGGACGAGGCCGGGGGCGAGTGACCGAACCGCTCAGAACCCGCTGATGGTGCTCTCGTCGTTGACGGCCACCAGGTGGAACGCCTCGGCGTAGCGCTCGCCGCCGGCCGGTCCCCCGTCCTCCGTGTCCGGGCTCCAGGTCCGGTGCAGCCCCGCCATGGCGTCCAGCACGAACGCCTCCATCCGGGGCACGTCCGGGTGCTGGGAGACGTGGTGGCGCAGGGCCTGCAGCTTCAGCTGCTCCGTCCCGGTCACGTCCACGGCCAGGTTGGTCAGCGAGGCCGGGCCTCCGAAGAGCACCAGCCAGCGCAGCTTGAACGCCTCCAGGCCCTGCTCGGCCAGGTCGGGGTACGCGAAGGGGTTCTCGACCGCCGGATAGGCGGCGCGCACCACGGCCTCGCCGGCGGCCAGGTGATCCGGGTGCGACCGCTGGAGCCGGCTCCAGTCCCGCTCCGGGTGCATGGCGATCACGGCGTCCGGCCGGTGCCGGCGCATCAGGGCCACCACCTGCTTGACCACCTCGTGGCTGGGCTCGAGGTATCCGTCCCGCTCCCCCATGAACTCCACGTCGCGCACGCCCAGCAGGGCGGCCGCGTCGCGCTGTTCCTGCTGCCGGCGTCCGTCGATGGCGTGACGGTCCCGGGGGTCGAAGCCGCCGGCGTCGCCGTCGGTCATCACGCAGTAGGTGACCTCCACGCCGGCCCGCGTCAGCCCGGCCACGGTGGCGGCCGCCCCGAAGTCCAGGTCGTCCGGGTGGGCGCCGAACGCCAGCACGCGGTGCCAGCCGTGCGCGGCGGCGGCCTCGGCCGGGGTGGGCAGCGTCGACCGGCTCACGACCGACGGGCTCACTGCTGCTCCGCCCCGGACACGAAGGTGACCTCGGCCGACTGCTCCTGGCCGTCCCGCATGAAGTGCACGGTGGCGGTGCCGCCCTCGGGGTACTCGCGCACCACCGCGGTCAGGGACTGGCTGTCCGTCACGGGACGGTCGCCGACGCCCGTGATGACGTCGTCCTTCGTCAGCCCGGCCTCCTCGGCCGGGGAGCCCGAGACGACATCAACCACGCGGGCGCCGGCGCTGAAGCCACCGGAGGCCAGCGCGGCCTGGTCCGCGTCGGACACGCCACTGGCCTGGGCGCCGTCGGCCCCGGCCGGGGTGGCAGGCTGCGGGGTCACCGAGACGCCCAGGACCCCGTGCGTGGCCTCGCCGTTCCGGATCAGGTCCTGCGCGATCCGTTGCGCGTAGTCCACGGGGATGGAGAAGCCCACGCCGATGTTCCCGGCCCCCTCGCCGGCACCCCCGGCCGCGGAGGCGATCGCCACGTTGATCCCGATCAGCCGGCCCTCGGCGTCGATGAGCGCTCCACCCGAGTTGCCCGGGTTGATGGCCGCGTCCGTCTGGATGACGTTGATGAAGATGGACCCCGTGGACTGCTGCTGGTCCGGGAGACCGGGGATGCGGAACTCCGGGGCCCCCTCGGCTCCGCCCTCACCGCCGTCCTGAGGGGCAGAGGAGGACACGGAGATGGTCCGGTTCAGCTTGGAGACGATGCCGTCGGTCACGGTGCCGGACAACCCGAGCGGCGCACCGATGGCGATCGCGGCGTCCCCCACGTTCAGGGTCGAGGACTCACCGAGCTCCATCGGGGTCAGGCCCTCGGCGTCGATCTTCACCACGGCCAGGTCCGACTCCGGATCCGTGCCCACGACCTCGGCGGTGTGGACGGTGCCGTCCGCGGTCTGCACCGTGATGTCGGCGTCACCGGAGGCGCCGCCCATGGTCACCACGTGGGTGTTGGTCAGGATGTGGCCCTGGTCGTCGAGGATCACCCCGGACCCCGATCCGGCGGACTGCCCGTCCGTGACCGACAGCGTGACGACGGACGGTGCGGCCTTGGCCGCGGCCGCCGTGACCAGCGTGGCGTCCTCGGTCCGGTTGATGTCCAGGCCGTGGCCCTGCTCCCGCACCGTGCCGCCGTCCTGCTGCTGCGTGGTGCCGGCGGCAGTGTCCGCAGTGTCCGCGGCCGCGTTGACTCCAGCGGCCACTCCGCCACCGGCCAGGCCGGCCAGCAGCATCCCGGCGACGAGCGTGCCGACGCCGACCGTCCGGCGGGCACCGCCCAGCCTGTCGGGCCGGTCTCCGCGGGCACCCTGGTCGCCGGGACCGCCCTGGGGTCCCGGCCCGTACGCGGCCGGGCCGGGTTCCGCGGGGTGTCCGGATCCCGGGGCGGCACCGTAGGCGGGCATCGCCTGGGTCTCGTCCCAGCGGGGGTAGGGATCGCGGCTGGCGGACACCTCGTGCACGTCGTCGCCACGAGGACCCGACGGCGGGGACTCCGGGCGGGGTGGGACGGATCCCCCCGCCTCCCGTCCTGCGCCGGACTGGGGTCCGTGGTGGTCCGCGTCGTTCATGGTCGTCGTCCTTCCTGCCGGTCTCCCGGGTGAGGCGGTCCTGCTCCTGGTCTGGGCCGGGCCTGGTCCGCAGTCCATCCTGCCCGGTGCACCTGTTCGATTGGAGCATGTTCTCTGGAGGATTGCTGGAAGCCGGCTCCATAGTTCGCCGTTGGCGCAGTCGCGCTCGTGGCGATCCGCGCAGCGGGGCCCATAGACTTCAGGAGGAAGCCACAGTCCGCGCGGCGCGACCCTGCCGCCGCCGCCACCGGCCGGCCGACCGTGCCCCCGGTTCAGGGTGTCCCGGCCGGTCAGGGCCATGAAGGGTGATCGATGAAGTCCCACGCCGTCCCGCTCGCACCGCCCCGTCTCTCCCCCGCCGTCCTGGCCCTGGGAGTCACCGGGGCCTCCGCACTGTCCGCCGTGGCCGGACTGGCGCTCGCGGACGCCGCGCGGGCCGCCGTGGACATCCCGCCGGGCGTGTTCGTGGTGGACGAGGCCCAGGTCCTGACCCCCGCCCAGGAGAACGAGATCAGCCAGGCGATCGATGACCTGCGCCGTTCGGAGGGCCAGGGCCTCTACGTCCTCTACGTGGACGACTTCGGGGACGCCGCGAGCAGCGGTGAGTTCATCGCCGAGGTGGCCCAGGACAAGGGCATCGGGGACCAGGAGTCCGTCCTCGCCATCGCCGTCGAGTCCCGCCAGGTCGGCTTCGACGCGCACCAGGCCAACAGCATCGCGCCGCTGCAGCAGGAGATCTCGGCCGAGTACATCCTGCCGGCCATGCCGGCGCCGGGTGACGACGACTGGGTCACTCCCGCCCTGTCCACCGTCGAGGGCATCGCCGATGCGACCGACGGCTCCCTGTCCGGTTCCGCCGAGTCCGGTGAGAGCGGGGGCGGGGCCGGCGGCTGGCTGGCCGGCGGCCTCGTGGCGGCGGCCCTGGCCGGCGGCGGCATCGCCCTGGCCAGCCGCACCCGGAAGAAGAAGGCCGCCGGGGCACAGCCCGCCCGCGGCGCCCAGGGCCCCAGGGACCCGCTGGACGAGATGAGCGTGGAGGCGCTGCGCACCAAGGCGGGCTCCCTGCTGGTCGCCGCGGACGACGCGATCCGGTCCTCGGAGCAGGAGGTGGGCTTCGCGCTGGCCTCCTACGGCGAGGAGTCGGTGGAGACCTTCCACAAGGACATCGAGATCGCGAAGGACCACATGCGGGAGTCGTTCCAGCTGCAGAACCAGCTGGACGACCACATCCCGGACACCGAGGAGCAGCAGCGGGCCTGGCTCAAGGACATCATCGCCCGGTGTGAGGCCGTCGGCGCGTCCCTGTCCGCACACCAGAAGGAATTCAACGACCTGCGCCACCTCGAGGACAGCGCCGACTCGGCGCTGGAGGACCTCAGGGCACGCGCCGACCAGGTCGCCGACACCGTCTCCGGTGCCGAGCAGCAGCTCGTCGACCTGCACGGCCAGTACGCGGACTCGGCCCTCGTGGAGGTCACCGACAACGCCACCCAGGCCCGCGAGCGGCTCCAGTTCGTCCAGGCGGCCGTGGCCAAGGCCGAGCAGTCCCTGGCCGCCTCGGACCGGTCCACCGCCGTCCTGGCCATCCGCGCCGGCGAGGAGGCCGTGGCCCAGACGGTCACGCTGGTGGAGGCCGTGGCCAAGGCCCGCCAGCACCTGGACCAGTCGATGGAGAACCTGCGGGTCGGTGTCAGCCAGACGACCCAGGACCTCGCACAGGCCCGGGCGCTCGTGGACGCCGGCCAGCACCGCGAGCTCGCCGGACCCATCGCCGGCGTGGAGCAGACCCTGGGCCGCGTCAAGGCCGGGTTCAGCTCGGGCCGTCCCGATCCCGTGGACCTGCTGAAGCAGCTGGAGAAGGCCCATCGTCAGCTCGACGCGCCGCTCGCGGGCATCCGGGACCGGCAGGAACAGGAGCGGCGGGCCGCCTCGGCGCTCCAGTCGGCGATCATGCAGGCGCAGGCCCAGATCGACGGGACCCAGGACTTCATCGCGGCCCGTCGTGGCGCCGTCGGCTCCCAGGCCCGCACCAAGGTGGCCGAGGCCGAGCGCACCCTGCAGCAGGCCGTGCGGATCTCCGGCCAGGACCCGGTGACCGCGCTGAACCTCGCGAACCAGGCCAGCTCCCTGGCCGACCGCGCCAGCCAGCTCGCCCAGCAGGACCTCAGCAGCTGGGGCGGCGGCTACGCCGGGGCGGGGTACGGCCACGGCGGCCACCGGGGCGGCTACGGTCACGGCGGCGGGGCCGGCGGGAGCTTCGCCGGCGGCCTCGGCGGGGCCATCCTCGGGGGCATCCTCATGGGCGGCCTGCTCGGCGGTGACCATGACGGTGGTGGTGACTGGGGCGGCGGCGGCTTCGGCGGCTTCGGCGGCGGCGGGCTGGGCGGCGGCGACTTCGGCGGCGGTGGATTCGGTGACGCCAGCGGCGGTAGTTTCTAGGCAGGATGACCCGAGACCAAGGCAGGATGAGAGATGTCCGGCGCCCTCCGGCGTCGGGACCCAACGCCCGGTAGCGGGGCACGGGAGCAGGGGCACCGGAGACGCCGGGGTTCCAGAGAAGCAGAACGGAAGGCGACATCGTGGTTAAGCAGTCCATTTTCGGCCGTATCGCAACCCTGGCGAAGGCCAACATCAACGCCATGCTGGACAAGGCGGAGGATCCGCAGAAGATGCTGGACCAGATGGTCCGCGACTACACCAACAGCATCTCCGAGGCCGAGGCCGCCGTGGCGCAGACCATCGGCAACCTGCGCATGATCCAGGACGACTACAACGAGGACATGGACGCCGCCAAGAGCTGGGGGCAGAAGGCCCTGGCCGCCTCCCAGAAGGCCGACCAGTTCCGCACCTCGGGTGACACCGCCTCCGCGGACAAGTTCGACAACCTGGCCAAGGTCGCGATCGAGCGCCAGATGGACGCCGAGCGCCAGGCGAAGGCCGCCGAGCCGACCATCGCCTCCCAGTCCGAGATCGTGGACAAGCTCAAGACCGGGCTGGACCAGATGAAGACCAAGCGCCAGCAGCTGGTGTCCAAGCGCGACGAGCTGGTGGCCCGCGCCAAGTCGGTCCAGGCACAGTCCGCCGTGCATGACGCCGTGAAGTCGATCGACATCCTGGATCCCTCCTCGGAGGTCAACCGGTTCGAGGAGAAGGTCCGCCGCGAGGAGGCCCGGGTCCGCGGCCAGAACGAGCTGGCCGCCTCGTCCCTGGACGCCCAGTTCGAGTCCCTGGAGGACCTGGGCGAGCAGACCGAGGTCGAGGCCCGCCTGGCGGCGCTGAAGGCCGGCAGCACGCAGTCCCTCACCGCCGGCAACGGCTCCGCCGCAGGCGAGGTCGAGCTGGACTACACCCAGGGCTCCACCACGAACTGAGCCCCGTCCCCGCGAAGGCTCCGGCCCGGCAGCACGTGCTGCCGGGCCGGAGCCTTTCTGCGGGCGGGACCGCCGGCGTGCGGGGCCACGCGGACCTGATGCCTCCGGGTTAACGAGCAAGGCCCCCTGACCGGGACGAATCCGGGTCAGGGGGCCTTAGTGGTTGCGGGGGCAAGATTTGAACTTGCGACCTCCGGGTTATGAGCCCGGCGAGCTACCGAACTGCTCCACCCCGCGTCGACTTCAATGACTATACAGACCATGCGGCACGAACTCAAATCGTCGGCGCGGGGCCCCGGGAAACACTTCGGGGGCAGGTCTCCCTGCCCCCGAAGCCGGAGAGTGCGCCGGCGGCCGCGGTCAGCCCTCGGTGCCGGCACCCTCCGTGGCGCCGTCCGTGGGCTGCTCGGCGCCCTCGGCGGGCGCCTCGCCTCCCTGGGCGTTGTCCGGGGCGGCACCGCGGATCTCGTCGTCCGCCTGTGTCGCCCGCGTCAGCGCGTCGTTGAGGCGCTTCTGCGCCTCGCCGTACGCTGTCCAGTCGCCCGAGGCCAGGGCCTCCTCGGAGGCCTGGATCGCCTCGTTGGCGTCCGTCAGGGCCTGGCTGAGCTTCTCCTGGGCGCTCTGGTTCTCCGGAGCCTGCGGCTGGGAACCGGGCTCCCCCTCCCCGGGTTCCGTGGAGGGGTCCTGTCCGTCGGCCGTGGAGGCCCCGGAGTCACCCTCGAACACCTGGTCCAGGGCCTCCTCCAGGGTGTTGGCGAAGCCCACCTCCTCGCCGAAGGCGACCAGCACCTTGCGCAGCGTGGGATAGGAGGTCGGGCCGGTCGACTGGATGTAGACCGGCTGGACGTACAGGATGCCCTCGGCCACCGGCAGGGTGATCAGGTTGCCGTTGATGACCTCGGAGGCACCCTGGCGCAGCAGGTTCAGCTCCTGGGAGACCTGGGCGTTGGAGTCGAAGTTCGCCTGGGCCTGGCCCGGTCCCGGGATGGCCGTCTGGCGCGGCAGCTCGAGCAGTTGCAGGTGCCCGTAGCCCTCGGCCTTCTCGCCGTCCTTGCCGGTGCCGGCGTCGCCGTTGGCGGACAGGAACCCGTACAGCACGTTGCGCTGCTGGGCGCCCTGGGTGATCTGCGGGATGAAGTTGCTGGTCAGGGAGAACGCCGGCTCGTCCTTGCCCGGCATCCGCAGGGTCATGTAGTAGGGCGGCTGCTTGACCGTCGGGTCGTCCTGGGTCGGATCGGCGGGGACGGACCAGGCGTCGTTGTTCTGGTAGAAGTCCACCGGGTTGGTCACGTGGTAGCGGCCCAGGAGCTCGCGCTGGACCTTGAACATGTCCTCCGGGTAGCGGACGTGGTCCATGAGGTTAGCGCTCATCTCCGAGTACGGCTGCAGGGAGGTCGGGTAGACCTTCTGCCAGGCCTGCAGCAGCGGGTCCTCCTCGTCCCAGGCGTACAGGGTGACGGAGCCGTCGTAGGCGTCCACGGTGGCCTTCACCGAGTTGCGGATGTAGTTCACCCGGCCGGTGAGGTTGGTCGCGGCGTCCGTGTTGAGGGCGTCCCGGGTCGCGGAGTCCAGTTGCTGCGCGGTGGAGTACGGGAAGGAGTCCGAGGTGGTGTATCCCTCCACGATCCACTGCACGCGCCCGTCCACGATCGCCGGGTAGGCGTTGGAGTCGACGGTCAGGTACGGGGCCACCTTCTCGATCCGCTCGACCGGGTCACGGTCGTAGAGGATCTGCGACTCGGAGTTCACGTCCGAGGACAGCAGGATCTCCGTGGAGCCGAACTTGATGGCGTAGACCAGCTGGTTGAAGAACCCGCCCACGGACGGCCCACCCTCACCGGTGAAGCTGTAGCTGGTGTCCTGTTCGCTGCTGGCGTCCTGCGGCCGGTCACGCTCACGCGCCGGGGCGTCCTCTGGGGCCCCGACGATCGAGTAGCTCGGGGAGTTCGTGCCGAAGTAGATGCGGGGCTCGTAGCTCGTGTCGTCGCCCAGCACGCCCTTGGTGGGGATGCCGGAGAGCAGGAAGGACGGACGGCCGCCCGCAGCGACCTCGGAGGCATCCGCGGCGACCACGCCGTACCCGTGGGTGTAGATGATGTGCTGGTTCACCCACGAGGACGTCGGGTCCACGTTGACGTCGCGCACAGAGATGATGGTGTCCTGCTTCTCGCCCTCGACGTCGTAGCGGTCCACGTGCAGGGTGTCCGGGAAGTAGTAGTACGGCCGGAACTGCTGGAGCTGGCCGAACGTGCGCGAGAGCAGGTTCGGGTCCATCAGGCGGACGTTCTCCGTGTTCTCGGCCTCGCCCTCGAGGCTGCCCGCCTGCGCGTCGGTGGAGCCGGCGTACTGCGTGGCCTCCACCGCCGAGAGCCCGTAGGCCTCACGCGTGTGCTCGATGTTCCGGGCGATGTAGTCCTGCTCGAGGGTCTCCTCGGAGGGCTTGACCTGGTACTCCTGGATGAGGAACGGGTAGGCGGCGCCGGCCACGATGGCCGCGACCACCAGGACCGCGGTGCCGACCAGGGAGATCCGCCACCGGCCGGAGAAGGCGGTGACGACGAACAGGACGGCCACCAGCAGGGCGGCCACGGCCAGGATCGTGGAGGTGGGGATCACGGCGTTGACGTCCGTGTACATGGCCCCGGCCCAGGTGCCGTCCTGCGACTGCAGGGTCCGGTAGCGGTTGAGCCAGTAGTTGGCCGCCTGCAGCAGCAGGAACAGCGCGGCGAAGACGGCGATGTGCACGCGGGCCGGGCGCTCGATGACGACCCCGCCCTGCTCCTTCACCCGGACGCTGCCGTACAGGTAGTGCACCAGCAGCCCGGCGATGCCCGCGATCAGCACCACCGAGATCAGGTAGCCGACCACGAGGCCGAGGAAGGGCAGCGTGGCCATGTAGAAGGTGTAGTTCAGCCCGAACTCGGGATCCGTGACCGCTTCCCCGGGTGCCCCGGCGTAGGGCACCTGGTTGAAGAACAGCAGCACGTCCTGCCAGGCGTTCATCGCGGCGGACCCGGCGAAGAAGCCGATCACCACGGGGATGCCGATGAAGACCAGGCGCCGCATCGGCTCCAGCTGCCTCTGGTACTGGGCCAGGCTGTCCCGGGTCTGGGTGTGCAGGTTCTGCGGCCGCCTGCGCCAGGCCAGCCACATGGACAGCCACACGGCGGCGCCCATGATGGCGCCGCCGATCAGGAACAGGGCCGCCCGCGTCCAGATCTCCGTCCAGAAGACCTCGGAGTACCCGATCTGGTTGTACCAGAGGACGTCCGCGTAGATGCCGGCGAAGAACATGAACAGCACCGCGAGCGCGGCGACCACCACGATCGTGAGCACCAGCGCCGAGGGGCGCCGTGGCCCGGTGGGCCGCCCGCCGGGACCGGAGGCGCCGGCCTCATTGCCGCCGCCGGGCTCGCCGGGACGGCCGGGGCCACCCGGTCTGCCCGGGCCGGACGCCCCGCCGCCGAACAGTCCACCCGGACCGCCCGGGCCGCGGTCGCCACCGCGTCCATCGTCAGGTCCCCCGAAGAGACCGCCAAACCCTTGTCCGAAACTCACGTGCCCTTACCCCTCTGCGCCGACCGGCGCACTTCGTCTCCAGTTGTCCAAGTCCTCACCCGCACCTCAGCCACAGGCCGGGGCCCGCGGTGCCTGCCCCTTGCCGAGGGCCTCCACGGCGGACCTGGCCTCGTCCAGGGTGCCCACCGCGTACACGTCGATGCCCTCCGGGACCCGTCCTGCCAGCACCTCGCAGTTGCCGGCCGGGGCGAGGAAGTGCTCGGCGCCGGCCTCGCGGGCCCCGGCCACCTTCTGCACGATGCCGCCGATCTCCCCCACGGTGCCGTCGGGGTCGATGGTGCCCGTGCCGGCGATGTGCCGGCCCCCGGTCATCGCGCCCGGGGTCATCTCGTCGATGATCCCCAGGGCGAACATCATCCCGGCGCTGGGGCCGCCCACGTCCTCCAGGGAGATCGTCACGTCCACCGGGAACTCGAAGTCGGAGTCCAGGTAGACGCCCAGCAGCCAGCTGCCGTCCGGTCCGGGGTACACCGGGACCTGGACGGTGCTCCCGGTCCCGTCGCGGACGATCCCCAGGTCGACGGTGTGCCCGTCCGACCGGTTGAGCTGGTCCTTCAGTCCCTCGAGCCCGGTCACCTCGACGCCACCGGCGGAGACGAGCTGGTCCCCGGCTTGCAGCACCCCGGTCGCCTGGGACTCCGGGGCGAAGTCCGCCACGAACAGTTGCTGCCGGTAGTCGATCCCCAGGTTCTCGAGCGCGGCGGCCACGGCCCAGTTCTGCGAGGTGGTCATCGCCAGGTCGTTCTCCTCGGTGACCTCCTCGGACGTGGTGCCGGAGGGGTAGACGAGTTCGCTGGGGATCAGCGTCTGGGTGGGGTCGGCCCAGCCGGCGACCACGTCCAGGAAGGTGGTCCATCCGGTCGGCGGCCCCGACACGTAGACGGTGGTCAGGTCCAGGGCACCGTCGGTGGGATAGGTCCGGGCGCCGTCCACGGTGATCACGGGCGAGCCGTCGTGTTCTCCGATGGTGTTGAAGGTGGGGCCGGGCGACTCGATGATGTAGGGGGTGGGCAGTGCCAGCGCCGTGAGCGTCAGGATCCCGGCCACGCCCCCGGAGGCGATCGTCAGCCGGCGACGGCGGCGCGAGGCCCGGGAGCGTCGCGCGGCCTGGGCGAAGGAGACCGGGGCGCCGGATCCGGGCGCGGCCGACGGCGTCGTCGGCGGGTGTCCGTTCTCTCGCACGGCGGGGCACCTGTCTTCATGGGCTACTGCACCGGATGGCGGCGTGCACCGTCCGGGTGGCAGGGGCGGGCCTCCCGGACGGGTCCGGGAGGCTCTGGTCTGCACTTCATTCTAGGGGGTGCGGCACGCCGGCTGTGCGCCCACAGTGAACCGGTGCGTGCGCTGCGGACACGGGCCTTTGGCGCGGATACTCTGGTGGCCATGACGAATCCCCCCAACGGCCCCGGTTCCTCTGACGGAGACGACCCGCTGTCCGAGATGCTCCGCCGGATGTTCGGCGGCGACGGTCCGGACCCCGAGGAGTTGCGCCGCGCCCTCGGCGGGATGGGTGGCGGGCCGGGCGCCGGCCCGGGCGGCATGCCCGGCGGGCTGCCGTTCGACCCCTCGCAGCTCGACCCGGCCATGATGGGCCAGATGATGCAGCAGTTCCAGGCCATGATGCAGTCCTCCCCCGAGGACGGCCCGGTGAACTGGACCCTCGCCCGCCAGTCGGCCCGCCAGGCCGTCGCCGGCCAGGACCCCACCGTCGGCACGTTCGCACGGCGGGAGATCGACGAGGCGTTGCGGCTGGCCGAACTCTGGCTGGACGGTACCACCGAGATCGAGTCGACAGGCCTGCTGGGCAAGGCCTGGTCCCGTGCCGAGTGGGTGGAGGCCTCCATGGACACCTGGCGCCGGCTGACCGAGCCCGTGGCCGTGTCCATGTCCGAGGCGATGACCCGCGTGATGAACGAACAGCTCCCGGGCCAGGTGCCGGAGGAGATGCAGGGCATGCTGGGCGGCCTGCAGCCGATGCTCAAGAACCTCGGGGGCACCATGTTCGGCCTCCAGCTCGGCCAGGCGGTCGGGGCGCTGGCCCAGGAGGTCCTCTCCGGCACCGATCCCGGCTTCCCCGTGGCGGGCCACCAGCTGGCCATGGTGCCGGTGAACATCGAGGAGTTCGGCGACGGCCTGCAGGTCCCGGACGACCAGATCCGGATCTACCTCGCCCTGCGCGAGGTCGCCCGGATGCGCCTGTTCGTCCACTCCCCGTGGCTGGAGCGGGACCTGTACGCGGCCATCGAGCAGTACGCGGCCGGGGTCCACATCGACATGTCCCGGATCGAGGAGGCCGCGCGGTCGATCGACCCGACGGACCCGGAGTCCATGCAGGCCGCGTTCTCGGGAGCGTCCTTCATCCCCGAGCCCACCGGCCCCCAGAAGGCGGCCCTGGACCGGCTGGAGACGACCCTGGCGCTCATCGAGGGCTGGGTGGACGTGGTGGTCACCGAGGCGGCCGCCCCGCTGGACGCGGCGAACGCGCTGCGGGAGACGATCAACCGCCGCAGGGCCACCGGCGGACCCGCCGAGCACGCCTTCGGGGCACTGGTCGGCCTCGACCTGCGCCCCCGCCGCTTGCGGGAGGCGGCCACCCTGTGGGAGACCATCGGGGCCGAGAAGGGCCGGGCGTACCGGGACGACATCTGGCGACACCCCGAACTGCAGCCCACCGGCGAGGACCTTGACGACCCGGCCGGGTACGTTGCCCGGCGCGAGAAGCGCGAACAGGCGGCGGCCGGTTTCGACGACGACCTGCGCAAGCTGCTCGAGGGCGGGTACGACGACCATGAGGGCCGGGGCGACCAGGACCGCGGCGAGGACACCGGCGGCCCGGACGGTTCCGGCCAGCCCGGGGACCGCCCCTCGGCGGGTTAGCCTCCGGCTTCGTCCCCGTCCGGGCCGTCCGGCTCCCCGTCCGGGGCGGACAGGCCCCGGCCGGTCGCGAAGCTGACCCCGGACAGGAAGGCCATGGCCTCGCGCTGCCTCGGGTAGCGGTCCGCCAGGGCGTGGAACGCCGCCGTGTGGTTGGCGTGCTCCAGGTGTGCCAGTTCGTGGACGATCACCCCGTCCAGGACCCAGCCGGGCATGTCCGCCAGTTCCGTGGACAACCGGATGCGGCCGGTGCTGGGCGTGCACGATCCCCAGCGCCGCTGCTGCCGGGTGGACCAGACGACCTCGCGCGGGTCCACCCGTCCCTCCAGGTACCGGCCGGCCAGCGCCCGGGCGCGGGACAGGAGCTCGCCGTCCGAGGCCGGGCCCTGCGGCCGTCGTGCCTCCACCTTGCGGATCATCCTGCGTGCCCACTCGTGCTCCTCCTCGGAGGCCAGCCCCATGGGCACGGACACCTGAAGTCGCCCTTCCCGCCAGGACGCCGAGATGGTCCGGGTGCGCCGGGCCGAGCGCACCAGGCGCACCGGGGTGCCGTCCACCTCCAGGTCCAGGGTCTGGCGGGTGGGCCGGGCGGGGCCGGCGGGGCGTCGTCCGCGCGTCGAGGTCATGGGTCCATTCTGCCGTCGCGCACCGGCCGGCCCGGGACCCGCGGGGAGGGTTGTGGACAACCCCGCCGCGGTCGGCCGCTGTGGTGTCACGATGGTCGGACGACCCCAGCCCCGCCTGGTCACCCGAGGAGTCCCATGCGCCTGAACCCCGGCCTGTCCCTGGTCCGCCTGACACCGGACGCCGTCCAGATCGGGTCCGGCACGGGGTCCACCCAGCTGTCCGGCTGTTCGCCCGAGGTCCTCGCGTTCCTGGACCGGATGCAGTCCGGGATCGAGGACGGTCGGGAACCGGACGTGGTGCGCGACTGCGGGCTGGACCCCGCGGAGGCCCGGGCGCTGGTCTCCTCGCTGGAGGGCTTCCTGCACCGGCATCCCTCCCCGGCCGGCACCGGCCCCGGTCACGCCGCCGACGTCCTCGCCCAGGACGTCGCCACGGCCCTGGCCGTCGACCACGGCCCGGTGGACTCCCGGGAGCGTGCCGCCCAGATCGTGTCCCGGCGTCACCGGGCCGGTGCACAGGTCCTCGGACTGGGCCGGACCGGCGCGGCCGTGGCGCGCAGCCTGGCCGCGGCCGGCGTCGGCCGGCTGGTCCTGTGGGACTGCACCGAGGTGGCCACCGGGGACCTGGGCACCGGGTACCTGCCCGCCGACCTGGGACGGATCCGTCCGGTGGCCCTGGCCCGGCGCATCGACGACCTCGGCCTCGACCCCGTCGTCCTGCCGCTCACGTCCCCGGCCAGGCCGGGACCGGGCGGTGACGTCACCGTGCTGGTCACCCTCGGCGCGGTCGATCTCGAGGCCGTGGCCCTGGCGCGCGCCGCCGACCACCCGCTGCTGCCGGTCGTGGTCCGGGACGACGACGTGCTGGTCGGACCGTGGTGCGCGCCCGGGGCGCCGGGCTGCCCGCTGTGCTGGGACCTGGCCGCGGCGGCCACGGATCCCCTGCGTTCCACGCGGACCGACGCGCTGCTGGCGGCACGGGCCGGCCGGGAGGAGCTTACCCTGGCCACGGCCGCCGGCGCCCTGGCGGCCCGGCAGCTGCTGCAGTGGATCGACACCGGAACGGTCACGGACGGCACGATGCTGCACCTGCAGGCCGCCTCGGGCCGCGTGGACACCCTGACGGTGCCCCCGCACCGGGACTGCGGGTGCGTCACCGGGGCAGCCGTCCCCGGGTGATCAGGCCGGGGTGGTCCCGTTGACCAGTTCCAGCACGTCCTGGCCGTACTTCTCCAGCTTGGACCGGCCGACCCCGGGGATCCGCAGCAGCTCGGCGGGGGTCTTCGGGGCGGCCTCGGCGATCGCCACGAGGGTGGCGTCCGTGAACACCACGAAGGCCGGCAGGGAGGCCGCCTGGGAGGTGGACAGCCGCCAGGCCTTGAGCTCCTCGAACATGGCCTCGTCATAGGTGGCCGGGCAGTCCAGGCACCGACCGGTCTTCCGCTCGGCTCCGGTCTCCAACAGGGCCCCGCACGTGCGGCAGAGCGCCGGTTGCGAGCGCTTGCGGCCGTTGCCCCGCGTGCCGGTGCCGTTCCCGCCCGGACCGGAGGGCCGGCGTCGGGACTGGGCCCCGTGCCGGGATCCGGCCTCCGGGTCCAGCGCCTCGAGGAACCGGGACGGCTTGCGGGTGGAGCGCCCTCCGGTGCCGCGGGCCAGGGTCCAGGTCAGGAACAACCGCAACCGGGCCCGGGTGATGCCCACGTACAGCAGCCGCCGTTCCTCGTCGATGTCCTCCTGGGTCTGGGCGAAGCTGATGGGCATCAGGCCCTCGGACAGCCCGACCAGGAACACGGCGTCCCACTCCAGGCCCTTGGCGGAGTGCAGGGACGCGAGGGTGACACCCTGGACGGTGGGGGCGTGCTGGCTGGCGGCCCGCTCGTCCAGCTCGGCGACCAGGTCCGTCAGCGTGAACTGGTCTCCGCGCGCGGCGGCCAGCTCCTCGGACAGGGCGACCAGGGCGTTGAGGGACTCCCACTTCTCCCGCACCGCGCCCGAGGCCTGCGGGGCGGTCTCCGTGAAGCCCAGCGAGGCCAGCACGTCCCTCACCCGGCCGGGCACCTGGTCCCCCGCCACGTCCTGGGCGGAACGGGCCGCCGCGCGGAGCTGCAGGATGCCGTCGCGCACCTCGCGGCGAGAGAAGAACCGCTCTCCACCGCGCAGCTGGTAGCCGATGCCGGCGGCGGCGAGGGCCTGTTCGAGGGCCTGGGACTGCCCGTTGGTGCGGAACAGCACGGCGATCTCCGCGGCGGTGATCCCCTCGTCCAGCAGCGTCTTCACCTGGGCCGCGACCCAGCCGGCCTCGGCCTCGTCGTCGGTGCACTCGGCGAACACCGGGGCCGGCCCGTGCGGGCGCTGGGAGACCAGCTCCAGCGGCTCGGCCCAGCGGGGCATCGGCCCGCGGGTGCCGTCCGGACCGGGGATCGGCACCTGCTGCCGGGTCCGCTCGTCCAGCAACCGGTTGGCCAGGTCCACGATCTGGGGGGTGGAGCGGTAGTCCCGGACCAGCTTCACGACGGTGGCCTCCGGGTACTGGGCCCGGAAGTCCAGCAGGAACCGGGAGGTCGCCCCGGTGAAGGAGTAGATGGTCTGCGAGGCGTCCCCGACGACGCACAGCTCCTGCCTCCCGCCCAGCCAGAGGTCCAGCAGCCGGTGCTGCAGCGGGGAGACGTCCTGGTACTCGTCCACGATGAACACCCGGTACTGGTCCCGGACCTGGGCCGCGATCTTCGGCTCGGTCTCCAGGATGCCGACCATCAGCAGCAGCACGTCCTCGAAGTCGATGAGGTTGCGGTCGGACTTCACGTCCTCGTAGCCCTGGTAGAGGCGGGCCACCCCGTTCGCGTCCCACCCGGCGGGCATCTCCCGTCCCGCCGCGGCGGCGGCGTAGCCGTCCGGGGTGTGCATGGACACCTTCGCCCACTCGATCTCCCCGGCCAGGTCCCGCAGGGCGGCACGGTCCGTGGTGGTCCGCAGGCGCCGGGCCGCCTCGGCGAGCAGGTTGACCTTGTACTCGACCAGTTCCGGCACCGTTCCGCCCACGACCTGGGGCCAGAAGTACTGCAGCTGGCGCAACGCCGCGGAGTGGAAGGTACGGGCCTGCACCCCGTGCGTGCCGAGGTCCCGCAGCCGGGTGCGCATCTCGGCGGCGGCCCGGGCGGTGAAGGTGACCGCCAGGGTGCGGTGCGGGTCGAACACGCCGGTCTGCACCCCGTAGGCGATCCGGTGGGTGACGGCGCGGGTCTTGCCGGTGCCGGCCCCGGCCAGGATGCACAGGGGTCCGTTCAGGGTGGTGACGGCCTGGCGCTGCTCGGCGTCCAGGCCCGCCAGGATGTCGCGGGGTTCCTCGGGGTGTTCGGTCACGGTTCTCCGGTAGGTGCTCTCGGTCAGTTCTGCAGGGTGCGGGGTTCGGGCAGGTCCCCGCCGAACCAGTGCTCGATCAGTGCCCGGGAGATGGACGTGGCCCCCGGGATGGTGATGTCCCCGGCGGCCACCTGGTCCCGGAGCTGCTCCCGCGTGAACCAGCGCACCTCGGCGAGCTCCTCGCCGTCGGCCGCGGCGGCATCGGGCTCGTCCGTGACGGCCGAGAAGCCGAGCATGAGCGACTGCGGGAAGGGCCAGGGCTGGGAGCCCAGGTATTGCGGTGAGTGCACGACGAGCTGGGACTCCTCGTGGATCTCCCGCACCACGGCGGCCTCCAGGGACTCCCCCGGTTCCACGAAGCCGGCCAGCGTGGAGAACCTGCCCGGCCCCCACGCGGTGTTGTTGCCGAGCAGGATCCGGTCGTCCCGGTCCGTGATGGCCACGATGATCGCCGGGTCGGTGCGCGGGAAGTGCTCGGAGCCGTCGGCGGGACAGACCCGGACCCAGCCGGACTGGGCCGGGGTGGTCGGCGTCCCGCAGCGGGGGCAGTGCGTGTGGGTGGCGTGCCAGTTGGCGATGGCCTGGGCCTCGACGAACACCCCGGCGTCCCGGTCGGCCAGGGCCGCGGCCACGTCCCGCAGCCCGACCCAGTTCACGTCCTCCGGACGGTCCACGGGCACCCCGCCGGCCTCGGGACCCGCCAGCCGGGGGTGCTCGTCCGCGGTCAGCAGGATCAGTTCGGCGCGCACGGCACCGGTCCCGCCCGTGGCCGGGTCCGGGCTCACGAGGGCGGCCGCGGACCGGCCGAGGTAGACGGCGCCGTCCGGCAGGTCCCCCTCCGGACGGGCCAGCACGAGCTGACCGCCCAGGACGGGGGCGCGCCTGCCGCTGAGCCACAGCACCCTGGCCTCCGGACGGGTCCAGGCCTCCTGCAGCCACCCCTCGTGGGCGCGCACCTCGCAACCGCGGTCCACGTCCTCCCGGGCCAGGGGCAGCCGGCCCAGGGCAGGCAGGGTCTCATCCGGAATTCGCATGCCTCCAAGGTACCGTCCGGCGGGGACGGTCCAGGGGCCGCCCGCCCGGTTGTGGACGATCCCACACGGCGGCGGCGGACGGGGCCCGCCCGGTGCACACCGCACCTCGAGGTGTCATTCGGGCGACTCGCCGCCCCGCACGAGCCGCGCACGGGCGGCGGGAAAGTACGGTTGGGTACGTGAACCGTACGCCCATGGAACTTGCTGCCTTGGCCAGCGCCGCGATCCCGGACCTGGCTCCGACCGGCGTGGTCGGCTCGCCGGACGATCCCCGCGACTTCTCCGCCGCCGTCGTGCTCGACCGGCAGGGGAACCGGTGGCGCGTGCGCTCCCCCCGCCACGAGGAGGCCGCCATGCGGCTGGAGACCGAGCTCCAGGTCCTCTCCGGGTTCACCCCCGCCGTCCGCGCCGCGCTGCCCTTCCGCGCCCCCTCCGTGGCCGGTGCCGTCCGGATCGACGGGCTGCGCACCTTCGTCTACCACGACATGCCCGGCCGCGAGCTGGAGATCGAGGAGCTGGCGGGGCTGGGACCCCGCGGCATCGACGACATCGGCCGGGTCATCGCCGCCGTGCACGCCCTGCCGGCCGAGGTGGTGGAGAACGCCGACCTGCCGGTGTACACCGCCGACCAGTTCCGCCAGCGCCGGCTCAACGAGCTGGACCAGGCCGCCACGACCGGACGGATCCCCGCCGTGCTGCTGCGCCGCTGGGAGAACGCGCTCGAGGAGATGGAACTCTGGGACTTCACCCCGGTCGTGGCCCACGGGGACCTGCACGAGGACAACCTGCTGGTGGACCGCGGCCGCGTGGTGTCCGTGACCGGCTGGACCGACCTGCACATCGGGGACCCGGCCGACGACTTCTCCTGGCTGGCCTCCTCCGGTGACCAGCAGTTCACCGACGCCGTCGTGAGGTCCTACTGGCAGCACCGCACGGGCGGGACCGTGGCGGACGAGCACCTGATGCGCCGCGCGGCGCTGGCCGCCGAGTTCGCGCTCGCCCAGTGGCTCGTCCGGGGCGTCGCCAACGACGACGAGGACATGGCGGCCGAGGCCGAGGCCATGCTCCTGGAGCTGCGGGACGACGTGGAGGACCACGGTGGCCAGGAGATCAGCCTGGCCCGGCCCGGCCCGCGCCCGGTGACGACGCCGGCCGCCGCCGCCGTGGTGGCGGCCGCGGACACGGCATCCGACCTGGGCGCGAGCGCGCCGGCGTCCCCGGTCGCCGAGGGGACGGGCTCGCACGCGGCCGGGCCCCCTGCGCCGGAGGCGCGTGACATGGACGACGAGGACCTCGTGGACGGCGAGGACGATGAGGACGACGCCGTCATCACCGACCACGACCCGGTGGACACCCCCGAGGCAGGAACCGGGGACGAGGACGGCGCAACCGAGCACGCGCCCGAGGCGGGATCCGAGGTGGGGTCCGAGAACGAGGGCGGCGCCACCGGGCACGCGCCCGACGAGGCCGTGGACCAGCCCGGAGGTGACACCGGGTTCTCGGGATCGCACCGCGCCGAGGAACCGCCCACGACCACCCTGGATCTCGACGAGGTCCGGCAGCTGCGGATCGAGCGGGACACCGGCTCGCCCTCCTGAACCGGCTCGCCCTCCTGAACCGGCTTGCGGTCCTGAACCGGCCCGGCGCGGCCGGGCCGATCCAGCTCCCGGCCGGTTCAGCTCCCGGCCGGCTCAGCTCCCGGCCGGCCGGATGGCGTCCGCCAGGATCCGCTCGAGGTCCTCCTCGCCGGCGAGGTCGTGCATCGACTTCTCGACCCCGTGGGCAACGTAGACGAAGCTCGCGCTGATGTTCTGCAGGGGGATGCCGTGCAGGCGTGACCAGGCGAGCCGGTAGACGGCCAGCTGGAGGGACTTGACCTCGAGGTCCCGGCCGCGCGGCACGGCACCGGTCTTCCAGTCCACGAGTTCCCAGCGCGCCTGGGGGTCGTCGAAGGCATCGCTGGTACCACCCTCCCGGAAGACGGCGTCGATCCGTCCACGCAGGGTCACGCCCCCGACCGTGGTCTCCACGGGGGGCTCCACGACGACGGGCACCCGGTCCGCCCAGCGGCTGGCCAGGAAGCTCTGCTTCATCGGCTCCAGGTCCAGGGCATCCTCCACCCAATGGTCCGCCGAGTCCTCCGCATCCTCGAAGTCGAGCATCCCGGTGCTGCCGAAGTGGTCCTCCACCCAGCTGTGGAACGCCGTCCCGCGGCGTGCGGCGTGCGCCGGCGGCCGGGGCATGGGCCGCCGCAGCTGGCGGGCCAGGGCCTCGGGATCGCCGGCCATCTCCACGAAGGTCGAGGCACTGATGTGGCTGGGCAGCTCCACGGTCACCCCGCGGTGGTTCACCGGCGTGGCCCGGTCCAGGACCCACTGGGCCTGGCGTGTCAGGTCGGTCGCTCCCCCGTCCACCACTACCAGCGGGTCCGCCTGCCGAACCCAGTCCGCCGCCGTCTCCAGGGCGGCCCGGCGGGGCCGGGCCCGGGGCGGCAGGAGGCTGGCGCGGTCCTCGTCATCGGGTGCCTCCGGGTCCATGACCCGCACCACCGGCCCGTCCAGCGGGTCGAACGGCCACCACGCCGTGAGCTTCCGTCCGGCGAACGGGTTGATCTCCCCCGCCTCCTCCGGTGCCGTCCACGTCCCGCGTGCGACCTCCGGCGTGCCGGCCCGCTCGGCCAGTTCGGCCAGGAACACCGACGGTTCCGCCGGGGTCTTGTTCGACCCGCGCCAGTGACTGCCGCTGACCAGCAGCAGGGTCCGGGCGCGGGTGAAGGCCACGTAGGCCAGCCGGCGTTCCTCCTGCAGGTGGTGGGCGGCGGCCAGGTCCCGGTAGGAATCCGGGTAGGCCTCCTGGTGCTTGAGCCACCAGCCGGCCGCGTGGCCGGCCCAGTCCTGTTGCGTGGCCCAGTCCCTGGACCAGTGCGGCAGGCTCTCCCGGTCACCGCGCAGGTCCCACGGCAGGTGCCCGCTGCCGTGCGCGGTCCACGTGTCGAACGTCGTGCCGGGGAACTGGCCGTCCACCATGCCCGGCACGGCGACGACGTCCCACTCCAGTCCCTTTGACGCGTGTGCGGTCAGCAGCTGGACGGCATCGTGGCGGGGTTCGACCCCGGTGATCCCCAGCCCGTTCTCCCGTTCCTCGGCCGCCTCCAGCCAGGCCAGGAAGGCGGTGAGGTCCGTGCTGGACCCCTCCTCCGCGCCGTGGGAGAAGTCCCGCGCCGCATCCAGGAAGGCATCCAGGTGCCGGCGTGCGGCCACACCCGTGACGCCCGGGCGGGCGAGCACCTCGATGTCCAGGCCCAGGGTCTTCTCCACCAGCCGGATCAGGGCCGGCAGTTCGAGGCCGGTCTGTCCCGACAGCGCCCTCAGCTCGCCCGCCAGCCGTTCCAGCCGGCGTCGGCCCTCGGCACTGAACGCCCGGCCGGACCCGGAGGTCCAGCCCGGTTCGGGCAGCCAGTCCAGTGCCTCCACGAGGGAGGCGGCCTCGGACTCCTCCTCCGGCGAGGTGTCCTGGTTCGCCGCGTCCTCGTCCCCGGCGGCCTCGACCCCGGTGTCCGGCTCGGCGCGCCGCCGGTTCCGGGCCAGGGCCGAGGCCCGTTCCTGCAGGACCATGAGGTCGGCGGTGCCGATACGCCAGCGGGGTCCGGTGAGGATCCGCATCAGGTGGTCGGAACGGCGCGGATCCGAGATCACCTGCAGAACGGCGATGACGTCCGCGACCTCGGGGATCGACAGCAGCCCGGACAGACCCAGCACCTCGTAGGGCACCCCCGCGGTGTCCAGGGCCTCCATGAGCGGTTCGAACTGCCGGCGGGTGCGGCACAGCACGGCGCGCGTCCGCCGGTCGGCCACCGGCAGGTCCTCGTCCGCGGCGTCCTTGAGGGCCTCCACGACGGCCGCCGCCTCCTGCTCGGAGTCCGGCAGCCAGGACACCCGGACCTCACCGTCCCCCGCGACCGGTGACGGGGCGAGCGGCCTCACCTCGATCCCGTTCACCGGTTCGCTGCGCAGCGGGCCGGCCACCGTGTTGGCAGCGGCCAGGACGTTGAGCGAATTGCGCCACGCCGTGGTCAGGTAGCTGACCGGGGCGGGCCGGGCGCCACCCCGGGGATCCGGCACGGGGAACTGGCCGGGGAAGGCGAACAGCTGCCCCGCGGAGGCCCCCCGGAAGCCGTAGATGGACTGGTTGGGATCGCCCACGGCCGTGACCGGGTGGCCGGTGCGGCCGTACAGCCCACGGAACAGCTCCAGCTGGGCGTGAGAGGTGTCCTGGAACTCGTCCAGCAGCACCACCCGGTAGCGCGAGCGCTCGATCTCCCCCACGGCCTCGACCTCGCTCGCGATGCGTGCCGCGTACCGCACCAGGTCCCCGTAGTCCATGACCCCGGCCTCGTCCTTCGCGGCCCGGTAGTCCGCCACCAGGTGGGACATCACCCGGCGCAGGCGCAGCATGCCGAGGAGGGAGGTGACCTTGGCGTGGCTGCCCTCGACCTGCTTCTCGCTGTAGGGCAGGGCGGCCCCGGCGTCGTGGATCCGGGTGAGGAACTCCTCCACGGCCTCCGGCTCCACCAGGTGCTCGGCGCAGTCCGCCGCCAGCTTGATGACGCCCCGCACGATGGTGGAGGACGCCGCGTCGGCGAAGCCCAGGTCCCCCTCGTAGGCACGGACCAGCCGGGCGACCATCTGGTAGGACTGGGCCTCGCCGATCATCCCGGTGTCCGGTTCCAGCCCGATCCGCATGCCGTGGTCGCGCACCAGGGTGTGGGCGTAGGAGTGGTAGGTGGAGACGCTGGCCCGGGCGGGCGCCTCCTCGGCCCCCTCGACCTCGATGCCGGTCTCGGCCAGCAGGTCGAGCTTGCGGTTGATCCGGTGGGCCAGCTCGCCGGCGGCCTTGCGCGTGAACGTCACCCCGAGCACCTGGTCCGGGGCCACGAGGCCGTTGGCGACCAGCCACACCACGCGGTCCGACATGGTGGCCGTCTTGCCCGAGCCGGCGCCGGCCACCACGAGCCGCGGTTCGAGCGGGGAGCTGATCACCACGGACTGCTCCGGGGTCGGGGCGTACTGGCCCAGCCGCTCGGCGAGGTCCTCGGGCGTGTACTGCGCCACGGTGGTCTCCTGGGTCATCGGTGCCATTCGGTGGCCTGCCTTCCGTCGCTGTGGATGGGGCACACGGCGGGCAGCGCACACCCGGGGTTGTCCGGCCCGCCGTGGACCGCGAGGAACTCCGGGCCGACCATGCTGGCTGCTGCCGTGAAGACCTCGTCGAGTGCCCACTGGTCGTCCGGGGCCAGTGCCGGTTGGTCCTGGACCTTGACCGACTTGTTCTTGGTGCGCAGTTGCACGAGCGCCGCCCCGCCCGGTTCCTGGGGCCGGTCGAAGTCCTGCCCGTCCACCGCCCCGGCGGCGATCGCCGCCTGGTAGACCCCGAGCTGGGGCAGCTGGAGCAAGTCGGCCTTGGAGGGTTCGTGCCGGCCGGTCTTGAGGTCGATGACGACGGGACGGCCCTGGGCGTCCCGCTCCAGCCGGTCAATGCTGCCGTTGATGCGTACCCTCAGCCCCCCGCGCTCGAGTTCCTGGTGGAACCGGTGCTCCACGTCGACCAGTGACCGGCCGTCCTTGGCCATCTGGCGCAGGTAGGACACGAAGTACTCGAGCATCCGGCGGGCCTCGGCCTCGATGCGCTCAGACTCCCAGCCCGGTTCCAGGCCGAGGTCCGGCAGGCGCCGCTCCAGTTCCGCGGCCAGCGCCTCGGCCGGGCCGTCCGGGTGGGCCTCGGCGACGGCGTGGATGAGCGTGCCGATCGACTGCGCCTGCGTGCTGCCCGGCTGGGCGCCGGCCTGGTACAGGAACCAGTTCAACGGGGACTTCAGGGCGGTCTCCACCCTCGAGGGCGAGACGGGGATCGCGGTGGTGGCCACGTCCACGAGGGGTTCCCGCGTGGACAGCGGCAGCAGTCCCCACCAGTCGGCCGGATCCGCGCCCCGGATGCCCTGCGCCGCCAGCAGGGCCAGGGCAGAGGCCGCCTCGGCGAGCCCGGCCTCGAGCGGCTCCGGCGCCGTCGTACCGTCCCCGACCGGCTGGGCGGCGGCCTCCTCCAGCCGTCGCCGCAACCCGGCCACCAGCGCCGTGGCGGTGATGGGTGGCGGGACATCGGTCAGCGGACGGGTGGTCTCCACCTCACGCCACGGTGACAGGACGTCCAGGAAGTCGCTGGGCTGGGCGTCCTCGGAGGCGACCGCCACGCCGATCACGGTCCGGCGGGCCCGCGACACCGCGGTGGAGAAACTGCGCAGTTCGTCCTGGCGGACCTCGGCGGTGCGGGACCGCCGGTCGGCGATCGTGCCGCGCCCGGAGGCGATGTCCGCGAGGTCACCGGCCCCCAGCAGCTGTCCACGCAACCGGGTGTTCGGCCAGATGCCGTCCTGCAGCCCCGCGATGATGACCGCATCCCATTCCTGCCCCGCGGCCGTGGCCGGGGTCAGCACGGAGACGGACCCCTCGTGCCGGGCGGTGGAGGCCAGGAAGTCCATCGGCAGGTCCTGGGCCTCCATGTAGTCGGCGAAGGACAGCGCCGAGGCTCCCGGGAACTGGTCCACGTAGCGTTCGGCGGCCTGGAAGAGCCCGACGACGGCGTCCAGGTCCCGGTCGGCACGCCGGGCGTCCGCTCCGGTCCCGGCCACCGCCTCCCGTTCCCAGCGGCCAGGACGGTCGGAGGCCTCCCACAGGGCCCACAGGACGGTCTCCGCGGTGGCGGCGGGATCCTGTGCCGCCGCGCGTCCGGCGGCCACCATGCGGGCGATGCGCTGGAGCCCGGCTCCGGAGAGCCGGTAGTGGTCGAGGGAGCCGGGGTCCTCGAGGGCGGCCAGCATCAGCTCGGTGCTGGCGCGGGTGCCTCCCCGGGCGCGCTCGTCCCGGAGCAGTCGCTGGCGCAGCTGGCGCAGGTGCAGGGCGGTGGCCCCGCCGTAGCGGCCTCCGGCCAGCCACAGCGCCCGATCGATGTTCGGGGCGGACTCGGGGCTGCCCGGCGGTGCGGACACCGTCCGGAGCAGGTACAGCAACGGCGTCACGGCCGGCTCGGTCTTGAGCACCGTGTCCGACAGGGAGTGGTTCACGGGGATGCCCTCGGACTCCAGGAACCGCCCCAGTTCCGCCACCAGGGGTCCCGAGCGGGCCATGACCGCCAACCGGTCCAGGGCGATGCCCTCCCGGTGGTGCAGGTGCAGCAGCTGCTGCAGCACGAGGTGCTGCTCATGGGCCGGGGAGGCCACCAGGTGCACGGCGACGTCTCCCGCCGCGGCGTCTTCCCGGGGCGCCAGGTCCTGGCGGACCTCCAGCATCCCGGGCTGGGCGGGGATGCGCCGGGCCACCCGCTGCCAGGCGGTGAGCGCCTCCGGACCCATCCGGTGGCCCACGGTCAGCGTCAGGGTCAGGCCCTCGGGTGCACCGGTCGGGCCCACGGGTGGCCGGCGGGTCACCAGGCAGTCCGGGTAGTCGTGGACCAGGTCGGGCCGGGCGCCGCGGAAGCCCTGGACCACCGTGTCCGGGCTGGCGGTCGCCACCACGTCCTGTCCCCCTCCCAGCAGGCGGATGAGCCGGTGCACCGAGGGGGTGGCCTCCTGCAGGTCGTCGATGACCAGCACCGGCAGTCCGGCCCGCTCGGCGTCCAGCAGGTCCGGGTTCTCCTCGAGCAGCCTGCTCGCCGTGGTCAGGAGGCCGGCCGGGTCGAAGGCCTCGGCCATGCCCAGGTCGAGGCGGTCCCGGTAGTCCTGCAAGAGCACGGCCGCCGCGCTCCACTCCGGCCGCCGGTACTGCTCCCCCAGTTCCTCCAGGCGCCCGGGCTCCACGCCGTACTCACTGGTGCGGTCGATCAGCTCCCGGACCTCACGCCGGAACCCCCGGGTGGTGACCGCCTCGGACAGGTCCCCGGGCCAGTCCGGGCCGGAGCGGGCCTCGGAGGCGTAGCTCTCCAGGAGCTCGGCGATGACGGTGTCCTGTTCCGCGCCCGACAGCAGCCGCGGGGTGCGCTGGACGGTCGGCAGGTATCCGCCGACCCTGGCCCGCCGGATCAGGTCGAAGGCATAGGCCGCCCAGGTCCGGACCGGCGTGGCGGAGCGGGTCCCCCGCCCGCCCCGGTCCAGCCGGACGGACAGGGCGTCCCGGAGCCTCGCCGCGGACTGGCGGGTGGGGGCGAGCACCAGCAACGCCGAGGGGTCCAGGCCACCCTCGATCCGGCGCGCGGCATACTCCACGGCCACGGAGCTGCGTCCGGTGCCCGGTCCGCCGAGGACCAGGACTGGACCGTGCCCGGGCGCGAGGTCCAGCACCCGCTGCTGGTCCCGGTCCGGGACGAACGCCTCGGCGCGGACCTGCGCCGGACCGGTCAGGCGCAGGCCCTGGGTCGGTGCCCCGGACGACGTCGGTGTTCCGGAGGACGCGGCGGGAGGGGTTTCGGCAGGCATGGGTGTATTCAATCAGCCGTTCCGGACGGGTTAGGGACCCAGCCCGGCCCGCAACCGGGCCAGCAGTGCGAGCGCCGCCGTGTCCGGGACCCACCGCGCGGCCGCGAGGTCCACGCGCGGGCCGGCGCCGTCGGCGGGCCCGCCGGTGCCCTTCAGCGGGGTTCCCTCGGTGCGGTACCGCGGGGCGGCCCGGGCGGACAGCGACGCCGGCAGCGTCCCGTCCGCGCGCACGATCCGCCACCAGGGGGTGCCGTCCGGGGCCATCGACATCGCCCGGCCGGCCTGCCGCGGCCCGCCGGCGCCCAGCAGCCGCGCCAGTTCCCCGTAGCTGATCGCCCGGCCGGGCGGGACCAGCCCGGCGGCCAGCACGAGCGCCTCGGACAGTTCGTAGGGTCCCTCGGGCCAGCCGGGACCGGCGGTGTGCTCCACAGGTGACATGGTGCCATCCGCACCGCACGGCGCCCGGTCCCGCGGTGCTGCGCGTCCGCCCCGGACGGTACGGTGAGGGGGTGAGCGACGTCCCAGCCAACGCCCCCGCAGCCCAGCCCACGCCGTGGCACGAGCAGATCCGGGTCGGCTTCGACCTGGAGACCACGGGACGGGACCCGGAGACCGCCCTGGTGGTCACCGCTTCGCTGGTGGTGGTGGACCCGCACGGCAACCTGGCCGCGAACTACGAATGGCTCGTGGACCCGGGGATACCGATCCCCCCGGAGGCCGCGGCGGTGCACGGTGTCACCACCGAGCGCGCGCGGGCCGAGGGCCTGCCGGCGGACGTCGGCATCGTGGAGATCGCCGAGACCCTGCGGGACTTCTTCGACGCCGGGATCCCGGTCATCGCCTTCAACGCCTGCTATGACTTCACCGTCATGGACCGGGAGCTGGCGCGCCGGGGGCTGGAACCGCTGCCGAACCGCTGGATCATCGACCCCTACGTGATCGACAAGCAGGTGGACCGGTACCGCCGCGGCAAGCGCACCCTCACGGACGTCTGCTCCCTCTACGAGGTGCAGTTGCTGGACGCGCACACCTCCGCGGCGGACTCCCTGGCCGCCGTCGGGGTGGCGGACTGCCTGGCCCGGAAGTACCCGCAGCTGCAGGTGCCGCTGGAGACCCTGCACGCCCAGCAGGCGGTGTGGAAGACGGAGCAGTCCGCGAGCTTCCAGGACTACCTGCGCCGCAAGGACCCGGCCGCCGTGGTGAACGGCGACTGGCCGGTCATCGCCCGCTGAGGCACCCGGGTAGAATCCTCTTCACGGTCCCGCGTCGTCACGAAACGTCATTCTGGGCCCGGTCGTCGTGGTCTGGACGCCCCGGGAACCGGGTATGTCACCGTGAGACGGACAACCGGCCCATCACGCCTGCGCCCGGCGTGCATGCTTGATTGAATGGTGAGTCGCCGTCCACCGACGGCGACCCCGTGTTGCGGGCGCCGACCGTGCCGACAGCAACGATGCCAACCCGAAGGAACTGCATGATCTCGATCCGTGACCTGCGCAAGGTCTACCGGCAGGGTGAGCGTGAGGTGGTGGCCCTGGACGGGATCGACCTCACCGTGCCCACCGGTGCCGTGCACGGCATCATCGGCCATTCCGGTGCCGGCAAGTCCACGCTCGTGCGCTGCCTGACCCTGCTGGACCGCCCCACCTCCGGTTCCGTGTCGATCGACGGGTCCGACCTGTCCACCGCCGCCGACCGTGACCTGCTGCAGGCCCGGCGCCGGATCGGCATGGTGTTCCAGCACGCGAACCTGCTGGACTCGCGCACGGTCCTGGGCAACGTGGCCTACCCCCTGGAGGTCACCGGTCAGGACAAGGCCGCCCGCACCGCCCGCGCCCGCGAGCTGTTGGGTCTCGTCGGACTCGAGGACTACGAGTCCTCCTATCCCTCCCAGCTCTCCGGCGGCCAGCGCCAGCGGGTGGGCATCGCCCGCGCCCTGGCCTCCGACCCCCGCGTGCTGCTCTGCGACGAGCCGACCTCGGCACTGGACCCCGCGACCACGGACGGCATCCTGGAGCTGATCCGCGACCTGTCCGACCGGCTCGGGCTGACCGTGGTGGTCATCACTCACGAGATGCACGTGGTCAAGAAGATCTGCACCTCGGTGTCCCTGCTGGACCGGGGCCGGATCGTGGAAGGCGGTGCGCTGACCGAGGTGGCGTCCGACCTGGGTTCACGGCTGTCCGCCGCCCTGCTCCCACTCCCCGAGGCCGCCCTCGACACCGCCGGGTCCCTCGTGGAGGTCCTCGGTCACGGACCGGCCGCCGACGTCCCGGTCAGCGCGGTCATCAAGGACCGCTTCGGCCACGGCGTGCGTGTCCTCGCCGGTTCGGTCGAGGACCTCGCCGGCGTGCGCTTCGCCCACCACCTGCTGGCCCTGCCGGACGGTGCGGACGACCGGACGGACGGAACGGAAGCCGTCGTGGCCTTCCTCGAGCAGAACGGCTACCGGGCCGCCCAGCGGACCCGGACCCAGGTGGAGACCGCCCAGGGCACCGCCCAGGACCTTGGAGGTGCACAGTGAACTGGTTCCAGGAACTCCTGGCCAACCCCGCCCTGACCGAGGCCCTGCCCGAGGCGCTCGTCGAGACCCTCGTGATGGTCGGCATCGCCGGCGTCTTCACGCTGGTGATCGGCCTGGCCCTCGGCGTCATCCTGCACGTCACGGCGCCCGGTGGCCTGCGGCCGGTGTCCTGGCTGCACGTGCTGCTGTCCGCGGTCATCAACGTCACGCGCTCGATCCCGTACGCGATCCTGATGGTGGCGCTCATCCCCTTCACGGCCTGGCTCGTGGGGACCTCGATCGGCCCGATCGCCGCGTGCGTCTCGCTGACGATCGGCACGGCCCCGTTCTTCGCGCGGCTGGTGGAGACCTCGCTGCGCGAGGTGCCCTCCGGGACGGTGGACGCGGCCCGGGTGATGGGTTCCACCCGCGGCCAGATCGTGCGCAAGGTGTTGCTGCCCGAGGCGATGCCCGGGCTGGTCGCCTCCATCACCACCACGCTCGTCATGCTCGTGGGCTACTCCGCCATGGCCGGCCTGATCGGCGGTGGCGGCCTGGGACGCCTGGCCTACAACTACGGCTACCAGCGCTTCGACACCGCGGTGATGATCGCGACCATCGTCATCATGGTGATCCTCGTCCAGCTCATCCAGTGGGTCGGCGACCGGATCGTCCGCGCCGTGGACCATCGCTGACCTCCCTCCCCCATCCCCGCATCAATCCGAAGGAAACCCGATGACCAAGAACACCTCCCCGCTGCGCCGTCGTTCGCTGCTCGGTGCCGGTGGCCTGCTGCTGGTCGGCGCGCTGGCCGGCTGCGGTGCCGGTGGCGGCGACGCCTCCCCGTCCGCGGACGCCACCCTGGACCCGGCCAACCCGGTGGTCCTGAAGGTCGGCGCCAACCCTGTCCCGCACGCCCAGATCCTGGAGTACGTGGACGAGAACCTCACCGAGGGCACGGGAATCGACCTGGAGATCCAGGAGTTCGATGACTACCAGTTGCCCAACGTCTCCCTGGACGAGGGCTCCTCGGATGCCAACTACTACATGCACGAGCCGTTCTTCGACTCCCAGGTCGAGGAGAAGGGGTACGAGTTCGAGCACGGCGAGGGCATCCACATCGAGCCCTACGCGGCGTTCTCCGAGAAGCACGACTCGGTCGAGTCCATCCCGGACGGCGCCACCGTCGCGATCACCAACGACCCCGGCAATCAGCCGCGGGCCCTGAAGATGCTCGAGTCCGCCGGGCTGCTCTCGGGCATCGAGGACGACTCCGCCGCCCTCACCCTGTCCGAGGAGCAGAACCCGAAGGGGCTGACGTTCGAGGAGAACCAGCCGGAGATCCTGGTCCAGATCGTGAAGGACCCGGCGATCGACCTGGCCATCATCAACGGCAACTACTTCATCCAGGCCGGCATGACCCTTGACGACGCCCTGGTGGTGGAGGACATCTCCGGGGAGAACCCGTACGCGAACTTCCTGGCCTGGCGCGCCGGTGAGAAGACCGCCGCCATCGAGAAGCTGGAGGAGCTCCTGCACTCCCAGGAGGTCAAGTCCTACATCGAGCAGACCTGGCCCGGCGGGGACGTCACCCCGGCCTTCTGACCGCAGGCACGAAGGGCCGGTACCCCGCGGGGTACCGGCCCTTCGTCATCCCCGGGACCGGGCCGGCGTCGGGGATCCCGACGCCGGCCCCACCCGCGGGGGCGGCCTCAGGATCCCGTGGCGGGCTGGGCCTGCGCCGCGGCCCGCGCCGCGTGCGGCAGGGCCGCGGCGATCCGCTCCATGGCGGCGTCGTCGTGCGCGGCCGAGACGAACCAGGCCTCGAATACGCTCGGCGGCAGGTAGACCCCGTGGTCGAGCATCGCGTGGAAGAACGGGGCGTACCGGTGGACGTCCTGGGCCTGGGCGTCGGCGTAGTCGTGCACACCGCGCTCCGACGTGCCGAAGGCGACCGAGAACAGCGTCCCCGCCCGCTGGATCGAGTGGTCCACCCCCGCCTCGTCGAGCGCGCCCACGAGCAGGTCCTCGAGCTGCCGCGAGCGCAGGGCGATCGTCGCGTAGACGTCCTCCGTCGCGTTCTGCAGGGTGGCCAGGCCGGCGGCCATGGCCACCGGGTTCCCCGAGAGCGTCCCGGCCTGGTAGACGGGTCCGAGCGGTGCCAGCAGGTCCATGACCTCGGCGCGGCCGGCGACGGCGGCCGTGGGCATCCCACCCCCGATCACCTTCCCGAAGGTCCACAGGTCCGGGGTCCATCCCTCCGGCTTGCCGGACAGTCCCCAGTAGCCGGTGTCCGAGGCGCGGAACCCAGTGAGGACCTCGTCCCAGACCAGCAGCGCACCGTGGCGTTCGGTGATCTCGCGCAGGAACCGGTTGAATCCCTCGGCGGGGGTGACCACGCCCATGTTGCACGGGGCGGCCTCCGTGATGATCCCGGCGATCTGGTCACCGCGTGCGGCGAAGGCCTCCTCCAGGGCGGCACGGTCGTTGTAGGGCAGGACCAGGGTCTCGGCGGCCTGGGCCCCGGTGACGCCGGCGGATCCGGGCAGGGCCTGGGTGGCAACGCCGGAACCGGCGGCGGCCAGCAGGCCGTCCGAGTGCCCGTGGTAGCAGCCGGCGAACTTCACGATGAGGTTCCGGTTCGTGGCCCCGCGTGCCAGCCGCACGGCGGTCATGGTCGCCTCGGTGCCGGTGGAGACCATGCGGACCCGGTCCACGGGGACGCGCGACGCGATCAGGGCCGCCAGCCGCGCCTCGTCCGGCGTGGAGGCGCCGAAGGACAGCCCGGCGTCCACGGCACGGTGCACGGCGTCCACCACGGCGGGGTGGTTGTGTCCCAGCAGCATGGGCCCCCAGGAGCACACCAGGTCCACGTACTCGTTGCCCTCGACGTCCGTCAGGTAGGCACCCTGGGCCCTCACCATGGCCCGCGGGGTGCCCCCCACGGAGCCGAAGGCCCGGACCGGGGAGTTCACCCCGCCGGGGATGACGGTACGGGCCGCCTCGTAGATCCCCGCGTTGGTGGACGGCGACGGGGCGCCGGCGCGTGCCTGCCCGGTGGTCCCGGTGGTCTCCGTGGTCTCCGTGGTCTCCGTGGTCTCCGTGGTCTCCGACATCAGAGCCTTCCCTCCTTGATCCAGCGGGCCAGTTCGCTGGCCCAGTACGTCAGCACGCTGCCCGCCCCGGCACGCCGGATGGACAGCACGGACTCGATGATCGCCTGGTCGCGGTTGATCCAACCGTTGGCGGCGGCGGCCTCGATCATCGCGTACTCCCCCGAGATCTGGTAGGCGGACACCGGCACGTCGGAGACCTCGGCCACGTCCCGCAGGATGTCCAGGTAGCTCATGGCCGGCTTGACCATGACGAGGTCGGCACCCTCGTCCAGGTCGAGGGAGACCTCCAGCATGGCCTCGCGCCGGTTGGCGGGATCCATCTGGTAGGTCTTGCGGTCGCCGGTCAGCTGGGAGTCCACCGCCTCACGGAAGGGGCCGTAGAACGCCGAGGAGTACTTCGCGGCGTAGGCGAGGATCGCGGTGTCCTGGTGGCCGGCGTCGTCCAGGGCCTGGCGGATGACGGCCACCTGGCCGTCCATCATGCCGGAGGGGCCGACCATGTCGGCCCCGGCCTCGGCCTGGGCCACGCCCATCCGGCCGTAGATCTCCAGGGTCGCGTCGTTGTCCACCACGCCGTCCGCGGTGAGCACGCCGCAGTGGCCGTGGTCGGTGAATTCGTCCAGGCACAGGTCCGACATCACCACGAGGGAGTCCCCGACCTCCTGCTTGACCGCCCGGACGCCGGCGTTCAGCACGCCGGCCGGGTCGAGGGAGGCCGAACCGGTGGCGTCCCGGGTCTCGGGGACGCCGAAGAGCATGATGCCCCCCAGGCCCAGCTCCGCGGCCTCGGCGGCGACGGAGCGCAGGGAGTCCTGGGTGTGCTGGACGACCCCCGGCATGGACTGCAGCGGGATCGGCTCGGTGGCACCCTCCCGGACGAAGACCGGCAGGATGAGGTCGGCCGGGTGGATCCGGACCTCGGCGACCAGCCGGCGCATGGCGGCGGACTGGCGCAGGCGGCGCGGACGGTGGGTGGGGAAGGACATGGATTCCTCTGGGCTCGACGGTGGTGCCAGACCAGTCTAGTGAGCCACCGGGTTTTCCTCTCCCGTGCCGCCCCGATCCGGAGGCATCGCCACGGACGGGTCTGGAGGCCTCGCCACTGACGGGTCCGGCGGACCCGCGGCCAGTAGGGTGAGGGGCATGACCATCTCCTCCAGTGCGACCACCCGCATCGCCGTGCTCATCGACTGCGACAACGTCTCCGCCACCCACGCCGGCGCCGTCCTGGAGGAACTGGCCACCTACGGAACGCCCACCATCAAGCGCGCCTACGGTGACTGGACCACCAACCAGCTGGGCGGCTGGAAGAACGAGCTGAACCGGCTGGCCGTCCAGCCGGTCCAGCAGTTCTCCTACACCACGGGAAAGAACTCCACGGACTCGGCGCTGATCATCGACGCGATGGACCTGCTGTGGATGGGCAACGTGGAGGCGTTCGCGCTGGTGTCCTCCGACTCGGACTTCACCCGGTTGGCCACCCGGTTGCGCGAGTCCGGCAAGCGCGTGATCGGCCTGGGTGAGCGCAAGACCCCGGCGTCGCTGCGCAATGCCGTGGACCAGTTCATCTACCTCGAGCTGCTCGGTGACGGTGAGTCCACCGGTGCCGCCGAACCCTCGACCGGCGGTTCGACCGGCCGGAGCCGGAGCCGCAGGGCCCAGGCGGCGGCCGGCACCGGCTCCGTGGCCGATGTGCCCGCGGTATCGGGTGTCCCCGCGGCGGCGGCGCCGGACGGCGGGATCCGCGGGACCGGAGAGACGACCGGCACCGGTGAGGCCCCCGGGACCGAGGAGACGAACGGCGCCGGCGAGGCCGAGGCGCCGCGGATCAACCTGGAGAGCGCGCTGGTCAAGGCGGTCAACGCCACGAGCAACGACGACGGCTGGGCCGGACTGAGCCGGGTCGGCCAGCACCTGAGCCGCGCCCACGTGGACTTCGACCCGCGCGACTTCGGCCACCAGAAGCTCAGCACCCTGGTGGCCGAACAGCCCTACCTCGAGCACCGCACCGAGGGCGGTCACATGCAGGTCGCCCTGAAACGGCGGGCCGGCCGCAGGTGACGGCCCGGCGCCGCGGGTCACCGGCTGACGGGACCGGTCCGCGGACCCCGGACCGGGCGGAGGTTCCGTGGGCGGGGGTCCTGGGTCAGGGTGAGCGCGGGGCCGGCTGACGGCCGAGCACCGCCAGCAGCCCGGCGGCGTCCGGGCTGGCGGCGGTGCCGATCAGCTCGATCCCGGCCCTCTCGGCGGCCCGCCGGGTGGGCTGGCCGATGGCCACGAACCGGACACCGGCGGGTCCTGGTCCGTCCGGGTGGCGGGACAGTTCCCGGACGGCGCTCGGGCTGGTCAGCACGACGACGGCGCCGGACAGGTCCGGCAGGCCCACCACCGCTCCCCCCGGACCGTCCGCCGCGGGGGCGCGTCCCGTCCCGGCCAGCAGGCGGCGCTCCGGCGCCGCCGGGTACGGCACCGTACGGTAGGCCTCCACCCGCTGCACGTCCCAGCCGCGGGACCGGAGCGCCGTGGCCACCTCGTCCGTGGCCAGGGCCGACTGGGGCAGGAACACCCGCGCCGTCTCCCGGGAGCCCCCGGCCCCGCGGGCGGAGGCCGCCCCCGGTGCGGCCGGGAACCCGGCGATGATCCCCGCGGCGGACGCGTCGCCGTCGGGCATCCAGGGGGTCGCGGGGCATCCGGCCCCGGCCAGCACGCGGGCCGTCCCCGGTCCGGTCACGGCCACCCGCGTGCCCGCCGGCACGGATCCGTCCCAACCGGCCCGGACCAGCGAGCGCACGGTGTTGGGACTGGTCGCGACCAGCCAGGCGTAGCCCCCGGCACGCAGCCGGTCCACGGCCGCGTGCAGGTCCGTGAGGTCGGCCGGCAGTTCGAAGTCGGTCAGCGGCAGGAACCGGACCGTCCACCCGGCCTCGCGCAGCCCGGCCTCCACGTCCCCGGCCTGGGCGGGCTGGCGCGTCATGACGACCCGTCCGGTCACGAGCACCGTCCCGGCATCCGTGTCAGCGGTCGGCCGGGAGCAGGTCCGCGCCGTCGGCCAGCAGCGCCTCGGCCACCTCGATGCCCAGGGCCCGGGCCGCCGCGAGGGTTTCCTCGTCCGGTGCCCCGTCCTCGAACCGGATCCGCACGGCGGGCAGCTCCACGGAGGCGTGCTTGCGCAGCACCCGGCTGCCGTCGGTGGCGGCCACCACGGCGTCCAGCACCAACCGGGCCGGGTCCTTCTCCACGCGGGCCAGGGCGCCGATGGGTGCGGCACAGCCAGCCTCGAGGCGTTCGAGCAACCCGCGCTCGGCGGTGACCTGCAACCGCGTGACGGGGTCGTCGTACCCGGCCAGCGCCTGGGCCAGGGCGTCACCGGCATCGGCGGTCTCCGGCCGGCACTCCACCGCCAGGGCACCCTGGCCGGGCGCCGGCAGCATCACGGTCGGCGCGAGCCGCTCGGTGATCGCCCACTGCATCCCGATCCGGTCCAGGCCGGCGCAGGCCAGGATCACCGCGTCCAGGTCGCCCCGGGGGGAACCGGCCGCGGCGGGTGCATGGTCGTCGTGCTGTTCCAGTCCCGGCACCCGGGCCAGTCGCGTCTGGACGTTGCCGCGGATGTCCACGACCCTCAGGTCGGGGCGGACGGCCAGCAGCTGGGCCACCCGGCGCGGGGAGCCGGTGCCCACCGTGGCCCCCTCGGGCAGCTCGGCCAGTGTCAGCCCGTCCCGGGCGCACAGGGCGTCACGGACGTCCACGCGTGGCGGAACGGCGGCGATCCGCAGCCCGGCGGGCTGGGCGGAGGGCAGGTCCTTGAGCGAGTGCACGGCCAGCTGCACGTCGCCGTCGAGCACGGCGGCGCGCAGCGCGGAGGCGAAGACACCGGTGCCACCGAGAGAGGCCAGGGACCCGGTGGTCACGTCCCCCTCGGTGCGGATGATCCGCAGCTCGTACTCCAGCCCGGACCCGACGGCCAGCGCCTCGGCCACCGTGGTGGTCTGGGTCCGGGCCAGGTTCGACCCGCGGGTGCCGACGGTGAAGCCGGTGTCTGCACCACTCACGCGGACGGCACCCCCACCTCGGAGTCGACGGCGGCCACGGTGGGCCGCACGGTCCCGTCCCGCATGACCTTGACGCAGCAGTTGGGCCGGCAGACGTCGTACCACGGGCCGAAGCAGCCGACGGCGGCGCGGCCCTCGCGGGTGCCCAGCCGCTCCTCGACGATGTCTACCAGGCCGGACACGAACGAGGGGTGGGTGCCCGGCGTCGGGGTCCGGCGGAAGGCCAGCCCGAGCTCCTCACAGGTCTCCCGGGCCTCGGTGTCCAGGTCCCAGACGACCTCCATGTGGTCCGAGACGAAGCCCAGCGGGATGACCACGACGCCGGCCAGCGGCTCCGTGCCGTCCTCGCCGGACCGCGCAGCCAGCTCCTCGATGGCGTCGTTGATGTCCGGTTCCAGCCACGGGACGTGCGGGGCGCCGGAGCGGGACTGGTAGACCAGCGACCAGTCGATGCCCTCGGCCTCCGGCACGAGCCTGAGGACCTCCTCGGCCACGTCCAGGTGCTGGGCGGAGTAGACGTCCGCGCCGTTGCCCTCTCCGGGATTCAGCCCGGTCCTCTCCTGCAGCTCCGCGGCCAGCGGACGCGGGCCGGCGGCCTCGGCGTCGGCAGTGGGGATGGAGTGGGTGGCGAAGAACAGGTGCAACCGGCCCCCGGCCCGGCCCGCCTCGGCGAGATCGGCACGGATCTCGGCCAGCCCGGTGCGCAGTCCCTCGGCGAAGGGCTCCACGAAGCCGGGGTGGTTGAAGTACTGGCGGACCTTGTCGGCCTCGAGCTTGCCCTCCAGGCCGGTGGAGCGCAGGGCCATCCCCAGGTCCTCGCGGTACTGGCGGCAGGAGGAGTAGCAGGAGTAGGCCGAGGTGGCCACGGTCAGCAGCCGGCGGTGGCCGTCGGCGTAGATGCGCTCCAGCGTCTCGGGGACGTAGGGGTCCCAGTTGCGGTTGCCCCAGTAGACCGGCAGGTCGATGCCGCGGGCGGCCAGCTCCGCCTCGATCGCGGCCTTCAGCTCGCGGTTCTGCGCGTTGATGGGGCTGACCCCGCCGTTGGCCCGGTAGTGGGTGGCCACCTCCTCGAGCCGCTCGTCCGGGATGCCCCGGCCCCGGGTGACGTTGCGCAGGAAGGGGATCACGTCGTCCTGGCCCTCGGGCCCGCCGAAGGAGGCCAGCAGCACGGCGTCGTAGGCCTTGGGCGCCATGACCCCGTTCTCGTCGTACCCGGTGCGCGGGTCGAAGGACTGCCCGGCGGTTCCGGTGGTGTTCTCGCTCATCAGGCCAGCACCTCTGCGATCTCGGCCGAGGAGATCAGGCGTCCGGTGTAGAACGGGACCTCCTCGCGCACGTAGTGACGGGTCTCGTTGTTGCGCAGGTGGCGCATCATGTCCACCAGGTGGTTCAGCCTCGGCGCCTCGAGCCCGAGCAGCCACTCCCAGTCGTTCAGGGCGAAGGCGCTCGTGGTGTTGGCCCAGACCATGGGGAAGTCCCGGCCCAGCAGCCCGTGGTCCTTCAGCATCCGGCCGCGCTCGGCCGGCTCCAGGGTGTACCAGTCGTAGGAGCGGACGAAGGGGTAGAAGCACAGCCACTTCAGCGGCTCGCGGCCCATGGCGAACGCGGGCACGTGGTCCTTGTTGAACTCGGCCATCCGGTCCGAGCCCATCGCGGACAGCACGATCCGCGTCCCGGCCAGCAGCTCGGTCCGGCGCAGGGTCCTGATGGCCGCCTGCAGGTCCTCGGGGACGTGACCGTACATCCACACCATGACGTCCGCGTCGGCGCGCATGCCGGAGACGTCGTAGGTGCCCCGGACCGTCACGCCGCGCTCGGCGAGCCCAGCGACCGCGGCGTCGAACTGCTTCACCGCCCGCTGGCGCTCGGCCTCGGTGTGTGCCCCGCCCTGGCCGGACCCGTTCCGGGCGAAGACGGTGTAGGTGGTGAACCACTCGACGTGCTCGGCGCTCCCGGCCTCGGGGTCCGCTGCTGCCTGGTTCTCGGTCATCGTCACAACTCCTGTGTTGTCACCGTGTGGCGTCGGGCACGTGCGGTGCACCGCGCTGCCGTGGTCGTTGCCGCGCACCGGCTTCTACAGCCGGTAGAACGGCGTGTCCAGCCTACCCCTCAGGTCTCGCCCACACCGATCCGGCGCCGGACGTCCCCCACGACGGCGGCCAGTCCGGTCCCGGCCAGCCAGGCGCCGACGGCGTCCAGGCCGTCCTGCCCGTCCAGCCAGTCCCGGACGCTGCGCACCGCCGCCCGGTGGGCGGTGGTCGCCGCGGGCAGGGCGGATCGCCAGCGCACGACGAAGGAGTGCACCACCGCGCCGGCCAGGTCCACGCCGGTCAGCGTGGCCGCGTCGGTCACGGCCCGGGCCAGCAGCTCCCGGTCGTCGGTGCCGTATCCCGGGGTGGAGACGTCCGGGGCGTCCGTGACGCGCCCGTAGGACAGGCGCAGCACGTGCCGGTGCGGTTCCGTCCGGATCCAGTCCCACTTGGCGGTCACGTGGGTCATCGCCTTGGCGCCCACGACGTCGGCCGGCACCTGCGGGGAGACCAGCAGGCCGGTCCCCCGCGGGGCGGCGTCGAGCCCGGCGGCGTCGGCCACCAGGGTCACCAGGGCGACCCCGGCCCCCTCGGCCGGGCGGTCCGCCGTGGTCAGGGCACCGCCGGCCACGGGGGCGAGCAGGTCCCAGGCGGCCGGCCCGTCGGTGGCGAGGACGACGCGGCCGGCGGACAGGGTCTCGTCCGTGCCGTCCTGCGTGTGCGCCGAGACGGTCCACCCGTCCGCGGCACGGTCCAGCCCGGTCGCGCGGACCCCGGTCCGGATCGAGACCCCGGCGTCCCGCAGGGCCTGGACCAGGGCCGCGGTCAGGGTGTTCATCCCCCCGCGCAGGGAGGCCACGAGGGCACCGGGCGGGGCGGCGGCGCGCCGGGCGGCCACCGCCCGGGCCAGTGACCCCTCGGCCACGAGCGCCTCCAGCAGGCCCGGGGCGACGGTCCGCAGGTCGAGGGTGTCCGGGTCTGCCGAGTGCACTCCGGCGACGACCGGCGCCACGAGGACCTGCAGCACGCCCTCGCCCATCCGGTCCCGCACCACCGCCCCGACGGTGACCGGGCCGCCGTCGCGCAGGGCCTGCTCCCACCGCCCCACCGGCAGGGCGAGGTCCCGGCGCGCCCGCTCCAGCGCGTCGGCCCCCAGGGCCTCGGCGACCTCGGGGGCGTCGAGGTCCCCGGGGATGCCCAGGATCCCGACGCGCGGCGAGCGTACGGCCCGACCGCCGCCTCCGGCCGGGTCCGGCAGGTACATCCACGAGCCCACGGGGTTCGGGCTCACGACGGCGTCGGAGAGCCCGAGCTCCTCGATCAGTCCGTGCACGGCGGGGGTGCGGACCGCGAACGACTCGGCGCCGGCGTCGAGGACCAGTTCCGTGCCGTCCGGCAACGGGGCGCGGACGGGCGCGACGCAGCCCCCGAGAGTGGCCGTGGCCTCCAGCAGGGTCACCTCGTGTCCGGAGCGGGCCAGCTCCCGGGCGGACAGCAGCCCGGAGATCCCGCCGCCGACGACGACGGCCGGGCGCGGACCGCGGTGGCCGTCGTGCGCCTCGGTGCCGGAGCTCACGGCTGCAGGGAGTGGATGAGCCCGACGACCCGGGTCAGGACCTCGGGGTCCGTGGTCGGCGGCACGCCGTGGCCGAGGTTCACGACGTGCCCGGGGGCAACCCGGCCGGTCTCGACGACCTCGCGGACGTGTGCCTCGAGCACCTCCCAGGGAGCGGAGAGCAGTGCGGGGTCGATGTTGCCCTGCAGGGGCACCGCGCCGCGGCCGTCCGCTCCCGGGCTGGCCTGCAGGCGACGATGGGCCTCGTCCAGGGGGAGCCGGTAGTCGACGCCCACCACGGAGGCGCCGGCGTCGCGCATGGCGGGCAGGATCTCCCCCGTGCCGGTGCCGAAGTGCACGAGGGGCACCCCGGTCTCACCGGCCAGGTCCTGGACGTGGGACAGGGCCCGGGCGGAATGGGGCTGGACGTACTCCAGGTAGTCGGCCAGGGAGAGCGACCCGGCCCAGGAGTCGAAGAGCTGGCCGGCCGAGGCCCCGGCCTCGATCTGGGCGCGCAGGAACCGGCCCGAGGCGTCCGCGGCCCACTCGGCCAGCGCGTTCCAGGTCTCCGGGTCGGCGTGCATCATGGTCCGCGGGCCCAGGTGATCGCGCGAGGGGCGTCCCTCGACCATGTAGGCGGCCACGGTGAACGGCGCCCCGGCGAAGCCGATCAGGGGGGTGGAGCCGAGTTCGGCCACGGTCAGCCGGACGGCCTCGCGGATGGGTTCCAGGGCCTCGTCCGTCAGCTCGGGCAGGGCGGCGACGTCCTCGGCGGTGCGCACGGCGGCACCTAGGACGGGGCCGGTGCCGGGCACGATGTCGACGTCGACGCCGGCCAGCTTCAGCGGGATGACGATGTCGGAGAAGAAGATGGCGGCGTCCACGTCATGCCGGCGCACGGGCTGCAGCGTGATCTCCGAGGCCATCGCGGGCCTCAGGCAGGACTCCAGCATGTCGGTGCCCTCACGCAGGGCCCGGTACTCCGGCAGGGAACGCCCTGCCTGGCGCATGAACCACACCGGCTTCCGGGACGGGGTACCGCCGCGGTAGGCGGTGATCAGCGGTGACGACGCCGTCGAGCGGGCGGGGTCCGTGGTGATCAGCGGGTGGTCGGCGGGCAGGGCGGTGGAGGAAGGCATGGCGCCCATTCTTCCATCGAACCCGCCCGTGTTTCCGCTGACCGGCAGGTCCGGTGGCCCCCCATGCTCTACAGGCGGTAGAATCGCTCGCATTGTGACTTTGTTTTCCCTGGTTGCCTCGCACACCGACCTTGACCTCGACACGGTGGCGCAGCTGAGCAACGGCACCGACGAGGTCGCCTCAGCCATCCCCACCTCGACCGCCCAGGGGGCGGTCGTGCTGGCCACCTGCAACCGGGTGGAGATCTATGCCGAGGCCCCGGACGAGGGATCCGTGGACCGGGCCCGCCAGGAGCTCGTCGAGGCCATCGCCCGGGGATCGGGCCTGTCCACGGACGCCGTCGCCTCCTCGTTCCGGACCCTCGCCGGTGACGCGGCGGTCCGGCACCTGTTCGAGGTCGGCGCCGGGCTGAAGTCGGCCGTCGTGGGAGAGCGCGAGATCGCCGGCCAGGTCCGGCGCGCGCTCGGCACCGCCCGGGAATCCGGCACCGCCACCGGGACCCTGACCAAGCTCTTCGAGTCCGCCACCCGCACCGCCAAGGACGTGGGCACGCACACCGCCCTGGGCACGGCGGGCCGCTCGATCGTCTCCGTGGCCCTGGACCTGGCCACCAGCATGCGGGCCGGCACCTCGGTGGTCGGCGCCCAGCGTTTCTGGCAGGACGCCAACATCCTGCTGATCGGCACCGGGGCCTACGCGGGGACCACGCTGGCCCAGCTGGCCGATCGCGGCGCCGCCAACGTGGGCGTGCACTCGTCCTCCGGCCGCGCGGAGGCCTTCGTCGCCGACCGTGGTGGCTGGGCCCTGGCCCTGGGGGGCGAGAAGATCCACGGGGCCATCGCGGAGGCCGACGTGATCATCGGCTGCTCCGGTGGTGACCGGCGGCTCGAGGCCGAGACCCTGCGGCGCCTGCGCGAGGGTGTCACCGCCCGGTTGACCGTCCTGGACCTGGCCCTGACCCATGACTTCGACCCCGCCATCGCCGACCTGCCCGGCGTGGACCTCATCACCCTGGAATCGGTGAAGATGGCTGCGCCCGAGGGACAGCAGGCCGCCCTGACCGCCGCCGCGCAGCTCGTGGACGGCGCAGTGGACGGTTTCCTGCAGGAGCGCAAGTCCCGCAGCGCCAATGAGGCCATCGTGGCCCTGCGCCGGCACACGCAGCGGGTGCTGGACTCCGAGATGCAGCGGGTGCGCAGCCGGCACGGGTGCACCGCGGCCGCCGAGGAGGTCGAGTTCGCCCTGCGTCGCATGGTCCGGCAGATGCTCCACGAGCCGACTGTCCGCGCCAAGGAACTCGCGGCCGAGGGTCGCCTCGACGAGTACGAGAACGCGCTGAACGTCCTCTTCGGCCTGGACGTCTCGCCCGCGGCGGCGAACGGCGCCCCGGGGTCCTGCCCGGTCGGCGACCCGCGCGAGGACGCGCTCGCCGTCTCGCCCCGGATCGCCTGACCGGCCCCGACGACCGGCGTTCCCCCACCGTCCTACCGGCCGGTAGACTCCTCGACACCGTCCTGACCGGGCGTCCCCGTGCAGAAAGGCCCCACCGTGACCTCCAGCCCCATGCGCCAGTCCCGGCTGCCCCGCGATGAACGGCGGCGCCAGCTCCTGGAGGCCGCGCAGCAGGTCTTCGTGGAGCACGGCTACCACGACACCTCCATGGACGACATCGCCGTGGCGGCCGCCGTCTCCAAGCCGGTGCTCTACCAGCACTTCCCCGGCAAGCACGAGCTCTTCCTGGACCTGATGGACACCCAGCTGACGCTCCTGCAGGGCGCCCTCGCCGACGCGCTGGGTTCGACCACGGACAACAAGGAGCGGGTCCTGGCCACGATCAGGGCCTGCTTCCAGTTCGTGGACCGGCCGGACCGTGCCTACCGCCTGATCTTCGACTCCGGGCTGAACAACGACCCCGAGGTCGCGGGCCGGGTCGAGGAGATGGACCACCGCTTCGCCACGGACATCGCCGAGATCATCGCCGCGGACACCCGGCTCTCGCGGGAGGAGGCGCTGCTGCTGGGCCACGGCCTGGCCGGTCTCGCGCAGTCCGCGTCCCGCCACTGGGCCGGGCAGGCCGGCCAGGAGGGACGCCCGGACCTGGAGAGCGCCGCGGACCTCGCCTTCCGGCTGGCCTGGCGTGGCATCAGCCGGTTCCCCAAGGAGGGCTGACCGGCCGGCGGCACGTTACGCCGCCAGCCGAAGAACCGGCGCATCCGCCCGTCGAGCGCCGGTTTTCGCCTAGTCTGGCGACGTAAGAGCAGCCCGGCCGTTCCCCCTGGACGGCCCGTGACCTACTGAAGGAGACCGCCATGGAGATCCGCATCGGCGTGCAGAACGTGGCCCGCGAAGTCGTCATCGAATCGGACGCCAGCAACGAGGACGTCGCCCGCCTGGTCTCCGACGCCATCTCCGACGGCGGCCTGCTGCGGCTGAAGGACACCAAGGGCCGCCTGGTCATGATCCCCGCCGGCATCATCGGCTACGTGGAGATCGGCACCGAGGCCGCCCGTCCCGTGGGCTTCGTCGCCGCCCCGAGCGCCTGACCTAGCCGTCGGCGTCGTCGCCGGTGTCGTCCTCCCCGCTGCACAGGCACACCCGGTTGCCGTCCGCGTCGGTGTAGATCCACCAGCGCGGGGCGAAGGTGGCGTCCTCGCGCTGGTCGCCCGCGCGTTCGGTGAGTGCGGCGCGCACCGGGTCCCAGCCGTCCCGCGGGCCGTTGACGTCCACGTGCATCGGGCGGGGGTCCGGGGTGTCGGTCCGCTGGAACCAGAACCCCGGCCCGCGCCCCCAGGGATCCCGCAGGTCTCCGGTCCGCTCGTTCCTCCGGTACCCCAGGGCCGTGGTCCAGAAGTCCTCCAGCGCTGACGGGTCCCGGGTGTCCAGGGCGAGGTCGTAGGAACGGTTCTCGACCGGTACCGGGGTGGCCCCGGCGTCGGCGGCCAGTTCGGAGATCCTCCGGGCCAGCCGCACGTCCCGCTTCGTCACGGCACCGCCGGCGTCATGGCTGGACGAGTCGATGAACAGGTGATCGTACCGCCAGTCCAGGTCCGGGTGGTGGTCGAGCTCCTGGCACACGGCGGCGATGCGGCCCATCAGATCCACCGCGGCGGCGCTGTCCGCGCATCGGTAGGCGGTGTAGATCCCGGTGTTCCGGCGCCGCCAGTCCGGCAGCCCGGACAGGGCGTCGTCGAGTTCGGCGGTGGTGAGGATTCCCTTGCCAGTCATGCACCCCACCGTGCCGTCCACCCCCGCGATCGGTCAACGACCTGCAGGCCACGAGGGCCCGCCGGAATCCCCCGACCCGCCGGTAGGGTGTGATCCGTGGCCTACTACCATCTGGACCTCGCCCGCTCCGCCGCGCAGACCGAACTGGCGCGCAGCCTGGCCGCCCTGCGCGAGGAGTTCGACCTGCCCACCGCGTTCTCGCCCGAGGTGCTGGACGAGGCCGAGCGGGCCGCCGCCGCCGTCGTGCGGTCGCTGCCGGGGAACGACCGGACGGACCTGCCGCTGGTGACCATCGATCCGCCCGGGTCCACCGATCTCGACCAGGCCCTGTACATCGAGCGCGGGGCCGAGGGACATCCGGACGGGTTCACCGTGCACTACGCCATCGCGGACGTCCCGGCGTTCATCGCCCCGGGTGGTGCCCTGGACGCAGAGACCCTGCGGCGCGGCCAGACGATCTACCTCCCGGACGGACGCGTGCCCCTCCACCCGGAGGTGATCAGCGAGGACGCCGGTTCGCTGCTGCCGCACGTGGACCGCGGGGCGTACCTGTGGACCTTCGCGCTGGACGCCGACGGCGCCGTGGTGGACACCGCCCTGGAACGGGCCACCGTGCGCAGCCGCGAGCAGCTCACCTATGAACGGGCCCAGGCCAGGATCGACGCCGGCCCGGGCGCCGCGGACGACGAGACCGCCACGTCCCTGGCCCTGCTGAAGCAGGTCGGGATCCTGCGTACCCGTCAGGAGGCGGCGCGGGGCGGGGCCAGCCTGAGACTTCCCGAACAGGAGATCACGGTCACCGACCACGGTTACGAGGTGCTGACCGCTCCCCCGCTGGAGGTCGAGGACTGGAACGCGCAGGTGTCCCTGCTCACCGGGATGGCCGCCGCGCGGATCATGCTCGAGGGCGGGACCGGCCTCCTGCGCACCATGCCGCCGGCGGACGCGGACTCCATCGACCGGTTCCGGGCACGCACCCGCGCGCTGGGCCACCCGTGGTCCGAGCGGCAGTCCTATGGCGAGTACCTGCGCGGGCTGGACATCAGGGACCCGCAGCAACTGGCCATCATGCACGCCGCCACCTCCCTGTTCCGCGGCGCCGGGTACACCGCCTTCGACGGTGACGCTCCCGAGATCGCCGTGCAGTCCGCCATCGCTGCGCCCTACGCCCACGCCACGGCACCGCTGCGCCGCCTCGTGGACCGCTTCGTCCTGGTGACCTGCCTGGCCCTGCGGCACGGCGAGCGCGTCCCGGAGGGGATCCGCGCCATCCTGCCGGCCCTGCCCGAGGCCATGAGGGAGTCCAACCTGCTGGCCTCCCGGACCTCCAACGCCGCCCTGGAACTGGTGGAGGCGGCCTCGCTGCACGGCCTGGAGGGGCAGGAGTTCACCGCCGTGGTGGTCTCCGGACCGGGCCCCGAGCAGGAGGAGAAGGCCCGTGCGCAGGGACGGCTGCCGTGGGGCGAGGTCCAGGTGGAGCACCCGCCCGTGCTGGCCCGCTACGAGGGCTTCGCCGAGGCCGGCAGCCGCATCCGGGTCGTCCTGGTTCGCGCGGACATGGCCACCCGGACGGTGTTGTTCCGGGTGGCCGGCCAGGCCCCGGCCGGGGACGGCGCACACCAGGACGCGCCCGGACCGGTAGACTGATGCCTACCAAGGATGACCGGTCGCACTGTTCATCTGTGTTCACCCTCGTGATCTGACTTACCGGATCCGGCACGCGGCCCCGCCCCGTCAGCGGTGTGGCCCAGCCCGGGTCCCGGGACTCCCCCTCGCGGAGGACGTCCCGGCAACTCCCAGCGATCGGCTCCACCACAAGGACGCACGGCGTCCGGCCGATCCGCGCCGCCCCCACGTGTGGGCGAGCCGCCGGAGTGCACTCGCAGACAGTGCCATCGCACCGGGCCGACGTGCCTGAACGACGGGACCGAACTCCCCCATGACCCCTGAACACAAGATCGCCGCCGACAACGACATCGACACCGAGGACCTGGCCACGTCCTCCCTGGAGACCATCGACGTCGAGGACTCCATCGACATCACCGAGCCCAACGCGCCGCAGCCCGAGAAGTCCTTCGCCGACTTCAACGTGCGCGCCGACATGGTCGAGGCCCTCGCCGAGAAGGGCATCACCCACCCCTTCCCCATCCAGGCCATGACGCTGCCGGTCGCCCTGGGCGGGCATGACATCATCGGCCAGGCCAAGACCGGTACCGGCAAGACCCTCGGTTTCGGCCTGCCGCTGCTGCAGCGTGTCATCGGCCCGGACGAGGAGGGCTTCGACAGGCTGGCGGCCCCCGGTGCCCCGCAGGCCCTCGTGGTCGCCCCCACCCGCGAGCTCGCCAACCAGGTGGCAGCGGACATCACCGCCGCCGCCTCGAAGCGGTCCGTGCGCATCGCCACCATCTACGGCGGCCGGGCCTACGAGCCGCAGATCGAGGAGCTGCAGCGCGGCGTGGAGGTCGTGGTCGGCACCCCCGGCCGTCTGATCGACCTGATGCGCCAGCGGCACCTGAACCTGAAGCTGGTGAAGATCGTCGTCCTCGACGAGGCCGACGAGATGCTGGACCTGGGCTTCCTGCCGGACGTCGAGACCCTGCTGTCCGCGGTGCCCGAGGTCCGCCAGACCATGCTGTTCTCCGCGACCATGCCCGGGCCCGTGGTCGCCATGGCCCGCCGGTACATGACCCAGCCGACCCATATCCGCGCCGCGGACCCCGAGGACGAGGGCATCACCAAGAAGGACATCCGCCAGCTGGTCTACCGCGCTCACCACATGGACAAGGACGAGCTGGTGGCCCGCACCCTGCAGGCGGAGGGCCGCGGCAAGACCATCATCTTCACCCGCACCAAGCGCACGGCGGCCAGGCTCTCCGATGAACTGGAGAAGCGTGGCTTCGCCGCCGGGTCCATCCACGGCGACCTCGGCCAGGGCGCGCGCGAGCAGGCCCTGCGCGCCTTCCGCGGGGACAAGATCGACGTGCTCGTCGCCACGGACGTCGCCGCCCGCGGCATCGACGTGGACGACGTCACCCACGTGATCAACTTCCAGTGCCCCGAGGACGAGAAGACCTACCTGCACCGGGTCGGCCGCACCGGCCGTGCCGGCAACAAGGGCATCGCCGTGACCCTGGTGGACTGGGAGGACATGCCCCGGTGGACCCTGATCAACAAGGCCCTGGGGCTCGACGTCCCCGAACCGCCGGAGACCTACTCCTCCTCGAAGCACCTCTTCGCGGACCTCGGCATCCCGAAGGGCACCAAGGGCCGGCTGCCCCGGTCGCAGCGCACCAAGGCAGGCCTGGACGCGGAACAGCTCGAGGACCTCGGCGGCCCGGGCGCACCCCGTGGCGGCCGTGAGGGCGGCCGCGGACGCGGCGGACGGGACGGGTCCGACGACGGCCGGGGCCGTGGGCGTGGACGCTCCGGTGGCCGCGACACCGACCGCGGCGGACGGGGTGAGCGCACCGAGCGCGCGCCGCGCGAGGGCGAGCAGGGCACGGAGACCGGGGGCCGGCGTCGTGACGGCGCGGCGGCTGGGGCCGGTGCCGAGGGAGGCGAGCAGCGCGCGACCCGCAGCCGCGGCCGCAGCCGGACCCGCACGCGCCGGCGCAACGGCAACGTGGTCGCCGGGGGCGAGGCCGGCCAGTCCGGTGCGCAGCCCGAGGACCGCTGAGGTGCCGGTTGCGGATGATGCCCTGACGTGACGCATTTCGACCCCGAGGGCCCCGACCTCGTGGTGGCGGCGGAGAACCTCGAGTTCCTGCCGTCGCTGCCGGGCGGGGCCTTCACGGTGGTGTACCTCGACCCGCCGTTCAACACCGGACGGACCCAGCGACGGCAGCAGCTGACCACCGTGCGCGCCCCCGAGGAGGAGGCGGACCGGATCGGCTTCGGCGGCCGCGGGTACCGGACCATCAAGGGGGCGCTGGCCTCCTATGACGACGCCTTTGCCGACTACTGGGAGTTCCTGGAGCCGCGGTTGCGCGAGGCCTGGCGGCTGCTGGCCGAGGACGGGACGCTGTACCTGCACCTGGACTACCGGGAGGTGCACTACGCCAAGGTCATGCTGGACGCGATCTTCGGCCGGGAGTGCTTCCTGAACGAGATCATCTGGGCCTACGACTACGGCGGCCGGTCCAAGCGGCGCTGGCCGTCCAAGCACGACACGATCCTGGTCTACGTCAAGGACCCGGACGGGTACTGGTTCGACTCCGCCGAGGTGGACCGGGAACCGTACATGGCACCGGGTCTGGTCACCGCGGAGAAGGCCGCGCGGGGCAAGCTGCCCACCGACGTGTGGTGGCACACCATCGTCTCCCCCACCGGCAGGGAGAAGACCGGTTATCCGACGCAGAAGCCCCTGGGCCTGCTGCGCCGGATGGTCGCCGCCTCGTCCCGGCGCGGTGACTGGGTGCTGGACTTCTTCGCCGGCTCCGGGACGCTGGGGGCCGCGGCGGCGGAACTCGGGCGCCGGTTCGTCCTGGTGGACCAGAACCCCGAGGCGATCGAGGTGATGCGCCGTCGGCTGGCGCCGGCCACCGCCCATCTGGAGGTCCGCACCGAACCGTGAGACGGCCAGGGCCCTCCGCCCTCGACCGGAGGGCCCTGCCTCGTGTCCGGGCCGTGTGCGGCACGGGCACCGCACCCGTCCGCCGTGGTGCGCGACGGTCTGATGGTCCTCCACTCGTCTTCCACTTGCTTTGCGCCATCCCGCGCCCATCGGGACGGACGGCCATGGCGCCGTCCAGCGCGACGCTGATAGCTTCAGCGGCACCTCCCTCAAGGCCGGACGTGTCCACGGCGAGGGCCAGCCGAGCAAGGGTGCCTCAATCGGAGTTGGTTCGACCATGGTGATATGGAATGACGAGGATGTGGTCACACCGCCGTCTGGACCTCCCGTCTTCAGCGCCAGGAACCTGAAGGTCACCACGAAGGCCGGCGTCCAGCTGCTGGACGATGTCTCGATCACCGTCCCGTCCGGCACACTCGTGGGCGTCATCGGCCCGTCGGGTGCGGGAAAGTCGACGCTGCTGGGCGCGCTCACCGGGCTGCAGCCGGCGACGCGTGGACAGGTCACCTGGAACGGGCGGGACCTCTACACCGAGTACGCCCAGCTCCGGTTCCTGGTGGGACTGGTGCCGCAGGAGGATATCCTCCACCGCCAGCTCACCGTCCGCAGGGCGCTCCAGTTCGCCGCCCGGTTGCGCCTGCCTCCCGACATGCGCTCGGCGGAGCGGGACCAGCGGGTCGATGAGGTCCTCGCCGAGGTCGACCTGACGAGCCAGGCAGACCAGAGGATCGATTCCCTCTCGGGGGGCCAGCGCAAACGGACCTCGATCGCCCTGGAGCTGCTCACGGCACCGCGACTGCTGTTCCTGGACGAGCCCACGTCCGGACTCGATCCCGGCCTGGACAGGCAGGTCATGGAGAGCCTGCGGTCGCTGGCCGACTGCGACCGAGTGGTGCTGGTGGTCACCCACAGCGTCCTGGCCCTGGACGAGTGTGATCGCGTGCTCGTCCTGGCCCGGGGCGGACGCGTCGCGTTCTTCGGGCCGCCGGCAGAGGTGCTGCCCTTCTTCGGCGTGGACGACTACCCGTCGGCATTCGCGGCCCTGGAGGACGAGACCTGGGTGGACCGCAACGCACGGGCATCCGCCCATGACGCCTACGCGGGCAGGACCACCTCGGTCCAGGTGCCGGTCCCGGCGGCGGCTGCCCCGCCACCCCAGCGGGCGGCGCCGGCTCGCCAGCTGTGGACGCTCATCCGGCGGAACATCGCGGTGGTCGCCGCGGACCGGCTCTTCGTCATGCTCCTGATCGGCATGCCCATGCTGCTCGCGCTGATGGCACAGGCCTTCCCCGGCAGGGCCGGGCTGTCCCTGAGTGAGGCACAGGGTGACGTCAATCAGGTCCAGCAGCGCCTGGTGGTCCTCGTCGTGGGCGCCGCCCTGATGGGAACGGCGCTGTCCATCCGCGAGCTCGTCGGAGAGCGGCCGATCTACCGACGAGAGCGCGCCGTCGGACTCTCTCCGGCGGCATACCTGCTCAGCAAGGCCGTGGTGCTCGGCGTGCTGGTGGCCTGCCAGTGCGTGGTGTTCACCGTGCTCGCCCTCCTCGGCCTGCCGGGACCGGACGACGCCCTGCTCCTGGGCGACGGACGCGTGGAGGTCGCCGTGGCGATAGCGGCGGTCGGCGTGGCCATGGCCGTGGCCGCACTGGCCGTGTCCGGAGCCGTGACGTCAACGGAACAGACCATGCCCGCACTCGTCGCCATGGTGATGTCCCAGCTGATCCTGTGCGGCGGGCTGTTCCCACTGGCGGGACGCGATGGCCTCGAGCAGGTGTCCTGGTTGCTGCCCGCTCGCTTCGGCTATGCGGCGACGGCCGCGACGGTGGGCCTGCAGCAACCCCCCGCGCCCGGAATCGACCCGCTATTCGACCCCACGGCCGGACAATGGCTCATGGACCTGGGCCTGCTCGGGGTCCAGGCCCTGGCCTTCCTCGGCCTGGCGGCCTGGACGGTGCACGTGTCCGTGACCCGGAACCCCTGGCGCTGAGACAGGCGCCGATCTGCCCGTGAGCCCCCGGCGTCCTCCGCCGCCCACCGCAGGGGTCAGGGGTAGATGACCTCGGTGCCCGTGCCGCGCTCGATGATCTGCTGCACCACGGCCGCGTCGGTGGTGTGCTCCCCGATCCGGTTGGGCTTGCCGGCCCCGTGGTAGTCGGAGGAACCGGTGACGAACATCCCGTGCTGGCGGGCGAGCACGCGCAGCCAGCGGCGGGCGTCGTCCGGGTTGTCCCGGTGGTCGGCCTCCACCCCGGCCAGCCCGGCGTCGATCATCTCGCGGAACAGCTCCGTACCGACCACGCGCCCCCGCATGGAGGCCATGGGGTGGGCGAACACGGGCACTCCCCCGGCCGCCAGGACCAGCCGGACCGCGTCCACCGGGTCCGGGGCGTAGTGGCCCACGTAGTACTTGGAGCGCGGCGTCAGGATCGAGGTGAACGCCGCCGAGCGGTCATCCACCACGCCGAGGGAGACGAGCGCGTCGGCGATGTGCGGCCGGCCGATCGTGGCGTCCGGCGTGGAGTGGCGCAGCACGTGGTCCCACGTGATCGGGAAGTCCTCGGCCAGCCGGCCCACCATCCGCTGGGCCCGGGTGAGGCGGGAACTGCGGGACCGCTCGATCTCCGCGGACAGGTCCGGATCGTGGGGGTCGTGCAGGTAGGACAGCAGGTGCACGCTGATGCCGGTGTCCGAGACGCAGGAGACCTCCATGCCCGGGATGAGCACGATCCCCGAGGCCACCGCCTGGTCCGCGGCCTCGGCCCAGCCGGCCGTGGAGTCGTGGTCGGTCAGCGCCAGGCCGCTCAGCCCGGCCCTGGCCGCGGCGCGCACCACGGTGGCGGGCGGTTCGGTGCCATCCGAGATGTTGGAGTGCGTGTGCAGGTCGAACGGCATGACCACCAGCCTAGCCAACGCCGGGCGCAGTGCGATGATGGACGCCATGAGTGATGCACAGTCCCAGACCCCGGAGACCCCGGCCCACGACACCCAGCCCATCGAGGACCGCGTGAACAACCGGTCCCAGAAGCCGACCTCCGAGGCCTTCAAGGAGTTCATGGGCTCGAACTGGGCCCCGGCCGAGACCCCCCTGGTCATGCCGGACACCTCTGCGCCCTTCGCTGCCAAGCGCCGGGCGGCCCTGTCGGAGAAGTACCGGGGCGAGCGCATCGTCGTCCCGGCCGGTCCGCTGAAGGTCCGCTCCAACGACACCGACTACCGGTTCCGCGCCCACTCCGCGTTCGCCCACCTGACCGGGCTCGGGGTGGACCACGAACCGGACGCCGTGCTCGTGCTGGAACCGGTGGACCCGGGGACCGGCGACCACGGTTCGGACCACGAGGCCACCCTGTACTTCCGGCCGCTGGCCGGCCGTGACTCCGAGGAGTTCTACTCCAACGCCCGCACCGGCGAGTTCTGGATCGGTGCCCGCCCCACCCTCGGCCAGATGCAGTCCCGCACCGGCATCCGCACCTCCGACCTGTCCGGGCTGGAGGTCGCGGTCACCAAGAACGCCGGTGCGGTGGAGATCGGCGGGATCCGGATCCGCCTGCTGCGCGGCTCGGACCTGGACGTCGAGGCCCTGGTCGACACCTCGCGGATCAACACCGGCGTGGACCTGGAGGTCTCGGACGGCCTCGACGCCGAGCTGGCCGAGTTCCTCTCCGAGCTGCGCCTGGTCAAGGACGGCTGGGAGATCGAGGAACTGCGCGGCTCGGTCGCGGCCACCATCTTCGGGTTCGAGGACATCGTGAAGGTGCTTCCCGCGGCGGCCGGCCACGAGCGCGGTGAGCGCATCGTCGAGGGCGCGTTCTTCTCCCGGGCCCGCCTGGAGGGCAACGACCTGGGGTACGACACGATCGCGGCCTCCGGGAACAACGCCACCGTGCTGCACTGGATCCGCAACAACGGCGCGGTGCGGGACGGGGACCTGATCCTCGTGGACGCCGGCGTGGAGGCCGACTCCCTCTACACGGCGGACATCACCCGCACGCTGCCGGTCAACGGGACGTTCACGGACGTGCAGCGGAAGGTCTACCAGGCGGTGCTGGACGCCGCCGACGCCGCCTTCGAGGTCGTCAGGCCGGGCATCCGGTTCCGCCAGATCCACGAGACCGCCATGCGGGTGCTCGCCGAGCGCCTGCACGAGTGGGGCCTGCTGCCGGTCACGGTGGAGGAGGCGCTGTCCCCGGAGGGCCAGCAGCACCGTCGGTGGATGCCGCACGGCACCAGCCACCACCTCGGCCTCGACGTCCACGACTGTGCCCAGGCCAAGCGGGAGCTCTACCTCGACGGCGAGCTGCAGCCGGGCATGGTCTTCACCATCGAGCCGGGCCTGTACTTCAAGGCCGAGGACCTGGCCGTGCCCGAGGAGTACCGCGGCATCGGCATCCGCATCGAGGACGACATCCGTGTCACCGACGAGGGCGCCGAGAACCTCTCCGCCGCCCTGCCGCGCACCCCCGAGGCGATCGAGTCCTGGATGGCCGACCTCCAGCGCTGAGCCCCGCCCGTGACGGCCCGGCCGGTGTCAGGCCGGGTCGTCGTCGCGCGACGGAGGCTCGGTGTCCGGTCCGGCGCCGGGTTCCGTGCCGGTCTCGCCGGCAGGGCGCTCGGCGTGGCGGCCGTAGCGCGGCCGGGCGAAGCGTCCCTCCGTGGTGCCCGACGCCGGCCCGGTGCCCGCCGCGGTGTCCTCCCCCGCTGCAGGAACGGAGGGCGGCGCGGACGCGGTGCCGGACCCGGCATCGGGGGCGGGGCCGCCGTCGAGCGGGCGGTCCGGGTCCCGCCGCCGGCCGCTGCCGCGCCGGCCGTAGTCGGGGGCGGCGAAGGCCCCGGGGGTGCTGCCGGACCGGCCAGCGCCGGAATGGTCCTTCAGCATCTGCTCCCGCAGCGCCTGGGCCTGGTCCTCCGGCAGCCGGACGCCGTACTGGGGCCGGCCGTCGGGCAGGTCGGGGAAGTGATGGGTGCGGGCCGGAGCGGAGGCGGGCGTCGCCGCGGAGGCCGGAGCCGGGGCCGGCGCGGAGTCCGCCGTCGGGGCCGGCGGTGCGGAGGCCGGTTCCCGGCCGGTGCCGCCCGTCCCGGTGGGCGGGGTCGCCGGGCCGACCGGCGCCGTCGGGCCGGACGGAGCGGGGCCCGGCGGCTGCTGCGCGGGCGCCGGTGCGGGGGTGGGCGCCGGTGACGGCACCGGGGCGCCCCCGAGGATCTGGCGGGCCGTGGCCGCCGAGGCGAACTCGCAGACCACGTCGAAGCGGGCGGGCACGAGCTGCTGGACGGAGTCGAAGCCCTTGCCCTTGCGGATCGCGTGGCCGATGACCCCGAACAGCACCCAGATCCCGACGCCGAGGCCCACGGTGTAGAGCATCTGCGGACCCGTGCCGGCGGGGTCGATCAGGCTCATCAGGATGCCGAGCATCAGACCGAAGAACGCGCCCTGCAGGGCCGAGCGCAGGGCCACGGAGGCATAGGTCTGCCGGTGGCGGATCCGCTCGACCGTGCGCAGGTCGACACCGACGATCGAGACGGTCCGGACGTCGAAGTCCTGCTCGGCCAGCCGGTCCACGACTTTCCGGGCGTCCGCGTAGGAGTCGTAGGTGCCCAGCACCTCGCCACGGGGCAGGCCGCTGGCTGCCGGGTCGGAGGACGCGGGACCGAAGAGCATCGACATGGGTCCATTCTGCCGCTGACGACCTGGGCGGTCACCACGGGGCGCCGGTTCTCAGCCACCGGCGTAAGCAACGCGATGCCGGCCCCCGGCCCCCGGTCAGCTCAGCACGTCCTTCGTGGCGAACCTGCCGTAGGCCAGCGCGCCGAACACCAGCACGTAACCGGCCTGCAGCACCGAGTTGTCGACGAAGGAGTCCCAGAGCACCGGTTGGCGCAGCAGGTCCACGAAACCGGTCCAGTGCTCGGTGAACAGCCAGGGGTGCAGCCAGTCCAGCTGCGGCAGGGAACCGGCGATCTGGGCCGCCACCGCGAGCACGGCGATGGCCGCCATCACGCCCACCGGTACGTCCGAGAGCGTCGAGAGGAACAGCCCGATCGCCCCCAGCCCCAGCAGGGACACGGCCACGTAGGCGGCGATGAGGGCGATCCGCGCGTACGACGCCCCCAGGCCGAGGGTGTCCCCGGAGAGCAGCACGGCCGGCTGCACCCCGAACAGGACCAGGCCGACCAGCACCCCGGCCCCCGCGAGCACCAGCACCGCAGCGGCGCAGAACACCACGATGACCGCGTACTTGACGAGTAGCAGGCCGGCCCGCGACACGGGGGCCGTCAGGAGGTAGCGCAGGGTGCCCTGGGAGGCCTCGCCGGCGATCGAGTCCCCGGCGACCACCGCGACGGTCAGCGGCAGGAACAGCGGCACGCTGACGAGCAGCCCGACCACGGCCAGGAAGAGCCCGTTGCCGGCGACCTGGTCCAGGAACGCCGGCCCGCGGCCCCGCGGCGGGCCGGCGGAGACCCGCACGGCCAGCCCGATGAGGACCGGCACCGCGGCCAGCGCGGCGAACAGGGCCCAGGTACGCCGGCGCCGGAACAGCAGGTGCAGCTCCGAGGCGAGCATCCCACCGGCCCGCGCGGTGCGCTCAGGCAATGTCGAACCCCTCTCCCGTCAGCTGCACGAACCGCTCCTCCAGGCTCGTTCCCTCCACGCTGAACCCGCGCACGCCCACCCCGGAGGTGACCAGTGCGGAGACGATGTCCTCGGGAGGCGGCGTGTGCGGGCCCGTGGTGGCGCGCACGGTCCCGGCCCCGTCGGGCAGCGGGGACAGCCCCAGGCGGGCGAGCACCCGCCCGGCGGCCTCGGTGTCCCGGGTGTGCACCACCACCCGTCCGGCGGCGGTCCCGCGCAGTTCGTCCAGCGTCCCCTGCGCCACGAGCCTCCCGTTGCTCATGACCGCCGCGTGCGTGCAGACCTGCTCGACCTCGCTGAGCAGGTGGCTGGAGACGAACACCGTCAGCCCGGCCCCGGCCAGTGAGGCCACCAGGTGCCGCACCTCCCGTGTCCCCTGCGGGTCCAGTCCGTTGGTGGGCTCGTCCAGCACCAGCAGTTCGCGCTCGGCGACCAGGGCGCCGGCGATGCCGAGGCGCTGCTTCATGCCCAGGGAGTAGGCGTGCACGGCCAGCCGGGCGGCGCGCGAGAGCCCCACGCGCTCCAGCGCCTCCTCCACCCGCCGCGCCCGCGTGCGGGGATCGGAGGTGCGGTCCGCGGCGTCGAGGCGGACCAGGTTGGCCCACCCGGAGAGGTAGGGGTAGAACGCCGGTCCCTCCACGAGCGCCCCGACGCGCGGCAGGACCCGCAGGGCTGCCTGCGGCATCGGCTCCCCGAGCAGGCTGATGGTGCCGGAGGTCGGCGCGGCCAGGCCCAGCAGCATCCGGATCGTCGTGGTCTTGCCGGAGCCGTTGGGCCCCAGGAACCCGAACACCGCGCCGCGCGGGACGGTCAGGTCCACCTCGCGGACGGCATGACGCCTCCCGAACCGCTTGCTCAACCGGCGCGTGCGGATGACCGGGTCCGCGTCCGGGAGGGGGCCGTTCACTCCTCGCCGGTTCCGGCGGCGGCGACCTCCAGCAGCCGGTGCTGCGGCACCGGCCCCGCGAGCACCCGCCCGTCGTCCGTCAGCAGGACGTTCAGCAACGGCGTGCCCAGCACGCGTCCGCCCTCGACCTCCACGGCCAGGTCGTCCAGCAGCACCGAGCCGGCCGGTTCACCGGGGCCGGACCCGGCGGGCATCACCACGACGGCCTCCCAGCCGTCGCCGACGACCTCGCCCCGCGCCCGGTCCCCGGAGACCGGCCCCCGGTTCCCGTCCTCCCGGGCACCGGCGGCACCGGACCGCGGCTCGCAGTCCGGCAGGGCCTGCTCCTCCACCGTGGCCCCGGCGGGCGGCTCGAAGTCGAACAGGCCGGCGTCGGGCGCACCGGGGGTGAACTCCGTGAAGACGATGCTGACGGCCGGCTCGTCCTGGCCCACCGCGCGCACCTCGACGCCGAGCGGCATGCCGGTCTGGGCATCGACGTCGACCAGGACACTGTCCACGAGGGTCTGATCGGTGCGCGGGTCCAGGCGCAGGGTGTAGGCGTCCCGCCCGGAGTCGGCGGTGCCCTCCTCGACCGTGACCGTGCTGTGCACCTCGGCCCGGTCCAGCACGCGCTCGGCGACCCGCTCCGGGGTGGGCAGGGCCCCGTCACGCCGCCACGGGTCCATGGCCCCACCGTGCCCCGCACCGTCCCGGGGCACGGTGGCGTGGACGGCCCGGTCCTCGACGGAGTCGTAGTACCAGAGCTCGTCGTCGTTGCGGATGAGGTTCTTCTCCTCGGCCCCGTCCAGGATCTGCAGGCGCGACCGGTCGTGCCCGTCGGCGAAGACCCGGGCCTCGTGCGTGCCCGGCACCAGCGCGAGCAGTTCGGCCAGTCGTGCGTCCACGGCGCCGGTGTCCTGGGCCTCGGCGTCCCGGACGGCCTCCACGGGCAACTGCGGCAGGCCCAGCTCGACGCTGGCCGCCAGGCGGCCGGAGAAACCCTCGACCTCGTGCGAGGCGACCATCTCGAGCACGTCCTGGGGTGTCCTGTCCGGCAGGTCCGTCCGCGCGCCTGCCGCGATGGAGCCACCCGCCGCGAGCGCCGCGATCGTCGCGCTCACCGCCACGGCGGGAGTCCACTTCTTCCATGGGCCACGGTCCATAGCCACTCGTTCCCTGGGGCGGATATCCGTGCTCCTACGGTACGCCGCCCCGGCCGCCCTGACCATGGCCCGGGTGGGCGTGTCCCCGCCCTCGCCGGGCCCGGCCGCCCCCGGGCAGGCCGGCCCGGGCCGACTAGGCTGGAGGGGTGAGTGCCCCCAAGATCTTCGTCGCCCGGATGCTGGGCCTGGACGTGTTCGACCCGCTGGGCGACCGGCTGGGACGGATGCGCGACGCCGTCGTGACCGATCGCGGGCCCGGCCTGCCGCCGGTCGCGGTCGGCCTGGTCATCGAGGTGCCGGGCAAGAAACGGGTCTTCGTGCCGATGACCCGGGTGACCTCCATGGGCTCCGGTCAGATCATCACCACGGGGCTGATCAACCTGCGCCGCTTCGAACGCCGCGGGGCCGAGCTGATGGTCGCCGGGGACCTCTTCGACCGCAAGGTCACCCTGGCGGACGGGTCCGGGAACGCCATCCTGGAGGACCTGGGCCTGGAGCGGCAGCGCAACGGCGACTGGGTGGTCAGCGACCTCTACGTCCGCCGCGACGCCGGCCGCACGGCCTTCGGCCGGGCCCGCGGCGAGCACCTGCTCGTGGAATGGGGACAGGCCCGGTGGGCCGATCAGGCCGAGCCCCAGGGTGCCACCAGCTTCGTGGCCGCCCACGAGGACCTCAAGGCCGCCGACCTGGCGGACGTCCTGCACGAGATGACGGCCAAGCGCCGCGTGGAGGTTGCCACCGAGCTGCAGGACGACCGGCTGGCGGACGTGCTCCAGGAGCTGCCGGACGACGACCAGGTCGAGATCATCTCCCACCTGGACATCGAGCGCGCGGCCGACGTGCTGGAGGAGATGGACCCGGACGATGCCGCCGACCTGCTGCACGAGCTCTCCGACTCCCAGCAGGAGCTGCTGCTGGAGCTGATGGAACCCGAGGAGGCCGACGACGTCCGCCGCCTCATGGAGTACGAGGAGAACACGGCCGGTTCGGTGATGACGCCGGTGCCGGTGATCATGCCCCCGGAGGCGACCGTCGCCGATGCGCTGGCCAACATCCGCCAGCAGGAGTTCACCCCCGCGATGGCCTCCCTGGTGATCGTGGCCCGTCCCCCGCTGGAGACCCCCACCGGCCGCTACCTCGGCGTGGTGCACTTCCAGCGCCTGCTGCGCTACCCGCCGCCGGAGCCCCTGGGCAACCTGCTGGACAAGGACCTGGAACCGGTGTCCGACCTGCTGCCGCTGCCGGCCGTGACGCGCGAGCTGGCCACCTACAACCTGACCTGCATCCCGGTGGTCAACGAGCACCACCGCGTGGTGGGGGCCGTCACCGTGGACGACGTGCTGGACCACATCCTGCCCGAGGACTGGCGCAGCATGGACGACTCCGAGACCGAGGACGCACCGGCGGCGAGAGAGGAGGCCAGCTGATGGCAGAGAAGTCGACCGACCAGGTCCAGCGCCGGACCGGCCTGGAGACCCCGATGGGTGCCCGGGAGCGGCGTTGGCCGCGGCTGAGCCCGAACCCGGACGCGTTCGGCGAGGCCACCGAGGGGTTCGCCCGGTTCATGGGCACCCCGCAGTTCCTGCTGGCCATGACGATCTTCTGTGCCATCTGGCTGGTCTGGAACACGTTCTCCCCGGAGGCGTGGCGGTTCGACTCCGCCGCCCTGGGCTTCACCGCGCTGACGCTGGTGCTGTCCCTGCAGGCCTCCTATGCCGCCCCGCTGCTGCTGCTGGCCCAGAACCGGCAGGACGACCGGGACAAGGTGTCCCTGCGCGAGGACCGTGCGCGGGCCGAGCGCAACCTCGCGGACACCGAGTACCTCACCCGTGAGCTCGCCGGCTTGCGGATCGCCCTGCAGGACGTGGCCACCCGGGACTTCGTGCGCTCCGAGATGCGCGATGCGGTCGCCGAGATCACCGAGGAGCTCAAGGACCAGATGCGCGAGCAGGTGCGCGCCGAGCTGCTCGAGGAGTTGCGGCAGGGTCCCGACGACGGCGCCCCGTACCGGGGGTCCGGCACCGTGGCGCGGAAGAAGAAAAAGAAGAAGAACCGGCCGAGCCGGGAGGCCCGTGAGCGGATCGAGGGCGACGAGGACGGCGCACAGACCACGACGCTGGCGATCATCGCCGCGGAGGAGGCCGCCGTGGACACCGAGACCAGCAAGGACGACACCACCGCATGACAGACACCCCCGAACTCACCACGCCACTGGAACGGGCCGCCTGGGAGCGACTGGGCTCCGTCCTGGATCCCGAGCTGCGGCGCCCCGTCACCGAACTGGGCATGGTCGCCTCCGTCACCGAGGGCGGTACCGGGCGTCCGGTCGAGGCACTCGCCACCAGCCCGCAGGCCGACTCCCCCGGGCACCTGACGATCGGCATCCGCCTGACCATCGCGGGCTGTCCGTTGCGGGACACCATCACCGGGGACGTCGAGCGGGCCCTGGACGGGCTGCCGGGATGCTCGGGCTCCGAGGTCGTCATGACGGTGATGACGCCCGAGCAGCGAGCCGCCCTCAAGGACCGGCTCACCGCCGGGCGACCGGCCAACCCCTTCGGCCAGTCCACCCTGACCCGCGTCTACGCGGTGGCCTCCGGCAAGGGCGGGGTGGGCAAGTCCACCGTCACCGCCAACCTGGCCACCGCGCTGGCCGCCCGCGGCCTGGCGGTGGGACTCGTGGACGCGGACATCCACGGCTTCTCCATCCCCGGGTTGCTGGGGACCGCGGAGCGCCCCACGCGCGTGGACGAGATGATCCTGCCCCCCGTCGCGCACGGCGTGAAGGTCATCTCCATCGGGATGTTCCTGGACACCGACCGCCCGGTCGCCTGGCGCGGACCCATGCTGCACCGGGCCCTGGAGCAGTTCGTGACGGACGTGTACTGGGGGGACCTCGACATCCTGCTCGTGGACCTGCCCCCGGGCACCGGTGACATCGCCATCTCCGCCGCTCAGCTGATGCCCACCTCCGAGCTGCTCGTGGTGACCACCCCGCAGCAGGCGGCGGCCCAGGTGGCGGCGCGCTCGGGGGAGCTGTCCGAGCAGACCGGCCAGCAGGTGGCCGGAGTGGTGGAGAACATGGCCGCGATGACCCTGCCGGACGGCACGGTGCTCGACCTCTTCGGCAGCGGCGGCGGCCGGCTCGTGGCCGACCGGCTCTCGGCCGCGCTGGGCCAGCCGGTCCCGTTGCTGGGCTCGGTCCCGCTGGACCCCGTCCTGCGCCGGGACGGCGACGGCGGCACCCCCGTGGTCCTGGCCCATCCCGGCTCGGCGGCCGGCACCGAGCTGCGGCGCATCGCCGACGCACTGGCCGTCCGCCCGCGTGGACTCTCGGGGGTGCGGCTGCCGGTCAGCCCGCGGGACTGATCCGGGACCGCACCCGGAGGCCCCGGCGCGCGGTCCCGGTGCCCGGGCGCCCGATCAGGTCGCCTCGGCGTCGAAGGGTGCCGGGCGGGCCGCCGCGGGCGGGCCGGCCGGCTCGGCGCCGACCGCGTCCGCCCCGGCCTCGACCGCCACGGCGCCGTCCGCAGCCGGGGCCGGAGCAGCCCCCTCCCTCGCCGCGGCGCCGGGGGCAGCCGGCACCGCGGGGGTGCCGGCCGGAGTGGGGGCCTCGATCGCCGCGGCGTCCCGGTCGTCCGGGGCCGATGACCCGGCGCCGCTCGGCGACGAGGTGGTGCGACGTGCGGCGGAGGAGCCGAAGAACAGTGCCCGGGGATCCATCTCCTTCAGGTCCTCGCGGAGGGCATCGCGTTCGGAACGGACGGCGTCCAGGTCGTTCCGCAGGGTCTCGCGGGTGTCCGGCGGGGTCCTCGCCGCGGTCGATCCGGTGCCCGTCCCGGAGGCCCGGCGGTCCGTCCCGGGATCGTCGACCGGGTCGGCGAGGGCCTCGCGGATGATGCGCCGCGGGTCGTACTGGCGGGGGTCGTAGCGCCGCCAGTCGATCTCGTCGAAGTCGGTCCCGGTCTCGTCCTTGAACTGGACCTTGGCCCCTTCGGCCATGCGCCGCAGGGTGCGGATCCACTCGGTGAGCTTGCGCGTGTACTCGGGCAGTTTCTCCGGGCCGAGCACCAGGACGGCCAGGATGATCAGGATGATCAGTTCTGCACCGTTGATTCCGAAGGTCACGGGACCCCAGACTACCCGAGCACCGGGGGCCGCCCGCGACTGCCTCGGCCCGGCGTCACCGGCGTTGCGGCTCCGTCCCGTCCGTCCCGTCCGTCCACGGGAGGATTCGCTCGAAGCCCCGCGCCAGCCGGTCGCCCGGGGATTCCGGTGCGGCGCCGCCCTGCACGCGCGAGCGCTCCGAGATGACCACCATGGACATCACCCGCGGGGCACTCTCGACCGGCAGGTCCGAGTTCACGGTGTACCCCGCCTGGGAGGTGGCCAGTGCGGCGGTCCAGGAACCGTCGGCGTGCTCGCGCAATTGCATGTCCAGGCCGACCGGCAGCCGGACGACGTCTGCGCCCGTCCAGGACAGCGGCCCGGTGACCGGCGCCGCCGCCCGTTCCGCCGCGGGACCGCTGCGCAGGTCCCAGCCGACCGGGCAGGACGGTACCGGTTCTGCGTCCGGCAGGGTGCGGCACTCGTGGAACTCGAGGGTGTGTCCGGCACCGGTCAGGGTCATCACCACCTCGGTGAAGCCCTCCCCGCGCTGCCAGCCGGTCGACGTGGCGGGCATCCCGAGCCCGTGGAACGTCGGTACGTTCCAGCCCGCCTGGCGCAGGTCGGTCACCATCGAGGGCGTCAGCGTACCCGCCGTGTCCGGGGTGATGCCGGCCGCCGAGGACAGGATCGAACCGGCAGGTGCGCGGTCCGGCACCGGTGACACGGACGCGGCACCCGAGGACGCACCGGACATCGACGCGGCGGCCGAGCGGCCCACGTCGGCCTCGGGGACCGGGGAGGAGTCCCCGGCGAAGGACAGGAACTGGAACTGGCCGGCCTGCGGGTCCCGGGCCTCCGGGTCACCGGCGACCCACGCCGACATCAGGACACCGGAGGTGAGCAGCCCCACCGCTCCGAGACCGAGCACGACCTTCCAGCCGGCCACTCCGTCGCGGCGCTCCAGCACGGGGACGCACCGCTGCCCGGCACCCTCCGGGCCGGACGGGTCAGACGACGGCCCGCGAACCGGTCCGAGGGATGACGCGGCGCGCAGGATGCGTTCGCGCTGACCGACCTCGCGGCGGCAGTCCGAGCAGTCCGCCAGATGGGCGGAGACGCGCGCGCGGGAATACGGGGTCAGGGCGCCCTCGATGAAGGAGTCCAGACGGCTCCGGGGATGCAGGACGGCCATCAGCCCTCGTCCGTCCCTCCGGCGGGCATTCCCGGGGAGGAGATGGAGGCACTGGGGCCGGAAACGCGGGGGCCGGAACGGCTGTCATGTGTGGTGGGAGGGGTGGTGCAGTCGGTGGGGATCACGGCCGACGACTCCTTTCCGTACCCGACCAGTGTGCCCCGTCTTTCTGGGAGGAGCCTGAGCACAGGCCCAGGTCGCCGTAGACTGGGGTGCCGCGACTGACGACAGGACGCCGGAACCGACGACAGAATCGAGCCCGCCCCATGAAGGCCCTGAGCCCCCATCAGACGGACAAGCATGCCAGCTGGGCCTTCGCCGAGTCGCGTCCGGACGAGGACGAGGTCATGCTGCGGGCCCGCGAGCGCTCGGCAGACCTGGGCATCGTCCCGGTGAGCGAGGGCACCGCCGCCCTGTTGACCGTGCTGGCGGCCACCCGGTCCCCCGCCACCCTGGTGGAGATCGGCACCGGGGCCGGGGTGTCCGGTCTCGCCCTGATGCGCGGGCTCGTCCGCACCTCCATGCTGACCACGATCGACCCGGATGCCGAGGCGCTGCGGGCCGCCCGCGAGGCCTTCGCCGACGGCGGGTTCCCGGCCAACCGGACCCGGATGATCACCGGCCGGGCGCGCACCGTGGTGCCGCGGCTGACCAGCCGGTCCTACGACATGGTGTTCCTCGACGCGGACAAGGCGTCCCTCGTCTTCCACGTGGAGCAGTCCGCGCGGCTGCTGCGTCCGGGCGGGCTGCTGGTGGTCAACGACGCGCTGGACCAGGACCGGGTCCCCAAGCCCGCGGTGCGGGAGGCCTCCACCGTGGCCGCCCGGGAGGCCGGCAAGCTCCTGCGCGACGAGGAGCAGTGGTTCTCCGCCCTCGTCCCGACCGGTACCGGCGTGCTGGCGGCCGTCCGGCGCTGACCGCCGGAGCGGCACTGCCCCGGTACACCGGCGCTCCCGGCGCTCGCCATCATGCACGAGACCCCCGGACCCGCCGTGCGGCGGGGATCCGGGGGTCTCGTGCGATACCGGTGTCACGAGGCGGGACGTCAGCCCTCGGTGACCCCGACGAGGCACTCCTTGAGCGAATTGGCCTCCTCGTTGTTGAGCTCGAGGACCAGTCGTCCGCCGCCGTCGATCGGCACGCGCATGATCAGGCTTCGTCCCTCCTTGGTCACTTCCATGGGACCATCCCCGGTACGAGGCTTCATGGCTGCCATCTGTGTTCCCTTCTCAACTGCGGGTCCCGTGTCGCGCTGGGGCCGCACGATAGTTCGTGCGACCGGCACCCGAGGGGAGCCGGTCGCAGAGCGCTTGACATCCCCTATTATTCCGGATTCGGCGCGGTGCCGCTAATCACACCGGCAGGACCGCCGATGTCAGGCCCGTCCTGCGCCTGCCGCCGCAGCGCGGTGATCTCGGCGTCCCGATCCGCCAGCGCTGACGCGAGCCGCTGCAGGGTCTCGTCCACCTGGTCCATCCGGTAGCCCCGCAGCGCCGGTGAGAAGCGCAGGCGGTCGACGTCGGCCGCCTCCGGGTCCGCCGGCAGCAGCACCGGGGGCAGGGTCCGGACCGGCTCGGCCAGCGGCCGGGCGAAACCGGTGCGCCCGGCGAGGGCGAGGGCGATCAGGCCCACCACGACGACGGCCGCCACCAGGACCAGCACCACGGGCACGGTCACTGCGGGTCACCGTCGGCCGGGCCGCCCTCGCCCAGGCCGTCGTCGGTCACGTCGCGCCCGGCCAGGCGGTCCGGCCAGCGGGACACGGGCACCGTGGTCAGCACCAGCTCCACGGCCTCCTCAGGGGTGTCCGCCACGCGCAGCAGGTCCACGTCGTCCTCCGCGATCATCCCGCGGGCGACCAGGGTGTCCCGGATCCACGCCACGAGCGGCGTCCAGTACTCCCGGTCCAGCAGGACCACGGGGAAGGCGGTGACCTTGCCGGTCTGGACCAGGGTCAGCGCCTCGAAGAGCTCGTCCAGGGTGCCCATGCCACCGGGGGCCACCACGAAACCCTGGGAGAACTTCACGAACATGACCTTGCGGACGAAGAAGTAGCGGAAGTCGATGCCCAGGTCCACCCAGTCGTTCAACCCCTGCTCGTGGGGCAGCTCGATGCCCAGCCCCACGGAATGCCCGCCGCCCTCCTTGGCCCCCCGGTTGGCGGCCTCCATCACCCCGGGCCCGCCACCGGTGATGACCGTGAAGCCGGCCTCGGCCAGCCGTCGGCCGACCTCCCGGGACTGCTCGTAGTCCGCCTCGCCGGGCCGGGCCCTGGCCGAGCCGAACACGGAGATGGCCGGGCCCAGGGTCGCCAGCGAGCCGAAACCCTCCACGAGCTCGCCCTGCATGCGCATCACCCGCCAGGTGTCCCGGGCGATCGACTCGGTGCTCCGCCGTCCGGAGGAACCCGCCTGACGCTGGCGGGAGTCCAGCAGCATCTGGTCGAACGTCGGCGCCGAGGCGTCGGCGCCGCGCAGCGTCTGGGGACCGCGCCGGACCTCCGGTCGCGGCCGCCGGTCGTCGGAGTTCTGTGACATGGGACCACACTAGTCGGCGGGGCCTCCGGACCCGGTAGCCCCCCCCGGACGGGAAAGTGTTGTTTCAGTTCCGCAACGATGGTGTTAAACCACCATGAACCACCCACGTCACCTGACGGGCGGCGTCGTTCTCCGCTAGTCTCGTCGCCATGACGCAGACCACACCGCCCCCAGCGGATCCCCCCGCGGCGGACAGCACCGGCACCCGGATCCTGGTCGAACTGGAGAACGTCAACAAGCACTTCGGGTCGTTCCAGGCGCTCACGGACATCAACCTGACCATCCCGGAACGGCAGGTGGCGATCGTGCTGGGCCCGTCCGGGTCGGGCAAGTCCACCCTGTGCCGCACCATCAACCGCCTGGAGACCATCGACCCGGGCGGGACGATCCGCATCGACGGCAAGCCCCTGCCCGAGGAGGGCAAGGCGCTGGCGCGGCTGCGCGCCGACGTCGGGATGGTGTTCCAGTCCTTCAACCTCTTCGCCCACAAGTCGATCCTGGAGAACGTCACCCTGGGCCCGATCAAGGTCAAGGGCGTGAAGAAGGCCCAGGCGGAGAAGGACGCCATGGGGCTGCTCGAACGCGTCGGGGTGGCCCAGCAGGCCCGGAAGATGCCGGCCCAGCTCTCCGGCGGCCAGCAGCAGCGCGTGGCCATCGCCCGCGCCCTGGCCATGAAGCCCAAGGTCCTGCTCTTCGACGAGCCGACCTCGGCCCTGGACCCGGAGATGGTCCAGGAGGTGCTCGACGTCATGGTCCAGCTGGCCCGCGAGGGCATGACCATGGTGGTGGTGACCCACGAGATGGGCTTCGCGCGCAAGGCCGGGGACCGGGTGCTGTTCATGGACGAGGGCAAGGTCCTGGAGGACACCGATCCCGAGTCCTTCTTCACCCGCCCCCAGCACCCCCGCGCCAAGGACTTCCTCGGCAAGATCCTCACCCACTGAACCCGGGCGAACGCACCGCTCGCCCACCCAGACCACCCGTCGCACCGACATCATCACCGTCCCTGGAGGAACCATGCGCAAGAAGTACATCTCCGTCGCCGCCCTGGCCGCGTCGGCCGCCCTCGCCCTGTCCGCCTGCTCGCCCTCCTCCACGGACAACGGCGGCGGTGAGACCGGCGGCGGTGAGACCCAGGGCGGTGGCGAGACGGTCCGCATCGGCATCAAGTTCGACCAGCCCGGCCTCGGCTTCCGCGAAGGCTCCGGCGACCCGACCGGCTTCGACGTGGACGTCGCCAAGTACGTGGCCGGGGAGCTGGGCTACGCCGAGGGGGACATCGAGTGGATCCAGACCCCCTCGGCCAACCGGGAGAACGCCCTGGAGGGCGGCGAGGTCGACATGATCTTCGCCACCTACTCCATCACCGACGAGCGCGCCGAACGCGTGGACTTCGCTGGCCCGTACTTCGTGGCCGGCCAGGACCTGCTGGTGCGCCAGGACGACACCGAGATTACCGGTCCGGAGGCGCTGAACGGCAAGAACCTGTGCTCCGTCACCGGGTCCACCTCGGCCCAGCGGATCAAGGACGAGTACGCCGAGGGCGTGAACCTGGTCGAGCAGGGCGGGTACGCCGAGTGCGTGACCTACCTGGAGTCCGGCCAGGTGGACGCCGTCACCACGGACGACATCATCCTCGCCGGCCTGGCCGCCACCCCCGAGAACTCCGGCAAGTTCAAGGTGGTCGGCAACGCCTTCACCACCGAACGCTACGGCGTGGGCATCCCCAAGGGCTCGGACCAGTGCCAGGCCATCAACGACGCCATCACCAAGATGAAGGACGAGGGCGCCTGGGAGGAGGCCCTGACCACGAACACCGAGGGGACGGGCTACACCCCCGACGAGACGCTGAACAACGGCCCCGACGCCGAGCTGGTGTCCTGCGAGGCCTGAGCCGCCGCGCCGCGCGACTGAACCGCGGCACTGAGACGGCGGCGGCACGGCCCTCGGGCCGCTCCGCCGCCGTCGTCGGCCCCACCCCTCCGTCCGCTCCAGGGACAGGAACCCCATGAACGGCTTTCTTGAACTCTTCGCCGAGTACGACATCATCGGCGCCTTCTGGATGAACATCCGGCTGACCATCCTCGCGGCCATCGGCTCGTTCGCGCTGGGCACCGTGCTGGCCGTGTTCCGGATCTCCCCCGTGGGCTCGCTGCGGGCCATCGGCACCTCCTACGTGAACGTGGTGCGCAACACCCCGCTGACGATCATCATGGTGCTCGGCGTGCTGGCCGTGTGGGGCCAGCTGAAGATCACGTTCTCCTCGGACTTCGAGCTCAACTTCTTCATCTACGCCGTCATCGCGCTGTCGATCTACCACGCGGCCTTCGTGTGCGAGGCCATCCGCTCGGGGGTCAACACGGTCCCCCAGGGCCAGGCCGAGGCCGCCCGCGCCATCGGCCTGAGCTTCCTGCCCGCCGCCCGGGTGGTCGTGCTCCCCCAGGCCCTGCGCGGGGCCATCACCCCCCTGGGCAACACCCTGATCGCCCTGACCAAGAACACCACGGTGGCCGCGGCCGCCTCCGTGGCGGAGGCCTCCGGACTGATGAAGACCATGATCGAGTTCAACCCCAACCTGATGGTCTCCATCTTCCTGACCATCGCGATCGGTTTCTGCATCATCGTGATCCCGATGGGCCTGCTGACCACCTGGCTCTCCGACAAGCTGGCGGTGGCCCGATGAGAACCCAGGCCACCGTCCTCTTCGACGCCCCGGGCCCCAGGGCCCGGCGCAACATCCTGCTCTCCAACGCCGCGGCCCTGGTGCTCGTGCTGGTCATCGTGGTGCTCGTGCTGATCCAGCTCAACGAACAGGACCAGCTGGCCCCGGAGAAGTGGGCCAACGCCCTGAACGCCAACGCCTGGGCCAACTACTACCTGCCCGGGCTGAAGTTCACCCTGCAGGCCTCCGGGATCGCCGTGGTCACCGCCATGGTCTTCGGGCTGATCTTCGGCTTCATGCGCCTGGCCCCGTTCGGCCCGATCCGCTGGATCGCCGGCGTGGTGGTCGAGTTCTTCCGCGCCGTGCCGGTGCTGGTGATGATGTTCTTCCTGTACTTCTTCTTCTCCCGCATCGTCGCCCCCTCGGGACTGATCGCCTCCGCGGACGCCGCGTACTACGGGGTGATCGTCGGGCTCACCGTCTACAACGGGGCCGTGATCGCCGAACTGGTCCGCTCCGGGGTGAAGTCCCTGCCCAAGGGACAGCGCGAGGCCGCCGCCGCCGTGGGGATGACCAACAACCAGTCCCTGCGCCTGGTCGAGGTCCCCCAGGCCCTGACCGCGATGCTGCCCTCACTGCTGAGCCAGTTCGTGGTCATCATCAAGGACTCCGCCCTGGGCTACCTGATCGGCTTCTACGAACTGCTGCAGTACTCCCGCCAGCTCGGCTCGGGCTACTCCAACATCCTGCAGACCCTCGTGGTGGCCGCACTGATCTTCATCGTCATCAACTTCATCCTCACCTGGCTGGCCTCCAAGCTCGCCGGACGGCTCTCCTCCCGCACCGGCGGGGACACCGCACCGGTCACCTCCACCACCATGGGCCCAGCACTCTCGGTCAGGTAGTCCGGGCGGGTGGCGGTCCTGGGTGTCAGCGGCCGTCGGACTCCGGCACGAGCCAGCGACGCAGCGCCCCCAGGCACGCCCGCACCGCGCCGGCGGTGACGTGCTCGTCGTCCGCGTGGGCCAGCAGGGCGTCCCCCGGCCCGAAGTTCACGGCCGGCACCCCCAGCTCGGAGAAGCGGGCCACGTCCGTCCAGCCGTACTTGGGCATCGGTACCCCGCCGACGGCGGCGACGAAGGCCGCCGCCGCGGGGTGGTCCAGGCCGGGGCGGGCCGCGGGCGAGGCGTCCGTGACCTCGACGGCCTCCGGGGAGATGCCGGCGCGGGCCAGGACCGCGTACACGTGCTCGTGCGCCTGCTCGACGGTCTTGTCCGGGGCGAACCGGTAGTTGACCTCCACGGCGCAGGAGTCGGGCACGACGTTGCCCGCGGTCCCGCCGTGGATCCGCACCGCGTTCAGCCCCTCCCGGTAGTCCAGGCCCTCGACCATGACCGTGGCCGGCTCGTAGGCGGCCAGCACCGTCAGCAGGGGGGCGGAAGCGTGGATCGCGTTGACCCCGCGCCAGGACCGGCCCGTGTGGGCGGCGACGCCCGGCACCGTCACGAGGTACCGGCTGGTGCCGTTGCACCCTCCCTCCACCACGCCGTCGGTGGGTTCCAGCAGCACCGCGAAGTCGGCCTCCAGCAACGCGGGCGCCTGCCGGGCGATGCGGCCCAGGCCGGACCGCGCCGCCTCGACCTCCTCGTGGTCGTAGAACACCCAGGTGACGTCCCGCGCGGGACGGGGGCCGGCGTCGCGCCCCAGGAGCCCGGCCAGTGCCAGCTGGACGGCCACTCCGCCCTTCATGTCCGTGGCGCCGCGTCCGTAGAGCACGTCCCCGTCGGCCGGCACGGCCGCCACGGTCCCGACGCCGGTCGCCGGCTCCCAGCGCGAGGGCACCGTGCCCCGGGCACCGGGGACGGTGGGCAGCGGGACGGTGTCCAGGTGACCGGCCAGCACCACCCGGGAGTCCAGCCCGAACTCGGTGCGGGCCACCACCGCGTCACCGATGCGCTGCACGCTCAGGGCCGGCAGGGCCCGCAGCGCCTCCTCGACGGCGTCCGCCAGCAGGGTCTCGTGGTCGGACACGGAATGGATGTCCAGCAGCTCGGCGGTCAGCAGGGCCACGTCGAGGTCGAGAGGGGGCAGGACGGGCGCGGTGGTGACCGGGAGGGAAGAATCCATGCCAGTAGGATATTCCCATGGACTCCAACCCCTCCCAGCCCGGCGCCACCCTGACCACCCCACGGACGGCCTCCGGCCTCGGACTGGCGACCTTCGCCGCGGACGGCACCGTCCTGGACGCCTGGTTCCCGGCACCGGCGCTGGGCCCGGCGGCCGACGTGGACAGCTCGATGACCGGGGCCCTGGAGTCCGTCGCCCGCGCCGACGCAGACCGGGGCACCACCCAGCGGGTCGTGACCGTGGAGTCGGACCTGGACTCCGCGCCCGTCGACACCCTGGACTCCTGGCTGCGGCTGCACCTGCTGTCCCACCGCCTGGCGGCCCCCAACACCCTCAACCTGGACGGGATCTTCGGCACCCTGGCCAACGTGGTCTGGACCAGCGCCGGTCCCTGCTCGACCGACGGCTTCGAGGCGACCCGGCTGAAGCTGCGCGCCCGCGGCCCCGTGGCGGTGTACGGCGTGGACAAGTTCCCGCGGATGACGGACTACGTGCTCCCCTCCGGGGTCCGGATCGCCGACGCCGACCGGGTGCGGCTCGGAGCCCACCTGGCCGCGGGCACGACCGTGATGCACGAGGGCTTCGTGAACTTCAACGCCGGCACGCTCGGCGCCTCCATGGTGGAGGGCCGGATCTCGGCCGGTGTGGTGGTCGGTGACGGTTCCGACGTCGGCGGCGGGGCCTCCATCATGGGCACCCTCTCCGGCGGTGGCACGCAGCGCATCGTCATCGGTGAGCGCGTACTGCTGGGCGCCAACGCCGGCGTGGGCATCTCCGTGGGCGACGACTGCGTGGTGGAGGCCGGACTGTACGTGACCGCCGGGACCCGGGTGACCGTGAAGCAGGACTCGGGGACCGAGTCCGTGGTCAAGGCGCTGGACCTGTCCGGGGTCCCGAACCTGCTGTTCCGCCGCGACTCCTCCACCGGCCAGGTCCAGGCCCTGCCCCGGGCCGGGCAGACCGTCGTGCTCAATGACGCGCTGCACGCCAACTGACGCCCGGGCGTACCGATGAGCCCCCGCCGGACGCGGCGCCGGCGCGCACTCGGGGTGCTCGTGGTCTGCGCGGTGCTCGTGGCGGGCGGGTTCTGGGCCGCCTCCCGGTTCATCGACTCCTCCGAGATCCTGGTGCGGGAGCGGTGCACCGCCGTGGTCGGCACGGAGTCCTTCGGTCTCGCCCCGGACCAGGCGGCCAACGCCGCCCTGATCGCGGCCGTGGCCATGGACCGCGGGCTGCCCGCCCGGGCGGCCTCAATCGGCATCGCCACCGCCGTGCAGGAGTCCAAGCTGCGCAACATCGACTACGGGGACGAGGCCGGGCCCGACTCCCGCGGGCTGTTCCAGCAGCGGCCCTCGCAGGGCTGGGGGTCCGAGGAGCAGGTCATGGACCCGGTGTACGCCACGAACCGGTTCTACCAGGAGCTCGAGCTGCTGGTCCCGGACTTCGAGGACCTGGACATCACCGTGGCCGCCCAGACCGTCCAGCGCTCGGCGTACCCCGATGCCTATGCCGACCACGAACCGGAGGGCCGGGCCTACGCCTCCGCCCTGACCGGGCACTCCCCCGCCGGGCTGAACTGCGTGCTGCGCTCACCCGAGGGCCCCGGGGACGCCCGAGCCCTGGTGGCCGCCCTGACGGACCAGCTCTCGGACGTGGATCCCGCGGTCTCCGGGGACGGGCACACCGTGACCATCCCGGCCACGGGCGCGCGCGGCTGGGCCCTGGTGCAGTGGGCCGTGGCCAACGCCCGGCAGTACGGCGTCACGGCGGTGTCCTTCGGCGGCCAGGGCTGGGTCCGCGCGGACCATGGCTGGTCGCCGGCCACCGGGACCGAGGGCGCGGTCACCATCACCCTGGCGGGTTGAGCGGTCCCCAGACGCACGAATCCCGGTCATCCCGACCACGCCCCCGCCGGGACGGGCGGGGTGTCGTCGGGATGACCGGGAGAGGCGGACGGGTGCTCGGGCTCAGCGGTCCGGGTAGTCCCGCAGGTCGTAGCCGGTGTAGACCTGGCGCGGCCGGCCGATCTTGGTGGACGGATCCTGCATCAGCTCGCGCCACTGGGCGATCCAGCCGGGCAGGCGGCCCAGGGCGAACAGCACGGTGAACATCTTCTCCGGGAAGCCCATGGCCTTGTAGATCACGCCGGTGTAGAAGTCGACGTTCGGGTAGAGGCGGCGCTCCACGAAGTAGTCGTCGGCCAGGGCCTTCTCCTCGAGGCGCTGGGCGATCTCGAGCAGTTCGTCGTGGCCGCCGAGCTTGCCCAGGATGTCCTCGGCGGTCTTCTTGATGATCTTGGCGCGCGGGTCGTAGTTCTTGTAGACCCGGTGGCCGAAGCCCATCAGCTTGATGCCGGCCTCCTTGTTCTTCACCTTCTCCATGAAGTCCTCGGGGCTGACACCCTCGTCCTTGATGCGGTGCAGCATGTTCAGCACCGCCTCGTTGGCCCCACCGTGCAGCGGGCCGTAGAGGGCGTTGATGCCGGCCGAGACGGAGGCGAACATGTTGGCCTGCGAGGAGCCCACGAGGCGCACGGTGGAGGTGGAGCAGTTCTGCTCGTGGTCGGCGTGCAGCATCAGCAGCATGTCCAGGGCCTTGACCATGTCCGGGTCCAGCTCGTAGGGCTCGGCCGGGACGCCGAAGCACTGGCGCAGGAAGTTCTCCACCAGGTTCAGCGAGTTGTCCGGGTACAGCATCGGCTGGCCCAGCGACTTCTTGAACGCGTAGGAGGCGATGACCGGCAGCTTGGCCATCAGCCGGATGGTGGAGATGTGGACCTGTTCCTCGTCGAACGGGTCCAGGGAGTCCGGGTAGAACGTGGACAGCGCGGACACCGCGGAGGACAGGACCGGCATCGGGTGGGCGTCCCGCGGGAAGCCGCCGAAGAAGCCCTTGAGGTCCTCGTGGAGCATGGTGTGGCGGCGGATGTTCTCGTCCCAGGCTCCCAGCTGGTCACCGGTGGGCAGGTCGCCGTAGATCAGCAGGTAGGCGACCTCCAGGAAGGAGGAGTTCTCGGCCAGCTGCTCGATGGGATAACCGCGGTAGCGCAGCACGCCCTCGTCGCCGTCGATGAAGGTGATGGCCGACTTGGTGTTGGCCGTGTTCATGAACCCCGGGTCGTAGGTGACCAGACCGGTGTTCTTCAGCAGGGGCCCGATGTTCAGACCGTCGTTGCCGGCGGTCGCCTGCTCGCGGGGTAGGTCGACGCTCGTGCCGTCGACGGACAGCGCTGCCGAAGTGTTCTCGGTCATGGGTACTCCCTCATGAGTTCGTCGGTGACGCGGACCACGGCACCGAGGGGTGGGGGTCGCGATGATTCAATCCTCGTCAACGCTACCAAGCACCGGGCTGATGCACGGAATCGGTGACGACCTAACGCCAGGCGCGAAGCCGTTCCGCGGCCCGGGCGACGGCGTCGTCGGTGGCCGTGATCGCGACCCGGACGTAGCCGTTGCCGGCCGTGCCGTAGAACGTGCCCGGGCCCACCAGGATGCCCCGTTCCGCGAGCTGTCCGACCAGCGCCCAGCTGTCCGCCTCGCTGGGCGCACCGTCCCGGGTGCCGTCCCGGGTCCAGAGGTAGAGCCCCGCCTCGGAGTGGTCCACGACCAGGCCGGCCGAGGTCAGGGCGTCCTTCAGCAGCGACCGCCGGGCGCGGTACCGGTCCTTCTGTGCGGCCACGTGGGCGTCGTCGCCCAGCGCGACCGTCATGGCGGCCTGCACCGGCGCCGGGACGATCATCCCGGCGTGCTTGCGGCTGTTGACGAGGTTGTTCACCAGGCCCGGGTCCCCCGCCGCGAACGCGGCCCGGTAACCGGCCAGGTTGGACTGCTTGGAGAGCGAGTACACGCTGAGCAGGCCCGTGTGGTCCCCGCCGGAGACCTCCTCGGAGAGGATGCAGGGCGTGCCGGCCGCGGAGTCGTCCCACCGGTCCCAGCCGAGCTCGGCATAGCACTCGTCCCCGGCCACCACCGCGCCGAGCCGCCGGGCCTGGTCGACGACGGAGCGCAGCCGGTCGGCGGAGGCCACCTGCCCGGTGGGGTTGGCCGGGGAGTTGGTCCAGACCAGTCTCACGCGGGCGCGGGTCCCGGCGTCGAGGTCGTCCAGGGAGTCCGCGGCGACGGCCTCGGCACCCACCAGCAGCGCGCCGATGTCGTAGGTGGGATAGGCGACGGTCGGGCGGACCACCACGTCCCCGGGGCCGATGCCGAGCAGCAGCGGCAGCCAGGCGATGAACTCCTTGGAGCCCACGGTGGGGATCACGGCCTGCGGGTCCAGCCCGGGCACGCCGCGACGTCGGGCGTACCAGGCGGCGATGGCCTCGCGCAGTTCGGCCGTGCCGTGCGTGGTCGGGTACCCGTGGGCGTTGGCCGCCGCGGCCAGCGCACGCTGGATCAGTTCCGGGGTGTCGTCCACGGGCGTGCCGATGGACAGGTCGCTGATCCCCCCGGGATGGCCCGCTGCGGTGCGCCGGTAGGGCGCCAGGGACTCCCAGGGGTACTCGGGCAGTGTGAGCACTACAGGTCGGCCGGCTGTGGCTGCGGGGGCAGCGCGGCGACGAGCGGGTGGTCCTTGTTGATCAGGCCCATCTTGGCCGCACCGCCCGGGGAGCCGAGATCGTCGAAGAACTCCACGTTGGCCTTGTAGTAATCGGCCCACTCCTCGGGCGTGTCGTCCTCGTAGTAGATCGCCTCGACGGGGCACACCGGTTCGCAGGCACCACAGTCCACGCACTCGTCGGGGTGGATGTACAGCATCCGCTCCCCCTCGTAGATGCAGTCCACCGGGCATTCATCGATGCAGGCCTTGTCCTTCAGGTCCACACACGGCAGGGCGATGACGTACGTCACTTCAGACCGTCCACCTTCCAGCGGTTCGTCGGTTCGGGTCCGGGCACCACGCGGCGTGCCGGACGAGAGGTTTCTGCGGACAGTCTAGTCCCGTGACGCGGGCACCCGCAGGAGCGGCTGGGCCACGAGCATCGTGAGCACGGCCACCACGGGCAGGCCCCACAGCCAGACCGCGCCGGAGATCGCCGGGCCCGGGACCACGCGCAGCGTGTATTCGGTCAGGGCCACCGCGAAGGTGTCCAGTCCCGGCCAGGCGGACAGCCCCAGCGCGGTGGTGAAGGCCACGATGGCGCTCACGCCCCCGGCCCACGCGACCGAGCAGCGCAGCGTCCACCACAACTGCGCGGACGCGGCCAGCACCAGCGCGAGGACGGCTCCCCACGGCAGGACGGTCTCACCCAGCCAGGCGAAGTGCGTGTGCAGCACGGTGCCCAGGACCCCGACGCCCGCCCCGACCAGGACCGCACCCAGCGCGGCGCGCCAGGGGGCCATGACCGCGGACGGGGCGTCGTTGTGCCGGCCGGGACCGTCCGGTGTCGGGGTGTTGCGCCGGGGCGCCTCAGGCGCGGGCACGGGCGCGGTTGGCCTTGTTCCGCTCGTTGGCGTCCAGGATCACCTTGCGGATGCGGATGTCCTCGGGGGTGATCTCCACGCACTCGTCCTCGCGGGCGAACTCGAGCGACTCCTCGAGGGTCAGCCTGCGCGGCGGGGTCAGCCCCTCGAAGGAGTCCGAGGAGGCCGCACGCATGTTCGTGAGCTTCTTCTCCTTGGTGATGTTCACGTCCATGTCATCGGCGCGCGAGTTCTCGCCGACGATCATGCCCTCGTACACCTCGGAACCGGGCTGGATGAAGAAGGTGCCGCGCTCCTGCAGGTTGATCATCGCGAACGGGGTGGCGGTGCCCGAGCGGTCGGCCACCAGCGAGCCGTTGGTGCGGTACTCGATCGGGCCGGCCCAGGGCTCGTAGCCGTTGGCGATGGAGGAGGCGATGCCGGCACCGCGGGTGTCCGTGAGGAACTGGGTGCGGAAGCCGATCAGGCCGCGGGCGGGGACGTTGAACTCCATCCGGATCCAGCCGGTGCCGTGGTTGGACATCTCGGTCATCCGGCCCTTGCGGGCGGCCATCAGCTGGGTGATGGCGCCCATGAACTCCTCCGGGGTGTCGATGGTCATCAGTTCCATCGGCTCGTGGACCTTGCCGTCGATGGTCTTGGTGACCACCTGGGGCTTGCCGACGGTCAGCTCGAAGCCCTCGCGGCGCATCTGCTCCACCAGGATGGCCAGCGCCAGCTCACCGCGGCCCTGGACCTCCCAGGCGTCGGGACGCTCAGTGGGCAGGACCTTCAGCGAGACGTTGCCGACCAGCTCGGCGTCGAGGCGATCCTTGACCTGGCGGGCGGTGACCTTGGCGTTCTTCACCCTGCCCGCCAGCGGGGAGGTGTTGATGCCGACGGTCATCGAGATCGCCGGGTCGTCCACCGTGATCAGCGGCAACGGCTTCGGGTTCTCCGGATCGGTGAGGGTCTCGCCGATCATGATGTCCTCGATGCCGGCGACGGCCACGATCTCCCCCGGGCCCGCCGACTCGATCGGCTCGCGGGACAACCCCTTGGTGCCGAGCAGCTCGGTGATCTTCACGGTCTTCAGCTGCCCGTCCTGACGCGCCCAGGCCACCTGCTGGCCCTTCTTCAGGGTGCCGTTGAAGATGCGCAGCAGGGCCAGGCGGCCCAGGAAGGGAGAGGCGTCCAGGTTCGTGACGTGGGCCTGCAGCACCTCACCGGGCGTGTAGGTCGGGGCCGGGATGTGCTCCAGGATGGTCGCGAACAGCGACTCCAGGTCCTCGCTCTCCGGCAGCTGGCCGTCCGCCGGCTGCTCGAGGGAGGCCCTGCCGGCCTTGCCGGAGGCGTAGACGATCGGCAGGTTCAGCACGGAGTCCAGGTCCAGGTCCTCGACCTCATCGGCCAGGTCCGAGGCCAGGCCCAGCAGCAGGTCCATGGAGTCGGAGACGACGCCGTCGATGCGCGCGTCCGGGCGGTCGGTCTTGTTGACCACGAGGATGACGGGCAGCTTGGCGGCCAGGGCCTTGCGGAGCACGAAGCGGGTCTGGGGCAGCGGTCCCTCGGAGGAGTCCACCAGGAGCACGACGCCGTCCACCATGGACAGCCCGCGCTCGACCTCACCGCCGAAGTCGGCGTGGCCGGGGGTGTCGATGACGTTGAAGGTCACCATCTCGCCCTTGGCCGCGGGACCGGAGTAGAACACGGTGGTGTTCTTGGCCAGGATGGTGATGCCCTTCTCGCGTTCGAGCTCACCGGAGTCCATCACCCGGTCCTCCACCTCACCGTGGCTGGAGAAGGCGCCGGCCTGGCGCAGCATCGCATCCACCAGGGTGGTCTTGCCGTGGTCGACGTGGGCCACGATGGCGACGTTGCGGAGATCGGTGCGCTGGGTGAGGGTTTCAGTCATAGAGGTGCCTGTTCATCGAGGACGGCGGAAGGTACGGGGCTGCCGGCAAAGCCGTCTACAGGCCCCGTCCGATTGTACGGGACGCCGGCAAGCGCTCCCGTCCGCCGTCCTCAGTAGGGGGTCTCGCCCAGGGACTGCAGCAGCTGGCGCCGTTCGGTCCGCTTGGCCAGCTGCTCGTCCGGGTCCGGGGCCGGGGCGGCCGCCAGCAGGCGCTTCGTGTAGTCCTCGGCCGGGTGGTGCAGCACCTCGGCGGTGGGGCCCTGTTCCACCTGGCGGCCGTCCTTGAGGACCAGCACCCGGTGGGCGAGCATGTCCACCACGGCCAGGTCGTGCGAGACGAACAGGCAGGCGAACTCGTACCGGGACTGCAGCTCGGCGAACATGTCGAGCACGGCGGCCTGTACGGACACGTCCAGGGCCGAGGTCGGCTCGTCCGCGATCAGCACCTCGGGGTCCAGGGTGAGCGCCCGGGCGATGGAGATGCGCTGGCGCTGACCACCGGAGAGCTCGTGCGGGTACCGGTTGACCACCGAGCGCGGGAGCTTGACGGCGTCCAGCAGCTCGTAGGCCCGCTGCATCTGCGACGCCCGGTTGCCCACCTTGTGGATGACCATCGGTTCGGTGATGACGTCACCGATCGGGAAGCGCGGGTCCAGGGAGGCCGCGGGGTCCTGGAAGACGACTCCGATGCGCTGGCGCATCCGGCGGGCCTCGCCACCGGCCATCCGGGTCAGGTCCTCCCCGCGGATCCTCAACGAGCCCTGGGCCACGGGCAGCAGGCCCAGGACGGCCTTGGCGATCGTGGACTTGCCCGAACCGGACTCCCCCACCAGTCCGAGGATCTCCCCCGGGGACACCGTGAAGTCGATGTCGTGCACCACGCGGTTCTTCTTGCCGCGGTGGTCGTACTCGATGCACATCCCCTCGGCCTCGATGGCATAGCTGACCCTCGACTGGGTCTCGGTGACCGGCTCCGGTTCGGCGACCTCCAGCTCGGCACCGAGCCGCGGCACGGACGCCAGCAGCCGTTGCGTGTACGGGTGCTGGGGGTTCTGCATGACCTGGTGGACCTCGCCGGACTCCACCAGCTCGCCGCGCAGCATCACGCAGACGCGGTCGGCCATGTCCGCCACCACGCCCATGTTGTGCGTGATGAGCAGGATGCCGGTGTTCAGCTGGTCCTTGAGCGAGCGCAACAGCTCGAGGATCTCGGCCTGGACCGTGACGTCGAGTGCGGTGGTCGGCTCGTCGGCGATGATCACCTCGGGTGAGCAGCTGATCGCCATGGCGATGACGATGCGCTGGCGCTGGCCTCCGGAGAACTGGTGCGGGTACTGCCGCAGCCGGTTCTTCGCGTCCTGGATCCCGACCATCTCCAGCAGCTCCGCGGCCCGGCGGTCCGCCTCGGTGCCGAAGGCGATCCCGTGCAGGTTCAGCGCCTCGGTGAGCTGGTCGCCCACGGTCAGCACGGGGTTCAGCGCGGTCATCGGCTCCTGGAAGACCATGGCGGCATGGCGGCCACGGATCCGGCGCAGTCCGGAGGCGTCCAGTGCGGTGACGTCGCGGTCGCCCAGCATCACCGTGCCGGAGACGTTCGCGTTGTTCGGCAGCAGGCCCATGGCGGTGGCCGAGGTGACCGACTTGCCCGAGCCCGACTCACCGACCAGGGCGACGACCTCACCCGGCTTGATGTCGAAGCTGACCCCCTTGACCGCCTCGACCTGGCCGAACTCCGTGTCGAAGGTCACCGAGACGTCCTGGAAGGACAGGATCGGCCTGCCGTCGCGGTCCGGGTGGCGCTGGACCACCCCCAGCGAGCCGGTGGCCGGGGATGAGCCCGACGTCGGCCGGGCCGCGTGCGAGCCCGGCCCGGGAGCCTCGTCCACCACGTCGGCGGTCCCTCCACGGTTCTTGCGTCCGAAGATGCCCATGGCCTCTCCCCTCCTCAGTCTCTCGGTTCCTGGTCGTCACGACGGTGCTCGTCCGCGCGGTCTCCGTCCGGGTGGTCTCCGTCCGAGCGGTTCCTGCCCTTCCGGCGGTCCCCGTGCCGGCGGGGCCCCCCGTGCGGCTCATCGTCCGAGTGGATCTCGTCGCGCAGTTCCGCGGAGGTCGTCGTCGGCCTCAGCGCCCCGGTGGCGGGCACGTCCCGGCCGCCGGCTCCGGCGCTGGTCTCCGTGGCGGCCCGGTCGAGGGCCTTGTCCCGACCGGAGATGCCGAAGGTGCCCAGGCGGCGGTTCCTCCGCGCCGTGCGCGCGCCCTGGCGGGGGTCGAACGCGTCGCGCAGGCCGTCGCCCAGGAAGTTCACGGACAGGGCGATGGCCAGGATGAGCATGCCGGGCCACCAGAACAGCCACGGACGGGTGGTGAAGGCGTTCTGGTACTGGCTGATCAGCAGGCCCAGCGAGGACTCGGGGGCCTGGACGCCGAAGCCCAGGAAGGACAGCGAGGTCTCCAGCAGGATGGCCGAGGCGATCGCGAAGGTGGCGTTGACGACGATCACGCCGATGGTGTTCGGGAGCAGGTGCCGGCCGATCACGCGGGCCGGGTGGGCTCCCATGGCCACCGAGGCCGCCACGAACTCCTTCTCGCGCAGGGACAGGACCTCACCGCGCACCAGCCGGGCCAGGGAGGTCCAGGTGACCAGTCCCAGCACGACCGCCAGGGGGATGATGCCCGCATCGAGGCTGGAGGTCATCCGGCCCAGCACGGCGGCCAGCACCAGCAGCGGGATCACGATGATCAGGTCGGTCAGGCGCATCAGCAGGGAGTCGATCCACCCGCGGAAGTACCCGGCGATGGCACCGATGGTCGCACCGATCACGGTGGAGACCAGCCCGACCACCAGCGCGATGATCAGGGACTGCTGGGTGCCGCGCATGACCAGGGCGAAGTAGTCCTTGCCTGTGTTGTCCTGGCCGAACGGGTGCTCGCCCCAGCGGATGCCCTCCCCGCCCAGCCACTGCGGGACCAGGGACAGGGTGGGGGCGCCGCCGTCGACCACCGTGGACGAGGTCAGGTAGCTCTTGTCCCACCAGCCGGGGATCCCGGCCCAGCCGATCGAGCTGAACGCGAGGATGAAGATCAGGACCAGGAACACGGCCGAGGGCATGGCGGCCCTGTGGTTCCGGAACTTACGCAGGACCATCTGGCCCTGGCTGTAGGACTTGCCGGTCTTCTGCCGCAGCTTCGCGTCCTCGACCTCGGCGAGGTTGGCCATGTCGACGGCCTGCTGGGAGGGGCCGGTGCCGTCCCGCAGGGTCGTGGCGGTTCGTGACGGGTTATCGTCCATGGTCTTCGGGTCCTGCTCGTTGCGGGGGTCGGTGTCGTTGCGCATGCCGCTCACACCCGGATCCGGGGATCGAGGACCGCGTACAGGATGTCGGCCAGCAGGTTGAACAGCACCGCGGCCGTGCCGGTGACCAGGAAGAAGGCCATCACCGGCGCGGGGTCCACCTGGTCCAGTCCGGTGGCGAACATCTCGCCCATGCCCTTCCAGCCGAAGACCCGTTCCGTGATGACGGCACCGCCGATCAGGGCCGCGAAGTCGAAGGCCATGATCGTGGTGATCGGGATCAGCGAGTTGCGGAAGGCGTGCTTGAGGATGACCTGCCGCTCGCCGAGCCCCTTGGCACGGGCGGTGCGGATGTAGTCCTGCTGGCTGACCTCGAGCATGGACGCGCGGGTGTAGCGCGAGTAGGTCGCCAGGGAGACCAGGGCCAGCAGGATGGTGGGCAGCAACAGCTGGGTGCCCTTGTCCAGGAAGTCCTCCCAGAAGGTGCCGGAGAAGTTCGGGGTCTGCGAGCCGATGGTGGAGATCGGCCGCCCCACGATCTCGAGGTATCCCGGCCAGGCGCGGAAGAGGTGCTCCACGATGATCAGCAGGCCCATGACCCCGGCCGTGAAGAGGGACACGATGGTGGCCGCGCCCTTGGAGAACCCGCCCATCAGGCGACCCACGGCGACCGCCACGATGACCAGCACGACCGCCAGGACGAGCAGGGTCGTCCAGGTCGGGTCCCACAGCAGGGTGTAGGTGGCGTAATAGGACACGACGCCCAGGGCGGCGGTCACCAGCCCCGCGTACAGCACGCGGCGGTTCTGCAGGCCGGCGCCCAGCGCGGTGGCCCCGACGGCGGCCGCGGCCCCGACGAGCGCGATGACGACCGGGCCCAGCTGCGGGTACTGGGCGAAGTTCAGCCAGTCCAGGTACGGGATGGCCAGGACGGTGAAGAGGAAGGCGCCCAGGAAGGTGAAGAGGCGGCGCCTGGCCGGACCGGCCAGTACGGCCTGCAGGACCACCCCGAGCAGCAGTCCGGCGACGATCGCCGCGGGCCAGGTGAAGCCCGGGTCCGCCATCCAGTCGTTGAACCCGATGGCCAGGTACTCCTTGAGCAGCACGGCCGCCCAGAAGACCGGCAGCGAGAAGAACAGGAACGTCAGGAAGGTGACCGCGTAGTCCATGCCGGAGTACTGGCGGATGGCGGTCAGGATGCCGATGACGATGCCGAAGACCATGGCGATCACCGTGGCCAGCACGACCAGGCGCAGGGTCGAGGCGGCGGCCAGCCCGAGCAGGTCGACGACCTCCTGGCCCTGGCGGTTGGTGCCGAGCTCACACTGGCCGATGAAGCACTGGCCCACGCCGGTGAGCCAGGTCCAGTACCGCTGGTACCAGGGCATGTCCAGGTTCATGAACTGGGTGCGCTGCTGCATGAGGTAGTCGCGGTTCTCCGCGTTGGACTCGCGCAGGTCGGCCAGGGGATCGCCGGAGTTGATGGTGAGCACGTAGAGCAGCACCGAGGCTCCGAGGAGCACCAGGAACGAGCTGCCGAAGCGCCTGAGGATGAATTTCAGCACAACTGAACGTTGCCTTCCGTACCAAGGGTGTCGTGGACGTGGTCATGATCACACCACGGGTCGCTCCCACGACCGGCCGGACCCGCCGGGTCCGGCCGGTCGTGGGGAGCACGGCTGAGGCCCGGCCGGATGATGGCCGGGCCTCAGCGGTGGTCATGGATCATCCCCGTGGGGGTCAGCCGAGGGTCACTCGGCGCGGACCCACTGCTGGGCGTTCCATACGGCCCCGGACTGGGTGGGGGTGTCGCGGACGTTGGCCACGTCCGCCGAGTGCGCCACGACGCCCGGGTGGGCGTACAGCGGGATGCCGAACAGGTTGTCCCACAGGCCCTTCTCGATGACCTTCACCTGCTCGGCGTGCACGGCGGGGTCGACGGATCCGGCCAGGGTGTCCCAGGCGGCGTCGACCTCCTTGTTGGAGAACTTGCCGTAGTTCTGCTGACCGGTGGAGTGGTAGATGTTGCGGCCCGAGGCGATCTGGCCGGAGCCGGCCCAGGCGAACAGCGCGACCTCGTAGTCACCCTGCGGCATGGTCTTGTCGAAGAAGTCGGCGGAGCCCACGTCCTCGATCACGAAGCCGGCCTCGTCGCAGGAGGACTTGATGGCGGCCACGGTATCGGAGCGGCGCGGGTTCGGGGCCGAGTAGCCGATGCGCACCGTGGTGCCCTCGGCGCCCTCGGCCTCGACGATCTTCTTGGCGCCCTCGACGTCGACCTCGTCATAGCTGCCGTCATAGGCGGCGTCCACGACCTCCTGGTAGGTGTCCTGGAACGGGAACACCTCGCGGGCGTTCATGACCACGGCCTCGGGGTCGACCGGCTTGATCAGGTTGTCCACGATCTGCTGGCGCGGCACGCACATGGCGAAGGCCTTGCGCAGTTCGAGGTTGTCCGCGAACGGCGAGCCGTCCATGAAGTTGAAGTCCAGGTGCTCCCAGGTCAGGGAGGCACCGGTCTGGATGACGATCTGGTCGCCCAGGTCCTCCAGCTGGGACAGGGTGTCCACGGTGGCCTGCGGCTCGATGACGTTCAGGTCGCCGTTGGCGAGGGCCTGGACGTGGGTGTCGGCGGCCGCGAAGCGGATGACCAGTTCCTTGGTGGCCGGCGGGGTGCCCCAGTAGTTCTCGTTGGCCGTCAGGGTGATGGACTGGCCCGGCTCCCAGCTCTTGAACGTGTAGGGGCCGTTGGAGGGGGCGATCGACTCGTCCGGAAGGGTGCCCGGGGAGGTGTTCCAGCCGGTGTTCCAGAACTCGGCGGCGGGGGCCAGGGCCTTCGCGTCCTCGTTCCGGACGGCCTCGAGCATGGCGTCCATGCCCATGCCGGACTCCTCGGCGACCACGTGGGCCGGCAGGGCGGTGTCCACGAGGATCGGCCAGTCGGCGTAGGGCTCCTTGAAGGTGATGGTGAATTCCTTGCCGGCGGGATCACCCTCCGGCGCCTCGCTGACGTACTCGCCGAAGGACTGCGAGATGGCGTTGAACAGCGGCGCCGCCTCCTCGCCCGAACCGGTGGTGATGCGCGGGTTCTCGACGCCCCACTTGAGGATGTAGTCGGCGGCGGTGACGGGGGTCCCGTCCGACCACACGGCCTCCTCGTTGATGGTGTACTTCACCGTCAGCGGGTCATCGGAGACCTTCTCGTAGGTGCCGTACTCCTCGTTCTGGTAGATCTGCCCGTCGGTGCCGAAGTAGGCGAAGGTGGAGATGAGCCGCTCGGTGACCGCCGAGTTGTAGGTCGAGTAGGTCTCCGGCGTCATGGAGTTGTAGGAGATGAACTCGTCCTCGCCCACCGAGTAGGCGATGGAGCCGTCCTGGGTCTCGATCTCCCCGAGGTCCGCCAGTCCGGTGTCGGCGGGTTCGACGGTGTACTTCTCCCCGAAGTCGCCGGTCGCGACCTCGCCGTTGCCCTCGGGGGCGGCGGAGCCGGTGTCAGAGTTCTCGGCCGGGCCGCCCGGCGCGCAAGCGGACAGGACGAGCGCGGAGCCGGCCAGGAGGGCGGCTGCGGCAGAAAGCTTTGTGTACTTCATCAAAGCGTCTCCATTCAGACAGGTGCGAGGCGTGCTGTGCTCCCGATCCGACCCGTCTGGGGTGGAGGGCCGGTCTCCGGCCGAAATCCGGTTTCCCCTTCCCGGCCGGTAGTGAGCGACACCACAAGGTGTGCAAGACATTAGTCCCGCAACATGTAAAAGCACCATTGAATAGTCGGCCGCCGACCGGATCGTTACCATCCCGTAACTTGGCGGCCACCAGCGGAAACATGCTGTTTTCAAGAGTTCATCGGCGGTTCACAAGCGGGCTCTCACCGGGGCATTTGGGGCCCCGCCGGGACGTACGGCAGGTAGGAGATCCCGGAGACGTTGTACGTGAACCTGATGCCCATGACGATCCGGATCCCCACGTGCATGCCCCACGCCCCGAGGGCGAACGCCTGGCCGAGCCTGCGGTGCACGAGTGACAGCGGCGCCCCGAGCTCCACGGCCAGGGAGACGGCGGCGAGAAGCGTGAACAGTCCCTTCTGCCGGTACAGCGCGGAACCGGCCTCGGTCCTGGCGGAGCCGAAGAGGTCCTTGCGCAGTCCGTCCACGGCGATCTGGCCGCGCAGCACGTCGCCCTGTGCCCACCTCATCCCGAGGGGGCCCCGGACCTTCGCCACGCCGGAGATGAAGTAGACGGCGCAGGTGGCGATGTTCAGCACGGTCGGGACCGCGCCGTAGGCCCGGTCGAAGCGCTGCGGGAGCAGGGTGCGGTCACGGACCAGGGCGTCGACGCTCAGGGCGTCGGCGGAGCGGGTGGTTCCCAGGACCATCTGGTGCATCGTCATCATGTTGTCGTTGTGCAGCAGCATCGTCCAGGAGTTGCGGTAGGTGATGGTCCACAACTGCAGCGCCGCGTTCAGCGGACCGGTCACCCGGTGGCCGATCCCCAGCGTCGCCGCGATGTTGACCGCCTGGGCGGTGTCGAAGAGGGCGTCCGCCACCGTCGGCGGCAACGGCCTCCTCAGCACCCTGACCACCCCGACAGGGGTGAACTGGGTCTCGTCCTGGCGGTGGAGCCTGCGGAACATGGGACGCCGGCGGATGTTGTGCACCGCGGAGAACGTGCCGGTGGCCAGGCGCAGCACGGCCGGGCGCACGGGCTGGGCCGCCGGGCGGAGGTGGTCGACGAGGGTCTGGACGAGGGTCATCGGGCGGTCTCCTGCGCGGGGGTCCGCACGATGCGCGGTGCGGCCTGGACGGTGTGCTCGGTGCGGTAGTCGGCCGGCGTGTTCCCCTGGCCGATGGGGGCGGGTGGCGTGTTGCCGAGCCCGGATCGGGCCATCGGCCCGGTGGGCGGTCCCTGGGGGTCCTGGGTGGGGTCGGTGCGGGTCTCGGCGACCTCGACGGCCGTGCCTCCGACGTCCGCGCGGGCGTGGACGGTCTCGACCTGCGGGGTGGTGTTGCCCGCGTAGTAGGTGTCGAAGAAGTACCGCGAGCGCACGACCTCGACGCGGACGATGCCGGATTCGCGGCGGCGGCGGACGGCACCGGGGCCCCCTCCGCGCGGCACGGGCCGCTCACCCTGGACGGCCAGGGCATCGGCGTAGCGCTGGGCGACCTCCACCGCGCGGCCCTGGCGGACCATGCGGGTGACCTGTTTGCGGACCTGGTTCAGCCCGCCGGCGCCGAAGTGGCTGTAGTGCGGGACGATCCGCTCACCCTCGGCGGTGAACCCGGTCACGTGCGGGATGCGGGTCCGGTCCTTGCGGTGGTCCGAGAACATCGGATAGGTCGAGAGCGGGAAGGAGTCCTCCTCGGCCTTGTCCCTGCCGTTGAAGTAGTGGCGCACCGGGGAGAGCAGCACGGCGGCCAGGGCGGCTCCCGCGGCCAGCGCCCAGAGGTCCCGCTCCGTCGCCGCGGGGGCGGTCAGCACCCCCGGCAGCGACGTCGGACGGGTGGGGTCGTCTGTCACGGTCTGTCCTCTCGAGGGGTGCGGGGGTGCGTGTGACGCCGGGTGCGGCCGCGCGCCGCGTCGGCCAGGGCGGCCCGGGCGGCGTGCAGTCCGGCCATGCCGTGCACCCCGCCTCCGGGCGGGGTGGACGAGGAGGCCAGGTACAGCCCCGGTGTGCCGGTGCGATGCGGGCTGAGCACGGGGGCCGGACGCAGCACCTGCTGCAGCCCGCCCATGGATCCGCCGGCCACGTCCCCGCCGATGAGGTTGGGGTTCCAGGACTGGAGGGCCGAGGGGGTGGTGGCCACCCGGTGGACGATCCGGTCCCGGAAACCCGGGGCGAAGCGTTCGATCTGTTCGGCGATCAGGTGCTCGACCGGGGCGTCGTACCCACCGGGGACGTGGGCGTAGGTCCACACCACCGTCTTCCCGGCGGCCGGGCCGGTGGCCCGGGACGGGTCCCCCGCCTGCTGCTGGCAGACCATGACGAAGGGCCTGTCAGGCATCCGGCCGGCCTTGGCCTCGCGCTCGGCGTGCTCCAGCTCGGCCAGCGTTCCGGTCACGTGGACGGTACCGGCGCCGGCCACCCGGGAGTCGGTCCACGGGATCGGCCCGTCGAGCAGGTAGTCCACCTTCGAGACCCCTGTCCCGTAGCGCCAGCGCCGCAGGTGCGCGGCATAGCGGTCGCTGAGGTCCGCCCCGTCGAGGGCGAGCAGCTGCCGGGGCGTGAGGTCGAGCAGGATCGCGTCCGCGTCCGGGAACTCGCGCAGGTCGGTGACCTCGTGGTCCAGGTGGATGCGCCCACCGTGAGCAGCCAGGACGGAGGCGAGCGCCGCCGTGATGGCACCGGAGCCGCCCTTGGCTACGGGCCACCCGCGGGTCATGCCCAGGGCACCGAAGATCAGGCCGAACGCGGCCGTGAACAGGTGGGTGGGCGGCAGGATGGCGTGGATCGAGGAACTCGCGAACAGGGACCTGGCGGTCTCGTCCCGGAAGATGGCCCGCCCGACCGCGCCCGCGGGCCAGAGGGCCCGGATCCCGAAGCGGGCCATGCTGACCGGGTGCCGCGGCACGCGCACCAGTGACGGGCCGAGGATGTTCTCCAGGTGCGCGTCGATGTCCTCCACGAGCGGGGCGTGCAGCCGGGTCCACGCCGTGCCGTCCTGACCGAGGCCGGCGGCCGTGGCCTCGAGGGTACGGTGCAGGATCGCCGCCGGACGGCCGTCCAGTGGGTGTGCCATCGGGTAGTCACTGTGCAGCCATTCGAGGCCGTGTGCGCCCAGGTCCAGGTCCCGGAACACGGGGCTGGCGACACCGAAGGGATGGCCCGCCGCCCCGAGGTCCACGATGGTCCCCGGGCCGAGCACGTCGGCGGAGGCGGAGGCACCGCCCGGGGCCGAGTGCCGCTCGTAGACGTCGACCTCCCAGCCCGCGCGGGCCAGCACCGCGGCGGCGGTCAGCCCGTTGGGTCCGGAGCCGACGACGACGGCGCGCCGCCCGTGCGTGGATCGCCTGGATCGACCGGTGGGTCGGGGAGTGTGCGCCTGCTGCGCCGGCTCCTGGTGCGTCATCGCGTCTGTTCCTGTCCTTGGAAGATCCTGTGAATATCCTGCGGGACCGGTATGAGACGGGGATGAGTCGACGATGAGACGACGATGAGGGCCCCGGCCGGGTCGGCGATCCCGTCCTGCCGAACCTATCGGATGGCCCTGATCCTGGGGATGGGCCCGGCCCTGGGAGGGGCGTGGCCCGGAGAGAGGCTGCGTCTCGGGACGGCCCCGGGCCACGCGGACCGGACGGTACTGGCGGGCCGGTCAGTTCCGGAACGCCGGTCAGCACCGGCGGGCGGCGGCGCGGATCGCGTCCGAGACCCGCACGAGCAGCCTCTTGTCCGCGGGGTGGCCGCTGGCCCGGTCGGTGACGAGGCCGACCGCGAGGTCCAGGTCGGGATCCGCCCAGCCCAGGCACACGTCAGAACCGTTGTGCCCGAAGGACCGCACGGTGCTGGTGGCCCCCAGCGGACACCATGCACCGGTGCCGCCGAGCTGGATCCCGGTCCCCCACCGGGTGGGCAGCCGGGTCCAGGCGTCACGGCCGCCGTCCGAACTGGGTGCGCACAGTGCCTCCCGTTCCGGGGCGCCGAGCAGGTGGCGGTAGAACAGGGCGAGCTGGCGGGCCGTCGTCGAGATCCCCGCCGCCGGGATCCGTGCCTGGCGCACGGACCGCCGGTTGACGATGGCCGCGACCACCGGTCCGCCCGGCAGGGCCCGGTGCGAGCCGTCGAAGGGCAGGCACCGGTGCAGCTGGTCGTCCGGCACCCCGGGGTGGACGTCATACAGTCCGGCGGGGCCCAGCACCAGGTCGTGCAGCAGCTGCGGCCACGGACGGCCGGTGGCCCGGCGGGCCACCTCGGCCAGGATGAACCCGAAGTCCAGTGGCTGGTAGGCGGACAGACCCGGATAGCGGTGGTCCCGGCGTCGGCCGCGGGCCACCCGCTCGAGCGAGGCCTCGAGGCGGTGCATGGCCAGCACCGCCGCCGGGTACGGCCCCGCCGTGGGGGCGGCCGTGCGGTGGGTGAGCACGTCCCGGACGGCCGTGCCGGCCTTGGAGCCGTCCCCACCGGTCCCGAACTCGGGCCAGTACTCCCCCACCGCGGCATCCAGGTCCAGCACGCCCCGGCCCGCCAGCCGGTGGACCAGCAGGGACGTGAAGGGCTTGGAGGCCGAGAACAACCACCCCAGGGCGTCCGGGTGGCAGCGGACCGCCCCGTCCAGGACGACGACCCCGCGGTGGATCACGGACAGCTGCACGCAGGCCCCGCGCGAGGCGGCCAGGGCCAGGACGTCCCGCCAGCCACCCTCGGACACCGGACGGGCGTCCGGCGGCGGACCGGCGCCGGCGGGACCACCTGCCGGGTCCGGCGTCGTCATCATGGGGACAGCGTACTGAGGCCCGTTCCGCCGCCCCTACACTCGGTGCATCCCCCGGCACCGGTGGCACCCGGCGAACGCCGGGGTGCACGGGAGGGCACGACCCTGCAGGACACGGACGCAAGGAACGGCTCGGCGTGGAGAACTTCTGGCTCGCACTGGGGCTCACCGTGCTCGCCGGGTTGTGCACGGGCATCGGCGGGCTCATCTCCGTGCTGCCGCGGCGCACCAGCGGCCCGTTCCTGTCCGTGGCCCTGGGCTTCTCGGCGGGCGTGATGCTCTACGTGTCCTTCCTGGAGATCATGCCCAAGGCGCTGACGTCGCTCACCGCCGCCACGGACCCCACGGGGGGCCACTGGGCGGCCGTGGCCTCGTTCTTCGGGGGCATCGTGGTGATCGGGGTGATCGACCGCCTCGTCCCCGCACCCATCAACCCGCACGAGCCCGGCCAGGTCCACGACCCGGCCACGGCCGCCCGGCGCCGGCGGATGATGAGGACCGGCACGGTGACCGCGCTGGCGATCAGCCTCCACAACTTCCCCGAGGGCTTCGCCACCTTCGTGGCCGGGCTGACGGACCTGTCGATCGCCCTGCCCGTGGCCCTGGCGATCGCGCTGCACAACGTCCCGGAGGGCGTGGCCGTGGCGGTGCCGGTCCGGGAGGCCACCGGGTCCCGCCGCAAGGCCGTGCGGTGGTCCTTCGTCTCGGGGCTGGCCGAGCCGGCCGGTGCGCTGATCGGTTTCGCGCTGCTGATGCCGTTCCTGAACGACGTCCTGCTGGGCATCACCTTCGCCGTGGTGGCCGGGATCATGGTGTTCATCTCCCTGGACGAGCTGCTGCCCACGGCCCGCGAGTACGGCAAGCACCACCTGGCGATGTACGGCCTGGTGGGCGGCATGGCCGTGATGGCGGTGTCCCTGCTGCTGTTCGCCACGGTCTGAGGCCCCGCCCGGACGCGCGGCGACGAACGGTGTAGAACTGGTCCATGACCAGTAGTGACCCCGGCGCCGACGCACGCACCGCCCCCGACCACCCGGCCGACGCGGGACGGGCTCCGCAGCCGGCACCTGCGGCGGGCACGGGTCGGTCCGCGCGTCCGGGGACCGTCGGCATCGTCCTGGCGGTGCTGGCCGTGCTGTTCATCGCGGCGAACCTGCGCCCGGGCGCCACCTCCCTGGGACCGGTCCTGGCCGAGGTCTCGGCGTCCTTGGGGATCGACGGCGGCGTCGCCGGGGTGCTGACCGCGCTGCCCGGGCTCATGTTCGGGGTGGTGGGACTGCTCGCGGTGCGGATGGGCCGGCGCGCGGGGCTGTCCCTGACCATCGCCCTGAGCCTGGTGCTCGTGGTCGCGGGGCTGCTGCTGCGCCCGGGCTCCGGCTCGGTCTGGGCGTTCGTGCCGCTGACCGCGCTGGCCCTGGCCGGGATGGCCGTCGGCAACGTCCTGGTCCCGGCGTGGGTCAAGCGGCACGGCCGCCGGCACACGGTGGTCCTGATGACGCTCTACAGCATGTTCCTGACCGTGGGAGGCTCGGCGGGCTCGGGGCTGGCGGCTCCGATGGCCGGCCTCGCGGGCGCCCTGGGCGACCCCGCGGACGGCTGGCGCTACGCCCTCGGGTTCTGGGGACTGATGGCCCTCGTCCCGTTGGTTCTGTGGCTGGTCGTCGCCCGCCGCACCGGGCACGACTTCCCCACGGCCCCGCCCCGCGAGCACCCGGACCGGAGCCTGGCCTCGTCCCCCACCGCCGTCGCCCTCATGGTGCTGTTCGGCGTGCAGGCGATGAACGCCTACGTGCAGTTCGGCTGGATGCCCCAGGTCTACCGGGACGCCGGCCTGGATGCGAACCTCGCCGGTTCCCTGACGGCGGTCATCGCCGGTATGGGCATCATCGGCGGGCTGGTCATGCCCACGGTGATCGAGCGCTCCCGCACGCTCGCACCATGGATGCTGGGCTTCGGACTGCTCACGGCGGCCGGGTACATCGGCCTGCTGCTCGCACCCGTGGCCGGTGCCTGGCTGTGGTCGGTGCTGCTGGGCGCCGGCGGTTTCGCGTTCCCGACGGCGATCTCGCTCATCCCCGCCCGCAGCCGCGATCCCCACGTCACCGCCCGGCTCTCCGGATTCGTCCAGCCCTTCGGCTACATCCTGGCGGCGCTGGGGCCCCTGGCCGTCGGCTTCCTCCACGCCGGGCTCGGGGACTGGACGCTGGTCCTCGTCCTGCTGGCCGCCTCCGGCGTGGTGATGGCGGTGGCGGGACTGCGCGTCTCCGGCCGGGTCTTCGTGGACGACGAGCTGGCCGGCTGAGCGGTCAGTACACCACGGCCGCCTGCAGGTCGACCTCACCGGCGCGCTCCTGGCCGTCCACGGTGGTCCACTGCACGGAGACGATGTCCCCCACGTTGTGGTCGTTGACGATCTCGGACAGCTCGGCCGCCGAGACCACCGGGTGCCCGTCGACGGCGTGCACCGTGTCCCCGACCCGCAGGCCGAGCCGTTCGGCGGACGAGCCCGGGGACACCTCCCTGACCACCGCGGCCCCGTCCTCGGTCTGCACGGTGATCCCCAGGGCCCCGTCCACGCCGATGCTGACGGTGTCCGTCTCCTCCCCGGACAGGACCTGGGCCACGATCTCCAGCGCGGTGGCCACCGGGATGGCGTAGCCGTCCACGGCCTCCGCGTCCTCGCCCTGGGAGGCGGCGGTGGTGATGCCCACCACCTGGCCGTCACCGTCCACCAGCGGCCCGCCCGAGTACCCCGGCACGACGTCGGCACTGGTCTCGATCAGGCCCGTCAGCCGGGAGTAGTCGTCCGGCACGCCGGAGGAGGCGACGATGGACTCGCCCAGTGCGGTGACCTCACCGGTCACCGCCGTGAGGAACCGCTGTCCTCCGCCGTTGCCGACGGCCGCCGAACGGTCCCCCAGTCGCGGCACCTCCGGGTCGATCGACGCCGTGGGCAGGTCCGGGGCGTCCTCGATCTGGAGGACGGCGACATCGTGCAGGGAATCACGCCCGAGCACGGCGGCGTCGTAGGTCTCACCGGTGTCCGCCACGGTCACGGTGACCTCCGAGGCGTCCTCGACCACGTGGTAGTTCGTGATGGCCAGTCCCTCCCCGCTGAGCACGATCCCGGTGCCGGTGCCGATGCCGGACATCAGCCGGGTGTCCACCATCAGCACGCCTGGTGCCTCGGTGACCTTCCGGCCCTGGTCCAGGCCGGCCTCGTCGAGGTTCGGGCCGGCCGCCCAGTCCACCCGGATGCCCTCATGGGCATGCCGCAGCGTCTCCCCCAGGGACTCCCCCTCCGCGGCGGGCCGGGCCGTCTCCCCCTCCTGGACCGCGACGATGTCCCGGATCTCCTGGACGGTCAGCACGGTGACCCCGCCCGCGAGGATGAGGGCCCCCGTGACCCCGGTGGCGATGATCAGGCGGTACGCACCGCGGCGGGGGCGGCGGGGCGGCCGGCCGGAGGGGAACTGCTGGTGCGGGTACTGCCCGTACGGGACGTGCTGGTGGGTACCGGCGTGGTGCCCGTGCGGCCGGTGCGCGCCCTGGGCCGGGTACTGCCCGGGCACGGGGAAGACCGGCCCGACGACGGGGGGCCGGCCTGGGTAGGGCGGGACCCCGGCCGCGTCGCGACCGGGATCCCGGGGGTCGGAGGGGTCGTTCACCGTGCTCCGGTCAGGCGCGGGCGGCGGCGATCGCCGCGTCGTAGTCCGGCTCGGTGGTGATCTCCGGGACCACCTCGGTGTACGTCACGGTGCCCTGGGGGTCGATCACGATGACCGCACGGGCCAGCAGCCCCGCCATGGGTCCATCGGCCTGGGTCACGCCGTAGTCCTGGCCGAAGCTGGAGCGGAACACGGAACCGGTGACGACGTTGTCGATGCCCTCCGCGGAGCAGAACCGGCCCGCGGCGAACGGCAGGTCGGCCGAGACGGCCACCACGGTGGTGTCCTGGAGCCCGGCGGCCAGTTCGTTGAACGTCCGGACGGAGGCGGCGCACACGCCGGTGTCCAGCGAGGGGAAGACGTTCAGGATGACGGTGCGGCCGGCCAGCGACGCGAGCGAGACGGGCGACAGGTCGGAACCGGTGAGCTCGAAGGCGGGGGCGGAGGATCCGACGGCGGGGAGTTCGCCGACGGTGCTGACGGGGGTGGACTTGAATGCTGTGGTTGCCATGCGTTCAAACCTAGCCGTTTAGGCTGTCGGCGTGGAACTGCGCAGCAACGTCACCGACACCGCACTGCTCTTCGAGGGCGGCGGCATGCGGGCCTCCTACACCTCGGCCATGGTGGTGGCCCTGCTGGAGGCCGGGATCCACCTGGACTTCGTGGCCGGGATCTCGGCGGGGTCCTCCAACACCGCGAATTACCTCGCCCGGGACGCCTGGCGGGCACGGCACTCCTTCGTCGACTTCGCGGCCGACCCGAAGTTCGGCAACTGGAGGACGTTCGTGCGGGGCGACGGGCTGTTCAACGCGAAGTACATCTATGAGGAGACCGGGCTGCCGGACCAGGCGCTGCCGTACGACTGGGAGACCTACTGCGCGAACCCGGCCACCGTCCGCATCGGGGCCTTCGACGCCGAGTCCGGTGAGCAGGTGTGGTGGGGGCGCCAGGACACCCCGGCGATCCAGGACCTCATGGTGCGCGTCCGCGCGTCGTCCACCATGCCCGTGCTCATGCCCCCGGTGCACCTGGACGGCCGGACCTACGTGGACGGCGCGCTGGGCCCGGACGGCGGCATCCCGGTGTCGGCGGCCGAGGAGGCCGGGCACGAGCGGTTCCTGGCGGTGCTCACCCGCGAACGGGACTACGTGAAGGGTCCCGAACGCTTCCCCCGGTTCTACCTGCGCTACTTCCGCAGGCACCCCGCGATCGCCGAGGCGCTGCTGACGCGGTGGACGCGGTACAACCAGACCCGGGAGCGGCTCTTCGACCTCGAGCGCCAGGGCAAGGCCTACCTCTTCGTCCCGGAGCGGATGCCGGTCTCGAACGGGGAGCGGAACGTGGCCAGGCTGCGCGCCTCCCACGAGGCGGGGCTGGCCCAGGCACGCGGTGAGATCCCCGCGATCCGGGACTTCCTGGGCCTGCCGGCCGTCTAGGCCTGAGATCGCCGCGGCAACCCGGTTCCCCGTACGGGGCTACTGCGCGGAGTCGGGCAGGCCGAAGACGCGGTCGAAGCACCAGGCGTAGACGGCGTTGTAGACCAGGAAGAAGATGATCAGCGCCAGTTCGTAGAGGAACGCCTCCCAGAGGCCGACCTGGAGGATCAGCGCCACCGCCGGGACGAGGACCACCACGAGCCCGGCCTCGAACAGGAACGTGTGCAGCAGGCGCATCCACAGGGGCCTGCCGGTGTACCCCGAACGCCGCTCCCACCACTCGAACAGGGTGTTGAACAGCATGTTCCACAGCAGGGCGACGACCGAGGACACCACCCCGACGACGGCGCTGGAGCCGGCCGGGTTGCCCAGTGCGGCCAGGATCAGGGTGGTGAACACGATCGCCAGGGCCTCGAAGACCACGGCATAGGCCACCCGGCGCTGCATCGGCGACGAGAAGACACGCCGGCCGACGAGGGCGGGGCGGCCGCCCGGGGCCGCGGGCACGTCGCCGGCGTGCCGGCGGGCCCGGACACCGGTCACCTCGGCGGGTGCGGCGCCGGGTGCGTCACCGGTTGCCTCAGCGGCAGCGTCGACAGGCATATCGGGGCGTGGGCTCGCGGGCATGGGTACTCCTCCATGGTTCTGTCCATGGGAAGTCCTCTGCCGGTTTCGCGTCCATGGAATCGGATGCTCGGCGCGCAGGTCCCGTCCCCGGCCGACGGCGGACACCCTCGACCCGGACGGCCTCGACGGCGCCGTGGCCCCAGTCTAGCAAGGCCCCGTCACGCGAGACGACGAGACGGTCCCTCGCCCGCGGCGGCGTCACCCGCGGCCTAGGATGTCGGGGATCGCGGGCGCCGCGGTCCCCCGGCCGGGCCGGCCGGAACGGACGCGGCACCGCCACCGCAGCACATCGTGGAAATCGTGGAAATCGTGGAAAGAGGACAGCACATGACCATCAGGGCCGCCATCGTCGGGTACGGCAACCTCGGCCGAAGCGTGGAGAGGCTCGTGCGGCTCCAGCCGGACATGGACCTGGTCGGGATCTTCTCCCGGCGCAGCGGCCTGGACACGGAGACCCCGGTCCTGCCGGCGGCCAGTGCCGCCGAGCACGCGGACGAGGTCGACGTCTTGTTCCTGTGCCTGGGCAGCGCCACGGACATCCCCCAGCAGGCCACCGGCTACGCGCGGCACTTCACCACGGTGGACACCTATGACAACCACCAGCTCGTCCCGGACCACTACCGGGCCATGGACGCGGCCTCCCGCGAGGGCGGCCACGTGGCGATGGTCTCCACGGGCTGGGATCCCGGACTGTTCTCGCTGAACCGGACCCTGGCCGATGCGCTGTTCCCGGATGCCCAGCAGAACACCTTCTGGGGCAAGGGCCTGTCCCAGGGCCATTCGGACGCCGTCCGGCGCGTGCCCGGCGTCCGGCGCGCCGTGCAGTACACGATCCCCAGCCAGGAGGCGATCGAGGAGGCCAGGGCCGGCCGGGGCGCCGAGATCACCGGCGCCTCCGCGCACGTGCGGGAGTGCTACGTGGTGGCCGACGAGACCGACCACGCGGCGATCACCGAGGCCGTCACCACCATGCCGGACTACTTCGCCCCGTACCGCACCACCGTGAACTTCATCACCGAGGAGGAGTTCGAGCGCGACCACCAGGGCATGCCGCACGGCGGGCACGTCATCACCTCCGGGGACCTCGGCGGGTCCCGCAGCTCGATCGAGTTCGCCCTCGAGCTCGGCAGCAATCCCGACTTCACCGCCGCCTCCCAGGTGGCCTACGGGCGGGCCGCCGCCCGCCTGCGGGCCGAGGGCAGGACCGGTGCGTTCACCGTGCTCGAGGTCGCGCCCTACCTGCTCTCCCCCACCCCGCTGGAGGAGCTCATCCGCCGCGACGTCTGAGCCCGCTCCGCCCCCTCCGGACGCGACCGCGGGAGCGGGCCGCGCCCCGCGGGGAGGAATGGTCCCCGCGGGAGGACCGGCCCCCTCGGGGGACGACCGTTCCGCACCCGCCTGGACGGTCGCCGTCGTATGCTCGGGACATGCCGATCACGAGCGAGACCCGTGTCCATGACCGCCGCCCCGGCCAGCCCTCCCAGGACGGGGGCACCCGGTGAGCGGCGGCCTCGTCGCCCTGCTGGACGACGTCGCGGCACTGGCCCGCATCGCGGCCGCCTCCGTGGACGACGTCGCGGCCGGTGCCGCCAAGGCGAGCACGAAGGCCGCGGGCGTCGTGATCGACGACGCCGCGGTCACCCCGCAGTACGTCTCCGGGGCGGACCCGTCCCGCGAGCTGCCCATGATCAAGAGGATCTTCTGGGGCTCGCTGCGCAACAAGCTGCTGGTCATCCTGCCCGCCCTGTTGCTGATCAGTGCGTTCATTCCCTGGCTCATCCCGTTCATCCTCATGCTGGGCGGGACGTACCTGTGCTACGAGGGCGCGGAGAAGGTCTGGCACAAGGTGCGCGGTCACCACGGCACCGAGGAGACCCCGGCCGTCGAGCGGGGCCCCGCGGCCGAGGACAAGGTGATCAAGGGCGCCATCACCACCGACTTCATCCTGTCCTGCGAGATCATGGTCATCTCCATGAATGAGGTGGCCGACGAGTCCCTGTGGGTCCGCGCCCTGATCCTGGTGGTCGTGGCAATCGCCATCACCGTGCTCGTTTACGGCGCGGTGGGGCTGATCGTCAAGATGGACGACATCGGCCTGCACTTGACCACCAAGGACTCTCCCGGCACCCAGCGGTTCGGCAGGTTGCTGGTCCAGGGCATGCCGGCCGTCCTCGGCTTCATCACCTTCATCGGCACGATCGCCATGCTCTGGGTCGGTGGCCACATCATGCTCCAGGGCGCGTATGACCTCGGCTGGCACGCACCCTACGACCTGGTCCACGTGCTGGAATCCCCGTTCGCGGGCCTTCCCGTGGTCGGCGGGTTCCTGGCCTGGCTGGTGAACACGATCTGCTCGGCCATCCTCGGCCTGGCCTGGGGCCTGGTGATCATGGCGATCCTGCACCCGCTGCTCAAGGTCCTGCCGTTCGGCAGGGGAACCGCCACCGGCGAGGGCACGGGCGAGCACGAGGAGGGCGACCTCCGTGCCGCGCTCGCCGGCCACCGTCGCGCCGAGCGGGACCCGCGACCCGGCGCCGGAGGGGCCGACGGTCCCTCGCACTGAGGACGGACCGGCCCCATGCCCCGGGTTCAGGCCTGGGGCGTCTCACCGTCCACGCTGAACGCCCACATCACCCCGTAGCGGTCGAAGACCTGTCCGTACCAGCCACCCCACGGGGCCCGTTCGAAGGGCATGCCCACGGAGCCGCCGCCGTCCACGAGCCGCTGGATGACCGACTCGGCCTCCTGGGTACTCTCCAGCGTGTAGAGCAGTGAGTACGCGGTGTCCCGCAGCGGGTACTCCTTCTCGTCCATGACGTCACCGCCCGCAAGCTCGCCGCCGGGCAGGCTCAGGGTGACGTGCGCCACGGACTGCGGGTCCGGTGTGAAGGGCATGCCCTCCATGGCCGGCATGTCCCCGTAGCGCATGATCTCCAGCTCGCCCCCGAAGACCTCGTGCCAGTGCTCGAAGGCCTCCGCGGTGGTGCCGGGCAGCGAGATGTAGGTGGCCAGGTTCTTGCTCATGATCATGCTCCTGTGCTCGGCGGGTGCCGGTCGGGGCCGGGCCGGTTCTGGGTGGACCGCCGCGTCAGCCCTCGGAATGGGTGGCTCCAGCTTCCCCGCCGCCGGCCCGGCGGCGCATCTCCGATCCTGCTCAGCACGAGGGACGGGGGTGGTCCTAGACTGGGCCGATGGCCACCGACGACCCCTCGGCGATGACCGGGACCGCGATCCGTGCCCTGGCGGCCTCGGCCGGACTGTTGCTCGATGACGGCCCGATCCGGGTCAACGAGATGGGCCTGGACTTCCGCGTGGCGATCGCCCGGGACACCGCCGGCCAGGACTGGGTGCTGCGGATCCCCCGCCGCCCGGACGCCACCGCCCGGGCCCGGGACGAGGCCGTGACCCTGCGCCTGGTGGCCCCTCACCTGACCCCGGCCGTCCCGGACTGGCGGATCAGCAGACCGGACCTGATCGCCTATCCGCTGCTGCGCGGCGAGCCCGGGCTCACCCTCGACGACGACGGCACCCCGGTCTGGCACCTGGACACGGCCTCGCTGCGCTACGCCCGGTCCCTCGGGGACTTCCTGGCCGAACTGCACGGCATCGACCCGGACGAGGCCGCCGGCGCCGGGGTGCGGACCCGGGGTCCGGCCGAGGTGCGCCAGGCGTGGCGGAGGGACATCGACCGGGTCCTCGCCGCGTTCGAGGTGGCACCGGATCTCCGGGACCGGTGGGGAGCCTGGCTGGACGAGGACAGCTACTGGCCGCAGTGGTCGGTCCTCACCCACGGGGAGGTCTACCCCGCGCACACGCTCGTGGTGGACGAGCGCATCACGGCGGTCCTGGACTGGACGACGGCGGCCGTGGACGACCCCGCCCGGGACTTCGCCTTCCATCACGCCTCGGCCCCGCCGGAGGCCTTCGCCGTGACGATTCAGCGCTACACGGAACGCGGTGGCCGGGTGTGGCCGCGGCTGGCCGAGCACTGCGCCGAGCTGATCTCCGCCAGCCCCGTCGCCTACGGCGTCTTCGCCCTGGACACCGGTGTCGCAGAGCACCGGCAGGCCGCCGCGGCCCAACTGAACCCCGCGGGCTGACCCGGCAGGGCGGACCCTGGCCACGGACCGCCCGGCCGGCCCGGCACGGGCCGTTCACCCCGTGGACGCCGTCCAGCCACCAACGGTGACGTCGCCTCGCGTGGGCGGTCTACCATGGCGGCGTGGAGACCAACAGACCGGTGACGGCCTTCGTGCTGGCCGGCGGTGGCGTGCGCGGCGCCGTGCACGTGGGGCAGTTGCGCGCCCTGCTGGAGCGGGACATCACCCCGGACATGATCGTGGGGACCTCGGTCGGGGCCCTCAACGGTGCCGTCGTCGCCCGCAACCCCCACCCCGACGTGGCGCACGAACTCCTCGAGATGTGGCAGACGGACGAGGCGCGCGCCATCTACGGCCAGTCCTGGCTCAGCCAGGCCGGACGGGTGCTGCGGGGCCGGACCCACACCCTCTCCGCGCAGCCGCTCTGGGACCTGGTCAGCATGCACTTCCCCCACGACGCCCGGATCGAGCACCTCGAGCTGCCCTTCATCACGGTCGCCACCTCGATCGAACGCGCCTGCGAGCAGGCGTTCGACTCCGGCCTGCTGGTGCCGGCCGTCGTCGCCTCCTCCACGGTGCCCGGCCTCCTGCCTCCCACGCAGATCGCCGGCGAGCACTACCTCGACGGCGGCCTGGTCGCCTCGGTGCCGCTGGGCCAGGCGGTGCGCCGCGGGGCCACCACCATCTACGTGCTGCAGGCGGGCCAGCTGGACCGGGAGCTCACCGTCCCGACGTCGATGCTCGACACCCTGCGGGTCTCCCTGGCCATCTCCCGCCGCCACAGCTTCACGCACGCACTGGAACACGTCCCGGACGGCGTCACCGTCCACGTCCTGCCCACCGGTGGCCGCCCGAACGTGCGCGGACTGAAGTCCATGGTCTCCCTCGAGCACACCGTGGAGCGGGCCGAGCTGGCCTACGCGGCCACCTCGACCGCCCTGGACCGCGGGGTCATGCTCTGATCGTCCATCTCCTGGGCGGCGGCCAGGATGTTCCTCGCCATGGCCGGGAAGACGAGCGCGTGGAACGGCAGGATGGCCCGCCAGTAGAGCCGTCCCAGGATCCCCTGCGGGATGAACACGGCGCGCTGGCGGTACCTCGATCCACCGCCCTCCCGCGCGTCGACGCCCAGTTGCAGCCAGGCCCGTCCACCCGTCTTCATCTCGGCCCGCAGCGTCAGCAGCCGGCCCGGCTCGATCGCCTCGACGCGCCACCAGTCCACGTGGTCGTTCACCTTCAGCTGGCCCGGGTCCCGCCGGCCGCGGGCCATCCCGTAGCCGCCCAGCACCTGGTCCATCACCCCGCGGATCCGCCACAGCACCGGCGTCGAGTACCACCCGGTGGTCCCCCCGATCGCCTCGATGGCGCGCCAGACCGCGTGGGGTGAGGCCGCGCCGTCGCGCTGGCGGACATCGGTGAACACCGTGTGACCGGCCCACTCCGGATCGGAGGGCAGCGGTTCGGCGGGGTCCCGCACGGCCAGCACGTCGTCGTCCCACGTGGCCGGGACGTCCCCGGCGAGCTGGCGGGCGATGGCGCGCCGGCAGGCCTCGCGGTAGGGCGTCAGACCGCCGGGCGGGTCCGGGATCAGGGCCGCGATGTCGTGCTCCTCGGTGACCGCGTCCTCGGCCATGGACGCTGCCAGGGGCATCGCGATCCCCCGCGGGATGGGGGTGACCATGCCGATCCAGAACCCGGAGAGCCGCGGCGCCGGCAGCGGCGTGGCGAAGATGGTGCGCTTGGACAGCCCGGCCACCTCCGCGTAGTCGGACATCATCGTCTTGAACGGCTGGCTCGTCCCGCAGCCGATGTCGAAGGCGCGATTGACCGGCGCGCTCAGGGCGCAGGCGTGGGCGAGGTAGTAGAGCACGTCCCGGATGGCGATCGGCTCGATCCGGTTGTCCAGCCACTTCGGGCCGGGCATCACCGGCAGCCGCTCCGTGAGGTGCCGGATCATCTCGAAGGACACGGACCCGGAACCGATGATGACCCCGGCCTCGAACACCAGGGCCGGGACGGTGCCCGCCAGCAGGATCCGGGAGACCTGCTCTCGCGAGCGCATGTGGTCGGAGAGGTCCTCCAGGGGCTTGTCCGGGTGCAGGCCGCCGAGAAAGACGACCTGCTGGACGCCGGCGTCGGCCGCGGCCTGCGCCACCGTCTCGGCGATGAGCCGTTCACGGTCGATGAAGTCATCACCCCTGCCCATGGAGTGGACGAGGTACAGCACGGTGTGCACGTCCCGCATGGCCTCGCGGACCTGGTCGGGTTCCTGCAGGTCGGCCTCGGCCCGTTCGACGGCGTCGAACCAGTCCCGCGAGGCCAGGTCGTCCAGGTGCCGGGCCGTGGCCCGCACGGTGAACCCGGCGGCGAGCAGTTCCGGGACCAGTCGCCCTCCCACGTAACCGGTGGCACCGGTGACGAGCACCCTGCGGCCGGCACCGTCCGGCAGGGACAGGCCTAGGGGCGAGTCGGGGAGGTCCTGGTCGGAGGGGTCGGAGTAGGAAGGTCGCTGCTCGGCGTGCTGGCTCATGGACCCACGCTAGCCGCAGGCCTGCGGTGACGGTACCGGTGGCGCGGGCGCGCGGGTCATCCGGTCCCGGCACGGGCGTGCCACTGTTCAAGCCCCGTGTCCGTCTGCTGGACTGCAGGGACACCGCAACCGAAGGAGAGCCCATGAGCACGAAGGATCCCGTCAAGACCCTGCTGGAGAAACTGGCGGACACCAGCGTCTGCATGCTGACCACCACGCACGAGGGGCGCATCCACAGCCGCCCCATGGCCCTGCAGGAGGTCGACGAGGACCATGCCCTGTGGTTCCTGACCCGGCTGACGAGCCCCAAGATCGCGGACACGACCGGCGGCCAGGCCGTGAACGTGACCGTGGCGGAGAAGGGATTCTGGGCCTCCGTGTCCGGCACGGCCACGGTGGTGCGGGACGTCGAGCGCCAGAAGGAGTACTGGAGCAAGGCGACCGAGTCGTTCTACGGCGACGCCTCACCGGAGGACCCGCAGGTCGTGCTCCTGAGGGTCGAGCCGGACACCGCCGAGTACTGGGACTCCCCCGGGCTGGCGGCCACGGCGTTCGAGATGGTGCGGGGCAAGGTCACCGGGCAGCCGGCCCGGCCCGGTGACAACCCCACCGTCCAGCTCTGAACCGGTGACCGCGACCGCCGGCCGGCCCCGCGCTCTCGCGGGCGCCGGCCGGCGGCTCAGCGCTCGACGTCGATCACGATCTTGCCCCGGGCCTCGCCGGACTGGCTGAGTCGGAAGCCCTCCGCGACCTCGGCCAGGGGCAGCACCCGGTCGATGTCCAGGATCAGCTCTCCCCGCTCCACCCGCGCCAGCAGGTCCGCGAGGCCGTCGCCGTCGGGGCGCACCCACAGCCAGCGCCCGCCGTGGTCCTCCACGGCCGGGTCGGCGATGGACACGTGCCGGCCGCCGTCGCGCAGCACCGCCAGGGTCGTCTCCAGGACCCCCTCGGCGCCGGAGAAGTCGGCGACCGCCTGGACGCCGTCCGGGGCCAGTTCACGCACGCGCTCAAGGAGCCCCTCGCCGTACCTGACCGGGACCACGCCCAGGGCCTCCAGCTTCGGGAAGTTGGCCTCGGAGGCGGTGCCGAGCACACGGGCACCGGTGGCCACCGCCAGTTGGCAGGCCAGGTACCCGACCCCGCCGGAGGCCGCGTGGATCAGCACGGTGTCATCGGCCGTGGGGGCCAGCGCGTCGAGGGAACGGCGTGCGGTCAGCCCGGTGAGGGGCAGCGCCCCGGCCACGTCGTCCGTCACGGCCTCGGGGATGAGGGCGGCGAACTCGGCCGGGACGGTCACGTACTCGGCGAAGGTGCCGCCGGAGACGACCATCTTGCGGGCGTAGGCCGCGACCCGCTGGCCCGGGCTGAACTCCGGGGTGTCGGGCCCCACCTCCTCGACGACGCCCGCCACGTCCCAGCCGGGCACCACCGGGAAATGGGCGTCCATCATCGCGTCCAGGCCGCCGGACATCACCTTCCAGTCCACCGGGTTGACCGAGGACCGCCTGATCCGGATCAGGACCTGACCGGGGCCCACCTTGGGCCGGGGCAGGTCGGTCATCTCGAGGACACTGTTGTCTCCGTACCGGGAATACGTCATAGCTCGCATACCGGGCGCAACCATGGATCCGCGGCGGCTATTCCGTCCCGCCGGCCTCACTGGGTGTGCGAGGTGGCGATGTGCAGTTCCTCCAGGATGGACAGCACCGGCGTGCCCGGCTGCCCGATGGCATACAGCATGCTGGCCATGGCCTGCCGGACGGCCGCGGCCGGCCGCGTGGACCCGTGGGCGTTGGCGAACCGCATGAGGTGCTCGACGAGGGTGATGCGCTCGGTGGTGCGTTCCTCGCTGGGGTCGTTCAGGGTGTCCTCGACGGCCAGGATGGCCAGGCGGGTGGCCACGGCGGCCAGCGTGTCATAGCTGGCCCCGCAGCTGGTGAACGCCTCGGCGGTGCGGTAGTCGGCGGTCAGCAGGGGGGTCGGGGTGGTCGTAGGGGTGGTCATGACGACCTCGGGTGGGTGAGTGCTCTTTCCGTTGGACGAGACCACCGTAGGACCGGGCACGGACACGTTAGGCCGCCCCTGCCGGGACCCCGGGCACGGGGTGCAGCGGCCTGTGGCGTGAGCGACTCACCGGGGGAAGGGCGGTGGCGTCAGGGTGCGGTGAGCGGGACGGAGAGGTGCCGGGCGGTGTTGACGAGTCCGACGTGGCTGAAGGCCTGCGGGGTGTTGCCGAGGTGGCGGCCGGAGAGGGGGTCGTACTCCTCGGCGAGGATCCCGAGGTCGTTGCGCAGTCCCAGCAGACGCTCGAAGAGCTTCCGCGCCTCGGCGCTCCGGCCGATCCCGTGCAGCGCATCTGCCAGCCAGAAGCTGCACGCCAGGAACGCCCCCTCCGGCCCGGGAAGACCGTCCACCCCGGTCCCGGGCCGGTAGCGCAGCACGAGCCCCTCCTCGACCAGCTCGCGCTGGACCGCGTCGACCGTCCCGGCCACGCGCGCGTCGTTCCACGGCAGGAACCCCACCCTCGGGATCAGCAGCAGGGCCGCGTCCAGGCCGGTGGAGCCGTAGGACTGGGTGAAGGTGCCCCGCACCGGGTCGTATCCGCGGTCGCAGACCTCGTCGTGGATCTCCTGACACAGGGCCCGCCACCGCTCGACCGGACCGCACAGGCCGAACCGGTCCACACCGCGCACCGCCCGGTCCAGGCCCGCCCAGGCCATGACCTTGGAGTGCACGAAGTGCCGGCGTGGTCCGCGCACCTCCCACAGGGAGTTGTCCGGTTCCCGCCATCGGCCCTCGAGGTGTTCCACCAGCGCCTGTTGCAGGTCCCAGGCCTCGGCGACGGGGGACAGCCCCGAGGACCGGACCACGTGCAACCCGTCCAGCACCTCCCCCCACACGTCGAGCTGGAGCTGGGCCACCGCGGCGTTGCCGATCCGTACGGGGCGCGATCCCTCGTACCCGGAGAGCCAGTCCAGCTCCAGCTCGGTCAGCCGCCGGGAGCCGTCGATGCCGTACATGATCTGCAGGTCGGCCGGGTCCCCGGCCACCGCCCGCAGCAGCCAGTCCCGCCAGGCCCCGGCCTCCTGGACGTAACCGGTGCCGAGCAGTGCCTGCAGCGTGAAGGTCGCGTCACGCAGCCAGCAGTAGCGGTAGTCCCAGTTCCGGCTCCCGCCGAGCCGTTCGGGCAGGGAGGTGGTCGCCGCCGCCACGATCCCCCCGGTGGGGGCGTAGGTGAGGGCCTTGAGCAGCACCAGCGAGCGCGTGACCGCCTCCGCCCACTCCCCCGTGTACTCCGCCCGGCCCACCCAGTCCGTCCAGAACCGCTCGGTGCAGGACAGGTCACCGGCTGCGTCACTGGGCGCAGGAGGGCTGTGGTGTGAGGGGTGGTAGGTCAGGACGAAGGGTACGCTCTGCCCGGCGACGACCTCGAACTCGGCCACGGTCGCCAGGTGCTCACCGTGCAGCGCCACGGGGGTGTCCAGCCAGACGGCGTCGGGGCCGGCGATCGCGGAGAGCCGCTCCCCGTGACGGCGCACCCACGGCACGATGTGCCCGTAGTCGAACCGCAGCCGCAGCTCCATGCGCATCGGCACCCGTCCGCGGACCCCCTCGACCACCCGGACCAGGTCGGTGGCCTCACCCTCACGGGGCGGCATGGCGTCCACCACGCGGACCGTTCCCTCCGGGGACTCCCACTCGGTCTCCAGCACGAGCGTCTGTCCCCGGTAGCGGCGCCGGGTGCACGGCCGGGCGTCCGCCGGGGCGATCTGCCAGAAGCCGGCCTCGGCGTCCCCGAGCAACCGGGCGAAGCAGGCGCCGGAGTCGAACCGCGGCAGGCAGAGCCAGTCGATCGACCCGTCCCGGCCGACCAGGGCCATGGTGTGCAGGTCCCCGATGACCCCGTAGTCCTCGATGCCCTGCCCCATGGGTCTCTCCCGCCGCCGTCGGCGAGCCGGAATCAGGCCCCGGTGTGCTGGAGGAACCCGCGCAGCACCTCGACGAACTTCTCCGGCTCCTGCGAGTGCACCCAGTGGCCGGCCTCGCGGATGGTCACCCGGTGGGTCCTGGGGAACAACCCGCGCATGATGGGGGCGTACTCGTCCCGGACGTAGTCCGACCGGCCGCCGGCCACCCAGAGCACCGGCCCATCGTAGACCGCGTCCCCGGTGTCCGGGAAGCCGCCGATCGCGTCCAGGCTGGACCGCAGCAGCTCCAGGTTCGGCTCCCAGTGGAAGCCCTCCCGTCCGCTGCGCAGGTTCTGGAGCAGGAACAACCGGGTGGTGTCCCACGGGATGGGCTCCTTGAGGGCCTCGTCCGCGTCCGACCGCCGCTGGAGCGCGGACAGGTCCACGGCGGCCAGGCTGTCCAGCAGGTGGGCGAACTCGCCCTCGGCGCCCCCGGCCTGGGTGGGGGCGATGTCCACCACGACCAGCCGGGAGACCAGGTCCGGGTGGCGCAGTGCCAGCACCATCGCCACCTTGCCACCCATCGAATGCCCGACGACGGCGACCGGGCCCTGCGCGGCGAAGCCCTCGCGCAGGGCCCGGGCCAGGGAGTCCGCCATCTGCCGGTAGTCCACCGTCTCCGTCCAGTCGGACTGCCCGTGGTTGGGCAGATCCACCAGCAGGCTCCGGTAGTCCGGCGCCAGGTCCTTGGCGATCCGGGTGAAGTTCTTGCCGCGCCCGAACAGGCCGTGCAGGAAGACCACGCGGTCACCGTGGTCGCCGATGGCGGTGGTGTGCAGGGAACTCGTCTGGATGTCAGCCACAGCTTGAGCCTAGGTGAGCTCAGGCGGCGGCGAGGACCTCCGACTCGAGGCGGGCGTAACTGGCCTCCATGCCGTCGGCCATGCCGGTGCCCAGGACGGTCTCGCGCGCACCCTCGGGGAAGGTCATGAGCAGGGACAGCAGGGTGCCGCCCTCGACCTCGGTGAGGGTGAGTTCGTTGACCACCGGCGGGCTGTCCTGGCCGGTCATCGACTCCGTGGTGACCACGCGGTGCGGGGCCTCGATCTCCAGGACCTCACCCGTGAAGCCGAACCGGTTCCCCCCTCCCTCCTGTTCCCACTCGTACCGATAGGTGTCCCCGACGGCGGTGCCGACCTCGCAGACCGGCATGGACCAGCCGTCAGGACCCAGTTGCCACCGCGTGAGCAGCTCCGGGTCGTGGTGGGCCCGCCAGACCTGGTCCTTGGTGCCGTGGACGATCCGGCTGAGCCGTGCCCGGTCCTCCCCGATCAGCTGGGTGCGCACCGGTTGTCCCGCGGCGAAGGACTGCCGGTCGGCCAGGACGGCGTCCATCTGGCCCATGGCGGACAGGGTGCCCTCCTCCATGCCCATTCCCAGCAGCTGCTCGAGCTGCTCGGACGAGTCGAAGTGGGTGGTGGTGGTCACCCGGGAGCCGGCGTCCGTCTCCTCGAAGGTGAAGACCATGCGCATGGTCGGCATCTGCCGGTCCTTCGACCCGTCCTCGGCGCGGAAGCCGTCCAGCACCTCGAAGGAGCGGCCGGGGTCCACCGCGAGGTACTCGAAGTACCCGCCGGCCTGCTGCCCGTCCGGGCCGGTCATCAGGTAGTGCGACTCCCCGCCGGGGTAGAGGTCGTGCCGGGTGAAGGTGGCCGGCCAGTCGACCGGGCCCCAGAACCGCTCCAGCTGGCGCGGGTCCGCGTAGGCGTCCCAGAGCCGGCGGACGGGGACGGGGAACTCGGCCACGATGGTCATGGTCAGGGTACGGGGGTCCTTGGTGACGTCGATGACAGGCATGTCGGTGCCTTCCAGTCGGGGCGAGGCCGGGGTCAGGCGGGGGCCGCCGGGTCCGCGGGCGGTCCGCCGGCCGGGTTACCGGCCAGCAGCGCGTCCAGGCGGTCGATCCGCCGGCGCCAGAGCTCCTCGTACTGATCCAGCAGGAGCTGGGCCTTGCGCAGGGTGTCGGGGTTGCCGCGGACGAGGCGTTCGCGGCCGTGTCGGTTCTTGTGCACGAGTCCCGCTGATTCGAGGACGGAGACGTGCTTCTGGACGGCCGCGAACGACATCTCGTACGCGGCGGCAAGAGCGGAGACGGTGATCTCCTCCGTGAGGGTCCGCCGGACGATGTCCCTCCGCGTCGCATCCGCGAGGGCCCGGAAGATCCGGTCCACCTCGTCGTCGCTCAGCGTCAGTGACGTGTCATCGACCACCGTGGCCTCCTGGTGTGTCCCGGTCAGATATACAACCGGATGGTTGTACGTTAGGGCGTGGCCTCCTCGGCGTCAACCCCCTGCCGGCCCGGCAGCGTCGTCCGAGTCTGTGCGCGTGCTGACCGCTTCCTGACCGCGACGCCCAGCGTGGCTTGCTACGGTGCCCGGGCCATCTCCAGAAAGGACGGTCATCCTCATGCGGAGGAAACTGCTCACCAGCGTCGCACTCGTCGGCTCGCTCCTCGCCCTCGGGGCCTGCGGCAGCGCGGATGCCGAACCCACCACCGCCGGCACGGCCTCCACCGAGGCGGCCGGCGCGAGCCAGGCCGCGCCCGAGAACGGTCAGGAGGCCATGCCGGAGCCCGACCTGAAGGGGATCCCGGACGTCGTCGCCACCGTCAACGGCGAGGAGATCTCCGGGAAGGACTTCTCGGGTGTCTACGAGTCCCAGTTCCAGCAGATGGCCCTGCAGGCGCAGATGTCCGGCCAGGAACTCGACCAGGACGCGTTGAAGAAGCAGACCCTGGACTCCATGGTGGGCAGCGAGCTGCTGGTCCAGGACGCCCAGGCCAGCGGGCACGAGGCCACGGACGAGGACGTCGACGCCCTGCTGGAGGAGACCGCGAAGTCCCAGCAGCTCGGCTCCGTCGACGAGCTCATGGCGGCCTACAAGGAACGGGGCTTCGCCGAGGACCAGGTCCGTTCCGATGCCCGGAAGCAGGTGCTCATGACGGCCGCCATCCAGGAGATCGACGTCCCGAAGCCCACCGAGAAGGAACTGAAGGCCCTCTACGACCAGGCCGTGGCCTCCCAGCAGCAGGGCGGCGGTCAGGGCGGCGGTCAGGAGGGCGAGGGCGGGGCCAGCCCCTCCGCCAAGACCCCGTCCTTCGAGGAGGCCAAGCCGCAGCTCGAGCAGCAGGTCACCTCACAGAAGCAGAACGAGGCCATCATGCAGCGCATGGAGGAGCTGAAGAAGGACGCGGACGTGGAGGTCAGGCTCTGATCAGATGAGCGGCCAGGGGAAGCGCATCCCGCTGGGGTCCTGCGGGAACCGCGGTGCGGTGAGCAGCTGACGGACCCGCGCCTGCAGGGCATCGGCCTCACGCCAGTGGAGCAGGTCCGCCAATTCCCCGGGCACCTCCTCGGCGAGCGGGGCGACGTCGGCCACCAGACCGGGGTCGATCTCCTCACCGGCGAAGTCCCACATCACCGTGCGCAGCTTGTACGGGGCGGCGAAGCACAGCCCGTGGTCGATCCCCCACAGGCGCCCGTCCGTCCCGGCGAGCACGTGCCCGGCCTTGCGGTCCGCGTTGTTGGCCACGAGGTCGAACAGGGCCAGCCGGCGCAACTGGTCGACCACGGCGAGGGGGTCCTCGGGGCCGGCCGGTCCCGCGAGCGCCACCGCATCGGCGGCGCCGTCCAGCAGGACGAAATAGTGCCGGTCCGGGTCGTGCTCGATGAACAGCTGCAGCGACCCGACGCCGAAGGGGGCCTCCTCGCGCACGACCGTGGGCGGCACGAGACCCCAGCCGAGCGCCTCGCTGAGCAGGAAGGCGGCACTCTCCCGGCGGTGCAGCCCGGGCGGGAAGTCCCGCAGCGGCCGTTCACCGAGCTCCGGCTTGTAGATCGCCCAGTGCTGCACCTCCCCGAGGGTGAGTTCGGCGAGGAAGGTCTCGTTGCTGCTGTTCACCATCCGGCCCAGCAGCTCGATCTCCCCGCGCCGCAGCAGGTCCACGTCCGGGACGCGCGGTGCACCCGCGGGATCGGGGGACACGTCGGCGGACACGGCGGGGACCTAGGACGCCCGGAGCTCGGCCAGCGAGTCCTGCGTGGAGTTCACGGTCAGCACCACCGGGTCCTCACCGTCCCGGTAGGCGATGGCCGAGACCGAGCAGGGGCCCACGCTCAGGCGCTGGAAGCGGTTCAGCGGCGTGCCCAGGGCGTCGGACACGGCCACCCGGATGGGGTCCGCGTGGGAGAAGCACACGACCGTCCCGCCCGGATGGGCCCGCCGCAACCGCGTCAGGGTGTGGGCCATCCGGTCCCGGATCTCCACGAAGCTCTCCCCGTTCGGGAAGCGGAACGCCTCCGGTTCGTGCTGGACGGTGTGCCACTCCGGCAGCCGTGCCAGCTCGGCCAGCGACCGGCCGGTCCAGTCGCCGAACTCCCCCTCGATGAGCCCCGCCTCGGTGAGGACCGGCACCCCGGTGCGCTCCGCCGTCGGGCCCGCGGTCTGCAGGGTGCGTTCCAGGGGCGAGGAGTACACCGCGGTGACCGGCAGTGCGGCCAGTCGCCCGGCCACCCGGTCGGCCTGGTCCCGGCCGGCCTCGGACAGGTGCAGTCCCGGGGCACGGCCCGGCAGCACCTGTCCGGTGGTGGGCGTCTGTCCGTGCCGCACCAGCAACAGCAGGGTGGGGGGCTGGGGGGTCTGGCTGTCCTGGTCCATCACGGCCAGCCTAGGACGCGCCCGGGTCCCGGGACACCCCTCGACGCGTCCGGGGCGTGGGACTAGCGTGAGGACCGTGAGCACCCGTCCCGAGATCAGCACCCTGGCCGAGCTGCGCGCCTCCGGGCACCGCATGCGGACCCTGCGCGAGGAGATTCGCGAGAACCTGCTGGCCGCCCTGGCCGCGGGCGTGGACCCCTGGCCCGGACTGCACGGCTTCGGGACCACCGTCATCCCGCAGCTGGAGCGTGCGTTGATCGCCGGGCACGACGTCGTCCTGCTCGGCGAGCGCGGGCAGGGCAAGACCCGGTTGCTGCGCACCCTGAGCGGGCTGCTGGACGAGTGGTCGCCCGTGATCGCCGGCTCCGAGCTCAACGAGCACCCCTACGCACCGATCACGGCCGAGTCGATCACGCGCGCCGCCACTGACGGGGACCGGCTCCCCGTGGCCTGGCGGCACCGCTCCGAGCGGTACGTGGAGAAGCTCTCCACCCCGGACACCTCGGTGGCCGACCTCATCGGGGACGTGGACCCGATGCGGGTGGCGGAGGGACGGCGCCTGGGCGACCCGGAGACCATCCACTACGGACTGGTGCCCCGCGCCAACCGCGGGATCGTGGCCCTGAACGAGCTGCCTGACCTGGCCGAGCGGATCCAGGTGGCCCTGCTGAACGTTATGGAGGAGCGGGACATCCAGGTCCGCGGCTACGTGCTGCGCCTGCCGCTGGACGTCCTGGTGGTGGCCTCGGCCAACCCCGAGGACTACACCAACCGCGGCCGGATCATCACCCCGCTCAAAGACCGCTTCGGGGCGGAGATCCGCACCCACTACCCGCTCGAGCTGTCCGATGAGATCGCCGTCATCCGGCAGGAGGCCCACCTCACGGCCGAGGTCCCGGACGTGCTGCTGGAGATCCTGGCCCGGTTCACCCGCGCCCTTCGCTCCTCCTCGGCGGTCAACCAGTCCTCGGGCGTCTCGGCCCGGTTCGCGATCGCCGGGGCCGAGACGATCGCGGCGGCGGCCCGCCACCGGGCCACGGTGCGCGGCGGCACCGGCGGTCGGGGCGAGGACGGCCCGGCCGGCGCCGACGAGGCGGTCGCCCGGCTGGTGGACATCGAGGCCGCGGTCGACGTGCTCGGCGGCAAGATCGAGTTCGAGTCCGGTGAGGAGGGCCGCGAGGACGAGATCCTCGAGCACCTGCTGCGCACCGCCACCGCGCAGGCGGTGCGCGAGCACTTCGCGGGGCTGGACCTGGCCCCGCTCGTGGACGCCTTCGACGGGCACCGCACCATCACCACCGGGGAACGGGTCACCGCCGGGGAGTTCCTCGCCGAGCTGCCGGAACTGGAGGACCCGGGACTGTACGACGAGATCGCGGCCCGGGCCGGGGCCAACGGCGCGTCCAGCCCGGGCCACCGCGCCGGGGCCATCGAGCTCGCCCTGGAGGGGTTGTTCCTGGCCCGGGAGCTGTCCAAGGAGTCCGGGGACGGGCAGACCGTCTACGGCTGAGGAGACACCATGCGCCACGGCAGGTCATCACGCTACGGCCGCTATGCCGGCGGCCCCGATCCGCTCGCGCCCCCGGTCGACCTGTCCGAGGCCCTGGACGCCGTGGCCGAGGACGTCATGGCCGGATACTCCCCCGAACGGGCCCTGCGCGAGTACCTGCGCCGGGGGTCCCGGACGATGACCGGACTGGACGACCTGGCCGGCCGGGTGGCCCAGCGCCGCAAGGACCTGCTCGGCCGGCACCGCCTGGACGGCACGCTCCAGGAGGTGCGGCGCCTGCTGGACGAGGCGGTGCTCGAGGAGCGCAAGCAACTGGCCCGGGACATCCGGATGGAGGAGACGGACCGGTCCTTCCGGGAGATGCAGCTGCAGAACCTCCCCCCCTCCACCGCGGCCGCCGTCACCGAGCTTTCCTCCTACGACTGGCAGTCCTCCACGGCCCGTGAACGCTACGAGCAGATCAAGGACCTGCTGGGCCGGGAGATGCTGGAGGCGCGCTTCACCGGGATGAAGGACGCCCTGCAGAACGCCACGGACGAGGACCGGGCCGCCATCACCGAGATGCTGCGCGACCTCAACCAGCTGCTGGACAAGCACGCCCGCGGCGAGGACACCCCGCAGGACTTCGAGGACTTCATGGCCCGGCACGGCGACCAGTTCCCGGAGGACCCCCAGGACATAGACGAGCTGATCGACGCCCTGGCCAAGCGCTCGGCCGCCGCCCAGCGCATGCTGCGGTCCATGACGCGCGAGCAGCGGGAGGAGCTCATGGACCTGTCCGCCCAGGCCTTCGGCTCCCCCGAGCTGATGGACCAGCTCAGCCGGCTGGACGCCAACCTGCAGGGCCTGCGCCCCGGTGAGGACTGGTCCGGTTCGGAGTCCTTCGACGGGGACCAGGGCCTGGGACTGGGTGACGGCACCGGCGTGCTCCAGGACCTCGCCGAGCTCGACGAACTGGCCGAGCAGCTCTCCCAGTCCTATGCGGGCTCGACCCTGTCCGACCTCGACGTCGACGCGCTCGACCGCCACCTGGGTGACGACGCCGCGGCCTCCGCCCGGACACTGGCCGCCCTGGAGAAGGCCCTGCGCGACTCCGGCCTGCTGCGACGAGGCACCGACGGGGACCTGCGGCTCTCACCGCGGGCCATGCGCCGGCTGGGGCAGTCCCTGCTGAAGGACGCCGCGGGCCGGCTCTCGGGCCGCCAGGGCCAGCGGGACACCCGCCATGCCGGGGCCGCCGGGGAACTGACCGGATCCAGCAGGCCCTGGCAGTTCGGGGACGCCGAGCCGTGGGACGTCACGCGCACGGTGACCAACGCGATCGGCCGCACGGCCGCCGAGGGCCGGAATCCGGCGTCAGGGCTGCGGCTCCAGGTCCAGGACGTGGAGGTCCAGGAGACCGAGGACCGCACCCAGGCGGCCGTGGTGCTGCTGGTGGACACCTCGTTCTCCATGGCGGCCGAGGGCCGCTGGGTCCCCATGAAGCGCACCGCGCTGGCCCTGCACCACCTGGTCTCCACCCGGTTCCGCGGGGACGCGCTGCAACTGGTGAACTTCGGCCGCTACGCCCAGACCGTCACCGTCGACGAGCTCACGGCCCTGCCGCCGCTGCGGGAGCAGGGCACCAACCTGCACCACGGGCTGTTGCTGGCCAGTGCGTTCTTCCGGAAGCACCCCACCCGGCAGCCCGTGCTGCTCGTGGTGACCGACGGGGAGCCCACCGCCCGCCTGATGGCCCACGGGGAATCCTGGTTCTCCTACCCGCCCGAGCCGGAGACCCTGCGCGCCACGGTGGCCGAACTGGACCGGGTGGGCCGGAACGGGGCGGAGATCACCTTCTTCCGGCTGGGCGACGACCCGGGGCTCGAGCGTTTCCTCACCGCCATGGCCCGCCGGGTGGGTGGTCGCGTGGTGGCGCCGGACCCGGAGGACCTGGGGGCCGCCGTCGTCGGGGAATTCCTGCGCAGCCGGCGCCCGCGGTTCCCCTCCTCCTTCGGTGACCTGGACTGGGACTGACCGCACCCTTCCGTCCAGCGGGACACCGGGCTGGACGACGACGGTCCGCTCGCCCAGCATGTCAGTCATGAGCCCGCAGACACGCACCGCCGCCAACCAGCTGGGACGCGACGTCTCGGCGTTCCTGCCCGACCGCGCCAGCCTGCGCGGACTGCCCGACCTCGACGAGGACCAGCGGCGGATCTGGGACCTGGCCGCGCCCCACCTGCGCGTGCGCGGCAACGACCGGCATTCGCTCTACGCCTTCGGGATCGCGGCCGCGCTGCTGGAGTTCCACCCGGAGGCGGACGCCGACGTGGTGCTCCCGGCCATCCTGCTGCACGACGTCGGCTGGTCCCGGGTCCCGGAGGACGAGGTGCTGGAGGCGATCGCCCCCGGTGGCGGGAGACCGGACCTGGTGCTGCTGCACGAACGGGAGGGCGCCCGGATCGCCGGTGAGATCCTGACGGAGGTGGGTCACCCCGGTGAGAGCATCCGGCGCATCCTGGAGATCATCGACGGTCACGACAGCCGCAGGGAGTCCCTGTCCATCGAGGACTCGATCGTCAAGGACGCGGACAAGACCTGGCGGGTGACCCCGTCGGGACTGGACACCATCATGGGCTGGTTCGGCCTGGAGCGGCCGGCGGCACTGGCCCTGGCCGCGTCCCGCGTGCTCGGCCACCTGTTCACGGACGAAGCCCGGGCACTGGCCATGGGGCTCACCGCCCTGGAGTCGCTCGCCGGGTCGGAACCGGTGCGCGCGCTGGACTGAACGGGGTCACCCCGACGGCCCCGGTCACCGTGCTGATGACGTCCGGCCCGTGACGCCCCGGGCGAGCAGCCGGCCGGCGCCCGGCAGGGCCATCAGGTGCAGCATCAGCAGGCGCCGGCGGCGGGCGGCCTCGGATCGCGGCAGGAACCACTCGGCACCCCGGCGGCCGGCCCGCTGGGCGGCGGTGACGACGGGGCGCCACTGCGCCTGGTACCCGCGCAGCGCGGCGGGGACGGAGGGTGCGGTGACGAGGTGGTCGGCCAGGACGCAGGCGCCGGCGACGGCCAGCGAGGCCCCCTGCCCGGCGAGCAGTGAGACCGCCTGGCAGGCGTCGCCGAGCAGGACCACGTTCCCGCGCCGCCAGTCGGGCACCTCCACCTGGGCCACCTGGTCGTAGTAGACCTCCTCCCCCGGCGGACAGCGGTCCAGGGTCCGGGCGGCCACCCGGCCCAGGCCGGCGTACCTGTCCCGTAACGCCGCCCGCCGGTCCGCCGGCAGGTCCGGGTCATCACTGGTGTGGGCCATGAACGCCGCCACGCGGTCCCCGTCCAGGCCGTACAGGCCGAGGGTGCGGTCCACCGTGTCCGTCATGACGAACCGGCCGGCCAGCGCGGCGTGCACCTGCCGGTCGTCGAAGGTGTAGGCCGCCGTGTGCAGTCCCAGGTACCGGATGAACTGTTCCTCGGCACCCCACAGGTGACGGCGGACGTGGGAGTGGATCCCGTCGGCGCCGACGAGCAGCCCTGCGTCCCGGACCGATCCGCCGGCGAACGCCACCCTCACCCCGTCGCCCCGGTCCGTGACCTCCCGGACGGTGTCCCGGTAGCGGAACTCCGCGGCGTCACCGATCGCCTCCCGCAGTGCCCGTTCCAGGTCCGGCCGCATGATGCTCAGCAGTCGGCCGTCCAGGGCGCGGGCCAGACGGGCGTACCCCACCGAGGCGCGGGTCCGTCCCCGCTCGTCCACATAGGCCAGGGCGTCGACGTCGTGGCTCAGTTCCCGGAGCCGGCCCAGCAGTCCCATCCGCTCCGCGGCCTCGTACCCCGGTCCGAAGAAGTCCATCATGTATCCCTGCTCGCGGAGTCCCGGCGCGCGCTCCACCAGGGTGACCTCCCAGCCGTGGCGCACCAGTTCGTGGGCCAGGGACAGCCCGGCGATGCCGGCCCCGCAGATCACGGCAGACCCGATCATGGCGGCGACGGTATCAGCCGGTTCCCCGCCCGTCACCGGCCGCCACCCGCGCCCGCCCCGGCCCTCCCCGCCCGCCGCGCAGGTGCCGTCGGCACACGCGTCGACACTCGGGGGCACGCCGACCCGGACGACGGTGGACCGCCGGAACCTTGACTTCTGTCCGGGCCGCGTCCAATCATGTGAGCCACCGACGCTCTGGTGACCCCCAGACCGCGGCTGTCCGGTTGCCCGTCGACGAGGTGTGGCCGGATCCGCAGACCGACCGAGGGATGGACCCATGGACCACGCGAACCCACGGAGATGGTGGTTCCTCCCCACCGCAGCGCTGGCGGCCGCCGCCCTGGTCACGTCCCCGGTGCCGGCGTACGCCGACACGGACGGGCGGCCGGGCCGGGAGGCGACGACGACGACCGTCGCCGCCGCGCCGGTCACGGACGACCTGACGGGCCTCGCGCCCACCCCGGGGTCCCGGGGCCCGGGGACCGCCGAGGACGACGTGGAGACCGTGACGGAGTACTGGACGCCCGAGCGCATGGAGCGGGCCATCCCGGCCGACGAACCGGAGGGCGGGGGCACCGGTCAGGAGTCCGGTGCGCGGGCCTCGGCCGCCGCCGCGGATGAGTCCCCCTCCTCCCCCGCGGACGAGTCCGACCCGCCCACCATCATCGCCGAACCGGCTCCCCCCGCCGACGACCCGGCCGGGGCGCCGGCTCCGACCAGCGCCGAGTCCTCCCCCGTGGCGGCCGGCGACTCCCCCACCAACGGCAAGGTCTTCTTCCGCAACCAGCAGGACGGACGGGACTACGTCTGCTCCGGGTCCGCGGTCAACAGCGCCTCGAAGCGTCTCGTGATCACGGCCGGACACTGCGTGCACGGCGGACCGGGCGAGACCTGGCACGCGAACTGGGTGTTCGCCCCCGGGTACGATCACGGCCCCGGGACCGAGGGGACGTTCGCCGCGGCATCGTTCAGGGCCTTCGACGAGTGGATCACCCATGGCGCGAGCGGCCGGGGCTTCAGTTCCGACGTGGCCCTCGTGACCACCCAGGACAACGAGAACGGCGAGACCGTGGCCGACGCCGTGGGGGGCCACGGCCTGGCGACCGGCGGTAGCCGGGAGTTCGACGCGTCCGTCTTCGGCTACCCCGTCAACCTGGACGCCGGTGAGCGGATGTGGACGTGCACGGGAACGACCGTCACCCAGCAGGTCGAGACCTTCCTGTTCCCCTCGATCAGCGGTTGCGACTTCGGCCCGGGCTCCTCCGGTGGTCCGTGGCTGGCCGAGTACGACGACTCGACCGGCCGGGGCTACGTGCGCAGCGTGACGTCGTTCGGTCCCTCGAACAGCACGGCCTACATCAGTGGCCCCTACTTCGATGAACGCGTCGAGGAGCTGTACGCCGCCGCTGAGGACGACGGGAGTGGTGAGACCCCGTGAGACCGATCTCCCGCGGCGGGTACCGCCTCGTGGCCGTCCTGGCCGGGGTGGCCCTGCTGACGGCTGCGGGGGCCGGGTGTGCCCGTCAGGATCCGGGCGGCGGGGACGAGAGTGGTGGCAGTGAGGTGAGCGGCAGTTCCACCGCCCATTCGGCCCCCACGCAGGACACCGGGGACGCCGTCGTGGACGACGAGCCCCGGGACGACCTGACCGGCCAGCAGGTCGTGGAGTGGACGGACTACGAGGTCGTCTCGGAGCGGGAACTGCGCTTCCACTTTCCCACCGGGACGCCCGACTGCTACGGATCGCGCACCGCCGTCGAGGAGGATGACTCCGGCATCCGGGTGGCCACGATCGTCGGTTTGGTGCCCGGTGCACCGGAGAACTGCGCCCTGGTGGGCCGGACCGCCTCCATCGTGGTGACGACCGAGACCCCGGTCGGGGACCGGACGGTGGAACACCTCGAGGTGGCTGACGAGGACCTGCCGTAGCACCCGGGGTGGCCGTCAGTGCCCGTGCCCCCCGTGGTCCTGGTCTGCGTCGGCCTGCTCGCCCTCGGAAGCGGCGGCGCCTGCCGTGATCGACGCGGGGGCCTCGGGGTGCCCGGTGACCACGGCCATCTCCACGGGGCTCACCGGCAGGTAGACCTCCTGGACGACCTCACCGGCCTCCAGGTCCACCACGACCAGCTTCTGCTGTTCGGCGTCGGTGACGTAGGCCATCGACCCGGCGGTCTTGAGGATGGGGCCGGGCTGCTGCCATTCGTCCTTCTCCTCCCAGGACTCGATCACCGGGATCTCGCCGGTGATCGTCCCGGTCTGCTCGTCGATGACCTTCAGCTCACCGTCATATGTCAGCACCAGCGCCTCTCCCTCCGGACCCCGGGCCAGGGACCGGAACCAGTACGACGAGCCCAGCTCCACGGTGGTCAGAGAGTCCTCCAGGGAGTCGATCAGGGCCACCTCGGTCGGGCGCTCCTGCTCGGCCTCGGCGTCGGTCTTCATATCGGCCAAGACGATCGAGGAGTGCTCAGAGCCGGCCAGGTTGCCGTTGCGCACGTAGTCACCGTCGACGGGCACCTTGTGGAAGGCTCCGCCGCGGTAGACGACCGGTCCGTCCTCGCAGCCCAGCACCACCACGTCACCGCTCTCGTCCGGAGCGGCCGCGGTCTCACCGTGCACGCCGGGGCATTCGGAGATCTCGGCGACGACCTCGTCGCCGTCCCTGACCTGCACGGTGTCACGGGACTCCTCGGTGCCCTGGGTGGTCAGCAGGGTGCCATCGGTGAGCTCCAGTGCCACGCCATGGTGGGCGGCGTCGGTGGAGGCCCGCTCGGTGCGGGGCTGGCCCTCCTTGAGGTGCTCGGACGTGAAGGTCTGGATCGAACCGTCGCCATCGGCGAAGAGCGTGGTCATCCCCTGGTGGACCACCACGTGCCCGGCGTGCGGGGCATCGAACCGGATCCCGCTCAGGCCCGGCTCGGAGGTGTAGTAGTGGAAGTGCCCACCATGGCCCTGCGCATCGATGCCGGTGTTGTACACCTCGAAGCCGTCACCGCCGGCGACCATGACGTGCTGACCGTCCCCGGCATGGTGCAACCGCCAGAACCCCGGCTTCCGCTCCTCGTGGACCACCTCCCCGGACTCGGGGTCCACGGTGAGCAGGCCCCCGTCATGACTGAGCACCACCCGAGGGGCGATGGAGGCGACCTCGGTCCGGGAGGCGCGCTGCTCCGCGTTGACCGGCCCCTCGGTGGTCGATGCGGCGGGGGAGGACGCACCGGTGCCGACGGTGGCCGCGGAACCCCCCGTCCCGGCACCCGGCCCCGGTGCGCAGGCGGAGACGACCAGGGCGAGGGCTCCCAGGGCGACGGCTGTACCCAGGGGGCGTCGAGCGTGCGGGGAGGTGCCCGTCGTGCGGAACGGGACGGTCGCGGGAGAGGGGCGCTCGACAGGCGGGAACGAGGTGTGCATGCCGACGACTCTAATCGTTAATGAGAATCCTTTGCAATAAGAGTGGATCTGCGGACCTGCGTGGGGCCGCCTGCCGGAGTGCTCCGTCGTCGAGGGCCGTCGCCTGCGTCAGCGCACCACCTCGCGGTGTCCGGCATCCAGCCGGCGGGTCCAGCCACGGGCGTCGAGCAACTCGAGCAACGGGATCGCCACCCGCCGGGTGGTGCCCAGGGCCCGGCGGGCCTGGCTGGTGGTGAAGGGCTGGTCCAGCCGGGCCAGTTCACGCATCGCCAGGGCCGGCGCCGTGGGCAGCAGCACCACGGACCCGTCCAGCCGCAGCAGGCGGCCGAGCCGTTCCGCCGCGGCCAGTTCGCGGGCCCCCAGCCGCAGGGCCGTCAGCTCGTCCCCCTCCGGGGCGCTGAACGGGTCCCGTGCCAGGCGGTCCTCGACCGCGGCCACGGCGTGCTCGGCGGCGCCGAGTCCCCGGTGCTCACCCGGCAGGACGAGGTACCCGGCCTCGTGCACGAGCCCGGCCTCGGCCACCACGGCGTCCAGCAGGACCGGGTCCGGCACGGCCAGCAGGTCCAGGGCGGCACCACGGCTCACCCCAGGGGCCAGCGGGTCCCGATCGGCCAGCCCGGTCACGGCGCCGCGCACGCGTTCGCACCAGCCGGTCAGGACGGGCTCGTGGACCCACCACTGCCCCAGCCGACGGACCCCCGCGGCGTCCGCCGGCACCGTCAGCCCCAGCCGGTCCAGGTCCTCGGCCCGCACCGCGCCCCGGCGGGTGATCTCCCCGAGGGGATCACCGCCGTCGGACATGGCCGCCAGGGTCGCGGCGCGGCGCGTGCCGTCCCCCCGGCGGGTGAGCTCCGGCGGGTCCACGTCCAGCACCCGCACCCCTCCCAGGATCGTCCGGGCCCCCGGATCGCGCAGCACCAGCCGGTCACCGGGCACCAGCGGCAGGCGCCGCTGGAGCGTCAACCGGGCGTGGGTGTCGTCGAAGGGACGCACGTGGACCGGGACCGTGGCGGTGCCGACGTGCACCAGCAGCTCCGCGGCGGCCTCGACGAGGCTGTCCCCGGTGGTCCGGCGGACGTCCACGACGCTGGCCAGGGGCCAGGCCCCGGGCGTGACCAGGGCGTCCCCCCGGTGGACGGCCTCGGCGTCCAACCCGCGCAGGTTCACCGCGACCCGGCTGACCGGGCCGATGGACTCGTGGGGGGCGTTGCGGCTGTGGAGCGCGCGGACGGAGACGTCGCGCGGGGCTCCCGCGCCGAGCAGCTCCAGCCGGTCACCGGTGGACAGCGTCCCGGCGGCCAGGGTGCCGGTGACCACGGCGCCGGCCCCCCTGACCGTGAAGGACCGGTCCACCCACAGCCGGACCCGCCCGGTGGCGTCCGGGGCGCCGGTGGCGGCCAGCACGTCGTCGAGGGCCCGGCGCAGGTCCTCGAGTCCGGCACCGGTCGCCGCGGACACCACGACGGCGGGTGCCCCGGCAAGCCCGGTCCCCGCGAGCTCGGCGCGGACCCGGTCCAGCACGGAGCGGATCCGTGCGGCCGCCGCGTCCGGGCCGTCCTGGGCGACGAGGTCGGCGCGCGTGATGACGATGAGGCCGTGCTCGATCCCCAGGGCCGCGATGGCATCGCGGTGGTCCCCGGACTGCGGTTTCCACCCCTCGTCCGCGGCCACCACGAGGCAGGCCACCGGTGCCGGTCCGAGCCCGGCGAGCATGTTGGACAGGAACCTCTCGTGGCCCGGGACGTCCACGAAGGCGACCTCGCGGCCGGAGGGCAGTGCGGTCCAGGCGAAGCCCAGGTCGATGGTCAGCCCCCGGCGCCTCTCCTCCGCCCAGCGGTCCGGTTCCATCCCGGTCAGGGCACGGACGAGGGTGGACTTGCCGTGGTCGACGTGCCCGGCGGTGGCCACGACGTACATCTCAGGAGTCTCCGCTCAGCGCGTCCAGGGCCGCGCGCACCGCCGCGGTGAGCGCCTCGTCGCGTGGCTCGGGGACGCAGCGCAGGTCCACCAGGCAGGCGCCGTCGTGCACGCGCGGCAGCACCGCGGGATCCCCGGCGCGCAGCAGCGGGGCGACCGCCTCGGGCAGCCGCACGGCCCAGCCGGGCAGGGGGACCCCGGGCGCTCCCCCGCCGCCGACGCGACCGTCGTGCGGGACGACCGTGACGTCACCGCCCCGAGCCCCGGCCAGGTCCCGGGCCAGCGTCTCGGTCCGTTCGCGCAGCCGTCCCGGGTCGGCGTGCAGGGACCGGGCGACCGGAGCGGGACCCCCGATGAGCGTGGCCTCCAGTGCGGCCAGGGTGAGCTTGTCCGCGCGGACGGCCCGGGCGAGCGGGTGCCGGGCCAGGCGCTGGATGACCTCCGCACGGCCCAGCAGCAGTCCGGCCTGCGGGCCGCCCAGCAGCTTGTCCCCGCTGGCGATGACCACGTCCGCGCCGTCGGCGAGGGCCGAGGCCAGGTCCGGCTCCAGCGGCAGCGCCGGGTCGTGGCGCAGCAGCCCCGAGCCGACGTCCACCACGAGCGGCACGCCCCGCTCGAGGGCCAGGTCCCTGAGCCCGGCGACCGGCACGGCGGCGGTGAACCCGCTGACGCGGAAGTTGGACGGGTGGACCTTGAGCAGGCAACCGGTGTCCGGGCCGACCGCGTCGGCGTAGTCGGCGAGGTGCGTCCGGTTGGTGGTGCCGACCTCGCGCAGCCGCGCGCCCGTGGAGGCGATCAGGTCCGGCAGCCGGAAGCCGGCGCCGATCTCCACGAACTCCCCGCGGCTGACGATGACCTCGCGGCCCGCGCCCAGGGCGGTGGTGGCCAGCACGAGCGCGGCGGCCCCGTTGTTGACGACCAGGGCGTCCTCGGCCTCCGGCAGCGCTGCCAGCAGCGCCGCCCGCGTTCCCGCGCCCCGCCGGGACCGCACCCCGGAGGCGAGGTCCAGCTCCACGTCCACGTAGCCGCTGGCCGTCACCAGTGCCTGGACGGCCGCCTCGGACAGCGGCGCCCGGCCCAGGTTGGTGTGGACCACCACCCCGGTGGCGTTGAGCACCGGACGCAGGCTGGTGGCCGAGCGGGCGGCGAGGTCGGCCACCAGGGCGGGCGCGACGTCGTCGGGGGCGATCTGGCCGGACCGGGCCCGTTCCTGCGCCCGCCGCACCGCCTCCCGCAGCACCGTCTCGCTGAGCCGGGACCGGGCGGCCGCGACCTCGGGCAGCGCCAGCAGGTCATCGGTGCGCGGGATCCGGCGGCGGGGGTCCTGCGCGAGGCGCTGCTCGGTCACGGTCCTCCTCGGGCAGGCGGGCGGGTGCGCTGCGCGGGCAGGCACCGTGGTTGGCGGAGGCGGACGGGAATCGAACCCGCCAGGCCGGGATGCCCGGCCTCACCGGTTTTGAAGACCGGGGGGCCCACCAGGACCCGGACGCCTCCATGGTCGAAACTACCACCGGGCGTGGCTACAGTGGCCGCATGGAGACCACCGCGCCGGGCACGAGGACCGAGACCCCCACCACCGACACCACCGACACCACCGCTGCCCGGGGCGAGGACCGCACGAGCCCGACGACGACCGCCGCGGTCCGGCTGACCGGGTACGCCAGCGGTGGCGGATGTGCCTGCAAGATCCCTCCGGGTGAACTGGAGGACGCCGTGCGGGGGTTGGTCGGCCGGCAGACGCCCGGCACGGCGGAGGTCCTCGTCGGTCTGGACGACGGTGACGACGCCGCGGCCGTGCTGCTGCGGGAGGACCTGGCCGTGCTGTCCACGGCGGACTTCTTCACCCCCATGGTGGACGACGCCTATGACTTCGGCCGGATCGCGGCCGCGAACGCCCTCTCGGACATCTATGCGATGGGCGGCACGCCCGTCGTGGCGCTGAACCTGGTGGGCTGGCCGCGGTCCGTGCTGCCGATGGAGCTGATGACTGAGATGCTGCGCGGCGGGCTGGACGTGGCCACCATGGCCGGCTGCCCGGTCATCGGCGGGCACTCCATCGACGACCCGGAGCCCAAGTACGGGATGGCCGTCACCGGTGTGGCCCATCCGGACCGGCTGCTGCGCAACGACGCCGCCGAGGCGGGACTGCCGATCACGCTGACCAAGCCCATCGGGGTCGGTCTGCTGAACAACCGGCACAAGCAGACCGGTGAGGTCTTCACCGCGGCCATCGCGTCCATGACCGCCCTGAACCGGGACGCCGCGGACGCGGCCCTGGCCTCCGGGGCGCGCGCCGCCACCGACGTCACCGGCTTCGGGCTGCTGGGCCACCTGCACAAGATGATGCGGGCCTCGGGCGTGGGCGCGGTCATCGACCGCACCGCGGTGCCGCTCGTGGAGGGCGCCGCCGAGGCCCTGCGCGACGGCTTCGTCTCCGGAGGCACCCGCCGCAACCTGGACTGGGTGCGCCCGCACGTGGGTGCGGACGCCCCCGTGTCCGAGGAGGACCTGCTGCTGCTCGCCGACGCCCAGACCTCCGGCGGACTGCTGGTCGTCGGCGAGGTGCCGGGCTACCCGGTGATCGGCGAGACGGTGGCCGGCAGCGGCATCCGCGTGCGGTGAACCGGCCTGCCGGTTCAGCCGGCGGTGGTGATGGAGTCGTGCGTGATGCCGGCGCGGCGGCGTGCCTCCAGCCGTCGCTTCTGCGGCTCGATCGTGTAGCGGGGGTCCATGGCGGAGTCCTTGCCGGCATAGAACACCCCGAACCGGGTGAACGCCGACGCCGTGACGAGTGCGGCCCCCGAGGCCGCCGCGACCCAGCGACTGGCCCGAGGGGCGGTCCGTGCGGTCACTCCCGCGGCGACCGTGCCGATGCCACCGACGATCGCCAACCGTTCGCTCCACCGCATCAGCCACCCGGGGCGGCCCTGGTGCAGGGGCTCGGCAGCGACGGGGTCCATCCTGCGCTCCATGGCCTGGGCGGCGACCAGGTCACCGGCCACCCCGGCGAGCGCGAGGGCGCGGGCCGGCCCGGCCTGGTCGGCCCGCGTGGTGATCATGGCCATCCCGCCCGAGGCCAGTGACGCGGAGGACACGAACACGAACGGAAGATCGTCCTTCGCGGCGTTCCACGTGGGCATGGCGGTGTCCGAGAGCAGCACGGCGGTGTAACCGGCCAGCGGCGCGCCGAGCAGGGCGGCCAGGGCACCGGCCGGTGCCTCGAACGCGCGCAGCACGGCCCGCAGCGGGCCCAGCGGCAGCACCTCACCGGTCATCCGGTCCAGGTCCGCGACGGCGGCCACACCGGCACCGGTGCTGAACCCGGCCAGGATCCACGACCCCAGGCTCATGGGAGAGGTGGGCTTGATGGTGCGCAGCATGTTGAGGAACCGCTCGGGCCGGCCCAGGTCCGCCACCAGGGCGAGGGCCCCGACGCTGGCCGTCCCGAGGGCGGTCAGCCGCGCGTTGCGTCGCAACGCGTCGCGGCCGGTGAGCTGCGCACCGAACGCCAGCAGCGCGGACCCGCCGGCGATCCCGCCGCAGACCAGGTACAGCGCGACCCGCTCGTCCCACGGTGGGGCCTTGACCACGGGGCGGCCGTAGTAGCCGTCGGCGGGGACGAACTCGGGTTCCGGCACCATGGCCATCTCACGCGCACCGTCGCTGCCGGCCGGGGCCAGTCCCCCGCGGCGCCTGCCAGCACCGGAGGCGGCGCCGGCCGGTGCGGTGGGCCCGCCGGCGGCCGTCGCCGTGCCCACGGCATACGCCGACGCCTCGTGGCCCGCGGCGGGCGAGTCCCGGTCCCTGCGGCGGCGGCGCCGGGGCTCCTCCGGCGGGCGGTAACGGTCGAACTCGGACGTGGTCACTGGCGTCCTCCCAGCACGAACGCGAGCGCGGAGGCCGCGGCCATGCCGGCCATGGCGATCCCGGCGCGGGCGTACATGCGGGGCAGGTCGGCGGTCGGCACGCGGGGGTCCGGCGGCAGGCCGTAGACCTCCGGCTCGTCCAGCAGCAGGAACACCGACCCTGTCCCGCCGACCCCGTCGTTCGGGTTGGCTCCGTAGAGCCGTGCCTCGGTGCGCCCCTCGGCGTGCAGCCGGGCCACCCGCTCCCGGGCCCCGCTCACCAGGTCCTCGCGTTCGCCGTACTTGATGGACGTCGTCGGGCAGGCCTGGGCACAGGCCGGGGTCTGGTCGTCGACGAGCCGGTCATAGCAGAGCGTGCACTTCTGGGCCACACCGACGTTGCGGGCCTTCTCCGGCTTCCCGGGCCCGGTGGGCGTGACCGGGGCCGCGGAGCGCTCCGTCTTCGGCTGGGCGATGCCGTCCTTGCGCCGCTCGATGACCCCGAACGGGCAGCCGGCCACGCACGTGCCGCAGCCGTTGCAGACATCGTCCTGGACCACCACGGTGCCGTGCTCGGTGCGGAACAGCGCCCCGGTGGGGCACACGTCCAGACAGCCGGCGTTGGTGCAGTGCTTGCAGACGTCCGAGGACATCAGCCAGCGGAACTCGGCGGTGTCCGGCGGGGTCGTGTCCACGGCACCCGCGTCCTCGGGCCGGGTGGGCCCGCCGCCCAGCGAGGACAGCACGTCCAGCTCACCCAGGTCGGGGGCGGGGGGAAGGCCCGAGGGCGGCCGCCCGGCCACCTCGGACAGCGGACCGGTCATCCCCCCGGTGACGGCGGCGGTGATCGCCTCCCCCGCGGTGGTGGGCACGCCCGCGGGACGGATCCGGGGCATGCCCAGGCTCACGAGTTCGCGACCGGACTCGCGGGCCGCCTCGATGCGGCTGCGGTCCTGCTCGATGAAGGCGACGTGGCGCCAGGTGTCCGCGCTGAGGCCCTCGGAGTTGTCGAAGGACGAGTTGGACAGCTCGTAGTCCGAGTCCGCCGGGTTGCGGTTCCACTCCTTGCAGGCCACCTCGCAGGCCTTGCAGCCGATGCAGATCGAGGTGTCCGTGAAGAAGCCCTTGCGGGCGTGGGGGTGCTCGTAGTGGGCGTCCGCCGTGGGGTTGTCCCCCACGGCGGCCGCGTCCGGTGCGGTCAGTCGCTGCATCTACTCCTCGGCTCCTGGCTGGTCCGTCGATTCGTGGTCCAGCCGCTCGGACCGGTCGGTGGCCTCCTGGGCGCCGGCCTCCTCGTGGCTGCCGGTCACACCCTCGTTGCCCGACTCCACGGTCAGGTGCGCCCTGCGCTGGTAGTCCTCCACCAGCCGCAACAGCTGCCTGCCCTGGGGGCGCCGTCCCGGCCGGATGTCCACGGCGCCGACCTTGGAGCCCTGGATCAGCACGTTCGGGTCCAGGGTGATGCCCAGCAGGTCATTGGCGGAGTCACCCGAGACGACCGCGTCGTCGCCGACGCCCCAGTGGTAGGGCAGTCCGATCTGGTGGACCGTCTGTCCGCCCACCCGCAGCGGCCTCATCCGCTCGGTCACCAGGACCTTCGCCTCGATCGCCGCCCGCGGGGAGATCAGCGTGGCCCACCCGTACGGTTCCAGCCCGCGCTCGGCGGCCAGTTCCGGGGAGACCTCGCAGAACATCTCGGGCTGCAGCTCGGCCAGGTACGGCAGCCACCGGCTCATCCCGCCGGCGGTGTGGTGCTCGGTCAGCCGGTAGGTGGTGAACACGAAGGGGTACACGTCCGACCCCGGGGCACCCGGTTCCGGCGCGCTGAGGTTGTCCTTGCGGGGCAGGGTGACCCGGGTCGGGTTGTGTTGCTGCCGGTACAGCGGGTTGCGCACCGGGGACTCCTGCGCCTCGTAGTGGGTCGGCAGCGGACCGTCCACCATCCCCTTGGGCGCGAAGAGCCAGCCCTTGCCGTCGGCCTGCATGATGAACGGGTCGTCCCCGGCCAGCGCGGCCGCACCGCCCAGTGAGGGGTCCGGGGTGCTGCCGGGCGCACGGTCCACGGGGAAGTCCGGGATGTCGTTGCCCACCCACCTGCCCTGGTCCTCATCCCACCAGACGAGCTTCTTGCGCTCGCTCCAGGGCCGGCCCTGCGGGTCCGCCGAGGCCCGGTTGTACAGGATCCGCCGGTTCGAGGGCCAGGCCCAGCCCCACTCCTCGGTCTGGGGACCGTCGCCACCGCCCGGAGTGCGGTCGGCGGCGTGGTTGATCCCGTCCGCGAAGACGCCGGTGTAGATCCAGCAGCCACCGGCCGTGGAACCGTCCGCCCTCAACTGGGTGTAGCTGGAGAGCAGCGTGCCGGCATCGGGCCCGGTGAGCTGGTGGCCGTTGATCTCCTGCAGGATGGCCTCGCCGTCGGGCTCCCCGTGCTCGTCCTCCGGGTAGTCCCACGTCAGGTCCAGCAGCGGGCGGTCACGGGGGTCGGCGGAGTCCGCCAGCCGAGCCCGGATCCGCTTGCCGAGCTCGTGGAAGAACTGCAGCTCGGACTGGGCGTCACCCGGCGGGGCCACGGCCTGGTGACGCCACTGCACCAGGCGCTGGGTCTGGGTGAAGGTGCCGGCCTTCTCCACGTGGTTGGCCGCCGGGAAGAAGAACACCTCGGTCTCGATGTCCTCGGTGCGCAGCTCACCGGTGGCGATCTCCGGACCGTCCTTCCACCAGGTGGCGGACTCGATGAGCTGGAAGTCCCGGACCACGAGCCACTTCAGGTGGGACATGCCCATCCGCTGCATGCGGCCGTTGGCGGAGCCGACCGCCGGGTTCTGCCCGAGCAGGAAGTAGCCCTCGACGTCCCCGGCGATCATCCCCTCCACGGTCTGGTAGGTGCCGTGGGGACCGGTGAGGCGGGGGATGTAGTCGTAGGCGTAGTCGTTGCCCGCGTGGGCGGCGTCCCCCCACCAGGCCTTGAGCAGGCTGACGGTGTAGGCATCCGCCTCGGCCCAGTAGCCCTTCTGCTTCTTGGAGGCGATCGAGTCCAGGTAGGTACCCAGGTCCTGCTTCTCCACGGTGGGCATCGGCAGGTACCCGGGCAGCAGGTTGAACAGGGTGGGGATGTCCGTGCAGCCCTGGATGGACGCGTGGCCGCGCAGGGCCATGATGCCCCCGCCCGGACGCCCCATGTTGCCCAGCAGCAGCTGCAGGATGGTGGCCGTGCGGATGTACTGGGCGCCGACCGTGTGCTGCGTCCAGCCCACGGCGTAGGCGAAGCAGGTGGTGCGCTCGCGGCCGGAGTTCTCCGTGATCGTCCGGGCCAGCTCCTCGAAGTCCGCCACCGGTATCCCGCAGGCGTCCCGCACCATCTCCGGGGTGTAGCGCGCGTAGTGGCGCTTCAGGATCTGGAACACGGTGCGCGGGTGCTGCAGCGTCTCGTCCCGGCGCGGCACGTGCGTCTCGATGTCCGGGCCACCGGAACCGTACTGCTGGCCGGCCGCCTCCGTGGAGGCCTCCGCCCCGTCCTCCCGGGCGCTGTCCCCCGCCGTCCCGTCCCCGACGCCGGAGCCCCCGGAACCGTTGCCGGGCTCCGGCTCGTAGGCCCAGGACTCCATGTCGTAGCCGCCGGACTCCTCGTCGTACCCGGAGAACAGCCCGTCCAAGTCCTCGGCGTCCCGGAAGTCCTCGTTCACGATCGTCGCGGCGTTCGTGTAGGCCACCACGTACTCCCTGAACCACTTCTCGTGGGTCAGCACGTAGTTGATCAGCGCACCCAGCAGCACGATGTCCGAACCGGCACGGATCGGCACGTGCCTGTCCGCCACCGCCGAGGTGCGCGAGAAGCGCGGGTCCACGTGGAAGACCTTGGCACCGCGCGCCTTGGCCTCGGTCACCCATTGGAAGCCCACGGGGTGGGCCTCGGCCATGTTCGAGCCCTGGATGACAATGCAGTCAGCGTTGGCCATGTCCTGCAGCGATTGGGTGGCGCCGCCGCGCCCGAAGGAGGTCCCCAGACCGGGAACCGTGGCGGAGTGTCAAATACGGGCCTGGTTCTCGATCTGGATCGCGCCGGCCGCCGTGAACAGCTTCTTGATGAGGTAGTTCTCCTCATTGTCCAGCGTGGCCCCGCCCAGGGAGGCGATCCCCATGGTGCGGGCCAGCCGGCGGCCCTGCTCGTCCAGGTCCTCCCAGCCGTTGCGGCGGGACTCCAGGAACCGGTCCACCACCATCTCGGTGGCGGTCTCGAGGTCCATCTCCTGCCACTCGGTGGCCCGCGGCGCCCGGTAGAGGACCTTCGTCTGGCGGTTGGAGGCGTTGACGAGCTGTTCGCTCGCCGACCCCTTGGGGCACAGCCGGCCGCGAGAGATCGGTGAGTCCGGGTCCCCCTCGATCTGCACGACCCTCTCGTCCGTGACGAAGACCTTCTGCCCGCAACCCACCGCGCAGTACGGGCACACGCTCTGCACGGAGCGGTCCGCGGTGGTGGTGCGCGGGACGATGGCCCGCGTGGTCGGAGAGGTCACGGCAGAACTTCGACCGGAGGAGTCGTCCGTGCGGAACTGCCGGATGACCGGCCATTCCAGGAAGCTGAACCGTGACATGGGACCAACCTATCCCAGCCGGGGGCAGGGCGAAAGTACCGGCGCGGTCGCGGCGTCCGGTTGACTGGGGGCATGCACATCGTCCTCGGTCCGGCCGCCGCGGCCTCGGCGGGCCCGTCCGCCGGGTCGTCGGCGCCGCCTGCCGGGTCGTCCGCCCGGTCCGCTCCGGCGCCGGCACGCGGCGGCGCCTGCACCCCGGGATCATGGGAGGCGGTCCTGGTCGACGGTGACCGGATCGCGCCGGGACCCACGGCCGGCCCGGACCAGCTGCCCGGCCTCGTCCGCGCGCTGCCGGAGCGCCTCAGGACGGACCCCGCGTCCATCCGCTGGGTGTTCGCCTCCGTCGCCACGGGCTACCCGCCGCTCCTGAGGGCCGGCGTCGAGCTCGGCCGGTGCTGGGACCTCGGCCTCACCCAGCGCATCCTCCTCGGTGCGGCCACGCTCGAGGCGACCGGCGTGCGGTACTCCCCCGCCGCCGTCGTGCCCGTCCGGGACCCGGAGCCCTTCGGGGAGGCGCCGCGGCCGGCGCCGCCGGACCAGGAGGCGTTCTTCGACCTGCCGGCCGCGGGCGCCGGACAGGACGGCAGCCCAGGGGCCACCGAGCTGGCGCGGGAACTGGCCACCCAGCTGGCCGCCGTCGCCGGCGCCCGGCATCCGCAGCGCCTGATGCTGCTGCTGGCCGCGGAGTCCCAGGGTGCGCTGGTCGCGGCGGAGATGCTGCAGGAGGGACTGCCCTGGCGCCGGGACGTCCACGAGGAGATGCTGCGGAACCGGCTCGGGCCCCGCCCCCGGGAGGGCGAACGGCCGCAACTACTGCAGGAGCTTGCCCAGCGCATCGCCGCCGGCCTCGGCGTCCCCGGCCTCAATCCCGATTCTCCCCAGGACCTGCTCCGGGGACTCACGGCGGCCGGGGTGCGGGTGTCCTCCACCCGGGCCTGGGAACTGAAGGAATGGGCCCGTGGCGGCGGTGCGGACTCGCCACGCCGCACGGAGCTGGTGGCACCCGTGCTGGAGTACAAGCACCTGTACCGGCTGTGGACGGCCAACGGCTGGCACTGGCTGGACGAGTGGGTCCGGGACGGCCGCTTCCACGCCGCGTACGCGGTGGGCGGCGTGGTGACCGGGCGCTGGGCCGCCCACGGTGGCGGGGCCATGCAGGTCCCCGCGGCCGTGCGGGATGCCGTGCGGGCGGACCCCGGATGGCTGCTCACCGTGGCCGATGCCTCCCAGGTGGAGCCGCGCATCCTGGCGGCCATGTCACAGGACCGGGCCCTGGCCGCCGCCGGCTCCGGGCACGACCTGTACCTGGCGGTGGCGGAACAGGGCCGGCGGGCCGGGTCCGGGATCGGCGACCGGACCCGGGCGAAGATCGCGCTGCTCGGTGCCATGTACGGGGCCACGACCGGTGACTCGGCCGTGCTGATGCCGCACCTGCGCCGCCTGTACCCCGAGGCCATCGGGCTGCTCGAGCGCGCCGCCCGCCGCGGCGAGGAGGGCGGCCAGGTGGCCACCTGGCTGGGCCGGACCTCCCCGGTGGTGGGGCCGGACTGGCTGGCCGGTGTCCGGGACGTCGGCACGGCCGAGGCCGAGTCCCGGTCCCGGTCGATGCGCGCGGCGGCCGGCCGGTTCACCCGCAACTTCGTGGTCCAGGGCACGGCGGCCGAGTGGGCCCTGTGCTGGATGGGCGAGATCCGGCGCCGGTTGCGCGCGGGCCACCGGGACCATCCGCGGGGGCTGCGGACCCGGCTGGTGTTCTTCGTCCACGACGAGGTGGTGCTGCACGGGCCCGCCGATGAGGCCCCCGCCGTCGGACAGATCGTCACCGAGGCGGCCGCCACCGCCGGCCGGCTGCTGTTCGGGGAGGCACCGGTGGAGTTCCCGCTCACGGTCGCCGCGGTGGAGTCCTACGCCGAGGCGGGCTAGGACCGTTCCGCCCGGGTCAGGTGTGGGCGCGGCACCGGGCCTGGTAGGTCTCCGTGCCGCCCACGTGCTCGGCCCGGGCGGCCCCGCCGGCCCTCGACGGCGTCCCGCTGGGGACGACCCGCACGTGGAAGGCGGCGTCCCGGCCGCACACCGAGCAGACGGCGGTCAGCTTGACCACCTCCTCCGCCAGGGCCATCAGCGCCGGCAGCGGTTCGAACGGCAGGCCGTCGAAGGTCACACACAGCCCGGAGACCACGACCGTGAGCCCCTCCCCGGCCAGCCGCGTGACCACCGGGACCAGGTCGGATCCGAAGAACTGGGCCTCGTCGATCGCCAGCAGGTCCAGGTCCTGGCCCGCCACGAGACCGGCCAGCCCGGCGGCGTCGGGCACGGACCGGGCCGGGATGCGCTGCCCGGCGTGGGAGGCCACGTCCCGCGAGCCGTGCCGCACGTCCAGGGCGTGGTTGACCACCTCCACGGACAGTCCGGCCAGCCATGCGCGGCGGACCCGGCGCATCAGTTCCTCGGACTTGCCGGCGAACATCGGCCCGGCGATCACCTGCAGCTGACCGGTCCGCTCTCCCGCGAGGGCGCGCAAGCCGCTGCCCCACAGCCCGGTCACCGGGTGACCTCGCGGCGGGCAACTCGGACGACGCGGACCCAGGACCCGACCATGGCCAGCGTCGTGGCCGCCCAGGCCGCCAGGGCCACCCAGACCCACAGTTCCCCGATCCGGGCCACGATCGGCAGCTGGTCCGCCCGGCCCAGGTACATCCCGGCCACGGCGTACATGCCCAGCGGGAAGACGATGCTCCACAGCGTCGGGGTGTACCGCAGCGGGACCTTCTTCAGCACGTGCCGCCAGACACCGGCGGCGAAGAGCACCGGGATCAGCCACGTGGCGAAGCACCAGAGCACGACCGCGGCCCCCGCCACGAGGCCGCGGACGGCGTCCACCATCGGGGTGCTCTCCATCTCCACGATCCGCGCCCCGGCCACGATGGTGATGGCGATCGCGCCCATCGAGACCCAGTAGGGCGGCTGGAACTGCTCGGGCTCCAGCGGGTAGGCCAGCATCCGGTAGACCACCAGGATGGCCACGGCCACGTACAGCACCAGCCCGACCGACCAGGCGAAGACGGCCAGCATGGCCAGCCCCTGGCGCATCTCCGCCAGCTCGGGCTCCAGGGTGGCCGCCACCACGGCCACCGACTGCGCGGCGACCACCCAGATGAACCAGGTGCCGTTGGCGGCGGCGGTCACCGGCCGCTCGGACCGGCCCAGCACCGCGGCCCACGGCACGGCATAGCCCAGCAGCAGCCAGCTCACCGACCCGACCACGAGCAGCGCCGCGGCGGGCCCGATGATGCCGATGCCGGCCAGCGAGGCTGCCAGCACGTCCGTGGCCGCCACGAAGGTGAACACGAGGAACGCCCTCGCGGAGTCGTGGAAGTCGGCCGCGTAGGCACCGCGATACGCCAGCAGCCGCCAGCCGTTGAGCACCACCAGCACGGCGTAGCCGACGGCGGCCAATACGATCAGCGCGGCCGAGAACCGGTCCCAGCCCCGTTGCGCCGCGCCGATGGACAGGATGCCCGTGCCCATCACGAAGGCGAAGTATCCCGGGGAGAGCCGCTCGGGCGTGAACCGGCGCAGCGAGGAGGACAGGGGTGGGCGCCGCGCAGATCTCGTCACGGTGCCCATGGCCCCGATGCTAGTCAGCCGGTCCCGTTCCCGCCCATCCGGTAGCGCTCGGTGGATCCGGGGTCCGGGAACGGGGAGTCCGTCGGGGTGCGGAACGGCTCGGCCTCGACGCTGCCGGACGCCTGTTCCATGAAGTCCATCCACTGCGGCCCGGCCAGGGTGCTGCCCCAGAAGTGCTCGTGCTCCTGCCCGTTGACCCGGGTTCCGGCCAGGGTCTTCAGGTCCGTGTACCGCCCCACCCAGCTGGCCGTGGACAGCCCGGACGTGTAGCCGATGTACCAGGTGGAGGACTGGGAATTGTTGGTGCCGGTCTTGCCGCCCATCGGCACCCCCGGGTCCACGCCGGCCTCCTCCGCGTTGCGCCGGCCGATCTGGGTCAGCGTCTCGTTCAGCTGGGCCACCACCTCGGGATCGAGTGCCTGCTGGCAGTCCGGGCCGCCGACGTCGTACCGCTTGCCGGTCGAGTCCGTGACGGACTCGATCGCGCGGGGACGGCAGTACCGGCCGTCGTCCGCGAAGGCGGCGTAGGCCGCGGCCTGGGTCATGGGGGCGAACTCCTCCGAACCGAGGATGAAGGACGGGTTGCCCGGGTTCAGCGGCTGGCCGTCGTCCGCGCGGTGCACGCCGAGCCGGGTGGCCACGTCGGTGATGTCACACAGGTCCAGCTCCTGGGCCATGTTCACCATGACGGTGTTGATGGACCAGTACAGGCCGAAGTCGGCCGTCATCGGGCGCTTCATGTCGTCGATGACGTTGTTGACCTTCCATCCGCCCTCGTCCGGGATGGACACCGATCCGCCGGGCTGGCAGGAGGCGCGGAACTGCTCGCCCTGGCGCCAGTGGTCCTGGGAGGCGTCCACGACGTCCGCCATGGACCGGCCGTCCTCCAGCCACGCCGCGGCCACGTAGGGCTTGAGCGAGGACCCGCCCTGGAAGCCGTTGCCCCCGCCCTGGGCGGCGTCGACGTTGAAGTTCAGCACGGTGTTGCCCCGGCCCTCCTCGGGTGAGTACCGCGTGTTCTGGGCCATCGCCCGGACGTTGCCGGTGCCCGGCTCGACCGAGACGAGGGCGGACCCGGCGCCCGAGGAGTCCGTGGCCGGGACGGTCTCCTCGACCGAGGCCTGGGCCTGCTGCTGGAGCTTCGGGTCCAGGGTGGTGGTGATCTCGAGCCCACCGCGGTGCAGCAGCTGCTCGCGGGACTCCGGATCCGGCCCGAAGGCCTCGTTGGAGCGGACCTCGTGCTGGACGAAGTCACAGAAGTACGGAGCGGCGGAGGAGGAGATGCAGCCGGCCTGCTCGGGGTGGACGTCCAGGCCCAGGTCGCTGGCCGTGGCCTCGGCGTGTTCGGCGTCCGTGATGAAGCCCTGGGCCAGCATCGAGTCCAGCACCACGTTGCGCCGCTCCACGGCGGCCTCCGGACGGGTCTGCGGGTTGTAGCCGTTCGGGGACTTCACCAGCCCGGCGAGGGTGGCCGACTGGGCGATCGTCAGCTCGGAGGCCGGCACGCCCCAGTAGTACTGCGCCGCGGCCTCCACCCCGTAGGTGCGCCCTCCGAGCAGCACGATGTTCAGGTAACCCTCGAGGATCTGGTCCTTCGTCATCTCCTGCTCCACCGAGACGGCGAGCTTCATCTCGCGCAGCTTGTCCATGTACGTCTTGGTCCCGGAGATCGTCAGCTTCTCCTTGCCGCTGAGCATGTCCGCGTTGATGAGCATGTTGTTGACGTACTGCTGGGTGATGGTCGAGGCCCCCTGCTCGGAGTCAGTGGAGGCGTTGTTCACGAGCGCACGGCCGATGCCCTGCGGGTCCACGCCGCCGTGCTCGTAGAACCGCTCGTCCTCGATCGCGACGATCGCCTCCTGCATGTTCGGGCTGATCTGGTCCAGGCCCACCGGCTTGCGGTTCTCCGCGTAGAAGGTGGCCAGCTCGGTGCCGTCCGAGGCCAGCACCCGGGACGGAACGCTGATCGGCTCCTCGCGCAGCTCGGTGGGGAACTCGTCGAGCAGCTCGGAACCGGTGGCCACGGTGGCGCCACCGGTCGCAGCCAGGGGCAGGGCCAACCCGGCCACGAGGATTCCGGCCAGGACGCTGGCGCCGAGGAAACCCAGGACCTTCCCGGTGGTGGTGGACAGTGCAGAGCGGACAGAACGCATCCGAAGACCCTCTCAACCGATCCTGACCGCCGGCTGGTCATGAGCCCAGAGCGCGCTGGTGGTGCGTGAGTCGGCTCACGGTGGTGCATGCCCCCGAGGACGTCGGCCGCGGCGGACACCGCACCCTCGCGTCGGCCCCGGTCCCGTTCGTAGGCTGGAACCCGACAGGAGCGCCGAGGTGGCGGGAGGACGCATGGAGGCGGTACACGTGCTGGTGTCCGGCACCGTGCAGGGCGTGGGCTTCCGCGCCACCTGCCGGCGGGCCGCGGCGTCGGCGGGGGTGACCGGCTGGGTCCGCAACCTCGACGACGGCCGGGTCGAGGCGCTCTTCTTCGGACCCGCTGCGGCGGTGGAGACCATGGTCGGGTGGTGCCGGTCCGGACCCGGTGCCGCGGCGGTCGAGGCGGTACGCGTCGACCGCCTGCAGGCCCCGCCGTCCGGCCTCCCCGGGCGCTTCGAGGTGCGCTGACGCCCCCGCCCGCCGTCCGTCATGACCCGGAGGACACCGCCCCTGCGGCCCCGCACGGACGTGTCCCCTGGACGCGGACGGATGCTCAACCGGCCGCTCGCCGGCCGTTCGTCGGCGCCCACCGTCCCCGCGGGGACGGTCCCTGCGGTGCGCCGGCCCGGGCGCCTACAGGACCAGGGCGGCGATGATCCCGCCGAAGAACAGCGGGATGTTGAAGTGCAGGAACGTGGGCACGCAGGTGTCCCAGATGTGGTGGTGCTGGCCGTCCACGTTCAGCCCCGAGGTCGGGCCGAGGGTGCTGTCCGAGGCGGGCGAGCCGGCGTCGCCGATGGCTCCGGCCGCCCCCACCAGGGCGGCGGTGGCGAGCGGGCTGAACCCGACGGCGGCGCACAGCGGCACGAAGATCGCCGCCAGGATCGGGACGGTGCCGAAGGACGAGCCGATGCCCATGGTCACCAGCAGTCCGACGACCATCATGACCACCGCCGCCAGCAGCCTGCTGTCCCCGATCCAGCCGGTCGCGGACGTCACGAGCTCGTCCACGGCGCCCGTCTCGGACAGCACGGACGAGTACCCCGAGGCCACCAGCATGATGAAGGCGATCGTGCCCATCATCGTCACGCCGCCGTGGGCGAGTTCGTCGGAGGTGCGCCAGCGCTCGCCGCGGAAGACGAAGATCACGAGGATGCCGCCGAGCGCGGCGATGACGAGCGAGCCGAACGCGATCTGGAGCACGAGGGTGACCGCGAGCCCGATCAGCACGACGACGTGCTGGCGCGTCCAGCCTGACTCATGACCCGAGCCCTCCGCACCGTCGTGCGAGGGACCGAACGCGAAGGCGGTGAGGTCCGGCGCGGCGTCCCGGTACTCCCGCGCCCGGCGGTAGCTGAAGAGGATCGCGATGACCAGGCCGATGACCATGCTGGCGACCGGGATCGCCATGGCCAGGGAGATCTGCCCGAGCTCGACGTCCATGCCGTACTTGGCCATCTCGTCGAGGATGATGTTCTGGAAGATCAGGCCGAATCCCAGCGGGATCAGCATGTAGGGGGCCTTCAGGCCGAAGGTCAGCGCCGTGGCGACGGCCCGGCGGTCCATCCTCATCCGGTTGAACACGCTCAGCAGCGGCGGGATGAGGATCGGGATGAAGGCGATGTGGACCGGGACGATGTTCTGCGACAGGCAGGCGAGTCCGGCGATCCCGAAGAGGGTCATCGCCCGCCGGCCGGAGATCAGCGGCAGGATCCGGCGGATCAGCTTCCCGGTGATCCCGGAGCGGGCGACCATGACCGACAGGATGCCGAGCAGGATGTAGCTCAGGGCGGTCTCCCCCTGGCCGCCGAGCCCGTCGACGAGGATGGTCACCGTCTCATCGGGGGTCAGCCCCGCGAGCAGTCCCGCGACGAGCGTGGCGATGAGCAGGGCGACGATGACGTTCACGCGGGCCAGGCTCAGCGCGGCGAGCACGAGCACGGACACGACGACGGGATTCAACAGCACAGCGGGGACGACCTCTTCGGTGGCGCGGGCGGCGTGATGGCGCATCCGCGCCCCGAAGAGTGTAGCCGGAGTACGGGTCCACTCACCCGCAGCACGGTGCCGTCCCCGGTGACCCGACGGCGGCGGGCCCGGTCAGCCGAACAGGCTGAGCAGGATGCCCCCGACCGCCACGATTCCGGCGATGACCACGAAGACGTTCGAGATCGCGCCCCGGAACGGCGCCAGGGCGGGGACCTTCCGGATGGCGTACATCGGCATCAGGTAGAGCACAGCCGCGATGACCGGCCCGGCCAGTGATTCGATGAGCCCCAGGATGCTCGGGTTGAGCACGCCGGCGATCCAGGTGCTGGCGATGAGGAACACGCTGATTCCGATCCGCAGTCCGCGGTCGGAGAAGCGCCGGGACTGCGGGTCCACCATCCCGCGCATGATGCCCTGCGCGCCCTCGAACGCCCCGAGCCAGTGGCCGAAGAAGGACGAGCCGATGGCCGTGACGGCCACCGCCGGCCCGAGCCAGGCGATGATCGGCAGGCCCATGACGTTGGCCAGGTGGGAGAGCACCGGCAGGTTGGCGTCCTTGGCGGCCTGCAACCCCTCGGGGCCGAGGGCCAGCACGCAGGACCAGACGAAGCCCATGGTGAAGACCACCAGCAGGATGGAGGTGACGCGCAGGACGGAGGAGGCCTTCTGCACCGAGCCGGCCCCGTAGCGCTGGCGCAGGGACACCGAGAACTGCGAGATCGCCGGGGAGTGGTTGAACGCGAAGACCAGCACGGGGATCATCAGCCACAGGGACATCGCGAAGTCGCCGGCGGCGGGCACGGCCCCGAAGCCCTCGAAGGACCAGGACGGGATGAGCAGCAGGGTGACGGAGAACAGGACCGCGATCAGCGGGTAGACCAGCCACTGGGTGACGATCAGCATGACGCGCTGGCCGGCCACCATCACGGCGGACATCAGCAGCACGAGCACCCCGGAGAGCAACCAGCGTGGCCACGGGTCCATGCCCAGCTGGTTGACCATGAGGCTGTCCACGGTGTTGGTGATGCCGACGCCGTAGATGAGCACGATCGGGAAGATCGCCAGGAAGTACAGGATGGTGACCAGGCGGCCGGCGGCCTCGCCGAAGTAGTCCCGCACCACGCCGGTGATGTCACGGTCGGCCCGGGGCGAGGCGACCACCATGCGGGACAGCGCCCGGTGGGAGAAGTAGGTCATCGGCCCGATGATCAGCGTGGCGATGATCAGCGGCCACATCCCGCCCAGGCCGGCATTGATCGGCAGGAACAGGACGCCGGCGCCCACGGCGGTACCGAACAGGCCGATCGTCCAGCTCGAGTCGAAGCGGTTCCAGCCCGGCGCGGCGGCCGTGCCGTCCGGACGGCCGGGTGCCGGGCTCTCGAGGGTCGGGGCTGCGGCGGGGGCGTGGCCGGCTGGTCCGGCCTCGGTCCCGCCGGCGACGGGCCCGGTGGGGCGGCTGGGTTCCATGGGTTCTCCTCAGGTGGACGTGGGACGGTGGTCCCCTCGTGTCCTCCCCGCTCTGTCCATGGACCTGAGAGTTTCGCGTCGTGCCGGCCCGGAGCCGGTCGGCCGCTTGCCCCGTCGGTGGTCGCGCGTGGGTGTGGCGACGCTTTCCAGAGGTGCCCAGCGATCCGGTACGGGGGCCTGAGAGATTCCCGGGGAGGGCTTGCTCCTTCGGCGTCGCGCATCTTAGGTGGTGCGGGATCTCTCCCGGACCGCTCAGTGGCTGATTCCGGGAGACTACTGTAATGCACCTCACACGGGTGCGTGAAATCGCGGCCGGGTCCTCACCGCGCGGGCGTGCTCCTGCGGGACTTCCGGACGATGCCGGTGTCCTGCATGTCCTCGAGCTCGCGGCCCTTCGTCTCCGGGACGAAGCGCCAGACGAAGAGGAAGGACAGCACCGCCATCACCGCATAGAGCCCGTAGGCCACGGTCAGCCCGATCTCGGCCAGCCACGGGAACGTGGTGGAGACCGCGAAGTTCGCGGCCCACTGGGCCGCCGCGGCCACGGCGAGCGCCCCGGCGCGAATCCGGTTCGGGAACATCTCCCCCAGCAGGACCCACACCAGGGGCCCCCACGTGGCACCGAAGAAGACCACGAAGGCGTTGGCCGAGATCAGGGCCACCGTGGACCACGGCTGGCCCAGCTCTGCGGCCGTGGTGCCGTCGGCGCCCTGGACGACCTGCGCGAAGGAGAAGGCCACCGCCATCAGGCCCAGTGAGGCCGCCATGCCCAGGGACCCGACGAGCAGCATGGGGCGCCGCCCCACCCGGTCCACCAGCAGGATGGCCACGATCGTCACCAGGATGTTCGTGACCGACGTGATCACCGTGATCGTCAGGGCGTCGGACTCCCCGAAGCCCACGGAGCGCCACAGCGTGGTCGAGTAGTAGAAGATCACGTTGATGCCCACGAACTGCTGGAACACGGACAGGACGATGCCGATCCACACGATCGGCCTCAGGCCCATCGCCGGTCCGCGCAGGTCGCGCAGGGACTCCCGCCGCTCGGACTCCAGAGTGTCCTTGATCTGCTCGATCTTGAGGTTGACCCGTTCGATGCCGGTGAAGTCGTACAGGACCTGGGCCGCACGGTCGAGGTCACCGCGGGCGACCAGGTACCGGGGTGACTCGGGCAGGCGGAACGCGAACGCCCCGTAGAGCACCGCCGGCACGGCCTCGGCCATGAACATCCAGCGCCAGGCCTCCAGTCCCCACCACAGCGTCTCGGCCGCGCCCCCGGCCAGGTTCGCGAAGAGGGCGTCGGACAGCAGTGCCACGAAGATGCCGGTCACGATGGCCAGCTGCTGCAGGGAGCCCAGCCGGCCCCGGACGCCGGCCGGGCTCACCTCGGCGATGTAGGCCGGGGCGATCACCGAGGCGGCGCCCACGCCCAGGCCGCCCACGACCCTCCAGATGATCAGGCTCCACACGTCGAAGGCCAGCCCGGAGCCGAGCGCGGAGACCAGGAACAGCACCGCCGCCAGCAGCATGACCCGGACCCGGCCGAAGCGGTTGGCGACGGGACCGGCGAACCAGGCCCCCAGGGCGCAGCCGATCAGGGCCGAGGACACGACGAAGCCGGTCAGCCCGGGTCCGAGTGCGAAGCCCGACTCGAGGGCGTCGACGGCGCCGTTGATCACCGCGGTGTCGAAGCCGAACAGGAAGCCACCCAGGGCGGCGGCGATACAGATGCCGATCACGCGGATGTTCACGCGGTCGGCGGGATTCTTCGGCGTCATGACTTCCTCCGTGGGGGCGTGACCGGATGCCCCACCCTACTGCCGCTCCATGCCAGGGCGCAGGTCCTGGGACCCGCGAGGCCTGGGACCCGCCAGGCCGGGCCCGGGCCCGCGCTCCGGCCGCCCGCAACACTCTCCCCTTCGGGTCACTCCGACTGTAAGATGGATCTCAGTCAACTTAGGGTCATCCAGACCCTAAGTGGGAGGACGGGAGTCAGGGTGGATCAGCACACAGCCCGGTTGGCGGTGTCCACCGTCATCTTCGCGCTGCGTTCCGAGGCCGGGGACCCCCCGGCCCTGTGGACCCCCTTCGTGCGCCGCACCCGGGAGCCCCACCTGGACCAGTGGGCCCTGCCCGGCGGCTGGCTGCCGGACGCCGAGCCGCTCGAGGACGCCGCCGCCCGGACCCTGGCCGAGACCACCGGACTGCGCCCCAGCTACCTCGAGCAGCTCTACACCTTCGGCGCCCTGGACCGCTCCCCCACCGGCCGCGTCATCTCCGTCGTCTACTGGGCCCTGGTGCGCTCGGACGAGGTGACCGACGCCGCCGTGGGGAACAACGTCCAGTGGTTCCCGGCCGATGACCTCCCCGCCCTGGCCTTCGACCACAACGCGATCGTGGACTACGCCCTGCAGCGGCTGCGCACCAAGGTCGAGTACGCGCGGATCGCGCACACCTTCCTGGGTGAGACCTTCACCCTGGCCCAGCTCCGCTCGGTCCACGAGGCCGTCCGGGGCCAGCCCCTGGACCCGGCGAACTTCCGCCGCTCCATCACCGCCTCGGCGGACATCGTCGAGACCGGCGAGCGCCTGGCGGGCACCCCGCACCGGCCACCCCGGCTCTACCGCTACCGGCAGTTCACCCCGGGCAGCACCGACCCCATCCCCACCGAGCAGACAAGGACCCTCTCGTGACCACCACCGCCGACTCCCCCGCAGTCACTCCGCCGGACCGCTCCGGTTCCGGCCTGTCCCCGCGCGGCGCCTCCGTGCACCGCACACTGGACCTCATCGCCACCGGTTCCACGGGTGGCTCCTCCTGCTCCCCGGACCTGACGGCCGGGCCCTGGACCTTTGACGCCGGCACCCCCGGGTACGGACCGGGCGCCTCGCAGCAGGACGCGATCCCCGCCGGTGCACCCCGGCAGGGCGCGCTCCCGGAGGAGTACCAGCGCGCCTCCGACGAGGAGCTCCACGAGCGGATCCGCGTGGCCAAGGAGACCCTGGGCGAGAGGGTCGTGGTGCTCGGCCACTTCTACCAGCGCGACGAGGTGGTGGCCCACGCGGACTTCGTGGGCGACTCCTTCCAGCTCGCCAAGGCCGCCAGGACCCGCCCGGAGGCCGAGGCCATCGTCTTCTGCGGCGTGCACTTCATGGCCGAGACCGCGGACCTGCTCTCCACCGAGGACCAGGCGGTCATCCTGCCGAACCTCGCCGCGGGCTGCTCGATGGCGGACATGGCCGACCTGGACTCCGTCGCCGACTGCTGGGAGCAGCTCGAGGAGGTGTACGGCACCGCGCCGGACGAGGCGGGCCGCGCTCCGGTCATCCCGGTCACCTACATGAACAGCTCGGCCGCCCTGAAGGGCTTCGTGGGCGAGCACGGAGGGATCGTCTGCACCTCCTCCAACGCCTCCTCCGTCCTGGAGTGGGCCTTCGAGCGCGGCCAGCGGGTGCTGTTCTTCCCGGACCAGCACCTGGGCCGCAACACCGCCAAGGCCATGGGCATCGGCCTGGACCGGATGCCGCTGTGGAACCCGCGCAAGCCGCTGGGCGGCAACACCGAGGAGGAGCTGCAGCAGGCCAAGGTCCTGCTGTGGCACGGCTTCTGCTCGGTGCACAAGCGCTTCACCGTGGACCAGATCGCCCGGGCCCGCGCCGAGCACCCGGACGTCCACGTGGTCGTGCACCCCGAGTGCCCGATGCCGGTGGTCGACGCCGCGGACTCCGCCGGCTCCACGGACTTCATCGTCAAGGCCATCCAGGCCGCCCCGGACGGCTCCACCTTCGCGATCGGCACCGAGATCAACCTCGTCCAGCGCCTGGCCGCGCAGTACCCGCAGCACACCATCTTCTGCCTGGACCCGGTGATCTGCCCCTGCTCCACCATGTACCGCATCCACCCGGGTTACCTCGCCTGGGTGCTCGAGTCGCTGGTCGCCGGTGAGGTGGTCAACCGCATCCAGGTGCCCGCCGACGTCGCGGACCCGGCGCGGGTCGCCCTGGAGCGGATGCTCACCGTCGCCCCCGCCGCCCGTCCGGTCCCGACGCCGGCCGGTCCGGACGCGGGCGGGGCCGCGGCCGGTGCGGACGCCTCACCCGCGGGACCGGCCACGGGGGCGACGCGATGAGCGCCTGGTCCCAGCCGGTCGGGCGAGTCCAGGTCGAGCGGATCGTCGCCGCGGCCCTCGAGGAGGACGCCCCCTGGGGCGACCTCACCTCGGAGGTGCTGGTGCCGGCCTCGGCCACGGGGACCGCGCGACTGGTGGCCCGTGAGCCCGGCGTGCTGAGCGGCACGGCGGCGTTCACGGCCGCCTTCCGGCTCGTGGACCCGGAGCTGTCCGTGAGCACCTGGGTCCAGGACGGGGCGGCGTTCGAGGCCGGCACCGTGCTGGCCGAGGTCAGCGGCCCGGCGCGCGCGATCCTGCGCGGCGAGCGGATCGGCCTGAACTTCGTCCAGCGGATGTCCGGCATCGCCACCGAGACCTCGCGCTACGTGGCCGCGGTGGCGGCCACCCCCGCGCGGATCGTGGACACCCGCAAGACCACCCCGGGCCTGCGCGTCCTGGAGCGCCAGGCGGTGCGCGACGGCGGCGGCCACAATCACCGGCACTCCCTCTCGGACGCGGTGATGGCCAAGGACAACCACCTGGCGTTCCTGGCCGGTGCCGGCGTCAGCCTGACCGAGGCACTGGTGCGGGCCCGGCACCTGCTCCCCCACACGGCCCACCTGGAGGTCGAGGTCGACCGGCTGGACCAGATCCCGGACGTGCTCGCCGCCGGGGTGGACACGATCATGCTGGACAACTTCACCCTGGACGAGTTGCGCGAGGGCGTGGCGATCATCGGCGACCGGGCCATCGTGGAGGCCAGCGGCGGCGTCAGCCTGGACACGGTCGCCGACATCGCCGCCACGGGCGTGGACGTGATCTCCGTGGGGGCGTTGACGCACAGCGTGCGGTCCCTGGACCTCGGGCTGGACGTGGGGACGTGATCTACCTCGACCACGCCGCCACCTCCCCCGTGCGGCGCGAGGCGCTGGAGGCGATGTGGCCGTACCTGACCGGGGACTTCGGCAATCCCTCCAGCCACCACGGCCTGGGCGAGTCCGCCGCGGCCGGGCTCGAGGCCGCCCGGCGGTCCGTGGCCACGGTGCTGGGCGGGCGCGCGGCCGGCGTCGTGTTCACCGGCAGCGGCACCGAGGCGGACAACCTGGCCGTCAAGGGCATCGCCCTGGGTGCGCCGCGCGGCCGGCACCTCATCACCACGCCGCTCGAGCACGAGGCGGTGCTGGCCTCGGTGGACTACCTGGTCCGCGCGCACGGTTTCACCGCCGATCACCTCACCCCGGACGAGCACGGTCTCGTCTCCCCGGCGGAGCTCGCCGGGCTCATCCGTCCGGACACGGCGCTGGTCTCCGTGCAGTACGCCAACAACGAGATCGGCACCGTCCAGCCCATACCCGAACTGGCGGCGGTGGCGCGGGAGCACCGGGTGCCGTTCCACACGGACGCGGTGCAGGCGGCCGGCTGGCTGGACCTGGATGTGGGGCGCCTGGGCGTGGACGCCCTGAGCCTGTCCGGGCACAAGGTCGGGGCCCCCAAGGGGGTCGGCGTCCTGTGGGCCCGCAGCCGGCTGGCCCTGGAACCCGTCGTGCACGGCGGCGGCCAGGAGCGCGGCCGGCGCAGCGGCACCGAGAACGTGGCCGGCGCCGTGGCCCTGGCCACCGCCCTGGCGGCCGCCGAGGCCGAGCGGGCCGGCGTCGGGCCCCGGGTGCGCGCCCTGCGGGACCGGTTCGTCGAGCAGGTGCTGCGCGAGGTGCCCAGCGCGCGGCTGACCGGGCACCCGCAGCGGCGGCTGCCGGGGACGGCGTCGTTCGTGTTCGCCGGCACGCACGGGGAGGCCGTGCTGCTGGAACTGGAACGGCGCGGGGTCGTCTGCTCCTCCGGGTCCGCCTGCGCAGCCGGCTCGGATGAGCCGTCCCACGTGCTCACGGCGCTGGGCGTCCCGGCCGGACTGGCCAGGACCGCGGTGCGGTTCACCTTCGGCCCTGACTCCGCGGAACAGGACGCGGAGCTGGCGGCAAGCGCCGTGCGGGACGCCGTGGTGGCGGTGCAGGGGCTGCAGACCGCGGGCTGACCCGGCCCGCCCGGCCGCTCAGCCGGCCACGCCGGTCCATCCGCAGAAGGCCAGTCCCACGACGATCCCGACGATCGAGCCGAGCACCACCTCGGCTGGCTCGTGCCGGGCCAGGCGCACCCGGGACCAGCTGACGCCGAACCAGAGCGGGACAAGGACGGCGAGCAGTGCCCAGGCCCCGGCGACGGCGGGGACGACCACGGCGGTCAGCGCACCGATGAGGGCGTGGACACTGACCTTGATGCGGGTGTTCAGGGCCATCACGACCAGCAGGGTGCCCACGGCCAGGACCACCGCGGCCCGCATCACGGTGCCGGTGGGCACGAGGAAGGCCAGGGCCGCCCCGAGGAGGATGGACCCGAGGGCCAGGGCGTAGAACAGATGCCGTTGGGTCCGGTGGACGATGAACTTGTCCGTGACCACCTTCCGGTGCGTCATCACGAGGGAGATGGCCTGCGGCACGACGGCGATCGGCACGACCGTGAGCAGCGCGCTGCGCGCCCAGTGGGGATCGGTGTGCACGGCCACCACCACGAGGACCACGGCGACCAGGACGAAGGGGCTCGCCGCCTCCGTCAGGACCGTGGCCAGCCGGTCCAGCCCGCGCGCACCGGCCCTGCCTCCGCGGCCGTCGTGCCTCGTCAGGTCGTGTGTGGTCCCTGTCATCGTGCTCCCTCCCCCGGCCAGTCTAGGAGCCCGAGGGATCGCCGCCGTGCGTGGCACGGGGTCTGGCCGCGGCGGGGCAGCCTCCGTTACGGTGGCCAGCACGACCCCCGGGCGCACCGGCCCGGGCCGAACCCCCGGAGGACACCATGGCCAACAACGTGTACAACGTCACCGAGATCGTCGGGACGTCCCCCGACGGCGTCGACGCAGCGGTCACCAACGCCGTCACGGAGGCGGCGAAGACGTTGCGGAACCTGGACTGGTTCGAGGTCCAGTCCATCCGGGGTCATATCGAGGACGAGCGGATCGCCGACTGGCAGGTGACCATCAAGCTGGGCTTCCGGCACGAGGGCTGAGCCGCGCGGGAGCTCCCCTCACCCGGCATCCTGACGGCCTGGGAGTTCCCCCGCGGGCCGGCGGACCTCGGTCACGGCCCCCTCCTGCAGGCGGGCGGCGGAGCGCCGGTCCAGCCACCGGGGCACGGCGGCACAGTAGTCCTCGTACGCGGCGCCGAACCGCTCGCGCAGCGCCCGCTCCTCCGCGGGGATCTGGGCGCGGTCCATCAGCAGGACGAAGGCCGCCACCGGGACCCACGCCGACCAGCTGCCCCGCCGGATGGCGTGTGCGGCCAGGAGCCCGGCCATGCCGAGATACATCGGGTTCCGGGTGACCACGTTGGGCCCGCTGGTCACCAGGGTGGAGGCCCGCTCCGGTTCCCGGGGGTCGACCGTCGTCCGGTACACCATGAACTGGGCCGACGCCCCGATCATCGTGACGGCGGAGGCGGTCGCGATCGTCTGGGCGGCCGCCCGCCGGAGCGGTCCTGCTGGCGCGCCGGCCGGCAGGATGCGCTGCAGGGCGGCGGCGGACAGTGCCAGGAGGGGCGGGGGGATCCGTGGGTTCTCCATCCAGTGATTGTGCAGGTCACGGCGCGGAGGCACCAGAGGTGAGGCGTGGCACCCCGCCCCGGACCGGTTCTCCAGGTATCAGCTCACCCGGCCGGGGCCGCGTCCGCCGCACCCGGGGCAGCCAGCGTGGCCTCCCGGGAGCGGCGCCGGGACTGCGCCGGCGGGGCCAGGTCGAGCTGCCGGTCCAGCGCGAGGGCCGCGTCGATGAGCGCCAGGTGCGTGAAGGCCTGCGGGAAGTTGCCGATCTGCTCGCCCGTGAGGGCGATCTCCTCGGAGTAGAGGCCCAGGTGGTTGGCGTAGGTCAGCATCTTCTCGAAGGTGATCCTGGCCTTGTCCAGACGACCGGACTCGGCCAGCGCGGCGACGTAGGCGAAGGTGCACAGCGAGAACGTCCCCTCCGTGCCCCGTAGTCCGTCCGGCGAGGCCTCGGGGTCATAGCGGTACACCAGGCTGTCGGTGACCAGCTCACCGTCCATCGCCTTCAGCGTCGAGCTCCACATCGGGTCGGTGGGGCTGATGAACCCGAGTGTCGACATCCTCAGCAGCGAGGCGTCCAGCACGTCGGTCTCGTAGTGCTGGCGGAACGCCTGCCGGGTGGGGCTCCAGCCGCGGTGCATGATCTGGGTGTAGATGGCGTCCCGTTCGGCCCGCCACCGCTCCAGGGGCGCGGGCCGTCCGTTGTCCGTGGCCAGCCGGATGCCGCGGTCAAGGGCCACCCAGTTCATCAGGCGGCCGTAGGTGAAGTCCTGGCGGCCGCCGCGGGTCTCCCAGATGCCCTCCTCCGGCTGGTCCCAGTTCTCGGCGACCCAGTCCAGGAGGTCGCAGATCCGGAGCCAGCCCTGATGGGTGGCCCGGAGACCGTGGCGCGAGGCCACGTAGAAGCTGTCCATCGCCTCACCGTAGATGTCCAGCTGCAGTTGTCCGGCCGCCCCGTTGCCGATGTGCACCGGCCTCGACCCGCGATACCCCTCCCAGTGGTCGAGGACCTCCTCCGTGAGGTCGGTCGATCCGTCGATGCGGTACATGATGTTCAACGGGCCGCTCCCGCCGGGGTGCGCCTGGTCCTCCATCCGTTCCCTCAGCCACCGGGCGAGCGCCGCGGCCTCCTCGGAGAACCCCAGTCCCAGCAGGGAGTAGACGGAGAAGGACGCATCACGCACCCACGTGAAGCGGTAGTCCCAGTTGCGCTCCCCGCCGATCTGCTCCGGCAGGCTGGCGGTCGGTGCCGCGACCAGGCCGCCGCTGGGCGCGTAGGTCATGAGTTTGAGCGTGATGGCGGAGCGGTGCACCATGTCGCGCCACCGCCCCGCGTACGTCGACCCCCCGAGCCACGCCTCCCAGAAGTCCACCGTCTCGTCGAACAGCCGCCAGACCTCGGCCACGCGCACTGACCGGGCGGGGCCGGCCACGCCCGTCTCGATGAACAGGCCCCGCGCCTGGCCGGCGGCCAGGGTGAGCTCGACGTGCACGTCGCCGCCGTCGAGCACCCGCACCCGGCCCAGTCGCTCGTCGTCGGGTTCGCGGACCAGGTGCGCCGTCATCGACGTGCGGGGGCCCTCGAAGACCGCACCGTCCTCCGTGACGCGGGTCTGGTGTGGCTCGCGCCCGTAGTCGAACCGCGGGGCGACCTCGATCTCGAAGTCCATCTGCCCGCGCACGCACCGCACCATGCGGACCAGGCGCCGGCCCGGAGTCGCGGCCGGACCGGCCACCGGCATGAAGTCGACCACCTCCCCCACGCCGGCCTCGGTGATGAACCGGGTGACCAGCACCGCGGTGTCGGGGAAGTACATCTGCTTGCCCGTGAAGACCTCCGCGGTCGGGCGCACCCGGCAGCGGCCACCGTTCGCGGCGTCGAGCAACGCCCCGAAGACGCTGGGCGAGTCGAACCGCGGTGCGCAGAACCAGTCCACCGACCCGTCGGTCGCGACGAGCGCAGCGCTCTGGAGGTCACCGATCAGACCGTGGTTGGCGATGAGCGGGTAGTCGGTCATGGCAGAACCCTTCGTTGGACGACGGGGCCGCACCGCCGGCGGTGCAGACGTGTCGTTCTCAGGGTCGGGCGTCGGGACCGCGGCCGCATCATACGCGGCGGGTGATGTTCCGGGATGCCCGACGGCGGCACGATGGCCACGGGCCCCGGGCGCGGGGACAGGTCTCGACTCGAGTGGGGTGCCAGATGACCGGAAACGGAATGGACGACCGACCATCACGTGCCCAGCGCGGGGCGCTCCTTCCCCTCGCCCTGGCACAGTTCATCTGCAGCTTCGCGGGATCGAACATGAACGTGATGATCACCGACATCAGCGAGGACCTGGACACCACGGTCCAGGGCGTGCAGATCGCGATCACGGTCTTCCTGCTGGTCATGGCGGCCTTCATGATCCCCGGGGGAAAGCTCACCGTCCGGTACGGCCGCAAGCGGTGCTTCATCACCGGCCTCATCGTCTACGGCGTCGGCGCGCTGGTCAGCGCCGTGTCCCCCGGACTGGGTGTGCTCATCCTGGGCAACTCCCTCCTCGAGGGCATCGGCACGGCGCTGCTCATCCCGCCCGTCTACATCCTCGCCACGCTCTACTTCGCCGACCTCACCTCACGGGCACGGGCGTTCGGCACCATCAGCGCGATGGCCGGCGTCGGGGCCGCGGCCGGGCCGCTGATCGGTGGGGCCATCACCAGCTTCATCAGCTGGCGTGCCGCCTTCGTGTTCCAGGCGCTGATCATCGCGGTCATCGTGCTGCTGAGCCGCCGGCTCGTGGATCCCCTGCCGGCCGAACCGGACCGGCCGTTCGACACCGTCGGCGCGGCGACCTCGGCGGCGGGTCTCATCCTCATCGTCGCGGGCATCCTGGCCGCGGACGACAACGCCTGGCTCATGCTCGCCCTGCTCGCGGCCGGCGCCCTCCTGCTGACCCTGTTCTTCACGATGGGGCGGGCCAAGGAACGGGCCGGGAAGGAGCCCCTGCTCTCGAGCGCCATGTTCCGCGACCGGACGGCCAACCTGGGGATGATCACGCAGAACCTCCAGTGGCTGATCCTGATGGGCGTCTCATTCACGGTGGCTGCCTACCTCCAGGTGGTCCGGGGTTACGGTGCGATCGAGTCCGGCGTGATCTTCACGTTCGCCACCCTCGGGATCCTGCTGTCCTCGATCGGTGCCCAGCGCTTCGCGGAGCGGCGGCCACAACGGACCCTGATCATCGCGGGTTTCGCCATCACCGTCGTCGGCATCGGCGTCCTGATCCTGATGGTCGACGTCTCCCCCAGCGCCTGGGCGTTCTCCCCGGGCCTGTTCCTCATCGGTTTCGGTCTCGGCGGCATGCTCACGCCCTCGGTGAACATCGTGCAGTCCGCCTTCGCCGACGAACTCCAGGGGGAGATCTCCGGACTGTCCCGGAGCGTGTCGAACCTGGGCTCCTCGCTCGGCACGGCGATCGCGGGCACGATCCTCGTCGCGGGCCTGTCCACCGGCGCCTACGCCACCGCGATGATCGCACTGGCCGTCGTGGGGCTGCTCGGACTCGGGCTCGCCACGTTCCTGCCGCGCACCCCGGCCCCGACGGGTGCCCGTGCCTAGCGTCACAGCGGTAGGACGGATGTCCAGGAGGATCCTGGTCCCGGCCCCGACCGGTGCCACCGTCCGCGGTGAGGCACACTGGTCGGGTGGATGACCTGCACGTGCCCCCGGGCCCCGGAGCACCCCGTGGCCTCACGGTGTCTGAGGGAGAACTGGTGGAGCAGTTCTCCCGGTCCTCCGGTCCCGGGGGCCAGGGCGTCAACACCGCTGACTCACGCGTGCAGCTCAGCCTCGACCTGCGGACGACGACGGCGCTGAGCGACACCCAGCGTGCCCGCGCCCTCGACCGGCTCGCCGAGCGGCTCACCGGGTCGGTGCTCACCATCACCGCCTCCGAGCACCGCTCGCAACGACGGAACCGCGCCGCCGCGAGGCAGCGCCTCGCCGGACTCCTGCGCGAGGCCGTCGTCCCGCCGGTCCCGCGACGATCGACCCGGCCCACGCGTGGCTCACAGCGTCGGCGGCTGGAGGCGAAGGGCAGGCGGTCCGAGGTCAAGCAGAACCGTCGGCGTCCGCACCACGACTGAGGCCCCGGCGGGGACGGCAGCACCGTGGCGGCCAGCCTCCGGCCGGGCGACGACCGTGCCCCGGTGCTTGCGGCCCTCTGGGGAGCGGGCCGAGAATTGCCCTGGGTCCTGACGACCCACGGAGCGAAGGAGATTCCGATGTCGGACTATGAGCTGAAGAACGTCTCGGCTCCCGACGAGGTCAGGGAGTTCCCGCTGGGCACGGGCGAGATCGTCACCATCGGGGGTGGGCAGGTTGCCCTCATCACCCTGCAGCCCGGCTGGAAGTGGTCGGAGCACGTCAAGCCGGTGGCCGGCACCGATCTCTGCGAGGCGCCGCATTTCCAGTACATGATCTCCGGTCAGGTGCACATCCGGATGGCGGACGGCAGCGAGTTCGACGCCCGCGCCGGTGACGTGGTGGTCGTCCAGCCCAGGCACGACGCCTGGGTCGTCGGGGACGAACCCGCGGTCACGGTCGACTGGGGCGGCGCGCACGTGTGGGGCAAGCCGCAGGGCTGAGGGGCCTCAGCGCCGCCGCTCGGTGACCTGGCCCGCCTCGACGTCCCACCACCGGTCCGTGCGCACAGTCGCGAGCATCCTGCGGTCGTGCGTCACCAGCAGCAGCGCCCCGTCGTAGGACTCGAGGGCCTGCTCCAATTGCTCGATGGCCTCCAGGTCCAGGTGGTTCGTGGGCTCATCGAGGACCAGGAGGTTGACCCCGCGCGCCTGCAGCAGGGCCAGCCCGGCACGCGTGCGCTCCCCCGGGGAGAGTTCGTCCACGGGACGGTTCACGTGGTCCGCCCGGAGCCCGAACTTGGCCAGCAGCGTTCGGACCTCGCCCGTCGCCAGCTCCGGGACGAGCGCCTCGAACGCCCCGGCGAGCGGCCGGGTCCCCGCCAGCAGGGAACGTGCCTGGTCGACCTCCCCGATCTGCACGCTGGTTCCGAGGGTGGCGGACCCCTCGTCCGGCAGGTGCCGGCCGAGAAGTCCCCGGAGCAACGTCGACTTGCCGGCCCCGTTCGGACCCGTGATGCCGATGCGCTCCCCCGCGTTCACCTGGAGGGACACCGGCCCGAGCGTGAACGACCCGTGCCGGAACACCGCCGCGCTGAGCGTCGAGACCACCGAGCTCGATCGCGGTGCCGCGCCGATGCTGAACTCGAGCCGCCACTCCTTGCGCGGCTCCTCCACCTCCTCGAGCCGCGCGATCCGGCTCTCCATCTGCCGCACCTTCTGGGCCTGCTTCTCACTGGACTCGGTCGAGGCCTTGCGCCTGAGCTTGTCGCTGTCCGGCGCCTTGCGCATCGCGTTGCGCACGCCCTGGCTGGACCACTCCCGCTGGGTCCTGGCCCGGACGACGAGGTCGGCCTTCTGCCCGGCGAACTCGTCGTAACGTTCCCTCAGCTGCCGGCGGATCGTCGCCCGTTCCTCCAGGTACGAGTCATAGCCCCCGCCGTACACGCGGTTCGACCCCTGCGCCAGGTCCAGTTCCAGCACCCGTGTCACGCAGCGCGCGAGGAACTCCCGGTCGTGGCTGACCAGCACCACACCGCCGCGCAGGCCGCGGACGAAGTCCTCGAGCCGCTCGAGGCCGTCGAGGTCGAGGTCGTTGGTGGGTTCATCCAGCAACACGATGTCGAAACGCGAGAGGAGCAGCGCCGCCAGTCCCACGCGGGCCGCCTGGCCTCCCGAGAGCGAGGTCATCAGCGCCTCCTCGACCGGGACGCCGTCGAGGTCGAATCCGAGCTCCGCGAGTACGGCCGGAAGCCTCTCGTCGAGATCGGCGGCGCCGCTGGCCAGCCAGCGGTCCAGCGCGGACGCATAGGCGTCGTTCGCGGCCTCGGCGTCCACCGGTTCGGCGAGCGCCTCGGCCGCCGCGTTCATCTCCCGGGTCGCCTGCGCGCATCCGGTCCGCCGGGAGATGTAACCGGCCACGGTCTCACCGGCGACCCGTTCGTGCTCCTGCGGCAGCCAGCCGACGAACGCGTCAGCGGGAGAGAGGGACACCGACCCTGCCTGCGGGGCGTGGACACCGGCGAGCAGCGAGAGCAGCGTCGACTTCCCGGCGCCGTTCGCGCCGACCACCCCGACCACGTCCCCGGGCGCCACCGTCAGGTCCAGCCCGTCGAAGAGGGTGCGGTGGCCGTACCCGCCCGCCAGCCCGGCGGCCACCAGTGTCGCGGTCATCGTTCACTCCTGTCCGAACAGGTCAGAGGACCTTCTTGACGACGCTCGACTTCAACTGGATCCGCCCGAAACCGGGCACCGTGGCGTCGATGTCATGGTCACCCACGCCGTCGGTGATGAGGCGGATTCCGCGCACCTTCGTGCCGACCTTCACGACTCCGCCGCCACCGCCCTTGACCTTGAGGTCCTTCGCGATGGTCACGGTGTCGCCGTCGGCCAGGGGGTTCCCCACCGCATCCCTGATCCCGGCCGGCGTCTGCTCGGGAGCCTCACCGGCGGTGCCGTCGTCGGCAGCCCACTCGTGCCCGCACATGGGGCACACCAGCAGCGGGCCCTGCTCGTAGGCATACGCCTCACCGCACTCGGGGCAGGGCGGGAGCGCGTCAGACATTGAAGCGGAACTCCACCACGTCGCCGTCCTGCATGACGTACTCCTTGCCCTCCATGCGGACCTTGCCGGCGGCCTTGGCCTCGGCCATGGAGCCGGCGGCCACGAGGTCCTCGAAGGACACGATCTCGGCCTTGATGAAGCCGCGCTCGAAGTCGGTGTGGATGACGCCGGCGGCCTTGGGGGCGGTGTCGCCCTTCTTGATGGTCCAGGCGCGGGCCTCCTTGGGCCCGGCGGTCAGGTAGGTCTGCAGCCCCAGGGTGTGGAAGCCGGTGCGGGCCAGCTGGTCCAGCCCGGACTCGTCCTGGCCGTTGAGCTCGAGCATCTCGCGGGCCTCCTCCTCGGAGAGCTCCACGAGGTCGGCCTCGAGCTTGGCGTCCAGGAACACGGCGTCGGCCGGGGCCACGAGGTCGCGCAGTTCCTGCTGCCTCGCCTCATCACCGAGCACGCCCTCGTCGCAGTTGAACACGTAGATGAACGGCTTGGCGGTCAGCAGGCTGACCTCGCGCAGCCACTCGGTCTCGGGCGCGTCCTTGGCCTTGCCCTGCACGGCGGCGTAGATCGTCTCCCCCCGCTCGAGCACGGCCAGGGCGGACTGCAGGGCCTCGAGCTCGGCGGCGTCGCGCTTCTTGCCCTTGACCTCCTTCTCGACGCGCGGGATCGCCTTCTCGACGGTCTGCAGGTCGGCGAGGATCAGCTCGGTGTTGATGGTCTCCATGTCCGAGGCCGGGTTGATCTTCCCGTCCACGTGCACCACGTCCGGGTCGTCGAAGGCGCGCACCACCTGGGCGATTGCCTCGGCCTCGCGGATGTTGGCCAGGAACTGGTTGCCGAGCCCCTCGCCCTCGGAGGCGCCCTTGACGATGCCGGCGATGTCCACGAAGGACACGGTGGCCGGCAGGATCTTCTGCGAACCGAAGATCCCGGCCAGCGTCTCGAGCCGCTCGTCCGGCAGGTTCACCACCCCGACGTTCGGCTCGATCGTGGCGAACGGGTAGTTCGCCGCGAGCACGGTCTGACGGGTCAGGGCATTGAAGAGGGTGGACTTGCCCACGTTGGGCAGGCCGACGATTCCGATAGTAAGAGCCACGGTGGTCCATCCTACCGGCGTGCGGGGCGGCGCCCGGCAGGGCGTCCGGCAGGGCGTCCGGCAGGGGCATCCGGCAGGGGCATGCGGGGCCGCCCGGGGGTGGTTGTCCTTCGCCTCCGGACACCGATAGCGTCGAGGACGTGACTGAGCAGCCAGAGCAGACCCCGTCCCCGTCCACCGACCCCGCCGCCATCCCCGGGGCCGCGGCCCCGCAGGGCCAGCAGGAGGCTCCGGGCACGACGGCGAATCCAGGCCTGGTGCCCGCCGGCACCGCCCTGCCCGAGGGCCAGCCGCAACCGCCCTCCGAGCGCATCTCGCCCCTCGTGTTCCTGGCGATCGAGCAGGCCCTGGAGTTCGCCTCCGAGGGCGCCGACGTGGCGCCGTTCCTGCTCGGCTACGTGGACGAGGAGCAGAAGGGCATGTGGCGGCTGCCCGGGGCGGACGAGGCGCAGATGCGCGAGCAGATCGCCCAGCTGAGCCCGCGCCCGCACCTGGCCGTGTCCGTGTTCGACGCCCGCCTCGAGGTCAACGGCGAACCGCACGACGCCTTCGTGCTGGAGGCCTTCGACGACGAGGAGGACCGCTCGGCCACCGTCATCCAGCTCTACTCCCCCGCGGCCGCCGGGGTCGCCGAGGGCGCCGAGCCGGGACAGGCGGAGCCGATCGGCGCCCCGCAGCTGTACGCCAACGGGGAGAACGTCCTGCGCGCCTGAGTCCGGGCCCCGGGGCCGTCCTCACACGGGCCCCGGGGCCGTCAGAACACCAGCCCGAAGGCCCACACCCCGAGGGTGAGCGTGGTCAGGGTGATCAGGACGACGCCCACGAGGTTCAGGTACAGGCCGCCCTTGATCATCTGCCCGATCGTGACGTACCCGGAGCCGAAGGCGATGGCGTTGGGCGGGGTGGCCACCGGCAGCATGAAGGCGCACGTGGCGGCCAGCGCCACGGGGATGCACAGCAGCAGCGGGTCGACGCCCACGCCGACGGCGACGCCTCCGGCCACCGGCAGGAACGTGGCGGCGGTGGCGGTGTTCGAGGTGATCTCCGTCAGGAACAGGATGGCCACGGCCATCACGGTCACCAGCAGCCACACCGGCAGTCCGCCGAGGCCGGAGACCTGCTCGCCGATCCAGTCGGCCAGGCCGGAGGCGCTGAACTGCGCCGAGAGGGCCAGGCCACCGCCGAACAGCAGCAGCACGCCCCACGGCAGCCTGACCGCGGACTCCCAGTCCAGGAGCCGCACGCCCCGGGCGGCCCCGGCCGGCAGCAGGAACAGCAGCAGTGCGGCGAGCAGGGCGATGCCCGCGTCGCTGATGAGCCCCTCGAAGGCCAGCGGGACGATGATCCAGGACGCCGCCGCCAGGACGAAGACCACCAGGACACGGATCTCCCCGGAGGACATGCGGCCCAGCTTGGACAGCTCGTCCGTGATCAGTTCCCGGCCGCCCGGGATCTCGGTGATCTCTGCCTTGAACAGCACGCGCGTCAGCAGGAACCAGACGATCACCATCATCACCAGGGACAGCGGGACACCCACGAGCATCCACTGCCCGAAGCCGATCTCCACCCCGTGGGCCTGGGCCATGTAGCCGGCCAGCAGCGCGTTGGGCGGCGTGCCGATCAGCGTCCCGAGGGACCCCACGGAGGCCGCGTAGGCGATCCCGAGCATCAGGGCGGTGCCGAAGTTCGAGGCGATCACGGCGTCCTTGACCTCCGCGGACCCCGGGTCCGAGCCCTCCTCCACCGGGTTGGAGGAGTCCTTCGCCACCACCAGGGTCAGGACGGAGACCCCGATGGGGATCATCATCACGGCCGTGGCGGTGTTGGACACCCACATGGACAGGAAGCCCGTGGCGATCATGAACCCGGCCACCACGCCGCCGGGCTTGGTGCCCATCGCCCGGACGGTCACCAGTGCGATGCGGCGGTGCAGGTTCCACCGCTGCATGGCCAGGGCGATGATGAACCCGCCCATGAACAGGAAGATGATGTTGTTCCCGTAGGACGCGCCCACGTCGTCGACGCCGATGTCCTGCCCCAGGGTGGGGAAGGCGATGAGCGGGACCAGGGCGGTGGCCGGGATCGGGATCGCCTCGGTCATCCACCACACGGCCATCAGGACGGCGACGGCCGCGGTGAGGCGTGCGTTGTAGGCCAGATCCTGCGGGAGGGCGAGGAAGACGATCCCGGCCAGCACCAGGCCCGCCGCGAGGCCGATCCACCGCCGCAGGTTCAGGCTCCGCGCCTCCGCCGGCGCCCGCTCACCCGGTGACTTCTGGTCGATCTCCCGGCCGTCGTCGTCCCCGGCAGGAGCCTGCCCGGCCCGGCCGTCCTGCTGCCCCGTCATGTTCGACATGGTGCGATGCCCTCTCCTCGTCCCGGTGTGCTGTCCGGACACACTAACGTGTGATCCGGGCCATGCCGATGGCCCGCCCGGCGCCCGGCAACGGCGCGGCGGGGGTCGGACGAGGGCGCCCGGACGCTCCGGGGGGACGGGTGGACGCGTGCCGATGGAGTCCGGGATCGCGCTCGCCGTCGCCGCCGTCCTGCTGGGCTGCGTGCTGCAGCGCACGAGTGGGATGGGCGTGGGGCTCGTCGTCTCCCCGGCGCTGGTCCTGCTCATCGGGCCGGCCCAGGGCGTGTTGCTCACCAACGCCACCGCGGTCGTCTCGGCGGCGCTGATGACCGTCGCCGTCCGTTCCGACGTCGACTGGAGGCGGTACGCCCGCATCGCCCCCGTCGTCGTCCTCGGCGCGGTGCCCGCGGCGGTGCTGGTCCGCGCGGCGGGGCCGGGCTGGCTGGAGCTGATCATCGGGGCGGTCCTGCTCGTCTCGGTGGGCGGCACGACCCTGCTCCCCCGGCTGCCCGAGGTCCCGGAACGTCCGGCCGGACTGGCCGCGGGCGTCCTGGGCGGCTTCCTCAACACCGCCGTCGGCGTCGCCTCGCCGGCGTTCCTGGCGTACGCCCGGGTGACGTCGTGGGTCCACCGCGGGTTCGCCGCGACGCTGCAGCCGATCTTCCTGACCCTCGGGCTGGTCTCCATCATAGTCAAGGTCCTGCTCGGGTCCGTCCCGGACGCGGACCTGTCCTCCTGGCCCCTCATGCTCGCCGTCATGGCCGCCGTGCCCGTCGGCGTGCTGCTGGGCGGTGTGCTGTCGCGCCGCTTCTCCCCGAGAAGCGCCCGCCGGCTCGCCGTGGGCGTCGTCGTCCTGGGGGCCGCCGGCACGCTGGCGCGCGGCGCCGTCCAGTTGCTGGGGGCCTGAGGCGCCCGGGCGGACCGCCCGCCGGGCGGGCCCCGGTACGCCGTCACGACGGCGATGCTCACCTAACCTGTCCACCGCCTCTGGCACGGTGGGGACATGGAGACTTCTGTGGTGTTGGTGGTGGCGCTCGTCTGCGTGGTGGCCGGGCTGGTGGTGGGCGCCGTGCTCGGCGCCTGGTTCGCGACCCGCCAGGGACGGGACGGGGCACAGGCGTACCGGGAGGAGTCCCAGCACCTGCGCGGAGAGCTCGCCGAGGTCCAGGCGGCGCTCGCCGCGGCGGAGGCCGAGAGCCGGGTGCTCACCGCCGAGCGCACGGCGGACCGGGACCGGGCCGAGGTCGAGTCGAGGGTCCTCACGGCCCTGGCCCCGGTCGGCCAGCGGCTGGAGATCCTGCAGCGGCAGGTCGGCATGCTGGAGCGGGACCGCGTGGAACAGTACGGCCAGCTCTCCGAGCAGCTCAAGACCGCCGCCGAGACGGACACGGCCCTGCTGGTGAACACCAGGTCTCTGGTGGCCACCCTGAAGTCGACGTCGGCCCGCGGGCACTGGGGCGAGGTCCAGCTGCGCCGGGTGGTGGAGGCCGCCGGCATGCTGGCCCACACCGACTTCGCCGAGCAGCAGGTGCTGCGCGGGGACGAGGACCAGGTGCTCCGCCCGGACCTGGTCGTACGGCTGCCCGGGGGCAAGTCGCTGGCCATCGACGCCAAGGCCCCGCTCGCCGCGGTCCTGGAGGCCGAGGAGCTGGCCGGTGACCCGTCGGCGGAGGCCGCCGGACGGCGCCGGGACCTGCAGCGGTCCCACGCCCGGGCCGTGCGGGCCCACGTGGACGCCCTGTCCGCCAAGGAGTACTGGCAGGGACTGGAGCACTCCCCCGAACTGGTGGTGTGCTTCCTGCCCGCGGAGTCCTTCCTGGCCTCCGCCCTTGAGGCCGATCCGGCGCTGCTGGACCACGCGTTCTCGCGCAACGTCGCCCTGGTGGCACCGGTGTCCCTGCTCGCGGCGCTGAAGTCCGTGGCCTACGCCTGGCGGCAGGAGACCCTGACCGAGAACGCCCGGTCCCTGTTCGAGGCCTCCCGGCAGCTGTACCAGCGCCTCGGCACCCTGGGCGGGCACGTGTCCAAGCTCGGCGGCTCGCTGCGCTCCGCGGTGGAGAAGTACAACGCGATGGTCGGCACGCTGGAGTCCCGGGTGCTGCCCTCCGCCCGCCGCATCGGTGACCTGGACCCCACCCTGGGCGAGGGGTTGGCGCCGCTGAAGCCGGTCGAGGCCACGCCCCGGGTGCTCTCGGCGGCCGAGCTGCTGGACGAGGACTTCCTGGCGGGCAACGCCTCCGGATCCGGCGTGGACACGGGTGCCGCCAGCGGATACGGCGCTGTGAGGGACATCACCACCGCGACGGGGACGCGGCCGGAATAGTCCGGCGTGAGGGCTGGTTGACATGATCGAGTCGTTGAAATTTCAACGACGCGATCCATCGCCTCGACCGTCTGGAAGGACATCCCATGCGCATCGGCTACATCGTCGGCTCCCTGGCCCAGAACTCCATCAACCGCCGCCTGGCCAGGGCCCTGAGCACCCTGGCCCCGGAGGGCGTGGAGTTCTTCGAGATCGGCATCGGCGACCTTCCGCTGTACTCCTGGGACTTCGACGCCGACTACCCGGCCGCGGCCCTGGACTTCAAGGAGACCGTCTCCGGTGCCGACGCCATCCTGTTCGTCACCCCGGAGTACTCCCGCTCCATCCCGGCCGCGCTGAAGAACGCCATCGAGTGGGGCGCCCGTCCGTGGGGCCAGGCCGTGTGGGGCGGCGTGCCCGCCGCCGTCATCGGCACCTCCCCCGGTGGCACCGGGACCGCGATGGCCCAGCAGCACCTGCGCAACATCCTGGCCCACCTGGACATGAAGACCATGGGTCAGCCGGAGTCCTTCATCCAGGCCCGCGAGGGTGCCATCGCCGACTCCGGTGAGATCCAGGACGAGACCCTCCTGCCGGTCCTGCAGGGCTTCGTCGACGCGCTGGTCGCCCACGTGGACGCCAACGCGCGCGTCTCCGCCTGATCCCAGACACCGTCTCACCCGGGACCCCTCACCCAGGGCGCTCCCGTCCCCCGAACCCCCGGCCGCTCCCCCCGCGCCGGGGGTTCGGCGTTTCGGCCCGCTGACGTGGGTGAAGACGGCCGCCGGGCGGCGATGCCGTAGACTGGTCACAGCCAACCGGGCTGGAGCCTTCCTCCCCGGTGCCGGCCAGCACCGCGATGAGTGGCTCCTGTCATGCCGCTCCGCCCGTGCCAGGGCCGGGTCTTTCTTCCACCCGGACGGATCTCAACTTCGTGACTTCTCTTCAGCATGCCGCCGTGACCGGCGGTACCTCCACCGTGCCCTCCTCCTCGGACGCCGCCGCCGGCGGTTTCACCGAGCTGGGCCTGCCCGCCGGCCTGGCCGCCGCGCTGGCCCCGCAGGGCATCACCACCCCCACCCCCATCCAGGCGGCCACGCTGCCGGACTCCCTCACCGGCCGGGACGTGCTCGGCCGCGGCCGGACCGGTTCCGGCAAGTCCTACGCGTTCCTGCTGCCGCTGGCGGCCCGCCTCGACGGCGGCCGCCCGGCGCAGGCCCGCCGCCCGCGGTCCCTCGTGCTGGCCCCCACCCGCGAGCTGGCCCTCCAGCTCGCGGAGTCCTTCGAGCCCCTCGGCGCGCACACCGGCCTGTCCTCGCTGACCATCTTCGGTGGCGTCGGCCAGAACCCGCAGGTCAAGGCGCTGCAGCGCGGCGTCGACGTCCTGGTGGCCTGCCCCGGCCGTCTGCTGGACCTGATGGGACAGGGCCACGTGGACCTGTCCGGCGTCGAGGTCCTCATCATCGACGAGGCGGACCACATGGCGGACATGGGCTTCCTGCCGATGGTCCGCAAGATCCTGGACAAGGTCCCCGCACCGGCCCAGAAGATGCTGTTCTCCGCCACCCTGGACGACGGGGTGGGCGTGCTGGTCAAGAAGTACCTCAAGAACCCGGTGGTCCACGAGGCCGACTCCGCGGTCTCCCCCGTGGCCCGGATGGACCACCACGTGGTGGCCGTGGACGGGGATGCCAAGCTGTCCACCCTGGCCAACCTCTGCGCCGCCCCGGGCCGGACCATCGTGTTCACCCGCACCAAGTACGGCGCCAAGAAGGCCGCCAAGCAGCTGCGCCAGCGCGGCGTCTCCGCCCTGGAACTGCACGGCAACCTCTCCCAGAACGCCCGTACCCGCAACCTGGACGCCTTCCACAATGGCACCGCGGGAACGCTGGTCGCCACGGACATCGCCGCCCGCGGCATCCACGTGGACGACGTGGCCCTGGTGATCCACTCCGATCCGCCCACGGAGCACAAGGCCTACCTGCACCGCTCGGGCCGCACCGCGCGCGCCGGGCAGGCCGGCACCGTGATCACCCTGGCCGGACATGACCAGCGCAACGAGGTCCGCTCCCTGATGCGGGCCGCGAAGATCACCCCCACCGTGCACGCCGACGGCGCCTCCGAGCCCCTGCTGGACCAGCTGGCCCCCGGCCCACGGACCTTCCTGGAGCAGGCCGAGCTGGAGAAGCTGCTCGCCGTGTCCACCCCCACCGCCCAGGCCGGGCAGGGCCAGCAGGGCGGCGGTCGCGGTCAGTCCGCCGGCCAGCGTTCCGGTGGCTCCCGGGGTGGCCGTGGTCGCGGCGGCCAGGGTGGCCGCACTGCCGGGAACGACGCCGGCCGCACCCGCGGCGGCCAGGCGTCCGGCCAGCGTGCGGGCCAGCCGGGCACCGAGTCCCCGGCCTCGGGCCGCTCCGGCCAGGGCCAGGCCCGTCGGGACGGCTCCGGCCAGCACCAGTCCGGTCAGGGCTCCCGCGGCACCGGCCGTCCCGGCAACCGCCGCGCGGGGTCCTCGGCCGGCGCGCCGTCGTCGGGCGGGCGGGTCTACACCTCCGAGTCCGGTCGCGGCGGCCACTACGCCGAGGGCGCCGGCTCCCGGGACGGCTCGGGCGAGCGCGCCGGTGGCCGCAGCCGCGGCAACCGCAGCCGCCGCCGGTCCTCGGGCGCCGCGCGCGGCTGACCGGCACCACCGCGTCCGGCTCCGCCTGACCGGCGGGCCTCCCCCGTCCCCGGGGACGGTGGACAGGTGACGAAGGCCCCGGTTCCGTTCGGAACCGGGGCCTTCGTCATGGGCGGGTGGTGCCGTGCCCGCGCGGCGGTCAGCCCACGGCGCCGGCGATCGCGAAGATCGTCCAGGCGATGGCGAAGCCCATGAGGCCGATCAGGGTCTCGAGCACGGTCCAGGTCTTCAGGGTGGTCTTCACGTCCATGTCGAAGAATCGTCCGACCAGCCAGAAACCGGAGTCGTTGACGTGCGAGGCCACCACGGAGCCGGCCCCGACGGCGAGCACCATGGCGGCCAGCTGGACGGGGTTGTAGTCGGCGGCGGCCACACCGGCGCTGACGAGTCCGGCCGCGGTGGTCAGGGCCACGGTGGCCGAGCCCTGGGCGATGCGCAGGATGGCCGCGATGAGGAAGCCGGCCAGGATCAGCGGCACCCCGAGGTCCGCCAGGGAGTCCTCCAGGGCGTTGCCGATGCCGGAGGCCCGCAGCACGGAACCGAACATGCCGCCGGCGCCGGTGACCAGGATGACGGAGCACACCGGCCCGAGCGCACCCTCGAGCGTCCTCTCGATGACGGCCTTGTCGGTGCCCCGGGCACGCCCCAGGACGACCATGGCCACGATGAGGGTGATCAGCAGGGCCACCGGGGTCTCGCCCAGGACCCGTAACACCTGGAACCAGGTGGCCTCGCTGGTCCCCTCGGGCAGGACGCCGCTGCGGTGGAGCGTGTCGAGGCCGGTGTTGAGGAAGATCAGGATCATCGGCAGCAGCAGCACCATGACCACGGTGGAGAACCGCGGCGGGTTCTGCTCGTGGGCCTCATCGGCGTGGCCGAGGATGTCCGGCACCGGGAGCACCCAGCGCCGGCCGGCCCAGCGCCCGAAGAGGTAGCTGGTCAGGTACCAGGTGGGCAGGGCCACCACCAGGCCGAAGACCATCACCAGGCCCACGTTCGCCTCGAAGAAGGTCGCGGCCGAGACCGGTCCGGGGTGCGGCGGGAGGTAGACGTGCATCACCGAGAAGGCACCGGCCACGGGCAGTCCGTAGGTCAGTACCGACCCGCCCAGGCGGCGTGCCACGGCGAAGACGACGGGCAGCATCACGACCAGGCCGGCGTCGAAGAAGATGGGGAAGCCGAACAGCAGGGAGGCGACGCCCAGGGCGAAGGGGGCGCGCCTCTCCCCGAACCAGCCGATCAGCGTGTCCGCGAGGACCTTGGCGCCGCCGGACATCTCGACCAGCCTGCCGAGCATGGCGCCCAGGCCCACGAGGAGGGCGACCGTGGCCAGGGTGCTGCCGAAGCCCGCGGTCGCGGTGGAGACCACCAGGGACGGTGGGATGCCCGCCGCGAAGGCCGTGAGGAGGCTGACGAGGACGAGCGCGGGGAACGCGTGCATCCGCAGGTACATGATGAGGAACAGCAGCAGGATGATCGCCGCGGCGGCGATCCCCAGCAGTGGGCCGGCCCCCAGCGTGGGGGTCCAGTCGTCGATGGTCATGGGTGGGGGCCTTCGGATCGTCGAATGCAGCACGGACGGTCCCGGGGTGTGGGGACGTCTGCGCACGGGGGTTTACGCTCGTCGGCGACAGGCCCTCGGGACGGTCCGCTCAGAGACGTTCGACCAGGTCCAGGGCCCGTTGGACGAGCTCGTCCACCGTACCGGAGTTCTCCAGGACCATGCCGTCCTCGTCCTCGCCGAGGGCCTCGAGGGTCGCGAGCTGACTGGGCACCAGGGACGCGGGCATGAAGTGGCCCGGGCGGTGCATCATCCGCTCGGTGATGACGGCGGGGTCGGAGATGACGTGCAGGAAGACGACCCGGCCGGACGCCTGCCGCAACAGGTCACGGTAGGCGCGCTTCAGGGCCGAGCAGGTCACGATCGTCCCGCCGGAGCCGGACTGGGAGTCCATCCAGTCCCGGAGGGTGTCCAGCCAGGGCCAGCGGTCCTCGTCGGTCAGGGGGATGCCGGCGGCCATCTTCTCGATGTTCGCCGGCGGGTGGAAGCGGTCCGCCTCCGCGTAGGGCCGGCCCAGGCGGGTGGCGAGCCCCTCGGCGAGGGTGGTCTTGCCCGAGCCGGAGATCCCCATCAGGACCAGGTGGACGGCCGCCGGGGCGCTGTCCGGCATCAGCCCTTGGGGGTGCGGTTGCGGCCGCCCAGGGAGCGGTCGGTGTCCCCGACCTTCTTCATCTCGGCGCGCAGTTCCTTCGGCAGCGAGAAGATGATGTCCTCCTCGGCCGTGACGACCTCCTCCACGGCCCCGTAGCCGTACTCGGCCAGCAGCCGCAGCACGTCCTGCACGAGGACCTCGGGCACGGAGGCGCCGGAGGACAGGCCCACCGTGGCCGCGCCCTCGAACCAGGACTCGTCCACCTGGTGGGCGAAGTCCACGCGCTCGGCGCGCTGCGCGCCGTACTCCAGGGCGACCTCCTTGAGGCGGACCGAGTTCGACGAGTTCGCCGAGCCCACGATGATCATCAGGTCGCACTGCGGGGAGATCTTCTTGATCGCGGCCTGGCGGTTCGAGGTGGCGTAGCAGATGTCGTCCGAGGGCGGATCCTGCAGGTTGGGGAACCGCTCGCGCAGGATGGACACGATCTCCAGCGTCTCGTCCACGGAGAGCGTGGTCTGGGACAGCCAGATCAGGTTGTCCGGGTCCTCGACCTGGACCGTCCGGGCCTCGTCGGGGTTGTTGATGACGGTGGTGTGCTCGGGCGCCTCGCCGTAGGTCCCCTCGACCTCCTCGTGGCCCTCGTGGCCGATGAGGAGGATGCGCCGGTCCTGCCGTGCGAAGCGCACGGCCTCACGGTGGACCTTGGTGACCAGCGGGCAGGTGGCGTCGATCGTCCTGAGGCCCCGGTCCGCGGCCTCGTTGACCACGGCCGGGGACACGCCGTGCGCGGAGAACACGGTCAGCGAGCCCTCGGGCACCTCGTCCAGTTCCTCCACGAAGACCACGCCCTGCTGCTCCAGGGTCTCCACCACGTGGCGGTTGTGGACGATCTCCTTGCGCACGTACACGGGCGCCCCGTGGTGCTCGAGCGCCTTCTCCACGGCCACCACGGCGCGGTCCACGCCCGCGCAGTACCCGCGCGGCGCGGCCAGCAGGACCTTCTTGTCACCGTCCACGACGGCGGCGGCCTCCACGTCCTCGCGGGTGCGGCGGGCGCGGGGCACGTGGGGCATCCCGACGGCGACGGGGGCAGCGCTGGCGGATGCGGTCGGCATCGCGGCAGGCATGGACGAGACAGAGGGGACGGCAGACATATGGGCCATTCTACCGAGCGGGCACCCCCTGGCCACCGGGGGTGATGGACGCCTCAGCGCCGCCGGCCGGCCCGTCCCCGGGAGAACAGTCCGGCGAGCACGCCCAGGGCCGCCACGAGGGCGCCGCCGGCCATCAGCAGGACCGTGTCCGGCACGGCGTACTGGCGGACACCCTCGGTGAGGGACTCGGCGGCGATGCGCGCCAGGCCGGTCACACCGGTCACCTCCAGCCGGCCCAGTGCCCACCAGCCGATGACCCCGGACAGCACCGCGGTCCCACCGGCGGCGACCAGCACTGCCCAGCGCCGCCCGCGCGGCGCGGTCAGCAGGGCCAGCAGGCCCGCGGCGACGGCCCCGCCGGCCAGCCAGGGCCACTGCGGCAGCAGGGACACGGCCTGGGCGAGCCGCTGGCCGCTGACCTCCGCCGGATCCGGGACGTTGAGGTCGACCACCAGGGGTGAGGCCCCGGCGTCGTCCCCGGTGACCGGGTCCTGCAGGTCCGCGAGCGCCTGTTCGGCACCCTCCCGGACGGCCCGGCCGACGGACTCCCCGCCGGGGAACATCTCGACGGACTCGGACAACCGGTCCACGCCGAGGTCGGCCAGCGGGGCCAGGTGCAGGTGCACGGTGGCATCGGCGGGCCCGGCCGTCCCGGCCTCGACCGCCTCGAGCCGTTCCACCCAGTCCACGCGGGTCTGCTCCAGCGTCTGCGACCAGGCGTTGGGGAAGCGGTCGTCATGCACGAGGCCGTCCGCCGCGCCTTCCGCCAGGTCCATCAGTCCCTCCCGGAGGAGGGGCGGGAGCTGCGCCGGCAGGTTCTCCCGCACCAGGGAGGTCACCTGGCCGGGCAGTGCGGCGCGCAGCCCAGGGTCCTCGGACAGGGGCCCGGCGATCCGCTGGAGGGGTCCGGGGGTGTGGACCAGGGCCTCGAGGCGGGCCCCGGCCAGGGCCAGGGACGCGAGCAGTCCGGCGAGCACGGCCAGGACGAGGGAGAGCACCGTGCGCATCGCGGCTCCGTTCACCGGTGGGGTTATCGCGGCCCAGCCTACTGATAGAACTAAAGGGGAACGACGCCACCCGTCGGCACCCACCCGTCGACACCCGTGGAGAGGATCCGCCCCGCATGGACGAGCCCCTGGCAGCCGGTTCGCCTCCCGCCACCGCGGCGGAGACCGCCCCCGATGCCCCCTGGCCGCTGCGCGTGCTCTCGGAGAACCTCAAGCGGTACTTCGAGCGGGCGCCCCAGGCGTGGATCGAGGGCCAGCTGATCGAGTTCAAGGTGATCCGCGGCAACGCCTGGATGACCCTGCGGGACCTGGACGCGGACTACTCGCTGCCGGTGACCGCCTGGCGCAACGTCGCCGCCACCCTGGACGGCACGGTCGAGCAGGGTTCGCGCGTGGTGGCCTGCGTGAAGCCGAGCTTCTACACGAAGACCGGAAAGCTGAGCATGATCGCCTCGGCCATGCGCCCGGTCGGCCTCGGCGACCTGCTGGCCCGCGTGGAGAAGCTGCGCCGCGCGCTGGAGGCGGAGGGGTTGTTCTCCCCCGAGCGCAAGAAGCCGCTGCCGGTCCTGCCGCAGCTCATCGGGCTGGTGACCGGCCGTGACTCGGACGCGATGAAGGACGTCATGCGCAACACCCACCTGCGCTGGCCCGCCGCCCGCTTCGAGGTCCGCGAGGTGGTCGTGCAGGGGGCGAACGCGCCGCGCGAGGTGATGGCCGCCGTCGCCGAGCTGGACGCGCACCCGGAGGTGGACGTCATCGTCATCGCCCGCGGCGGTGGCGCCCTCGAGGAGGTCGTGCTGCCGTTCTCGGACGAGGCCCTGGTGCGTGCCGTGGCGGGCACCCGGACGCCGGTGGTCTCGGCCATCGGGCACGAAGCGGACCGGCCCGTGCTGGACGACGTCGCCGACCTGCGGGCCTCCACCCCCACGGACGCGGCCAAGCGGATCGTCCCGGACGCCGCGGTGGAGCGCGAGGCGATCGCCGGTGCACGGTCGCGGCTGGCCGCGGGGGTGGAGCGGCTCGTGCTGCACGAGGCGCAGCAGCTGCAGTCGCTGCGCACCCGGCCCGTGCTGGCGAACCCGGAACGGATGATGTCCGAGCGGACGGACGACCTGGAGCGGTGGCGCGAGCGCGCCCGGACGTCCCTGGCCGGGCAGCTGGACCGCGAGCACGACGCGGTGGGGCACCTGCGGGCCCGCGTGCGCTCGCTGTCCCCCCAGCACACCCTGGACCGGGGGTACGCCGTGGTCCAGCACGGAGGCCGGGTGGTGCGCGACGCCGGCCAGGTCTCCCCCGGTGATGCCCTGGACATCCTGGTGGCCGCCGGACGCATCGCCGCCACCACCACCGGAACCACCCTGGGCCCCGAGAGCAGCGCCCAGAGCAGCACAGAGGAGACTCGATGAGCACCCCCAGCACCACCCCCGCCGGCCAGGACGGGGCCGCCGAGGCCACCGCCGTGGAGGGGTTCTCCGCCGCGGACACCTCGGACATCGCGCGGATGAGCTACGAACAGGCTCGGGCCGAGCTGGTCGAGACCGTGACCCGGCTCGAGACCGGCGGTGCCGGGCTGGAGGAGTCCCTGGCGCTGTGGGAGCGGGGCGAGGCCCTGGCCGACCGGTGCGAGGCCTGGCTGGACGGTGCCCGCCAGCGCCTCCAGGAGGTCCGGGCCCGGGCCGCCGGGGCGGGTGCGGACACCGGTCCGGCCGGGGCCTGAACCGGCCGCCGCGGCGGGACTCGGCGCAGGGCCCGCCCCGTGTTCGGGCACGCCGGCGGCGGGGCGCATTGACCGGGTGATTACCTGTAGGTAACGTCTCACGGGGTGGTCCAGATCACAGCGCACCATTCCGGACGGACCCGTTCCGGTCCGTCGGCCCGCGCACCCGCCCCCGAGCGGCCACCCGGAGAGGGACCGCACCACCATGCCCAGCATCCTCGATCGGGAGGCCATCGTCGCCCCCCGGCAGTTCAACCGATGGCTGATCCCCGCGGCGGCCCTGGCCATCCACCTCTGCATCGGCCAGGTGTACGCGTTCAGCGTCTTCAAGATCCCCATGATGGGACATTTCGACACCGGTGAGGTCGCCGTCGGGTGGATCTTCTCTGTGGCCATCGCCATGCTCGGTCTGGCCGCCGCCTTCGGGGGTACCTGGGTGGAACGGTCGGGACCGCGCAAGTCCATGGTCGTGGCCGGGACCTTCTGGGTGGCCGGGTTCCTCGTCGCCAGCCTCGGCATCGCCACGGGGCAGCTCTGGCTGGTCTACCTCGGCTACGGCGTGGTGGGCGGCATCGGCCTGGGCATCGGGTACATCTCCCCGGTGTCCACGCTGATGAAGTGGTTCCCGGACCGGCCCGGGTTGGCCACGGGGCTGGCCTTCATGGGCTTCGGCGGTGGCGCCCTGATCGCCAGCCCCCTGTCCAACAGCCTCATGGCTTTCTTCGGCGGCGGCACCGATCCCGCGAACCTGGAGGCGGGCCTGCTGCAGACCTTCCTGACCCTGGCCGCCGTCTACGCCGTCGTCATCTCCCTCGGGGCGATCGTGATCCGCGTCCCGCACCCGGACTGGACGCCCGCCGGCTGGGACCCCTCGACGGCGGCCGCCAAGCCGTTGCAGACGACGGCGAACGTGTCCGCGGACTCGGCGATCCGCACGCCCCAGTTCTGGCTGCTGTGGATCGTGCTGTTCTGCAACGTCACCGCCGGCATCGGCATCCTGGAGAACGCCGCTCCCATGATCCAGGACTACTTCGACTGGATCACCCCGGCGGCGGCGGCGGGCTTCGTGGGACTGCTGTCCCTGGCCAACATGGCCGGCCGCTTCGTCTGGTCCGCCACCTCGGACTCCTGGGGCCGGAAGAACAACTACATGATGTACCTCGGCGTCGGACTGGCGCTGTACCTCGTCATCGCCCTGATGGGAGGGGCCAACGTGGTCGTGTTCATCCTCGCCACGATGGTCATCCTGTCCTTCTACGGCGGAGGCTTCTCCACCATCCCGGCCTACCTGAAGGACCTGTTCGGGGTCTTCCAGGTGGGAGCCATCCACGGCCGGCTGCTGACCGCCTGGTCGGCGGCGGGCATCGCCGGTCCCCTGATCGTCAACAGCGTGATCGAGGCCCAGGCGGACAGCGGGCTGACCGGCGCCAGCCTGTACTCGCTCTCGCTCTACATCATGGTCGGGCTGCTCGCGATCGGCTTCCTCGCCAACCTCCTGGTCCGCCCCGTCCACCCCAAGCACCACGTCCCGGAGGGCCGGGACCGCGAGAAGGAGTACGTCCAGTGAGCACACCCAACGCAGGCAGCAGCACCGCGGGCGGCGCCGCCCCGGTCACCCGGGAACCGGCCGGCACCGGCGGTGCCTACCGGACGACTGCCCTCGTCCTGGCCCTGATCGTCATCGCCGCACTGGCCTACGGGCTGGTCCAGACGGCCCTGAAGGCCTCCGCCCTGTTCACGGGCTGAGGCACCCATGACGCCGGCCCCGGCCGGACCCGCGACCTGCGGGTCCGGCCGGGGCCGGAATGTGTCGTCGTGCCGACGGCTCAGGCCGTCTGGCCGGCGTGCCTGCCCTCGGCGAACTCCTCGACGAGCTTGGCGTTGAACGCCTCCAGGTCGCCCGGGTTCCGGCTGGTGGTCAGGCCCTGGTCGACCACGACCTCCTCGTCCACCCAGGTGGCACCGGCGTTCTGCAGGTCCTCGGACAGGGAGTGGTAGCTGGTGAGCTTCCGGCCGGAGACCACTCCGGCACTGATGAGGGTCCAGGGCGCGTGGCAGATGGCGGCCACCGGCTTGTGCTCCTCGAAGAAGCCGCGCACGAACGCCTGGACGTCCTGGTCGGCCCGCAGCGCGTCGGCGTTCAGGGTGCCACCGGGCATCACGAGCGCATCGAACTGCCCGGAGGAGACGGAGCCGACCTGGTGGTCCACGGGGAAGGAGTCGCCGTGCTCCCAGTCCCCGTTCATCGCGGTGATGGAGTCGGACTCGGGGGAGACGAGCACCGGCTGGCCGCCGGCGGCCTTGACGGCCTCCCACGGCGAGGTGAGCTCGACCTGCTCCACGCCCCGGGTGGCGAGGAAGGCGATGGTCTGTCCCTGCAACTGCTGTCCGGTCATGTCGGTACCTCCTGGAGAGCGGATGGATCGGTCTGTCATCCCACCCTAGACCGGTGCCCCCGGGGGTGCCGCAAGGGGTGTTCGCCCACAGCGCTCAACCGGCGGGGACGACAGGCCGCGGCGCCACCGTCCACCCACCGGCGCCGGTCCCCCGGCCGCCCGGGTCAGCTCTCCGCCAGCCGCCGCTTCTCCAGGGCCACGTCGAAGTCCGCGGGCGGCCACTGCAGTTCCAGCGACTCCAGGGCGGTGATCAGCAGCTCCTGGACGGCGATCCGTGAGTACCACTTGCGGTTGGCCGGGACGATGAACCACGGGGCGTGGTCCGCGTCCGTCTCCTCGATCGCGACCCGGTAGGCGTCCATGTACTCGTCCCAGTGGGCGCGCTCGTCCACGTCACCGGGTGCGTACTTCCAGAACTTGTCCGGACGGTCCAGCCGTTCGGCCAGCCGGTCCTGCTGCTCCTCCTTGGTGATGTGCAGCATGACCTTGACGATCCGCGTGTTGCGCTCCGCCAGGTCCCGCTCGAACCGCCGGATCTCCTCGTACCGCCGCTCGATCGTGTGCAGTGAGGTCAGCTGCCGCACCCGGTGGATCAGCACGTCCTCGTAGTGGGACCGGTCGAAGACCGCCACGAAACCGGGGTCGGGCAGGTGCTTGCGGACCCGCCACAGGAAGTGGTGGCTCCTCTCCTCCTCGGTGGGGGCCTTGAAGGCCGCGGTCTCCACCCCCTGGGGGTCCATGGCACCCGCCACGTTGCGCATGATCCCGCCCTTGCCGGCGGTGTCCATGGCCTGGACCACCAGCAGCACGGAGGCACCCTTGCCGTTGCCGGACACGCCGTTGGCGTAGAGCAGCTCCTGCAGCTGCGAGAGCCGTTCGGCGCGGATGGCCAGGGTGGCCTCCCCCTCGGCCCTGCCGCCCAGGTACCCCGGTTTGGAGTCGGGATGGATGTCCGCGGGTCCCTTGATGACCCCGTCGCGGGTCCGGGCGCGCAGCAGCTCCCAGGGTGGTCCCTCGAAGTCCATCACGTGCTTCTTAGCGCTCACGGTATTCCTCCAGGAAGTCGGCGATGCGTTCGATCGCGATCTCCAGGTCCCGGACGTTGGGCAGCGTGACCAGCCGGAAGTGGTCCGTGTCCGGGTAGTTGAAGGCCCGGCCGTGGGAGACGAGGATCTTCTGGGCGCGCAGCAGCTCGATGACGAACTGCTCGTCGTCCTCGATCTCGTAGACCTCCGGGTCCAGCCGCGGGAACAGGTAGAGCGCGCCGTGGGCGGGCTGCACGGTGACGCCGGGGATCTCGGCCAGCAGCCGTTGGGCGGTGTTGCGCTGCTCGAGCAGCCGTCCGCCGGGCAGGATGAGGTCGTTGATGGACTGGTAACCGCCCAGGGCGGTCTGGATGGCGTGCTGGCCCGGGACATTGGCACACATGCGCATGTTGGAGAGCAGGGTGAGCCCCTCGATGAAGTCCGTGGCGCGGTGCTTCGGCCCGGAGATCGCCACCCAGCCGGCCCGGTACCCGGCCACGCGGTACGCCTTGGACAGCCCGGAGAACGTCAGGGTGAGGACGTCGTCGGACAGTCCGGCGGCGTTGATGTGACGGGCACCGTCGTAGAGGATCTTCTCGTAGATCTCGTCGCTCATCAACACCAGGTTGTGCTTGCGGGCGATCTCCACGATCCCGGAGAGCACCTGGCGGGAGTACACCGCCCCGGTGGGGTTGTTCGGGTTGATGATGACGATCGCCTTGGTGCGGTCGGTGATCCGGGCCTCGATGTCCTCCAGGTCCGGGGCCCAGCCCTCCTCCTCCATGCAGCGGTAGTGCACGGCACGCCCGCCGGACAGCGTGGTGGCGCCGGTCCAGAGCGGGTAGTCCGGGGCGGGGATGAGCACCTCGTCGCCGTCGTCGACCAGGGCCTGCAGCACCATGGAGATCAGCTCGGAGACGCCGTTGCCGATGAAGATGTCCTCCACCTCGATGCCCATGATCCCGCGCGACTGGTAGTACTGGCTGACCGCGGTCCGGGCCGAGTAGATGCCCTGGGAGTCGGAGTATCCCTGCGCGTGCGGCAGGTGGGAGACCATGTCCTTGAGGATCGCGTCCGGGGCCTCGAAGCCGAAGGGGGCGGGGTTGCCGATGTTCAGCTTCATGATGCGGTGGCCGGCCGCCTCCATGCGCTGGGCCTCCTCGAGGATCGGCCCGCGCACGTCGTACCGCACGTTCAGGAGCTTGGAGGACTGCTTGATCTGACCGGTCCGTGTCTTTGCCATGCCCACCATCCTCCCACCGCAGGGCGCGACTTGGCGCGTATCACCCACCGGGAAGACGGGAATCCGGCCCCTAGAACCAGCGCTCCGGTGCCTGCTCCAGGCCGGCCGACACCAACCAGTACTGGGCGGCCTCCTCGGGCGGCAGGGCGTCCGGGCCGGCGGAGAGCCGTTGCAGCTCGGCCAGGTGCTCCCCGCTCAGCTGTCCGGCGAGCTCGCCCAGCGCTCCGGTCGCGGTGCCGGGCACGTCCTGAGGATCGGCCACGAGCAGGACCCGGCCTTCGGGCAGGATCCGCTCCGGGTCACCCAGGGGCACCAGGGCGTGGTCGGCGATCGCGGGATCGGTGCCGTAGAGCATGGCGACGTCGGCCCGTCCCGTCACCAGGTCGACGGCCGGTCCGTCCTCGCCCGGCGCGATCCACTCGTCCGGTTCGCAGCCGGCCAGGACCTCGAGCCGACGGGTCTCGAGGGCCCCGGCGGCCTCGGGGGTGAAGACCATCCGGTCGCACAGGCCGTTGAGGTCGCCCAGCTCCTCCATCGAGTACAGGCCGGCCGTGGCCGTCGTGGTCACGGCCTGCAGCCGCAACGTCCCGGCGGACTCCCCGATGACCTCGGTGCCCTCTGGCAGGTGGTCCACCACGATGGCCGTGGTGCCCGCGGCGTCGGAGGCCGGGGCGCCGTCCGGCAGCGGCGTGGGGGTGCCGGTGGCGGTCGGGTGACCGGTCGGGGAGGCCGGGGCCGGGTCCGTGGGGCTCGCCGTGCGGGTGGGTGACCTCGTGCCCGGGGACGGCCCATCGGTCGCCGGGGAAGCGCCCGCGGTGGGCACGGCCGACGCCGTCGGTGACGGGGACGGCGTCGGGACCGGGCCGGCCAGGGCCGCGGGGGCGACCTCGGAGGCCATGGCGAGCGAGTCCACGATCGCCACCTGCTGGTCTCCGGCGGCACCCCAGGGGACGGTCGAGGGCTCGCCCATGACGGTGTTGACACCGTGGTTCTGCAGGTGCCGGACCGCGACGCGGGCCAGGAGCTGCTCCTCGGGCCGGGTTCCCCCGACCACCGTCACCGGTCCCGCCGTCGAGGAGGCGGTGGCGCCCGGGCCGGAGTCCGCGGGAGTGCACCCGGCCAGGGTCACGGTGAGGGCGAGACTCGCGGCGGCCCAGCCCGGCGCGGTGCGCCTCATCGGCGCACCCCGGCCAGGTCGAGGGCACGGTGCACGTGCGGGGAGGTCCGGTGCCGCTGCAGCTCGTCCAGCGGGAGCCACGCGGCGTCGATGGATGACCCCCCGACCTCGGCGCGCAGCCGGCCGGAGACGATCTCGGCCCGGTACAGCACCTGGACCGCCAGCAGGGAGCGCCGCGTGGCATGGGTCCGGTGCTCCGGGTCGATGGTGCGGCTGATGACACCGAGCAGGCCGTCGAGGCGGGCCGTGTACCCGGTCTCCTCCTCGATCTCGCGCAGGCAGGCCTGTTCGGGCTGCTCCCCCAGCTCGATCCTGCCGCCGGGCAGCGTCCAGATCGCCTCACGCGGCCCCTGCCACAGGCTCAGCAACAGGGCTCCGTCCTGGACGATCACTCCGTAGGCACCCGCCCTGGTGTCGAAATCCATGGACTCCAGTCTAGGAGGCCGCGGGCGCCGACCCCGCCCCTCCCCCGCGTCTCTGGAATACTGGGTGGGCTGTGCACGCATACCACTGGATTCGAGAGAAGGGAGGGCCGGTCGTGAGCGAGGAGGACACGCCCACCCCGGGCCTGCCCGAGGACCTGGCGCCGCGGCTGGGCGCCGTGCTGGCCCGGCGCTCGCTGACCAACTCCCAGGACGACCCGGAGACGGCCCGCGGCTGGCTGGACGCCTCCTACGAGGCCGCCTACGCGGAGGACCTGGCCCTGGCCGGGCGCGCGGCCCGCGCCGGTCTGCAGGCCCGCGGCGGCCAGGACCCGTTCAACCGGGCCGGACTGCTGCGCGCACTGGCCTCGGTGGCGGAGATGCAGGGCGACCATGCCGCGGCCACCCGGTACATCGCGGAGCGCTCCCAGCTGCTGGTGGAGGCCGGGTATCCCCACCAGGCCCGGATGGAGTCCGAGCTGGGCACCATGCTGCTGCGCGAACCGGAGTCGTTCGAGGCCACCGTGCTGGAGGGCCTGCTGGAGGCCGAGCGCGCCCGGTCCGCGCGCTCCGTGGACACCGTCCTGCCGGACGTGCTGGTGGCGCTGGCGGTGCGCAACGTGGAGGACGGCCGCCTGGATCCGGCGGTGGACCTGCTCGAGGAGTGCCTGGACATCCTGGACGCCCGGGTGGGCGCCGGCATCGCCGTGGCCCCGGAGTCCCTGTCCTCGACCCGGATGTTCCTGGCCCACGTCCACCTGATGTCCCATGAGCCCGAGAGCGCGGCGGAGGTCGCGGACGAGGTGCTGGCCGGCAAGGCCAACCGCGCGGTCCGCGCGGCCATGTGGATGCTCAAGGCGGTGGTCGCCCACGAGCTCGGTGACGCGGCCCAGGCAGCGGCCGACGCGCTGCGCGCCGTGGAGCTGCACGCCGCCGCCGGGGTCCGGAAGGGCGCGGCGTCGGCCGCTGCGCTGCTGGCGGGCCTGGCGCACGACGCCGGCGACCAGCAGTCCTCCATCCTCGCCTGGAAGGTCGCGGTCGCCCAGGCCGAGCAGGGCGAGGTGCCGGAGGCCTCGGACCTCACCCTGGCCCTGGGGCACCAGCTGCTCGAGGCCGAGGAGCACGCGCTCGCCGAGCGCGTCCTGGCGGGACTGGTGCGCCGCGAGGAGGCCGCCCGTCGGCTGCCCGGGCTGGCCCGGGCACTCGTGGACCTGGGCCACGCCGCCCGTCACCAGGGGCGTCCGGACGAGGCGCTGGAGCACTGGGACCGCGCGTCGGGCCTGTTCCAGGAGGCCGGGTCCCTGGCCGAGGCCGCCCGGATGTGCCTGGCGGCCGGGGCCCTGCTGAACCGGCAGGAACGTGCCGAGGACGCGGCAGAACGGTTCTCCCGGGCCGTCGAGCTGGCCCGCCGGGTCGAGGACGAGGACGACCCGGCCGTGCTGCCCCAGGCCCTGCACGCCCTCGGCCACGTGCTGTGCGAGCTGGGCCAGGAGCGGGGGGTGGCCCTGCTGGACGAGGCGATCGCCCTGGCCCAGGACTCCTCCGCGGCGTGGCACGAGGCAGACTTCACGGACACCCGTGCCCGCGGGCTGTGGGCCCTGCGCCAGGGCCCGGCCGCGGTGTCCTCGGCACTGACGGCGGCGGACCTGTTCGCCGCCTCCCAGGACACCACCGCGGCCTCCAACGCCGAGCTGTTCGCCGCCTACGTGCTCCTGGAGCAGGAGCGGGCCGAGGAGGCGGCCTCCCTGTTCCGGATGATCACGGAGCAGCAGGACACGGCCCGGTACCTGCGGATGGCGGCCTGGCTGGGGCTGGCGCAGTCCCTGGACCTGGCCGGTGATGAGGAGGGCGCCGCCCTGGCCCGCCTCCGTGCGGACGCCGCCTCCTCGGAGCAGGACCCGGACCCGCAGGCGGAGCAGGGTGGGGACGCGCATCCGGAGGCGGACCTGGACCAGACCTTCGACCAGGCCCTCGATCAGACCCTCGACCAGGCCCTGGACCTGGCCCTGGAGCTGGATGCCGAGCAGGTCGTGGACGAGGCCCGGGCTCCCGATCCCGGGCAGGACCCGGATCCGGACGCGGACCAGGACGGCGATCCCCCGACCGGGTGACCCTGCCGGTCCGCCACCGCCGGTCCGCCCCCGCCGCGTCGGCCCCCGCCGCGTCGGCCCCCGTCCGCCGGACGGTCGTCCTCTCCTCGTCGACCGGGGCCGGTCTCTCATCTTCGGCTCATCCGGATGCGGAAGGATCATGGCCATGAAGAACGCGGGCAGAGGATTGAAAGCCGCCGTCGTCCTGATGGTGGCGGCGGTCGTGGCGGCTCTGGGCGTCGCGGTCCTCGCGGCCCGGCCCAGCTCCGTGGAACTGGCCCCGCTGATCGCCGTGACGGATGCCCCGACGGCGCAGCGGCACAACGCGCCCTCCGCGGCCGGGACCGGTTCCCCCGGTGACGCCTCGACCGCGCCGTCCTCCCCCCAGGACGGGACGCCCTCGGCCGGGTCATCGGGCGTCACGGGCCGCACGGACGGCTCCGACCCGGCCGTCTCCCGGGCGAGGATCTCCGCCCGTCCCGCCCCGGAGACGTCTGCCCCGGCCCGTGCGGGTTCCTCCGGCGGCTCGGCGTCCTCCGGGGACACCGGCTCCGACAGCCAGGCCGCACAGCCCCGCACCCGCCAGGCCCCGCCGGCGGCCCCGCAGCCCGTCCCCGCCCCGGCACCGCAGTCGCCCGCCGATGACGATGATGACGACCGGGACGATGACGATGACGACGGGGATGACGGTGACGACGACGGGGATGACGACGATGACTGATGCGTCCCCCGGCGGGCACGCATGATCCCGCGCGCCCACCCGCCCGGCCGGGATGCCTCCCGGACCGGCGGCCTGCTGAGCCGTGCGCGCCCGGTCCGCCGCTGGAGCGCACTGCCCGTGCGCACCCGCGTGGTCGGACTGCTGGTCCTGCTGACCGCCCTGGCGCTGCTGCTGTCCGGCGCCACGGCCTACCTGCTGCAGCGCGCCGTCATGAACGGGCAGATCGACGACTCGTTGAAGCGTTCGGTCCAGGAGTTCCGCATCCTCGCACAGGAGGGCATCGATCCCGAGACCGGTGAGCCCTTCTCCGCTTCGGACCAGCTGGTCTTCACCGCCATGCAGCGCACCCTGCCCGCCGACGACGAGGGCATGCTGGGCCTGCGGGACGGGCGGATCAGCTGGACCGCCTCGGATGCCGTCGAGGTGCGCCTGGAGGACGACCCCGAGCTGATCTCGTGGGCTCAGGGCCACTTCGGGGGCGACTCGGTCCGGCTCGAGACGGTCTCCACGGCCCAGACCACCTACCGGGCGATCGCGGTCCCCATCCGCTTCGACAACGACACCGCCCCGTCGATGCTGCTGCTGGCCTTCGACTACTCCGCCCAGTTGGCGGGGCTCAACTCCTCGTTCCTGTCCTACGGCGGGGTCGGCCTGGGCGTGATGGGCGTGGTCGGCCTGGCCGGGTGGGTCCTGGTGGGACGGCTGCTGCGGCCGTTGCGCACCTTGCAGTCCACCGCCGCGGAGATCTCCGGGACGGACCTCAACGGCCGCGTCCCCGTCTCCGGCCAGGATGACGTCGCCGAGCTGGCCACCACGTTCAACGAGATGCTGGACCGGCTCCAGGAGTCGTTCTCCTCGCAGCGCCAGCTGCTGGACGACGTCGGCCACGAGTTGCGGACCCCGATCACCATCGTCCAGGGCCACCTGGAACTGCAGGACGCCGAGGACCCGGCCGACGTGCGCGAGGTGCGGGAGATCGCCCTCGACGAGCTGGACCGCATGCGCCTGCTGGTGGAGGACCTGGTGACCCTGGCCACGTCGGGCCGGCCGGACTTCGTCGAGCCCGAGCCGATGGAGGTGGGCGCCCTGACGCGCGACGTCCTGGGCAAGGCCACGCAGCTGGGCGAACGGGTCTGGACGCTGGACCACGCGGCGGACGTGACCGTCCCCCTCGACGGCCGGCGCATCACCCAGGCCTGGCTGCAGCTGGCCTCCAACGCCGTGAAGTACTCCGAGGACGCATCCAAGGTCTCCCTCGGCTCCCAGGTGCTCAACGGCCATCTGCGGCTGTGGGTCCGGGACCAGGGCATCGGCATCCGGTCCGAGGACCGAGAGCGCATCTTCAAGCGCTTCGGCCGTGGTGCCAACAGCACCCGCGCCGAGGGCTCGGGGCTGGGCCTGAACATCGTCACCGCGATCGTGAGCGCCCACGGGGGCACGGTGGACGTCCAGTCCGCGCCCGGCATCGGGTCGACCTTCTTCATGGACCTGCCCCTGACCGAGGAGGACCCTCCGGCCGACGGATCGTCCCCGGCGGTACCGTCGGAGACGGATGACACGACGGCGTGCCGGACCGGCCGGGCCCTCGAGACGTCCATCCCGGGGGCCGGGGCCCCCGGGGACCAGCAACCCCCCTCCAAGGACGGTGTGGCGTGAGCCAGATTCTGATGATCGAAGACGAGCCGCGGATCAGTTCGTTCGTGGCCAAGGGCCTGAAGGCGGAGGGCCTGGCGACCACCGTCGCCGCCACCGGTCGCGAGGGCCTCGTGCTGGCCCTGACCGGTGGTTTCGAGCTGGTCATCCTGGACCTGGGGCTGCCGGACATGGACGGGTTCGAGGTGCTCAAGAGGATCAGGGCGCAGGACGCGAGCCTGCCGGTGATCATCCTCACCGCCCGCACCTCCGGCGAGGACACCGTCACCGGGCTGACCTCGGGCGCCGACGACTACGTGCCCAAGCCGTTCCGTTTCGCCGAGCTGGTGGCCCGGGTCCGGCTGCGGCTGCGCGGTGACAACGGCAACGGCCAGGCCCCCGAGGACCCGGTGCTGCGCCATGCGGACCTGGAGCTCGACCCCCTGCGGCACGTAGCCGCGATCGGCGGGGTGGAGGTGGACCTCTCCGCCCGGGAGTTCTCCCTGGCCGAGACGTTCATGCGCCACCCGGGCCAGGCCCTGAGCCGGGAACAGCTGCTGTCCCGGGTCTGGGGCTACGACTTCGACCCCGGTTCCAACGTGGTGGACGTGTACGTGCGCTACCTGCGCAACAAGCTCGGCGCCTCCCGCTTCGTCACCGTCCGGGGCGTGGGCTACCGGCTGGTGGATGAGAAGGACTACCAGCCCGAGGCCGACTGAGGCAGCCCGAGCAGCGACTCCGCGATGTCCAGCCGCTTCCGGGCCGCCGACTGCCAGTCCCGGCGGCCGGAGTCCCGGGCACCGGCCACCAGGGACAGCGCCACCGACGCCGACCGGCACGCCAGGGCGACGGGGTCCACGGTCGTCACGAAGTGCGAGTGGAACCGGCGCAGCGCCGAGTCGGTGAAGACGTACCGCTCGTCGACCGTCGGCAGCACCGCCAGGTGCCCCAGGAAGCAGGCCAGGTCGTCCACCCGGTGCCCGGGACCGGCGCCGTCGATGTCCAGCACGCAGCTGATCCGCCCCTCCGCCACCAGCAGGTTCGCCTCGTAGAGGTCACCGTGGGCGGGAACCAGGGGGCCGCGGTCCGAGCAGTCCAGCTGCCGTTGCAGGTGGTCCACCAGGGACCGGATACGGCGGGCCTGGTCCGGAAGCGCCGTGGCCGCGGCATGGCCGTAGGAGGGGGTGCGGTCCGCCCATGCCTCCCGCCGCGGCAGGGACAGCAGCTCGGCGGGCATGCGGTCCAGCAGCTGGGTGACCTCGGCCGGATCGATCCGCCGGGCGCCGTCCGCCATGATCTGTCCCGCCAGGACCGTGCCCGCGCCCTGCCCCAGGGCCAGGACGTCGGCCACCGGTGGGCCCAGCACGGGCGGGACCGGAACGCCGGCCGCCGCCAGCAGCACGTGCCGGTGGTGCAGTCCCGTGGCCTGTCCGCCGCGCATCACCTTCAGGAACACGGTCCGGCTGCCGAACACGGCCCGCAGGACCGCCCGCCGCAGCGGTCGGTAGCTGACGGTCTGCAGGTCCGTCAGGGGATCCCCGGCGCCCCAGACCGATGCCACGGACTCGGGGTCCGAGGCCAGCGCCAGTCCGTGCAGCCGTGGGTCGTGGGGGTGGAACCACGCGGACCAGTCGGTGTCCGCGGCGCGGCCGGCATCGATCACGGCGTCCTCGGGGACCGATTCCGCGGTCAGGGCGACGTACAGCTCGGGTGGCGTGGACTCACCGGGGCCGGGTGCCGTCCGGACCCGGAAGACGCCGGTGGCGCCGGCGCCGGGGCGGTGCTGGAGGTCCACCAGTTCGGCGTCGTGCAGCGGCCTCAGGCCCTGGACCTCCAGGACGCGCTCGATGCTCGAGCGCACGTCCGGGGAGGACAGGTACGCGACCTGCCGGTTCTCCGCGTGCTCTCCGGGCGCCGGCCGGAGCATCGGCCCGTCCCCCGTCGTCAGACGGCCCGGCGGCGTTCCAGGACCTTGTCCAGGTCCAGGGGACGGTTGGCCGTGGCCTGGACCTTGGCCAGGTACTCATCGGACACTCCGGCCTTGAGCTTGGTGCCCGGCTGGTGGGCCGGGACCTCCGGGCGGGCCAGGGGTTCCGGCAGCGGACGGTGCGCCTCGGCCGCGTCCAGGTAGGTCGGGCGCGGGACGGACGGCCGCGGGGCGTCGTCAGCCCGGGTCCCCGGGGTCGGGTCGGGAACCGGGGCCGGTTCGGCGTCCGGGCGCGGGTCAGCCGCCGGCGGCGCCACGACGTCGGCATCGTCCCGCTGGTCCGTGGGCGTGCCGGAGGCGGCGTCGAAGACGGTGGCGGAACCGTGACCGGTGGGCCCGGCGGTCGGCTGAGCCGGACTCATCGCCTCGGTGAACGCCTGCTCGATCCGCTCGTCACGCCGCCGCTTGCGGTCCCGCAGCGCCAGCGCCCGCAACGAGGCGACGCCGGCCACGGCCAGCAGGGCGGAGATGACGGCGGCCGCACCGGTTCCCGCACCGAGGGCGGCGGCCAGGCCGGTCACCACCGCGGTCACGAGGGCCAGCACTGCCACGAGGGCGATGATCGTGCGGTCCCACCTGATCCGGAACCCGGACCCGGACGACACGCGGGAACGGCCTGCGACCCCGGGCGTGGACTGGGAGTTGCGCGACATGGACTTCCTCCGGTGGCTTCTGGACGGGGGCTGGCGGGTTGCCCTCCGGTGGATGGCGATCACCCACGCCACCACCAGTGCGCACAGCACCAGTGAGGCGTGCAGGCGGATGTCCGGAAGGTAGCCCAAGGCGAGGCTGAGCGACTCCTCGAGAATACCCGTGCCTGCGTCCACTCCGCCAAGGCTACCGGCACGGAACTACCGACGTGTGATTCAACACGGTGTGTTGCGGGGACCTGCGCGTTCTCCGTACCCCGCGCCCGGGCGCGCCGGGCCTCCCCGTTGGGTGCGCCGGTGTCGGGGACTCGTGCGGGCGGCCCGCCGGGCGCCCTCAGCCGGCGGGCCGCTCGTGCTCGAGGCGGGAGAGCAGTCCCCCGGGGACCTCGGGGGCGGTCAGCGCGTAGGAGTCGTGGTCGCGCCACGCGCCGTCGATGTGGAGGAAGTCCTTGCGCAGTCCCTCGTGCCGGAAGCCCAGCTTCTCCACCACCCTGCGGCTGGCCGCGTTCTCGGGACGGATGTTGATCTCGATCCGGTGCAGGCCCAGGGACGCGAAGCAGTGGTCCACGGCCAGCGCCACGGCGGTGGGGACGATCCCCCGACCGGCCCACGCCTGGTCGATCCAGTAGCCGATCGAGGCGGACTGGGCCGAGCCGCGCACGATCGAGGACACGCTCAACTGGCCGGCGATGACCGGGTCCCCGGCGACCGTGGTGCGCAGGCAGATCAGCCACGGCAGTCCCGTGCCGTCCCGGCCGCTGCGGTTGAGGACCCGGAGCATCTCGAAGAAGCTCCTCAGCCCCGTCTCCGGCACCGGGTTCGTCGCGTCCCACGGCTGCAGCCAGGCACGGTTCCGGGACCTCAGTGCCATCCACTCCTCCTGGTCCCAGCGCCGGAAGGGGCGCAGCACCAGGTCCCCGTGCTCCAGGGTCACGGGCCACGAGTGGTTCTGCGCAGGAGCCATGGCTCGATCCTATGGCCCGGTCGGAGCCAGGACCCCGAGGTGTCCCGGCGAGGCACAATGGGAGACGTGTCCCCCAACGAAACCGCACCCCAGAACCAGCCCGAGGCCCAGTACTCCGCCAAGCTGACCGGCGACCGCGGATCCACGCCCGAGGAAACGCTGCAGTGGCGCAAGCAGGACGTCCGCACGCTGTGGCGGGCGCGGCGCCGCGAGCTGGGCGAGGACGAGAGGGCCGAGCAGTCGCGCGCCCTCACCCGCCACGTGCTCGACTGGTACCTGCCGCGCGCACGCCACCGGCGCGCCGCCGTCGTGATGTCCTACGGGACCGAGCCGGACACCGGCCCGCTGCGCCAGGCGTTGCACGAGGCCGGGGTCGAGGTGCTGGTGCCCATCACCGAGCCGGAGCGCCAGCTGTCCTGGGCGCGCTGGTTCCCGGGTGTGGAACTGGCCCGCAGCCCCGTGGCCCCCATCGACGAGCCGGTCGGCGAACGGTACGGGCTCGAGACGATGCGCACCGTGGACCTCGTCCTGGTGCCCGCCCAGGTGGTGGACCTGCGCGGCATCCGGATGGGACAGGGTGGCGGGTACTACGACCGATTCCTGGCCGGGGTGCGCCGGCAGCGCCAGGACGGCACGAACGGTGAGAACGGCCCGGTCACCCTCGCGTCCGTGTTCCGGCACGAGCTCATGAGCCGCGGGTTCATCCCCGCCGGGGAGTTCGACGTGCCGGTGGACGGGGCGGTCACCGCCGACGGCCTCACGTGGTTCGGCGACGAGGAGACGTCCCCGGGGGTGTAGCATTGGCACTCGAAACGTGCGAGTGCCAAGCCCGCCCGGCGGACGGAACGGTCTGTCCCTGCCCGGCCCACGGCTGGCCGGAAGGAGTGTCCCCGGTGCCCACCTACGCCTACGCCTGCAAGGACTGCGGTCACGCGTTCGACATCGTCCAGTCGTTCAGCGACGATTCGCTCACGGTCTGCCCCGAGTGTGAGGGAACGCTGCGCAAGAAGTTCAACTCCGTGGGCGTCGTGTTCAAGGGGTCCGGCTTCTACCGCACCGACTCCCGCTCGGACGGATCCGGCTCCAAGGGCAGCGGTGCCTCCACGGCGGCGTCCTCGAACGGCTCCGGCAGCTCCGAGGGCTCCTCGGCGTCCTCCACCGGTTCCACGGACTCGGGCAGCCCGGCCCCCGCCGAGAAGACGTCCGGCTCCCCCGCCCCGGCGTCCTCCGGTTCCACACCGGCCAAGACGCCGGCGCCCGCCTCCGTCTGAGCCGGTACTCCACCGCCGACCGGCGCCCGGCGCGCCGTCCCCGCCCCCACGGCACCCCCCGGCGGAGGCCCGCCGCGACCTGATGTGCTCGCGGCATGGCCACCGGAGTCCCGTGCACACCCGAACCGTCACCGCGCCGACGCCCTGCCTCGCGCGGCCCCGCCACCGTCTCCCGCGGACGACCCTCCCCGGACCGGTCCGGCTCCCTGCGGCGCCGAGAGCGATCCGCCCTGCGCCGTGAGCGGGCGCTGATCCGCCGGCGCCTCGCCGCTCCCCCACCGGCCCACCTGGCCGGCTCGTCCGCCGAGCCCGACGACGGCGACCCGTCGGGTGCAGGCGGCACGGACGGCGGCACGGACGGCGGTGCCGGCCGAGCATCGGGACGGCGCCGGACGCGCCTGCGCCTGGCGGTGGCCGCCCTTCCCTTGGCCGTGGCCGGAGCGCTGTTCGTGGCCACCGGTCCCGGCGTGGATCCCGCCTCGGTCTCCGCTGTGGGCCCGGCAGCGGAGGACCCGGTCGCAGCGGAGGACCCGATCGCGGCGGAGGACTCCGGGATGGCGGGCTCGGGGGCGCAGGCCGACCCACTGGTGCCAGTCCTTCCACCCGGGGCCGGAGGCGCCATGGTGCCCACGGACGTGGCCGGGGCCGCGGAGACGGCTGCCGTCGCCGATGCGGTCCCGGGCGATGCCGCCGCGGCCCCGCCGGTGCCCGCGGCGCCCGCCGGCCACCGGCCCGTGGCCGTCCGCATCGCCGACCCGGCCGCCCTGTCGCTCGTGAGCACGGGTGATCCCGTGGACGTCATCGGCATGGACGGCAGTGTCCTGGCCCAGCGTCTCGAGGTGTTGCAGGACCGGTCCTCCGGCTCCGGCTCCGGCCCGGTGCTGGTGCTGGCCGTCCCGGACGGCGCGGGCGCGGCGCTGGCGGCAGCGGCCCTGTCCCGGGAGCTGACGGTCCTGCTGTCCGGCGAGAGCGCCGTCCAGGACCCGGGACCCTGACCCCGCCCTGGGGTCCTAGCCCCAGTGGGGAGGCTTCTGCTCCAGGATCCAGCGGTCGCGCTCGGACAGACGCGGAGCCGGTGTGGACGTCGGCGTGGATCCCTGCCCGGCGGACCGGCCCGGCGACGACCGGTCCCCGAGCGGGAGACCGTCCAGCTGCGGCTCGGGCCCGTCGGCGCTGGCCGGCCCGGTGCCCGGGGCGTCGGCGCTGGCCGGCCCGGTGCCCGGGGCGTCGGCCCGACGATGTCCGGCCCGGCCCCCGCGGCGCCGGGGCGTGGAGCCCGCGGCGCCGGCGGGCGAGGGGTCAGCGGGAGTCAACGTCGTGGCCGGCCGGATCGAAGACCGAGGAACCTGCGCCCGAGACACCCTCAGGGGCAGGGTCCCCGGCCGCGTGATCGTCTTCGGAACCCCCGGAGACGACGGTGAGGTGCACGACGTTGTCCAGCTCGGGGGCGGAATCCCCGGCGTCCACGCCGTCGGCATCGGTGTCCGGGGCCTCGGTGTCGGTCTCGGCCTCGGTGTCGGTCCCGGCCTCGGTCCCGGCGGTGGCGCCCGTGCCCGCCCTGTCCGCCGACGTCGGGGAGTCCGCCTCCGGGCCGTCCGGTGCGCCCGTCGACGCGCTCACCGGCGCGTCCTCGGGCACTGCGGCGGGGATCGCCCGCGCCACCGCGCGCGGATGGAGACCGTCCTCTGAGAGGACGTCACCGGGACCGTCTCCGGCCGCCGGCAGGCCCAGGATGGACGCCACCGCCTCGGCGCACCCGGCGGGGTCGGCGAACACGTCGATGGTCCACAGCGGGTAGTACTGCCAGCCGCTGCGCTCGAGTTGCTGGGGCCGCTGACGGGACCGCTCCCGCACGCTCATCCGGCGGTAGGACTCCGAGCCGTCGGAGATCAGCGCCACCGGGGCGGTCCGCTCGGCCGCGGCCTGGCCGTCCCAGGACGGAGTGCCCAACGGGTTCCACACGGCCAGGTCGATGCTGCCGCCGAACTGCGGCACCACGGTCCCGTGCCGATGCTGCAGGCGGTCCGCGAGGTCGGCCACCAGCGGGTCATCCGGCCGCGGGTGCGAGACGTGGCCGCCGTCCTTGAGGTAGGTGGCGAGCAGCCCGTAGAAGTCGGCGGCGCCGTTGCCCAGGCGTGTCGGGTCCAGGTCGTCGGGGTGGACGCAGGTGAGCACGTGCAGGTGCTCCCGGGCGCGGGTCATCGCCGTCGCGTACAGTTCCCGTCCCCCGGCCTCGGAGAACGGGCCGAAGTGATGCACCACGCGGCCGTGCGGGGTCCGGCCGTATCCCAGCGTGAAGACGATGTGGTCCCTGACCACACCGTGGGCCCGGGCCATCGGCGCCACCACGAAGGGCTCCTCGGCGCGGGTGAAGAACGGTGCAGCCCAGGGGTTGTTCGGCAGGTTGAGCCGGATGGCCTCGGCGACCCGCCGGGCATGCAGGGGGCTGGCGGTGACCACGGCCAGGGACGACTCCGGCCGCTTGCGGATGTGCTCGAAGACCAGGTCCATGGTCCGGTTCACCTCGGCCACGGTGGACTCCACGCCCTCGTCCCCGGCGCCGGGCATGCCCGTGCCACCTGGCAGGAACTCCACCCGCACGGGGTGGTCCGAACCGGTCAGTTCGGCCGCACCGGGCAGCATGTCCAGCTGGCCGTCGTACAGCTGATCCCCGATCAGCCGGGTGAGCCGGCGCTCCAGGCCCCGGTGCATGATCCGCAGCTGCACGCTGGGCAGCACCCGGATCAGGGCGGAGAAGGCGGAGTCGACCTCGCGGGGAGAGCGCACCGTGGCCGTCGGGTCCACCGAGACGTTGAACGGCTTGGGCGACCCGGAGGTCCCGTCCCCGAACGCGACCACCTGACGCCCGCGGCTGATCGCGCCCAGGGCGGTGCTCAGGGCCAGCGACTCGGCGTCGAGCAGCAGGACGGTGTCGAAGCCCAGGTCCGCGGGGAACTCGGCCAGCGCCAGTGGCGAGGTCGTCCAGACGGGCACGAGGGACTGCAGCAGTCCGGGCTCCAGGGCGGCCAGGGTCTCCGGGTCGGGGTTGCCGTCCTTGAGCAGGCCACGCAGCACCCGGGCCGAGGCGCGATGGTAGGAACTGGCCTTCTTCCACTGCTGGGACAGCGTCCAGTTCAGCCGCTGGCTGCCGGTCTCCAGGTGGGTGGCGTCCGCCAGCCGGTACTCGGACTCGATGCGGCGCAGGGAGGCGGCGTCCGTCATGGCGAGGTAGTCGTCCCCGGAGATCATCGCCTCCAGGGCGGACTGCCACCAGGCCAGCTCCAGCTCGGATCGCAGTTGCTGCACGGGGACCTCGCGCTGCTGCAGGTCCGCCGTGAGCTCCTGCAGTCCGTGCTCGCGCAGCTGGTCGCCGACCAGGGTGCGCTCGGGCAGGGTCTTGAGGGTCTCCTGGTCCGCCACCAACCGGTCCAGCACGGTGCTGAGCTCGTCCACGTGCAACCGGTCGAGCCGGTCCGCGTCCCGGCGCGGCTCCGCGAGCATGCGCTGCAGGCGCCCGAGTTCCCCGGCCACCTCCTGGCCCTTGGCCGACAGCGCCTCGAGCCCGGACGGGACCGAGGGGTGGCGCTTGGAGACGGCCCACTGGGCCCACTCCGCGCGCTGGGCCTGCACCTGGACGAGGGACTCGTGCAGGTCCGCCACGTGCATGCCCGGACGGATGTACTCCTTGGCCACGCGGCGCAGGCGGGAACGGGTCATGGAGGACATCTCCACGCCGTGCTGCTTGCGCCACTGGCCCGAGGCGGTGGCCGAGATCAGGTCCGTGACGGGACGGTCGAAGATGTCCGGGGTGAACTGGTCCAGGGAGGTGCGCACGGCCGACATCACCTGGATCTGACGCACCCACTCCGCGAACGTGGACCCGGGACGCAGCTGGGCCTGCTCGGTCGCGTTCTCGAGCTGCTCCCGCAGCACCGGCAGGGCGGCGGCGAGGTCCTCGGCCAGGCCGTACGCCTCCTCGGTCTCCTGGACGTTGCGCAACCGTGCCCCGTACCAGGGGCTCTCCGTGGAGGCGCGGGAGAACGCCCCGAGCTCCCCGGCGCGGATGAGCTTGGCCGCGGTCTCCTCGCGGTTGACGGTCGCGTCCAGCACCGAGCGCTTGAGCCGCACCGTGGTGGACGGCGCCGGATCCAGCGCGGTCAGGGCCGCCAGCGACTGCATGGCCTGGAACGGCGAGCAGCCCCAGCGGTCCCGCGTGTTGTGCAGGCTGCGCAGGTGGTCGCGCAGTTGGTGCCGGCGCTCCACGAGGGTGGCGTTCAACCGGGTGGTGGCGGGCTCCTGGGCGCGCTCCACCCGCAGCAGGGCGCGGATCAGCTGGCGGCGCAGGGACTCGGGGGTGGCCCCGGCCGGCAGGTCCAGGGCCAGGCTGTCCAGCTCCACCGAGCCGAGCCGGCGGCGGAAGTCGTCCAGGGTGGCGGTCCGCTCGGCCACCACGAGCACCCGCTTGCCCGCCGCGGCCAGTTGCGCCACGGCGTTGGCCGCGGTCTGCGTCTGCCCGGTCCCGGGAGGGGTGACGACCACGAGGTCGTGGCCGGCGGCGATGTGGTCCAGGGCCTCCTGCTGCGAGGGATCGGCGTCCAGCACCAGCGTCTCGTCCCGCGGGTCACGCTCGTCCAGCGGCGCCAGCCCCGTGTCCGTGAGCTCGCCGCGGCGCGGCACCATGCCGGACCCGGCGTCGTACAGCGCCGCGACCACGGGGTGGGTGGAGTCCACCACGTCCACGGAGGCGGTGTCCGCGAGGTCGGCGAAGGTGGAGACCAGCAGCCGGTTCTCCACGACCAGCCCGCGCAGCCGGCGGGCCTCCGAGCGCAGCAGCTCCAGGGCCGGCATCGGCTCCAGCTTGGCGGTGGCGTAGGCGGCCCGCAGGTAGTCGTCGGCGTCCAGGGCGATCCCGAAGGTGTCCCGGAAGTACCGCGCCAGCGCCGGGTTGAGCCGGGCGCGTTCGGTGATCTGGACCTCGTAGTCGTCCTGCTCGCTGCGCAGGGTCAGGGTCAGCCGTGCCAGCAGCACCGGAGCGGACATCTGCGTGGAGCGGCCCTCCTCGATGGTCCGCCAGGTCGCCACGCCGGTGGCGAGGTAGCCGACATCGACGCCGCGGTCTTCGGCCAGCTCCTGGATCTTGCCGCGCAGCTGCCGGGCCGCGCCGCGGGCGGCCACGAACTGTTCCTGGTCCCGCAGCAGGGTGGACAGCCGCGTCTTGCGTCCGGACAGGAACTGGGACAGGCCCGAGGGATGGGAGTGGGTGATGTCGATGCTGTTCGCCGAGGACGGGGCGAACCGCAGCATGGTGTCGTTCTCGGTGCCCGAGCCCAGGGAGGCCAGCCAGGCCGGGAAGGTGGGACGGTCCTCGGAACCGGGGGCGCCGCCGTCGGGGGTCTCCGCGTCCGGCCGTGGTGCCGCAGGGCTCTGGGTTCGGTCCTGCTCAGTCACAGTTGTCCTTCCTGCCGCCGGCCGCGCTCCCGCAGCCCACGACGACGGCGGGCGGCAGGGCGCCGGGGGTCACCGATGCTTGCTTCCACGGTACCCAACGGCACCGACGATTCCGTCGAGGACGGCGGTGTGCCCCACCGCCGTCCTCGACGGCTCACTCCCACTCGATGGTTCCCGGGGGCTTGCTGGTCACGTCCAGGACCACCCGGTTGACCCCGTCCACCTCGTTGGTGATCCGGTTCGAGATCCGCGAGAGCAGGTCGTGGGGCAGCTGTGCCCAGTCCGCGGTCATGGCGTCCTCGGAGGTGACGGGCCGCAGCACCACGGGGTGGCCGTAGGTGCGGCCGTCGCCCTGGACGCCCACCGAGCGCACGTCCGCCAGCAGCACCACCGGGCACTGCCAGATGTGGCGGTCCAGCCCGGCGGCGGTCAGCTCGGCGCGCACGATCGCGTCGGCCTTGCGCAGCAGGTCCAGGCGTTCCTTCGTCACCTCGCCGATGATGCGGATGCCCAGGCCGGGGCCGGGGAACGGCTGGCGCCAGACGATCTCGTCCGGCAGGCCCAGCTCGTGGCCGACCGCGCGCACCTCGTCCTTGAACAGGGCACGCAGCGGCTCGACGAGCTCGAACTCGATGTCCTCCGGCAGCCCGCCCACGTTGTGGTGGCTCTTGATGTTGGCGGTGCCCTCTCCCCCGCCGGACTCGACGACGTCCGGGTACAGGGTGCCCTGGACCAGGAAGCGCACGTCCTTGGCGTCCGGGTCGTGGCGGGACTCCTCGATGATGTCCGCCTGGGCCCGCTCGAAGGTGCGGATGAACTTCTCACCGATGATCTTGCGCTTGGTCTCGGGGTCGGTGACGCCGGCCAGGGCCTCGAGGAACACGTCCTCGGCGTCCACCATGACCAGCCGGGCTCCGCCGCCGGCCCGGCCGAAGGCCTTCTCGATCTCCTCGGACTCGTCCTGGCGCATCAGGCCGTGGTTGACGTAGACGCAGGTGAGCTGGTCCCCGACGGCCCGCTGCACGAGGGCGGCGGCCACGGCGGAGTCGACGCCGCCGGACAGGCCGCAGATGGCGCGGTAGTCACCGATCTGCTCGCGGATCAGCTCGACCTGCTCCTCGATCACGTTCGAGGTGGTCCAGGACTGCTCCAGCCCTGCGCCGCGGCGCAGGAAGTTCTCCAGGACGTCCTGGCCGCGCTCGGTGTGGCCGACCTCCGGGTGCCACTGCACCCCGTAGATCCGCTTCTCCGGGCTCTCGAACGCGGCCACCGGGGCACCGGGGGTGCGCGCGGTCACGGCGAACCCGGGAGGGGCCTCGGACACGGCGTCGGAGTGGCTCATCCACACCACCTGGTCCACGTCCTGGCCCTCGAGCAGCTCGGAGGTGGGGCTGATGGCCTCGAGCCGGGTGGAGCCGTACTCGCGGGTCTCGGTGTGGGCGACCTTCCCGCCCAGCGCCTGGGCGATCGCCTGGAAGCCGTAGCACAGGCCGAGCACGGGCACGCCGGCCTCGAGCAGCTCGGGGTCGAGCCGGGGAGCGCCCTCGGCGTACACCGAGGAGGGCCCGCCGGAGAGGATGAGGGCGGCCGGCTTGCGCGCGAGGATCTCCTCGGTGGCCAGGGTGTGCGGGACGACCTCGGAGTACACGTTGGCCTCGCGGACCCGGCGGGCGATCAGCTGGGCGTACTGGGCACCGTTGTCGACCACGAGGACGGTCGGGAAGTCGGCGGCGATCTGCGGGTTGTCAGCCTGGGTGGAAGTCACCCGTCAAGGATAGTCCAGCGCGGGACCGCCCCCACCTATCGTGGTGCCGTGAACGAGAACGCGGGGACCGACGTCGTACCCCTGAACCCGCGGGCCCGCGAGGCCCAGCGCCACACCGTGGCCGTGCTGGGCACCGCGCAGGTGTTCTCCGGCCTGGGCAACGGGGCCACGCTGTCCCTGGGATCGATCCTCGCCGTGGACCTGTCCGGGGCCGAGGCCACCGCCGGGCTGGTCAACACGGGCATGACGCTCGGATCCGCGGTGGTGTCCATCCCGCTGGCCCAGCTCGCCCTGTCCCGTGGCCGGCGGGTGGCCCTCGGCGCGGGACTGGCCGCGGGCCTGGTCGGCCAGGCCCTCATGGTCACGGCGGTGCTCGCCCGGGCGTTCCCGGTCCTGCTGCTCGGCGCGTTCCTGGTGGGTTTCGGGGCGGCCGTGAACCTGCAGGCCCGGTTCGCCGTGACCGACCTGGCCGAGCCCCGGCACCGCGGGCGCGACCTGTCCCTCGTGGTGTGGGCGGTGACCGTGGGAGCCGTCCTCGGCCCGAACATGGTGGGCCCCGGCGCGGTGCTGTCCGGGTGGCTGGGGATCCCCGCCCATGCCGGGCCGTTCCTCATCTCCGGTGCCGGCATGCTGGTCGGCTGGCTGATCATCCTGCTGGGGCTGCGCCCGGATCCGCTGCTGCTGCGCCGCGAGCTGGAGGGCGTCCCCGAGGGTCCGGACCCGGACGCGCCCCGCCGTCCGGTCGGGCCCGGGACCGGGACGGGAGGCGTGGAGACCGTCGTGGAGCCGGTACCGGCGGTGGCGCGCACGGTCCCGGGCAACCGCTGGACCGCCGGCTGGCACGCCATCCGCCGCCATCCCTCCGCGCTGGCCGCGCTGGTCTCCGTCATCGCGGCGCACGCGGTGATGGTGGGGCTGATGTCCATGACGCCCCTGCACCTGCAGCACCAGGCGGGGGTGGCCAGCAGCGAACTGGGCCACCACCCGGACACCGTGGTGCTGATCGGCTTCACCATCTCCCTGCACGTGGCCGGGATGTACGCCCTGTCCCCGCTGATGGGCGTGCTGGCGGACCGGTTCGGCCCGGCGCGGATCGTGTCCGCCGGACTCGCCACCCTGCTGGCCGCCACCGCCTTCACCGGCTTCCTGCCCGGTGAGCACTGGGCCGTGGTGACGGGGCTCGTGCTCCTGGGGCTCGGCTGGTCCGCGACGACTGTGGCCGGCTCCACCCTGCTGGTGGCGGCCCTGGCCCCGCAGGAGCGGGTACCGGCCCAGGGCTTCTCGGACGCGGCGATGTCCCTGGCGGCCGCGGTCGGCTCCGTGCTGGCCGGGCTCGTGATGGGCTGGATCGACTACGCCGGGCTCTCGGCGCTGCTCGGTGCCGTGGTGCTGGCGTCCCTGGCCGGCGTCGTCGCCCTGGTCCGCCGCCAGCCCGCCCCGTCCGACTGAGGGCACGCGGCCGCCTGAGGGCCCGCCGCCAGCCGGCACCGGCCGCCTGAGGGCCCGCGGCCGGCGGAGACCCCGCGGCCTGGCCGGACGAGGCCCGGCTCCCGGGGACGGGCCGATCCGAGTGGTGACCGAGTGTGCCGCGACGGCCTCCCGGACCGAACGGCCGGGGTCGACGGTGGCCCGCGGGCCCTCCGGGGCCGCCGCGGCGTCCCCGGTCCGCCGAGGACGGGTGGTGGTCGAGTAGCCGTCCCTGCAGACAAACGGCCCGCCGGATCCTAGAAAGTATGACGTGCTCAACACTCGTCTGCACCGCGTCCTGTCCCCGGACACCGGTGCCACCGCCCCGCCCGTCTCCCTGCCGTCCCTGGCCGCGCCGCCCGCGACCGCACCGTCCGTGGCCGCGCCGCCCGCGACCGCGCCGCCCGCAGACCCCGACGTGCGCGTGCCGATGTTCTCCGCCACCGAGTACGGCCAGCGGTTGGCAGCGGTGCGCGAGCGGATGGCCCGTCAGGGCCTCAGCGCGCTGGTGGTGACCGATCCCGCGAACATCTTCTACCTGAGCGGTTACGACGCCTGGTCCTTCTACACCCCGCAGATGCTCTTCGTCCCCGCGCAGGGCGAGATGCTGCTGTTCCTGCGGGAGATGGACGCCCAGGGTGCGTTCCGTACCTCCTGGCTGCCGGAGGACCAGATGATCGGCTACCCGGAGCAGTACGTCCACCAGCCCCACGTCCACCCCTTCGACTGGGTGGCCGTCGCCCTGCGCCGGCGGGGACTGGTCGCGCCGGCCGCGACCGGTTGCATCGGCCTGGAGATGGACGCCCACTTCTTCGCACCGAAGGCCTACCGCGCCCTGGTCAACGCGCTGCCCGAGTGGACCCTCGTGGACAGCTTCGAACTGGTCAACTGGGTACGGGCGGTCAAGTCCGAGGCCGAGATCCAGTACATGCGCACCGCGGCGCGCGTCACGACCGCCGCCATGCGGGCGGCCATCGACGCGATCGAGCCCGGGGCCGCCCAGCACCTCGTGGCGTCCAGGATCGCCGCCGCCCAGGCGGAGGGCGACGGGGAGGCCTGGGGTGACTTCCCGGCCATCGTCCCCATGCTGCCCACCGGCCGGTCCGCGGACACCCCCCACCTGACCTGGTCGGACCGCGTCCTGGGTGAGGGGGACGCGGTCGTGGTGGAGCTGGCCGGAGCGCACCGGCGCTATCACGTGCCCCTGGCGCGCACGGTGATGCTCGGCACTCCCCCGAGCGAGCTGCTCCTGCTGGAGGAGGCGGTCGCCGCCGGTCTGCAGGCCGTGCTCGACGTCACCGCCGCGGGCGTCCCGGTGCGGGAGATGTCCCGCGCGTGGAACCTGACGCTGGCCCAGTACGGGCTGGAGAAGCCGAGCCGGCTGGGGTACTCCATCGGCATCGGTTATCCCCCGGACTGGGGCGAGCGCACCGTGAGCATCCGCTCCGAGGACGAGAACGTGCTGGCCGAGAACATGACGTTCCACCTGATCTGCGGGATGTGGATGACCGGCTACGGCTACGAGGTGTCCGAGTCGATCCGCGTCACGGGCACGGGAGTGGAGACCTTCACCTCCTTCCCCCGGCAGCTGGTCAGGAAGTGATCCCGTGACCATGGACCAGCTGGCCTGTACCCCGCGTGAGCGCGCGGTCCTGGACCTTCTCGACCTCGATGGACTGGTGGACCTGACGCGTGCCCTGATCGACGCCGGCGGGGAGAACCCCGGCAGCACCGAGCTGGAGACGGCCCGCGTGCTGGCGACGGCCGGGCTCGCTCGCGGGCTGGCGGTGCGCACGGACGACGCGGCACCGCAACGACCGAACGTGGACGTGGAGCTGGCCCCCGGCGGGGCCGTGGGCGAGGGACCCGGACTGTTGTTCCTGGGCCATTCCGACGTGGTGCCGGCAGGACCCGGGTGGTCCCGTGAGCCGTTCCGGTCCGTCGTGGACGGCGGCCGGGTCTTCGGCCGGGGAGCCACCGACATGAAGGGCGGCCTGGCGGCCGTGCTCGTGGCCATGGACGCCCTGCGCCGCGCCGGGGCGCCGCTGACGGGGCCGGTGCGCCTGGCCTGCACCGTGGACGAGGAGGACCTGGGCCTGGGCATCCGCCACCTCACCACGCGTGGCCTCGGCCGGACCTTCGCCGGGTGCGTCGTGGCCGAGCCCACCGACCTGCAGACAGTCATCGCGTGCCGCGGGGACGCCTATCTCGAGGTGACCGTCACCGGTGTGTCCGCCCACTCCGGGCGCCCCGAGGACGGCCGCAACGCCATCGACGCCGCGTCCCGCCTGCTCGCCCTGGTCCGCGAGGACCACGAGGCCCACGCCCGCACTCCCGACCCGTTGCTGGGCTCGGCGACCTGGAACATCGGCCGGATCGACGGCGGCCGGGCCACCTCGATGGTCGCCGCGCAGTGCCACCTCTGGCTCGATCGGCGGCTGATGCCCGGTGAGGAGCCCGAGGCCATCCTGTCCGGCCTGCTCGCCGCCGCCGACCGGGCCGGCATCACCGGTGACGGGATCTCCCTGAACGGCACCGTCACCATGTCCATGCCGGGGTTCCGCACTCCCCGGGAGCACCCGCTCGTGGAGGCGGTGCACGGAGCGGTCCGGACCGTGGGCGGCCCCGACTCCATCGGCGGGTGGTCCGCGGCCTGCGACGGCGGCTTCGTGGCCCAGGACCTCGGCGTTCCCACCGTGGTCATGGGTCCCGGTGGGCTGAACGACCAGGCGCACCAGGTCGACGAGTCCGTGGCCGTCGAGGAACTGGAACTCGCGGCGCGTGCCTACGTGCTGACCGCCCTGCGCATGCTCTCCCCCTGACGGCGCCTCGCACGGACCGTCGCCGATTCCCGCATGTCCCCTCATCACCCGCACCCGGGCGCCCTCCAGGGCGCCACCCCTCCCCCTGAAGGCTGTCATGACACACCTCGACCAGACACAGCACACCCCCGGCCGCCCGGAGGGCGGTGCGGACCCGTCACCGGCCGCGGCCGGCCCCGCGGCCCCGGACGCCCGGACGGTCCACCGCGCCGTCGCGGCCTCGGCGCTCGGCAACGCCACCGAATGGTTCGACTACGGCGTGTATGCCGTCTCGGTCGTCTACCTGACGCAGAACTTCTTCCCCGGGGAGGCCGGCACGCTGCTCGCCCTGAGCACGTTCGCCCTGTCCTTCCTCGTCCGGCCGCTGGGCGGGCTGTTCTGGGGGCCGCTCGGTGACCGGCTCGGTCGGAAGAGGATCCTGGCGCTGACGATCATCCTGATGGCCGGGGCGACCTTCTGCATCGGCCTGCTGCCCACCTACGCGACCATCGGCCTCGCCGCGCCGGTCCTGCTGGTCGTGCTGCGCATGATCCAGGGCTTCTCCACCGGTGGCGAGTACGGCGGAGCGGCGACGTTCATGGCCGAGTACTCCCCGGACCGGAAGCGGGGCTTCTTCGGCAGCTTCCTGGAGTTCGGCACCCTCGGGGGCTTCGCGCTCGGCTCGCTGGTGGTCCTGCTGTCCGGCATGGCCATCGGCGAGGAGGCCATGGCGGACTGGGGCTGGCGGATCCCGTTCCTGCTCGCCGGGCCGATGGGCCTGATCGGCCTGTACCTGCGCTCCAAGCTGGCGGACTCACCGGTGTTCCTGGAGCTCGAGGAGGCGGGCCAGGCCGAGTCCTCCACCGGGACGGCGCTCAAGGACCTGGTCAGCCGGTACTGGCGCCCCATGCTCACGATGGCCGGCCTGGTCGTGGCCCTCAACGTGGTGCACTACACGCTGCTGAGCTACATGCCGACCTACCTGGAGGGCCAGACCGGCATGGACGCCCAGACGGTGCTGACCATCATGTTCGTGGCCCAGTTCGCCATGATGCTGGTCGTGCCCTTCGCCGGGGCCCTCTCGGACCGCGTCGGCCGGAAGCCGATGTGGTACGGCTCGCTGATCGGCCTGTTCGTGCTGGCCATTCCGATGTACACGCTCATGGCCAACGGCTTCTGGTGGGCGCTGCTGGGCTTCGCCGTGCTGGGCCTGCTCTTCATCCCCCAGCTGGCCACCATCTCGGCCACCTTCCCGGCCATGTTCCCCACCCAGGTGCGCTTCGCCGGTTTCGCCATCACCTACAACGTCGCCACCGCCGTCTTCGGGGGCACCGCCCCGATCGCCAACGAGGCCCTCATCGCCACCACCGGCAACCCGCTGGTCCCGGCGTACTACATGATGGGTGCCTGCGTCATCGGGCTCATCGCCGTGCGGTTCATGCGCGAGACGGCCGGGGTCTCCCTGCGCGGCACGGAGATCCCCGGGACCGGCGCGGCAGCCGCCCCCGTCCCCGCCCCCGCGCGGGCCCTCGGATAGTCCCGTCCGACCGGCCCGGGTCCCCTGGGCCGGCGCCCTGCACGCACGACGCCCGGCGGGGAGCTCCCCGCCGGGCGTCGTGCATGCGCTGGCTCGGGCCCGGTGTGGGCCCCGGGGCGCAGCGGTGTCAGGTCAGTACCGTCGGACGGCCTCGGGATGGGCGGCGAGCTCCTCGAGGGTCTCCCGGTGCACCCGCCGCTCCACGATGAAGGACAGGAACGGCACCACGCCGCCACCGGCGATCAGCAGCAGCCGCATCCCGTGCCAGCGCATGAGCGACCACAGCCGGAAGGCGGCCACGAGGTAGACCACGTACAGCCAGCCGTGGGCGATCAGCACGGCGATCGAGATGTTGAATCCGCCGGTGACGGAGTCCTCGGGCTGGAACGAGAGCGAGTTGGGGCTGCCGTCGATCGTGGTGCCGCCGGCGTAGAGCTCCGTGCCGAAGCCGTACTTGAAGATCATCTCGACCACGAGCAGCAGCAGCATGATGCCCGTGATCCACGCGCAGACCTTGTACATGGTCAGGGCGGAGCGGATCTGCTGGTGCGTGCCGGCGAAGCGGCGTGGGGCCTCCCGGCCCGGACGCGGCGGCGGCGCCGGCAGGTCCGCCTCGGTGATGTCCTCGGGGTCGGGCAGGGTGTTCGGGTCCACCGGGGGCTTCTGGTCCGGTCTGGTCACGGCTTCTCCTGGGATTGCGGGGATGGCGGGGATTGCGTCGGGGAGGCTGAGACCCCGTGGAAGCGCTCGTACTCCTCGGTGGCCCGGCGCTTGGCCTCGCGGGCCTCGGCACGGCGGCGCTCGAGCTCGCGGGCGCGCCATTCCTCAGCCCACCGGCGGTCGAGGGCCTCCTCCTCGCGTTCGCGGTTCACGTCGTCGCGGAGGAAGCGCCACCACAGGTACAGCGCGAAACCGGCGAACACCACCCACTCGATGGCGTAGAAGATGTTCATCCAGTTGTAGGTGGTCTCCTGCGGCTGCGGCCCCACGGTCACGGGTTCCAGCTCACCGCCGGCCGCCCTCGCGCCGACCTCCCGGCCGTCGGCGTCCGCACCGGCACCAGGCTCGGCGGGGTCGTCGCCGGAGCCGCCGGCGAGCACGTCGGAGGCCACCACGAACCCGGCGTAAGAGGGCATGTCCCACAGGTTGATCAGCTCGGCCGAGGACAGGTTGGCCAGCACGTAGCCGTGCCCGGTCCGTTCCATCCCCTGCGGCTGCGGTCCCTCGGCGGGCAGCAGGCGTCCCTTGACGGACAGCTTCCCCTCGGGAGCGGGGTCCGTCCGAGCGGGGTCCTCGGTCCAGCCGCGCACCACGGGGATGACCTCGCCGGCCGGGGCGCCGTCCACGGCGAAGGCGGTGACGGCCCAGTAGCCCTCTCGCTCGCCCAGCAGCCGCGGGTGCACGAACACGTCCGTGCCGGGGACGAACCGGCCGGTCATGGTCACCACCTGGTCGGCCTCCGTGCCGAACATGGCGGCACCGGGCCGGAAGTGCGCGGTCAGGGGCACGGGCGTCTCGGTCTGCGTCAGCGGCGGCGGCGCGGAGGCGGCGTTGTCCATCTGCCACTTGCCGAGGAGCACGAAGACACCGGACACCACGAGCGCCAGGATCAGTCCGGCGATCCAGATGGGTCTCAGGGCGGTCTTCAGCACCCGTCAAGACTACGCGGTTTCTCTACCCTCCGTAGAACTCGAGGTGCTCGGCAGCCCGCCCCGGCCCGGGTCGCGCACGGAGCCGCGGGCCGCCTCGACCAGCAGCGCGTGGGCCGCCTCGTCCGTGGCCGCGTCCTGCGTGGCCAGCTGGGCCCGGACCCAGTGCCGGTAGCGGTCGGCCTCGGCGGTGGCCCGCCCGGCGTCCCAGCCGAGCAGCGGGGCCGCGAGCGTGGCGACCGGGCCGGCGGCGGCGGCACCGCCGTCGTCCACCTCGAACACCGCCCGGATCCGCCGGGCCAGCACGTCCTGGACCGAGCGAGCGCCCTCGTGCGTGACCGCGTGCACCACCTCGGCGACGAGGTGGCCGGGCAGCCCCGGCAGCTCGGCGGCCAGCTCCGGATCCGCCACGGCCAGCGCGATCACCTCCGGCGCTCCCGAACCGTAGCGGTGCAGCAGCGACTCCACCACGGCGGGGTGCAGCCCGGAGTCCGTGGCCAGCAGCGTCCGCCGGTTCCACGTGGGCAGCCAGCCCTGGGCCCCCAGCAGCGGCAGGCCGGCGGTGCAGGACTCGGGGACGCCCTGCCCCGAGCCGGTGACGTCCTGTCCGGTCAGCGGCCCGGTGCCCGGTGCCCCGGGGGTGGCGACGGCGGTGTCCACGGCGTCGGCGGCCATGGTGCGGTAGGTGGTGAGCTTGCCGCCGGCCACCACGGTCAGCCCGGGCAGCGGGGTGGCCACCACGTGCTCGCGGGAGATCTTCGTGGTCGCCGTCCCGGATTCCTCGGCCGGGGGCTCCCCGATCGGCTCGGCCTCCCCGGCCGGCGTCACCAGGGGCCGCAGCCCGGCGAAGACCCCGACGACGTCGGCCCGGCTCAGCGGCTCGGCCAGCACCGCGTTGGCCGTGGCCAGCAGGTAGTCGATGTCCTGGCTCGTGGCCGCCGGCTGGTCCGGGCCGAGGTCCCAGGGCGTGTCCGTGGTGCCGATGATCCAGTGCCGGTCCCAGGGGATGACGAACAGCACCGATCTCTCCGTGCGCAGGATTAGCCCGGAGGTGGAGGTGAACCGGTCCCTGGGCACCACCAGGTGGATGCCCTTGGCGGCGGTGACCCGCGGCATGCCCTCGGTGAGGGGGTGCTCGGTGCCGTCCGGGCCGCGCACGGGGATCTGCCCGGTCCAGACGCCGGTGGCGGTGATGACGCGGCGGGCGTGGACGGTGTGGCGCTGGCCCGTCTCCCGGTCCAGGACCTCGACCCCGGTGACACCGGTGATGCCGGGGACGCCGCCGGTCGAGGGTCCGGTGCCGGTTCCGGCGCCGAGGTAGGCCGTCACCTGGACGCGGGAGGCGCAGTGGGCGCCGTGCGTGGCGGCGGTGCGCACCAGCTCGATCACCAGCCTGGCGTCGTCCACCTGCGCGTCGTAGTAGCGGATCGCCCCGGCGTGGCTCTCGGGCCGCAGCCCGGGCGCGATCCGGGACACGGCCGCGCGGCCCAGGTGCCGGTGGACCGGCAGGTGTCCGGTCCGCCCGGCGGCCATGCCGTCATAGAGCGCGAGGCCGGCCCCCACGTAGGGCCGTTCCCAGGCCTTGGCCAGGGGGTAGAGGAAGGGCACGGGCCGGACCAGGTGCGGGGCGATGTCCTCGACCAGCCGGCCCCGCTCGCGCAGGGCCTCGTGGACGAGGGGGAAGTCCAGCATCTCGAGGTAGCGCAGCCCGCCGTGCACCAGCTTCGAGGAGCGTGAGGAGGTGCCCCAGGCGTAGTCGGTGGCCTCGACCAGACCGGTGGACAGCCCCCGGGTGGCCGCGTCCACCGCGGTGCCGGCGCCGACCACTCCCCCGCCGATGACGAGCACGTCCAGCGGGTGCTCGGGAGTGGTGGCCGCCAGGACGGAGAGCGCCCGCGACCGGGACTTCGGCCCCAGGGCCCCTGCCGGCTCCACCGTCCTCGGCATGCTGGCTCAGATCTCGCGGGTCGGGGCCACGAGGACCTCGACCTTCTGGAACTCCTTGACGTCCGAGTAGCCGGAGGTGGCCATGGCGCGCTTCAGGGCACCCATCAGGTTGGAGGTGCCGTTGGTGTGGTGGCTCGGGCCCCAGAGCACCTCCTGCAGGGTGCCGACGGTGCCGACCTCGGTGCGGTCCCCGCGGGGCATGTCCGCATGGGCGGCCTCCCCGCCCCAGTGCCAGCCGCGGCCGGGGGCCTCGGTGGCGCGGGCCAGGGCGGCGCCGAGCATCACCGCGTCGGCGCCCACGGCCAGGGCCTTGACGATGTCCCCGGAGGTGCCCACGCCGCCGTCGGCGATCACGTGCACGTAGCGGCCGCCGGACTCGTCCATGTAGTCCCGCCGTGCCTCGGCGATGTCCGAGATCGCGGTGGCCATCGGCACCCGGATGCCCATGGCCCGCCGGGTGGTGGAGGAGGCGCCGCCGCCGAAGCCGACGAGCACACCGGCGGCACCGGTGCGCATCAGGTGCAGGGCCGGGGTGTACCCGGCCGCGCCGCCCACGATCACGGGGACGTCGAGCTCGTAGATGAACTTCTTCAGGTCCAGCGGCTCGCGGTTCTGGGAGACGTGCTCGGCGGACACCGTGGTGCCGCGGATGACGAACATGTCCACGCCGGCGGCCAGCACGGTCTCGTAGTACTCCTGGGTGTGCTGCGGGGTCAGGGACCCGGCCACCACCACACCGGCCTCACGGATCTGGGCCAGCCGCTCGGTGATGAGCTCGGGCCGGATGGGCTGGGAGTAGATCTCCTGCAGGCGCCGGGTGTTGGACGGCGAGTAGTTGGTCGGCTCGAACGCGGCGATCTCCTCGATCACCGGGGTGGGGTCCTCGTACCGGGTCCACAGCCCCTCGAGGTTCAGCACGCCCATGCCGCCGAGCTTGCCCAGGGCGATCGCGGTGTCCGGGCTCATCACGGAGTCCATGGGGGCGCCGATGACCGGCATCTCGAAGGTGAACGCGTCGATCTGCCACCCGATGGAGACGTCCTCGGGGTCCCTGGTGCGCCGCGTGGGCACCACCGCGATGTCATCCAGTGCGAATGCCTGACGTCCCCGCTTGCCGCGGCCGATCTCGATCTGCTGAGTCACGCTTTCCAGCCTAGTGCAGACCTCGGACCCGCCGCGGACCGCACCGTCCGTCGAGTCAGCCGGCGCCGGGGACCACCGAGGGGGCCAGGCCCGCGTGCCCCGACGGGGCGTTCAGGGCCCCAGCAGGAGCGCCACCACCAGGATCACCGGCAGGGACAGCACCGCGGAGGTGAAGACGATGTCCCGCACCAGCAGGTTGGGCAGCCTGAACTGGCTGGAGAACAGGAAGACGTTCTGGGCGGTCGGCAGCGCGGCCATGGCCACGACGCCGAACAGTTCCATGCCCTGCAGCCCCCAGGCGTGGTGACCCAGGAGCCAGGCCGCGACCGGCATCAGGATCAGCTTGACGAAGGACCCCCACGCGATGTCCGGGACCAGCGCCCGGTCCCGGAACGGACGTCGTGAGGCCAGCGAGAGGCCGAACACGAACAGCAGCAGGGGGATGGAGGCCCGGCCGAGCATGTCCATCGGTGTCCAGATGACCTCGGGAGGGACCCAGTCCACGAGGGCCAGGACGGCGCCGGCGGCGGTGGCGACGGTGACCGGGTTGGCCACGGATCTCAGCACCGTGCGCCCCAGGCGGGGCTGGGAGGATCCGGACTGTCGGGAGCACCAGCCGAAGACGGTGAGGTAGACCGGGGCGATGAGCAGCAGCTGGGTCACCAGCACGGACACGGCCGGCGCGGAACCGCCCACCGCGTAGATCGCGATGGGCAGGCCGATGTTCCCGGCGTTGACGTAGGACGAGGCCATGGCGCCGACGGCGGTCTGGCCGGCGGTGCGCCGGAGCACCAGTCTGCTGCCGAGCGCGTAGCAGCCACCGGCGACGACCGCCGTGACGAGGGCGACGGGGGCATAGACGCCCACCAACGCCCCGAGGTCGATCTCCGCCACCAGCACCACCATGAGCAGCGGGTTGGTGACGTAGTAGATGGCCGGGGTGAGGCCCTGCTGGATGAGAGCCGTGGTGGCCCGTGGAAGCAGCGCGGCGGCCAGCAGCCCGATCCCGGTGATGACCAGGACGATGCTGAAGCCGAGGAGCACTCCTTCCACGGGCGGCGGGTTCCCGGTCCGCGCTAGCGGACGAGGCAGGGTCGCTTGGCGTCGAACTCCCACCCCGGGATCAGGTACTGCATGGACACGGCGTCGTCACGGGCGCCCAGGCCGTGCTCGAGGTACAGCCGGTGCGCCTCGGCCAGGCGTTCGCGGTCCAGTTCGATGCCCAGGCCCGGCGCGTCCGGCACGCGGACCTCGCCGTCGGAGATCCGCAGCGGATCGGTGGTGAGACCCTGGCCGTCCTGCCAGATCCAGTGGGTGTCCAGGGCGGTGATCTCCCCCGGTGCGGCGGCGCCGACGTGGGTGAACATGGCCAGGGAGATGTCGAAGTGGTTGTTCGAGTGCGACCCCCAGGTCAGGCCGAACTCGTGGCACAACTGCGCCACGCGGACGGAGCCGGCCATGGTCCAGAAGTGCGGGTCGGCCAGCGGGATGTCCACGGCATTGGTGCGGATGGCGTGGGCCATCTGCCGCCAGTCGGTGGCGATCATGTTGGTGGCGGTCTGCAGGCCCGTGGCGCGGCGGAACTCGGCCATCACCTCGCGGCCGGAGAACCCGCCCTCGGCACCGCAGGGGTCCTCGGCGTAGGCCACGACGCCCTGCATGCGCCGGCCGAGCCGGATCGCGTCCTGGAGCAGCCAGCCGCCATTGGGGTCCAGCGTGATGCGCGCATCCGGGAAGCGTCCCTTGAGGGCCGTCACCGCGTCCACCTCGAGGTCGCCGGACTGGACGCCGCCCTTGAGCTTGAAGTCCTGGAACCCGTAGCGGGCCTGGGCCGCCTCGGCCAGGCGCACCACGGCGTCCGGGGTCATGGCCTCCTCCCGGCGGATCCGCTCCCAGTCGTCCGCACCGTCCGGTTCCCGCAGGTAGGGCAGGTCGGTGCCGTCCGGATCGCCGATGTAGAACAGGTAACCCAGCATCGGCACGGACTCCCGCTGCTGGCCGTCGCCCAGCAGTTCGGCCACGGGCACGCCGAGGAACTGTCCGTGCAGGTCCAGCAGCGCCGACTCGATCGCGGTGACGGCGTGGACGGTGGTGCGCAGGTCGAAGGTCTGCAGACCGCGCCCGCCGGCGTCCCGGTCGGCGAAGGCGGTGGCGATCCCCCGCAGCAGGCTGCGGTACCGGGCCACCGGCTGGCCGGTGATCCGGAGCCCCGCCTCCTCGACCGTGCCGCGGATCCTCTCCCCGCCGGGCACCTCACCCAGGCCCGTGCGGCCCTCGGAGTCGGTGATGATGACGATGTTGCGGGTGAAGAACGGCCCGTGGGCCCCGGAGAGGTTCAGCAGCATCGAGTCGTGCCCCGCCACGGGCACGACCTCGACGCCGGCGATCGTGGGCTGGCCGGTCATCGCTCACCACCGGTCTCGAGCGTGATCTCGCCGTCGACCCGGCGGTTCAGGTGCCACGGGTTGGCGTCGCGCACCGGCGCCGGCAGCAGCGCCTCGGGCAGGTCCTGGTACGCCACCGGACGGAGGAAACGCTCGATCGCCAGGGTGCCGACCGACGTCGTGCGCGAGTCCGAGGTGGCCGGGAACGGGCCGCCGTGGACCATGGCGTGCCCGACCTCGACGCCGGTGGGCCAGCCGTTGACGAGGATGCGTCCGACCTTGCGCTCCAGTTCCGGGATGAGCGGAGCCGCCGCGGCGTGGTCGGCCTCGGTCAGGTGCAGGGTGGCCGTCAGCTGGCCCTCCAGCGCGCGGGTGGCCGCGACCAGTTCGTCCAGGGAGGAGTAGCGGATGAACAGGGAGGCCGCCCCGAAGATCTCCTCGTGGAGCACCTCGTTGGACCGGAAGGTGTCCACGTCGGTGCCGTAGACTACCGGGGCCGGGGCGTTCTCGGTGGCCCCGTCCCGGCCCTGGCCCACCGCGGCCACGCCCTGCTGGGCAGAGAGGTGCGCGACGCCGTCGGTCCAGGACTTCGCGATCCCGGCGGTGAGCATGGTCTGTCCGTCCCTCTCGGCCACGGCGCGGGACACCGCGGCACTGAAGCGGTCGCCGTCCTCGCCGGCGGGGACGAAGACGAGCCCCGGAGCGGTGCACAACTGGCCGGAGGATCCGGTCAGGGAGGTCACGAAGGCGGCGGCCAACGAGTCCAGGTCCTGCTGGCTGCCGGCGAGCGCCCCGGCGAAGAAGTAGACCGGGTTGATCGAGCTCATCTCGGCGTACACCGGGATCGGCTCCGGACGGGCGGCGGCGGTGGCCATCAGCGCGGTGCCACCGGCGCGGGAACCGGTGAAGCCGATGGCCTTGATCCGCGGGTCCGCGACGAGCGCCTGGCCCACCGAGGAGCCGGGACCGTAGATGAGGGAGAAGACCCCCGGGTGCAGCCCGAGGTCCCGCACGGCCTCGGTGATGGCCCGGCCGACGATCTCCCCGGTGCCGGGGTGGGCGTTGTGTGCCTTGAAGACCACGGGGCAGCCCGCGGCCAGGGCCGAGGCGGTGTCACCCCCGGCGGTGGAGAACGCCAGCGGGAAGTTGCTGGCGCCGAAGACGCCCACCGGCCCCAGGGGGACCTTGCGCTGGCGGATGTCCGCACGCGGCACGGGCGTGCGGTCCGGCTGGGCCGGATCGATGCGGACCCCGTGGTGGTCGCCCTGGCGGACGACGCGGGCGAAGAGCCGGAGCTGGCCGGTGGTGCGGCCGGTCTCCCCCCTCAGCCGGGCCTCGGGCAGCCCGGTCTCGGCCATGGCGCGGGCCACGAGCTCGTCCCGGACGGCCTCGATGTTCTCGGCGATCCGGTCGAGGAAGTCCGCGTGGGTCCCCGGGTCGAGGGTGCTGAAGGAGGCGAAGGCCTCCTCGGCGGCGGCGGTGGCGCGGGCCAGCTGCTCGTTGTCGATGAGCGAGTACGCCGGCTCGAGCCGCTCGTTGGTGGCCGGGTCGTGGCCGTGGGTGGTGCCGCCGTTCCCCGGCAGCGATGCGCCGGCGACGATCGAGTGGCCGGTCAGTGCGGTCTGGGTCAAGGTCATGGTTGCTCCTTCGGGTCGGTCAGGAGGGGTTCAGGCCACCAGCGCCGGGGAGGCCGGGCGCGCCCCGGCCCTCTCGATCAGGGCCGACAGGTCGCTGCGGTCCTGCTCGGAGAGGTCGTGCAGCGGAGGACGGACGACTCCGGCCTGACGGCCGACGGCCTGCAGCCCGGCCTTGACGATGGAGACGCCGAAGCCCTTGCCGCGGTCGCGGATGTCCAGGTAGGGAAGCACGAAACGATTGAGCTTCTCGGTGACGGCCTCCCGGTCCTGGCGGCGCACGTCCCCGTAGAACTCGAGGGCGAACTCGGGGACGAAGTTGAACATCGCCGAGGAGTACGTGCTCATGCCCAGCTGCAGCAGCGGCAGGGCGTAGGTCTCCGCGGTCGGCAGGCCGCCGAGGTAGAACATCCGGTCGCCGTTGCGGGCATAGACCTTGGACAGGTGCTCGATGTCGCCGATGGCGTCCTTGAAGCCGATGAAGTTCTCGTGGCGGCGGGCCAGCTCGGCGACCGTCTCGGCCGAGTAGATGGCGTTGGCGCGGTTGTAGACGATGACGGCCGTTCGGGTGGAGCCGATGACGGCGGAGGCGTGCTCCAGCAGGCCCTGCTGGTCGCATTCGGTCAGGTATGGCGGCAGCAGGAGGATCCCCTCGGCGCCGGCCTCCTCGGAGGACCGGGCCTGGGCGATGGCCTGCTGGGTGGAACCACCGGCGGAGCCGAGCACCGGCACCTCGGGGCGGGAGGACTCGACGGCGGCGCGCACCACCTGGGCGTGCTCCTCATTCGTCAGGGAGAAACCCTCCCCGGTGCCGCCGGCAGCGAACAGGCCCGCGACGTCGTGACCGGACTGCCAGGCCACGTGTTCACGCAGGGCGGCCTCGTCCACGGACAGGTCCTTAGCGAACGGGGTGACCGGGAAAGACAGCAGGCCGTCCTTCAGGCGGGCGGCGAGTTCGAGCGGGGTGTAGTGAGCCATGAAGAGCATCCTCCTGATCAGCAGCGCGGAGACTCCGAGCTGGGGTTGGACGGCGTCCGTGCCGTTCCTCTTCCACGGTAGGAAGGGGAATCATGCCTGTCCAAGGCATTCTTTGCATACTTCAATACCCTTCGGGCATCGAGGTGAGGACACTCCCCCACCGGACCCGAAGGAGAGAACGAGAAAAGGCCCACCCGGTCCCTCGCGCCGGAACGGTCCGTGACGCCGGGGCGGGGTGGGCAGCGTCGTGAGCAGTCAAGGGCCGGCCGCGAACGGCCCCGGTCACCCCCGCCCCTGGAGCGGGTACCCCTGCCACAGCAGCATGTGGCGCCGCGACTCAGCCAGTCCGCCGCCCCTGGGGTCAGCTGACAGGCCCGCCGGTCCGCCACAGGACATCTCCTGCGGGGCGGCCCGGCGGGCCCGGGATCAGCGAAGGGTCAGGTTGTAGGTCCGGGACTCACCGATGTACCAGAGGTCCTCCGTGCCAATGGCATGGTCCCCGTATCGCCAGGGGATCTCGGCAGCCCCGTAACTGCCCGCGGTGAGGACGTGGGTGTACCCGGGCCGGAGCTCGTTGGCAAACGATTCCTGCTTGCCCATCAGGTGACCTACGTTGCGCTTGCTGTACTCCGCGTTGAAATCGACCTCGTGCCCGAGCAGGCCGATCTCGATCATGCGCGGACGCACGTCCTCGAGGTACTTCAGGGTGTTCGCGTGCACGTCCTCACAGACCATTCCGGGTCGGAGGCTATCGATGATGCCCTCCCGCACTGCGGTCGTGAGCAACTCGTACGCTTCCTTCCCGTTCTCGCTGCGCAGCACTGACCTGGCCATGTCCGAGGTCGCGAGGGTCACCCCGTCGACGGTGACCTTGACCCCGGCGTCGAGCTGCACGCACTTCGTCTCCCCGTCGATGGGGAAGTCCACCGGCGGACCGGGGAACAGCATGCGCGATGACGAGTGCAGATTCGTGAAGTACGGTTCGACCGCGAAGGGGATCTCGTGATCGATGCGGAACTGCTGGATATTGCGGAGGTACTCCGCGTAGGCGTCCAGTTCACTGATGGCCAGCCCCGCATCGAGCTGGTCATGGATCCACTGCACCGTCTTCTCGATGGCCGTGACACTCGTGCGCGCGGCGACCACCTGGAAGGCCAGGTCCTCATGGTCTCGCAGGTCGCGCCACGACCCCAGCGTTCGGGAGGCCGACACGAGGGTCGCCCCGTGCCCGACGAGTTCGAGGGCGAGTCCGGTGGTCTCCCACTGTTCCTCGAACGCCAGCCGACCGGTCCCGGCGATGGCAGTGATCGCCTCTGACGCTGATGCGTAGTGCCCCACCGGGACACCGGGCAGATCCGTCACGGTGTCTTCGGCGATGATGACGACTCGCTCGTCACTCGCGGTCCACAGGGCGAAGGCTCCCTGGCGGGCGCGAATACCGGTCAGCTCGGTGAAGTTGGGCGGCGAGGAGATCAGCACCGCCTGAACGCCCAGATCCTCCGAGAGGGTCTTCAGACTGTCGTACCGGGTGTCGAGACTGTGCGTCAGCTCATTCTCCAGGCCGTGCAGCGCAGGCACATGGTCGATGAGTCCCTTGGCCACCCTTACGCCTTCTTCACGCCAGGAGGAGAACGCCTCGAGCACCCTGGACTTGTCGACCGCGTAGGCGACGACCCGTCGCGGTTCTCCATGCCGGGGTACCTCGACGCTCACCTCGCCCGAGATCCCCAGATAGTGGACATAGGGAGCGCGGGCATCGAGCTCCACCGCCCCGCCTCCCGAGAGTTCCCTGACCAGGGCGGGAAGCGAGGGCGCAGCCTCGCTGTCCTCGATGATGCGGGCGTCGATCGTGACCCACGGTTCGTAGAAGCGCACCTGCTCCGGGCTGACGCCCGCGGAGAACACGTTGCCCTGCTCCTGCTGGCGCACGAGGAGCACGTCCCGCCCATCCTGCTCGGCGATCAGGGGGATCACGAAACGATGCGAGTCAAGGCGGATCGCGGTGAACAACATGCTCTCGAGGGGGTGGAACCCGTAACGATCGGCGACGGCTTGCGGGTCACAGACAATGCGCAACATCAAACTCTCTCCTAAAGACTGTTACTGGGACAAGAAATCGGCGGGTCAGCTGATGGCGCCGGAGACGCCGATGAGGGACTCGACCTGGGCCACGTACCGGGCGAAGTCATCGGAGTACCGGTGCTCCTTCGTCCTGAGCCGGGGGAGATCTACCTTGATGTCGGCGATGATCCGGCCTGGACGGTCCCCCACCACGACGACGCGGTCCCCCAGCCACACGGCCTCCGGGATACTGTGCGTCACGAAGAGCACGCTCCGCTTCGTCTCCTGCCAGATGCGCTGGAGCTCGATGTTCATCGAATCGCGCGTCATGGCATCAAGGGCGCCAAAGGGCTCGTCCATGAGCAGGATCTCGGGATGGGACACGAGCGCCCGGCAGATGGCCACGCGCTGCTGCATGCCGCCACTCAACTCGTACGAGTACTTCTTGGCCTTGCCCCCCAGGCCGACGAGGTCCAGGAGTTCCAGCCCATACTCCCGACTCTGCCGGGTCGCCCTCTTCCGGAATTCCATCGGCAGCATGACGTTGTCGAGGTTGTTCCTCCAGGGCAGGAGCACAGGGCTCTGGAAGACCATGGCGATGTCGTGCAGCGCCTCGTTGACGTCCCGGCCCCGGACCTGCACCTCACCGGCGGTGTTCTTGACGAGCCCTGAGATGATCTTCAACAGCGTGGTCTTTCCGCTGCCCGACTGTCCCACGATCGAGACGAACTCTCCGGATGCAACGTCGAAGTTGCACCCCTGGAGGACCTGGTTCTCGAGTCCGTCGCGGGACCTGTAGGTCATCCCGACGTCCCGCACACTGATCACTGGCTGATCCTGCATAACGACTGCTCCGTTCCTGATGCGCGATTAGTCTTCTTCAGGCGACGCGATGTCCTCGCCCGGCTTGATCTCTGTGAGGAACTCGTTCGTGTAGACGCTCGAGGCGTCGAGATCCTGAGGATTCTCGAGCCCGAGGTAGTCCCCCGCGACGTCGATGAAGGCCTGAGTGCCCTGATCGCTCATGGCCCCGAAACCGAGTTCCTCGTTCTCCTCGGTCCAGCTCAGGCTGCACTGGCCCTCGATCGCCACTTCCACGGTCTCCGGTGCGAAGCCCGACACCTCGGCCGTGAAGTCTGCGGCGGCCTTCTCCGGGTTCTGGCACGCCCACAGATATCCCCTCTGCATCGCCGAGTTGAACCGCTTGACCAGGTCCGGATCGTTCTCGAGCTTGTCCTCTGACGTAACGATCCCGTTGCCGTAATAGCTGACGCCGAGGTCGGCCCACTTCAGGATCACGGGCTCCACTCCCTCACCGATGAGCACCGGTTCATCGGAGACGAAGAGCGAGATGTTGGCATCCCACTGCTTGGCCAGCAGGCCGGGGATCTTCGACTCGCCCGAGGCGTGCACGACCTCGACGTCAGACTCTCCCAGCCCGGCGGCCTCGACCGCGAGGGGCCAGAGCGCCGTCATCGCTCCCGCCCCCTCGGTGGCGACGGTCTTGCCCTTCAGGTCGGACCACTCGGCAATGCCGCTGTCGGGGAGGGCCAGCGTCGCGTAGGCCGAGCTCCCCTGGACGAGGTTGATCTGCTTGACCGAGGCCCCCTCGCCCTTGTTGAGGATGGTGACGCCGTAATCGGCCCAGCCGAAGTCGACCCGACCCGTATCGACCGAGGTGACCGTGTTATTAGACCCCGAACCGGGCATGATCTCGAGGGCGATACCCTCCTCTTCGAAGAAGCCCTGCGCCACAGCCGAGAAGAACGGCGCGTGCTTGGGCAGGAATGCCACGTCGGTCATCAGCGTGATGTCATCCAGTTGGCCCTCCGTATCCCCAGCGGCACTGGAACACGCCGTGAGGGCGAGGGCCGCACAGGACAGTGACGCTGCAGCGAGGGTGAGACGGTGGGTGAGCAGGTTCTTCATGGTGTTCCTTAATTCGGGTCGTGGGGAAACAGGGTCGCGAGCGTTTCGGCAGGGGACTACTTGCTGTAGTTCCGCCAGGGAAGAAGGCGTTGCGCCAGCACGCTGATGAGGAAGAAGAGGACGAGGGAGATGGCCGCCAGCACCATGAAGGCAGCGAACATTGAGGGCAGGTCTACCTGGCTGTTCGCAAGCAAGATCACGTAACCCAGACCGGACGAGCCCGCGATGAACTCACCGACAACGGCGCCGCCGACGGCGAGCGAGATGGAGATCTTGGCACCTGAGAAGATCGACGGCAGGGCGTAGATGAACTCGATCTTCGTCATCTGCATCCACCTGCTGGCCCTGTTGATCCTGGCCAGTTCCTTCAGTTCGTTGGGGACGGACGACAGGCCGTCGAAGGTGTTGATCACCAGGGGGAAGAAGGCGATGGCCATCGCCACGAAGGCCTTGGACTCGAACCCGAAGCCGAACCACACGATGAAAAGCGGAGCGAGGGCAACCTTGGGAATGGTGTCGATCGCGATCAGCGTCGGATACAGGAAGTGCCGCATCGCGGGGATGTAGTACAGAACAGCCCCGCACAGGACGCCGAGGGCGGTGCCGAGCGCGAAGCCCGCCAGTGCCTCCTGCACCGTGATAAAGGCGTTCTCCATGAAGTACTCGGGGCGGGCGAAGAACTCCTGCACCGCCGACAGCGGCCCGACCATGAGGTACTCGGGGAGGCGCAGGAAGAGCACCGCGAGCTCCCACAGCGCCAGGACCCCGACGACGCCGACCACCGCCTTGACCGCATTGGCGACGCCGACCGGTACCGATCGCCCCTGCCGGCGCTGCGGGGCCACTTCTGGAGACTTCTCCGGGGAGGCCGCGCCGACCCTCATCGTGCTCTCTACTGGCATTGCCTGACTCATGGCTACTCCAAACGCGTTCTGGTCCGGAAGATCGTTCTTCCGTCGGATGTCCCTCACGCCTCGGCTCAACAGTGAGTCCGATCACATGGAGGTGTTCAATCCAGTATCGAAGCGGGGATCATACCTGTCTAACACCTCTTGTGCATGCAGTGATGCCCATAGGGAATCATGTTCCATTGGGCGTCCCGACACCCCGGGAGCCTCGGAGGGCGCGCGGACTACGTGTCGTGATACCGCGATGGCATGAGAGCAAACCCAAATGGTCTTGGACAGGCATTAGGTCCGCTGGGACGCTCGAATCGACCATCACTGCCTGTCTACGAGGAGTTCCCCATGCTGAATCCATCCCCAGCCCAGAAGCTGCACACTGTAAACGGTGTCCGCGACCGGTTACGCGAGTCCGGCATTCGCCTCCCCCGGGCAACAGCACCGAATTACAGCTACGTTGCGGTGCAGACGTGGGGTGAACTGGCCTTCGTCTCGGGCCAGATCCCCAAGGACGATGGCCGGCTCGCCTATGAGGGGCGCGTCGGCGAGGACCGCACCCTGGATGAGGCGGTGGCGGCGGCCGAGTTGTGCGCCGCCAACGCGTTGGCCCAACTGGACAGTGCCGTCGGCCTGAAACGGATCGCGCGGGTGGTTAAGCTCAATGGGTACGTGGCCAGCACGGAAGACTTCATGGAGCATCCCAGCGTCATCGAGGGCGCCTCCCAGTTTCTGGGGACAGCCCTCGGTGAGCGAGGCCGCCATGCTCGCACGGCGTTGGGCGTGTCCCGATTGCCCGCCAACGCGCTCGTCGAGATCGAACTCGTCGTGGGGCTGCACCCGGCAGAGGGCACCCCGAGCACTCAAGACCGTCACCCCTGATCACCGGCCTTATCGGGTCGTCCGGCCTCCGTGCTCGGTGATAGCGTGTGGGTATCGTGTATTCACTCGACCAGGTCCGCGCGTTCATAGCCGTTGCGGAGGAACTACATTTCGGGCGAGCGGCGGAGCGCCTAAGCATGACGCAGCCTCCGTTGAGCCGGCAGATCCAACGTCTGGAGGCCGCCGTCGGGGTCCAGCTCCTCGCCCGCAACAACCGGCGTGTCGAACTGACGGAAGCGGGCAGTGCCTTCCTCGTGGAATCACGACGCCTGCTGAGTGTTGCGGATGCGGCACCTGAGGTCGCGAGACGCGTTGCCGCCGGATCGGTCGGGGTATTGCGCATCGGGTTCACGGCCGCGAGTGCCTTCGACCTGATGGGAACGGTACTGAATCGCATCGCCGAGGCCATGCCGGAGGTCTCCGTCGAGGTGAAGGAGATGGTCACCCGCGATCAGCTGACCGCCATGGATCACGGCGAGATCGACCTGGCCATCGGGCGCCCCTCTGCCGACCCGGATATCTACCACTCACGGGCCCTCAAAAGCGAAGCCCTGGTCGTCGCGCTTCCCGCGGACCATCCCCTCGCAAAGCGCACTCGCCCGCTCACCACCGACGATCTGGTCAACGAGGAACTGATCATGCACTCCCCCGTGGATGCGAAGTATTTCTACGACATCGTGGTGCGCATGCTCCCGGTGTCCCGTTGGAGGTACGCGCACACTGTTAGCCAGATCCTGACCATGGTCGGGCTCGTCGCTGCCGGACGCGGGATCGCCTTCGTGCCTGCCTCGGCGTCCCAACTGGGATTCGGAAAAGTGAAGTTCGTACCTATCGTGACGCACGAGCCTCGGCCCGTCGAGCTCCATGCTATGTGGCGCAGGGATGAACGTCGGAGGATCGTGCACCGAGCGTTGGAGCACCTACATCCCGAGAACCTGTCCTAGTCGGACCCTACTGATGGCGAGGGGATGACGTTCCCGGGCCCCCTTGGTGGGTGCCCGGGAACGTCACACTGGGCGGTATGGGTCCGTTACCGCGACCGGTAGTTCGGGGCCTCCACGGTCATCATGATGTCGTGCGGGTGGGACTCCTTCAGTCCGGCCGGGGTGATCCGGACGAAGCGGCCGTTCCGCTTGAGCTCACCGATGGACCGGGCGCCGGTGTAGAACATGGTCTGGCGCAGGCCGCCGACGAGCTGGTGCACCACGGCGGACAGCGGGCCGCGGTAGGGCACCTGGCCCTCGATGCCCTCCGGGATCAGCTTGTCCTCATCCGGCACGTCCGCCTGGAAGTAACGGTCCTTCGAGTAGGAGCGCTTGCCCGACCGGGTCTGCATGGCCCCCAGGGAGCCCATGCCGCGGTAGGCCTTGAACTGCTTGCCGTTGTAGAACACCAGGTCTCCCGGCGACTCGGCGGTGCCGGCCAGCAGGGAGCCGAGCATCACGGAGTCGGCGCCGGCGACCAGCGCCTTGCCGATGTCACCGGAGTGCTGCAGGCCGCCGTCGGCGATCAGCGGGACCCCGGCCGGGATGGTGGCCTTGGCCGCCTCGTAGATGGCCGTGATCTGCGGGACCCCGACGCCGGCCACCACGCGGGTGGTGCAGATCGAACCCGGGCCCACGCCCACCTTCACGGCGTCCGCGCCGGCGTCCACGATCGCCTTGGCACCGGCGTAGGTGGCGGCCTGGCCACCGATGATGTCCACGTGCTGCGAGGCCGGGTCCTTCTTGAGGCGGGCGATCATGTCCAGCACGCCCTGGGTGTGGCCGTTGGCGGTGTCCACCACGAGCACGTCCGCACCGGCCTCGACCAGCGCCATGGAACGCTCGTAGCCGTCGCCGAAGAAGCCCACGGCGCCGCCCACGCGCAGCCGGCCCTCCTCGTCCTTGGCCGCGTCCGGGTACTGCTCGGCCTTGTCGAAGTCCTTGACGGTGATCAGGCCCTTGAGCCTGTTGTGGTCGTCCACCAGCGGCAGCTTCTCGATCCGGTGCTCGGAGAGCAGCCGGACGGTCTCCTCACGGGAGATGCCGACCTTCGCGGTGATCAGCGGCATCCGGGTCATCGCCGACTCCACCGTGCGGTGCTCGAACTCGGCACGCGGGATGAAGCGGGTGTCCCGGTTCGTGATGATGCCCAGCAGGGTGTCCGAGGCGTCCACCACCGGCAGGCCGGAGACCCGGTACTGGGCGCACAGATCGTCCCAGTCGGCGAGGGTGGCGTCCGGGCCCACGGTCACCGGGTCGGTGATCATGCCGGACTCCGAGCGCTTGACCCGGTCCACGTGGGCGGCCTGGTCCTCGACCGACAGGTTGCGGTGGATGATGCCCAGTCCGCCCTGGCGCGCCAGGGAGATGGCCAGCGGCGCCTCGGTGACGGTGTCCATGGCCGCCGAGACCACCGGGATGTTCAGGGTGATGCGCTTGGTCAGCCGGGTGGAGGTGTCCGCGTCGGCGGGGATCACGTCGGTGGCGTTCGGGAGCAGGAGGACGTCGTCATACGTCAGTCCGACGAAGCCGAAGGGATCGGCGGCGGTGGCCACCGGGTCGTCGGAGGGGCCGGAAATCTGTGCACTCACGGGCGGGGGGCCTTTCGGTCAGCGGGTTGCCCCCTAGTCTAGGCCCGCGGCAATGGTTGACGCCTTGAGTTCGCTCACACGCGGAACGGCCGCCCCCTGCGACGCCCGTCACGCAGTCGTCACACGGCGCAACAGCATTATCCGCCCGTGGTATGGCGGTCCTACCCTTTTCCGGTGACGACTTCCACCAGCACCGCACCCACTCCCACCTCCCGGCGGCTGCCCGCCTGGACGACCAGCTTCGGCGTCCAGATCCTCGCAGCCCTGGTCCTCGGTCTCGCCCTGGGCCTGCTCGCCCGCTCCATGGGCCACACCGAGGAGACGCCCACCGGCCTCGGCGCCACCCTGCAGGTGATCGGCTCCAGCTACGTCTCCCTGCTGAAGACCACCGTCATCCCGCTGGTGTTCTTCGCCGTCGTCGCCTCGATCGCCAACCTCGCCAAGGTGACCAACGCCGCCCGGCTCGCCGCCAAGACGCTGCTGTGGTTCGCCATCACCTCGCTCATCGCCGTGGTCGTGGGCCTCGTCATCGGCGCCGTGCTGCAGCCCGGGGTCGGCACCGGCCAGCAGGCCCCCGAGGGTTACGAGGGCAAGACCGGCAGCTGGTGGGCCTTCCTGCAGGGCCTGGTCCCCTCGAACTTCCTCGGGCTCTCCGCCACCACCACGGCCGCCGAGGACGGCACCCTGTCCACCTCCGTCAGCTTCAACGTGCTGCAGGTGCTGGTCATCTCCATCGCCGTGGGCATCGCCGCGCTGAAGCTCGGCGCCAAGGCCCAGCCCTTCCTGGACTTCTCCGCCTCCATGCTCGAGGTCATCCAGAAGGTGCTGTGGTGGATCATCCGCATCGCCCCGATCGGCACCGTCGGCCTCATCGGCAACGCCGTGGCCAGCTACGGCTGGGACACCATGGGCACCCTGGCCAAGTTCGTGGTGGCCATCTACATCGGACTGGCCCTGGTGCTGCTCGTGGTCTACCCGATCCTGGCCAAGGCCCACGGGCTGTCCGTCCGGCAGTACTTCACCGGGATGTGGCCGGCCTTCCAGATGGGCTTCGTCTCCCGGTCCTCGATCGGGACCCTGCCCGTGACCCAGCGCGTGGCCGAGCGCAACTTCGGCGTCCCGCGCGGCTACGCCTCGTTCGCCGTGCCCCTGGGCGCCACCACCAAGATGGACGGCTGCGCCGCCATCTACCCGGCCATCGCCGCCCTGTTCGTGGCCCAGTTCTTCGGCCTCGAGCTGGGCTGGACGGACTACCTGCTGATCATCCTGGTCTCCGTGCTGGGCTCCGCCGCCACCGCCGGCACCACCGGTGGCGTGGTCATGCTGACGCTGACCCTGTCCACGCTGGGCCTGCCGCTGGCCGGCGTGGGGCTGCTGCTCGCCGTCGACCCGATCGTGGACATGGGGCGAACCGGCGTGAACGTGGTGGGCCAGGCCCTCGTGCCCGCGCTGGTCTCCAAGCAGGAGGGCGTCCTGGACGAGGAGCGCTACAACGCCTCCCGGTCCGGTGCCAACCTGCTCGCCGATGACGAGGACGCCCTGGAGGCGGCGGATGCTCCGGCGTCCGGGACCTCCGGGACCGGTGGGCCGGCCGACGATTCCGCGCTCGAGCCCACGCGCACCCGCTGAATCGGGTTCGGCGGGGCCGGGGCCGCTGGGCCCCGGCCCCGCACCACCGGACCCCCTGAGCCGGGGGCCACTGCGCCGGCACCCCTCACCGGACCCCGCTGAGCCCGTGGCCACTTCGCCGGCGCCGGCGAGCAGCACATCATCTCAGAATGGACATGTCCCCCGTGGATCCACGGGGGACATGTCCATTCCGTCATGGTTTCGGGGCTCTCCGGGCCGACCGCAGGGGGACACACACCCTTAAACACGACGTGGCATCCCCCGCATCTGCGGGGAATGCCACGTCGTCGGTGTCAACGCCCGAGGGCGTCAGCGGCTGCGGTGGACCGAGCCGCCGCCGAGGTCAGGAGATCAGTCCTCGTCCTCGTCCTTCTTGTCCGCCACCAGGGTCTCGGTGGTCAGCACCAGCGCCGCGATGGAGGCGGCGTTGGCCAGGGCGGAGCGGGTGACCTTGACCGGGTCGATCACGCCGGCGGCCAGCAGGTCGCCGTACTCGCCGGTCTTGGCGTTGAAGCCGTGGTTCGGCTCCAGCTCGGCCACCTTGGCGGTGACGACGTAGCCGTCCTCGCCGGCGTTCTGGGCGATCCAGCGCAGCGGCTGCACCAGGGCCTTGCGGACGATGTTCACGCCCGCGGCGGCGTCACCGGACAGGGCGGTGACGGACTCGTCCTGGTCCAGCACGGACAGCGCGTTGATCAGCGCGGTACCGCCGCCGGCCACGATGCCCTCCTCGAGGGCGGCACGGGTGGAGGCCACGGCGTCCTCGATGCGCTGCTTGGCCTCCTTGAGCTCCACCTCGGTGGCGGCGCCGACCTGGATGACGCCCACGCCGCCGGCCAGCTTGGCCAGGCGCTCCTGCAGCTTCTCACGGTCCCAGTCGGAGTCCGTGGCCTCGGCCTCGGCCTTGATCTGGGCCACGCGGGCGTTCACGTCGTCGGCCGAGCCGGCGCCGTCCACGATCGTGGTGTTGTCCTTGGTGACGGTCACGCGGCGGGCGGTGCCGAGCACCTCGAGGCCGACCTGGTCCAGCTTCATGCCGAGGTCCGGGGAGACCACCTGGGCGCCGGTGAGGGTGGCGATGTCCTGCATCATGGCCTTGCGGCGGTCGCCGAAGCCCGGGGCCTTGACGGCCACGACGTTCAGGGTGCCGCGGATCTTGTTGACCACGAGGGTGGACAGGGCCTCGCCCTCGACGTCCTCGGCGATGATGAACAGCGGCTTGGAGGCCTGCAGGACCTTCTCCAGCAGCGGCAGGAACTCCTGCACGGAGGAGATCTTGCCGGAGTTCAGCAGGATGTAGGGGTTCTCCAGGACGGCTTCCTGGCGCTCGGCGTCGGTCACCATGTACGGGGACAGGTAGCCCTTGTCGAACTGCATGCCCTCGGTGACCACCAGTTCGGTGGAGGTCGTGGAGGACTCCTCGATGGTGATGACGCCGTCGGTGCCGACGGTGTCGAACGCGCGGGCCAGCAGCTCGCCGACGGTGTCGTCCTGGGCGGAGATGGCGGCCACGTTGGCGACGTGGTTGCCGGAGACCTCCACGGCGTTCTCGGACAGGCGCTGGTCGATGGCGGCCACGGCCACCTCGATGCCCCGCTTGACCTCGTTCGGGGCGGCACCGGCGGCCACCTGGCGCATGCCCTCGTTGACGAGGGCCTGGGCCAGCACGGTGGCGGTGGTGGTGCCGTCGCCGGCGACGTCCTGGGTCTTGGTGGCCACTTCCTTGGCCAGCTGGGCGCCCATGTTCTCGTACGGGTCGTCCAGCTCGATGTCACGGGCGATGGTCACGCCGTCGTTGGTGATGGTGGGTGCGCCCCAGGCCTTGTCGAGGACGACGTTGCGCCCCTTGGGGCCGAGGGTGACCTTGACCGTGTCGGCCAACTTGTCGATGCCGGCCTGCAGTGCGCGGCGGGCCTCATCGTTGAAGGCAAGCTGCTTCGCCATGAACGAAGCTCCTTTCGGGTGTGGACGGCGGCTCCGGGCCCGGCCGGGCATCCGGTCGCCGCGTCGAGGTGAAGGTGGGGGGCCGGCGTCGCGCCCTCCCGCGGCCCTGGGGCCGGAAGGTCACGACGTCGGCGCTGACGCGATCAGGCCCGGCCGGCTGGAGTGCCTGGCCGGGCCTGGTGCGTCAACCGGACGCGGTGCCGTGCGGGGGCACGGACCGGGTCCGGTGGAAGATCACTTGGTGACGATGGCCAGCACGTCGCGGGCGGACAGCACGAGGTAGTCCTCGCCGCCGACCTTGACCTCGGTGCCGCCGTACTTGGAGAAGAGCACGACGTCGCCCTCGGCGACATCGACCGGGATGCGGTTGCCGTTGTCATCGACACGGCCGGCGCCGACGGCCACGACCTGGCCCTCCTGCGGCTTCTCCTTGGCGGTGTCCGGGATCACCAGGCCGGAAGCGGTGGTCTGCTCGGCTTCCAGCGGACGGACAACAATGCGATCCTCAAGGGGCTTGATGGAGACAGACACGTCTGTACTCTCCTTCTCTGTGGTGGGCCAGACCACGGGGGTCCGACCGGCGTCAGTGGATTCTGCTGTGCGCCGTAGGCTGGCCAACCGTCGTCGCGGGTGCCGGATGGCAGGTCCTTCAGGCTTGGCACCCGGTGCCCCGGAGTGCCAGAAATGACTCTAGGACGAGGCTTAGCACTCGGTCAAGGCGAGTGCCAGTCGTGTCCCCGGGAGCCGCGCGGAGCGCCGGTCCGCGACCCGGCACGCGGCCAGGACTCTGGCCGCACCCGGTCACGGGCTGACACAATGGAGGGGACGCGATCGCCCCGGCCTGCCGGGCCCCGGACGGCCGCGGGTTCCGCCGCTCCGCTGATCACGGGAGGACCATCGTGTCCCTGCACGGCCCGCAGGACGGGCCCCTCGCCACCACCCCCCGATCCGCACGCCCCCGGCCGAGGCCCCGGGCGCTGCGCCGCGCCTCGCTGATGCTCGCCGCCTCGACCGCGGTCCTGGTCCTCGTGACCGCCTGCACCGGCGGGCCCGCCGAGCCGCCCACCTCCGGCTCGCCATCCGGCACGGCTCCCGGTACCACCACGCCCTCCCCCACCGGCTCCGGCGCGGAGACCGTCACCGTGGAGCACGCCCAGGGCACCACCGAGGTCCCGGCCGATCCCGGGAAGGTCTTCGTCTTCGACCTCGGGGTCCTGGATTCCCTGAACGCACTGGGCATCCAGCCCGACGGCGTGCCGGATGCGCCCTACCCCGAGGAGCTGCAGTCCGTGGCGGACGGCGCGGAGGTGCGAGTCGGCTCCCTCACGGAGCCTGACCTGGACGTCATCGCCGAGGAGGAGCCGGACCTGATCATCATCTCCGCGGCGACCGCGGACGCGTACCCCGAACTGTCCGGGATCGCCCCGACCATCGACCTGTCCGTGGACCCCGCGGAACCGATGGAGTCCTTCACCCAGAACGCCACCGCCCTGGGCGAGGTCTTCGGCCGGGAGATGCAGGTGCAGGCCGCGCTCCGCGAGATCGAGACGAAGATCGAGGATGCCCGGGTGACGCTGAAGGACGCCGGGAACACCAACGGCCTGGTGGTGATGACGGGATCCGGCGAGATCACGGCCTTCGGCCCGGAGTCCCGCTTCGGCCTGATCCACGACGTGCTCGGCGTGCCCAGCGCCACCCCGGTGATGGGCGAGGGCCCGGACGGCGCTCCGGCCTCCCCCGAGTTCATCGCCGACGCCGACCCGGACAACCTGTTCGTCATCGACGAGGACGCCGCCCTCGGCCGGCAGGGAGCCACCGCCGAGGACGTGCTGGACGACGACCTGGTCAGCGGCACGAAGGCGGCCCGGAACGGCAAGGTCATCTACCTCGATCCCGCGGACTGGTACCTCGTCGGCTACGGCCTGGACAACCTGCACCGCATGGTCAACGAAGTCGTCAACCACGTGGCCACGGCGTCCCCCACCGGCCTCGGACGGGACGCCTCCGGCACCTGAGCCGGCGTGCCGGTCGCGCCGGACCGTCAGGCCGTCAGGCCGGGGTGACCTCCACGGCGACCCGTTCCTCACCGATCCGCGTCAGCACGAGCGTGGCGTGCCGGCCGGGTGACTTCGAGCCCCGTGACGACGTCGAACCCTTCGCCCCCTTCGAGCCCTTGCCGGACATGAGCTGGCGTCGCAACTCCTCCGGGGTGACGGCCATCCCGCGCTTCTTGATGTCCAGCCGGCCCACCCCGGTCTCCCGCACCCAGCGCCGCAGTCCCTTGACGTTGAAGGGCATCACCGACTCGATCCGGTAGGCCCGCGCGAACGGCGACGCCACCGGCTCGTCGGCCCGGAAGTAGGCGATGTGCTCATCGAGCAGTGCCCCGCCCTTCGACGCGAAGTCACGGTGGATCAGGTCGGCCACCAGCCCGGCCCGGATCACGGCGCCGTCCGGTTCGTAGAGGTATCCGGTCAGGGCCTCCACGCCGCCGACCGGCACCTCGGGAGAGCCGCCGAAACGGGTCCCCGCGGTGAGCTCATGATGGCCGCCCCGGCCTCCCGCCGCCGTCGTGCCCGCCCCGGGACCGGACATGACCAGGGCGCTGCGGCGCACGCCGTCCCGGGCGAGGGCGTTGAACCACAGCACGGCCTCGGTGACGTCCCCGTCCACGGAGACCCACTGCGCCTCGCAGCCGGCGGGCACGGACTCGTGCGGCAGGCCGGGGCCGAGCTTCACGCCGACGGCGGCGCCGCGCGCGGCGAGGGACTCGACGAAGGACAGCGGCGGGGAGAACGCCTCCGGGTCGAACACCCGGCTGGACCCGGAGGTGGAGAGCACCCGGCGGGCAGGGTCTAGCCAGTAGCCCCCGGGCTCGGTGCCGTTCGCCTGCGCCGCGGCCACCCAGTCCTGCGCGTCCGCGCTGACCACGGTGGCGTGGGGGAAGGGCATGAGGTTGATCGTCGCCGCCGCGGCCACCGTCTCGTCCCGCTCCACGGCGGTCACCTCGAGGTCCAGCGCCGCCATGGCCATGGCGTCCGCCCCGAGGCCGCAGCCCAGGTCCGCGACGGACCGGATCCCGGCGCCGGCGAACCGCCCGGCGTGCACGGCGGCCACGTTCATCCGCGTGGCCTGTTCCAGGCCCGCCCGGGTGAAGACCATGTGCGCGGCGAAGGGGCCGAACTTGGCGGCGGCCTGGTCCCGCAGCTTCAGCTGGGTCAGCACGGCCGAGACGAGTTCGGGGGCATGGCCCGCGGCGCGCAACCGGGTGGACATCGCCAGCGCCTCCGACTCCCGGTAGCCCTCGAGGGAGTTCAGCAGCTGCCAGCCCTCCGGGGTCAGGACGGGGGCCAGGACGGTGACGTCCCGGCTGCCGGTGGGCGCCGCTGACGACGACGGCGGGGCACCGCCCGCAGCGGGCTGCGGACCGGACGGTGCGGGCGAGGACGAGGAGGAGGAGGCCACCCGTCCACGGTACCGGCGGTACGCTGGAGACATGTCCCGCCGTCCTGAGTCCCGCCCGCCCGCGCCCGGCTCCGCACGGGGGTTCCGGGAGGGCCTGGATCCGGACCGCGACTGGGACGGTGCCCCCGGATTCGACCTCATCGGCCGTTTCGAGGGCGGCCGGGACGGGGACCTGCGCGAGGACGATGACGGGACCGGGGCCGTGGAGCCCGTCGGCGACGACGACGGGACGCGGCCGGCGCCGCTGTGGTGCAAGGTGCTGCTCTACGCCTCGATGGGTGTGGGCGTGGTCGCCGCGCTGCTGCTCATCATCACCGTGGTCGCCCAGGTGTTCGTCGCCGGGACCTTCACGCTCGGGGGCGGGGACATGCTCTCGGACTCGGAGACCGCCCAGGCCGTGCGCCGGGACGTCGTGTGGGTGCCGCTGACCGGCCCGCTGGTGGCCCTGGGGGTGGCCTTCGCAGGGCTGTGCGTGGCGTCCCTCGGCATCTTCCGGGCCCGGCGACGGGACTGAGCCGGTCCTTCTGCGACGTTCTGAGACGCCGCGAGACGCATAAGCGTACAAGCGGCTTGCTTAATTCGGTTAGGCGTGCCTTACTAGGATGCGACCGTCCTGGAAGGATCCCCATGAGTTCGACTCCGCGCACTCCCCCGACGTCCGCCTCGTCCGTCCCCGCCCTGCGTTCCGCCCACGCCCGCTCGCTCACGCGCCGCATGCTCTCCGGCGAGGGTGCCGTCGAGCTCACGGCCTACCGTGCGGGCGAGACGCTCTCCTCCGCGGTGCACGGAGTGTCCCGCACCGGACAGCTGGTGGTGGCGGACATCCCGAACCTCTTCCATTCGCTCGGCGCGTTCCACACCCCCGAGGACATCGAGGTGCGGGTGGACATCGTCAAGGACGCCGCGGACCACGGCCTGAACCTGCGGCTGGCCTCCGTGCACCTGCTCGGCACGCTGCGCTGGTGCCGGGACACGGCACAGGTGGAGGCCCTGGGACTGCAGGGGCGCGTGGCCGACCTGGTCCACGACGTCGGACCCCGCGTGCGCGTGGGCGTGGTCACCACCGAACGGGTCCTGCTGCACGACTGCTCCGGCGTCAACGCCCACGGCGAGGCCGTCCTCGTGGAGGCCTCCGCCGCGCCGTCCCCGGCCGACGCCCTGGCCGATGCCGTCCTGGCCACGGCGCCCCAGCTCCTGGCCAACGTCGCCGACGCCGTCCTGGACGGCGAGATCGCCGGCTGGGCGGAACCCCTGGACGTCCCCGCCACGGAGGACCTCACGGTCGACCCCGTGCACTGCGTGGACGTGGACCACCATTGCGTGTCCCTGGCGCGCTTCGCCGGAGACCAGGGCTGGGTCGTGCAGGTGCCGCTGCCCTCGCCCTCGGAGGCCTCACCCCTGCAGGACAGCTCCCGGGCCTGGCATCACCTGCTCGGCTCCCTGCCCGCGCGGCTCACCGCCGACCTCGCCTCCTGAACCGCCGGGCCCACCACTGTGGCCCCGCACGCCAAGGCCCCGGCCCGTGGAGCATGGACTGCTCCCCGGACCGGGGCCTTGGCACTGCGTCACCGCGGGACGGTGGGCACACGGACTCCCGGGCTGCGCGCGGCAGCTCAGGCGACGGTGTAGGTGGCGCAGGTGGCGGTGTCGGTGACCTCGATGCCCTCAGCGGAGCACATCAGGTCGCTGTTGAACGTGCATTCCAGGCGGTGGCAGGCGCCCACGCTGCTGGCCTCGGAGGTGACGGGACGGCGGGCATCCAGCTGCACGAAGGTCCCGCAGGTGGGCTGGGACTCGGAACCGGCCACGGTGATGGCCAGGGCGTTGCAGTTGTGCTCGGCGTTGAAAGAACAGGCGGTGGTGGCGCAGGAGCGCACGGCGGAGGTCATGGTGCTACATCCTTCGGTCCAAGCTCGGACGCTGGTGCCCGGGCGTTGGATTAAGAATACGCCGACCCTGGAAAGCCGCAAGCAAGGCGAACCTTAAGATATTCTTAAATACGTCAAATCGCCATAGGCAAATTCGGGAAATGGTTCATTCGGACTCGCCAGCCCGGCCGCCGGTGTCGATCAGTAGTAGACCGCCAGGCGGCTCTCCGGACCGTCGATGACCGAGACCGGGGTATTGAACACCCGGGTGAGGACCTCGTTGGTGATGATCTCCGCGGGCGGGCCGAACTCGGTGACCTGGCCGTCGTTGAGCGCCAGGATCCAGTCGGCGTAGCGGGCGGCGAAGTTGATGTCGTGCAGCACGATCACCACGGTGCGGCCCAGCTCGTCCGCGGCCCGCCGCAGCTGCTTCATCATCTGCACGGAGTGCTGCATGTCCAGGTTGTTCAGCGGCTCGTCCAGCAGCACGTAGTCGGTGTTCTGGGCCAGCACCATGGCCACGTAGGCGCGCTGGCGCTGGCCACCGGAGAGCTGGTCGAGGTAGCGGTTCTCCAGCGGTCCGAGGTTCAGGAAGTCGATGGCCTCGGAGATGTGGTGCTCGTCCTCCTGCGTCAGCCGCCCCTTGGAGTACGGGAACCGTCCGAAGCCCACGAGCTGGCGCACGGTCAGCCGGGTGATGAAGTGGTTCTCCTGGCGGAGGATGGACAGGATCCTGGCCACGGCCTTGGACGGGGTGTTGATGATGTCCTGGCCGGCCACCTCGATCCGCCCCTCGTCCACCTGCAGCAGCCGGCCGATCATGGTGAGGATGGTGGACTTGCCGGCCCCGTTGGGACCCACGAGGGCCGTGATGCCCCCCGCCGGGAGCTCGACCGAGATCGGCCCGATCGTGGCCTCCTCGCCGTAGTGCTTCGTGACGCCTTCGAGGGTGATCACAACCGGCCCTTCCTGAGGATGACGATGAGGAACACGAGTCCCCCGACGAGTTCGATGATGATGGTCACGGCACCGGCCGCGTAGAAGATGTTCCGCAGCACGAAGTAGGCCCCGGAGAGCACGGTGTAGCCGATGAGGAAGGACACGGGCAGGACCAGCCGGTGGTCGTAGGTGTCCGTGAACTGGTAGGCCAGCGTGGCCACGAGGAACCCCAGGAAGGTCATGGGGCCCACCAGCGAGGTGGTCATGGCCATGAGGATCGAGACCAGCGTCAGCACGATCATCGTCTCGCGCCGGTGGTTCAGGCCCAGGTTGTTCGTGGCGTCCCTGCCCAGCGCCAGGACGTTCAGCCGGTGCGCCCGGCTCCAGAGCAGCCCGGCGCACACCAGCACGATCGGGATCGCATAGGGCAGGTACTCGCCCTGGGCGTTGGAGATGTTGCCGAACAACCGGGCGGTCAGCACGTCGAACTCGTTGGGGTCCAGCACGCGCTGCATGAAGGTGGACAGGGCGCCCATGCCGCCGCCGAGGACCACGCCGACCAGGAGCATGATGTGCATGTTCCCGAAGCGCCCGGACAGCAGCCAGCTGTAGAGCAGCACCGCGAAGGCCACCATCAGTCCGGCCTGCAGGAAGAACTGCCCCACGCCGACCACCATGGTCACGCCGGCCACGCCGAAGAAGAACACGGCGGCCGTCTGCACCAGGACGAACAGCGACTCGAAGCCCATGATCGACGGGGTGATGATGCGGTTGTTGGTGGCCGTCTGGAAACTCACGGTGGCGAACGCCTGGCACGCGGCCACCACGAGCATCACCACGATGCTCTCCACCCGCATCTGCGCGATCAGCCAGAAGCCCCGGGAGCCGAACTCCATCGGGTTGTCATAGGCCAGGTTGCCGAGCGTGAACAGGGCGGCGGCCACCACGAGCCCGCCCACTAGGGCGAGGTAGCGCACCTTCGCCCTCCGGGAGCCGAAGGGCCCGGAGTGCCGCGGGGACGGGGTGGTCCGGGCGGGGCCACCCGGCGGGGTGGTCCGACCCGGCGGTGTCTTCCGGCCCGGCGGGGTGGTCCGGGCGGGCCCGACGGCGGCCGGCCGGCCCGTGCCCATCCCACCGGCGCGCGCGACCGGGTCGGCGACCGGACCGGCCGCGGTGAGTTCCGGCGTCGTGCCCCGGCGCGGGTACCCGGTGAACGGGGCGGGGGTGACCGCGGGGATGCTGAGCTCAGACATGCTTGCGCCTCCTGACGAGCAGGCCGATGAAGACGACGGCGCCGACCACGCCGAGGATGAGGGAGACCGGGACCTCGAAGGGCATGATGACGGTCCGGCCGATGATGTCGCAGACGGTGACCACCCAGATGCCCACGAGGCAGACCCAGGGCAGGTTGGTGCGCAGGTTGTCCCCCCGGAACAGGGAGACCACGTTGGGCACGATCAGGCCCAGGAAGGGCAGGGCGCCGATCACCACCGTGACCACTCCGGTGACGATCGCGATCATCGAGACGCCGGTCAGCAGCACCGCGGTGTAGTTGAGCCCGACGTTGGTGGCGACGTCCCGGCCGAGGCCGGCGACCGTGAACCGGTCGGCGAGGACGAAGACGAGCACGGCCACGGCCAGCACGATGAACAGCAGCTCGTACCGGCCCCGCACCACGCCGGTGAAGCTGCCGGCGAACCAGATGCCCAGTTGCTGGAGCATCTCGGTCTGCAGCGCCACGTAGGTGGACAGGGCGCCCACGACGGCGCCCAGCATGATGCCGATGATCGGCACGATCAGCGAGGACTTCAGCGTCACCCGCTGCAGGAAGAGGAAGAAGACCACCGTGCCGACGAACGAGAACAGGATGGCGCCGACCATCCGGTCCATGATGGTCGCGTTGGGGATCACGATCATCGTCAGCAGCAGCCCCAGCCCGGCCCACTCGGTGGTGCCGGTGGTGGTGGGCTCCACGAAACGGTTCTGGGTCATGAGCTGCATGACGAGCCCGGACATGGCCATCGCGGCGCCGGCCAGGACCAGGGCGATGGTCCGGGGCACGCGCGTGATGAAGAACATCTCCCACCCCCCGTCCGCGGTGGTGATGTCGTAGACCCCCACGAACAGGGAGACCAGGACCAGCCCCAGCGTCAGGACGATGCCGGCCAGCAGGGGCCAGGCGGTACGCCAGCGGCCGTCCAGAGGACGGGCGCCCTCCTCGGGCAGCCCCTCGGTCCCCCCGGGGTTGGCGGTCTGGTAGCCCGCCCCCAGGGGCGCCGGTTGCGCCTCGGGATCCGGATGCTCGTAGGCAGTGGTCACGGTTCGTCCTGTCCACGGGGCCCGGTGCAGACCGGGGTCCCCAGATCGTGGCACAGCCCGGATGCGTCGATCCGGCAGGGTGAACCCTGCCGGCCGCATCCGGGCCGTGCTGCGGGTGAGGTCCCACCACAGGGCGCCCCTCGCGATCACCGCGGGGCGCTCGGGCCGGTGGGACCGGTCACCACGCGATGGTTACTTGCCCTCGAAGGCGTCCGCGAGGTCGGTGAGGAAGGTGGTGTAGTTCTGGATGTCCTCGACCACGTAGAAGTTCTCGGGCATGTAGACGATGTTGCCCTCCTTGACGGCGGTCACGTCCTTGAGCGCCTCGGAGCCCTCGATCAGCTCGGCGGCCGGGGTGAACTCCTCGCCGTTGCGACCGGCGGTGGCGGCGTCGCGGTCCATGACGATCAGCCAGTCCGGGTTGGCCTCGGCAATGGCCTCGACCGAGATGTCGTCACCCTGGTGGTTGGTGGAGCCCTCGCGGTCCAGGGCGGGCTTGAGGTCGAGCATGTCGAACACCGGGCCGATGGCGCGGCCGGTGGAGGGGGCGGCGTAGGACAGGTCGCCGCCGGAGGCGATCAGCCCCACGACGGTCTCCTCGGCGGGGTAGGCCTCCTTGGCGCGCTCGATGGAGGCGTCGAAGTCGGAGATGAGGGTCTCGGCCTCGGCCTGCTGGCCGAAGACGTCGCCGAGCAGGGTGGTCAGGCGGCGCAGCTCCTCGTCGAGCGGCTTGCCCTCCGTGACGTTGGTGTCCACCAGGGCGGCGTCCTCGGGGATCAGCCCGGCGATGTCACCCTTGAGGTCGCTGAAGCGCTGGCCGTTCAGGACGAGGTCGGGCTGGGCCTCGACGAAGCCCTCCATGTTGGGCTCGCGGTGGCTGCCCAGGTCGATGACGCCCTCGGTGGTGGGGTAGGAGACGATCTCCTTGTCCATCAGCGGCAGGGGGCCGGCGGCGAGCTCGACGCCCCAGTCGTCCAGCGTGCGGAAGATCCGGTTGTCCGTGGCCACGATGCTCTCGGCGGGCATCTGGACCGTCACCGTGTCACCGGCCATGTCGGTGACCTCCTGCGGACCGGCCTCGGCCGAGGTCGACGAGGACGCCGAGGCAGAGGCAGCGGCCGGGGCGGAGGACTCGGTGGAGCCGGACGTGGCGCCTCCACAGGCGGTCAGCGCGAACGCCGCGGTCGAGACGAGGGCAACCAACCCGAGGCGGCGGTTCTTGATCTTCATGCGTAGGTTCTCCTAGGGAAGTCCGACGGCCTCACTGCCGCTCGGATCCTGCTTTGGTAAGGCTTACCTTAGACGAATAGATCACTCGGACAGGCCGTTATTCACAAATGTGTCGCGGATCATAGGCGCGCTGACGTGCCCGGCGGTTCGCAGCCCGCCTCAGCACCCCGTCCCGGCCGGCCACTCCCCCACGTCCACGGGCAGCGCCCCGGGGGCCTCGGCCGTGCCGGTGAGCACGTCCACGAGTGCCTCGAAGGCCCCGGGAGTGCGGCCGTAGAGGGCGATCAGCGCCCCCTCGTCCGGTACGGCGGAGGATGCCAGACCGAAGGGCGCGTCCAAGGCGACCACCACGTCCCCCCGCCCCGCGCCGCGGGCCGTGCCCACCAGGTTCACCACGGGCCCCGAGCCCACCGTCAGCCCCGCGGCCCGGGCGGCCTCCGTCAGGCGCGCGCGGTCCCTGGCGTCTCCCCCGGTGACCTGCAGCGAGTCCCCGAGGAGAGCCTCGCCGCACGTGCCCTCGACCACCGTGACCGCCGCGGCGGAGACCGCCCGGGAGGCCTGGGCCGCCTCTGCCCTGGCCTCGTCGTCCCCGGTCCCGTCGTCCCCGGTCCCGTCGTTCCCGGTCCCGTCCGCCTCGGTCCCGTACGGTGACCCCACCGCGGAGAGCTCCTCGGGCGTGGCCGCCTCGAGCTCCTGGCCCAATCGGTCCCGCCACATCAGCATCGTCACCACGCGCCGTGCCGCCTCCTCGAGCCGGTCCCGGGGCACCTCGCCGGACTCCACCGCCTCGATGATCGCGTCCCGGGCCCCCGGCACCGAGGAGGGCATCAGCAGCAGGTCGGCCCCGGCCGCGAGCGCCCGCACGGGCGCCTCGTTCGCGCCGTACCGTTCCACGAGCGCGCCCATGTTGAGTGCGTCGGTGACCACGACGCCGTCGTAGCCCTCCTCCGAGCGGGCCCCGGTGCCGTCCGGGCTCGCCCCGAGCCCGCGGAGCGCCTCGTAGGCGGGTGCGGACACCGACGACGGCACGTCCGGTTCCAGCTCCGGGACGATGACGTGCCCCATCATGACCATCGGCGTGTACTGCCCGCCGGAGACCAGCTCGCGGAAGGGCAGCCAGTCGCGCTGGTCCAGGTCCGCCACGGCGGCGTCCTGGACCGGGGCGGTCACGTGCGAGTCGTCCGTGACGGAGCCATGGCCCGGGAAGTGCTTCGGCGCCGGCAGCATTCCGGCGCCCAGCAGGCCGGCGCTGGCGGCGGCGCCGAGGTCGGCGACCACCTGCGGGTCGCCGGAGAAGGACCGGGCGCCGATGGCGGGGTCCTCGGCCCCGATGGTCACGTCCACGCTGGGCGCGAAGTCCACGGTGAATCCCAGCTCCGCCAGGTCCCGGGCCATCAGGGCGTGGCCGTCCCGGGCGAGCCGGGTGGCGTCCGCCTGCCCGGCGGCCGCGGCACCGTAGCTCATGGGGGTGGGCCACTCGACCAGGGGCTCCTGGACGCGCGCCACCAGTCCGCCCTCCTGGTCCACGCTGATGATGCCGCCGTGTTCCCGCCCCTCGCTCAGGGCCTCCCGGGTGTCGTCCAGCCGTCCGGCGAGCGCCGTCACGTCGTGGGTGCCGTCGGCGGCCACCGGCACGGCGTCGCCCATGACGATCACCCCGCCGAGGTGCAGGTCCTTCAGGGAGGCCGGGTCCGTCCCCGCCGCGCCCAGCTGGCCGACCAGGACCTGTCCGGCCTGGTCCTCCACGCTCATGCCGGCGACCGCCTCAACAGCCGCCTCCTCGAGGTCCGGACCGGGACCGCCCAGGGCCACCTGCAGCGCGCTCTGCTCCGGCTCGGCCGTCGCCGCGTCCTCCGGTGGCGTCGTCCCGGTCCCGTCCGGTCCGGGCTCGTCCGGTCCACCCCCCGGCGGGGTGGTGCACGCCGTGACGGCGAGCAGGACGACGCCGGCCACGGCCAGGGCGCGCGGGCCCCGGATCCGTGCGGGCGGTCGTGGGGCGGTCGGGGACTGCGGTGCGGTGATCACCCCTCCATGCTAGGGATCCCGGGCCGGGGACCGGTGATGACCGGAACCCCTGCGCACGCCCCTAGGATGACTACTGCCCGCCGTCAGCACCTGACAGGAACCACCATGCACCTGCCCTTCGCACGCTCAGCGCAGTCGACCCTCGGCGTGGAGTGGGAGCTCGCGCTCGTCGACGCCCACGACGGCACCCTGCGGCCGGTCGCCGAGGAGGTGCTGGCCGGCGTCGCGGACCAGGCGGGACTGCACCTGGGCCAGGAGCACCCGCACATCAAGCCGGAGCTGCTGCTGAACACCGTGGAGCTGGTCACGGACGTGTGCACCACGGTGGACGAGGCCGTCGGCCAGTTGCGCCAGTACGCGCGGAAGCTGCGCGAGGTGACGGGACCGATGGGCGTGGAGCTGTACTGCCAGGGCTCCCACCCGTTCGCCCAGCCCACGGACGAACCCGTGACCCCGGCGGACCGCTACGGCAAGCTGATCGACCGCACCCAGTGGTGGGGCCGGCAGATGCTGATCTACGGGGTGCACGTGCACGTGGGCCTGGACGACGTGACCAAGGCGATGCCCGTGGTGGACGGCCTGGTCAACTACGTGCCGCACTTCCTGGCGCTGTCCGCCTCGAGCCCGTTCTGGGCCGGCGTGGACACCGGCTACCAGTCCCAGCGCACCCTGATGTTCCAGCAGCTGCCCACCGCGGGCCTGCCGTTCCAGTTCGCGGACTGGGCCGGGTTCGAGCGGTGCGTGGCGGACCTGACGCACACCGGCGTGATCGACGACGTCACCGAGTGCCGCTGGGACGTGCGCGCCGTGCCCCGGCTGGGCACGGTCGAGATGCGGGTCTGTGACGGCGTGGCCACGCTCGAGGAGATCGCCCCGATCGCCGCCCTGACGCAGTGCCTGGTGCAGGACTTCTCGGACACCCTCGATGCCGGGGGCACCATCCCCACCATGCCCCCGTGGCACGTGCAGGAGAACAAGTGGCGCGCCGCCCGCTACGGGCTGGACGCCATCATCATCCTCAACGCCGCCGGGGACGAGATGCTCGTGACCGACCACCTGCGCGCGGAGCTGGTTCGCCTGGCCCCGGTGGCCGAGCGGCTGGGGTGCGCCGCGGAGCTGGCCTCCGTGGAACACCTCCTGCGCGACGGCGGCACCCCGGCCCGCCAGCGCCGGATCGCGGCCCACGCGGCGCACGCCATGACGGTGGAGCAGATGGAGTCCGCCGGCCTGCCCGCGTCCACCCCGCTGGCCGGGCATGATCTCCATGCTCCCCTCCGAGCCGTCGTCGCCGATGCGGTGGCCCGGACGCGGGCGTCCATCGGGGCCTGAGCCCGTGGAGTCACGGCGAACTCAGAGTTACGATCACGCTCGACGGTGATCGGCCCGGCGTGTCCCACCGTCGAGCGTGATCGTGACTCCGGTGGGCGGCAGTTCCAGCGGTCAGGGGCCGGGCGGCCCTCACGCCCAGAGGGAGATCTCACCCACCGGCTGGCCCGGGTCCGCGGCGAAGCCCAGTCCGGACGGCGCCACCCCGTCCATCACCAGTTGCGCCCCCAGGGCCGCGACCATGGCTCCGTTGTCCGTGCACAGCCGCGGCGGCGGGACGGTCAGCCCGATGCCGGCCGCCGTGCAGCGCTCGGCCAGCAGCTCGCGCAGCCGGGAGTTCGCCGCGACGCCGCCGCCGAGCAGCAGGTGCCCGATCCCGTGCTCCGTGCAGGCCCGCACCGCCTTGGCGGTGATCACGTCCGCGACCGCCTCCTGGAAGGACGCGGCGATGTCCGCCGTGGGGATCTGCTCGTCCGGCACGCCGGCGGCCTCGAACTGCTCCACGCACCGGGCCACGGCGGTCTTCAGCCCGGAGAAGGACCAGTCGTGCCGGTGCTTTCCGGGTTCCTGCGCGGTGCCCACGAACTTCGGGGCGCTCAGCCCGCGCGGGAACCGGAACGCGGTGGGGTTGCCCTGCCGGGCCAGCCGGTCGATCACGGGCCCGCCGGGGTAGCCGGCCCCGAGCAGCCGGGCGACCTTGTCATAGGCCTCGCCGGCGGCGTCGTCGATGGTCGAGCCGAGCAGTTCCACGTCCGTGGTGAGCCGGTTGACCCGCAGGATCTCGGTGTGCCCGCCGGAGACCAGCAGTGCGCCGAGGTGTTCCGGCAGCGGACGGCCCCCGCCCGCACCGGACCCCACGACGACGGCCGGCCCGGTGCCGCGGCCGACCTCCGGCCCCGCGCCGGTCACCTCGTCCAGCACCCCGACGCCGACGTGCGCGACCAGGTGGTTGATGCCGTAGAGCGGGGTGTCCGTGGCCAGGGCCAGGGCCTTGGCGCCGGCCACGCCGACCATGAGCGCCCCGGCCAGTCCGGGACCCGAGGTCACGGCGATCGCGTCGAGGTCCTGCAGCGTGACCCCGGCGGTGTCCAGGGCCTGCAGCAGCGTGGGGATGAACTCCTCGAGGTGGGCCCGCGCCGCGATCTCCGGGATGACCCCGCCAAAGCGCACGTGCTCCTCCATCGAGGACGCCACGGCGTTGGCCAGCAGCTCGGTCCCGCGCACGATCCCGAATCCCGTCTCGTCGCAGGAGGACTCGATGCCGAGCACGAGCGGGGCGGTGGGGGTGTCAGTGGCCGCAGGCATGCACACCATTCTAGGAAGCTCCGGCGGGCGGCCCCGGCCACCAGCCGGCGTCTCGGGTGTCCGGGGTGTCCGGATGTCCGGGCGGCCGGGCGTCCGGGGTCAGTCCAGGCGTCCGGGGTCAGTCCAGGCGTCCCGGCACGCTGCGGGGTCCGTCCGGACCGTGGTCCCCTGCGCACGGCGCGCAGGCCCAGGCGGCGTAGTCGGTCAGGGCGGTGATCTCCCGGCGCCACGCGGCGCCCTCCTCACCCTCGAACAGCCACCGGGGCGCACCGAGGTCCAGGGCGGTCACGGCCATCTGTGCCTGCGGGTCCGTCTCGGCACAGCGGTAGAGCTCGTGCACGTGCCGCTCGAACCGCAGGGTCCGCCGGACCAGGGCCTGCTGTCCGGCCCTCGACTCCCGGAGCGCCCGGGCGGCCAGGGTCTCCCCCAGGTCCAGCAGCAGGTCCTCCACGGCGATCAGGAGGGAGCCCTCCCCGCGGTGGCCCACGCGGTACTGGCCGGCGATGTCCTGCCAGGTCTCGACGCTCCCGCCGCGCACGCTGTCCCTGTCCTGGAGGTGCTGGGCGATGGGGTCCTGAAGGTCCTGGGCATGCGTGGGATTCATACCCCGGGGCATGCGCAGACGTGATGTCGCGGCGGTCCGTTTCGTCCGCGGCCGGGCGCCTCGTGAGGAAGGCGCCCGGCCGGCGTCGGGATCACCGGTGCGCTCCCGCCCGGGGAGCGGCCGGCACCGCGGGACTACCGCCCGGCCAGGACCTGGGCGAGCTTCTGCGGGCCGGAGGGCGAGATCTCCCAGTGGTCCATGCCCGGTTTGATGGTCAGGGTGGTCCTCATCCCCTGGCCGGTGTAGAACTGGTAGCCGAGCCGGGCCGCCTCCACGGCGTCGTAGGTGCCCGAGGCCCCACCGGCGGCCGGGGTGTCGTCGGCCCCGACCACCCAGTGCATCTCGAAGTTCTTCTTCAGCGTGGCCGAGATGGGCTGCCGCGGCGCCTTCTGCCCGTAGATGCCGCCACCGGCGACGATGACCGCGGCCCCGCCGGTCCACCCGGCCGAGTGGGTGTTCACCATGTGCCGGGCGACGGTGTCGGCACCCCCGGAGTACCCGGTCCAGTACACCTGGTTCAGGTCCAGGTTGTATTTCCGGCCCAGGTCCTTGAGCAGGTCGGCGGCCCACTGGCTGGAGCTGGCGTTGCGCCACCAGGTCTTGCTGGCCTGGTCCGGGGTCCTGGGCACCACGAGCATCATGCCGTGCTGTTCGGCCAGCTTGAGGTACTCGGGGATGGAGGACCACTTCTGGTCGTTGTACTCCCAGCCCCCGTCACCGTGCAGGTGGATCATGATCCCGTGCGGCCTGGCTCCGTTGAGGTGGTCGGCGTACAGGTGGTAGGCGGAGGTGACCGTGCCGTTGCTGTAGGGGATGGCCTGGGCGTCCCGATAGGTGCCGCCGGAGCCGCCGGTGGGGTTCACCCCGGCACTGCTGATGACGGGGGCCGGGACCTGATAGGCGGGCGGGGTCCCGTTGGTCCGGGTCTCCATGGCATACATGAAGCCGGCCGCCTCGCCCCGCTTGACCGGCTGGCCGGGGCGGAACGTGCCGTCGGCGTAGCCGCTGACCAGCTTGGTGGCTGCGAGCCAGGTGGTGGCCCGGTAGAACGCGCTGGCGGGCGTCATGTCGGTGAACGGAGAGCTCTGCGGGGCCCGGAAGCCGGCCTCCCCGGACATCCCCTGCAGGAAGAAGGCGAGCTGGCCCCGGGTGATGGGGTCGCCGGGCCCGAAGTAGCCATTGCCATATCCACTGGTGTAGCCCTTGGCCTTCATCCAGGAGATGGCCTCGAACCCGGCTCCGCTGGGATTGACGTCGGTGAAGTCGCGGTCCGTGCCGGGATCGTGCTTCTCCCCGGACAGGCGATACAGGAACTGGGCGGTCTCCCCGCGGGTGATCTGACGGTTCTTGCCGAAGGTGCCGTCGGCGTAGCCGGTGGTGATGCCCTCGCATCGCATCCAGGTGATGGCGCTGTAGAAACTGGATCCAGGGGCGGAATCGGTGAAGTCCGGGGTGGAGCAGCTCTGGGTGGCAGCGGCGGGGACGATGACGGGTGCCGCGGCGGCCGGGACGGCGGTGGCCGCAGTGGCGCCGGTGAGCGCGAGTGCGGTCAGCGCACCCGTCAGGGTCCTGGACAGGGGCGTACGGGGCCTGCCTGCTGTCGGGGATGCGGTGCGGGTGGGTCGCGTCATGCTGGTTCCTTCTGTCGTCCGTTTCAGGCGCAGGGGAACAACCCTCCGAGTCCCCCCAGATCCGTATGCACCGCCCGGAGGGACGGCCGGAGGTTTTGGACGGGAAGGACAGGCGTCCGCGCCCGAGTACCGGTGAGGGGGTGCTGGGAGACGCCGGCGTCGAGGACGGCATGCCGGCGGGAGGGTGACCGGTCAGGAGGAGGCGCATGCTCGGCATCGCCCCTGGTCAGCCCGATGGCGGCCCGCGTGCCGGCGCCCGCGACCGAGGCCCCGGGGCGGTTCGGAGGCGGTCCTGTCGAGGTGGGTCGAGGCGGGTCGGCTCACGGGCACCGGCGCCGCAGGCCGTGACCCATCTCACATCCAGGAGGCGAGGACCTCGGTGCTCATCGGTGATCACCTGACGGGCGGTGTGCGGTGGACGCGAGCGCGTCGAGCTCCTGCTGCTCAGCCCTGCCCGTGAGCGCTCGATGCTGCCGGTCGCGGTGGTTCCTGACCCGTTCGGCGCGGCGGCGTGCCTGCACGGCCAGCATCAGGGCCTGCTCGGCGGCCCGCACCTCATCTGCCTCGGCCTGGGCGGATTCGGACTCGGCGGACTCGGTCCCGGGGAGTTGCTGGGCGGTGGCGGCCCGGGCAATGCCGGCGGCCACCAGCACGTGCACTCCCCCGCGGTCCTCGAACAGGGTGCGCTCGAGGGCCGGACGGCGTAGCCCGTCCGACTCCCGGTGCTGCTCGGCCGGGGCAGGTGGCTGGGCGTCGGCCAGCCGGGCCGCGGCGAGGTCCTCCCGGAGCGTGCGGACGTGCGCCAGCGACTTCCGGCGGAACCCGGGCATCAGGCAGCCCGCCCCTCGGTGCCGGCGTCGTCCACGCTCAGCAGGCCGGCGAGACCGCGCAGTCGGGCCCAGGCCTCGGCCGGGGCGGTCGAGTCGTCCGTGGCCTGGCGCAGGAAGGCGTCCAGGTGGGGCCGGGCAGCCAGGGCGGCCTCGGCCAACGGACGGATCCCGGGCACGTAGGCACCGGCCTCGATCAGGGCCTGGACCGCACGCAGCTCGGCCATCGCCCGGCGCACCACGGTGGCGGCCGCCTGGTCCGCCGGGCCCGTGAGGGCGGAGGCGCACGGGGCAATCGAGGCCAGCACGTCGAGGGGCGGGACGTGACCGGCCTCGGCCAGCCGGCGCTCGAGCACGAGGTGCCCGTCCAGGAGGGGGCGCGCGGCCTCGGCCACGGGGTCCTCGGGGTCGTCGCCGTCCCTGAGGACGGTGTAGATCCCGGTGAGCGAGCCGGGGTGGTCGGCGCCGGCACGTTCGAGCAGCTGCGCGAGCAGGGAGACCGTGGACGGGGCATGGCCCCCACGGGCCGGCGGTTCCCCGGCGGAGAGCCCGATCTGGCTCTGGGCCCCGGCCACGCGCGTCAGTGAGTCCAGCATCAGCAGGGCGTGGCGGCCCTGGTCACGGAACTGCTCGGCGATCCGGGTGGCGGTGAACGCGGCCTTGCGGCGCATCATGGCCGGTTCGCCCTCGGTGGCCACCACCACCACGGACCGGGCCAGTCCCTCGGGCCCGAGGTCGTCGAGGAACTCCCGGACCGTGCGACCGTCCACGCCCACGAGGGCGATGACGGACACCGCGGCGTCCGTGCCGCGGGCGATCATGGCCAGCAACGAGGACGTGTCCGTGCCGGGGCCGGCGAACAGGCCGATGCGGTGGCCACGGCCCAGGGCGGTGAAGGTGTCCACGGCGCGCACGCCGGTGCCGAGCTGCCCGGTGACGGCGGTGCGGTCCAGGGCGTGCGGGGCGGGATGGTGCGCGGAGACCAGGCGGGTGCCGGTGATCGGCCCCCTGCCGTCGACCGGACGGCCCAGGGCGTCGATAACGCGGCCGATGAGCCCGTCGCCCACGGGTACCTCTCCCCCGCGGTGCGCGAGGGTCACGGGAGTTCCGGCGGCCGGTGCCCAGCCCTCGGCCAGCGGCACGACGGTGGCCTCGGTGTGGTGCACGGCCACCACCTCGGCCTCGACGCCGGCGAGCCCGGGGTGGGTCCGGGTTCCGTCGCCCCCGGTCCCGCCGACCGTCACCACGTCCCCGACGGCCACGGGCAGCCCGCCGATGACGGCCCGCAGCCCCTGGGTGGCCACCACCGAGCCGCGGCTCACGGGCGCGGCGAGGCTGGCGGCCTCGGCCACCCGCCGGTCGAATCCCCTCGCGGTCATGGTCTTCAGGGCCCTGGTCTCCAGCATCATGATCTGTGCGGAGATGTCCTGCGCGACGAAGTTCACGGGAGCCCACCGCCCGCGGAGTGCCGGACGCGGCCCGGTGCGGACTCGGAGCCGGCCGTGAACCGGTCGTTCCGGTGCATGGCCGCGCCCCCGCCGGGCGGCAGGGCCGGGTCGGTATGCAGCGCGTTGACCGTCACAGGCATGACTCTCCCCTTCCCCGTCGACCGTCTCGTCGGTCGTCCACTGATCCCTATGCGGGCCGCTGCGCGCGAGGGGTTGGTTTTGCGCGGCCGGGTGCAGGGCCGACCCCGATTCATGCCATGCCGACCCAGATCAGGGAGTTACGAGCACGCCCGACGGCGACCAGCCCGGCGTGTCCCGACGTGCGGCGTGCTCGTAACTCAGGCCACACTGGGCGCATGACCTCCGTACCCCAGTGGACCTGCCCGGCGGGCACCCTGCGCGGCTGGGTCGACGAGGACCCGGGGCGCTCCCCGGTGTGGCGGGCCACCGGCATCCGGTACGCCCGCGCGAACCGGTACGAGCCCCCGCGGCCGGAGCCGGCCGCCGTCGGGACCGTGGAGGCGACCGGCTGGTCACCGGCCTGTCCGCAGCGGCCGGTCCGCGCACTCGAGGGGGTCTCCCCCGGGAGGTTCCTGGGGCCGCTGGAGATCTCCGAGCACTGCCAGTACCTGTCCGTCACCACCCCGGCGGGCGCCGGCCCGGACGAGCGGCTGCCGGTGATGGTGTGGATCCACGGCGGCGGGTACGTGATCGGCGCCGGCGACCAGCCCTACTACGACGCGGGCGCGCTGGTCAGCGAACAGCGGGTGGTCACGGTGAACATCACCTACCGGCTCGGGATGTTCGGCTTCCTCGGCCGCGACGGCGTGCCCGCCAACCTCGGACTGCTGGACATCATCGAGGCGTTGCGCTGGGTGCGCCGCAACATCACCGCGTTCGGCGGGGACCCGGAGAACGTCACCGTCTGGGGCGAGTCCGCCGGGGCCGACGCGGCGGCCCACCTGATGATCGCCGAGGGCACCGAGGGGCTGTTCTCCCGGGTGATCATGCAGTCGGCGCCGATCGGGCTGATGCGCGGACGGGCCGCGATGACCGCCGCCCTGGGCGAGCGCGCCTCCCGACTGCCGGCGGATGCCCCCGTGGAGGACCTCTTGCGGATGGAGGCCGACCTGGCGTGGTTCGCCCTGCGGCTCGGGCTGGGCGGGGCCATGCCGTTCGGTCCCGAGTACGGCGCGCACCCGCTGCCCGGGGCCGACCGGCGCGAGGCGGCCTGGATCGACGCCGCCCGGCGGGTGGACGTCCTGGTGGGGTCCAACCTGCGCGAGGCGGCCCTGTTCGCCCCCGTGGTCGGCCCCGTCGCGAGGCTGCACCGGATCCCGGTCCTGGGCCCGCCCGTTCACGAGGGACTGGTGCGGTGGCTGACCGACGTGATCTTCACCCGCGGGGCGGAGCATTTCATCCGCCGCCACGCCGCGGCCCGCGGGCACGGTTACCACTACCTGGTGCACGCCGAGGCCGAGGACAATCCGCTGTCCTCCGCGCACGCGGCCGAGTTGCCCCTGCTGTTCGGCAACCGCAAGGTGTGGGGCACCCGGTTGCTGCACGGCTTCGACCCCGCCGAGACGGAGGCCTGGGGCCGTCGGATGCGTGCCGACTGGGCCGGATTCGCGCGCACGGGACGGATCGAGACCGGCACCGTGGACGGGCTGATGACCGTGCGGGCCGGTGATGACGTGTGAGGCGTCCGGGCGTCAGGCCGCGCGCAGCAGCGTGACGTTGTCCGGGATCTCCACGCCCCCGCCAAGGATGCCGTCGATGATGCCCTCCAGGCGCTCGCGGACCTGCGCGTGCGTGCCGCCCAGGGGGGCACCCGCGAACCGGACCATCGCCTCGTAGGCGTCCCAGGCCGTGGCCAGTGCGGACTCGCGCTCGGCGGTCCTCTCCTCGTGGACGGCGGCGCCGGCGGTGTCGAACGCGGAGTAGGCCTCGAACTCCTCGGCCAGGAACGCGTCGACCACGGCGTTGGCGGCGGTGCGCCACCCGGTCGGCTTGCGGCCGTTCTTCAGGACCGGGGCCAGGTCCTTCACCGCGTTGCGGAACGCGCGGACGGAGGGGCGGTCGGGACGGGCCCGGTCGGACAGGGTCTCCAACGCCAGTGTGTACGCGATCACCGGATCCCTGGAGACCACCTCGAACAGCTGGGCCCGCGAGTAGTCGTCCCACAGGGTCATCAGGTCCTGGTCGGCGGCCTCGAACAGCCCGCGCCAGCCGTGGATCCGGGTCAGGCAGGCCAGCATCGCCTGGGCGGCCCGGTGGGCGGCCTTAGGGTCGGCCTCGAGGACCGGAAGGGCCCGACGCCGGACGCGCCAGTCCGGGCGGACCAGGTCCGGCAGCGAGAAGGCGAACCTCAGGGCGGCGGCCCCGGCCTGGGTGCGGGCGATTCCCCGGTGGTGCGAGGCCTTGGAGCGCAGCCACTCGGTGGCCTCCTCCAGCATGATCCGCTGGGCGATCTCCGGACCGTCCTCGAGGGCGCCGGGGGCCGCGGTGGTCTGGAAGGCCCTCGCGGCGGCGGTGGACGCACCCTCCTCGGGACCGGTGGGGGCCACGAGTTCCTGACGGGCGGCGGTCCGGTTGTGGATGTTGCGCAGGATCGACTTGCGGGCGGAGCGCAGGGTCTGCCGCGCCCAGCCGGTGACCGAGGCGGCCCGGGCGCGCTCGAGGTCGAAGAAGGCGTCCGGGCCCTCCTCGGTGACGCGGCGGAACAGGAACTCGTCGAACTCGGACTCGACGTCCTGGCTCAGCTGGGGCCCGGAGGCCAGGCCGTGGTGCCACGTCTGGTACTCGCGGGACACCTCTCGGCAGATCCCGGAACGGGTCAGGATGGTGGCCACGTCCCGGCGCACCTGGGTCTCCGGGAGATCACCCGCCGCCCAGCGGTCCAGGAGGTCCCGGCAGGCGGTATCGGTGGAAAGGTTCTCTGCTCGCACACCCGGTATGTGTGCGGCATATCCCCGGTGTGACCTGCACCATCATGTGGCGTTGGTCACAGCGGCGTGTTCCCCCGGCGTGTCCTCGCGACACGCCGAGGCCGTTGCCCGACGAGCGGGCATCGACCGTTCCGGGGAACGCGCAACGTCCCCTGGAACGCGGCACGCTCCACCACCCTGGAGGGGGTCGGCCGGTTTAGGCGTTGAGGATCCCCAGCTGGTCGGCGAGGACCCGCTTGGCCAGGGTGCGGACCTTGCGGATCTGGGCGGCGGCCGTCTCCTGCGTCAGGCCCAACTGCTCAGCCACCTCACCGGTGGTCAGGACCCGCTGGGAGCCCTCCGAGGCGTAGACGCCGGAGAGCCATGACTGGGCGACGTCCGACGTGACCCCTCCGATCCGGCGGGCCCGTTCGATCACCGCACGGACCAGCGCCGGTCCCTCGGTGGGGTGCAGCAGGGACTCCTCCGGGCCGACGACGGCCAGCTCGAGGGCGTGGATGTCCACGGCAGGGCCGGCCACGCGCAAGTCGGCGGTGGTGGCGAGCATCCCCTGCTTGGCGGCGTCCTTCCGGGCGGCCATCATGCGCTTGTTGTGCTCATGCGTGAGCTCCCAGTCGGTGGGCTCTGCACCGGTGGCGGCACGCATCTCGTCCCGCAGCTGGTTGAGCTTGCGCACCCGGCGGTTCAGGGAGACCATGCCGGAGGCCGGGGACAGGTTGCGGTCCGCCCAGGCGCGGACCGCGGCCCGGGAACGCACGTGCAGCATCCCGCTGAAGTTCTCGATGGCCCCCAGGGCCGAGGGGTCCTCGAGCAGCTCATCCACCCAGGTCAGGGCCTCGATCGCCACGAGCTGTTCGACGTCGTCCCGGTGCAGGGCGGCGCTCAGGCCCATGGTGCGGCACAACCGGTGGGCCAGGAGGCGGAAGATCTTGCGCTGGTCCCCGATGAACCCGTCCCGCAACCGCAGCCGCTCATCACCGGAGGCCTCGGCCATCTCGCGCAACTGGTCCAGGACCGGACGCTGCTCGGCGACGACGGCGACCGCGCGTCGGGCCCCCCGGGGCGCCAGGACGGACCGGCCGATCGGGGCCGACTCGCCCATCGAGGGGGTCTCGGGCCCGACGGTCCGGCGTCCCACGGGGCGGCGGGACCCGGCGACCCCCTCCGGGGTGAAGACGGGGGTCACCGGGCACCCCGGTTGGTCTCCGGGTCCAGCGCGACGGAACGGGCCATCGGGTCCGAACCCACCTGCAGGGCCGCCTCGGCCCGCGCGGTGGAGAGCCTGTCCTTCGGGTGCTCGAGACGGTAGGCCGCCACGATCTCTCCCACGCTGGCACCGGGCATCTGCCGGGCGAGGCGACGGACCTTGGGACCGATCCGCGGGTCCCCGATGGCCCGGCGGACCTGGTCCTCAGCGTCCCGGCGCAGATTGCGGCGCAGGAACATGAGGGGATCCACCGTGGTGAACCGGTCGTGGCGCAGGCACTGCTCCAGGAGCCGGGGCACGCTCGGGGTATCGGCCACCCCGGCCGTGGGCTCACCCACCATCAAGACGTTCACGATCTGCTCGATTCCCGTGTCGTGCAATACAGGCTGGAACCGCCCGGTCAATTCACTGATCTCATGGCTCACTGCTGAGTGGGCCTTGTGAACGGTGGAGGTGACGAACGGCTCGAGACTGAACAATAGTTGCCACTGGGACTGGCGACCGGCACGGACGAGCTCATCAAGGTCTTCGACGGCACAGCGGCGGATCCCGGGGGCGTAATGGTTATCACTGCCGACTATACCGTCGCACAGCCCGGGATGGGATGCTGATCTGGAACTATTCGGCTGGAATTCACCCGTGTCACCCCACCCCATGGAGTGTGCCGTCCAGCGATACGACGGTGACGGCCCGGCGGGGTCCACCAGGTGCAGCAGGGCGTCGTTGCCACCCCAGTCCAGGCGCACCGGCATCAGCAGTGCCGCACCGGTCTCATGGTCCAGACCCTTGCGCCCGATCTCCATGGCGGGGAGGCGCCAGTCCCACATCGGCAACAGCAGGACCTCCCGCTCCCCGGCCGGCCGTCCGGCGTCCCGGAGGGTCTCGGCGGCCCGGCCCCAGAGGATGGACTCCAGCCGCCGGCAGAACGTCTCCAGCACCGGGTGCCGCCGTGGTTGTCCGTCCTCCGCCATGCCCGTCCTATGCATCATCACTCCTTGTCGGCCGCCGGTTTCGTCAGCACCACTCGAACCCGGGCCGCGACCGTACGCGTTCCGTGACCGAGGGTGACGATCCCTACTCGAGCGCTACGCGGAACGCGACTGAACCCCCTCTGAGCGAGCATGCCCTCGGTAGACTTGACTACGCGGCGATCCCCTGCCGCACCCCGCGGCGACCCCCCAGCCGCAGTGCCCGTCAGACCAGAGGACGTTGTCGTGACCATAAGAGAGGCTGTCTCGAGGTGGACCATCAGCCGGTGTGAACCGCTGGTCCCCGACGAGTACCGCGCATCGGCGAGTGATGAACTGCGGCGGATCTCCTCCACCGACCCGCAGTGGTTCCGCCTGTGGGCCTCCGGCGTGCTGACGGACCTGGTCGAGACCCTGGACCCCGAGGACCCCTGGCGCAACACCGGCGACCAGGAGGGTGCCGTGGTCCTCCCGGACGGCTCCCCGTTCGGTGACTGGCGCAATGCCACCGACCTGCTCCCGGTGCCCTCCGAGGCGGACCCGAGCCTCGACGTCGGGCTCGCCGCCCTGGCCCGGCCGCTGTCTCCGGCCTCGACGCGCGTCTGGCTGGCCGCGCAGTCCGGCCGGGACGCGGTCCTGCACGAGCTGGACGGCATCGACGTCGGCGGGGCCTACTCCGTGGCGGTGCCGGCCATCGAGTGGGCCATGTTCCGCCGCCGGCTGTTCATGGGCCAGGAGGACGCGTACATCCCCCAGGTCTGCACCGCCTGGACGGGGCGGGCCGAGCACATCGCCCGCTCCGAGCCCTGGGACGAGTCCGGTGCCGCCCGGCTGCGTGCCGGCTCGCGCGTGGAACCGGGCAGCTGGCGCCTGCTCGCCTGAACCACCGGCCACCCGGCCACCGACCTCCGACCTCCGACCACCCGGCGAGAGTTACGATCACGCTGCACGTCGGGACACGCCGGTGGAATCGACGTCTAGCGTGATCGTAACTCCGCCGACTCCGCTGATTCCGCTGGCTCTGCTGACTCCTCTGCTTCCGGCGCCTCCGCTGACGGCGCCGAGGGACCGTCCACCGGGATCGACGCCGTGAAGGTCGAGCCGACCCCGGGCTCGGAGACCACCCTGATCTCGCCCCCGTGGGCGCGGACGAAGGCCCGCGTGATGGCCAGGCCCAGGCCGGTCCCGGGAATGGCTGCCCGCCGGACGTGCTCGGTGCGGTAGAAGTTGGTGAACAACCCCTCCTGGTCCTCGGGGCTGATCCCGATGCCAGTGTCCGCGACCGCCACCTCGGCGCAGTCCCCCGATCGGCGGACCGTCACGGTGACCGTGCCGCCGGACTCGGTGTACTTGACGGCGTTGGAGATCAGGTTGTCCGCGACCTGGCTCATCTTGATCTTGTCCGCCTGCACGGGCAGTCCCTCCGGCAGGTCCGTGACCAGGGTGATCCCCTCGTTGTCCGCTCGCACCTGCGCCGATTCCACGCTGTGCTGCACGAGCCGGGCCAGGTCCGTGGGCTCCAGCGCCGCCACGGCGTTGCCGGAGGCCGAGTCCAGCAGCGAGTTGACCAGGGCGAGCAGCCGTTCCGAGTTGCGCTGGCAGGTCCGCAGGTAGCGCGCGACCACCTCGTCCTGTTCGTCCTCGATCGCCAGGTCCAGGTACCCGATGATCGAGGTCAGCGGGGTGCGGAACTCGTGGGAGACGTCCGCCACGAACTTCTCCCGGGCCCGGATCGCGTCGATCAGGTCGGTGACGTTCTGGAAGACCACCACGGTGCCGTCGAACTCACCGTCGTCGTCCCTCATGGCCTGGGCGGAGACGGACATGAACTGCTGGCTGCCATCCACCCCGAGCGCGTAGAGCCGGTCGGAGAAGCTCTCCCCGCGGACGGCCCGGTACAGCGCGCGTTCCTCCGCGGGGACCGGGGTGACGCCGTCCGGTTCGAAGATCAGCAGCTCGCTCTCCGTGGCGTCGTGCCGTCCCTCCGGCTGGCCGATGAGGTGCTGGCGCTGTTGCGCCGCGTTCCAGATCAGGCCGTTGCCCTCCCGGTCGGTCACCACGATGCCCACGTCCGTGGTGTCCAGGATGGCCTCCAGCCGGCGGTTCTGCTGGTGGGTCGTGGCCAGCACGTCCTTGAGCTCATCACGTTGCCGGTCCATGCTGCGCGCCAGCACGCTCGCGGCGACCGCCAGGGACAGCATGAAGAACGGCACGAGCGCCGGCCGGAACAGGTCTTCCCGGGCCACGGTGCCCAGGTTGATCAGGTAGGGCCACCAGATCGCCGAGGCGCTGCCGATGAACCCCAGCAACAGGCCCCAGAAGGGGTAGATGCCGGACCAGGCCAGCCAGAAGACGGGGAACGCGGGGAGCATGGTCATCCCGTCCAGCGCGAACCGGGCGGACTCCCAGATCAGGGCGATCGGGATGAAGTCCAGCAACGGGATGGACCAGTACGTCAGGGACGGCAACCGGTCCCAGGGGATGACCACCGCCGCGAGCGTCAACACCATGACCCCGGTCACCCCGAGGAAGAACCCGGGAGTCGCGGCCGGCATGGTCCCCGGCCCGTGGCCTGCCGGCTGGGGCACCACCAGGACAAACACGAACACGATGGCCACGGAGATGGTCAGGGGCAGCTGGGACAGGACCACGCGCCAGCGCAGGGGAAACTGGGCGAAGTACCGGCCTGCGTCCGAGGCCTCATCCCTGACCGGCCCGTGTGCCGTGATCCGGTTGGTCACGTCCGGGAGGGTCTCCAGGATGGGCGCTGCGGCCGACTCGGAGGTGGCCCCCGCAGACGATGTCACCGACGTCCGGCGTGTGGGCATGACGTATCTCCGTTCTGGCGCTGATACGGCCGTATGCTGTTGCGAGTCCACCCTATGCCGTCCGCGGTCTGCTATAGCGTTGGACGAACAACGGATGACGAGGGGTAATGCGGTGGACGACCGGCGTGTAGCGGTAGTGGTCGAGGACGACGAGGACATCCGGGAGCTGATGGTGGCCCTGCTGGGCCAGTCCGGCTTCGAGGTCCACGCGGCGGCCAACGGCACCGACGGCGTGGACGCCGTCAGGGAGAATGACCCTGTCCTGGTCACCGTGGACCTCGGCCTGCCGGACATCGACGGTTACGAGGTCACCCGCCGGGTGCGGCGTTTCACCGACGCGTACGTCGTCATGCTGACCGCCCGCAACGAGGAGATCGACACCCTCATGGGCCTGGATGCCGGCGCCGACGACTACCTCACCAAGCCCTTCCGCCCCCGCGAGCTGCGCGCCCGCGTGGAGGCGATGCTGCGTCGCCCCCGCGCCGCCCCCGCGCCCGCTGCCGAGACCCCGGGCCCGACGCTGGCCACGGTGACCCCCGCGCCCGCGCCCGGTCACGCTGCAGGGCACGCAGCCGAACAGGGCGCCGGCCCGACGTCGGGCGCCGACGGATCCGCCGCTGCCACGCCGTCCGGCTCCACAGGACGAGCGGATGCGTCCTCGGCCGACGCCCGGTTGGCCCTGGACGGTCTGGTGCTCTATCCGCACGTGCACCACGTGGAGGCCGAGGGTCGGGACGTGACGCTGACGCCCACCGAGTTCGTGCTGCTGGAGACGTTGTTGCGCAGCGGCCGGGTCGTCCGGTCCAAGGCCGAGCTCACCCGCATCCTGCGTGGCGACGAGCCCGATGCCGGAACGTTCGTGTCCGAGTCGGACGAGCGGACGGTCGAGGTGCACGTCGGGAACATGCGCCGCAAGCTCGGCGACGACCCGCGGCGGCCGCGGTGGATCGAGACGGTGCGCGGCATCGGCTACCGCGCTGCCGGGGCGGCCGAGACGTCCGGTTAGCCGGATTCCGGCACCCCGAGCCGACGACCCCTGGCGACGACGAGACCCCAACCGCCTGATCGGCGTGTTGGGGTCTCGTGCGTTCCGGGTTCGGCGGGGCCGTCAGTTCATGCGGGCTGGGAACCTCCGGAGAGCCGGTCCAGGAACAGCTGCAATTGACGGGCGGTCTCCTTGGCCAGGTGGCGCAGTTTCGCCATGACGGAGTCGAGACAGTCGGTCACCGGCCAGCGGACGGGATCCGGCGGACGCTTCGCCAGGTGGTCCTGGAGCTCGGCGGCCAGTTGCGACAGCGCGGCGGCACCGGCCATGGCCGACGAGGTCTTGAGGGACAGGACGGCGTCCATCCAGTCCTCGTGGTCCTGGGTGTTCAGGGCATGGTGAAGTCGTTCGACGCGTTGGTCCAGCATCTTCTCGTACCGGCGGATGAATCCGCACAGCACTTCTGGATCGCCCAATTGTTCTCCCAGCCGGCCCAACGCATCAGTGTCGATAACTGGTGCAGTGGTCATGGCTTCATGATCCACCCGGCACCTGTGGTTGTGTCCCCGGATTCGCCAAAGAATGGCTCAAGAAGCGCGCAGGTTGCCAAAGCTCAAGAAGGGCTCAAGTCGAGGACCGGGAATCCTTGGGAAACCTTGTGGGGATCCGGTGCGAATCCCGGTCCCTCGCTTTGGGAGACCGGGGTGAACTAAGTGTCATCGGGAAGCCGATAGCAGCAGGGACATCCCCCGTCCAGGCGCCACCAGCTTCCGTAACCGTCTCAGCATCGACGCTGGGTGCTGGCATCCCCGCCAGCCCCGGCGAAGATCGATACCACTAAGGGGTTTGACATGAAGAAGATGACCAAGGGCGCCATCGTGACCGGCCTGGGCGTGGCCCTCCTGCTCGGCGGCGGCGGCACGCTGGCCGTGTGGAATGACTCCGTGAAGACCGACGCGGGCACGATTGTTTCGGGTGACTTGAACCTGGAAGCCGTCGAAGGTTCCGCGAAGTGGACTACCAATGTGGCTGGCGCTCCCGCTATCGGAGAAATCACTGACTACCGCGTGGTGCCGGGCGAGACCCTGACCTTCACCCAGCAGCTGGATATTGATTTGGACGGCGACCACCTCGACGCCATGCTCACCGCAACGGGTGGCAAGAACAACGCACAGAACCCCTTCCTGGATAAGAACATCGTCGTCAGTCAGGTCACCGTGACCGACGCGAAGGGCAAGGACATGAAGGCGGACAAGTTGACTGAGGCCGACAGCGGCATCGTCACCGCGAAGACGACCTTCACGTTCAAGGAGGAGACCGACGGACGCGACAGCGTCAACGCGAAGTATGACTTCGGCGGCGTTCAGTACGTCCTGACCCAGCAGCCCCCGGCCCTCGGCTGATCCTTCCCAAGACTGGGAGTCCGGCGGAATCCCCCCCCCCCCCCCCGCCGGGCTCCCTCCACCCCCAGCTGGTCCACGGCCGTCCGTGGCACCGTCTCATCATTAGGGTGGGGGTGGAATCGATCGCGTCCTCCCCTGACGTGGTCACTATCAGCAGGCCCGCCGCCACTGGCACCGGACATCGAAAGAGATGCTCATGCGCACCAAGAACATGCTGCTCACCGCAGCGGTGATTGGTCTCGCAGTGGTGGCGGGCTCGTTGGGTGTCGGGGGGACCTGGGCGCTGTGGAATGCGTCCATGCAGTCGAACCCGGGCACGGTCCAGGCGGCGAACTTCGATATCACGGTCAACGGGAAGAGCATCCCTGCCGACGGGTCGAACGTCTCCCTCGCGTTGGAAGATCAAACGACCATGCTTTCCCCCACCCAGAATGTCTACGCTGCCGTGACCGTCACCAACGCGACGAATGCCTCAGGCCCGTTCAACGTCAGGGCCGGCCTAAGTGCCCCAGTTCCCGCGAGCGGGACCGAGGCGGACATGAAGCCTTACCTCATCCTCACCACTGCTCCCCGAACCTCCGGGACGTGCTCCGATGTCCCGTCCGGTGCCTACACGACCGCCGCCAAATCGGTACAGGTCCCCAAGGACCAGTCCGCCTCGTACTGCGTACAGGTCGCCCTCGAACCGAACGCGCCCCCTTCGCTCAGTGGCAGGACAGTCACCGCCGTCCTAGACCTATCCGTCTCCCAGCTTCCTGCAGGTGTCTGACATGAATGATTCGCGTGTACCCCGGCGCAGCGCCCCGGCCTGGTTCCAGTGGATAGGGCAGACCGTCTCCTTCATCGCGCTGTGCTTCTTCGCCCTGGCCGCGATCCTCCTGATTGCCGTCCCCCTCGTCACGGGTTCCCAGACCTACTCGGTGCTCACCAGCTCGATGGCCCCGAAGTACCCCCCGGGGACGTTCCTGGTGGTCAAGCCGACCGACTTCGACCAGTTACGGGCCGGCGACGTCGTCACCTTCCAGATCGAGTCCGGCCGCCCCGAGGTCATCACCCATCGCATCACCGGGTTCACGGCCAGTCAGGACGGCGAGCGCCTTCTGATCACCCAGGGCGACAACAATGACGTCGCCGACCCCGAGCCCGTCAGGGAGATCCAGGTCCGCGGCAAGCTGTTCTACGCCGTCCCCTACGTCGGTTTCGTGGCCAATGCCCTGGGCAATGCCAACCGCAGCACACTCGTCACCATCCTGGCCGTCGCCCTCATCGCGTGGGGTGCCCTCAGCATGGTGCGTGGCGCTGTCCGCGAGCGCAGGGAAAAGCGCGACCAGCAGCTCATCGAGGCGGCCACCCACCAGACGGACACGGTCGTGCAGCGTTCCGAGGAGGGCCGATGACCCGCTCACCGGGGCGCATGTTCCTGGCCGTCTTCCTGGTGGTCTTCCTGGGCGGCCTCGGTGTCTCGGGTGCCTCCGCCCTGTGGTCGATGCAGACTCACGCCACGGTTCAGGTTGCCACCGGCACGTGGGGAGCGTCCCCTACACCTACGCCTACACCCACACCTACGCCGCCTGCGTCACCCACACCGACTCCAACACCAACACCCACGCCCACTACCCCTGCCCCCACCAACCAGCCGTGGCAGTGGACGTCGGATCCGGTGTTGGAGGTCGTGCAGGTCAGCAAGGGCAGTCCCGTCACGGTCACCCTCCGGTGGGCGGCGCCGGCCGGACAGACCGTCACGCAGTACGTGGTCGAGGTTCTCGGGTCCACGAATGTGTCGGTGCAGACGGGCCAGCGCCAGGCCGTCGTCACCGTCCCCAACGGCAATAGCTGTTATCCCGTCCGGCTGTCTGCCGTGACGGCGACGGGGCAGTCCCAGGTGATCGAGCGGACCGTGACGTTCCACCCTGGCGGTGACGGCACGGCGACCATCGGCCTGACGCCCCGGTGCTGGTGAACCCACGCCGTGGCCCTCAGCCCTCCGGCAGCAGCCTCCGCCGCATGATCAGTGCGTCCACCGGCGGCAGTCCGTACCCACCCGGGTAGTACCCGGCCCGGGTGTGGATGTGCTCGAAGCCGTGACGGACGTAGAGCTGTTGCGCGCGCGGGTTGTCCGCCCGTACCTCCAGCAGCACGTCGCGTGCCCCGCGCCGGGCGGCCTCGGCCACCATCCACTGCAGCATCGCCGTGCCCAGTCCGCGTCCCTCGGCCTCGGGGACCACGGCGATGGTCTGGACATCGGCCAGCGGCGGGACGCACATCAGTCCGCAGTACCCCACGATGCCGGCGCTCCCCTCGGCGTCCACCGCACCGGCCGCCTCACAGGAGGCCTCGATCACGCGGTAGTCGCGGGTGCCGCCGTCCTCCCGGGGACGGGCCTCGTTCAGCTCGTCCTCGAAGAAGTGCAGGGGCCAGGCGTCCTCGGGGAACAACCGGGTCTCCAGGGCGTGCACCACCGGGAGGTCCGACCACTCCATCGGGCGCAGCGTGTAGCCGGCGGGCAGGACGGGGTCGGGGGGTGTCAGCATGGGCGCCATTCTACGAACCGCCCTCCCGGGAGTTACGATCACGCTCCACGGTGGGACACGCCGGACAAACCACCGTGCGTCGTGATCGTAACTCCGCCCATCGGTACGTAACCCCGACCGGTCATAACTTCGGCCGTCCGGCCCGGGGCCTCGAGGGCGTCCGTCCTGACGAACGACTACTTCTTGTTCGGCAGCGCCAGCCGGAACACCTTGGCCCAGGCCGAGCCGACCTGCTTGTGCAGCGGCCCGGTGTTGTAGGGCAGGCCGTAGCGGTCGCAGATCTCGCGGACCTTGACGGCCACCTCGGCGTACCGGTTGGACGGCAGGTCCGGGAACAGGTGGTGCTCCACCTGGTGGGAGAGGTTGCCGGTCATGAAGTGCATGAACTTCGAGCCGGAGATGTTGGACGAGCCGATCATCTGGCGCACGTACCAGTCGCCGCGGGTCTCCCCCTCCACCATCTCCTCGGTGAAGGTCTCGGCGCCTTCGGGGAAGTGCCCGCAGAAGATCACGGAGTGCGCCCAGATGTTGCGCAGGCCGTTGGCCACGATGGTGCCGAGCAGCGCCTGCTTCCCGGAGCCGGACACCAGCTGGGCGGCGATCGGGGTGGCGGCGTAGTCCTTGGCGAACTGCCGGGCCGCCTTGAGGCCGACCACCTTCAGGTCCCGCCGCAGTTCCGCGTAGGACTTCTCCCCCGACTGGACCTTGTGGATCTCCAGGTCGTAGAACGCGATGCCCCATTCGAAGATCGGGGCCAGCCCGGCGTTGATGACCGGGTTGAGGATGTGCTTGGGCTCCCAGGTCTCATCGGCGTCCATGCGCAGCACGCCGTAGCCGACGTCCCGGTCCTTGCCGATCACGTTGGTCCAGCGGTGATGCATGTCGTTGTGGGTGTTCTGCCAGGACGTGGAGGGGGTGACGAAGTCCCACTCCCACGTGGTCGAGTGGATGTCCGGGTCGCGCATCCAGTCCCACTGGCCGTGGAGCACGTTGTGCCCGATCTCCATGTTCTCGATGATCTTGGCGAACGTGAGCATGGCGGTGCCGGCCACCCAGGACACCTTGTTGCCGGCACCGAGCAGGCAGGCGCGGCCGGCGACCTCGAGGCCGCGCTGCAGCCGGATCACGCGGCGGATGTAGGCGGCGTCGGTGGCACCGCGCTCGGCCAGGACCCCGTCCCGGACGGCGTCGAGCTCGCGGCCGAGCTCGGCCACCTGCTCGTCGGTCAGGTGCGCGGCGGCCGGCGGGCGCACGATGGGGCCACCGGCGGCGGCCAGGGAACCGGGACGCACGGTCGCGGCCGTGGTGCGTCCTGCCTCCGGGTCCCGACGACGGCCGGTCCCCTCGGTGCGGGCGGTCTCGTCGACCGTGGGGTCGGCCGGTGCCCAGCTGTGGGTGTCCGGGCCGGCGACGGCACCGGGGCGCTTGCCGGAGGTCAGCAACGTGGAGTTCTTGCGGTCTGAGATCAGGGTCATGATTCTCCTAAGGGGTCGGGAGAGGAAAACTGTGGGGGCGTCAGAGGCCGAGACTGACGGGTCCGGCCGCTGCGCTGACGCAGGTCTGGATGAGTTCACCGGGGTCACCGTGGACCTCGCCGGTGCGCAGGTCGGTCACCTGCCCGGAGCGCAACGGCACCAGGCAGGCGTGGCAGATGCCCATGCGGCAACCGCTCGGGGCGGGGATGCCGGCGTCCTCGGCCACCTCGAGCAGGGGCACGTCACCGGCGGCGTCGGCCTCGACGTCGGAGGTCTCGAAGACCACCAGCCCGCCGGCGCCGGGCTCGCCGACCACGAGGTCGGCACGGAACCGTTCGATCTTCAGCTCGCCGGCCGCGGGACCACCCGCGCCGGCCAGTCCCACCGCACCCGAACCGGCCCCGGCGGCACGGGACTCGGCCGCCCAGAGGGCCTCGGCGTCGTCGAGGAATCCGCCGGGACCGCAGGCGTAGGCGGCCCGCTCGCGCCAGTCCGGGCACAGCTCGTCCAGCGCGTCGGGACCGCTGAGGTCCAGGCGCCCCTCGTCCGCGGTGGCGTGGTGGTGGACCCGCAGCCCGGGGAACTGGTCGGCCAGCTCGGCCAGCTCCTCGCGGAACAGGGACGTGTCGGGCGTGCGGGCGGAGTGGATGAGGACCACGTCGGCGTCCGGGCGGCGGGGCACCAGGGTACGGATCATGGACATCACCGGGGTCAGCCCGGACCCGGCGGTGAGCATCAGCAGCGGCCGGGGGTGTTCGGGGAGGGTGAAGTCGCCCTCGGGCCGGGCCAGGAAGAGCACGTCACCGGGCTCGGTATGGCGCACGAGCGTGCCGGAGACCTTGCCGATGTCCGTCACCGTGATCTCGGGGTCGGCGCCCGCCGCCGCGGACAGGGAGTAGGACCGCCACTGACGCACGCCGTTGACGTCCACGCCGATGCGCGCCCACTGTCCGGCCTGGTGGGCCTTCCAGCCCGGACCGGGACGGAAGGAGATGGTGGCCGAACCGGGCACGGAGCGGTCCACCCGGGTGACGACGCCTCGCAGCTGCCGGGAGGAGTGCACGGGGTCCAGCAGCGCGAGGAAGTCCTGCGGCGAGCGCGGGGTGGTCATCGCCGAGGCGAGTAGGGAGATCAGAGACTTTCCGGCCATGGCTCCATCCTATAGAGCGCGGAGATAGTTTTCTGCACCACGTGGGTACGATTGGTCCCGTGAAACTATCCCCGGACAACAACGATGCGCCGGACGAACGCTCTTCGCACCCGCTCGCCGGTGGGCCCCCGGCGCCTGCCGTCGAGCACACCCCCGGGACGAAGCGGCTGAGTCCGCCGTGGCGGTCCCTGCCGGCCGATCTGGGCGCCCGGCTTGCCCCCGCCGCCGATCGGGTCACCCAGCAGATCATCGACGTCGTCCCGGACCAGATCCCCGCCTATGCGATCACCCGCACCGACCGGTTCAACGAGGTGCTCTACCTCGGGGTGCACGGCGCCCTGGAGCAGCTGCTCTCCCTGCCCGGGACCGACTCCCCCGCCCTGGACGAGCACTCCCGCGAACTGGTCGCGGCGCTCGGGGCGGGCGAGTACCGCCAGGGCCGGAGCATGGACGCCCTGCTCGCCGCCTACCGCACGGGCGCCCGGATCACGTTCCGCGGGCTGTCCGAGGCCTGCGCCGAACAGGGTATGGAGATGTCCGTGGTGGTGGACCTGGGCGAGTCGATCCTGGCGTACATCGACGAACTGTCCGCGGTGAGCGTGCAGGCCTACGCCTTCGAGCAGACCTCCCGGGCGGGGGCCCTGGAGCTGCGCCGTGCCGACCTGGTCGGGGCCCTGCTGGCCGGCACCACCCAGCCCGCCGAGCTGCGGCGGCTCGCCGCGGCGGCGGACTGGCGGCTGCCGGACCGGATCGCCGTCGTCGTGATGCCGCTGGAGCTGGCCTCCACCGTGCGCACGCGGTTGGGCACCGCGGGCCTGGTGGTCGAGCGGGAGTCCGAGGCCACCGCGGTCGTGGCGGCGCCCGAGGTGGCCGGGCTGCGCTCCCGCGTGGCGGAGGTGTTCGCGGGGTCCTCGGCCGTGATCGGGCCCCCGGCGCGGTGGGACCGGGTCCCGCTCTCCCACCGGGTGGCCCGGCTGGTCGCCGCCCAGCGTGCGGCAGGCCAGGAGCCCGACGACGGCGGGGCCCCGGTGTTCGCCGCCGACCACCTGGGGCGGGTGGTCCTGGGCGCCGAGCCGGAGGTGATGGCGGAGCTGGCCTCCCGGCGGCTGGCCCCGCTGGACGAGCTGACCGAGGCCAAGCGGCTCGTGTTGGAACAGACCCTGCTGTCCTGGCTGGTCCACTGGGGTCAGCGCGTGCCCGTGGCCGAGGAGCTGGGCATCCACCCGCAGACCGTGGGCTACCGGCTGGCCCGGCTGCGCGAGCTGTTCGGGGAGCAGCTGGACGATCCCGAGGTGCGCTTCGAACTGGAGATGGTGCTGCGGACCCGGTGGCAGTAACCCCCGCGCCGCCCAGAGTTACGATCACGCTGCACGGTGAGACACGCCGGTGCAGTCACCGTGCAGCGTGATCGTAACTCGGGGTATCCGTAGTCCACGCCCATCAGTTGCCCACGCGAGTCAGAAGTCCACACGTGTCAGCTGTCGAGGTGCCTCAGACGCCGAGTCGTGTGCGCTGTGAGGCGATGACGCGGCGGAGACGGTCCAGGAAGAGGCGCTGGCCGGCCCGCGTGTAGATGTCGCTGGCGGCGCGGACGACCTCCCACTCGTGGGCCGTGAAGTCCTCGTCCCGGTGGATGTCGCTGTTGAGCTGGTCGCGTCCGCCGTGGCCTGCGCCGTCGTACTGGATGGCGATCTTCCATTGGACGTAGTGCAGGTCCGGGCGGCGCCTCAGGGTGGGTGAGAGCCACACCCACTCATTGACCACCGGTTCCGGCAGGCCCGCGCCCAGGATGATCATCCTGGTCTTCGTCTCCAGCGGCGAGTCGACTCCCTCGCGCAGCAGCGCCCGTGCCTCCCGGGCGGCGGTGATGCCCTTGGTCCTGCGCCGCCGGGTCATGGCGGCGTCGAGGGCGGTAAAGGACGAGAGCGGATTCGAGCCGAGTACGCCGGGAGGACGGGAGGGCCCGTCCGCACGTTGCAGGAGCGCATCACCGGCCTCGACCAACTCGTCCGGGTCTCGGATCAGGGTTGCGAGGTCGAGCCAGGTCCGCTCCGGCGTCGTCAGCCGGAACGGACCGGCCACGGTGACGTCGTCCGGGTGAAGAGTGGCCTTGTGGCCGGCCACGCCCGGACGACGCCGGCCCCCTGCGGTTCCCTTCCGGCCGGTCACGTGCACGGGCCAGTCGTGGTCCAGGTGCGGTGGCAGCCAGATCCCCCACAACCGGGCGGCCGTGGTGTGGCTCAGGTAGTGAGCACCGGGCAAGGAGGAGATCGCCTGCACGGACTCGGTCCACGGCTGTTCCGATCCGTCCCAGACCCGGATGCCGGGTGTGGGTGACTTCAGACGGGGATCTCGGAGCTGATGGTCTGTCATCCCCGCCGCACGTGCCTCCTGGATCGTGAAGACGGTTTTGGCCGCGCCGGTGCAGGTCGCCTGGACGGCGGCATCCCGGTCACGTCGTTCACTGCTCGGATCCATCACCCCAGCGTCGATGATTGCCCGCACCCCTGCAGGAGTTGTCCACAGCTTCCGGCCACCCGGGCCGCCACACCCCCCCTGCCCCACGTGGGTGGGGGTTACGAGCACGCCGGACGGTGGAACACGCCGCACAGAACACCGTCGAGCGTGCTCGTAAGTCATCCCACTGAGCTGATGCCCGCCGATCTCCCACACCACTGCGACCAGGAAGCCCCTACGCTGGCCTGCATGGGACAGCGCATGTTCGTGGCGGTCTACCCGCCGCTGGAGATCCGCGAGGAGTTCGCCGAGTTCCTGCAGTCGCGGCCCGGGATGCGGTGGAGCGCCCCGGAGCAGCTCCACGTGACCCTCGCCTTCCTGCCGGACGTGCCGGACCGGGCCGCCGAGCCGCTGGAGGAGTCCATCACGGAGGCCTGCGCACCCGTGCTCTCGTTCGTGTGCGGGATCCACGGCGCCGGAGCGTTCCCCCACCCGGACCGGCCGGCCGTGCTCTGGCTCGGCGTCGAGGACGGGGCCGAGGAACTCTCCCGGCTCTCCCGACGCGTGCGCAGCGCAGCGAACCGGGCCGGCGTCGCACCGGACGGGAAGGCGTTCACGCCGCACCTGACCGTGGCCCGCCCGCCCCGCTCGGAGAACGCCACGCGCTGGATCCGGGTGCTGGAGACGTTCCGGCCGCCGCTGTGGACGGTGGAGGAGGTGCACCTGGTGGAGTCGGTGCTGCAGGGCCACGGCCACCGCCCGCGGCACCGCACCGTGATGACGGCACCTTTGGCCACCTGACCGCGCCCGAGCGTGTCGGTACCGTTGGAGGAGCCATGCCGTGACGCGGCCGGCACTGTCCCGACCGTCGGCCGCAACGGTCCGAGGAGAGGAAACACCATGCGTCACGCATCAGACACCACTCGCGCCCGGACGGCGGCGGCCCTGCTGGGCCTGACCGGTCTGGTCGCCCTGTCGGCCTGCGCCGACCAGGGCGGTGAGGCCGACGCCTCGTCCGCCCCGCCCGAGGTCGCCCAGAGCGCCTCGTCCCCCATGGCCGGCGGGGACACCGCCAGCCCCGGCACCGGTGGGACGCCGGCGTTCACGGCGGCCCTGAAGGATGCCGAGGGTGGCGACGTCGGCACCGTGGAGTTCACCGAGGCCGAGGGGGCGATGGAGCTCCACGTGCAGGCCACCGGGATGGACCCGGGTTTCTACGGCCTCCACGTCCACGCGATCGGTCAGTGCGAGCCGGACAGTGCCGCCCCGGACAACCCGGACAAGACCGGGGCGTTCCTCTCCGCCGGGGGCCACCTGGGCGGGACGGAGACCCAGCATCCGGAGCACGCCGGGGACCTGCCCACCCTGCTGGTGCAGGAGTCCGGAGACGGCCACCTGACCTTCCACACGGACCGGTTCACGGCCGAGGACCTCGACGACGAGGACGGCTCGGCCCTGATGATCCACTCCACACCGGACAACTACGCCAACATCCCCGAGCGCTACGCCCCGGAGGGACCGGACGAGGACACCACCAAGACCGGTGACGCCGGGGACCGGCTGGCCTGCGGGGTCGTCGAGGCCGCGCAGGGCTGACGCAGGTCCCGACGCCGGCCCCCGCGCCGGTCTCCGCGCCCGCACCCGACGTCGGCTCCCGCGCCGGGCCCTCCACCGCTCGGCGCGGGGCCGGTGTCGCTCCGCCAACGTCCTGGACCGCTCCCCCGGGGTCCTACGCTGGACCCATGGCGTCCGGTTCCTCCCCCATCGAGTCGGTGGACCGCGCCCTCGTGCTGCTGACCCTGCTGCGCGAACAGGGGTCGGTGTCGGTCGCGGAGGCCGCCGCACACCTGGGGGTGGCCCCGTCCACCGCGCACCGGCTGCTGACGGCGCTGGTCCACCGGGACTTCGCCCGCCAGGACCACCTGCGCCGCTACCTCGTCGGTCCGGCGTTCCGGACCTCCCCGGTCACCTCCCCCGCACTGGCCGCCCTGCGCGACGCCGCCCGCCCGGCCCTCGAGCTCGCCCGCGCCGAGACCGGGGAGACCGTCCAGGTGATGGTGCTGCGCGGCGGGAACATCCTGTTCCTGGACGGGATCGAGTCCGGGCACTCCCTGCGCATCGCCTCCCGCACCGGGGACGTCCTGCCCGCGTTCACCTCGGCCGGCGGCAAGGCCCTGTTGTCCCGGCTCAACAACCAGCAGCTGGATGAGCTGTTCCGGGCGGGACTGCCTGACTGGCCCACGGCCACCATCCAGTCCCGGGCCACGCTCAAGCGCCGGATGACCCGCATCCGCCAGGACGGCTACGCCACCAACATCGAGGAGACGGAGCAGGGCGTGGTGGGGATCGGCGTGGCGGTCGTGGATGAGCTGGGGCGGCCGCTGGCCGGGCTCACGACGGCGACCCCCAGCCTCCGCTTCACCCGCGCCGATCTGCCCCACCACGTGGAGACCCTGCGTGCCGCCGCCCGGATCCTCGAGCAGCGGCACGCTGAGCTTGCCCAGTGACCTGCGCCCGGCCGGCCGGGCTCCGAGGGTCACGTCCAGACGCCATCCACCGTCAGGCGTGATGCGACCTCTGCATTCTGGCGCCCGCGTCCATGGCCCGCAGCAGGCGCGCGAGGTGTTCCATCTTCCTGACGCTGCTGGTCAGGGACATGGTGGGGTGTCGTCGGCTCAGGGCCCGGGAGGGCGTCTTCTCCCCGAGGGCGCGGAGCGTGATCAGGGTTCCGTTGTCGCGGGCCCTGAGGAACGCCTGTACGCTCCATGCGCCGATACCGAACGGGCCGGATCCTGACCCGGTGACGGCCTCGTCCGGGGGATCTTCCAGGGGGTCGAGGGGGAGCGTGTCCTCGTCAGCAGGCTCTACGTGCGCGCGCAGATGGCCGAGATAGTCGGTGAGATGCCGGATCGTGGCCTTCGGGTCGCAGATCGATTCGAGGTGCAGGATCTGTTCGGTCATGGATCTCGCTCCCATGCGGTAGTGGCGGCCGCGCACACTCCGGTCGGGGCCTATCCGTGACCCGGGGTGCTGGTTGGTGCCCGCATCGGCCGGTCAGGATGCGCGAGCCGCGGGGTGTTCCTTCATGATCGTCACCGGAGGTGGGGTGAACGTGGACGTGTCCTCACGGTACAAACGTAGTTTCCGCTCTCGCCCCTCGACAGGGTGGTGCGCACTCGTCAACCACTCGTCACGCACGCGTCACCCCCGAATTGCGTGCATCCCCTCCTGCCTTCGAGACGGGATAGTCGACATGGCCTCACCGCGTCGAAGGGCCGAGGACCCCGCCGGCGGCGTGCCGGGCGTGATCCACGCCCGGCACGCACCAGAAGTGACCTTGAAGGGCGTCAGGCCCCGGCCAGCGCCCGCTGGACGCGGCTGACCGTGGCGTCGACCTGTTCGGGCCGGGCGACCATGCCCACGTCCATGACCTCGCCGCGGACCGCGCCCTGGATGATGCGCTTGAGCGGGATCTCCAGGCGCTTGCCGGTGGGATTGCGTGGGATCGCGGGGACGAACACCACGTGGTCCGGGACGTGGCGCGGGGAGAGCTCGGTACGCAGGGTGGTGCGGATGGTCCGCTCCAGCGCCGCCTCGTCCGCGCCCTCCTCCGGTTCGGCCAGCAGGACGAGCTTGCCCATGCCCCCGGCGTCCTCGAAGTGCAACACCATGGTGTCCCTGACCTGCGGCAGGGCGTCGAGCACGGCGTAGAACTCGGCGGTGCCCAGGCGCACCCCGCCGCGGTTCAGGGTGGCGTCCGAGCGGCCGGTGATCACCCAGGAGCCGCGCTCGGTCTGCATCAGCCAGTCGCCGTGGCGCCACACGCCCGGGTAGACGCCGAAGTAGCTGTCCCGGTAGCGCTCGAAGTCCTGGTCGCCCCAGAAGAACACCGGCATGGAGGGCATCGGCGCGGTGCAGACCAGCTCCCCGGCCTCGCCTCGCAGCGGCCGGCCCTCCGGATCCCAGGACTCCATGACCACCCCGAGCGGACGGCAGGACATCTCCCCCGCCCAGACCGGGGTCAGCGGGCTGCCGCCGACGAACGCGGCGCAGATGTCCGTGCCGCCCGAGGTGGGGGCCAGCAGCAGGTCCGGGTTGACGGCGTCGAGCACCCAGCCGGCGACGTCGGCGGCCAGCGGCGAGCCCGAGCACTGGATCTCCCGCAACCGAGAGAGGTCCCAGCGCTCGCGGGGGCGCATCCCGGCGTGGGCGCAGGCCCCCAGGTAGGCGGAGCCGGTGCCCATGTAGGTGGACTTCGTCTCGGCCATCACCGCCCACTGGGACCACTCCCCGTCCGCGGCCGGCCAGTTCGGGTCCCCGTCCATGAGCACCACGGAGGCGCCCAGCAGCAGGGAGGACATGCCCATGGCCCAGACCATCCAGCCGGTGGTGGAGAACCAGAACGCGTTGTCGGCCTCGCTCATGCCGAAGTGCAGCCCGTGGGCCTTGAGGTGCTCGAGCAGGATGCCTCCGTGGCCGTGCACGATCGCCTTGGGCCGTCCGGTGGTGCCGGAGGAGAACAGCACGATCAGCGGGTGGTCGAAGGGCACCGGCTCGATGTGCACCTCCGGGACGGCAGTCCCGGTCCCGACGCCGGCCACGGCCTGACCCGTGCCCCTCACCCCCGCGCCCCTCGCCTCGAGGCCCGTTCCGACCCGGCCGGTGAACGCGGCCCAGCCCTCGGCGCCCTCGGGCGGCTGGGCGTTCGGGTCCAGGTAGGGCAGCAGGACGGTCCGGGTGCCGGGCAGGAACTGCCGGATCCGGGCCAGGTCGTCGGCGCGGGAGAGCTCGCGCTTGCCGTAGCGGTAGCCGTCGATCGCGATCAGCAGCGTCGGCTCGAGCTGGCTGATGCGGTCGAGCACGGACTGCGGGCCCATCTCCGGGGGCACGGCACACCAGATCGCGCCGAGGGCCGTCGTCGCCAGGTAGGCGGCCAGTGTCTCCGGGATGTTGGGCAGGTACCCGGCCACCCGGTCGCCCACGCCCACGCCGCGGGCGATCAGCCCGGCCTGGATGCGGGCGATCTCCTCCTCCAGCCGCGCCCCGGTCCACTCCACGGATCCGGTGGTCTGGGACCGGGAGGTGACCATGATGTCGTCGGGACGCTCGCGGAGCCTGCGCAGCACGTGCTCGGCGTAGTTGATCCGCGCTCCCGGGAACCACCGTGCCCCGGGCATCGTGCGCTCCTCCAGGACGGCCGTGTACGGGGCGTGGGTGATCACCTCGAAGTGCTGCCACACCTCCTTCCAGAAGTCCTCGAGGTTCGCCACGGACCAGGCCCAGGCGTCGTCGTAGGTGGCGAATCGCTGGCCGTACCGGGCCTCGAGGTCCTCCAGGAACCGGCCCATCCGGGTGGTGTGCCAGTCGGCGCGGTCGGGGGCGGGCGTGAGCAGGGTGCCGGGCTGGGTGGTCGTCGTCGTCATGTCGGGTCCTTTCAGGCGGTGGGGCGGGCGGCGGCCGGGGCGGCGGCGGACGCCGTGGCGTCGGCCGAGGTGGTCCCGGCACCGCGCTTCATCGACAGGCTGAGGGCGGCCACGCAGGCGGCGGCGATCAGCAGCGGGATGGCGAACAGGTAGAAGATGCTCTCGGGTGCCCAGCCGCCGTCGATCAGGTAGCCGACCAGGATGGGGGCGGCGATCGAGACCAGGCGGCCGATGCCGATCATCCAGCCGATACCGGTGGCGCGCGCCGTGGCCGAGTACACGCCCGGGGCCACGGCGTAGAAGCCGGCGATGCCCGCGGTGGTGAGCACGCCCAACAGCACGGCGGTGCCCATGGCCACCGGGATCACGGAGAAGACGAGACCGAACAGGACGTAGGAACCGGCGGCCGCGGCCAGCGCGCCGAACAGCAGGCGGTTGGACTTGAAGCGGATGGCCAGCGCGCTGAAGATGAAGCAACCGATGATCCCGCCCAGGTTGGCCAGGGTCCCGGTGCGGATGCCCAGGGTGTCCTCGCCGGAGGCCTGCGCGATGATCTGCGGGGTCCAGGTGTTGGCGAAGTAGTAGGCGGCCACCAGGCAGGCGTAGCCGATCCAGAGCATGAAGGTGCGGAAGCGTACGGTGCCCCGGAAGATCTGGGCGATGCCGCCGCCGGAGGCGTCGGTGGCCGGCAGTGCGGGCAGTTCCGTCAGCGGGGCGCGGCCCATCCTGGCCAGGATGCGGTTGGAGCGCTCGAGGGCGCCGGCGGGGCGGCGGGCCAGCAGGAAGTCGAGCGATTCGGGCAGCAGGGCCAGGGCGATGAGGAACATCAGGCCGCTGAGGGCGGCGCCCACCCAGAACAGGGCCTCCCAGCCGAAGGCCCCGATCATGGGCTCAGCCACCACGCCGCCGATGGTCGCCCCGATGGGGTAGCCCGCGGCGTAGATGCCGATGATGGACCCGCGGCGGGCATCGGAGGCGTACTCGGAGACGAGGACGTTGAGGTTCGCCATCATGCCGCCCACGCCGAGGCCGGTGAGCAGGCGGACCACGAGCAGCCAGGTGGCGTCCGGGGCGATCGCGGACAGCGCCATGCCGACGGTGATGACGAACATGGAGCCCACGGCCAGCCAGCGGCGGCCGATGAAGTCGGCCAGCGGGGTGAGGAAGATCGAGCCGGCGGCCATGCCGAACAGGCTGGCGCTGAGCAGGTAGCCCAGCATCACGGGCTCCACGCCCCACTCGGCGCTCAGCGAAGGGGCGGCGTAGGCCATCGCGGCCACGTCGAACCCGTCCAGCAGGATCATGGCCAGCGCAACGCTGACGGCCATGACCTGGAACGGGGTCATTGGCGATTTCCGGATGTCGGACAGCACGTCCATAGGTCCTCCAGGGTGGAACGGGAATGTCTCACCCGGACGCTATAGAGGCGCGGCGGCGTGATCCACATCACCGGTCGACATTCCGTCCTCAGGAATGCGACCGGTGATGCGATCGGGCGGGTATCGGTCGTCGGCCGACCCGTGATCAGCCGGCGGTCCACCGGCGGTCAGCCGGCGGCGACGACCTCCCGGGGGTCGTGCCCGAGGGCGATGGCCTGGCCGGCGTCCAGCATGGCCTCGGTGCAGGCGACGTCATAGCTGGAGTACTCCTGCGGGAAGCCCAGGGACCGCACCGCGCACTCGGCGTTCTGCTCGTAGATGTCCACGGCACCCCAGCTCGTGACGAGGTCCTCGGAGTAGTACGGCTGCAGCATCGCATCCAGGGTGGCGAAGTCGTAGTCGGCGACCGCGTGCTGGAGTACGTGCATGCACTCGTGCGCGGCGGTGTGCTCGAGCTGGTACTCGTCCAGGCCGGACCGGATCTGCACCGACGCGGGCTGGCCCGAGGTCACGGAGGTCACGCCGGTGGCGCCGTCGATGCTGGTCGCCTTGACGATGGTCAGCGCGGTGCCCTTGCAGCCGTACTCCTCCATGAACGCTGCGGCCTGGCGCTTGTAGGCGGTCGCATCGGAGTTCCCGACGACGGCGGCCTCGGCGGGTGCCTCGGCGGCGGCCGTGTCCGCGGCCGTCTCAGCGGCGGCAGAGTCCGCGGTGGCCTCGGTGGCGTCTGAATCCGTGCTCGAGTCCCCGACCGCAGCGGCCGGCGCATCCCCGGCGGGCGTCTCGGCACCGGTGAGGGCGGCCCCGACCAGCACGATGGCCAGCTCGTCGCGGGAGATCGCGCGGTCGGCCTTGAACTCCCCGTCACCGTACCCGCGGACGATCCCCGCATTGGCGAGCCAGGTGATCGCGGTGGCGGAGTCGCTGCCGGGGGCGACGTCCGCGAACACGAAGGCGCCCGCGGGCTCATCGGCCCCGACGGAGCGGTACGCGATCTGTGCGGCCTCGCCGCGGGTGATCCCCGGGTCGGCGTAGGCCGCCCCGTTGCTCAGCCCCACGCAGGCCAGCCACTCGTCGACGGCGGCGGCCGTGGTCCACGTCTGGCCGGCGGGGAACGAGGCGGCCAGGCAGGCGGCCTCGGAGCCCGCCGCGGGGGCGTCCGTGGCGGGAGCGGCGACGGCGGCCCCGGCGGCGGGCACGAGCAGGGCGCCGGAGGCCGCGGCGGCGGTGAGGGCACGGGCCAGACGGCGGCGGCCGGTGCGCGGGGCGTCCTCGGTCGAGGCGGTGGGCGCGGTACGGCGCGGGGTGCTGGTGCGGTCGGCGACCATGGTGTGTCCTCCCGGGTGTCCGAGGTCTGGTGTCGGTACCACCCGAGCCCGGGTGGCCACAGGTTCGTCACCCTAGGCGGTGCCCTCGGCAGGCCGCCACCCCGATTTTCAGAACCCTGCCCTGACGTGGCGGTTCGAGAGCGTCACATTCCGGCGGTCCGCCGGAGCCGGTCGATGTGCACGGAGGCCTCGGCCTTGGTGAGGTTGGCCGGCAGTTCCTCGCCGGCGGCCCGGGCCAGGGTGTCCAGGTAGGACCGCTGGGACGGGGTCATGGGGTCGTCCCCACTGACCCACTCGTCGGGCTCCTTCTCCAGGGCGGGGTCCTCGGTGCTGGAGGCGCCGATGGTGTCCTGGCCGTCGTCCAGGGAGGCGGCCCTCTGCTGTTCGGCGATGTCGGCCTCGTTGGCCTCCACGGGTGCGCCGGCGGCGACCTGGTCCTCCGGATCGGGGAAACGCTGGGTGCTCATGGTGCTGCTCCTTCCGTGACGACGACGTCGGGTGCTGGCCATGGTAGTCCGGACACACACAGATCGCCCGGCCCCGGTGGCAGTGCCACCGGAACCGGGCGATCGAAGTCCTCGCAGGTGACGCCGGGTCAGGGCCTCACGCGGGGTGTGAGACTACTTGGCGGCGTTCTGCTTCTCCGCGGTGGCCACGACGACCTCGGCGATCTGCTTGGCAGCCTGGTTGCGCTGGATCTCACCGTTGGCGTAGTCCTCGATGACCTTGGACTCGGCCATCACGGAGATCAGGTCGGCGGCGGAGTTGCCCGCCAGCGGCTTGACCAGGCCCGTGTCGCTCAGCACGCGCAGCACGCCGGGGATCTGCACGCGGTCCACACCGGCGGTCTCCACGGCCTGCAGGCCCTGCTTGACGAGCTGCGTGACCTCCTTCTCGGTGAGCGGGGAGTTGGGGTCGTTCACGCTGTCGACCAGCTCGAGGCAGCGCACGGCCTTCATGAGCGTAGCGATGTCCAGGTTCTTGGCCTCGGAGAGGTCGGTGCCCTTGAGGCACTCGCGCAGCTCGGCCTCGGCCTCCTCGGAGGTCATCTTGCCCTTGCCGTTCTGCTGGCCCTTGCCGTTGGCCGAGGTCTGCTCGGCGGCGGTGGCCTGGTTCCACGGCTCGGCGGCGATGGTCACCGCGGCGGCCGGGATCAGCAGGGCGCCGGCGAGCGCGGCGGCAACGAGGCCGGGCTTGAATCCGCGGCGCTTGCTCGGACGATTGGTGGTCTTCGGCGTGTTCTGGTCGATAGACATGTGGTTCCCCCTCCAAGGGTCCTGGAGCAATAAAGCAGAGCCACCCAAGTCAGGACAGCTTCCGGAGTTACGGTAGCAGGAGACGATTGAACTTCCTAATGGAAACTAGACCGTCACAGAGTGGCGACACGCACGAGAGGATGTCAGGTCCGTCACAGCAGACGGATGACCTCGTCCAGCATCGCCTCGGTGAGCCGGCCGGTGAAGGTGTTCTGCTGGGAGACGTGGTAGCAGCCGACCACGCGCACCTGCCGCTCCCCCGCGTCCTGACCGCCCTCGCCCCCGCCGCCAGCACCGCCCGGCGCGGTGAACACCGTCTGCACCCCGTGCCCGAACTTCGCCCGCGGCCGTGGCATGCCCCAGCCGATCCGGGCGACGGCGGCGTGCAGGGACTGCCAACCGATCGAACCCAGCACCAGGATCGACTCCACCGTGGTCAGCAGCTGCAGTTCCCGGTCCAGCCAGTGCCCGCAGGCGGCCCGCTCGGCCGGGGTGGGCTTGTTGTCCGGCGGGGCGCAGTGCACGGGGGCCACCATGCGCAACCCGGTCAGGCGCTGACCGTCACCGGCCATCACGGACGTCGGCCGCTCGGCATAGCCGGCCCGGTGCAGCGCTGCGAACAGCCAGTCCCCCGAGCGGTCTCCGGTGAACATCCGCCCGGTGCGGTTGCCGCCGTGGGCGGCGGGGGCGAGCCCCACCACGAGGACCCGCGCGGACTCGTCCCCATAGGAGGGCACGGGCCTGCCCCAGTACGGCTGGTCGGCGAAGGCCCTTCGCTTCTCCCCGGCCACGGTCTCGCGCCACTGGACCAGCCGCGGGCAGGCCCGGCACACGCTGACCCGCGCGTCGACCTCGGCCAGCGAGGACGCCGATGCCGCCAGGTCCCGGACCTGGTCGGCCGAGGCCGCGGCCGGCGTCGTGGGCAGTGCGGGGTCCTCCGGCCAGCCGGTGCCCGGCGGCACGGGTGAGGCGAAGCGCCGTCCCGTCAGCGGATGCGGGAGCGCTTCCGCATCCGGTGACGGGACAGCGCCGGGGTCCTCATCGGGGTGATCAGCTGTCATCATCCCGAGTAGATCACACTGCTCACACCCGGGGCGCCTGCGATCTTCACACCCCTCTCCGCCGGGCCTACCCTGAAGGGGGATCGCGTCCAAGGAGAGTGCGTCATGGCGTTCGTCCAGCTGATCGAATACACCACCACCCGGCCCGAGGAGGTGGCCGAGGTCCTCGCCGAGTGGGAGCGGGCCACGCAGGGCAAGCGCACGGCGCGCCGGGCCGTGTGGATGACGTACCGCGACAACCCGGACCGATACTGCGAGGTCGTCTTCTTCGACTCCTACGAGTCGGCCATGGAGAACTCGCAGCTTCCGGAGACCGCGGAGTTCGCGGGGAGGATGCGGGAACTCGTCGACGGGGAGATCACGTTCCGCGACTTCGACGTCGTGGACGAGCGCGAGCTCTAGGCAGGAACCGCCGGCGTTACGATCACGATGCACGGTGAGACACGCCGCGCGAACCACCGTCCATCGTGCTCGTAAGGCCCTCGAGGCGTCAGCGCTCCCCCGTGCCCGCCCTCTTGGGCGGCCCGGGGACCTTGGCGTCGGACTCGCGCAGGTACAGCGGCTGCACGGGCAGCAGGCCCCGGCCGCGGCGCAGGGAGAGCTCGCCGACCAGGCCCAGGGCGCCGGCGTCCGGAACGGTGGTGCGGAACTCCGGGACCGAGGACAGCACGTCCGGGTACAGCCCCGCCCCGGCGCCGTAGACCGGCAGCGGGGTGACGTCGGCCGGGGCGGTGACGAAGGGCCCGTGGAGGCGCTGGAACTGCCCGCCCACGTGCGAGTAGTGCGCCCAGTAGACCTCGCGGCGGCGGGCGTCCGTGGCGACGACGAACTCGTCCACCCCGCGGCGCCAGGCGTCCTCGGCGGCGGGGTGGGCGATCGCGTCCAGGCTCATCACCCCGTGCACGTCCAGCCCCCAGGCGAAGGCGAGCGAGCGGGCGGTCACCAGCCCGGCGCGCAGGCCGGTGAACGGCCCGGGCCCGACGCCGGCCACCACGGCCCCGAGGTCCGCCGCGGCCACGTTCGCTTCCCGCATGACCTGCTGCACGGCGGGCGCGAGCACCTCGGCGTGGGTGTTCGTCTCGGTGGTGGAGAAGCGGGCGAGGACCTCGCCGGAGAGCACGACGGCGGCGCTGGCGGTCGCGGAGGCATCGATCGCGAGCAGGGGGCGGGGGTCGGAGGTCACGGGGTCCAGTCTACGGAGCACCGGTACCCGTCACCGCGGTTCCGGCAAAAACCCCGCGCCACAGGCGGTGTATCCTCCCCGGGACCACCCCCGTGCACTAAGTTGAGCATGTGACAACCCCTTCCCCTCCGGGTCCCTCGACGCCTGCCGAGGACCTGACGGAACTCGCCTCCGCCCTGGACGAGGCGGCCCTGCGCCACAACTTCTCCGGTGCCATCTCCATCGACGTGGACGGCTCCCCCGTGCTGTCCCGCGGCTACGGGCTGGCCGAGCGTGTGCTGCGCATCCCGAACACGCCCGAGACCCGGTTCGGGGTGGCGAGCGTGTCCAAGGCGTTCACGGCCCTGGTCATCATGTCCCTCGTCGAGGACGGCTCCCTGTCCCGGACCTCGAGGGTGCGGCCCATGCTCGGCCTGGACCTGCCGGGGGTCGACGATGACGTGACCCTGGAGCACCTGCTCGGCCACACCTCGGGCCTCGGCGACTACCTGGACGAGTCGGCCGACTGGGAGGTCACCGACTACGTGCTGCCCGTCCCCACGCACACCCTGGCCGAGACCGAGGGATTCCTGCAGGTGCTGGACTGCCCGCAGGTCTCCCGGCCCGGAGAGCGGTTCGCCTACAACAACGGCGGGTACATCGTCCTGGCCCTGGCCGCCGAGCGCGCCTGTGGTCGGAGCTTCCACGAGCTGGTCACCGAGCGGGTGCTCGCCCCCGCGGGCATGGGCAACACCGGCTACCCCCGGCTGGACGAGCCCGCCGCCGGCACCGCCACCGGGTACCTGCGGTGCGACTCGGTGCGCACCAACGTGCTGCACCTGCCGGTGCGCGGCAACGGCGACGGCGGCGCGGTCACCACGGTCGAGGACCTCAGCAGGTTCTGGCGCGCCCTGGCGGACGGAAGGATCGTCTCCCGTGAGGCGGTGGCGGAACTGACCCGCCCCCGGCACCACGACGAGTACGAGGGTCTGCGCTGCGGGATGGGCTTCTGGCTCGACGAGGACGGCCCCGGCTGGATCCTGGAGGGTTACGACCCCGGCGTCTCGGTGCGCACGCGTTTCGACCCGACCACCCGGACCACCGTCACCATCGTCTCCAACGACTCCGAGGGCGCCTGGCCGGTCATCCAGCGCTACGTGGACTGGCTGAATCCCTGTGGATCCTGGATCTGACCCGCTGAACCCCAGCACGGCGCCTGCCTGCCTGCCTTCGCTGCGCGACCAGCCCCGCCACCGGCACCAGCACCAGTGGCACCCGAGTACACGACCCCGTTTCCCTCCCCCTCCGGCCCGCTTACGTTGTGAGCAGCATCGGCGACGGGAGGGGCGACCATGGCCAGACCCACTGGGAACACCCTGGGCCGCCGAGCCGCGCTGGCGGTGCTGGCAGGCCTCGTGATCTCCGCCGGTGTCCAGGTGAAGGCGACCCCCTCCGCGACAGGCGACGCCCGGTTCACCTCGGTGTCCCCCGAGCCTGCGGGAACGGGACGGACCGCGCTGACCGGGACCGCGCGCTACACCGCGGAGTCCACCGCGTGGGGGCATGCGACGGTGACCGACCGGCACACCGGTCAGCGCACCCCGGTGGCCCTCGACTACGGGCGGCTCTACGCGTTCGGGTCCTCCACCATCGCGCTGTCCGGCCCGCGCTTCGCCGCCGAGTTCCGGGGCATGCCCTTCTACAACGGGGGCCACGGCGGTGAGCTCGCCGAGGAGACGGTGGCGCGCCTCGGCTCCCACCCGGCGCAGGACACGGCATTCCGGCCCACGCACGGCCAGCGCGGGGCCATCCTGCTGCTGAACCTGGGCAAGAACAACCTCAACGGAGCCGGTGGGACCCGGGACGTCGGCATGCTGCTGCAGTGGACCCGGGACGCGGTGGCCTGGAACGGCGGCGTCAACGTCCTGGTGATGGGCCACTTCGTCAACACGCACACTCCGCGCTCCGGATCGGCGCTCCGGGACGGGGTCACGGCCTACAACGCGGCGGCCCGCACCGAGTTCGGCCGGCAGTTCCTCGACCTGGGTGGTTTCCTCGCCTCGCCGGAGGTGTGGAGGTACGCAGGAATCAGCCCGACGCCGGCCGACCGGCAGGAGCAGGCGATGGGGAACAAGCCGCCGTCGCTGTCCCGGGACAGCGCGCACCTGAATGCCGCGGCCGAGGCGGCCGTCGCCCGCCTGGTGCACGAGCACCTGAGCGAACTCGGCTGGGTGCGGTCCCGCCCGGGGTAAGCCGTCACCCCCTAGGATCGCGGTGTGGAGACTGACCCGAACGGCTCGATGGGCCTGCTGCGCCGCGTGCGCGCCGGCCTGGACCGCCTCTCCCCCATGGCCGCCCTGGCGGAACAGCAACGGGGCGCGGTGCTGATCGACCTGCGCACCGAGACCCATCGCGCCGAGGCCCCGGGCATCCCGGGCGCCCTCGTGATCGATCTGACCGTGCTGCCCTGGCGGCTCGATCCCGGCTTCGAGTTCCGGATCCCGGAGGCAACCCGCTGGGACACCCGCTACGTGCTGTTCTGCCGGCACGGTTACGCGTCATCCCTGGCGGCGTGGAACCTGCGCCAGATGGGACTGCACCACGCCACGGACATCGACGGCGGCTTCGAGGCCTGGCAGCAGAACGGCCTGCCGGTCACCTACGGAGACTTCAACGTCCGAGCTTAGGCCCGCACTCCCAGAATCACTATTCTCGACATCGGTTTACGACCTTGACTGTCATCGTCAATTCTTAGTGGCGCGTTCTTAAGTTCACGTCCGGAGGTGCCGTCTGCCAGTCTTCAGCTACCCGAGCCAAGGAACGTATTCAGACGCTTCTCTGAGTAACCGAACGGACTCTGTGATTGGTCATGCCGACAGTACTAATTTGGTGATGAGGCCGGTCATGGGTGAGGCCCCGCACGATGGCGAGGCCTCAGTGGATCTGATTAGTTGGCGCTGTTCTAGGTCAGCTTCTGTGATTTGCTCGCGTCCACTATGGGTTTCACGCATGCCGTGAAGCTGTTGCCGGAGGCTGTCACGGTCGTTCCCGGTCGCTTGGCTTCGGCGCGGACGAACAGTCCCCGCTCGTTGACCAGCTTGGCCTTCTTCTTGCCCCGGATCGCCTTGTTCTCACGCACGGTTAAGCTTTGTGCTGTGCCCGAGATGTAGACGCATGCAGCGAAGTCTTGGTTCTGGCTCCAGGTGTCGGTGAAGGTGTTCTTCTCGATCACTAAGCCCTCATTGCTGTGGTAGGCGTGGATTCCATTGGGCGAGCAGCTGATGAGTTTGTTGCTCCGCACCGTCGTTTGTCGGGTGGCTTCAATGTGGATGCCACTTTGGTTGCCGGTGTTCTGCGTTCCGTGGCCGGTCACAGTGTTGCTGGCGACCTCCGCTGATGCGTACTGATTGACCTTTCCCGTGCTGCTCGTGGCTCCAATCACTTGGATGCCCGGTCTGCGTGAACCGTCCGTGACCGTGGAGTCGATGGTGTTGCCGATGACTCGGATGCCGGTGGGTGCATAGACGTACACGCCGGCGGGGTTGCGGCCGGGCACCACGGCGATTCCTACTCGGCAGTTCCGCACAGTGTTGTTGAGGATGCTGATGTCCCTACCCGCATGGGTGTCAATGCCTTCCCACCCCGGGACACCATCGACCAGGTTGCCGGTCACGATAGTGCCCGAGGTGTGGGGAGCCTGTGCCAAGGGCTGGTTGTACATGCGAGTCAGTGCAATGCCGTATGCGTTCTTAAGGGTTCGCATGGTCACGTTGCGGATGGTGTTGCCCGCGATCCTCCCGCCCTTGCCCGAGAAGATCATGATGCCGCCGTAAGCGGCCCGCTCGATGGTGTTGGCCTCGATTAGAGGGCTGTGGACGTGGTGAGCCTCTATGCCGTTCTTGGCGAAACCGACGATGATGCAACGTAGGATCCGCAGACCCTTGATGGGTGCTTTCAGCGTCCCGGTGACTCGGATGGCCGCCTGCTTGTCACCACGACTCTCGGCGACACCTCTAAGGGCGACCTGCTCGAAACGCACGCTCGACGCCATCACGTCGAAGGCGTGGACGTCTTTTGTCGTTGTTACGGAGCCGCCGCGTACGCACCGGATGGTGAGTGCCTTGTTAACTACGACGGGTGTGCCGATGAGCCAGCCTCTGCTGATCTCCACAGTGTCACCCGCCCGCGCTGCATCGACAACCGATTGGAGGGACATGTGCTTACTATCGTTCCAGGTCGCTGCTACGGTGACTGCTAAAGCACCCGTGGCCAAGGCACCGGTAGTAGCCATCAGGAAAGCCCGCCTGCTGGGAGGAGTGCGCTCTTCGGTGCTCATTATCGGTTCACGCCCGCTCTGACGATGGGCCCCCTCGTGGGACGAATATAGGCAGCGCCAGCGGCGCCGAATACGCCTCGTCCGCACCTAACTTCCGCTTGCTTTCCTGGCCCCCGGAGCAGCAACACACTCTATCCGGGTCGACGAGCTGTCGGTATTCCCGATGATAGGTCAGGTCGCTGTCGTCGGTACGATGGCCGAGTGACATCAAAGGCTCTGTATTCCGTGGACCACAAGGGGAGAATCCACCGGAACAGGACACATGAGACCAAGCGGCGCGACGTTTCCTTAGTGCCGTTCTTCCTGCTCGGGCTGGTGTTGCCCATCGACACGATGGGCGGTGTTCCGCCCGTCCTGTTCGATGTGCTCCGCTATGGGCTGGCCCTGGTGATCGTGGTGGCCAGTCTGTCCCGGCCGCGTGAGTCGAGGCCCAACCCGCTACTCGGGTGGGTCACGTTCCTACTGACTACTGCGGGCGCTCTAGCAATCGCCAAAGCGGTATTCCTCGGCGGCAGCCTGTTTACAGGGGTCGTGGCGTTTATCTCACCTCTGGTGGCCTTCCTGGTGGTCCGGGGGATGGCGCACCAATGCTGGCTCATGCTCGGGTTTGTGGCCGGTTGCACCCTCAGCGCCATCGACATCATCTTCCAAGCCAACGGGTTGCCGTATTTGGGTGTCCCCAGTGAGTACGGGTTCCGGTACTCAGGGTTCAGCTTTGGCAGTACCAAGGTGGCCCCTTTCCTGGCTGTGGCCCTGTGCGTGGTCATCACCCCTTGGGCGTGGGCCAAGCGGCGCGTGTTGCTGCGGGTCGCGTTGGCCGTGGCGCTCGGGGCGGCCCTGTTCTTGTCGCAAGGCCGGGGCGGTGTGGCTGGTCTTCTCGCAGCGTTGGCCATTCTGGTCTTCACCCTCTTGCGTCGACGTCCTTTGCTCGGCTTCGGGTTGCTGCTCGTCGTCCCGCCCGTCCTGTACTTCAGTGGGGCATTCTCCGCCCTGTCGGACCATGTGCTGCGTTCTAACGTGCAGACAGCCTCGGATCTGACCACGGGGCGGTCCGCCCTGAACTCGGCCTCTTGGGATGCGTTCTGGGCTGGTGGGCCTCTCGGCGTTGACCCGTCGATTCGGCACCTGCTCAGACCGCACATAGCACCGTTGACCTCGGGGGTGGACGTTGGCCCGTTCGGGTTGATGGCAACCAGCGTGGTGTGCGTCCTCCTGGCCTACACGATGTTCCTCGCCCCGGCGCGGGTGCCCGTAGTGTTCAGGATGATCGCAGCCGTGGCACTGGTTGCCGCCTTGCTAGAGCCGACCGGATTCTTCGTGGGCTTCAGTGGGGCCATGATTGTGGCTCTATGCTTCGCCCAGTTCGCTCAAACTGTGGACAACGCCCGACATGAAGTTGACGGGCAACCGATATCCGCTTCGCCGGTCCTTCCCGGCAGAGTCGCCACCATGCAGCGCTGCCCCCCCATACGGCCTTCTTTGCCGGTGAGGTACACACATGGGCGGCACGCGATGGAGGCACCCTAGAATCGGGTCATGACCTCGCCCCAGATTGACCGTGTCCTAAAGCCCCTTGGCCGGAAGGTGATGCCTCACGTTCCAATACCCATCAAGAGACAGGTCCTCTACTTCCGGCAGTTCAACAGGCTCATTCCAAGGAAACCAGTCACTTTCCTGGACAAGATCCAGTGGCGCATCCTGCATGACCGGAGAGAACTCATCGCTATTGGTGGGGACAAGATCGCCATGAAGGAATACGCGGCCCGGAAGTCTTCGGTGCGCATCCCCGAGACGCTGTGGTCCGGCCCGGACATGACGCCCATACTGGACAGGGACTGGGGCTGTGACTGGGTGTTCAAGCCCCGAGAAGGTTCCGGGTATGTGGCCTTCGGCTCCGGATCTCTCCGTGAGTCTGGCGTAACCCCCGAAAGCATCTCCGGATGGCGGCACATGGACCACTACCGGGTTCAGGGGGTGTGGGGGTACGGGCAGGCCGAGCCGGGGTTCTTGCTGGAGCGGAAGATTCCTACCCCGGACGGCGAATCGCCGAATGACCTGCGGTTCTTCGTGTTCGACGGTGTGGTCCGCTTGGTCCAGATCGACACGCCCCGGTTCTCCCAGGTACAGCGTCGGTTCTATAGCCCGGATTGGGTGCCGTATGAGGTTACTCAGGGAGGCAAGACACTGGGTGCTGTGATGCCGCGTCCGGATCGGCTCGATGAGATGCTGCGGGTCGCTTCTGAGATTGGTGCCGATTACGACTTCGTTCGGGTGGACCTCTACGACGCCCCGGATGGAATCTTCTTCGGCGAACTAACCCCGTATCCCACCGGGGGAATGGGGAAGTTTTCGGACAGCTCCTTTGACCGGATGCTCGGAGATTGGTGGACATTACCTCCGCTTGCGGAGGTTAGGTGATCGGCTACGGCCAGTCTTGTCGTAGCCGATCGCCTGTAGCCAGCGTGCCGGTCAGAGCGGTTCGGCAGGCATTTCGACGCGCTCACGTTCCATCAGGGTCGCCAGCGTGGTCGGCTCCAGCCACCCCTCAGTGATCCCGGCCTGCACGTTAAACACGGAGTAATCCCACTCGGCTTGGGACGAGTGGTTCGGTTCCGAGGCGGGAAGAACGCCATGCGTGTAGAACAAGCCGCCCTCGCCGGTGTTTTTCATCTGCTGGAAGCGCTCATCCATCTGCGCCGGGGTCTTGCCGTTCATTATGATGCGCGGGATGTAGAGCCGTTCCAGTGGCGGCCACGGGGTGAGCGTAGACGAACTGGCGTTGGTCTGCCCCACGGCGAGGTAGGGGGCGACGGCGGGCGCGTTGGGCGCTTCGTTCTGCGTCCATGCGGCCCCGTGGGTGGAGCCCCGCCCGAACAGTCCTTGGGCGTGTAGGGAGGCCAGGGCGGACAGGTTCTTCACCCGGATCTCTTCGGCGGTCATCCCGGACGTGGCCTGTCCATCGAAGGAGTGGAACGAGATGACGTTGCCGTTCTCGTTCGCCAGGGTCCGCGCCTCGGCCAGACTGATGTGGTTAGCCGGGTAGGTGCCCGTGCCCAGCCGGTTAGGCCGGACGGCCCACGTCACCGGAACGCCCAACGCCTTCAGCGCGGGGTAACTGGTGTCCAGGAAGGGCTTGGAGCCCCAGTCGTTGATGACGACAAGGGGCAACTTGGCGCGGGATTCCATGAGGATCGAACCGACGTGCACGGTCGGGGTGCCAGACAGGGGTCAGCATCGACAGGGGGTTCTGTTTGGCCCGCGCCACGGTGGCTACTGCCAGGGATGCGGCGGTCGGGGACACGGCGGCCAGCGCCGCAGACATAGACGGGGTGACCGTGGTCTTGTCACTGATGGCCGCCTCGACGGCGGGACGCGCCGCGCCCCCGGGGTTGACGGCCTGCACACTCGCGGCGATTAGTCCAGAACATGTGCGGCGGTTCTTCCGATCGATTATGCGACCGTAAAACTGCAAAGTTCCTCACCGGTATCGATTGTTCTCCGATCGAGATATATGTTTTCCATCGTAGATTTCGCCAGGAAAAGTGCGTCAAGCCACCCGCATCCCGTGCGCTGTCGTCATCAACTGAGCGTGAGTCCCTGGCGACTCGTCCCTAGAATTGCGCAATAGTCTCTCCAAGGGCTGGCACTTGGGGCACCCGCTGCGTGCATTCCTGCCCGCACGGCTACGAGCCCTTTGGCGGAGTGGAACCTGCGCCAGATGGGACTGCACCAGGTCGCGGACATCGACGGCGGTTTCGAGGCCTGGCAGCAGAACGGCCTGCCGGTCACCTACGGAGACTTCGACGTCCGCATGTGACCGACAGGCCCGGCCGCGAGCGCTCCGCGGCAGCGTATGAGTGCTCGCGGATTACTGCATGAACATCAGGAAGAAGAAGAACGCCGCCAGGACCAGGAGCACCAGGGCGATCCCAACGGCCGTCCCGGCCTCCAGGCGCTTGGGGTTCGATCCGTAGACGGTCCGATAGTGGGTACGGCTTTGAGAGTTGTTCATGAAGGCCCCTCCGAAGAGATCAGCGGAAATCCGCACGTGCGTATGAGACGGGAACCGGCGCGGCGTTTCTTGGGGATGGCCGCAGGGTTACCTGAACGCGAGTCTAGCGAGCGCCGCCGTTCACGGGCTAGAGATCTGCTCAACATCCATCGCATACGACGGTATGTGTCGTGGAGCGTCCTGCGGCGCATCGGGGGCACTGGGGATCCAGCACGGCCACCACCCGGGGTTCTCGTGTGTCGCGGATGCACGTGCAGATCGCCGTGGTCCTGCCGTTGAGTTGACCCATGGTCTTCTTCGCCTCCGTGGCATCAGGGTTTCCTGCTTGCCGAGGAACCTACGCACGGACGCCACGGGGAACATGCGAGGGCCATACTCGTTGACCTCTTGGTGCCCCGTGTCCAGGGCCTTCACGACACTTTCACAGCATGGGACCAAGAAGGGTTGTCAGTTGGGCAGTGCCGCGGAGGCCCAGCGGGGTCCATAGGCGAGGACGACGGCGGTGCGTGCCTCGTCCTGGCCGGCGCCGTCCTCGTCGGAGAAGTCGGTGATGATGGTGCCGGCCTCGGCGTCGGCGCGGACGCCTTCGCCACCGCTCGTTCCCCCGCCGGTGGCACGCACCAGCTCGATGTCCAGCCAGGACGCCTCCGGGTCATCCGGCCAGCCGGCCAGGGACTCCGCCAGTCCCCTCCCCCACTCCACGACCGTCACCGACCGGTCCACGGTCGTGTCCAGGTCCAGGTCGGACAGCTCCCCGGCGGATGCGAGCCGGTAGGCATCCACGTGCACCAGGTCGGGTCCGTCCTCCCGGGACGGGTGGATCCGGGAGAGCACGAACGTCGGGGAGATGATGCCCTCCCGCACGTCGAGTCCCGCCCCGAGGCCCTGGGTGAAGGTCGTCTTGCCGGCCCCGAGCTCCCCGGTCAGGATCACCACGTCACCGGCCCGCAGCCGCCGGGCCAACTGCGCGGCCCATGCCTGCGTCGAGGCGGCTCCGTCTAACGCCACCTCGAACCGGGCCACCGGTTGCGGCGCCGGCACGTGGACGGACCTCACCGGCTCTCCCCCGTGGGGATCCCCGCGTCCACGCCCGGATCCGTGTCCACGTGAATCCTCGGGACCCGGGCACCGATGCGGGTCACGAGTTCGTAGTTGATTGTCCCGGCCGCGGCGGCCCACTCGTCGGCGGCGATCCCGGACTCCGGGCCGAACAGGTCCACTCGGGCCCCGATAGGCGCCACGGAGGCGTCCTCGGTCCGCAGGTCCACCACGAACTGGTCCATGGCGATCCGCCCGGCCACCTCGTACCGCTGGCCACCGATGGACACGGGGGCGGCGATCGCCGTCCGCGGCACCCCGTCCCCGTACCCCAGCGGGACGAGGGCCAGCCGTGTGGGGGCGGAGGTGTGGTATCGGTACCCGTAGGAGACGCCCTGGCCGGCGTCGACGGCCTTGTTGTTCGCCACCGTGGTGGTGACCGTCATGGCCGGGATGAGCCCGAACTCCTCGGCGGGACGGTCGCTGAACGGGGAGAGACCGTAGATCCCCAGGCCGGCTCGGACCAGGTCCAGGTGGGCATCGGGGCGCACGAGGATGCCCGGGGTGTTGGCGATGTGCCGCAGGTCCACGGTCAGCCCGGCGCTCTTGGCGGTCTCTACGGCACCGTGGAACAGGGCCAGTTGCTCGTCGGTCTCGGCGTCGCGATCCTCCTCGTCGGCCACGGCCAGGTGGGAGAAGATCCCGACCACCCGGATGACCCCGGCCTCCTGCAGCTCAGCGGCCCGGGCCACCACGCCCGGCCAGTCGGCCAGCGTCGCCCCGTTCCGCCCTAGCCCGGTGTCCACCTTGAGGTGCACCCGTGCCGGGCGCTCCAGGCGCTGGGCGGCCTGGGCGATCGCCTCCAGCTCCCAGCCGGAGATGCCGAGGTCGATGTTCTCCTCGATGGCCCGCCCGAACGGGGTGTCCCTGGTGTGCAGCCAGGCCAGCGTCGGCGCACTGAGCCCGGCGGCCCGCAGTTCCAGCGCCTCGGACACGTGTGCCACCCCGAGCCAGGTGGCCCCGGCCTCCACGGCTGCGCGGGCTACGGGCACCGCACCGTGTCCGTAACCGTCGGCCTTGACCACGGCCATCAGAACGGACGGCTGGACCCAGGACCGCAGTTGGGCCACGTTGTGCCGGATCGCGGCCAGGTCCACGACGGCGGCCCGCTCAGCGGGGAGAGAGGGCCCGGTTAATGTGGCGGATCCAGCCGGACCGGTAGGTCCGGTGCTATCCGCTGGATGCAGGGCCGGCGGGGTGTGGAAGTCGGTGATGGCGTCGCTGACAGAAGACATGATGGTCCCTATTCTTCCATCACACTCTGAGTGCACCATGGTGGGTGTGCGCGTACGCTCCGGACGCGTGCCGAACGGGTGCCTGGCTGGTGGAGACACAGTGGTCCCCTGGACGTCGTGGGTACCCGTTGCAGCTGCCGGAGCTGCCGGACAATGACCTAAACGCCGGGTGCGGACAGTGTGTTTCCGGTCGCCGGTTCTTTGCCAGACGCCATGACGTCGCGCACGACATCTGCCAAGGCTGAGGCTCCGAAGGGCCCCTGAACTGCGGAGCGCTGCCCGGCCATGCCGTGCAGCCATGCCGCAGCGGCCACCTTCTCCGCCGTGGCGATCGGGCCGTGGTGCTCTGTCCGCGCCAGGGCAGAACCGACGAGGCCGGCCAGGGTGTCCCCGCTGCCGGCCGTCGCCAGTTCGGGGCCACCCTCGTTCTGGACCACCGTGCGCCCATCGGGTGCCGCACAGACGGTCGTCGGCCCCTTGAGGAGCACGACGACGCCCAGTTCCTTTGCCGTCCGCCGCGCGGCGGTCACGGGATCCCATCCGGCCACTGCAGCGAAAGAGACGTTCATATCGGGGGCGAGCCGGCTTACCAGGCGTCGCAACTCCCCCTCGTGCGGAGTCAGCACGATGGTGGCTCCGGCGGCGCGTAGCCGGTCCAGGTCCTCCAGGGTGACCAGGTCCAGCGCGGAGGCATCGAGCACCAGCGGCAACGCATCGTCCACACAGGCCTCGACGACCTCGGCCAGACGCGAGCGCGCATCGTCGTCGGAGCCGAGTCCCGGTCCGGCCACCCATGCCCGGGCCTTCCCTTCGACCGCGTTACCGGCCACCACTTCTGGACAGGCCGCGAGGACGAGGTCTGCGGCCCGCTGCGGACCGGCGTACTGGACCATTCCCAGCCCCGAAGCCACGGCCGCGTGGCAGACCAGCACCGCGGCCCCGGGGTACCGCTCCGAGCCGGCGCACACCCCCAGGACGCCGCGGCGGTACTTGTAGTCGTCCCATGCCGGAGGCGCGAAGACCGCGAGCGCCTCGTCGCGCTCGACCGTGCACACGTCCGGCGTTCCCAGGTACGGTCCCAGCCCGATGTCGACGAGTTCCACCCGGCCGGCGGCGTGCGCCCCGGCACCGATGAGCAGTCCGGTCTTGAGGGCACCGAAGGTGACGGTCAGGTCCGCGAGGATCACTCCCCCGGCGACGTGTCCGGTATCCGCGTCCACGCCCGAGGGCAGGTCGCAGGCGACGACGGTGACCCCTGGCGGCACCGGCGGTATCGACGCCGGTTCCCAGCCGCCCCGGGCCCCGGTCCCCAGTACGGCATCGATGACGAGCACGGCGTGGACCGGGATATGCTCCCGCACCCGGCCACCGGCGCGCAACAGTGCGTCGAGCCCGACCTCGTGCATTTGGTCCCCCGTCGGCACGGCGACGGCGTCCACGCCCCGCTGACGTAGGAAGCTCAGCGCCCACAGGGCATCCCCGCCATTGTTCCCCGTGCCCACGAGGGCCGCCACCGTGACGCCGACCGCCGGTCCGCGCGCGCGCAGTGCTCGCAGGACGTACGTGGCCAGCCCCCACGCAGCGCGTCTCATCAACGCATCGCCGTGGCCGGTCTCGAGCAGCGGTCTCTCGGCGGCCCGGACGGCGGAGCCGGAATAGGCCTGGATCATGGCAACCCTCCTCGGTCGGGGTGGATCTCAGCCCTCGGCGACGACCATCGCCGTGGCGATGTCACCGTCATGGCTGAGCGACAGGTGCCAGGTCTCCACTCCCCGGGCGGCGGCCACCTCAGCGACGGTGCCGGTGGTCACCACGTGGGGTGCTCCGGCGGCATCGACGTCGATCCGGCAGTGCTGCCAGTTCATGCCGGCCGGGGCGCCGAGGGCCTTGGCAATGGCTTCCTTCGCCGCGAAGCGCGCGGCGAGGGAGCGGACGTTGAGCTCGCGCTCGGACGGAGTGAAGAGCCGCTCGCGCAGGCCGGGTGCCTTGGCCAACTGGCCCTCGAACCGGGACACTTCTACCACGTCCACACCGATGCCGATGATCATCTGTTCATCCTACCGAGACGGTAATGAGTCGATTTCGGCGGCGCGCACGCCCAGATACGCGTCCAGGACCTCCCATTGGTCGCGCGGTGTGAATCCGGTGGCCTCGAGCTTGGACAAGTCCAACACGGAGTTCAGGGGCCGCGGGGCGGCCCGTATACCTGCAGCGTATGCATCAGTGGTGGTCTCCATGACGTCGGACGCTGGACGGCCCGACCGTTCGTAGACACGTCGTGCGACGTCAGCCCAGGATGCGGGGGCGCCGGCGTTGGTGACGTTGTAGGTCCCGTAGGGCGCCCCACTGTTGCGCAAATGCACGATGGCTGCCACCAAGTCCTCAGTGAAGGTCAGTCGACCGAACTGGTCGGCGACGACGGTGGCGCGCTCGCCCTGCGCGGCCAGGGAGTGCGTGGTCCGCACGAAGTTCTCCCCCTCCCCGATCACTCGGGACGCCCGCAGCAGGTAGTGCTTGGGCACGATCCCTACGGCCAAGTCACCGGCGGCCTTGGAGGTTCCGTAGGCGTTAGCCGGACAGAGCGCGTCAGCCTCGGTGTACGCGCCGTCCTTCGTGCCGTCGAAGACGTGGTCGGTGGACACGTGGATGAGGGTTACGTGGTGCTGGGCGCAGGCAGAGGCCAACCGCGCGACGCCCTCGGCGTTGGCCGCCCACGCGGCCCGGCCACCGTCGGTCGTATCAGCCTCGTCCACCGCGGTGTAGGCGGCCGCGTTGACTACGGTGCCGACCTGGCGCCAGTCAACGGCCCCCACGGCGGCAGGATCCGCCAGATCGAAGCGGTCACGTCCCAGGAACTCGATCCCCGGCCGGTTGGCCAGCTGGCGCTTCAGCTCACGCCCCAACTGTCCCGTGGCTCCGAGCACGAGGAGCCGAGCGGGAGACATGGGCATGACATCGGCCAGTCGAGGATGGTCCCGGTCTTTGGTTGAAAGCTCGGCCTGGTCCAGGGGAATGGGCCAGTCGATCGCCACCGTCTCGTCGGCGAGGTTGAGGAAGCTGTACTGCGCCTTAGCTTCGGCAGACCAGTGTTCGTTGACCAAGAAGGTGTAAGCAGTGTTGTCTTCGAGACTTTGGAACGCATTGCCGACGCCCCGAGGTACGAATACCGCGATCGACGGATCCACGACGGCCGTGAACACGGTCCCGAAGGTACTCCCCTGCCGCAGATCGACCCAGGCTCCGAAAACCGAACCGGTGGCCACGGAAATGTACTTGTCCCAGGGCTCAGCGTGGATTCCTCGGGTAGTGCCGGGGGCGGTGCTGAAGGAGATGTTGTTCTGCACTGGCCCGAAATCCGGTAATCCGATCTCGGTCATCCTGCGCCGCTGCCAGTTCTCCTTGAACCATCCGCGATTGTCTCCGTGAAGGGGTACATCGAAGAGGGTGAGCCCCGGAATGGGCGTGGCGTGAGCGGTGAGCTGCTTGGAATACTCCACGAACGACAACCTTTCCCTCAGTGCGTCTCTTCTAGTGGGGCTCAGCCCTTGAAACGATCGATCGGCGTCTGGAGCCATTGCGGGGGTGCGGCGTCGCAGCCGGGCGTGAGGAACGTCTTGCCGTAGGCGGCCATGGCGTAGACGAAGTCGTACACATAACCTCGCTTTCCGCGGGCGGGCTGGAACTCGTACATGTGGACGGGCCCGTCCCAGCACCGCTCCACGAGCATCCGTGATCGCTCGATGTGATGGTTGAACGTCAACACCCCGAGGCTGTGCACCCCATGCTGCCGAGCGATGTCCGAGCCGACCATGGCCTCACCCTGCGTCGTCACGGGTTCCGGCGCGAAGCACTCGACCTCAGCGCCGGCCGGCGGACGGTGGCAGAGGGGCGCTTCGCTGCGCTGCGTCGTGGAGACGATCAACAGGTCGGTCACGCCCTCGTCGACCAAGCGACGCGCTTCCTCGTGGGCACCGGCCTGCGTGGCCAGCACCAGCAACGCGTCCACCCGTGGGCCAGAGTTCACCCGCGGATTCACGGTGAGCCACGCCAACACAGCACCCACGGCCAGGAACGCCAGCACCACCACCCCGGCGCCGCGGAGCACCCACCGGCGCCAGAGGCGCTGGTGGGTGCGAGGCCGTTCGCTCAACGCTCCGTGGACTGGAGGATCACGATCCCGCGACCGGGCACGGTGACCTTGTCTCCCGCGGTGAACGCGGTGACGTCCGGGGTGGCCTGGGCGGTGTCCACCACGAGCGTCCAGGAGTCCGGGAACGGAGCCCCCGGCAGGGTGTACTCCACCGGCTCCCAGTACGCGTTGAGGAGCACGTAGAAGTCGTGGTCGGCTTCCGCGTCACCGGGCCGGACAGGGGCCGGCAGGTGGTGGCCGTTGAGGAAGAACGCGATGGACCGGGCGTGGTACGAGTCCCAGTCGGACTCGTCTTTGGGCGTCGCATCCGGCTCCAGCCACACGATGTCCGGCAGTTCCTCGGGATTCTCCCGGGACATCGGCCGTCCCTCGAAGTACTGACGGCGGCGGAACACCGGGTGTTCCTGGCGCAGCCCGACGACCGTGGAGGTGAACTCGATGAGGTCCTCGTCCGCCTCGTCCCAGTGGATCCAGGACAGCTCGTTGTCCTGGCAGTAGACGTTGTTGTTGCCCTGCTGGGTCCGGCCCAGCTCGTCCCCGTGGCAGATCATCGGCACGCCCTGGCTGATCATCAAGGTGGTCAGGTAGTTCCTCTGCTGCTGGGCGCGCAGGCGGTTGACCTCTGCGTCCTCCGTGGGCCCTTCCTCGCCGCAGTTCCACGACCGGTTGTGGGACTCGCCGTCGTTGTTGTCCTCACCGTTGGCGTCGTTGTGCTTCTCGTTGTAGGAGACGAGGTCGCGCAGGGTGAAGCCGTCGTGGGCGGTCACGAAGTTCACGGAAGCGCGCGGCGTCCGGTTGTCATCCTCATACAGGTCGGCCGAGCCGGTGATCCGGGTGGCAAACTCCGCCAGCGTGCCCGGCTCCCCGCGCCAGAAGTCGCGGACAGTGTCCCGGTACTTGCCGTTCCACTCGCTCCACAGGCCCGGGAAGTTGCCGACCTGGTACCCGGCCCAGCCGACGTCCCAGGGCTCGGCGATGAGCTTGACCTGCCGCAGCACCGGGTCCTGGCGGACCACCTGGAGGAACCCGGACATCATGTCCGGTCCCTGCTCGCCCTCGGCGCGGGTCAGCGTGGTGGCCAGGTCGAACCGGAATCCGTCCACGCGCATCTCCTCCACCCAGTAGCGGAGGGAGTCCATGACCAGCTGCAGCACCATCGGATGGGACAGGTCCAGCGAGTTGCCGGTGCCCGTGTAGTCCATGTAGTGGCGCTCGTCGCCCTCGACCAGGTGGTAGTAGTTCCGGTTGTCCAGGCCCCGGAAGGACAGCGTGGGGCCCATGTGATTGCCCTCGGCGGTGTGGTTGTAGACCACGTCGAGGATGACCTCGAGGCCGGCGGCGTGCAGGTCTTTGACCATCTGCTTGAACTCGCGGACCTGTTCACCCTGGTCGCCGGAGGACGAGTAGGTGTTCTGCGGGGAGAAGTACCCCAGGGTGTTGTACCCCCAGTAATTCGAGAGCCCCTTGTCCTGCAGGTAGGAGTCGTTCGTGAACTGGTGCACCGGCATCAGTTCCACGGCCGTGACCCCGAGCCGCTTCAGGTGCCTGACCACTGTCGGGTGCGCCAGCCCGGCGTAGGTGCCCCGCTGGTCACCGGGCACGTCTGGGTGCAGAGCGGTCATGCCCTTGACGTGGGTCTCGTAGACGACCGTCTCGTTGAAGGGGATGTCCGGCCGCTCGTCCTCGCCCCAATCGAAGGAATCGTCGATGACGATGCCGAGCATGGTGTGGCCCAGCGAATCGGTGGTGTCGATTTCGTCGTGGTTCTCGAAGTTGTAGGAGAACTGGTGCTGGCCCCAGTTGAAGTCCCCCGTGATCGCCTTGGCGTAGGGATCGATGAGGATCTTGGCGGCATTGAACCGCAGCCCGGAGGCCGGGTCCCAGGGCCCGTGCACCCGGTAGCCGTAGACCTGGCCGTGTCCGACGCCGGCCACGTGCACGTGCCACGTGTTGCCGGAATGTTCGGTCAGTTCCAGACAGATCTCCTGGCCCTGGTCATCGATCAAGCACAGCTCGACCTTCTCAGCGTCCTCGCCCACGGCGATCGCGAAGTTGGTGCCGTCCTCGTCCGGCGTGGCCCCGAGGGGGTACGGGTTGCCGGGCGTCATCTCGAACATGGGACTCCTCGCAGGGTGCAATGGGACGTCATTCAGTCTAAGTCGTCCGGAGCACCGCTCTGCCGGGCGGGGGTGCCGGACTGCCCCGCAGTGGCATGGCGTTCGTCACGCGCCGCGGCGCAGGGCGCGGCGTGCGCGGGTGCCGGTGGTGAGCGCCGCGGGCCCTGCGGCCGCTTCGAGGACCTCGGCCAGCCGGTCGGCGAGCATCTGCCGGTCGAACTGCTCCACGGCCAGTCGGCGGGCCGCACGGCCCCCGGACCGCAGCGCCTCTCTGTCCGTGACGTAGTCGCCGAGTCGCTGCGCGGAGCCGTCCAGGTCCTGCGGGGAGAGCACGAGACCGGCCCCGCTGGCGCGTAGCAGATCCGCCAGCCAGCCCTCGTGGTTGATGACCACCGGCGTCCCGGCGGCGAAGGAGTCAAAGACCTTGTTGGCGCTGTTGGCCGCTAGCACCGGGATGTCGTCCACCGTGGAGACCGAGACGTCCGCGGCAGCGAAGATCGCCAGGACCTCGAACTTGGGCACGGGAGGCAGGAAGAACACGTTCTCCCCCTCCACGCCCAGCCGCAGGGCCTCGGCCCGGACGGCCTGCTCCTCGTTGCCGGTGCCGACGACGACGATCCGCACCTCCGGGTGCGTGCTCCTCAGGCGAGCAGCCAGGCGGACGAGGTAGCCGACGTCGTTGACCTTGCCGATCGTGCCCCCGTAGAAGACCATCGGACGGTCCCCGAGCCAGTCGTGCCGGGCACGCCAGGCCTGTCCCTCCTCCTCGCGGCCCGCGAACAGCTCGTTATCCGAGGCGTTGGGGATGATGGTCACCTTCTCGGCCGGGACGCCGGTGGCCACGATCCCGTCCTTCATGTCCGGCGAGAGCGCGACGACGTGGGTGGAGGCCGTGTAGGCGATCTTCTCCAGGCCGTGGGCCAGGGCCCGCATCCACGGTGCTCCCAGTGCGCCCATGGCGATGGGCACGGCGGGCCAGAGGTCCCGCACCTCGAAGACCAGCGGGCTGCGGCGCAGCAGGGTGGAGGCGATGCCCGGGATCGCGATGGTCAGCGGCGTGCTGGTGGCGAAGACCACGTCACCGCGCAGCATCCTGCCGGTCACCGAGGAGCGCAGGGCGAACTCCACGAAGGACTTCAACCGTTCGCCGATGCCCATGGTGTTGTCGTACGGGACCGGCAGCCAGTGGACGCTAAACCCGTCCAATTGCTCGGTGAAGGCCTCGTCCACGGTGGAGGAGGAGCTGACCACATGGACGTCATGGCCGCGGACCGCCAACCGCCGGGCCATCTCGTAGGTGCGGTTGGATCCGTTGTCCGTGGGCTTGCGGAAGTACTGGTGCAGGTACACGATTCTCATGCGGTCTCCTGGGGTCGTGGCCGGGCGTCTGGTCAGTGGGTGGTCTGTCGGAGGTGGAACCCATAGCGGAGGGCCTGGAGGATCTGCGTGAGGCCCAGCACGGCGGCCAGTCCCGAGGGTCCGAACCACAGCGCCAGCGGCACGCCGAGGGCCAGGGAGAGCGGGATCGCCCACAGCCGCGTGCGGAACACCAGCCCGGCCTGGTCCTCGGCGAAGAGGTAAGACACCAGGGACTGGGTCACGGCCGCGATGCCGGTGCCAATGCACAGCACCACTATGGGGAGGAAGACGCCGTCGTACTCCGCGGGCAAGATGGCCTCCAGGAGCCATCCCGCCACAGGGCCCAGGGCGGAGATCCCCACGCAGGCGACCGTCATCATGCGCAGCGAGGAGCGGAACAGCGGCCACCGTTCCTCTGGTGACGCCGAGGAGATCGCCGGGGTGAAGATCGACATCATGGACGAGGCCAGGATGTTGATGGGGCTGGTGATGCGGCTGGCTGCGGCGAAGATGCCTGCGGGGATCGGCGCCAGCAGCAGCGAGCCGAGGACGACGTCCTGGGTCTGGAGCTTGGAGAGCAGATCGGCGCCCCAGAACGGCAGGGAGTCCTTCACTACGCCGCGCAGCGGCATCGGGCGGGCGACCTGCCCGGCCAGCCAGAGCGCTGATCCGAGGAACAGGGCCGCGGCCGCGACGATGACGAAGGGGTAGACCTGGTCCAGCAGGTGTCCGGCCACGACGGCGGCGAGCATCACGGCGCGCCGTGTCACGATGGCCGCCTGGGCCCGTCTCGAGCGCAGGCGTCCGAAGAGGATGGATTCCACCACCATGCCTGCGGTCTCCGAGAGCCCCAGCAGGACGGCCGCCCAGAGCAGAGCCATGGAGTCGATGCCGAGCAGCAGGATGCCCAGCAGGAACGTCCCCGCTCCGGCGACGAGTGCCGCCGGGTACCGCAGCACGGCGATGGATCCGGCCACGCGCCGGTTGTCTGGGCTGTTGCCCAGGCGCAGCGCCAGCGTTCCGGAGCCGAATCCGACGGCTGCGCTCAGCAGTCCGCAGATCACCAGGACGCTGGCGAACAGGCCGAAGGCGCTGGGCCCCAGGGACAGCGTGAGCACGAAGAGCATGACGCCCTGCATGAGGGAGGAGAGCACACGCGTGCCGACCACGGAGGCAAGACGTCTAAGCATTACGGAGACGACCCCTTCGAGGGGTGTCCAACGGATCCTCAGCGGTCACGGTCCAGCCAGCCCTTGACCGCCTGGACGATCTTCGCGCTGTGCGCCTCGGCGGTGTGGGTGCGCAGCACGCGCTCGCGGGCGGCCTGCCCCATCCGCACGGCGGCGTCCGGGTCATCCCGCAGGCTCTGGAGTGCACGGGCCAGTGCGCCGATGTCGTCCAGGGGGAACTGGAGGCCAGTGTGGCCGTCCACCACGAGTTCGGACTCTGGCCCGCTCGTGGGGTCGATTTCAGGAGCGATCACAGGGCGGCCGAAGCCCATCGCCTGGACGATGTTCAAACCGCTGGCCCGTGGCGAGACCGCGACGTCCGCCACCGCGTAGTACGGCGCCAGGGACTCCGCGCCGTAGACTGCTCCGACGAACTTGGCCGCCACGCCTGCCTGCTCGAACGACTCGCGCAGAGTCTCGGCCTGATCACCGTCACCGATGACGATGACCCTCGTCCGCCGGCCTCCCGGAGACATCAGCGCCAGGGCCTCGGCCAGCATGTCCACCCGGTGCCGCGAGGTCAGCCGGACGGAGACGATCACCGTGAAGTCCTCCTCCGTCGAGGGCCGGTTCGGGACCGCGTGGTCGATGAGATCCTGAGTGGCGTAGATGCTGTTGCCCACCACGGCGATCCGGTCGGCGTCCAGGCCGACCGAGACGGCGTACTCCTTGGCCCGGTCACCGTAGACCAGCAGCCCGGACGAGAGTCGGTAGAACGCCACGCGTGACGTCCGCTTCAGTCCGCTCTCCGGTCGCTTCCAGCCGTGCCCCCACAGGAAGACGGGAGTCTTCTTCGCCCGTCCGAGGGCCAGGGCGAGCCAGGTGGAGACGGTGTAGACGCGGCCCTCCAGGACATAGGCCCGGTACTCGCCTCGCAGCACGGAGGGGACGACGCCGCGCTCCCACCGCAGGTTGCGCCATTCCCTGAACTTCAGCTCGTCCACGCGGCGAAGGATCTCCGCTGAGGCCGAGCGGATGTGGTTGCGCGACTGTCGGTCCTCGCTGTTGGCATACCGGCCCAGCAGCGAGAGAGGCAGCACCTGCTGCTCGAGCAGTGCCTTCAGCAGGGGCGCTCGGTAATGGCTCACCGTCGGCTGGACGACGAGCCGCACCTCGTCCATCGCATTCCTCATCTGTGCTCCATTCGTCGTGATTGCCGGTTAGGTCGTCGCCGCTCTTGGACTGCCACCTCGTTCGCTCACCTCCGGCGAACAACGGATTCCGATTCCTCCAATGGGAGGCTGGGTTTGGCCTCGGTTTCACCCTCCTGTTGGCGTAACGGATACACAGCCAACAGGAAGACCATGACGATGAAACCGTGAGTCAGCAGAGAGGTGAAGAGGGCCGTGTCGATCACCGCGAAGATCACTCCCACTGAACCGGCGGCGACGACGGGTAATTCGACTGATCGCGTGAGGCGATCTGTCAGCCCCAGCACCAAGCCGAGAATGCCGGCGAAGACCACCATGCCCACGACCCCGAAGTTCGCGAACCCGTCTCCCAGGAAATTGGCATTGGCCGCCATGCTCTCGGACGCCCAGTAGTTGAAGCCGATTTCACGCGCAGGGGGCGGCCGAACGACGTCGAACCACGGCTCCAGGAACGAATGCTGGAGAAACGCGTACCCGCGCTCTTGGTAGTTGTCGATGTACATCCCGACCAGAAGTCCTGGCGTTACCACGATGCGACGGAAGACGAACTCCATGAGCACGTCACTGACCAAGGACACCAGTGCCAGACCGACGAATGCGAGAGAGAGGAACGGGCCTGAGAAGCGGTGTCGCCACCGGGCCAGCCCATAGATCAGGGGCACCAGGAGCATGGTGACGAAGACCGACTTCTGCGAGTTCGCGCTGAACACTGCCAGAGAGCCGACGAAGCCCATGACCACCAGGATCCATGCCCGTCGTTGGATGCCCACCACGACCAGCATGGGATTGATGACCTTGACAGCGAGTGGCACGGCATAGGCGAGGAAGACATTCCTCGACATCACGTTCTCTGAGAACTCGGATCGCGCGTCGTACACGTTCTCGAAGGGGTTCCTCAGGCCTGACCACCCAGCCACCGCGAAGAAGATTAGATAGACCAGCACCCATGCCACCACGAGGCCGGCCACGTAGACAGATCTATCCAACCTGGGGATATGCCAGTCGGGGCCTCTGGACAGGAAGACGTGCAAGACGTGAAGCGCCAGAAAGGCAGCCAGTACCAGAGCGCTCAACCAGAGGTTCTGATGCTCAGCGACGTATCCAGAGGCAATCGGAATGATCTGGCTGGGCACGAACACCGTGAACAGGAGGATCCACTTGGCGAATGTGCCGAAACCCTCCACCTTCAGAGGTAGGCAGGAGGCCATGACGATCGTCGCCATGGTGGCGATGAACTGGCTCTCCGGCGAATAACCCACCCAATGGAAATTGAAATAGTCATAGATTGGCACAATGTGATCGCGGTATACGATCAGGAGAAAATGGCAATACAGGACGACGCCCAACAATACCCCGGCACGAGACAGCGCATCCCTGGCAAGTTTCGCTTCGTTCCCCCGGGCGGTGCCTGGTCGCCGGTGGATGCCGGGACCCCCTGCGATCGTTCCGGAGACCCTTGACCGTCCACTCTCCATCGTGGGCCCCTAACAGCCTTCGCCTGAGTGCAGCTCGCTTGCGGGAACACCGACCAGCACGGCGGCCTCAGGCTGGTTGCGCAGGACACAGGCAGAGGCTCCGACAGTGGTGCCGGCCGCCACCGTCAGCCCCTGGTGGATGAACGCCGAGGAGCCGACTGTGACCTGTTCGCCCAATACGATCTCTCCGGAGACGGCGGCCAAGGGGTTGATGGAGACATAGTCGTTCAGGACCGTGTCATGCCCGACGGTGCAGTTCGGATTCAGCTGGACATGCCGTCCGAGGGTGACGTTCGTGGTGATCTTCGCCCCGGGGCACAGGACGGTCCCCTCCCCGATACGGCAGTCGGAACCGATCCTGGCGTCCGGGTCGATCAGCGTGGCCGGTCTCCAGCCGCTTGCCTCCAGGCGTTCCGCCAACACCCGACGCACGGAACCGCTATTGATGCCCACCACGAAGTGCGGTCGCCCGGCCATGGTGTCGGCGCTCACTGGTCCGAGCACCTGGTGACCCTGCCGCCGGGCGCGGTCGGCATTCAGCTCGGTGGGTGCGTCGTCCAGATAACCGAGCAGGTTCCAGACAGGTCCGGTGGACGAACGCGCATTGATCGCGGCGATGACGTCGGCGACCTCGCGTCCGAAGCCCCCGCAGCCGACAATGACGATGTCCAGAGCCGCAGTGGTGGGTGCCGGAGTCTCTTCGGAGCGTTCGGGCGCACCGCTCACGTGGCACTCCGGACGGTCCCCATGAACTCGGTCATGGTGGCCTCGCCCTCAGCAGAGACCCCGCTGCGGCTGAGCACCGTGGACAGCGTCTTCCAGAGGATGCGGGCGTCGGTGGCCAGGCTCATGCTGTCCACGTACTGCACGTCCAGTTCGAATCGGTCCTCCCAGCTGATGGCATTGCGGCCATTGACCTGGGCCAGCCCGGTGATGCCGGGGCGGACGTCATGCCTACGCGCCTGGCGGGGGGTGTAGCGGTCCAGATAACTCACCAGCAACGGCCGGGGGCCCACGAAGCTCATCTCGCCCCGGAGGACGTTCACCAGAGAGGGCAGCTCGTCCAGGCTCGTGGAGCGCAATAGCCGCCCGAACGGCGTCAGGCGCTGTTCGTCGGTGATCAGTCCGGCAGCCTCGTCCACGGGCTTCATGGTGCGGAACTTGTAGAGCCTGAAGACCTCTGCGTCCTTGCCCGGCCGGTTCTGGGTGAACAGCACGGGGCGGCCGTGCTGCAGCGCCACGAGCGCGGCGGTGGCCCCCAGTAACGGCGCGGCGGCCACCAGCAGTGTGGCCGAGCCGACGACGTCCAGCCCTCGCTTGACGACCGCGTAGTCCATCACCAGACCCCCAGGGCCTCGGAGAGGGCGGCCAGGACCCGGTCCATCTGCTCCTGGGTCATGGCCGAGCCGCTGGGCAGCGTCAGTCCGCGCTCGAAGAGCATCTCGGAGCTTCCGTCCGTCAGCGCCGGGGCATGGGCGAACACCGGCTGCAGGTGCATGGGCTTCCACAGCGGGCGGGTCTCGATCGAGGCCTCGTCCAGCCGAGTCCGTAGGGCGTCAGCGGCCAGGGGCGCCTGCGCGGGGTCGATCACCAGCGAGGTCAGCCAGCAGTTATCCTCGGCCCCCTCTCCCCCGAAGACCTCGACGCCGGGGACGGAGGCCACCAGCTCCCGGTACGCCGTCCGCCACTGCCGACGGCGCTCGATCATGGCGTCCAGGCGGGTCAGCTGCGCCCGCCCGAGTGCGGCCAGCAGGTTGCTGAGCCGGTAGTTGTAGCCGATGTCCGTGTGCTCGTAGTGCACGACCGGCTGACGCGCCTGGGTGGCCAGATAGCGGATGCGCTGGGCGATCGCCGCTTCGTCGGTCAAGAGCATGCCGCCGCCCGAGGTGGTCATGATCTTGTTGCCATTGAAGGACACGGCCGAGAGCCGGCCGAAAGAGCCGACTGGGCGCCCGGCGTGGGTGGCGCCCAGGGACTCCGCGGCGTCGCAGATCAGCGGGGTGTCGAATTCCTCGCACACCTCAGTGATCGTGGTGTAGTCCACGGCCTTGCCCAGCAGGTCCACCGGCAGCACAGCACGGGCGGGGGTCCCGTCCCGCCGCAGCCGGTCCAGGGCCTCGCGCAGCAGGCCAGGGTCCATGTTCCCGGTCTGCGGGTCGCAGTCCACGAAGTAGGGCGTGGCCCCGGTGTAGACCACGGCGTTTGCGGTGGCGGCGAACGTCATCGTCGACGTCACGACGATGTCACCCTTGCCGACGCCGAGCGCCAACAATCCCAGATGGAGGGCAGCCGTACCGGAAGCCAAGGCGACAGCATGGTCGACCCCGATGCGTTCCTTGATCTCCTCTTCAAAGGCGTCTACGTCAGGTCCCAGAGGCGCAATCCACCCCGAACGGAGAGCGGCGACGACGTATTGTTCCTCCAGTTCACCGACGTCCGGCTTGGACATGAGAATTCGATCACTGGACATGATGTGCTCCTGCTTCTTCGTCCACCTTGCCGCAGCGCTTCAGCCACACGGTCTTGTCCATGTCTCGGGGGGCAAGCGTATTGACGAGCGCGTGGGAGATCTTGGGATGGAATGGACGTTCGTCACCTTCGCCGAGACCAACAAGCTCCTCGTGGAGCTTCTCCCCCTCCCGGAGGCCGGTGAAGGTGATCTCGATGTCCTTTCCGGACATCTCGATCATGCGCTCGGCGATGTCCAGGATCTTGACCGGCTCGCCCATGTCCAGAATCAGGACCTCGCCCGGCGCACCAATGGCGCCGGCCTGGACAACGAGTTGGCAGGCCTCAGGAATGGTCATGAAGTAACGGGTAACATCGGGATGGGTCACCGTGAGGGGCCCACCCTTCTCGATCAGTGACCTGAAGGTTGGCAGCATGGAGCCGCGACTGCCGATGACGTTGCCGAACCGCACGGAGAGGTAGCGTCGACTGGTCTCCTGCCCCATCCAGGCGGTCAGTTTCTCGGCGACTCGCTTGGAGTGGCCCAGCACGCTGGTCGGGTTGGCGGCCTTGTCCGTGCTGATGTTGATGAATGTCTCGACCTCGGCGTTCCGTGCCGCTTCCAGGACGTTCAGCGTGCCGAGGACGTTGGTCTTCCACGCCTCCTCCGGATACTGCTCCAGCATCGGCAGGTGCTTCAGTGCGGCTGCGTGGTAGACCACCTGGGGCTTACGGTCTTGGAAGATCCGCTCAAGAGCCTCGGGCTCGCGGATATCCGCCAGGACCACGTCACGGGTGTGAAGCAGTCCGTGTCCGACGGTACCCAGCTGGGCCATCTGCAGGCCAGTCTCGTCCCGGTCGAGCATGATGAGTTCCGTGGGAGCGTACTTCGAGATCTGCCGGCACAGTTCCGACCCGATGGAGCCACCTGCGCCGGTCACCAGGACACGCTTGCCGGCGACGTAGTCGGCGATGGACTCGACCTCGGTATCGACCGGGTGCCGGCCGATGAGGTCCTCGATGGAGAGATCACGCAGGTCGGAGAGCTTCGTGCGTCCCTCCATGATCTGTTCCAGCAGGGGCAGCACCCGGACGTGGAGACCGGCTTCCGTGGCCGCATCAGAGATCTTGCGCACGAGGTTGGAATCGGCGCGTCCGATCGCGATGACGAGTTCCTTCGCACCGGTCTTCTGCGCCACGTCAGCGATGTCCTCGAACCCGCCCATGACGCGGACCCCGCGGAGCTCCAGGCTGGAGAGCTGCGGATCATCGTCCAGGAGAGCGACCGGACGGTACTCGGAGTCAGCGTCCGTCTGCATGCGGCGGAGGACGGTCTCACCGAGGTAGCCGGCCCCGTAGACGATCGTGCGGATGGCCTGGGACCCGGGCTTCCGGCTCCTCTCGATAAGCAACCTGAAGACGTACCGGGCTCCCAACATGCAGAGCAGTGCCAGAGGCGTCGCGATGAGCGCCGTGCTGCGGGGAACCTCCAAGGCTTCCAGAGTGAAGACCAGTACCGACGTGGCCAGGCCCACCAGGATGACCAGGAAGGTCAGGGTCTTGACCTCTTCGAACGTGCCGTATACATGTCGCCCTCGGTAGACCCCCAGGATAAGGCCAATAGCTGCCTGAAGCGCCGCGGCGACCAATCCGACGAGGACAAGGCCGCCCCACGGCATCGGGACGAAGTCGAACTCATATCGGAGCCATGCGGCCAATGGGATCATGATGAGCCAGCTGGCCAGGTCTATGCCCAGAAATGAAACTCGCGCTACGCGCGTGCGGCTACGTCTGTTCAAGTTATCCCCCCAAGGATGCGGTGCCATGGGTCCCTCTGGGCCCGCTGTACATGGTCCGTTCTGTCCGCGGCCCCTTAGCGGGAGAACAGAGCGCCATAGAGAGACTAAGGCATGGACACCGATGACTCCGAACCGACAGGACTCATTTCGCAGCCACCCATCAATCGGGAAACTACTGGTGAACTGACGAATTCAAAGTTCATACAAAGTTAAAAATGTGCTGTCGTCACGACCTATTCGGTCGAACGGAATTACTCGACGGTCACGGACTTCGCCAGGTTCCTCGGCTGGTCCACGTCATACCCCTTCGCCGTGGCGAGCTCGCAAGCGAAGATCTGCAGGGGAACGGTCGTGAGCAGCGGCATCAGCAGCGGCTGCGTTTCGGGTACATAGAAGACCTGCTCGGCGTACTCCCGCACGGCCTCGTCCCCTGCTTCTGCCACCACGATGGTCTTGGCACCGCGGGCTCGGACCTCCTGGATGTTGGAGACCACCTTGGCGTGCAGGGAGTGCCGGTCCATCGGGGACGGCACCACCACGAAGACCGGCTGGCCCTCGTCGATCAGGGCGATCGGCCCGTGCTTGAGCTCGCCGGCGGCGAAGCCCTCGGCGTGGATGTAGGCCAGCTCCTTGAGCTTGAGCGCGCCCTCAAGGGCCACCGGGTAGCCCACGTTGCGGCCGAGGAACAGCACAGAGGTCGTCTCGGCCATCGAACGGGCCAGGTCCTTGATCCGATCCGCGTTGTCGAGGATCTGCTGGACCTTCGCCGGGATATCGGCAAGATCGGACAGGATGTCCTTGATCTGCTGGCTGTACAGCTTCTTGTTCAGTTGCGCCAGGTACAGACCCAACAGGTAGGCGGCGGTGATCTGGGCCAGGAAGGCCTTGGTGGAGGCCACGGCGATCTCCGGGCCGGCGTGCGTGTACAGCACGGCGTCCGACTCGCGCGGGATGGTGGAGCCGTTGGTGTTGCAGATGGACACCGTCCGCGCGCCCTGTTCCTTGGCGTAGCGGACCGCCATCAGGGTGTCCATGGTCTCGCCGGACTGGGAGATGGACACCACCAGGGTGTTCGGGTCGATGATCGGGTCCCGGTAGCGGAATTCGTGGGAGAGCTCGACCTCCACGGGGATGCGGCACCAGTGCTCAATGGCGTACTTGGCGACCATGCCGGCGTAGGACGAGGTGCCGCAGGCCAGGACGATGATCTTGTTGACGGACTTGAGTTCCTGCTCATCGATGCGCAATTCGTCCAGGATCAACCGGCCGGTCTCATCGCTGCGGCCCAGCAGGGTGTCCCCCACGGCGGCGGGCTGGTCGTGGATCTCCTTCTCCATGAAGGTGGCGTAGCCGCCCTTCTCGGCGGCGGAGGCGTCCCAGTCTACGGTGAATTCCTTGCCCTGGGCAGGGTTGCCGTAGAAGTCGGTGATCTCCACGGCGTCCGCCGTGATCGTGACGACCTGGTCCTGCTCGAGCTCCACGGCCTTGCGGGTGAAGTCGATGAACCCGGAGACGTCCGAGCCGAGGAAGTTCTCGCCCTCGCCCAGGCCGACGACCAGCGGGGAGTTCTTGCGGGAGGCGACCACGCGGTCCGGGTGGTCGGCGTGCACGGCCAGCAGGGTGAAGGCGCCCTCGAGGCGCTGGCTGGCCAGCTGCATGGACTTCGTCAGGTCCTGGTAGCCGGCGGTCCGGTAGATGTGACCGATGAGTGCGGCAGCGACCTCGGTGTCCGTCTCCGAGCGGAAGGTGGCGCCCTTGGCCAGGAGTTCCTTCTTCAGCTCGGCGTAGTTCTCGATGATGCCGTTGTGGATCACGGACAGCCGGTCATTGTCCGCCAGGTGCGGGTGGGCGTTGAGGTCGGTCGGCCCACCGTGGGTGGCCCACCGGGTGTGGCCGATGCCCACCGAGGACGTCGGCACGGGCCGCTCCTCCAGTTCGGACACGAGGTTCGCGAGCTTTCCGGCCTTCTTGCGGTACTCGATGCCACTGCCGTTGATGACGGCCACGCCCGCGGAGTCATAGCCGCGGTACTCCAGACGCTTCAGGCCTTCCATGAGCACGTCCAGGGCGGAGTGCTGTTCCAGATGAGAGGGCAGGCCAATGTAGCCAACGATTCCACACATGGGAACAAGAGTATCCCCTCGTTAGACCTCAGTTGTTCAGTGACTTTCGAGGCCGACATACGCAACTGGGAGCTGACCCCTTGCAGCCTTCCACCCTCCCTCCGGTCTGAATCCCTCCCCTTCCCAAGCCCCCTCCCCCGTGCCTACGGTGACAAACAGGGCGCGGGAGCCTCACCAGGTACCCCTGCGCCGCCACAGCAATCAGCGGGAGGTCAGCATGAAAGCACTCACCTGGCAGGGCAAGCGGCACGTCACCGTGGAAGAGGTGGCCGATCCGGTCATCCAGGCGCCCACGGACGCCATCATCAGGATCACCTCCTCAGCCATCTGCGGTTCTGACCTGCACCTCTACGAGGTCCTGGGTCCCTTCATGGACAAGGACGACGTCCTCGGCCACGAGCCCATGGGCATCGTGGAGGAGGTCGGCTCGGAGGTGACCAATCTCTCAGTCGGCGATCGCGTGGTCATCCCCTTCAACATCTCCTGCGGCAAGTGCTGGATGTGCCAGCGCGGCCTGCAGTCCCAGTGCGAGACCAACCAGGTCCGCGAGCAGGGCTCCGGCACCGCGCTGTTCGGCTTCTCCCGCCTCTACGGCTCGGTCCCCGGCGGACAGGCCGAGTACCTGCGCGTGCCCAACGCGGACTACGGCCCCATCAAGGTCCCCCACACCGGTGAGGACGAGCAGTGGCTCTTCCTCTCGGACATCCTGCCCACCGCCTGGCAGGGCGTGCAGTACGCCAAGGTGCCCGAGGGCGGCACGCTCGCCGTGCTCGGCCTGGGCCCGGTCGGCCAGTTCGCGGCCCGCATCGGCAAGCACCTGGGCTACCGCGTCCTCGCCGTGGACCCCGTCCCCGAGCGCCGCCTGATGGCCGAGCGCCACGGCATCGAGACCCTGGACCAGGACGCCCAGCTCGGGGACCGCCTGCGGCTGGCCACGGACGGGCGCGGCCCGGACTCGGTGCTGGACGCCGTGGGGATGGAGGCCCACGGCTCCCCCGTCGCCGGCGTGGCCCACAACGTCGTCGGGATGCTGCCGGACGCCCTCGGCCGGCTGATGATGAAGAAGGGCGGCGTGGACCGGCTCAACGCCCTGTCCACCGCAATCGACGCCGTGCGCCGCGGCGGCACCATCTCCCTGTCCGGGGTCTACGGGGGCATGGCCGACCCGCTGCCCATGCTCACCCTGTTCGACAAGCAGATCCAGCTGACCATGGGCCAGTGCAACGTCAAGCACTGGATCGACGACCTCATGCCCCTCGTCGACGACCCCTCCGACCCGCTCGGAACCCTTGACCTGGCCACCCACAAGGTGCCCCTGGACCGGGCACCGGAGATGTACGAGAAGTTCCAGAAGAAGCAGGACGGCTGCATCAAGGTGGTCCTCAAGCCGAACCTGAACGCCGCGGGCCTGGCGGCCGAGTCCGGCATCGCCCAGGTGAACACGCCGCTGTCCGAGGACACCGGCACCACCGGGGCCGACCGGCCATGAGCCTGCGCGTCGTCGTCCTCGGCGCCACCGGCAACGTCGGCACCGCCCTGCTGCACCGGCTGCAGCAGGCGCGGGCCGACGGTGAGGTGCAGTCGATCGTCGGGGTCTCTCGGGAGGGACCGGAGCGCGAGGGCGCCCCCTTCGAGGGCGTGGAATGGCATCGCATCGACGTCATCGATCCCGACGCCGGCCCACGGCTGGAGAAGGTCATGCGCGGCGCGGACGCGGTGATCGACCTGGTGTGGGTGATCCGTCCCAACCGGGACCGGGAGTTCCTGCACCGCGTCAACGTGGAGGGCAACCGCACGGTGTTCCAGGCCGTGGTGCACGCCCAGGTCCCGCACCTGGTCTACGCCTCCTCGATCGGCGCCTACGGCAAGGGGTCCAAGACCGTGCCCGTGGACGAGTCCCACCCCACCACCGGCACCCCGACCTCCCACTACGGCGCGCAGAAGGCCGAGGTGGAGACCCTGCTGGACGAGCTGGAAGGGGAGAACCCGGACCTGCTCGTGACGCGGCTGCGCCCGGGGCTGATTTTCGGGGCGGTCCCCTCCCCCGAGATCAAGGACTACTTCATCGGCGACCTGGTGCCGGCGAGGCTGCTGACCTGGCTGACGGGGGTCGGCCGGCTGCCCGTGCTGCCGTTCCCGGCCGGCATCCGGTTCCAGGCGGTGGCCCAGCCGGACATGGCCGAGGCGTACTGGCAGGTCACGCGGCAGCGGGCCGGCGGCGCGTTCAACGTCGCGGCGGAGCCGGTGCTGGACGCCCAGACGATCGGGCAGCTGCTGGGGTCCAGGAGGTACCTGGAGCTGCCGGTGGCGGTGTTCAAGGCCCTGGCCGCCGTGACCTACCGGCTACGGCTGCAGCCCACGGACCCGGGCTGGGTGGACATGGCCGCCGTGGTGCCGATCATGGACACCACGCGGATCCGGCAGGTCACGGGGTGGGCCGAGACGATGTCCTCGCAGCAGGCCGTCCGGGACCTGCTCGACCACTTCGACGCCCCCGAGACCCTGGGCAACGCCGAGCACCGGTCCAGCTCTCCCGTGGAATGAGACCCGGGCCCGGGGTACGGGGTCTCAGGTGAGGAACCGGGTGCCTAGCGTCTCCTCGCTGATGCGGCGGACCTCGTCCTGCAGGTGCCGGGTGCGCCGGTAGTTGGTGTCCATCGACTCGCGGTCCAGGCCGCCGTCGGGAACGAGCTCGGCCAGCCGGACGAGCGCCTGCCACATCCCGATCTGGCCCTGCAGGGCGCCCTGGAGGATGTCCAGCTCCACCTGGGTCATCCCCTGCGTCTTCGAGCGGGTGAGGTTCACCGGGTTCAACCGTCCGGCCACCTCAGCGGCCTTGCCCAGGACCTTCTCCGTGCGTGACTGCTTCAGGCCCAGGCGGTCGATGAGCGCGATGAGCCGGTCCTGCATCTGGCTGACCTGGTCGGTGAGCTCCTTGAACTCCGCCTCATAGGGCGTGCCCCTCCAGGTGTCCGCGGCCGTGCGGAACATGCGCACCCCGCTGCGGGAACCCAGCAGGTGGTGGTTCAGGTAATCCTGCAGTTCGTCGCGGTTCAGGGTGGCGTTCTGGGGCGTGGAAGGAGTAGAGGAAGCGTCCATATCCCATGAGTACTCTGCCCAGGCGCATCGGGCAAGGATGCCGGGCCGGGAGCGTCCCTCAGACCCGGCCCACGCTGAACTCGACCTGGCGTGCGACGAACGGGGCGCCCAGGAGCAATTCGAGGTCCCCCACCACGGCGTTCTCGATGTGCTCCACGATGCGCGGCGCGTTCGCCTCCGGCCGCAGGACGTAGGCGAACATCAGTGAGGGGCGCTCCGGGGTGCCCATGATGGTGCAGTCGGCCGAGAGGATCCCGGGCACCACCAGCGCGGCCCGGACGGCACTGCGGGCCAGCCGCCGCTTCCGGCTGGACCAGATGCGCTCCTCCGCGGAGGGCTCCCGCGGACCGGCAGCCGTCGACGTGGACTCACGACTTGGCGACGGGGCGGGAGCGGGAGGAGTCATGAGAGCTTCGTGCGCCGGTGGGAGGACGTCGGGCGCCTCCGTGGTGATTGCCGATGACAGCGGTTCAAGGACCAAGCTCATGATCATGCCTTCCGTACTCCGGCGCCCCGCTGACAGTCCATAATGGCCTGGCGTAGCTCCATGTTCTAACAGTTATGTACCCTATCTGTTAGTCAACCTACCAATAAAAAGCGCAGGACGCCAATGACATGGGCGGACAATGACCTAGGCGAAGACGGACCCGACACCGTGGGGAGGCAGTGGACGTGCAGGATGAACGGCACGACGCGAAGGCCGTGACCAGCAACGGCTACTGGTATCCGGGAGCGGATTCCAACCCCGACCCGGTGGACGTGCTGAACCTGTTGCGCCGGTACCGGGACGCGGAACGGCGCATGCGCGCCCGGACGCGGGACTCCATGCGCATGGGCGAGACGGACCTGGTGGCCCTGCGGTTCCTGCTCCGCGCCACGAGGACCGGGAAGGTGGTCCGCCAGCGGGACCTCGCCGAGGCCCTCGAGATCTCGAAGCCCTCCGTCAGCGCGCTGGTCGATCGGCTGATCCGCGACGGCTACGTGCAGCGCGTGGCCCACCCGGACGACCGGCGCTCCGTGGCCATCGAGCCCACCCAGAAGACCGATGAGGAGGTCAGGTCCACCCTCGGGGTGATGCACCGCCGCATGCTGGCGGCCGCGGAGTCACTGACCACCGAGGAACTGGCCGTGGTGGCGCGGTTCCTCACCGAGCTGACGCGCAGCGTGGAGGACGTGGCGGACGACGTCGATGCGGGCGGCGAAGCCTGAGTTCTCCCCGCGGGTGTCAGGTGCCCCCGCTCCGCGGGTGAAGAATGCAGTTCAGCGCGTGAAGAACGCGCTGACCGTCTCGGCCCAGAGCTGCTGGCCCTGCTCGTTCGGATGGATCTTGTCCACCAGCAGGGCCTCCCAGGACTCGGCGTCATCGAAGGCGGCGTGGACGTCGATCACCGGCAGGCCGTGCTTCGTGGCGGCCGCTTCCATGAGGGCCCGGTTGGCGTCCGAGGTCGTGGCGTTCTCCCCGGTCGCGGGGTTCTGGGCCGTGAGGACCACGGGCGCCTCTTCACCGGCCTGCACGGCCTCGAGCAGTTCGGTCAGGGCCGGCTCGACCTCATCCGCGCTCCCGTTGTGCCCGTAGTTCAGGATCGTCAGGTGCGCCGGCTGGGGCTGACGCAGGTCCTCCTGGGCCAGCGGCGTCTGGGGCGTGGCGCCGGACTCGGAGCCGTTCCAGATGGTGATGGTCCGCTCACCCTGCCCGAACTGGCGGGGCTGCGGGAACCAGTCCTTCGTCTGGGGGTTCCAGGTGTGCACCACCACGGTGGCGTTCTGGCCCAGTCCCTCGGCCCAGCGGTAGACCCACTCGCTGGAGGAGTCCGAGGTGGAATCCCCGAGGACGCTGATGACGGGGCTCTGGAGCCCGTTCACGACGGCCATCGCGGCGATCTTAGCTGCCGCCGCGGCCTTGGCTGACTTTTCCGCCTGCGACGACTCGGTCGGTGAGGATGACGGCTGCGGGGTGGACTCGGCGGATTCCACGGTCCGGTCGACCGCAGCCTCGGTGCGGTACTGCCGTTGCTGCAGGAACAGCAGCGTCACCAGGGCGCTGGTGACGGCAAGCACCAGGATCAGGGCGGTCCACTGCAGCGTCTTCGTCACGTTGGGATTCCTCACGGTGATGATCCTACTGGCCGACAGGGGCTGAACTTGGTCTGGGCCCAGACGTCCGGTCCAAGTCGGTGCCCAGTAGGTTCACCGGAGGCCAGTGACGTCAGAGCTTGATGCCCTTGCTCTTTCCTCGTGTGTCGAAGAAGACGCGGGACCGAGAGACAATCCCGTCGAGGTCGTAAGACTGGTGCGCCTGCAATAGGACCACCACATCGGCTTCATCGATGGAACTGCCGAGGTCAGGAACCACCGAGAGCGTCTGATCTTCGAGGCGCCACGACGTCACGTGCGGGTCATGGAACCTCACGCGCGCACCGCGGGCCAACAGGAGTTCTGCCACCGGTACTGCCGGAGACTCACGCTGATCGGCGATGTCCGACTTGTACGTCACTCCCAACAGCAGGATCTTCGACCCCTTCACGGAACGCTCTTGGTCGTTGAGCAGCCGCGCCACACGTTCCACGACGTACTCCGGCATGGAGTTGTTGATCTCCTGGGCCAACTCCACGAACCGGAACGGGTATCCCAGCTCGTTCTTCACCTGGTAAGCGAGGTAGTTCGGGTCGATCGGAATGCAGTGTCCGCCCACGCCCGGCCCCGGAGTGAACGGCATGTAACCGAAGGGCTTGGTCGCCGCCCCCCGGATGACCTCCCAGATGTCGATGCCCATTTCGTGGCAGAACTTCGACATCTCATTGACCAAGGCGATGTTCACATGCCGGAAGGTATTTTCCAGCAGCTTCGCCGTCTCGGCTTCCTTGGGGCCAGAGACCGGCACCACCTCGTCGACGAAACCGCCGTAGAACTGGACTGCCGACTGCGTGGCGTGATCGGTGATACCGCCGACCAGCTTGGGCGTGTTCTTGATCCCATAGACCGGGTCACCGGGATTGATGCGCTCCGGCGAGAACGCGACGTCGAAATCGCTTCCGGCCTTCAGTCCACTCTGGGACTCCAGGATCGGAATGACCACGTCCTCTGTCGTCCCCGGGTAGGTGGTCGATTCCAGGATGACGGTCGTTCCGCTCTTCAGGTGCGCGCTGATCGTGGCGGAAGACTGTCGAACCGCTGTCAGATCAGGCCCCCCGCTCTCAGACAGCGGCGTCGGCACACAGATGACGACCACATCCGATTCGCCGATCACCTGCGGGTCCGTGGTCGCGCAGTACCCCTGGTCCAGCATGGTCGAGATGTCCTGGTCGCTGAGGTCGTCAACGTGAGATGTCCCGACATTCAGCGCATCAACAAGGGACTGGGTCACGTCCAGACCGTAGACCCTCCAACCTGCGCCCACTGCAGCCTGCGCGAGGGGCAATCCGACGTATCCCTGACCAATAACTGTGACTGTTGACATCATCCATCCGTTCTCTGGGTTCCCCGGCCACGTCAAACGAGACAATCGACCAGAGGGAACCTTACCGGCGGGGGGTGTCCGCAAAAGAACCGTTTCAGGGCGTGTCCTGCGCAGACACTTCTCTGCAGGCAACACGTTGTCCCTACTTCCATCCGCGGTCAGCCAGACCTGGCTTACAGTGATCGCGTGAGCGAGGAGGGTTCGTGCGAGGAAGATTAACCAGCAAAATTCACTTGCCGCTGCCGGCCGCCGGACTGGCACTGACCGCCGCGCTGGCACTGACCGGCTGCACGTCGTCGGGGTATCCGGCGGACCCGGAGGGGACCCTGGACCGGGCCACCGGGGGCACGCTGCGCGTGGGCGTGGTGCACCACCCGCCCTACGTGGACGCCACCGGCGCGGAGCCCAGCGGGTCCGAGGTCGAGCTGGTGGAGGGCTTCGCCCGGCAGATCGGCGCGGAGATCGACTGGACCGTCTCCGGCGAGGAGGCCGTCATGACCGCCCTCAAGAAGGGCGACCTGGACCTCGTGGCCGGCGGGCTCACCAGCAAGTCCCCCTGGACCACTCACGGGGCCATCACCCGTGACTACGCCAAGGCCACCAGGCCGGACGGGAAGACCGTCAAGCTCGTGATGGCCGTGCCGCTGGGCGAGAACCAGATGCTCACCGAGCTCGAACGCTATCTCGACGCCGCCCACCCGGGGGCGCAGCCATGAGCGAGAAGGGTCAGCGCCGCTTCGGCCGCACCGAGCTGCCCCCGGAACTGCAGGAGGCCGTGAAGAAGGCCATCCGGCTGGAGTGGATCACCCTGGGCGTCCTGGCCGTGACCGTGCTCGCCGTGGGCCTGGTGACCGGCAGCTCCCAGGCCATGAAGGCCGCCTGGATCGAGGACATGCTGTCCCTGATCCCGCCGATCGCCTTCCTCATCGCGATCCGCATCATCAACAACCCGCCCTCCCGGGATCGGCCCTATGGCACCCACCGCGCCATCGGCGTCGGGCACCTGGTGGCCTCCGTGGCGCTGCTCGTGATGGGCGCCTACCTCGTGGTGGACTCCGCGATCGGCCTGATCACCGCCGAGCACCCGCCCATCGGGTCCTTCCACCTGTTCGGGCAGACCATCTGGCAGGGCTGGTTCATGATCGCCGTCATGCTGCTCTCCGTGCCCGGACCGGTGATCCTGGGCCGGATGAAGCTCAAGCTCGCCGAGCAGCTCCACGACAAGGTGCTCTACGCGGACGCGGACATGAACAAGGCCGACTGGCAGACCGGCCTGGCCACCGCGGTGGGCGTGACCGGCGTCGGGCTGGGCTGGTGGTGGTTCGACGGCGCCGCCGCCATCTTCGTGGGCGCGTCCATCCTCTACGACGGCATCCGCAACATGGTCACCGCGATCACCGACCTGGCCGACGCCCGCGCCCGGACCATCGAGGGCAACCGGGAGCACCCGGTGATCTACCAGGCCGAGGACCACGCCAGCTCCAAGGACTGGGTGCGCCAGGCCGGGGCCCGGGTGCGCGACGAGGGGCACGTGTTCCACATGGAGATGTTCGTGGTGCCCGAACCCGGCGCCGCGCCCACGCTGGACCGGCTGCAGTCCCTGCGGGACTCGCTGGCCGACCTGGACTGGCGGCTCGAGGACATCGTGGTGGTGCCCGTGCCGGAACTGCCCGCCGAGGTGCACGGCGGGGCTCCCGGCGACCTGCAGTCCGAGGGCGGGCAGCGGTTCCGGGAGCGCTGAACCACTCGTCAAGGGCCGGGCGGAACGGCCGCGGGGCCGGTGGGCCGTGGGCTAGGGACTGTCCTGCCCGTGCCCGCAGGTGTTCACCACCACGCTGATGGTGATGTTCGTCGTCGGGGTCTGCACCGGCTGGTCCGGGGACGTGGGCGGCGTGGACGGCTCGGGCTCCTGACCGGCCGGGAGCTCGGCGCCCAGCTCGTCCAGGGCCGCGGCGATCGGGTTCGCGAAGGTGGTGCTGCCGTCCGTGGAGCCGGCGAACAGCAGGCCCACCACGTTGCGGTCCATGTCCATCACCACCGAGCCGGAGTCACCGCCCTCGGAGAACCGCGGCGAGCGCGCGGTGTCCGTGACGATGCGCACCTGGTGGCGCAGCGTGCGGGTCCCCAGGCCGTCGCCGTAGTCCAGGCTCAGGGTCGCCTCCCCTGAAGCCACGGTGCCGAAGGTGTGCTGGGTGGTCCGCCCGCGCTTCTGGACGGCCATGCCGATGCTCGCCTCGGCGCTCCCGGCGACGTCCCCGATGTCGATCACCGCGTTGTCCCACTCCTTGCCCTCGTCCACCGTGACCACGGCACCGTCCGTGTTCTCGGACAGCACCGCGCGGGTGAGGCTGCCGAATTGCTGGGTGGCCGCGTCCCCGCCGTCGGGCCGGGCCGGCTGGACCATGCGATCGCCCTCCGCCCAGCCGTCGTTGACGCAGGCGACGTGGAAGTTGGTCATCGCCAGGGTGGCCCCGGAGGCGCGGTCCCGGACCATGGCCCCGAGGGTGCCGACGAAGACGTACTCCCCGGCCTCGGCGACCTCCGGCGGTTCCATCCGGACGCTGCGGGCCGGGCCCATGCTGATGCCGCCCACCAGCCGCGGGTATGCGGCCGGGTCGACCTGCTGGGCCGGGACGAGGAGCTGGCGCGCGGCCTGGAGCTCGATGACCATCTCCTGCACGTCCGTCTTGACGCCGTCCACCTCCGGGGGGACCACCTCCTCCGGCGGGAGGGCCTTCAGCGGCTTCTTGTGTTCCACGAACACGAGGATGCTGGGCTCCCCGGTCTTCTTGCCGTGGCTCACCTTCTCGCCGATGTCCACGCCGACGACCCCGGGCCGGGCCAGCAGGTCGTCCTCGATGGCCTCCTTGACCGGCTTGATGGCGGCCAGCTCTTTCTGGGTGATGCTGTGTGACATGGGGCCCCTCCCCGCGAAACCCTCCTGGATGGTGCGCTCATTCAACGCCGCGCGGGACCACCGCGTCCATGCCCGGCATCCCGTGCGCTCGCGCCCCCGATGTCCTCGCCGCGCCGTCGCATGCGTCGGTGCCCCGGTCAAACGGTGGATAATGAACCCGTGACCCGACCCACACCCACCGCCACCGGACTGCCTCCGGCCGTGCCCGTGGCGACGACTCCGCAGCCCTGGGCCGGTTCACCGCCCGAGCCCGACGGCGTGGAGAACTACTCGCCCTTCACCGAGCTGGACCGGGACACCTGGGCCCGGTTGGCCTCCGAGATGGAACAGCCCTTCGACCAGTCGGACGTGGACCGGCTGCGCGGCATCGGCGAGCACCTGTCCCTGCGCGAGGTCGCCGAGGTCTACCTGCCGTTGTCCCGGCTGCTGAGCATCCACGTGGACGCCGCCGCCCACCTGCGCCGGGCCGCCAACGACTTCCTGCGCGAGTCCACCCGCCGCACCCCGTTCGTGATCGGTGTGGCCGGCTCCGTGGCCGTGGGCAAGTCCACCACCGCCCGCGTGCTGCAGGAGATGCTGCGCCGCTGGCCGAACACCCCGCGCGTGGAACTGGTCACCACCGACGGCTTCCTCTACCCCAACGCCGAGCTCAAGCGCCGCGGGCTGATGGAGCGCAAGGGCTTCCCCGAGTCCTATGACCGACGCCGGTTGATGCGGTTCGTCGCCGACGTCAAGTCCGGCGCCCCGGAGGTCCGGGCGCCGATGTACTCTCACCTGACCTACGACATCCTCCCGCACGAGGAGGTGGTGGTGCACCGCCCGGACGTGCTCATCATCGAGGGCCTGAACGTGCTCGCCCCGCCGCGGGTCCGCGCCGACGGCACCACCGGGCTGAGCGTGTCCGACTTCTTCGACTACTCCATCTACGTGGACGCCCGCACCACGGCCGTGAAGCAGTGGTACATCGAGCGGTTCATGCGCCTGCGCTCCGGGGCCTTCGCCGACCCCATGAGCTACTTCCACCGCTACTCCACGCTCACCGACGAGGAGGCCGTGCTCACCGCCCAGGACATCTGGGACCGCATCAACGGCCCCAACCTGGTCCAGAACGTGCTCCCGACGCGCGGCCGGGCCAAGCTGGTGATGTCCAAGGACAGCGGCCACACGGTCACCCGCGTGCTGATGCGGAAGGTCTGAGGACACCGTGCACGGTCCGCGGCGCCGGATGCTGCCGGCGCTCGTCCTCGGTGCGCTGCTGCTGAGCGCGTGCTCCCCGGGGCAGACTCCTGCCTCCTCGGCATCCCCGTCGTCGACTCCCGCGGCGTCTGCCGCGTCCACGCCGGCGTCGACCTCGCCGACCGCGTCGACCTCTGCCGCCGCGGCGTCGTCGACGCCGGCCAGCGGCTCGGCCCCGTCCGCCTCCGCGACCCCGCCCCGCGGCTCGGCGACGGCCACCGGCCCGGCCGCGCCGCCGTCGTCGTCCGCGCCCGCCGCGCCGTCAACCGGACCCGCCGCATCCTCCGCCGCGCCGTCGGCCCCTGCCGCTCGAGACGGGCACCGGGACCCCTCCTCGATCCACGTCCTGGTCAACAAGCGCAACCCGCTGCAGCCCGCCGACTGGGCCCCGGCCGACCTGACCGCCCCCGACGTCCGGTCCACCCGTGCCGGGCTCACCCTGCGCGCCGAGGCCGCCACCGCCGCCGAGACGCTGTTCGCCGCGGCCGCCGCCGACGGCGTGAACCTGTCCCTCGTCAGCGCGTACCGCTCGTACTCCTACCAGCAGGGCACCTACGCCGGCTGGGTGCAGCAGCACGGCCCGGCGGGCGCCGACCGGATCTCGGCCCGCCCCGGACACTCCGAGCACCAGACCGGGCTGGCGATGGACGTCGGCGCCGCGGACGGCGCCTGCACCCTCAAGCAGTGCTTCGGGGACACCCCGGAGGGCGCCTGGGTCGCCCGGCACGCCGCCGCGCACGGCTGGATCGTCCGCTACCCCACCGGCGCCGAGGACGTCACGGGGTACTCCCCCGAGCCCTGGCACCTTCGGTACGTGGGCACCCCGGCCGCGGCCGACGTCGTGCGCTCCGGCGGGGTGCTGGAGACCGCCTGGGGCTTCGCCCCGGCCCCTAGCTACTAGGCGCGCCCGGCGCGGTCGCCGCCTCCAGGCCGTCGGACCGGCCGAGGATGGTCACCCGGCCCGTGTCACCGTCGACCTCGACCAGGTCTCCCGTGCGGATGACCTGCACTGGGTCCCGGTCCAGTTCGCTGACGGTGGGGACACGGGTGACCACGGCCCCGAGGACAGCCTTCGTGGTGACCTTCGTGAACACCATCGCGGCAGGGGCCGTGCCCAGCAGCCTCGTGCTCTGGAAGAACCCCGACCACCCGGACGACCCCTTGGCGCCGGGAAACACGAGGACCTTCCCCGTGAAGCACACACCGAACAACGGATGCCGCCGTTCGATGATGGTGCCCTGGGCCGGGTCGATGCCGCCCCACCCCGAGATGGTCTCCGGAGAGACCAGGGCCTCAGCCCTGACCCGCCCCGGGACAATACCCCGGCCGTTCAGGGTGGTCACGCCCGCTCGCGCGCGGTGCTCCATGGACTCGATGCTCATCGGAGTTCCCCCTTCCAGGTCCCCGTGACGGCGGCCTGCACACAATCCGCGGTGGTGCCGAACCAGGCCTCGATCCCGAGGATGGCCGGCAGGTAGTGGGCCTGTTTGGCGCTGTCCGTGGCGAACACTCTGGTGCCCTTCGGCGCCGTCCGGGACATCGCCGGGCAGGAGTCGGTGAGCAGACGCCCGCCGGCGCGCTGGATGACCTCCGTATAACCGTTGCGGTCGGCCACCGCCCTCAGGGCACGGGGAGTCATGATCCAGAGCTCGGTGCCGTCGTGCAGCGTCTTGCCGTCCAGCAGAGCCGCGATCTCGCCCAACTGCTCGAGGGACGCGTGCGGGCACCCCAGCAACACGAAGTCCACGTCCTCGGTCTGGCCCTGGTTGTTGAGGATCTCGTACGTCTGGCGGCGCACCTCCTCGGTGAACACCACGGCCTCCGGCACCCGGGACGACCCGAAGGCCGCCTCGAGGTTGGGGGCCTCGGGCGTCACGCCGGGCAGGTGGAAGATCTCCACGCCCCCGGTGGTGGCCAGGGCTGCTCCCAGATGCTTGAGGTCCGCCTGGGTGGGCAGACCCAACCGCCCCGTGAGCACGGGCCTCTCCTCCTGGACTACCTCCCCGGTGAAATAGCCGAACAGTCCCCAGTCCAGGAACGAGTCGATGGACACGTCGGACCGGATCAGGTGGGTGCCGTGGCGGTTCTCGTCGAGGTGGTTGCCCCAGTAGGGGATCCGCCCCGTCAGTCCGGCGGCTCCCGTTGACGCCGTGCCCTCACAATTGGACCTGGCCCCGATCACGGAGTTCGCGTACACGACGGCGGAGGACTCCATCCAGGCGATGTGTTCCCCCCGTACCGGGAGATTGCCGATCTGGTAGGGCGTGCAGGTCGCCAGGATGTTGATGCCCTTGTCACCGGCGAAGGCCTCCGCGTCCGCCTGGAGATCGACCAGGTGCGGGTTGTAGGGGGTGATGTTCAGGGCGTCCGCGCTGAAGCCGTGCTGCAACTGACACGTCGGAACCCGCATCTTCGGGATCTCGATGTCATCGTCGCTGTCGAGGTTGATGACCGCATAGGCCTTGTTCCATCCCCCCTCCGCGGCGATCCTCTCCTTGGCGGGAGTCGGCTGCGTAGAGGTCCCGGCGACGTTCCGCACGCTGCACAGCCTCTCCGCTCCGAGGCCCTCGCCGTACCGGATCAGCAGGTCCATGGCCGCAGCGACCGCGTCCCCGTCCCGGCCGTCGCGCATGGCCTGGTCGTCGTCAGTGAGCAGCATGGACGGCCTCCCCGCTCGTGGTGGCGTCGGCCGGCATCGCGGAGGCGCCGTCTGGGCCGTCAGGGCCGATGTTCGCCCGGATGCGATCCCGCAGCTCGGCGTGGTCGATCGCCGTGACGGGGCCGCCGTCTGCCATGTCGAGGGCATGGGCGGCGGCCTCACCCATCGCCGCGCACGGGCCCATCACGCGCACACTCGAGAGTGCTGCGGCGTCTCCGTCCACGCACCGGCCGGCGGCCAGCAGATTCACTGCGCCGCGCGGGGTGATGCTCCCCAGCGGCACGTAGTGCACGTGATCGCCGTCGAACTGCTCCCAGACATAGCCCTCTGGCTGGTCGTGCAGTTCGATCGGCCATGACGTCCGGGCAATGGAATCCTCGAACCGGAATCCCGAGCGGACCTCGTGGGCGGTGAGCTGGTGCTCGGCAGCGATCCAGCGGGTCTGCCGGCGGCCGGGCAGGCCGTAGAAGCGCACGGTCGCGTTGCCGAACGCGGCGGGATGGTGGTCCTTGAGGAATTGGATGACCCGGTCCGCCTGTTCCTTGCCCCTCAGCTGCGCCTCAGAGGCGCTGACGGCCTCCAGGGGGGACTCGATGTGCGTCATGTTGAGCACTGCGGTGTCCCGGCCCGGGAAGAAGAACGCGAGGCCATCCCTGCGGATCAGACCGTACTCGTCGGCGTGGTCGAACACGCTCTGCGCCAGGTCCTGCGGGCTCGGCGCGGCCTCTGGTACCAGGCCCTCGACCCGGACCTGCTGGGAACCCCAGATGGTGCGTTCGGGGACCCGGCACTCCAGACCGGCCTCCCACGTCAGTGCCGCGTCACCTGATGCGTCGATGAAGGAGTCGGCCGTGACCCTGAGCAACCCATATCGCGTCGAGAAGGTCACCGAGCGCAGGTGGCCCCCCTCGGAGTCCACCTCGAGGATCGATGCCCCCGTCACCGGGACCACGCCGGCCTGGACGATCTCCTTCTCCATCCACCGGCCCACGGCGTGCTCGTCGTAGTTGACCGTGATGGTGTGCCGGTGGTTGTACGACAGGTCACCCGTCCGTTCCAGCGCGGGGAACATGCGGTCGAAGATCCCGTGCGTGAGCTGGCGGTACTCCGGGCCGTTGCCGTAGACGCCGCAGAAGAGGCCGATGAGCGAGTTGGCGCACTGGCCGCCCAGCATGGGGAGTGCATCGACCAGGATGACCCGGCGGCCCAGCCCTGCCGCCGTGAGGGCCGCCGAGACTCCGGCGATCCCCGCCCCGACGACGCAGACGTCCCCCTGGAGTTCTTCCCCGGGCGCCGGTCCCCTGGGTTTCGTGACGTTGTGGATCTTGACTTCGGTGAGCTTGTGGGGCATTACGACTCCTGGGTTGATGACTGCGCGGCGGTGGCCGACACGAGGGTGGCGCCGTGCTCCAGCGGGGTGACGGTGCGGGCATAGACGTCCAGCCAGCCGGAGACCCGGGGGGCAGGACGACGCCGCGCTGCGCGCCTGCTCTCCAGTTCACTGCCGGGGACCAGGAGGTCGACCGACCGGGAGGGAATGTCCGCGACGATGCGGTCGCCGTCGCGCACCAGGCCGAGGGGCCCGTCCAGGGCCCCCTCCGGCTTGACCTCACCGACGACGATGCCCTGGTTGACGAGACCCGAGAGCTGCCCGTCCGTCACGACCGCGACCTGACCGGTCAGGCCCGAACCGTTGAGCGCGAACACCACGTTCGAGGCCATGCCCATCCCCGGGGTACCCGAGGGCCCCAGGCCCCGGAGGACCAGGACGGAGCCAGCTCGGACTGCTCCGGCATTGATCGCGGTGATGGCCTCCGCGGCGTCCTCGAAGACCACGGCGGGTCCCTCGAAGCGGTCCTGGCGACGCTCCGTGGCGGAGAGTTTCACGATGGACCCCGCCGGGGCGAGGGTGCCGTACAGGATCTGGATGGTCGCATGCGGGGCCCGGGGATCATCGAGGGGTCGGATGATCCGGGCGTCCGGGGACGGAGCGTCCTCGAGGACCTCGTCCATGGTGCGTCCGTCGATGGTGAGGACGTCCAGGTCCAGCACGGGCCTCAGCTGCGTCATCACCCCCCTGGCCCCTCCCGCGGCCTCTAGGTCCTCGATGCTGTCAGGACCGCTCGGGCGCACCGCGGTCAACGGCCCCACGGCGTTCCCCAGTTCTGCGAACAGGGGACTGATGTCCACCTGTACGCCCGTCTCCACGGCGATGGCCTGCAGGTGCTTGACGCTGTTGATCGAGCCGCTGACGGCCAGGACTGCCGCCACGGCGTTCTGGAAGGCGCCCTCGGTCATGATCTCGCTCGGTCGCCGCTGCGCCAGCACGGCATCCACGATGGCCCGGGCAGAGGCTTCCGCGTTCGCCCACATCGCCGGGCTGTTGGCGGCCACGGGTGCCGCACCCGGCAGGGCCATGCCCAGGGCCTCGGCCATGATGTGCATGGTGTTGGCCGTCCCCATGCCCGAACAGACACCGGGTCCCTTGATCGCCCGGTCGCTGAGGGTGCACAGGTCCTCCAGGGTGATGCCACCCGTGGCGACGTGACCGGCCTTGATGAACACTTCCTCGATATCCGCGACCTCGCCGTTGTCCATGACTCCGCAGGGCTGGTACCCGCAGGGCACGATGATCGTCGGGACGTCCAGCCGGCCTGCCGCCATGAGCTGGCCGGGCGTGGTCTTGTCGCACGAGGCCAGGCAGATCATGCCATCGAGCTGCGCACCCTCGACCGCGGCCTCGATGTCATTGGCCAGGAGGTCACGGCTGGACAGGACGTAGCCGCCCTTTCCGCCCGCGGCCATGATGAAGTCCGTGGGCGCGACGGTGCGGATCTCGAAGCCGACGGCTCCGGCGTCCCGGATGACCTGGACGACCCGATCGGCGATGTCGTCCAGGTGACTGAAACAGGGTGAGAGCTTCGAGGACGAGTTCACGACGGCGATCTTGGGCTTCATGACGTCCTCGTCATCCAGGCCGAGGGCCTTCCACTGGGTGCGGCGCGTCGCCCATCGGGGCGATCCGACGGGGAAGTTGCTTCTCAGGTCCACTCAGCCCACATCCTTGCGTCCGTAGACGGACTCGTGCCACGGGATGGCCACCCTCTTGAACGAGGTGACGATGAAGTACATGATCAGTCCCACGGTGGCGAGCATGAGGATCACGGCGAAGAGCGCGGGGGCATTGAGTTCGTTGAGGGTCTTGACCACCATGTACCCGAGGCCCTCGTTGCCACCGAGGTACTCCCCCACGATGGTCCCGATCACGGCCAGGACGATCGCCGTCTCCATGCCCGCGAACACGTGCGGCATCATGCTCTTGTACTCGAGGTGGCGGAAGGTCTGCCACCGGCTGGCGTTGATGCTCTGCATGACGTCCCGATGGCCGCGGTCCACGGAACGCACGCCCAGCATCACGGGGAAGAACGCCAGAAGGCCCGCGATGACGACCTTGGTGGTCATCCCGAAGCCGAACCAGATGACGAACAGCGGGATGAGGGCGACCTTGGGGATGACCTCCAGGGCGATGATCAGGGGCCGGACGCTGGCCTCCAGGAGCGGCAGCTTGCCCAGGATGACGCCGACCAGGACCCCGGCCGCCGTGCCCGCCAGGAAGCCCAGCACGATCTCCGTCACGGTGACCCGGACGTTCGTCCACGTCGTGGGTTCTCCGAGGGTCTGGCCGAGCTGCTCGAAGACCAGGGAGGGTGGCGGGAGGATCAGGGTGGAGACGCCCATGGCCTTCACCGTGACTTCCCACACCACGAACAGCACGATCAGCAGGGCAGGTGTGGTGATCCACGGAAGGACCTTCATCAGCTTTCTACGATTCATGGTCGCCTTCTTCGTTCAGTGAGGCATAGAGGTTGCCGACGAGTTCGTGGAAGCCGGGGTCCTGCTTGATCTCGACGCCGCGGGGCCGGTCCAGGGGAACGGCGACGACGTCCTTGATCCGCCCCGGGCGCGGGGTCAGGTGGACGACCCGGTCCCCGAGGGCCACGGCCTCATCGATGTCGTGGGTGACGAACACGACGGTCGCGCGCGTGGCCAGGGCGATCCGCTGGATCTCCAGGTTCATCTTCTCCCGGGTCATCGCGTCCAGGGCGCCGAAGGGTTCGTCCATCAGCAGCAGCTCGGGGTTGTCGCTGAGGGCACGGGCGATGGCGGCGCGCTGGCGCATGCCCCCGGACAGTTCCCGGGGATAGTTCCCGAGGAAGTCGGCCAGTCCCACCAGTTCCGCCAACTCGCGGGCACGCGCCCGGCGTGCCGCCTTCTTCACGCCCCGCAGCTTCAGGGGCAGGGCGATGTTGTCCTCGATGTCGTACCAGGGGAACAGGTTCGAGTCCTGGAACACGACCCCGAGCTTGCGGATCACGCTCGAGTCGACGGTCTCACCGTGCCAGAGGGCACGGCCCCCGATCTCGATGTCCCCGCTGGTGGGTGGAACCAGGCCGGCCATGATGCGCAGCAGGGTGGTCTTGCCACAACCCGACCGGCCGATCAGGGAGACGAACTCCTCCTTGCGGATCTCCAGGTTGATGTCGGACAGCGCATGGGTGGACCCACGCTCCGTCCTGTAGATCTTCTCGAGTCCGGAGATCCGGATCTCGGTGGGCGGGGCCACGGTCGGGTCGACCGTGCGGGTGTCGTCGACTGTCGGTTGCATCTGCATGGTCACCATCGTTCCTCCGGGTTCTCCAGCCTCATGCGGTGGGCAGGTACGAGTTGTCCAGCCAGTCGGCGGGATCAGCGCCGTCCTGGATCATCCCGGCATCCACGAGCTCGGCATATCCCTCGGCCCAGTACCCCTCGTCCGAGGTCAGCAGCGGCTGGGTGCCGTTGGCCGTCCACAGGTCGCGGGCCTGGCGCAGGGATTCCGTGGCGACCTCGTCCTCGTCGAGCGAACCGAAGGAGTACTTGGACCGCATGGTGGCGATGGTCTTCTCGAAGGACTCGTCCTCGACGAATTCCTGGACAGCGTCATGGATCGCGGCCATGTACGCCTTGATCTCGTCGCCGTGCTCTTCCAGGGTCTGCGTGGTGGCCGTATAGATCTGGGAGTCGGCGCGGACCGCGTCACCCGCGTCGAAGGCCAGTGCCTCGTTCGGGAACTGCCGCTGGGTGATGATCGACTGGTCGATGCTGACCATGTAACCGGCGATGTCCCCGCGCTTGACCAGCTCGAAGGTGCCGGGGCCGAGGCCGACGACCTGCCGGGGAACATCGTCCGGGTTGAGCCCTGCCTTGTGCAGCATCAGCGACAGGGACTTGTCACTGGTGCCGCCCTCCGAGGGAACCCCGATGGTCTTGCCGATGAAGTCCTCGGGCTTCTCCAAGGGGCTCGCCGTGGAGTACAGGGTACGGATCGACGAACCGCGGACGATGGTGCCGACGTTGACGAGGGGCTGCCCGTCCGCGGCAGCCGTCATGAGATCGATGGCTCCCACGCGCGTCAGGGGCCCGACCCCGGCCACGAGCGTCTGAATCGCCTGCGGTGATCCCTTGGTGGACTGGAAGGTGACCTTCAAGCCGTGGTTCTCGAAGTGGCCACCCGCGTCGGCGAGGAGTTCAGGGGCCACCGAGAGGGTCTCCATCGGCAGGTAGCTCAGGTAGGTGAACGGGTTCGCTGCCGTTGCGCCACCGCTGGCGCCACCGGCCGCGCTACTGCTCGCCTCATTGCCACAGCTGGTCAGGACACCCGTCATGCCGAGCGCACCCAGTCCGAGGGCTCCGGCGAGAAACCCGCGCCGATTGACCTGGGACGTGAAGGAGGGGGATTTCAGGGACATCGTTGGCTCCTTGTTCGGGGTATCACTGAACGTGACTCTGCCAACGGGCCAACGGCCTGCTCTACATCAATCCCACTGAGTGAGATCTACATCACAGTGCGGTCGTCACGTGGGACATGCCGGCTGGAGGATCGACAGGGATCGGGTGATCGCCAGTGCGGTCGTCTGCACGGCGTGAGCCATGGTGAGTTCCTTCAGGCTGCCCAGCGGCGTGTTCACCGACACGGCGGCGACCACCTGACCGTGGGCATCCCGGATCGGGGCTGCCACCGAGATCGCATCCATGACCACTTGGCGGTCACTGACCGCGAACCCCCGGGAGCGGGCCGAGGCCAATGACCTGCGCAGCACCCCAGGGCTCTTGACCGTCAGGGGCGTTCGCTGCTCCAGGTCGCCCGCCAGGTACTCCTCCTGGAACTCCGCCGGAGCGTGGGCGAGCAGGATCAACCCCACCGAGGTCACGTGCAGGGGGTAGTGGCTCCCGATGTACGGACGTGCGTTCCGGGAACGCCAGTGCGACATCCGCTCGATGAAGACCGCGTGCCCCCCTTCACGGACGGCGAGGTGCACCGGGTGGCCCGTGATATCCATCAGGTCCCGCATGAAGGGCAGCGCTGCCTGCTGCACACCACCGGACCGGGGCGCATGGGAGGCCACCTCCCACAGCCACAGGCCGACGTGGTAGCGGTGGTCCGCGCCCACCTCGAGCACCCCCTCCTCGACGAGAGAACGCATGATCCGGTGGCACGTCGAGGCCGGCAAGCCGGTCCGCGCACTGACCTCCGTCGCCGTCAGTTCTTCCGATCCTCGTTCGAAGGCACGGAGAATGCCCACGATCCTCGACAGCATGCTTCGCTGGTCCTGGCCAGACACAGCTCCTCCTCACGGGTCAGGCCCCCGCCCCGAACTCACGATAACCCCGCCCTCCCGTGGAGCCGGTCCGCCACCCCTGGCACCATCACGCCGACAGAGGAGTGCGACCACCTGGTCCGGATCGCCCGGGCTGCTCCCCCACCGTCACCGAACCGTGTCCTGAGGCCGTGCGGCCGGCGGGATGCGGCACCGAACCGCAACCGAACAGGCACCGCTCCGCGCTGTCCGTTTCCTTCGGTCCCCGGGCACACTTCTGCTACCTGGCGCCGGATCCCCCCGGAGCCTGCGGAGATAGAGCATCGTCATGAAGAAAGCGCTCGTGGCCCTCGCCTCGGCCGCCCTGGCCCTGGGGACGCTCGCCGGGACCAGCGTGAGCGCACCGCCACCGAGCGAGGCCGCCTATTGCGGGATCACGTGGGGTTCGCAGCCCCAGGCCACCGCCACCGCGTCCGGCGAGGCCTGGTTCTCCCCGCACACGGTCAAGGGCGTGCGCAGCGGACGGCACGCGTGCTTCGACCGCTTCGTGGTGGACGTGCGCGGGCCGGCGATCTGGCACCAGGTGCGGTACGGCCCCGTCCGGGACGGCGACGGCCGGACCCTGTCCCTGCGGGGCGCCGCCGACCTGCAGGTGTTCTTCACCAACCCGTCCACCACCAGCGCCGGCACGCTCACCTGGACGCCGGGCAACACCCGGGAACTGCGCGTCGTCTCCGGCTACCGCACGTTCCGCCAGGTCGCCCTCGCCTCCCACCACCGGGAGACGGTCACCGGGGAGTCCGACGGGCAGCTGCGCAGCCACGACGAGGCCTACACCTCGATCGGCCTGGGCGTGCGCGCCCGGTTGCCGTTCCGCGTCTTCCAGCTCGAGGGCCCCGGCGGCGGCTCCCGGCTGGTCGTCGACGTCGCCCACCGCTGGTGACGCCCCCTCGGCCACGCAGGAGCCGGCCCACACCCCGCGGGCCACGACTCCGGAAAGTTCCACCAAAGACAGACCCACCACAGACAGAGAAGGACACCGTCATGAAGAAGCCGTTCGCCGCAATAGCCACCGCCGCCCTGGCCGTCGGGCTGGGACTGGGCCTGGGGGTCACGGCCCCACCGCCGGCCACCGCGGCCCCCTACTGCGGCATCACGTGGGGATCCGCGGCCAAGACCCGGGCCATCGAGTCCACCGCCCAGATCACCGGCGTCCGCACCGGACGCCACACCTGCTTCGACCGGATGGTCGTGGACCTGCGGTACAAGGTCAAGGGCTATGACGTCCGCTACGGCCGCGTCTACACCGAGGGCCAGGGCGAGTACGTCCCGCTCACCGGCACGGACATCCGGATCATCGTCAAGGCCCGGACCTACACGGACTCCGGGCGGGCCACCTATGCCCCGGCCGACTGGGACCACGTGGCGGACGTGGACGACCACCGGACCTTCCGGCAGGTCGCCTACGCCGGCAGCTTCGAGGGCCAGACCACCTTCGGGCTGGGCGTGCGTGCCCGGCTCCCCATGCGCGTGATGATCCTGGACGGTCCCGGCACGGGCTCGCGCCTGGTGATCGACGTGGCGCACCGGTGGTGATGCCCGCGGATCCCCGACGATGACGGCGTGGCACGGACCGTTTCCCAAGCTAGCCTCGGACCATGCTCCAGGGATTCAAGGAATTCATCATGAAGGGCAACGTGCTCGATCTGGCCGTTGCCGTCATCATCGGTGCCGCCTTCGGCGCCGTCGTCACCGCACTCGTCGACTCGGTCTTGATGCCGTTCATCTCCGGACTGGTCGGTTCACCCAACTTCGATTCCTTCGCCGTGGTCACCTTCAACGGCAATGACATCAAGTTCGGCGTCCTGCTCACCACCATCGTCAACTTCCTGCTCGTGGCCGGCGCGGTCTACTTCGTCATCATCATGCCGATGAACAAGATCGTGGAGGCCCGAAACCGCAAGCTGGGCATCACCCCGGCCGCCGAGGAGGTCCCGGAGGACGTCAAGCTCCTCACCGAGATCCGCGACGCCCTGACCTCACCCACGGGCGCGACCGGTCGCCGCGCCCACACGGAGGGCATCGCGGACACCCCGCCGTCCTGATCCCGCCCGGCCGACCTGAGCCACAGCGCCGGCCGTCCCTTCGACCCCGTTCCTCCTCCATCCGGCCCACCCCGCACCGTCCCGATACACCCCTGATACCTCTCGTCCCTCCCCCGGACCCGGGAGCGCCGCAGACACCTGCGGCGCTCCCGGCGTCTGACAAGGCCGTTGGTCACAGGTTCCGCACAGGCGTGACCTACGGGAGACCTAGACGCCGGTGGTGGTCTGGTACCTGCACCAGATCACGCGACGATCCCGCCCCCGGGGGAGTCGCCTCACGGACGAGGAACACCGATGAGCACGCATGAGGCATCCCAGGACGCCGCTGTCTCCCCCCTGGCACCCCCCGCACCCCGGCGCACCGGACGGCTGATCGGCATCGACGCTGCCCGCGGCCTGGCGCTGATCGGGCTGATCGCCATCCACATCTTCCCGGACGAGACCGACGCCGGTGATCCCACCCTGGCCTGGAACCTGTTCTCCGGTGACTCGGCCGCGCTGTTCGCCCTCCTGGCCGGCGTCGGACTGGCCTTCAGCACCGGCGGGGCCACCCCGCACCGGGGACGGCAACTCGCCGCGGACCGTCTGGGCCTCGTGGCCCGGGCCCTGGTGATCGGCGCCATCGGCCTGGTGATCTCGGCCATCCTGCCCTGGGACCCGCCGGCGAACAACATCCTGACCTACTACGCCGTGTTCTTCCTGCTGACGATCCCGTTCCTGCACCTGCGGACCCGCGCGCTCTTCCTCAGTGCCGCCGCCTTCGCCGTCATCTTCCCCATCCTGCTCCAGCAGGTGGGACCGGAGCTGCCCGAGTCCTCCGCCTGGAACCACACCGTGGTCAACCTGGTCACCGAGCCCCTCGGCACCGTCTCGGAGTTGCTGCTGACCGGCAACTACCCCGCCCTGGCGTACATGACCTACCTGCTGGTGGGCCTCGGTCTCGGCCGACTGAACCTGCGCAGCACGCGCGTCCAGGCCATGATCGCCGGTGCCGGCGCCGCGCTGGCCGCCCTGTCCCACCTGCTGTCCGCCCTCCTGCTGGGCCCCGCCGGGGGGTACAACGCGCTCCTGGCCGCCTCGGACCTGTCGGAGGATGAGCTGGACTGGACCCTGACCTTCGGCAGCGAGGAGATCCCGGACACCTCTGCCTGGTGGCTGGCCGTGGACACTCCCCACGCCAACACGACCCTGGCCATCGGAGCCAGCCTGGGCCTGGGACTGCTCGTGACCGGACTGTTCCTGCTCCTCGCCGAGCGGACCGGCCGGGTGCTGATGCCGCTGGCGGCCATGGGCTCGATGACTCTGACCCTGTACTCGGCGCACCTGATCGCCCTGGCCCCGGAGCTCCACTACGACGATCCCACCCTCTGGTTCGTCCTGCACCTCGCCGCGGCCGCCGCCTTCGCCTGGTACTGGCACCGCAGGTTCGGCCAGGGACCGCTGGAGAAGGGGGTGGCGACCGTCGCCCGCAGAACCCGTCAGCTGGTCCTGGACCGGGAACCCGGATCCGTCGCCGCCGGGACGGCCACCACGCCCCCGTCCAGCACACCCCCCTCGGCCCGGCCCGGGGCCTGACCGGGGCCCGATCGGGTCACGACGGTGTCAGGGACCGATGCAGGGGACCCAGTCGCGGTCCGGGTCCTCGCAGGTCGGCAGGGTCATGGCGAAGAGGACCATGACGATCATGACCGCCCCGGCGGCCAGGACGCCCAGGAACAGCAGCACCTTGCTGAGGCGCGGGGTGGCCTCCTCCGGCGACAGCTCCTCGGACACCGCCTCCTCGAGATCACGGTCCTCCCCGGACGGATCCCCGTCCGGTGCGGTCGGTTCCTGCTCGGTGGTCATGCCCTGCTCATACCCGGCGCCGGGGCCGCTCAGGACAGGGCGAGTTCGCGCTTGACGATGGTGGCCAGGTCCTCGGCCTCGCGGCGGGCGACGTCCTCGTGCTCGGCCTCCACCATCACCCGGACCACGGGCTCGGTGCCCGAGGGGCGCAGCAGCACGCGGCCGGAGGCACCCAGGCGGGCCTCGGCGTCGGCGACGGCGGCCTGGACCTCGGCGTCCAGGCCCGTGCGGGACTTGTCCACGCCCTTGACGTTGACCAGCACCTGCGGCATCCGCTGCATGACCCGGGCGAGCTCGGCGAGCGTCTTGCCGGTGGCGGCGAGCCGGGCCCCGAGCTGCAGGCCCGTGAGCACCCCGTCCCCGGTGGTGGCGTAGTCGGCGAAGATGACGTGGCCGGACTGCTCGCCGCCCAGGGAGTAGGACCCGTGCTTCATCCCGGCCAGCACGTACCGGTCGCCCACCTTGGTCTCCACCAGGCGCACGCCCTCGCGCTGCATCGCCAGCTTCAGCCCCAGGTTGCTCATGACGGTGACCACCAGGGTGTCGTCCTTGAGCCGGCCGGCCTCCTTGAGGGCCACGGCCATGATGCCCATGATCTGGTCCCCGTCCACCACGGTGCCGGTGGCGTCCACGGCCAGGCACCGGTCGGCGTCGCCGTCATGGGCGATGCCGAAGTCCGCCCCGTGCTCGATCACGGCCTGCTGCAGGTTCTGCAGGTGCGTGGAGCCGTAGCCGTCGTTGATGTTGATCCCGTCCGGATCGGCACCGATCACCACGATGTCCGCGCCGGCGTCCTTGAACGCCTGCGGGGAGCAACCGGCCGCGGCGCCGTGGGCGCAGTCCAGCACGACCTTCAGCCCGTCCAGCCGGTTCGGCAGGGACTTCAGCAGGTGGATCACGTACCGGTCCTCGGCGTCCGCGAACCGCTGGATCCGCCCGACGTCGGCCCCCGTGGGCCGCAGCGGGGCGCGGTCCATCTGCCGGACGATCGCGTCCTCCTGGTCGTCGGTGAGCTTCTCACCGCCGCGGGCCAGGAACTTGATGCCGTTGTCCGGGGCCGGGTTGTGCGAGGCGGAGATCATCACCCCGAAGTCCGCGTCCAGGTCCCCCACGAGGAAGGCCGCGGCCGGGGTGGGCAGCACGCCGGCGTCATAGACGTCGACGCCGGCACTGGCCAGTCCCGCCTGCACGGCGGCGTTCAGGAACTCGCCGCTGATCCGGGGGTCCCGGGCCACCACCGCGGTCGGCCGTCGGCCGGCCGACACCTCGTGCCCGAGGACCGCGGCGGCGGCCTGGGACAGTTGCATTGCCAGTTCGACGGTCAGCTCTCCGTTGGCCAGGCCGCGGACGCCGTCAGTTCCGAATAATCTGCTCATCACGGTGGATTCTATGCCCCCGGGAATGAGTTTTCCGTGTCATGTCGCTGTGGTGCGGCGTTCCGCGTCCCACGGGGCGGCGCGGGGGCCGATGCGGTGGCGGGCGCGGGGACCGGCGCGGGGACCGGCGAGGTGGCAGGCGCGGTGGCCGGCGCGAGCGCGAGGAGGACCAGCACGGCGCAGATGACGGCCAGCCCGGTCCAGCCGAGGGGCGTGAGCCGCTCCCCCACGATCACGACCGCCAGCACCGTGGCGACGGCCGGTTCGGACAGCGTCACGGTCGTGGCCGTGCTGGCGGGCACCCGGCTCAGGCCGAACCCGAACAGCAGGTACCCCAGGAACATCGGGACCAGCGCCATGTACCCGGCCACGAGGAACGCCGGGGTGGAGGCCACGAGGGAAGCCCCGGTGAGGACGAGGACCGGCATCAGCAGCAGGCCGCCGGCGCCGAACACCGCTCCCATGGACGCGGCGCGCCCGGCACGGTGGGACATCAGCCGGTGCACGGCCCAGGAGTAGACGGCGTAGGTCAGTCCGGCCACCAGCCCCAGCAGCACCCCGGCGGGTGTGGCCAGACCCGCTTCCTCCGGGCCGCCGGCCGTGGACAGGCACAGCAGGGTGCTGCCCAGCACGCCCAGGCCCGCGGCGAGCATCCACCACCGGCTCAGCGGGCGGGCCTCCACCACCCGTTCCAGGAGCCCGGAGGCCAACGGGGCCGAGGCCAGCGATACGACCGCGCCGACCGAGACACCGGCCAGGTGCATGGAGCTGTAGAACGCCAGCGGGTAGACCGCGACGGCGAGCGCGCCGAGGGCCACGAGGCCCGCGTGCCGGCGCAGCACGGGACCGGCCGCCCGCAGGGCGGGCAGGGCGATCAGGGCCTGGAGCAGTCCGCCGATGCCCAGCGCCGCCGCGCCGATGGCGAGCGGGCCGGCGTCGGGAGCGAAGGTGGCGGCCGTGCCGGTGGTTCCCCACAGCAGGGAGGTGACCGTGATGGCGGCGACCCCGGCCAATTGGGCGCGGTTCACCGCTCGTCCAGGCCTGCGTCCGGGCGTGCGTCCAGCACGGCCGCGGCGATGCGGCGGGCGCTGAGCAGCAGGTCGGCGCGGCCCTCCAGCCCGGCACGGCTCATGGCCCCCTCGAGCAGGAAGGCCAGGTGCTCGGCCAGTTCCGGGTCCGCGGACCCGGTCTCGGCCAAGTGGCCGGCGAGGAGGGACTGCACCTGTTCCTTGTGCCGGCGCACCGCCTCGCGGCCCGGTGATCCCACCGGGAACTCCGCGGCGGCGTTGAGCAGCCCGCAGCCGCGGAAACCGTGCTCGTACGTCCCGGAGGCGTGGTCGAGGTAGGCGTCGAAGACCGCCAGGACCCGGTCCCGTGGGCAGTCGGCCTGCGCCACGCGCGCCCGGTAGAGCTCCAGCCACTCCTCGTGCCGCGCGGTGACGTAGGCCCGCGTCAGCTCCTCCTTGGAGGAGAAGGTGTTGTAGAGGCTCTGCTTGGCGACCCCGGCCTCGGCGATGACCGCATCGATCCCGGTCGCGTTGATCCCCCGGGCGTAGAACAGCCGGGACGCCGCCGCCAGCAGGCGGCCGCGCACCGACGTCGCCTCGGTCCCCCGCGCCTCAGTCCCCGGTGGTATCCCTCCGGTCATGACCCCTCTCCCTTCGCTCGGTAGACAGATCATTCTAGTGGGGTCGCGGCACCGGTGCGAAGCCGCGTTCGGGGGCCACCGGTGGGCCGCGCTCCGACTCCTGCCGATCCACCTGGTCCGGACCCTGTTCACCGCTGCGGGACGGGAGTACCGTTCCTGCACGAGGGGTCTTCGGGTGATGGGAGCGAGACATGCTGGAGACACTGGACCAGTGGGTCGAAGGGTCCGCCTACGAGCGGTTCATGGGCCGGTGGAGCCGCAAGCTGGCACCGGCGTTCCTCCAGTGGCTGCAGCCCCCGCCCGCAGCCGACTGGCTCGAGGTGGGGTGTGGCACCGGGGCGCTCACCTCGGCCATCGTCGCCGAGTCCGCACCCGCGTCGGTGGTGGCCTGCGATTCCTCCGAGTCCCTCCTCGACTACGCCCGGGAGCACGTGCGTGATGACCGAGTGCGGTTCGTCCTGGCGTCCGTTCCGGACCTGCCCGAGCGCGACGGCGGGTACACGAGCGTCACCTCCATGCTGGCGCTGAACTACTTCCCGGACCCGGCCGCCGCGGTGCAGCGGATGATCGAGCTCACCGCGGGACCGGACTGCCTGGTCTCGGCCTGCGTGTGGGACTACGGGGAGAACATGCAGATGCTGCACTACTTCTGGAAGGCCGCCGCCGCGGTGGACCACCGGGCCCGGGAGTTCGACGAGGGCCACCGGTTCGGCCACTACCGTCCCGCCACCCTGGACCCCCTGTTCCGCGGGCCGGGACTGCGGGGCATCCGCTGCGAGCCCCTGCGCATGCACACCGTGTTCGCCGGCTTCGACGACTACTGGCAGGCCCTGCTCCACGGCACGGGACCGGCGCCGACGTTCCTGGCCTCCCTGGACGAGGACCAGCGCGCCGAGGTGGCCCGCCGGCTCCGGAAGCACCTGCCCGGCCGCACGCTGACCAGGATCACGCTGACGGCCCGGGCCTGGGCCATCCAGGGCACCACGCACTGACGGACTGCCCTCAGACGGCCCTCGGAGGGGGCCGGGTCCCGGCCGTCCTGTCCGCACCGGTGCGGGCGGGACGGCCGGGATCCGGGCTGCGCGGGCCGGGTGACGTGGGCTGGGCGCCGGGATCCGGGCGGCGTGGTCCGGGTGGGATCTCAGGACCGTCCGGCCCAGCCCATCGTGTAGAGCCGCGCCAGGCGGTTCCGCACCCCGACCGCGAGCGCGGCGCGCACGGCGGCATCCCGCACGCGGCACGCCGCCGGGGACATCGGCCGGCCCAGCAGCATGTTGGCCTCCGCCTGCCGTGCGGCGATCCGGGCCGCGCGCCGCCGTCGAGCATCGAACCGGGCGAATCCGGGGTGGTCCTCCAGCCGGCCGGCGGGGTGGTCGCCCGCGGAGTGATCGTCCGCGGGGCGCGGTCCCGGGTGTCCGGGGCCATCGCGGGCCGGGTCTTGGAGCAGGTCCTGGAGCAGGGGTGCGAGCGCGAGCGCGTCGAGCCACCCCAGCGTCATCCCCTGCCCGCCGATCGGGCTGATGCCGTGCGCGGCATCCCCGGCGAGCACCGTCCGGCCACTGACCATCCGTGCGGCCAGCCGGCGCTGCACCGTGAAGGCGCTGAGCATGGTGGCCGTGTCCGGATCCGGGGCCAGGCCGATCCGCTCGAACGCCCGCTGTGCCAGGTCCCCGGCGCGTTCGGGCACGCGCTCGCGGCCGGTGTGCACCACCCAGCGCCGCCGCCCGCCCGGCAACGGGAACCGCTCGACCACCCCGTCCCGGTGCAGGTGGATGTGTGCGACCGGCTCGGCGTCGGGATCGTCGAAGTCACCCATCAGGTAGTGGTCGCCCCAGTTCCGCGCCGTGCTCCCGACTCCGGCCAGCTCGCGGACCCGGCTGCGCGTGCCGTCCGCGCCGATCACCACCCGGGCCTCCCACTGCTCCTCCGTGGCGCCGGCGCGGGCCACCACGGTGACGCCACCGCCGGACTGCTCCAGACCGATGACCTCCCGCCCACGGCGCACCGTCCCGGGGGCGAGCTCCTCGAGCCGGGCGGCCAGCAGCCGTTCGGTGTTCACCTGCGGCAGGGTGAGCACGAACGGGAACCGCGCGTCCACCCGGCCCAGGGAGAGCTCCCCCAGCAGGGATCGGTGTCCTATGCCGTCGCCGTACCCGACGCCGCTGCGCACCCGTACCCCCGCGTCCACCGCGGCCTCGGCCATCCCGAGTGCCTCGAGTGCGTGCAGGGCCGGCGGGTGCAGGCCGATCGCGCGCGAGTGCTCCGCCGGACGGGGCCGCCGCTCCAGCACCACGACGTCGACTCCCCGCGCGGCGAGCAGTCCGGCGAGGAACAGCCCCGTCGGCCCCGCACCGACGACCAGGACCTCAGTCCGCACCCGGGCCCGCCGCGTCCGGGGCATCCGCGTTCGGGTGATCCATGTTCGGGGCATCCGTCTCCGGGTTCCTTGCGTGCCGCCCGGCCGCGTCCCAGATCGCCAGGTTCCGCCACGGCACCTGCGCCTGCACCCGCCAGCCGGGCCGCACCGCCGCGGCGAGCTCCGTAGGGGTGTAGCTGCGCCGGATCGAGGCCAGCCCGTCGGCGCGGATGTACGAACGGGGGAAGAACGGGAGCGTGCCGGCGGAGAACAGCGCGTAGGCGGCCGGGGCGCGGCGGATGTCGCTGTGGACCGCCCGGACGGTGGCCAGCGCCTCGGAGTCGGCCAGCACCGCGTCGAGCTGGCCGGGGTCCAGGTGGTGCAGCAGGTGGTTGGAGATCACGACGTCGAACCGCCGCCCCTCCCGGACCAGGTCACCGCTCAGGGCCCGCAGGATCTCCAGCCCCTCCTCCGGCCGGCGCGCGCTCGCCCAGGCGTGCGCCCGCGCGTCGGGGTCCACGGCGGTGACGCGCACGGTGAACCCGTCCCGGCGGGCCCGGTGCAGCAGGGCCCGGGCCACGTCCCCGCCCCCGGCGCCGATGTCCAGGACGGTGACCGGCACGGCGCCCCGGTCCGGCGCCGCTGCCCCGCCGGTCCGGGCCGCCGCCTCGTCCAGGGCCGGGCGGATCAGGGTGCGGTAGGTGAGCTGCCAGCCGGCCACGACCGTGTTGACGGCCCGGAACCCCGCGTAGGTGCGGTGCAGGGCGGCCAGGTCGCAGTCGGGGCTGTCCATCTGCTCGGGCACCTCGGGGCGGCGGACGGAGAGGTCCGGCACGCCCGGCAGCGTGATCCTCCGGTGCGCGGACGCGGCGCTCATGCCCGGGTCATCAGGGCCGACTCCACGGTCAGGCCGGGGCCGAAGGCCATCGCGCAGACCCGCTCCCCCGCCTCGCCGGGGGAGTCCATGATCTGCTGCAGCACGAACATCACGGTGGCCGAGGACATGTTCCCGAAGTCGCGCAGCACCTCGCGGGCCGGGCACAGCTGCTCCACGCTGAGCCCCAGCCGGGCCTGCACCTTGTCCAGGATGGACCGGCCACCGGGGTGGATGGCCCAGTGCTCCAGCTCCGCGTAGGGGCGGGCGGCCAAGTCCGGATCGGTGGCCAGCAGCGGCTCCAGGGCGGAGGTGATGTGCTCGTCGATGATGTGCGGGACGTAGGTGCCCAGGATCATCTCGAAGCCGTTGTCCCCGATGTTCCAGGCCATGGCCTCCTCCCCCACCGGGGTCAGCACCGTGGCGAAGGCGTCCAGGCGCAGCCCGCGCGGCCGCGACGGGCCGGAGCCGCCGGTCTCGGTGGGCCCCGAGGTGGCTGAGGTGTCTGCGGTGGCTGCGGTGGCTGCGGTGTCCGCCGTGACCACCGCGGCGGCCGCGCCGTCCGAGAACAGGGACGCCCCCACGATCGTGTCCTGGTCATTGCCCAGCCGCACGTGCAGCGTGCACAGCTCCACGCTCACCACCAGCACGACGGCGGACGGGTCCGCCTCGCAGACCGCCGCGGCCTCGCGCAGGGCCGGCAGGGCGGCGTAGCAGCCCATGAAGCCGATGTGGGTCCTCTTGGTGGTGGCGGGCAGCCCGAGCCGGCGCACCAGCTGGTAGTCCGGGCCCGGGGAGAAGAACCCGGTGCAGGAGACGGTGATGACGTGCGTGACGTCCTCGGGCCCCAGGTCCGGACAGGACTGCAGCGCACCGCGGCCGGCCTCCTCGTAGAGGTCGGCGGCGTGCTGGGTGTAGACGAGGTTGCGGGTGCCCGTGCTGGGATTGAGCACGTGGCCGGTGGCCGGGTCGAAGAAGGTGCCGATCGGCCCGCTGGCGCCGCGGCCGGCGTCGCGCCAGTCCTCCACCACGGTGTGCCGGCGCTCGATGCCCGAGGCGTTGAACGCGGCCGGGACCAGCCGCTGCCCCAGCCGGTTCAGTCCGGGCTGGGCGACCAGCACGTCCCGGACCATCTCCTGTTCCAGCACGATGGGAGGGACGGCGGTGTGCAGGGACCGGATCAGAGCAGGCATGCCTCATCGTGACAGCCCCCACGCCTCGGGCACAACCACCGCGTACGAACCACCCGGACGCGCAGCCCGCCCGAACGGCTCGCAGGAGCAGCCCGGGCGACCGTTGCGCGGGAACGTCCCGGCGGGAGGCCGGTCAGAGCCCGTAGTGGCGGGCGGCCTCCAGGGCCTCCTCGGACGTCGAGGCACCGAGCTTGGCGTAGAGGCTGCGCAGCTGCCCCTTGATGGTGTTCTCGGCACGGAAGGTCGAGGTGGCCATCTGCTTGCGGGTCATGCCCTCCCGCAGCATCCGCAGCACCTCCTGCTCGCGCGGTGTCAGCTCCGGGACGACCTCCTGGTCGGCCCCGGCGGGGTTGGTCACGGCGGCGATCCGGGCGGCCTCGTCGTCGTCGATCATGCCGAGGCGGGCGAAGACCGGTGTCCAGCCGAAGGGATGGAAGTAGGCCAGGTCCGCCAGTTCGGCACCCTGGCGGGCGATGAGGGGCAGCTGGCGCAACACGGACTCGTCCGCCGTGTCCGGCGTGGCCTGGGCCCGGGCGATGACCTCGGCCAGGTCCGCCAGGGCGCGGTGCCGCATGTTGGTGCGCTCCGGTTCGTGCAGGGCCCGCAGCGCTCCGTCGAAGTCCTGCTTCCACAGGCAGCGCATTGCCTCGAGGTTGGCGAGCATCGGGTTGTGGTCCCAGTCCGGCACCGCCCCGCCGCGACCGCCGACGAGCGTGGCCAGGTTCGAGACCTCGCGGAGGAGCCGGTCCGCCAGCGGCGCCCGGCAGGCGTAGGGCCGCTGCTGCCGCCACTCCTCGATCCGGTGTTCGGCCTCCCCCAGGCGCCCGTCCAGCGTGAGGGAGTACGCGATGGCGCTGGCGTGAGCGGCCCAGAACTCGTTGGAATCCGGCTCGAACGGGAGCTCAGCCAGCAGCTGCCGGGCCGTGTCGTGCTCGAGTTCGGCCGTCGCCACGTGGATCCGGGCCAGGATGGCCGCACGGGCCAGCATGGGACGGCCCCACCGCACGGCGGCGAGCGGTTCGTCCACCTTCTCGAGCCACCGCCGGGTCTGGTACAGGTTGCCCATGTGCGCCGAGAGCAGCGCGAGCTTGCCGGCGGCATCGGCCTTGACGAAGTCCACCTCACCGCTGCTGCCCCAGAAATAGGCGGCCTCATAGGCTGCCTTCGCCTCGACCTGCCGATCGGCCAGGTGCAGCGCGATGCCGGCCTGCAGGTCGGCGAATCCCGCGACCGCGGGGCGGACCCGCAGGCTGTCCACGGCGGCGTCCACCGTCGCCCGGACCCGCTGTGCCGCCTCGGCCGCCTCCGCGAAGTGCCCGGACAGCCGCAGGTGCGCCAGTTCGGCGATGCCCAGGGTCAGCGTCCTGCGGTCCGGCTCGAGCGGCATCCGCGCCGTGCGGACCCGCAGGCGTTGCGCGGTCTCGTCCCGGGCGTAGTCCGGCCTCGTGACGGCCGGCATGAAGTCCATGCCGTCGGCCCGGGTCACGGCCATGAGCCGGGAGACGATCCCGGTCGCACCGAGACCGGAGATGACGTGGCTGGGCAGCCGGCCGACGGCCTGTGCGAGCATCGGTGCGTTCCGCATGTACAGGTCCACCCAGTGGTCCAGGATGAGCCCCTCCAGGCGTTTCCACGCCCGGTCCCGCAATGCCGTCTCCACGGCGGTCTCCACCCCCACGTTCAGGGTGGTGGCGTCGACCGCGGCCTCGCCAAGCTCGCGGGCCCGCTGCGGGTCCGCGTCGATGACCGACATCTGCAGCGCCTCCCGGACGAGCGTGGGCATCCGCCGCTGACCGTCCGAGCACCGCACCACCAGTCCCAGCTCCTGCAACTGCTGCAGTGAGGGCCCGGCGCCGGGCCCCGCGGGGTGGGCGCTGAACGCCGCCAGGATCTCCTCCGTGAACTCGGGCAGGAACGCCGCCATCTGCACGACCTCCCGGTCCTCGCGCCCACCGAGCCAGCGCATCAGCGAGGACATGACCGCCAGCTTCGCCGCGTGGTTGCCCAGCGGGTCGTCCAGGAGGATCCGCACCGCCCGCAGCCAGCCGCCGGTCCGGGTGTGGATCTGCAGCGGCGTCAGCGGCTTCGGCGAGTGGCCGTTGGTGGCCGCCCGCCGGGCCAGCTGCGCGGACGCCTGGCCCCTCAGGGGGACCTGGACCGGCACGCCGGCCGGCTGGCGCGCCGGATCGGGGGCACCGTAGGCCTCGATCTCGTCCACGGTCAGCAGCACGTCGTCCGGCCCCGCCAGCCGCGTGGGGAAGGCGGCCGCGAGCGCGGCCACGGGCACCTCGTGCCCCCCGACGACGGCGACCCGGCCGCCGTCGGGATCGTCCAGGAGTGAGCCCACCCGGTCGATGAACGCCTGCACCTCACCGCCGGACTGCTCCCAGGAGAAGATGCGCCGGCGCACCTCCGGGCCGTACAGCTCCCCCAACGGGCCGTGTGCGGCACCCCGTGCCGGAGCGACACCCGGTGCCGGAGCGACACCCGGTGCCGGAGCGACACCCGGTGCCGGAGCGACACCCGGTGCCGGAGCGACACCCGGTGCGGGAGCGACGCCCGGTCGCGCGGCCGGGCGGCTGTCACCGGGCCCTGCAACCAGGCGGCCGTCGTCGGGCCGTCCGGAGGTGGACGCCGGGGCGGGCGTGCGGGCGGACGCGGGAGGGGGCGCTGCGGTGGGCTCGTGCGCGGGCTCTGAGTCGGAGGTGGGCGCAGAGGCGGACTCGGAGGTGGGCTCGGGAGCGAATGCACGGGTGGCGGCCGGGACGGACCCGTACGCGGCGACCCAGCCGGCGGCCAGCCAGGGCGCCCCGGTGCCCATCGGGGCGCGGACGATGAGCAGCCGCTCCTCGCCGGAGGGCGTCCGGAGGAACCGGTTGAGGGCCGGGTGGGAGGCTCCGAGGTCTTCGAAGAGTGGGGTCGGCGTCATCGGCTCGGGTCCGGGATCAGTCATTCCGCTGGCGGATCTGCGCTAGTGGCACGGGGAAAGACCAGCGTGTCACAGGCCTGCGGCGGATGTCCCGGGGTGGTCGACCGGTGGGGTCCGCGCCTCCGGAGCGACCAGCGCCACCCGGCCAGAGGTCCCGGCCGGCGCAGCCCGGTGAGACGCCCACTCCGGCGCATCCCGGCGAGAGGTCCCGGACGGCGCAGCCCGCCGAGACGTCCGCTCCGGTGCCACCCGGCAAGACGCGTGCGCCTGGTTGCGGATAGATCGAGCCGACCCCCATGAGATTCCCCCTCCACGTCGGTGTTCGCATCGTACGCCGGACCGGGGACGACGTGACATCACACACGTCATGTTGGTGTCCCCTGCCTCGTCGCAGGCCACCTCTGAGGCGTGGATCACGACTTCTGTAGGCTGGTCACCACTGTCACATCACGCCCGCCGTCCCGCCGATCCGTTCGGGAGTCCGGCCGGCCTCGCACCGCTCCCGCCGCACCCACCACGGCGGGGAGGAGACACAGAAGAAGGGGACATCCTTGTGAGATCCATCCAGAACAGGCCTGCCCTGGCGGTGATCGTCGCACTGGCCGCGCTGGTCTTCGGCGGCGCCTCGCTCTCGGGCGCCACCACCCTGGCGACCGCACCGTCGGCCGCTGCGGCGACGCCCGCGGGATCCGGCCAGACCTACACGATCGCCACGGACACCACGTTCGCGCCCTTCGAGTTCCGCGACTCCTCCGGGGAGCTGACCGGCATCGACATCGACATCATGGAGTCGATCGCCGAGGACCAGGGATTCGAGGTCGAGTGGCAGTCCCTCGGCTTCAACGCCGCCCTGCAGGCCGTGCAGTCCGGCCAGGCCGACGGCGTGATCGCCGGCATGGGCATCACCGACGAACGCCGCGAGATCTTCGACTTCTCCGAGCCCTACTTCACGGGCACCCTGACCCTGGCCGTGAACGAGGGCGACGAGGGCGAGATCACCGGCTTCGAGTCCCTCGAGGGCAAGACCCTGGCCGTGAAGACCGGGTCCCTGTCCGAGGAGGAGGCGAAGGCGAACCAGGAAGAGTTCGGCTTCGAGCTGCTCCCGCTGGACCAGACCACCACGATGGTGGAGTCCGTGAAGTCCGGCAACGCCGATGCCCTGATGGACGACTACCCGATCATCGCCTACGGCGTGGAGCAGGGCTCCGGCCTGGTCACGGTCGGTGAGCAGATCCCCACGGGTGACTACGGCTTCGCCGTCAACAAGGGCGACAACGCCGAACTGCTGGCCATGTTCGACGCCGGCCTGGCCGAGTTGCAGGCCTCCGGCGAGTACGACGAGATCGTGAACCGCTACCTGGGCGGCGAGGGCGAGGACGACGGGGTGGACCGCTCCACCTTCTGGGGCCTGCTCGTCACCTCGTTCCCCGCCCTGATGTCCGGCCTGGGCAACACCCTGCTGGTCACCGCCATCTCCTTCGCCCTGGCCATGGTGCTGGGCCTGCTCTTCGGGTTCATGAAGATCGCCCGCAATCCCGTTCTGCGGGGCATCGCGGTCACCTTCATCAGCATCTTCCGCGGCACCCCGATCCTCGTCTGGGCGTTCTTCTTCTACTTCGGCCTGCCGCAGCTGATCGGCACCAACGTCAACATCTGGGTGGCCGGCGTGCTGACGCTGACGCTCAACGGTGCGGCGTACATCGCCGAGATCGTCCGCGGCGCCGTCCAGTCAGTGGACCCCGGCCAGATGGAGGCCTCGAGGTCCCTGGGCCTGGGCTACGGCAAGTCCATGCAGCGCGTGGTGCTGCCGCAGGCGTTCAAGATGATGACGCCCTCGTTGATCAACCAGCTGGTCATCATGCTCAAGGACTCATCCCTGCTGCTGGCCATCGGCTTCGCCGAGCTGCTCTACCAGGCCCAGCAGATCTACGCCGCGAACTTCCGCGTCACCGAGGTGCTGCTGATCGTGGCCGTCATCTACTTCGTGGCCATCACGCTGCTCACCCAGCTCGCCAACTACGTGGACAGGAAGGTCAACAAATGAGCACCCAGGCCGTAGAGAGCACCGGCGGGACCGCCCCGAGCCGCAAGGTCGTGGTGGACGTCCAGGACCTCACCAAGTCCTTCGGCGACCACGAGGTGCTCAAGGGCATCACCGGGCAGATCCACGAGGGCGAGGTGCTGTGCGTCATCGGCCCCTCCGGCTCCGGCAAGTCCACCTTCCTGCGCTGCCTGAACCGGCTCGAGGAGCCCACGGGTGGCACCGTGCGGGTCGGTGACTTCGACCTCACGGACCCGAAGGTGGACATCAACAAGGTCCGCCGCCACATCGGCATGGTGTTCCAGCAGTTCAACCTGTTCCCCCACATGACCGTGGCGGAGAACATCATGCTGGCCCCCACCGAGGTCAAGAATGTCTCCAAGGCCGAGGCACGGCAGACCGCCGAGCGGCTGCTGGACCGTGTGGGACTGAAGGACAAGGCCGACGCGCGGCCGGCGTCGTTGTCCGGTGGCCAGAAGCAGCGCGTGGCCATCGCCCGGGCGCTGGCCATGAGCCCGCAGATCATGCTCTTCGACGAGGCGACCTCCGCCCTCGACCCCGAGATGGTGGGCGAGGTGCTGCAGGTCATCCGCGACCTGGCCGTGGAGGGCATGACCATGGTGCTGGTCACCCACGAGATGGGCTTCGCCCGCGAGGTGGCCGACCGGGTGCTGTTCATGGACCACGGGAAGATCGTGGAGGTCGGCCCGCCGGAGCAGATCTTCGACAACCCGCAGCAGCCGCGACTGCAGGAGTTCCTCTCCAAGGTCCTCTGACCGGGCAGGGCGTTGCGCAATACGGCACGGCTCCGTAGGTTAATAGGTAAGCCTTACCTCATTCGAGGATCCCGAGGCGTCCCCGACCCGACGGAGTCCCCCTGCCATGACCGTGACGGCCACCCGGACCTACCCCGCCACGCGCGCCTACCGGACGCGCGTGACCCGGATCGACCCGCTCAGCGAGCACTTCGTGCGCTTCACGCTGGCCGACGAGGACCTGCAGTTCTTCGGCACGGGGGGCCTGGACCAGCGGATCAAGCTGATGATCCCGCGCGCCGACGGCTCGCTGCCGGACGTCGGACTGTTCGAGGACCCCGCTCCCCCGATGATGGAGTGGTACCAGCGGTGGCGGTCCCTGTCCGAGGAGGAGCGCAACCCCATGCGGACCTACACCGTCCGCGCCGTGCGCCCCGCCGAGCGGGAGATCGACGTGGACTTCGTGCTGCACGGCACCGACGGGCCCGCCTCGGCGTGGGCGTCCACCGCGGCGGTGGGCGACGAGCTCGTGGTCATCGGTCCGGACGAGCGCTCCGAGACCGGCGGACGAGGCCGCAGCGGGGGCATCGAGTGGGACCCGGGCGAGGCCACCACCCTGCTGCTGGCCGGCGACGAGACCGCCGCCCCCGCCATCTGCGCCATCCTCGAGACCCTCGACGAGCGCTACTCCGGCCACGTGTACGTCGAGGTGCCCACGGCCCAGGACACCCTGCCGGTCCACACCCGTGCCTCCGTGCAACTGCAGTGGCTGCCCCGCGACGACCGCCCCCAGGGCGAGGCGCTGACCGAGGCCCTGCGCGCCTGGGGCCGGGACCACGGCGCCGCGGTCGCGGGGACGGGTGTTGTGATCGCGACCAGACGTCCCGACGGCGGCGGGGCAGGTGCCGCGGCGGGGATCGGTGCCGGGACCGAGACAGGCGTCGCCATCGAGGCCGAGGCCGACAGCGAGGCCCCGCTCTGGGACGTGCCCACCGAGGGGCCGCACGGGCGCTGGTACGCGTGGCTGGCCGGTGAGGCCGGGGCGATCACGTCGATCCGGCGGCACCTCGTGAAGGACCTCGGGATCGACCGCAAGTGCGTGTCCTTCATGGGTTACTGGAAGCAGGGCCGCGCCGAGGGCAGCTGATCCCGCGCCCGGTCCCCGGGCATGCTGCAGCCCTCAGGGCACTGCAGCCCTCATGGCACTGCAGCCCTCATGGCGCGGCAGCCCCGGCCTGACGCTCGGGAACCCGTGCCGGCAGTGCGTTCCCGCCGGCAGGCCGGGGCGCCGCCGCAGGACATCCTCGACGACGGCAGGCCGGGATCCCCGGCTCCAGGCCCCCCGCCGACCACGTCGCCCGGGGGCACTGCCTTGGAACGTTCCCGGCCATCGCGTCCCCGCCGACCGCGTCCTTGGGGCCCATCCGGTGCGCCCTCGCCCCGAAGCAGTCCGGTCCGTGACAGTCACGGTTGCAGGCGGCCGCGCTCCAGGTGGATACCGCTGCCCATTCCTGCAGGCTGAGAGCCGGCTTAAACCGCGGAACCCCGCAGCCTGGTCCGTGAGGACCGGGCCACGGGGTTCCGTGGGCCGAGAGCGGCAGGCGAGCTGCCGCCGTCGGGAACTGCCTTGAGGCAGCGAAGGATCAGCGCTTCGAGAACTGCGAGGCCTTGCGGGCCTTCTTGAGGCCGGCCTTCTTGCGCTCGATGACGCGGGCGTCGCGGGTCAGGAAACCGGCCTTCTTGAGGGCCGGGCGGTTGTTCTCCCGGTCGATCTCGTTGAGGGCACGGGCCACGCCCAGACGCAGGGCGCCGGACTGACCGGAGGGGCCACCGCCGGAGATGCGGGCGATGACGTCATAGGCACCCTCGAGCTCGAGGAGCTTGAAGGGGTCGTTGACTTCCTGCTGGTGCAGCTTGTTCGGGAAGTAGGTCTCGAGGCTGCGGCCGTTGATGGTCCACTGGCCGGAGCCGGGGATCACGCGGACGCGGGCGATGGCCTGCTTGCGACGACCCACGGCGCCACCGGCGACGGTCAGGGCCGGGCGCTCGGAGACCGCAACGGCCTCGGCGGCGGGGGTGGACTCGGAGGTGTAGCTGGTCAGCTCCACTTCCTCGGTCGACTCATTCTCATTCAGAGTCATGGTTCTCCTTGAAAGATTGTGGTGGGGCTGACCCGTTACTGGGCGACCTGGGTGATCTCGAACGTCTTCGGCTGCTGGGCGGCGTGCGGGTGCTCGGCACCGCGGTACACCTTGAGCTTGTGGATCTGCTCAGCGGCCAGGGAGTTCTTCGGGAGCATGCCGCGGACGGCCTTCTCCACGGCGCGGACCGGGTTCTTCTCCAGCAGTTCCGCGTAGGACACGGACGAGAGACCACCCGGGAAACCGGAGTGGCGGTAGGCCCGCTTCTTCTCGAGCTTGGCGCCGGTCAGGGCCACCTTCTCGGCGTTGATGATGATGACGAAATCGCCCATATCCATGTGGGGGGCGAAGGTCGGCTTGTGCTTTCCGCGCAGCAGAGTTGCGGTCTGGCTGGCAAGACGACCCAGCACGACGTCAGTGGCGTCGATGACGTGCCACTGGCGGTCGGCGTCGCCGGGCTTGGGAGTGTACGTACGCACGGTGTTTGCCTTCGTGTTCGGTGTCGGTACAGTGACCTGGCCGCAGGGCGTGAGTCCGCGGGCGGGCACTGAGTTCTTCGGTGCGCAACCGGTACATCAGGTGAGGACTGATGTGAGGCCGGGTCCGAAAGCTTCCCGGCGGCGCTCCGGGCGTTAGTGACCATGCAACCAGGCCACCCGAGGGCACAGCGAATCCGGGAAAGGACACGCACAACGAAGATTCATACTACCGGACCGACGCACGGCGGGCAAAGCGTGGGTTCGGACGGCGCCCGGTTGCCGGTGGGCGCAGGTCCGGGGTCGACGTCGGGCGGCCGGGATACCGAGGTTGGGCACCCGGGGCGGGACGGGGCCGGGCCGGGCGCCCGGGATGAGGCCGGGCGGGGCGGCAGCCGGCGTTCGCACCGGCGGGGCGGCAGCCGGCGTTCGACCTGGAGGCCGGGTCCCGATATTCGCACCGGGTCCGGGCACTGGCAGGCCGGGCATCAGCACCGGGAGCCGGGAGTGACGCCCGACCCCACTCCGAACTCCACAGGTGACCACTTACCGCGTGTCGTCCACAGATTCTCTCAATCGCTTTCCTCTCCACGAGGCTCGTGATGGGATGGATGTATTCGAACATCAGTTCTACAACCGGGGTCAACAGCCTCCGGGGCAGGCCGGGAGGAGGCCAGGATGACGGCGCAGGAACATGAGACTCCCGCGGCACCTCTCGCCGACGACCTCGACCTGCTGCCTCTCGAGGAGCTCATTCGGCTCGCCTCTGCGGCATCCACGTCGCTGACGCGCAGGCTCTCATCTGCACGGTCACTGGACGAACTCGCTCCCGTGCTCCACCGGGAGGGGCGTGAGCGCGACTGTGGAACCATGCGTCACCCCAATGGTTCGTCAGGCACTGAAACCGCAGTGGACCGCCTGCCACCGTCGACTCCCTGCGCCCAATCCTCGCGCGCGTCCCGTGCTGATGTGATGGATGGGAGACCTCTCCCGGGGGTTGACATCGAGGATGCCACTCTCACGCTGCCGGCCCTCCACCACGCGCTCGAGACTGTGGCCCGCTCCGTCACGGCGGCGCAGATGTCCCTGGCGGGCCACACGGCGGAGGTCTTCGACCTGCCGGCCGAGAGGTCTCGGCTGCTCGGGATGCCGGAGGGCAAGACGGCATTCCGGGACACGGCCGACTACCTGCGGGGCGTGCTTCGCGTGGACATCTCCGAGAGCAGGCGCAGGCTTCGCCATGCCGCCGTCCTCTGCGAGTCACGGGCCATGACGGGCGAGACTCTGCCTCCTCGGCTTCCCCAGCTCGCCGGCGCCGTGCTCGAGGGCCTGCTGGACCGATCCGCCATCGACCACGTCAACAACACCCTGGCCGAGGCTCGCACGATCGCCGACCGCGCAGGCATCGATCCCCAGGCCGCGGACCACATGATCCGCCAGGGCGAAAACCTCATGGTCGAGCAGGGGCAGACCATGGACCCGCGAAACCTGCAGAAGGTGTGCCATCACTGGTTGAAGCACTTCGAGGCTGCAGTGGATCCTGACGGGAAGGAACCGGTCGACCTCGATTCCCCACGGCTCCAGGGGCTGGTGCACAAGGGCAAGAGCAACGGTTTCCATCAGTGGTTGCTGTCCGCGAACGACGCCCAGCACGAGATCCTCATGACCATCGCCTCTGCTGCGACCAATCCCCGGGCCCGGCAGAACAGCCCCGAACCCGGGCAGGCCGCGCGCGGAGCGGAGGCCGACGACGGCGATACCGAACCACCGACCGATCCGCGCACGGACAACCAGAAGCGGCTCGACGGCCTGATTGCCTGCCTGTCCGGAGGCCTCGCCGTGGCCGACAGCAAGACCCTCCCCTGGGCGGGCGGGATGCGTCCCCAGGTGGCCGTGACCATCGATTACCGGACGCTGCTGCGGGATCTCGTGGACACGGGAACCATCACCGTGGAGGACCTGGCCCGGTTCCAGTCGCATGCTGCCTTCACCGGGACGGTCCACCCACAGAACATCCGCACCCTGGCCTGCGACGCGGACATCCTGCCGGTGGTCCTGGGTGGTGACGGGCAGGTGCTTGACGTCGGACGGGCCCAGCGGCTCTTCCCCGCACGGCTCCGTCAGGCCATCGCTGCCAGGGACGGCGGTTGCGCTGCACCGGGATGCAGCATTCCTGCACCGTGGTGCGATGTCCACCACGTGGAGCACTGGGAACGGGGTGGACCCACGTCTGCGGACAACGGGGTACTGCTGTGCAACCATCATCATCACGCGGTGCACGCCGGCGCCTGGGAGATCGACATGAGATCCGGGCGGCCGTGGTTCATACCGGCTCCCTATCTGGATCCACGGCAGCGACCCCAGCGCAACCGATACTGGCGGCAGTAGTGGGTCCCGCGAGCGCGGTCTGCCGTGCGGTTGTTTCAGGACCCGTTGCCGACGTTCGGCCGTCCTCGCGCGACCGTTTCGTGGCTGCGGCGCTTGGCGCGCGTTCCCTCGGCACGGGCGGCATGGGCACCCGGGTCGGCGCCGTCGTCCGGATACCGGACGTGTTCCAGTACCAGGGCGTGCGGCGGCGCAAGCTTGGTCTGCGAGTCGCGGACCATGACCTCCAACCGCTCGGCGACCCAGCCCTGTCCGTGACGGCCCTCCCCCACCTGGATGACGGCGGCCACCAGCGCCCGCACCATGTTGTGGCAGAACGCATCGGCCTGCAGCCGGGCGACGATGACGCCGCTCTGGGCATCCCGCGTGAATCCGAAATCCTGCAGTTCCCGGATGGTCGTGGCCCCGTCGCGCGGCCTGCAGAACGTCAGGAAGTCGTGCAGACCCAGGACGGAGACCGCCTCCGCATGCATCGCCTCGACGTCCAGGGCGGTCTTGTGCCAGAACGTGTAGCGGCGGTTCAGGGGGTCACGGGTTTCCGGCGCGTCGCTGATCGCGTAGCTGTAGGACCGCCACAGGGCGGAGAATCGCGCGTCGAAACCCTCGGGCGCCCGTGCGGCGCGGTGGATGGTCAGGGCCCCGTGTTCGCGGCTGAGGGCGCCGGACAGCCGCCGCACCAGCGTCGACGCCGGATCCAGACCCTCGCGGCCGCGCGTGACCCCCAGCCACTCGGCCTCGGTCAGGTCGAAGTGGACGACCTGTCCCCGAGCATGCACGCCCGCGTCCGTGCGACCGGCGACGACCGTTCGCACGGGACGGCGGATGATCATCCCCAGGCCGTCTTCCAGTGCCCCCTGGACGGTGGGCAGCCCCGGCTGGGTGGCCCAGCCGTTGTAGTCCGTGCCGTCGTAGGCGAGGTCCAGCCTGACGCGGACGAGTGCGGGATCCGAGGGTGCACCTCCAGAAAGCGCCGAGTCGCTCGGTACGGTTTCGGGCGTCGAGGGCATGGGGTTCATCCTAGGACGGAGACCGGAGCGGTGCGGCCGGGACGGCAGAATGACAGGCATGGAACCGTGGATGTCCTACCTGCTGACCGTCACGCCGGGCATCATCCTGGTGTCTGTCGTCGTGATGCTCCTCCCCCGTCAGGCCCACGGTGTACGGGTCCTGGTGCTGATCCTGGGATTCATCTTCGCCCGGGACGCGATGACCTCCCACGGGCTCTGGGAGTTCGGCACGACGGACGCCGGTTCCGCCGCGGAGGCCGCCCCGTTCGAGATACCGCGGCTCTGGTTGCGGTTCACCGACGATCCGATCGCGCTGCTCGTGCTGGCGGTCGCCTCGCTCGTGTTGGCGGCCGGCGCCGTGCTGGCGTGCCGGGAACAGCGCTGGACCGTCCTGTGGACCGGACACCGCTGGTGGACCTCGGTCCTGGCCGGCGTGCTGGGCATGGCCCTCATCGTGCTGCCGTTCCTGTGGCTGTACGGCACGATCGGCGCGTGGTTCCCGGCGTTGTCGGGCGGAATGCCGGTGATCCCCGTCGAGGACCGCGGCGGCGCCGTCCCCGCGGGGTTACTGATCGTGCTCGCGGTGTTCGCCCTGTGCGGCAACCTCCTCGAGGAGGTGCTGTTCCGCGGCTTCCTCCAGGCGCACCTGGAGGACGAGAGTCCAGGCCGGAGCGGCCGCTGGAGGGCCGCCCTGCTGTCGGGCCTGATCTTCGCAGCCGGACACCTGTTCCTGGCCTACACCGTGACCGATATCGGCTGGCCGCTGGTCGCGTTCACGCTCTTCGAAGGACTCGTCTGCGCCATCGTGGCGTTGCGGCACGGTGTCCTCGGGTCGACGGTCGCCCACGGCGGGGCCATCTTCGTACTGGCCTCAGGGCTGGTCTGACCCACCCGTCGCCCGCCCACGCACCGCCGCCCCCACGCGGCCCTGGCCCGCCCCCGCCTTCACCCCCAACGCAACGACCCGCCTCCCCCACGTACGTGGGGAAAGCGGGTCGGAACGACGCAGTCGCGAACAGCCGGGCTGTCACGGACGGCGGGTGAGGATCACTTGTCCTCGGACTTCTCCTCGGCCGGAGCCTCGGTGGAGTCGGCGGACTCGGTCTCGGCAGCGGCCGGGGTATCGGCCTCAGCGGCCGGAGCCTCAGCGGTCTCGGCCTCGTTGACCGGAGCCTCGGTGGCCTCGGTCTCGGCGGCCGGGGCAGCCGGAGCGGCGGTCTCGGTGGCCTTCTCGGCCTCCTGGACCACGGCCTGCTTCGGGGACACCGGCTCCATGACGAGCTCGATGACGGCCATGGGGGCGTTGTCACCGTGACGGTTGCCGATCTTGGTGATGCGGGTGTAACCACCCTCGCGGTTGGCCATGGCCGGTGCGATCACGGTGAAGAGCTCGTGCACGATCGTCTTGTTCGTGCGGTTCTTCGCCGAGATGATGCCCTGGACCTTGCGGCGGGACGCGAGGTCACCCTTCTTGGCGAAGGTGATCAGGCGCTCGGCGAAGGGACGCAGGCGCTTGGCCTTGGTCACCGTCGTGGTGATCTTCTTGTGCTCGAACAGGTTGGCCGAGAGGTTGGCCAGCATGATCCGCTCGTGGGCAGGGCCGCCGCCCAGGCGCGGTCCCTTGGTGGGGGTAGGCATTGGTGATTCTCCTCAGATGGACCCTGACGGCTGCCGGCCATCAGGACGCTATGGGTGGTGGTACGGCGGCTCAGTACTCGGCGCCGTAGGACTCCTCGTCCGACTCCTGGGAGTGCAGCGAGGGGTCGTAGCCAGCCGGGGAGTCCTTCAGGGACAGACCCAGTTCGGTCAGCTTTTCCTTGACTTCGTCGATGGACTTGGCACCGAAGTTCCGGATGTCCATCAGGTCGGCCTCGGAGCGAGCGACCAGCTCGCCGACGGTGTGGATGCCCTCGCGCTTCAGGCAGTTGTACGAGCGCACGGTCATCTCCAGCTCCTCGATCGGCAGGGCCAGATCGGTGGTGATGTCGGTCTCCGTCGGGTTCGGGCCGATCTCGATGCCCTCGGCATCGACGTTCAGCTCGCGAGCCAGCCCGAACAGCTCCACCAGGGTGGTGCCGGCCGAGGCCACGGCGTCACGCGGAAGCATGGACTCCTTGGTCTCGACGTCGAGGATCAGGCTGTCGAAGTCGGTGCGCTGCTCCACACGGGTGGCCTCGACCTTGAAGGTGACCTTCAGGACCGGAGAGTAGATGGAGTCGACCGGAATCCGGCCGATCTCGGCATCCGCGCTCTTGTTCTGGGCGGCGGTGACGTAACCACGGCCACGCTCGACGATGAGCTCCATGTCGAACTTGCCCTTGCCGTTCAGCGTGGCGATGTGCAGGTCCGGGTTGTGGACCTCGACGCCGGCCGGGGACGTGATGTCCGCGGCGGTGACGACGCCGGGGCCCTGCTTGCGCAGGTACGCCACGACGGGCTCATCGTGCTCGGAGGAGACCGACAGCTTCTTGATGTTCAGGATGACCTCGGTGACGTCTTCCTTCACACCGGCGACGGTGCTGAACTCGTGCAGCACGCCATCCACGCGGATGCTGGTGACAGCAGCGCCCGGGATGGAGGACAGCAGGGTCCGGCGAAGGGAGTTGCCGAGGGTGTAGCCGAAACCCGGCTCCAGGGGCTCGATGACGAATCGGGAGCGGTTGTCGGATACGACTTCTTCAGTCAGCGTGGGGCGCTGTGCAATGAGCACTGACATTTCCTTTCGGCGAGCGTCCGCCATATGACGCACACGATGGGTGGAAACGAATGGGGTGGGCTGGAAGCACCGGCGCGCACGCCCCGCGACGGGCGGCCCTCACGAGAGAACTCGAGTGAGGACCGCACGCCCGGGGCGTGCGCTCGGCACGGGGGTCAGACGCGGCGGCGCTTGGCCGGACGGCAACCGTTGTGGGCGGAGGGGGTGACGTCCGAGATGGAGCCCACCTCGAGCCCGGCGGCCTGCAGCGAACGGATCGCGGTCTCGCGGCCGGAGCCGGGACCCTTCACGAACACGTCCACCTTGCGCAGCCCGTGCTCCTGAGCGGCCTTGGCGGCCTTCTCAGCGGCCATCTGGGCGGCGTAAGGGGTGGACTTGCGCGAACCCTTGAAGCCCACCTCGCCGGCCGAGGCCCACGAGATGACAGCACCGGTGGTGTCCGTGATGGACACGATGGTGTTGTTGAAGGTGCTCTTGATGTGGGCCTGGCCCACGGTGATGTTCTTCTTGTCCTTGCGACGAGGCTTGCGGACACCCGCAGCACGTGTCTTGGGGGGCATGTGTGTCTCCTACGAAAGCTGGATCTGGGCGGGACCCGGACTCGCTGTGCGGCACAACCGTGCAGCCAGCCAGGCCCGGATCGAGGCGATAGAGCCGGGAAGCGTTACTTCTTCTTGCCGGCGACGGTCTTCTTCGGACCCTTGCGGGTACGGGCGTTGGTCTTGGTGCGCTGACCGCGGACGGGCAGTCCACGACGGTGGCGCAGCCCCTCGTAGGAGCCGATCTCCACCTTGCGGCGGATGTCCGCGGCGACCTCGCGCCGCAGGTCGCCCTCGACCTTGAAGTTGGCCTCGATGTAATCGCGCAGAGCCACCAGCTGTTCGTCGCTGAGATCCTTCACGCGGGTGTTCGGGTCGACCCCGGTCGCTGCCAGGGTCTGCTCGGCGCGGGTCTGGCCCACACCGAAGATGTACGTGAGAGCGATGACGATGCGCTTCTCGCGCGGGATGTCGACGCCTGCTAGACGTGCCATATGGCCGTCCTCCTCGTTCTTCTGAAGCAAAGGTCTGCACCAGCACGTCCCCTCCCCCGGGAATCACCGTGACGTGGATTCCCTGCGGTGCCCTGTACGGCGGTCCCGGCGAAGTTCCGGGTTCTCATTCCGCCGACCGGCGTCTCACGCGGTTCGGGTCCCCGGCCTCTGCGTCCAGGGGTTGCCGTGGTCATCCGTGGATGACGCCGGCTGTGCTGCTGTTCGGTCCGGAATGGACCAGGTCCGTCAGGACCGGTGCTGCGCGTGGACGATCCCGTCGTGAGACGAGGTCAGCCCTGGCGCTGCTTGTGGCGTGGGTTCTCGCAGATCACCAGAACGCGGCCCTTACGGCGCACGACCTGGCACTTGTCGCAGATCCGCTTCACGCTCGGCTGAACCTTCATGGTTCCTCCTCCAGCGCTAGCTGTTTAGTTAGCAGTTGTGTGGGTGGGTTTACTTGTAGCGGTACACGATTCGACCCCGGTTGAGGTCGTAGGGGCTAAGCTCAACGACGACCCGGTCCTCAGGGAGGATCCGGATGTAGTGCTGACGCATCTTTCCCGAGATCGTGGCCAGAACGACGTGCTCGTTCTGCAGGCGGACGCGGAACATCGCATTCGGCAATGCCTCGCTGACCGTGCCCTCGACCTCGATGACACCTTCCTTCTTAGCCATGTCCTCCACTTACGTTGTGCCCGCTCCCCGCAACCGGTGACACGGGGCCACGGCGGCGGGAGGACGGACGGGGATGTTTCCAATTGCCCGATCGGGGCGTGGACACGCACCGTAGAGACAACCAGCAATCTATGGTACTGGCTTTGGTGGAGGAAGGGAAATCAGCAGGCCACGGGGAGGAATCTACCGGTCACTCGCCGAGGGGCACCGGAACCACGCCGTGCGCGGCCAGGCCGGCCGCGCCGCCGTCGGGCTCGGTGAGGACCCAGATGCCGCCGCGGTGGCGCGCCACCGAGTGCTCCCACTGGCTGGCCCGGGCGCCGTCCCGGGTGACGACGGTCCAGTCGTCCTCCAGCACGTCCGTCTCGAGCGAACCGCGCACCAGCATGGGCTCGATCGCCAGGCACAGGCCCGGCTTGACCTTCGGCCCGCGGTGCTTCGAGCGGTAGTTGAGCACGTCCGGGGCCTGGTGCATGGCGGTGCCGATGCCGTGGCCCACGTAGTCCTGCAGGATGCCCAGCGGGGCGCCCGGCTGCGAGCTCACGAAGTCGTCGATCGCGTCCCCGATGTCCCCCACGTACTTGGCCGTGGCAAGGGCCGCGATGCCCACCCACAGCGCCTGGCGGGTGATCTCGGAGAGGCGCTCGTCCTCGGGATCGGCGGTCCCGGCCGCCGAGCTGCCCAGGATGACCGTGCGCGCGGAGTCCGAGTGCCAGCCGTCGATGATGCAGCCGCCGTCGATCTTCAGCACGTCCCCGGCCTGCAGCACCCGGTCGCCCGGGATCCCGTGCACCACCTCCTCGTTCACCGAGGCGCAGATGGTGGCCGGATAGCCGTAATATCCCAGGAAGTTCGGCGTCGCGCCGGCCTCCGCCAGGACCCCGGCGAAGACGGCGTCGACGGCGGCCGTGGTCGTCCCGGGGACCGCGGCGGCGACGGCGGCGTCCAGGGCCCGGTGCAGGACCAGTCCCGCGCGGTGCATGGTCTGCATCTGCGGGACGGTCTTCAGCTCGACCTGGCGGCGGTTCAGCATGGGTGGGCGCTCAGGACTCAGCGTCGCCGGCGTCGACCGTGGACACGGCCGGGATGCTGCCGGTGCGCTCACGCACAGAGTACACGGCCTGCAGCAGGCGCTCGGTGACGTCGTCGATCTGGCCGGTGCCGTCCACGCGGGTGACGATGCCGCGGTCCGCGTAGGACTCGATCACGGCGGCGGTCTCCTCGTGGTACAGGTCCAGGCGGTGCTGGATGACCTCTGCGGTGTCGTCGGCGCGGCCCTCGACCTCCGCGCGGTGCAGCAGGCGGGTGACGAGCTCCTCGTCCGGGACGGTCAGCTCCACGACCACCGCGAGCTCCTGGCCGGACTCGGCCAGCATCGCGTCCAGCGCCTTGACCTGGCCCGCGGTGCGGGGGTAGCCGTCGAGCAGGAAGCCGCGCTCGGCGTCCGAGTGCGTCAGGCGGTCCGCCACCATGCGGTTCGTGACGTCGTCCGGGACGAAGTCACCGTTGTCGATGAAGACCTTGGCCTCCTTGCCGAGGTCCGTCATCTCCTTGACGTTGTACCGGAAGATGTCGCCCGTGGAGATGGCCACGATGCCGAGCTTGTCCGCGATACGGGCGGCCTGCGTGCCCTTGCCGGACCCGGGAGGGCCCATGATCAGCATTCGGGTCATGGTGGTTCCTTACTGTCGATACGGAGGATCGGATCCGGACGGATCGCGGCTCAGTTTCCTTCAGGGAAGGACGGATGGGGTCACGGGGAATGCTACCTGCTAGCGCAGCAGCCCCTCGTAGTTGTGTTGCTCCATCTGTGCATTGATCTGCTTGATGGTCTGCAGGGCCACGCCCACCATGATGAGGATGGAGATCCCCCCGAACGGGAAGTTCTGGTCCGCGTTGATCAGCACGAACGCGATCATGGGGATCATCGCCAGCACGCCCAGGTAGAGGGCGCCCGGGAAGGTGATGCGGCTGATGACGTACTCGAGGTACCGCTCGGTCGGCCGGCCGGCGCGGACACCGGGGATGAAGCCGCCGTATTTCTTCATGTTGTCGCTGATCTCCACCGGGTTGAACGTGATCGTCACGTAGAAGTACGTGAACCCGATGGTGAGCAGGAAGAACAGCGTCATGTAGACCGGGTGGGACCCGGTGCCGAAGTACTCGGAGAGGAAGATGACCCACTGCGGCGGCGGGGAGCCGTCCTGCGGGGTGTTGAACTGGATGAGGATGCCCGGGAGCATCATGATCGAGGACGCGAAGATGACGGGGATGACACCGGCCATGTTCACCTTGATCGGGATGTAGGTGGTGGTGCCGCCCACGGTGCGCCGGCCGATCTGGCGCTTGGCGTACTGCACCGGGATCCGGCGCTGGGACTCCTCCACGAACACCACGGCCATGATGGTCAGCAGTCCGACCACCAGCACGATGCCGAAGACCCGCCAGCCCTGGGTGGTCCAGATCTGGCCCAGGCCGGCCGGGAAGCCGGCGGCGATGGACAGGAAGATCAGCAGGGACATGCCGTTGCCGACACCCTTCTCGGTGATCAGCTCGCCCAGCCACATGATGACGATCGTGCCGGTGGTCAGGGTGACGATCAGCAGCAGCACGGTCCACAGGTTGTCGGCCGGGACGATCGGCAGGTTGCAGCCGAGCAGCGCTCCCGTGCGGGCCAGCGAGGCGATCGTGGTGGCGTTGAGCAGGCCGAGGGCGATGGTCAGGTACCGGGTGTACTGGGTCAGCTTGGACTGGCCCTGCGCACCCTCCTTCTGCAGCTCCTCGAAGCGCGGGATGACCACGCGCAGCAACTGCACGATGATCGCCGCGGTGATGTACGGCATGATGCCCAGCGCGAAGATGGAGACCTGCAGCATGGCGCCGCCGGAGAACATGTTCACGAACGAGTACAGCCCACCGGAGGTGTTGCCCTGGGCCAGGCACACCTGGACGGCGCCGTAGTCCACCCCGGGTGCGGGGACGAAGGCGCCCAGCCGGTAGATGACGATGATCCCGAGGGTGAACCAGATCTTTCGCCGCAGGTCGGGCGTCCGGAAAACCCGGGCAATCGCGCTGAACAAGCGTCCTCCTGGAGGTGGGGTGGTGGCGTGGTGGTGCCGGGAAGCGGCACGGACCACTGGGCGAGTCTATCGGAAGCAGGACGGCCCCCGTGCCGCAGTCCCCACCGAATGCACGGTGGCGACGGCGGCCCGGGGGCCGTCCTCAGTACTGATCAGGACTGGTCAGAGGGTCTCGGTGGACCCGCCGGCAGCAGAGATCTTCTCGGTCGCGGACGAGGAGAAGGCGTTGGCCTTCACGTTCACGGCCACGGTGATCTCGCCGGTCCCGAGGACCTTCACCGGCTGGTTCTTGCGGACCAGGCCCTTGGCGACCAGGTCGTCCACGGTCACGTCACCGCCGGCCGGGAAGTGCTCCGACAGCTTGTCCAGGTTCACGACCTGGAACTCGACCTTGAACGGGTTCTTGAAGCCGCGCAGCTTCGGCAGGCGCATCTGCAGCGGCAGCTGGCCGCCTTCGAAGCCGGCCTTCACCTGGTAGCGCGCCTTGGTGCCCTTGGTACCGCGACCGGCGGTCTTGCCCTTGGACGCCTCACCACGACCCACACGGGTCTTGGCGGTCTTGGCGCCGGGGGCCGGCCGCAGGTCGTGGACCTTGATGGCGTTCTGGATCTCGTCAGGCATTGTTGACCTCCTCAACCGTCACCAGGTGCGGCACGGTGTTGACCATGCCCACGGTGACCTGGTCGGCCTTGCGGGTGACCGTGTGGCCGATCCGCTTCAGGCCCAGGGACCGCAGGGTGTCCCGCTGGTTCTGCTTTCCGCCGATGACGGACTTCACCTGGGTGATCGCGAGCGTCGCGTCGCTGACCACCACGTTCTTACGGGTGCTTCCGTTGTTGGTGTTATCAGCCATTCGCCGCCACACCTGCCTTCTTCTTCGCACGATCCTGCTCCATGGTGCGGAGCATGGCGTGGGGAGCGACCTCGTCCAGCGACTTGCCACGACGGGCAGCCACGGCCTGGGGCTCCTCAAGCCTCTTCAGGGCGTCGACGGTACCGCGCACGATGTTGATCACGTTCGAGGAACCCATCGACTTGGACAGCACGTCGTGGACACCGGCGCACTCCAGCACGGCGCGCACCGGACCACCGGCGATCACGCCGGTACCCGGGGAGGCCGGACGCAGCAGCACGACGCCGGCGGCGTCCTCACCCTGCACCAGGTGCGGGATGGTGGACCCGACGCGCGGGACGCGGAAGAAGTTCTTCTTGGCCTCTTCCACGCCCTTGGAGATGGCCGCGGGAACTTCCTTGGCCTTGCCGTAGCCGACGCCGACCATGCCGTCGCCGTCACCGACGACCACCAGGGCGGTGAAGGAGAACCGGCGGCCGCCCTTGACGACCTTGGAGACGCGGTTGATGTTCACGACGCGCTCGAGGAACTTGTCCCGGTCGTCGTCGCGCCCACCGCGGCCGCCGCGGTCGTCACGACCACCACGGCCGCCACGACCACCACGGTCGTTGCCACCGCGACCACCGCGGTCGTTGCGGTCGGAACCGCGACCGCCGCGGCCGGCCTCGGTCGACTGGCTCGCCGAACCGGCAGAGGTCTCCGAGACGGTGCCGGCGGCAGTGTTCTCAGTGCTTTCGGTCACCTGAGTGCCCTTCTCGTTGTTGGTCTCGCTCACAGCTGCAGCCCACCTTCCCGGGCGCCGTCGGCGACGGCGGCCACGCGGCCGTGGTACTTGTTGCCGCCGCGGTCGAACACGACGGCCTCAATGCCGGCAGCCTTGGCGCGCTCGGCAACGAGCTCGCCGACCCGCTTGGCCTTGGCGGACTTGTCGCCCTCGAGGGCGCGCACGTCGGCCTCCATGGTGGAGGCGGAGGCCAGGGTCACACCGCGGGTGTCGTCCACGACCTGCACGAACATGTGCCGTGCGGAGCGGTTGACGACCAGGCGCGGACGCACGGCGGTGCCGGAGATCCGCTTGCGGACGCGGAGGTGGCGGCGGGTACGGGAGACGTACTTGCCCTTGCCCTTCACTTTCAGCGTGGACATTACTTACCTGCCTTTCCGGCCTTGCGGCGGATAACCTCGCCGGCGTAACGCACGCCCTTGCCCTTGTACGGGTCGGGCTTGCGCAGCTTGCGGATGTTCGCGGCGGTCTCGCCGACGCGCTGCTTGTCGATGCCGGACACGGTCACCTTGTTGCCCTCGACCTTGAAGGCGATGCCTTCGGGGGCCTTGACGGGAACGGGGTGCGAGTAGCCGAGGGCGAACTCGAGGTCCGAGCCCTTGGCCAGCACGCGGTAACCGGTGCCGATGACCTCCAGCTGCTTCTCGTAGCCGTTGGTCACCCCCACGATCATGTTGTCGATGAGGGTACGGGTCAGTCCGTGCAGGGACCGGGACTCGCGCTCGTCGTTCGGGCGGGTCACCGTCAGGGTGCCCTCCTCGAGGGAGACCTCGATGGGGGTGGCCACCTGGTGGCTCAGTTCACCCTTCGGGCCCTTGACGGACACGGTCGCACCGTCGATGGTGACATCGACGCCGGACGGCACGGTGATCGGAAGACGTCCAATACGTGACATGCTGTTCTACCTTTCTTCCGTCTGCCGTTTACCAGACGTAGGCGAGGACTTCCCCACCCACGCCCTTCTTGGCTGCCTGACGGTCGGTGAGCAGACCGGAGGAGGTGGACAGGATGGCGATACCCAGGCCGCCCAGCACGTGCGGGAGGTTCGTGGACTTGGCGTACACGCGCAGACCGGGCTTGGAGATGCGGCGCAGGCCGGCGATGGCCCGCTCGCGCTGAGGACCGAACTTCAGCTCGATGACGAGCTTCTTGCCCACCTGGGCGTCCTCTTCCTTGTAGTCGGCGATGTAGCCCTCGGCCTTGAGGATGTCGGCGACGCGGATCTTCAGCTTGGAAGACGGCATCTCGACGGAGTCGTGGTAGGCCGAGTTGGCGTTGCGCAGACGCGTGAGCATGTCTGCGACAGGATCTGTCATGGTCATGTGGGCTTCGTGCCCTTCCTCGTCACGGTTTCCCTTCCCGGTTCACCGGTGGGGACCTGCGACGTAGATACTTACTTCTTGTCGGTCGTCTGGAACGGGAAGCCGAGCGCCTTGAGCAGCGCGCGCCCTTCGTCGTCGTTCTTGGCGGTGGTCACCACGGTGATGTCCATGCCGCGCACGCGGTCGATCTTGTCCTGGTCGATCTCGTGGAAGACCGACTGCTCAGACAGGCCGAAGGTGTAGTTGCCGTTGCCGTCGAACTGCTTCGGGCTCAGGCCGCGGAAGTCACGGATACGCGGCAGCGCGAAGGTGACCAGGCGGTCCAGGAACTCCCACATGCGGTCCCCGCGCAGCGTGGCGTGGGTGCCGATCGGCATGCCCTCGCGCAGCTTGAACTGGGCGATCGACTTGCGGGCCTTGGTGACCTGCGGCTTCTGGCCGGTGATCAGGGTCAGGTCGCGGATCGCGCCGTCGATGATCTTCGAGTCCTTCGCGGCCTCGCCGACGCCCATGTTCACGACGACCTTGACCAGGCCGGGGACCTGCATGACGTTGCCGTACTGGAACTCGGACTGCAGGGCAGCCTTGATCTCCTCGCGGTACTTCGTCTTCAGGCGCGGGGTCACCGTCGGGGCAGCGGTGGTGTCTGCAGTCTGCACCTCAGTCATCACAGCTCCTTTCCGGAGGACTTGGCGAACCGGACCTTGACGGTCTTGGTCTCGCCGTTCTTCTCCACGGTCTCGAAGCGGTAGCCCACGCGGGTCGGCTTCTTGGTCTCGGGATCCACGACGGCCACGTTGGAGATGTGGACCGGGGCCTCGACGACCTGCAGGCCGCCTTCGGTGGAACCCTGGTTGTTCTGGCCGGCACGCAGGTGCTTGGTGACGCGGTTCACGCCCTCCACGAGCACGCGGTCACGGGACGGGAAGACCCGCAGGACCTTGCCCTGCTTGCCCTTGTCCTTGCCGGCGATGATCTGGACGAGATCGTCCTTCTTGATCTTTGCCATGGTGGTCAGATCACCTCCGGTGCCAGCGACACGATCTTCATGAACTTCTTGTCGCGCAGCTCGCGGCCCACGGGGCCGAAGATGCGGGTGCCGCGCGGTTCGCCGTCGGTCTTGAGGATGACGGCGGCGTTCTCGTCGAACTTGATGTAGGAACCGTCGGGACGACGGCGCTCCTTCTTGGTCCGGACGATGACGGCCTTGACGACGTCGCCCTTCTTGACGTTGCCGCCGGGGATGGCGTCCTTGACGGTGGCGACGATGGTGTCGCCGATGCCTGCGTAGCGGCGTCCGGAACCACCGAGAACACGGATGGTCAAGATCTCCTTGGCACCGGTGTTGTCGGCGACCTTGAGCCGCGACTCCTGCTGAATCACTAGTTACTCCTGTCGTCGCGCTGGTTCTCCCCCGATGCCGGGCGAGCCTTGCGGAACGGATATTTTGATCATCCCGGGCTGCTTACCCCTGCCCCTGGTGGCGGGTCCGCCGGACCTGTCCGTGCCGCTCCCCCGGTTCAGACGGGGAACGGTGGTTCCAGGACCCGCAGTCCGCAGGGCAAGGCCGAGGCGGCTGGTCGGGAGGTTTTTTGCGAAACCCTTGGCGCGCGGGGTGGATAGTCCCGCCAACAAGGGCGCACAGACATGTCATCCTAGCGCACGAGGGCCCCGGTCTGCTAATTGCAGTCCGGGGCCCTCGTGGCTGAAGCGTGCCTTACTTGGCGCGCTCGATGACCTCGACCAGCCGCCACCGCTTGGTGGCGGAGAGCGGGCGGGTCTCGGCGAGCAGCACGACGTCGCCGACGCCGGCGGTGTTCTGCTCGTCGTGGGCCTTGAGCTTCTTCGACGTACGCATGACCTTGCCGTACAGCGCGTGCTTCTTCAGGTCCTGGACCTCGACGACGATGGTCTTGTCCATCTTGTCGGAGACCACGACGCCACGGAGGGACTTGCGGTAGCCGCGGGCGCTGGCCTCGGTCTGGGTGTTCGCAGACTCGGTGTTCGCGTTCTCGGTCACTTGGCCTCCTCCTCGGTCTTCTCGGTCTTGGCAGCCTTGCGGGCGGCCTTCTTGTCGGTCTTCTCGGCCGCCACGTCCTCGGCCGGAGCCTCGACGTCCTCGCGGATCCCGAGCTCGCGCTCCCGCAGGATCGTGTAGATCCGGGCGATGTCCCGCTTGACGGTCTTCAGACGGCCGTGGTTGTCCAGCTGGCCGGTGGCCGACTGGAACCGGAGGTTGAACAGCTCCTCCTTGGAGCGCTTGAGCTCCTCGGCCAGACGGGCGTTGTCCAGGCCGTCCAGGGCCTCGACGTTCAGTTCCTTCGAACCGATAGCCATGATCACTCACCACCCTCTCGGCGGACGATACGTGCCTTCAGGGGCAGCTTGTGCATTGCCAGGCGCAGCGCCTCACGGGCCACGTCCTCGCTGACGCCGGACAGCTCGAAGAGCACACGGCCCGGCTTGATGTTGGCGACCCACCACTCGGGGGAACCCTTACCGGAACCCATGCGGGTCTCGGCAGGCTTCTTGGTGAGCGGGCGGTCCGGGTAGATGTTGATCCACACGTTGCCGCCACGCTTGATGTAGCGGGTCATGGCGATACGGGCGGACTCGATCTGCCGGTTCGTCACGTAGGCCGGGGTCAGGGCCTGGATGCCCCACTCGCCGAAGGTGACGGCGGTGCCGCCCTTGGCGTTACCCGAGCGCTTGGGGTGGTGCTGCTTGCGGTACTTGACTCGACGGGGAATCAGCATCAGGCATTGCCTCCTTCAGCGGCGCCGCCCTGCGGCGCAGTCTGCTGGCCGGCGTCCTGGCGCGGGGCGCGGTCGGTACGGCGACGGCGGTCACCGCCACCCCCCGGGCCACGACGCTCGCCACCACGGCCACGGCCGGACGGGGCTGCGGCTTCCTTGGCGGCCAGTTCCTTGGCCGTCAGGTCGCCCTTGTAGATCCAGACCTTCACGCCGATGCGGCCGAAGGTGGTCTTGGCTTCGAACTTGCCGAAGTCGATGTTCGCCCGCAGGGTGTGCAGCGGCACGCGACCCTCGCGGTAGAACTCCGAGCGGGACATCTCGGCCCCGCCCAGACGACCGGCGCACTGGATCCGGATGCCCTTGGCACCGGCGCGAGTGGCGGACTGGATGGCCTTCTTCATCGCGCGGCGGAAGGCCACGCGCGAGGCGAGCTGCTCGGCCACACCCTGGGCGACCAGCTGGGCGTCGACCTCGGGGTTCTTGACCTCGAGGATGTTCAACTGGATCTGCTTCTTGGTGAGCTTCTCGAGCTCGCCGCGGATACGGTCGGCCTCGGCGCCGCGGCGACCGATCACGATGCCGGGACGGGCGGTGTGGATGTCCACACGCACGCGGTCACGGGTGCGCTCGATCTCCACCTTCGAGATGCCGGCGCGCTCCATGCCGTCGGTCATCAGCTCGCGGATCTTGATGTCTTCCTTGAGGAAGTCCTTGTACCGCTGGCCCTCCTTGCTGGAGTCGGCGAACCAGTGCGAGACGTGGTCGGTGGTGATGCCGAGGCGGAATCCGTTCGGGTTGATCTTCTGACCCATGGGTTACTTCCCCTCCTCTTCCTCGGTGGCAACGACCACGGTCACGTGGCTGGTGCGCTTGTTGATGCGTCCGGCGCGGCCCTGGGCACGCGGCTGGAATCGCTTCATGGTCGGTCCTTCGTCGACGAAGGCCTCGGTGATGAACAGGGCGTCCTCGTTGAACGCCAGGCCCTCACGGTCGGCCTTGACCCGTGCGTTGGCCACCGCGGAGGCGACCAGCTTGTACACCGGCTCCGAAGCGCCCTGCTGGGCGAACTTCAGGATGGCCAGCGCTTCGTTCGCCTGCTTGCCACGGACAAGGTCGACGACGCGCCGGGCCTTCATCGGCGTTACACGCAGGTGGCGCGCAATTGCCTTGGCTTCCATTGCTTTCCTTCTTTCGAATTCTCTATCGGAGGAGCAATCACCGCGGTCAGCGGCGCTTGCCCTTCCGGTCGTCCTTCACGTGGCCGCGGAAAGTCCGCGTGGGGGCAAACTCGCCGAGCTTGTGCCCGACCATCGACTCGGTGATGAACACCGGGATGTGCTTGCGTCCGTCGTGCACCGCGATCGTGTGCCCGAGCATGTCGGGGATGATCATGGACCGGCGGGACCAGGTCTTGATGACGTTCTTGGTGCCCTTTTCGTTCTCAGCGTCCACCTTGAGGTAGAGGTGCTGATCAACGAAGGGGCCCTTCTTCAGGCTGCGTGGCATGTCTCCAGGCTCCTATCGCTTGTTCTTGCCGGTACGGCGACGGCGCACGATGAGCTTGTCGCTTTCCTTGTTCGGGCGGCGGGTGCGGCCCTCGGGCTTGCCGTTGGGGTTGACCGGGTGGCGACCACCGGAGGTCTTGCCCTCACCACCACCGTGCGGGTGGTCGACGGGGTTCATGACCACACCACGGACGGTCGGGCGGACGCCCTTCCACCGCATGCGGCCGGCCTTGCCCCAGTTGATGTTCGACTGCTCGGCGTTGCCGACCTCGCCGACGGTGGCGCGGCAGCGCACGTCGACGTTGCGGATCTCACCGGAGGGCAGGCGCAGCTGGGCGTACTTGCCCTCGCGGGCCACCAGCTGGATGGACGAGCCGGCCGAGCGGGCCAGCTTGGCGCCGCCACCGGGACGGAGCTCGACGGCGTGGATGACGGTACCCAGCGGGATGTTGCGCAGCGGCAGGTTGTTGCCGGGCTTGATGTCCGCGGTGGCACCGGCCTCGACCGTGTCCCCCTGCTTCAGCTTGGCCGGGGCCAGGATGTAGCGCTTGGCGCCGTCCACGTAGTGGAGCAGGGCGATGCGGGCCGTGCGGTTCGGGTCGTACTCGATGTGAGCGACCTTCGCCGGCACGCCGTCCTTGTCGTGGCGACGGAAGTCGACGACGCGGTACTGGCGCTTGTGGCCACCGCCCTTGTGGCGAGTGGTGATCTTGCCGGAGTTGTTGCGGCCGCCGCTCTTGGAGAGCGGGCGGAGCAGCGACTTCTCCGGGGTGGTCCGGGTGATTTCTGCGAAGTCGGCCACGGACGAGCCGCGACGGCCCGGGGTGGTCGGCTTGTACTTACGGATAGCCATGTGTCATTTCCTCGATTAAGTGGTCTCCGCTCCGCCTCAGGCGAGCGGACCTCCGAAGATGTCGATGGTGCCTTCCTTCAGCGTGATGACTGCCCGCTTGGTGTCCTTGCGGGAGCCCCAGCCGAATTTGGTGCGCTTGCGCTTACCGGCACGGTTCAGGGTGTTGATCGAGTCAACCTTGACGGAGAAGATGGCCTCCACCGCCTGCTTGATCTCGGTCTTGTTCGAGCGCGGGTCGACCAGGAAGGTGTACTTACCCTCGTCGATCAGGCCGTAGCTCTTTTCCGACACGACCGGGGCAATGACCACGTCGCGGGGGTTCTTGTTGATGGAGCCGCTCACTGGGCATCCTCCTTCTTCGCGGAAGCCGACTGGACGAAGCCCTCGTAGGCGGCCTGGGTGAAGACCACGTCGTCGCTGACCAGGACGTCGTAGGTGTTCAGCTGGTCGAAGTACAGGGTGTGCACCGACTCCAGGTTGCGTGCGGACAGCGCAGCCGAGTCGTCCGCGCGGTCGATGACGACCAGGACGTTCTTGCGGCCCGCGGTCAGCGAGGACAGGACGGCCTTGGCGCTCTTCGTGGACGGGGCGCCGGCGGCGACCAGTTCCTCGATCACGTGGACACGGCCGTTGCGGGCCCGGTCGGACAGGGCACCGCGCAGGGCGGCGGCCTTCATCTTCTTGGGGGTGCGCTGGGAGTAGTCACGCGGCTCGGGGCCGTGGACGACGCCACCACCGGTCATCTGGGGCGCACGGATCGAGCCCTGACGGGCGCGGCCGGTGCCCTTCTGCTTGAACGGCTTGCGACCGGCACCGGAGACCTCACCGCGACGCTTGACCTTGTGGGTGCCCTGGCGCGCGGCGGCCAGCTGGGCCACCACGACCTGGTGCATCAGCGGCACGTTGGACTGGACGTCGAAGATCTCGGCGGGCAGGTCGACCTTCACGGTCTTGGCTTCAGAGTTCGTAGCCATGAAGCTCATGCTCCCTTCACTGCGGTGCGAACCAGGACGACCTGTCCGCGGGGGCCGGGGACGGCGCCCTTGATCAGCAGCAGGTTCTTCTCCACGTCGATGCCGTGGAGGGTGAGGTTCTGGGTGGTCTGGCGAACGGCGCCCATGCGGCCCGGCAGGCGCTGGCCCTTGAAGACGCGGCCCGGGGTGGAGGCGCCACCGACGGAGCCCGGCTTGCGGTGGTTCTTGTGGGCACCGTGGGAGGCACCGACACCGGAGAAGCCGTGGCGCTTCATGGCACCGGCGAAGCCCTTGCCCTTGGTGGTGCCCACGACGTCGACCTTCTGGCCGGCCTCGAAGACCTCGACGGTGAGATCCTGGCCGAGGGTGTACTCGGCGGTGTCTGCGGTGCGCAGCTCGACCACGTGGCGGCGCGGGGTGACCCCGGCCTTCTCGAAGTGGCCGGCCAGCGGCTTGGTCACCTTGCGCGGATCGATCTGCCCGTAGGCGATCTGGACGGCGGCGTAGCCGTCCGCATCCTCATTGCGCAGCTGGGTGACGACGTTCGGTTCTGCCTGCACGACGGTGACGGGGATGAGCTTGTTGTCGGCATCCCACACCTGGGTCATGCCGAGCTTCGTGCCCAGCAGGCCCTTGACGTTACGCGTGATGGTCATAGTTTCTCAGCACCTCCCTCTCAGAGCTTGATTTCGATGTTGACGTCGGCCGGAAGGTCGAGGCGCATGAGCGAGTCCACGGCCTTCGGCGTCGGATCGATGATGTCGATCAGCCGCTTGTGCGTGCGCATCTCGAAGTGCTCGCGGCTGTCCTTGTACTTGTGGGGAGAGCGGATCACGACGTACACGTTCTTCTCAGTCGGCAGCGGCACCGGGCCCACCACCGTTGCGCCTGCGCGCGTGACCGTGTCGACGATCTTCCGAGCCGAAGTATCGATGACCTCGTGGTCATACGACTTCAGCCGGATGCGGATTTTCTGTCCCGCCATGGCGTCATGCCTCTTTCGTACTTGTTGTCCGTACCTGTCCCTGTGTGCAACGGGCCCGGCGAACCGGTCCCGCGCTTCTTGTTCACCCGCACAGGCCGAATCCGGAGAACCGGGTTCCTCGCCCTGCCAGGACATCGACCCACGCGGTCGGGCGTGTCGTACTCTGCTCCGCAGTCACGGGCAGGCGCACGCATACGCCGATCCAACAGTGGGGATGGTGTTGTATTTGGTCCCGGGCGGCGATGCTGGTGACAGCCCCGCGCACGCCCAGACGCTTGAGCAACTGATCCAGTATGACAGATCAGCGCTCGAGTCGCGAATTCACCCCGGGATGGGGCCGTTCACCCTAGCCGAACCACTGGTCCGGCGGGCCTGCCTGCAGCAGGAGCAGGAAGACCGCGCCCACGACGGCGAGGGTCACCACCGCGGCCAGGACCACGTTGCGCAGCACCCACGCCTCGAGGCGCTCCCAGAACCCGCGCGGCGCCTCGGCCGGACGGCCGGGGGCGCCGGCCAGCCGCCACGTGGCGTCCGGCTCGCCCCGCCGGGCCAGGTGGCGTTCGAAGGGCAGCGTGGCGAAGGGCACCACGGCGAGCACGACGGCGGCGATGCCCCGCCCGGCGCTCCAGCGCTGGTTGATCCATACGCCCACGGACACGACGGCGTAGCAGAGGAAGACGAAGCCGTGCAGGCCACCGGCGAGGGGCATCAGGGCCTCGGTGGTGCCGGTGTACTTGAGGATCATCGCCAGGATCAGCAGCGCCCAGGTGAACATCTCGGCCGTGGCGAAGGTGCGGTACAGGGCGTGGGGGCCGGGCATGATCGTGCCGCTGGTACGAGCGGTCGCGGAGCTGGTCGTCGCCACGGGTCAGGTCCCGTTGTCGTTCGCGCGCTTGATGCGCTTGGCGCGGTCGATCTCGCGGCCGAACGTCCGGCGCAGCCGCACGACGGCGAAGACCGCGGCCGCGATGATGACCAGGGCGATGAGGAACTCCATGCCCCCAGCCTACCGGTCCGCGTACCCGCGCTCCGCGTCCCGCCCCCTCCCCCGCCGCCGCAACTGCCAGACCGCCAGCACGATGAGGGCCGCGCCCAGCAGCGCCAGGTACACGTAGGTGTACTCCCGCAGGTACCAGAGCACGGACAGCGCGACGCCGGCCGCGCCCCACCACGCGAGCACCTGGAGCCGCTGGACCAGGCCGAGGACCACCAGCGCCCCGAAGCCCGCCAGGACGACCAGCTGCATCAGGGAGGTTCCCTCGGCGGGCACGGTGAACGCGGCGAGGGTGAACACGGCGGCCGCCGCTACGTGGAAGGCGAGCCGGCGCTCCGGCCGCGGTCCCGCGCCGGACCGGTGGCCGTGCCGCCCGTATCCATGCCACAGCCCCAGCGCGACCAGCAGGACCACCAGCACCTGCACCGTCCACCACAGTGCCCGGCCGCTGTGCTCCGGGTCCGCGGTCTGCCACCAGGCCCGGGCGGCGGCCGCGTAGGAGACGAGCACGGCGACGTCCCGTCCGTTCAGCACCCACGACGCGCGGGCGGCGTCCTGCGACGGGGGCCCGCGCCACAGCAGCGTCCGCCCGCCGGCATCGACCGCGAGCCAGCACGCGCCCGTGAGCAGCGCGCAGCTCACCCAGACGACGGCGTCCTCCGGCAGGCCGGCGTGCAGCGGGGTCCGCAGCAGGGACACCGTGGCCAGGACGAGGGCCACGGCCAGGCCGCCCTGCCACAACGCCGCCGGCCGGAACCGGGCGGCACGAGGGAGGCGCTCCCCCGCACCCGGGGCGAGGGCGGCGGCGTCCAGCCGCGCCCACAGTCCCAGGACCCCGGCCGAGAGCACCGCGACGACCGGCAGCTGCCACGCCTCGTCGGGGGCCCAGAGGCCGCGGTCCCGCCACCACTGGAGCAGCAGCACGGCGGAGACGGGGACCGCCACCACCGTCCCCGTGACCAGGGCGGGGATCCCGCGGGTGCGGGCGAGGAGGTAACACACCAGGGCCGCGGTCGCGGCCGTGATGCCGAGGACCCCGGGGTGCGGGCCCCGGTCCGGCCCGGCGACCGACCCGACCAGGACGGCCGCGAGCCACAGCACGCCGAGGGCGACCGGCCGGAAGGCGTCCAGGTCGGCCACCCCGCGCCCTGGGCTCTCTCGCGTTCCGGCCACGGACGCGGCGATCTCCCACCCGGCCACCGCGAGGGCGAGGATCACCAGCAGGGCCGAGGCGACGGATGCCGGGACCAGGGGGTCCGGGAGCCATCCGCCCTCCAGCCGCAGGACCGGCGAGGCCGGCAGCACCAGGGCGAGGGCACCCGCGAGCACGGCCCAGTGGCCGCCTCGGTCGGTGCGCAGGACCAGCCCCGCCCCGATCACCGAGGCGGCGATGATCATCAGCGCCGCCCGGTCCGCGCCGACGGTCACCTCCAGGAGCCACAGCACGCCCAGTGCCGCGGTGACCACCCAGGACGGTGCGATTCCGGACCCCAGGCCCTCCAGGCGCCCGGCGAGCCGGGACCGGACCGCCAGCCCGGTGAGCAGGGTGACCGCCGCCGCGGAGCGCACGGCGGATCCGTCTCCGCCGAGGTGGCCGACGACGTCGGCCACCAGCACGGCGGAGCCGGCCTGTCCGAGCAGCAGCAGGGAGGCCCGCACGGCCCGCGGCAACCGGTCCCGGGTCAGGACCGCGGCGGCGACCAGCCACGCGGTCAGTGCGGTCAGGGCGATGTCGGCGTGCCAGGCCCACGCCGCGCCGGCCAGCAGGATGAGCGTGCCCGTCAGGACGGTGCCCGTCACGGCCAGCACCGCGATCCGTTCACCGGCCCCCGACGGCCGGCCGGCCAGCCACCACAGCCCGAGGCCACCGGTCACCACGAGCACCGTGTACCAGCCGGCCACGGCGTCCGCGCTGCCCAACAGGGCCAGGGACAGCACGGAGGCCACGGACCAGGCGAGGGGCGGTATCACCGCGGGGACGCCGCCCGTGGCGGGACGCTGCACCAGCGCGGTGGCGGTCCCCCAGGCCAGAGCCGCCAGCCCGGCCACCACGGACGGATCCCAGCCCGCGGGCGGCACCCAGCGCTCCGCGAGCAGGTACACCAGGGCCACCGCGGCCAGGGCGGCACCGTGCGGGGCTACCAGCCCGTCCCAGCGCGCCGCCCGATCGGCGCCGCGACGCAGCGCAGCGGTGATCACCAGCTGGACCACGATGACGACCCCGAGGCAGGCCTCCCCCAGCCACGGACCGGGTCCGTCACCGGCCACCGCCGCCAGGCCCAGTACCGCCGGGACCAGGGACAGCGGGGTGGCGGCCTGCCAGCCGAGCCCGGCGGCCAGGTCGGACGTGGCGCGGACCGAGGCCACGGCGAGCACCGCCGTCGTGAGCACGAGGACGGCCAGCGCCCAGCTGAACCCCTCGACCAGCCAGGGGCCCTCCGCGTCGAACAGCGCACCGGCCTGGACCGCGGCGGTCAGGATCCACGCCGCCACGAGGACACCGACCCGGTCCCCGTGCCCGGCCGGCCCGGCCGGCAGGAACCCGCCGTGTCCGCGCCCGAACCACGTCAGCGGCACCTGGAGGCAGAGGCCGGTCACCAGCGCGGTGAGCGTGACGGGAAGCGGCCAGTCCAGCATCGCGGCCCAGGCGGCCAGGGCCAGCAGGAACCCGGCACGGACGGCGTAGCAGGACGCCAGCCGGAAGCGCCGTGGACCGATGACCGCGACCGTCGCGTAGTAGGCGGTGGCGGCGAGCAGCAACAGGAACATCTGCACCGGCTCCACCCACAGCCCCACGGTGACGGCCGCCAGCACCGCGCCCGGGGTGATCCACTGGTGCGTGCGGGCGATCGCCGTCCGGTACGGTCCGGGCAGCCGGCGGTCACGCCGGGTTGCCGCGGCTCCGGGGTCCGCGCTCAGCCAGGCCATCAGCACCGCCAGCCCGATCCAGGCGATGAGTGCCCAGGCCATCCCCCGTTGGACCACCGCGCCCGAGGCCATGACGGTGGAGAGCAGGAAGGGCACCGTGAGGTACGCGACGACCGCGCTGTCGAGCCGGACGGCGGCCACCGCGAACAGGACGGTGCCCAGCACGGAGGTGATCAGCCAGGACCGGGCGGGATCGTCCAGGACGAGCACGTCGAGCGCCACGCCGAGCACCGGCACCAGGGCCAGCCCCGTGCCCGTGAAGGCCACGGCCGCCGGGCGGAGCGTCCGGCTCACCACGTGCACCACCAGTCCCCCGGCGTAGAACAGCCCCACCACGACGGCCAGCCCGGACACGCGGGCCGTCACCGGCAGTGCGGCCCCGATGAACAGCGACGCGGCGGCCACCAGCAGCAGGCAGGCGGTGTAGAGGGTGATGTTGACGTTGCGCCGATCCCGCCGCTCCTTCTCAGCGGCCAGCTCCTCGGCCGTGGGCCGCGGGGGCTGGGGCTGAAGGTGGGACTGGGGCTCGGGCTGGGGCTGGGGCTGGGGCCGTGAGACGAGTACCGGAGCGGGCGGTGGCGGGAGTGGCGCCGGTGCGGGCGACGGCGGTGCGGGATGTGGTCCGGCGGGCACCGGTGGGGTGGGCTGCGCGCCCCTGGCGGCGGCCGCGCCGGCGTCGTACCCCTGTTGCCAGGCGCGGGCCAGGTCCTCACGGCCGATCGCCGGCGCACCGGGCACGGGCTCCCCGGGGCGCCGCCTCGCGGCGCGCGACCGCGCGACGACGTACCCCAGGGCGGCTCCCAGCGCGATCCCCAGGATCAGCACGATGACGATCCCCACCCCGTCAGCGTAGGCCAGCGCGCCGGGTCAGGCGGGAGTTGTCCCCAGGACCCCGGTTAACGCGGAGACCCCCTCCGGCCGAAGCCGAAGGGGGTCGTCGCTGTGCGGTACGTCAGATCACTTGAGGATCTTGGTGACGCGGCCGGAGCCCACGGTGCGGCCACCCTCACGGATGGCGAAGCCGAGGCCCTCCTCCATGGCGATCGGCTGGATCAGCGCGACCGTCATCTCGGTGGTGTCGCCGGGCATGACCATCTCGGTGCCCTCGGGCAGCGTGATGACGCCGGTGACGTCGGTGGTCCGGAAGTAGAACTGCGGACGGTAGTTCGAGTAGAACGGGTTGTGGCGGCCGCCCTCGTCCTTGGACAGGATGTAGACGTTGCCCTCGAAGTCGGTGTGCGGGGTGATGGAGCCCGGGGCCACGACGACCTGGCCGCGCTCCACGTCCTCGCGCTTCAGGCCACGCAGCAGCAGGCCACAGTTCTCGCCGGCCCAGGCCTCGTCGAGCTGCTTGTGGAACATCTCGATACCGGTGACCGTGGTCTTCTGCAGGTCGCGGATGCCCACGATCTCGACCTCGGAGTTGATCTTCAGGGTGCCGCGCTCGGCGCGACCGGTCACCACGGTGCCACGACCGGTGATGGTGAAGACGTCCTCGATCGGCATCAGGAACGGCTTGTCCTTGTCGCGGACCGGGTCCGGGATGTAGGAGTCCACGGCGTCCATCAGGTCCTCGACGGACTTGACCCACTTCGGGTCACCCTCGAGGGCCTTCAGGCCGGAGGTGCGGATGACCGGAGCGTCGTCACCGTCGAAGCCCTGGGAGGACAGCAGTTCGCGGACCTCCATCTCGACGAGCTCCAGGAGCTCCTCGTCCTCGACCATGTCGGACTTGTTCAGGGCGACCAGCAGGGCCGGCACGCCGACCTGGCGGGCCAGCAGAACGTGCTCGCGGGTCTGGGCCATCGGGCCGTCGGTGGCGGCGACCACGAGGATGGCGCCGTCCATCTGGGCAGCACCGGTGATCATGTTCTTGATGTAGTCGGCGTGACCGGGGGCGTCGACGTGGGCGTAGTGACGCTTCTCGGTCTGGTACTCCACGTGGGAGATGTTGATGGTGATGCCGCGCTGACGCTCTTCCGGCGCGGAGTCAATGGTCGCGAAGTCGCGCTGCTCGTTGAGGTCCGGGTACTTGTCGTACAGGACCTTCGAGATCGCGGCCGTCAGCGTGGTCTTGCCGTGGTCGACGTGGCCGATGGTACCGACGTTGACGTGCGGCTTGGACCGCTCGAACTTTGCCTTCGACACAGGTTCCTCCTAGAACTGTTCATCTGAAGAGACTTCTCAGCCGCGGGTGGCGTGCTGACAACTTGGAAAAGTCTACTTCGATCTGGCTGATGGTGATAAATCCTCCGGCTTACGTCAGGACCGGTCCTGGATCAGGCCACCCGGACCGCCTTTTCCGCGGACCGGACCTTCCGTCCTGTGGTGGCTACCGGCCTCCGGAGTGCGGCCGGGCCACCTGTCCGGGTCCGTGGCGGGATCCTCGCGGATCCCGCCACGTCACCGGACAAGTGTGGTGCTAGAGAACGGGGCTCACTCGCCGCTGTTCTTCTGGATGATCTCGTCCGCCACGGCCTTCGGGACCTCGGCGTAGGAGTCGAACGTCATCGAGTACACGGCGCGGCCCTGGGTCTTGGACCGCAGGTCGCCGATGTAGCCGAACATCTCGGACAGCGGCACGCCGGCCTTGATGACCTTCACGCCCTGGGCGTCCTCCATGGACTGGATCGCGCCACGGCGGGAGTTCAGGTCGCCGATGACGTCGCCCATGTACTCCTCCGGGGTGCGGACCTCCACGGACATCAGGGGCTCGAGCAGGACCGGGTTGGCCTTGCGGATGCCCTCCTTGAAGACCATCGAACCGGCGATCTTGAACGCCATCTCCGAGGAGTCGACGTCGTGGTACGCGCCGTCGAGCAGGGTGGCCTTCACGCCGACCATCGGGTACCCGGCCAGCACGCCCAGCTGCATGGCGTCCTGGATCCCGGCGTCCACCGACGGGATGTACTCGCGCGGGATGCGGCCACCGGTGACGGCGTTCTCGAACTCGTAGAACTCGCCCTCGGAGGTGTCCATCGGCTCGAAGGACACCTGCACCTTGGCGAACTGACCCGAACCACCGGTCTGCTTCTTGTGCGTGTAGTCGACCTTGTCGACCTTCTTCTTGATGGTCTCGCGGTAGGCCACCTGCGGCTTGCCGACGTTGGCCTCGACGCGGAACTCGCGCTTCATGCGGTCCACGAGGATGTCCAGGTGCAGCTCGCCCATGCCGCCGATGACGGTCTGGCCGGTCTCCTCGTCGAGGTGCACGGTGAACGTGGGGTCCTCGGCGGAGAGCTTCTGGATGGCGGTGGAGAGCTTCTCCTGGTCGCCCTTCGTCTTCGGCTCGACGGCCACGGAGATCACGGGCTCCGGGAAGGTCATCGACTCGAGGATGATCGGGTTGGCCGGGTCGCAGAGGGTGTCACCGGTGGTGGAGTCCTTCAGGCCGACGACCGCGTAGATGTGGCCGGCGGTCATCTCCTCGACCGGGTTCTCCTTGTTGGCGTGCATCTGGAACAGCTTGCCGATGCGCTCCTTCTTGCCCTTGGTGGTGTTCTGCACCGGGGAGCCCGCGGAGAGCTTGCCGGAGTAGACGCGCACGTAGGTCAGCTGGCCGAAGAACGGGTGTGCGGCGATCTTGAAGGCCAGGGCGGAGAACGGGGCGTCCAGGGCCGGCTCGCGGGTCATCTCCTGCTCCTCGTCACCGACGGCGTGGCCCTTGATGGCCCCGGCGTCCAGCGGGTTCGGCAGGTAGGACACGACGGCGTCCAGCATCGGCTGCACGCCGCGGTTCTTGAACGCGGAGCCGCAGAAGACCGGGTAGGCCTCGGCGTTGATCGTCAGCTGGCGCACGCCGGCCTGGATCTCCTCGAGGGTGAGCTCCTCGCCCTCGAGGTACTTCTCCATGAGCTCCTCGGAGGTCTCGGCGACGGCCTCGACGAGCTCGGCACGGTACTGCTCGGCCTTCTCCTGGAGGTCGGCCGGGATGTCCACGGTCTGGTAGGCGGCACCCATGGTGACGTCACCCTTGGCATCGCCCTCCCACACGAGGGCCTTCATGGTCAGCAGGTCCACGACGCCGACGAACTCGGACTCGGAGCCGATCGGCAGCTGCATCACCAGCGGCTTGGCGCCCAGGCGGTTGATGATGGTGTCGACGGTGAAGTAGAAGTCGGCGCCCAGCTTGTCCATCTTGTTGACGAAGCAGATACGCGGGACGTTGTACTTGTCGGCCTGGCGCCACACGGTCTCGGACTGGGGCTCCACGCCCTCCTTGCCGTCGAAGACGGCGACGGCGCCGTCGAGCACGCGCAGGGAGCGCTCCACCTCGACGGTGAAGTCCACGTGGCCCGGGGTGTCGATGATGTTGATCTGGTTGTTGTTCCAGAAGCAGGTCACCGCGGCGGAGGTGATGGTGATGCCGCGTTCCTTCTCCTGCTCCATCCAGTCAGTGGTGGAGGCACCGTCGTGGGTCTCGCCCAGCTTGTGGCTGACGCCCGTGTAGAACAGGATGCGCTCGGTGGTGGTGGTCTTGCCGGCATCGATGTGAGCCATGATGCCGATGTTGCGGACCTTGGTGAGGTCGGTCAGCACGTCCTGTGCCACGGTGTCTCCCTTGGGTTTGGTGTGTGGGTCCAGTGCTGCTGGGCGGCACGGCGCCCGGAAACCATACTGCTACGGTTCCCGGGCGCTCGTGACTCACCAGCGGTAGTGGGCGAAGGCCTTGTTCGACTCGGCCATCTTGTGGGTGTCCTCGCGGCGCTTGACCGCGGCACCCAGGCCGTTCGAGGCATCGAGGATCTCGTTCATGAGACGCTCGGTCATCGTCTTCTCGCGGCGAGCCTTGGAGTAGCCCACCAGCCAGCGCAGGGCCAGGGCGGTCGCGCGGCCGGGCTTGACCTCGACCGGGACCTGGTAGGTGGCGCCACCGACGCGGCGGGACTTCACCTCGAGGGCCGGGCGGACGTTGTCCATGGCCTTCTTGAGGGTGGTCACCGGATCGGTGCCGCTCTTCTCACGCGTACCCTCGAGGGCACCGTAGACGATGTGCTCGGCAGTGGACTTCTTGCCGTCCACGAGCACCTTGTTGATCAGCTGGGTGACCAGCGGGGACCCGTAGACGGGGTCGACGACGAGGGGGCGCTTCGGCGCGGGGCCCTTACGTGGCATTACTTCTTCTCCTTCTTCGCGCCGTAGCGGCTGCGGGCCTGGCCGCGGCCCTTGACGCCCTGGGTGTCGAGGGCGCCGCGAACGATCTTGTAGCGGACACCCGGGAGGTCCTTCACGCCGCCACCGCGCACGAGCACGATGGAGTGCTCCTGCAGGTTGTGGCCCTCACCCGGGATGTAGGCCGTGACCTCGACGCCGCCGTTGAGGCGGACACGGGCGACCTTGCGCAGGGCGGAGTTCGGCTTCTTCGGGGTGGTGGTGTACACGCGGGTGCACACGCCACGACGCATGGGGTTGCCCCGCAGTGCGGGGGAATCGGTCTTCTTGACCTTCGGTGAGCGGCCCTTGCGGACCAGCTGCTGAATCGTAGGCACTCTTGGTCTCTCCGTAGTGTTGGCTTCCAGTCCGGCGGGCGTACAGGACATCGCCCGCGTCAACCAGGACTGCTTGGTGGTCGTTTCTTACGCACCCAGGGGGTTCAACGAGAACGACCGTAGGCGTGCAAAAGTGTGGCATTCGCTGCGCAAGAAACCCGCAGCCCGGACCGTGTCCCTCGTGCCACACAAAACAATTGAGTAAAGACTACCACCCAGCGCAACGTGCGGTGAAATCAGGACTGCGGAGGGTACTGGCGGAAGGCCCGCAGGCTGTTGAGCTCCGCCAGCCGCAGTCCGGCCAGGCGGCGCAGGTCCGCGTCCGCGCGGTACTCGAAGGGCCGGATGACGCGGCCGGCCCGGGCGGCGCGGCGGATCGCCTCGCGCTGTTCCGCCGAGGCGTGACGGCGCACGAGCGACAGCGGGACGGTGGTGGTCAGCACCGGGCCGTCCGTGCTCACCCGTCCCGCGGCCGGCGCCGGCCCCCCGACGGCGTCCGCCACCTCCGGCAGGTACTCCGTCAGCAGGTACGGGGCCGGGTTGGCCCCGGCGCCGGTCAGGTAGTAGTGGTTGCGTCCCAGCCGTGGGTTCATCTCCAGGAACTGGGCCCGGTCGTCCCGCGGGTCGACCTTGATGTCGAACATCGCGAAGCCGCGCCAGTCCAGCGCCTCCAGCAGCGCGGTCCCCTGGCGGGCCACGGTCTCGTGCTCCCCGGCCAGCACCGCGCGGGCGTTGCCCTCGGTCCCCGGGGCGTGGTCCTCCACGATCACCTCGCCGTAGGACACCAGGCGGGTGGTCCCGGTGCCGTCCCGGAAGAAGGTGGCGATGCCCAGTTGCGAGTCCGGGCCCGGGACGAGCTCCTGCACGATCAGCGAGCCGCGGTAGCCGGCCCCGCTGGCCCGGCCGATCAGCTCACCCAGCTCCTCGGCCCCGTGCACCACGTGCACCTTGCGCCGCCCGGTGAAGCGCACGTCCGCCCAGGCCCCGCCGTCCCCGGCCTTGAGGATCACCGGGAACGCCGGCCCGTCCTCCCCCAGCCCCGCCAGGAACCCGGCGAGGGCGGCGGGCGTGTGGGAGCCGGCGTCGTAGGCGGCGGTGCGCGGGTACGGGACGCCGAGCTGATCGCAGAGGGCGTAGAAGTTCTCCTTCAGCGCGGCCGCGTCCAGCGCTGCCTCGTCCGGGTAGGGCACCGTGTAACCGCGGGACTCCAGGGTGTCCCGGTGGCGGGCGGCGAAGCGCACGAGGTGGTCGTAGCTGGCCAGCAGCAGCAGCGGCCGGCCGGGCACGCGGCCGTTCAGCTCGTCCGCCACGGCCAGCAGCGCCTCCAGGACCGGGCCCTCCTCGGTCATCGGCCCGGCGGGGAACGCCTCCAGGATGCGCGAGTGCCGCAGGTTGCGGTTCACCGCGGTGGGGACCACGGCCGAGACGACCCCGTAGGCCTCGTGGAACTCCCGCGCCAGGGAGTAGGCCCCCACGTCGCCTCCGGTGATGACAGGGACGAAGGACTGCTCGGCGGGAACCATCATGGGCCCCAGCCTACCGGCGGACCCGGCTCGTCATGCCGTTCGCGCTATGGTGATGGGCGTGCCAGAGACCGATCCCCAGCCCCGTGCCCTGACCGTCCGCCGCATCACCACCCAGGAGCATGGGCGGTTCCTGGCGGAGCACGCGGAGTCCTCCTTCCTGCAGAACCCCCACTGGCCGGACGTCAAGGTCGACTGGCGCGGCGAGTCCGTGGGCCTGTTCGACGGGGACATGCTGCGCGCCGCCGCCCTCGTGCTGTTCCGCCGGCTGCCCGTGCCGGTGCCGGTGCTGCGGAACCGCAGCCTGGCGTACATCGCCGAGGGCCCGGTGTTCGACCGGACGCAGGTGCACCTGGAGTCGGTGCTGACCCCGCTCGTGCAGTACCTGAAGTCCCGCGGGGCGTTCCTGGTGCGCGTCGGGCTGCCCGGCGTCGTGCGCCGGTGGGACGGTTCCGAGGTGCGCAAGGCCCTGGCGACCGGGCAGACGGCGTCCGTCACGGACCTGGAGCCACTGCACACCGCCCCCGAGGCCGACGACGTCCGCGCCCGCCTGCAGGCGCTGGGCTGGCAGGCCCCGAGCGAGAGCGAGTCCTTCGAGGCCGGCCAGCCGCAGTTCCAGGCGCGCATCCCGCTGCATCCGGAGCTGTACGGCACCGAGCCGGTCAGCCCGGCCAAGGGCCAGGACCCCGAGGACCCCGCCGTGACCGCCGCCCTGAACCGGATGGACTCCACGTCCCGGCGCCAGACCCGCAAGTCCACCCGCTCCGAGCTGACCGTCACCGTGGGCACCGAGGCCGACCTGCCGGCCTGGCAGGCGCTCTACGAGGAGACCGCGCGGCGCGACGGGTTCACCGGCCGGCCGCTGGCCTACTTCCAGCGCATGTTCACCGCCCTGAACTCCTCCCCGGGCAGCGCCTGCACCCTCTACCTGGCCCACTACGGCGAGCAGCTGCTGGCCGCGGCCATCTACGTGCGGCAGGGCACCTTCGGCTGGTACGTCTACGGTGCCTCGTCCGCCGAGGAGCGCAAGCGCTACGCGCCGCGGGCGCTGCAGCTGCGCCAGATCGAGGACTCGCTGGCCGCCGGGTGCACCTGGTACGACCTCGGCGGGATGAGCCCGTCGCTGGACCCCGAGTACGAACTGGCCGGGCTGACGCGGTTCAAGACCACCATGGGGGCCGACGTCGTGCAGACCTACGGCGAGTGGGACTACCCCGTCAACCGGCTGCTGGCCCAGGGCTTCGCCCTCTACATGGCGCGCCGGGGCTAAGTCGCTGAGTCGCTAAGACGGCGGGCTAGTGCCCGAACTCCTCCGGGTCCGCGCGGTTCGCCGACCGCCCGCCGGACTCGCTGACGTCCAGGGCGTCGATCGCCGCCTGGTCCTCGGGGCCCAGCGCGAAGGAGAACACGTCCAGGTTCTCCCGCTGGCGCTGCGGGTCCGCGGACTTGGGGATGGCGATCCGGCCCTGCTGCACGTGCCAGCGCAGCACCACCTGCGCGGGGGTGCGGCCCAGCCGGGCGGCGATACCGGTGATCACCGGGTTCCGCAACAGCCCGCTCCCCCGCCCGATCGGCGTGTAGGCCGCCGTCAGCACGCCGGCCGCGGTGTTCGCCTCCTGGACCGGCCGCTGGGCGTCCTCCGGTTCGCAGTAGACCTGGTTGACCGCCGGGACCAGTCCGGCATCGAGGACCGCCTGCAGGTGGGACGGGGCGAAGTTCGACACGCCCCAGGACCGGATCAGCCCGCTCCCCACGAGTGAGGCCAGCGACTCGCACGCCTGCACGTACCGGCCCTGGTCCGGGTTCGGCCAGTGCACCAGGAACAGGTCGAAGTACTCCAGGCCCGCGCGCTCCAGCCCGGCCTCCAGCGCGGTCCGCACCACGTCCGGTCCGCCGTGCCACCGCCGGTTGAACTTGGAGGTGACGAACACGTCCTGCCGCGGGATCCCGGAACCGGTGACGGCCCGGCCCACCGCGTCCTCGTTGGCGTAGTTCTCCGCGGTGTCCACGTGTCGGTAGCCCGCCTCCAGGGCCGAGGCCACGGCGCGCTCGCACTCGGCACCGGTCATCGGCCAGGTGCCCAGGCCGATCATCGGGATCGGCACGTCGTCCACGTTGGTGCCCTCGAGCAGGGCGTAGCGCTGACTGGTCATGGGGCCACCTTAACGCACGGGCGGCACCTCCCCGCGAGGGAAGGTGCCGCCCGTGCGTTACTGGTGGATCAGCGGATCAGCCGCGGTAGTCCGTGCCGTAGTCGTCCAGCGAGATCGCGTGGAACTCCGGCGTGGACGAGGAGTCCAGCCCCGGGTAGTCGAAGTCCGCGAAGCCGGCCGGGCCGGTGAACAGGTTGGCCTTGGCCTCCTCCGTGGGCTCGACGTTGACCTGGGTGTACCGGTCCAGGCCGGTGCCGGCCGGGATCAGCTTGCCGATGATCACGTTCTCCTTCAGGCCCAGCAGCGGGTCCGACTTGCCCTCCATGGCCGCCTGGGTCAGCACCCGGGTGGTCTCCTGGAAGGACGCGGCGGACAGCCACGAGTCGGTGGCGAGCGAGGCCTTGGTGATGCCCATCAGCTCGTCACGGCCCGAGGCCGGCTGACGGCCCTCCGCCACGGCCTTGCGGTTCGCGGCGGTGAAGCGGGCGCGGTCGGTCAGCTCACCCGGCAGCAGGTCGGTGTCACCCGACTCGATGACGGTGATCCGGCGCAGCATCTGCCGCACGATGACCTCCACGTGCTTGTCGTGGATGCCCACGCCCTGGGACTGGTACACGTCCTGGACCTCCTGGACCAGGAACTTCTGGGCGGCCCGGGGACCGAGCACGCGCAGCACCTGCTTCGGGTCCACGGCACCGGCCACCAGCTGGGTGCCCACGGCCACGTGCTCGCCGTCGGCCACCAGCAGGCGCGCGCGGCGCAGCACCGGGTAGGCGATCTCCTCGGAGCCGTCGTCCGGGGTGAGCACCAGCCGCAGCTGCTTCTCGCTGTCCTCGATGGTCACGCGGCCGGCGACCTCGGAGATCGGCGCCACGCCCTTCGGGGTACGGGCCTCGAAGAGCTCCTGGATACGGGGCAGACCCTGGGTGATGTCGTCCGCGGAGGCCACACCACCGGTGTGGAAGGTCCGCATGGTGAGCTGGGTGCCCGGCTCACCGATGGACTGGGCCGCGATGATGCCGACGGCCTCACCGATGTCCACCAACTGACCGGTGGCCATGGAGCGGCCGTAGCACTTCGCGCAGGTCCCGACGGCGGACTCGCAGGTGAGCACGGAGCGCACCTTGATCTCGGTGATGCCCGCGGCGATGAACGCGTCGATGGCGACGTCACCGATGGCCTCGCCGGCGTGGCCCAGGACGGTGCCGTCCTCGGCCTCGACGTCGACCGCCAGGGTCCGGGCGAACGAGGAGTTCTCCACGGTCTCGTGGCGGACCAGCTCGCCGTCGGCGTTCGGCACGCCGATGACCTCGGTCAGGCCGCGCTCGGTGCCGCAGTCCTCCTCGCGGACGATGACGTCCTGGGAGACGTCCACCAGACGACGGGTCAGGTACCCCGAGTTGGCGGTCTTCAGCGCGGTGTCCGCGAGGCCCTTGCGGGCACCGTGGGTCGCGATGAAGTACTCCAGCACGGACAGGCCCTCACGGTAGGAGGACTTGATCGGGCGCGGGATGATCTCACCCTTCGGGTTGGCCACCAGGCCGCGGATGCCGGCGATCTGCCGGACCTGCAGCCAGTTACCACGGGCGCCGGAGGACACCATGCGGTTGATGGTGTTCAGCTTCGGCAGCCCCGCCTGCATGGCGGCGGCGACCTCGTCGGTGGCCTTGTTCCAGACGTCGATGAGCTCGGAACGACGCTCCTCGTCCGCGATGAGGCCCTTGTCGTACTGGGCCTGGACCTTGAGTGCCTGGTCCTCGTAGCCCTCCATGATGGAGGCCTTGTCGAACTCCGAGGTGATGTCGGAGATCGCCACGGTCACGCCGGACCAGGTGCCCCAGTAGAAGCCGGCGTCCTTGAGGTTGTCCAGGGTCGCGGCGGTCTGCACCATCGGGTAGCGCTCGGCGAGGTCGTTGACCAGGGCGCCGAGGCTGCCCTTGGTGGCCTGGGTCTCCAGCCACGGGTAGTCGACCGGGAGCAGCTCGTTGAACAGCACCTTGCCCAGCGTGGTGTCCAGGACGGCGCGCTGGCCCTCCTCCCAGCCCTCGGGGGCCGGGACCTGGGCCGACGGCACGAATCCGTCCACCGCGATCTTGACCGGGGCGTTCAGGTGCAGCGCGCCGGCGTCGAACGCCATGATGGCCTCGGCCACCGAGGAGTAGGCCTCCCCGGCCCCGGCCTCGTCCTCACGCACGGTGGTGAGGTGGTTGAGGCCGATGATCATGTCCTGGGCCGGGACGGCCACGGCGCGGCCGTCGGAGGGCTTCAGGATGTTGTGGCTGGAGAGCATCAGCAACCGCGCCTCGGCCTGGGCCTCGGGGCTCAGCGGCAGGTGCACGGCCATCTGGTCACCGTCGAAGTCGGCGTTGAACGCGCCGCAGACGAGCGGGTGCAGCTGCAGGGCCTTGCCCTCCACCAGCATCGGCTCGAAGGCCTGGATGCCGAGGCGGTGCAGGGTGGGTGCGCGGTTCAGCAGCACCGGGTGCTCGGTGATGACCTCTTCCAGCACGTCCCAGACCTGCGGGCGGAAGCGCTCCACCATCCGCTTGGCGGACTTGATGTTCTGGGCGTGGTTGAGGTCCACCAGCCGCTTCATGACGAAGGGCTTGAACAGCTCCAGCGCCATCTGCTTCGGCAGGCCGCACTGGTGCAGCTTCAGCTGCGGGCCGACCACGATCACGGAACGACCGGAGTAGTCCACGCGCTTGCCGAGCAGGTTCTGGCGGAACCGGCCCTGCTTGCCCTTGAGCATGTCGGACAGCGACTTCAGCGGACGGTTGCCCGGTCCGGTGACCGGACGGCCGCGGCGGCCGTTGTCGAACAGCGAGTCCACGGCCTCCTGCAGCATCCGCTTCTCGTTGTTGACGATGATCTCCGGCGCGCCCAGGTCCAGCAGTCGCTTCAGGCGGTTGTTGCGGTTGATCACGCGGCGGTACAGGTCGTTGAGGTCGGAGGTCGCGAAGCGGCCACCGTCCAGCTGCACCATCGGGCGCAGCTCCGGCGGGATCACCGGGACGGCGTCCAGGACCATGCCCAGCGGCGAGTTGTCCGTGGTCAGGAACGCGTTGACGACCTTGAGCCGCTTCAGGGCGCGGGTCTTGCGCTGGCCCTTGCCGGTCTTGATGGTCTCGCGCAGCATCTCGGACTCGGCCTCGAGGTCGAAGGTCTCCAGGCGCTTCTTGATGGACTCGGCGCCCATGGAGCCCTCGAAGTACTGGCCGTACTTGTCCCGCATGGAGCGGAACAGGCCCTCGTCGCCCTCGAGGTCGGCGACCTTGAGGTTCTTGAAGCGGTCCCAGATGCGCTCCATCCGGTCCAGCTCGGCGTCGGCCCGCTTGCGGATCTGCGCCATGGTCTTGTCCGCGGCGTCGCGCGCCTTCTTCTTCTCGGCGGCCTTGGCACCCTCGGCCTCGAGCTTGGCCAGGTCCTTCTCCAGGTCCGAGGCCACGGCGGCGATGTCCGCGTCACGCTGGTCGGCCAGGTGACGGGTCTCCTGGTCGTGCTCGGCCTGCAGGTTCGGCAGGTCGGCGTGACGGGTCTCCTCGTCCACCCACGTGATCATGTAGGCGGCGAAGTAGATGATCTTCTCGAGGTCCTTGGGGGCCAGGTCGAGCAGGTAGCCCAGCCGGGACGGGACGCCCTTGAAGTACCAGATGTGGGTCACCGGGGCGGCCAGCTCGATGTGGCCCATCCGCTCGCGGCGGACCTTGGAGCGGGTCACCTCGACGCCGCAGCGCTCGCAGATGATGCCCTTGAAGCGCACGCGCTTGTACTTGCCGCAGTAGCACTCCCAGTCACGGGTGGGGCCGAAGATCTTCTCGCAGAAGAGTCCGTCCTTCTCCGGCTTCAGGGTGCGGTAGTTGATGGTCTCGGGCTTCTTGACCTCGCCGAAGGACCAGTTGCGGATCTCGTCCGCGGTGGCCAGGCCGATGCGCATGAGGCCGAAGGATGAGTTGTCGTTGGACATGGTCCGTTGAACTCCTGATTTCTAGCGTTGATGAAGTCTTGGGGTGGGACGGGGAACGGGGCTTCTCAGACCTCTTCGACCGAGCTGGGCTCGGCGTGGGACAGGTCGATGCCCAGTTCCTCGGCGGCCCGGAAGACTTCATCGTCCGAGTCACGCATTTCAATCGCGGTGCCGTCGGCGGAGAGGACCTCCACGTTCAGGCACAGCGACTGCATTTCCTTGATGAGCACCTTGAAGGACTCCGGAACGCCCGGCTCCGGGATGTTCTCGCCCTTCACGATGGCCTCGTAGACCTTCACGCGGCCGTGGATGTCATCCGACTTGATCGTCAGCAGCTCCTGCAGGGTGTAGGCGGCGCCGTACGCCTCCAGGGCCCAGACCTCCATCTCACCGAAGCGCTGGCCGCCGAACTGCGCCTTACCGCCCAGCGGCTGCTGGGTGATCATGGAGTACGGGCCGGTGGAACGGGCGTGGATCTTGTCGTCCACCAGGTGGTGCAGCTTCAGCATGTACATGTAGCCGACGGACACCGGGTCCGGGAACGGCTCGCCGGAGCGGCCGTCGAACAGGGTGGCCTTGCCGTTGGTGCCCATCAGCCGGTCGCCGTCACGGGTGACGTTGACGTGACCGAGCAGGCCCTCGATCTCGTGGGCCTCGGCACCGTCGAACACCGGGGTGGCGACGTTGACCGGGCCGGACTGCCGCGGGAAGTTCGGCAGGTCCTTGATCCACTCCGGCTCCCCCTGGATGTCCCAGCCGCGCGAGGCGGCCCAGCCCAGGTGCAGCTCCATGACCTGGCCCAGGTTCATGCGGCCCGGGACGCCCAGCGGGTTCAGGATGATGTCCACCGGGGTGCCGTCGGCCAGGAACGGCATGTCCTCGACCGGCAGGATCTTGGAGATGACGCCCTTGTTGCCGTGGCGGCCGGCCATCTTGTCGCCGTCGGTGATCTTGCGCTTCTGCGCCACGTAGACGCGCACCAGCTGGTTCACGCCCGGGGGCAGGTCGTCGTCCTCGTCGCGGTCGAAGATGCGCACCCCGATCACGGTGCCGGACTCGCCGTGCGGCACCTTCAGGGAGGTGTCACGCACCTCGCGGGACTTCTCGCCGAAGATGGCGCGCAGCAGGCGCTCCTCCGGGGTCAGCTCGGTCTCGCCCTTCGGGGTGACGCGGCCGACCAGGATGTCCCCGGCCTCGACCTCGGCACCGATGTGGATGATGCCGCGCTCGTCGAGCTGGGCCAGCACCTCGTCGGAGACGTTCGGGATGTCCCGGGTGATCTCCTCGGCGCCCAGCTTGGTGTCACGGGCGTCGACCTCGTGCTCCTCGATGTGGATCGAGGTCAGCACGTCCTCCGAGACCATGCGCTGGGACAGGATGATGGCGTCCTCGTAGTTCAGGCCCTCCCAGGGCATGAACGCGACCAGCAGGTTCTTGCCCAGCGCCAGCTCGCCGTGGTCCGTGGCCGGGCCGTCGGCGATGATGCTCAGGCGCTCCACGCGGTCGCCCTCGGAGACGCGCACCCGCTGGTTGTAGGCGTTGCCCTGGTTGGAGCGGGCGAACTTCATGATCGGGTAGTGCTTCATGGTGCCGTCGTCCTGCATGACGGTCACGAGGTCGGCGGCGACCTCGGTCACCACGCCGGGGGCGTCGGCGGTGATGGAGTCACCGGCGTCCACGGCCACGTACTTCTCCATGCCGGTGCCCACGTAGGGGGCCTCGGCCTGGAGCAACGGCACGGCCTGGCGCTGCATGTTGGCGCCCATGAGCGCGCGGTTGGCGTCGTCGTGCTCGAGGAACGGGATCAGGGCCGTGGCGGCCGAGACCATCTGCCGCGGCGAGACGTCCATGTAGTCGATGTCGTCCACGGAGGACAGCACGGGCTCGCCGCCACCGCCGCGCTGGCGGCAGAGCACGAGCTCCTCGGCGAAGGAGCCGTCCTCGTTAAGCGGGGCGTTGGCCTGGGCGATCTGGGCCACCAGCTCGTCATCGGCGGTCAGGTAGTCCACCTGCTCGGTGACGATGCCGTCCACGACCTTGCGGTACGGGGTCTCGATGAAGCCGAAGGGGTTGATCCGCCCGAAGGTCGCCAGCGAGCCGATCAGGCCGATGTTCGGGCCTTCCGGGGTCTCGATGGGGCACATGCGGCCGTAGTGCGAGGGGTGCACGTCACGGACCTCCATGCCGGCCCGGTCGCGGGACAGGCCGCCCGGGCCCAGCGCGGACAGGCGACGCTTGTGCGTCAGTCCGGCCAGCGGGTTGTTCTGGTCCATGAACTGGGACAGCTGGGAGGTGCCGAAGAACTCCTTGATCGAGGCCACCACGGGGCGGATGTTGATCAGGGTCTGCGGGGTGATGGCCTCGACGTCCTGGGTGGTCATGCGCTCGCGCACGACGCGCTCCATGCGGGACAGGCCGGTGCGGATCTGGTTCTCGATCAGCTCGCCCACGGCGCGGATGCGGCGGTTGCCGAAGTGGTCGATGTCATCGACCTCGACGCGCACCTCGACGTCCTCGCCGTCGCGCTTGCCCGTGATGGTCCGCTCGCCGGCGTGCAGGGCCACGATGAAGTGGACCATCTGGGCGATGTCGTCCTCGGTCAGCACGGAGGCGTTCGGGTCACCCAGGGGCAGGTCCACGCCCAGCTTGCGGTTGAGCTTGTACCGGCCCACCTTCGCCAGGTCGTAGCGCTTGGGGGTGAAGTACAGGTTGTTCAGCAGGTTCTGCGCGGCGTCCACGGCGGCGGGCTCGCCCGGGCGCAGCTTGCGGTAGATGTCCAGCAGGGCCTCGTCCTGGCCCTCGGTCGGGTCCTTCTCGAGGGTGGCGCGGATGGAGTCGTACTGGCCGAACTCCTCCAGGATGCGGGACTCGCTCCAGCCCATGGCCTTGAGCAGCACGGTGACCGGCTGCTTGCGCTTGCGGTCCAGGCGCACGCCGACCTGGTCACGCTTGTCCACCTCGAGCTCGAACCAGGCACCGCGGGAGGGGATGACCTTGGCGGTGAAGATGTCCTTGTCCGAGGTCTTGTCCGGGGTGCGCTCGAAGTAGGCGCCCGGGGAGCGGACCAGCTGGGACACGACGACACGCTCGGTGCCGTTGATGACGAAGGTGCCCTTCTCCGTCATCAGCGGGAAGTCGCCCATGAACACCGTCTGCTGCTTGATCTCGCCGGTGTTGTTGTTCATGAACTCGGCCTTGACGTACAGCGGCGCGGCGTAGGTGGTGTCGCGCTCCTTGCACTCGTCCACCGGCATCTTCGGGTCGGAGAACTCCGGCTCGGTGAACGACAGGGACATGGTGCCCTGGAAGTCCTCGATCGGGGAGATCTCCTCGAAGATGTCCGACAGGCCGGAGGTGACGGCGACCGAGTCGTCGCCGATCTCCTGGGCGTGGGCCACGCGCTCGGCCCAGCGGGAGTTGCCGACCAGCCGGTCGAAGGACTCAGTCTGCAGGGCCAGGAGGTCCGGCACGTCCAGTGGCTCGTGGATCTTCGCGAAGGTGATCCGGCCGGCGCTGGTGCCGGAGCGGGGCGAGATGGCCCCGGGAGTGTTAGCGGTTTCGGTATTTGAGGTGCTCGAGGCGACCAAGAGGGTTCCTTCCACAGACCGTCTGCATTTCCGTTCGCTCCCCGACCCGATCCACGACGTCCGGGGCCCACCGCTATTTGAAGGCCCGACCGGACGCCACGCCGCCGAGGTCGGTCATCCGGGCACGCCGGGACACACCTCAGGGGTGGACAGAAGGGAGACGTAAGGACTTAGCATAACCGCCACAGCCCCGGAAGTCCACTTGCTCCGCGAGTCCTCGCTGTGAACGTGCCGAGGGTGTGAGACGCTACGAGACTCGGTCCAGCCGCTCCCCCAGCACCGGCCAGTTCCCCAGGCCGGTCGTCACCGCCCGCTGCAGGCGCGGGCCCAGCGGGGTCTCCACCCAGCGGTGCACCAGCCACGCGGCGCCCAGGACCGAGGCCAGGGCCAGGCCCAGGACCCACTGCCGGGGCAGGACCGGTGAGAGCAGCATGATGATCCACCAGCCCCACAACTGGTGCAGCAGGTACACGGGGTAGGTCAGGCTGCCGGCCAGCGCGGCCCCGGGCAGCCGCACGCGGGCCAGCGGCGTGAGCACGATCACCGCCACCACCGCGAACAGTCCCACCACGATCAGCGCGAAGAGCGCCGTCGGGTAGTCGTAGCCGGTGAGCTCGGCGGTCTCGCGCTGCTGGATGCCCGCGGACCACTGGGTGGCCGGCGCCACGTTCACGGCCAGGACGGCCCAGCGGCCGGGGGTGTGACCGAACCGGAACAACAGGAACAGTGCCATGCCGCCGGCGAAGAGGGCCGAGTACTCGGGGAAGAACACGTGCTGCACCCAGCCGACGTCGTGCCCCGCGGCGCGCAGGCCGAGGTACAGGCCGTTGCCGAGCAGCGGCCAGGCCAGGGCGAAGGCGAGCACGCGGCGCACGGTCATGCCGATCAGGGTGAAGGCGAGGATCCACAGGTAGAACTTCATCTCCACCCACAGCGTCCAGTAGACGCCGTCGAGGTGGCCCACCCCGAACCCGCCCTGGAACATCGTCAGGTTGGCCCACAGGTCCGAGGGACTGCGATTGACCCCGAGCTCGGGCCAGACGACGAAGATCAGCGCGGCGGCGCCGAGCACCGCCACCCAGTAGGCGGGGTACAACCGGCCCACGCGCGAGCCGATGAACCGCGCCGGGGACTTGCCGAAGGACGAGAGCAGGATCACGAAGCCGGAGATGACGAAGAACAGCTGCACGCCCAGGGCGCCGACGGCCGTGAACTGGCTCAGCCAGGGCCAGGCCTCGGCGGCCGGGTCACCGTGGCGGCCCCAATTGCCGTGGTGCCACGCGGTCCAGTGGAACAGCACCACGGCCAGCGCGGCGACGAGCCGGAGCGCGTCCAACAACGCCAGGCGGGGCCGCGCCGGTGCCGGCATGGCCCGCGGCTCTCCCTGCTGCTGCGGCTGCGGCGGGGCTACCCGCTGCATCTCTGCTGTCGCGACCATCGGTCGGCCCCCTCCAGTATCCCTCGCCCTGCCCGAACCACCTTTACGGTTTCGTTACCTTAGGCAGTCAGTCTGGGTGTCCGCTGGGAGGATGGCGTTAAACGCCACGGCCCCTCCGTCCCGCGCAGGCGGGAGGGAGGGGCCGTGGGTGTGGGCAGCGGCTAGGCCGCACGCATCACTTGAGGGTGACGGTGGCGCCGGCAGCCTCGAGCTGCTCCTTGGCCTTGTCCGCGGTCTCCTTGTTGACGCCCTCCAGGACGGGCTTCGGAGCGCCGTCGACCAGGTCCTTGGCTTCCTTCAGACCCAGCGAGGTCAGGGCGCGGACCTCCTTGATGACGCCGATCTTCTTGTCGCCGGCGGCCTCGAGGACGACGTCGAACTCGCTCTGCTCCTCGGCAGCAGCGGCCTCGCCGCCACCGGCGGCGGGGGCGGCAGCGGCGGCGACCGGTGCGGCAGCGGTGACCTCGAACTTCTCCTCGAACGCCTTGACGAACTCGGACAGCTCGATGAGGGACAGCTCGGCGAACTGCTCGAGCAGCTCTTCAGTGGACAGCTTGGCCATGATTGGCTCCTTTACTTAAGGGTTCTCACGTACGTGGGGTGAAACGTGGCCGCTGGACGCGACCGGGGGGTGTTACTCGGCCGCGGGGGCAGCGGCGCCGCCCTGCTCCTCGACCTTCGCGCGCAGGGCGTCCACGGTGCGGACGGCCTGGGACAGCGGGGCCTGCAGCATGTAGGCCGCCTTGTACAGGTTGCCCTTCATGGCACCTGCCAGCTTGCCCAGCAGAACCTCGCGGGACTCGAGGTCCGCGAGCTTCTTGACGGCCGCCTCATCGAGGAACTGGCCCTCCATGTAGCCGCCCTTGACGATCAGGGCATCATGGTTCTTGGCAAAGTCACGCATCGCCTTGGCCGCGTCCACCGGGTCGCCGGAGACGAAGGCAATCGCGGACGGACCGGTCATCTTGCCCTCGAAGGCGTCGACGCCGGCCTGCTTGGCCGCGATCTCGCTGAGCGTGTTCTTCACCACGGCGTAGGTCGCGTTCTCACCGAGTGCACGACGGAGCTCCTTGAGCTCGGCCACGGTGAGACCACGGTATTCCGTCAGGACGGCTGCGGTGGAGGTGCGGAAGAGTTCCGCCAGCTCCGCCACAACAGCGTTCTTCTCAGACGTCGCCATGGCACTCCTTCCATTACTTGGGGCCGGCACCCGTCCTGGAGACAAGAAAACGCCCCGTGCAGGTGCACGGGGCGTGGCAGTACCGTCGAGCCCTGGGGCTCACCGGGAAGGCGTTGCTCTGTCTCACCTGCGCAGGCCGCCTCCTGAAGGAGGGCTTTACGATCGGTTCCGCGAGGGATCCGACGACCGGCGGTCTTTGGTGCGTCCAGAATACGCGGGACTGCGACGCATCACCAAATCGGGCCGCCGGACCCCGGGCGGCCGGACCCCGGGCTCCCGCTCCCCCCGATCCTCCTCTGCCAGCCGGGATGGGTGGACACCGGCCGGAAGCCCAGCGTCTCGTTGGCGCGCAGGATGGCCGCGTTCTCCGGGGCGGCCCAGGCGTACACCCGCTCGACGGCGGGCCTGGACCGCACCAGCCGCGAGATGTTGGCGGCCTTCAGCAGCAGCGCGAGGTGGCGACCGCGGTGGTCGGGGTGCACCAGGGTGCTGCCCTGGTAGGCCACCTGCGGCAGGTCCCGGAAGGTCTCGATGTCCGAGTGCCCCACCAGCCGGCCCGAGGGCCGGTGCCGTGCGGCGGTGGTGACCATGGTGAGATGGATCTGCTCCCGGGCCCGCTCCTCTGCGCGCAGGCGGTCCACGTCCCAGACCTCGGGGACGATCTCGAGCTCTCCCCGGGGCGCCTCGGCCGGCATCCGTCCCAGCAGTCCCGCCATCGACTCGGCGTGCTCCTCGGGGCAGGCACCCTCCCAGCCCACCAGCTCGTAGTCACCGCCCGGACCGTCCGCCGCCTCCACCTGCCGGGCCGGACCGGCCGCCTCGGGCAGCGCCAGCACCGAACACCACTCCAGCTGGGCCAGCCCGTAGCCGCGGGCCGCGGCGAACGCCGCGTCCGCCGCGCTGGACCGCACCTCCGGCGGGCCGGCGGAGGCCGGGTCCACGAGGGCGTTGTCCGTCCAGGACTGCAGGGTGGTGTGCCCCCGGCGCAGCGCCTCGGCCTCGATCCCGGCCAGCAGCGCCGATCCCACACCCCGGCGCCGGAAGCCCGGGTGCACCCCCACCCACACCTCGGCCGTGGCCGCGGCCGGCGTGGCGGCGAGGAATCCGAACCCGACGATCCGGCCGGGATCCTCGGCGTCGTCCAGCCGCGCGGCGACATAGTCCACCCGGAAGTCCGGACGGGGCCGGGCCGCGGCGAGCCGGTTCTCCGGCGATTCGTAGAAGTCGTTGGAGCCCCAGAACAGGGAGGTGATGAGGTTGGCCAGCTGGGAGACCTGGAGGAAGTCGGCCGTGGTGGCCGGCATCGGCAGGCGGGACTGGTCGAGGTGCTGGGGCAGCTCGAGCCAGTCGAGCGCCAGGCCGTGCCGCGTGTCGGTCATGGCCCCATGATGCCGCACTCACGCCCAGACCATGATCGCGGACCCCGCCGCCGAGACGGTTCCCGTCCGGCTGTAGGCCTGGACGACGTACCAGTACCGGCGCCGCGGCTCCGCGGTGAGGTCCCCCCAGCGACCCGCCCCGGTGGCCGCCGGCAGGACGGCCAGGAGGTCCTCGGCCGTCCCCGGCAGGGCCGGGATGGTGGCACTGTAGGCGCGCTGCCGCCAGATGGCGATCCAGCGGGCGGGTTCCGCACCGGCCGGCAGCGTCCACTCCAGGGTGAGGCCGCTGACCGTGCGCCCGGCCCGGGTGAACGCGGGCGACGGCGGCCGGGCGGCGTTGAGCCACCGGACGGGCAGCGGCAGGGCCCGGCGCTGGTAGTGCACCGAGCGCACCCGGCTCATCGCGCCGAGCTCGTCCGCGCGGACGGCACTGGCGTTGTAGTAGGCATTCCCCTCCACCTGGGTCAGCCCACGGCCCAGCGCCACGTGGTTGCTCAGTTCCGCGGGATTCGTCCAGCCGGCGTCGCCGACCTTGTACACGGCCTCCCCCAGGGCGATGTGCGTGCGGGTCACGGTGCCCTGCAGGGACCACCAGCGGGACAGCACGTCGTAGTCCGCCGTCGGGTGTCCCTGCTGCCAGTACAGCTGGGGGATGAACAGGTCCGTCCACTGCTCGCGCAGCCACAGGCGCGTGTCGGCGTACAGGTCGTCGTACGCCTGGAGCCCGGCAGTGTCCGAACCGGCCGTGGAGCTGGTGCGGTTGCGCCAGATGCCGAAGGGGCTGACGCTGAAGACGGCGCGCCGGTCGGCCGCGTGGACGTCCAGGCCGGCGTAGCGCACGAAGCGGTTGACGTTGTCCCGGCGCCAGGTGGCACGGGTCCGTCCGGCACCGTAGAGCGCGAAGGAGGCGTCGTCGCCGATGACCTGGCCCGCCGCCGGGTATGGGTAGAAGTAGTCGTCCAGGTGCACGCCGGCGACGCCGTAGCGCGAGGCGATCTCGGCCAGCACCGCCCGCACGTGCAGGCGCACCTCCGGCCGGCCGGGATCCAGGTACCGCCGTCCCCCGTAGGCGTAGGTGAAGGACGGGTTGCGCGCGGCGAAGCTGCCCGGGTGCAGCGAGGTCAGCGAGGTGTCCATGGCCACCCGGAAGGGGTTGGCCCAGGCGTGGACCTCCAGTCCGCGCCGCGAGGCCTCGGCCACCGCCCACTCGAGCGGGTCCCAGCCCGGGTCCTGGCCCAGGGTGCCGGTCAGGTACCGTGACCACGGCTCCCCGAGCGTGGACCGGTAGAAGCGGTCACCGGCCGCCCGGACCTGCAACAGGACCGCGTTGCAGCCGCGCAGGGCGGCCAGCCGGATGAGCTCGCCCAGCTCGGCGCGCTGCTGCGTGACGCTCAGCCCCGGGCGCGAGGGCCAGTCGACGTTGAGCACGGTCGCCACCCACAGGCCGCGGAACTCGTGCAGCGGCCGGGTGACCGAGGTGGCCGTGTCCCGCGCGGTGACGGTGTACGGGACCCAGGCGCGGCCGGTGGCCGCCTGGGAGACGCCGGCCGGGGGCCCCGTGACGGCGGAGAGGGCGACCGCCGCGGCGCCGCCGGAGATCAGGCTCCGTCGCGTGGGGCCGGGGGATGCCGGGCGCGACGGCACCGGGTGTGCCGAGACCATGGTGCACTGCCTTCCTCGCCCCTCTGGGGAGGAATTCTGCTCCGCGTCACGGACGGCGTCGAGTGCTGGGCGCCCCGGGGCCCGGCACCTGCGCCGGAACGACAGAGCGCCGGACCCCGGGTACTCCCGGGATCCGGCGCTCTGCCGCGGATGAGGATCAGGCCTCGGCGGTCACCTTGACCACGTTCGGGTCGACCTTGATGCCGGGACCGAAGGTGGTGGAGATGGTGGCCTTGGAGATGTACCGGCCCTTGGAGGCGGACGGCTTCAGGCGCAGCACCTCCTCGAGGGCGGCGGCGTAGTTCTCCGCCAGCTTGTCGGCGTCGAAGCTGGTCTTGCCGATGATGAAGTGCAGGTTGGCGTGCTTGTCGACGCGGAAGTCGATCTTGCCACCCTTGATGTCGGTCACGGCCTTGGCCACGTCCGGGGTCACGGTGCCGGTCTTCGGGTTCGGCATCAGGTTGCGCGGGCCGAGGATCTTGCCCAGGCGGCCGACCTTGCCCATCATGTCCGGCGAGGCCACGGCGGCGTCGAAGTCGGTCCAGCCGCCGGAGATCCGGGCGAGCAGGTCGTCGGAACCGACGACGTCGGCGCCGGCGGCCTCGGCGGCCGCGGCCTTGTCACCGGTGGCGAAGACGACCACGCGGGCGGTCTTGCCGGTGCCGTGCGGCAGGTTGACGGTGCCGCGCACCATCTGGTCGGCCTTGCGCGGGTCGACGCTCAGGCGGAAGGCGACCTCCACGGTGGCGTCGGACTTCGACGGGTTGGTCTCCTTGGCCAGGGCGATCGCCTCGGCGGGGCCGTAGACAGCGTCCCCGATCTTCTCCTGGGCGGCCTTGTATGCTTTGCTGCGCTGTGCCATCTGCGTGTTCTCCTTATGCAGTCGTGGTCTGCGGGTCGCGCGCGACCCTGCCACTGGGGGTGTGAGGGGTTCCGTCAGCCGTCGACGGTGATGCCCATGGAACGGGCGGTGCCGGCGATGATCTTGGCCGCGGCCTGGACATCGTTGGCGTTGAGGTCTTCCATCTTGGTCTGGGCGATCTCCTCGCACTGGGCCTGGGTCAGCTTGCCGACCTTGTCCGTGTGCGGGGTGGCGGAGCCCTTCTTGACGCCTGCGGCCTTCTTGATCAGCTCGGCGGCCGGCGGGGTCTTGGTGACGAAGGTGAACGAGCGGTCCTCGTACACTGTGATCTCCACCGGCACGACGTTGCCGCGCTGGGATTCCGTCGCAGCGTTGTACGCCTTGCAGAACTCCATGATGTTCACGCCGTGCTGACCGAGCGCAGGGCCGATCGGAGGTGCCGGGTTGGCGGCGCCTGCCTGGATCTGCAGCTTGATCAGGCCTGCGACCTTCTTCTTGGGGGCCATTTTCGGGTCCTTCTACTTGCGGGTTTCCCGCGGGGCACAGGAGCGTGTCCCGGGGCTGGTGGCCGCCGTGGCGCGGCAGCCGGTCCGCTCCCGCCCGGCCAAAGCAACCGTGCGGGGGCGAAGTCTGGACTGTCCTACCGGATCTTCGTGACCTGGCCGAAGGACAGGGTCACGGGGGTCTCCCGCTCGAAGATGGTCACGAGGACCACGAGCTGCTGGGATTCCACCTTGACCTCGGAGATGGTGGCCGGGAGGGTCTCGAACGGCCCGTCGTTGACGGTGACCGACTCGCCGACCTCGAAGTCGACCTCGATCGCCGGCATGGACTCCTCGGTCCCGGCCGGTGCGGGGCGGCCCTCGGCCTGCGCGGCCTTGGTGGCCTCCTGCAGGACGGAGGGCGAGATCATGTCGAAGACCTCCTGCAGGGACAGCGGCATCGGGTCATGGGCGTTGCCCACGAACCCGGTGACGCCGGGGGTGTGCCGCACGACGCCCCAGGAGGCGTCCGTCAGGTCCATGCGCACGAGCACGTAACCGGGGATGCGCACCCGGTTGACGAGCTTGCGCGTGGTGTTGCGGATCTCCACGACCTCTTCCATGGGGACTTCGATCTCATAGATGTAGTCCTCCATCTCCTGGGTCTGGATACGCGTCTCGAGGTTGGTCTTCACGCGCTTCTCGTACCCGGCATAGGTGTGGATGACGTACCAGTCACCGGGCTGGCGGCGCAGCCGCGCGCGCAGTTCCTCGGCCGGGTCGGCCGCGGGCTCGGCGACGGCGGGGGCAGCGGCGACGGCGTCAGCCGCTTCCTCAGCCTCTTCCTCGGCGACGTCCGTGGCGGCCTCGGCGGCGGCGACGTCGGACTGGTCGTCCTCGACGGCCTCGGCGAGTTCGGCCTCGGTGTCCTCCACCTCGGCGTCCAGCGCGGGCTCCCCGGCCACGGCAGCGTCCTCGGCAGTCTGGGGCTCCTGAGACGGCTGGGCCTCTTCGGCGAGGACGGCGTCCTCAACGGCCTGCGGTTCGAGTTCCTGCTCGGACACGGGTTCCTGCTTTCTTCACGCGGTCGACGTCATTCCGGCAGGGCGCGTCCTCCGGCTGGCCAGTCAGGCGCTGCCGTCACCGAAGACGAAGGAAGCACCCGTGCCGAACACGAAGTCCAGCAGGCTGACGAGCAAGATCATCAGGATCACGAACGCGAGCACGATGCCCGTGAGCTTGACCAGTTCCTCGCGGGTCGGGGTGACGACCTTTCGCAGCTCGTCCACGACCTGGCGCAGGAACAGGCCGATCCGGCCGAAGAAACCACGCTTCCGCGGCGCATCGGGGGTCTTCTCCCCCGTGCTGTTCGCAGCTGCCTCGGTCACGCGGCCTCACTTGCTAGTCGACACTGAACTGTCCTGCCGGGGGCTCCGGATCACTCCGGACCACCCTGCGCAGGGTAGACAGGACTCGAACCTGCAACCTGCGGTTTTGGAGACCGCTGCGCTACCAATTGCGCCACTACCCTTCGGGTCCGCAACGTGACGACTCAACGGCACGGCCCGTCATGGTGCTTTTCAACACCGGGGGTCCACTCTACGTCATCTTGGGGAGTGAGTCGAACCGGTAGGCTGAACGCCATGACGTCACACACTCCGCGCAGTCGTGTCTCCCAGCGCATCGGATCGATCGCCGAGTCGGCCACCCTGGCCGTTGATGCCAAGGCCAAGGCCCTCAAGGCCGCCGGGCGCCCCGTCATCGGCTTCGGTGCCGGCGAGCCGGACTTCCCCACCCCGGGGTACATCGTCGAGGCGGCCGTCGAGGCCGCTCGCGACCCGAGGAACCACCGCTACTCCCCCGCCGCCGGACTGCCCGAGCTGCGCCAGGCGATCGCGGACAAGACCCTGCGGGACTCCGGCGTGAGCCTGGAGCCGAGCCAGGTCCTGGTGACCAACGGCGGCAAGCAGGCCGTCTACAACACCTTCGCCACCCTGCTGGACCCGGGCGACGAGGTCATCGTCCCCACGCCCTTCTGGACCACGTACCCCGAGTCGATCCGGCTGGCCGGCGGCGTGCCCGTGGAGGTCTTCGCCGGCCCGGAGACCGGTTACAAGGTCTCCGTGGACCAGCTCGAGGCGGCCCTGACCGACCGCACCAAGGTGCTGCTGTTCGTCTCCCCCTCCAATCCGACCGGCGCCGTGTACTCCCCGGAGGCCACCGCCGATATCGGCCGCTGGGCCGCCGCGCGGGGCCTGTGGGTCGTCACGGACGAGATCTACGAGCACCTGACCTACGACGGCGTGCCGTTCACCTCGATCGCCGCCGCCGTGCCAGACCTGGCCGAGCAGGTGGTCATCCTCAACGGGGTGGCCAAGACCTACGCCATGACCGGCTGGCGGGTGGGCTGGATGGCCGGGCCGAAGGACGTCATCAAGGCCGCCGCCAACCTGCAGTCCCACGCCACCTCCAACGTCGCCAACGTCTCCCAGCGCGCGGCACTGGCCGCCGTCTCCGGCCCCCTGGACGCGGTCCAGGAGATGAAGGCTGCCTTCGACCGGCGCCGCCGGGCCATGGTCGAGGCCCTGAACGCGGTGCCCGGGTTCTCCTGCCCGACGCCGGAGGGCGCCTTCTACGCCTACGTGGACGTCCGCGACGCGCTGGGGAAGACCTACCGCGACGTGACCCCGCAGACCTCCGCCGACCTGGCCGGGTTCATCCTGGACGAGGCCGAGGTGGCCGTCGTCCCGGGTGAGGCGTTCGGGCCCTCCGGGTTCCTGCGGCTGTCCTACGCCCTGGGCGACGAGGACCTCGCCGAGGGCGTCGGCCGCATCCAGAGGCTGCTCTCCGAGTAACCGTATTCGCGCCTCATGGCAGTCTTTCCTGCCGCAGGTGCGTGACGTAGGGTCGAGGTCATGACTCTGCTGCGCATCGCCGAGGCGTCCCGGTACCTGGGGGTCAGCGACGACTCCGTGCGCCGCTGGGTGTCCTCCGGACGCCTGACCGCCCACACGGACGAGGCCGGGCGGGCCGCCGTCGACGGCGTGGAGGTGGCCCGGCTGGTCCGGGAGACCACGGCACGGGCAGACGCCGGGTCGCACGGGCTGCGCGTCTCGGCCCGCAACCGGTTCACCGGGCTGGTGACCGACGTGCTCATGGACACCGTGATGGCCCAGGTGACCCTGCAGTGCGGGCCCTTCCGCGTGGTGTCGCTGATGAGTGCGGAGGCCGCACGGGACCTGGGGCTGGAACCGGGCATGCCGGCGTCCGCGGTCGTGAAGGCCACCACCGTGATCATCGACCGCGACGAGGCCTGACCGTGAGGGCCCGCCTCCCCGCGCTGCTCGTCCTGGCCGCCGCCTCGGCGCCGGTGATGACCGGCTGCGCGGGAGGCTCCGCCGCCCAGGACGTCCCCGCCCAGGACACCGCCACCGCGGACGTCACGCTGACCGTCTTCACGGCGGCCTCGCTGTCGGACGCCTTCGAGCAGATCGGCGAGGACTTCGAAGCCGAGCACCCCGGTGTGACGGTGCGGTTCAACGTCGCCGGTTCGTCCGACCTGGTCCAGCAGGTCATCGCCGGGGCGCCGGCGGACGTCTTCGCCCCGGCGGACGTGCCGACCATGGACCGGGCCGTCGGCGCCGGGGCCGTCTCCGGTACGCCCCGGCCGTTCGCCACCAACGTGCTCACGCTGGTCACGCCGCCGGACAACCCCGCGGGCATCGCGTCCCTCGCGGACGCCGCGGCCGAGGGCGTGAACCTGGTGGCCTGTGCCCCCCAGGTCCCCTGCGGCCAGGCCACGGCCGCCCTCGCCCGGGCGTCCGGTCTCGCCCTGGACCCGGTCAGCGAGGAGTCCTCCGTCACGGACGTGCTGGGCAAGGTCACCTCCGGGGAGGCCGATGCCGGGCTGGTCTACGTCACGGACGCCGCCCGGGCGGGGGACGCGGTGCGCACCGTGGACCTGGAGCACGCCCGGTCGGCCGTGAACACCTACCCGATCGCCGCGCTGGCGGAGGCGGAGCATCCCGGGCCGGCCGACGCGTTCGTCGAGCACGTCCTGGGCGCGCAGGGTCAGGAGGTGCTCGGGCATGCCGGCTTCGGCCACCCGTGACGTCCCGGTCCGCCCCCCGCGCGCCCTGACGGTCGTCGGCGTCCTGGGCGGCGCGGCCATCCTGCTGCCCTTCGTCGCGCTCGTGGCGGGGGTGGACCTGACCCGGCTGCCCCGGCTGCTGACCTCCCCGGCGGCGCTCGACGCCCTGGGGCTGTCCCTGCGGACGTCCCTGGCGGCCACGGCCGTCTGCCTGGTCCTGGGGATCCCGCTGGCGCTGACGCTGACCCGGCTGGAGTTCCCGGGCCGCAGCGTGGCCCGCTCGCTCGTGCTGCTGCCGCTCGTGGTGCCTCCCGTGGTCGGGGGCATCGCGCTCACGGAGGCCTTCGGCCGCCGCGGACTGGTCGGAGAGCACCTGCACGTGCTGGGGATCGACATCGCGTTCACCACCGCGGCCGTCGTCATGGCCCAGGTGTTCGTCTCCCTGCCCTTCCTCGTGGTCGCGCTGGAGGGGTCGCTGCAGACCCGGGGCGATGCCCACGAGCGCACCGCCCTGTCCCTGGGCGCCTCCCCGGCGCGCACCTTCCGCACCGTCACGCTGCCGCTGATGGCCCCCGGGCTGGTCGCGGGCACGGTGCTGACCTTCGCCCGTGCCCTGGGCGAGTTCGGGGCCACCATCACCTTCGCCGGCTCGATGCAGGGCACCACCCGGACCCTGCCGCTGCAGGTCTACCTGGAGCGGGAGACGGACCCCGAGGCCGCCGTCGCGCTGTCCCTGCTGCTGGTGGTGGTGGCGCTGGCCGTCATCACGCTGGCCTACGGGCGCAAGCGGGTGTCGATCTCGTGACGGGCCTCGACTGCCGCGTGGTGGTCCCCGAGCGCGAGGTGGACGTGGCGTTCACGGTCCCGCAGGGACAGACCCTGGCGCTGCTCGGGGCGAACGGTGCCGGCAAGTCCACCGTGCTGGACGCGCTGGCCGGCTGGCTGCGCCCGGAGTCCGGCCACGCGACGCTGGGCACGGAGGTCCTCTTCGACGGCGGCACGTGGGTCCCGGCCCGGCACCGCCGGGTCGGCTACCTGGCCCAGGACGCGCGGCTGTTCCCGCACCTGAGCGCCGAGGCGAACGTCGCCTACGGGCTGGACCGGGCCGGCGTCGTGGGCCGGTCGGCGCGGCGGCGGGTGGCCCGGCAGTGGCTGGAACGGGTGGGCGTGGGCCACCTGGCGGGACGGCGTCCGCACCAGCTCTCCGGAGGCCAGGCGCAGCGCACCGCGATCGCCCGCGTCCTGGCCTCGGATCCCCGGCTGGTCCTGCTGGACGAACCGCTGTCCTCGCTGGACGCCCAGGTGGTGCCGCAGGTCCGCGCCCTGCTCGCCGAGGTGCTCACCGGCCGCACGACCGTGCTGGTGACCCATCACGCGGCGGACGCCGAGGCGCTGGCCCACTCCACCCACCGGATCGCTAGAGCAGACCCCGTTCGCCCGCCCACCGGGTGAGCTCGTGGCGGTTGGACAGCTGCAGCTTGCGCAGCACGTTGGACACGTGCGTCTCCACCGTCCGCACGGAGATGAACAGCTCCCGCGCGGCCTCCTTGTACGTGTAACCGCGGGCGATGAGCCGCATGACCTCCAGCTCCCGGGCCGAGAGCAGGTCGAGCTCCTCGTCCCGCACCGCGACGTCCGCCGTCCCGAAGGCGTCCAGCACGAACCCGGCCAGCCGCGGGGAGAACACGGCGTCCCCGCCGGCCACCCGCTGCACGGCGTCCGAGACATCGGCCCCCGAGATCGTCTTGGTGACGTAGCCGCGGGCCCCGGCGCGGATGACCGCCACCACGTCCTCCGCGGCGTCCGAGACGGAGATCGCCAGGAACCGCACGCCGGGCGCCAGCTCCTGGCAGGCCGCGGCCACCTCGGCTCCCCCGCCGCCGCGGCCGCCGGGCAGGTGCACGTCCAGCAGCACCACGTCCGGGCGCACCTCGTGGATGGTCCGCACCGCCGAGTCGACGTCCCCGGCCTCGCCGACCACCTGGATGGCGGACGGGTCCAGGTCCGCCTTCAGTCCCGTCCGGAAGATCGCGTGGTCGTCCACGATGACGACCCTCACTGGTACCCGGTTCATCCCTGCCGCCCTTCCTCGCCGTTCTTCCCATTCTCCGCCGGGACCGGCAGGTGCAGCCGGACCTCGGTGCCGCCGTCACCGGTGATGATCCTCGCCGTGCCGCCGGCACGCTCCATCCGCCCGACGACCGACTCCCGGATCCCGAGACGGTCCGCCGGGATCGCGGAGAGGTCGAAACCGGGACCGCGGTCCTTGACGAAGACCTCCACGGCCTCCGGCCGGGCCTCCGCGTAGACCTGGACGGGCCCGGCATGGCGCACCCCGTTGAGCATCGCCTCGCGCGAGGCCTGCAGCACCGGGTCCAGCCAGGGACCGGTGGCCGAACCGACGGTGACCACCTCGATGGGCTGGCCGTGGTCGTCCTCGATCGCCGCGGCCAGGTCCTCGAGCCGGTCCGTCAGGGTCCCGGTGGGGCGGGAGGGATCCTGGTAGAGGTACTGGCGCAGGTCTCGCTCCTGGGCGCGGGCCAACCGCATCACGGTGGAGGGGATGTCCGCGTTCTTCTGTATCAGGGCGAGGGTCTGCAGCACGGAGTCGTGCAGGTGGGCAGCGATCTCGGCCCGCTCCGTCTGGACGGCCAGCGCGGAGGTCTTCGCCGTGGCGTCGCGCCAGGCCTTGAGCACCCAGGGGGCGGCCACCAGCACCACGCCGGCGACGATCACCCCCGCCACCAGCAGTCCCAGCCACAACTCGTCCGTGCCCACGAAACCGGCCGCGAGCGCCAGCACGCCGGCCATCACCAGCAGCAGTCCGAGGGCGAGTGAGCTGATCCGCCCGGTCCGGGCCGCCCTCCCGGCGTCCCGCAGCGTGTCCAGTTGCAGCCAGGCCAGGGCGATGCCCAGCAGCACGACGGCCACCGGCCCGATCAGGCCCCAGTTCATCCGGATGCCGGCCCCCAGCTGCAGGGCGAGGACGGCGGCCACGCCCAGCAGCACGACCCCGAAGATCACCTGCCAGCCCTGGCCCAGGACGCCGCCCAGGCGGACGGGGGCCTCCCGGACCTGCTCCGCGGCACCGCGGACCGGGTCGCCGGCGGTGAGCACGGCCTCGTGCTCGTCCGGGACGAAGATCCACAGCCAGGCGTAGAAGACCACCCCGACCCCGCTGAGCAGGGTCAGGGCCACGACGCCGGCCCGCACCCACCCGGTGGGCAGGCCGAGGTACCGGGCCAGCCCGGCGCAGACGCCGGCGACGACCCGGCCCTCGGCCGGACGCGTGAGGACACTGTGCATGGCCTCCATCCTGCCCCAGTACGGGGCATCCGCGGACCGTCCTCCGGGGGTTCTCCGGGTCGGATCAGGGGCTTTCCGGATACCGGGCCGGGATGCGCGCGGCGACGATGGAACCATGAACGAGAACCCCGCCTCCGGCTTCTACGCCTGGGTCCACTCCCTGCGCACCGTCCGCAGTCCCCAGCGCTGGCTGGGCGGCGTGGTCGCCGGCATCGCCGACCGCATCGGACTGGACCACACGCTGGCCCGGGCCCTGTTCGTGGTGCTGACCCTGCTGACCGCGGGGCTGACCGTGCTGGCCTACGGACTGGCGTGGATGGTCCTGCCCGAACCGGACGGGCGGATCCACGCCCGGGAGGCCGGCCAGGGCCGGTGGACCTCCGGCATGACCGGGGGCCTGGTCCTGGCGATCCTCGGCGCGGTGGGCCTGTTCACCCCGCCCTACGGACCCGACGGCGGCTGGTGGGACGTCGGCGGGCTCCTCGGCCTGGCGGTGATCGGCCTGTTCATCTGGCTCGTCGCCTCCCGGTCCGGCCCCCGCGCGCTGCCCCCGGGCCCCGCAGGCGCTGCGTCCGGGGCCCCGTCCGCGGCCGTGAACGAGCCCGTCTTCCTCGCCCCCTCCGACACGGCGTGGTACGCCAGCGGGCCTCAGCCCCCCTCACCCGGCCCCGCCTCCCCCAGCTCCTCCCCCGCCGACCGCGCCGACCGCGCCTCCGAAGGACGTGACCCCATGACCGCTCCCTCTGCCCACTACCAGGCTCCCTACCCACCGCCGGCCCCCGCCGCGCCGCAACCGGCCACGGTCGACCGCACCCCGCCGTCGCTGGCCGGTTCCACCCAGCTGCTGGTCATCGGGGTCGCCGTCCTGGCCGGGGCCGCCGTCGCCGCCCTGAAGTACCTCGGTGTCTTCACCGCCGGCTGGGGCGTGATCTGGGCCGCCAGCCTGGCCACGGCCCTCGGCGTGATGGCCGTCGGCCTCATCGTCGGGGCGATCCTCGGCCGCGGCGGGGGCGGGCTGACCGTCACCACGGCCCTCCTGGTGGTCCCCGTCCTGCTGGCCACGGGCGGGACGTTCGTCCGCGGCGACTGGAACGGCGCGTGGGACTCCACGTGGGACGGCACCGTCCAGGGCGACAGCCGGACCGGGTACGACCTGAGTTTCGGCTCCGGCGTGATCGACCTGACCGGCGAGCCCGGCAGCACCGATCCGGGCGCGTCCCCGATCCTCCTGGACGTGTCCTTCTCCGAGGCCGAGCTGATCGTGCCGCACGACGTGGACGTCTACCTCACCGTGGACAACGCCTTCAGCTCCGTGAACTCGGAGCCCACCGTGGCCGGCGACGCCCGCGTCCAGGTCGTGGACGCCCCCACCGACCGCCGACTGGAGATCGACGCCGACCTGGCCTTCTCCACGCTGACCGTCCGGGTGGATGATCCGACCACCACACCCACCGAGCAGGAGTGAACACCATGACCACCCACGACCCGTACCCCCACGACCCGTACCCCCACGCACCGCAGGCCCAGGACGCGGAGGCCCAGGCCCTCGAGGACGAGATCACCCGCGGCACCCTCCGCGACCGCCACCGGGACCACGAGTTCGACGGGACCTCCGGTCGCGGCTCGACGGCCGCCGTCGGGACCCGGACAGCGCCCGAGGGCATCCGCACCGGCACCCTGGTGTGGGGCATCATCGCCCTGCTGGTGGCCCTGTGGTCCCTGTCCGCGACCGTGCTGGACTGGGACGTCGACCCGGCCCTGGTGCTGATCTGCCTGGCCGCGCTCGGCGGCCTGGTGCTCGTGGCCGGCGGCATCGCCGGCGCCACCCGGAAGGGGCACTGACCGTGGACGCCTTCTACCGCACCCTGCGCTCCATCCCCTACCGCCGCGGCCCGCGCCGCTGGGTCGCCGGCATCTGCGGGGGCCTGTCCGCGAAGTTCGGCTGGGACCCCACGCTGGTGCGGATCGTGGTCCTGCTGAGCTTCCTGCTGCCGTTCATCGGCGTCGGCACCTACCTGGTGGCGTGGCTCCTGCTGCCCTGGCAGGACGGGTCCATCCCGCTGGAGCGGGTCCTGCCCGGTCACCACTCGCGATAGCCTTCGATCAGGACCACCCGATCCAGCCTGTCGAAAGGACCTCCAGCATGCGCGTCGGCCTCCTGACCAGCGGCGGGGACTGCCCCGGACTCAACGCGGTCATCCGCTCCGCCGTCCTGCACGGCATCAAGACCTACGACTACGAGCTCGTGGGCATCCGGGACGGCTGGCGCGGACTGATCGAGGGCGACGTGGAGGACCTGCCCCGCCAGCGGGTCCGCGGCCTGGCCCGCACCGGCGGGACCATCCTGGGCACCTCGCGGACGCACCCCTACAACCACCCGCGGGGCGGCCCGGAGAACATCAAGGCCCAGATGGCCCGGCTGGGGCTGGACGCCGTGGTGGCGATCGGCGGCGAGGGGACCCTGGCCGGGGCGAAACGGCTGTCCGACGACGGCGTCCCGCTGGTCGGGGTGCCCAAGACCATCGACAACGATCTCCAGGCCACCGACTACACCTTCGGCTTCGACACCGCCGTCTCGATCGCCACCGACGCCATGGACCGGCTCCGCACCACGGGCGAGTCCCACCACCGGTGCATGGTGGCCGAGGTGATGGGCCGGCACGTCGGCTGGATCGCCCTGCACTCGGGCATGTCCGCCGGTGCGCACGCGATCCTCATCCCGGAGCAGCGCACCTCCATGGAGCAGGTGTGCGACTGGGTCCGCCAGGTGCACGAACGGGGGCGGTCACCGCTCGTGGTCGTCGCCGAGGGCTTCGTCCCCGAGGGCCACGACGACCCGCTGGCAGAGGCCGGGGCGGACGCCTCCGGCCGGCCGCGACTGGGCGGGATCGGCGAGTGGGTGACGCACCGGATCGAGGACATGACCGGGATCGAGACCCGCAACACCGTGCTGGGCCACATCCAGCGCGGCGGTGCGCCCACCGGCTTCGACCGCGTGCTGGCCACCCGCTTCGGCATGGGGGCCATCGACCTCGTCGCCGACGGCGAGTACGGGAAGATGGTCGCCCTGGACGGCACCGAGATCGTCCGGGTGGAGCTCGCAGCCGCCCTGGACGGGCTCAAGGAGGTCCCGCAGCACCGCTACGACGAGGCGAAGGTGCTGTTCGGGCGTTAGCCTTCAAGGATGCCCGTCAACAGCCACACCCGCCAGATCATCGAGCTGGCCTGGTCCCGGATCCTGGGACTGCCCGACTGCTCGATCACCGAGGCCGCCGGGTCTCCCCCGGGCTCCCGGCGGATCGAGGTGGCCACAGACTCCGGCGCGCAGGACGGCGCGGACGAGCAGATCGCCACCTTCGTCCGCCTCTACCAGACCTCCGTGCTCTACGGTCCCCGCTGGCTGCTGGACGCCGCCCGGGACGTGGACGACGAGGTCCTGGCCCTGGAGTCCACGATGATCCGCCTCGGCGCCGGACACGCCGCCCGCTCCCTGGGCGAGTCGGCGCTCTACTACGCGGAGGACGTCCCGGAGATCGAGCGCTCCGGATCCGTGGCCGTGTCCTACGAGGCGGCCGACGCCGCCGCGCTCGAGGCGCTGTGCCCCGCGGACGACGTCACCGAGGTGGGGCTGTCCGGTCTGGACGCCACCTTCACCCTGGTTCCCGACGACGGCTCGGGCACCCCGACCGGTGACCCGGTCGCGGGGGCCGGGTACGAGGAATGGCAGGGGCTGATCGGCCACCTGGGCGTGCTGGTGCGCCCCGACGTGCGCCGGATGGGCCTGGGCGCCTACGCCGCGGCGATCGCCATGGAGGAGGCCTTCACCGAGGGGCTCGTGCCGCAGTGGCGGGCCGCGCTGGGCAACACCGCCTCGCAGCGCCTGGCCGGCACCCTCGGCTTCGAGCTGGCCGGGTCACAGACGACGGTGCTGTTCACCCAGTGACGGTGCTGCTCACCCGGTGACGGTGCCGTTCACCCGGTGATGGGGCCGACCCGCCTACCGGGTGCCGCGGCGCACGAAGCCGGTGGCCCGGCCGACGGCCTTGCCGGCCTGGGGCGAGACGACGACCTCCTGGGCGGCCGCGGTGAAGGACCAGCCGTCCTCGGCGTTGCCCTCCCGCACGAGCAGCTCGGCCTCGGGGTCGGTGTTGCGCTTGAGGATGGCCAGCGCGATCGGGCCCATCTCGTGGTGCTGGGCGGCCGAGGTGAGCGTGCCCACGGACCGGGCGGTGCCGGCCTCGGCGGTCCCGGACTCCGGGCGCACGACCACGTCCGCACCGGGCTCCGGCAGGGTGTGGCCCGAGCCGTCGAGCTGCAGGAACGCCAGGCGGCGCGGCGGGTGGCCGAGGTTGTGGACCCGGGCGATCGTCTCCTGGCCCTTGTAGCAGCCCTTGTTCAGGTGCACCGCCGTGCGCACGAGGTCCACCTCGTGCGGGATGGTGCGGTCATCGGTGTCCACCCCGTGGCGGGGCCGCAGCGCCGCGATGCGCAACCCCTCGGCGGCGAGCACGCCGGCCAGGGTGAAGCCCTCGGGCAGGGCAGCGAGCTCGGAGACGGGCACCAGGTACTCGGACCAGGACCAGTCCGCGGCCGGGTGCCGCGCCGGGTCGGGGTCCACGGTGTACGGGAAGCCGCCCTCGCCGATGGCCGGCCAGGGATCGCGCCACCGGACGACGTCGTCCCGCTCGTCCCACGCCGGCACGTCACCGGTGGTGCCGATCACCGCGATCTCGCCGGTCCGATCCGCGATCTCCACGCGGGAGGCGAACTTCATCCTCGTCAGCCAGTCGGCCAGCCCCACGTTCTCCCCCGGTTCCACGGTGAGCCAGGTGGTGGCACCGTCGTCCACGAGGTGGCAGTCGAACTCGATGCGGCCCTGGACGTCCAGGAACAGCGTCTCCGTGGAGGTCCCGGGCTCCACCCCCCGGTCCAGCCGCTGGCTGGTCAGCACGTGCAGCCAGCTCAGCCGCTCCGGCCCGGACACCGTGACCACGCCGCGGTGGGACAGGTCCACCACCGCGGTGCCGGCGGCCAGGGCGCGCTGCTCGGCCACCGGCTGGCCGTAGTGCGCGGCCACCGGGGCGTCGGGACCGGTGCCGGCCACCGCTCCGTGGACGGCGTCCGGGCCGGACAGCAGGGGCGAGGTGTAGGTCATCGGGGCAGTCTTCCCTGGGTGCGGTCGGGCATCCGGTCGAGGATGGCCGAGGCGTGCGGGTGCTCCTCGCCGCCGGCCGTGGCGTCCCAGCGCCAGAACAGCTGGCCGTTGACGAGCCCGAGGATCCGGGAACCGCCCTCGTAGGGCCCGGCGGCGGAGCCGCGCAGCACGGAGTCCGTGCGCAACTGGACCTGGGGGCCCTTGATGACGCCGTAGTACAGCTCCGTCAGGGACCCGGGGTGGGTGATCTGCGCCGTGATGGGGAAGCTGTCGTCCTGGCGCCGGTACGTCTCGACGTCCTCGGCGGACCGCAGGGTCGGCACCACGTCACCCGGGGACATCCCGGGTCCGGGATCACCGTCGCGGCGTTCCCGGTCGAGTGCCCAGAACCCGGACTCCACGGTCAGCGGGCGCAGCAGCGTGCCGTCCTCCTCGCAGAGCCACGACTCGGCGCGGTACTCCAGGAAGGGCAGCTGGTGGTCCGTGAAGTCGACCCGCTGGTAGAAGATCTCGCTGTCGCTGTCCCCGGCTCCCAGCCGGCCCTGTCCCTCCCAGGAGCCGATGAGCCAGGACAGCGGAGCGAGCTCCGGCGTCAGGTCGAAGGGCAGTTCAGTGGGCACGGGGAAGGATCAGCGCTGGCCCTTGTACAGGCCCGAGACCACGAGGACGGCGAACGCCGCCATGGCCAGGCCCGCGATGACGAGCAGGACGGTGAAGAAGACCTCAAGTGCAAGAATCGACATGCGGACATCCTACTCCAGCCGGGTTCCCTCGGCGTCCCGGCCTGCAACGTGACGACCATGCCGGACCTTATCCAGCCAGTCCGCCACGAACTCGTCGGCCGGGTAGGTGTCCAGGTCCCCCTGCAGGGCCTGCAGCACCTGGTCCCCGGACTCGGCGTCCGGCACGTCGATGCGCAGCATCTCCTCGCCGTCGTGCTTGCGGCGCACCACCACGGAGGCCCCGACCACCCCGGCCCCGTAGCCGCCGAGGACCTGGGTCAGAACCCCGCCGACGAAGCGGAAGACCCGCTCCACCGGGTCGTCGCCACCCTCCTCGAGGTCCACCGAGTACAGCTCGTTGGCCATCGGTCCGGTCTCGTTCGTCATCACGTGCCTCCTTCCGCCGGTCAGCCCGGCATGATCCTGATCACAAAGTACGCGAGCAGCCCGGCCAGGGCCACGGGCGCCACTCCCAGCGCGACGGCGGCCCGGTTGCCCACGGGACGCCCCCGTCCACCGTCCGGCGCGGTGTGCCCGCCGAGCACCGATCCCAGCGCACCGAGCACGCCGGCCGTCACGGCCGCCGGCGGGTACAGCCCGGGCAGCACGAGCGCGAGCGCGAGGGGGGCGAGCCCGGCCAGCAGCACCGCGAGCAGCGCGTCCCAGGGTCCGGGCAGCCGGGCCATCCCGGCCAGGGCTGCGAGCGCGAGCGAGACGGCCAGGGAGAGGGTGAGGGCGCCGGCGTCGTGCCGGGCGACCGCGGTCCAGCCGGCGACGGCGCACACGACGACCACGCCGGCCACCGTCCCGGCCGTGGACTCCAGCCGCTGGGGGCGGCCGTGGCCGCGGAACAGCTGGACCAGGAAGGCGGCCACCGTGCCCAGGGCCAGGCAGATGGCGACCGGCTCGATCAGCGATCCGCCGAAGGACCGGCGGGGGTCACCGGCCTCGGGGACCGGCCAGAGGGCCACGGCCCAGGTGGCGGCCAGTCCGGAGGCCAGCAGCACGGCGGTCAGGGAGCGGCGGGCCGGGGCGCCGAGCAGCTGGGGCCAGCCGAGCGCCACGGCGGCCACCAGCACGGACCCGGTGACGGCCGCGGCCCACGGGCCCAGCGCGCCGACGCCCACGAGCAGGGCGGCGACCACGGCGGTGACCGCCAGCAGGGGATGCTTCACCCTTCCATCCTGCCATCGCCGCACGCGCCCCCGCCGCTGCCTGCCCCGCGCTTCCCTATACTGACGTGCGAACCTGCTTCAGACGTCGAGGAGGCCAGATGGCCCGGTTGCTCCTGCTGAGCGGCTCGACCGCGCCGGTCCTGGAGGCCCTGGCGTTCCTCGACCACCGCGTCACGGTGGCTCCGCCGCGCGCCGAGTCGCTGCTGCGCTCCCCGGAGACCGACGTCGTGCTGGTGGACGCCCGCCGTGACCTGGCCGGGGCCCGCGGGCTGTGCCAGGTGATCCGCACGTCCTCCCCCTCCATGCCCGTGGTGCCGATCCTGACCGAGGGCGGACTGGCCGCCCTCTCCCCCGGGTGGGGCACGACCGACTTCCTGCTGGACACCGCCGGTCCCGCCGAGGTGTCGGCGCGGTTGCGGCTGTCCGTCGCCCGGGCCGCCGAGGACGCCGGGGCCACCGGACCGGGTGCCGAGGCGCCCATCCGCGCCTCGGGCGTCAGCGTGGACGCGGCCAGCTACACCGCGAAGGTCCACGGCGAGCCGTTGAACCTCACGTTCAAGGAGTTCGAGCTCCTCAAGCACCTCGTCCAGCACCCGGGCCGGGTCTTCACCCGCGAGCAGCTGCTGCACGAGGTGTGGGGCTACGACTACTTCGGCGGCACCCGCACCGTGGACGTGCACGTGCGGCGGCTGCGGGCCAAGCTGGGCCCCGACCAGGAGCAGCTGATCGGCACCGTCCGCAACGTCGGTTACCGGTTCGTGCCCCGTGAGAGCGAGCCCGGTCAGGGCCCCAACGGCTAGTGTTGGGCCATGAACCGCACTGACCCGACCCCCGAAGCCCCCGAGGCCCCGGCACTGACCGTCAGTGCCGGCCGCCTGGACCCCCGAGCCCTGCACGACCTGCGTGCCCTGGCCGACGCGGCCGAGGCCGCGGACGGCAATCCCCCCTTCTCGGACCAGACCTGGGTGGAACTGCGCACCACCGACGACCCGGAGAGGGTCCGCACCGTGACGGCCTGGCTGGACCACTCCCCCGGGCGGGAGGGGGAACTGGCCGGTGCCGCCGTCGCGATCTCGGCCGACCAGGGCCCGGGGGTGCTGGAACTGGTGGTGCACCCGAACTGCCGCGGCCAGGGGGTGGCCACCGCGATGGCCACCGAGCTCTCCGACCTGCTGGACCGTGAGCCGCTGCAGGCCTGGGCGCACGGCAACCACGCCGCCGCCGCCCGGCTGGCCGAGCAGTTCGGCTACACCCCGGTGCGCGAGCTGCTGCGCCTGCGCCTGACCCACCAGTCGGACGCCGACGCCGCGGCGTGGAACGAGGACCTCCCCGAGGGCGTGACCGTCCGGTCCTTCGTGCCCGGTGACGACGACGCCGCCTGGCTCGCGGCGAACGCCGCGGCCTTCGCCGACCACGCAGAACAGGGCTCGATGGACCAGACGGACCTCGATGCCCGGAAGGCCGAGGCCTGGTTCGACCCCGAGGGGTTCCTGCTCGCCGTGGACGCCGACGGGTCCCTGCTCGGCTATCACTGGACGAAGATCCACCCCGGTGCCGACGGGCACCCGCCGCTCGGTGAGGTCTACGTGATCGGCGTGGTCCCGGCCGCGCAGGGACGCGGCCTGGGGCGGCTGCTGACCGTGCTCGGCATCCGGTACCTGCAGCGCCGGGGCGTGGACGCGGTGATGCTGTACGTGGACGCGGACAACGCGTCGGCCGTGCAGCTGTACCGCAAGCTCGGCTTCACCCGCTGGGACACCGATGTGATGTACGCCCGGTCATCCTGACGTCGACCCGCGGTCACCCGATGTTCACCTCCCGGTAGGATCACGAGAATGCCCAGCACCGCTGCCCGCTCCACCGCCTCGTTCCACGATCCCGAGCCCACCGCGGAGATCCTGGCCGCCGGGGTGCTGCCGTGGCGGGTCAACGGCCGGGGCCTCGAGGTGCTGCTGATCCACCGGCCGGACTACGACGACTGGTCCTGGCCCAAGGGCAAGCTCGACGACGGCGAGACCCTGCCCGAGTGCGCCGTGCGCGAGGTGCGGGAGGAGATCGGGCTGGACGTGGAGCTCGGCCTGCCGCTGCCGTCCACCCACTACACGGTCAACGGGGGCACGCCCAAGGAGGTCTGGTACTGGGCCGTCGAGGTCGCGCGCCAGAGCCCCCAGGTGGACGGCAAGGAGGTGGACCGCGTCGAGTGGGTGAGCGCCGAGCAGGCCCTCGAGCAGCTCACCAACGCCTCCGACGTCGAACCCCTCACGGTGCTGATCGCCGCGCACCGGGAGCGCACGCTGCGCACCGTCCCGTTCATCGTGCTGCGGCACGCCAAGGCCAAGCCCCGCTCCTCGTGGTCCCGCGCCGAGGGGGCCCGGCCGCTGGCCCCCACCGGCCAGCGCCAGGCGCTGGCCGTGCGCCGGCTGCTGGGCGTGTGGGCTCCCCGCAAGATCATCACCTCCCCCTGGCGACGCTGCGTGGAGACGGTGACCCCGTACGTCAAGGACACCGGCCGGGGACTGAAGGAGAACGGCGCGTTCACCGAGAAGGCCGTGAAGTCCAAGCCCAAGCGGACCGGCAAGGAGGTCGACTCGCTGCTGGCCAAGGTGCGCGCCAGCGTGCTGTGCACGCACCGGCCCGTGCTGCCCGTGGTCCTGGACGCGCTCACCGGCCGGGCCGCCCGGGAGGGCCGGGACGCCGTGCTGGCCGCCCTGCCCCGCAAGGACCCCTACCTCAAGCCCGGCGGCATGATCGTGGCCCAGCGGGCCGTGGACGCCGGCGGGCGGATCGTCTCGCTGGAGGTCTACGACGTCTGGGACGACTGACGTAGGGTCATCCCATGAGCAGCCAGGACACCCCCAAGATCGTCCATGACGACCTGCGCGTCGTGCGCGACCCGGACCGGGGCCGGATCGAGTTGTGGCAGAAGGAACAGTTCATCGGCTTCCTCGGCTACACCGAGCAGACCGTGGACGACCAGACCGTGGTCGTCCTGCAGCACACCATCATCGACGAGGCCTTCGGCCGCCGCGGGTACGCCCGTGCCCTGGTGACGATCGTGCTGGAGCGGCTCAAGGCGGAGGGCTTCCTGATCGTGCCGGAGTGCAGCTACGTGCAGGACTACCTGCGGCGGTACCCGGAATACCAGCCGATGGTCTACGAGGGTCAGCTGCAGGACTGACGTCCGCCGACCCCCAGACCGCGCCGTAGACTGCTGGGGTGAGCATTCCCACCCCCTACGAGGACCTCCTGGCCGATGTCCTGGCCCACGGGACCGTCAAGGAGGACCGCACCGGCACGGGCACGTACAGCGTGTTCGGCCGCCAGCTGCGTTACGACCTCGGTGAGTCCTTCCCGCTGATCACCACCAAGCGGGTGCACTTCCGGTCCGTGGCCCTGGAACTGCTGTGGTTCCTGCGCGGAGAGTCGAACGTGCGCTGGCTGCAGGAGCGCGGCGTGAGCATCTGGGACGAGTGGGCGGACGCGGACGGTGAGCTCGGCCCGGTCTACGGGGTGCAGTGGCGCTCCTGGCCGGCCCCGGACGGCGGGCAGATCGACCAGATCGCCCGCGTCGTGGAGTCCCTGCGCACCCATCCGGACTCGCGCCGGCACATCGTCACCGCGTGGAACCCGGCCGAGGTGGAGAAGATGGCCCTGCCGCCGTGCCACGCCCTGTTCCAGTTCTACGTGGCGGACGGCCGGCTCTCCTGCCAGCTGTACCAGCGCTCGGCCGACCTGTTCCTCGGCGTGCCGTTCAACATCGCCTCCTACGCCCTGCTGACCGTCATGATGGCCCGGCAGACGGGCCTGGAGCCCGGCGAGTTCGTCTGGACCGGCGGGGACTGCCACATCTACTCCAACCACGTGGACCAGGTGCGCGAGCAGCTGGCCCGCACCCCCTACCCGTACCCGCGGCTGCGCCTGAACCGGCAGCCGGAGGACATCTTCTCCTACGCGTACGAGGACTTCGAGCTGGTCGACTACCAGCACCACCCGACGATCAAGGCCCCCATTGCCGTCTGACGAACACCCCGGCCAGCACACCCCGTCCCGGATCGGCATGATCTGGGCCCAGACCCCCGACCGGGTGATCGGAGCCGACGGCGACATGCCGTGGCACGTGCCCGAGGACCTGAACCGCTTCAAGGAGCTCACCCACGGCCACCCCGTGATCATGGGCCGCAAGACCTGGGACTCCTTCCCCGCGAAGTACCGGCCGCTGCCGGGACGGACCAACATCGTGGTCTCCCGGCGTCAGGCCACCGCGAGCCGGATGCGGGACGCCGGCGCCGTCGTCGTGCCCGGTTTCCAGGAGGCCCTCGAGGCCGCGCACGAGGCCGACGGGCTGGACCTCATCTGGGTGATCGGCGGGGCCACGCTCTTCGAGCAGGCCCTGGACGTGGCCACCCTGGCCGAGATCACCCTGATCGACACCGACGCCGAGGGTGACACCTTCGCCCCCGAGCTGGACGCCCGGTGGACCCGGACCGCCGTGGACCCGGCCACCGGGGCGCACCGGTCCCGCACCGGTCCGGCCTACCGCTACGAACGATGGGAACGACAGGACCGACCATGAGCCTGCTGCTGAACAAGACCACCCTGACGTTCATCGCCTTCGTCGCCTGCCCCGTGCTCGGCCTGGTGACCGCCGTGATGGGACTGATCATGATCCTCTCCGGCGACGTGATCCCCGGCGTCGTCTTCCTGGTGGTGCTCACCCAGGTGTTCGTTGTCGGCGGGATCTGGGCGACGAGGAAACGTAGCTCACTGCTGGAGGACGGGTCCGGCCAGTAGACTGCGGGCATGGTTTCCCCCGAGTCGACCGAAACGGCCCCCTCTGTCCTGACCTCCGACACCGCCGGCAACCCCACCGTGGGGCTGATCGGCTGGCGCGGCATGGTCGGTTCCGTCCTCATGCAGCGCATGGAGGAGGAGGGTGACTTCAGCCGTGTCAACCCCGTGTTCTTCTCCACGTCCTCGGCCGGGCGCCCCGCGCCGGTGTACCAGGGCATGGACGGTGACGCCGGCGTCCTGCAGGACGCCTATGACATCGACCTGCTCGCCAAGCTGCCCGTCATCCTGACCACCCAGGGCGGGGACTACACCTCCGAGGTCTACCCGAAGCTGCGGGCCGCCGGCTGGGACGGGATCTGGATCGACGCCGCCTCCACCCTGCGCATGCAGGACTCCTCCATCATCGTGCTGGACCCGGTCAACCGCGGCGTGATCGACGCCGGCCTGTCCAGCGGCATCAAGGAGTTCGTGGGCGGCAACTGCACCGTCTCCTGCATGCTCATGGGCCTGGGCGGACTGTTCAAGGCCGGTCTCGTCGAGTGGGGCACCGCCATGACCTACCAGGCGGCCTCCGGAGGCGGCGCCCGCCACATGCGCGAACTGCTGACCCAGTTCGGCACCCTGAACTCGGTGGTCTCCTCGGAACTGGCCGACCCGGCCTCGGCGATCCTGGAGATCGACCGCAAGGTCCTGGCCGCCCAGCGCGACGGCACCCTGGACGCCTCCCAGTTCGGCGTCCCTCTGGCCGGGTCCCTGATCCCGTGGATCGACAAGGACCTGGGCAACGGCATGTCCAAGGAGGAGTGGAAGGCCGGGGCCGAGACCAACAAGATCCTGCGGACCCAGACCCGGATCCCCTTCGACTCCCTCTGCGTGCGCATCGGCACCCTGCGCTCCCACTCCCAGGCCCTCACCCTGAAGCTGACCCAGGACGTGCCGCTGGACGAGATCGAGCAGATCATCGCCGGTGACAACGAGTGGGTCTCCGTGGTGCCGAACACCAAGGACGCCTCCGTGGAACAGCTGACCCCGATCGCCGCCTCGGGGTCCATGGACATCCCCGTGGGCCGGCTGCGCAAGCTGGACATGGGCCCGGAGTACCTCTCCGCGTTCACCGTGGGCGACCAGCTGCTGTGGGGCGCCGCCGAGCCGGTGCGCCGCATGCTGATGATCGCCACCGGGAACCTCTAGGACACGGCCCCCTCCCCCACCGACCGACGGCGGCGGGCACCCCCACGGGTGCCCGCCGCCGTCGTCGTCCCGGACCGGAAACGTGCCGGAGCCGGGCCCGGACTAGATCGAGGAGGACACGTCCCAGAGGTTGATGGTGGACTCCCGTCCGGCCACCCGGTCGATGCGGTCCAGTTCGGCGTCCGTGAAGACGGTGTTCGCCAGCGCGCCGAGGTTCTCGTCCAGCTGCGCCGTGGAGGAGGCCCCGAGCAGCACGGAGCTCACCCCGCCCTCGCGGAGCAGCCAGGCGATGGCCAGCTGGGCCAGGGTCTGGCCGCGCTCGGCGGCCAGACCGGCCAGGGCGCGCACCGTGGCCAGGTTCTCCTCGGTGACGTGACCGGCCAGGGAACCGCGGCCGCCGCTGGGCACGGCACCGGCGTCGTCCAGGTACTTGTCCGTCAGCAGCCCCTGGGCGAGCGGGGTGAAGGCGATCGAGCCCATGCCCTCCCGCGCCAGGGTGTCCAGCAGCGCGTCCTCCACCCAGCGGTTCAGCAGCGAGTAGGCGGGCTGGTGGATGACCAGCGGGGTCCCGAGCTGCCGGGCGACGGCGGCGGCCTGGCGGGTGCGCTCCGCCGAGTACGAGGAGATGCCCACGTAGAGGGCCTTGCCCTGCCGCACGAGGGTGTCCAGGGCGCCGACGGTCTCCTCCACCGGGGTGTGCGGATCCGCGCGGTGCGAGTAGAAGATGTCCACGTACTCCAGGCCCATCCGCTCCAGCGACTCCTCCGCCGAGGCGATGAGGTACTTGCGCGACCCCAGGTTCCCGTACGGCCCGGGCCACATGTCCCAGCCGGCCTTGGACGAGACGATGACCTCGTGCCGGTACGGGGCGAGGTCGCGGCGCATCATCCGCCCGAAGTTCTCCTCCGCGGCGCCGTAGGGCGGACCGTAGTTGTTCGCCAGGTCGAAGTGCGTGATGCCGTGGTCGAAGGCGTGGCGCAGGATCTGCCGCTGGACGTCGAAGGGCCGGTTGTCCCCGAAGTTCCACCACAGTCCCAGGCTGATCGGGGGCAGGTGCAGGCCGCTGGTGCCCACGCGGCGGTACTCCGTGGAGGAGTACCGCTCCGGAGCCGCCACGTAGGGACGGTGACTGTCCGGGATCACAGCGCGCACCCCACCAGCACCGGCTCGGGGTGCAGCCGCACGCCCCAGGCCCGTTCGACGCCGTCCCGCACCGTGCGCGCGACCGCCAGCAGGTCCTCGGTGGAGGCCTCCCCCCGGTTCGTCACGGCCAGCGTGTGCTTGGTGGACAACGACGCGCGGCCGTTCGCCAGGTGCCGCTCCGCCTCCCCCAGCCCGTAGCCCCTGCCGAAGCCGGCGTGCTCGATCAGCCAGGCGGCCGAGAGCTTGACCCGGCCCGGTCCCGCGCCGAATGCCGGAGCGCCCTCCGGCAACCGGGCCCGGACGGCGTCCGGGACGACGGGGTTGGTGAAGAACGACCCGGTGGACCAGGTGTCGTGGTCGGCCGGGTCCAGGACCATGCCCTTGCCCGCGCGGAGGGACAGCACCTCCTGGCGCACGAGGGCCAGGGGCGCCGTCTCCCCCTCCCGCACGCCCAGGGCCCGGGCCAACTGGGCGTAGCGGACCGGGGCGGCGGTTCCCGCGCTCCGGAGCCTGAAGTCCACGGAGAGCACGATCCAGCGCGGGGTGGTCGCCTCCGGATCCTCCAGCAGGGACCTCTTGATCACCGAGTCCCGGTAGCCGAAGCCGAGGTCGGCGTTGGCCAGTTCGACGACCCGGCCGGCCTGCCGGTCCCAGGCGCGGACCGAGACCAGGGCCTGGGAGACGTCCGCCCCGTAGGCGCCCACGTTCTGCACGGGCGTGGCCCCGGCGGACCCGGGGATGCCGGAGAGCGCCTCGAGCCCGGACAGGCCGTGCCCGACGGTCCAGGCCACCGCCCTGTCCCAGTCCTGTCCGGCGGCCATCCGCACGGTGTCGGCCGAGCGCTGCTCGATGCCGGCGAACGCGAGCTGGACCACGGTGCCGGGGAAGCCGGCGTCGGCCATCAGGGTGTTGGAGCCGCCGCCGAGCACGAGCAGCGGGCTCCCGGACTCGTCGGCCAGGCGGATCGCCGAGATGGCGGCGGCCTCGGAGGTGGCGGTGACCCAGTGGTCGGCGGGCCCGCCCACGCGGCTGGTGGTGTGGTCCGCCAGCCTCACGGCTGGTCCACCCGGACCACGGCCTGCGCCTTGGTCAGCACCCGCGCGCCGTCGTTGCCGGGGTCGGTGACGGTCAGGTCGATCCGGGCCGTGCCGGCCTCCGCGTCCACGGCCCCGACCTTGCCGGTGACCTCCAGGGTGGCCCCGCCGTCCTCGGGGACGGGGACCATCTGGGTGAAGCGCGTCTGGTAGTCGAGGATCCGGCCGGGGTCCCCGCACCAGTCGGTGACGAGCTGCACCGCCGCCCCCATGGTCAGCATGCCGTGGGCGATCACGCCGGGCAGCTCCACGGAGCGGGCGGTCGACTCGGACCAGTGGATCGGGTTGAAGTCCCCGGAGGCACCGGCGTAGCGGACCAGGTCCGCGCGGTCGAGGCGGATGGTGGTCGAGCCGATCGAGTCGCCCTTCTGCATGCTCATTCCTCTCCGCGGACCAGCAGGGTGGACCGCACGGTGCTGACCGGTTCCCCGGCCGTGGTGGCGATGTCCGCGCGCGTGGTGACCATCGAGTGCCCGCCCAGGGACTTGACCGTCTCCACGGTGGCGGTGGCGACCAGTTCGTCACCGGCCACGATCGGCCGGTGGTGGGTGAAGCGCTCGTCCGCGTGGACCACCCGGGAGAAGTCGATGCCGGAGTCCGGGTCCTGGACGACGGCCTGCTCTGCGCGCTGGGCCAGGACCACCGCGAAGGTGGGCGGGGCCACCAGGTCCGCGTGGCCGAGCGCGCGGGCCGCCTCGAGGTCGGAGTGGGCCGGGTGACCGGCCTTGACGGCCGCGGCGAACTCGCGGATCTTCTCCCGCCCCACGGCGTAGGGCTGGGTCGGCGGATAGCTCCGCCCCTGCAGGTCCGGGTTCACGCTCACGGGTCGGTCCTCCTGGTGACGGGGTGGTCGGCGGCCGCTGTCCAGACTACCCGCGCCCGGACACGACGTGACGCCACCCCCCCGAGGGGGATGGCGTCACGTACTCGTGCCGGAAGGGGTCAGCCGAACGCGTGGTAGCGCTGCATGAAGGCCGAGATCTCCCCGCGGGTGATCGGATCGGACTGGTTGAAGTTGCCCTGGGTGTCCCCGACGGTGATGCCCTTCGAGGCCAGCCAGGTGATCGCGTCGTAGTTCGCGCCGCCCGGGTTGAGGTCCTCGAACGGCGAGGTCTCCGGGGAGACGTGCCGACGGGGCTCGTCCCAGCGGTACAGGAACGCGGCGAACTCACCACGGGTGACCGCCCGGGAGGTCTTGAAGGTGCCGTCGGCGTAGCCGGCGGTGACCTCCTCGGCGGACGCCCAGGTGATCGAGGCGTAGTACGCACCACCGGCGTTGACGTCGCTGAACGGCGACTCGTCCGGCGACTCGAAGTCCTCCGGATCGATGTACCGGTACAGGAAGGCCGTGGTCTCCCCACGGGTCACGTTCTGGTTCTTCCGGAACGTGTTGTCCGTGTAGCCGACGGAGATGTCATGACGGGCCATCCACCGCACCGGCGTGAAGAACGCCGACCCGCGAGGGTTGTCCGTGAAGTTCCCGCTATGACGATCCGGCTCCGGCGGGGTGTCCCCCGGATCGGTGGTGCTGGCGAAGCCCGGGGCGGCCATGGCGCCGGCCAGGACTGCCGTGAGGCCGATGGCGACTGCCCCAGAAAGGCGACGGTGGTTTTTCATGAGACGACCCTTCGCTGAGATGGTACTGACGCCGTCATTCCATCCCTCCGCATCCCACCGTGTCAAGCGTCACATTGCGCCGACTTGCAGGTTTCCGATAACATTCGCGCACTGCGGCACCCCCGTGGCCCGGATGGCCTCCTCCGGGCCATGGGGCGCTGCCACGGGCCGCGTCCGTCCCGTTGAACGTGTCCCGCTCGACGGTCGCCGGGTGTCCTCGTCGACGGCGGTGACCCCGGCCGGGCCGGTCCGGGTGAGGGCCTCCCCGCGGCCACTGCGCCAGGGCGTGCGGGACCGGACGGTCACCGGTGGCGGCGGCGGGCGTCCCGGATCCGCAGGAGCTGGGCGGCCAGGTGCGTGATGAGGCCGGCGCCGATCAGCCCGATCGCGCCCCACTGCAGGGGCGTGAGGGTGAGGGCTCCCCCGAGGACGGAGAGCAGGATGCCGGACAGGATGAGCCCGGTGCCGGTCAGCAGCGTGATGCGGTAGGCCCTCGAGCCGTTCTCCCAGGGATTGAACACCCCTCCACGGTAGCGCGGTACCGGCTGACCACGAGGTCCGCGAGCTCCACCGGCACCGGTCCCGACTCCCCGAGCAACGGGGCCGTGGTGGCCGCCGCTCCGGCCGCGGCGGCCTCGGCGACCAGCCGGGACTGGAAGTACCCCGGCGCCAGCAGGTAGCTCAGCACCAGCACCGGCCGGGCGGGGTCCTGGCGGCAGGCGGTCCCGACGGCGGTAGCGACCCCCGGCCGCGCGGCCGAGAGGTAGGCGTCGGTCACCTCGGTGCCCAGCCGGGCGGCCACCCGCGCGGCGACGGCACGGCAGTCGGCGACCGCACCGGCGTCGGTGGATCCGGCCGCGGCCAGCACCACCCGGTGGTGACCGCGCACGAACCCGGAGCCCAGCGCCCGCCGCGCCAGCACCTCCACCAGCCGCTCGTCCGGGCCCAGCGCGCCGGCCACCGGGAGCCCGCCGGCGGCCTCGCGCAGGTCCACCTTCACGTGATACCCCGCGGAGAGCAGCACCGGTACGACGACGGCGGCCCGGCCCGGCGGAAGGGCCGCCACCACCTCCCCGACCGGCGGTGACTGCACGTCCACGTGGGTCAGCAGGACCTCCGCCGGGGTCCGCGTCCGCACGGCCCGGGCCAGCGCGGTGATCCGTTCCTGCCCTGCGGGGTCGGCCGTGCCGTGGGAGACGGCGATGAGGGCCGGCCGGTCCCTCACGCGGCGCGCACCTCGACGATCCGGTCGCGGACCCGCACCGGGAAGGTGGCGAGCCGCAGGGCCGGGTCGGTGAGGCACTGGCCCGTGGCGAGGTCGTACACCTGCTTGTGCAGGGGCGAGGCCAGGGTGGGCCGGCCCTGCCGGGAGCCGACGATCCCGCGGGCCATGACGGGGGCGTTCGCGTACGGGTCCCAGTGCGAGACGGCGAGGACCTCGTCGGAGGGCAGCCGCACGACGGCGAGCTGCTCCCCCGCAACGAGGGCGGCCTCGGCCCACAGCGGCTCGAGCCGGTCGAGGGGACACACCGGGTGCCAGGCGGCCTGCTCGGATGCCGTGGCGGTGCCGGTGACGGCGTGCGGGGCGGACGCTGGGTGGGTCGCGGTGAGGGTCATGGATCCACCGTAGGAAACGCGTGTTTCGAGGGGGTCACCCGTGATGTTTCGCCCGTGCAACGGTGTCCTCTCCTGGGCGGCCGCCGCCTGGTGAGGGGGGCGTCACCCAGCCGTTACACCGGGGACACGGTGGGGAAACGGCCTCCTCATAGCGTGGTGATCCTTCGATGCGAGGGGATGGACCCATGACTGTGCGACCGATCCGACCGACGAACCGGACCGTGGCGGTGGTCGGTGGCGGCCCCGCCGCCCACCGGCTGGTGGAGGCCCTGCTGGCCCGCGGTGATGACCTGCGGGTGTCCCTGTTCACCGAGGAGCCACGGGCCCCCTATGACCGCGTGGCCCTCTCCCGGCGCTTCCTGGACGCCACCGACGACCTGCCCCTGGGCTCCGGCTCCGGCCCCTGGGACGACCCGAGGGTGAGCCTGCGCACCGGATGCCGGGTCACCGCCATCGACCCCGCCGCGCGGTCGCTGACGACGGCGGACGGGAGCACCCTGGGCTGGGACGACCTGGTCCTGGCCACCGGCAGCGACGCCGCACGCCCGGCGATCCCCGGGGCCGGGGACCTGGAGGTCTACCGGACCATCGACGACGTCGACCGGTTGCGCGGCCGGGTGGCGGAGCTCGCCACCCGGCTGGGGCGCCCGCCGCAGACCGCCGTGATCGGCGGCGGCCTGCTGGGCCTGGAGGCCGCCGGAGGGCTGAGGGCCCTGGGCGCGGACGTCACCGTGGTCCATTCCCGCCCCTGGGTCATGAACGCGCAGCTGGACGAGTTCGGCGGCCGCACCCTCAACCGCCTGCTGCGCGACCAGGGGTACGTCCTGCGGCTCGGCGAGCGCCCCAGCGCGCTGGAGGGTGGCTGGCTGCGCTTCCCCTCCGGCGAGGGCCTTCCGGTGGACCTGGTGGTCGCGGCCACGGGCATCACCGCCCGCGATGAGCTCGGTGCCGGCGTGCTGCAGATCGGTCCCCGCGGCGGGTTCGTCATCGACGAGACCTGTGCGACGTCGGCCCCGCATGTCTGGGCGATCGGCGAGGCCGCCAGCTTCGGGGGCGAGTGCATGGGGCTGGTGGCTCCGGCCAACACGATGGCCGAGGTGGTCGCCGACCGGTTGTGCGGCGGTTCCGGGACCTTCCCCGGTTTCGACACCGCCGCCAAGCTCAAGCTCGCCGGGCTGGACGTGGCCAGCTTCGGGGACGGCCTCGCCGCAGCCCCCGGCGCCCTGGAGGTCGTGTACGCCGATCCCACCGGCGGGGTCTACCAGAAGCTCGTCGTCTCCGAGGACGCGCGCACCCTGCTCGGCGGGGTCTTCGTGGGCGATGCGGGCCCCTACGCGGCGCTGCGCCCCATGCTCGGACGCGAGTTGCCCGGGGAGGCCGGAGCGTTCCTCTCCGCGGCCGGCAACGGCGCCCCGCCTGACCTGGCGCTGCCGGACGAGGCCCAGGTCTGCTCCTGCCGTGACGTCAGCGCCGGAGACCTGCGCCGGGCCGTGTGCGGTGGCTGTCCGGACCTGGCCGGGCTCAAGGCCTGCACCGGGGTGGGGACCCAGTGCGGCTCCTGCCTGCCGGCGGCCCAGAAGGTCATGGAGCGGCAACTGGTCGAGCTGGGGGTGGAGGTCTCCACCGCGCTGTGCGAGCACTTCGCCCTGTCCCGGTCCGGACTGTTCGAGGCCGTGCGGTCCACCCGGCTGACCACCTTCGGCGAGATTGTCACCCGCTTCGGCACGCCCGCGGACCCGGCCGTGAACCTCGGTTGCGACATCTGCAAGCCCGTGGCGGCCTCCGTGCTGGCCACCCTGCACGGCGAGTACATCCTCGACGGGGACCGCGGCGGACTGCAGGACACCAACGACCGTGCGCTGGCGAACCTGCAGAAGGACGGCACCTACTCGGTGGTCCCCCGCATCCCGGCCGGCGAGATCACCCCGGAGAAGCTCGCGGTGATCGCGGAGGTGGCCCGGGACTACGGGCTGTACACCAAGATCACCGGCGCTCAGCGGATCGACCTGTTCGGGGCGACCCTGGAGCAGCTGCCCCCGATCTGGCGGCGTCTCGTGGACGCCGGATTCGAGTCCGGCCAGGCCTACGGCAAGGCCCTGCGCAACGTGAAGTCCTGCGTGGGCTCCACGTGGTGCCGCTACGGGGTGCAGGACTCCGTGGCCATGGCCGTCCGGCTCGAGGAGCGCTACCGGGGGCTGCGCAGCCCCCACAAGATGAAGTTCGGCGTCTCCGGGTGCGCCCGGGAGTGCGCCGAGGCCCGCGGCAAGGACGTCGGCGTGATCGCCACCTCCGAAGGCTGGAACCTCTACGTGGGTGGCAACGGAGGAGCCACCCCGGCCCACGCGGTACTGCTCGCCAAGGACCTCGACGACGAGACGCTGCTGCGGTACATCGACCGGTACGTCGTCTACTACATCCGCACCGCCGAGCGCCTGCAGCGCACGGCCCGGTGGATGGAGGAGCTGCCCGGCGGGATCGACCACGTGCAGGACGTGGTGGTGCAGGACTCCCTCGGGATCGCCGCGGACCTGGAACGGGTGGTCGCCGAACACCTGGAGACCTACCGGGACGAGTGGGCCGCGACCCTCGAGGACCCCGAACGGTTACGCCGGTTCCGTACGTTCGTCAACGCCCCGGCCGGGTCGGCAGAGCCGGCCGGGGCGGGCTCCGTGGTCCTGTCGGGACCGCGCATCCCCGTGCGGGGTGAACGGTGACCGGGGCGGTGCCGGCACCGGGCTCGGTCACGCTCATCGGTGCCGGCCCCGGGGCGGCCGACCTGCTGACGGTGCGCGCGCTGCGCGTGCTGGCCCACGCCGACGTCGTGTACTACGACCGGCTCGCCCCCACGGACGACCTGGCCGCGTGGGCGCCGCACGCCCACCTGGTCGACGTCGGCAAGCAGCCCGGGCACCACAGGGTCCCCCAGGCGGAGATCGACCGGCTGATCGTGGCCTCGGCCCTGGCCGGGCTGCGCGTGGCCCGGCTCAAGGGCGGGGACCCGTTCGTCTTCGGCCGCGGCAGTGAGGAGGTGGCCGCGTGCGAGGAGGCCGGGGTCCCGGTGACCGTGGTCCCGGGCATCACCTCCGCGGTGGCCGTCCCGGCCGCGGCGGGGATCCCCGTCACCGCGCGCGGGCTGAGCAAGGCGTTCACGGTGATCTCCGGCCACGACCCGCTCTCCGAGCTGGAACTGTCCGGACTGGCGCGACTGGGCGGGACCGCCGTCGTCCTCATGGGCATGGCCACTCTCGGCCATACCGCCATCGGGCTGATGCGCCACGGCGTGGACCCCCGGATGCCGGTGGGGATCGTGGAGCGCGGGTGCACCGAGCGGCAGCGGGTCTGCATCGCCCCGCTCGCGGAGATCCTCACCGCCTCCGCCGTCCAGGGCATGCGCTCCCCCGCGGTCCTCGTGATCGGGGAGGTCGTGCGGCTGGCGCCCGGGGCCGAGGAACGGCTGCGGGAGCTGGCCGGGGTGGCGGGGACCGCATGAGCGACCTGCCCCCGGCGCTGCCCCAGACCCTGGCCGGGTTCCGCATCGGCGTGACCTCGGACCGGCGCAGCGACGAGCTCATCTGCGCCTTCCAGCGCCGCGGCGCCGAGGTGATGCACGCCCCGGCGTTGCGCATCGCCCCCCTGACGGAGTCCGTCACCCTGCACCGGGACACGCGCCGGGTCATCGACGCCCTGCCGGACTACGCCGTCATCACCACGGCCTACGGGATGCGCCGCTGGACGGAGGCCGCCGACGCCTACGGGCTCGGCCCCGAGCTCCACCGCGCCCTGGAGGCCGCCTCGATCCTCGTCCGCGGGCCCAAGGCCCGCGGTGCCGTCCGGGCCGCCGGACTGGAGGACGTCGGCGCACCGCAGGACGAGCGCACGGCCTCGCTCGTGGACCTGCTGCTCACCCGGAACCTCCGGGGACGGACCGTGGCCTTCCAGCTGCACGGCATGCTCGACCACCAGCAGGTCTCCCGCCTCGAGAAGGCCGGGGCCCGGGTGCTGACCGTGATGCCGTACACGTGGGCGCGTCCGGCCCAGGACTCGGACCTGCTGCGGATGATCGACGCCGCCATCGACCGCCAGCTCGACGTGCTCACCTTCACGGCCGCCCCCGCGGTCGAGGCCTTCCTCGCCGTCGCCCAGCAGTACGGGCGCCTGGAGCCCCTCCTGGAGGCGCTGCGCGCGGACGTGGCGACGGCCGTCGTCGGGACCGTGACCGCCGGGCCGCTGCACGAGGCCGGGCTGCGTCCGCTGGTCCCCTCCCGCTGGCGCCTGGGGGCCATGATCCGGCTGGTGTGCGAACACCTGGAACAGCAGGGGGTCCTCCGCGTGGACACCCGCGTGGGCCCCCTGGAGATCCGCGGTGACCAGGTGCACTTCACCGAGCGGCCGGCCGGCCCCGTCCGGCTTCCACCCGGCCCGCTCGCGCTGCTGCGCGAACTCGCGGACGCGCGGGGCGCCGTGCTGACCCGCGCCCACCTCGTCGCGACCCTGCGCCAGTGCGAGTCCGAGCACGCCCTGGAGATGCTCGTCTGGCGCCTGCGCCGGCAGCTGCCGGTCGCGGGCGTCGTCAGCACCGTCGTCAAGCGAGGCTATCGACTGGCGGTCTAGCCAGCATCTCCTCGATCCGCCCGCGGCACGTCCCGCAACCGGTACCGGCCCCGCAGCGGTCCCCGACCTCGTCCACCGTCGCGCAGCCGGCCACGGCGTCCCCGACCTGGCCGGCGGTGGCGCCCGAGCACCGGCAGAGCACGTCCTCCGGTCCCAGGGCGCGGTCCCCCGCGGCGTGTTCCAGGGCCAGCAGCGCGGACCGGTCCGCCGCGGGCAGGACACCGGTCAGGGCATGACGGGACAGCTCCGCCGCGGACCGGGGCAGTCCGATCGCCACGAACCCGAGCATCCGCTCCCCGTCGGTGACGATGCGCAGGTACTGCCCGGCCCCCGGGTCCGCCCACGTGGAGACGCTCGGCCCGTCCGGGTCCCAGGGGTCCGCGTCCGGGTCCCCGGCGCAGGCCACGGACAACGAGTGCGACTTCACGACGAGCGGATCCAGCCGGCGCGGGGACGCCTCGGGGCCGGGCACCGGCCGTCCGGCGGCATCGAGCTCGACGGCGGCCGGGCAGCCGAGGTCCTCGCGCAGGGCGAGGGCGGTGGCCCGGGCCTGGTCCCAGCCGGGGCCGATGAGCCCGCTCGGCCGGGCACCCGACGGCGCGGCGCAGTCACCGATGGCGAAGACGGCCGGGTCGTCGGGGCAGCGCCCGTCACCGTCCACGACCACCCCGCCGCGGGGCAGGGTGCGCAGTCCGGCGTCGGCGGCGAGCCGGTCCCGGGCCCGGACGCCCGTGCAGGCCACGAGCAGCGCCGCGGGGATCCGCCGCCCCTGGGTGGTGCGGAGGCCCACGAGGTGGGGGACGCCGTCCGCGGCGGTGGCCCGGTCCTCGGCGCGGGCGCTGACCTCGAGCTCCTGGACCCCGCAGTCCGGCCGGACCTGCACCCCGGCCCCGGTGAGCTGGCGCAGCAGCAGGCGGCCGGCATCGGGGTCCAATTGACGCCCCAGGGGCAGGTGTCCGCGGTGCAGCAGGGTGACGGGGGCGCCCACCTCGGCGAGCGCCAGGGCCGCCTCCACGCCCAGGACCCCGCCACCGAGCACCACGACGGGCCTGCCGGCACGCACGGCCCGGCCCAGCTGCTCGGCCTCGGACATCTCGCGCAGCGCCATGACGCCGACCGGCCGCCGACCCGCCGAGGCCGCGACCGAGATGCCCCGGCCCACGGCGCCGGACACCGGGAAGTCCGGGATGACCGCCTCGGCGCCCGTGGCCAGGACCAGGCGGTCGTAGCCGAGCGTGGTCTCGTCCAGGCCACCCCGGCCGAGTCGCACCGTCCGCCGGGCCCGGTCGAGGCCCGTCACGGTGGTCCCGGTCCGGATCCCGACGCCGATCGCCGCGAGCTCCCCCGGATCCAGCATGGACAGGTCCCCACCCCGGATGCGCCCGCTGGCCACGTCCCCCAGGCGGATCCGCTGGTAGGCCGGGACCGGTTCCGCCCCCACGACGGTCATGCGCACGGCGCCGGACTCCAGTGCCGGGCGCAGTTCCTGGACCAGCCGGGCCGCCACGGGCCCGCACCCCACGACCACCACGTGACTACTCATGGCGTGAGCCCTCAGCGGGCTGGCGGACCGGGTGGAGGGTCACCGGGGTGTTCTTGAACTCCGGCATCTGGCTGTGCGGGTCCAGCAGTCCGGCCGTCAGCCGGTTGGCCGTGCCCTGACCGGTGAAGTGGAAGGGGACGAACACGGTGTCCGTGCGCAGGCCGGCGTCGAGCACCACGCGGGCCCGGAGGGTCCCGGCGGCACTGCGCAGCTCGGCCGGGGCGCCGTCCTCGAGGGCCAGCCGGCCGGCCGTGGCCGGGTGCACGCTGACGGTGGCCTCGGGGTGGACGGCCAGCAGGGCCGGTACCCGCCGGGTCTGGGTGCCGGACTGGTAGTGCTCCATGAGCCGTCCGGTGGTGAGCGTCAGTCCCTGGGCGGAGGCCGGCTGCGGCGCACGGACGTGGATCGCCCCGAGGCGGGCCCTGCCGTCGGCATGGCCGAAGCGCTCGGTGAAGACCCGGGGCGTTCCGACCACCGGTTCCCCGCTGACGGTCACCTCCTGGGGGCCGGTGCCGGTGAGGGGTTCGGTGAGGGGCCAGTACGGGGCCACCTCGCCGATCCGTTCCCACGCCAGCGCCGAGTAGTCGGCCCGGCTCCCGGCCGTCGCGCGGCGGATCTCGGCGTAGGCCTCGGCGGGTTCGTCGGGCAGCGGGACCTCACTGCCGAGGCGGCGGGCGATCTCGGCCAGGACCCAGAGCTCCGAACGGGCCCCGGGCGGACCATCGACGGCCTTGCGGCGGCGCAGGACCCGCCCCTCGAGGTTGGTCATGGTCCCGTCCTCCTCGGCCCACTGGAGGACCGGCAGGACCACGTCGGCCAGCCCGGCGGTCTCGGAGAGGAAGAAGTCGCAGACCACGAGCAGCTCCAGCGCCCGCAGGCCGGCCTCCACGCGAGTGGCGTCCGGGGCGGAGACGACGACGTTGGCACCGTGCACGAGCAGCCCCCGGACGCCCTGGGGCGTTCCGAGGGTGTGCAGCAGCTGGGTCGCCGGCAGGCCAGGACCGGGCAGCGACGCGGCGGTGGTCCCCCACTGACGTGCCACGGCCTCGCGGTCGGCCGGGTCCGTGATGGACCGCAGGCCGGGCAGCTGGTCCGCCTTCTGGCCCATCTCCCGGCCCCCCTGGCCGTTGCCCTGGCCGGTGAGGGTGCCGTAACCGCCGCCTCGCGTCCCCGGCAGGCCGAGGAGCAGCGCCAGGCTGATGGCCGCGCGCGCGGTGTCCGTTCCGTCGCGGTGCTGCTCCACGCCCCGCCCGGTGAGGATGAAGACCGGATCCCCGCCGGCCCTGGCGGCCCGGGCCGCGGCGGCCAGGTGCCGCGCCAGCCACCGGATGCGCCCGGCCGACACCCCGGTCACCGTCTGGGCGCGCTCCGGCCACCAGTCCCCCACGGACCGGCGGAAGGCGGCCAGCCCCGTGGTCCGGCGGTGGAGGTAGTCCCCGTCCTCCAGGCCCTCGGCGAGGATCACGTGGGCCACCGACAGCAGCAGGGGCAGGTCACCGCCCGGGGCCGGGGCGATGTGGTGCCCGCAGCCCTCCGCCGTCAGTTGCGCGGTGCTGGAGCGTCGCGGGTCCACGACGATCAGCCCGCCCCGGTCGCGGGCACTCTCCAGGTGCTGGACGAAGGGCGGCATGGTGTCCGCCACGTTGGAGCCCAGCAGCAGCACGGTGCAGGCGTCGTCCAGGTCGGTCAGGGGGAAGGGCAGTCCGCGGTCGAGTCCCAGGACCTCGGTGGAGGCCTTGGCGGCGGAGGCCATGCAGAACCGGCCGTTGTAGTCGATCCGCGAGGTGCGCAGGGCGGTCCGGGCGAACTTGCCCAGGGTGTAGGCCTTCTCGTTCGTCAGCGAGCCGGACCCGAAGACCCCGACGGCATCCGGGCCGTGGGTGCCCTGCAGCGCGGCGATGCGGGTGGCCACCCGGCCGAGGGCCTCGTCCCAGGAGGCCTCCCGGAGGGGGCCGCCCTGGGTGTCCCGGAGCAGCGGGGTGCTCAGGCGGTCGGGGCGGTCCCCCAGCAGCGCGGCGGCGGTGGCCCCCTTGCGGCAGAGCCGGCCGCGGTTGGTGGGGAACTCCGCACCCGCCACCGCCACGGACGGAGCCCCGGGACCGGCCGCGTCGACGGTGAGGGTCATCGAGCACTGCAGGGCGCAGTAGGGGCAGTGCGTGGTGGTCCGGACCGGTTCAGACATGGGCTCGGGCCAGCATCGAGCCGGGGCGGCGGTAGACGAGGTAGGTGAAGGCCGCCAGGACGAGGTAGGCGGCCGCGAGGGCCCAGAAGGCGGCGTCGAAGGACCCGTGGGCGCTGTGGGAGGCCCGCAGGACCTGGGGGATCATGAATCCGCCGAAGCCCCCGACGGCACCGATCAGGCCCAGGGCCGCGGAGGACTTGCGCTCATGCCCGACCGGGTCGTCCGCCCGGACGGTCAGGCGGAAGACGAGTGGGATCATCCGGTAGCTGGAGCCGTTGGCGATCCCCGTGAGGGTGAACAGGGCCAGGAACAGTCCGAGGTAGAGCCAGAAGTTCTGCCAGGGAAGCGTGAGCACCACGCCGGCGGTGACCGCGGCCATCGCGAGGAAGCAGGCCAGGGTGACGGTGGCCCCGCCCCGCCGATCGGCCAGCCTGCCGCCGAAGGGGCGGGCGAGCGAGCCCACGAGGGGACCGAGGAACGCCATCGAGATCACCGCGCCCCACAGCTCGAGGCCCGAGAAGGCCGGGAACATGATCGAGATCAAGGTGGGGAAGACCGAGCCGAATCCCATGAACGAGCCGAAGGTGCCGATGTAGATCAGGGCGATCAGCCACAGGTGCGGTTCCCGCAACGCCGAGAGGGAGCCCTTGAGGTCGTTGCGGGCGTGGGACAGGTTGTGCATGTAGCGGTGCGCGCCCCAGGCGGCGATCAGGATCAGCGGGATCCAGACCAGTCCGGCCATCGGCAGGGCGGGGCCGAAGGTGCCGATGGCGAGCACGGTCACGGCGAGCGGGACCGCGAACTGCGCGACGGCCACGCCGATGTTGCCGCCGGCCGCGTTGAGGCCCAGGGCCGCCCCCTTCTCCTGGGCCGGGAAGAAGAAGGTGATGTTGGCCATCGAGCTGGCGAAGTTGCCTCCGCCGAAACCGGCCGTGGCGGCGACGGCGAACAGGACCCAGACCGGCGTGTGCGGAGTCGACAGCGCGACGGCCAGCGCGACCGTGGGGACCAGCAGCAACAGGGCGGAGATGACCGTCCAGTTGCGCCCGCCGAACAGGGCCACCGTGAAGCTGTACGGCACCCGCAGCACGGCGCCGACGAGCGGTGGCAGGGACACGAGCCAGAACTGCTGTGAGGTGCTCAGGTCGAAGCCGGCGGCCGGCAGGAACACGACCGTGACGGACCACAGTTGCCAGACGGCGAAACCGAGGAACTCGCAGAACACGGACCAGTACAGGTTCTGCCGGGCGGCGGGCCGCCCGGGACCGTTCCAGAACCGCGGCTCCTCCGGCTGCCAGTTGGACACCCAGCGGCCGGGACCCACGACGAGCCGGTCCGTGGGTGGTGCTCCCGGGACGGCCTCGGGGGCGGGGGCGGTGAATGTGCGGTCCTCGGTCAGGGCCATGGCGGGTTCCTCTCGGCTCGCGGTTGACCGCCACGTTGCCAGGAGGGTGTTTCCGCGGGCGTCGCGGAAAGGTTTCGGGGAAGGAAAACGTGTCTCACCGGTCCCCGGCCGGTCTGTGAGATGACCGGCCCCACGAAAAAGGACCCGGACCCCACCGGGGTCCAGGTCCTCGTCCGTAGCGGCGGGGGGACTCGATCCCCCGACCTCACGATTATGAGTCGTGCGCTCTAACCAGCTGAGCTACGCCGCCATGAAATGAGAGCGCCCGTGCCGCGGATACATACTGCGCACGGGCTCTCATTCCAGAGCCCCGACCGGGAATCGATCCCGGGACCTCCATCTTACCAAGATGGCGCTCTACCACTGAGCTATCGGGGCAACGACGTGAAACTCTACCAGCGATTTCCGCGGATGCGAAATCGGGGTGGAGTGCCACGTCCGTCACCGGTCAGTACCGGTCGCGCGAGGGCTTGTCGAAGGACTTCCGACCGCCCTTGAAGCCACCCTTGAAACCGCCCTTGTGCCCGCCCTTGTGGGCCCCGCCGGAGCGGAACGGCTTGCCCTCGCGCTCGGAGCGCGTGGGGCGGCCGGTGTCCAGCTGCAGGCCGATGGGGCGGCCGTTGATGGTGGTGTTGCCCAGGGCGTCCCACTGCTGACCCGTCAGGTTCTCCGGCAGTTCCACGAGGGAGTGGTTCGAACGGATGTCGATGTGCCCGATCTGGCTCGAGCGCAGCCCGGCCTCGTTCGCCAGGGCACCCACGATGTTGCCCGGCTGCACCCGGTCCTGGCGGCCCAGGGAGATCCGGTACGTGGCGTTGCCCTCGGCGGGGCCGCGCTGCGGGCCACGGGAACCCCGGCCGTCCCGCGCGTCGCGGTCGTTGCCGTCGAAGTCCCGGTCGCGGCGGGCCATCTTCGCCGGCGGCAGGTCCGGCTCCTCGGCCAGCAGCGGCCGCCCGCCCTGGGCCATCTTCGCCAGGGCCGCGGCGACGTCCTCGGGGGCGACGTCGTTCTCCTCCACGTAGGAGTCCACCAGGTCCCGGAAGACCTCCAGCTCGCCCTCGGCCAGGGTCTGGGTGATCTGGGAGCCGAACTTGTCCAGGCGGGAGGAGTTCACGTCCGCCACCGACGGCATGGGCATCTGCTCCACGGTCTGGCGCGTGGCCTTCTCGATGGAGCGCAGCAGGTACTTCTCCCGCGGCGTCATGAACAGCACGGCGTCCCCGGAGCGGCCGGCGCGGCCGGTGCGGCCGATGCGGTGGACGTAGGACTCCGTGTCGTGCGGGATGTCGTAGTTGATGACGTGACTGATGCGCTCCACGTCGAGGCCGCGGGCCGCGACGTCGGTGGCCACCAGGATGTCGATGCGGCCGGCGCGCAGGTTCTCCACGGTCTTCTCGCGCTGGTTCTGCGCCACGTCACCGGAGATGGCGGCGGCGCGGAAGCCACGGGCGTTGAGCTTGGTGGTGAGCTCCTCGGTGGCGTTACGGGTCCGCACGAAGGCGATCACGCCGTCGTGCTCCTCGGTCTCGAGGATGCGGGTCATGGCCTCCAGCTTCCACTGGTGGGTGACCTGGAGGAAGCGCTGGCGGATGTTGCCGGCGGTGGTGTTCTTCGCGGCGACGGTGACCTCGACCGGGTCGTTGAGGTACTTGCCGGAGATGCGCTGGATGGCGCGCGGCATGGTGGCCGAGAACAGGGCGGTCTGCTTCTGGTCCGGGGTGGCGGACAGGATCTGGTCCACCTCCTCGGCGAAGCCCATGCGCAGCATCTCGTCCGCCTCGTCCAGCACCATGTACTGCAGGTCGGACAGGTCCAGGGACCCCTTCTGGAGGTGGTCGATCACACGCCCCGGGGTGCCCACGACGACCTGGGCGCCGCGGCGGAGCCCGGACAGCTGCGGCCCGTAGGGCGCACCGCCGTAGACGGGCAGCACGGTGACGCCCTTGATGTGCTTGGCGTAGGTGGTGAAGGCCTCGGCGACCTGCAGGGCCAGTTCGCGGGTCGGGGCGAGCACGAGGATCTGCGGGGTGCTCGCGGGGCCGTTGACGTCGGCGAGCTCGGCGAGCCGGGACAGCGCCGGGACGGCGAAGGCGGCGGTCTTGCCGGTACCGGTCTGGGCCAGCCCGACGACGTCGCGGCCCTCCAGCAGCAGCGGGATGGTCTCGGCCTGGATCGGCGAGGGGGTCTCGTAGCCGAGGTCCTCGATGGCGGCCAGGACCCGGCTGTCGATGCCGAGGGTGGAGAAGGCCGGGCCCGCCGGGGTCTCGGTCAGGATGTCGGTCTCGGTCTCGGCCTGGGCGTGGTCATTCTGGGCGTGTTCGGACACGGGTGTTCCTTTTCAGGGTCGGGTGTGCGGCCGGTTGGGCGCCGCAACGCAACGGATTGCTTCTCTCCGGTGCTCCCCGAGGCGCGGTCCAACATCACGCCCGTTCCATACTCACCTGGCGGTCCGCGCCCGGCCGGTTCCGTCAGGGGATGGTCACCGCACGGGCGGGCCACGACCTCGACGGAGGAACGGCTGGGGTGTGAAGGACCGGCCGCCCGCTGCTCCGACACGGTGTCGGGAGGGGCCACACAACTCGACGCCCTTCGCGAGGGCGTACACAGGGGTTCTGACCGGAATGGTGCCTCAAGTCTAACGCATCCCGTGCCCCGGCCCTGCCGTTAGGCTCGAGACGTGCCTCACGAGAACCCCGACCACCGCCTCGCCCGCGCCGCCGGCAAGGCCACGCGCTCGTTCCTCGACGGACAGCGGCAGGACGCCGAGCGGGCCCGCGCCGCCCGTCAGGAGCGGGCGGAGGCCGAGGCCCGGCTCGAGCGCGAGGAGCGGCGACGTCGCCAGGCGCGCGCCGACGTCGGGGGCTCCGTGCTGCTGCGGACCGCCCGCTGGTGGTGGGGTGCGGTGACGGCGCTGTTCCTCCTGCTGGCCACGGCGTTCCTGGTGGCCGGTCTCACGGGCCGCACCGACGTCGTCCCAGAGACACCGCTCGACGGTGCGGCCGGCCAGTACGTCCTGGCCGGCCTCACCGGCGTGCTCACCGTCGCCACCGGGATCGGTGCCGTCCAGCTGATGCGCGGCCGGCGCAGTGCCGCCGGCCTGCTGACCGGGGTCGCGGTGATCGTGGGCATCCCCCTGGTCGTGCGCGGCAATCCCGCCCTGATCGCCATCGCCGCGGTCCTGCTGGCGGGGGCCGCCCTGCTGTGGCTGCCCCCGGTGCGCCGCCGGCTCAGAGCGAGCTGATCGCCCGGTCCAGGTCGTCGATCAGGTCGGCCACGTCCTCGATGCCCACGGACAGTCGCACCAGGTTGTCCGGCACGGCCAGCTCGGTGCCGGCCACGGAGGCGTGGGTCATCTCGGCCGGGTAGTTCATCAGCGACTCGATGCCGCCCAGGGACTCGGCGAGCTGGAACAGCCGCGTGGACTCGGCCACCTTCTTCGCGGCCGCGGCCCCGCCCGTGAACTGCACGGAGACCATGCCGCCGAAGCCGCGCATCTGCCGCGCGGCCAGCTCGTGGCCGGGGTGGTCCGGCAGCCCCGGGTAGAGGACGCGCTCCACGCCGGGACGGTCCTGCAGCCAGGTGGCGATCGTGGAGGCGTTGGCCACGTGCCGGTCCATCCGCACGCCCAGGGTCTTGAGACCGCGGGTGGTCAGATAGGCGTCCAGGGGGCCGTTGACCGCGCCGGCGGCGAACTGCTGGAACTGGACCTTGTCCGCGATCTCCGGGTCGTTGACCACCACGGCACCCCCGATCACGTCCGAGTGCCCGCCGATGTACTTCGTCGTGGAGTGCACCACGACGTCCGCGCCCAGCTCGAGCGGAAGCTGGAGGTAGGGCGTGGCGAAGGTGTTGTCCACCACGAGCAGCGCGCCACCGGAGTGGGCGACGTCCGCGAGGGCGGCGATGTCGGAGACCTTCATCAGCGGATTGGAGGGGGTCTCCAGCCACAGGATGGAGGCCTTCGAGGCGGCCATGGCCTGCTCGACGGCGTTCACGTCACCCATGTCCACCACCGTGTGACCGATGCCCCACGGGCCCAGGATCCTGTCGATGAGGCGGTAGGTGCCGCCGTAGACGTCGTTGCCCATGACGATGTGGGCCCCGGGGGCGGCCACGGCGTGGATCAGCGCGTTCTCGGCGGCCAGCCCCGAGCCGAAGGTGAAGGCCCGCGCGGCGCCGTCCACGCCACCCTCGAGGGCGGCGAGCTGCTCCTGCAGGGCGTCACGGGTGGGGTTGGTGCCGCGGCCGTAGTCATAACCCCGGCGCAGGGTGCCGATGGACTCCGGGGCGTAGGTGGTGGACAGGTGCACCGGCGGCACGACCGCGCCGGTGATCGGCTCGAAGGCCTGGCCGGCGTGGATCGCGCGGGTGTTGAAGCCCGCTGTGGGGTGGAGGGTGTAGTCGTAGTCCTCCGCCCCGGCGGGCCGGTCGGTCTGGACGTTCTCGGCGGGCTCGGCGGCACGTTCGGTCATGACGGATCCTTTCAGCGGGACAACGGGAGAGCGGGAGAGCAGGTCAGCGGGCCACGCGGGCCAGCAGGTCGTGCAGGGTGACGATGCCGGTCACCACGCCGTGGTGGGTGGCCATCAGGGCGGGAGCGGTGCGCAGGGCCTCGCGGGCCTGGGCCAGGGTCGCGTGGACGTTGACCTTCGGCAGGGCCGGGCCGGCGTGGTCGAGGACCGCGTCCGTCGGCAGGGCCCGGCCGGAGGCCAGCAGGTCGGTCAGCGCCCCCACGTCCACCGCGCCGAGCACCTCGCCCACGCGCAGGTCGTCGCGCGGGGCGCTGACCACCGGCAGGGCGTCCACGCCGAAGCGGTTCATGGTGGAGATCGCGTCGGCCAGGGTGGCGTCCTTCGGGGCCGTCACGACGTCCGGCAGGGATCCGGGCAGCACCGAGGACTTCGCGGCCAGCAGGTCCTTCACGGTGCCCTCCCAGTGACCCGTGGGGGCACCACCCGCGGCACCCGGTGCGGTGGCGGCGCCGACGTCGGGGACTCCCCCGGGCACCCCGCCGGCCGGCAGCACGGACTCGGCCGGCGCCGTCTCGAAGCCCTGCTCGTCCATCCAGCCGTCGTTGAAGATCTTGCCCAGGTAACCGCGGCCGGAGTCCGGCAGGATGATCACCATGACGTCGTCCTCGCCGAGGTCACGGGCGGCCTGCAGCCCGGCCACGACGGCCATCCCGGAGGACCCGCCCACGAGCAGCCCCTCCTCGGCCGCCAGCCGGCGGGTCATCTCGAAGGAGGCGGCGTCGTCCACCGCGATCACCTCGTCCGGCACGGACGGGTCGTAGTTGCCGGGCATCATGTCCTCGCCGACGCCCTCCACGAAGTACGGGCGGCCGGTGCCGCCGGAGTAGATGGAGCCGTCCGGGTCCGCGACGACCACCTTGACCGGGCCCGACGCGCGGCCGGCCGAGACCTCTTTGAGGTACCGGCCGGTGCCGGTGACGGTCCCGCCGGTGCCGGCGCCGATGACGACGTGGGTCAGGCGTCCGGCGGTGTCCCGCCAGATCTCCGGGCCGGTGGTCTGGTAGTGGGACTGCGGGGCGGAGGGGTTGAAGAACTGGTTCGGCTGGTAGGCGCCCGGGATGTCCCGCTCGAGGCGGTTGGCCACGCCGTAGTAGGACTCCTCGGACTCCGGGGCCACGGAGGTCTTGGTGACGACGACCTCGGCGCCGTAGGCCCGCAGCACGTCCCGCTTCTCCTGGCCGACCTTGTCCGGGGTGACGAAGACGGAGTGGTAGCCCTTGAGCTGGGCCACCAGTGCCAGGCCGACGCCGGTGTTGCCGGAGGTCGGCTCGACCACGGTGCCGCCGGCGGCCAGCTTCCCCTCGGCCTCGGCGTTCTCGATCATCGCCAGGGCGATGCGGTCCTTCACCGATCCGCCCGGGTTGAGGTACTCGGGCTTGACCAGCACGGTGGCGCTGATGCCCTCGGTGACCCGGTTGAGCTTCACCAGCGGGGTGTTGCCGATGAGCCCGAGAACGTTCTCGGCGTAGTGCATCTGCTCTGTCATGGGCTCCACGCTACCGCCGGGCCGGTCCGGGGCGGCAATAGCGTGAATCCGCGTGACCGCTGGCGTGCGGGAGAATGGAGGGATGCACACGACCACCCCCTCCGGCACCCTGCCGGCCCCGGATGCGGGGGTGATCCTGGAGCCGGGGATCCCGGTGGACGTGCGGCTGACGCTGGGGGTGCTGCAGCGCGGTCACGCCGATCCCACGGTGCAGTCCCGCCCCGAGGGGGTCTGGCTGTGCTTCCGCCAGCCCGGCGCCGGGGATCCCGTGACGCTGCTCGTCCGCCCGGCGCCGTCCCCACTGGCGCCCGGCCGGATCCCGGTGCTGGCCTGGGGGCCGGGTGCCCAGGCGGCGGTGGCCGCCGCGCCGTCCCTGCTGGGGCTCGACGACGACTGGTCCGGTTTCGACGCGCTGCTCGCCTCGGGAGCCTCGGGGCTGCCGCCGGCGGTGGTGCGGGCCCGGCGCGCGCATCCGGGGCTGCGACTGCCGGCGACGGGGCGGGTGGTGGACCAGTTGCTGATGGTCGTGCTGGAACAGAAGGTCACCCACGACCAGGCGCGCTCGGGCTGGCGCTGGCTGGTGCGCGGCTACGGCGAGAGGCCCCCGGGGCCGGCGCCGGAGGGGATGCTGCTGGCGCCCACGGCGGCGGCGGTGCGCCAGGTGCCGAGCTGGGGCTGGCACGCCGGCTGGGTCCAGCCGGCCCAGTCGCGGGCGATGCTGCGGGTGGCGGAGCGGGCCTCCGCGCTGGACCGGCTCGGGGCCGACCCGCTGGGAGCCGACGACGACCCGGCGTCCGTGGTGGGGCGGCTGTGCACCGTGCCGGGGATCGGGCCGTGGACCGCGGCCGAGACGGTCCAGCGCACCCACGGGGCGCCGGACACGGTGGCGGTCGGGGACTTCCACCTGGCCCACCACGTGGGCGAGGCCCTCACGGGCCGGCGCACGGACGATGCCGGGATGCTGCGGCTGCTGGCTCCCTATGCCGGGCACCGCCAGCGCGTGGTCCGGCTGATCGGCCTGTCCGGGTACCGGTTCAGCCGCTTCGGGCCGCGGCTGACGCCGGCGGACCACCGCCGGCGGTGAGCGCTACTGCTGCTGACCCTGCTGTTCGGCGACCTGCTTGTGCACCTCGTCCATGTCCAGGCCCTTGACGGCGGAGACGAGTTCCTCGAGCTGGGTGGCGTTGATCGCGCCGGGCTGGGCGTAGACCAGGACCTTGTCCCGGAAGGCCATCAGGGTGGGGATCGAGGTGATGTTCGCGGCGGCGGCCAGATTGCGCTCGGCCTCGGTGTCCACCTTGGCGAAGACGACGTCCTCGTGCCGTGCGGAAACCTGCTCGTAGACGGGGGCGAACTGCTTGCAGGGGCCGCACCAGTCGGCCCAGAAGTCCACCAGGACGATGTCGTTCTCGGTGAGGGTCGTCTCGAAGTCGGGTTCGGTGATCTCGGTGGTTGCCATCCCCCCACCCTAACCGTGCGGCGGCCGGGTGGATCCGCGGTATCCCCAGGTTGCCAGTGAATGCACAGGCGCCTTCCTCCACAGGGGACCGCCTCCCGCCGGTCCCCCACGGTCGGGCGGATGCCCCCCGGCGGGCGGCCGGCGCCCGTTCCTAGCGTGGCCCTCACCGGCCCCGGCGATCGGGGCCACGACCCCCTGGAGGACGAGATGACGATGACACCGATCCCCCCGAGTCATGGCAAGCGCGGCCCGGCGGGCCCCGGACCGTTGCTGCCCGGGCGCCGCTCGACGGTGATGGTGGTGGTGGAGCGACCGGATCCGGAGGAGGCGTTGCGGGAGTCGATGGACTGGGTCGAGGCGTTCGGGCGGGACTGCGGGCTGGTGCTGGACCCGGAGGCCACGGAGCTCTACGGGGTGGCGAAGGCCGCGGACCTCAAGGACAACCTCAGGCCGCCCCGTGACGGGGCGATCGCCGGGTATCTGGACTTCATCTGCGTGGACGGCGCCTGGCTGCATCCCGGGGACTGCCCGGTGGCCCCGCCGGACTCCAACGGCGCCCCGGCGTGGGCGTGGGCGTACTACCAGGCCGTGATGGGGCTCGACGACGACGCGTTCTGCACGATCTGGGACGTGACGCCCCTGCCCCTCGCGGCGTGAGGACGCCCCCTACCTGGTCTCGGCCCCGATCTCGAGCCCGGGCTCGGGATCGGCCACGGCCACGGCCTCGACCATCGTCTCCGCGCGCAGCTGGCGGCGGATCATCCATGCGTCCAGGGTCACCAGTGCGGCCACCACGAGGAAGCCCAGGACGCCCAGGCCGATCGCCTGGCCCAGGTCGGCGTCCGGCCCGTGCACACCGCGCCGCTCATCCTGCCAGGGCCACAGCACGCGCAGGCCCCCGGCCATCACACCGGTCAGGAGGGTCAGGGTGAGGGTGTGCCAGTGATGCAGCAGCCACTTCAGGACCTTGACCACGACCGCCAGGCCGATCACCATGCCGAGCATGAACAGGCCCAGATAGGCCAGGTCCCGCTCGTCCACGGCACGCAGCGTCGGCTCGTACAGGCCGAAGGTCAGCAGCAGGAAGGACCCGGACAGCCCCGGCAGCACCAGTGCGGAGACCGCGACGGCGGCGGCGGGCACGATCACGGCCGGGTGGGCCTCCACCGAGGTCGGTGGAAGCGAGACCAGGACGAAGGTCCCAGCGGCGGCCGCCAGCCCCGCGGCCAGGTGCCAGGGGCGCAGGCGCAGGTGGGAGACGTCGTCCTGCGCATCGGCCAGGACGCGGCGGTGCTCCAGGTCGTGGAGGATCATGCGGACGGGCACGGCCACGGAGGCCAGGACCATGCCGAAGAACAGCGCGCGGGTCTGCACCGGGTGGGCGTCCACCGCATCGGCCACGGGACCGGCGGCGGTGAACACGGCGGCCACCATGCCCAGCAGCACCGGCAGGACCACGCGCCAGCGGACCAGGCCCAGCCGGCGCCGCACCCCCGCGCCGCGGTCAGGCCCGGTCACCGCGATCCGCAGGGCGGAGATGAGGTGGGAGGCGGAGTCGATGAGGTCGTGGTAGATGCCGACCACGAGGGCCACCGTGCCTCCGGAGACCCCGGGGACGGTCTCGACGAGGCCGATGAGGGCGCCGCGCACCAGGTTCCCGGGCACGGAGGTCTGACGGTGTCTCGGTCCCGGCGCGTGTTCCGGCTCGGGCTCGACGTGATGGGGCATGGTGGTGCAGTCCTCGGGCAGTGGCGGGCAGGCGTGACGGCGGCAGGGGCCCCGACCACGGTAGCAAGGAGTGCCGGGGCGCTCAGTCGCCCTTGACGTTGACGATCTGGCGCAGGGCGTGCCGGACGGAGACCAGGTCCGCGGAGTCGGCCATGACCCGGTCGATCGGCTTGTAGGCGGCCGGGATCTCGTCCAGGAACGCCTCCGTGTCCCGGTACTCGATGCCGGCCATGGCCTCGCGCAACTGGGCGAGGGTGAAGGTCCGGCGGGCGGCCCTGCGGGAGTAGGAGCGTCCGGCCCCGTGCGGGGAGGAGTTCAGCGAGAGTTCGTTGCCCTTGCCGGCCACCACGTAGGAGGCGGTGCCCATGGATCCGGGGATCAGTCCCGGCTCCCCCGCCGTGGCCCGGATGGCGCCCTTGCGCGAGACCCAGACCTGCCGGCCGAAGTGGTGCTCGGACTCGGTGAAGTTGTGGTGGCAGTTGATCCTCTCCTGCTCCTGCACCGGGGCCCGCATCCAGTCCGAGACCTGGCGCAGGACGCGGTCCATCATCTCCTCGCGGTTGAGCAGCGCGAAGTGCTGGGCCCAGCGCAGCTCGCGGATGTACCGGTCGAACTCCTCGGTGCCCTCGTCCAGGTAGGCGAGGTCCGGGTGCGGCAGGCTGACCCCCGAGCGGCGCGCCCGGGCCGTGGCCACCTGGATGTGGTGCTGGGCGATCCGGTTACCCACCCCGCGGGAACCGGAATGCAGGAACGTCCAGACCCGGTCCTGCTCGTCCACGCAGATCTCGATGAAGTGGTTGCCCGAGCCCAGTGATCCCAGCTGCAGTTCCCAGTTCCCGGCGTAGGAGGCCGGGTCGAGGCCGGCCGCCGCGGCGGCGTCGGCCAGCTCGGACAGTCGCGGGGCCGCCGTCGGGCTGACCGTCCTGTTGTAGTGGCCGGCGCTCAGGGGCACGGCCCGCTCGATGGCCCGCCGCACCGCGGCGCGGTCCTGCGGGAGGTCGGACGCGGAGAACTGGGTGCGCACGGCGATCATGCCGCAGCCGATGTCCACGCCCACGGCGGCCGGGATGATGGTCCCCAGCGTGGGGATGACCGAGCCCACCGTGGCGCCCTTGCCCAGGTGGGCGTCGGGCATCAGGGCCACGTGGGGGTGGATGAACGGCAGCCGGGAGGTGGCGAGGGCCTGCTCGCGGGTCTGTTCGTCCAGCAGGGAGGCCCAGCTGACGAGCCGGTCGGTGATGTGCTCCATGGTCACCATGGTGCCGTGCGGGCCCGGGAAGGCCGAAGGCCCCGGGACCGTGGTGGTCCCGGGGCCTTGGCGCCGTTCACTGGTGGCAGATGAGGGATTCGAACCCCCGTAGGCAATGCCAGCTGATTTACAGTCAGCCCCCTTTGGCCGCTCGGGTAATCTGCCGCGGGCCCTCCCCGGACGCATCCGTGGAGCAGGCGAGAACTCACTTTACCGGAGCCCTGCCCTGATTCTGAAATCCGTGACGGGTAGGCTGGCCACGACACCGGAAACCACCCCCCACGGAAGAGGAGACATGGCCAGCGATTCGACGTTCGACGTGGTCAGCAAGGTCGACAAGCAGGAGGTCAGCAACGCGCTGAACCAGGCCCAGCGCGCAGCGGTACGACTTCAAGGGCGTCGGCGCGGAACTCGACTTCAGCGGGGAGTCCATCCTGATGAAGGCGAACTCCGAGGAGCGCGTCAAGGCGGTTCTGGACGTGTTCCAGTCCAAGCTCGTCAAGCGCAACATCTCCCTGAAGTCCCTGGACGCCGGCGAGCCGTATGCCTCCGGCAAGGAGTACCGCCTGGAGGCCTCCATCAAGGAGGGCATCGACCAGCCCACCGCGAAGAAGATCACCAAGCTGATCCGTGACGAGGGACCGAAGTCGGTCAAGGCCACCATCCAGGGCGACGAGCTGAGGGTCTCCTCCAAGTCACGGGACGACCTGCAGTCGACCATCGCCCTGCTCAAGGACTTCGAGGACGCCGACCTGCAGTTCATCAACTTCCGCTAGGAGACGCCGTGCTCTACCTGATCACCCCGGACAGCACCGTCTACACCGCCGACATCGAGCTCGGCCTCGCCCTGGCCGATGAGAAGGCCGGCCGACGCCGCCTGGCCGACCTGGACTGGCGGCCGGACCCGGGCACGGTGGAACCGGCACGGCTGCTGGCCCTGGCCCTGCGGCACGGCATCGACGCCCGCCGGGGCCTGGTGGTGCACGGCGGGTTCGTGGCGCAGGCGCTGGAACCCGACCGGCTCAGGGCCGTGCAGCAGAACCACCGGCTGGTGACCCAGCAGCTGGAGTCGATCGCGGACGAGCCCCGGTTCGAGGACCGGGCCTGGTTCCGGCACGAGCGGGCGGTGGCGGAGGAGGCCCGGCAGGCCTCCAACGGCGCCCTGCGCGAGGCCGAGAAGAGGGCGGAGGAGCTGGCCGAGGACCCCGTGCAGGACCACCTGGTCCGGGCCTGGCAGCGCGCCGGAGGGCTGGCCCCGGCCGAGTGACTCAGCCGAGCTGGCGGGCCATGCCCTCCAGCCGCCGGACGCGGTCGCCCATCGGCGGGTGCGTGGAGAACAGCTTCCGCACGTCCCGGAACGGGTTGGCGATCATCAGGTGCGCGGTGGTCTCCAGCCGGGGCTCCTGCGGCAGGGGCGCGGCCTGGATCCCGTGCTCCAGCTTGTACAGGGCCGAGGCCAGTGCCAGCGGGTCACCGGTCAGCTTCGCCCCGTCCTCGTCCGCGTCGTACTCCCGGGTCCGCGAGATGGACATCTGGATCAGGGACGCCGCGATCGGGGCGAGCAGCGACAGGGCGATCAGGGCCAGCGGGTTGACGTTGCGGTTGTCCCGGCCGGCCCCGAAGAACATCAGGAACTGCGCCACCGAGGTGATGACGCCGGCCATGGCCGCCGCCACGGAGGACGTCAGGATGTCCCGGTTGTACACGTGCATCAGCTCGTGCCCGAGCACGCCGCGCAGTTCCCGGGCGTTGAGCATCCGCAGGATCCCCTCGGTACAGCACACGGCGGCGTGCTGCGGGCTCCGTCCGGTCGCGAAGGCGTTCGGGGACGGCGTGGGCGCCACGTAGAGCCGCGGCATCGGCTGGCCGGCCCGGTCGGAGAGCTCGCGGACGATCCGGTACATCTCCGGCTGCTCGGCCTCGGTGACCGGGTAGGCGTGCATGGACCGGATGGCGATCTTGTCGCTGTTCCAGTAGCTGTAGGCGGTGGAGGCCACGCCGATCAGCGCGAAGACCCAGATCCACGCCGCCCGTCCGGTGCCGGCGGCGATCGCGCCACCGATGGCCAGCAGCACGGCGAACATGCCCGCGAACAGCAGGGTCGTCTTCAGTCCGTTGTTGTGGCGGTGCACGCCCACGTCCTCTCGGGTCTCGTGTCCGCTACAACGCAGCCCGGCCCCCGCAGATTCCCCGCGGGGCCGGGCTGCGGAGGCCGGCGGCGATCACTGCGCGCGGCTGATGTCCACCATCTCCTCGCGCGCGACCACCTTGACGCGCTCGCGCTCGACCGGACCGGACTCGGTGGCCGCGGCGCCCAGGGAGAGCTCGTGGGCGTCCAGCTTCAGCCAGCCCTCCCACGTGGTGTACCGGACCCCGCGCTCGGTGAGCAGGTCCAGGATCGACTGCTCGTCCGGGACCTCGGCCGTCCACAGATCGGACTGGTCCTCCAGCAGGCACCCGATCGTCTCCAGGGCATCGCCCTTGGTGTGGCCGATCAGGCCCACGGGGCCGCGCTTGATCCAACCCGAGGTGTAGACACCGGGCACCGGGGTGCCGTTCCCGTCCAGGACCCGGCCGGCGTCGTTGGGGATGACGCCCCGGCGCTCGTCGAAGGCGAGCCCGGGCACCGGGGACCCGTGGTAGCCGATGGCGCGGTAGACGGCCTGGACCGGGTAGTCGGTGTACTCCCCCGTGCCCTTCACGTTGCCGGTGCCGTCCAGTTCCATGCGCTCCATGCGCAGCCCGGTGACCGCACCGTCCTCGCCGAGGACCTCCACCGGTTGCTGCAGGAAGTGCAGGTGCAGCCGGCGCGAGGCCCCGGTGTCCTTTTCCTCGACCAGCCAGTTGGTCAGCGTGCCGACCATGGTCTTGACCTGGTTGTTGGAGGCGGCCGCCTCCTCGGAGGCGGCGTCGAACTCGAAGTCCTCCGGGTAGAGCACGATGTCCACGTCCTTCGAGTGCGCCAGCTCGCGCAGCTCCAGCGGGGTGAACTTCACCTGGGCGGGGCCGCGGCGGCCGAAGACGTGCACGTCCGTCACCGGGGAGGCCTTCAGGCCGGCGTACACGTTCTCCGGGATCTCGGTCACCAGCAGGTCATCGGCGTGCTTGGAGAGCATCCGGGCCACGTCCAGGGCCACGTTGCCGTTGCCGATCACCGCGACCTCCTTGGCGGTCAGCGGCCACTCGCGGTCCACGTCCGGGTGGCCGTCGTACCAGGACACGAAGTCGGCGGCGCCGAAGGAGCCCTCGAGCCCGATGCCCGGGATGTCCAGGTCGGCGTCCCGGATGGCACCGGTGGAGAAGACGACCGCGTCGTAGTGGCGGCGCAGGTCCTCCAGGGTCAGGTCGGTGCCGAAGTCCACGTCCCCCAGGAAGCGGATGTCACCGCGGTCCATCACCTTGTGCAGGGCCTTGACGATGCCCTTGATCCGCGGGTGGTCCGGGGCCACGCCGTAGCGGATCAGCCCGTACGGGGCGGGGTAGCGGTCGAACAGGTCGATACTGAGCTCGAAGTCCCGTTCGGCCTTGGTCAGCAGGTCTGCCGTATACACGCCAGCCGGCCCGGCTCCGACGATCGCGAGGCGAAGGGGGCGGTCGGGGGCAGAGGTCACGAAGTGTCCTTCCGTAAGACGAGAGAGCAGACAGCACTCCAGTCTATCCTCCGGGCGACGGCGAGGGGCGGTGACGTGCACCTCCGTGGTGCAGGTCACCGCCCCTGGGTGGTGAGAACCGGGGGATCAGGCGCGCATGCCGGCGATGGCGCCGGAGGCACGGGAGTGCGCGGTGGCCGCGGTGTCGTCGTTCTTCTCCATCAGCTCACGGGCCTGCACGACCAGGGCCCGCACGGCGTCGGCGGCCTCGAGCCACTTCTGCTCGACCATGTCGTAGTCGGCGTCGTTGTCCGTGGCCTGGTAGTTGGAGGCGACGTAGTTCTTCTGGGACTCGCGGTCACCGATGATGCCCTCGATGCGGCCGGTGATGGCGGCGACCTCGGCCTCGTAGGAGGCGGCTGCGCCGGAGTCGTAGGAGATGGTGCTCATGGGTCATGGTCCTTTCGGGGGTCGGGTGGGAGGGGCGAGGGGTGCGCCGGGCGGCTCAGCGGCCCATCGGGAAGTCGACCGGCTGGGCCTCGGCGTCCGAGGTCATCGTCTCCTCCTGGTCGACGTAGGACTTGTACATCTCGCCCTGGCCGACGTTGATCAGGCCCAACGCCTCGTACAGCTTCTTCTCGCAGGCGTCGACCTCGACCATGAAGTTGTTGTAGGCCACGGCACCGGAGCCCTTGAAGGTGTGCTTGAGCTGCTCCACGGCGTTCTCGAGGTTCACGACCTCGGCGAGCAGCTGCTCCCCGGAGTCACCGGAGTCCTGCATGGACTTGTGGAAGACGTCGATGTCCGTCATCTCGAGCTTCATGAGCTGGTTCATCCCCTTGGGTGTCATAGGCCCGGTGGCCCCGTGGCGTGTGGTCCCATCCTCCGAGCCCGGGCCGGGGAGAGTCAACCGGCCCCGATGGGGAGAACTACCCATGTCCGGCCGGTATGGGGTGTCCGTCCGGGGCCGCCGGGACTGGAATGATAGGCAGGGTCGGTGACGGGACACGAGAGGGGGATCGCAGCCCATGGCGATGGACTTCGACGCGCAGCTGATCGAATCGGTGGAGGTGCGCCGGAACCGGCTGACGTCCGCCTTCCTCTTCGGCGCCAACCCCACCGAGCGGCGCTGGCGGGAACGGACCCGGGTCCTCGTCTACGGCGTGGTCACCGCGGCCCTGGCCTGCGCCCTGTGCGTGGCGATCTCCTTCGTGGTCATGGTCATCACCAACTGGCAGGACGAACGTGCCGAGCGCGAACAGCGCCAGAGCCAGTCCCTGAACGCCGCCCCCTCCTCCTCCCCGTTGCCCGGAAGGTCCTGACGTGCCCCACCCCTACACGCGCATCTCCCTGTCCGGCGAGCGCCGCAACGCGGACCTGCTGCTGCCCTCGGACACCCCCGTCGGGGCGCTGATGCCGCAGATCCTCGACGTGCTCGACGACCGGCCCCGGGAGTCCCTCGGCGCGAAGGTGCTCGTGCGCTCCGACGGGGACACCGTGCCCGCCGTGCAGACCTTCGCGGAGGCCGGGGTGCTCGACGGCGAGCGCCTCGCACTGGTCTCGCAGACCGAGGCCCCGCCGGCCCCGATCATCTACGACCTCAACGACACCGTCTCCGATGCCACCGACGCGGTGCCCGGACGCTGGTCGGACACCTACCGGTTCCTCGTCTGCGGGGTGCTCGCCGCCCTCGGGGCCTGGCTGGCCGTCGTCGGGCTGCTGGACCGCTTCCTGGCCGAGGACGCCTGGACCGGGTGGGCCTGCTTCGGCGTGGCCGCCGTGCTGCTCGTCACCGGCGCGTCCCTGGCCGCCCCGGGACGGATGCGGGCGGTCGCCGGGACCCTGACCGGCACCGGGGCGCTGTTCGCGGCCACCGGGCTCGTGCGCCTGGGACTGGACACCCCATGGCTGGCGGTGGGCCTGGGGGCGCTGACCGCGCTCGTGCTCGGGTTTCTCGGGTTCGTGGTCCGCCGGCCCCTGTCCATGTTCATCGCCGCCGCCGTGACCGGGGGGCTCACCCTGACCTGGGCGGTGGCCCCGGCGGTCGCCGCGTGGGCCATCGGCGGCAGGGATGCGGAGGTGACCGTCGGCGCGGCGGGCATCGCCGGGGTCGTCACGCTGCTGGTGCTGGGCCTGCTGCCGACGATCGCCCTGGGCGCCTCCGGGCTGGCCGGGCTGGACGACGGCCAGGCCGGCGGCCGGCCGGTGCTGCGCACGGACGCCCGGCGGGCCATCGAATCGGCCCACGGCGGGTTGATCGCCAGCGCCGTCGCGTGCGCGGTGTCCCTGGCGCTGGCCGTGTGGCTGGTGGGCACCGACACCCGCGGGCACGCCTTCTCGCTGCCGATGCTGGCGTTCCTGGCCCTGGCCGTCGGGCTGCGGGCGCGGTCCTTCCCGCTGGCGGCCCAGCGCATCCCGCTGTACCTGGCCGCCGCGACCGGGGTGCTGGCCCTGGTCCGGCTGGCCGTCGACTTCCTGCCCGAGGCCGACGCCGTGTTCCTGGTGGTCCTGCTCGGCCTCGCCCTGCTGACCGGTTCCGGTCTCTCGGTGACCCTCCCGGAACACGCGCAGGCCCGGGTGCGCCGCACCGGGGACACCCTCGAGGGCCTGGCCCTGTTCGCCGTCATCCCGCTGCTCATCGGCTACTTCGGGATCTACGCCTCACTGTTGGAGACCTTCTGATGACCCGCCTGAACGATCCCTGGACCGACGCCGGCCCCCTCCCGGACCGCCCCCTCCCCGGTTCCGCAGACGCCCGGTGGTCCACCCCGGTGGACCTGCGGTCCGACGTGGCCCGCGGCCAGGACGACCCGCTGACCGGTTTCGAGCCGGTCGCCGATCGGGCGGCCCGGCAGTACGCCCGCCGGCCAGCCCTGTCCCTGTGGGCCCGCTCGGCCCGCGCGCTGGGCGCCCTGTTCCGGCACGACCCGACCCCGGAGCGGATGGCCGCCCACGCCCGGGTGATCCAGGCCCCGGTCACCACCGGGCGCCGGATCGCGGTGGTGTCCCTGCGCGGCGGCGCCGGCAAGACCACGGTGAGCGCCATGATGGCCCGGACCTTCGCGGCGCTGCGCCCCGAGCCGGTGGCCGCCGTGGACCTGGATCCCGCCCTGGGCTCCCTCGGGCTGCGCCTGGGCAGCACGACCCTGTCCGTGCCCGCCCCCGGCGCGGACCAGCTCGCGGCCGAACTGTCCGCGATGACCTCGGCCACCCTCGAGGAGGTGGGCTCCCGGATGGCGGTGTCCGGGGAGGACCTGTTCCACACCGGGCCCCGGGTGGCCGGCCACCCACTGGGCGACGCGGCGACCACCGCGCTGTTCTCCGGCCTCTCCCGGTACTTCCCCGTCACGGTCCTGGACTGCCCCACCGGGCCGCAGTCCCCGGACGCGGCCGCGGCGCTGGCCCGCAGCCACGCCGCCGTGTTCGTCACGCCGGCCACCCCCGCGGGCATCGACGAGGCCACCGGGTACCTGCGGCACTGGCGGGAGGACCCGTTCCTGTCCTCGGTGCCGGTGGCGGCCGCCGTCGTCGCCACCGACGCGGCCGGGGTCCTGGACCCGCTCGCCCAGGCCGCGGCCCTGAGCCGGGTGGGCGTGCTGTCCGTGGCCCTGCGCCACGACCGGCACCTGGCCACCGGGGTGGGGGTGTCCCTGCCACTGACGCGTCCGGAGAACCGGATGGCCGTGGCCGAGCTGTCCGGCCGTGTCCTGGGCCTGGCGAACGGGGCCGGTCCGGCGCGGGGAGGGCACCGGTGAGCCAGAAGGTCGTCCACCGCCCGGCGCGGACGTCCGCGCCGGCACGCCGGTTCCGGCCGTTCTCGATCGAGGGCCCCCAGCCGGTCGACCCCGCGGCCGCCGAGGCCGGGGGCGGCAGCATCATGACGATCCTGCCGATGCTCGCCGCCGGCGGTTCGATGATGGTGATGATGACGTTCCGGCAGAGCCCGTTCGCCGCCGTGGGCGCCATCGCCATGATGGTCTCGGTGGTGGTGGGCGTGGCCATGTTCATCTCCACACGGGGCAAGGCCACCCGGCAGCGCACCATCCTGCGGGACACCTACACCCGGTACCTGGAGCGCACCCGCGCGAGGCTGCGGGACGAGGAGATCGAGGCGCAGCAGGCCGCCCGGACCGCCAGCCCGCCGCCGGCCGCCCTGTTCGACATCGTCCGGGACCCGGCCCGGCTCTGGGAGCGGCGCCGCTACCACGAGGACTTCCTGCGCTGCCGCATCGGTTCGGGGCACCTGCCCACCCGGGACATCGGCGTGAACCTGCTGGAGACCGCCACGGCCATCCAGGACGAGTTCATGGTGCGCGAGGCCGAGGTGCTCCAGCGCCGCTTCGAGGCCGCCCCGCACATGCCGGTCACCGTGCCGCTGGACTCGGCCGGGAACATCTCCGTGGTGGGCCCGCGCGAGTTCGTCCTGCAGGTGACCCGGTCCCTGCTGACCGGTGCCGCGGCCCTGCAGTCCCCCGAGGACCTGCGGATCGCGGTCATCACGCCCCGTCACCGGCGCCCGGACTGGGACTGGCTCGAACTGCTCCCCCACCTGGACGACACCTCCGCCCAGCACTTCACCGGCGCGGTCAAGCTCATCGCCCCGGACGCGGGCTCGTTGCTGGAACTGCTCGACGCCGACCTGCAGTACCGCTCCAAGGCCGCCGGGGAGAACACCCGGTTCGGCACCGAGCTCACCTCCGGCCCGCCCACCCTGTCCCGGCTCGTGGTGGTGGTGGACGGTTACGGCGCGGACGCCCAGGACCTGGACTTCGGCGACTCCCACTTCAGCCTCCAGGCCCGGGGCATCACCGCCCTGCACCTGTGCGCCGACCGGTTGCAGGAACCCTCCGAGGTCTCCCTGCGCCTCACCGGCCAGGGCCCGCGCCCGGACGGCCGGACCGGTTTCCTGCTGGAGGACCGGACCCGGGACCAGGGCAGCCCCGAGCGCACCGAGGGCGGGCTGGACCCGCTGGACGAGCACACCGCGGCCGGGATCGTCTCCGAGCTGGCGCCCCTGCGGCTCTCCCTGGACTCGCTCGAGCACACCGGGGCGGAGACCGCCGCCTCACGGTCCTTCCTGCAGATGCTGGAGCTGTCCCCGCAGCTGGACCGGGCCGACGTCGAGCGGCTGTGGCAGCCGCGTCCCCACGCGGACTTCCTGCGGGTTCCCCTGGGGCCGGACGAGAAGGGCAAGCCGGTGCTGCTGGACCTGAAGGAGGCCGCTCAACTGGGGATGGGCCCGCACGGGCTCTGCGTGGGCGCCACCGGCTCCGGCAAGTCCGAGATGCTGCGCTCGCTGGTCTTCGGCCTGCTGGCCACCCACTCCCCCGAGGTGCTGGCCATGGTGCTGGTCGACTTCAAGGGCGGGGCCACCTTCGCCCCGTTCGAGGGCGCCCCGCAGGTCACCGGCATCATCACCAACCTCTCGGACGACCTGACCCTGATCGAGCGCGTCTACGCCTCCCTGAACGGGGAGATCCTGCGCCGGCAGGAGGTGCTGAGGTCCGCGGGGAACATCGCCAACATCACCGACTACCAGATCCACCGCGAGGAGCAACTGGCCTCGGGCCGGCAGGACAGGCCGCTGCCGCCGCTGCCCCACCTGGTCGTCATCATCGACGAGTTCGGCGAACTGCTCACGGCCCGCCCGGACTTCATCGACCTGTTCCTGTCCATCGGGCGCATCGGCCGGTCGATCGGCGTACACCTGCTGCTGAGCTCCCAGCGCATCGAGGCCGGCAAGCTGCGCGGTCTGGAGACCTACCTGTCCTACCGGATCGGGTTGCGCACCCTCTCGGAGTCCGAGTCCCGCACGGTGCTGGACACCCCGGACGCCTTCCACCTGCCCCCGCTGCCCGGGTACGGCTACCTCAAGGTGGACACCACCGTGTACTCGCGGTTCAAGGCCGGCTATGTCTCCGGCCCGATGGAGGACGAGGTGTTCGAGGACGAGGCCGAGGTCCCCGACCCGGCGGACGAGGTCCCGCCCGTGCTGCGGGCCACGGACTACGCCCTCGTGCTCGAGGAGGCCCGCACCGCCGCGGGGACCGGCGGGGCCGCCCCGGCGGGGTCCGTGACGCAGGACGGCCCGGCCCGCCGCACCACCGGACCCACGGTGATGTCCACCATGATGGACACCCTGCGCACCTTCCCCCGTTCGGTGCAGCCGATCTGGCTGCCGCCGCTGCCGCCGGCCATCACCCTGGACCAGGCGGTGGGCGAGCCGAGGAACACCGGCGACGGACTGCGGCTGCCCGCCGGCGGCGACCTCACCGTGCCCATCGGCCTGCTCGACGACCCCGCCCGCCAGTGGCAGGGATTGTGGGAGATCGACTTCACCGCCGGCTCCGGCAACCTGCTGGTCCACGGCGGCCCGCAGTCCGGCAAGTCGACCACGCTGCGCACCCTGGTCGGCGCGCTGGCGCTGACCCACTCCCCGCACCAGGTCGGCATCTACTGCGTCGACCTGCTCGGGGCCGGGATGCTGCCCCTGCAGCAGCTGCCGCACGTGGGCGGGGTGGCCATCCGCACCAACCGGGAGGTCATCACCCGCACGGTGGACGAGGTGGCGGGCATGCTCGCCCACCGCGAGCGCATCTTCGAGCAGTACGCCATCGACTCCCTGCCGACCATGCGCAGGATGCACGCCGAGGGCCGCCTGCCCGAGCTGCCCAGCGCGGACATCTTCCTGGTGGTCGACGGCCACGGCCAGTTCGCCGAGGAGTTCGAGGAGCTCGTGCCCAAGGTCACCGCGATCATGACCCGCGGCGGCGGCTACGGCATCCACGTGGTCACCACGGTGAGCCGGAACAACGAGGTCCGCTCCACCCACCAGTCCTTCTTCACGCACCGGCTGGAACTGCGCCTGACCGATGCCGGCGAGTCCACGATCGACCGCAGGCTGGCGGACAACGTCAATCCGGAGGCCCCCGGGCGCGCCCTGACCCCGGCCGGGCTGCAGGCCCACGTGGCCCTGCCGCGGATCGACGGCCGGGCCGAACCCGGTTCCGTCACCGACGGGCTCAGGGAGCTGGTCGGCCAGGTCGGGTCCTTCACCACCGGTTCGGCCATGAAGGTCCGGGTGCTGCCGGGCGTCGTCGAGGCCGCAACCTGCCCCACGCCCGAACGGCAGGGCCTGCTCCCGCTGGGGCTGCGCGAACTGGACCTAGGCACCGAGTGCCTCGACCTGGAGCACAAGGACCGCAACCTCATCGTCATGGGCGACGAGGAGACGGGCAAGACGAACCTGCTGCGCAACGTCATCCGCCGCTTCACCGCCACCCACACCGACGAGGAGCTGTTCTTCGTGGTCTGGGACCCGCGGCGGGTGCTCGGTGACGAGGTCCCGGAGGACTACCTGGGCGGTTACGCCACCAACGCGGCCGTGGGCGCCCAGCTGACCAACGCCGTGCTGCAGGAGATCAAGAAGCGCCAGGACCCCGGCCAGGACCAGTCGGTCCCCCAGCGCCGCGCCCGGATGGTCGCCCTGATCGACGACTACGACATCCTCACCGTCGGCGGGGGCCAGTCCCCGCTGGCGCCGCTGGTCCCGTTCATCCCGATGGCCGCCGAGCTGAGGATGAACTACGTGCTGACCCGGCGCGTGCGCGGGTCCTCCCGCGGCATGTACGAGACCTTCTTCTCCACCCTGCGGGACAACGGGACCTCCGCGCTGATCCTGTCCGGGGACAAGGGCGAGGGCAGCCTCATCAACGGCGTCAAGGCGCGCAGGCTGCCCCCGGGGCGCGGCCAGCTGCTCGTCACGGGCAAGCCCGTCATGACGGTCCAGACCTTCTACGACGGCGCCTCGCAGTGACCACGGCCCAGCGTCCCGTCACCCCGGGCGGGCTGGCCTACGGGGCGGGGGCCTACCTGTTCTGGGGCGGGCTGCCGCTGTACGTGGCCGCCACGGCCCCGGCGACCGCGCTGGAAGTGGTCCTGGTCCGCATCGGCTTCACCCTGGTCACCTGCGCCGTGCTGCTGTTCGCCCTGCGTCGCTGGCACGAGGTCGGCCGGCTCCTGGGCAGCCCGGGCCGCCTGGGAGCCACCACCCTCGCCTCGGTGCTCATCGGCGCGAACTGGGCCATCTACACCTACGCGGTGGTCTCCGGGCAGACCCTGGAGGCGGCGATGGGCTACTTCATCCTGCCTCTCGTGTCCGTCCTGGCTGGCGTGGTGATGTTCGGCGAACGGTTGCGCCCGGCCCAGTGGGTGTCTGTGGGCCTGTCCGTGGCCGCGGTAGCGGTCATGGTGGTCGGTCACGGGTCCTTCCCCTGGCTCGCGGTGGGCCTGGCCCTGAGCTTCGGGGGCTACGGGATCGCCAAGAACCGGCTCGGGGTCTCCGTGAACCCGGTGTCCTCGCTCGCCGCCGAGACCGTGGTCCTGGTCCCCGTGATGGCGGCCGGTGTCTGGTGGCTGTCCGCATCGGGCCGGCTCACCCTGCTCTCCGAAGGTGCCGGTCATTTCTGGATCCTGGCCGCCTCCGGACTGGTCACGGCCATCCCGCTGATCCTCTTCGGTGCCGCCGCCGGGCGCCTGCCGCTGTCCGTGATGGGCATGCTGCAATACCTGACCCCGGTGATCCAGTTCCTCGTGGCGCTGCTGGTCTTCGGTGAGGAGATGACCGCCGGCCGGTGGGCCGGGTTCATCCTCGTCTGGTGTGCCCTGCTGGTGCTCAGCTGGGACTCGCTGCGGGCCGCACGGCGGCAGCCGCGGGGGTGATCCCGGGCCCGGGCAGCCCGGGCGGGGATCACCCCGCGGCGTCGCGGACGACCGCCTCGAGCACGTCCATCGCCTCGAGCAGCAGGTCCTCGCCGATCACCAGCGGCGGCAGCAGCCGGATGACGTTGCCGTAGGTCCCGGCGCTGAGGATCACCACGCCCTGGGACCGGCAGCCGGCGATGATCCCCTGCACGATCTCCGCGTCCGGCTCACGGGTGCCGGGCCGCACGAACTCCATGGCGAGCATGGCGCCGCGGCCGCGGACGTCCCCGATCACGCCCGTCTGGGCGGCCAGGGCCTCCAGGCGGGGACGGACGATCTCCTCGATCCGCCGGGCCCGGCCGCTCAGGTCCTCCTGGCGCATGGTGGCGATCGCGCCGAGGGCGGCCGCGCAGGCCACCGGGTTGCCGCCGTAGGTGCCGCCCAGGCCACCGCCGTGGACGGCGTCGAGCAGTTCGGCCCGGCCCATCACGCCGGCCAGCGGCAGGCCTCCGGCCATGCCCTTGGCCACGGTGATGAGGTCCGGGACGATCCCCTCGTGCTCCGCGGCGAACCACGCCCCGGTACGGCAGAACCCCGTCTGCACCTCGTCGGCGATGAACACGATGCCCTGCTCGCGGGCGTACTCGGCCAGTCGCGGCAGGAAGCCGGGCGCCGGGACGATGAACCCGCCCTCACCCTGGACCGGTTCGATAACGATCGCCGCGACGTTCCGGCCGCCGAGCTGGCTCTGCATCATCCGGATCGCGCGCTCCGCGGCCTCGTGGCCGGTGATCTGCGGGTTCTCCTCGCGGAACGGATAGCTCATCGGGGCCCGGTAGACCTCCGGGGCGAAGGGGCCGAACGTGGTCCCGTCCCCGCCCTTGTAGGGCGCGTTCTTGGCGGTGAGGGCCATCGTGAGGCTGGTCCGGCCGTGGTAGCCGTGGTCGAAGGCCACGACGGCGGAGCGGCCGGTGGCGATGCGGGCGATCTTGACGGCGTTCTCCACGGCCTCCGCACCCGAGTTGAACAGCACGGCCTTCTGGGCGTGGTCCCCCGGGCTCACCTCGACCAGGGCCTCGCAGACGGCCACGTACCCCTCGTAGGGCGCGACCATGAAGCAGGTGTGGGTGAAGTGCCCGACCTGCTCCCGCACGCCCTCGACCACGGCGGGGGCCGAGGCGCCGACGCTCGTCACGGCGATGCCGGACCCGAGGTCGATGAACGCGTTGCCGTCCACGTCCACCAGGATCCCGCCGTCGGCGTCCTGGACGTAGAACGGCTGCCCGGAGGACACCCCGGCGGCCACCACCCGCTCGCGCCGGGCGGCCAGGGCCGCGGAGCGCGGGCCCGGCAGGTCGGTGGTCAGGGTGCGATGCTGGTCCAGGCGGTACTCGATGGTCATGACGACGAGCGTAGTGGCGCCGCCCACGGCAGAGATAGGGCGGGGCTCCACGGCACCCCGGTCCGCGGAGCGCACCCGGCGGGGCGCCGGCCGGCGCGGGGCCGGGGCCGGCCGGTCGGGGCCGGAGCCTAGACTGAGGACCATGTCTGCCGAACCCCTCTTCCTCGCCCGCTTCAAGGACCTCGTCCCCGCCCACCTGGACGCCCCGTGGTCACCCGAGGACGGCCTGGAGGCCGGTGAACTGGACGCCCTGCTGTCCGCCTCGCCCGCCGCGCAGGCCGCGCGGGCCGCCGGCGGCACCTTCCGCGTCCCGCTGGCGCTCTACGAGTTCCACCAGGCCCTGGGCAACTGCCCGGACCTGTTGGAGACCGGGCACTTCTTCTGGGACGCCGACGAATTGGACGTCCGGGACGGGTACCTGATGTTCCTGGAGGATGCCGAGGAGAGCACCGTCTGGGGGCTGCCGGTCGCGGACGTCTCCCTGCCGGACCCGCTGGTCTGGCGCCGCACCACCGGGGCGGACGAGGAGCACGGCGAGTGGAGTTGCGAGGGCGGCACCTTCAGCGAGTTCACCCTGGACCTGCTGGAGTGGACCTTCGAGGAGGAGGGCGAGGACGCGTGATCCCGTCCCACGCCCCCGAAGGGTATGTCTGCCCGTTCTGCGGCCTGGTCGACGGCGACGTGTCCGACCCGGACAACCGCTGCGAGCTCGAGGACCTCGTCTACCAGGACGAGGACGTGATCGTGTTCATCGCGGTGGACGGCTTCGGGCCGTACGAGGGGCACGCGATGATCTCCCCGGCCCGGCACTACGAGACGCTCTACGAGCTCCCGGACCACGTGCTGCAGAGGATCGCGCTGATGGCCCGTCACGTGGCCCTGGCCATGAAGCGGGCTTGGGGGCCGGAGGGCATCTCCACCCGCCAGCACAACGAACCGGCCGGGAACCAGCACGTGTGGCACTACCACCTGCACGTGTTCCCGCGCTGGAGTGACGACATGCTCTACCGCCAGATGCGGCACGCCGTCGAGCCGGAGGTCCGGGCCCTGAAGGCCCGGGAGCTCGCCATCACCCTGGAGGACGTGCTGGCTCAGGCGTCGCGGCGCACCACGTAGTCGGCGAAGGCCTCGAGGGCGTCCTTCACGGGCGAGTCCGGCAGGGGGGCCAGGGCGGCACGGGCGTCGTCGGCCCAGCCGCGGGTGATCTCCCACGCGGACTCGATCACCGGGTGCGCGGCCACGGCAGCCACGGCGGTGGCCAGCTGCTCGTCCGTGTCCAGCGGCCCGTCCACCAGCTCCAGCGCGGACCGGGCCGCGGCGTCCCCGCGGGCGGCCTCCTGGCGCAGCAGCAGCACCGGCAGGGTGGGCACCCGCTCCTTGAGGTCGGTGCCGGGGACCTTGCCCGAGGTGGCCGAGGCGCTGGTCAGGTCGATCACGTCGTCGGCCAGCTGGAACGCCATGCCGACCTTCTCGCCGTAGTCCTCCAGCGTGTCCACGGTGGCCTCGTCGGCGCCGCCGAAGAAGGCGCCCAGGCGGCCGGCCGCGGCGATGAGCGACCCGGTCTTGCCGGAGATCACGCGCAGGTAGTGCTCCAGGGGGTCCTGGTCCTGTTGCGGGCCCACGGTCTCCCACAACTGGCCCATCACGAGCCGCTCGAAGGTGCGGGCCTGGATGGCCACGGCCTCGGGCCCGAGCGAGGCCATCAGCTGCGAGGCCCGGGCGAAGATCAGGTCCCCGGCCAGGATGGCCACGGAGTTGCCCCACAGCTCGTGGGCGGCCGGTGCCCCGCGGCGCACGGGCGCCTCGTCCATGACGTCGTCGTGGTACAGGGTGGCCAGGTGCGTCAGTTCCATCACGACGGCGGCCGAGCGGACCGCCGCGGACACCTCGCCGACCTGCCCGGTGCCGACGCCGGGGTCGCCCAGCAGGGAGGACAGCACGGTCAGCAGGGGACGGACGCGCTTGCCGCCGGCCTCCAGCAGGTGGCGGCTGGTCAGGTCGGCCAGCTGGTCGGCGTTCGCCACGGCCTCGGCGAGCTCCTGCTCGACCCGGTCCAGGGCGGTCGCCACCGTGGCCAGCAGCTCGCCGTTCTCGGCCAGGCGCTCGAAGCCGGGCGGCAGCGCGAGGCTGCCCACGGAGACGTCGGGTTCAGGAGAGGTCACCGGGACAGCCTATCCAACCTTCACCTCGCGGGAGGCATCGGGCCCCAGCGTGGTGGCCGCCGGGACCGCGGACTCCAGCAGCCGCACCAGCCGGTCCACCGGCGCGGTGCCGTCCGCGTCCACCAGGTTCGCCATCACCTGCACCACCCGGCGCAGCATCGCCGGTGTCCGCATGCCGGTGGCCAGGGCGGCCCTGAGCACGGCGGGGTGGCCGATGAGCCGGGCGAACGAGGACCCCAGGGCGAAGTGCCCGCCCCACGTCTCGTGGGTGAGCAGCGGGTACCGGGCGAGCTCGGCCTCGCGGCCGGCCGGCGTGGCGCGCCGCAGGGCGCTCACGGTGACGTCCGCGGCCAGCCGCGCGGCCTCCATGGCGAAGGAGATGCCCTCCCCGTTGAAGGGGGAGACCATGCCGGCCGAGTCCCCCACCAGCAGCATCCCGGGCACGTGCTGCGGGGTGCGGTTGAAGCCCATCGGCAGGGCCGCGCCCAGGATCCTCGACTCCCGGGTCTGCTCGCTCAGCCCCCAGGTCTCGGTCAGGGCCCCGCTCCAGTCCTTGAGGATGGCGCGGTAGTCGAGCTTGCCGAACTGCGGGGAGGTGTCCAGGATGCCGAGCCCCACGTTGACGGTGCCGTCCCCCAGGGGGAACAGCCAGCCGTAGCCGGGCAGCAGGTTGCCGTCCGCGTCCGGGAGCTGCAGCCAGGACTCCATCCACTCGTCGTCGTGGCGCGGGGAGGAGTAGTAGGCGCGCACGGCCACGCCCATGGGCCGGTCGTCGCGCTTGGACAGCCCGGCCGATACGGCGGTGCGGGTCGAGTTGCCGTCCGCGGCGATCACCACGTCGGCGTGGAAGTCACGGGACTCGCCGGTCTTCCGGCCCCGGCCGTCCAGCAGCTCGGCGCGCAGCCCGGTCACGGTGCCGGCCCCGTCCCGCAGCACCGAGCTCACCGAGTGGCGCTCCAGGATGGTGGCGCCGGCGGCGCGGGCGTGGGCGGCGAGGAGTTCGTCGAAGTCGTTGCGGGTGCGCACCAGGGCGTAGTCCGGCCAGGTGTCCGTCTGGGGCCAGGGCACCTCCACGGCGCGGCCCCCGGCCACCAGCCGCAGGCCCCGGATGCGCTGCCAGCCGTCCTCGGGGGCGTGGGCGAGGCCCATCAGGTTCATCTCGCGCACCGCCTGCGGCGTCAGCCCGTCCCCGCAGACCTTCTCCCGCGGGTAGGCGGTCTTCTCCAGGACGATGACCTCGACGCCGGCGCTCGCCAGGTGCCAGGCCGCCGTCGCCCCGGCCGGGCCACCCCCGGCGATCAGTACCCGGGTTCTCGTTGCAGGTTCCACCCGGCCATTCTCCCAGACCGGCCGGACCCTGCCGGGCCGGTAGGCTTGACGGGTCATGAACACCCCCGGTATTGGGGCGCCCCCACCGCGACTGGCGTCCGTCACCTCCGCCCGCCCCGTCCCCGGGGGCGCGGCCCTGGCGGACCTGCTGGTCTCCGGCGACGAGTGCGCCTGGATCCGCTTCGGTGAGGGGATGGTCGGGCTCGGCACCGCCGCCCGGTTCACCACCACCGGGCCCGGCCGCTTCGACGCCGCCCGGCGCTGGTGGATGGCCGCCACGGCCGCGGAGGCCGCGGACACGTCCCGGACCACCCTGCCCGACGCCGGCCTGCCCCGCCGCGCCCCCCTCGCCTTCGCCGCGTTCGCCTTCGCCGACGACAGCCCCGTCGACTCGGTCCTCGTGGTCCCCGAGTTCGTCGTCGGGTCCACGGGAGGCCGGACCTGGCTGTCCTGGCAGGTGGACCTCGACTCCCCCGAGTACGCGGCGCGTGCGGCCGCCGGCTGGCGCCCCGGCGTCCGGGAGGCCGAGGAGCGGCTGACCGCCCTCCTCGCGGCCCCGGCCCGCCCCCGGCCGGCCGCCGCCGCCCTCGAGCTCACCGAGGGCGTCATCTCCGCGGACGGGTACCGCGAGGCCGTCGCCCGCGGGGTGCGGGAGATCGAGGCGGGGACCCTGACGAAGCTCGTCCTGGCCCGGGACGCCGTGGTCACCGGTGCCGTCGACGTCCCGCAGGTGCTGCGCACCCTGACGGAGCAGTACCGGGACTGCTGGACCTACTCGGTGGGCGGGCTCATCGGGTCCACGCCGGAGATGCTCGTCAAGGTGGACGGCGACACGGCCCGGGCCCGCGTGCTGGCCGGCACCCTGGACCGAGACGGCGCGCCGTCCGGCGCGGACGGCGCCGACCACGCCCGCCGGCACCTCGTCGAGGACCGCAAGCAGCGTCACGAGCACCGCCTGGCCGTCGACTCCCTGACGGAGCGTCTGCGGCCCTTCACCACGGCACTCGAGGCCCCCGAGGAGCCGTTCGTCCTGGAACTGCCCAACGTGTGGCACCTCGCCACGGACGTCACGGCCCGGCTGGTGGGCGCCGACGGCGCACGGCGCACCGGGCCCGGTGCCCTGGCGCTGACCGAGGTGCTGCACCCCACCGCGGCCGTGTGCGGAACCCCGCGGGACACCGCAGCCGCGCTCATCCACCGGCTCGAGGCCGAGGAGCACGGCCTGGACCGGGGCCTCTACGCCGGTCCCGTGGGCTGGCTGGACGGCAACGGCAACGGCGAGTTCGGCATCGCGCTGCGGGGGGCGGTCGTCGAGGACGAGCACACGGTGCGCCTCTACGCCGGTTGCGGGATCGTGGCCGCCTCGGACCCGGCGGCCGAGCTGGCCGAGACCGGTGCGAAGATGCGGCCCATGCTCCAGGCCCTGGGCCTGCGCGCCGGGGCCGTCCCGTCCGAGCTCAGTCCGCCAGCCGGCCCGGGGCGTGCTCGAAGATGACCGACGTGTTCGTGGCCGCCACCTCCTCGCGCACGCTCAGGGTCTCGGACACCAGCGTGCGCAGGGCGGCGGCGTCCTGCACCGCCACGTGCAGCAGGAAGTCCCGGTCCCCCGAGACGAAGTACACACGCTGCGTGGCCGGCAACCGCTCCAGGTAGTCCTGGAACCGCTTGAGCCCGGCCCGGGCGTGGGAGTGCAGGCGGATCGAGATCAGCGCCTCGAGCCCCAGGCCCAGCACCACCGGGTCCACGGTGGCGTGGAAGCCCGAGATGGCGCCGGAGGCCACGAGTGCCCGGACCCGCTTGTGGCAGGTCGACTCCGCGATCCCCACCCGCGTGGCCAGCTCACTGAAGGGCATCCGGCCGCTGCGCTGCAGGACCCGCAGCAGGGCCAGGTCGATCTCGTCGGGCACGGTGGAATCCTTCGATTTCTGAGCGGAACGCGAGGATTCCGCCGTTGTCACCCCCAGACTAGGTGAGATCTGTCACGCTGGTCAGCATGAACACTGCACTCGTCATCGGCGCTGGAATCGTGGGCCTCAGCACGGCCTGGCATCTGCAGGAACGGGGCGTGGACGTCACGGTCCTGGACCGGGAGGGCGTGGCCGCCGGGTCCTCGTGGGGCAACGCCGGCTGGCTCTCCCCCGGCAAGACCATCCCCCTCGCCGAGCCCGGGCTGTGGACCTACGGCCCCACCGCGCTGCTGGACCCGGACGCCGCCCTGCACGTCCCGGCCCGCTGGGACCCGGCGACATGGTCCTTCTTCGCCCGGTTCATGGCCCACGCCAGCCACCGGACCTGGGACCGGACCATGGCGGCCCTGACCCCGATCGACCGGATGGCCCTGGAGGCCTTCGACGAGCTGACCGGTTCGGGGGTGGACTCGTGGACGCGCGAGGGACCGTTCATCGTCGGGTTCACCGAGGAGCGCCACGCCACCGGCTTCCTGCGCGAGGTGGAGGGCGTCGTCCGGCACGGGCAGGACGTGCCGCTCGAGCGGGTGGAGCACCCCCGCGAGCTGGCCCCCCAGCTCTCCGACGCGGTCGGCGTGGTCTACCGCCTGGACGGCCAGCGGTTCATCGAGCCCGGTCCCTTCGTCCAGGCCCTGGCCGACTCCGTGGTGGCCCGGGGCGGGACCCTGCGCACCGACGCCGAGGTCACCTCGATCACGACCGGCGGGGCCCATCCGGGTGTCGTGCTCTCCACGGGCGAGGCGCTGGGCGCGGACGCGGTGGTCGTGGCCACCGGCGCCTGGCTGCCGAGGCTGGTGCGTGGCCTCGGCGTGAAGGTGCGCGTCCAGGCCGGCCGCGGCTACTCGTTCACGGTGGCCACCGAGCAGCCGGCGCGGCACTCGGTGTACCTGCCGTTCCAGCGCATCGCCTGCACCCCGTACCAGGGGCGGTTCCGGATCGCCGGCACCATGGAGTTCCGCGGGCCCGACGAGCCGCTGCAGCCCCGCCGGATCCAGGCGATCGTCAACCAGGCCCGGAACCTGATGACCGGGGTGGACCTGGACCACCGCCAGGACGAGTGGGTCGGCTCACGCCCGGTGACCCCGGACGGGCTGCCGATCGTGGGCGCCACCCGCGCCCCCGGCGTGTTCGTGGCCGGCGGTCACGGCATGTGGGGCGTCGTGCTGGGCCCGGCCACCGGCAGGCTGCTCGCCGAGCAGATGCTCACCGGCCGGACCGACCCGGCGATCGCCCCGTTCGATCCGCTGCGCTAGAAGCTGTCCCGCACCGCCTGCTCCACGAGCCGGCGCACCTCCGGCCGGGCGGCCCGGTCCGACCGCAGCTCCAGCACGCGGCGCCCCCGGACCGGGTTGCCCAGGCCGAGGGCGGCGATCAGGTCCCGCTCGCTGGTGACCGGCGCCCACTCCACGCCGTAGGCCGCGCACAGCGCCCGCACGTCCACCGCGTGGGGCGTGCCGAAGAACCGTTCCACCACCGGGCCCATGCCCGGGCGCCCGGCCACCTCCCCGTGCTCCAGGCCGGCGAAGATCGCCCCGCCGCGGTCGTTGACCACCACGATGTCCAGGTCCGGTTCGGCCTCCCCGGGGCCGACCAGCAGCCCGCCCGCATCGTGCAGCAGCGTCAGGTCCCCGCACAGCAGCACGGTGCGCCGGCCGGTGGCCAGGGCGATGCCGCTGGCGGTGGAGACCGTGCCGTCGATCCCGGACAGCCCGCGGTTGGCGTAGACCACCGAGGCCGGGGCCGTGGGTGGTCGCCAGGACAGGTTCACGTCCCGGATCACGGACGAGGACCCCAGCACCAGGGGGCCCGCCACCGTGGTGGCCACCAGCTGGCCGGTGCGCAGCGCTCCCGGGTGGCCGACGTCGTCGTGCCGGGTGGCCAGCGCGTCGTCCAGGGCGGACTGGGCGCGGTGGCCGGCCCGCTGCCAGTCCGTCAGCCAGCCGGTGGGCCCGCGGCCGGCCACGACGGCGAGCTCCTCGAGGTCCTCCACCGGGCGCTCGCGCCGGCTGCCCGGGACGAACCAGGCCACCGGCTCGGGCTGGTGGAACGCCGTGTGCAGGTCCTCCCGGCCCAGCAGGGCGGTGACCTGGCGGGTCAGGGTGGGCCGGCCGAACAGGATGACCTGCTCGATGCGCCCGGCCAGCGGGTGCGAGTCCTCCCCCAGCCCCCCGGCGGATCCGATCAGCAGCGGGTAGGCGCCGATCGCGTTGGGGCCGAACCGCGCGTTGGACCCCGGCTCGGCGAACAGCGGCAGCCCGAGCGCCGAGGCGAACGCGGCGGGCAGCGGTCCGGAACCGTGCCCGGCCACCACCACGGTGCGGGCCTCGTGCAGTCGCGAGACCTCCAGGTCCAGCTGCTCGCTCAGGTCCACGGGGCTGATGACCAGGTCCCCGTCCGGTCCGGTGAGCAGTTCCTCGCCGGCGCCGGCGTCCCAGCCTGGCTCGGGAACGTCCGAGGCGTCCGGCACCAGCGGGTCCCGGAAGCGCAGGTTCAGGTGCACGGGCCCCGGGGCGGACTCGCGGACGGCCACCCCGGGGACCCCGCCGAAGCCCTCGACGTCCTCGGTGTCGAAGCCGTTGGCCGCCAGCAGCGCGCGCGAGACCGTGCTGGCCAGGTGCTCGCGGTGCTCCCGCAGCGCGGCGGCCACCGGGTCCGCGTCCGGACCGGAGACCCGGGCGGCCTCCGCGGCCAGCCAGGCGGGGATCTCGTCGGACCCCTCGGGCACCGGAACGTCCCCGGACAGCGTCTGGGAGAAACGCACGTGCAGGGGGAAGATCCCGTCCTGGGCGGTGGTCTGGTTGGCCCCGGTGCCCTGCAGCTCCATCGGACGGTCGGCGGTCAGCGCGATGAGCTGCACGCCCGCGTGGTCGGCCTCCATCAGGGCCGGCAGCAGGTTGCCCACCGCGGTACCGGACGTGGTCACGACGCCGACCGGCCGGCCCGAGGCCAGCGACAGGCCCAGCGCGGTGAAGGCGGCCACGCGTTCGTCGATGCGCACGTGCAGGCGCACCCGCCCGGCCTTCTCGGCCTCGGCCAGGGCGTAGACCAGGGGGGCGGAGCGGGAACCGGGCGCGATGACGGCCTCGCGCAGTCCGCCCTCGAGCAGGGCGTCGGTGACGGTGCGGGCAACCTGCAGGGAATCCAGGGCGGGCGTGGGGTCCGGGGAGTGCTCCATGGGCACATCCTACGGAGGGAGGCTGATCAGCAGGTTAACGGCCGAGCGGTGCACGGAGGAGGTCCGTGCACCGCTCGGGGTCGGCCCGGGTGTCGGCTCAGGTCAGTGGCGCCGGCCCCTGCCCGTGCCGTTGTTGCCGGTGGTCGAGAAGACCTGGACGACGGAGGGGCGCGGCACCGCGACCCGGTCCCGCACCTGCACCGGGCCGGAGGCCGGCAGGTAGTCCGGGAAGTACGAGGTGTGCTTGCCCCACTCACCGTCCTCGCCCGGGTGCTGGACGTTGACGAAGACCGAGTTGTCGCGGTCGTGGATGACCGGGCCACAGGTCTCGGCATCCACCGGGACCGAGAGGAACTGCTCCACGCGGCCCCGGTTGCGGCCCTCGAGGGTCACCTTGTGCAGGGCATCGCCGAAGCCGATCTTGCCGGGGGCGCCGTCCGTCGAGATCCACAGGTTGCCCTCGGAGTCGAAGGCCAGGTTGTCCGGGCAGGAGATCGGGGAGACCTTGTCCGCCGGGTAGCCGGAGAAGTACACGGACTCGGACTTCGCCGGGTCGCCGGCCAGCAGCAGGATGTTCCAGCCGAAGCGCTCGGCGGTGTGGTCACCGCGCCGCTCGGTGATCTCGATGACGTGGCCGTCGCGGTTGCCGCCACCGGGCGTGGCGACCGGGTTGGCCTCGTCCACCGTGGCCACGGTGCGCTTGTCGTTGTTCGTCAGCGCCATGTAGACCTTGCCGGTGACCGGGTTGGTCTCCACGTCCTCCGGGCGGTCCATCTTGGTGGCCCCCACCTGGTCCGCGGCCAGGCGCGTGTGGACGAGCACCTCCTCCACCGTCATGCCGGGGACCAGGGACCGGTCGTTCTTGACCAGGGGGATCCACCGGCCGCGGCCGTCGAAGGCGCCGTCCGAGGGCACCTTACCGGAGCCGTCGATCTCGGCGGCCGGGGAGTCGCCGGTGAACTGCGCCACGTACAGGGTGCCCTCGGAGAGCAGGGTCATGTTGTGGCGCTTGTCCCCGCGGCGGTACCTCTTCCGGGAGACGAACTTGTAGAGGTAGTCGTTCTTCTGGTCGTCACCGGAGTAGACCACGGCGTGGCCGTCCCGGGACAGCACGGCGGTGCCGGCCTCGTGCTTGAACCGGCCCAGGGCGGTGTGCTTGACCGGGGTGGACTCCGGGTCCTCCGGGTCCATCTCGATGATCCAGCCGAAGCGGTTCACCTCGTTCGCGTACCCCTCGTTGTTCAGGTCGAACCGGTCGTACACGGTCTCCCACGTGCGCTGGGTCGGCGTGGTGCCCAGACCGTAGCGGGCCTCCTCGGCGGAACCGGTGCCGACGAAGTACTGGTCGAAGTTCTCCTCTCCGGAGAGCACGGTGCCCCACGGGGTCGTGCCGCCGGCGCAGTTGTTCAGCGTGCCCAGGACGCGTGCCCCAGTGGGATCCTCTACGGTCTTCAGCAGGTCGGTCCCGGCGGCCGGACCGTCCACGGAGAAGGGGGTGAAACCGGTGATCCGGCGGTTGCGGCGACCGCCCCGGACGTACTCCCAGGGCCGGCCCCTGCCCTCGCGCCGGAGCTCGACCACGGACATCCCGTGGGCCGCGATGCCCGCGTTGACGACGTCCTCGGGGTTCGAGGCGATGTACTCCGGGGAGAACATGATGTTCTCGTTGGTGTACTCGTGGTTGGACACCAGGTAGCCACGGCGGTCGTCGCGGCCGTCGGAGATGACGTCCAGGTAGTCGTTGTTGTAGCCGAACTGCCGGGACTGGGACTCACCGGTCTGGGCGGTGATGTCGAACTCCGGGGAGTCGGCGAACAACGGGTCACCCCAGCGGATGATGGCCTTCCAGTCGTAGCCCTCCGGCACGGTGACATCGTCCACGGTCTTGGGGACCCCGTTGAGGGCCCGGAACTCGAGCTTGCCGCCGCCCTTCGGGTGGGTGCCGCCGTGGGCCTCCGCGGTCGGGGCGGTGGAGACGGCCTGGGCGCCCACGACGACGGCGGCGGCCAGTCCGCCGCCCAGGCCCAGGGCGGCCCGGCGCGAGATCGCGGCATTGGCGATGTCCCGGAAGTGGGGGTTCTCCGAGGTGTTCGGCACCGGGTGGGCGCACGCGTTGCCGCACTTGAGCGCGCACGTGACGGCAGAACGGTTGCCCCGGGTGTGGCCGACCATGGGCAGGTGTCGCTTCAGCAAGGAGATCTCCTCAAGGTGGTGGATGAGCGTCTCCACCCTTCACCCCGAAGGATGCGTTCCGGACGCGAAACGGTGACGTCCCGGTGAACACTTCGTGAGCGGGACGTCGCTCAGGCCGGCCGGGCCGCCTCCAGCACCGCCCAGGCCGCGCGGAGCCGGTCCCGCCACCACCGCTGCCGGTCCTCGCCGGCGCGCAGCGCGCCCCGCGCCACCGGGACGGGGGCCGGACCGGGACGGAGCCGGCCGGCGTCGGGGACCCAGGGCGGGTCCGCGACGTCCTGGGCGAACAGCGCCACGGTGCCCAGCCCGCAAGCGTGGGGCAGTCGCGGCAGGCTGGCGGCGAGCGCCACCCCGGCGGCGATCCCCACCGAGGTGTCCAGCGCCGAGGACACGACCGCATCCAGACCGGCGGCCTCCACGATCCCGAGGGCGCGGCGCACCCCGCCCAGGGGCTGGACCTTGACCACGACGAGGTCCGCGGCCCCGGCCCGGGCGACGGCCACGGGGTCGGTCTCCTTGCGGACGGACTCGTCGGCGGCCAGCCGTACCTCGATCCCGGCGCGGTCCAGGGCCTCGCGCAGCCGGGCGAGCCCCTCGATGCCCGCCACCGGCTGCTCGGCGTACTCGAGCCCGTACCCGGCCAGCCGGCCCAGCGCCGCCAGGGCGGTCGCGTGGTCCCAACCCTGGTTGGCGTCGACGCGGAGGGCTGCCTCCGGCAGCAGGCGGCGCACCTCGGCCACCCGGGCCACGTCGTCGTCGACGTCCTGGCCCGCTTCGGCCACCTTCACCTTGACGGCCGGGACCGCGCCGAAGGACTCCAGGACGCGCCCGACGTCCCCGGGCCGGACCGCCGGGACGGTCGCGTTAACGGGGACGGTCTCCCGCACGGGGGCCGGCCAGCCGTGCCAGCCGGCCTCGATCGCCGCGGCGAGCCAGCGGGCGGACTCCCCCGCGTCGTACTCGGGGAACGGGGAGAACTCGGCCCAGCCGGCCGGCCCGTGCAGCAGCATCGCCTCGCGCACGGTGGTGCCGCGGAAGCGGGTGTGCAGGGGCTGGGCGACGACGACGGCGCCGTCCAGCAGTTCGTCGGCACCGGGCAGCGACAGCCCGGCCAGCAGGGGCGGGATCATGCCCCCAGCCTATTCAGCGTGCGTGGTGGTACCCGAACTTGCGGGCGGCGGCCACGGCGCGGGCGTGGTCACCGAGGACGGTCTCCAGTGCCTGGACCACGGCGGCGGTGGTCTCCGGACGCAGGGTCCAGTCCTCGGTGAACGGGTTGTCCCACCGGGCCCAGGCGCTGCCGGTGGCGGCCAGGGCCAGCGCCATCTGCTCGAGGGAGTCGAAGGTCGGCTCCGGGTCGTCCAGCCGGTCCTCCCAGCCGTCGTCCCCGGGCGCGGTGAGGACCTGGCCGGTGTTCGCGTCGAGGATGAACGGGTCCGCGCCCTGCTTGGCCACCACCGTCCACTCCTCGTTCCAGTCCACCAGCCGGGCCGCGGTGCTCCGGTTCCAGCGGTATCCGGCCTGCTCGTCCCAGAGCCGTTCGAGCGGGAAGAACAGGAAGGGCAGCCCGGCGGTGTCGATCTCGATCCACTCGGGTCCCACCTCGCGGTAGAACCGGGCCAGTTGCGGGGCCAGGGGTGTCTCCCCCGCCCACTCGATGGGTTCCTGGCGGCTGACGGAGCCGAAGAGGGCGAGTGCCTGGCGTGCCGCGGCGTGCTCGGGAGTGGTCCCCGCGATGTTGGACATGGGGCCGAGGATAGACCGCCCGTCCGTCGCCCGCGTGACCGTCCGGCGAAGAATCGTCGACGGACCGGTGACGGGATCCTCCCAGCCGGCTGGACCACAATGGAGCCCATGCCCTCTGCCGTTCCCGACACGTTGCCCGTCCGGTCCGCCCGTCGGCCGGCCCGTGACCCCTGGGCCTGGCTGCTGGCGCTGGCCGGCTGCATCGCGCTGCTCCTGGTGGTCTTCACCGCCTTCGTGGGCACCTCCACCGGCCAGCTGGCGGAGTACATGGCCCTGGAGTCCGCCACCCACCGGCTCGCCTCGCTGCACGGCTCGGTGACCGTGGTGCTGGTCCGGTTGCCGCAGATCGTCGGGGTGGTCGGGGTCGCCGTGTTCCTGGTGCTCACGGTCTGGCGCCGGCGCTGGTTCGCCTCGCTGGTGGCGGCGGCGGGGTTCGCGGGGGCCAACCTCACCACCCAGGTCCTCAAGAACGTGCTGTTCGTCCGGCCGGTGCTGGACAACGGGGTGCCGTACTACACGGGCAACTCGCTGCCCTCGGGGCACACCACCTTCGCCGCGGCCGCGGCCCTGGCCGTGTTCCTCATGGTGGCCCCGCGGTGGCGTCCGGCGACGGCCGCGATCGGTGCGCTGTTCGCCACCGCGGTGGGGGCGGGCACGTTCATCGAGGCCTGGCACCGGCCGGCGGACATGGCGGCGGCCTACCTGGTCGCCGCCGCCTGGGCGCTGGCGGCCGGCTGGGTCATCCTGCGCACGGGACCGGGGTGGAACACGGTGGGCCGGCCCAGCGCCCGTCATCCGCGGCCGGCGGGCCACCCCGGCTGGGACGTGGCCCTCTGGCTCGGCGGCCTGCTGGCCACGGCCGGGGCCTGGCTGGCCTTCCAGGCCGCCGGGGGTGTGGCCGCCCTGACCCCGGTTCCGGACTGGCACTCCGGCTGGCACTTCCTGGCCGGGCTGCTGCTCTCCGTGGGACCGGGGCTGCTGGTCTTCGGGTTCCTCTCGACCTTCTTCCGCTGGCAGGCCGGGCGCCGCTGAGTCAGGCCACCGGCCCGGGTCCGCGCGGCAGGGCCCGGGCGAACACCACCGCCCCGGCGCCGGCGATTGCCGCGATCACCCAGATCCCGGTGGCGAGCCCCGCCAGGGCCGTGACCGCGGAGAGGATCGCCGGACCCGCCAGGATGCCGGCGTCTGCCTGCAACCGCCACAGGGCCAGGAACTGGGGCCTGGCCTGCCGCGGGGAGTAGTCGGCGCCCAGGGTCATGACGATCCCGGAACCGAAGCCGTTGCCCAGCCCCACCACCAGCGCCACCGCGGTGAACCATCCCGGAGCGCCGGTGAGCGGGATCAGGGCCATGCCCAGGCCCAGCCCGCTCAGGCAGGACACCGCCACGATGCGCCGGCCGCGGCGGTCCATGAGCAGCCCCGAGGGGTAGAACATCAGCAGGTCCGCCAGCCCGGTGACCCCGTAGATGACGGACGCCGCCGCGGGTGAGAGCCCCAGGTGGGTGGCCCACAGGGGGATGACGGCGGAACGGCAGGCCCGGGTGGCGGACAGGCAGATCACGGCCACGCCCACGGTGGTCAGCACCCGGCGGTGCTCCCGGGCCAGCGAGCGCAGGGTGGGCCGGGCCTGCGGGACCGGTGGGGTCCCCGCGCCCACCGGGCCCGGCACGGGCAGCTCCCGGATGGCGAAGCTTCCCGCCGCGGCCAGGGCCATGGTCAGCGCACCGGCCGCGAACGCCCCGTGCAGGCCGAGGAGGGCCTGCAGCCCCGCGCCCAGGAACGGCCCGAGGAACAGGCCGATGCGGATGGTGCCGCCCAGGGTGGACATCGCCCGCGCCCGGTGGCTGACCGGGACGGCGACCGCCAGGTAGGACTGCCGGGCCAGGTTGAACCCCGCCCCGGCCATGCCCACGACGAACAGCCCGGCGAAGAACAGGGCGAGCCCGGCGGCGTCGGGCACGGACAGCCAGCCGGCGACGGCGGCCCAGGCCACCAGCGCGCCCACCGCACCGGTCCAGGCGGAGACGATGATGGTCCTGCGCTCCCCCGCCCGGGAGGCCAGGTGCGCGGCGGGCGCGTTGGCCAGCAGCGAGCCGATCCCGACGAGGGTGACGGAGGCGGCGGCCACGGCCACCGAGGCCCCGAACGCGGTCGCCGCGGGGGCCATGGCCGGGGTGATGGCGCCGACGCCCACGGAGTAGACGGCCGAGGGCGCGTAGACCTGGAACGCCGCGGCGAGCGGGTGGGGCCTGGTCATGACAACCGCCGGGCCAGGTGCCCCGACTGCTCCGCGCCGTACACCGCACCGTCCCCGCCGACGGCCCGCTCCATGGCGTGCAGCATGCGCCGGACGTGGTCCATGCCCACGACGGCGCCGTGCCCGGGGACGATGACCCGGTAGCGGTCCGCCAGCTCGAGGATCCGGGCCAGGGCGGTCGGCCAGTCCCGGGGCCAGGCATCCTCGAAGGCCGGGTCGGCGCCCTCCTCGACGAGGTCCCCGGCGAACAGGACCTCACCGGCCCCGACCAGCAGGTCACCGTCGGTATGGCCGCGGCCCACGTGGAACAGCGTGGCGCCGACCCCGCCGAGGTCGATCGTCCGCGGTTCGTCCCCCACGGTGTGCGTGGGCGGCAGGATCCGCGCGTGGGGCCCCTCACCGGCGGCGAAGGCCGGTTCGAGGGCACGCACCTCGCCCCGCTGGTCCTCGCCGTGCTCGCGCAGCGCGGCCGCGGCGCGCTCGTGGCCCCAGACCTGTTCCACGCCGGCGGTCCCGGGGTCCGCCAGGTAGGCGTTGCCGAACACGTGGTCGAAGTGGGCGTGGGTGTTGACCGCCACCAGGGGCAGGGCGGTCAGCTCGCGTACGCGGTCCAGCAGCCAGGCGGCCTGGACCGGCCCGGCACCGGTGTCCACGAGCAGGGCCCGGTCCGTCCCGACGACGAGGCCCACGTTGGCCTGCCAGCCCGGCAGGGCCAGGGCGTGGGCGTGCGCGGAGAGCTGGACCCACCCCGTGCCTGGCATCGGGCCAGACTACCGCCCGGCCGGTCCTCCCTCTCGCGCGGCCGAACCCCGGGAAGTAGGCGGCGCGGTGCCCGCCGCCGCTAACATGGCCCCCATGCCCAGGCCCGATACCGCAGCACCGACATCCGATCCCAGGACCCTGAACACCGTGGACGCGGCCCATCCGCGCAACGGGTTCGACCGGTTCTTCATGATCTCCCGGCGCGGTTCCTCCGTCGCCCAGGAGATCCGCGGCGGGCTGGCGACCTTCCTGGCGATGAGCTACATCATCGTGCTCAACCCGCTCGTGCTCTCCGGGGCGGACGCGAACGGGGACACCCTGGGCATCGGCCGGGTGGCCGCCGTGACGGCGCTCGTGGCCGGCATCGCGACGATCGTCATGGGCGTCTGGGCCCGGCATCCCTTCGCCCTGGCCGCCGGGCTCGGCGTCAACGCGCTCGTGGCCATCACCGTCGCCACGACCCAGGGACTGACCTGGCCGGCCGTGATGGGACTCGTGGTGATCGCCGGACTGGTCATGGCCGTGCTGGTGGCCACCGGCTTCCGGCAGGCGGTGTTCAACGCCGTGCCGGACGCCCTGAAGACGGGGATCGTGGTGGGCATCGGCCTGTTCATCGCCATGATCGGCTTCGTCAACGCCGGGTTCGTCCGCCGCGTGCCGGACGCCGCCGGCACCACCGTCCCGGTCGGGCTGGGCACCGGTGGTGACCTGGAGGGCTGGCCGGTGCTCGTGTTCATCGTCGGGCTGCTGGTCACCTCCGTGCTCGTGATCCGCAAGACCAGCGGGGCCATCCTCATCGGGATCGTGGTGGCCACCGTGCTGGCGAACATCCTCGAGGCGGTGTTCCACATCGGCCCCTCGGTGGACGCCGAGGGCAACGTCAACCCGACCGGCTGGTCCCTGGTGGCCCCGTCCTTCCCGGACTGGAGCGCCCCGGACGTGTCCCTCGTGGGACAGGCGGACCTGTTCGCGGCCTTCAGCCAGGTCGGCCCCCTGATGGCACTGCTGCTGGTGTTCGTCATCCTGCTGTCCGTGTTCTTCGACGCCATGGGCACGTCCGTGGGCCTGGCCCGCGAGGCCGGCAACGTCACCCGGGACGGTCAGATCCCGCACCTGAACCGGGTCCTCATGGTGGACGCCCTGGCCGTCTCCGCCGGCGGCGGCGCCTCCGGCTCGGCCAACCAGATCTTCGTGGAGTCCGGCACCGGCATCGGCGAGGGTGCGCGCACCGGCCTGGCCTCCGTGGTGACCGGCGTGCTGTTCCTGCTGGCCATGTTCCTGACCCCGCTGATCCACCTGGTGCCCTTCGAGGCGGTCGCCCCGGCCCTCGTGGTGGTGGGCTTCATGATGGCCACGCAGGTGCTGCACATCGACTGGACGGACCTGGGTGCCGCCTTCCCGGCGTTCCTGACCTTCATCCTCATGCCGTTCACCTATTCGATCGCCAACGGCATCGGCGCCGGCATGATCGCCTACGCGGTGATCCGCACCGCCCAGGGCCGGGCCCGCGAGGTGCACCCCCTGCTCTGGGTGGTGGCCGCCGCCTTCGTCCTCTACTTCGGCATGGGCGTTTTCCGGGGCCTGCTGGGGCTGTGATCCACGCCCCCGGCGTGGGGTTGAATGGTGGCCATGAGTTCTTCGGACACCACGACGTCGGCCCCCACCTCGCACCCGCCGGTCGCCGAGCGGCGCCCCGTGCCGCGCGAGCACCACGGCCAGGCCTTCACGGACGACTACGACTGGCTGCGGGACAAGGAGTCCCCCGAGGTCATCGCGCACCTGGAGGCGGAGAACGCCTACACGGCCGCGGTCACCGAGGACCAGGAGCCGCTGCGCACGGCCATCTTCGGCGAGATCAAGGCCCACACGGTGGAGACGGACCTGTCCGTCCCGGCCCGCAAGGACGACTGGTGGTACTTCTCCCGCACCGAGGAGGGCAAGCAGTACGGCGTGCAGTGCCGCGTGCGGGCACGGGACACCGGTGACGCCGTCGCGGACTGGACCCCGCCGGTCATCGAGCCGGGCGTCGCGGTCGAGGGCGAAGAGGTCATCCTGGACGGCAACGCCGAGGCCGAGGGCAAGCCCTTCTTCTCCCTCGGCGGCCTGGCCGTGTCCCGGGACGGGAACCTGATGGCCTACGCCGTGGACCATGCCGGCGACGAGCGCTTCACCCTGCGCGTCCGGGACCTGCGCACCGGCGAGGACCTGGCCGACGAGATCCCCAACGTGTCCTACGGGGTGGTCTTCGACCGCACCGGCACGCGAGTGTTCTACACCGTCCCGGACGAGTCCTGGCGTCCCTACCGCATCCTCGCCCACACCCTCGGCACGCCGAACGAGCAGGACCAGCTGCTGTTCCAGGAGGACGACCCGGGGATGTGGTCCGGCTTCGGGCTCTCCGCCGACCGCACCGAGCTGGTCGTGTCCATCGGCAATTCCGAGCTCGCCGAGACCCGGGCCCTGGACCTGCCCGAGGGCGCCGGGGAGCCGCTGGGCGGGCTGCGCGTGCTCGTGGACCGCTCCCTCGGCCTGCTACACGGCGTGGACCCGGTGACCCTGGACGGCCGGCGGCACTACGTGATCGTCCATGACAAGGACCTGGCCACGGGGGCCGACGCCCCGAACAACATGGTCTCCCTGGCCGCCCGCGAGACGGTGACGGACCCGCGGTCCTGGCGCACCGTCGTGGAGCACTCGGCCACCACCAAGGTGGACGGCGCCGCCGTCACCGCCACGCACCTGGCCCTGAGCGTGCGCCGCCAGACGACCCCGCGCACCCTCGTGATGCCGCTGGCCGGGCTGGGCACGGACCAGCAGGGCCGGCCCGTGGAGCCGGACTTCGGCGAGGAGCTGTACTCGTGCGAACTGGCCGGGGCCCCCTACGAGTCGCCCTACCTGCGGTTGTCCTACACCTCCTGGGTGACCCCCTCCCAGGTGCTGGACTGGGAGATGGGCGCCGGCGAGGCCGGCGCCCTGCACCTGCGCCGCCAGGTCGAGGTGCCCGGCTACGACCCCGAGCAGTACCTCGTGGAGCGCTGGTGGGCACCGGCCGAGTCCACGGACCGGCGGGTGACGATCCCGCTGACGGTCATCCGGCGCAAGGACACCGAGTGGGACGGTTCCAACCCCTGCGTCGTCTACGGCTACGGCAGCTACGAGGTCTCGATGGACCCGGGGCTGTCCGTGGCGCGGTTGTCCCTGCTGGACCGCGGCGTGGTCTACGTGGTGGCGCACGTGCGCGGTGGGGGCGAGCTGGGCCGTGCCTGGTACGACCACGGCAAGAAGCTGCACAAGAAGAACACCTTCACCGACTTCGTGGACGCCACCCGGTTCGTGGCGCAGTCCGGCTGGGTGGACCCGGACCGGATCGCCTGCATGGGCGGCTCGGCGGGCGGGCTGCTGATGGGCGCGGTGCTGAACCTGGCCCCCGAGCTGTACCGGGCGTGCGTGGCGCAGGTGCCGTTCGTGGACGCGCTGACCTCCATCCTGGACCCGGACCTGCCGTTGTCCGCCCTGGAGTGGGAGGAGTGGGGCAACCCGATCACCGACCCGGAGGTGTACCGGTACATGGCCGAGTACACCCCGTACGAGAACGTGCGGGCGGTGGACTATCCCGCCGTCGCGGCCGTGACCTCGCTGAACGACACCCGGGTGCTGTACGTGGAGCCGGCCAAGTGGGTCCAGCTGCTGCGCCGCACGGTCACCTCGGACCAGTCCACGCCGCTGGCCGCGGGGGGCTCGCCGATCGTGCTGAAGACGGAGATGGACGGCGGCCACGGGGGCGCCTCGGGTCGCTACCGGGCCTGGGAGGACCGGGCCTGGGACTACGCCTTCCTGCTCACCGCCCTCGGCGCGAGCCAGCGGGTGTGAGCCGTCGCGCGGTCAGCGTCACCCCGGCGCTGGCCGCGACGACCAGCACGATCGCCAGGGTGCGCAGCAGCCCGGACTCCTGGCCCAGCAGCAGCCACCCGAACAGGGCCGCGAAGGCCGGTTCCAGGCTCAGCAGGATGCTGAACACCGCCGGTGGCAACCGGCGCAGCGCGTTGAGCTCCAGCGAGTAGGGCACCACCGAGGACAGCAGCGCGACCAGGAGCCCCAGCCCCAGCAGCGCCGGGTCCGCGAACGCGCCGGCGGCCCCCGGCACGCCCAGTGGCGCCACGACGGCGGTGGCCACCACCAGTGCCACGGCCAGTCCCCCGCTGCCCGGCACGAGCGCCCCCACCCGCTTGCTGGTGAGGATGTAGGCCATCCAGAACGCCCCGGCGACCAGGGCGAAGAGCACGCCGACCGGGTCCAGCGCCTCGTCCCCGGAGGCGCTGTCCACCGCGAGCAGGGCCATGCCCGCCAGGGCCACGGCCACCCAGAGCCCGTCCACCCAGCGCCGGGCGAGGAGGGCGGCCAGCACCAGCGGTCCCAGGAACTCGATGGACACCGCGACCCCCAGCGGGATCCGGTCGATCGCGGCGTAGAAGACCCCGTTCATCGCACCCATGGAGATCCCGAACAGGACCACCGCCGTCCACTGCGCGCGCGTCCAGCTGCGGATCCGCGGCCGCACCAGACCCAGCAGCACCACCGCGGCAAGGCCCAGCCGCAGCGTGGTGACGCCCCAGGGGCCCAGGACCGGGAACAGCTGCACCGCCACGGCCGCGCCGAACTGCAGCGAGACGCAGGCCCCGATGACCAGCACGACCCCGGTGGCCAGGGCGCGGGGCTGGACGCCGACCGCCCGCGGCGTGGGGACGATGATCGGCAGCGGGTTGGTCGAGGGAGTCACGTGCCCATTGTCCCCGGCCTCCCGGTGGCCCGCCGGAGTTCACCTGCAGGCCACCGGCGTTTCACGGCGCGCGGCTTCACTGTGGGCATGGAGAACCACCCGGCGCCGAACCGCCGCACCCTGCTCAAGGGTGCCGCCGCGGCCGCCCTCGCCAGCACCCTGCCCACCACGCTCACCACCGGACCGGCGGCCGCGTCCCCGGCGGTGTCCGCACGCCGCGCCGCGGCCCGCCTGACCCTGCCCTCCGGGATCCAGACCGGTGACGTCACGTCCCACTCCGCCGTCCTGTGGTCCCGCGCCTCGGGCGAGGGCCGCCTCCAGGCGGTCCTGCACGCCCTCGACGCCGACGGCGACCGCGTGCGGTCCCGGGGCCGGCGTCGTGGTCATGGAGCGGGCCGGGACGGTGAACCGATCCGCCTGCGCGGCCCGTGGGCCACCGCGGACACCGACTTCACCGCGCGCATCCAGGCCCGCGGCCTGCCGTCCGGCACCGCGTTCGACCTGGAGCTGTCCTTCGAGGACGAGCACGGACGCCGCAGCGAGCTCGGCACCGGCCGGTTCAGCACCGCCCCGGGGCGCCGGTCGGACGGGGCGCAGAGCTTCGTCTGGACGGCCGACACCGCCGGCCAGGGTTACGGCATCAACCCCGACGTCGGGGGCATGTTCGGCTACGAGACGATGCGCTCGTTCGACCCCGACTTCTTCCTGCACGCCGGTGACACCGTCTACGCGGACGGTCCGATCGCCGAGACCATGACGGAGCCCGACGGGACCCTCTGGCGCAACGTCGTCACCGACGAGGTGGCCAAGGTGGCCGAGACCCTGCGGGAGTTCCGCGGCCGCCACAGCTACAACCTGATGGACGCCAACGTGCGGGCCATGTACGCGCAGGTGCCGGTCATCGCCACGTGGGACGACCACGAGACCACCAACAACTGGTGGGCCGGCGAGGTGCTGACCGATGAGCGCTACACCGTCCGGGACGTCGACACCCTCGCCGCGCGCGGTCGACGCGCCTGGCAGGAGTACCAGCCGATCGCCGACCACCGGGCGATGTCCCGCGGCAGCGGCCTCGAGCCGGCCCGCATCTACCGCAGGATCGAGCGCGGCCCCCAGCTGGACGTGTTCGTCCTGGACATGCGCACGCACAAGGGCGAGAACACCGACGGCATGGAACCGCACGCGACCGCCCTCCTCGGCGAGGAGCAGCTCGAGTGGCTGCTGCGCGGGCTCAGGACCTCGAAGGCCACCTGGAAGGTCATCCTGGCGGACCTGCCGCTGGGCATCATCGTCCCGGACGGGAAGGGCCAGGAGTCCATCTCCAACGCCGACCACGGCCAGCCGCTGGGCCGCGAACTCGAACTGGCCCGGCTGCTGTCCGGCATCAAGCGGCAGGGCAGCCGCAACGTCGTGTTCCTGACCGGGGACGTGCACTACTGCGCCGCCCACCACTACTCACCCGAACGGGCCCGATTCACGGACTTCCATCCGTTCTGGGAGTTCGTGGCCGGTCCCATCAACGCCGGGTCCTTCGGACCCAACGAGATGGACCACACCTTCGGTCCCCACGTGGACTTCCAGAAGGCCGGTCCGGCGATGGGATCACCCCGCGACGGCGCGGGGCAGTTCTTCGGGCGCGTACAGGTGGCCCCGGGGGGCGAGGAGTTCACCGTGGAACTGATCGACGCGAACGGCCAGGTGCAGTACACCCGGACGCTGACCCCGGAGCGCTGAGCGCCGACGCCCCGGATCAGGCGGGCCGGCCGGCGGTGCGGCCCAGCTTCCGCAGGACCGCCTGCAGTTCGTCCTCGCCCAGGCCGTGCCGCCGGAGCAGCGCCGCCACCGACCCCTCGTCCGGCAGGGAGTCCGCGAACTCCTCCAGGGCCCGCAGCCGGCCGGTGAGGAACTCCTCCAGTTCCGCACCGGCCATATGCCGCTCGTGGGGGTGGGGCACGGGGCTGATGCGGTGCCAGTCGTTGATGCCCCGGGCGCCGGCGTCGTACTGCGGCAGGACCAGGTCACGCCGACCGGCCAGCATCAGCAGCAGGGTGACCACGAGCCCGGTCCGGTCCCGGCCGGCCGAGCAGTGCAGCACCACCGCCCCCGGTGCCGCCGCGATCGCGCTGAACACCCGGGCCAACCGGTCCGGGAAGTAGCGCAGGGTGGACGGGTAGTACCGCGGGTGGTTCGGGTACGGTGCGCCGGCGGCGAGCGCCGGCGCCATGTACTCCGCCACGTCCTGGTCCTCCACCGGGCAGTGCACGACGTCAATCCCGGCCCGGGCGGCATCGCCCACCGCGGGGTCGGTGGGCCGGCGGGTGCGTTCGGGCTCGTTGCGCAGGTCGATCACCGTGGTGACGCCGTCCTGGCGCAGGTGCCGCCAGCCGTTCTCGGTCAGCCATTCCTGGCGCCCCATCCGGTAGATGAGCCCCAGCACGTGGTGCGCGTTGACCGCTCCGTCCCAGTTCATGACACCACTGTGCACCGTCCGGCCCGATTTGTCCGACTCCCCCGGCCCCCGTTAGGGTCAACCGTCTACCTCCCAGGTGGGTGGCCGATGCACGATCCCGGCCGCCGTCCTCCCCGGCCCCGACCCGGCGCCCCCGGCCGCCCCGTGCGCCGGGCCTACCGCCTGGTCGGCCCTGGAACACCCCTGACGGGGTGAATCGCACAGGAAGCGGCACTCGTGTCCAGCTCTGCACCACAGTCCTCCGTCCGCAATCGCTTCTCCAGGCCGAGCCGTCCACCCCGGAAGAAGACCCCCGCGGCGGCCATCCGCAAGGCCACCGCGGCCTCCGCGCTCGGCAACGCCACCGAGTGGTACGACTACGGCGTCTACGCGGTGGCCACGGCCTACATCACCCAGCACTTCTTCCCCGGTGAGGGCGGCATGCTGCTGACGCTGGCCACCTTCGCGATCTCCTTCCTGGTGCGGCCGCTGGGCGGACTGGTCTGGGGACCCCTCGGGGACCGGATCGGGCGCAAGGGCATCCTGGCGCTGACCATCCTGCTGATGTCCGGTGCCACGTTCCTGATCGGCGTGCTGCCGACCTTCGACCAGGTCGGCTGGCTGGCCCCGGTGCTGCTGATCGTGCTGCGCATGGTCCAGGGCTTCTCCACCGGCGGCGAGTACGGGGGCGCGGCCACCTACATGTCCGAGTACGCCCCGGACCGCCGCCGAGGCTTCCTGGGCTCCTTCCTGGAGTTCGGCACCCTGGGCGGCTTCGCCCTGGGCACGGCCGTCATGCTGCTCCTGGAACTGCTGCTGTCCCCCGAGCAGATGAGCTCCTGGGGCTGGCGCCTGCCGTTCCTGCTGGCCGCCCCGATGGGCCTGATCGGGTTCTACCTGCGCTCCAAGCTGGACGACACCCCGGTGTACGAGGAGATGAACGACGACGCACCGGCCGCCGCCGAGTCGGTCGACACCCCGTCGCTGCCGCAGCTGTTCCGCACCCACTGGAAGCCGATGCTGGTGATGACCGGGCTGGTCATCTCGGTGAACGTGGTCAACTACACGCTGCTGTCCTACATGCCCACCTACCTGGAGCAGCAGATCGGCCTGCCCGCCTCGGCCGGGCTCGCCATCATCCTCATCGGCGAGGTCGCCATGATGGCGCTGATGCCGTGGTCCGGCGGCCTCTCGGACAGGTTCGGCCGCAAGCCGTCCTGGTACTTCTCCCTGGGCGGGATCATCCTGCTGGCCATCCCCATGTTCATGCTCATGGGCATGGACTTCGGGCTGGCGCTCGTCGGCTTCGCCGTGCTGGGCCTGCTGTACATCCCGCAGCTGTCCACGATCACCGCCACCTTCCCGGCGATGTTCCCCACCCAGGCGCGGTTCTCCGGCTTCGCGATCACCTACAACATCGCCACCTCGATCTTCGGGGGCACCGCCGCGCTGGTGAACGAGTGGGCCATCGGGGTGACGGGGGACGTCAAGTTCCCGGCCTACTACATGATGGCCGCCTGCGCGGTGGGACTGGTCAGCGTGTGGTTCATGCGGGAGACCGCGGGGGCCTCCCTGCGCGGTTCGGAGATCCCCGGCGCCGTCGGCTCGGCCGTGGTCCCCGGCTCCCCTGCCGAGACCGCGCTGGAGCAGGGCCGGCAGCCCGAGCAGCGGACCATGGCGGAACACGAGATGCTCGCCGCGGCCGCAGAGGCCCGGGAGGCGGCCGCCAGCGGCAGGGGCGGCGTGGCCCTCCACCACGACGACCACCACGAGCACGACGACGACGTGCCGGCGGGCGCCCCGGCCCGCTGACACCGCGCCCTGTGCCCCTGACCCGGCGGATCCCCAGGATCCGCCGGGTCAGTGCTCTCGGTGGGGCTGGCTAGACTCTGCCGGGTGAGCAACGCAGAACACACAGACCTCCCGGCCCGCGTCTCCGACGTCTTCGACCCCACCCGCTGGCGTGTGGTGGAGGGATTCGACCTCGAGGACATCACCTACCACCGGCAGGTCGAGCGCGACGCCTCCGGCGCCGTCGTGAGGGACCTGGGCACCGTGCGGATCGCCTTCGACCGCCCGGAGGTCCGCAACGCCTTCCGCCCCGGCACCGTGGACGAGCTCTACCGCACCCTGGACCACGCCCGGATGGCCCCGGACGTCGGTTGCATCCTGCTCACCGGCAACGGCCCCTCCCCCAAGGACGGCGGGCACTCCTTCTGCTCCGGCGGGGACCAGCGCATCCGCGGGCGGGACGGCTACCGCTACGCCGAGGGCACCTCCGCCGAGACGATCGACCCCGCGCGCGCCGGCCGGCTGCACATCCTCGAGGTCCAGCGGCTGATCCGCACCACGCCCAAGCCGGTCATCGCCGTCGTGAACGGCTGGGCCGCCGGCGGCGGGCACTCGCTCCACGTGGTCGCGGACCTGACGATCGCCTCGCGCCAGCACGGCAGGTTCAAGCAGACCGACGCCACCGTCGGCTCCTTCGACGCCGGCTACGGCTCGGCGCTGCTGGCCCGGCAGATCGGCCAGAAGAACGCCCGCGCCATCTTCTTCCTGGCCCGCGAGTACTCGGCCGAGGACATGGTGCAGATGGGCGCCGTCAACGAGGCCGTGGACCACGAGCGCCTCGAGGAGGTGGCCCTGGAGTACGCCGCGGACATCAACCGCCAGTCTCCGCAGGCCATCCGGATGCTGAAGTTCGCCTTCAACCTCGCCGACGACGGGCTCTCCGGCCAGCAGGTCTTCGCCGGCGAGGCGACCCGCCTGGCCTACATGACGGACGAGGCCGTGGAGGGACGGGACGCGTTCCTGCAGAAGCGCGATCCCGACTGGTCCGGCTTCCCGTACTACTTCTGATGCCGCTGACCGACTCCGGGCTCGAGGACGCCCGGCGCGCGCTGGCCGCCGCGCTGGACGGGTCCGGGCCGCCGGTGGAGTTCACCGCGGACGGGCGGGTGCTCCCCCGCCCCGAGGCCACGGATCCCTCGCGCGGGGGCTCGGCCGGCGTCGTCGCGGTGGTGCGGACCTCCGGGTCCACCGGCGCGCCCAAGCAGACCCTGCTCACCCGCGAGGCCCTGGCCGCCTCCGCCGCCGCCACCGCCGCGCGCATCGGCGGCGAGGGGCAGTGGCTGCTGGCCGTGGGGCTGCAGTTCGTGGCCGGCCTGGCCGTGCTCTCCCGGTCCCTGCGGGCCGGGACCACGCCCGTGCCCACCGCCCCCGGCCCGTTCACCGCCCGGGGTTTCGCCGAGGCCGTGGACCGGCTGGAGCGCGGCACCGGCTTCCGCGCGGTCTCCCTGGTCCCCACCCAGCTCGCCCGCCTGCTCTCCCCCGATGACGGTCCCGACCGGCTGGCGCTCGATGCGCTCCGCACCTTCGATGTCGTGCTGGTCGGCGGGGCCCGGGTGCCCGATACCGTGCGCGCCGCGGCCGCGGACGCACGCATCGCCCTGCACCTGACCTACGGGATGAGCGAGACCTGCGGCGGCTGCGTCTACGACGGCGTCCCGCTCGAGGACGTCACCGCCGAGGTCGTCCACGGCGCCGACGGTGACACCCCCCGCTTGCGGCTGTCCGGGCCCGTGGTCGCCGCCGGCTACCTCGACGACCCCGGCCGCACGGCCGAGCACTTCGGGACGGGCACCGACGGCGACCCGGCGCGTCGCTGGTACCTCACCGAGGACACCGGCACTGTCCAGGGCGCACCCGGCCACCAGCACCTCACCGTCACCGGCCGCGTGGACGACGTCATCATCACCGGCGGGGTGAAGGTCTCCGCCGCCCGGGTCCAGGGGGTGCTGGAGTCCCTGCCCGGCGTCCGCGCCGCCTTCGTGGGCGGGATCCCCGACGACGAGTGGGGCCAGCGCCTCTGCGCCGCCGTCGCGACGGATGCGTCCTGGGACGAGTCCGCCGCCCGCAGCACGGTGCGGCAGGCCCTGGGCCCGGCCGCGGCACCGAAGGACTGGCTGGTGCTGGACGCACTGCCCCTGCTGCCCAACGGCAAGACCGACCGGCAGTCACTCCTGGAGCGCTTCCGGACGTCGTGATGCCCCGGGGTGCCGCCCTGGCCTGTGGCATCCACCGCCTGCGGCGCATCCAATGCGGCCGCGAGGTGGGAGAATAGGCCGCTGGACTCACCGCCCCGATGGAAGGACCCGCCCTATGGCCACCGCCGCCCAGTGGATCGACGGCGCGCGACTGCGCACCCTGCCGATGGCGATCGCCCCGGTCATGATCGGCTCCGCCGCGGCGGCCGAGCTCGGGGGGTTCCACCTCGGCCGGGCGGTGCTGGCCCTCATCGTGGCCCTGGCCCTGCAGGTCGGCGTGAACTACGCCAACGACTACTCGGACGGCATCCGCGGCACCGACGACGTCCGCGTGGGCCCGCTGCGCCTGACCGGCTCGGGGGCCGCACCGGCCGCCACGGTCAAGGCCGCCGCCTTCGCCTGCTTCGGGGTGGCCTGCCTCGCCGGCCTGGCGCTCGTGGCGTGGGCGGGCACCTGGTGGATGATCGCCGTCGGGGTGCTGGCCGTGGTCGCCGCCTGGTACTACACGGGCGGCAAGAAGCCCTACGGATACCTGGGTTTGGGCGAGGTGTTCGTGTTCATCTTCTTCGGGCTGGTGGCCGTGCTGGGCACCACCTACACGCAGGCGCTCGAGCTCTCCGGTCCGGCCTGGGCCGGCGCCGTGGGGTGCGGACTGCTCTCCACCGCCCTGCTGATGGCCAACAACGTCCGGGACATCCCCACGGACCGCGAGACGGGCAAGATGACGCTGGCGGTTCGCCTCGGCGACACCGCGGCGCGCTGGTCCTACGTGGTGATGGTGGCGGTGGCCGTGCTCCTGCCGCTGCTGTTCACCGGCGAGCACCCGTGGCTGTGGCTGGTCCTGCTGGCCGGCGCGGTGGCCGTGCGTCCCTCGCTGACCATGCTGCACGCCACCGAGCGGCGGGACCTGATCCCGGTGCTGAAGCTCACCGGCATCCTGGGCCTGGTCTACGCCGTGCTGTTCAGCGTGGGACTGCTGCTGTGATCAGCGCTGGTCGTCCCTCGGCTGCTCCGGGTCGAAGTACCGGCCCTCGGTGTAGGCGTCCTCGACGTCCATGTCCGCCTGCTCGGTCCTGCCCCGGTCCGCCCGGCCGCGGCTGCGGCCCGTCCACGCGTTCGCCACGTCCTGTGACGCGCCGGTGCGCAGGTCGTTGAAGAACAGGTAACCGGCGGCCAGGGCGATGACGGCCGCGGCGATGGTGGAGAACACCCAGCCGAGGTTGAGCAGCATGCAGGCACCCCAGACCACGAAGAAGATGGCCAGGCGGATCAGGGCATACTTGAGCAGACGCACCCCGGTAGTCTACCGGGGTCCGTAGAATGGATGCATGCCCCGCTTCCTGATCCCCCTCGGCATCGTCGCAGTCGGCGTCATCATCTATGCGCTCATCGAGTGCCTGATGACCCCGAAGCACCAGGTGCGGGCTTTTCCGAAGACCGCCTGGGTGCTGATCATCATCCTCGTCCCGCTGATCGGCGCGTTGCTGTGGCTGTTCCTCGGCCGGGCCCGGTCCCGTCGCAACGGCGGCGCCCCGGGCGGCCGTCCCGCCGCGCCGCGCCGGCCCTCCTCCCCCGACGACGACGCGGCCTTCCTGCGCCAGCTCGATGTCCAGCGTCAGCAGCAGGCCCGCAAGGCCGAACTGGACCGCCGCGAGGCGGAGCTCAGGGCCCGGGAACAGCAGACGGACGGGCGCTCGGAACAACCCGAGGACGGCGGTCCCGCCTCGTCCTGAGTTGGGGGGGGTCCTCCCCATCGCGGCCCCGTGCGGACCCCTGTCAGAGCGCCGGCGGATCGCCCATGGGCACGGACGAGCGAGAGGGCCTGGACTCCACGAACATCGTCTGCGTGGCCCCCGCCGGCAACGGCCACGAGGTCTCCGGCCACACCGGGGTCCCCGTATCATGTCATCGAATACCCCCTGGGGTCGGAGAGCCCGGCGTACCCGTTCACAGGACTTGACCGGGTGTCCGTGGACGAGGGGGAAGGCCAGATGACACGGGGAGCCCGCGGACCGATGGCGGCGCTCGCCGCGCTGGCCGCCGTGACACTGGGCGGATGCATGAACCCGCAGGGCCGAGCAGGACCCGAACGGCCACCGCCTCTACGGGGCCACCCAGGACGAGGTCGCGCTCCAGGTCACGTTCCGCGAGACCGGGACGCGGACGGCGCTGTCCTGTCCATCGTGATGAGCTCCCCGGACCCGCTGTACCCCAACGACGACCGGTCGAAGTTCACCAACGGAACGCCCAGGCCCCTGCCGTCGCCGTCGGAGTGATGCCTACTCCGGGATGCCGGCGTAGGAGTGCAGGCCGGGGAAGTAGGTGTTGACGATGGTGAAGTTGAACACCAGGGCGGCGAAGCCGATGATCGAGAGCCACGCGGCGCGTTCCCCGGTCCAGCCGCGGGTGGCCCGGGCGTGCAGGTAGCCGGCGTAGATCACCCAGATCACGAAGGTCCAGACCTCCTTGGTGTCCCAGCCCCAGTACCGGCCCCAGGCCTGTTCGGCCCAGATGGCCCCGGCGATCAGGGTGAAGGTCCACATCACGAAGCCCACCGCGTTGATCCGGTAGGACCAGTTCTCCAGGCTCAGCGCCGAGGGCACCAACTGCAGGAACGCCGGCCGCGCCGGGCCCCCGGTGCGGATCCGGGCCTCGCGGCGGTGCTGGAGCAGCTGCAGCACGCTCATCGAGAAGGTCAGGGTGAACAGCGCCGAGGCCAGCACGGCGATCGAGACGTGGATGACGATCCACGGGGACTGCAGGGCCGGCTGCAGGTGCGCCAGCGGGGTGGGGAACCCGATCGTGGCCGCGCACATCATGATCACCACCAGGCCCGCGACGAAGGTGCCCAGGAAGCGGATGTCCTTGCGGATCAGGAACAGCAGGTACACCGCGGCCACCAGCAGCGCCCCGGTGGTGCAGAACTCGTACATGTTGCCCCACGGCACCCGGTGCGCGGCCATCCCCCGGGCGATCACCGCGAAGGCGTGCAGCGCGACGCCGATGACCATCAGCGCCACCGCGACGTTGGCCACCGGGCGCCGGGTGGTGCCCAGGTAGTCCATGTCCTCGTCCACCAGCTCCGGCCCGGCCCCCGACCCCGAGGCGCCCGCCGCCGTCGGGCCCGGGCCGGCGGGTGCGGTCCCGGCGCCGGCGCCCACCAGCTGGGCCTGCGGCTCGAGGGCGGTGTCCGCGGCCAGCTCGGCCTCCAGGGCGCGGATGGTCTTGGAGGAGTTCGCCATGTCCAGGGCGAACAGCACGAAGGCGGCGGCGTAGACGAGCGCGGCGATCAGCATGAACAGATCGCTGTAGCTGGCCAGCTGCAGGTTGATGGGCTGCATGGGTTACTCCGGTCGGTTCTGGGTGTCCTCGGGTGCGACCACGGGCCACATCCGTTCGAATTGGCGGCGCAGGGCGAGGTTCTCCTCGCGCAGGCCGAAGTCCTCGCCGCGGGCCAGCAGCCCGTACTCCACCATGGTGCACCCGTCGGGGCCGGTGGTGCCACGGACCCACGCGCGCCGGCGGCGCACGAACAGGCTCACGATCAGGGCCACGAGGGCGAGGATCGCGAAGAAGCCGACGCCCCACTTGCCCGGGTCGTGGTGGATGTCCAGGCCGACATAGCGCTTGACGCCGTCGAAGCTGATCGAGCCCTTGCCCTCGGGCAGTTCGTAGGACTCGCCCGGGGTCAGCGTGATGCCGCCGGCGTCCACGCTCCGGGAGTTCAGCTCGGTGAGGTCGTCCGTGTCCAACACGTAGACGTTCTGCGGCACGCCCTCGTCCAGGCCGAGGTCCCCGTAGTACGAGTTCAGGTTCAGCTCGGGCTTGTACAGGTCCGGGTCGATCGAGACCGCCACCCCGTCCTCACCGGTGTAAGCGGTGGGCAGGAAGAAGCCGACGAAGCCGAGCTGCTCGGGTTGCGCGTCGGGGGCCTTGATGACCATCAGCGAGGTGTAGACCTGGTCCTGGACCTGCGCCACCACCGGCCCCTGGAAGGCGATGTCCCCGTTGCCGTCCCGCACGGTGACCTCCGGGGCGTAGCCGTTGCCGACCAGGTAGACGCGGGTGTTGTGGATGTCCAGGGGATGGTTGACCTTCAGGACCTGCTCCCGGGGCTCCCCGTCGGTGCCGTCCTGGACCTCCATCACCGCGGTGAAGTCCAGCGGCTGGCCGTAGTGCGTCTGCGACTCGCGGTCGAAGACGGCGTCGAAGCTCTTCAGCGACATCGAGAACGGCACCAGCCGGTCCTCGGAGAAGGCGCTGCCGGGGGTGAACGAGTCGTAGGCGACCAGCGTGTTGGCGAAGCCCTCCCCCTCGACGAGGATCTTCTGCCCGCTGTAGCTCAGCAGCGAGCCGACGGCCATGAAGGCCAGCACCCCGATCAGGGACAGGTGGAAGACGATGTTGCCGATCTCCCGCACGTAGCCGCGCTCGGCGCCCACGGAGGCGCCGCCGTCGGGCTCCTCGCGCACCTCCACGCGGTACCCGCGCTTGCGCAGGTACGTCGCCGCCTGGTCCACGGCGGCGGCCGGGGACGGGCCCGCGGGCTCCAGCATCACGGTGCCGTACTCGGGCAACCGGGAGAGCCGGCGCGGGGTGCGCGGCGGGGCCGAGCGGAGCGCCCTGGCGTGCTTGACGGCGCGCGGGAACACGCAGCCGATGAGCGAGACGAACAGCAGCAGGTAGATCGCCGAGAACCAGACCGAGGAGTAGACGTCGAACATCTGGAACCGGTCCAGCCACTCCCCCAGCACCGGGTTCTGCTCGAGGTAGTCCTGGACGATCTCGGGACCGGCCGGTCGTTGCGGGAACAGGGAACCGGGCACCGCGGCGACCGCGAGGATCAGCAGCAGCATCAGCGCGGTGCGCATCGAGGTCAGCTGGGTCCACATGAACCGCAGCGTGCCGGTGAAGCCCAGCGAGGGCAGCTCGACCTCGGGCTTCTGGGGGGTGTCCTCGCGGGTCCGTTCGTCCCGGACGACCCTCACGTTGTCCTGCTGGCTCAAATCGGCAGCCTCACTTCGTTGGCGAACCAGGTCTGCAGCTGCACGACCCAGTCATTCCACAACCCGCTCACCATGAGCGCGCCGAGCACGATCAGCAGTCCCCCGCCGATGCGCATCACGGCCACGCGGTGGGTCCGGAAGAACGCGAGCGCACCCATGCCCCGGCGCAGACCGAGGGCGATCAGCAGGAACGGCACCCCCAGGCCCAGGCAGTACACGAACGCCAGGAAGGCGCCCTTGCCGGGGTTCGTGGACCCGGCGGTGGACATCGCCAGCACGGCCGCCATGGTCGGGCCGATGCAGGGCGCCCAGCCCAGGCCGAACGTCATCCCGAGCACGGGCGCGCCCCACAGCCCCGCCCTCGGCTGGGCGTGGATGCGGCGGTCCTGCTGGAAGACGGCGAGCCCGCCCATGAACACCACGCCGAGCACCATCACGACGACGCCCAGCACCCGGGTGAGCCACTCACCGTCCCCCTGGAGCCAGATGGTGACCTGGGAGAACACGATGCCCACCAGGACGAAGACGACCGAGAACCCGAGCACGAACAGCCCGATCCCGGCCAGCATCCGCCCCCGCCGCTGGTCCTGCAGGTCGGCGCCGGTCAGGCCGGTGACGTACCCGAGGTATCCGGGGACCAGGGGCAGGACGCAGGGTGAGAGGAAGGAGACGAGCCCGGCCAGCAGGGCGACGGGCACGGCCAGCAGCAGCGAGCCGTCCATGACGATCTCGGCGAAGGGGTTGACGGTGGCGGCCTGCAGCATGGAAGGGATCAGGCCTGCTCGTCCACCACGGTGGTGATCAGGCTCTTGAGCGTGGAGGGCTCGGCCACGCCGAGGATCCGGGAGGAGACCCGGCCCTGGCGGTCCAGCACGATCGTGGTCGGCACGGCCTGCGGGGGGACGTAGTCCGTCATCGCCAGCAGCACCTGGCCCCCGCGGTCCTCCAGGGAGGGGTAGGTGATCCCGAAGTTGCGCTCGAACGCCTCCGCGGTGCCGGCGGTGTCCCGCACGTTGACGCCCACGAACCGCACTCCGGCGGGCTCGAACTGTTCGTGCAGGGCCTGCAGGTCCGGGGCCTCGATGCGGCAGGGGGCGCAGGCGGCGTACCAGAAGTTCAGCACGGCCGGCTGCCCGGTCAGGTCGGCCGCGTCGACGGTCTCCCCCGAGAAGAGGGTGGAGGTGAACCGCACGGGCTCGCCGCGTTCCGCGGCGGCGATCTCCAGCACGGATCCGTCTCCGGCGATGTAGTTCTTGCCGTCCGCGTTGCCGGCCTGCGCGGCCAGCGGGTCGTCCGCGCCGGAGCAGGCCGCCAGCACCGGCAGGGCTGCGAGACCGGCCAGTCCGGCCAGCACGTTCCGTCGGCTCAGTGCGGGTCCGCGGGAGTCACGGGGCGGGGGCAGGGCTGTCATGGGTGCTCGGGGAACTTCCATCGGGGGCGGGGGCTTCCCATGGATTCTACCGGTCGTAGTAGAAGCTGGTGGAATCCTGTGAGCTGGCCGACGCCGGTCAGGCGCCGGTCAGGCGCCGGGCAGGTTGCTGGCCTGGGAGAGCAGGGCCGCGTTCGGCTCCCGGTACTCGACGCGCGGCACGGTCTGCCCGGCGTCGAAGTGCAGCGAGGTGACCGAGGTCAGGGTGCATTCGCGCTGGCGGGGATCGTGCCACAGCGGCCTGCCCTCGACCGAGAGCCGGGTGACCCAGATCGGCAACTGGTGGGAGACGATGATCGCCTCGGCACCGGGGCCGTCCTGTTCCACGGCACGGTCCCGCAGGTCCTGGATCGCGGCGGCCATCCGCGCCACCTGGGCCCGGTAGGGCTCACCCCAGGACGGACGCAGGGGGTTAACCAGGAGCGGCCAGTAGCGCGGGTTCCGCAACCGGCTGCCCACGCCCGAGAGCCCCTCGAACCGGTTGGTGGCCTCCAGGACCCGGTCGTCGGTGTCGATGTCCAGGCCCAGTGCCGCACCGATCGGCGCGGCGGTCTCCTGGGCCCGCTGCAGCGGCGAGGCGACGAGCACCGCCGGGGCGCGGCCGGTGCGCTCGGCCTGCTGCGTGAACCAGTCGGCCACGTCGGAGGCCATGCGCCGGCCGAGCTCGGAGAGGCCGAAGCCCGGGATCCGTCCGTAGAGGACCCGGTCCGGGTTGTGGACTTCTCCGTGGCGGACGAGGTGGACGGTCGCTACTGGCATGCGTCCAGTCTGGCAGACGCCGGCGGCCCGTCCGGACAGCCGTTCTTCAGCCAGTGGCAGTACCGTTGGGGTCAGACTCCCGCGACCGCGCCACGCCCAGGAAGGCACCCCCCATGACCGAGCAGAACCGTCCCGACCAGCCCGATTCCGGAGAGCCGCAACCGGGACAGCCCCACCCGGGTCAGCCGCAGCCGGGTCAGCCGCAGCCGGGCCAGCCGGGTCAGCCGGGTCAGCCGCTCGAGGATGCCGCCGGCCAGCCGCGCTACGGGGTGCGGCTGACCCCGGAGCAACTGGCCCAGCACCAGGCCCAGCAGCCCTCACCGGGCGCGCAGCCGGGCCAGCCTGATCAGCCGGGCCAGCCGGGGTACCCCTCGCCCGCCTACGGCCAGCCCCCCTACGGCCAGCCGGGCCAGCCCCCCTACGGCCAGCCGGGTCAGCCCGCCTACCCCCAGCAGCCCTACGGCTACCCGGTGCAGGGACAGCAGCCGATGGGCCCGGTCCAGCGGCCGAAGGAGATCGACCGTTCGTACTGGCTGATCCTCGCGGCCGGTCTCGCCTTCCTCGTCATCGAGCTGTTCGCGGCGTTCTCGCCGTCCATGGGTCTGACGCCCGAGATGGTCGAGGAGCTCGAGTCCCAGTTCCGGGCCGCCGGCATGACGGTGGACGTCAACGAGCTCATGGACTCCGTGCGCGTGATGGCGATCGTGTTCACGGTGCTCATCGCGGGCCTGTACTGGCTGATCGCCACGGGCATCCGCAAGGGGTCCAACGTCGCCCGGATCTTCGGCACCATCTTCGCCGCGATGTCGTTGCTGTCGGCCTTCGGCCTGGGCATCGTCTACGTGGCGCTCGGCGTGGCGGGCATCGTGTTCGCCTACCTGCGCCCGTCGAACGAGTACTTCCGCGGCAAGGCCTGGGAGAAGGCCCTCCGCCGCTGACACCAGCACTCCCGACGACGGCGCCGTCCGGCCCCAGCTAGAAGCTCGCCAGGGGTGGCAGCCGGGACATCGACGGTGACCGCGGACCGGTGAAGAGTCCTGACGGGCCGGTGGGCCGCACGCCCGTGCAGCCCACCGGCCCGTTGCCTGTTCGGGGCGGGTTGCGGATGATGTGCGGGCCCCCTGGCCGCATGGGCCCGGAACGCCACAGACGACCCGTGACGCGGGTTGGTCCCCGGTCCTGCCGTGGACGCTTATCAGGTCCGCGCGCCTCCCTATATTAGTACACATGTTCGATCAGAACAGTCCGAAGGACGGTACGGCACAGACCCGTGGCCCCGCCGGTGAGTCGCCCAGCGGCCCGGCCGGCGGCCCCGCCAGTGAGCTGCGGGGCGCCGTGGTGGGGTCCCCGGAGTGGGCGGCAGACCTGGCGGCCTGCGGGGTGCCGCTGGGCACCGTGGTCGCCGGTCCGGTCAGCCCGGCCCCGGTGCCGGGCTCGGCCCGGGAACTGGTCGCGGCGCGGATGGCCTTGGGGCTGATGGTCCCGGCTGGCACCGAGGCAGAGGCCGTGGACCGCATCCGTGTGCTGGAGCAGCTCAAGGCCGCCTGCGCTGCCGCCCAGGCGCGTGAGACGGCCGCCCTGGACACCCTACGCCGCACCGCCGAGGCCGACCGCGGGGTGCCGGTCGAGCGGCGGGGACGAGGCCTGGGTGGGGAGTTGGGCCTGGCCCGCGGTGAGTCCCCGCACCGCGGCTCTCGGCAACTGGCCCTGGCGCGCGCCTTGTCCGAGGACCTGACGCACACCCTGACGGCGTTGTCGGAGGGGTCGATCTCGGAGGAACGAGCCGGGGTGGTGCACCGTGAGACCGCCTGGCTATCCACGAGCACCGCCCGGCGCCGGGTGGACACCGCCCTGGTCGACGGGTTGCCCGTGCTCGGGGCCCAGCAGTTGGCGATGGTGGCCCGGGAGCTGGCCGTGGAACAGGACCCGGCAGCCGCCGCAGAGCATTTCGACACCGCGGTGGCCGAACGCCGGGTCACCGTCCGGGCCACAGATCACGGGATGGCCACCCTCACCGCGACCCTGCCGCTGGCCCAGGCCGCAGCCTGCCACCGTGCCCTGAGCGAGTCCGCCGCCCGCCTCGCGGCCTTCGGCGAGGCCGAGGGACGCACTCCGGCCCAGGTTGTGGCCGACACCCTGGTCGAGCGCCTCACAGGCCAGGTCACCGCCGCTGCCATCCCGGTGGAGGTGCACCTGGTGATGACCGACCAGGCCCTGCTCGGCACCGAGGACACCCCGGCCCGCGTCCCCGGGCACGGTTCCCTTCCCGCCCCGGTGGCCCGGCAGATCGTCGCCGACACCGACGCGGACGTGTTCCTGCGCCGGCTCTACACGGCACCGGAGTCCGGTCAACTGGTGGCCATGGATTCCCGAAGACGCACCTTCCCGGCCCTGCTGCGCCGCATGGTCGTGCTGCGCGATGAGCTGTGCCGCACCCCGTACTGCAACGCCAGGATCAAGCACCTCGACCACGCCACCGCGCACGCCGCCGGCGGCCAGACGAGCTGGGACAACGCCTCCGGGCTCTGTGCACGCTGCAACTACGCCAAGGAGAACCCAGGCTGGACCCACAGCGCCGGCCCCGGCCAGCTCACGGTCACCACCCCCACCGGCCACCACTACCGCCACCCCACACGGCCGCTCGTCGACGCCGGTCAGTCACCGCCCCCGCCCCAGCACGGCCGGTTCCCCGGCTTCACCCCACTGCACTTCTCGATCCGGCAGATCATCGCCCTGCTCGACGCCGCCTGAAACCCGAGCGGGCGGGTCTAGACGGTATGTAGTGACCGCTCCGGCGTGGAGGGGTTGCGGGCCGGGGCCTCACTCACAGAGGTTCGTGGGTTACCGGACACGACGCCCCGTGCCCGGCCTTGCCGACAGTTGTGGGAGGCCCCGGTGTTTACCGAGCGTACGAGTGTCGGGCTCGATGTGCACGCACGATCCGTCGCGGCAGCGGCGATCGATGGCGTCACGGGAGAGCTCGTCCAATCCAGACTGACCCCATCGCACGAGCACATCCTCTCCTGGCTGCAGGATCTGCCCGGTCCGGTGGCCGTGGCCTACGAGGCCGGGCCGACCGGCTTTGGTCTCTGCCGGACGCTGAGAGAAGCGGGGATCCGGTGTGAGGTGGTGGCCCCGTCGAAGCTGCAACGCCCGGCCGGCGACCGGGTGAAAACCGATGCCAAGGACGCGGTGCACCTGGCCCGGTTGCTGAGATTGGATGAGATCACGCCCGTGGCGGTGCCTTCCGTCGACCAGGAGGCCGCCCGCGACTTAGTCCGAGCCAGGGAGGACTGCCGAGGAGATCTGATGCGGGCCCGACACCGGCTCTCGAAGCTCTTGCTGCGCCAGGGCCTGGTCTATTCCGGCGGCCAGGCGTGGACCGGCGCCCACCACACCTGGCTGGTGCACCAGGCCCAGCCGCAGCTGCTCCAGCGTGCGACTCGGTTAGCCTTCGATGCCGACTATGAAACGGTCATGGTTACTCTGATCCGCCGCAACCGGTTGGACAAGGACATCGCGGCGATGGCCGCGGAATCTGAGTTCACCCCGGTGGTGCGACGGCTCGGTTGCCTGCGTGGGGTCTCCACCCTGACCGGATTCGCCCTGGCCGTGGAGATCGGGGACTGGCACCGGTTCACCGGAAACAGCATTGGATCCTTCGTCGGGCTGGTTCCCTCCGAGCATTCCTCCGGCCAGACCCGGTCTCAGGGGCCGATCACCAAAGCTGGCAACACCCATGTGCGCCGGCTTTTGGTCGAGGCCGCCTGGCACCACCGGGCCCGGTACACCATCGGCAAGACCATGCGGGATCGGTGGGACCTGGCCCCGGGGCCGGCCCGGGCCCGCGGCGATGCCGGCAACCGGCGCCTGCACGAGAGGTGGGTGCGGTTCCTTGCCCGCGACAAACGGGGCACGGTGGCCAACGTCGCCGTGGCCCGGGAACTGGCCGGTTGGTGCTGGTCGCTGGCCGTGATGGGCGACTGAACCCACAGACTGCTTCGTCTCTCGTGGTGCCGGTGGCAGCGCCTGGAGCGACCCGCGATTCGACTATGAGCAACCGGGCCAGGCCCGGCGACGCTCGACTCTAGACACGCGATCCCGCTCCTGCCGAACACCCCGTCCTGCGGTATCCAACCCGCGCATATCAGTCTGACCGCGCGTCGATCATTGACACGCTCACCGGACTCGGAAGGCGAAGCAAGAGGCGCCCGCCCCACGATCGGGGACGGGCGCCTCACCCTGCCACTTGACAGACGTCCACTACATATCAGTCGACATGAAGTGCAGCCTGGTGGAACGCCAGGATCTGCAGCTCGGTGGACAGGTCCACGGCCCGGACGGACACGCCCTGCGGGACGGTCAACTCCACGGGTGCGAAGTTCAGCACCCCCTGGATCCCGGCAGCGACCAGGCGGTCCGCCAGGGACTGTGCGGCACCCGCGGGCACCGCCAGGATCGCCAGCCGGGCACGGGTGTCGGACACCACCTCCTCGAGGTCGTCCATGGACCGGACCACGCTGGGACCGCGGGCCTGTCCGATCACCCGGGGATCGGCGTCAAGCACGGCACAGATGCGCAGTCCCCGCTCGACGAAGCCGTCATACCCTGCCAGCGCCGAACCGAGGTGACCGGCGCCGACGAGGACGACGGGCTGGTCCTCGGCCAGCCCGAGGACCTGGCTGATCGCCCGCTGGAGGGCCCCCACCGGGTAACCGACCCCCGGGCGCCCCAGGTGTCCGAGCCCGGCCAGGTCCCTCCGGACCAGCGGGGAACCGACGCCAGTCCGCTCGGCCAGCACGACGGAGGACACGCGGGTGGCCCCCTCGGCGGCCAGGGCGGCCAGGGCACGGAGGTAGACGGGCAGCCGCCCCACGGTCCGGCGGGACAGCGAGGGTCCCGCGGTGCGTGCCTCGGGACCGGACCCGGTGGGAGGTCCCCCCGTCACGGGCGGTCCGCCCCCAGCAGGCGTTCCAGACGGACCGGGTCGATCCGCCAGAAGTCGCGCTGGACACCGTCCACCATCAGGACCGGGATCTCCTCGGCATGGCGCGCGGCCAGGTCCGGCTGCCCGGCGATGTCCACCTCCCGCCAGGGCACACCCAGCCGGCCGCAGACCTCCTCGACCACGGCGACCGCGTCGGCGCACAGGTGGCAACCGTCCTTGACCAGCAGGACCACATCAGGAGAACTCTTCACCCCGTCATCGTAGGCAGACGCAACGGGGCCGTCCTGCCTTGCGGCGGGACGGCCCCGGAAACGAGCGGAGACTCAGCTCACTTCTTGTTGCGGCGCTGGTGACGGGTCTTGCGAAGCAGCTTGCGGTGCTTCTTCTTGGACATACGCTTACGGCGCTTCTTGATCACAGAACCCATAGGGAAACCTCTTGCTTGGTTGGTGAACCGCCAGCAGACGACTGCTGACGATCCGGCGTCATAGGTCAAAACGTTCCCTAACACCTTACCCTGACCCGGGCCCGGGGAACGAACCGTGTGCGTTGGGGCGGCGGCGATCAGCCGCGGTGGTCCTCCGTGCCCGTGACACGGACCTCCGTGGTCCCGGTCTGGAGGATCTCCTCCACGGCGGCCTGGGGCACCCGATAGGAGCGCCCGAAGCGGACGGCGGGGAGTTCACCGGCGTGGATCATGCGGTAGACGGTCATACGAGACACCCGCATCATCTCCGCCACCTCCGTGACGGTCATGAATCGCGCTTCGGCGAAGGTACCGGCATCACCCACGGTGTGTTCCTCTTTTCCACTGGTGTCGACCGACGCCCGCCCCCCTCCCAGACGGGGCATCCTCGGGCGTCCTGTCGAATACTCGCCACACTCTAGTCACGGCGTGCACAGGATCAGAGTGTTCATCGGCGGGTCAGTCGAACCAGGGATCCAGTCCGTGGTACGGGAAGACCGCCTTGCGGGTCGCCATGATCGTCTGGTCGATCGCGTCCGAGGGGTCGTAGCCGACCTCCCAGGAACGCCACCACACGTCCACGCCGTCCGACATCAGGTGCGGGATCCCGCCCTGCTCCCGGGTCTGGGAGAGATCCAGCCCCGCGGCCCGGGCGGCGTACCGACGCCACGCCTCGGGGATCTCAGCGTCCGTGCGCACCGGCCGGCCGGTCGCCACCGCCAGCAGGTGGCTCCAGGTCCGGGGCACCACGGAGAACGGGCTGTACCCCCCGCCTCCGGTGGCCAGCCAGCGGTCGTGGGCGAAGTCGGCGGCCCAGTCCGCGGCGTCCAGGGCGAGCTGACGCTGGCCCTCCACGGACATCGTCAGGTTCGTCAGGGGATCCTCCCGGTGACCGTCGCACCCGTGCTGGGTCACCAGGGCGTCCGGGGCGAACACCCGCAACAGCTGGGGCACCACCGCGTGCACGGCGCGCAGGAACCCGGAGTCCCCGGTCCCGGGGGGCACGGCCACGTTCACGGCGGTGCCCTGCGCGTTCGGGCCGCCGACGTCGTTGGCGAAGCCGGTGCCCGGGAACAGGGAGATCCCCGTCTCGTGCACGGAGATCGTCAGCACCCGCGGGTCGTGCCAAAACATCGACTCCACGCCGTCCCCGTGGTGGGCGTCCAGGTCCACGTAGGCCACCCGCTCGGCGCCCAGGTCCAACAGCCGCTGGATGGCCGCCGCGCAGTCGTTGTAGACGCAGAATCCGCTGGCCTGGCCGCGTGCCGCATGGTGCAGGCCGCCGGCGATGTTGACCGCGTGCCTGACCTCGCCGGCCCAGATCGCCTCGGCCGCGGCCACGGAACCGCCGAGGATGCGGGCTGCCGCCTCATGCATGTGCGGGAAGACCGGGTTGTCATCGCTGCCCAGTCCCATGTCCCGCCGGTGCTCCACCTCGCCCGAGCTCACGGAGCGCACCGCGCGGACGTACGCGGGATCGTGGACGGAGGCCAGGAGCTCGTCGGAGGCCACCTCGGGACGGATGATCCGCAGGCCCTCGCGGTCCATCAGCCCCAGCGCCTCGGCCAACCGGTGCGTCAGGTCCAGGCGGACCGGCGCCATCGGGTGGGCCCTGCTGAACTCATACTTCAGCAGCGCCTCGTCCCAGACGACGGCGGCGGGAACGCGATCAGGGGATGTGCTGGTCATCACTGACAGACTAGGCCTCCCGGCCTGGGACGCGCTCGTCATGACGCTCACCCCGCCTTCCGGTGACATGAGCGGTCGATGGAGGATGATGGTGGACGTGACCCGGCAGATACCCGTTCCCAGGCCCCGGCGGCGTGCCGCGGGACGGATCCCGACGCCGTCGTCCGGCCCCATGGTCCGCCCGGCCTCCGTGCCCCGCGGCCCGTTGGCCCCCGTGGACGTCCCGGCCGGGCTGCGCGGCGCCGCGACGCGGTTGCGCAGGCTGGTCTCCACCGTCGCCGGCGCCTCCCCCGCGCGCGCCGCGCTGTCGGCGTTCGCCCTCGTCACCGTGCTGTTCACGGCGCTGCTCTCGCTGCCGGCAGCCACCCAGAGCGGACGGGTCACCCCGTTCCACGACGCGCTGTTCGTGGCCACCTCGGCCGTCTCGGTGACGGGACTGACCACCGTCAACACCGCCGAGCACTGGAGCCTGCTCGGCCAGGCCATCATCCTCGTCGCGATCCAGGTCGGCGGTCTGGGCATCCTGTCCATGGCCGCACTGCTCTCCCTGGCGGTGTCCAAGCGGCTGGGCGTGCGCTCCAAGCTCATCACCCAGGAGGGGATGACCACCGGCCGGATCGGCGAGGTCGGTTCGCTGCTGCGGGTGGTCGTGCTGACCTCCCTGACGCTCGAGGGCCTCCTGGCCCTCGTGCTGGTCCCGCGCTTCATGGTGCACACCGGCTCGTTGTGGGAGGGCCTGTGGAATGGCGTCTTCTACGCCGTGTCCTCGTTCAACAATGCCGGTTTCGTGCTGCACGTGGACGGCCTGGAGTCCTTCATGGGCGACCCCTGGATCATTTGGACCATCATGGTCGGGGTCTTCGCCGGGGCCCTGGGCTTCCCGGTCGTCATGGTCCTGATGCAGCAGCGGTGGCACTACTCCCGGTGGAACCTGCACACCAAGCTCACCGTCAACACCACCCTGGCCCTCCTGGTGGGCGGGGCCGTGCTGATCGGGATCTTCGAGTGGAACAACGCCCAGACCCTGGGCCAGTTCGGGCCGGCCGGCCGCATCCAGTACGCCCTGTTCACCTCCGTCATGCCCCGGTCCGGCGGCTTCGCGGTGTTCGACATGAACGCCCAGTCCCCCGAGACGCTGCTGCTGACCGATGCGCTGATGTTCGCCGGCGGCGGCTCGGCCTCCACGGCCGGCGGCATCAAGGTCAGCACGATCGCCGTGATGTTCCTGGCCATCGTGGCCGAGGCCCGCGGCGACCGGGAGGTCACCGCGCACGGCCGCACGATCGTCCCCGAGTCGTTGCGCGTGGCCATCGCCGTCCTCGCGCTCGGCGCCACCCTCGTGCTGGTGGGCACCATGGCCCTCGTGGCGATCGCCGACGAGTCGTTGCAGCGGCCGCTGTTCGAGGTGCTGTCCGCGTTCGGCACGTGCGGCCTGACCACCGGCCTCAGCGAGGAGCTGCCGCCTTCGGGCAAGTACGTGCTGGCGGCACTGATGTTCTCCGGCCGCGTTGGTACGATCACCTTCGCGTCCGCGCTGGCCCTGCGCCAGCGGCGCAACCTGTTCCGGTATCCCGAGGAAAGGCCGATCATTGGCTGAGAACCGTCCGGACCCCCATGCTCCGGTGCTGCTGATCGGCCTGGGCCGCTTCGGCGCGGCCGTGGGCGAGCAGCTCGTGGCCCAGGGACGCGAGGTGATGGCGATCGAGCGTGACCCCGCCCTCGTGCAGAAGTGGGCCGGGTCCCTGACCCACGTGGTCGAGGCCGACGCCACGGACATCGAGACCCTGCGCCAGCTCGGCGCCCAGGAGTTCGCCACGGCCGTGGTGGGCGTGGGCACCTCGATCGAGTCCTCGGTGCTGATCACCGTCAACCTCGTGGACCTGGGCGTGGACCACATCTGGGTCAAGGCCATCACCCCGGCCCACGGCAAGATCCTGCGCCGCATCGGTGCCCACCACGTGATCTTCCCCGAGCACGATGCCGGCGTGCGCGCCGCCCACCTGGTCGGGGGACGGATGCTGGACTTCATCGAGTTCGACGATGACTTCGCGATCGTCAAGATGTACCCGCCCACCGAGGCCGTGGGCTTCACCCTGGCCGAGTCCAACATCCGCGCCAAGTACGGGGTGACGATCGTGGGGGTGAAGACCCCGGGCGAGGACTTCACCTACGCGCAGCCGGACACCAAGGTCGGCCCCCGGGACACCCTGATCGTCTCCGGCCACACCGACCTGCTGGAGCGGTTCGCGGCCCGGCCCTAGTTCTCCTGGCTGATCTGCCGCCCGCGCTCCGCGGAGGCGCGCATGCCGTCCGCGATCAGCCGGGCCAGTCCGGCGTCCAGGAACGACTCGACGGCCGCCTCGGTGGTGCCGTTCGGACTGGTCACGGCCCGCCGCAGCACGGCCGGGTCCACGTCCGGATCGGCCAGCATCCGCCCGGCGCCGGCCACGGTGGACCGGGCCAGTTCCTTCGCCAGCGGCTCGTCCAGGCCCAGTTCCACGCCCCCGGCCGCCATCAGCTCGGCGAGCAGGAACGCGTAGGCCGGTCCGGAGCCGGAGACGGCGGCCACGGCGTCGATCTGGTCCTCGGCCACCCGGTGGACGGAGCCGGAGCCGGCGAACAGCCGTTCGGCCATCTCCAGGTGCTCCTCCGTCGCGGTCCGGCCGCCGGCCAGCCCGACGGCGCCCATCCCCACGGTCAGCGGCGTGTTCGGCATCGTGCGCACCACCGGCTGGCCCTCGGGCAGGCTTTCCTCCATCGCCGCGGTGGTGATCCCCGCGGCCACGGAGACCACCACGGTCTCCGGTGCCAGCGCGGTCGAGATCTCCCGGCACAGGGTCCGGATGTACCTGGGCTTCACGCCCAGCACCACGACGTCGGCCCCCGAGGCGGCGTTGCGGTTCGCCTCGGGATCCCGCTCGGTGCAGCTCACGGCGATCCCGTGGCGCTCCTCCGCGGCGCGCGCGCTGTCCTCCGAGTGGACGGTGGCGCAGACCCCGGCCGGGTCCGTCCCGGCGGCCAGCATGCCGGCCAGGATGGCCCCGTTCATGTTGCCGAGTCCGAGCATCGCGATCTTCACTGGGCACTCCTTGCGGCCGCGCGCTCGACGCCGACGGCCAGGTGGTTGCGGGCGTATTCGAGGCAGTAGCCGAGCATCTCCTCGCGCTGGCCGGCGTACTTGGCCTTGCGGGTGCCGACCTCCACGCAGATGGCGCCGTCCCAGCCGGTCTCGCCGAGGAACTCGAGGCAGGCGGCCACCGGCTGGTCGCCGTCACCGGGCAGCAGGTGCTCGTCCTTGCCGTTGGCGGTGCCGTCGGTGAGGTGGACGTGGCGCAGCCGCTCCCCCAGCACCTGGAAGGCCTCGAGGGAGTCCTCCTGGGCGATCGCCGCGTGGGAGAAGTCCCACGTGACGTGCTCGTAGGCCTGCGAGACGGGGTTCCAGTGCGGTAGGTACATCTTGGCCTCGCGGGCGCCGGCGCGCCACGGGTACATGTTCTCGACGCAGATCTTCACGCCGGTGGCGTCCATGATCTCCTCGATCCCGGCCGCGAAGCCGGAGGCGTAGTTGCCCTGCCAGCGGAACGGCGGGTGCGCCACCACGATCTCGGCCCCGACCTCCCGGGCCAGGTCCGCGCTCTTGGCCAGCTTGTTCCACGCCGATCCCCACACCTGCTGGGTGAACAGCAGGGTGGGGGCGTGGATCGAGTGGATCGGCATCCGGTGCTTCTGGGCCAGCCGGTTCAGCAGCAGCCCGTCCTGGGACCACGAGTTGTGGGTGACCATGACCTCCACGGCGTCGTAGCCGAGGTCCTCGGCCGTGGCGAAGACGTCCTGGGTGCCCAGCGGGAACACGGAGGACGAGGACAGCGTGACGGGGATGTCCCGCGGCACCTGGGGCCCGACGTCGGGCGTGCCGGGCGGCTGGCGCGTGGACTCCAGGGCGGCGGCCAGCCGGCCGGGACCGAGGGCGGGCCGGGCGGCTCCGCCCAGCGTGGCGGTGGCGCCCTCACGCACCCGGGCCGGACGGGACTCGCGTTCGGCGACGGCCCCGCCCCAGGGACCGGTGTGGCGCTCGGCGTCGGACTCCCGCTCGGCGGCCGCGGCCGCGGCGGCCTGCTCCGCGCGTGCGGCGATCTCTTCAGCGCTCTCAGTCAACGGTCACCCCCACGGAGAAGCCCGGCAGCATCGGGTCCGGGTTGAGCCGGACGTTGCCGACACCCCGGACCGCCTCCTGGCCCAGGATTCCCTCCTGGACCAAGGCATCCAGCCTACGCATGATCAGCCCCTCGCGCAGTGCCCACGGGCAGATCTCGAGCTGCGCGATCCCGAACTGCTCCATCGCGGCCTCCGCGGCGATCCCGCCCGCGAGCATCTGGGCCGCGCGGACCTCGGAGACCCCGGGCAGCCCGGCCCGCTCCGCCGCCGTCATGGCCGCCATCCGGTTGACCCAGAGCTTGAGGTCCTCGATCCGCAGGTGCCGCTTGACGAACGGCCCGGCGGCCAGCGGCGCCGCCCCCGTGATCCGGGCCAGGGAGCGGAAGGTCTTGGAGGTGCCGGTCACCAGCACGGGGGCCGTCAGCGCGGGGAAGCCGCCCGCGGCCTCGGCCATGGTGACCCGGACGTACTTGCGCAGCTTCTTGACGGACTTGGGGGTGGGCGGGTCCGCGGGCAGCCAGTCCCTGGTCAGGCGGCCGGCGCCGAGCGGGATGGACGCCGCGTAGCTGGGCAGCTCGTCCGTGCCGTAGGCGATCTCGAACGAGCCGCCCCCGATGTCGAAGTTCAGGATGGACCCCACGTCCCAGCCCTGCCAGCGGCGGACCGCGAAGTAGGTCATGGCCGCCTCCTGGTCCCCCGAGAGCTCGGTCAGGTGCACCGAGGTCTCGCGGGTGACCCGGTCCAGGACCTCGGCGCCGTTGGCGGACTCGCGGATGGCCGAGGTGCAGAACGCGATCAGGTCCTCGGCCCCGTTGGCCACGGCGAAGCGCACCGCCTCCTGGATGAAGGTGACCAGGGCGTCCTGGCCGGAGGCCCTGATCCGTCCCTGATCGTCCTGGTGCTGCAGCAGGGACAGTGAGCGCTTGTGGTCCGCGTAGGCGGACGGACGGGCACCCGGGTGGGCGTCCACCAGCAGCAGGTGGACGGTGTTCGAGCCGATGTCCAGCACACCCAGGCGCATGGCTACTTCTTCGCCGTGCTCTTCGACCGCGCCGCCGGCTTGCGCGCCGGCTTCTTCGCCGGGCCCTTGGCCCGCTTGTCCGCCAGCAGCTCGTAGGCCTGCTGGGCGGTCAGCGACTCCGGGTCCATCGCCCGCGGCACGGTGATGTTCGTCTCGCCGTCCGTCACGTAGGGCCCGAAGCGGCCCTCCTTGACGACCACCTTCTTCCCCGAGACGGGGTCCTCGCCGAACTCCGCCAGCGGGGGCTTGGCCGCCCCGCGGCCGCGCTGCTTGGGCTGGGCGTAGATGTCCAGCGCCTGCTGGAGCGTGATGGTGAAGATCTGGTCCTCGGACTCCAGTGAGCGGGAGTCCGTGCCCTTCTTCAGGTAGGGGCCGAAACGCCCGTTCTGCACGGTGATCTCGGTGCCCTCGGCGTCCTGGCCCACCACGCGCGGCAGGCTCATCAGCCTCAGGGCGTCCTCGAGGGTGATCGTCTCCAGGGACATGGACTTGAACAGCGAGCCGGTGCGCGGCTTGACCTTGGCCGGCTTCTTCTTCGGCTTCGGCTTGCCGTTCTTGTAGTACTCGGTGGGCTGGGCCTCCATCCAGGCCTCCAGCTGCTCCTCGGTCATCTCCTCGATGACCTCGGTGACGTAGGGGCCGTAGCGGCCGTCCTTGGCCACGATCGTGCGCCCGCTCTCCGGGTCCACCCCGAGCACGCGCTCCGAGGGCCCCGCGGTGGCGAACAGCTCCTCGGCCTTGGCCGGGGTCAGCTCGTCCGGGGCCAGGTCCTCGGGGACGTTGGCGCGCTCCGGGTCGGTGCCCTCCGGGGCGTCCGCCGGCAGGTCCTTCTCCAGGTAGGGGCCGAACTTGCCCACGCGCAGGGTGATGCCCTCGGCCACGGGGATGGAGTTCACGGCCCGGGCGTCGATGTCGCCCAGGTTGTCCACCACGGCCTTGAGCCCCTCGGTGCCGGACTCCGCGCCGAAGTAGAAGGCCTGCAGCCAGGCCTCCCGCTGGAGCTCACCGGCGGCGATCCGGTCCAGGTCGTCCTCCATACGGGCGGTGAAGTCGTAGTCGACGTACCGGCCGAAGTGCTCCTCGAGCAGGCGGATGACGCTGAAGGCCGTCCAGGACGGGACCAGGGCGTTGCCGCGCTTGGTCACGTAACCGCGGTCCATGATCGTGGAGATGGTCGGCGCGTAGGTGGACGGCCGGCCGATCTCGCGCTTCTCCAGCTCGGCGACGATGGACGCCTCGGTGTACCGCGGCGGCGGGCTGGTCTCGTGGCCGGAGGCGATGACGTCCCGGCCCGTGAGGGACTGGCCGGCGGCCAGGTCCGGCAGGCGCTTGTCCTTGCCCTCCGGCTTCTCCGACTCGGTGTCCCGGCCCTCTTCGTAGGCGGCCAGGAAGCCGGGGAAGGTGATGACCGTGCCCGAGGCCGTGAACCCGGCGACCTCGCCGCCGGTGGCGGTCCCGGAGAGCTTCACGGTGGCCGTGTAGCCCTTGGCGTCGGCCATCTGGGAGGCGATGGTGCGCTTCCAGATCAGCTCGTAGAGGCGGAACTCGTCCCCGCGCAGCGCACCGGAGACCTGGCCGGGGGTGCGGAAGGAGTCACCGGCGGGGCGGATGGCCTCGTGGGCCTCCTGCGCCGAGTCGTTCTTCGCCTTGTACACGCGCTTGGCCTGCGGGATGGACTCCGGGCCGTAGAGCTCCGTGGCCTGCCGGCGGGCCGCGGTGATCGCCTCGTCCGAGAGCATCACCGAGTCCGTACGCATGTAGGTGATGTAGCCGTTCTCGTACAGCCGCTGCGCCACCTGCATGGTGACCCGCGAGGAGAACCGCAGCTTGCGCGAGGCCTCCTGCTGCAGCGTGGAGGTGGTGAACGGGGCCGCCGGGCGGCGGGTGTAGGGCTTGTCCTCCACCGAGTCCACGGTGAACGCCGCGCCCTGCAGGCCCTCGGCCAGGGCGGTCGCGGTGGCCTCGGTCAGCGTGGCGACCTTGCCCTCGGCGGAGTCCTTGAGCACCCCGCGGTCCGTGAAGTCCCGGCCGCTGGCGATCCGCCGGCCGTCCACGGTGGCCAGCCGGGCGGTGAAGGACTCCCCCGCGCCGGGGCCCTCCTGTGCGGTGAACGTGCCGTCCAGGTCCCAGTACGAGGCCGGGACGAACGCCATGCGCTCGCGCTCGCGCTCGACGACGAGCCGGGTGGCCACGGACTGCACGCGACCTGCCGACAGGCCACGGGCCACCTTGCGCCACAGCACCGGGGAGATCTCGTAGCCGAAGAGCCGGTCCAGGATGCGGCGGGTCTCCTGGGCGTCCACGAGGTCGGCGTCGATCTCGCGGATGTTCTCCAGGCCGCGGGCGATGCCCTCCTTGGTGATCTCCGTGAAGGTCATCCGGTAGACGGGGACCTTGGGCTTGAGCTCCTGCAGCAGGTGCCAGGCGATGGCCTCGCCCTCGCGGTCGGCGTCCGTGGCGAGGTAGAGGGCGGAGGCGTCCTTGAGCTCGCGCTTGAGCTCGGTGACCCGCTTCTTCTTGTCCGGGTACACCACGTAATAGGGCTCGAAGCCGTTGGTGGTGTCCACGGCGAACTTGCCGTACGGGCCCTTCTTCATGTCGGCCGGCAGGTCCGAGGGCTGCGGGAGGTCCCGGATGTGACCGGCCGAGGCATCCACCACCCATCCCTCGCCCAGGTACTTGGCGATGGACTTGCTCTTGGCGGGGGACTCCACGATGACGAGTTTGGTCCCGTCGACCTTCTCTGACACTCAGGCTCCTTCTCGGTCGCCGGGCGGACCGCCCGGTGCCCCTCTAATGTAACGGCACCGGCGACCGCTGCCGGATCAGGCCGTGTCGGCGGGGCCGGGCGCCGCGTCGGCGAGGACGGAGACCAGGTAGTAGACGCGCTCGGCGTCCACGGAACGCTCCGAGGCGGGGTTGAGCTCCTCGAACTCGTCGATCAGGGCCGCCAGGCGGGACTGGAACTCCGCCCGCTGCTGCGAGTCGACGAAGATCATCCCGGTGGACAGCACCGGCGGACGGCGGACCTCCGCGGACCGTTCGGCCTCCTTGTCCTCCGCCTCGCGGCGGGCGACCTCCTTCATGATCCGGTCGCGGAAGGTGTTGAGCTGGACGTCGATGAACGCCAGCTTGGAGGTCGGGGGGTGGTTCAGCGAGTCCACCAGCAGGGAGTACCCGGCGGCCTTCCACCGCCGCTCCCGGCCGTCCCCCTCCGAGGGCGAACGCTCGACGAAGCCGTACTTCTCCAGGGCGCGCAGGTGGTAGCTCATGGCCGAGGGCGAGAGACCGCAGCGGGAGGCCAGCTCGGTGGCCGTGCGGGTGGACTGGGACGCGTACAGCTCCTCGAGTGCCTCCAGCCGGGCCTCGTGGGCCAGCGCCCGGATGGCCTGCGGGTCGGAGATGACGACGGGCCGGCGCCCGCCCTGGTCCGACTCGCTCCCGGGGGCCGGAGCGGTCTCAAGTTCGGTCATGGACAGACATTCTAGGCAGGTGTTTCACATTTCGCGTGAGGTGCTTCACACTGCCTCGAGAAACCCCTCCAGGAGCAGGTGCCGCACGGCCTCCGTCAGGGCACCCTCGGCCTCGGCGTCCAGCTCCAGCAGCCCCGCGACGGCCCCGGTCAGCTGGCCGACGGTGAACTCGCCGTCCGCCGCCGAGAGGAAACCGGCGGTGGCGGTGTCCAGGTGGGCCACCCGGCGGAACCCGCCGCCCTGGCGGGCCAGGATGACCTCGGGGTGCTCGGCGCCGAACCGCTGGTGCCTCTCCTCCGTGACGTCCGCCGGGACCCGCACGTGCAGTCCGGCCAGGGGCCGCCCCTCCACGAGGTCCCACCGCTGCACCGCCGCGCCCCAGGCCGGGCCCAGGGGCTGCTGCAGCTCGCCCTGGAGGTCCTCGGCCCGGACCCGCCCGGCCCGCGGGGCCTCCGGGCGGCGCAGCCACAGGTAACCGAACCCCACGGCGGCCACGCCCCGGGCGTCGAAGTCCTCCAGGTAGCGCCGGTAACCGGCCGCGTAGCCGGCCGGGTCGTACTGCTCGGAGGAGTCCTGCAGCCACGTCTCGGCGTAGCGGGCCGGATCGGCCACGTCGCGCTGGATGAGCCAGGCGTCGGTGCCGGCCGGGATCCAGTCGCGCAACCGGGCGTCCCAGCCGCCGTCCGCGTCGTGGAGTTCCCAGTTGCCCAGCAATTGCGCCGTCCCGCCCGGTTCCAGGTGGCCCGGCAGCCGGCGCACGAGGTCGGCGAGCAGCCGGTCTCCCTCCCGGCCGCCGTCGCGGTAGGTGTTGATGCCGTCCGCGTCGCCCGCCGTGCGCGGCGTGATGACGAACGGCGGGTTGGAGACCACCAGGTCGAACCGCTCCCCGGCCACCGGGTCCAGCAGGTCCCCGGCCCGGAGGGTGACCCGCCCGCCCGGGGCGAAGGGGTCCTCGTCCGGGTCCAGGCCCAGCGCCCCGGCGTTGAGCACCAGGTTGAAGGCGGTGAAGTCCAGGGCGCGCCCGGACAGGTCCGTGGCCGTGACGTGCCCGGCGTGCGCGAGCAGGTGCAGGGTCTGGATGCCGCAGCCGACCCCGAGGTCCAGGGCCCGGGCGACCGGCCGGCGGATGACGTTCCCGGCCAGGGTCAACGAGGCCCGCCCGATGCCCAGGACGTGCCAGGGCGGCAGCACGCCGCGGGTCTGCAGTGCGGTCTGGTCGCTGGCGATCCACGCCTCGCCGAGGTCATCCGCGGAGTAGGGCGACAGGTCCACGACGGGGTGGAAGTGCCCCTCGCCGATCCGGCCGAGGTTCAGTCCCACCGCCCCGCCGGCGCCCAGCGAGGGCAGCGCGGCGTCCAGCGCCGCGACCGGCACCGCGTCGCCGAGCATCCAGCAGGACACGACGGCGGCGAGCGCGCGCTGGGAGGCGGGGGCGCCGTCGTCGTCCAGCACCTGGGCCACGCGCCGCCGGGCAGGCTCGGCCTGCTCGCGGTCCAGCGCGGCGCCGGCCGTCTCCCCGAGCAGGTCCCCGACCGCGTCCGTGGTGTAGGGCAGGGCGCGCAGGCCGGCCGCGAGGCGGGTGATCGCGTCCCGGTCCCGGCCGGGCGGCGGGGGTTCGTGCATCTGGGTCATGCGTCCATTGTGCATACCGCGCAGACCCGGTCCGGGGCGGCCTCGGCACAGCCGTCGCAGACGGTGTCCAGCGTCTTGCAGGAGGCATCGGCGCAATTGCGCAGTTCGGCGGTCGGCGTCCCGCACAGGCTGCAGCGGCCGACGACGGCGGCCTGGTCGGAGAACTCCACGCGCATCCGGCGGTCGAAGACGGCCAGCGAGCCCTCCCACAGCCCGGCGTCCCCGAAGGCCTCGCCGTAGCGGACGATCCCGCCATCCAGCTGGTAGACCTCGCCGAAGCCGCGGTGGTGCATCAGGGCCGTCAGCACCTCGCAGCGGATGCCGCCGGTGCAGTAGGTGACCACCGGCTGGTCCTTGAGGTGGTCGTACTTGCCGGAGTCCAGTTCGGCCACGAAGTCGCGCGTGGTCGTGGTGTCCGGCACGACGGCGTCGCGGAACCGGCCGATCTTGGCCTCCACCGCGTTGCGCCCGTCGAAGAACACCACGGGGGTGCCGGCGTCGCGCTTCTCGGCGACGAGGCGGTGCAGCGCCTGTGGGTCCAGGTGGGTGCCCGTGTCCCGCACCCCGTCCGCGGTGACGGTGACCTCCCCGGGGACGTCGAAGGCGACCAGTTCGGGCCGGACCTTCACGGAGAGCCGGGGGAAGTCCTCGGCGGACCCGTCCGACCACTTGACCTCCAGGCCGGCGAACGGCGGATAGGTCCGGGTGGTCCTGACGTACTGCTTCACCGCGTCGATCGGCCCGCCGACCGTGCCGTTGATGCCGTGGGGGGCCACGATGATCCGGCCGGTCAGTCCCCAGCGTTCGGCCAGGGCGTGCTGCCAGAGTCGCACGGCCTCGGGGTCGGCCACGGGGGCGAAGCGGTAGTAGAGGGCGATCTTGGACTGGCTCACCGCTCCAAGGGTAGTGGGACGCGGCCGGGTGGTTGCCAGGGTCGGCGGCGGGCTGCAGACTACCCCCAGGTGACGTTTTGGACCGGGAGAGGTTATGCCCGTGCGGTCCCCCGACGTCACGGGATAGTCTCTTGCCATGACTTCTGCCCTGAACGACGCTCTGGTCAGCACGTGGGTCACCGGGTGGTCCCGGTGCCGCGACTACGAGGTACGCCACGACGGCCCCGTCCACGCCTCGCTGCGCACCGGGCACCAGTCCACGGACGGCCAGGACTGGGAGTACGTTCTCGCCAATCCCGATGAGGACGCCCTGACGGCCGCCTCGGTCGAGGTCCAGCAGCACCCGGGCCGGCTGCTCACCGTGGTGGGCACCGCCCCGGCCATCCCGGAGGGCGTGCCGCTGAAGCGGGTCTCCACGGGCGAGAAGCTCATGGTGGTGGACATGACCGGCCAGGACGTCGAGGCACCGATCGTGCCGGAGGAGTTCGAGGCCGCGATCGAGCGCAACGAGCCGGACTGGTTCCTGCTGACCATCACCTCCACGGACCAGCACTCCGCCGGGGCCGGCGCCGTGGCCGCCCGGGGCCGGGTGGCCGCCGTGGACGGCTACGCGGTGTTCGACCGGATCTGGACCTCTCCCGAGTTCCGCCGTCAGGGCCTGGGCTCGCTCGTCATGCGCTACCTGGCCTCCCTCGCCCTCGAGCACGACGTGCAGGAGGGCCTGCTGGTGGCCGGCGCCGAGGGACAGGCCCTGTACGGGCACCTGGGCTGGACCGAGCTGGCGGACGTCACCGTCTTCGGGGCCCTCGAGGACCACACCGAGAACCCCTCCCACTCGGACCTCAGCTGAACCCTCCCGTCCGGACCGACGATCCCCGGGACGCCGAGGCCCTGGCCCGGGCCCTGGGGAGGCCGTCCGTCCCCGGCCAGCTGGTGCACGTGCGCTACCTTCCGGAGCGTCCGGCGCGGACCGAGCCGTGGCCCGAGGGCACCCCGGAGGGCCTGGTGCAGGCCTTCGGAGGCTCGGGCGTGCTCGAGCCGTGGCACCACCAGGTCGAGGCCGCCCGGCTCGCCGCCTCCGGTCGGCACGTGGTGCTGGCCACCGGCACCGCCTCCGGCAAGTCCCTGGGCTACCAGCTCGCGGCCGGCACCGCCCTGGCCGATGACCCTGCCGGGACCGTGCTGTACCTCTCCCCCACCAAGGCCCTCGCCGCGGACCAGCTCGTCGCCTGGCGCGCCCTGGCCCGGGACGGGGCCGGCTGGCTGCGCCCGTCCCCCTATGACGGGGACACCGCCCCGGCGGACCGTTCCTGGGCCCGGGACCACGCGAACGTGCTGCTGACGAATCCGGACATGCTGCACATCGGGATCCTGCCCCACCACGAGCGCTGGGGCCGGTTCTTCCGCCGGCTGCGGTACGTCATCGTGGACGAGGCGCACGTGTACCGGGGGGTGTTCGGTTCCCACGTGGCGGTGCTGCTGCGCCGGCTGGCCCGGGTCTGCGCGCACTACGGTGCGGGGCCGGTGTTCATCGGCGCCTCCGCCACCAGCGCGGACCCCGCCGGGTCGTTCACCCGGCTGATCGGGGCGGACGCCGTGGCCGTCACCGAGGACGCCTCGCCCCACGGTGCGGTGACGGTCGGGTTCTGGGAACCCGAGCTGACGGACGCGCGCGGTGAGAACGGTGCCCCGGTGCGCCGTTCGGCCACCGCGGAGTCGGCCGGGATGATGGCGGACCTCGCCGTGGCCGGGACCCGGACCATCGCCTTCATCCGGTCCCGGCGCGGTGCGGAGGCCATGGCCTCCGCCGCCAAGCGGGAGCTCGCGGAGGTGGACCCGTCCCTGCCCCCGCGGGTGGCGGCCTACCGCGCCGGCTACCTGCCGGAGGAGCGTCGCGAGGTGGAGACCGCCCTGCGCACGGGACGGCTGCTGGGGGTGGCCTCCACCCCGGCCCTGGAGCTGGGCATCGACATCGCCGGGCTCGACGCGGTGCTGGTGGCCGGCTGGCCCGGGACGCGGGCCTCGTTCTTCCAGCAGGTGGGGCGGGCGGGCCGGGCCGGCCAGGAGTCCCTGGCCGTGTACGTGGCCGGTGACGACCCCCTGGACACCTTCGTGGTGCACCATCCGGAGGCGGTGTTCGAGCTCGCCGTGGAGGACTCGGTGACGGACCCGTCCAACCCGCACATCCTGGCCCCCCACCTGTGTGCCGCGGCCGCCGAGCTGCCGCTGGTCCCGGACGGCCTGGCGGCCTTCGGAGAGCCCGGCCACGTGCGCGGCCTCGTGGACCGGCTCGTGGCGGAGGGCTACCTGCGACGCCGGCCGGCCGGCTGGTTCTGGACCCATCCCGAGCACGCGGCGGCCCTGGTCTCCCTGCGGGACGACGGCGGCGGCCCGGTGGACATCATCGACGCGGACACCGGGGCGGTGCTGGGCACCATGGGCTCGCCGCAGACCCACTACCAGGCGCACCCCGGGGCGGTGTACGTGCACCAGGACCGGACCTACCTGGTGGAGGACCTCGACGAGGACGCCCACGCGGTCCTGGTGACACGGGCCTGGCCGGAGTACTACACCCAGGCCCGGGACATCACGGAGATCGAGGTCCTGGACACGGTCCGTCGTCGCGACGGCGGTGACCTGCAGTGGTGCACGGGGCCCGTGAAGGTCACCACCCAGGTGGTCTCCTTCCAGCGCAAGGCGCTGGTCTCGGGCGAGGTGCTGGGCGAGGAGCCCCTGGAGCTGTCGGCCCGGGAGCTGTTCACCACCGCGGTCTGGTTCCATTGCCCGTCGGAGCACCTGGTGGCCGCCGGGTTGACGATGGACCGGCTGCCCGGCGCCCTGCACGCCGCCGAGCACGCGATGATCGGCCTGTTGCCGCTGGTGGCCTCCAACGACCGCTGGGACATCGGCGGGGTCTCCATGGCACTGCACCCGGACACCGGCGAGCCCTCGGTGTTCGTCTACGACGGCCACCCCGGGGGTGCCGGCTTCGCGGAGCGGGGGTTCGCCCAGGCGGAGGTCTGGCTCCGGGCGACCCTGGACACGGTCCGCTCCTGCGCCTGTGCCGACGGCTGCCCGTCCTGCGTGCAGTCCCCCAAGTGCGGCAACCGCAACAATCCCCTGGACAAGGACGGGGCGGGCACGCTCCTGGCCTTCGTCCTGGACCGGTTGCGGGGTCATCCGGTCGAGGACGTCGACGGGGCGGGAGGCGTCGGAGAGGCCGAGGACTCCCAGGCGACCGGTGGCGGGCCGGCCCGGGAGACGCCCTCGGCGGGCCAGGGCAGCGGCGAGGCGTAGCGGACCCGCACCAGGACGGTGCCGCCGTCGGCCCTCGAGCACCCGGTGAGCCGGCCGCCGTGACGCCCGGTGACCTCCCCCGCGAGCGCGCAGGGGTCCGCCGCGACCAGCCCTCGCGCGGCGTCTGCGGCGGCGAGGGCGGCGAGGTCCGCGGCGGCCGAGGCCCGGGCCGCGGCGACGCCGGCCGTGCCCAGCGCGGTCGCCGCGGCCAGCAGGACCAGGGTGGTGAACACGGTGAGCAGCACCGTCACCGCACCGGCGCCCCGGTCGCCGGTGATCACGGCGCTCCAGCGGGAGGCACGACCCACTGGTCCGGAGCGTGGGCGGTCGCCTCGAGTTGCCAGCCGTCCCACCAGCCCAGCGGACCGGGTGGGGTGTGGGCGAGCGTCACGGTGACCCAGCCGGGGGTGCGGGAACTGCTCAGCCGGGCGCCGTCACCGGCCATGCGCCGGGCGGTGCCGATGGCCTGGGCGTCCGTCTCCCCGCGGGCCAGTTCGCGCACGGTGGCGGCAGCGGCCTCCTCCAGGCGGATCTGCTGCAGCGTGGCGGCCCCGGCGAGCAGGGCCCCGGCCAGGACCACGGCGGCACCCGGCAGCAGCACGGCGTACTCGGCGGTGACCGATCCTCGCTCGGACGGTGATGGATGCACGAGGGCCTCCCGGGCTGGGCTTCCGTGGCCCTCCGGCGCGGGCCGGAGGACCACGGGAGCGGTGGCGGTGGTCCGTCAGCCGAAGCTGAGGGCGTTCTTGACGATGTCCAGCAGCAGGCCCTGGACGTCGGCGCCGGCCAGGACGACGGCGAGGACTCCGGCGAAGCCCACGGCGGCCAGCGTGACGATGCCGTACTCGGCGGTCTGTGCCCCGGTCTCGTCGGACCAGTCGAGCACAGGCACGGGGGCCTGCGCGGGGGTCTGGGCGGGGTTGTGGGCGGGGTTGTGGGCGGGGCCCGGGGCCGTGCCCGGAGCGATGTCCGCGGTGGCGGGTGAGGGGTTCATGGTGTCTCCTTGGGTTCTTCGTGGGTTCATCTTGGGTTCTTCTGGGGTGTGTCGCGGTGGATGGGACGGGTGGATTCGGCCGCCCGCCTCCAGACTGCTGGCGGGGGCTCCGGCGTGGGGTCCTCAGGGGCGCCGGTTCTGGACGGGTCGCGGACACCGGTGCGGTGTGGAGGAGCGGTCAGTCCCCAGACCGCCCCTAGGGAAGCAGTGCCAGCACCAGGGGGACGATGCCCAGGCACAGGAAGGAGGGCAGCTGGCAGAGCCCGAGGGGCAGCACCAGGCGCGTGGCCAGTTCGGCAGCGCGCTGCTCGGCCCTGCGCCGCCGGTTGCGCCGGAGGGAGGTGGCCGTGGACCGCAGCAGGGCCGCGGTCGGGGCCCCGGTGTGGTGGGCGAAGCGCAGTTCCCGGGCGAGTTCCCGCAGGTCCTCGTCCTGCGTCTCCCAGGCCTCGTCCCAGTCCACGCCGAGGCGCAACAGGGCGGCGACGCGGCGCAGCGGTGCCGCCCCGGGCAGGTGCGCCCCCAGCAGGTCCAGGGCGGGAACGAGCCCCTGCCCGCTCTCCAGCAGTCCGGCCAGCAGGTCCAGGGCCAGCGCCGCGTCCACGTCAGGCCCCGTCCTCTGCCCGGCGGGCCAGGGCACGGGTCCAGAGGTGCCCGACGACGGCGAGCGCCGCCCCGGTGCCCACCACGAGCCAGCCCAGCGGGCCGGCCAACAGCTCCGTGGGCGGGGCCCCGACGAGCGCGGACAGCCCCAGGCCCGCCACGGGCAGCAGCCCGAGCAACCGGGCCGTGGACCTCGGACCGGCCGAGGCCGCCTCACGGGCCTGATGGGCGTCCTGACCGTCCTCCAAGGCGTCGGCGAGCCGCTCCAGCAGCCCGGCCAGGGGAACCCCGGCCTCCCGGGAGACCGCCAGGCACCCGGTGAGCTGTTCCCAGTGCCGGCCGGCCTCCTCGTGCCCGGGCGGCCGGCCGAGCAGGACCGCGGTGTCCGCGTCCACCAGGGCGTGGTGCAGGCAGCACCCGGGGCGCCGGGTGCCCGACCGGCAGGGATCGTGGAGTCCGGCCAGTTCGGCCCAGACACCCTCGGTCCTCCGGCCCGCCTGCAGCAGGGCCGCGGCCTGGCGCAGCAGGGTGATGAACTCCTCCGTCTGGTGCTCGCGCCGCCGTCGGGCCGCGCCGGGGAGCAGGCGACGCAGCGGCTCACCGGTCCAGCGCATGGCGTCCTCCGCTCCGGGTGGACCCGGTCAGGGCCTCCAGCGCATCCAGTCCCGGGCCGAAGCACAATCCCTCCGCGGTGGCGGTGATCGCCGGCACGACGCGCAGGGTGCGGGCCTCCGCACCCTCCGGGCGGTCCAGGACGGCCAGTTCCACGGGGCGGCGGCCGGCGGCTGTGCGCTCCACGTGCAGGACGGCGTCGACCGCGCTGGCGGCCTGCAGGGCCGTCGCCTCGGGTCCGAGCCCGGCCAGGGCGCCCATGGCCTGGAGCCGGGCCGGGACGTCCCGGGCGGAGTTGGCGTGCACGGTGCCGGCCGCACCGCGGTGTCCGGTGTTCATGGCCGCCAGGAAGTCGGCCACCTCGGCACCGCGGCACTCACCCACCACGAGCCGGTCCGGCCGCATCCGCAGCGCCTGGCGGACGAGGTCGGCCAGGCTGACGGCACCGGAGCCCTCGGCGTTGCCGGGGCGGGCCTGCAGGGAGACCACGTGACCGTGGGCCGGCCGCAGCTCCCGGGTGTCCTCCACGGTGATGATCCGCTCGTCCGCGGGGACCTCGGCGAGCAGGGCGCCGAGCAGGGTGGTCTTGCCCGACCCCGTGGCCCCGCTGATGAGCAGGTTGGCCCGGACCGCCAGCACGTGGCGCAGCACGGACAGCCACCGCTCACCGTGGGGCCACCGCCCGGCCAGCCGGTCCAGCGCCGGCGGCTCGGGCGCTGGCAGTCGCACGCTGATCTGGGGTCCGCCGGTGGTGATCGGGGGCAGGACCGCGTGCACCCGGGCACCGGCGACCTGAGCGTCCCCGTAGGGCTGTCCCTCGTCCAGGCGGCGCCCGTCCTGGGCCAGCAGTCGCACCGCCAGCTGCCGGGCCTCGGAGGGGGCCAGCCTCTGTCCCGTGCGCCGCAGACCCTCGGCCCCGTCCGTCCACACGGCCCCCTCCGCGTCGACCAGGACGTCCGTGACTCCGGGACCGCGTGCCGGTTCCGCCAGCGGACCGAGGCCGGTGAGCCCGTCGGCCAGGACCGTCATCTGCCGGGCAGCCTCCTCGGGCGTGTGGACGGGCAGGTGACGCCGGACGGCCTCGCCGAGCAGTTCCGGGGGCAGGTCCACGCCCCCGGAGCCGGACTGCCGGGTCCCGGACGCGGCCACGCGCGCGGCCAGCCAGCGACGTGCCCTCTCCTGCCGGGACGGCGACGGCGGCCGCGACGGCGCCCAGCCGCGGCTCACCGCCGGACCCCGGCGGGATCACGGGACAGCAGGGAGGCCAGCCGCGCGGCCAGGTCGAGGGAGACCCTACGGCGGGCGGACCGGGCCCAGGACGCGGGGGTGGGTCCGCCCCACAGGGAGGGGTCCAGGGCCAACCGCGCCGGGGGCCGGCCCGGGACCTCGAGACAGCAGGTTCCTCCCTGGCCGGTCACGGACAGCAGGGGAAACCCCTCGGCGGCCAGCGTCGTCGCCAGGTGCGCGTCGCGGCCCACGTCGAGCACGGTCCAGCGGAAGGTGTCGACGGTGGCATCGATCACGGGCAGCAGCTGCGCGGGAGGACCCGTCATGCTCCCCCAGCGCACCCCGCCGGCCACCGGGAGCCGGCCGGCCAGGGCGGGGCCGGGCGTCGGTCCCAGGACCTCCGTCAGGGCGGAGGCCTCGGAGTTCGCCCGGAGGCGGGCGTCCAGCCCGCCCCCGGTGCCCCGCAGGTCCACGAGCACCCCGCGGCCGGGCCCGCCCAGCAGCAGGGTGAGTCCCCACGGCAGGCCGGGCCAGCCGTCATCACCACCGGGGCCGTCACCCTGGTGGGCCAGGATGAGCGCCCGGCCCGGCAGGTGGGGGTCGACGCTGCGGGCCAGCATGCGGCACAGCGGCCGTGACCGGGTGGGCAGCGTCAGGGTGGACGGATCCGGGTTCGTCGATGCCGTCCCGTCCAGCGTCACGGCGGCCACGCCGACGGCGCTGGTTCGCGGCCCGGTCGTGGGCCCGCCCGCCAGGTGGCCGCTGATGACCATGACCGGTTCCCGTCCGTGGGCGGACGAGAATTGCGCGAGGGCGTCGGGGACGGTCCCCGGCTGAGGGGACTGCACGTGCAACCGGTGCCCGACGGCCGCCACGCAGGCCGCGACCTCGTGCAGCAGCCGGGTCGCGAGCGTCCCGGATTCGGGGGGTGGCAGATACAGCACGGGGAGCGGGACCGCAGCGGTACTGGTCATGGTCCGAGCGTGCCCGTCCGGGCCGGTGCGGTGCAGGCCGGGCGCCTCGCCCCGGGGACGGCTCCCCGGGGGCGGGCCCCTGTGCAGGAGCGGGCGGGGTGCTCAGGGCCGGTGCACGGGGACCGGCTGGGAGGCGTCCCAGCCGCTGATGTCGATCACCCGTTCCCGGTCCCAGTCCTGGGCCCAGCCGAGCAGTTCGAGGATCCGGTCGAGGACGATGGCGGTGAAGCCCCAGACGAGGGTGTCCGAGACGAGGAACCCGGGGCTGCGGAAGCGGCGGGCGCCCACGGAGGGCTCGGCGCTGCGACTGGTCGTGATCCGGTTGGCCGGGTCCACCAGGTCGGCCACGGGCACCCGGAACACCCGGGTGGCCTCCCCCTCATCCACCACGAACACGTCTGAGGGCCGGTCCCACCAGCCGACCACGGGGGTGACCCGGAAGTTCGTCACCGTCAACGGCGCCGGCGGCAGGCTCCCCAGCACCCGGACCCCGTGAGGGTCCAGTCCCGTCTCCTCCTGGGCCTCCCGCAGGGCGGTGGCCACGTGGTCGGCGTCCTCGGGGTCCTTCCGGCCCCCGGGAAAGGCCACCTGCCCGGGGTGCTTGCGCAGGTGCAGGGCCCGCTGGGTGAGCAGCAGGTCCAGGTCCTCGGGCACGGCGTCGGTGTGGAAGTGCGAGGGCCGCCGGTCCAGGGCCCCGAAGAGCACCAGGACGGCCGATTCGGCCGGTACCCCCGCCCCGGGCTCCAGGTCCACGCCGAAGTCCCAGCCGCGGCCGTCGTCGGGAAGCCGGTTCGGCCGGTCGCCCCGGGCCATGCCGGGCCCCAGGACGCCGTACCGGGCCACCAGCGCTCGCAGGTCCGCCAGCGCACCGTCGATCTCCATCATGCTCCCAGACTGTATCCCTCGGCCCGCAGCTGTGCCCGCGTGGCCCCGGCCAGCATCCGCGCGTGCAGTTCCTCGCGCCCCGGGGCCAGTTCGTACTTCAGCAGTCCCACCGCCGCTACCGGGTCCGTCTCCCCGATCCCGTAGGAGGGGCACCACCGCGCCACGGGGCAGGCGCCGCAGGCCGGACGCTTGGCGTGGCAGACCCGGCGGCCGTGGAAGATGAGCCGGTGGGAGAGCATGGTCCAGTCCCGGCGCTCGAACAGGGCGGCGACCTCCTGCTCCACCTTCACCGGGTCCTGCTGCGCGGTGAACCCCAGGCGCCGGGCCAGCCGGCCGAAGTGGGTGTCCACGGTGAGCCCGGGGACACCGAAGGCGTTGCCGAGCACCACGAAGGCGGTCTTGCGGCCCACCCCGGGCAGCGCCACGAGGTCGTCCAGCCGGCCGGGGACCTCCCCGCCGTGGCGTTCGACGAGGACCCGGGACAGCCCCTGGATGGCCGCCGCCTTGTTCCGGTAGAACCCCAGCGGCCGGACGAGCTCCTGGAGCTCGCGCTCGTCCGCGTGGGCCATCGCCTCGGCGTCGGGGAACCGAGCGAACAGCGCCGGGGTGGTCGCGTTGACGCGCACGTCCGTGGTCTGGGCGGACAGCACCGTGGCCACGAGCAGTTCGAAGGGCGTGGTGAAGTCCAGTTCGGCGACCGCGTAGGGGTAGGCCTCCGCCAGGACCCGGTTGATCCTGCGGGCCCGGCGGGTGAGGCCGAGCCGGGTCTCGCTCACGCCCGCTCGATGTCGGACAGGTCCCTCAGCACCCCGGTCCGTCCGTCGGTGTTCTGCACCAGGAACTCGTGGCCGCGGTCCTCGAGCGCGAGGATCCAGCCGCCGGGCTCGAGGCCGAACGCGGGGCTGCCGTCCTCGGGGTTCACGGTCCACCGCGGGGTCCCGACGGCGAACCAGAACGCCTCGTAGCCCGCCGGCTCGGTCCCGCGGGGCGCGGCCGGCTCCCCGAGGGGTTCCTCCGTCTCCTCGACGGGTTCCGGCACCTCGGTGCCGGGAGCACCGAAGGCGGCGGTCGCGGAGGCCTCGGCCTCCTCCGTGGTCCGCGGGCGCAACCGCGTCGCGCCCAGGTCCTCGTCGATCTCGGCCCCGGAGGGCTGTCCCGGCTCCGCCCCGGGCTCCGGAGTCTCCTGCGCGTGGGTGTCCTGCGCGTGGGCGACCGCGGCGGGGGTGGGCCACGGGCCGGAGGCCGTCCCACCCGGCTGCGGTGCCGACGTCGTGCCCTCGGCGGCCTCGGGGGCCTCACGGGGCGCCGGGGTCTCGGGGGCCGCGACGGCGGCCGGCCGGGGACGGCGCGCCGCGGACGAGGCGAGCACGCGGGTCATCACGCCGCGCAGCGGCGAGGTGAGGACCATGCCGAGCGCGCCGAGCAGCCCGATCAGGAAGACCGGGTTCAGCGTGGTGACGACGCTGCTGAAGAAGAAGGCCAGCGCGAGCCAGGAGGCCACGTGGCAGAACTGCTCGGTGGACAGCGATCCCACGCGGGGTCCGTCCAGGCCGCTGACGCCCCGGGACAGCACGAGGCCGGCGGCCACGAGGGGCACCACGACGCCCACGCCCAGGAAGAACACGCCGGGGGTGTTCCACAGGTTCTGCCGCAGGGTGCCCAGCGGCACGACGGAGCCCACGAGGATCACCAGGACGGCGAGGAAGAAGCCCAGGTCCCAGCGGTCCAGCCGCAGTCCTCCGCCGGTACGCGCGGGCGCCTTCCGGCCACGGTGCGATGCGATGCTCATGTGCGTCCTCCTGGTGTCCCCTTCGGGCCCCCTCAGGCCCGTGTTCTTCTCGGGAACCATTCAATCAGTCTTCGCGCGCAATGCTCTGCACGCGATGGCCTCGGACGTTAGGCTGTCCCTGCGGGCCCTGTGATGGGCGTTACACCAACGACTCAGGCGTGGCCCGGTACGAGATCTTCCGCACCGAAGGAGTACGCATGTCGACGTCCACTTCCGGCGAATCCGCCTCCGGCTCCATGGACCCCCTGCTGGTGGAGAGGCGCACCTTCCCGCCCTCCGAGCAGTTCGCCGCGCAGGCCGTGGCCACCGCCGAGCGCTATGAGCAGGCCGCGGCCGACCGGCTGGGCTACTGGGCCGACCAGGCCCGTGAGGTGCTGCACTGGGAGCAGGACTTCACCGAGGTCCTGGACTGGTCGGACGCCCCGTTCGCGAAGTGGTTCGTGGGCGGCACCACCAACGCCGCGTACAACGCCCTGGACCGCCACGTGGAGGCCGGCCACGGTGACCGCGTGGCCATCCACTTCGAGGGTGAGCCCGGGGACACCCGGACCTGGACCTACGCCGAGCTGGCCGCCGAGGTGCGTCGCGCCGCCAACGCCTTCGAGTCCCTCGGCGTGACCAAGGGCGACCGCGTGGCCGTCTACCTGCCGATGATCCCCGAGGCCGTCATCACCATGCTCGCCTGTGCGCGCATCGGCGCGGTGCACTCCGTGGTGTTCGGCGGTTTCTCCGCCGACGCCCTGCGCTCGCGCATCGACGACGCCGAGGCCAAGCTCGTGGTGACCGCCGACGGCTCCTGGCGCCGCGGCAAGCCCTCGATGCTCAAGCCCGCCGTGGACGCGGCCCTGTCCGCGCCCGGCCACGCCGTGTCCAACGTCCTGGTGGTCCGCCGCAACGAGCAGGACGTGGAGTGGACCGACGGCCGGGACCTGTGGTGGCACGACGCGCTCCGGGCCGCCTCCGACGAGCACGAACTGGTCTGGCACGACTCCGAGCACCCGCTGTTCATCCTCTACACCTCCGGCACCACCGGCAAGCCCAAGGGCATCCTGCACACCACCGGCGGATACCTGGTCCAGGGCGCCGTGACCCACCGCGACACCTTCGACCTGCACCCCGAGACGGACGTGTACTGGTGCACCGCCGACGTCGGCTGGGTCACCGGGCACTCCTACGTCGCCTACGCCCCCCTGGTGAACGGCGCCACCCAGGTGCTCTACGAGGGCACCCCGGACTTCCCGCACAACGGCCGCTGGTGGGAGCTGGTGCAGAAGTACGGGATCACCATCGTCTACACCGCGCCCACCGCGATCCGCACCATGATGAAGTGGGGCCGGTCCATCCCGGACTCCTTCGACCTGTCCTCCGTGCGCGTCCTGGGCTCGGTGGGCGAGCCCATCAACCCCGAGGCGTGGCTGTGGTACCGGGACGTCATCGGTGCGAACGCCGGGGCCGGGACGAAGAACGACGACGGCTCCGTCACCCCGGGTCCGCGCAAGCAGGACCCTGCCCCGATCGTGGACACCTGGTGGCAGACGGAGACCGGCGCGCACATGATCGCCCCGCTGCCCGGCGTCACCGCCGCCAAGCCCGGTTCCGCCCAGGTGCCCGTCCCCGGCATCACCGTGGACGTGGTGGACGAGGCGGGCAACTCCCTGCCCAACGACTCCGCCGGCTTCCTCGTGATCAGGGATCCGTGGCCGGCCATGCTCCGCGGCATCTGGGGTGACCCCGAGCGCTACAAGGACACCTACTGGTCCCGGTTCGAGGACATGTACTTCGCCGGGGACGGGGCCCGCCGGGACGAGGACGGGGATGTCTGGGTCACCGGCCGCGTGGACGACGTCATGAACGTCTCCGGGCACCGGCTGTCCACCTCGGAGATCGAGTCCGCCCTGGTCTCGCATCCGATCGTGGCCGAGTCCGCCGTGGTGGGCGCCACCGACGCCACCACCGGCCAGGCCGTCGTCGCGTTCGTGATCGTCACGGAGGAGGCCGGTCAGGTCGACCAGGCCGAGACGGAGCAGACGCTGCGCAACCACGTGGCGCGGGAGATCGGCGCGATCGCCAAGCCCAAGCACATCCTGGTGGTGCCCGAGCTGCCCAAGACCCGCTCCGGCAAGATCATGCGCCGCCTGCTCAAGGACGTCGCCGAGGGCCGGGACCCGGGCGATGCCTCGACCCTGTCCGACCCGACGATCATGCAGCAGATCGCCCAGTCGCTGCGCACGTAACCGCGGTGACACGAAGGCCCCGGACCGCGAGGTCCGGGGCCTTCGTCGTTGGCGGAGGTGTCAGGTCGTCGGGCCGGGCGCGATGCCCTCCTCGCCGGAGAGGTGGTCCGGGTTCTTCAGCAGGTGGATGAGCGAGGCGACCATGCCGCCCCACACCACCACGATGGCGACGACCAAGAACAGGATGGCGATCGGGTCCATGTCAGTGCCCCTTTCTCGGGTGCTCGGCGTGATGGTGCTGGCCGACGGTGTCCCACTGGACGCCGGGGCCGGTGCCCTCGTGTTCCGGGTATTCCGGCAGGTCCTCGGACTCGAGGTTGTCGTTCAGTTCGCTGTGCAGGGCCGACCTCTGGGTCCACGGCAGCAGGGACAGCAGGACGGCGACCACGATCAGCGCGATCGACATGCCCCAGCCGAAGGTGCCCACGAACCAGGACGGCAGGTCCCCGTAGCCCTCGGTGGCCTTCAGCACCACGTCGGAGACCCACATGTAGGCCAGCACGATGGGCAGGATCACGGCCACGAGGACCTTGTAGGCCCGGCCGACGCGGAAGGAGGACACCGCGTTGAGGTGGTTCACCATGTTGTCCAGGCGTCGCAGGAGCCAGGACACCACCACGACCGCCACGAGGGCGGCGCCCACGATGCCGAAGTTGTTCGCGAAGGCGTCCGTGACGTCCAGGACGTTGATGCCGGAGGTGGTGCTGAACAGCAGCAGGGAGATCAGCCCGGAGGTCCCGACCACCACGATCACCGTGGTCCAGCGGCTCCAGCCCAGCTTGTCCTTCACCGCGGAGACGACCACCTCGAGGATCGAGATCAGCGAGGTGAAGCCCGCCACGACCAGCGAGGCGAAGAACAGCACGCCGATCAGCGCCCCGGCCGGGGCCTCGGAGATGATGGTCGGGAAGGCGATGAAGGCCAGGCCGATGCCGTTGGTGACCACCTCGGCCACCTCCACGCCGTTGGCCTGGGCCATGAAGCCCAGCGCCGCGAAGACGCCGATGCCGGCGAGGATCTCGAAGCTCGAGTTGGAGAAGCCCACCATCAGGCCCGAGCCCGTCAGGTTGGTCCGGCGCTTGAGGTACGAGGCGTAGGTGATCATGATGCCGAAGCCCACGGACAGGGAGAAGAAGATCTGGCCGTAGGCCGCGATCCACACCTGGGGATTCGTGAGCACCTCCCAGTTCGGGGTGAACAGCGCGTTGAGCCCCTCGGGGGCACCCGGCAGGAACAGGGCCACGACCACCAGGATGACGAACATGACCACCAGCACCGGGATCCCGATGAGCGAGGCCATCGCGATGCCCTTCTTGACGCCCACCCCCAGGATCACCAGCAGGATGAGCCAGACCACCAGCATCGGCCAGAACACGGACGGGACGAACTCCAGGTTCGGTGCCACGTCGTCCGCCACCCGCAGGTACTCGCCGAAGAAGAACGCCTCCGGGTCATCGCCCCAGCGCTCGTCGAAGGAGAACCAGGTGTACATCGCCGCGTAGGCGATGATGGCCGCGTAGTAGACGCCGATGACGAAGCAGATCAGCACCTGCCACCAGCCGATCGACTCCGTCCACCTGCTGAGCCGCCGGAAGGCCAGCGGGGGCGAGCCCTTGAAGCGGTGCCCGATCGCGTAGTCGAAGAACAGCAGCGGGATGCCGGCCGTCAGGAGGGCGACCAGGTACGGGACGATGAAGGCGCCGCCGCCGTTCTCGTAGGCGACATAGGGGAAGCGCCAGATGTTGCCGAGTCCGACGGCGGACCCGATCGCGGCGAAGATGAACGCCCAGCGGCCCGCGAATTGCTCGCGGCTCGCCTTCTGGGGTGATGCGGTGGTGGACGACACGGTCCCTCCCGGTCAGTACCTCGGCCGCGCAGGGTCACGGTCCGCCCCGTGAGGATGGAGGGACGGTGCGGTCCTGCGCTGCGGTGCGGAAAGTGGTGGCGACCACACTAATGCAGTCCTTGTGCGCGCGTACACTTCCCGCCCCCAGACCCGCACGTCAGGTCCGGGTGCTCAGCCGCCCTGGATGCACTGTCCGGTGGAGACGGTCTCCTCCATCTGCCCGGCGCCGGTGAGCACCGCCTCGGCCTCCTCGCCGGTGATGGCGTAGCCGACCTTGACGTCCCCCGCGGCCCGGGCGAAGACGACGCCGGCCACGTCACCGGCATCGTCCAGCAGCGGGCCACCGGAGCTGCCCAGCTGGACGTCGGCGTTGAGCTGGTAGATGTCCAGCGGACCGGGGTCCCCGCCGTAGATGTTGTTCACGGTGACCTCCCCGCGCGCCTGGACCTCGGCCGGACCCATCCAGAACGGGCCCCCGGAGGGGTAGCCCATGATGTAGCCGCTGTCACCGTCGGTCATCTGGGCCCCGGTGTCCAGCGTGGGCAGGTCGGCGTCGTCCACCGCCACCACGGCCAGGTCCCGTGCGGCGTCGAAGTGCACGACCCGGCCGGCGTAGACGGTGCCCTCCGCGTCCTCCACGGCCGGTTCCGTCAGGCCGGAGACCACGTGGGCGTTGGTCACCACGCGGTCATCCGTGACGGCGAAGCCGGAACCGGTCTGGTTCTGCCCGCACACGAACGCGGTGCCGCTGATCCGCACCACCGAGGCCCGGGCCAGGTCGATGGCGTTGTCCGGTTCCGGGGCCGTGGGGTCGGCGGTGGGCGTGGCGTGGACGATCGGCTCCTCCAGCTCGGGGACCACGTCGGAACCGGCGACGGTGGACCGGACCTGGGCGATGATCGTCTTGGCCGATTCCGGGACCCCGGCGTTGATGACCGTGATGACGCGGGACTGGGAGATGGCGCCGGTCACCGGCGGCAGCCCCATGGAGGACGCGGAGAAGGCCACGAAGGCGATGAGGCCGGCCGCCACGGCGGTGTTGACCACGGCCCCGGCCAGGCGGTCGGCGGTGCGCAGGGCCGGCAGCGCCATGCGCAACCGGATGGCGCGGCCGATCCCGGCGCCGACGGCCTGGCCAATGAGCACCAGCACGAGGGCGGCGGCGATGATCGCGATCAGGCGCCACGACGGATCCGGCACCCAGTCCGAGACCAGGGGGATGGAGAAGAACGCGGCGGCCGCACCGGCGACCAGCCCGACGATGGTGCCGAGCGTCACCCAGAAGCCCCGGCGGTACCCCGCCAGGAGGAAGACCAGCAGGACGACGAGCAGCACCCAGTCCAGCCAGGTCAGTCCGAGCACCAAGCACCCCTCCATCCTGCGTCCCGCCACCGGCGCACGCGTGAGAACTCATTTTACCGTCACGATGGCCGGGCATGGGGCAGAATGGTCCGTGAGTCATTGCATGTCGTTTCCGGCGGCATGCCCGTACACGCCTGTCAACAGTGAGGACGAAGGACACATGGATCTCGAGGTACTGCGCAAGGCCCCGCTGTTCACCAACCTGGATGACGAGGTCTTCTCGGCCCTGACCTCGGAGCTGACGGAGGTCGAGCTCTCCCGGGGCGCCTCCGCCTTCCACGAGGGTGACCAGGGCGACCAGCTCTACGTCATCATGTCCGGCAAGATCAAGCTCGGCCGCACGGCCCCGGACGGCCGCGAGAACCTGCTGGCCGTCCTCGGCCCGGGCGAGATCTTCGGTGAGATGGCGCTGTTCAACCCGGCGCCGCGCACCGCCTCGGCCACCGCGGTCTCCGCCACCCGGCTGGCCGGGCTGCGCCACGACAACCTGCGCAAGGTCATCCAGTCCACCCCCGAGGTCTCGATGCAGCTGCTGCGGGCCCTGGCCCAGCGCCTGTCCAAGACCAACGAGTCCCTGGCGGACCTGGTCTTCTCGGACGTGCCGGGCCGCGTGGCCAAGGCCCTGCTGGACCTGGCCGACCGCTTCGGCCGGCCGGCCGCCGACGGCCTGCTGGTGGCCCACGACCTCACCCAGGAGGAGCTGGCCCAGCTGGTCGGCGCCTCCCGCGAGACCGTGAACAAGGCCCTGGCCGAGTTCGTGCAGCGCGGCTGGATCCGCCTGGAGAACCGCGCCGTCGTCGTCCTGGACCTGCAGCGCCTGCGCCAGCGCTCCCGCTGAGGGCCTAGCGTCCCCACCGCCCGCCCGGCAGGGTGACCTCCAGTTCCAGGGTCTCCAGCAATTCCGGGGTGTACTCGGGGACGCCGCCGCGGATGGTCAGGCCCATCAGGAACTCCACGGTCGACCCCGCGGTGGCCATCCGCTCCAGCAGCAGTTCCACCGCGGGGACGGTCAGCGCCCCGAGCCGGCGGCCGACGGTCTCCGGCCGGCCGATCCCGTCCCCCAGCCGCGTGCCCCGCCGGCCGGCGAGCACCAGGCCGGCCGGCATCCACTCCGCCCACAGTCCCTTGCCCGCCAGCAGCGTGGCGTCCTGGCCGTGCGGCACGGCCACGGCGAAGTACTGGGTGTCGAAGCGGCGGTGCGCGAAGTGCGGGCTGTGCCAGCGCCCCACCGCCCGCAGCAGGTCCGTGCGCAGCCCGTGCCCACGCCGGTTCAGCAGCGCCGGGAGGGTGGTCTGCTGCTCGTCGAGGGCCCGGCGGGCCTCCATCCACTCCCCTCCCCCGGGGTTCTCCACCACCGAGTGCGGGTCCGTGCCGGCCAGCAGGATGCCGGTCTCCTCGAAGAGTTCACGGATCGCCCCGGCCACGTGCCGGCGGGCGAGCCGGTGGTCCTCCAGCCCCAGCACCCGGGCCCACTGGGCCGGCGTCGGGCCGTACCAGTCGCACTCGTCCTCGTCGGACGGCTCCAGCGAGCCGCCGGGGAAGGCCACGGCGCCCAGCGGCGTGGCCCCGGCCCGGTAGCGCAACAGGGTCTCGACGCCGTTGAGCCCGTCCCGGACGATCGCCACCGAGGAGGCCCGCCGGGCCGCCCGCGGCCGCCGCTCCCCGTGGACCAGCCAGCTGCGGGCCGCGGCCTGCTGGTCCTCGGGCAGCTCGAACGTGCGGCGTCGCGGCGGCCGGACCGGGCGGTGGACCGGACCGTGCCCCACCGCCATGCCGGTGCGCGGGGCATACGGTTCGGTCATGTGCGCCCTCCGGTGCGGTTCAGCGGATACGGACGGAGATCTCGACCTCGACCGGCGCGTCGAGCGGCAGCACGGCCACCCCGACGGCGGAGCGGGCGTGGGCGCCGGCGTCGCCGAAGACCTTGCCCAGCAGCTCGGAGGCACCGTTGATGACCTGCGGCTGACCGGTGAACGAGGGGTCGGAGGCGACGAACCCGACCACCTTCACGACCTGCTCCACGCGGTCCAGGTCACCGATCACGGACTTCACGGCGGCCAGCGCGTTGACCGCGCAGACGGCGGCCAGCTCGGCGGCCCGCGCCGGGTCGACCTCCGCGCCGACCTTGCCGGTGGCGCCGAGCTGTCCGCCCTCGAACGGCAGCTGGCCGGAGGTGTGCACCCGGTCCCCGTCGAGGATCGCGGGCACGTAGGCGGCCACGGGGGCGGTCACCGGCGGCAGGGTCAGCCCGAGCTCGGCGAGGCGGGTCTCCACCGCCGACTGTGCGCCGGTCACTGCTTCGGCCGCTTCAGGTAGGCCACCGCGCCGCCCTCGGGGCCGGTCATCACGGTGACCAGCTCCCAGCCCTCGGAGCCGTGCAGGTCCAGGACCTGCTTGGGGGTGTGCAGGGGCAGCGGGGTGATCAGGTATTCCCAGGTTGTCATGGGCTCCACCCTAGCCGGACCTCCCTCGCGCGCGGGGGAGAATGCTGCCGGTAGAATCGCCCCCATGGTCAACCGCACGTCCCCCTTCTTCGACACTGCCACCACGCTGGGCAAGATCGTCGCCTTCCTCGGCGTCAGCGCCCTGTGCGGCGTGCTCGCGGCGGGGCTGCTGCTGCCCGCCGCCGCGATGGGTGGGGCCACGGCCACGGCCGGCGGGGACATGCTGGACCAGTTGCCGGCGGAGCTGAAGGAGGAGCCGCTCTCGGTGCCCTCCCGCGTCCTGGACAAGGACGGGAACGTCCTGGCCACCTTCTACGCGGAGAACCGGGTCCCGGTGGAGCTGGACCAGATCTCGGACAACATGAAGGACGCGATCGTCGCGATCGAGGACGAGCGCTTCTACGAGCACGGTGGCGTGGACCCCCGCGGCCTGACGCGCGCCCTCGTGAACAACGCCACCTCGGACACCACGCAGGGCGCCTCCACCCTCACGCAGCAGTACGTGAACAACGTGCTCGTCAACGCGCAGTACCTCAACAACGAGCGCACCACCATCTCCGGCACCAAGAACGTGGCGGACAAGCTGCGTGAGATGAAGCTCGCCGTGGCCATCGAGAAGGAGATGACCAAGGACGAGATCCTCGAGGGCTACCTGAACATCGTGCTGTTCTCCGGCCGTGTCTACGGCGTGGAGGCCGCATCCCGCTACTTCTTCAACAAGAACGCGAAGGACCTCACCATCCCGGAGTCGGCCCTGCTCGCCGGCATGGTGCAGTCCCCCAACGGCTACAACCCGGTGAACAACCCGGACGGCGCCCTGGAGCGCCGCAACACCGTGCTGGCCGCCATGCTGCGCACGGGCAAGATCGACCAGGCCACCCACGACCAGGCCGTGGCCACGGAGATCACGCTGGACGTCACCCCGCTGTCCTCCGGGTGCATGTCCGCCGACTTCGGCAACTACTTCTGCGACTACGTCAAGCGCACCGTGGAGTCCTCCGAGGCGTTCGGCCCGGACCTCGAGTCCCGCCAGCGGCTGCTGGACCGCGGCGGGCTGCAGATCACCACCACCCTGGACTCCACCCTTCAGAAGGAGGCGGAGAAGGTCGCCCGCGAGAACGCCCCGTACACCACCTTCGAGAGCGACCGCGGCACGGTCGGCGAGCTGGGAGCCTCCCTCGTCACGGTCGAGCCGGGCACCGGCAACGTCCGCGCCATGGCCCAGAACACGACCTATGACCCGGGTGAGTCCGAGGGCGGCACCACCATCAACTTCAACGTCAACAAGACCATGGGCGGCGGCGCCGGGTTCCAGGCCGGCTCCACCATGAAGCCCTTCGTGTTCCTCTCGTTCATCGAGTCCGGGCACTCCATGACGGACACCCTCGACGCGCGGATCAACGAGTACCCGACCTACACGCGGTTCAAGGGCTCCTGTGGCGAGGGCGGGACCATCCCGCTCCTGGTCGACGGCAACGGCTGGACCGTCCGCAACGCGATCGCCGACATGAACAAGCCGATGCGCGCGGACTACGGGCTGTACTGGTCCATCAACACCGCCACCGTGGCGGCGGCCCACACCCAGGACCTGTGCGCCATCACTGGGCTCCTGGACCGGGTGGGCATCCAGAACGCCGGCACGGGCGAGTCCATCGACCCGCGGAACCCGTCCTTCGTGCTGGGCTCGGAGGAGGTGTCGCCGCTGATGATGGCCGCCGCCTACGCCACCCTCGCGGACGACGGCAACTATTGCGCACCCCGCGTCATCTCCGAGGTGACCGACACCCGGGGCAACACCTACCAGGTGCCCCCGGTGGAGTGCGAGAAGGTCGCCGACTCCCAGGAGGTGGCCGAACTGAACAACACCCTCAAGGCGATCGCCTCCGAGCGGATCGCCACGGACATGCCGTTCGAGATCGCCGGCAAGACCGGTACGAACAACTGGTCCTCGTCCACCTGGTTCATCGGCTCCACCACCGGCCTGACCACGGCCTCGTGGGTCGGGAACTTCCGCAACCAGGTCTCCCTGGAGGGCAAGCGGATCGCCGGCATCACCTATGACGACGTCTGGGGCTCCATCATCGCCGGGCCCATGTGGGCCGACTACATGCGCGACGTGGCCGGGAACTACCCGACCGACGACTTCACCGCGTTCGACGGCCCGAGCTCGGATCCGCGCACCGAGGGGTCGCGCGAGGGTGGACAGCGGATCCCGGTCGGCAACTACGGTGGACCCCGTCCGTACTACGATCCCGACACCGTCGTCTCGACGGAGTGAGGAGGCCCGCCGTGGGGGCTGAGAAGGTGACCGGTCCGCGCAGGACGTGGGCGATCCCGGCCGCGGTGGCCGGGGCCGGTGCCCTGTCCGCCGCGGCGGCCGTGGCCTGGGGCACCCTGGTGGAGGCCCGGAACTTCGCGGTCCGCACCGAGCGGCTGCCGATCCTGCCCCCCGGGGGCCGGCCGTTCCGGATCCTGCACCTGTCCGACATCCACCTGATGCCGGCCCACGCGGACACGCTGCGGTGGCTGTCCACGCTGCACACGCTCCAGCCGGACCTGGTGGTGAACACCGGGGACAACATCGCCTCCCCCGCCTCGATCCGTCCGCTGCTGCAGGCCCTGGGCCCACTGCTGGACGTGCCGGGGGTCTTCGTCCCCGGCTCCAACGACTACTACGCGCCCACGCCGGCCAACCCGCTGCGCTACCTCGCCGGACCGTCCCGCCAGGACCCGGACCGGGTCCGGCTGCCCGCGGACCAGCTGTTCAGCGCCTTCGAGGCCCGCGGCTGGACCGGCCTGGCCAACCGGAACACGTCCGTGGTGCTGCAGGGGATCCGGCTGGACCTGGCCGGCACCGACGACCCGCACCTGGACCGCGACGCCTGGCCCGGTTTCCGCGGTTCCAGTGCGACGCCGGCCCGGTCGCTGCGGATCGGCGTCACCCACGCCCCCTACCGGCGGGTGCTGGACGCCATGGTCGCGGACGGGGCCGACGTCATCTTCGCCGGGCACACGCACGGCGGCCAGGTCTGCGTGCCCGGGTACGGCGCCCTCGTCACCAACTGCGACCTGCCCACGTGGCAGGCCTCGGGACTGACGCAGTGGAGCCTCGACGGCCGCACCGTCCCCCTCGAGGTCTCCGCGGGCATCGGCACCTCCCCCACAGCGCCCTTCCGGTTCGCCTGCCGGCCCGAGGCCGTGGTGCTGGACGTCGTCGCGCGCTGACCTGCGTCAAAGGAGTCTTTCAGAACGTCCCGGGCGCCCGTAGGATGGTGGATCGCCCACCCCCTCGACCCGGAGGTCCCGCCGTGTCCACGTCCGCCCGTCCATCCCTGCGGCGCGTGCGGGGCGAGGAGCGCAGCCTCGCCGAGGCCCTCCGGCGGCTCTCGCCCTACCTGGAGGGCATCCGCTGGCGCTGGGGAGCCGGGCTGGCCTCCGCCATGCTGGCCGGACTCGTGGCCCTGGCCATCCCCCAGGTGATCCAGCAACTGGTCAACTCCGTGCTGCGCCCCGGCGGGGACGCCTCGGACGTGTGGACGGCGGTGGCCATCATGACCGTGCTCGGCGTGGCCGAGGGAGCGCTGGTCTACCTGCGCCGTGTCTTCATCCTGCCCCCGGCCGCGGGGGTGGAGAACCGTGCCCGGGTCGCCCTGTTCCGGCGGCTGCAGCGGCTGCCGGTGTCCTTCCACGACTCCTGGCCCTCGGGGCAGCTGCTCTCCCGGTCCGTGGGTGACCTGTCCCTGCTGCGGCGGTGGATCGCGTTCGGCACCGTGATGTTCGTGGTCTCCATCGTGACGATCGTGGTGGGCCTGGTGCTGCTGTTCGCCACCTCCTGGGTCCTGGCGCTGATCTACCTGGCCGGGGCCGTGCCGATCATGTGGCGCTCCTTCCACTTCCGCAACGACTTCCGCGCCGCCTCCCGGCTCTCCCAGGACCAGGCCGGGGACCTGGCGACCACCGTCGAGGAGTCCGTGCACGGCATCCGGGTGCTCAAGGCCTTCGGCCGCGGCGGGGAGGCGCTGGAGGGCTTCCGCGGCCAAGCCGACACCCTGCGCGGCACCGAGGTCCACAAGGCCGCCGTGCTCTCCAAGTTCATCTCGCTGATCGTGGCCCTGCCGGAGACGGTCATCGGGCTGTCCCTGGGCGTCGGCATCTACCTCGTGGCCACCGGGGACCTCACGGTGGGCGCCGTGGCCGGGTTCTTCGCCACCACCGCGGTGCTGGCCGGACCGGTGGAGTCCGTCGGGCAGCTGATGGGCATGTCCCTGTCCGCCAAGACCGCCATCGACCGGCACGCCGAGGTCATGGACACCCCGGTCGACATCGCGGATCCGGTGGCACCCCGAACCGGCGGTGCCACCGGCATCCCCGGGGCCCTCGCCTTCCGCGGCGTCCGCTTCCGCTACCCCGATGTCCCCGAGGGCGCCGAGCCGCTGTTGCGGGACATCACCCTGGACCTGCGCCCCGGGGAGACGATGGCCCTGGTGGGGCTGACCGGTTCCGGCAAGTCGACCCTGGTCCAGCTCGTCCCCCGGCTCTACGACGTCACCGCCGGGCAGGTGCTGGTGGGCGGCCGGGACGTGCGGGAGTACGAGCTGGTGGAGCTGCGGCGACGGGTCTCGATCGCGTTCGAGGACTCCACCCTGTTCTCGGACTCCATCCGGAACAACGTGCTGCTGGGCGCACCCGAGCAGGTGCTCGCGGACCCGGCGGCGGCCCAGGAGCTGCTGGACCTGGCCCTGGACACCGCCCAGGCCCAGTTCGCCCGTCGGCTGCCGGAGGGACTCGACACCGAGATCGGCGAGGAGGGGCTGAGCCTGTCCGGTGGCCAGCGCCAGCGCATCGCCCTCGCCCGGGCCATCGCCGCGCGGCCCGAGGTCCTCGTGCTGGACGACCCGCTCTCCGCCCTGGACGTGCGCACCGAGGAGGCGGTCACCCGCCGGCTGCGCAGCGTGCTGGCCGGGACCACCACGCTGATCGTGGCCCACCGGCCCTCCACGGTGGCGCTGGCCGACCGGGTGGCGGTGCTGCAGGACGGGCGGATCCTGGACGTGGGCACCCACGCCGAGCTGCTGGCCCGCTCCGCCGACTACCGCTTCATCATCTCCAGCTTCGAGGCCGACCGTTCCATCGAGTCGGTCATGGACTCCGGGGGGATCACCGCGATGACCGGCACCGAGGGAGACCGGGCATGAGCCGCCGGGACGCCACCCTCCTGGGCACCCGGGGCGAGGAGCGCCTGGACCTGGATGCCGCCGAGCGGCGCTACGTGCGGGCCCGGTCCTGGACGCTGCTCAAGGACCTCGCCCGGCCGGTCCGGTGGAAGCTCCTCCTGACCGTGGTGCTCGTGGTGGTCTCCAACGCCGCCCGCGCGTCGTTCCCGCTGATCATCGCCTGGGGCATCGACTGGGGGCTGCCGCAGGTCGTCTCCACGCTCCGGGACGGGGACTCCCCCGCCCCCGTGCTGGCCGCCGTCGGGGGGACCTACGTGGCGGCCGCGCTGACGGCCGGGCTGCTGCTGGGCACCTACACCTGGCTGACCGCCCGGGTGAGCCAGGCGATGCTGCTGGACCTGCGCGTCTGGGTCTTCCGGCACACGCAGCGGCTCAGCCTGGAGTTCCACGAGCGCTACACCTCCGGCCGGGTGATCTCGCGGCAGACCTCGGACCTGGACTCGTTGCGGGAACTGCTGGACCAGGGCGTGTCCTCGCTGGTGTCCGGGCTGATGTTCATGCTGTTCACCACCGTCTCGGTCTTCGTGCTGGATTGGCGCTCCGGGCTGGTGCTGCTCGGGGCCTTCGTGCCCGTGGCGATCGCCGTGCGCTGGTACCAGGTGCGCTCGGAGGCGGTGTACCGCCGGTCCCGGGTGTCCTCCGCGCGGATGATCGTGCACTTCGTGGAGACCATGACCGGCATCCGCGCGGTGCAGGCGTTCCGCAAGGAGCGGACGAACGACGAGACCTACGACCGGCTGGCCTCGAGGTACCGCGACGACATGGTGCACTCGCTGAACCTGTTCGGCGTGCTGCAGCCGACCCTGCTGGTCACCGGCAACCTGACCGTGGTGGCGCTGCTGGTCCTCGGCGGGTTCCGCGTGCTGGACGGGACCCTGGCCGTGGGCGTGCTGGTGGCCCTGCTGCTGGCCGGCAAGCGCGTGTTCCAGCCGATGGAGCAGGTGGCGATGTTCTACTCCTCCTTCCAGTCCGCAACGGCCGCCCTGGAGAAGGTCTCCGGGCTGCTCGAGGAGGCGCCCACCGTGCGGGAGTCCCCCACCCCGGTGCCGCTGCCCCGGGCCCAGGGGCGCCTGGAGTTCCGCGACGCCGAGTTCGGCTACGGCCAGGGCGAGGTGATCCTGCCCGCGTTCGACCTGACGATCCCGGCCGGTCAGACCGTGGCCGTGGTGGGCCAGACCGGCGCCGGCAAGTCCACCCTGGTCAAGCTCATCGCGCGCTTCTACGACCTGAGCTCCGGCTCGCTGACCCTGGACGGGGTGGAGCTGGACCAGCTCTCCGCCGCCGACCTGCGGCACAACGTGGTGATGGTGACGCAGGAGGCGTTCCTGTTCTCCGGCTCGGTGGCCGAGAACATCGCGCTGGGCCGGCCCGATGCCTCGGACCAGGAGATCCAGGCGGCGGCGCGGGCCGTGGGTGCCCACGAGTTCATCCTGTCCCTGCCCGAGGGCTATGACACGGACGTCACCAAGCGCGGCGGGCGGTTGTCCGCCGGGCAGCGGCAGCTCGTGTCCTTCGCCCGCGCGTTCCTCGCCGACCCCGCGGTCCTGATCCTGGACGAGGCGACCTCGTCCCTGGACCTGCCCAGCGAGCGCCTGGTGCAGTCCGGCCTGGAGCGGTTGCTCGGTGACCGGACGGCGCTGATCATCGCGCACCGGCTCTCCACCGTGGAGATCGCCGACCGCGTGCTCGTGGTCCACGACGGGCGGATCGTCGAGGACGGGACCCCCGAGGAGCTGATCGCCGCCGGAGGCCGCTTCGCCGAACTCCACGCCGCCTGGCAGGACTCCCTGGTCGGGTGATCCCCGCCTTCCGGCGCCCGCGGGGCGGGGCCGCGTGGGGGGGCGGTCAGGCGCGGGGGACGTCCTCGGCCAGCACGGCCGGCCAGCGGGACACGTCCTGCGGGGTGGTCGCGACCTGCAGCGTGGCCCGGGGCATGAGCTCGACCAGCGCCCGGGCGGTGGAGAGGGGATGGGCGGGATCGTCCGCCCAGGCCAGCACCGTCGTGGGAACCCCGATCCCCGCCACCTGCTCCCGGGTGGGCAGGTCGCTCATCGCCGCCCCCCGGTAGACGGACGGCAACAGGTCACCGCTGACGTGGGGCACCGTGTCCGGCGTGCCCACCGTGGCCGGGGGCCGCGGCATGGACCGGCTGGCCGCGACGAACCGCTCCACCCCGTGGTCCTCGATGAACCGCGCCAGGCGCCGGTAGTCACCGGCCTGCGCGGTGCGGGTGTCCCAGGCGGTCGGGGGCAGCAGCAGCGTGAACCCGCTGAACCGGTCGGGGTCCCGGACGGCGGCGTGCAACAGGGTGGCGGCACCCATGGAGGGGCCCACCCCGTGCACGGCCTCTCCCGGGAACCAGTGGTCGAGCAGGCGCAGGAGGTCCTCGGCGAGCGCGGGCCAGCGGTAGTCCTCCGGCTCGCGCCGGCCGGTGGAGTGGCCGTGTCCCCGGGCGTCGTAGCGCAACAACCGGGTGCCGGACAGTCCGCGGCCCAGGTCCAGGTCCAGGACCCGGTCCCGTGACCGGCTCGAGGTCAGCCCGTGCAGCTGCACGACCGGATGGCCGGACTCATCGCTGAACGACCAGGCGATCTCGGCGCCCGGCACCGTGAACCTGTGCATGTCAGCTCCGTTCTCCCGTGCCGTCCTGAGAGGACAGCAGGCTACAGTACTGCCATGCGCCTCACGCATGTCGCGTCCCTGCGCCTGCCGTTCGGTCCGCTGCTCTCCTACGACCTGGCGGTGTCCCCCGCGGAGGGCATCCTCCCCGTGTCCTTCGACCAGGCCCGGCACGTGGGCGGCGGGGACCGGCCCGGTTCCTGGATGGCGCTGGCCTTCAGCCTGCCGGCCCCGGTGCCGCGGAATCACCTCGCGGCGGCCTGGCGCGCCGTCGTCACCGCGCACGGCACCCTGCGCACGGTCTTCGTCCGGGACGACGACGGCGCCCCCACCCTGCGCGAGGCCGGCATCGGCCCGGGCACGTGGGTCCGGCACGAGGTGGCCCCGGGCCAGGCGATGCACGACGCCCTGCGCGCCGTCCTGGACGCCGGGTGCACGCCCTTCGCCCGGCCCTCGCACCGGTTCTGCGTCATCGAGACCGCCGACGGGCCGACCATCGTGGTCGGCGCCGATCACGCCCACGTGGACATGTGGTCCCTGCTGGTCATCGCCCGCGACCTGCTCACCGCCCTCGACCGGCTGGCGGACGGCCTGGACCCCGGGCTGACGGGCGCCCCGGCCTTCGCCGAGCACAGCCGGTGCCTGCTGGACCGGCCCGGGGCCCCCGCCGAGGTCCACCGCCGCTGGGCGGAGGTCATCGAGGCCGGGGGCGGGGTGATGCCCCGGTTCCCGCTGCCCCTGGGGGATCCGGCCCCGCAGCCGGAACGCGTGGAGGTCCGGGACGTGCTGAACGTGACGGGCATGACCGCCTTCGCCACCCGGGCGCGGGAAGCCGGCGTGTCCACGCTGGCGATGACCGTGTCGGTCCTGACCGTCACCACCCGCGAGGTGGCCGGCGCGGACCTGCGTGCGGTGTTCCCCGTGCACAGCCGCTACGAGGAGCGGTGGCACGATGCGGTGGGCTGGTTCATCACCAACTCGGTGCTCGAGTCCGCCGATCCCGATCCCGGCGCGTGTGCGGGGGCCGTGCGGGAGGCCATCCGGCTGGGATCCTGGCCGCTGGCCGGGATCATGGCCCCGTGGGGCGGCATGCCGGAGGCCCCCGGGATGCTCGCCGTCTCCTGGCTGGACCTGCGGCGCCTGCCGGTGCAGGTCGACTCACACGCGCTGAACGCCCAGTACGTGAGCGCCGCCATCCGGACCACGGGGGTGATGCTGTGGTTCATCATCGACGGCACCGGCGTGCACCTGCGCTGCCGCTACCCGGACACGCACGAGGCCCGGCGCAACGTGGGGACCTGGCTGGACGACCTGGTGGCCCGGATGCGGGATCAGGCGGTGAACGCCCGTCCCGTCAGCCGCTCGTAGGCCTCCACGTACCGCGCGCGGGTCCTGGCCACGACGTCGGCCGGCAGCGCCGGGGGCGCCTCGCCGGAGTGCCGGTCCCAGCCGGATGCGGCCGAGGTCAGCCAGTCGCGGACGAACTGCTTGTCGAAGGACGGCTGGGCGCGGCCGGGCTCGTAGTCCCCGACGTCCCAGAAGCGGGAGGAGTCCGGGGTCAGCACCTCGTCACCGAGCACGATCCGGCCGTCGGCGTCCAGCCCGTACTCGACCTTGGTGTCCGCCAGGATGATGCCGCGCTCCCGGGCGATCCGCTCGGCCCGCGTGTACACGTCCAGGGTCAGTTCCCGCAGTCGCTGCGCCGGGGTCTCCCCGATCAGCCGGGACATCTGCGCGAAGGTGATGTTCTCGTCGTGCTCGCCCACGTCCGCCTTCGCCGAGGGGGTGAAGATGGGCTCGGCCAGCCGCGAGCCGTCCACGAGCCCTGCGGGCAGCCGGATCCCGGTCACCGTCCCGGACTCGCGGTACTCGGCGAGGCCGGAGCCGGTGAGGTAACCGCGCGCGATGCACTCGACCTCGAACATGTCCAGCCGCTTGACGACCATCGCCCGGCCGGCCACGGCCGCGGGGACGTCCACGGAGACCACGTGGTGCGGCACGTCCAGCTGCTCGAACCACCACAGGGACAGCTGGGTCAGGACCGCGCCCTTGTCCGGGATCTCGGTCTCCAGCACGAAGTCGTAGGCGCTGATCCGGTCCGAGGCCACCACCAGCAGCGTCGCGGACTGCCCCGGTGCGGCGTCGGCCGGCTCGTACAGGTCCCGGACCTTGCCCGAGTAGACGTGCCGCCAGCCGGGCAGCTCCAGAACCGTCGCGCCGAGCCCCTTGAAGTAGTCGGCCATCAGAGCGCCTCCCCCGCGGGAACGGTGATCTCCCCGCGTTCGGCCTTCAGCCCGATGTCCGTGCGGTGCCGGGACCCCGGCAGCGTGATCCGTTCCACGCCCGCATAAGCGCGCTCGCGCGCCGCGGCCAGGGTCTGTCCCAGCCCGACGACGGCCAGGACGCGTCCGCCGGCGGCGACCAGTCCGCCGTCGGGCCCGGGGCCGGTGCCCGCGTGCAGGACGGACACCCCCTCCAGGGCCTCGGCGTCCTCCACCCCGGTCACGGGGCCGCCCTTGACGGGGGCCTCGGGGTAGCCCTCGGCCGCGACGACGACGTCCACGGCGTACTCGTCCGACCACTCCAGTGCCCGCACCCCGGCCAGGCAGCCCGTGGCGGCGTCCATGAGCAGCCGGCCGAGCGGGGTGCGCAACCGGGCCAGCACGGCCTGGGTCTCGGGGTCCCCGAAGCGCACGTTGAACTCGATGACGCGGATCCCGCGGGCGGTCAGGGCCAGTCCGCAGTAGAGGACGCCCGCAAACGTGGTGCCGCGGTCGGCCATGGTGGCGATGACGGGGCGGGCCACCTGGTCCATGACCTCGTCCACGAATCCCTCGGGCAGCCAGTCCAGCGGGGTGTAGGCGCCCATGCCGCCGGTGTTGGGACCGGTGTCGGCATCGCCGATCCGCTTGAAGTCCTGCGCGGGGGCCAGCGGGACGGCGTTGGTGCCGTCCGAGAGCACGAACAGGGAGACCTCGGGGCCGTCCAGGTACTCCTCGATGACCACGGTGCCGTGGGCGGCGAAGCAGGCCTGGGCGTGGGCCAGGGCCTCGTCGCGGTCGGAGGTGACCACCACGCCCTTGCCGGCGGCCAGCCCGTCATCCTTGACCACGTAGGGGGCGCCGAACTCGTCCAGCGCCGCGGCGGCCTCCTCGGCGGTGGCGCAGGAGTGCGCGGCGGCGGTGGGGACGCCGGCCTGGGCCATGACGTCCTTGGCGAACGACTTCGAGGCCTCCAGCTCGGCCGCGGCCCGCGAGGGGCCGAAGACGGTGAACCCGGCCTCGCGCAGGGCGTCGGAGACGCCGGCGGCCAGCGGGGCCTCGGGCCCCACGACGACGAGGTCGGCCCCCAGCTCGCCGGCCAGCTCGGTGACGGTCGTGGCGTCCGTGGCGTCCACCGGGTGGACGGGGACGTCGAGCGCGATGCCGGCGTTGCCGGGTGCCGCGTGGACCTCGCGGACGGAGGGGTCGCGCAGCAGGGCGCGGACGATGGCATGCTCACGGCCGCCGGAGCCGAGGACGAGGATCTTCACGGTGCCCAAGCCTAGACGGTCCCGTAGCCTGAACCCATGAGCACCCCGTCCCGCGGCCCGGATGACGACGACTTCTCCTACGGCCGGCTCTACGGCCGGGCGCCCCGCACCGGTGGCGCCGGGGCCAGCACCCTGTCCACGGTCTACACGTTCGTGCTGGTGTGGATGACGACGGCCCTGATCATGTGGTTCGGCAGCCGGCTGTTCGGCTTCGAGCGCGGCGACGTGACCGTCGCGGTGGTGTCCCTGGCGTGCTCGCTGGCCGCCGCGATCGCGATCACCGCCTGGGTCCGGCGCCGCCGGCGCTGACGGCGCCGACGGGAACGACTCTGACCGGCCGGTCCGGGAGGCCCTGCGCCGGGTGCGCGCCTACAGTGGTGACCATGCCCCAGAAGTCCGCCGCGCGTCAGTCGCCCTCCGCCACCTTCTCCCCCGCCGAGGCCGTGGAACTGGTCCACGTGGTCCGCAACGGTTTCATCGAGTCCCGCACCACCGGCTCCGCCGTGGTCACCGCCCCGGACGGGTCCGTGCTGGCCTCCCTGGGGGCGCCGGAGGCGCTCATCTACCCGCGCTCCACGCTCAAGCCGCTGCAGGCCATCGCCTCGCTGCGCCAGGGCGCCCGGCTGGTGGACGAGCAGATCGCCCTGGCCTGCGGTTCCCATCGCGGCACCGCCCGGCACCGCCAGGCCGCGGCGACCATCCTGTCCTACGCGGGCATGGACGAGTCCTTCCTGCAGTGCCCGCCGGCCTGGCCCGCGGACCCGGCCGGCATCATCCAGCTGGCCCGCGACGCCGGCCCCGAGGGCCCGGTGCAGACCCCGCTGGCCTACAACTGCTCCGGCAAGCACGCCGGCTTCCTCTCCGCCTGCAAGCACGGCGGGCACGACCCCGCCACCTACCTGGACCTGGACCATCCGGTCCAGGGCGAGGTCGCCGCCGTGCTGGAGCAGTACTGCGGCGAGCCCGTGACCCGCTGGGGCGTGGACGGGTGCGGGGCCCCGGCCCCGGTGCTGTCGCTGACCGGTCTCGCGCGCGGCTTCGGCGCGGTCGCGGCCGCCCCGGACCGCCGGGACGCCGAGGTGCACGCCGCCGCGGTGGCCACCGCCATGCTCGAGCACCCCTGGGCCGTCCACGGGGAGACCAACACCAACACCGTGGTGATCCGGGAGCTGGGCCTGCTCGCCAAGCTCGGCGCCGACGGCGTCATGGCCATGGCCGCCCCGGACGGCACCTCGGTGGCGGTCAAGGCGCTCGACGGCGGCACGCGCGCCGGCAACCTCGTGGCCCTGGTGCTGCTCGCCCAGTTCGCCCCCGGGCAGGTGGACCTCGAGGCCCTGCCGGGCGTGCTGGAGACGGTCGTCCCGAAGATCCTGGGCCGCGGCGAACCGGTCGGCCGGGTGCAGCTGGCCCGGCCCGTGCTGGACCTGCTGGACTGAGGCCGTGTCCGTCAAGCGCCGCATCGCCCCCGACGCCGGCCGCGCCGCCGTCGGTGCCTGGTCCGCCGCCCGCCGGGACGGGCCCGAGGAGGCCGCCGCCCTGCCCCGCTCCACCCGGGCCACGGCCGTGCGGTACCTGCTGGAGGAACTGGCGGAACGGGCCCCGGGCAACTCCGTGGAGGTGCGTGTCCCGCCGTTCGGGGTGTGCCAGTGCATCGAGGGTCCGCGGCACACCCGCGGCACCCCGCCGAACGTGATCGAGACGGACCCCGCCACCTGGCTGGACCTGGCCACGGGACTGATCGGCTGGGACGCCGCCGTCGCCGACGGGCGGGTGCTGGCCTCCGGGTCCCGGGCCGACCTGTCCGCCTGGTTGCCGCTGGCCCGGTAGCGTCAGCGCGGGACCGGCGCCGCGGGCGGCGACGCACGGCCCGGCCCCCGCCCGCACCCCAGTACCATGGACGGCATGACTTCTGCCTCCGACGGCCCCGCGGACGATCCCGCCGCCACCCCGATGCGGCCGGACCCGGACGCCCTGGAACACCGCGACCTGGTGGTCCGGCGTGCCCCGAAGGTGCACGTCTTCCTGCTGGGCGGCGCCGCGCTCGGGGTCCTCGCGGCCCTGGCGGTCTCCCTGACCGGACGGCAGAACCCGGAGTTCACCTTCGGGTCCGTCTTCGGGTACTTCGTGGTGGTCTTCGGGATCATCGGCGTCGGCGTGGCCGGACTGGTCTGGCTGGTCCTGGACCGGCGGTCCCGCGCGCGTGCCCGCACGGTGCACGCCCGGGCCGTGACGGACCCGGCGCAGGCCGACTACGCCGTGGACCCCTCCGACCTGCAGCAGTGGCGGGAGAAGTGGGACAATGAGGGACGTGACGACGATGCGCGGTGACGGCAGGCTGACCCACGACCTCGATCCCCAGGAGAAGGGGCCCCAGGACGAGTGCGGCGTCTTCGGCGTCTGGGCACCCGGGGAGGACGTCTCCAAGCTGGCCTACTACGGCCTCTACGCCCTGCAGCACCGCGGCCAGGAGTCCGCGGGCATCGCGACCTCGGACGGCCAGCGCATCTCCGTCTACAAGGACCTCGGCCTGGTCTCGCAGGTGTTCGACGAGGCGACCCTGAACACCCTGACCGGGCACATCGCCGTCGGGCACTGCCGGTACTCGACCACCGGCGGGAACAACTGGGCCAACGCCCAGCCCACGCTGGGGGCGACGTCGGCCGGTACCGTCGCGCTGGCGCACAACGGCAACCTGGTGAACTCCGCCGAGCTGTTCCGGATGGTGGAGGCGCGCTACGGCAGGCAGACCCGCGGCGAGCTGGCCCAGGGCAACACCACGGATACCGCCCTGGTCACCGCGCTGCTGCAGGGCGAGGAGGGATCCACCCTCGAGGAGACCGCCGTGGCGCTGCTGCCGCAGATCCGCGGCGCGTTCAGCTTCGTGTTCATGGACGAGCACACCCTCTACGCCGCGCGCGACCCGCACGGGGTGCGCCCGCTGGTGCTGGGCCGGCTGGAGCGCGGCTGGGTGGTCGCCTCCGAGCAGTCCGCCCTGGCCACCGTGGGCGCCGGGTTCATCCGTGAGGTCTCCCCCGGCGAGATGATCGCGATCGACGAGGAGGGCATCCGCTCGACCCGTTTCGCCGAGCCCACCCCCGCGCACTGCGTCTTCGAGTACGTCTACCTCGCCCGCCCGGACGCCGCCATCAACGGCCGCTCCGTGTACGAGTCCCGCGGGGAGATGGGCCGGGCGCTCGCCCGGGAGAACCCGGTGGACGCCGACGTCGTCATCCCGGTCCCCGAGTCCGGCACCCCCGCGGCGGTCGGCTACGCCACGGAGTCCGGCATCCCCTTCGGCCAGGGCTTCGTCAAGAACTCCTACGTGGGACGCACCTTCATCCAGCCCTCCCAGACCCTGCGGCAGCTGGGCATCCGGCTCAAGCTCAACGTGCAGCCGGCCGTGGTGGCCGGCAAGCGCGTGGTGGTCGTGGACGACTCGATCGTGCGCGGCAACACCCAGCGGGCCATCGTGCGGATGCTCAAGGAGGCCGGAGCCCGCGAGGTGCACGTGCGCATCTCCTCCCCGCCGGTGAAGTGGCCCTGCTTCTACGGCATCGACTTCGCCTCCCGGGCCGAACTGATCGCCAACGGCGCCGGGGTGGAGGAGATCGCCGCCTCCATCGGCGCCGACTCGCTGAAGTACATCTCCGAGGAGGGGATGATCCAGGCCACCGAGCAGCCCCGCGAGAGGCTGTGCACCGCCTGCTTCACCGGCGACTACCCCATCGCGCTGCCCGTCGAGGACGAGCGCGGCAAGCACCTGCTGGAGAAGGCCACCGCCGGACCGGCCCCCACGGTGGACCCGGCCGAGCGGCCGGGTGCCGACGGTGAGGACCCGGGCCCCGGAGCCTCCCTGGAACCCCTGCTGACCGAGACCGACAGGACCCCGCTGTGACCGATGCCGTGAACCCCGCCGAGTCCGCCAGCCACGCTGGCATCACCTATGCCGCCGCCGGTGTGGACGTGGAGGCCGGTGACCGCGCCGTCGACCTGATGAAGGAGGCCGTCAAGGCCACCCACGGTCCTGACGTGGTCGGCGGGTTCGGCGGCTTCGCCGGCCTGTACGACGTCTCGGCCCTGCTGAAGTACTCGAAGCCGCTGCTGGCCACGTCCACGGACGGGGTGGGCACGAAGGTCGCCATCGCCCAGGCCCTGGACAAGCACGACACCATCGGCCTCGACCTGGTCGGCATGGTGGTGGACGACATCGTGGTGGTCGGCGCCGAGCCGCTGTTCATGACCGACTACATCGCCTGCGGCAAGGTCGTCCCGGAGCGCATCGCGGACATCGTGCGGGGCATCGCCGAGGGCTGCTCCATCGCCGGCGCCGCCCTGGTGGGCGGGGAGACCGCCGAGCACCCGGGACTGCTGGGCGTGGACGAGTACGACGTGGCCGGTGCGGTCACGGGCGTGGTCGAGGCCTCGGCCCTGCTCGGCCCGGAGCGGGTGCGCGAGGGCGACGTCGTGATCGCGATGGCCTCCTCCGGCATCCACTCCAACGGCTACTCGCTGGTGCGCCGTGTCATCAACTCCGCCGGCTGGTCCCTCGACCGGGAGGTCACCGACTTCGGCCGCACGCTCGGTGAGGAGCTGCTCGAGCCGACCCGCATCTACGCCGGCGACTGCCTCGACCTGGTGCGCCACCTCAACGGCGATCCCGTGACCGGTTCGGCCGGTTCCGTGACGACGGCCTCCGGGGAGCCGGCCCTGCGCGGCTTCTCCCACGTCACCGGCGGCGGGCTGGCCGCCAACCTGGCGCGCGTGCTGCCCCAGGGCCTGATGGCCACCGTGGACCGCGGCACGTGGGCCATCCCGGCCGTCTTCGAGCTCATCACCCAGCTGGGCCGGGTGCCGCTGGCGGACCTGGAGCGCACCCTGAACCTGGGCGTGGGCATGGTGGCCGTGGTGGCCCCCGAGGCCGCCGACGAGGCCGTGGCCCGACTGCACTCACGCGGCCTGAGGTCCTGGGTCGCCGGCACCGTGGGCACGCTGACCGACGAGGCCGCCGGTGCGGGCGAGGACTTCATGCAGGGCGCCAAGGGCGTGGACGGCGGCGCCGTCCTGCTCACGGGAGCCTACGCCCAGTCCTGATCGGGCGTCGTCGGGCCCGGCCGGGCCACCGTCGGCCCCGACCAGGTCCCGGAGCGCCTGATCAGCGCCGGGCGTCGAGCCAGGCCAGGGCCGGGGCCACGCGGGTGCGCCAGCGGAACGTGGCCCGGGTGTCCCCCCGGGTGGGGCCGCCGTTGATCACGGCCACCGGCTTGCCGGCCCGTTCCGCGTCCAGCACGAACCGGAAACCGCTCATCACCGCCAGCGACGTGCCGATCGCCAGCACCGCGCCGGCGCGCTCGAAGGCCTCGCGGGCCGCGGCCTTGCGCTCGGCCGGCACGCTCTCCCCGAAGTACACGACGTCCGGCTTCAGCTCCACGGAGCCGCACTCCCGGCAGCCGGCCATGGTGAACCGGTCCACCCACTCCTGGCCCAGGGTCACGTCCCCGTCCGGGTTCACCAGCTCCGGGTCCACCCGCACGGCCTCGAGGTAGCCGGGGTTGGCGGCCACCAGCCGCGCGTCGAAGTCACGCCGGTCCTCCACGGCGCCGCAGTGCAGGCAGACGACCCGGTCCAGGTCCCCGTGCAGGGCCACCAGCCCCGGGGTCCCCACGGCGGTGTGCAGCCCGTCCACGTTCTGGGTCACGATCCCGGCCAGCAGGCCCTCGCGCTGCCAGCCGGCGAGGATGTGGTGCGACTCGTTCGGCTCCGCGGTGTCCATCTGCCGCCACCCGACGAAGGACCGCGCCCAGTAGCGGTGCCGGGCGCCGTCGTCGTGCCGGAACTCCTGGTAGGTCATCGGGCGGTGCCGGTGCAGCGAGCCGCCGGGCCCGCGGTAGTCCGGGATCCCGGAGTCGGTGGACACCCCGGCACCCGTGATGACCAGGGGCGCGGCGCCGGCCAGCAGCTCCCGGATCCCGGCCCGGGCCACCTCGGGGTCCTGCAGCGGGGCGGAGTCCTCCACCACGCGGGCGATCGAGCGCAGGGCGGCGCGATGGCCGTCGGCCGCGGGATGCCCGGGGCGCAAGGAGGACCCTGACCTCACGGAGCCGGTCGGCGTCGTGAGGTCAGGGTCCTGGGGTCCTTCAGCAGTCATGACGACCATCAACCCGCGTAACGGGGATCGTCGTCCTCCTCGGTATTCTCGACGTCCGTGTACTTGTCCGCGTAGGCGATGTACTGGTCATCGTCACGGCTGGAACCACGGCTGCCGGCGAGCTCACGTTCGAGCGCCGACAGGTCTGTGGCCGGGGAGAAATACTTCATGTCCCTGGCCTGCTTGGTTGCTTTAGCCTTTTGACGGCCGCGCCCCATGAGCGTGACCCCCTTTGTTCTCCGTCTCCGGGTGGTCAGCTTCTAGGCAGGGCTGGACCGGAGTATGCGCTGTCATGATGGTTCGTGCTCACTAGGTTAACATGTTTCAGCACCCCTTGGCGCCGCCCGGAACGTGACGTCCGCCCCCTCACGCCGGCGACCACACGACGCCGGCCGCGCGGGCCCGCCGGCCGCGCCGACGGGGGTGTCCCACCGGTACGGAAGGACCCCTTGATGGACACGAACGAGGACCGCCCCAGCGAGCAGGGGTCCGGCTCCGTCCCCTACCTGCCGCCGAGGCCGTCCGAGGACGTCCCCCCGCAGCGGCCACGCCGCGGCTGGTGGGTGGCGATCGGCGCGGCGGTGGTCCTGGCGCTGGCCCTGTTCGTCGTGTGGCCACTCGTCTCCTCCCAGCTGGACCCGCGCACCGGGGACGCCGGCACCCCCGAGCCCTCCGTGTCCCGCGACGCGGACCCCGGCCTGGACGGCATCATCGCCCGCGACGTGCCCCCGGGCCAGGTCCAGCCGGGTGACTGCCTGACGGACTTCACCGCCGTGCCGGAGCCGGCCACGGTGGTCGAGTGCAGCCGCGAGCACGAGGCCGAGCTGGTGGGACGCAAGCTGTGGCCCGCCGACGGCCAGTTCCCCGGGGACCGGATGCGGCCGGAGGCCGAGGAGTTTTGCGGGACCATCCAGCTGGGGCAGACCGGTGACGCCCAGGTCGTCGTCGAGATCTCCCACCCGACCGAGGGCACCTGGGCCGCCGGTGACCGCCGCGTGGACTGCGTGGCGGTGGCCCATGACGGCACCCTCACCGGTTCCCTCGTCGACGAGCCCGCGTTCCAGGACTGGAGCACCCCGGGCGCCGCGGGGTCCTGACGCTCAGCCCCTGCGGGCCACGCTCAGGCGGTCCTGCTCCGAGCCCTGGTCCCCGGTCCGGTCCACCGTCACCGTGTCCCCGTCCGCGATCTCTCCGGACAGCAGGGCGCGGGCCAGCTGGTCGCCGATCTCCCGCTGCACGAGCCGGCGCAGCGGGCGGGCGCCGTAGGCCGGGTCGAAGCCGGTCAGCGCCAGCCACTCCCGGGCCGCGTCCGAGACCTCCAGGCTCAGCCGGCGCGAGGCCAGCCGCCGCGCGAGCGAGGCGACCTGCAGGTCCACGATCCGGGTCAGGTCCTCGATGGACAGCGCGTCGAACATGATGATGTCGTCCAGCCGGTTGAGGAACTCCGGCTTGAAGGACGCGTTCACCACCTTCATCACCGCCGCGCGCTTGGCCGCGTCGTCCAGCGCCGGGTCCACCAGGAACTGGGACCCCAGGTTCGAGGTGAGGATGAGGATCACGTTCCGGAAGTCCACGGTGCGGCCCTGGCCGTCGGTGAGGCGGCCGTCGTCGAGCACCTGCAGCAGGATGTCGAAGACCTCGGGGTGGGCCTTCTCCACCTCGTCCAGCAGGATGACCGAGTACGGGCGGCGCCGCACGGCCTCGGTCAGCTGGCCGCCCTCCTCGTGGCCGATGTACCCCGGAGGGGCACCCACGAGCCGGGAGACGGTGTGCTTCTCCGAGTACTCGGACATGTCGATGCGCACCATGGCGTGGTCGTCGTCGAACAGGAACTCCGCCAGCGCCTTGGCCAGCTCGGTCTTGCCCACGCCCGTGGGGCCGAGGAACAGGAACGAGCCGGTGGGCCGGTCGGGGTCGGAGATCCCGGCCCGGGAGCGGCGCACCGCGTCGGACACCGAGCTCACCGCCTGGCGCTGGCCGATCAGCCGTTCGCCGATGTGGTCCTCCATGGTCAGCAGCTTGTCCTGCTCGGACTGGAGCATGCGGCCGGCCGGGATCCCGGTCCAGGCGGAGATGACCTCGGCGATGTCATCGGCGGTGACCTCCTCGGAGACCATCGCCTGCTCGCCGCTGGGCGCGCCGGACTCGGCCTCCACCGCGGCCTGCAGTGCCTTCTCCAGCGCCGGGATCTCGCCGTAGAGGATGCGGGAGGCCTCGGCCAGGTCGCCGTCGCGCTGCGCCTTGTCCGCGGCCGAGCGCAGTTCGTCCAGCCGCACGCGCAGGTCACCGGCCTGGTTGAGGGAGGCCTTCTCGGACTCCCACTGGGCGTTGAGCGCGGCGAGCTGCTCCTTCTGGTTGGCCATCTCCTCGCGCAGCGCGGCCAGGCGCTCCACCGAGGCGGGGTCGGTCTCGTCCTGCAGGGCCAGCTCCTCCATGGTCAGGCGGTCCACCGAGCGGCGCAGCTGGTCGATCTCCTCCGGGGCGGAGTCGATCTCCATGCGCAGCCGGGAGGCGGACTCGTCGACCAGGTCGATCGCCTTGTCCGGCAGCTGCCGGCCGGAGATGTACCGGTCGGAGAGGTTCGCCGCGGCCACGAGGGCCGAGTCGGCGATGGCCACCTTGTGGTGCGCCTCGTAGCGCTCTTTGAGGCCGCGCAGGATGGCGATCGTGTCGTCCACGGAGGGCTCGCCCACGTAGACCTGCTGGAAACGGCGCTCCAGGGCCGGATCCTTCTCGATGTTCTCCCGGTACTCGTCCAGGGTGGTGGCGCCGATCAGGCGCAGCTCGCCGCGGGCCAGCATGGGCTTGAGCATGTTGCCGGCGTCCATGGCGCCCTCCGAGGCCCCGGCGCCGACCACGGTGTGGATCTCGTCGATGAACGTGACGATCTGCCCGTCCGAGGCCTTGATCTCCTCCAGCACGGCCTTGAGCCGCTCCTCGAACTCACCGCGGTACTTGGCCCCGGCGATCATGGATCCCAGGTCCAGGCTGATCAGCGACTTGCCGCGCAGCGACTCCGGGACGTCCCCGGCCACCATCCGCTGGGCCAGGCCCTCCACGACGGCCGTCTTACCCACGCCCGGCTCGCCGATGAGCACGGGGTTGTTCTTGGTCCGGCGCGAGAGCACCTGGACCACGCGGCGGATCTCGGCGTCACGGCCGATGACGGGGTCCAGCGTGCCGGCCCGGGCGATCTCCGTGAGGTCGGTCCCGTACTTCTCCAGCGCCTGGAAGGTGTTCTCCGGGTCCGGGGTGGTCACGCGCGTGTCCCCCCGGACCTCCTTGACCGCGGCGGACAGGGCCTCGAGGCTCGCACCGGCGTCCCGCAGGGCCGCCCCGGCCCGGCCGGCGTCCGCGGCCAGGCCCAGGAGCAGGTGCTCGGTGGAGACGTAGTCGTCCCCAAGGGCCTCGGCCTGCTGCTGGGCGGCCTGCACCGCGAGCAGCCCCTGGCGGGAGAGCTGCGCCTGGGCCACGGAGGTGCCGGAGGTGGCGGGCATCTGCTTGATGGCGGTGGACGCGGCGGTGGACACCACGTCCGGGTCGACGCCGGCGGCCTTGAGGACCGCGACGGCGACGGAGCCGCGCTGGTCCATGAGCGCCTTCAGCAGGTGGGCCGGCTCGATCTGCGGATTGCCGGCCGTCGAGGCGTGCATGGCCGCGGCGGACAGCACCTCCTGGCTCTTCGTGGTGAACTTCGCGTCCATGGCGTACTCCTCCCTCCCGGTCCCCCGGGCGGTCACTGGCGGAACGTGGATTCCTACTCGAACTTGAGTGTACTTGACTCAACCCTGCCGCGCACCGCGCTATTCCCCGGTTCAGGCGGCCATCGGCACCACCGTACGCGCGCGGTACCGGGCTGTCCCGGGGTCCCCGACGGCGGTGCGCGTCGACGGCGGACCCACTGGGCACTATCCTGACTGCCTTGGACCATCCCCGCTCCACGGAAGGCCGATCATGCCCCCCTCACGCGTCCGGCGACTCGCCGCGACCGCCCTCTGCGCCGGCACCCTGGCCCTGTCCGGGTGCGCGGTGCTCGGTCCGGCCGACTCCGGCGGCACCGGCAACGGCGGCGAGGTCGCCGTGAACGAGTCCGTCCCGCTGCTGAACCCCGGCCAGCTCACCGTCTGCTCGGACATCCCCTACCCCCCGTTCGAGTTCCAGCAGGGCGGCAAGACCGTGGGCTACGACATCGACATCGTGCAGCGCATCGCCGACGACCTCGGCGCGGAGCTGAGCATCGTGGACTCCTCCTTCGAGGCCATCCAGTCCGGCGCCTCGCTGACCGGCTGCGACGTGAACATCTCCTCGATCACCATCACGGACGAGCGCCGGCAGACGATGGCCTTCTCGATCCCCTACCTGGACGACGACCTCGTACTCGTGGCCCCGGTCGACTCGGGCATCACGGACCTGGAGTCCGCGCAGGGCAAGCGCATCGGCGTCCAGCAGGCGACCACCGGCGAGTTCTTCGCCGAGGAGAACGGCCTGGACATCGTGCAGTTCGAGGACGGCGGCATGCAGGTCGAGGGCCTGCGCTCCGGCAGCGCGGACGCCGTGCTCGGCAACGGATCGGTGCTGCTCTACCAGCTCAAGGACGACCCGGCCTACGAGGTCGTGGAGACCTTCGAGACCGGTGAGCAGCTGGGCATGGGCATCTCCCCGGACAACGCACTGCTGCTGAGCTTCGTCAACCAGACGCTGCTCGACATGGAAGAGGACGGCACCCTGAACGAGTCCCGGGTCCGTTGGTTCGGCGAGGAGGCCGCGCAGTGAGTGAGAACCAGCCCGGGCACGCCCCGGTCCCGCAGCCGGAGCCCGGCGCCGGCTCCGCCCCGGCGACGTCCCGGGACCCGGACGCCGCCCGGCCGGGTGGCGCGCGCCGCCGTCGCCGGATCTCCCTGGGCATCCAGGCGGCGGTCTTCGTGGCGGCGATCATCGTCGTCCTGCTGGCCGTCGACTGGCAGACCGTGGGCGAGTCGGTGTTCAACTTCGCCGCGGTGGCCCCGATGTTCCCGGACATCATCCTCATCGGGTTCGGCAACACGCTGCTCTACACCGCGACCTCGTTCGCCGTGGGCCTGGTGGGCGGCATCGTGCTGGCCCTGATGCGGATGTCCGCGTTCCCGCCCTACCGCTGGCTGGCCACCGTCTACACCGAGTTCTTCCGCGGCGTGCCCGCCCTGCTGGTGTTCCTGGCCTTCGGCTACGGCGTGCCCTTCGCCTTCGGGGTGCAGTGGCCGATCCCGGTCGTCGTCATGGCCTCGCTGGGCCTGGTGTCCGCCGCCTACATCTCGGAGACGCTGCGGGCCGGCCTGCAGGCCGTGCCGAAGGGCCAGTACGAGGCCGCCCGCTCGCTGGGCATGCCGGGCTGGCGGGCCATGGTCACGATCGTCATCCCGCAGGCCTTCCGCCTCGTGCTGCCGCCGCTGACCAACGAGGTCATCCTGCTCACCAAGGACTCCTCCCTGGTCTACGTCCTGGGCCTGGCCGCCCACGAGTTCGAGCTGACCAAGTTCGGCCGGGACGGGATCACCGCCCTGGGCGCCGGCCTGACCCCCGTGCTGGTGGCCGGGCTGATGTACCTCATCATCACGGTGCCGCTGTCCCTGCTCGCCCGCCGCTTCGAGTCCCGCGGGGCTCGCCGCTCCCGGTCCTGACGGCCCGGACGACGATCCCGAGAAAGCCGATCCCATGACGAATCCCTCCCCCGCCTCCCCGGCCGCCGGCACCGTCCACGCCTCCGGCGTCTCCATCACCGGACTGAACAAGTCCTTCGGCTCCAACCACGTGCTGAAGGGGATCGACCTGACGGTCGCCCCCGGCGAGGTGGTCTGCCTGATCGGCCCGTCCGGCTCCGGCAAGTCCACCCTGCTGCGCTGCGTGAACCTGCTGGAGGTCCCCGACTCCGGGACCGTCACCGTGGGCGGGTTCGAGGCCACCGACGAGGACGTGGACCTCAACGCCATGCGCCGGCACGTGGGCATGGTCTTCCAGCACTTCAACCTCTTCCCGCACCTGACCGTCCTGGAGAACTGCACCGTCGCCCAGGTCAAGGTGCTGCACCGGGGCAAGGCCGAGGCCGCCGACGTCGCGAGGACCAACCTCGAGCGCGTGGGGCTGGCCGGGATGGAGGGACGCTACCCGGACCAGCTCTCCGGCGGCCAGCAGCAGCGCGTGGCGATCGCCCGCGCGCTGTCCATGGACCCGCAGCTGATGCTCTTCGACGAGCCGACCTCCGCGCTGGACCCCGAGACCGTCGGCGAGGTTCTGGCGGTGATGCGCCGGCTGGCCGGCGTGGGGATGACGATGCTCGTGGTCACCCACGAGATGAGCTTCGCCCGCGAGGTGGCCGACCGCGTGGTGTTCATGGACGGCGGCGTAGTGGTCGAGCAGGGCCCGGCCGCCCAGGTCATCGGGAACCCGCAGCAGCCGCGCACCCAGGACTTCCTGGCCCGCGTGCTGAATCCCACCGACGTCGAGTTCTGAGCGGGCTTCGGCGGGCTACGCTCGTCCCATGCCCAGTCACCTGTTCCGCCGCCCGGCGCCGGAGCGCACCTACCGGCGCCCCCGGGTGACCCTGTTCCACGTGGTCCGGCGCACCGTCATGAAGCTGGTGGACATGCAGGTCTGGGACGTGGCCGGGTCCATGGCCTTCTACTCGCTGCTGTCCGTGGTGCCGGCCGCGATCGCCGTGGTGTCCATCGTGTCCCTGCTGGGCCTCGAGGACGAGACGGTGCACACCGGTGCCGAGCTGCTGCACGAGCTGCTGCCGGGCCTGAACCCGGACGTGGTCACGGCGGCGCTGCTGGCCCTGGCCAACACCGACGGCGGCGTGCCGGGCGTGGTGCTCGGGCTGGTCGGCTCGATCATCGCCGCCTCCAACGTGTTCGCCTCCTTCCACCGGGCCATGCACCGCATCCACGACACCCGCGAGGGCCGCAGGTTCCTGTGGTTCCGGACCGTGATCTTCGTCGAGACGCTGACGCTGATGATCGCCGTGATCGCCGTGCTGCTGCTCGTGCTGATCGGCGGCGGGCTCTCGGAGCGGCTCGGGGACCTGCTGGGCCTGCCCGCGACCACCGTGGCCGCCTGGAACCTGCTGAAGTGGCCGGTGATCCTGGCGCTGATCGCGTTCGCCGTCACCGTGGCCTACCACTGGGGGCCCAACGTGGTGCAGCCGCACTTCCGCTGGATGTCCTGGGGCGGGCTCGCGGCCGTGCTGATCCTGTTCGCCATGACCGTGCTGCTGGGCTGGCTGGCCGAGCGCTTCGGCACCTTCGACCGGATCCTGGGCACCCTGAACGGCCTCGTGGTGATCATGATGGTCGTGTGGATCAGCTACATCGTGCTGGTGGCCGGGGCGGCCTTCGACGCCGAGCTGCTGCGCGGGCGCCAGCTGGCCGCGGGGCTGCCCGCGGCGGACGTGCTGCAACTGCGCACCCGCCACACCGGGGTGCTGGAGTTCCTCGACGAGGACACCGCCAGGGCACGCGCCACGGCCCGCGCGGTGGCACGGTCGGCGCGGACCGGCGAGCCCGTGACGATGCCGGCCAGCCCGTGGCTCGCCGAGGCCGACACGTTCTGGTCGGTCGACGCCCTGGACCGGGAGGTCTCGACCGGGCAGCCGTATGACGCCGGGAACCACGCCGGGTAGATCCAGTCCTGGCCCCCGCGCCCACGGGTGCCCCGGCCGAGGCTCACCGGCTACGGTGATCCCATGACCTACTCGCCCGGACCCCACGACCTGACCGCACTGATCGGCAGCACCCTGGACGCCGCCCGGGCCAATCCGCACGGCCGGCACGGGGACCTGCTGCTGCGCGACGGCCATTTGCGCCAGTCGATCATCGCGCTGACCGACGGCGCCCGGCTGGCCGACCACAACGCCCCGCCGGCCGCCACCCTCCAGGTGCTCCAGGGCTCCCTGGAGGTCACCGCCGGGACCGGGGGTGACCAGCGGCTGGGCGTGGGGCAACTGGTGCAGCTGACCAAGGAGCGCCACGGCGTGCTCGCCCTCGAGGACAGCGTGTTCCTGCTGACCACCGTCACCGGGGTCGAGGAGGAGAGCCACGGCTGACCGGCCCACGGCCGGCGGAGGGGCCCGTCAGGACGTGGACGGTACGCGGACGGGCCGCGGTGACTGCGGTGACTCCCGGGCGGTTCAGAGCCGGAGCAGTCCGGGCTCGTCCAGCACGGTGACCCGGTTGCCGCGGCCCAGGGTGATCAGTCCCCGGTCCGCGAGCGCGTGCAGGCGCCGGGACAGGGTCTCCGGGGTGGTGCCGAGGTAGGAGGCGAGGTCCTTCTTGGGCATCGGCAGCCTGTACCCGGCCCCCGGTGCCGCGCCGGCCTCCGCGGCGGCGGCCACGAGGTACTCCCCCAGCCGGGACTCCACGGAGCGGCCGGTGATCTCGGCGACCTGGTGCTCGGTCGCCTCCAGCCGGTGGGCCACCGTCCGCAGCATGGTCATCGCCACCCGAGGGTAGTCCGCCAGGAACCGGTCCATGTCCGCGCGCGCCAGGGAGCAGACCTGGGCGTCCGTGGCCGCCACGGCCAGGGAGGTGACCGGTTCGTCGCTCAGCAGTGCGTGCTCACCGGTGAAGTCCCCGGGGGAGAGCACCCGCAGCAGCTGCTCGTTGCCGTTCTCCAGCACCCGGGACTGCCTGACCCGTCCGGAGTGCACGATCTGCAGGCCGGGGCTGTCCCCGATCGAGTAGACCACCTCGCCGCGCCGGTAGGGCCGGGTGATGACGCGTTCGGCGATCCGGTGCCGGTCCTCCTCCTCCACCCCGCTGAACAGCGGGACCGAGGACACGCAGGCGAAGCGGTGCTCGTGATCGAGCAGGTCCCCCTCGTCCGGCCTCACCTCGGGCCTCACCTCCCGCTTCACCCCCGGCCGTCCTCCTCCGGACCGCTCGTGGTGGGCTCCACGGGCGTGTAGTGGTCCCGCTGGTGCGGGTGGAAGTCGGCGAAGTCCACGGCGTCCACGTCGTCGCCGTCCAGGGCGGCCTGCAACCGGTCCAGGTAGTACTCCCAGCCGGGGCCGACGTCGGGGGCCATCTGCTCGAACCCGGAGATCGGCTGGGTGAAGACCAGCGCGGTGCCCGCCCCGGTGTCAGCGGAGTCCAGGGTGAGGCGCAGGCGCCAGGCCGCCCCGGACGGGTCCTGCAGCACCACGTGGAGGCGGTGGGGCCGCTCGCAGGCCTCGATGGTGCACTCCCCCGGCTGGTCCGGGGCCTCGACCATGGCCAGCCGGACGCTGCCGGTGGCCGGGTCCCCGGTATAGGTGCCGTACCACCTCGAGAGCAGGCCCGGTTCGGCCAGGTGGTTCCACACGTCCTCGACCGCGTGCGGCAGTATCCTGGTGATCTGGATGGCCCGGCCCTCGGGCCCGTCGATGATCCGGCCGGTGGGCTCGCGCGTGGTGCCTGGGGTGCTCATGCGGCCATTCTGGCACGCTGGGACCATGACGAACCCAGCCCTCACCTCCCCGTACTTCCCGGACGAGCGCTCCATGCACGAGCGGATGCTCGCCGGGGAGCCGTACCTCGCCGACGACCCCACGCTGGAGGAACTGAACACGCGCGCCGAGCTGCTCTCCGAGCGGTACAACGCCACCACGGTCACCGAGCTCGCCGAGCGCCGGGACCTGCTCGGTGAGCTGCTCGGCACCCGGGGGGAGGGCATCGTGATCCGTCCGCCGCTGCGCGTGGACTACGGCGTGAACCTCCACGTCGGGGACCGCACCTTCGCCAACTTCAACCTCGTCGCCCTGGACTGCGCGCCGATCCGCATCGGTGCGGATGCCCAGATCGGCCCGAACGTGCAACTGCTCACGGCCACCCATCCCCTGGAACCGGGTCCCCGCCGGGACAAGTGGGAGGGCGCCCAGCCGATCACCATCGGGGACAACGTGTGGCTCGGCGGCGGCGTGATCGTGGGCCCGGGCGTCACCATCGGGGAGAACACCGTGGTCGGCGCCGGCGCGGTGGTCACCTCGGACCTGCCGGCGAACGTGGTGGCCGTGGGCGTGCCCGCACGCGTGATCCGCGAGCTGCCCGCGGATCCCGACGGCGGCTGGTCCCGGATGGCGGTCGAGGGCGACTAGCCCCCGGCCCGGGGGCCGGAGGACCCGGCGGGGTAGTCCAGCAGCGGGGCGGCCCCGGAGCCGTAGGCGGCGGTGATGCCCTCGGTGATGCGCCAGCCCTGTTCGGCCCCCTCGCCGCTGACGGTGAAGGCCCCGCGGCCCGCGAGCACCCGGTGCAGCAGGGAGCCGTAGGCGGTGAGGCCGGGCTCGGGCAGTTCGGAGCACAGCACGGTGCGGGTCATCCCGCGGGAGTCGAACGGCCCGCCGGCGTTGAGCTCCAGCGCGATCCGCTCGTCCTCGAAGCCGATCCGGAGCACGTTGGCCGGCGGTGGCCCGCCCGCCGGGACGTGCCCGGCGTCCAGCGGCGGGCGGCGGAACACCACCGAGATCTCCTGGCGCGGGGAGCCGATGGCCTTGCCGGAGCGCAGCACCACGGGCACCCCGCTCCATCGCCGGGAGTCCACCTCCACGATCACCTGCGCGAACGTCTCGGTCTGCCGCGAGGCGTCCACGCCGTCCTCGTCCACGTAGGAGGGCAGCGTGCGCCCGTCCACGGTGCCGGCGGTGTACCGGCCACGGACCACCACGGGGACGTCCACGCCGTGGTCGGGCCCGTCAGGCCCGTCCGGCCACAACCGGGTGGCCCGCAGCACCTGTTCGGTGCCGGCCGGGACCGCCACGCCGTCGAACCGCTCCGGCGGGTCCATCATCACCAGGGCCATCACCTGGAGCAGGTGGGACTGGATCATGTCCCGGGCCGCCCCCGTGCCGTCGTAGAACCCGGCGCGGCCCTCCAGCCCCAGGGTCTCGTCGTAGGTGATCTCGATCCGTTCCACGTGGTCCCGGTTCCACACCGGTTCCAGGATGCGGTTGGCGAAGCGCAGCCCCACCAGTCCGAGCACCCCGGGCGTGGCCAGGAAGTGGTCCACCCGGAACACCCGCTCCTCGGGCAGGAACCCGGCCAGCAGGTCGTTCAGGCGCCGTGCGGACTCCTGCCCGGACCCGAAGGGCTTCTCCAGCACCAGGACGGTGTCCGGGGGCAGCCGTCCCTCCGCGTGCAGTCCCGCCAGCTCCCGGCAGGCGTCCTCCGTGACGCCCGGGGGCAGCGCGAAGTACAGCCCGGTGGGACCCTGCGCCGCCGCCAGCAGGGCGGCCAGGTCCCCGGCGTCGGCGGCGTCCCCGGTGACCCAGCGGACGGACTCGAGGGTGGCCCGCACCGCGGGGAGCCCGAGCTGGACCTCGTCCAGCACCTCGGCGAAGGCCTCCCGCACGGTGGCGGCGAAGTCCACGTCCTCGGTCCGGCCGACGCCGATCACGGTGATCCCGTGCTGGGGTACCCCGGCGGCCAGGCAGGTGGCCAGTCCCGGCAGCAGCAGCCGGCGGGTCAGGTCCCCACCGGCTCCCAGGATGGCGAGGGTGCCCAGGTCCGGTGCCCCGGGGCCGGGGCCGGGGACGTCCTGGCCGGCAGGGACGTCGGCGGGATCGGCATCGCTCATGGTGCCACCGTAGCGCCGGACGCGGCCCGTCGGGGCAGGGTCGTGGGGGGCAGGGTTGCCGGACGCGCCAGGGGCCCGCCCCGGCAGAACCGGGACGGGCCCCTGGCGGCGACCCTCAGGGCATCAGATGCTCTTGCGGGTCTCCTGCAGCTTCTTGCGGGCCGCGCGCAGCGCCTGCGTCTGCTCCTCGCGGGCCTTGTTGATGGCCTCGGCCTTGGCGTCCGCGGCGGAGCGGATGGCGTCGGCCTTGACCTCGGCCGCGGCGGTGAGCTTCTTGGCGCGGCGGGCGGCGGCGGCGTTCTTGCGGCCGACCCGGTTCACGGCGCCGTCCACCATCAGGGCGGTGCCGATGCCGAAGAGGAACACGTCCTTGGCCACGGCGGTGCCCTGCTCGGTCGGCCGGATGCCGTCGGGCTCCGTCATGCCCTCGGTGTTCTTGTACATCGACAGCAGCCCCGTGGAGAAGGCGGTCAGCGCGGCACCGGCGAGCCAGCCCGGCACGAACGGCAGCAGCAACGCGGCACCGACCCCGAGCTCCCCGGCGATGAGGAACTGCTTGAACTGCTTCGGCGTCATGTCCTTCAGGAACGGCACGCCGTTGGCGGCCAGGTCCCGCATCTGCTCGGCCTGTTCCTCCGAGATCTTGGTCTTGTTGATCCCCGAGTTGAGGATGAAGGCGCCGGCGGTCAGCCGGAGCGGGATCTGCGCGATGCTCATGGGGTGGTCCTTCCGGTATTCGGGCTCGTTCCTGTCTCACCTTATAACCACCCGGGGGCAGAAGTGCACGTGCCGGTGAACGCGCGATACTGGGGACATGACCGAGAACCTCTGGGCCCGGATGGTGGCCAACGATCCCGAGCACTCCCGCCGCTACGCAGAGCGCTGGCGGTCCCTGGCCGCCGAGGGCATGGACCTGCACGGCGAGGCCCGGTTGGTGGACGCCCTGTGCCCCCGGGGCGCGCGCGTCCTGGACGCCGGCTGCGGCACCGGCCGGGTGGGCGGGTACCTGGCCCGCGCGGGGCACCGCGTCACCGGTGTGGACCTGGACGAGCACCTGATCGACGTGGCCCGCGAGGACCACCCGGACGCCGACTGGTACGTGGCCGACCTGGAGACCCTGGACGCGGCCACCCTCGCCGAGCTGGGTGAGGAGGAGCCCTTCGACCTGATCTTCTCGGCGGGCAACGTCTTCGGCTTCCTCTCCCCCGGGTCCCGGCAGGACGTGCTGCGCCACCTGCACGCCGCCCTGCGGGACGGCGGTCGCGCGGTGGTCGGCTTCGGCGCGGGGCGCGGCTATGACTTCGAGGAGTTCGTGGACGACGCCGGCCAGGCCGGGTTCCGGCTGCAGGGCCGGTTCGCCACGTGGCAGCTCGACGAGTTCACCCCGGAGGCGGACTTCCTGGTCGCGCTGCTGGTGCGCTGAGGGCCCGGGGTCACTGCTCCTCGGCGCCGAAGGCGTCCTGCGCGGCGTCCATGAGCCCCTCGATGCTGAGCCTCACCATGCCCATCATCGCCCGCTGCACCCGGGCGGCGGCGTCGCGGTCCTCCCCGGCCAGCAGTTCCGGCAGTACGGTGGGGACCACCTGCCAGCGCATCCCGAAGCGGTCCTGGAGCCAGCCGCAGGCGACCTCCGTCCCGCCGCCGGCCGTGAGCGCGGACCAGAAGTGGTCCACCTCCTCCTGGTTCCCGCACAGCACCTGCAGGGAGACGGCGTCGGTGTACGGCACCGGCCGGGCGGGGTCGTTGAGCGCGACGAAGCGCTGGCCGTCCAGGGTGAAGGACACCGTGAGCACGTCACCGGCGCGCAGGTGCACCTGGTCCCCGCCGGGGACCACGTCGATCGCGCTGCGCCGGATCTCGTCCAGGTGGGTGTCGGGCCGGTAGGCGGAGAACGCGTCCACATAGAACCGCGCGGCCTCCTCCGCCTGCCCGGTGGACCACAGGCAGGTGACCAGCTGGGGCCGGGATCCTGACTCGGTCATGACGGTTACCCTTCGTCGGCGTTGTGATCCATTGTCACGCCGCCCGGGCCCTGAGCACCACCTTGCGCAGCTCGCCGGACCACAGCACCCCGGAGGCCAGCGCCAGGCACGCCAGCCACTGGTCCCAGCCCAGGGCCGCCGTGCCGAAGGCACCCTGCAGCAACGGCAGGTGCACCACGAGGACCTGGGTCACCGCGCCGAAGGCGATCGCCGCCCACAGCCAGCCGTTGGTGAACAGCCGGTGGAAGGCGGAGACGGTCTCGGACCGGGAGTTCAGGGCATTGAACAGCTGGGCGAACACGAGCGTGGTGAACGCGGCGGTGCGCGCCACCTCCACCGTCTCCGCGCCCTCCACCAGTCCGCCGGGCAGGTGGAGGTCGATCGCGAACAGGGTGACCACGGCCATGACCAGCCCGGTCCAGAGGATCCCGGCCCACATCCGCCCGTCGACCACCCGGTCCCGCACCCCGCGCGGCGGCCCGGCCATGACGTCCTCCGCCTCGGGGTCCACGCCCATCGCCAGGGCCGGGCCGGAGTCGGTGATGAGGTTGATCCACAGGATCTGGGTGGCCAGCAGGGGCACCACGATCCCGTCGTCGTGCCCGGCCAGGCCCAGGAACCCCGCCAGGAGCACACCCAGGAACATGGTCAGGACCTCCCCCGTGTTGGAGGACAGCAGGTAGCGCAGGAACTTCCGGACGTTCCCGAAGATCACCCGGCCCTGGCGCACCGCGGCGACGATGGTGGTGAAGTCGTCGTCCGTGAGGATCATGGCGGCGGCCTCCTTGGAGACCTCCGTGCCCGTGATGCCCATGGCCACCCCGATGTCCGCCTTCTTCAGGGCCGGGGCGTCGTTCACGCCGTCGCCGGTCATGGCCACCACGTGGCCCTCCGCCTGCAGGGCCTCGACGATGCGCAGCTTGTGCTCGGGGGCGACCCGCGCGAACACCGTGGCCCGCCGTGCCGCCGCCCGCAGTTGCGCCGCGTCCAGGGCGTCCAGTTCGGGACCGGTGACCGCCCCCTGCCCGGCGTGCGCGATCCCCAGGTCCTGGGCGATCCGCAGCGCCGTGGCCGGATGGTCGCCGGTGATCATCACCACGCGGATCCCGGCCCGGCGGGCCTGCGCCACCGCCTCGGCGACCTCGGAGCGCGGCGGGTCGATGATCCCCACCGTGCCGACGAAGATCAGGTCCTGCTCCAGCGCCAGGCCCGCCCCGGCGTCGAAGGCACCGTCCGGGCCGACCGCGCCCGCGTACTCGAGGACGGTCAGCGGCCGGTACGCCACGGCCAGCGTGCGCAGGGCCTCGCGGGACATCGACTCCACGTCGGCGGCGACGGCGGCCCGGTCGGCCTCGGTGAGCGGGGCCACCTCCAGCCCGGTGCGGACGCGGGTGCAGTGGCGCAGCAGCACGTCCGGCGCCCCCTTGGCCACCAGGACCGGCCGGCCGGCACCGGGCCAGCCGGCGTCCGCCGGAGCGCCCGGATCCGTGTGGTCCCGGTCGTCCACGATGACCGACATCATCTTGCGCTCGGAGGTGAAGGGCACCTCCGCCACGCGCTCGAACCGCGCCTCGCGCATCCCGGACAGCCCGGCCTTGCGCTCGGCCACGACGAACGCCGCCTCGGTGGGATCACCGACCACGACCCAGTGCCCGTCCTCGTCCTGGCGGACCTCGGCGTCGGAGGCCAGGGTGCCGCCGGCGAGGACCACGATGTCCTCCTCGCGCAGGTCCAGCTCCGGGTCGTTCTCCAGCAGCGGGGTGCCCTCCAGCAGCACCTCCCCGCCCGGGGCGTAACCCACCCCGGTGACGTGCGACTCCCCGGAGGAGGACCGGACCTTGAGCATCGTCATCTCGTTGCGGGTCAGGGTCCCGGTCTTGTCCGAGCAGATGACGGAGGCCGAGCCGAGAGTCTCCACGGAGGCCAGGTCCTTGACGATCGCATGGCGACGGCTCATCGCCTGCACGCCGAGCGAGAGCACCACCGAGAGGACGGCCGGCAGTCCCTCGGGCACGGCCGCCACCGCCAGCGAGACGCCGACCAGCAGCACGTCCACCGCGTCCTGCAGCGAGGAGACCCCGCTCGTGAACGCGATGGCCGCCATCACCACCACGGCGATGACGACGACCGCGATCCCCAGGGTCCTGCCGATCCCGTCGAGCTCCCGCGTCAGCGGGGTCGGTTCCCGCTCCGTGCCGGCCAGCAGCGCGGCGATGTACCCCATCTCGGTGTCCATGCCGGTGGCCGTCACCACGGCCCGGCCGACCCCCTGGGTCACGGCGGTGCCCTTGAAGACCATGTTGACCCGGTCGCCCAGGGGCACGGCCGCCTCCAGGACGGCCGTGGACTTGGTGACCGGGACGGACTCCCCGGTCAGGGCGGCCTCGGCGACCTGCAGCGAGGAGGCGCTCAGCAGCCGGGCGTCCGCGCCCACCGAGTCACCCTCGGCCAGGACGAGCAGGTCCCCGGGCACCAGGTCCGTGGCGGGGACCCGTTCGGTGCGGCCGTCCCGGACGACCGAGACGGTCACGGCGGTGAGGTCCTGCAGTGCCGCCACCGCGTCCGCCGCCCGGGCCTCCTGGACGTGACCGAGGACGGCGTTGAAGACCACGATGACGGAGATGACCGCGGCGTCGACCGGCACCCCCGCGGCACCCTCCACCGCCCAGACGAGCAGGGAGACCGCCACGGCGGCCAGCAGCAGGTAGATCAGCGGGTCCGTGAACTGGCGCAGGAACCGCCTCCAGCCGGGCTCGGGCGGGGCCGTGGCCAGCTCGTTCGGCCCGTACGCCCCGAGCCGCCCGGCGGCCTCCGCGGCGGACAGCCCGCGGTCCGGGTCCGTGGCGACGTGCCGGACGACGTCCTCCGCCGCGGCCTGCGTCCAGTCCCGTCCGGCGGCCGGGGTCGCGGCGGCCACGTGCTGCGGGTCGGCGTCCTGCGCCATGGGCCCTCCTGGACTGGGCTCGTCGGGGATTCTGGGGCGCAGGATACTCCCCCGGCACGACGGGCGCGTGACGGGCGGGCGTCGGCCGGTTCAGGCGTAGGTGGGGACGATGGTGCGGCGGATGGCCTGGGCGATGCGTGAGTAGTCGGCCAGCGGGTCCTTGCCCAGCACGGCCGCCCAGTAGTGCAGCATGTCCTCCATGTACCGGTGCCCGTGGCCCCCGGGCACCGCCACGGACTGCGGCATGTCCGAGGCGACCTGCCAGAACGTCACCCACGGCATCCAGCGCAGGTTCCGGGACACGTCCAGCCCCGCCCTCTCCTTCGCCCAGTCGGGCTTGCGCCACAGCAGCTCCGGGCTCCACCACACTACGGGGTCGGAGGCGTGCTGGGCCACCACGATCCGGGTGGCGTCCCACGCACCGAACGGGACCCCGTTGTAGTCGGTGACCAGGTCCTCGGGGCGCGTGGCGAACCGGACGTGCCGGCCGTCGTCGACCACGGGCGCGATCTCGGGGGTGCCGCGCCTACGGAACGGGGCGAGGGACTGCCAGAAGGCGGTGAACCGCGGCAGCCCGGACCAGACGGCCCCGTCCACGCGGGCGATCATGTCCTCCAGGTCCTCGAAGGCCTCGGTGCCCCCGAGGGCCCCGAGGGACTCCCCGCCGACCAGCAGCTTCGGCCGGTGACCCGCCGGAAGCCTGTCCAGTTCGGCCTCGATGGCGGTCAGCAGGGTGTCCGCGGCGAGCACGGGCGTGGCGCGGTCGGCGAAGAACGCCACCCCCGAGGGCAGGTAGGTGTACTGCATCGAGGCCAGGGCGCAGTTGCCGCCGGTGAGGAACTCCACCGAGGACGCGGACCACTCCTGCAACCAGCCGGTGCCCGTGGTGGTCAGCACCAGCAGCACCTCACGCTCGAAGGCGCCGGTGCGCCGCAGCTCGGCGACGACGGCCGCCGCCGTGCCCTGCAGGTCCCGGCCCTCCTGCCAGCCGGCATAGGCCCGGATCGGGGTCATCGCGGGCTCGCCGGTGGCCTCGGCGATGTCCACGGCCCGCGGGCCGTCCGAGACCACGGCCTGACCCTTGGCCCCGAGCGAGGCCCAGGACTCGTGGGACGCCGCGGAACCGGAGCGTTCCGGCTCGATCGGTGGCACCCGGCCCGGCAGCAGCCTCGAGTTCGTCTCCTGGGCCGCCCTGGACAACCGTTCCAGCAGCCGGCGGTAGACCACCTTGTCCAGCACGAAGGCCGTGCCGGCGGCGGTGGCCCCGGCGCCGACGGCGGTCGCGACCGGGGCGGGCAGGACCGGCGTGAGGGCCCGGGAGGCGGTGCCGGCCACGCCGTGGACGCCGCGTCCGATACCGACCAGCCCGGCCGTCAGGGCGAGCCCGCCGGCGACGCCGAGGACGTGTTCCCGGGTCCGGACGGGACGGGTCTCCATCAGCCCGGCGATCTCCGCCTGGGCCTTGAGGCTGCGCAGCCAGGACAGTCCGCTCACCCCGAACATGAACCACGGGGCGGCCTTCCGCAGCGGCCCGATCCGTTCCGGGTCCACCGTGACCGAGATGCCCAGGGCGCGGCCGGCGCCGCGCACCGCCGCGCGGCCGGTGGCCCCGACGGCGTAGCCGAAGGTCTGGGAGACGGCGGTGGCGATGGACGTCATCCACCAGGTCCGTGGGATGAAGCTGGGCGACAGCGACACCCAGCTCATGACGTGGGCACCGGCGATGCCTGCCCCGTCAGGTCTGAACCGCATGGTCCCCATTATGCCCATCCGATCAGGTCCGATGCCCCCCGCCCGCCGGCCGCCTGCCTGCCGGTTCGGCGATCGGAGGCCATCCCGGGGACAATGGGATCCATGACCTCACCTGTATACGCCGGCCTGTCCTCCGTGTCCTCCGCGCCGACCGTGCTCGCGAGCGCGGCCGGCAGCGGATCGGGCGGTGGGGAGTCCTACGGCTGGCTCGGGGACATCGTGGTGACGATCATGGAGGCCATCGGCCCCATCGGCGTGGCCCTGGCCGTCTTCGCCGAGAACCTGTTCCCCCCGATCCCGTCCGAGCTGATCCTGCCCCTGGCCGGGTTCACCGCGGCCGGCGGGGCGTTCGGCCCGTGGGAGGCCACCATCTGGGCGACGGTCGGTTCCGTCGTGGGTGCCCTGATGCTCTACGGCATCGGTGCCTGGCTGGGCCGTCGCCGCATGTACCGGATCGTCGACTGGCTGCCCCTGGTGGACATCGAGGACGTGGAGAAGACCGAGCGCTGGTTCAACAAGTACGGCTACTGGACCGTGTTCCTGGGCCGGATGGTGCCGATCTTCCGCTCGCTGATCTCCATCCCGGCCGGTATCGAGCGGATGAACCTGGGGCTGTTCACCCTCTACAGCCTGCTGGGCTCGGCGATCTGGAACACGATCTTCGTCTGGGGCGGATTCCTGCTCGGGGACAACTGGCACCTGGTCTCGGACTACGCGGACGTCTTCTCCAACATCGTGATGATCGCCGTGATCGTGTTCCTGGCCTGGTGGATCGTCGCCCGCGTGCTGCGCAACCGCCGCCGCGCGCGGGACCCGCACTTCGTGGCGCCCTCGGCCGAGGCCGCCGCCGCCCGCATGGACGAGCTGCTCGGGGAGCCGGGCCGGCGCCGCTGAACCGGCCGGAGACCGGGGCCCGCCGGTTCAGCGGTAGCCGACCGGTGCCGCGGGGACGTACCTCGGCAGTGACCGCGCCTGGCCGGAGCTGACGATGCGCTTGCCGAGCGGCAGCAGGGAGACCGGGATCATCCGCAGGTTCGCGATCCCCAGCGGGATGCCGATGATGGACAGGAACATCGGGATGGACGTCAGGACGTGCCCGATCGCGATCCACAGCCCGGCCACGACCAGCCAGATGATGTTGCCCAGGCCGGACCAGAAGTCCCCGCCGGGCCGTTCGTCCACGACCACTCGCCCGAAGGGCCACAGGGCGTAACCGGCGATCCGGAACGAGGCGATGCCGAACGGGATGGTGACGATGAGGACGCAGCACACGATCCCGGCCAGCGCATAGCCCAGGGCCAGCCAGAACCCGCCGAAGACCAGCCAGATGATGTTGAGCACGAGGTTCAGGGCACGGTTCATGTCCCCATCGTCCCAGCCTGGCGCTACGCTGACGAGTGCCAGGCCGCCGACCCGAAAGAACCTCATGTCAGAGCGCAGTCCGCGACGTCCGCAGCTCGGCTCCGGGGCTGGGCGCCCCCTCGCCCGTCCCGCCAGCCCGTCCCGACTGGCCCGCGGCGTGACCCTGGGCGTGACGGTCGCCCTACTGCTGTCCACCACCGGTTGCCTGGGCCCCTCCCGCCCCTCCCCCGAGGACGCCGCGACCGCCCTCGGCGCGGGGATCGCCACCGGTGACGTCGGGGTCCCCCTGACGGACGCTGGCCGTTCCGTCCCCTCCGCCGTCCTCGGGGCGCTCCCCGCGGCGCTGCGCCCCGGGGAGGCCACCGTCACCGTGACCACGGACGCCGTCACCGTGCACGAGGACGACCCGGACCGGGCCACCGCGCAGTACACCGTCCGGCGCGACCTCGGCGCCCTGGGCCTGGAGGGCCAGGAGTGGACCTACCGCACGGACGCCGAACTCGTCTGGGACGAGGACGGCCGGCAGTGGCGCGCGGACCTGCGGCCCGATGACCTCGTGGCCGGCCTGGCCCCCGGGGGCACCGTGACGGTCCGGCGCACGGAGGCGGACCGCGGGGACATCCTGGACGCCGCCGGGAAACCGCTCATGACGGAACGGGACGTGGCCGTAGTCGGCCTGGACAAGGCCCGCATCGAGCCGGACGAGGTCGCCGGCTCCGCCCGGCAGGTGGCCGAACTGGCCGAGGTGGACGCGAAGGCCTTCGTGGCCCGCGCCGAGGCCGCCGGGGACCAGGCGTTCGTGGAGGCCATCACCCTGCGAGCCGACGGGTCCACCGACATCCCCGTGGACGCGCTCGCGAGGGTCCCGGGCGGGCGGGTCATCGAGGACACCGCCGTCCTGGCACCCAGCCGCGCCTTCGCCCGGGACGTGCTGGGCACCTACGGGGAGCCCTCCGCCGAGCAGGTGGAGGACTCGGACGGGCAGCTGGAGGCCGGCGTCGCCGTCGGGCTCTCCGGCCTGCAGTCCACGTGGCAGGACCACCTGGCCGGCACTCCCGGGATCACCATCACGGTCGACAACCCCGACGAGCCGGAGAACCCCGACAGCGCCGACGACGCCGGGTCCGGGGCCGGGCCCGCGGCGCCCGGCCCGGACGTGACCGCCTTCGAGGCCGGGCCCGTGGCCGGCACGGCCCTGTCCTCCACCCTGGACCGGAGGATCCAGGCGGCGGCCGAGAAGGTGGTGGGCGCCTCCGAGGTCCCGGCCGGGCTGGTGGCGATCCGCCCCTCCGACGGTCACGTGCTGGCCGCCGCGTCCGGGCCGGAGGGATGGCCGGTGGCGGTGTCCGGGTCCTACGCGCCGGGTTCGACGTTCAAGGTCGTCACCGCCCTGGCGCTGCTGAGGTCCGGCCTCGCCCCCCAGGACCCCGTGCAGTGCCCGGCCACCCTCACCGTGGGCGGCATGGTCGTGGGCAACTACGACGGCTACCCGGACGCCTCGGTGGGCACCATCCCGTTCGCCGAGGCCTTCGCCGAGTCCTGCAACACCGTCTTCGTCGGTGCGCACCAGGAGGTCTCGGCTGCGCAGGAGGCGGAGGCGGCACAGGCCCTGGGGCTGGACCCGGACCCGGTGACCGGGCTCGACGCCGCCTTCCTCGGGTCCGTCCCGGACGACTCCACCGGCACCGAGCACGCGGCCAACCTCTTCGGCCAGGGCGTGGTGGAGGCCTCGCCGCTGGGCATGGCCACGGTGGCGGCCTCGGTGGCCGCCGGGCGGACCGTGCGTCCCGTGTTCGTGTCCGATCCGGCCGTGGACACCGCGGCGCCCCCGGCCACGGGGGTCACCGAGGCGGAGGCGGGGCGGTTGCGGTCCCTGATGTCCGGCGTGGTGGAGACGGGCACCGCGGAGATGCTGCAGGACGTCCCCGGTGCCCCGGTGCTGGCCAAGACCGGCACGGCCCAGTTCGTGGCCGACGGCGAGGACCTCGCCCACACCTGGCTCATCGCGATCCACGGGGACCTGGCCGTCGCGCTGTTCTTCAACGAGGGCCTCGGCGGCGGGCACGACAACGGTCCGGTCGTGCGGGACTTCCTGACCGCGGTGGAGAAGATCGTCCCCTCGGAGTGATCGGACCCCGGCGGCGGTAGCCTTGAAGGCCTGATGAGCAGCGACCAGACTCCCCCCGAGCACCCCGCCCCGGCGCAGCACGCCCACGGCCACAACCCCCACCCGGACCCGGACCTGTACCGCACCGAGCCGGTCTCCTTCGTGCGCCGCGGGGAGCGGTTGAACCCGCGGCGGCAGAAGACGTGGGACCGCGCCCGCGGCACCTACATCGTGGAGGTCCCCCGGCACCACGCCACCACCTCCGTGGCGGCCGGCACCGAGGTGGACTGGTCCGCGGTGTTCGGCCGCAGCGCCCCGCTCGTGGTGGACATCGGCTGCGGCCTCGGGGAGTCGACGGTCCAGGGTGCCGTGGACCGTCCCGAGGCGGACTTCGTGGCCGTGGAGGTCTACACCCCGGGCCTGGCCGCGCTGCTGATGGAGATCGAGGACCGCGGTCTCACCAACGTCCGCGGTGTGCAGGCCAACGCCCCGGAGGTGCTGGACCACCTCCTGGCCCCCGGGTCCGTGCAGGAGGTCTGGGTGTTCTTCCCGGACCCGTGGCACAAGACGCGCCACCACAAGCGCCGGCTGGTCTCCCCCGCCTTCGCCGACCGCGTGGCCCGCGTCCTGGCGCCCGGCGGCGTGCTGCGGCTGGCCACCGACTGGTCCAGCTACGCCGTGCACATGCGCCGGGTCATGGAGGGGCACCCGGAGTTCGCCAACCTGTATCCGGGGCGTTCCGCCGGCCAGGAGTCCCCGCTGACCCGGGTGCGGGTCGAGGGCCGGGAACTGCAGGTCGGCGCGCAGCCGATCACCCCGGACTCGCTGGGCTCGCGCGCGGGGCTGAGCGAGGCGGCCGCGGGGGCCGGCGTCGAGGACCCGGTGGACCACGCCGGCGGCTGGGCACCGCGCTTCGACGGCCGCCCGTTGACCAGCTTCGAGGCCAAGGCCCTGCGGGCCGGTCGCCTCGTGTTCGACCTCGCCTACCGCCGCCGCTGAGGGTGCGCGCCCGGCCCCGGCTTTGCGGCCCGGCGCGTCACCGGGGATACTTGGACGCCGAACCACCGACCACCGACCGTGGACCCCCGGGCGCCAGTCCTTCGCCCGCCGGGCGTCGGCCGCCGTCGTGAGGGCCGGGTCATGACGAAGGGACCCCGGGTGCCTGACGCCTCGTCCTCCCCCGCACCACACGACCGATCCACCGCGGCCTCTCCCGCCGGCCCGCCGGCGGACGCCGCGCAGGACGCCGGGGCCAGCACCGGCGCCGTCGGCCTCTACCCGCACGACATCCACCCGGGACTGGTCCCCGGGATCGGGGTGGACGAGCAGCGCAACCGCTTCGGGCTGGACTGGGTGGTCTTCGGGATCACGGCGGCGCTGATCGTCGCCTTCGTGGCCTGGGGCGTCACCGCCCCGGAGTCGGTGGGCCAGGTCTCGGCCACCGCCTTCGGCTGGGCCATGACCAACGCCGGCTGGCTGCTCAACATCACGCTGATGGTCTGCGTGGTCGTCATGGTGGTCCTGGCCTTCGGGCGCTTCGGCCGCATCCGGCTGGGCAAGGACGACGAGGAGCCCGAGTTCTCCCGGTTCTCCTGGGTCGCCATGATGTTCTCCGCGGGCATCGGCGTGGGCATCTTCTTCTTCGGCCCCTCCGAGCCGCTGGCGTACTACACCTCTCCCCCGCCGCACACGGTCGAGGCCGGCACCTCGGAGGCCCTGCACCAGGCCATGGCCCAGTCGCACTACCACTGGGGACTGCACGCCTGGGCGCTCTACGCGCTGGTGGGCGGCGCCATCGCCTATTCCTCCTACCGACGCGGCCGCGTCTCGCTGGTCAGCTCGGTGTTCCGCTCGCTGTTCGGTGAACGGCACACCGACGGGGTGGCCGGCAAGATCGTGGACATCTTCGCCATCATCGCCACCCTGTTCGGCACCGCCGCGACTCTGGGCATCGCCGCCATCCAGATCGGCGAGGGCGTGTCGATCATCTCCGGGGCGGGTCCGCTGGGCAACACCGCGTTGCTCGTCATCATCGCCGTGCTGACCCTGGCCTTCATCGTCAGCGCCGTGTCCGGGGTGACCCGGGGCATCCGCTACCTCTCCAACATCAACATCACGCTGACCCTGGGCGCGGTGCTGTTCGTCTTCATCGCCGGGCCCACGCTGTTCCTGCTCAACCTCGTCCCCTCCGGCGTCATGCACTACTTCGACGAGATGTTCGCGATGATGGGCAAGTCGCTGTCCTGGGGTGCGGAGGCCGTGGAGTTCCAGTCCGCCTGGACCGCGTTCTACTGGGCCTGGTGGATCGCGTGGACGCCGTTCGTGGGCATGTTCATCGCCCGGATCTCGCGCGGGCGGACCCTGCGTGAGTTCGTGCTCGTGGCCATGGGGGTGCCCACGGCGATCCTCGTGCTGGCCTTCTCGATCTTCGGCGGCACCGCGATCTGGATGAACACCCAGGGCGTGCCCGGCTTCGACGGCAGCGCCACGCCGGAGCAGGTGCTGTTCAGCATGTTCGGCCAGTTCCCGCTGAGCCAGTTCACCCCCTTCGTACTGATCACCATCCTGGCCATCTTCTTCGTCACCTCCGCCGACTCGGCCTCCGTGGTCATGGGCACGATGTCCTCTCGGGGCACGCCGGCGCCGCGGACCTGGGTCGTGGTGTTCTGGGGCCTGTGCATGATGGGCATCGCGGTGGTGATGCTGCTGACCGGGGGCGAGACCGCGCTGACGGGTCTGCAGAACCTGACGATCCTCATCGCCCTGCCGTTCTCGATCGTGCTGCTGCTGATGATCGTGGCGTTCATCCGTGACCTGATGACCGACCCGGTGGCGATCCGCCGGGACTTCGCGGTCACCGCTCTGTCCAACGCCGTCCGCCGCGGCATCGAGGACCACGGTGACGACTTCGAGCTGTCCGTGCGCCGGGCCCCCGCGGGCCGCGGTGCCGGGGCCGACTTCGACTCCACGGCCGAAGAGGTGACGGAGTGGTACCGCCGCACGGACGAGGAGGGCAACCCCGTGGAGTACGACTACGAGACCGGCACCTACGCCGACGACGCCGCGGACCCCGCCTCCGGTGCGGGTTCCGGCCCGACGGAGGGCCCGGTCGAACCGGCCCGCGCCTGACCCCGCGCCCGACCCCGCCGGACCCCGCGTCCGCGGCGCGGGACCTCCGCGCCGGCGGGCCCGGGCGGGAGGTGTCAGTCGAGGGGCAGGCCCGCGGTGGCGCGGGCGATGCGGTACAGGGAGGCCGTGCCCGCGTCCCGGTAGCCGTGACCGCGGCGGAACGGGCCGGCGCCCGGACGGAAGCGGGAGGTGTTGTGCCCGACGGCGGCGGCCAGGTCCAGCGCCTCGTCCGCCGCGATCGTCAGCCGGGTCATCTTCGTCCACGGCCTGCGGCCGGAGAGCCGGAACCCGAGCCAGGACAGGTAGTCCGAGTCCGTCAGCGCGAAGTAGACCTGGTCCCGCGTCAGTCCGAGCAGGTGCGGGTTCCCGGCCAGGTCCCGGGGAAGGCCCACGGCCCCGGACACCACGAGCGCGTCCACGGACCGCGGTGGCCTGCGGCGCTGCAGCATCTGCAGGGCCCGGGCGGCCACGATGCTGCCGTAGGAGTGTGCCTCCACGGCGGTGTGTGGGAACGGGTCCGTGGCCCCGGAGCCCTGGCGGTCCCCGGGGCCGTCCGCGGCGATCCGCTCGCGGTAGTCGTACCAGCCGGCCATGTGCAGGGCGAGCCGGGCGCCGCCGCGCAGGGCATGCCGGCCGGAGAGCGCTCCCCACGGCCCCGGCGGCTGGTAGCCCAGCCAGCTCACCACGCAGGGACTGGCCGCCCCGGCCTCACGCTGGGCGGCCCACAGCTGACCGGCCTCCCGCGCGCTGCCCCACATGGCCGAGTGCACGAAGATCCCCATCCCGGAGACCTGCCAGGTCAGGTGGGTGGCGTCGGCCGGCTCCCCGACGGCGACGACCCCGGCCGCCGGGCGAAGGGCGTTGCCGAGGTCGTAGGCGAGCAGGACGCGGTCGGGGAAGGAGGGGTCCATGGCACCGGGCTTGAGCGCGTGGACGATCCCGTCGAGGGCGGCCCGCTGCTTGGGTCCGAGCAGGTGGCGGCGGCGCATGTCCGCCCGCAGCCGCTCGCGGGTGGCCCGCCGCTCGACGGGGTCCCAGATGTCCCGCCGGGCGACCTGCGCCGGGCTCAGTTCTTCGGCTTCCACACCAGGACCCCGGACACGGTCCGGGCCGAGGGGGTGAGTGCCGACGACGACGACGGGCCGGCGGTGAGGGCGGCGGCCGGGCGCCGTCGGGGCCAGCCGCGCTGGCCGGCCCCTCGCCGCCGGGCGGCCGCGTATCCCTGCTCGGCGGCCTCACGGTCCGGCCCGGCGTCGAAGGTGGTGGTCACGTCTCCCTGCGCGCCGGCGGCGAACACGCGCGGGTACCGGGCGTAGGCCTGGAAGGCCTGGATCTGGCCGGCCAGGTCGGCGACCGTCTGCTGGAGCCGTTCGACCTCGTCCTCCAGGGCCACGATCCGCCGGATGCCCTCGAGGGACACGCCCTCGCGGGACAGCTGCTGGATGGTGCGGAGCCGGTCCACGTCCTGCCGGGAGTAGCGGCGCTGCCGCCCGCCCTGGCGCTGCGGGACCACCAGGCCCATGCGGTCGTACTGGCGCAGGGTCTGCGGGTGCATGCCCGCCAGCTCGGCGGCCACCGAGATCACGTACAGCGGGTCCTCCCAGGCGGTGGTCACAGCCGCGCCTTGTCCGCCAGTGCGGCCCGCGGGTCGTGGCCGGCCGCGGCCCGGGCATAGGACTCGACGGCGGCGCGGGCCTCCTCGGACAGGGATGCCGGCACCGCCACCTGCAGCTCGACCAGCAGGTCGCCGCTGGCCTTGGAGGTCTTCACGCCGCGGCCCTTGACGCGCAGCACCCGCCCCGAGGAGGTCCCGGCCGGGACCCTCACCTTCACGGAGCCGTCCAGGGTGGGCACCTGGATGGTGGCGCCCAGGGCGGCCTCGTCGAAGGTGATCGGCACGTGGATGCGCAGGTTGTCGCCCTCGCGGTGGAAGAACGGGTGCTCGCGCACCTTGACGGTCACCAGCAGGTCCCCGGCGCCGGCCGCGCCGGGGGCACCCTTGCCGCGGGCCCGGACCTTCTGCCCGTCCTTGATGCCGGCGGGGATGCGCACGTCGATGACGTCCCCGTCGGGTTCCCGCAGCGAGATGGTGGTCCCGCGCACGGCGCCGGCGAAGGAGATCGTGGTGGTGGCGGTGCGGTCCGCGCCCTTGGTCGGCGTCCCGTAGCCGCCGAACCCGCCGCGGCCTCCGGAGGGCCCGCCGTATCCCCCGCCCCCGCCGCTGAAGCCGCCGAACAGGTCGGCGAACTCCGGCGGGATGTCCCCGGACGTGGAATAGGACCGGCGGCCCCCGGAGCCGCTGGTGAACAGCCCCCCGAAGAGGTCCTCGAAGCCCCCGCCGCCGGCGCCGGGGCCACCGGCCCCCGCGCCGGGGGCGCTGAACCGGGCACCGGAGCCCATCGCCCGGATGGCGTCGTACTGCTGGCGCTCCTCCGGGTCCGAGAGCACGGCGTTGGCCTCGGTGATCTCCTTGAACTTCTTCTCGGCCGCGTCGTCCCCGGGGTTCTGGTCCGGGTGGTACTTCCGGGCCAGCTTCCGGTAGGCCTTCTTGATGTCGGCTTCCGAGGCGTCCTTGGAGACACCGAGGATGGCGTAGAAGTCCTTGTCCACCCAATCCTGTGAGGCCATGGTGCCTCCTTTCGGGTCAGTTCAGTTCGGGTCAGTTCAGTTCGGGTCAGTTCAGTTCGGGTCGGTTCGGTTCGGTTCGGCGAGGGGGCCCGGGGCGGTGATGACTAGCCCTCCGCGCCGGCGGAGACCATCACCTGGGCGGCACGCAGCACGCGGCCCTCGCGCACGTAGCCGTTGCGGAAGACCTGCACGATGTGCTCCTCCGGCACGTCGGCGCTGGGCTGGCGCAGCATCGCCTCGTGCTGGGCCGGGTCGAACGGCTGTCCGGCCAGGTGCTCCTGGTCCTGCCGCTCCAGCCCGAACCCGGAGAGCACCGTGTCGAACTTGGTGGCGATCGCGGCGAACGGTCCCTCCGTCAGGTCGCCCGCGGCCCGGGCGGCGTCCAGGTCGTCGAGCACCGGAAGCAGGGCGCTCAGCACGGACTGGATGGCGGTGTCCTTGGCCACGTTCCGGTCCCGCTCCACGCGGCGCTTGTAGTTCACGAATTCCGCCTGCACGCGCAGCAGGTCGGTGCGCAGTTCCTCCTCGCGGACGGAGGCGCCGGCCGTGTCCGGGTCCTGGGCGCCCGTGATCCCCGCGTCCGCGGCATCGCCCTCGGCGTCCGCCGCGGCCTCGTTGAGGATCCGCTCGGCCTGAGACAGCGCGTCGCCGTCCTCGCCGGCACCCGCCGCGGCCGCGCCGTCGGCGGCCTGCTGCCCGCCGGCGGACTGGCGCACCTGTCCGGTCTCGGGGTCGATCCGGCGCTTGTCCTGGAAGCTCACCGGCTCCTCGCGCTCTTCGTGCTCTTCGTCGTGTCCGTGATGGGGCATGGTCTCTCGTCCTTTCCTCCGGTGCCCTGCGGGCCGGCCGTCCCGCCGTGTGGCAGGGCGGCCGGCCCGGGTCCGGTGGTCCGCTCACGCGGACCGGGTGTCAGGGGTGCTGGGGGGCGGGGATCACTTGGAGCCCGCGTCCTTCGGCTCGTCCTCGTCCACGACCTCGGCGTCGACGATGTCCTCGTCGGCGGAGGTCCCGGCGCCCTCGCCGCCGGCAGCCCCGGCATCGGCGCCGGCTGCGCCGGCCTCCGCGGACTGGGAGGCGTACAGGGCCTCACCGATCTTCGTCTGGGACGCCTGCAGCTTCTCGTAGGCGGCCTTGATCTCGGTGTCGTTGTCCTGCTTCTCGAGAGCCGCCTTGAGGGCGTCGACGTCGGCCTGGACCTCGGTCTTGATCTCCTCGGGCAGCTTGTCGCCGTTGTCCTTGAGGAGCTTGTCCACCGAGTAGGCGGTCTGCTCGGCCTGGTTGCGGCGGTCGGCGGCCTCGCGGCGCTCCTTGTCCTCGGCGGCGTGGGCCTCGGCGTCCTTCACCATGCGGTCGATGTCCTCGTCGGACAGCGAGGTGCCGCCGGTGATGGTCATGGACTGCTCGGTGCCGGTGCCCTTGTCCTTGGCGGAGACGTGGACGATGCCGTTGGCGTCGATGTCGAAGGTGACCTCGATCTGCGGCATGCCCCGCGGGGCCGGCGCGATCCCGGTCAGCTCGAAGGTGCCCAGCGGCTTGTTGTCCCGCGTGAACTCGCGCTCACCCTGGAAGACCTGGATGGACACGGAGGGCTGGTTGTCCTCGGCGGTGGTGAACGTCTCCGAGCGCTTGGTCGGGATGGCCGTGTTGCGCTCGATGAGCTTGGTCATCACGCCGCCCTTGGTCTCGATGCCCAGGGAGAGCGGGGTGACGTCGATCAGCAGCACGTCCTTGCGCTCGCCCTTGAGCACGCCGGCCTGCAGGGCGGCGCCCACGGCCACGACCTCGTCCGGGTTCACGCCCTTGTTGGGCTCCTTGCCGGCCAGTTCCTTGACCAGGTCGGCCACGGCCGGCATGCGGGTGGAGCCACCCACGAGCACGACGTGGTCGATGTCCGAGACCGAGACGCCGGCCTCCTTGATGACGTCCTTGAACGGCTGGCGGGTGCGCTCCAGCAGGTCCGAGGTCATCTCCTGGAACTTGGCGCGGGACAGGTGCTCGTCCAGGTGCACCGGGCCCTCCGGGGTGACGGACAGGTACTGCAGCGAGATGTTCGTGGAGGTGGCCGAGGACAGCTCCTTCTTGGCCTGCTCGGCGGCCTCCTTCAGGCGCTGCAGGGCGATCTTGTCCTTGGACAGGTCGGCGCCCTTGGACTTGGCCTGGGCCAGCAGCCAGTCGACGACCCGCTGGTCCCAGTCGTCGCCGCCAAGCCGGTTGTCACCGGCGGTGGAGCGGACCTGGATGGTGGAGAAGTCGTCCTCGTCCTTGCCCACCTCGAGCAGGGAGACGTCGAAGGTGCCGCCGCCGAGGTCGAAGACCAGGATGAGCTCGTCCTCCTTGCCCTTCTCCAGGCCGTAGGCCAGCGCGGCCGCGGTCGGCTCGTTGATGATGCGCATCACGTTCATGCCGGCGATCTCACCGGCCTCCTTGGTGGCCTGGCGCTCGGCGTCGTTGAAGTACGCCGGCACGGTGATCACCGCGTCGGTGACCTTCTCGCCCAGGTAGTCCTCGGCGTCGTGCTTGAGCTTCATCAGGGTGCGCGCGGAGATCTCCTGCGGCGTGTACTTCTTGCCGTCCATCTCGGTGGACCAGTCGGTGCCCATGTGGCGCTTGACGGAGGCGATGGTGCGCTCCGGGTTGTTCACGGCCTGGCGCTTGGCGATCTCGCCGACCAGCACCTCCCCGGACTTGGAGAAGGCCACGACGGACGGGGTGGTCCGGGAGCCTTCGGCGTTCGCGATGACGACGGGGTCGCCGCCCTCGAGGACGGAGACGACGGAGTTGGTGGTACCGAGGTCGATTCCCACTGCACGGGACATGGCGGTTCCTTTCCCTGACGATTGGAGGTGATGCGGTTCAGACGCCCGGTGAGAGGTGACGCGAGCCGATGTCGACCCGTTGCCATCCAGCCACCTGAGCGTTCAGGACTCAAGGTTTCATGGCCGGGAGTTCCGTGTCAATCTGCCTTGAGTCCATCTGACTCAACTTTGTGTCGCCGAGTACAACCGGGGCGGTCCGGGATTCATTCCCGGCCATGATTGGAGTCCATCACCGCGCACCCGGTGCCCACGGGCGCAGGCGGCCGGGCACCGGGTGGGTGGGGGCGCACCCCCGCCCCGGTGGCCAGGGGCGGACGGCCCCCACCAGCACCGATGGCGACCATGTGAATGTGCTGGGAGTTTCCTGACGTCGACCTGGGCGCTTCTTGCACGGCGACGTTCCGGGTGTTTGAGTGAGGACATCACCCACCGCGGCGCCCGCAGCACGTCTGTGGCGCCGCCCGGAAAGGAGTCATCATGGCAGCCAAGGACACCCCTGCGACGTACACCGTTCCCGGACTCGAACTCGAGGACGGCCACCGTGTCGGCGAGATCCTCCAGCTGCGCCTGCACGCACTGAACGACCTGCAGCTGACCCTGAAGCACGCCCACTGGAACGTGGTCGGCCAGAACTTCATCGGCGTGCACGAGATGCTCGATCCCCAGATCGAGGAGGTCCGTGCCGCCGTGGACGTGCTGGCCGAGCGCATGGCGACCCTGGGCGTCTCCCCCACGGGCACCCCCGGCGCCCTGGTGAAGGAGCGGACCTGGGACGACTACGACCTGGGCCGCGCGGACACCATCGAGCACATCGCCGCCCTGGACCAGGTCTACGACGGCGTCATCGCCGATCACCGCAACGCCATCGAGGAGGCCGGCAAGCTGGACCCGGTCACCGAGGACATCCTCATCGGCCAGACCGGCGGCCTCGAGCAGTTCCAGTGGTTCCTGCGCTCGTTCCTGACCAACGCCGCGGGCGAGCTGAGCACCGCCGGAGAGCACACGGAGAAGGGCGCGGCCCGGAAGGGCGCCGCCAAAAAGTCCTGATCCTCCCGCAGGATCGGCCGGCCGGACCGCCGGCACGGCGCAGGGCCCCGGCATCGTGACGATGCCGGGGCCCTGCGCCGTGGTGGAGGGGATCCGGGGATCAGCCGGCCACGTGGCGGCCCCCGCCGCCACCTGCGGCCCGGGAGAGCCTCGAGGGCCACCAGACCTTCGGACCGATGTCGTAGGTCAGGGCCGGCACCAGCAGCGAGCGCACCAGGAAGGTGTCCAGCAGCACGCCGAACGCCACGATGAAGGCCAGCTGCACCATGAACATCAGCGGGATGACCACCAGTGCCGCGAACGTGGCCGCCAGGACGATGCCCGCCGAGGTGATGACCCCGCCCGTGACGGTCAGGGCCTTGAGCACGCCGGGCCGGGTGCCCTGGATCACCGCCTCCTCCCGCGCTCGGGTCATCAGGAAGATGGTGTAGTCCACGCCCAGGGCGACCAGGAACACGAACCCGTACAGCGGCACGGAGGGGTCTGCCCCCGGGAAGCCGAGCACCTCGTTGAACACCAGCGCGGAGACGCCGATGGCGGTGCCGAAGCTCAGCACGGTGGCCAGGACCAGCAGCACCGGGGCCACGATCGAGCGCAGCAGGATCATCAGGATGACGAGCACCACGAGCAGAACCAGCGGGATGATCGTGCGCAGGTCCTGCTGGGCCGTGGTGTTGGAGTCCAGGGCGGTGGCGGAGGTGCCGCCGACCAGGATCTCGGAGTCGATCGCGTGCAGCGTCTCGCGCAGCTCGATGATCGTCTGCTCGGCCTCCTTCGAGTCGGCCGGGTCCTGCAGGGTCGCCTGGAGGTACACGCGGCCGTCGACCTCCTGCGGCTGGAGCGTGGGCACCTCCGCCGGAATGCCCGACGGCGGCCCGGCGGTCTCCGGGGCCCCGTCGCCGGCCCCTCCGCTCACCCCGGCGGGGGGTCCAGCGGGAGGTCCGGCGGCACCCTCGGGTGCCTGGCCCTGCCCCCGGCCGGCGGCCGCGGCCTGCTCCTGGAGCTCGGCCAGCGCCTCCGGGTCCGGGGTCCCGGCCGGTGCGCCGCCCTCGGCGGTCAGGTAGGCCGAGCCGACGCCGTCGGTGCCCTCCACGGCCTCGAGCACCTCGTCGGCCCGGTCGGCCGGGGCGATGACGGTCGCCGGCGAGCCGGTGCCCGCGTCGAAATGCTCCTCCAGGACGACCTGTCCGGCCTTGGCGTCGGACTCCCCCAGGATCACGTCGGTCTGGGCCACGCCGCTGGCCTGCAGCTGGGTGGCGCCGATGGCGCCAAGGGCCAGCACGGCGGCGGTGACCATCCACACGGCGCGCGGCCTGCGCGCCACCAGTGCGCCGATCCGGGTCCACACGCCGTGGCTCTCCTCGAGTCCGGCGATGGGCCGACCGGTGGCGTCCTCCGGCTGGGTGAAGGCCTTCCTCGTCGTGAGGGGGACGCCCGCGCGCGGGATCGACGGCCAGAAGGCGGCCCGCCCCGTCAGGTACAGGATCGCGGGCAGGAACGTCAGCGTGGCGGCCCAGGCCAGGACGATGCCGGAGGCCGCGATGGGTCCCAGTGAGCTGTTGGAGTTCAGGTCCGAGACCAGCAGGCAGAGCAGGGCGATGGCCACCGTGGCCGCCGAGGCGGTGATGGCCCCGAAGGAGCCCTTCCAGGCGGCCCTGAGGGCGTCGAAGGCCTGCGGCCGCAGGCGCAGCTCCTCGCGGTAGCGGGCCACCATCAGCAGGGAGTAGTCCGTGGCCGCGCCGATCACGAGGATCGACAGGATGCCCTGGGACTGGCCGTTCAGGCTGATCCAGTCGGCCCTGGCCATCCAGTAGATCGCCAGGATGGCCACGCTGAGGGCGGCCACCGAGTTCAGCAGGACCAGGATCGGCAGCAGCACGGAGCGGTACACCAGCACGAGGATGACGAACACCACGCCCAGCGCCACGGCCAGCAGCAGGCCGTCGATGCCGGCGAAGGCGCCCGCCAGGTCCGTGGCCAGGCCGGCGGGGCCGGCCACGTGCACCTCGACCCCGGACAGGGCGCCGTCCCCGGCGGTCTCCAGGCCGCCGGAGGCATCCTGGACGAGCCCGCGCAGCTCCTCGACCACCACGTCCGGCTCGGCGGCAGCGGTGTCGATGATCGCGATGTACTGCACCGCCTCGCGGTCCTCGGAGACGTTGGGCCCCACGACCTGGTCCACGCCCTCGGCCGCACCGAGGTCCTCACCGAGGGCGGCCAGCGCGTCCAGCTCACCCCGGGCGTCCTCCGGGATGGCCTGGCCGTCCGGCAGCCCGGCCACGATGAGGGCCGGGATCTGGTCCGTCCCGCTGAACTCGCCCACCCATTCCCCGGCGCGGGTGGACTCGGCGGATGCGGGCAGGAACGTGGACTGGTCGTTCGAGGACACCTCCGAGAGCTTGCCGAAGGTGGGGCCGCCGATACCCGTCCCGGCCAGCCAGGCCAGGACGAGGACGATGGCCACGCCCACGCGCAGGCCGATGGACTTCACGGACGAGGACCCGCGTGGAGCGCCGGGAGAGGACGGGGACGAGGACCCGGTGGCGCTCGGGGCCCGTTCAGGGGTGAGTGTTGGCTGCATGGGCCCAGCGTAGCGCATATATCTTGATCTTCAAGATACTTTCTAGGCTAGGCAGGTAGGGTGGTGGAGGCGGCCGGGACGTAGAATGGACGGCCTGTCATCCACCGCCGCACGAAGGAGAAGCGCATGCCGGATGCCCCTCAGGCCCCCGATGACTCCGAGCAGATGCGTCTCCTCATCCACGCCCTGCGGCGCTACGCCGAGGCCTCGGACCGCATGGTCGAGGCCGCGGGGAACCAGCACGGGATGTACCGGACGGACCTGCGCGCCCTGTCCCTGCTGATGCAGCGGCAGGCCGAGGGGCTGCAGACCACCCCCAAGGACCTGGGCCAGCTGCTCAACCTCACCTCCGCCTCCACCACGGCACTCGTGGACCGCCTCGTGGCCAACGGGCACGCCGAGCGCAGGCGCTCCACCACGGACCGGCGCAGCGTGTTCGTCCAGCACACGCCCTCCGCACAGGCCGAGGGCCGGGCCATCTTCTCCCCCATGAGCCGGCTGATGATGGAACACCTGGCCCAGTTCACGCCGCAGCAGATGGACACGGCCGCGCAGGTCGTCGCGGCCGCGACCGCCGCGCTGGAGGAGCTGGACGTCACCGGGCCCCTCACCGACGGGCCGTGACCCCACCTCGGTAGACTGGTCCGGGTGCTCGCGGAGCCGACGCCCCGCACCCCCAGCACACCCCCGCACCACCGCCCTCGACCCTCCGGAGACCACCGTGGCCCGTCGCCCCCTGCTGCTGGCCGTGGACGGCCGCTCCGGTGCGGGCAAGACGTCCCTGGCCCTGGAGCTCGCGGCCCTGTTGCGCCCCCACCTGGACGTCGAGGTCTTCCACCTGGACTCCATCTACCCCGGTTGGGACGGGCTCGCCGCCGCCCTGGAGACCTACGCCGCCGAGGTCGTCATCCCCCTGTCCGCCGGCCGCACCGCCTACTGGAGCTGGTGGGACTGGGAGGGCGGGCGGCCGGGCCGGGCGGGCAGCACGCGGCCGGTCGACGTCGTGATCCTGGAGGGCGTGGGCGCCGGGACCGGTGCCGCCCGCGCCGCACTGGACGCCCTGGTGTGGGTCGAGCTGCCGGCCGCTGACCGCAAGGACCGGGCCCTGGGCCGGGACGGGAGGACGTTCGCCCCGCACTGGGACCGGTGGGCCGCCCAGGAGGACGCGTACCTGGCCCTCGAGGACCCCGCGTCCCAGGCGGGGATCACCGTGGACAGCACCACCGGGACGGCCGGCGCCGCGCCGCTGCTCGTCCAGGCCCTGCGCACCCTGCCGGGCTGGGAGACCTCCCTGGCCCTGGTGCCCGCGCCGGCCCGGCCGCCCCTGCACCACCGCACGGTCGCCGGCGCCGGCGACCCGCAGTCCCTGTTCGAGGCCGCCGGGGGCCCGGCGGCCTCGGTGGCGATGCTGCTGGAGAGCTCGGACCACGCCACCACGCCCTCCCCCGGCCGCAGCCGGCACGCCATCCTCGGCCTGGCGAGCGATGACGACCCGGTCGCCGAGCATGCCGACGGGGTCACGGTGGTGCGCCAGGGCCCGGTCACCGTCAGACGGGTGGGCCCGTGGTTCCGCTGGCTGGCCGGGGTCTGGCCGGCCGGCGCGCCTGCCTCCGCGCCGACCGCCGCACCCGCCCCGGAGGCACCCTTCCGGTCCGGCTGGATGGGCTGGCTCGGGTACGGCCTGAAGCGCGAGGCCGGTTCCCCGGACGGGGCCGCCACCCTGCGCGGAGCGGGCGAGGGGCCGGCGGACGCGCTGCTGTTCCGCCCCTCACGGGTGGCCACGGTGGACCACCGGGCCGGCACCACCACGCTGTGGTGGCCCGCGGACGACGACGCCGGCGCGGCCTGGGCGGATCGGGTCGCCGCGGCGGCGGGCGTCGGGGACACGGGCGTCGTGGCCGCGAGTGCCGGGCCGGTCCCCGTGTTCACGCTCCGCGACTGCCGCGCGGGCTACCTGGAGAAGGTCCGCGCCGCCCAGCACGAGATCCACGAGGGCAACACCTACGAGGTCTGCCTGACGACCATGCTGGAGGCGTCCCTCGAGACGTCCACCCGGGGCCGGCCCGGCACCGCGCCCTTCGACGGCTGGCGGACCTACCGCCGGCTCGTGGCGGCCAACCGGGCGCCGTTCACGCTGTACCTGCGGGCGACGGCCCCGGCGGCCGACCCGGTGTCGGACCCGGCGGCGGTATCCGGGTCCGGTCGGCCGGCCGTCGTCGAACTGCTCTCGACCAGTCCCGAGCGGTTCCTGGCCATCTCCGCCGCCGGCCGCATGGTGACCGAACCGATCAAGGGCACCCGTCCCCGCGGGCGCACGCCGGAACGGGACGCGGCGCTGGCCGGGGAACTGGCGTCCTCGGCCAAGGACCGGGCGGAGAACATCATGATCACGGACCTGGCCCGCAACGACCTGTCCCGGGTGGCCGTGCCCGGCACGCTGGCCACCGAGCGGGTGTGCGCGATCGAGTCCTACCCCACCGTCCACCAGATGGTGTCCACGGTGACCGCGCACCTGGAACCCGGCGTCGCCCGGGCGGAGGCGGTGGCGGCGGCCTTCCCCCCGGGGTCGATGACCGGCGCCCCGAAGATCTCCACCATGGAGATCTTGGAGCGACTGGAGTCCGGACCGCGCGGGGTCTACTCGGGCGTGGCCGGGTACCTGTCCGACGACGGCGCGGCCGACCTCAGCGTGCTGATCCGCACCCTGGTCGCCACCGGCCCGGCGGGGCCCGGGAGCGGCGGGACGCGGCTGTCGCTCGGCGTCGGCGGGGCCATCACCGCGGACTCGGTGCCGGAGGAGGAGTGGGACGAGGTGCGCACCAAGGCCCACGGCGTCCTCAGGGTGCTCGGGGCGGCGTTCCCCGACGACGACGCCGAGGGACCGCGGTACTGACAGGACGGTTGCGCGCGGGACTACGGTGAGGACCATGACCGATCCCGCCCGAACACCCCGGACCACCCCTGACGCGACCACCCGGGCCGGCGGCACGCCGCGCCACCTCGAGGTGGACGTGTTGGTCATCGGCTGGGGCAAGGGAGGCAAGACCTTCGCCGCGGCGGCCGCCGGGACCGGCAGGACCGTGGCCCTCGTGGAACAGTCGGCGGCCATGTACGGGGGTGCCTGCATCAACGTCGCCTGCGTGCCCACCAAGGCCCTGATCCACTCGGCCTCCACCCGCCGTGACCAGGACGATGTGCAGCAGTTCTTCGAATCCGCCGTCCGGCGCCGTGACTCGCTGACCGGCAGGCTCAACGACACCAGCTTCCACCTGCTCTTCGACCGTGACACCGTCACCGTCGTGGACGGCCGGGCCCGTTTCGTCGGTGAGCGCCAGGTCGAGGTGACGCCCTCCGCCGGCGGGTCCGGGCGGGCCGAGCGGATGCGCATCACCGGACGCACCGTCGTGGTGAACACCGGCTCCGCCCCGGTGGTCCCGGACCTGCCGGGTGCGGACGGGCCCCGCGTGCACGACTCGACCTCCCTGCAGCACGTGAGGCCCTTCCCGCGGCGGCTGGCGATCGTCGGCGGCGGGCCGGTGGGGCTGGAGTTCGCCTCGATGTTCTCCGGCTTCGGTGCCGAGGTGACCGTGCTGAACCGCGGCCGGCGCATCCTGCCGCATGAGGACGAGGACGTCGCGGACGCCGTCGCCGAGGTGCTCATCGGTGCGGGCATCACCGTGCGCACCGGCGCCTCGGTCACGGGACTGCAGGACGGGCCGGACGGTGTGACGGTCCAGCTCGAGGAGGGCACCGGCCCCACGGTGGACGCGGTGCTGTTCGCCACCGGACGGCGCCCGGCCACCGAGGGGCTCGGACTGGACGCCGCCGGGATCGAGGTGGACGACCGGGGCGCGATCGTGGTGGACGACCAGCTGCGCACCTCCGCCGACCGGGTCTTCGCGATGGGTGACGTGCACGGCGGGCAGCAGCAGACCTACCTGTCCCTGGACGACCACCGGGTGGTGCTCAGCGCACTGGACGGGGACGGCTCACGCCGGGTCGGCGACCGGGCGGGGGTGCCGGCCACCCTCTTCCTCACGCCGCCGTTCTCCTCCGTGGGCCTGACCGAACGCGCCGCCCGGGAGGCCGGCCGGGACGTGCGGGTGGCCTTCGCGAAGGTGACCGGGATCAAGGCGATGCCGCGGCCGAAGGCGGTCGACGACCCGCGCGGGGTCATCAAGGTGGTGGTGGACGCGCACACCGACCAGGTGCTCGGCGCCCGGCTGTTCCACGTGGACTCCCAGGAGGTCGTCAACCTCGTGGCCCTGGCCATGCGGGCGCAGGTCACCGCCTCCGCGCTGCGGGACGGCATCTGGACCCACCCCTCCTCGACGGAGGCGCTCAACGAGGTGCTCGGCCAGCTGGCCTGAACCGGTCCGGGAGCCTCACCGGCTCACTGCAGGGCCGAGGTGAGGCGGAAGACGTTGTCCACCCAGCGCTGGGCCCGCGGACGGGCGTCCCACTCCTCCTTGGTCAGCTCCTCGGAGACCTCCCGGTACTGCTCGATCACCTCGGTGAGGGCCTCGACCATCTCCGAGCCCACCGTGAGCACGGAGACCTCCATGTTCAGCGAGAACGAGCGCATGTCCATGTTGGAGGACCCGAAGACGGCCACGTCGTCGTCCACGGTGAACAGCTTGGCGTGCAGGACGTTCGGATCCGGGTAGCGCCAGATGCGGATGCCGGCGGCCAGGAGGGCGTCGTAGTAGGACTGCTGGGCGTGGTGGACCATGAACTGGTCGGCCTTGCGGCACACGAACAGTTCCACGTGGACGCCCTTCTGGGCGGCGGTGGTCAGGGCGTAGAGCATCGAGTCGTCCGGCACCAGGTACGGCGAGACCACCACGAGCCGGCGCTTGGCGGCGTAGAAGAGGTGGTTGAACAGGCGCAGGTTGTTCTCGTTGGAGAACCCGGGACCGGAGGGCACCACCTGGGCGATCGAACCGTCCTGCTCGTTCAGCTCCTCCTCGGTGGGGTCCCGCAGCTGGCCCTCGAGGGTGTCCCCCGTCTCGGAGAACCAGTCGGTGGCGAAGACCAGGTCCAGTGAGGCCACGGTGGGCCCGGTGATCCGGGCCATCAGGTCCACCCACTGCCGGTTCATGCGGTGGGCCGAGCGCCGCTTGTACCCGGGCTCGATGAGGTTCTGCGACCCGGTGTAGCCGATCAGCCCGTCCACCACGAGGATCTTGCGGTGGTTGCGCAGGTCGGGGCGCTGGTACTTGCCGCGCAGCGGCATCACGGGCATGGCCGGGTGGTACTCCAGCCCGGCCGCGTCCAGCCGGCGGACCAGCTTCCGGTATCCCGGCACGCGCAGCGAGGCGATGTGGTCGAACAGGATCCGCACCCGCACCCCGCGGGCCTTCGCCCGTTCCAGGGCGTCCAGCACCTCGTTGGTGTACCCCTCGCGGCCCTCGGGGTCCAGCGCCGCGATGTAGAAGACCAGGTTGACGTAGTCCGTCGCCCGGTCGATGTCCTGGGCCATCCGCTGCATCGAGGCGCGGTAGTCGGTGATGAACTCGAAGTGGTTGCCGTCGAGCATGGGGAAACTGGTCAGGTTCCGCGTCAGCTGCGCGGCCGAGGCCACGTACAGGGGCGCGTGGCCGGCCTCGTTGGGCAGGGTCAGGTGCGAGGTGGCGCGGCCCAGGGCCTCGTTGACCGAGCGCTGCCGGGACCGGCGCTGGCCACCGAGCCGGAACGAGCCCAGCAGCAGGAACAGCACGAGACCGGGCAGCGGCAGGAAGAAGATGACCAGCAGCCAGGCCATCGCCACGGCGGGCCGGCGGCCGCCCGGCACGATGCCGAGCAGCAGCACGCGGATGCCGACGTCGATGATCCAGGACAGGATCGTCAGCCATTGGGGATAGTTGCCGAACTCGGCGAGCGGCCAGAGCATCCCCTCAGCCTACGGTGCGGCCGGAGCCACCAGGTCCAGCAACCGCCCGATCCGCTCCTCGTCCAGCGGCCGGCCGAACATCACGTGCAGCAGCAGGTTCGCGCCCACGGTCTCGGCCAGGAACGACGGCGGCGCCGGCAGGGAGCGCGGGTGGGCGCGGTCATGCGCGTGGAACCTGGCGTCGAGGCCGGTCATGATCGGCTGGATCAGGGCCTCGTCGATCGCCTCGGCCGTCTCTCCCGCCGCGGCCAGGGCGGACATGATGGCCTGCACCAGCCGGGAGGTGTCCCCCTCCTCGACCCGGTCACGGATCTCCAGCAGCCACGCCCGCAGGTCCGCCCGCAGGTCCCCGGTGTCCACCGGCCCGCCGATCGGCACGTCCAGGTACTTCTCGGCGATGGCCTCCACGACCACCTCGGCCTTGGATCCCCACCAGCGGTAGACCGTCTGCTTGCCGACGCCCGCCGCCGCGGCGATGCCCTCGACGGTGAGGTGCTCGAATCCGCCGACCAGCATGAGGTCGGCGGCGGCGGTCAGGACGGCGACGCGGGCCCTCTCACTGCGCGGACGCCCCCGCTGTTCTGCGGAAGCAGGCTCTGATGCTGCGTTCACCGATGACCTCCTGTGCCGGCCGGTCCCCCGCCCCGGGTGCCTGGCACCCTCTCGGGCACCGGGGGCCGGTGGGGACCCTGTTTCAATACGAGACGGTCCGTCTACTATAGTGGTCGCCGGACCCGCCGGCGGACTCTGCCCATGATGCGCCGCCCCCGGTCCCCGCTGCAGCCTTTCCCTCCCGAAGGAGCGCCCCTCATGGCCGAACTGCTCTACCGCCTCGGTTTCGCCTCGTCCCGCCGGCCCTGGGTCGCCATCGTCGCCTGGCTGGCGGCGCTGGCCCTGTCCGTGGGCGGGTTCCTGGCCTTCGGCGGCACCCTCACCACCTCCATCACGATCCCCGGCACCCCGACGTCCCAGGTCACGGACCGGCTGCAGGAGGAGTTCCCCGAGGCGGCCAACGGCACCGGCTCGGTGGTGTTCCGCACCACCGACGGCACGGAGCTCACCGAGGACCAGCGCCAGGGCATCGGCGAGGTGCTCTCCGAGGTCGAGGGCCTGGAGGGCGTGGACTCCGTGGTGGACCCCTTCACCACCGAGGCCGAGCTGTCCGACCAGCGTGCCCGGATCGCGGACGGCCGCGCCCAGCTGGCCGAGGGGCAGGAGCAGGTCGAGTCCGGGCGGGAACAGATCGCCCGGGCCGAGGAGCAGCTGGACGCCTCCGAGCGGCAGCTGGACGCCGGACAGGCCGAACTCGGCGCCGGCCGGGCCCAGGCAGAGGCGGCCGGTGCCCCGCCGGCGGTGACCGCCCAGCTGGACGCCCAGCAGGCCCAGCTGGACGCCGGCCGCGCCCAGCTCGAGGAGGGCCGCGCCCAGCTCGAGCAGCAGCGGACGCAGCTGGAGGAGGGCGCGGTGGAGGCCGAGGCCGGGAGCACCGACCTCGACCGCGGCGAGGACCTGCTGGCCCTGGCCGGGGACTACCGCACCGTCTCCGAGGACGGGAGCACCGCCGTCGGGAACGTGGTGTTCGACCGGCCCACCCTGGACGTCACCGAGGACATCCAGGGCGCCGTGGTCTCCGCCCTGGAGGACGCGGACATCGAGGGCGTCGAGGTGCTGCCGACCACCTCGTTGTCCCAGACCATCCCCAACATCGTGGGCCCGGCCGAGGTCATCGGCCTGGTCGTGGCCGCCATCGTGCTGGTCATCATGCTCGGCACCCTCATCGGCGCGGGCCTGCCGATCCTCACCGCCCTGATCGGCGTGGGCATCGGGGCCGCCGGGTCCCTGGCGTTCTCCGGCATGATCGAGATGCTCTCGGTCACCCCCGTGCTGGGCCTCATGCTCGGCCTGGCCGTGGGCATCGACTATGCGCTGTTCATCGTCAACCGGCACCGCCGCCAGCTCAAGGACGGCGCCCCGCTGCACGAGTCGATCGGCCTGGCCAACGGCACCTCCGGCAACGCCGTGGTGTTCGCGGGCCTGACCGTGATCATCGCGCTGGCCGCGCTGAACGTCACCGGCATCCCGTTCCTGGGCCTGATGGGCACCGTGGGCGCCTTCTGCGTGCTGATCGCCGTGCTCATCGCCGTCTCCCTCACCCCCGCGCTGCTCGGGCTGATCGGCCACCGCGCGCTGAGCCGCACGGAACGCGGGCGCCTGCAGCGGGAGCAGGAGGTCCGCGCGGTGGAGGCGGGACTGCGCCGCCAGGAGGAGCGCGGCCGCGAGTCGGCCTCCGCCGGCCATCTTCAGGCCCGCCGGTCCCACGGTGCCGGCCCGCGGCGCGCGGCCATGCCCACCGGCCGGGCCGTGCTGATCTCCCTGGGCTCCGTGCTCGCCCTGGCGATCGTGGCCATCCCGTTCTTCTCCATGCGCCTGGGACTGCCGGACGGTGGCTCCGAACCGCCGGAGTCGGCCGCGTACCAGTCCTACACGGCCCTCGGTGAGGCCTTCGGGGAGGGGTACAACGGCCCGCTCGTGGTGACCGCCGATCTGCCCGCCGGCCTGGACGAGGGCGAGGTCATGGACCAGCAGGTCGCCGTCGGCGAGCAGCTGGCGTCCCTGGAGCACGTGGAGGTGGTGGTCCCGGCCGCCGTCAACGAGGACTCCACCATGATGATGTTCCAGGTCATCCCGGCCGAGGGACCCAACGCGGTCTCGACCGAGGAACTGGTGCACGACCTGCGGGCCACCGCCCCGGCCGGAGAGGCCTCCGGCCTGGCCGTGGCCGGCATGACCAGTGGGTTCATCGACGTCGCGGACAAGCTCTCCGGTGCGTTGCCGCTCTACCTGGGCGTCGTCGTCGGGCTGTCCCTGCTCATCATGATCCTGGTGTTCCGCTCGCTGGTGGTCCCGCTGATCGCGACCGGCGGGTTCATCCTGTCCGTCTTCGCGGCCATGGGCGGCGTGGTGGCCATCTACCAGTGGGGCTGGTTGTCCGCGGTGTTCGGGGTGCACAACCCGGGGCCGATCCTGGCCTTCCTGCCGACCATCATGGTGGGCGTGCTGTTCGGCCTGGCGATGGACTACCAGCTGTTCATCTCCTCCGGCATGCGCGAGTCCTACGCCCACGGGGCCCCGGCCCGGGTGGCCGTGATGGACGGCCTGCACGCGGGCCGGGCCGTGGTCGCCGCCGCGGCGATCATCATGATCTCCGTGTTCGGCGGGTTCGTCTTCGCCGAGTCCGCCATGATCCGGCCCATCGGTTTCGGCCTGGCCTTCGGGGTGCTGCTGGACGCCTTCCTGGTGCGGCTGCTGCTGATGCCCGCCCTGATGCACCTGGTCGGCGACGCCGCCTGGTGGCTGCCGCGGTGGCTGGACAGGATCCTGCCGAACGTGGACGTGGAGGGCGCCGCCCTGGAACGCGACCACGCCTCCGCGGAGCCCGGCCGGCCGGCGGCTGACGCGGCCAGGCAGGGCACCCCGGGTGACGGCGCCGGCGAGGCGGCCCCCGAACCGGAACCGGCCCGGGTCTGACGGGACCGCGCGGTCCGCTGCCCGCCCGGCCGAGGCCACCGTCGGGTGTGTGCCGGTGCCGGCGCGCACCCGACGGTGTGCTCGGAACGCGGGGACGGATGCGTAGTCTGGGGTCCATGACGCACCACTCCGCATCATTCATCCCGGAGCCCGGCGGCTCCGTGGTCGTGTTCCTCGACCCGTCCGCGGACGGGGTCGGCACCCGGGTCGCCGATCCACGGCAGCCTGCCGTGCTGGTCACGGACCAGGGCCTGACCCGCGGGGACGGGATCTTCGAGACGATGACCGCCCTCGCCGGGGACACCGGGCACCGGATCCGCAAGGAGGACTCCCACCTGGAGCGGCTGATCTCCTCGGCCGCCTCCCTCGACCTGCCGGTCCCGGACGCCCAGGCCTGGCGCCAGGCGGCGGTCACCGGGCTGAGCGCGTACGCGGCCGGGAACCCGGGCAGGGACGCCGTGGTCAAGCTCGTGGCCACGCGGGGCCCCGAGGGCGCCCCCGGCGGCGGGCACTACGTGCGGGGCACCGCGGACACCGGATCCGACGGCGAGCTGAAGGACATCACCGCGGGGACCGCCCCGGACGCACCCGCACTGACCGGTACGTACTGGGTACTGGTCTCCCCCGTCTCCCCCGGCCTGGCGTCCGGGCGCGAGCGCGGCCTGTCCGTCCTGCTCCTGGACCGCGGTTTCGACTCCTCCGTCTCCGAGCGGGCCCCGTGGCTGCTGATGGGCGCGAAGACCCTCAGCTACGCCGTGAACATGGCGGCCATGCGCTTCGCCGCCGCCCAGGGGGCCGACGACGTCATCTTCGTCTCCTCCGACGGCAAGGTGCTCGAGGGCCCCACCTCGACCGTGCTGCTGGCCCGCCGGATCCCGGCCGCCGACGGCCCGGACGCCGTGGAGCTGGTCACGCCGCTGCGCAGCTCCGGGATCCTGCCGGGCACCAGCCAGGGCACCATCTTCGCCGCCGCCCAGGCGGCCGGCTGGGACCTCGGCTACGGTCCGCTGGAGCCGTCGGACCTGTTCGACGCGGACGGCGTGTGGCTCGTGTCCTCCGTGCGCGGGGTGGCCCCGGTGACCTCCCTGGACGGGGTCGCGCTGGACGTGGACCGGGACCTGACCGACCGGCTCTCGGCCTTCCTGGACGAGGACAGGTCCCCCGGGCGGCACGGCCCGCTGCACTGAGTCCGGCCCCGGGCAGGTTCAGGCCCGGGGCGGGTTCAGGCCCAGACCAGGTTCCACGCCCCCGTCCCCAGGGCCAGGCCGGCGGCCAGCGCGGCCAGGGCGCACCCACCGAGGACGAGCCGGACGTCCCCCGCGGTGAAGACCGAGGTCCGGGCCCATGTCCGGGCGCCGGCCCCGAAGCCTCGGGCCTCCATGGTGACGGCCAGCCGGCTGGCACGGCGGATGGCCTGCACCAGCAGCCCGAACACCTGTCCCAGCCACGACGTCGTGCGGCGGACCGGGCCCCCGCCGGCGCCCACGCCCCGCGCACGCCGGGCGTGGCCCAGCACGCGCCACTCCTCGGTCAGCATGGCGAGAAGCCGGAAGGCGGCCAGCGAGCCGAGCACGAACCTCGCGGGCAGACGCAGCCGCTGGGCCAGCGCGTCGGCCAGGTCGGTGGGATCCGTGGTCGCGAAGACGATCACTCCGGGCAGGGCGACCGCCAGGATGCGCAGGCCCGTCGCGGCTCCGGCCAGCGCCGACCCCTCCGAGACGGACACCGGTCCGGCCTCCAGCAGCATCCGCCCCGTGTCCTGGCCGACCAGCGCGGTGCCCCACGCCGAGGCCAGCGCGGCGGCCACGAGCAGCCACGCCCGGCGCAGGAACTCCCCGGCGCGGATGCCCGAGAACGGCAGCAGGGCCACCGCCGCCAACAGCACCAGGCCCGAGGACACCCAGTCCATGGACGCCACCAGCACGGCGGTGACCGGCAGCAGGGCGGCCAGTTTCGCCAGCGGGTGGGCCCGCTCCATCGGGGAGCCCGCCACGGGGCGGGAGGGGGCCGGGGCGGTCAGGACGGCGCTCATGTCAGCTCCACCACCCGGGCGTCGAGGGCCGCGGCGAAGTCCTGGTCATGGGTCACCGCGACGACGGAGCTGCCCTCGGTGACGAGCCGGCGCAGCATCCCGGTCAGCACCGCCCAGGTGTTGGCGTCCTGCCCGAAGGTCGGCTCGTCGAGGAACACCACGTCCGGGCCCGTGGCCAGCACGGTGGCCACGGACAACCGGCGCTTCTCCCCACCGGAGAGCGTGAAGGGGTTGACCTCGGCCAGTCCGGTTAGTCCCATGGCCTCGAGCAATTCGTCGGCGCGGCCCCGGGCCTGTGCGGCCGACCACCGCAGCGTGCCCGTCCGGTGGTCCCGGGCGTGACGCGGCCCGAAGGCCAGTTCCTCGCGCACCGTGGCCGCGACGAACTGGTGCTCGGGCTCCTGGAACACCGTGCCGATCCGGCTCACCAGGTCCCGGGCGGGCCAGCGGTGGGGGTCGTCCGGCAGCCGGACCCCGTGTCCCTTCAGGGCGGCGGTGGTGGTCAGCGTCCCGGCGTGGGCCGGGATGAGCCCGGCCAGGGTCAACAGCAGCGTGGACTTGCCCACCCCGTTCGGCCCGGTCACGACGACGGCCTCCCCGGCCTCCACGGTCACGTCCAGTCCGTGTTGCACCGGGACCGGCGGTGGCCCGAGGCGGCGGCGCCAGCCGGGCCTCACCGCGTGCCGGGACACCGCCAGGTCCCGGGCGGACAACAGCGCTGTCCCCGTGGGGTCCCGGTGACCGGCAGGGTCCCGGTGACCGGCAGGGTCCCGGTGACCGGCAGGGTCCCGTCGCGGGCTCCGTGCCGGTCCGGAGGGCTCCGCGGCCGGCCGCGGACCGCCGGGGGCGGGGGTGACGGGTTCGGGCACCACCCCGGGCACCCACACCCCGGCCGCGGCCAGTTCCTCCCGGACGGGGCCGGGTGCGAGCAGCGCGGCGGGGGTGCCGTCGTGGCTGATGCCCCCGCCCGGTTCCAGGACGAGCAACCGGTCCACGTGCCGGGCCCACGTCCCGAGCCGGTGCTCCACGACCACGAGGGTGGCGCCGATGGCCTCGACCACCGCCAGGACGGCGTCGCGGACCTCGAGCACACCGGCGGGGTCGAGGTTGGCGGTCGGCTCGTCGAGCAGGACCAGCGGCGGGCGCATGGCCAGGACCCCGGCCAGGGCCATCCGTTGCTTCTGCCCGCCGGACAGTCGCGACGTGTCCCGCCACAGGGCGATGCCCTCGTCCTCCCCCAGCCCGACCGCGGCCAGGGCGTGTCGGACCCGGTCCCAGATCTCGTCCGGCGGGACGCGGAGGTTCTCCGCGCCGAAGGCCACGTCGTCCCCCACGCGCGAGAGGATCACCTGTGTCTCGGGGTCCTGCTGCACCAACCCGGCGTGGCCGCGCAGCTCGCGGGTGGGCACGCCGTCCAGCAGCAGCCGGCCGGTCTCCTCCGAGTCGTCCGCCGGGTCCAGCACGCCGGCCAGTCCGTGCAGCAGAGTGGACTTCCCGGCCCCGGAGGGCCCGGCGAGCAGGACCCGCTGCCCCGGTGGGATGGTCAGGTCCAGGCTGGCGACGGCGGCCCGGTCGCGTCCGGCGTGCCGCCAGCCCCAGCCCTGCGCGGTGACGGTGGCCGCGGTCACCCCCGGCCCGCCGGTTCCCGGTGGGCGCCGCGGGACGGGAGGGCGGCCAGTGCGCCCGTGGCCGCCAGGGCGCGGGTGGCCAGCCAGCTCAGCAGGCCGGCGATGACGATCCCGGAGATGCCGGTGAACCCCACGTAGAGCCACTTCCAGGCCAGCGTGTACTCGGGGAACCAGGCGAACAGGAAGGCCTCGTTGAGACCGCAGGCCACTCCCGCGGCGGCACCGGCCAGCAGGGCCACGGGAAGGGTGAAGCGACGGTAGAGGAACAGGAGGAAGACCAGCTCGGCCCCGATGCCCTGGACGAGTCCGGAGGCCAGCACGGTCAGGCCGAACTGGGACCCCAGCAACGCGGAGACGGCGGCAGCCACCAGTTCCGTGAACAGCGCGGCACCCGGTCTGCGGATCAGCAGTGCACCCAGGACCGCCGGGAACAGCCACATGCCGGCGACCAGTCCCGACGACGGCGGGAACGCCAGGAACACCCCGCCCAGTCCCGCATAGGCCAGGTTCCAGGCCTAGAAGACCACGCCGCTGGCCACGGCGACGACGGCGGCCACGACGATGTCCACCACGCGCCAGGTGTGGCGGGAGGAGGTGCGGTGGGCGGAGGTGCGGTGGGCGGAGGTGCGGTGGGCGGGGCCGCGCGGGTCGTGGTGTGGGCGGGAGCGCCCGGGACGGTCCGGTGTACCGGCCGGCGGGGTGGCCTGGTGATCACTGCCGGGGGTCTGCGTCGAGACCATGTGATGTCCTCCTCAAGGATCCAAGGAGGGGAATGGAACGCACGCCGCCCGAACCCTCGGGATCCGGGCGCGTCAGGCACCGGGCCCCACGCTCCATCGGAGAACTCGACTTCCTTCGCCGGTACTAACCGGAGCAGGTTCGAGGGTCTGCGCTGGGCGCACTCTCAGCGCCGGGCGGCGCTCCCCTGTCGTTCACGATGTGGCACCAGCATAGGGCACCACCCCCGACCCCTCGGCCACGGTCCTCCCGTTGCGGGGAACGGCTCTCAGTCCGCCCGCCCCCTGGCATCCGTGGGTGCCCGCAGGCCCGTGACCGCCGGCCCCTCGAGCAGGGTGCCGTCCGCGGTGAAGCGTGATCCGTGCAGTGGGCAGTCCCAGGAGCGCTCGGCGTCGTTCCAGGAGACGATGCCGCCCAGGTGCGGGCAGACCGCCGACATCCGGCAGGTCACCCCGTCCACCGTGGAGACCGCCACGGGCCGGCCGTGGTCCCGGCCCACCGTGCCCTGGCCCTCGGCCGGAGGCTCCTGGGGCAGGGGTCTGCGTGCGGCCGACGTCCAGCCGCCGGCCAACCGGGCACCGACGGCGGCGTTGTCCCTCAGGCCGGTCAGCAGGTCGGCCGGCGAGGTGAGGCGACGATCCATCGGCCTGGCCCAGTCCGTGGCACCGCCGAGGATCTGCGCGGAGATCCGCAGGGCGGCCGACACGCCGTTGGTCAGGCCCCACTTGTTGAAGCCGGTGGCCAGGTAGACGTGGCCACCGCCGCGGGGCAGTGTCCCCACAAAGGGGACGAGGTTGGCCGAGCGGTAGTCCTGCGCGGACCAGGCGTGCGTGCGCTCCGCTCCGGGGAAGTGCTCCCGGGTCCACGCCTCGAGGGCGTCCACGGCGGCCTGCGGTGAGGCCGATCGCCCCACCACGTGGCCGTTGCCGCCCACGAGCAGCAGCTCACCGTCGTCGATGGGGGCCGTGCGCAGGCTGCGGGACGGACTGTCCGCGGAGAGGTACATCGCCTGGGGAACGGGCCCCGGCACCCGGTAGGACTGTGCGTAGGAACGGTGTGGACTGAGCTTGGCGAAGTAACCGCCGCGGTCCAGGACCGGGGCCCCTGTGGCCAGGACCAGCTGCCCGGCCCTGATCTCCCCCGCGGAGGTGTGCACGGCCAGCGGGGACCGGTAGCCCGCGCCCGTGAGCCGCACCCCCTCCACCAGCGTCCCGCCGAGCCGGCGGAACTCGGTGGCCAGGGCGTCGAGCACCTGCATCGGGTGCACCTGCGCCTGGTCCTCCAGCCGGATCGCCCCGGCCACGGGGTAGGGCAGGTCCGTCTCCCGTGTCCAGGTCACGTCCAGGCCCGCGGCGCGGTCGGCCTCCAGCTCGGAGTGCAGCCGGGACAGGCCCTCGTGGGTGGTGGCGTAGGTGTAGGCGGGCCTGCGCTGGTAGTCGATCCCGTTCTCGTCCAGGTAGCGCAGCAGCCAGGACTGCCCCCGGCGGTTGCCCTCCACGTAGGAGCGCAGCACCTGGTCCGACTGGTGACGGCTGATCTCCGCCAGGGTGGTGCCCTGGAGCAGCGAGACCTTCGCGGTAGTGTTCCCGGTGGCCACGGCCCCCACCGAGCGGGCCTCGACCACGGCCACGCGCTGGCCCGCGCGCGCCAGCAGGACGGCGGTGGCCAGCCCGGTCAAGCCCGCGCCGGCGACCACGGTGTCGAACCGGTCACCCGGGGAGAGGTGGTCGGTGCCGGTGGCGGGGACCGGGTGGGTGTCATGCCAGAGGGACGTCCTGGGGTCCATGCTGCATCCGTCCTGTTCCGTCCTGCGGGATCCGATGGCGGACGCGTCCCGCGCGGGGAGGCGAACACCGTCATCGTAGAGGGGCCCCGTGCGCATCGCACCCTCTCAGACCCCGGATGCGCACGGGGACTCGGCACCCCGCCCCGGCGCCGTCTACTGTGATCCCATGCCCTCCACCACAGCCTCCGGCGAGACCCGGTCCCTGCGCCGCACGGTCACCACCACGGGCCTGTTCCTGTTCATCCTGGGTGACGTCCTCGGGGCCGGGGTGTACGTCCTGGTCGGCGAGATCGCCGGCCTCTCCGGCGGGGCCGTCTGGGTCCCCCTGGTGGCGGCCCTGGTGCTGGCCCTGCTGACCGCGGGGTCCTATGCCGAACTGGCGACGAAGTACCCGCGGGCCGGGGGCTCCTCGCACTACGCCACCCGTGCCTTCGGGCCGTTCACCGGATTCCTCGTCGGGTTCTGCATGCTGTCCGCCGGGATCGTCTCCGTGGGAGCCCTGGCCCTCGGCTTCGCCGGCGACTACCTGACCGAGTTCATCACCCTGCCCACGGCCCTGGTGGTCATCGTGTTCCTGGGACTGCTGGCCGCGCTGAACGCCCGCGGCATCACGGAGTCGATGGGGGCCAACCGGGTGGCGACGATCATCGAGGTCTCCGGCCTGCTGCTCGTGATCGCCCTGGGCGTGGTCGTGCTCGCCCGCGGCGAGGGGGACCTGGGCCGGCTGGTCGAGCTGGGCACGCCGGAGCGCGGTCCGGTCTCCGCGGTGCTGGCCGGTGCCGTCCTGGGCTTCTACTCCTACGTGGGCTTCGAGACGAGCGTGAACGTCGCCGAGGAGACCAAGGACCCCTCACGGTCCTACCCGCGGGCCCTGTTCGGGGCGCTGGCCGTGGCCGGCGTCGTCTACGCCCTGGTCGGCATGGCCGCCTCGGCGGTGATCCCCACCGAGGAGCTGGCCGCCAGCACCGCCCCGTTGCTGCAGGTGGTCGAGGCCGCCGGCATCATCCCGCCCGTGGTCTTCAGCGTCATCGCCCTGGTGGCGGTGGCCAACGGCGCGCTGCTCACCGGCATCATGTCCTCCCGGCTGGCCTACGGGATGGCCCGGGACGGGTTGCTGCCGCCGGTGCTGGCCGCGCTGCTGCCCCGGCGCCGCACCCCGTGGGTGGCCATCCTGGTCACCACCGCCCTGTCCCTGGTCCTGGCCCTCACCGGCACCCTGGACATCCTGGCCAGCACGATGGTCCTGCTGTTGCTGGTGGTGTTCGCGGCCGTCAACGCCGCCGTGCTCGTGCTGCGCCGCGACGCGGTGGGGCACCGTCACTTCCGGGTGCCCGCGTTCCTGCCGGTCGCCGGGCTGATGTCCTGCATCGCGCTGGCCACGCAGGTGGAGTGGGAGGTGTGGCGGCTGGGCCTGCCGTTCCTGGCCGGCGCCGCCGTCCTCGCGGGGATCGCCGCCTGGCGCCACCGGCGGGCCCGGTCCGGCGCGACCGATGAACCGGCCGTCGAGACGATCGACGCCGGCCGGGGCCGGTCCCGCTGACCCCTCCGGGAGCGCATCGGGAACGGGTGGGCGGCATCCGCGAGAGGATGGGTGCATGCGCCTGTGGACCCTGCACCCCCGGTACCTCGACCGACCCGGCCTGACCGGCGGCTGGCGGGAGGCCCTGCTGGCCCAGGCGGTCCTGGCGGGGCGCACGCGCGGCTACCGATCCCATCCACAGCTGGTCCGCTTCCGGCGGCACGCGGACACCCCTGCGGCGATGGGTGCGTACCTGGCCGCCCTGGCCGACGAGGCCGAGCGGCGCGGCTACCGCTTCGACCGCTCCCGGATCGACTGTCCGCCGGCGGCGTCCGAGACGGGTACGGGTACGGGCACAAAGGACGGGACACCCGGAGCGCCCGGGGCATCCGGGGCTGAGGGCACCCCGTCGGTGACACCCCCGGGCATCCCGCCCGTGCCACCCGTGCCGCCCGTGCCGCCCGTGTCACCGACGATGCCGGTGAGGCCCATCCCGGTCACGGAGGGCCAGGTGGCCTTCGAGTGGCAGCACCTGCTGGCCAAGCTCGCCGAGCGCAGCCCGGACCGGCACGCCGCACTCCGCGCGGTGACCGATCCGGAGGTCCATCCGCTGTTCCAGGTGGTGCCGGGTCCTATCGAGGACTGGGAGCGGCCCTGAGCCGTTCCGCCCACCGTTCCCACGGCTGGGCCTCGCGGAAGTTCAGCTCCAGGGTGCGCCGGGCACGACGCACCCGCCGCACGAGCTGGGAGGCCCCCTTGAGCGATCGCGCGGAGACGCCGACCACGAGCCGGGGATCGAAGCTCACCGCCTGGCCGGGGCCGAGAACCAGGGCGAGGTCCATGTCGTCATGCACCTCCCGCTCCCAGCGGTGCACCCGATCCCTGACCTGGTGCCAGGCCGTGCGGCGCAGGGCCATGTTCGACCCCCACAGCACGGGGCCCGCGGCCGCCGCGTGGCCCAGGACGTAGTAGGCGCCGAGGTAGAGGGTCGCCACCGGCACCCCCACGGGCCTGGGCAGGTCCTCGAAGACCCCCCAGCCCGTGAGCGCCACGGCGGACGGCCGGCGCCGCAGCCCGGCCGCCACCTTCTGGACCCAGTCCGCGGGCGGCACGGAGTCCGCGTCCAGCCGGGCGATGACCGGACTGGACGCGGCGTCATAACCGGCCGCCGCGGCGGCCCAGATCCCGATCCGCTCCTCCTGGACCACGGTGGCCCCGTGGGCCCGTGCGACCTCGCCCGTGGCGTCGGTGGAGGCGTTGTCCACCACGATCACCTCCGCCGGCTCCCGGGTCTGGCGGGCCAGTGCGCGCAGGCACCGATCCAGCAGGACCGCGTCGTTGCGTGCGGGGATCACCACGGTGACGTCGTGGTCGCCCGCGGTCACGGCGTCCTGCCGTCCGCGGTCAGCCGGCGGTACAGCACGCCCGCGGTCAGGGAACCGGCCAGGCCGGCGGCCAGGTCCCCGATCGTGTCGTCGTACCCGACCTGGATGGCCGGATCCAGATAGGTGTGGCCCACCCATTCCCCGAACTCCCAGGCCACGGCGAGCAGCACCCCCAGGGCGGTGGCGAGCAGGACGGTCCCGGCGGCGGCCCCACCCGGGCGGAGCCAGCCCGCCCGGTAGACCCCGGCCGTGACCAGGACGGCGAGCAGCCCGGTCACGGCGAAGTGCGCGGCGATGTCCAGCCAGGAGACCCGCTGGTAGGCGTCGGCCATGGCCGCCCCGGCGGCGGCCGGCAGGGCCACGGCGGTCGCGGCCTGCACGGCGGGCCGCAGGGGGGCGAGCCGGATCACCACGTGGCCCAGCAGCACCAGGGCGAACAGGGCGACCGCCACGGCACCGTCGAGCAGGCCGGCCAGCAGGCTGACCACGGTGAGCACGGCTGCGGCGTCCGCGACGAGTCCGGTCCACCGTCCCTCGACCTTCAGGGTCCGCCAGGCCTCCGTCCGCAGGGGCCGTGCCCGGGTCCGGGTGCGGGTCCGCTCAGCCACGCAGGCCGATCCAGAGGAAGAGCATCGTGAGCGCGAAACCGGTGAGCATGTTCAGCCACAGGAACCGCCGCCAGCCGGCGTTGGCCGCCTCGCAGCGATCATCGGGCAGGGACCGGAACGGCAGGATGCTCAGGATGTACGGGATCGCCAGCAGTCCCGCCAGCACCCCGGGCCAGCCGGCCAGCACCATCACGACGCCGGCCGCCGCGTAGAGCCCGATGGCCACGCGCACGGTGGTCGCGGTCCCCAGGACCGTGGCGATCGACCCGATGCCCGCCTCGCGGTCCGCGGTGACGTCCTGCACGGCGCCGAAGGCCTGCGAGGCCATGCCCCACAGGAAGAACGCCACGAGGGAGGCGGCCGCCGTCACCGTCCAGGCGCCGTCGGCCAGGGCCAGGCCGAATGCGGCCGGGCCCACGAAGTGCGTGGACGAGGTCATCGAGTCCAGCACCGGTCGTTCCTTGAGCCGGATCCGCGGGGCCGAGTAACCGACCACCGCGGCCAGCGTCACGGCCAGCACGAGGGTCGAGACCAGGTCCCCGAACGCCACGAGGGCCACCACGAAGGGCAGGGCCAGCAGGCCGGAGGCCCACAGGGTCACCCCGTGCCACCGGTCCGACAGCACGATGCCCTCGATGCCGCCCTTGCGCGGATTGCGCAGGTCGGACTCGTAGTCGAAGACGTCGTTGATCCCGTACATCAACAGGTTGTAGGGGATCAGGAAGAACAGGGTCCCGATCACCAGCTCCGCGGTGAGCCCGCCGCCCGAGAGCAGGTAGGCCGCCGCGAACGGATAGGCGGTGTTGACCCAGCTCACCGGCCGGGAGGAGCCCAGCAGCTGGCGCGTCGCCTCACCCAGCACCATCGTCATGGCCGCTCCCGGGGGTGGTTCCGGGCGTCGGTCCGGGCGTTGGTCCGGGGGCCGGCAGGAGAGGCGGGGGCGGGGTGCAGCAGCTCCCACAGCGAGGGCAGCAGCAGTCCGGCCGCGAGCGGCCAGGCGAAGTCCTCCACGGGCGCGAGGCCCAGATACCAGCCCACCAGCAGCTCCTCGTTGTACCGGAACAGGTCCGCGGCGATCATGAGGTTGTCGAACACGGCGGTCAGGACCATCAGGGCGAGGACCGTCAGGCCGGTGACGGCCCACCACCTCGGCCCGAGCCGCCGTCGCCGGGTGGCGACCACGGCCACCGCCGCGGCGAGCGCCAGGAAGGCCAGGGCCAGGACCGGGTAGCTCATGACCGCTCCCCCGTCGCCAGCGTCCGGCGTGCCGGCCGGTGAGTCCGGTCTCGGCGGTCCGTCCGGGCCGTCCGGTCCGCCTGTTCCGTCCGTGTCCGTCCGCCCAGGGCCAGCACGAGCAGCCCGCGCAGCACCAGGGTCAGGTAGCACAGGAAGAGGATGAAGAGGATCTCCTCCAGCGGCAGCTCGGGAGCCAGCATGATGCCGGTCATGGCCTCGCTCGTGCCCGCCGCATAGTGCTGGGAGGCGATGGCGACCAGGTCCCAGGCCAGGAAGAAGGCCAGTCCCACGGCCAGGACCACGGCACCGGCCCGCGGGGCGCGCCACAGCACCAGGCGGAACCGGCGGTCGAGCAGCGCCATGCAGCCGAGGCTGGCCAGCAGTGAGACGAGGTAGATCACCGCCATGAGTCCCCCGTCCCCACCGGGGCCGGCCCGGCCGCCGGGACCGGGCCGGACGGCGTCGGGCCACCGATCGTGGGAAGGAGCGGTGCGGCCAGCGGACTGGCGGAGTGGTCCCCGCGCAGCCTCTTGAGCAGGATCTCCGCGCTGATCAGGCACATCGGCAGGCCGATGCCCGGGATGGTGCTGGAGCCGGCGTAGTAGAGGGACCTCACGCGGCGGGAGACGTTGCCGGTGCGGAACATGGCGCTCTGGGCCAGGGTGTGCGCGGGGCCGAGCATGCCGCCCCGCCAGGCCCCGAGGTCACGGGCGAAGTCGGCCGGTCCCACGGTGCGCCGCACCACCACCCGCTCGGCCAGGTCCGGCACGTCCGCCCAGCGGGCGACCTGGTCGATGGCCGCGTCGGCGATGGCCTCCACGGCCCGGTCCCCGCCACCGTCCGGCCCTCCGCCGCCCAGACCGGGATCGGCCGGCATCGGAACCAGGACGAAGAGGTTCTCGTGGCCGGCCGGCGCCACGTGCGGGTCCGTGGCCGAGGGCCGGCACACGTAGACCGAGGCCGGGTCCGGGACGTCACCGGCGCGGATGGCCCCGAAGTTGGCGTCCCAGTCACGGGTGAAGAACAGGGAGTGGTGGGGCAGTTGCGGCAGGTCCCCGCGCACCCCGAGCATCACCAGCACCGCGCCGGGGCCGGACGTGCGCTTGCGCCAGTACGCCTCCGGGTAGGTCTGCAGGCCCTGCGGGAGCAGGGTGGTCTCGGTGTGGTGCAGGTCGGCGGCGGAGACCACGACGTCGGCCGGCAGCACGCGCTCGGCCCCGTCCCGTCCGCGCACGCGCACGCCCGTGGCGCGGGCCCGGGCCCCCGAGACCAGGTCACGCACCCCGCGGTTCCCGCGGCGACCGGTGCCGGCCGGTTCCGTGAGGATGGCCGTGGCCGGGGTCGCCGCGTGCAGGCGGACGCCGGACTCGCGGGCCAGGCGCACCATCACGTCGATCAGCCCGGTGAACCCGCCCTGCGGGTACAGCACCCCGCCGGTCAGGTCGAGGGCACTCATCAGGTGGTACATGCTCGGGGTCCGGTCCGGGGAGGAACCGAGGAACACCGCCGGGTAACCGAGCACCTGCCGCAACCGGTGGTCGGTGAAGTGCCGGCCGGTGAACCGCTCCAGGGACTCCAGCAGCAGCGGACCCAGTCGGTGGAGCTGGGTGAGCAGGTCGCGGTCGAGGAACGGGCGGTAGGAGGTGAAGGAGGTGTACAGGAACCGGCCGATGGCCATGTCGTAGGTTCGTTGCGCGGAGTCGAGGTACCGCTCCAGCGCACGGCCGGCTCCGGGCTCGACCTGTTCGAAGAGCTCCACGTTGGCCTGCCGGTCCGCCGCGATGTCCAGCGGCCGGGACTCCCCCTCGAAGAACACCCGGTAGCCGGGATCCAGCTGCTGCAGGTCCAGCTCGGCGGCGGCGGAGGTGCCCAGCAGGCGGAAGAAGTGGTCGAAGACCTCGGGCATCAGGTACCAGGACGGTCCGGTGTCGAACCGGAAGCCGTCCCGTTCCCAGCTCCCCGCCCGGCCGCCGAAGTCCTCGCGGGCCTCCACGAGGTCCACGCTGTATCCGTCCCGCGCCAGCAGGGCCGCGGAGGCCAGTCCGGAGATCCCCCCGCCGATGACCACGACTCGCTCGCTCATGCTGTCCTTCCTGCCAGGGCCTTCACCAGGATCACGGCCTTCTGTCCGTCCGGGACCCGGATGCGGGACTCGCGGATCCGGGCCGCCGGCGTGGACCGCAGGCGCCTGGACAGCGCCGAGTACAGCGCGTGGGCCGCCCGCACCGCCCGCCGGCTCGAGTCGGGCAGCAGCCGGATGGCCTCCGCGGCGGCCGCGAGGTCGGCGTCGATGTCGTCCAGGAGTTCGTCCCGGTGGGCGTCGCTGAACGCGGCCGGGTCCAGGCCGGGGAAATAGGTCCGGCCCAGCTGGTCGTGGTCGTCGGCGAGGTCACGGAGGAAGTTGACCTTCTGGAACGCCGCACCCAGTCGCTCGGCCCCGGGCCGGAGCCGCTCGTAGGCCGCCACGTCACCACCGGTGAACACGCGCAGGCACATCAGGCCGACCACCTCGGCGGACCCGTGCACGTAGTCGGACAGGCTCTGGGCGTCATGCCGGGAGCGGACCAGGTCGGCGCGCATGGAGGCGAAGAACGGCCCCACGAGCCCGGGCCCGATCCCGAACCGGCGGGCCGTCAGCGCGAAGGCGTGCACCACGAGGTTGGAGCTGCGGGTGCTGTCCAGGGCGCGGTAGGTCTCGGCCTCGAGCTCGTCCAGCTGTTCCCGGCGCCATGCCGGGGTCAGGGCCGGGTCCGGATCGTCGACGATCTCGTCGGCCACCCGCACCAGGGCGTAGATGTTCCGCACGTGGGTCCGGACCGGCCGGGCCAGCAACCGGGTCGCCCAGCCGAAGGATGTCGAGTAGCCGGCGATGACCTGGGCGGCGCTGGCCTGGGCGACGTCGTCATAGCGGTGGTCCGGGGCGCTCATGACCGCCCCGCCATCGACTGGGCCCCCTCGCGGCGCGACAGGCCTGCGGGAGCGGCACCGGGCACCGCGCCGGGCACCGTGTCCGACGCCGGGGCGGTCGTCCGCCCGCGGTCCGGGGCCGCCAGCAGGGCCGACGTCGCCGCCTGCCGGATCTCCTCGGCCATCCCGGCCAGCACGGCGTGCAGCGCCGGGGTCAGGGGTGGCCGGCCGGCGGCCGCCAGGGCGTCGTCGAGGAACTCATTGGCCAGGGCGGTGACCCGCTGGCGGGCACCGCAGTCCGTCAGCAGCGCACGGGCGCGGTCGGCGCCGCGGCCGTCGAGGGCGGGGTTCCCCACCAGCGCGCGCAACTCGGTCCAGGCGCCGGTGGACCGGGCGTGCGCGATCAGCGCGGTGGGCTTGCCCTCGCGCAGGTCGGACAGGGTGCCCTTGCCCGAGCGTTCCGGGTCGCCGAACACGCCGAGCAGGTCGTCGAGCAGCTGGAAGCCGATGCCGAGGTGGCGCCCGACCGGGGCCAGCGCAGCCACCGCCGCCGCCGGGGCGCCCGCCAGCACGGCACCGGCCTGCAGGGGCAGCACGAAGGAGTAGACGGCCGTCTTCAGCTCGGCCACGCGCACGGCGTCCGCCACGCTCGCCGTCCGCCCGTCCACCGGCAGGGCGAGCCCGACGTCGGCCAGCTCGCCCGCCGCGGAGGCGTGCACCGCGTCCTCGAGCAGGTCCAGCAGGTCCTCGGTCACCTCCGGGGACGCCCCGCAGCGGGCGATCATCCGGGTGGCGGTGACGAGGGCCAGGTCACCGGCCAGCAGCCCTGCGGCCGCCCCGTAGTGGTGGGCGACCGGTTCGGCCGCGCCCCGCCGTCGGGCCTCCGCGGCGAAGGTGCCGGACACGTTCAGCCGGCCCCGCCGCACCTCGTCACCGTCGATGACGTCGTCGTGCACCACGAAGGAGGTGTGCAGGATCTCCAGGGCCGCACCGACGCGGTCCACGAGTCCGGGCTCGGTACCGCCCAGCGCGGCGTGGGTCTCGGTCAGCAGGTGCGGCCGGAAGCGCTTGCCGCCCTCGACCGCCGCGGCCAGGGCGGCCCACAGGTCCCGGTGTCCGGTGCCGAACCGCCCGGACCGGGCCGCGCCCTCGTCCAGGACGTCCTGGATCTCGCGCTCGACGCCGCTCATGACCCGCTCCCCCCGCGCTGCGGGACACCACCGGCCAGGACCGGCAGGACGCCGGGGAGCTGTTCGACCAGCCAGGGGCTCACGGACCACGGGGCCGCGCCCACCCACCGTTCCAGCTCCTGCGGGCTCACCCACCGGTGTTCCATCGCCTCCTCGGGGTTGGGCTGCACGGCACCGGCGGCCCGGGCCACGTAGACCGGGCAGAGCTCGTTCTCCACGATCCCGGAGGCGTCCACGGCGCGGTACCGGAAGTCCGGCAGGACGCAGCGCACGTCCTCGACCACCAGGCCCAGCTCGTGGCGCGCATAGCGGTTCACCGTGTCGAGGCCGTCCTCGTCCTGCCGGGGGTGCCCGCAGAAGGAGTTGGTCCAGACGCCCGGCCACGCGCGCTTGGACAGAGCCCTCCGGGTGACCAGCACGTGGCCGTCGTCGCGGTAGACGTAGCAGGAGAACGCGCGGTGCAACGGGGTGGACTCGTCGTGGACGGTGGCCCGGGGGGCCAGGCCCACGGTGCGGCCCTCGTCGTCCACGAGGATCACGTGGTCGTCGGTCGTCTGCTCCATGGCGGGTTCCCCTTCCGGGCGGTGCCGGCGTCGTCGCTCATAGCCTAAGCGTCCCGGATGCGATGTATCACGATCGTAGTGTTTCTAGCCTGGCTAGTGAAATTGAGCGTACCATCAGGGGCGTGGTCGATCTACCGGGTGATGAGCGGGCTCGCGGGTACTGGTTCGAGGAGTCGGACGGCGCCGTGGAGATCCTGCGCGCCCTGCGCCGGTTCCGGGTCGCCGACCGGGACATGCGCCGGCGGATGAGCGAGGGCATGGACATGAACGCCACCGACGTGGACGCCCTGCGCTTCGTCATCGCCCGCCAGGGGGCCGGCGAGGCCGTCACTCCCCGCGCGCTGGCCACTCACCTGGGCATCTCCACGGCCTCGACCACGAAGCTGCTGGACCGGCTGGGCCGGTCCGGTCACCTGCGCCGGGAACCCCATCCCCGGGACCGGCGTTCCGTGGTCGTCGTGGCCACCGACCACGCCCACGCCGAGGTCCGGGCGCGCCTGTCGCTCATGCACCGGCGCATGATGGAGGTGGCCCAGGCCGTCCCGGAGGCGTCGCGGCCGGACGTGGCCCGGTTCCTGGAGGAGATGGCGGAGTGCCTCAGCGCCGAGGACACCCTCGAGGTCGCGGGCCCGCTGACGGCTGCACCCCCGCCGCCTGAGGGGTCCGACGAGCCGATAGGCTGAACCCGGACATCGCCCATCGTCTTCGGAGGTACCCCGCATGAACACCCTCGTGAGCAAGCTCATCACCACCGGCGTCACGATCGCCGGCGGCCTCATCGGCACCAAGGTCGTCGAGTTCGGCTGGAAGAAGGTCACCGGTCACGATGCCCCCAAGGACCTCGAGGACACGGACAACAACATGTGGGAGGCCATCGCCTTCGCCACGATCGCCGCGGGCATCGCCGCGCTGATCCGGGTGACCTCCCAGCGCGGGGCCAACGAGGCCATCGAGCGGATGCAGGCCCGGTCCGCGAAGTCCGTCAAGGTCGGCCGCGGGGAGGTCTGATCCAGCCGGCCGGGAGTGGGCCCTGCGCCTCGCGCAGCCGCGCTCCCGGCCGGCCTGGTCCCAGGCTCTCAGTCCCCAGCCCCTCGGACCCTGTCCCTCAGAGCGCTCGGCGCTCAGTCCCGGCCGTGATGGTCCGTGGGATCGGGCTGGGGCACGGTGCGCCGGTCCGCGGTGGCCGCCGGCCGGCCCTGGTCGTCGTGGCTGGCCACGACGTCGGCCAGCTCGTCCGTAAAGAGCATCTCCCGCTTCAGGTGCTTGGTCCGGTACCCGGCCCGGCCCACCAGGTGGGCGGAGACCGGTGCGGTCAGCATCTGCAGCACCCAGGCCAGGATCAGCACGGGGACCCAGACCCACGCCCGCCACGCGAAGGCCAGGGCCACCAGGACCAGCAGCAGGCCCAGCACCTGGGGCTTGGTCCCGGCGTGCATCCGCGAGAGCTGGTCCGGGAAGCGCAGCAGGCCGATGCCGGCCACGGTGGACAGGGAGGCCCCCAGGATCAGCAGGACGGCGGCGATCCCGTCGGCGATCTCGGGCCACGACTCAAGCATGCTCGACCGGCTCCTTCTTGCGCTCGGCGACGAACCGGGACAGCGTCACCGATCCGACGAACCCGATCACGGAGGCCACCACCACGAACACGATGTTGTCCGTGTGGTGGTTCAGGGCCATCTCCACGCACAGCGCCGAGGAGATGACGATCAGCAGGACGTCGGTGGCGATGGCGCGGTCCAGGATGGACGGCCCCGCCACGATCCGGTAGATGGCCGCGATGCCGCCCCCGGCCAGCAGGGCCAGGCTGAGGTACCCGGCGATGTCCAGCAGGCTCATGACCTCCCCCTCCCCGTGCCCACGGTGGCGCGTCGGGCCTCGTCGTCCTTGACCAGGGCGAGGTCGGCCTTCGTGCCGATGGCGCGGATGATGGCGGCCTCGGTGGCCAGTGCCTCGTTCCGGAATCCCTCGACCGCCTCGGCGTTCCCCGCGTCCAGCACATGCAGGAACAGCGTGGAGCTGGGCCGGTCCACGTCGATGACCAGCGAGCCGGGGACCAGGGCGAGGGCATGGCCGGTGAGGGTGACGATGAGGTCGTCGTGGCTGCGCAGCTGCACGGCCACCACCGAGTTCACGATGCTCGGGCCCTTGGTGATGGCGTCCCAGGCCACGCTGACCGAGGCCGTCACCACGTGCCCGAGGAACCGCACAGTGAAGACCAGGAAGTACCAGAGGTTGAACCGGTCCGAGAACTGCACCCGGGGCAACCGGTAGAACCACAGGATCAGCACCGAGAACAGGACGCCGGCGAGCAGCACGCCCGGGGAGAAGTCCTGCCACAGCGCGCCCCAGGTCAGCGTCAGCCCGAGCAGGATGGGCCACTGCGTCCAGAACGGAGGACCGTCCTGCTGGTCATCGCTCACGCTCACGGCGTGCCCCCTTCCGTACCCGGGCTCGTGTCCTCGTCCTGCGAGCCGCCCGGGTCGCCGGGGACCTCTCCGCCCGGGCGGGTGCCGGCGTCCTCGCCCTCGCTGTCAGCGCCGTCGATCGGCCGGAAGGTCCCCGGCCCGGAATTCTCCTGCTCCTGGGGCGTCACGATGCCCCGGTCCTCGAGCTGGCCGACGTCCAGGGCGGCCTGCGCGGCGGCCTCCTCCCCCAGCACGGCCTCGATGTACGGGGTCCGCGCGAGCATGTCCGTGGCCGCACGGTCGGAGAAGGAGTACAGCGGCCCCGCGAGCACCGTGAAGGACAGTCCCAAGGCGACCAGGCCGATGGTCGGGGCGACGAGGCCGACCGTCGGGCCGCGGACCGTACGGCCCCTCCCGTCTCCGGCCTCCCGGGTGGCCGTCGAGGACGCCAGCGAGGCCTCGTGGGAGTCCATGGCCAGCACGAGCTTGGCGGGCGGGTGCTCGACGTCCTCCACGCGGCGCCAGAACGCACGGGTCCACACCCGGACCATGACGAGCAGGGTGAGCAGGGAGGTGACCACCGAGCCGATGACCAGGGCCCAGGCCATCATGCTGTCCGCCCCCACGCCGGCCTGGACGAGTCCCACCTTGCCGAGGAAACCCGAGAACGGCGGGATGCCCGCGAGGTTCATGGCCGGCAGGAAGAACAGGATGGCGATGAGCGGGGAGATCCGGGCCAGTCCACCCAGCCGGTCCACGTTCGCCGTGCCGGCACGCTGCTCGATCAGTCCGGTGACCAGGAACAGGGAGGTCTGCACCGTGATGTGGTGGACCACGTAGAAGATGGTGGCGCCCAGGCCGAGCACGTTGGACATCCCCAGCCCGAAGATCATGTAGCCGATGTGCGAGACCAGGGTGAAGGAGAGCACGCGCTTGATGTCGTTCTGCGCGAGGGCCCCGAGGATACCCACGATCATCGTCAGGAGGGCGATCCAGAGCAGGACGGCGTTCACCCGGTCACCGGGGAACAACAGGGTCTCGGTCCGCACGATCGCGTAGACGCCGACCTTGGTGAGCAGCCCCGCGAACACCGCGGTCACCGGCGCGGGGGCGGTGGGGTAGGAGTCCGGCAGCCAGAAGGACAACGGGAACACCGCCGCCTTGATGCCGAAGCCCACGAGCAGCATCACGTGCAGCACCATCTGCACGTCCGGGTCGAGCTGGGCGAGCTTGCCGGCCAGGTCCGCCATGTTCACGGTCCCGGTCGCACCGTAGATCATGGCGATGGCCGCCAGGAAGACCACCGAGGAGATGACCGAGACCACCACGTAGGTCACGCCGGCCCGCACCCGCGGCCCGGTGCCGCCGAGGGTGAGCAGGACGTACGACGCCGTCAGCAGCATCTCGAAGCCGACGTACAGGTTGAACAGGTCCCCGGCGAGGAACGCGTTGGACACCCCGGCCACCAGGATGAGGAAGGTGGGGTGGAAGATCGAGACCGGCCCGCCCTGGTCCTGGTCCGTGACGCCCTGGGCGGAGGCGTAGACGAGGACGGCGAGCACGACGGCCGAGGAGATCACCAGCATCAGCGCCGAGAACCGGTCCACCACCATGGTGATGCCCCACGGGGCCTCCCACCCCCCGAGGAAGACAGCGACCGCGCCGGTGTCCCAGGTGGCTGCCAGCAGCAGGCATTCCAGCAGGAGGGTGATGGTGATGGTCGTGACCGTGACCGCGATCTGGGCCCGCGGGCGCCGGACCAGCACGAAGGCCAGTGCGGCCCCGAGGATCGGCATTAGCACCGCCAGGGGGGCGAGGGAGACGAGGCCCTGGTCCATCAGCCATCTCCCTTCCGTCGGCGGCCCCGGGGGGCCCGACCGTCACCGTCTCGCGTGTCCTGCCGGTTGTCCTGCTGGTGCTCCGTGGACCGCGGCGGGCGGGAGCGCGGGCTGCCGGCCCGCTCGTCCTCATCGGGGAGGTGATCGTCGTGCCCGCTGGACCCGACGGGGCGTTCGCCCTCCTCCATCTCCTGCACTCTGCGGCGGCCGCCTCGGGCGGAGGACTCGGACCGGCCGGCCTGCGGCCGGACCCGGACCGTGCCGTCCCGCTGGGGCTTGACCGGCAGCGGCCCCGTGGCCGGATTGATGGCCGTCGCGTGCTCGTAGTCGGCGTTCGGGTCCTCGTCCTCGTCGAGGAACTCGGAGGTCTCCTCCAGCAGTTCGGCGTCGTCCTCTGCGTCGAAGGACGGCTGCTCGGCCACCTTGACGTCCTCGGTGTCCACGAGGACCTCGTCCCTCCGGCCCAGCTTCCAGGACCGGTAGATCATCCCCAGCATGAACGCCGTGATCGCGAAGGAGATCACGATCGCGGTCAGGGTCAGGGCCTGCGGTAGTGGGTCGGTGTACGCCCCGGGGGCCAGGCCGTCCTCGACGAGCGGAGCCTCCCCCGGGGCGCCGGACATGATGAGGATCAGCATGTTGGTGGCGTTGGTCATCAGCAGGATGCCCAGCAGCACCCGGGTCAGGGTGCGCTCCAGCAGCAGGTAGACACCACCGGCGTACATGACGCCCATGACGAGGAGCAGGACGATGTTCACGCTCACGAGATCACCCTCCCCGCATCCGGTGAGACGGGCAGGCCGGCGCGGGCCGGGTCCCTGCCGTCACCGGAGGTGCTGCCGCCGGCCGGGACCGCGGAGGATGCCTCGGCCGCGGCCCCGGCCTCCCGGCGGCGCTGCTGGGCCTCGGCCTGAGCGGTCCCCTCGGCCTCCGAGCGGCGGTCCACCTCAGAACCGAGCGACCGCAGGACGTCGATGACGAGGCCGACGACCACGAGGTACACGCCGATGTCGAAGACGGTCGAACTGACGAACTTGACGTCGCCGATCACCGGAAGGGCGAACTCGACGATCGCCGACTGGAAGACCTGCCCGCCGAACAGCAGGGGCACGGCCCCGGTCAGGGCTGCGATGGCCAGCCCGGAACCCAGCAGCACGCCCGCGGGGATGGGCATGGCCTGTTCCAGTTCGTACCGGCCACCGGCCAGGTAGCGGATGGTCAGTGCCAGACCGGCGATCAGCCCGCCGGCGAAGCCGCCGCCCGGGGTGTTGTGACCGGCCAGGAGCAGGTAGATGGACAGCAGGATGATGACGTGGAAGATCAGGCGGGTGACCACCTCGAAGATGATGGAGCGCCGTTCGGGCGCCACGGTGCGCCCGGCCACCAGCCACTGGTCCTGGTCCACGATGGCGAACTTGCGGACGGCCGCCAGTTCCCGCCGTTCCCGCGCGTCCTGCGCCCGGTAGCGACCGACCGAACCCGACGCGACGTCCTGCAGGTTCCCCGCCTGCCGGTCCCGGTGCTGGATGAACACCAGCGACGCCACACCGGTGGCGGCCGCCGCGAGCACGGCGATCTCGCCGAAGGTGTCCCAGGCGCGGATGTCCACCAGCAGGACGTTGACGATGTTCGCGCCACCGCCCTCCTCGTACGCCAGCCGTGGCATCTCCAGGGAGATCCGCTCGGCCGTGCGGGAGGCCAGGGCGGTGACGGCCACGGCGACCATGACCGCGCCGAAGGCGATGCCGAGGATGGCCCGGGGCACCTTGAAGTCCGAGCGGCGTCGGGTGTACCAGCCCGGTGGGAGCATGCGCAGCCCCAGCACCATGGCCACCAGGACGATCGACTCCACCAGCAACTGCGTCAGCGCCAGGTCCGGAGCACCCTGCAGCGCGAAGATCGCGGCGAGCCCGTACCCGGTCACGGAGATCAGCAGCACGGCCATGAAGCGCTTTCGGGCCCGGATGGCGGCGAACGTCGCCACGATCATGGCGGCCCCGACCAGCACCTGGGCGATCGTGTCCGCCCAGGTCCATTGCGCCGAGCCGAGGATGGACTCCGCAAGCCCCGTTCCGCCGTCGTTCTCCTGGGGGAAGAGCAGCGCCAGGAGCGGTGCGAGCAGGGCCACCGAGAGGATGATGAACAGGTAGTAGCTCAGCGAACCGCGCTGGGTGCGGCCGGTGACCCAGATGGCCACGTCGTCCAGCGCGGCCAGCGAGGCCCGGTAGAGGCGCTGGGCGTCCACCCAGGACGGCACCGCGGCCTGGAACCGGGCCACCGGGTCCTTCACCGCGTACAGGACTAGGCCGGTCAGGATCACGGCCACCGAGAGCCCGAGCACCGGGGTGAGCCCGTGCCACAGCGCGAGGTAGGCCGGTTCGGACCCCGGTTCCAGGGGCGCCATCGACGCGCCGAACGCGGCGGGCAGGGCCTCCATGGCGCCGGGGATGAGGGCACCGGCCACACAGGCCAGCGCCAGCAGGGCGGAGGGGCCGAGTGCACTCGCCGTGACGGGGCCGTGGAAGCGGGTGTCCTCCACCTGGACGATCCCCTCGTCCGTGGGCAGGGTCTTGGTGGCGAAGGCGCCCCACAGGAAGCGGGCGGAGTACGCGACGGTCAGCACCGTGCCCACGGCCACGAGGACCAGCGGCGTCCAGGCCCAGACGGAGGCCCACAGGCCGGCACCGGCCGCACCGTGCTGACCCCAGTGCGTGAGCGACTCCAGGACCGATTCCTTGGCCACGAAGCCGAACAGTGGCGGGATGCCCGCCATCGAGGCGGCACAGACCACGGCCGTGCCGAACAGCCACGGATGGTTGCGGCCGATGCCCGAGAGCCGGGCCAGGTCGCGGGTTCCCGCCTCGTGGTCGATGATGCCGACTACCATGAACAACGGGGCCTTGAACAGGGCGTGGGCCGCGAGCATCGCCAGCCCGGCCATGGCGGCGTCTCGGTCACCCAGGCCGTTGGCCACCATGAGGAAACCGAGCTGGGACACCGTGCCGTAGGCCAGGATGAGCTTGATGTCCGTCTGGCGCAGGGCCCGCCAGCCGCCGACCAGCATGGTCCAGAGCCCGACGCCGATCACCAGCACCTGCCACCAGCCGGACTCCGCGAAGGCCGGCGCCAGCCGCGCCACGAGGTAGACGCCGGCCTTGACCATGGCGGCCGCGTGCAGGTAGGCCGAGACCGGGGTGGGGGCGGCCATGGCGGCGGGCAGCCAGAAGTGGAAGGGCACCTGGGCGGACTTGGAGAGGGCGCCGACGAGGACCAGCACGATCGCCCACTCCATGAACGCCCCGGCGTAGGGGCCGGAGAGCAGCTCCGGGCCGGCGGTCACGATCTCGGAGAGCCGGTAGGTCCCGGCGGCCTGGCCCAGCATGACGAGGCCGACCAGCATGGACAGTCCGCCCAGGGTGGTGACCACGAGGGCCTGGATGGCGGAACGGCGGGCGAAGATGCGGTGGGCTGAGTAGCCGATCAGCAGGAATGACAGGACGGAGGTCAGTTCCCAGAAGGTGTAGAGGACGATCAGGTCATCCGTGGTGACCAGCCCGAACATGGAGCCCGCGAAGGCCACCAGTTGGGCTCCGAAGGAGGCGTTCCGCGCCTCGTGACGCTGGAAGTAGCGGGCGCAGTAGGCCAGGACGAGGGCGCCGACGCCCAGGATGATCAGGCCCATGAACGCGGCCAGGGCGTCCATCCGGAAGGACAGCTCGATGCCCAGGTCGGGGATCCACGCGTAGGTCTGGACCAGTCCGGTGCCGACCCCGGAGGGCGGGGAGGCCCCGGAGTTAACGCTGTCCTGCAGCGCGAGGACCTCGGGGAGCTGGAACAGGAGCCAGACGAAGCCGAGGGCCGGTACGGCGGCCAGGACGTAGAAGCCGTTGCGGTCCGCGAACCGGAAGATGATCGGCGCCACCAATGCCACTGCGAAGAGTGCAATGAGCACGGTGAGCATGCGGCGGCCTCCAGCATCTAGATCGGGGAGTCCTGACCCATACTACCGGGCGCGCCCGACCGCGTTGACCGGGCGGCCGTTCCGGACAGGCCTGCAGCGGTGCCTCCCGGGGGCGACACCTCACCGGATCAGGGCGTGTCTCCCCTGGTCATCACCGTTCCGCGCCACGCGGTCGAGGGCCTGCGGGCCCTGTCCCGGGGATGCGTCAGCGGGCGCCCAGCCGTTCATCGGCCCTCGGGTCGCGGACCCGCAGGAGCAGGACCATTCCGAGGACGAGCACCAGCAGGATGGCCGGCACCATGGCGCGGGAGTCCCCGGTCAGTGCGATCGCCACGGAGATCAGGGCCGGTGCCATGAAGGACACCGCCCGCCCGGTGGTGGCGTACAGCCCGTAAATCTCCCCGGCCCGCTCCTCCGAGGTCAGCCGGCCGAGGAAGGAGCGCGAGGCCGACTGCACGGGACCGACGAAGAAGCACAGCGCCAGGCCGAAGATCCAGAAGGCGGTGGTGCCGTCGAGGAAGAAGACGATGGTGGCGGAGACGATCAGCCCGACCAGGGACCCCAGGATGACGCGCTTGGGACCCACCCGGTCGTCGATCCAGCCGCCGAGGAAGGACCCCGCCGCCGCCACGATGTTGGCGGCGATGCCGAAGATCAGGATGTCCGCCGGGTCCACCCCGTAGACCGTGACACCCAGGATCGCGCCGTAGGCGAACACCGCGCCCACCCCGTCGCGGAACACCGCCGAGGAGACGAGGAACCAGAAGGTGTTGCGGTCACGGCGCCACAGCCCGGTGACGGTGCGCAGCAGGATCCGGTAGGACTCCAGGACGCTGACCTTCCCGCCCCGCCCGCCGGTCCGGTTCTCGGGGACGGCGAACAGCAGGGGCAGGGCGAACACCAGGAACCAGAGGGCGGAGAACAGCGCGACCACGCGGACGTTCATCGCGTCCTCATTCGTGATCCCGAACCAGTGGGTGTCCCCCGCGATGAACCCGACGTAGAGGACCAGCAGCAGGAAGATCCCGCCCACGTAACCGGCGCCCCAGCCGATCCCGGACACCTTGCCGATGGTCCCGGGCGTGGCCACCTGCAGCAGCATGGCGTTGTAGTTCACCCCGGCGAACTCGAAGGCCACGTTGGCGGCGGCGATGAGGACGACGCCGAGCAACAGGTAGGACTCCTGCGGGCGCACGAGGAAGCACAGCGCCGTCAGGACGATGACCACGGCGGTGTTGAGGCCCAGCCAGAGCTTGCGCCTCCCGCCGCGGTCGGAGCGCTGGCCGATCACGGGTGCGGTCAGCGCGATGAGCAGCCCCCCGAGGGCATTGGCCGAGGTCAGCCACTGGGTGCCCCGGTCGTCCGGGCCGAAGGCGTCCGAGGCCAGGTAGGTGGCGAACACGAAGGTCACCATCACGGCGTTGAAGGATGCCGAACCCCAGTCCCACAGCGCCCAGGCGGTGACGTGCTTGCGGTTCAGGCGGCGCGCGAGCGGCCCGGCGTCGTCGGTTGCGCCCGCCTGGGGACCGGGCGCTGACGTGGGCTCGGACGCCGGCGGAGTGGAGTGGTTCATGCGGGGCATCGTACTGGCCACGGGAAGCACGGGAGTGAACACCCGCCCCCGGGTGAGACTGGGTGCGGAGTGGCATGCACAGAGTGGAGCCGGCATCCATGGGCCGAATCCATCCCCTGGTAACCGGTCGTGAGGGATGAGATCCACCCAGGAGGAGTCCACGCGTGCGGACATGGGGTCCTCGGTGCGGACCGTGACGCCGGTCCGTTCCTCCAGGGCCGCCACCGCCCGGCCGTTCGTCAACACTCTCCCCGGCGTCCCGCCGCGTCCCGCTGCAGCTCGCCCAGCATGGGGTCATGCCCCCTCCCCGTCCCTTACCGGAGATGTTGCGGTCCCAACCCTTCACCCGCTCCGAGGCTCTGGCTCTCGGCGTGACGGACAAGCGGCTCCGGAGTTCAGACATCGTCCGCCTGGGTCACGGCCTCTATGCAGACACCATCGCCCACTTCGGTTGGCCCTCCGAGTACGAGACCCCGGGTCACGGATGGGGACTTGCCGCTCTCGCCGCCGTCCAGCGGCAGTATCCGGGAGCCTTCATCTCCCACGTCACTGCGGCGCACGTGTTCAGGCTCCCCCTGCCGGACAGCGTGCTCTCGGACCAGGACATTCACCTGACCTGGCCCCCCGGGGCAAGCCGTGCGCAGCGCCGGGGGGTCCGCAGTCATCGGCATCCGTTGCTGCCCTCCGAGAGGGTGCGATTCCGTCGTTTGAACCTGACCTCCCCGGCCCGGACCCTGATTGACCTGGCCGCGGACGAACGCCTGGCCTTCGTGGACCTGGTGGTCGTGTCCGACGCGATCGTCAATCGCCCGTACCGGCCGGGTGGGCGTATCGACGGCCTGGACACCCCGGCGGGACTGGCCGCTGCCGTGGCCAGCGCCGGCAGGCGGCCGGGGATACGCAGGGCTCGGCACGTCATCGACCAGACACGGGTCGGGGCCGACTCACCGCAAGAGACCCGCGTCCGGCTGGCCCTCGTGGACGCAGGGCTCCCCGAGCCTGAGCTCCAGGTCAAAGGCGACCCCGCAGAGCGATGGTCTCCCGAGGCCGATCTCGCATACCGGGACCTGAAGATCGCGATCCAGTATGACGGCAAGCACCACCGGTCCAGGGAACAACAGGCAGCGGATGCCTACCGTGACGAGTGGTTTCAGCGACATGGCTGGCTCGTCGTCAGGCTGACGTGGGCGGACCAGGCGCAGGGCTTCGCGCGGCTGATCCGGCTGGTCCGCGAGCGCCTGACTGGGCCCTCGGCCTAGGCGGCCGCGCTGCAACGACCGGCCGGACCGTGGACGTCCTCACTCGTTGGCGGGAATTGTCCCTGTGGCGAAGGCCCCAAGGGACAATTCTCACCTGTCGAGGCTGCCCGGATCACGCCTCGCGGGGCCTTCTCCCTGCTCAGCGCTCGATGATCGTGCGGTGGTAGTTCAGGTGGGACCGCGAGGCCGTCGGGCCACGCTGGCCCTGGTAGCGGTTGAGGTAGGGGCCGGAGCCGTAGGCGTGCTCGGCGGGCGAGGACAGTCGGAAGAAGCACAGCTGGCCGATCTTCGACCCCGGCCAGAGCTTGATCGGCAGGGTGGCCATGTTCGACAGTTCCAGGGTCACGTGGCCGGAGAATCCGGGGTCGATGAACCCGGCGGTCGAGTGCGTCAGCAGTCCGAGCCGGCCCAGCGAGCTCTTGCCCTCGAGCCGGGCGGCGATGTCCTCGGGCAGGGTGACCTGCTCGTAGGTGGAGCCCAGCACGAACTCCCCCGGGTGCAGGATGAAGGCCTCCTCCGGGTCCACCTCCACCAGCCGCGTCAGGTCCTCCTGGGGCTGGGAGGGATCGATGTGAGCGTACTTGTGGTTGTCGAACAGCCGGAAGAACCGGTCCAGGCGCACGTCGATGCTCGAGGGCTGCACCATCTCCGGGGCGGAGGGGTCCAGCTGGATGCGCCCGGAGTCGAGTTCGGCCCGGATGTCGCGGTCGGAGAGCAGCACGGGGCAACGATAGCGCACCGGCCGTGCGTCAGGGCCCGGACGGGGAATACCCTCTTTCCATGACGGTGTATGAGACCCCGCTGCCGGGGATCGGATCACGCAAGGAGATCGAGCTGCGGGACGGCCGACGGATCGGCATCGTCTCGCACCGGGACGGCCACACGGAGCTCATCGTGTCCTCCCTCGAGGACCCCGACGCCTGCGTGGCCTCCGTGCCCCTGTCCCACGAGGAGGCCGCCTCGCTCGGGGCCCTGCTGTCCGCTCCCCGGCTCGTGGCCCAGCTCGAGGACGAGCACGCCGAGGTGCCCGGCGTCTCCACCCGGCAGATGGTGCTCGCCTCGGACTCCCCCTTCGTCGGGGAACCCCTGGGGGCCACCCGCATGCGCACCCGCACCGCGGCCTCGATCGTGGCGGTGATCCGCGCCGGGACCACCCATCCCTCGCCGGGCCCGGAGTTCCTCCTGGAGGAGGGTGACGTGCTGATCATCGTGGGCACCGGTGAGGGCCTGCGCCGGGCCGCCGAGATCCTGTCCCTGTGACGCCGTGAACACCACCACCCTGGCCCTCATCGAGCTCGGCGCCATCCTGCTGCTGCTCGGAGGGCTGGGCCGGTTCGCCGCCCGGATCGGGATGTCACCGGTACCGCTGTACCTGCTGGGCGGGCTGGCGATCGGCTACGGCGGCATCCTCTTCGGCCGCGACCTGAATCCCATGACGCACGACTCCGAGCTGGTCCCCTTCCAGGACATCAGCGAGTTCACCCACCTGGCCAGCGAGATCGGCGTGGTCCTGCTGTTGCTGATGCTGGGGCTGGAGTACTCGGCCCGGGAACTGGTCACCGGGATGCGGGCGTCCTGGCGGGCGGGACTGGTCGACCTGGTCCTGAACTTCCTGCCCGGCGCCGTGGCCGGCTGGCTGCTGGGCTGGGGCGCGGCGGGTGCCGTCGTCCTCGGCGGGATCACCTACATCTCGTCCTCCGGCATCATCGCCAAGGTGCTGGGCGACCTCGGCCGGCTCGGCAACCGGGAGACGCCGGTCGTCCTGTCCATCCTGGTCTTCGAGGACCTCGCCATGGCGGTCTACCTGCCCGTGCTGACCGCCCTGCTCGGCGGGCTCTCCGTGGCCGCCGGGGCCCAGGCACTCGGGGTGGCGCTGCTGGTGGTCGCGATCGTCCTGGTGGTGGGGCTCCGGTTCGGACCACAGATCTCGCGCTTCGTGGCCTCCCCCGAGCAGGAGACCTTCCTGCTCAAGGTGCTCGGCCTGGCACTGCTGGTCGCGGGCCTGGCCGGCGCCCTGCAGGTCTCGGCCGGCGTCGGGGCCTTCCTGCTGGGGATCGCGATCTCGGGGGCCACCGCGCACTCGGCCCGGGACCTCCTGGAACCCCTGCGGGACCTGTTCGCCGCCCTGTTCTTCGTGCTGTTCGGCATGAACACGGATCCGCGCACCCTGCCCCCGGTGCTCGGCTGGGCGCTGCTGCTGGCGCTGGTCACGGCACTGACCAAGGTCGCCACGGGCTACTGGGCGGCGCGCCGGGCCGGGATCGGCACCGCCGGCCGATGGCGCGCCGGGGCCGCCCTGACCATCCGCGGTGAGTTCTCGATCGTCATCGCCGGCCTGGCCGTGACCTCCGGGGCCATGGCCACCGACGTGTCCGCACTGGCCACCGCCTACGTCATGTCCCTGGCGATCATCGGCCCGGTGCTCACCCGCTACGCGGACGGCGTCGGCCGGGCCGCGGCCCGGCGACAGTCCCGTCTCGCCGGCGCGCAGACGGCGAGCGGGCGGACTGCGGACGGGCGGACTGCGGGCGGCGAACTGAGCCTGGACTGACGACGGGCCACGGGGACCACGCCCCCTCACAGCACCCCGGACGACCCCGCGATCGCCACGCCGAGCGCACGTGGCACGCCACGCCGCCCAGAGCGTGTAAGCTGAAAAGCACGTGACGGGCGCGTAAGCTCCTGTCCTGCGGGCGTAGCTCAATGGTAGAGCGCTTGCTTCCCAAGCAAGATACGCGGGTTCGATTCCCGTCGCCCGCTCTCTTCATGTCCAGAGCGGCCACTGGGCCTCCTCCGGTCAGGCAGCGAGGGGGCGCCCGGTGGTCGAGGTACTGTCCGGGTTCACCGTGGTCTGGGTGATCATCCTGGTCGGATACCTCACCGGCCGCACCGGCGTCCTGGGCACCCATGGCCAGCCGGTCCTCTCCCGCACCGCCTTCTTCGTGGCCAGCCCGGCCCTGCTCTTCGACACCCTCGCCGCCGCGGACGTGCAGTCGGTCCTGGGCCCCCAGCTGGTCGTCGCCGGTGCCTCCGCGCTGGCCGCCGGGGGCATCTACCTGCTGGTGGCCCGCCTGCTGCTCCCCCGCCGGAGCGGCTCCGAGACCGTCATCGGCGCGCTGAGCGCATCCATGGTCAATTCGGCGAACCTCGGCATCCCGATCGCCGCCTACGTGCTCGGCGACGCCGCACTCGCCGCCCCCGTGCTCATCTTCCAGCTCGCCCTCTACACGCCCATCTACGTCGCGTCCCTGGATGCCACCACCGCTTCAGAGGCCCGGGCCCGCGGCCGGGGCGCCGGGGCGGGCCACGACGCCGGCCGCCGGGCCGGTCCGATCCGTCCGGTCGGCCGGTGGGCCAGGTTCTGGCGGCAGGTGGGGCACATCGCCCTGAACCCGATGATCATCGGTTCGGCGCTGGGCCTGGTCTTCTCGGCCACCGGCTGGCAACTGCCGGGCCCGGTCGGCGAGTCCGTCAGCCTGATCGCCGGCGCGTCGATCCCCGCCATGCTGCTGGCGTTCGGGATGTCCCTGGTCGGTTCGCGCCCGCTGGAGAAGGCCGCGGGCCGCCGCGCCGACGTCGCCGTGGCCTCCGTCATCAAGCTCATCGTCCACCCGGCCCTGGCCTGGGTGCTGGCCGGACCGGTCATGGGTCTCGAGGGCGACGCACTGCTCATCGCGGTGGTCCTCGGCTCCCTGCCCACGGCCCAGAACGTGTTCGTGGCCGCCTCGCGCTACGAGACCGGCATGGTCATGGCGAAGGACACCGTGCTGGTGACGACCATCGTGGCGATCCCGGCGATGATCGCCGTCGCCCTGCTCCTGGCCTGACCCGGGGGTCAGCCCTCCCGGGCGGCCCGCAGGAGCGCCTCCGAGGGTTCCTGCCCCTGGCCCCGGTACGCGGTGATCAGGCGCGCCGCCCGTTCCTTGCGCAGTTCGCGCTTCGGGTCCAGGCTGGCCTGCCGGTCCGCGGAGCCGTAGATGGACGAGGCGATGTAGGCCAGTCGCCACCGGAGCCGGAACCAGAAGCCCAGCCCGGTGCTGTCACTGGTGACCCGGTACGGCTTGTCGGCCATGGCGCTCGCTTCCCTCGGTGCCCCACGCTTCCGCCGGACACGGTCCTGCCGCTCGACGTCGAGGCGGCCTGATCAATCTATCGGGGCCCACCCCCTGCATCCGCCCTAGGATGCTTTCATGACAGACCAGCAGTCATCACCGCCGGCGACGTCCTCGCCGCAGACGCCGTCCGGGCCCGCCCCGGGCGCCTCGTCCGCGCTCCTGGAGACCATCCGGGCCGGGTACCGGACCGCGGGTCCGGCGATCACCCTGGGGGCCGCCGTCGTCGAGGACGTGGTCCATGCCGATGCCCCGATCCGCCTGCCGCTGGCGATGATGAACCGGCACGGGCTGGTGGCCGGCGCCACCGGCACCGGCAAGACGGTGACCCTGCAGGTGATGGCCGAGCAGCTCTCCACCGCCGGCGTCCCGGTCTTCCTGGCGGACGTCAAGGGTGACCTGTCCGGGCTGGCCACCGCGGCCACCCCGAGCGACAGGCTCGCCGAGCGGACCACCGCCACCGGGATGCCCTGGGAGCCGGCGGCGTTCCCGGTCGAGTTCCTGGCCCTCGGCGGGGACGGCCCGGGCATCCCGGTCCGCGCCACGGTGGACTCCTTCGGCCCCCTGCTGCTGGCCCGCATCATGGACCTCAACGAGACCCAGGAGTCCTGCCTGCAGCTGATGTTCCACTGGGCCGACGAGCGCGAGCTGCCGCTGGACGACCTCAAGGACCTGCGCGCGGTCGTCATGCACCTGACCAGCAAGGAGGGCAAGGAGGACCTGCGGGGACTGGGCGGGGTGGCCACGTCCACCGCCAACGTCATCCTGCGCGAGGTCACGGCGCTGGCCGCCGGCGGGATGGACGCCTTCTTCGGCGTCCCCGAGTTCGAGACGGCAGAGCTGCTGCGCCGGGCCCCCGACGGCCGCGGCGTGATCTCCTGCCTGGAACTGCCCAGCCTGCAGCAGCGGCCCCGGGTGTTCTCCACCTTCATGGTCTGGCTGCTCGCGGACCTCTTCGCGGAGCTGCCGGAGGTCGGGGACACCGACCGGCCGAAGCTGGTGTTCTTCCTCGACGAGGCCCACCTGGTCTTCGACGACGCCTCGGACGCCTTCCTCGACGCGATCACGACGACCGTCCGGCTGATCCGGTCCAAGGGCGTGGGCGTCTTCTTCGTGACCCAGTCCCCGCAGGACGTCCCCGAGGAGGTGCTCGGCCAGCTCGCCAACCGGGTCCAGCACGCGCTGCGCGCCTTCACCCCGAAGGACGCCAAGGCCCTGCGGCAGGCCGTGCAGACGTTCCCGCACACCGAGTACGACCTCGAGGAGGTCCTCACCTCCGCCGGCACCGGGGAGGCCGTGGTCACCGTGATGGACGAGGACGGTGCGCCGACCCCGGTCGCCCTGACCCGGATGTGGTCCCCCACCTCGGTCATCGGCCCCTCCACGCCCGAGGCCCTCGACGCGGCGGTGGCCGCCTCCGCCCTGCTCGAGGCCTACGGCCAGGACCAGGACCGGGTCTCGGCGTTCGAGCGCCTCACCGGGTCCGCGACCGCGGGGCCCGGCGCCGGTGCGGCCAGCCCCGTGCCGACGGGTGGGTCCGTGGGCACGCACACCCCCGGTGCGGGCCAGTCGCAGGCGGACATCGACGCGGAGGCGCGGCGCATCGAGGCCGAGATCCTCGGCCACCCGGTGCCCTCGTCCGGTCCGGTCGAGACCCCGCGGGGCGAGCCGGCCCCCCGGCGCGAACCGGCCCCGCCCCCGCGGCGCGAACCGGCCCCGCTGCGGTCCCGCCGGGAGGAGAACCCGATGGCCGAGGTCGTCGAGGACATCGCGCGCACCGCTGCCACCGCCTTCGGCCGCTCCGTGGTGCGCTCGGTCTTCGGCACCAAGCGGCGCGGACGCCGCCGGGGAGGCCTGTTTGGCTGAGCGGGTGGACGCACGCAGACAGGTTTGCGGCACCGGCCGGCCCGGCCGCACGCTGGCCCTGTGGGGCGGGGCCGCAGCCCTGGCCCTGGTGGGCGGGGGCGTGGCGATCGGGACGGTCAACGCGACGGTCTACTCCCCCGAGGCCCAGGTCGAGCGCTACCTCGACGCGCTGGCCGGCGGGGACGGTGCCGCGGCGCTCGGACTGGCCGGCGGCACGGGCACCGGCGCGGACAGCACCGGCACCGGGGATTCCGGCACCGGGGATTCCAAGACTCCCGTCCCGCCCCCGGGGACGGCCACCACGCTGCTGGACGGTGAACCGCTGGCCGCCGGTTTCGCCGCGCTGGAGGACGTCACCGTGTCCCGGGGCGAGGAGACCGGCAACGGCGTCGAGGTGGAGGTCGGCTACCGAGTGGACGGCGAGGACCACGCCACCACGTTCACGGTGGAGCACGAGGGACGCGACTGGCTGTTCTTCGACCGCTGGCGGATGGCACCGGTGGCCCTGTCCACGGTCCGGGTGGAGCCGGGGGTGTGGCCCGCCGAGGCCGCCGGGCAGCACCTGGCGGGGACGGTGAACGGCGAGGAGGTCACCCTGACGGGTGAGTCGTCCCCGGTCCAGGACTTCGCGGTCCTGCCACCGGCGGCGGTGAGCGGCGCAGCCACGAGCACCTACCTGGAGGCGGACCCGGTGCGGACCGTCGTGGACGGGGCCGATCCGTCGGCACCGCTCCCCCTGACCCTGACCCTGCGGTACACGGACGCGGTGGCCGAGGAGGCGAACCGGCAGGTCGACGACTACCTGTCCGGGTGCACGGAGCAGCAGGTCCTCCACCCGGCGGGCTGCCCCATGGGCTACGACACCCTGAACCGGATCCCGCCGGACTCCATCAGCTGGTCGGTCGCCCCGGACCCGGCGGTCGAGGTCGAGCCCCTGCCTGCCGACGACGAGGGCGGCGAGGGCGCCTCCGGGGAGACCGACGTGACGGTGGCCGCACCGGTCCGCACCGAGGCGCGGCTGACCCTCGAGGAGATCGACCTGGTCACCGGCGAGCGTCGCCGCGTGGAGCACGCGGAACCGGTCGTGCTCGAGGCCGACCTGCAGGTCGGCCCGGAGTCGGTGCGCTACGTCCCCCAGGCCCCCTGAGCCCGCCCAGCCGCCGGCTCAGCTGGCGCCGCGGGTGGCCAGGGACTTGCCCCAGGCCTCGATCCCCTGCCAGTCGCGGAAGTCCCCGTACTGGCCCTTGGCGAGCCTGATCATCAGCTTCTCGAGCCAGCTGAGCTTCTCCTCGTAGAGCGCCCCGCGGAAGTACCCGACCTCCTTCGGGCCGTAGGCCTCCAGGGTGGTGCGCAGGCCGTCGTCGAACTCGGGGCCGGCACCCGAGGCCAGGATGAACAGCGGCTTGTTCGCCAGCTCGGCCCGGTGGGTGTCCAGGAAGGCCTTGCCCGCCTTCTCCAGGGACCCGGCGTAGATCGGCAGCGCGACCACCACGGCGTTCACGGAGGCCAGCCACTGCGGCGCGCCCTGCGGGTCCTCGACGACCGTGGTCACGCCCTTGTTGGCGTGCAGGACCGCGGCGATGCGTTCACCGATCTCTCGGGTCGAACCGTGCTTGGACGAGGCAACAACCAGGGTGGTCATGGGATACGGCCGCCTTCGGGTCTCTCGGGTGCGGTGGGCGTTGTCAGTGTATCCCGCGCAGGTCCAGGTCCAGCCGGGTCTCCGGGACGACGTCCCCGTCACCGGCCGGGTCCGCGTGCACCGTGACCGGGATCCCCCAGTCCTGCTGGTACAGGTGGCAGGCGGCGTGGTCCGGGATCGGCTGGCCCTTCTCGCCGTCGCAGGACGCGGCCCGCGCGGTGATGTGCAGGACGCCCTCGGCGATGTCGGGGTTGATGCGCAGCGTGCGGACCAGCCCCGTCGAGGTGCCCTCTCCGTCCAGCAGCAGCTCCTCCGGGGAGGAGGAGATCTTCAGCTGCGTGGGGTCGCCCCAGCGGTCGTCGAGCTTCTGCCCGGTCGGCGCCTCGAAGGCCACGGTCAGCTCCAGCTCGCCGGCGGCCACCGCGGTGCGCGGGCGATGGGTCTGCAGCGCGCCCTCGTCGACCTGCAGGTACTCCTCCGGCACGGACAGCCGGACCAGCTGGTGGGCGTTGGTCTCCACCACCACGATCGAGGCGGCGTTCCCCTCGGCGTCCGGCTCCACCAGGATGTCCGAGGGCTCCTTCAGCCCGCGGGCCAGGGTGGACACGCTCGCCTCGGTGGGGCGTCCGTCCGGAGCGACGCCGGCCGGCGCGTACCGGCGGATCGCGCCGTTGTAGGTGTCGGCCACGAGCACGGAGCCGTCCGGCAGGGCGGCCACGCCCAGCGGGTGCTGGAGGCGGGCCTGGTCGGCCGCGCCGTCGCGGAAGCCGAAGTCGAACAGTCCGGTCCCGACGGCGGAGCCCACCCGGCGGCTCAGCGCACCGTCCGCCGCGGCCGGGTCGGCCGGGGTGATCCGGCGCAGGGCGGAGGACTCGGAGTCGGCCACCCAGATCGTGCCGTCCGCGGACTCGGCGAGACCGGAGGACTGGGCGAACCAGGCCACGGTGGGGTCCCCGTCCTCCAGTCCCTCCAGTCCGGTGCCGGCATAGACCGCCAGGTCCCCGGTGCGCGGGTCGAAGCTGAACAGCTGGTGGGTGCCGGCCATCGCCACCACGAGGGTGTCCTCGGCCGTGGACCACAGCACGTCCCAGGGGCTGGACAGCGAGGTGTGCAGCGGGTCGGTGCCGAAGGGCGCCAGGGAGAGGGTCGCCTCCGTGTCCGGGTCCGCCGCCTCGCGGGCCCGTTCGGGGTCGATCAGCCGCTGCACGCCGTTGCCGGCCACGGTCCGCACGGTCCCGTCGGCCAGGCGCACGCCGCGCAGGCGGTGGTTCACGGAGTCGGCGACGACGACGTCATAGCCGACCGCGTCCGCCACGTCCCGGGGCAGCAGGGTCAGGCCCTGCGGCTCGTTGAACAGGGCGGCGTCCGGGCCGCCGTCGGCCAGGCCCTTGGTGCCGGGCGCGGTGGCCGGGTCGGCGCCGCCGTCGGGGGCCGGGGCGTCGGCCCCGTCCGCGCTCGGTCCGCCGACGCCGCCGATGGTGCGCACCACGGTCGTCAGGTCCTCGGCCAGCTCCACCAGCCGGTGGTGGCCGGTGTCCGCCACGAGGAAGGTGCCGGCCTGCGCGCCACGGGCGCCCAGGGCGATGGCCTTGCCGGGGAACTTGAGGTCCCGGGCGACGGGCTCCGGTGGGACGTAGGGGCCGTTGCCGCGGTGCAGCGTGCCCTTGGCCTCGTGCTCGGCGACGAGTTCCTCGACCAGCGAGGTCAGTCCCGCGACGTGGCCCTCGCCGGACAGGTGGGCGGCGATGTAACCCTCCGGGTCCACCACGACGAGCGTCGGCCAGGCACGCGCGGAGTAGGCCTGCCACGTGGTCAGGGTCGGGTCGTCCAGGACGGGGTGCTGGACGTCGTAGCGCTCCACGGCGGCGGCGAGCGCCTCCGGGTCCGCCTCGTGGTCGAACTTGGGCGAGTGGACGCCCACGGTGACGAGCACGTCCCGGTACTCGGCCTCGAGCGGACGCAGTTCGTCCAGCACGTGCAGGCAGTTGATGCAGCAGAAGGACCAGAAGTCCAGGATGACGATCTTGCCCCGCAGTGCCGCCAGGTCCAGCGGGTTCCCGCCGGTGTTCAGCCAGCTGCGCCCGTGCAGCTCGGAGGCCCGCACGCGCGAGGTCGCGCGCGGTGCGGGGGCCGTGGCCGTCGCGGCGGTGGCGGTGGCGGGAGTGCTGACCGGCTGGTCTTCAGGGCTGCTCATGGGCTCCATTGTCGCCGAGAGCCGCCGGGCGGTTCCAGCCGGGGAAGTCACACAACGCCACGGGCGTAATCGGCCCGGCGCCCGTTACTCCTCGTGGCCCTGGTCGCGGCTCATCTGGTCGTCGGCGGGCGGGGTCTCCCCGGCCGGGACGCCGCCGCCGGGCTCCAGCCCGGTGACGTTGCCCTCCGCCGGGTCGGGGTTCGTCGAGCGGGACTGTTCCTCCGACGTCGGCTCCCAGTCCTGTTCGTCACCGGTGCCGGGCTGGTTGCCGGCGTCGGTGACGCCCCGCTCCGGCTGGTGGGTGCCGTGCCGGTCCAGTTCGCTCGTCTCGGTGTCCCGGAAGCTGTCGTCGGGCTGGGGCTGTCCACCGTGGGCCATCGTCGTCTCCTCGCGTGCGTCGGGTCGTCCGGTCCTCTCGACGCCCTGTCCGGCACACAACCCTCCGGCCCACAACCCCTCCAGGCCTCAGCCGGTCAGGACCTGTGTGCGGCGGGACGCCGGGACGTCGATTCCGCCATCCTGTCAGCAACCCGGCCGCCCGTGAACCCCCACCCGGCCGGGACGGTCCGGGTGGGCTGGCGCACCGCCGTGATGCGCCTCGTCGGTTCCCGCGCCTGACGGCTCAGGAACCCGTCACAGCGATCCGACGGCGGCGGCCAGGACCTGTTCGCCGATGGTGGTGAACTCCTCGCCGGCCACCTCGGGCTGCCCGATGAAGGAGACCATGACGACGTGGTCCCCGGCCCGGCCGATCAGCACCTGGGCGGTGGTCTCCGTTCCCCCGCCTGCCGGGGTCCGGGTCCACACCAGCCCCGAGTCGACGTCCGCGCCGTCGGACCGGGAGGCCCGGGCCGTGACGTCGAAGGTGCTCTTCTGCAGGTTCTCGTTCGTCACGGTCATCGTCAGGTCGGGGCAGTCCGTCACGAGCCGCTCGACGTTGGCCAGGTGCCGCTCCAGCACCTCCGGGTCCTCGAGTGAGGCGACCTCCACGCTGCCGGTGCCGGTGAAGCCCTCCGAGCCGAAGTCCAGGCGGGAGGCGTCCGCACCGGGCAGCAGGATCGGCGACCAGTCGACCGCCGTGAGCGGTGCCTTGCACCCGGCCGGTTCCACCGTGGTCCCCGAGGTGTTCGTCTGGCGCAACCGGGACTCCTCGCGGGTCCGCTGGATCTCCGCGTCGGTGGCGGAGACCTGCTGGGTGAACCCGAAGCTGGCCGCGCGCTCGGCCGCCGCGCCCACCGCCCGCTGGTCGGCCCGCGCGTCGGAGGCCTGCGCGGTGGCCTCCGCGTCCGTGGCGGCGGCGGAGGCCGTGCCCGACGACGGCTGGCCGGGCGCCGCGGTGCCGTGCGGATCGGAGGGGGCGGGTGCGGCTCCCTCCGGGGACGCCGAGCAGCCGGTCGCGAGCAGCGCCGCGGCCAGCAGGGTCCCGGCCACGACCAGCCGGCCGGGACGGGCGCTCCGGGGGCGCATCGGGGTGGTCATCGCGGGGTTCCTCCGGTGGTGGTGTCGTCTTCGGCCAGCTGTGCGTACATCCGGTTCCAGGCCTTCAGTTCGGCCTCGTCGTTCAGGTCGGCCTTGCGGTCCAGCCGCCTGGTCTCCTTGGCGTCGGACCGGGACCACATGACCGCGACGATCACGGCCATGATCACGGTGGGCACCTCGCCGATGCCCCACATGATGGCCCCGCCGATCTGCTGGTCGTCGATGGCAGGCAGTCCCCACGGCCGGCCGGTGGAACCGAACCAGGAGGCCTGGAGCAGCGATTCGGACGAGGTCATGGCGACCCCGATGAACGCGTGGAAGGCCATCGTGGCCAGCAGCAGCACCAGGCGCATCGGGTACGGCACGGTGCGCGGCAGCGGGTCGATCCCGATCATCACCGAGGCGAAGATGTACCCGGTGAGCAGGAAGTGCACGTTCATGAACTCGTGGCCGAGGTGCTCGTTCAGGGCGAAGCCGAAGAACGGGGTGTAGTAGAACACCAGGATCGAGCCGGCGAAGTTCACCGCGGCCACGCCCGGGTGGGTGATGAACCGTCCCCACCAGGAGTGCACGATCGCCAGGATCCACTCGCGCGGCCCGCGGGAGCCGTCGGTGCGGGTGGGCAGCGAGCGCAGGGCCAGGGTCACCGGGGCGGCGAGCACGAGGAACAGCGGGGAGATCATGGTCAGCGTCATGTGCGCCACCATGTGCGCACTGAACAGGACCTTGCCGTAGACCGCCGGGGCCCCGGAGGTGACCCAGAACAGGATGGTCAGGCCGACGAGCCAGGAGGCGATGCGCAGCACCGGCCAGGAGTCCCCGCGGCGGTACAGCCGGACGGCGGACCTGACGTACCAGAGGGCCAGGAAGGCGATGATGGCCACCCAGAGCCAGTCGAACCGCCACGTGGTGAACCAGCGCTCGAAGGTCAGTTCCGGGGGCAGGTCGTAACCGGTGAGGATGCGGGCCGGGGAGGCGTCCGGGGCGGTCTCCTCCGGCACGGGCGGAGAGGTCCGGGCGAGCACGGTGGCCAGGGACATGATGCCGGCCATGACGGCGGCCTCCACGGCGATCAGCTGCCACAGCAGGCGCCGGGCGGCCGGCGGCGGGGCGGTGGTGCCCGTGGCCAGCCGGGGGATGATCCACTGCCGGTGCATCAGCCCGGCCAGGCCCAGCAGCAGTGAGCCGATCAGCTTCAGCAGCACGAGCAGCCCGTAGGGGCTGGTGAGCTGTTCGAGGGTGTCCATCCGGATCGCGGCGTTCACCACGCCGGAGAGCACCACGGTGAACAGGCCGAGCCCGGCGAGGACCGAGTACCGGGACACCGCGGTGTAGACCAGCGGCTCGGGGCCCTGGCGGTGGGCGGAGGCCCGGCCGGTGGCCCCGTCCGGGCCGGTGAGGCGTGGGGAGACCAGCATCAGCACCAGCAGTCCGCCGACCCAGACGACCACGCCGAGCAGGTGCAGGCCGATGGAGTTCACGGCGCCGTTGTGGTCGTCACCGGAGGCGGAGTGGCCGATCAGGGCCTGCGGCACGATCGCCACCAGGGCCAGGACGGCCGTCCACGCCAGTCCGGTGGCGGAGCGCACGGCCAGGGTCAGGGAGGTGACCACGGCGGCGATCACCGTCACCACCACCCACGCCTGGCCCACCGAGATGTCCTGCAGGAATCCGACGAGTCCCGAGGTGAAGGTGGCGCTCGGGTCCAGTGGGACGCCCGCGAGGTCGGAGTAGGACAGCAGCATCACGGCCAGCGCGGACACCGTCCAGGCGCCGGCGGCCACGGCCGCCACCTGCATCAGCAGGGTGAACGCCGGGTGCTCGTCCTCACCGCGGCGCGGGGGCAGGATGGCGCAGGCGAAGATCAGCGCGGCGACCGCCGTGGGCATGGCCAGGTTGTGGAGCAGCTTGGCCACCGGCAGCCCCCAGCGGGTGAAGGCACCGGGGTCGGACAGCTCGTCGGCGGACACCACGCCGGCCAGGGAGGCCGCGAGCACGAGCACCGCACCGGCCACGATGCCCACCAGCGGCCACGCCCAGGCCGGGACGCCGGCGCTGCCGGTCGTCCCGGGATCACCACCGGCCGGGGTGGAGCCGTGGGTGGGCGCCGAGCCGGCCCGGGACTGGCGCTGCGGGGTGGTGCGGGAGGAGGTCACGGGTTCCATTCTCTCGCAGCCCGGTCGAACAGGACGTCGCCGACGAATCCGTCCTCGTCGCACCCGGGTGGGATGGCGAAGACCGCCGATCCGACGGGGGTGGTCCACAGGTTCAGGTGATCGGACTCGGCCAGCCGGCGCTGGATGGGCACGTACTGCTGGTCCACGTCGCACTGGTAGGCCGCGAACAGCAACCCGGTGTTGCTCACGGACTCCCCCGGGCCGTCGTCGTAGTTGTACGCCCGCCGCAGCATGGCATGGTCCGGGTTGGCGGTGCGCGAGCGGCGCAGGTGTGCCACCTCGGAGATGACGGGGAACCCGAGGCCGTTCACGGCGCCCAGGTCCGGCGCGTCGTGCTCGGCGGTGCCGGTCAGGGGCGCCCCGGTGCCGAGACGGCGGCCGATGACCTGTTCCTTGCCCGGGCGGTCGAGTCCGTCCCAGGAGTCCAGGTCCATGGCGATGCGCCGCAGCACCAGCGAGGTGCCGCCCGGCACCCAGGGGGTCAGTCGCAGCGGGCCGCTGCCCCCGCCCCACACGATGCGCTCCGCGGCCGCCGACCCCGGGGCCGGGTTGGCGGTGCCGTCGACCTGGCCGAACAGGTTGCGCATGGTGGTCCCGTCCGGCTGGGTCCCGCGCGCTCCGCGGAAGCCGGTCTGGACCCAGTGCACCTCGGCGAAGGCGGGGGCGTCCTTGAGCAGCATGCGGCGCGCGTGGGCCAGGGACATCGGGTCGTCCCCGCACAGCTGCAGCAGCAGGTCCCCACCGGTGTAGGCCGGTTGCAGCCGGTCGATGCCGAAGGCCGGCAACGGCCGCAGCCAGGACGGGGCCAGGGCGGGCGCGGCCCGCTGCAGCAGCCGCGGGCCGAACCCGAACGTGACGGTCATCCGCGCGGGGGTGGCGGCCAGTTCCGGTTCGGTGTCGGCGAGCGTGGCCCGGCCCTGGGTGAGCCGGGCTGCGTCGTCGGAGAGCAGCCGCAGCATCCGCTGGATCCCCGGGCGGTCCGTGGTGGGTTTCAGCGTGAGCGCGAGGAAGATCGCGTGCGCCTGCGCCGGGGTGTCGATCCCGGCCTGCCGGGGGCCGTGGAACGGCACCGTGTCCGTGCCCACCGGGGAGGAGACCGCCACCCGGCCGGCCTCACCGCCCGGTTCCGCCCATCCGGGGGCCTGCACCGGGGCCCCGGCCGGGGTCCCGACGTCGGCCGGCCCGGCCCCCGGGGGGCCGCCCGTCCCGGCGGACGCCGGGGAGGCGTCCGTCGGGACGGGGCCGGGGCCCGTGGCCCCGGTGGCGTAGCCGAGGGCGGTGCCGATCAGCCCGCCCCCGGCGACGCCGGCCCCGAGCAGCAGGGCGCGGCGGGACGGTTCAGTGGTCGCCATGGCCCTGGACGGCGGGGGTCGTGCCCTCACCCTCGGCGCCCGCGTGTCCACCGGCGTCCGTCTCCCCGCCGGCGTCCATCTCCCCGGTCCCCCGGTACTCCTCCTGGGCGCCGGCGAACTCCTTGGCCGGGGCGGTCAGCACCAGGGTGCGGCCGTCCTCGAACTCCAGCCGGACCTCGACGACGTCACCCGGGGCGATGTCCCGGCGCAGCCCCATCAGCATGATGTGGTGGCCGCCGGGCACCAGCTCCAGGCTGCCGCCGGCCGGGATCGTGAGACCGCCCTGGACCTCCCGCATGAGGGTCGCGCCGGTCCCGTCGTCAACGGTCTCGTGGAGTTCGGCCGTCGCGGCGAGGTCGGTGCTGGCCCCGGTGATCCTGACGTCCCGGTCGGAGGCGTTCTGCACGGTCCCGAACACACCCGTCATGGCCTCCTCGGTGGCCTTCGCCCACGGGTCGGTGACGGTGATGGGGCTACCGGTGGTGCCGGTGACAGCCCCGGCGGCGGCCTCGGACGAGGCCGGCCCGGCCGCCTGCGGGGCGGGCTGGGCGCAACCGGTCAGCAGCAGCGCTCCGGCCAGCGCGAGGGCGGGCAGGGCGAGTGCGGACCGGCGAGGGGCGGGCCGGGTGCGACGCCGGACAGGGTGCGCGGTCAATACAGCGTGCGCGGTCAATACAGGGTGCGCGGTCAACGCCGTCCTCATCGCTCAGCCCTCCGAACCCGGCCGGCCGCCGGGGGCGTCGTCGATGGCCCGGGCCCGGCGGAAGACGAGCGTGACGGCCGCGGCCACGACGAGCGCGCCCAGGATCCCGAGGACCCACACCCAGGCGGGCACTGCCTCGCTGGCCGTCTCGGCGGTGGCGGAGTCCGCGGCGGTCGCCTGCCCGTCCGCCGGGCCGTCGGTGTCCGGGGTGCCGGTGGTGTCCGGGGTGCCGGTGGTGTCCGGGGCGCCGGGGGTGGCCGGGGCCGGCTCGGCACCGGGATCGGCCGAGGCCACGTCACCGGTGGCGCCGCCCGGGGAGGCGGCATCGGCCGACGTCGCCCCCTCACCGCTGCCGACCGGGGCATCCGGGTTCGGCACGCCGCAGTCCTGCGGGACCGCCGTGTCCGGGGCCGAGGGGTCATCCACGGTGAAGCCGTACTGCTTGGCCTCGGAGTGGCCGTCGGAGTAGACCACCCGGTAGGCGACGTCGTAGTCGCCGTTGGGCATGCCCTCGCACAGGGCCGAGGTCAGCTCGGGGCCGGCGACCTGCGCGGCACCGTCCTGCCACTGGTGCCCGGCCTCGTCCGTCACCGTGACGAGGTTCTGGATGCCCTGGCCGGTGATGAGGGTGCCCGAGAACGTCAGGGACAGCTCGGCCGGCGCCGCGGTGACGGTGGCCCCGGCCTCGGGGGTGGTGGACAGCAGCTGGTCGTGCGCCAGGGCCGGGGGTGCCGCGGCGGTGGCCGCGGACAGGGCGAGCAGGGCCGCGGCGGTGACGCCGCCCAGGCGTCGGCGGGGGGCCCGACGCCGGCCGGCGGGCCGGGTGCCGGCCGTCCGGTCGGTGGCTGAGCGGGCGGCGCGGGCGGTCCGGGCGGTGGACGCGTCGGCGTCCAGGGCAGGGTGCAGCGGGGAGACAGGGGGGTTCATGGTGTCCTTTGCGGTCCCGGGCCGTACTCGGCGCCGGGCAGGTGGGGGTGTCAGCGGTCAGAGGGACAGCGCTGGCACCGGCGGACCCCGCAACCGGAGAGCGGACGACACGACCGCCCCGGCGCGCAGCACCGGGGCGAGGGGACGGGACGGCAGACGCGGTCGACGGACCGCGGGGACCCAGCGGGCCAAGCGGGCGCCCGGGGCCTGCAGGACGAACCCGACGGCGAGCTCCACCACGCGGGCGGCCATCGCCTCCCCGCGGCGCAGCAGCAACACGGTGACCACCGCTGCCAGCACGTGGGCGGCCACCATGGCCAGGCTGGAGTGGTCCGCGGACTGCAGCGCCTCGGCCCCGGGGAGGGGGCCGTCGACGAGGCCCGGCGCAGCGGCGGGCTGGGAGGCCTCGACGGCCGGGGAGGACGGTGGAACCTGGACGGACTGGGCGGCGAGTCCGGGATGACCCGCGTGGGCGGCGTGCCCGGCGGGGTCCGCCGGCACGGGGCCGGCCGGGTGACCCGGCAGGACCGCGGACTGCGAGTAGAGCCAGTGGAAGAGCAACTGGCTGGACGCCACGGCGGACCCCAGCCGCCACCAGGACAGGGCCCTGCCGGCCAGTGCGGTGCACAGCGGCCCGGCCAGGGCCAGGGTGAGGATCCAGACGACCGGCGCGGGGCCGGCGTCGTGTCCGGGTTCGGTGCTCGAGGCCAGGGTGTGGGACCCGGCGGCCACCAGGGTGGCCACGACAGCGGCGGCCCAACCGCGCAGCAGCCGGGCCGGGCCGCGCAGGCGGCCCGGCCCGGCACTGCGGATCGCGGGACGGTGCCGCGCGGAACTCAGGGGACGGTGCTCCACCACGTCCACCTCCCACCGCGTCGAGACCCTTGGAACGCTCTCGTTCTGACGATCTCCCATGCTACGCGAGTTCTACCGAGCGTAGAAAAACGATCTGGCCGGTTAAACGCCCAGGGCGTCCCGCCGTGGCGGGACGCCCTGTGGTGAACGGCTGGAGCCGTCAGGCCTGCGGCAGGTCACTTGCCGGTGGCAGCGGCCTTCAGCTTGGAGCCAGCGGAGATCTTGACCGAGTGGCCGGCCGGGATCTGGATGGTCTCACCGGTCTGCGGGTTGCGGCCGGTGCGGGCGGCACGGTCGGTGCGCTCGACGGAGAGCCAGCCGGGGATGCTGACCTTCTCGCCCTTGGAGACCTGGGAGGCGAAGGTCTCGAAGAGTGCGTCCAGCACGCCGTTCACGGCGGACTGGGACAGGTTGTTCTTCTCGGCGACGGCGGCAACCAGTTCGCTGCGGTTCATAGCCATGTGTCCTCCTGGACGTCGGTGGTGATTCGTTCAAGCCCGGACCGGCGGGGCCGGGCACATGGTTGGAAAGCTACCACCCGGAAGGCCCCCGACATGGCCTAGAGGCGCCGGAACACGCGGATTTCCGGTGATTTATGTCCGAATTCCCACCATTCGGGTCCTTTTCGGGCCCTCCGGACGTCCCGGCACCCACTGCCCAGGCCTGCGCAACGGCACCCGGGCGCGGGGCCGGTCGGGACAGAGGACGGGCCCCGGAACGCCGGAAGGGGTGGCAGACCATGTGGTCTGCCACCCCTTCCGGTGTGGATCAGGCGGCGCCGTTCAGGCACCCTGGCCGGCGATGAGCACCGGCGCGTGGATCACCAGGACGACTTGGTGATGCCCGGCAGCTCACCGCGGTGGGCCATGTCCCGGAAGCGGACACGCGAGATGCCGAACTTCTGGAAGGTGCCGCGCGGGCGGCCGTCGATGGCGTCGCGGTTGCGCACGCGGATCGGGGACGCGTCGCGGGGGAGCTTCTGCAGGCCCACGCGAGCTGCCTCGCGCGCCTCGTCGGAGGCGTTGGGGTCCACCAGGGTCTTCTTCAGTTCCTGGCGCTTCTCGGCGTAGCGGGCCACGATGACCTTACGCTGCTCGTTCTTGGCAATCTTGGACTTCTTCGCCATGCCTCAGCGCTCCTCTCGAAAATCGACGTGCTGGCGGACCACCGGGTCGTACTTCTTGAGCACGATGCGGTCCGGGTTGTTGCGGCGGTTCTTGCGGGTCACGTAGGTGTACCCGGTGCCGGCGGTGGACTTGAGCTTGATGATGGGACGTACGTCCTTGTCCTTGGCCATGTCAGAGCTTCACTCCCTTGGCGATCAGGTCGGCGACGACGGCGTCGATCCCGCGCACGTCGATGGTCTTGATGCCCTTCGCGGACAGGGTCAGCGTCACGTTGCGACGCAGGGACGGCACCCAGTAGGTCTTCTTCTGGATGTTCGGGTTGAACCGACGCTTGGTGCGACGGTGCGAGTGGGAAATGCTGTGGCCGAAGCCCGGCCCAGCCCCGGTTACCTGGCAGTGTGCTGCCATGATCACTCCTCGTTGCAAGTAGTAGTAAAAGAACGGGCGGAACCCGCTGTGGAGCCTCCGGTCGGACCGGCGCACCACGAGTCCCGCCACCAGTTGTGACACCGCGCTCTTACTGCGACTTTCCGAAGGGATAACCAGGCTGGGTGAGAACCAACCGAAGCGCCCTTGATCGCTGGGGAAGACGGTGAGCCCCGCGCGTCGCCGGATGGCGGACGCGGGATCCGATGTGCGGGAGTCACGCTGTTTTCCGACGCCCTCTCCTCCCGGTGCAGGCACCGGGCGCGCGAGGACACAGCGTGGCTTGACGCCGTTCTATCTTAGGGCACGGCGTCACGGCGATCAAACCGGCGCGATCAGGACGGGGTGAGGCCGGCGGACGTCAGGACGGGGTCACGGAACACCCAGTGCCCGGGTTCCAGGTGGCCCAGGATCTTGGCCCCGATCCGCCCGATGTCCTCGAGGTCCTCGTCATCGAGGACGTCCAGCAGGCAGGCGCGCACGCTGGCCACGTGGTGGGGGGCGATCCGGACGACCTCGTCCATGCCGAGATCGGTCATCTCGGCCAGGGTGACCCGCGCGTCCTCGGTGGAGGGCCGGCGGTGGATCCAGCCCCTGGCCTCCAGCTTCCGGGCCACGTGCGAGAGCCGGGACAGCGAGGAGTTGGTCCGGGCCGCCAGCTCGCTCATGGGCAGCGGGCCGTCGTTCTCCGAGAGCATGGCCAGGACCTGGTACTCGAAGAAGCTGACCGGCCCCTCACGGTGGAGGTCCGCCTCCAGGGCCGGCATGAGCTGCATGTGGGTGGCCACGATGCTCAGCCAGGCCCGGCGTTCCTTCGGCGTCAGCCAGCGGACCTCGCCGTCAGCCCCGCCCGACTCCACGTTGTCAACGTCTTCCCCACCGTCCATGGAGGTGAGTATCCCATGTCCGGGGGCCTTCCGCGGGAGGACGCCGGCACGTCAGCGCGGCCCGGCCGTCATCCGCCGCCGCTGCCAGGAGACCAGCTGGATGACGATCACCGCCATCAGGGCGATGAGGAACATGGCCGAACCGATCACGTTGGCCTCTGCCGGGATGCCCCGGGCGGCCGCCACGTAGACGAACTTCGGGAAGGTCTCCAGGGTGCCGGAGGTGAAGTTGGTGATGATGAAGTCGTCGAAGCTCATCGCGAAGGAGAGCAGCCCGGCCGCCAGGATGCCCGGCACCAGTTGGGGCAGGGTCACCCGGAGGAACACCTGGGCCGGGGACCCGTAGAGGTCCCGTCCCGCCTCCTCCAGCCGCGGGTCCAGGGTGGACACCCTGGACCGGATGGTCACGACCACGAAGGACATGCAGAACATCACGTGGGCCAGCACCACGGTCCAGAACCCCAGGTGCATCCCCACGTTCAGGAAGAGGGACAGCAGGGAGGCGCCCAGCACCACCTCCGGGGTGGCCAGCGGCAGGAAGATCAGGAATCCGGCGGCGTCGCGGAACCGGAAGGCGTAGCGTCCCAGCCCGTAGGCCAGCAGGGTGCCCAGGACCAGGGCGATCGCCGTGGCCACGAGTCCGACCTGCAGGGAGGTCTGCACCGACGCGCAGACCGCGGGCGCCCCGCAGGGGTTCTGCCAGTTCTCCCAGGTGAATCCCCGCCAGGTCAGGTTGGTGCGGGCCGGCTGGTTGAAGGAGAACACGAAGATGTAGGCGATCGGGACCAGCAGGTAGATGAACGCCAGGCCGCCGAGCACCGGGACGGCCCAGCGCCCGATCGCCCGGCCCAGTCGCGAGCCCACCGTCCCGCCGTCCGGGGGACCGTCTGGCCCGCCCCCGGTGGCGCGGGGTGCGGCGGAGGCGGGCCTGCCGGCCGGCGGGGGGACCGGCGTCGTGGTGGTCGTCCCGGAACTGGTCATGTCGGTCCCTGCCTTCCGTTCACACCAGGTCCCTGGTGCCGAACCTGCGCACGTAGAGGGTCACGAGCACGAGGATCGTCACCATGAGGATGAAGGACAGCGCGGCCGCACCGGGATAGTCGAGCACGCGCATGAACTTGGAGTCGATGACCTGCCCGATCATGGTCGTGTTCCGGTTGTTGCCCAGGATGGCCGCATTGACGAAGTCCCCCGAGGCCGGGATGAACGTCAGCAGGGTCCCGGCCAGCACGCCGGGCACGGAGATCGGCAGGGTGACCGTCCGGAAGACCGTGAGGTCGCTGCCGTACAGGTCCCGGCCCGCCTCCAGCAGCCGGTGGTCCAGGGCCTGGAGGTTCGCGTAGATCGGCAGCACCATGAACGGCAGGAAGTTGTAGGTCAGTCCCGCCACCACCGCCACCGACGTGGCGGTCAGGGAGGCACCCTGCGGCATCAGGTGCAGCGTCTTCAGGGCCTGGACCAGGAACCCCTCGTCCGCCAGGATCTGCTTCCAGGCCTGGGTCCTCAGCACGAAGGAGGTGAAGAACGGTGCGATCAGCAGCACCAGCAGCAGCCCCTGCACGAAGGCCCGCCCCCGGAGCCGCACGGCGATCAGGTAGGCCATCGGGTAGCCGATCACCAGGCACAGGACCGTGGCCAGCAGGGCGAAGCCGAAGGAACGCAGCAGCTCCGGCCAGTACCCGCCCAGCACCACGGCGTAGTTCCCGAACTCCAGGGCGGGGACGAACTGGCCCACCTCGGCCCCGGGCGGCTTCACGTACAGCGAGGTGGCCAGCAGCGTGAAGACCGGCAGCACGAAGAACACCAGCAGGTAGACCAGCCCGGGGCTGACCAGTCCGTACCCGGCCCGGCCGCGGGCCGGCGCGGTCCCGTCCGCGAGCGCAGCCGCCCGGTCGAATCCGGCCTGCCGCCCCGAGCGGCCCGCCACCCGGGAGGTCATACCGCGCCGTCCCCGGCCGCCGCGTCCTGCCGCCCGTCCAGGCCGAAGGCGTGGGCCGGGTCCCAGGAGAGCCCGACGGCGTCACCGGGCCGCATCAGGTCCTCGCCGCGGTTCTGGGCGAAGACGCCGAGCTCGCCCAGTCCCGGGACCTCGACGCGGTACTCGGTGGAGACCCCGGTGAAGGCCACGTCCGTGACGGTCCCGGCCACCCGGTTCACTCCCCCGCTCGCGGTGGCACCGTCCGGGTCCGCCCCCGCCGCACGCATGTGGATCTTCTCCGGCCGGATGCCCACCAGGACCTCTCCGGTGGTGGAGACCGCCCGGTCCCGGTGCACCGCGAGCCGGTGGCCGGACGCGTTCACCTCGAGCAGGGGGTCCGTGCCGCCACCTCCCCGGGTGACGGTCCCGGCCATCAGGTTCGACCGGCCGAGGAAGTTGGCCACGAAGGCGGTGCGCGGCAGGTGGTAGAGGTCCTCCGGCCTGCCGATCTGCTCGATGCGGCCCTCGTTCATCACGGCCATCCTGTCGGCCATGGACATGGCCTCCTCCTGGTCGTGGGTGACGTGGATGAACGTCAGGCCCACCTCGGCCTGGATCCGCTTGAGCTCGGACTGCATCTGCCGACGCAGCTTCATGTCCAGGGCGCCCAGGGGTTCGTCCAGCAACAGGATCTCCGGCTGGTTGACCAGGGCCCGGGCCAGCGCCACGCGTTGCTGCTGCCCGCCGGAGAGCTGTGCGGGACGACGGTCGGCCAGGTGGTGCAGTTCCACCAGTCGCAGGAACTCCTCCGTCCGGCCCCTCCAGTCCCGCACCCGCCGGCGGCGCAGCCCGAAGGCCACGTTCTCCTTCACGGACAGGTGGGGGAAGAGCGCGTAGGACTGGAAGACGGTGTTGACCGGCCGCCTGTAGGACGGCAGGGAGGTCACGTCGCGTCCACCGATCCGGATGCTGCCGGCCGTGGGCGTCTCCAGGCCGGCCACCATGCGCAGGGTGGTGGTCTTTCCGCAACCGGAGGGGCCCAGCAGCGCGAAGAACTCACCGGCCGGGACCGTCAGGTCCGTGGCCTGGACGGCCGCGAAGCCGGCGAACTGCTTGCGCACTCGGTGCAGGACCAGTTCGGCGCCCCCGGATGCCGGCCGGTCCCCGGCGGGCTGCTGCCCGGGTGCGGCCAGGTCCGTCCCCGGGATGCTCTCGGGCGATGTCGTCGCCGGCAGCTGTCCCATGGGCTCAGTTGCCGATCGCCCGCTGGAAGGACTCGTTGTACCGGGTCTCCTCCTCGGGGGTGAGTGCCCGGATGATCTGGGCGTTGGCCAGGTACTCGTCCGTCGGGAAGATCATCGGGTCCTGGGCCAGCTGGGGATCGATCTTCTCCATCTCCTCCCGCGCCCCCTCCACCGGGCAGACGAAGTTGACGTACGCGGCGACCTCGGCCGCCACCGCGGGGTCGTAGTAGAAGTCGATGAGCCTCTCCGCGTTGGCCTTGTGCGAGGACCCCATGGGGACCATGAGGTTGTCCGCCCACATGGTCCCGCCGGCCTCCGGGAGGGCGAACTCCCAGCGGTCGCCGTTCTCGACGTTCAGCTGGGTGATGTCCCCGGACCAGCCGATCACGGCCAGGGCGTCACCGGAGATCAGGTCCTCCTTGTAGGCGTTGCCCTTGACCTGGCGGATCTGGCCGCTGGCGATGTGCCTCTGCAGGACCTCCAGGGCGTTGTCGAACTCGGTGTCACCCCAGTCCCCCGTGATGTCCACCCCGTCTGCCATCATCAGCAGGCCCATGGTGTCGAGCATCTCGTCCAGCACGACCACGCGCCCCTTCAGCGCCGGGTCCCACAGGTCGTCCAGCGCGCGCAGGCCCCCGGGGACCTCCTCCTTGTTCCAGGCCAGTCCGGTGAACCCACCCTGCCAGGTCGCGGAGTGCACGCGACCCGGGTCCCATTCGACCTCCCGGTAGTTGGGCAGCAGGTTGGCCAGGTTCGGGATGTTCCCCGCGTCCAGTTCCTGCACCTGGCCCAGGCGGATCAATCGCGCGGCCATCCAGTCCGTCAGCGTGATCAGGTCCGCGCCGATGTCCTGCCCCCGTGACAGCTGGTTCTGGTACTTTCCGAAGAAGCCGTCGTTGGAGTCGATGTCCTCGGTGTAGGTCACCTCCAGGCCGGATTCCGCCTGGAACCGCTCCAGCGTGGGATAGACGCCCGCGGCGTCGTCATAGTCCAGGTAGAGCGTCCAGTTGGACCAGCGCAGCGTCCCGTCCTCGGCCGAGCGGTCCTCGGCGGGGGTCAGCTGCCCGGAGGACTCGCTCTCCCCGGCCGGCGTCGTCCCGCCACCGGTTCCGCAGGCGGCCAGCACGGAGGCCAGTCCGAGCCCGCCGGCACCGGTCAGCAGGGACCGCCGGCTGATCCTGCCGGCCGACGCCGACCGCGCCAGCCGGACCAGCGCGGCGACGTCAGGATCGCGGGGACCGGGCGTGGCACCCGGCCGGAGGCTGAGACGGTGGGACGGATGGGATCGGGGGGACATGCTGGCTCCTCGGATCGACGCGAGCGGCCACGGCGGGTCCCCGGGGGCCGGGACCTGAGCGTTGTGTACTGCCGCGGCTGTTGACCAGAGTGTGACAGAGCACTCCTGCACTGACAAGGTTTTTCGTTGAGCATTTACCTCTCGGAAACGAAATCCGACCCTTGCGCCCCCTCTCCGCGTGGGATTCAATGAGGCAAGCCCACCCCCAGTCAACGAGATCCGTTTTCCGGGTGCGGCCCGTACCCGACACCCCACCCCCCCATGGACGCCAGGAGGCACCGTGACGCCGCAGAGCAGCCTCGCCCCCGCGAAGCCGTCCGAGGCCCATTCCGCAGCGCTGGACGACCGCTCCAAGGCCATCATCGAGCAGCTGCAGCAGGACGGGCGGCGCTCATTCTCGGCGATCGCCCGCGCCGTGGGGCTCTCCGAGGCCGCCGTGCGGCAGCGCGTGACGAAACTGCTCGACGACGACGTCCTGAAGGTCGTGGCCGTGACCAACCCGATGCAGCTGGGCTTCCCCCGGCAGGCCATGGTGCACGTCAAGACCGGGGCCGACCTGACCGGGACCGCCGACCGCCTCGCGCAGATCCCGGAGGTCGACTACTGCGTGGTGGTCGCCGGTGACTGGGACGTGCTGGTGGAGGTGGTCTGCGAGGACGACCTGCACCTCCTGGACGTCATCACCGCCATCCGGACCACCGAGGGGGTTACGCAGACGCAGACCCTCACCTACCTCTCCCTGCGGAAGCAGGAATACGATTGGGGAACCCGATGACCGACAACTCGGTACGCACCACACCCACCGGCGCGCTGCGCACGGACGCGGCCCGTGACCACCTGTGGATGCACATGACCGCGCACGGCCCGATCCAGCGCGGGGCCGACGTCCCGGTGATCGTGCGCGGCGAGGGCCACATGATCTATGACGACGCCGGCAGGGGCTACATCGACGGCCTCGCCGGCCTGTTCGTGGCGCAGGTGGGGCACGGTCGCGAGGAGCTGGCGGAGGCGGCGGCGAAGCAGGCCCGGGAGCTGGCGTTCATGCCGCTGTGGTCCTACGCCCATCCCCCGGCCATCGACCTGGCGGAGCGGCTGGCCGCCTACGCGCCCGGGGACCTGAACCGCGTGTTCTTCACCACCGGCGGCGGCGAGGCGGTGGAGTCCGCCTGGAAGCTGGCCAAGAACTACTTCAAGGAGACCGGCCGGCCGATGAAGCACAAGGTCATCTCCCGCTCCATCGCCTACCACGGCACGCCCCAGGGCGCCCTGTCCATCACCGGCATCCCCGAGCTGAAGCAGCAGTTCGAGCCCCTGACCCCGGGCGGGTTCAGGGTGCCGAACACCAACTTCTACCGGGCGCCGGAGTTCTGTGCGGACAACGAGAAGGACTTCGGGCTCTGGGCCGCCGAACGCATCCGCGAGGCCATCGAGTTCGAGGGGCCCGAGACCGTGGCCGCCGTCTTCCTGGAGCCGGTGCAGAACGCCGGCGGGTGCTTCCCGCCCCCGCCGGGTTACTTCGACCGCGTCCGGGAGATCTGCGACGAGTACGACGTGCTGCTGGTCTCCGACGAGGTGATCTGCGCCTTCGGCCGGATCGGCTCGATGTTCGCCTGCACCGACCTCGGCTACACCCCGGACATCATCACCTGCGCCAAGGGCATGACCTCCGGGTACGCCCCCATCGGGGCGATGATCGCCTCCGACCGGCTCTTCGAGCCCTTCTCGAAGGACTCGACCTTCTACCACGGCTACACGTTCGGCGGTCACCCGGTCGCCGCGGCCGTCGCCATGGCCAACCTGGACATCATGGAACGCGAGCGGCTGAACGAGCGGGTCCAGGGCTGCTCCGACTCCTTCCGGGCCACCCTGGAACAGCTGCTGGACCTGCCGATCGTGGGCGACGTGCGCGGGGCCGGGTACTTCTTCGGCATCGAGCTGGTCAAGGACAAGGCCACCAAGACCACCTTCGAGGGCCCGGAGGCCGACCGGCTGCTGCGCGACTTCCTGTCCCCCGCGCTGTGGGAGGCCGGACTGTACTGCCGCGCGGACGACCGCGGCGACCCGGTCATCCAGCTCGCCCCGCCGCTGACCCTGGGCCAGCCCGAGTTCGACGAGATCGAGCAGATCCTGCGCGGGGTCCTGCAGGACGCCTGGGCGAGGATCTGACCGAACCGGCGGCCGGGACGGGGCGCGCGGGCGACCGGCCTCACCCGCCGCGCGCCCCGTCATGGCACGATCGAGACCAGGCAGCTTCGACGAAGGAGACGAGATGACCATCCAGCCGGTAACCCCCGATCCCGCCATCACCGAGGACCTGATCGCCGAGGGCCGCAAGGCGTTCGACCTCGACCGCGCCCACGTCTTCCACTCGTGGAGCGCGCAGCGCAAGATCAGCCCGATGACCATCCTCAGGGCCGAGGGCCCCCACGTCTGGGACGGCGAGGGGCGCCGGCTCATCGACTTCTCCTCCCAGATGGTCAACACGAACATCGGCCACTCCCACCCGAAGGTCATCGCCGCGATCCAGGACCAGGCCGCGAGGATCGCCACGATCGCCCCGGCCCACGTCAACGACGCCCGGTCGGAGGCCGCCCGCCTCGTCACCGACCTGGCCCCGGGGGACCTGAACCACGTGTTCTTCACCAACGGCGGCGCCGACGCCGTCGAGCACGCCATCCGGATGGCGCGGCTGCACACCGGCCGGCACAAGGTCCTCTCGGCCTACCGGTCCTATCACGGCGGCACCGACCTGGCCGTGAACGTCACGGGTGATGCCCGCCGGTTCGACGCCGACCGGTCCGCGGCCGGCGTCGTCCGCTTCATGCCCCCCTACCCCTACCGCAGCTACTTTCACGCCCAGGATGACCGGCAGGAGACCGAGCGCGCCCTGGAGCACCTGGAGCAGGTCATCCAGCTCGAGGGCGCCCAGAACATCGCGGCCCTGATCCTCGAGTCGGTCCCCGGCACCGCCGGCATCTACGTGCCGCCGGCGGGGTACATGGCCGGGGTCCGGGAGCTGACCCGGAAGTACGGCGTGATGTTCATCGCCGACGAGGTGATGGTCGGCTTCGGCCGGACCGGTGAGTGGTTCGCCGTCGACCACTGGGACGTGGAGCCCGACCTGATGACCTTCGCCAAGGGCGTCAACTCGGGCTACGTCCCGCTGGGCGGCGTGGCCATCTCGGACGCCGTCTACGAGACCTTCGCGGAGCGCGTCTACCAGGGCGGGCTGACCTATTCCGGGCACCCCCTGGCCTGCGCCGCCGCCGTGGCCACCATCAACGCCATGAAGGACGAGGGCATGGTGGAGAACGCCGCGCGCGTGGGCCGGGAGGTCATCGGCCCCCGCCTGCGGGAGATCGGGGACCGCCACCCCTCGGTGGGCGACGTCCGCGGACTGGGCGCCTTCTGGGCCGTGGAGCTCGTGCGGGACCGGGCCACGAAGGAACCCCTGGCGGCCTACGGCGGCTCGAGCCCGGAGATGAACGAGCTGATCGGCGAGTGCAAGAGGCTGGGCCTGCTGCCGTTCGCCAACTACAACCGGATCCACGTGGCCCCGCCGCTGAACACCCCGGACGAGGTGCTCCGCGAGGGACTGGACATCCTGGACCAGGCGCTCGAGGTCGCGGACCGCCACGCGGCCGGTTGATCCGGGACCCGAGGTGAACCCCGTGCCGCAGCCGCCACGACCCGACGAGGCCTCGCCCCTGACCGCGTATGAGAGAGCCGAGCGGGAGGTGCCGGCCGGCGTCGTGGACGCGGCGCTGGCTGGCGCCAAGGCCATCTCCTACTGGTTGGACTCCCCTGACCGGCCGCCTGCCGAGCCCGCCCTGTCCCGGGACACGACGACCGACCTGCTGGTGGTCGGCGGCGGTTTCACCGGGTTGTGGACCGCGCTGCTGGCCAAGGAGCGGGACCCGGACCGGGACGTGCTGCTGCTGGAGGGGCACGAGTGCGGCTGGGCCGCCTCGGGACGCAACGGGGGGTTCGTCTCGACCTCGCTGACCCACGGACGCGCCAACGGGGTGCTGCACGTACCGGACGAGGTCGACCGGCTGGACGAGCTCGGGGAGCAGAACGTGGAGGAGATCCGGCAGGCCCTCGAGCGGTACGGGATCGACTGCGGCTTCGAGTGGAACGGCAGCATGACCGTGGCCGTCGAGGACCACCACGTGGACGCGCTGCGGCGCGAGCACGAGACCGATCCGGCGCAGTCGACCTTCTTCGACCGGGAGCAGGTCCGGGCCGAGGTCGCCTCGCCGCTCTACCGGGCCGGGCTGTGGTGGCACCGGGAATCCGCGCTGGTGGACCCCGCGCGGCTGGCCTGGGGGCTCAAGCGTGCGTGCCTGGAGCGGGGCGTGCGCGTCCACGAGCACTCACCGGTCCCGGAACTGCGCCGCACCGGCACCGGCGCCGGGGCCCGAGTGGTGGCCACGGTCGGCGGGGAGGTCGAGGGCCTTCCCGCCCGCACCGGGCCCCTTCCGCAGGAGACGTACGACGGCGGCCACCAGGGTCCCGGGGGCGGAGCGCCCCGCGCCGTGGTCACGGCGCGGCGGGTCGCCCTGGCCACCAACGCCTACCGGTCCCTGCTGCCCGGCACGGGACTGTCCACCGTCCCGGTCTACGACTACGCGCTGATGACCGAACCGCTGACACCGGAGCAGTCCGCGGCGCTCGGCTGGCGTCGCCGGCAGGGACTGGACGACCCCGACTCCCGGTTCCACTACTACCGGCTGGCCACCGACCGCGCCACGGGCCGGGACCGGCTCCTGTTCGGCGGCTACGACGCGGTCTACCACTACGGGCGGCGCGTCTCCGGCACCTACGACCAGCGCCCCGCGACCTTCCGGCGGCTCGCCGCCCACACCCTGGCGACGTTCCCGCAACTGGAGGGCGTGCGCTTCAGCCACCAGTGGGGCGGGGCCATCGACACCTGCTCGCGGTTCTTCGCCTTCTTCGACACCGCCCACGGCGGGCTGACCGCGCGTGCGGCCGGGTTCACCGGACTGGGCGTCGGCGCCAGCCGGTTCGCCGCCCGGGTGATGCTGGACCTGCTCTCGGGCCGGGACACCGAACTGACCGGGCTGCAGATGGTCCGGCGCAAGCCGGCACCCTTCCCTCCCGACCCGCTGGCCTGGGCCGGCATCGAGATCACCAAGCGGGAGATGGCCCGGGCGGACCGGCGGGGCGGACGCAAGGGACTGTGGCTGAGGTTCACCGGGGCCCTGGGCATGGGCTTCGACTCCTGATCAGGGCACGGGCTCAGGGAACGAGCCGCAGGGTGGCGTGGATCAGGGCATCGAGCCCGAGCTCGAAGGGCGCATCCGCGTAGGGATTGCGCTGGGCCGCCTCCGGGACGGCGTCCTGCCCGGCGGCACCCGTCCCCTGGTCACCGGCCGCCAGCGAGGCCATGAAGGAGTCCACGGTCCGCTGGAAGTTGGGCGCATCGGACTCACCGGGCCGCGAGGTGAAGATGGAGGCCGGGGCGTGCACGTCCATGGCCGATCCGAACAGGAACGACTCGAAGGCGATGATGACCGGCACCACCCGCGGGTCGGGCACCCCCGCGTGGCTCAGGGCCGCCGCCACGACGTCGTACATCCCCCGGGTGGTCGGCGCCCCGGAGATCGGCAGGGTCGCGATGAGCGGGATCAGCGTGGGGTGGGCGGCGAAGACCTCGCGGTAGGACCGGCCCCAGTCGGCGAGCGCCGCGGCCAGCGACCCGGAACCGTCCAGGAACGCCTCGAGGGAGCTGACGTCCACCCGTCCCATCACGGCATCCTGCAGCAGCGCCGTGAGCTCGGCCTTGCCGCCGATGTGGTTGTACAGCGCGGACGCGGCCACCCCCAGGTGCCGGGCCAGGGCCGCCATCGTCAGCGTGTCGGCCCCGTCCAGGGTCACCAGCTCCAGCGCCGCCTGGGCGATCCGCTCCCGGCTCAGCACCGGTGTCACCGGCCGGCCCGCCTGTCGCCGGGATCCGGCCATGTCACATCCTCCATCCCAGCTGTCCACGGTCCGGGCGCCCGGAAGGGCACCCCGGTCAGTCTACGAGGAGCCTCCCTGAACCCTTGGCGTCGCCCCTGCACCCGGCGCCGGCCACCGAGAACGCTCCTCATCCCCGGCCCGGTCGCCGGACCGTGCCGTCGACGACGGTGGCGACCACGGCCAGGCCGGGCAGGTCGTCCGGGGCGGTCGTCAGGGGATCACCGGAGAAGACGGATAAGTCGGCCGGTTGCCCGACGGCAATTCGTCCTCCATCCGCACGCCCCCAGGATCGCGCGCGATGGGTGGTGAAGCCCTCCAGGAGTTGGAAGGCGGTCAGCGCCTCCTCGGGCACCACGGGTGGCTGCGATGGTTTCCCCGCCTCCCGGCGCAGCTGGCCGTCGGCAATGATCCGCAGGGGATCGCAGGGGGCGATGGGCCAGTCCGAACCGACCGCGACGGTGACACCCGCGCGCCGGAGACTGCCCAACCGCCACGCGTTCCCGGTGCGTTCGTCGCCCAGCCGTCGCGACCAATTGTCCGTGCCGTCACCGGAGCAGTACAGGCTGCAGTGCGTGGGTTGCATGCTGGCGGCCACGTCCAGTTCCGCGAAGCGCCCGACCAAGTCGTCGGGGATGGTCTCGATGTGCTCGATCCGGTGACGGGGCGTCCCGTCCGGACCGCCGGCGCCGCCCGGTGCGCTGGCGATCGCGTCGAGGACGTAGCGCACCGCCCCGTCCCCGATGGCATGGGTGGTCGTCCGGATCCCTTGCGCGTCCAGGCGGTGGAGCGTCTCGGTGAAGGACCTGGCGTCCAGCCACAGGGGTCCCGTGGACTCCCCGTTGACGTCCGGCCGGTCCAGCCACGCCGTGCCGTTGTCGATGGTGCCGTCGATCATCAGCTTGACGCCCTCCACCGTCCAGCGACGACCGGACCGGCCTTGGAGGTCGATCACCGAGCGCAAGCGGTCCTCGGAGTCACCGGGCATGATCCATGGGGAGAAGCACAGCCGGATGGGCAGTTCGCCGCGTTCCTCGGCCGCCGCGACGAGGTCGAGCATGCCGTCGCTCCAGTCCAGCACCTGACCGCCGGTCAGGCCGGCATCGCCCATCATCGCCAGCACGCCGAGCAGGGCGTCCAGCCGGTCCTCGAAGGCCGGGGCCGGGACGTGCGCCAGGACGAGCGCCATGGCGTCCCATTCCTTCAGGAAGCCGGTGGGTAATCCGTCCGCGTCCACCTCGACCACGGCCGAGGAGGCGAAGCGTTCCCGCCCCGTCAGCCCGGCCAGCTCCAGGGCCCGCGTGTTGACCACCGCCGAATGGCCGTCGAAGAGCCGCACGAAGGCCGGTCGGTGGGGCACCGCCTCGTCCAGGTCGCGGGCGCAGAGGTTGCGGCCCGTGACCATGCTCGGGTCCAGGCCCCAGCCCAGCACCCAGTCGGCCCCGGGGGTCGAGGAGGACTCCGGGGACGCGAGGGCGGCGTGCAGTTGCTCGGCGGCGGTCACGGCATTCAGGTCCGCCCCGCGGGTCACCTCCAGCCCCAGTACAGGATGGATGTGTGCATCGACCAACCCAGGCGTCACACACCCGCCGGCAGCCCGCAGTATTTCGGTGGCGTCCGCTTCCTGGACGTCGGAAGCCTGCCCGACCCACGTGATCGTGCCCTGCCGGATACCGATGGCGCTGGCGGTCGGCTGTCCCGGGTCCATCGTGTGCACCGTGTCAGCGAACACGAGGAGGTCGAAGCGTCGCCGCACCGGGGGCTGGGCCTGAGGAGATGTCGCGGCCGGTCCGGGTGATGAGGCCACGGGGTGGATCGGTGTCACAGGTCCTCCTTCAGGTCCAGGACAGGGGGTTGGCGCCGGAAGCCCCTGGTGAGTACGGCAAGGTAGGCCAGGCCCACGAGCAGCCAGACGCCCCCGACGAGCAACGCGCTGCCGGGCAAGGACGTCCAGAGCCACAGGGTGAGGGCGAAACCGATCAGGGGCAAGACGATGTAGCTGACCGCGTCCCGACCTCGTCGGCGCGCATCATCGATCGCGTAGGTCTTGACCACCGAGAGGTTGACCATCGTGAACGCGGCCAGGGCACCGAACGAGATGATGGTGATGACGATCTCGAGGGGCAGTACCAGGGCGGAGAGAGAGACCAGCGAGACGACCAGGGTCGCCCGGGCAGGAGAGTTGAATCGGCGGGTGAGGACACCGAAGAGCCGCCGCGGAAGCACGCCGTCACGGCCCATGGTGTAAAGGATGCGCGAGACGGATGCCTGCGAGGCCAGGGCCGACCCAGTGGCTCCGGCCAGCAGGCAGGCGGCGAAGAAGTTCGACAGCCAGGCCCCGCCGGCGGCCTGCACGACCTCCGCCGAGGCCGTGTCGACGTTCTGGAAGGACTGCCAGTCCGGCACCACGAGGTAGGACACGAAGGACAGCCCGATAAACGTCAGCCCGCCGATGAGCGTGACCGCCATGATGGCCCGGGGGACGTCGCGCTGGGGGTGGCGCGCCTCCTCGCTCAGCGTCGAGACGGCGTCGAACCCGAGGAAGGACAAGCACAGGATGGCCGCGCCCGTGAACAGGGCGCCCACCCCGTTCATGCCGCTGAAGGCGACGGACGGATCGGGAACGCTGCCACCGGACAACGACCCGAGGCTGAGCAGGACGAACGACACCGCGAAGACCACCTGGACCACCACGACGATCCCGTTGAAGGTGCTCACCGACTTGATGCCGAGGACATTGAGCACGGTCACCAGGGCGATCGCCGCGAGGACCCATACGGCGGTGGGCACGCCAGGGAGGTAGGCCCCCATATACAGGCCGATCAGCAGGTAGTTGATCATCGGCAGCAGCAGGTAGTCGAGCATTAGGGCCCATCCGGTGAGGAACCCCGCGTGCCCCCCGAAGGCCTGCTGGCTGTAGGTGTAGGCGCTGCCGGCCACGGGGTACCGGCGCGTCATCTTCCCGTAGCTGAGGGCGGTGAAGAGCATGCAGACCAAGGTCACGACGTAATCGCCCGGAACGCCATTGCCGGTGATCTCCGCGACCGGGCCGAGGGTCGAGAATACCGTCAACGGCACCATGTAGGCGATGCCGAAGACGGTCAGCCCGACCACGCCCAGGACCTTGGTCATCCTGACGGGGGTTCGTGCCGGGAGTAGGGACGGTGGTCCGGTGACGGAGGTCATGGGTGCTCCTGTCGATCAGGGCGGAAAGTGGGCGTACCCGGCACACCGAGCGGGACCGCGCCTGAGGACGGGTCGAAGCCGCGAGGCGACCGCCATGCGGCATGAGGGTGTGCGGACGAGCGGACCTCCCTGCCCCAGGAAGGCTTGGGCAGTCTTGATCATCCATCCGCATCGCCTGTGATGCAGGTCTCACTTTTATACGAACAACATTCATTTTCGTCAAGGGATGCCTCGGTCGCCCCAGGTCACCCACAGGCTCGCCACGTACCTCCACCACCGAGGCTCACCGACCCCTTGCGCCCCCGACCAGGACGTGTACTGTGTCACAAAACGAATGTTATTCATTTACGGGAGCCCGACCATGAGTACCACCACCCCCGAACGCACTGACGACGCCTCAGGAACCGTCCCGACCATCGACCGCGACGTGGTGGTCATCGGGGCGGGACCTGCCGGACTGATGGCCGCCCGCACCCTCCGGGAGGCCGGCCACAGCGTCGCCGTCCTGGAGGCGCGGCCCCGCGTGGGGGGCCGGACGTGGAACGGCCGGGTGGCGGACGCCAGCGGCCGGGAGCACTTCATCGAGATCGGCGGGCAGTGGATCTCCCCGGACCAGACCCGGCTGATCGACCTGGTCGAGGAGCTGGGCCTGGAGACCTTCCCGCGCTACCGCGAGGGTGCATCCGTCTACGTGGCGCCGGACGGGACGCGGCACACCTACACCGGTGACCGCATGCCGGTCTCCGACCGGACCGCCGCCGAGATGGAGCGGCTGATCGGCCTGCTGGACGAGCTCACCGTGGAGATCGGGGCCAGTGCGCCGTGGGCGGCGGACCGCGCTGCCGAGCTCGACTCCATCTCCTTCCGGACCTGGCTCAGCAGCCACTCGGACGACCAGGAGGCGATCGACAACGTCTCGATCTACGTGGCCTCCGGCATGCTCACCAAGCCCTCCCACGCCTTCTCCGTGCTGCAGGCCGTGCTCATGGCGGCCTCGGCGGGGTCCTTCTCGAACCTGGTGGACGAGGACTTCATCCTGGACCGGCGCGTGGTGGGCGGGATGCAGACGGTGTCCGAGCGACTGGCCGAGGAGATCGGCGAGGACCTGTACCTGTCCACCCCGGTGCGGGAGCTGGAGTGGGCCACCCCGGACCCCGCCACCGCGGATCCGCTGAACGGCATCGCGGCGGACGTGCGCGACGGCGTGCCGGAGAACGGTGCCCCCGGCCGGGTGGTCGCCCACTCCGACCGCGTGGTCGTCCGGGCGCGGAACGCCGTGCTGGCCGTCCCGCCGAACCTCTACTCGCGCATCCAGTTCACCCCGCCGCTGCCGCGCGAGCAGCAGATCGCCCACCAGCACCTCTCGATGGGCCTGGTCATCAAGGTCCACGCCGTCTACGAGACCCCCTTCTGGCGCGCCCAGGGCCTGTCCGGCACCGGCTTCGGCGGCGGCCGCCTGGTGCAGGAGGTCTACGACAACACGAACTACGGCCCCAACCTCGCCGGCGGCGAGCCCGGCACGGAGGACCCGCACGGGACCCTGGTGGGCTTCATCTCGGACGTCCACGCCGAACGGATGTGGGCCCTGCCGGCCGAGGAGCGCCGGCGACAGGTCCTGGAGGCGCTGGCGCTCTACCTGGGGCCGCAGGCGCTGGAGCCGATCGCCTTCTACCTCTCGGACATGGCGGCCGAGGAGTGGACGCGCGGCGCCTACGCGGCCAGCTATGACCTGGGCGGGCTGCACCGCTGGGGCCACCTGCAGAACCGTCCCACCGGGCCCATCCACTACGCCTGCTCGGACATCGCCGCCGAGGGCTACCAGCACGTGGACGGCGCGGTGCGCATGGGCGAGGCCGCGGCGCGGCAGATCCTCGCACACGCCGGCCGGCCGGTCCTCACCGAGGGGACGCTCCGATGACCCGGCACCTGCTGGTCGGCTACCTGGCGACCTCCACGGGACGGGACGCCCTGAATCTGGGCATCGCACTGGCCCGGGAGCAGGACGCCCGGCTCCACGTGGTGATGATCGCCCCGCTGGACAGCGCCTACGCCGGGATCTATCCGCCGGCCGGCGGGTACGGCAGCATCCTCGAGGAACAACTGGGTGCCTGGCTCGACGAGGCGCTGGCCTCCGTCCCGGACGACGTCCCGGCCACCGGCCACGTGGTCACGGCCGAGTCGGACGCCGAAGGGCTGCTGGCCGCGGCCGGGCAACTGGACTGCTCGATGATCGTCATCGGCGGCCGCAGCGGCGGACTGCTGCGTCGATACCGCCTCGGCTCCGTCGCCACCACCCTCCTGCACACGGCGCCGATCCCGGTGGCCCTGGCCCCGGCCGGATACCGGCACGGTGGGCCCGTGGGCCGGCTGACGGCGATGTTCGGCCCGCGGCCGGGCGCCGTCGACGTCGTCGGCCTGGGCATCCAGGCGGCCCGTCGCCGGTCCATCCCGTTGCGCCTGGTCTCCCTCGTGCTGCTGGACCGGGCCGAGGAGGGTTCCGGCCCGGGCACCGCTGCGGACGACGAGGACGTCCTGGCCTCCGTCACCCAGTACGCGAACCGGCGGCTGGCCGACGAGGCCGCCGAGATGCTCGACCAGGGCCGGGCCAGCACGCTCGTCGCCTCCGGGCCGACCGTGGACCACGCCATGGCCCACCTCGAGTGGGAGCCCGACGACGTCGTCGTCGTGGGCTCCTCCCGGCTGGCCGCCCGCGGCCGGCTGTTCCTGGGCAGCACCGCCGCGAAGATGCTGCGCACCGTCCCGGTCCCGGTGGTGGTCGTGCCCGCCGGCCACACCGGTCCCGCCACTGCTGAAAGTGACCACTGACATGAGCACTGCGAACACCGTGCCGCCCCGGCCCACCGAGGACCGGGCCGTCTCCGCCAAGGGACTGGCCCGGGGCCAGGTGGGGGTGATCGGCGCCGTCGTGATCGGCGTGGGCTGCATCGCCCCGGCCTACACCCTGACCGCCGGGCTCGGGCCCACCATCTCGGTGGTCGGCACCCACGTGCCGGCCATCCTGCTGCTCGGCTTCCTGCCCATGCTGCTGGTCGCCTTCGGCTACCGCGAGCTCAACTCGCGGGTGCCCGACTCCGGGACGTCCTTCACCTGGGCCACCAAGGCCTTCAACCCCTGGATCGGCTGGATGGGCGGCTGGGGCCTGATCGCGGCCACGGTGATCGTGCTGTCCAACCTGGCCGCCGTGGCGGTGGACTTCTTCTACCTGCTGCTGGCCCAGGTCCTCGGCAGTCCGGCGCTGGCCGAGCTGACGGACAACCTGTGGATCAACATCCCCACCACGCTGGTGTTCATCGCGGTGGCGGCCTGGATCTCCTACCGCGGGCTGAAGTCCACCCAGCACATCCAGTACGTCCTCGTGGGCTTCCAGCTACTGGTGCTGGGCGGCTTCGCCGTGGCGGCCCTCGTGCAGGCCGCCAACGGGGAGGGCTTCGACCCCACGCCCATCAGCATCGACTGGTTCAACCCGTTCAGCTTCGACGACTTCTCCATCGTCGCCGCCGGCATCTCGCTGTCCATCTTCCTGTTCTGGGGCTGGGACACCACCCTGACCATGAACGAGGAGACCAAGGACCCCCAGCGCACCTCCGGGCGGGCGGCCACCCTGACCGTGCTGATCATCATGGTGATCTACACCCTGTGCGCGCTGGCCGTCATCGCCTGGGCCGGCATCGGCACCGAGGGCCTGGGCGCCGGGAACCCGGACAACCAGGAGTCGCTGTTCGCGGTGCTCGCCAGCCCGGTGATGGGCCCGTTCGCCCTGCTGATGTCCATCGCGATCATGTCCTCCTCCTTCGCCTCCCTGCAGTCCACGATGATCTCCCCCTCGCGCACCCTGCTGGCCATGGGGTACTACCGTGCCCTGCCGCCGATGTTCTCCCGCATCAGCCCCCGGTTCCGCACCCCCTCCGTGGCCACCATCTCCTCGGCCGTGGCCGCCGGCGGCTTCTACACGATCACCCGCCTGCTCAGCGAGAACGCCCTGTGGGACACCATCACCGCCCTGGGCCTGATGATCTGCTTCTACTACGGCATCACGGCCCTGGCCTGCGTCTGGTACTTCCGCCGCGAACTGTTCACCTCGGCCCGCAACGTGGTGTTCAAGTTCCTCTTCCCGCTCATCGGCGGCGCGGTCCTGCTGGTCATGTTCTTCCAGACCGCCGTGGACTCGATCAGCCCGGACTACGGGTCGGGGTCCTCGATCGGCGGGGTGGGCATGGTGTTCGTCCTGGGCATGGGCGTGCTCGTCCTGGGCGTGGTGCTCATGCTGTGGACCCGGTTGCGCCACCCGGCCTACTTCCGCGGGGAGACCCTGGAGACCACCGAGTCCACGCGGGACACCACCGGAGAAGGACTGACCATCTGATGACCACCCTCGGCCCTTCGGTCATGCCCCCGGAGTGGGCACCCCACGAGCGCACCTGGATGTCCTTCCCCACCCCCAACGACACGTTCGGCGCCCCCGGCTCGGAGGGCCTGGGGCGGGCCCGCACCGCCTGGACGTCCGTGGCGCGCACGATCGCCCGGTACGAGCCGGTCACCGTGGTGTCCCACCCGCAGGACGAGGCGGCGGCCCGGGACCTGCTCGGGTCCGACGTCGAGATCCTCCCCGCCGTCCTGGACGACGCCTGGATGCGCGACTCCGGCCCGACGTTCACCCTGGATCCCTTCGGAGCGCTCTCGGCGGTCAACTGGGTCTTCAACGGCTGGGGGGCCCAGTCCTGGGCCCGGTGGGACCAGGACCGGCACCTCGCCGCCACCGTCGCCCACCACGCCCAGGTCCCGGCGCGGGACTCCCGGCTGGTCAACGAGGGCGGCGGGTTCCACGTCGACGGCCGGGGGACGGTCCTGCTGACGGAGACCGTGCAACTGGACCCCGACCGCAACCCGGGCCTGACCCGCTCCGCGGTGGAGGCCGAGATCCACCACCAGCTGGGCACCACCCACGCGGTGTGGCTCTCCCGCGGGCTGACGCGGGACTACGACGGCTTCGGCACCCGCGGGCACGTGGACATCGTCGCGTCCTTCACCGAGGCCGGCACCGTGCTGCTGCACCGCCAGGACGACCCCGGGCACCCCGACCACCAGGTCACCCGTCGGTTGCGCGAGGAACTGGGCGGTGCGGTCGACGCCCAGGGCCGGCCGCTGCGCGTGGTGGACGTCCCCGCCCCGTCCGCGCTGCGCGATGCCGAGGGATGGGTCGACTACTCCTACATCAATCACTACGTGGCCAACGGCGCCGTCATCCTGTGCGCCTTCGGCGAGCCCGAAGCCGACGCGCTGGCCGCCGGGATCCTCGGCGAGGCCTACCCGGGACGCACCGTGGAGCTCGTGGACGCCCGGGACATCTTCGCCTTCGGCGGCGGCATCCACTGCATCACCCAGCAGCAGCCGGCAGCGGGTGCGGACCGGGGCACGCTCGCCCCGCGCGGGTCGGTCGATGGGGATGCTTGACGTCACCGAGACGTCGATCGCCGAGCTCCGGACGGCCCTGGAGTCCGGTCGCACCACCGCCGTGGAGCTCGTGCACGCCTACCGGGCGCGCATCGCCCACTATGACCGGCCGGCGCAGTCCGCCTCCGGCACGGTGGCCACGCACCGGGCCCCCGATGGCGGCATCCCGCTGAACTCGGTGATCGTGGACAACCCCCGGGCCCTGGAGGAGGCCCGCGCCTCGGACGAGCGGCGCGCCGCCGGCGCGGTGCGGGGACCGCTGGACGGCATTCCCTACACCGCGAAGGACTCGTTCATGGCCCGCGGGCTGACCGTGGCGGCCGGGTCCCCGGCGTTCGCCGGCCTCGTGGCCCGGTGGGACGCCTTCACCATCGAGCGGCTGCGGGACGCCGGGGCGGTGCTGCTGGGGTTGACGAACATGCCGCCCATGGCCAACGGGGGCATGCAGCGCGGCCTGTACGGGCGGGCGGAGAGTCCCTACAACCCCGACTACCTCACCAGCGCCTTCGCCTCCGGTTCCTCGAACGGCTCCGGGACGGCCACGGCCGCGAGCCTCGGCGCCTTCGGCCTGGGCGAGGAGACCTGGTCGTCCGGCCGGGCGCCCGCCTCCTGTAACGCCCTGTGCGCCTACACCCCCTCCCGCGGGATGATCTCCGTGCGGGGCAACTGGCCGCTGGTGCCCACCATGGACGTGGTGGTCCCCCACACCCGTTCCATGGCGGACCTGCTCGAGGTGCTGGACGTCATCGTCGCCGACGACCACACCGCCCGCGGGGACTTCTGGCGCCTCCAGCCGTGGATCCGCCTCCCCCGGGCCGGTGACGTCCGGCCACCGTCCTACCCCGCCCTCGCCGCGGCGTCCGGGCCCGACGGCGGCCGGGGCGCCCTGGCGGGCAGGCGACTGGGCGTGCCCCGGATGTACGTCAACGCCGACCCGGACGCCGGCACCGGACCCGACCACCGCGGGTCCGCCGGCATCGGGGGCCCGATGGGCCGGCGCGTCGAGACGCGCCCCTCCGTGATCGAGCTCTGGCAGGCGGCCCGGGCCGCGCTGGAGACGGCCGGCGCCACCGTCGTGGCGGTGGACTTCCCGGTCGTCACGAACTACGAGGGTGACCGCCCCGGGGCCCCGACCATCGGCACCCGCGGACTGGTGTCCCCCGAGTTCCTGCACGCGGAGGTCACCGAGCTGTCCGCGTGGGCCTGGGAGGACTTCCTCCAGGCCAACGGGGACCCGGGACTGGACACGCTGGCCGGGGTGGACGGCGCCCGGATCTTCCCGCACCCGGCCGGCGCCCTGCCGGACCGCTACGAGGGGTTCGGCGACGACATCGCCGCCTTCCCGGAGATCATCCGGACCCGCGGTCCCGGAACCACGGTGGAGTCGATCCCACACCTGGCGCAGGGCCTCGCCGGTCTGGAACGGACCCGCCGGACCGACCTCGAGGACTGGATGGACGGGCTGGGGCTGGACGCGGTCGTCTTCCCCGCCCTGGCCGACGTCGGGCCCGCCGACGCCGACGTGAACCCCCGCTCGGCCGAGCTGGCCTGGCGCAACGGGACCTGGGTGGCCAACGGCAACCTGGTCCCCCGGCACCTGGGCATCCCCACCGTCACCGTCCCGATGGGCACCGCCCCGGACATCGCCATGCCCTTCGGGCTGACCTTCGCCGGCCGCGCCTACGACGACACCACCCTGCTCCGGCTCGCCTGCGCGTTCGAGGCGACCGGCCCGTACCGGTCCCCGCCTCCACGGACCACGGTCCGGGCACCGACCACCGAATCCCCCTCCACGCATTCCACCCCACGCACGGAAGAGGCATCATGACCACTATGGACACTGTGAGCACCGACACCACCCCCACCACGTCACCGGCCTATCGCGCCGTCAATCCGGCCACCGGCCGGACCGTCAGCGAACACCCGGTCGCCACCGACGAGCAGGTCGAGCAGGCCATCGCCACCGCCCACCGGGCCTTCGAGGACTGGCGCTCCCGCGACATCGGCGAGCGGGCCGGCATCGTGGCCCGGATCGCCGAGCTGTTCGAGGAGCGCGCCGACGCGCTGGCCGAGACCATCACCCGCGAGATGGGCAAGCCGATCGCCGAGTCCCGCGGGGAGGCCGAGTTCAGCGCGGAGATCTTCCGGTACTACGCGGACAACGGCCCGCAGCTCGCCGCCGACCAGGTCCTCGACAGCACCGACGGGTCCAGCAACGTCATCCAGCGCCGGCCGCTGGGCGTGCTGCTGGGCATCATGCCGTGGAACTACCCGTACTACCAGGTGGCCCGCTTCGCCGCCCCGAACCTGGTGCTGGGCAACACCATCCTGCTCAAGCACGCCGAGATCGTCCCCGAGTCCGCGCTGGCCATCGAGCAGCTGTTCCGCGACGCCGGCGTGCCCGAGGGGGTCTACCAGAACCTGTTCGCCACGCACGACCAGGTCGGCACGATCATCGCCGACCCCCGGGTCCTGGGCGTCTCGCTGACGGGTTCCGAGCGGGCCGGCGCCGCGGTGGCCGAGCAGGCCGGCCGGCACCTGAAGAAGGCCGTCCTGGAACTGGGCGGGTCCGACCCCTACGTCATCCTCTCCACGGACGACCCCCGCCAGGCGGCCCGCGACGCGCTGGCCATCCGGCTGGAGAACACCGGCCAGGCGTGCAACTCGAACAAGCGCCTGATCGTCATGGACGACGTCTTCGACGACTTCGTCGACGAACTGGTGCAGCAGGTCTCCGGGCTGCAGCCCGCCGATCCGGCCCAGGAGCGGGAGGGCACCTTCGGCCCGCTGTCCTCGGAGTCCGCGGCGCAGACCCTGGTCGACCAGATCGAGCGCGCGGTGGCTGCCGGCGGCACCCTGCACGTGGGCGGCCGGCGCGCCGACCGGGAGGGCTTCTACGTGGAGCCGGCCGTGATCACGGACATCCCCCAGGACTCCGACGTCTACCGCGAGGAGTTCTTCGGCCCGGTCCTGGCGGTGTACCGGGTGTCCAGTGACGAGGAGGCGATCGCCCTGGCCAACAACACCCCCTACGGCCTGGGATCGACCGTGTTCGCCACCGAGGCGGGGCGCGCCGAGCGGTTCGCCGAGCAGCTGGAGGCCGGGATGGTCGGTGCCAACCAGTCGCCGCCGGAGGCCGCGAACATGCCCTTCGGCGGCGTGAAGCGCTCCGGTTTCGGCCGGGAACTCGGGCCGCTGGGCATGGACGAGTTCGTGAACAAGCGGCTCATGTCCGTGGCCCGGACCCGGTAGTCGTCTCAGCGTCCGCCGGCGTCACCCTCGTCGCCCGCGTGGACCCGCCGCGGTGGCAGCGCCAGCATCAGCAGCGCGATCACCGCGGCGGTGACACCGGCGATCCACCAGGCCCGGGCGGGCTCGAGCACGGCGTGTGCGATGAGCGCCACGCAGCCGGCCAGCAGCACCCCCTGCCCGGCCAGGCAGACCTTCACCAGCAGGTTCCCCCAGGCCACGGTCTGGTCCTTGACGTGCCGGCCGAACAACCGGCGGTGGATGACCACGGGCAGCAGCATCAGGGTCGTCAGGACCACCGCGGCCAGTAACAGGGCCATGTACCAGCCGATGATCTCCCCGGCCACCTCCTCGAAACGGGCCTGGAAGGGCAGCACGATCAGGAACGCGGTGACGATCTGCGTGCCCGTCTGCATCACCCGCAGCTCCTGGAGCAGGTCGTTCCAGTTCCGGTCCAGCTTCTCGGCGGGCGTCTCGTGCCGCAGCCCGGTGGGGTCCCCGGGCCGGCCTGAGGGATCCCCGGGCAGACCCGGATCCGCCGGCGGGTCGGCGCCACCCGGCCGGCCTGCGTGGTTCACGGGACCTCCCAGCGAACCTCGTCCACGGACTTGTCCGGCCGCCAGCCCCGCCAGGACGCCTGGCGCAGCCGCCCTGCGCGGGTGCGTCCGGCCAGGGACACCTCCGCCACCTCCGACGGCGTGACCCACCAGGCGTCCGAACGGTCCCCGGCCGGGACATCGTCCACGGGCGGGGTGTCCCGGGCCAGTGGCCGCAGCCGCTGTTCCACCTCCACCAGCTGGCCGGCCGAGAAGCCCGTGCCCACCCGGCCCGCGTAGCGCAGTGTCCCGTTCTCGTCCGGAATGGCCGCCAGCAGGGAACCGATGCCGCCGGAGCGCTCACCCCGGCCCTCACGGACGCCGATCACCACGATCTCCTGGTGCTGCTGCAGCTTGAGCTTGATCCACGCCGACCCGCGGCGGCCCGGCAGGTAGACGGAACCGGTGCGCTTGGCCACCACGCCCTCCAGCCCCATCGCGCGGCTGATCCGCTGGGCCTGGGCCAGGGAGCCATGGTAGGCCGGCGGCACGGACACCACCTCCCCCTCTCCGAGGGAGGCTTCCAGGATCACCCGTCGCTCACCGTAGGCGGTGCGCAGCAGGGAATGGCGTCGGTGCTGCGACGTGCCGGGCGGGCCGAGCTGGAGGATGTCGAACACGATGAGGCGCAGCTCCCCGGTCCCGTCCTGCAGCATCCCGAAGTCCGGCCTGCCCTGGTCGTCGAGGGACACCAGCTCCCCGTCGAGCACCGCTCCCCCGCGGTCCGCGGCCTCGCCCCGGAGCAGCCCGGTGAGTTCCTGCAGTGCGGGATAGCGGTCGGTGAGGTCCTGGCCGTTCCGGCTCGTCAGGACCACCCGGTCCTGGCTGACCCCGGCGACCACCCGCCAGCCGTCCCACTTCATCTCGAAGGACCAGTCCTCGTCCGCGGTCAGATCCGCGGGGCGGCCCGCCGTGGCCAGCATGGGGGCCGGCAGGTCCTCCGGGCCGAAGGAGGCCGCGGGGCCGGCCCCCACGGTCCTGTTCCCGGCCGCCCTGTTTCCGGCCGCCCTGTTTCCGGCCGCCTTGTTCCCGGCCGCCGTCTTCCCTGCCGGTTTCTTCGCTGCCGCCTTGTTCCCTGCCGTCTGCTTCCCTGCCGTCGTCGCGTCCGGGGCCGCAGGGACCCCGGGCGTGGACTGCCCGGTGTCCGGCTGGTCCTTCATCAGGTGGATCAGCCAGTTGCGTTCCCCGCCCATGCCGGGCGCGTTGATCAGCGCGTAGCGGCGGGGCACCCCGCCGAGCCCGCCGTCCGGGCGGCCGTGCAGGACGCCGATGACCTCCTTGCCCTCGCGCCACTTCTCCAGCTCCCAGGTGCCCGCGTCCCAGATGGTGACCTCCCCGGCCCCGTACTCGCCCGGGGCGATCGTGCCCTCGAAGGTGCCGTACTCCAGCGGGTGGTCCTCCGTCATCACCGCCAGCCGGTTCTGGTCCGTGTCCAGCGGCGGGCCCTTGGGCACGGCCCAGGACACCAGCACCCCGGAGTGCTCCAGCCGGAAGTCCCAGTGCAGGCGGCGGGCGTGGTGCTCCTGGATCACGAAGCTGGGCAGCTGTCCCTCACCGAGCTCCCGCTCGACCGGAGCCTGTGCCGGGACCGGTTCGGCGGTCTTGTCCGGGTCGCGCATGGAGCGGTACCTCGAGAGCCGGTCGATGGCCTCGGCCGTGCCGCTGCCGGCACCCGCCCCGCCGTCGTCGTCCCCGGTCTCCTCATCCCCACCGTCTCGGCCGTCCGGGGTCCAGCCCAGCGGGGCGATCGGGTCCAGGCCCCCGGCCACCCGTTCCAGGACCTCCTCGAACTCGAGGTGGCGCAGCCGGGGGTCCTCCAGTTCCTCCCAGGTCCGGGGCGCGGCCACCCACGGGTGCTCCCGTCCGCGCAGCGAGTAGGGGCTGACCGTGGTCTTGGAGGCGTTGTTCTGGCTCCAGTCCACGAACACCTTGCCCGCGCGCAGAGACCGCTTCATCGCCGAGACCACCAGGTCACGGTGGTCGGCCTCCAGGGCGCGGGCCAGTTCGTGGGCGACCGCGCTGACAGCCTCGGCATTGTGCCTGCCGTCCAGCCCCGCGTACAGGTGGATGCCCTTGGACCCGGAGGTGACGGGATAGGCCTCCAGCCCCATGTCCGTGAGCAGGTCACGGCACAACCGGGCCACCTCCGCGCACTCGGCGAGCCCGGCGCCCTCACCGGGGTCAAGGTCCAGCACGAGCCGGTCCGGGTTGCGCGGCTGGCCGTTGCGGCCGAAGCGCCACTGCGGGGTGTGCAGTTCCAGGGCCGCGACCTGGGCGAACCAGGCCAGCACGGCCGGTTCGTCGGCCAGCGGATAGGTGTTGGTCCGCTCGGCGTGGACGATCCGGCCGGTGGGGATCCAGGCCGGGGCGGAGTCCTCGAGGTCCTTGCGGAAGAACACGGTGCCGGGCCTGTCCGCGGTGCCCACGCCGTCGACCCAGCGCTTGCGGGTGACCGGCCGGCGGGCGACCTGCGGGATGAGCACGTCGGCGACCCCGAGATAGTAGCGCATCACCTCGGCCTTGGTGGTGCCGGTGGCCGGGTAGAGGACCTTGTCGAGGTTGGAGACGGAGAGCGATCTCTGCCCCACGGTGTAGGTCTGGCGGGTTGTCCGTGCCACGTGCCCTCCCGCGACCCCCCGGCGGCCGCATATGCTGACCGCCATGCGAGCCATTTGGTCTGGATCTATCACTTTCGGGCTGGTGAACGTCCCTGTCAAGGCATACTCCACCACCACCGACCACGACGTGTCCTTCCACCAGGTCCACGACGCCGACGGCGGCCGGATCCGGTACCAGCGCCGGTGCGAGGTGTGCGGGAAGAAGATCGACTACGAGCACATCGACAAGGCCTACGACGACGGCGACCAGACCGTGGTGATCCACGAGGAGGAGTTCGAGGCCCTCCCCGAGGCCACCAACGACGAGATCGAGGTGGTCCAGTTCGTCCCCTCCGACCAGGTGGACCCGGTGACGCTGGAGAAGAGCTACTTCCTGGAGCCGCAGGGCAAGTCCCCCAAGTCCTACCTGCTGCTGCGCGAGGCCCTGCAGTCCACGGACCGCACCGCGATCGTCACCTTCGCGCTGCGGCAGAAGACCCGGCTGGGCGTGCTGCGGGTGCAGGACGACGTGCTGGTGCTGCAGGGCATGCACTGGGCGGACGAGATCCGGGAGGTCGACTTCCCCGCCACCCGGTCCCGGGCCAGGATCAGTCCCAAGGAGAAGAAGCTGGCCAAGGCGCTGGTGGACCAGTTCGCCTCCGACTTCACGCCGGAGGAGTTCGAGGACACGTACCAGGTGGAGCTGCGCAAGCTGATCGACGCCAAGCTCGAGCAGGGTGACTCCCTGGACACCGAGGCGACCTTCGGGGCGTCCGGGTCGGACGAGGACGCGGGCGAGGACGCCGAGGTCATCGACCTGATGGAGGCGCTCAAGGCCTCCCTGGACCGCAAGCGCGGCCGGGGCCGCACCTCCCGGTCCGGCAGGTCCAGCGGGCCCGGCAGGTCCGGGACCGCGAAGGGCAGCTCGACGTCGCGCGCCTCTGGGGCCTCGAAGACGTCGGCCGCCTCGGGCCGGAAGGGTGCCTCCGGGACGACGTCCTCGAAGGACTCGACGAGGAACTCGACGGGGGGTTCGGCGAAGGGCTCGGCGAAGTCCGCGAAGACGACGGCGAAGTCCTCCGGCCGGTCCACGCGGAAGAAGACCGGCACCCCGTCCTCGCGCCGCAAGAGCGCCTGAGGTGCCGCGGCTGGAGACGGTCTCGCCCGGCACCGGCGGGTACACCCGGCGCCGGGCGGGACGGGGCTTCACCTACTGGGGCGCCAACGGCCGCCGGATCACCCGCGAGGACGCCCTCGAGCGGATCCGGGCACTGGCGATCCCGCCGGCCTGGAAACAGGTGTGGATCGCCGCTGAGGAGAACTCCCACATCCAGGCCACCGGCGTGGACGACGCCGGGCGCACCCAGTACCTCTATCACCCGCAGTGGCGCGCGGACCGGGACGCCGAGAAGTTCGAGAAGTCGATCTCGTTCGGCCAGACCCTGCCCTCCCTGCGCCGGCGGGTCACCCGGGACCTGCGCTCCGGTGCGCAGGACCGCGACGGCGGTGCCGCCCCACGCGCGGCCGGCACCGGCCGCGGGACGGCGCGGGGCGGGACGGGCCCCGCCCCGGCGGAGGCGACCGGCCGGCGTCGGGCCCTGGCCGCGGCCGTGCGCCTGATGGACCGCGGCGCCCTGCGCGTCGGCGGGAAGGAGCACTCGGGGCAGCTGGAGGCCTTCGGGGCCACCACCCTGCAGCGGCGGCACGTCGAGGTCCAGGGGGAGGAGGTCCGCCTGGTGTTCCGGGGCAAGTCCGGCAGCGAGTGGGACCTCACCCTGCGGGACGCGGACCTGGCGGAGTTCTTCGCCGGCGTGCCGCTCACCCCGCGCACGGCCCCCGCGGTCTGCTATCCGGTGAAGTCCGGACGCCGCAAGGAGTGGAGGGGCATCTCGGCCGAGGCGGTGAACGAGTACCTGACCGAGATCGCGGGCCTGGAGTTCACCGCCAAGGACTTCCGCACGTGGCAGGGCACGATGGCCGCCGCCCGGTCGCTGGCGCGGTCCCACCGGGCGGGGGCCACCTCACCGGAGGCGGTGCGGATCGCCGTGCGGGCCAGCGCCGAGCTGCTGCACAACACCCCCACCGTGGCCCGGGAGTCCTACATCGACCCCCGGGTGCTGGACCTGTTCGAGAAGGGCCGGGTCATGGACCTGACGCGCCAGCCGGACCGGGCCCTGCTGGCCCTGCTGACCGGGGGCGACGGGGACTGAACCGGGGACCTGCCCGGAGGCTCAGTGGTTGCGCAGCTTCTCGATCAGCTCGTCCTTGCGCAGGTCCGAGTAACCGGTGATCTCCAGTTCCCGGGCCCGGTCCTTGAGTTCCTCGACCGTCCAGTCCTCGTAGGACCCGGACTCCCCGCCGCGCTCGCCCACCTCGGAGCGGCCGTCCCGGGCGGCGGCGTTCGAGATCCGGGCCGCCTTCTCCTTGCTGGCCCCTTCCTCGCGGAGGGCCTCGTACATCTCCTGGTCCTTGAGCTGCGGGGCGTCGTCGTTCTTCTGGGGCATGCCCCCAGTGTTCTCCGGGTGGCGGCGGAAGTTCAAGTGCCGGGGCCGGCCCGGCACGACCAGTGGCGTCCGCCCCACGCCTGCACCTCTACCGGCACCTGCGCCTGCAGCTGCAATCGTGATTGTTGAACAATGTCTTGCGTGGATTGTTGAACAACCGGTAGCCTTCTCACCAGCCTGCATCTGTGATGCCAGTCACCCACCCCCCGGGAGGAACCATGAAGGACACTGCGAAGCCGGCCACCGGCACGGACCCCGCCGGGCCCGCGGGAGGGCACCCCGAGAAGGTCCCCCTCACCGTCAAGGCCCAGCGCACCGCGCTGCTCGGCGCCATGTTCCTCATGGCCACCAGCGCGATCGGCCCGGGCTTCATCGCGCAGACCGCCACCTTCACGGTCCAGCTTGGCGCCGCCTTCGCGTTCGCGATCCTGGTCTCCACGCTCGTCGACATCGCGGTCCAGCTCAACGTGTGGCGGGTCATCGGCATCTCCGGGCTGCGGGCCCAGGAGCTGGGGAACAAGGTCCTGCCCGGTGTCGGCTGGGTGCTCGCCGCGCTCGTGTTCGTCGGCGGGGCGATCTTCAACATCGGCAACATCGCCGGAACCGGCCTCGGGGCGAACGCGATGTTCGGCCTGGACCCCAAGATCGGCGGCGCCGCCTCGGCGGTCATCGCCATCCTGATCTTCCTGTCCAAGCGGGCGGGCATGGCCCTGGACCGGATCGTCGTCCTGCTCGGCGCGGTCATGATCCTGTTGATGCTCTACGTGGCGGTCGTCGCCGCCCCGCCCGTCGGGGAGGCCCTGCGCAACACGGTGTTCCCCGAGCAGGTCGACTTCCTGGTCATCACCACCCTCGTGGGAGGCACCGTCGGCGGGTACATCACCTACGCCGGGGCGCACCGCATGATCGACTCGGGCGTCCGGGGCGAGCGCGCGATCAAGCAGATCAGCCGCACCTCCGTGCTGAGCATCATCGTCACGGCCGTCATGCGCACCCTGTTGTTCCTGGCCATCTTCGGCGTGGTCGCCGGTGGCGTCGCGCTGACCAGTGACAACCTGGCCGCGGAGGCCTTCCAGAGCGCCGCGGGCGAGATCGGCCTGCGGATGTTCGGGGTCATCCTGTGGGCCGCGGCCGTCACCTCGGTCATCGGCGCCTCCTACACCTCCATCTCCTTCGTCACCCGGTCCGACGGAAACCCGCGCCGGCGCAATCTGCTCACCGTCGCGTTCATCGTGGTGTGCACCATCGCCTTCCTGCTGCTCGGCCAGGCCCCGCAGACCCTGCTCGTCTTCGCCGGCGCGTTCAACGGGCTGATCCTGCCGATCGGCTTCGGCGTGCTGCTGTGGGTGGCCATCCGCCGCCGGGACCTGTTGCACGGTTACCGCTACCCCGTGTGGCTGATCGTGATCGGCGTGCTCGTCTGGCTCATCACCGCGTTCCTGTCCGTCAACTCCTTCGTCCCCGCCATCGAGATGATGACCGGCGCATGAACCTGAGCACCCCTCCCGCACCCGGCCCCGGGAACCGCCCGGCCGACCTCGCGTCACCGTCTCCCGCCGAGGCCCAGGCACTCTCCCCCGCCGAGGCCCGGGCTCTGTTCCGCGCCGGACTGGTGCGGCCGACGTCGGGCTTCTCCGCCGGCCACGCCCAGGCGAACCTGATCATCGTCCCGCGCTCCCACGCCTTCGACCTGCTGCTGTTCGCCCAGCGCAACCCGAAGCCGATGCCGCTGCTGGGCGTGCTCGACGCCGGCGAGGTCACCTCCGAGCTGCTGGCCGGTGGGGACATCCGGACCGACGTGCCGAAGTACGTGGTCTACGAGGACGGCGTGCCGGTGGCCGAGCCGACGTCGATCACCGAGTACTGGCGGGAGGACCTGGTGACGTTCATCGTCGGCTGTTCCTTCACCTTCGAGGCGGCGCTGGTGGCCGGGGGCGTGCCGGTCGCGCACCAGGAGCAGGGCGTGAACGTGCCGATGTACCGCACCTCGGTGCGCTGCGCCCCGGCCGGCGGCCTCGCCGGGCCGCTGGTGGTCTCGATGCGCCCGGTCCCGGCCGCCCAGGTGGCCGACGCCGTGCGGATCACCTCGCGCTACCCGGCCGTCCACGGAGCCCCCGTGCACGTGGGGGCGCCGCATGAGCTGGGCATCGAGGACCTCTCGCGCCCGGACTTCGGCGACCCGGTGCAGGTCCCGGAGGGGCACCTGCCGGTGTTCTGGGCGTGCGGGGTCACCCCGCAGGCCGCCGTCATGGAGTCCCGCCCGCCCCTGGCGATCGGCCACGCGCCGGGCCACATGCTCATCACGGATGCCCGGGACTCGGACTACCTGGTGCCGTGAGACAGGCGCCGGAGGCATGAGCCCGGTTGCCAGCGACAGCAGTCGACCGCGCTGAGCGGTCGGTCCCCTCGCGGGCAGTGACCTCGTCCTGTGGACCTCAACCGTTCACGTGTCCGCTGACCGGTCTCGATCCTGCTCCCTCGCGCAGTCCCGGTGGAAAGCGCGTCACGCGCGGGCCGTCACGCACGCCCGATCAGGCTGGCCCCGGTGGAGCAGAACATGAGGCGAGAGAGTAGGCACTGGTCCGCTGCCCGTAGCGACGGCGGTCACCGGGCGAGGGCCTCACCTGTGCACCGCGCCGCCGGAGACGGGCTCGACCAAGGGTGTTGCGGGGAGCACCCCGTCACCGGACATATCACCGGGCGGGTCCTACGGGATGCCTCGTGAGGGGCACTGTTGTTCGTGCAGCTCACGTGTGTGTGTTCGGTGGGGGTTCCCTCAGCGGGACAGCCAAAGAGGTTTCCGAGTCCGGGTCGAAGAGGATTCCTCGGTGCGCTACCGCTGTATACAGAGGTGGATCGGAGGGGGCCCTCGTTACTAGAGGCGCGCGCGTCCGGGATCCCGGAGGCCTCCGTCACCTCCAGGATAAGGCGGGGAGAGGGACTTGCGGCAAGTCCGTGATGACGTGGCATGATCTCGGTCCGATGACATGGATAGAAGGAGTGCAGGTGGGCACATCCCCCGATAAGGGCCCGTTCTTCCATGGCACCGTCGCGGACCTGAGAATGGGCGACTTGCTGACAGCGGGGCACCGATCAAACTATCGCCCCGAGATCGTGATGAACCACATCTACTTCACAGCTCTGGCCGACGGCGCTGGCCTCGCGGCGGAAATCGCCGCGGAACTGGCATCGGGCGTGGTGACTCCCCGGGTCTACGTGGTCGAGCCCACGGGAGCGTTCGAGGACGACCCGAATGTGACCGACAAAAAGTTCCCCGGTAACCCCACCCGGTCGTATCGCAGCACCAACCCGCTGCGAGTCGTCTGCGAGACGACCGAGTGGGAGCGATTGACGCCCGAACAGCTGCAGACATGGCGGGCACGGCTATCGGTGCTTCTCTCAGGCGAGGGAGGGGACATCATCAATTAACGCTTCGCATCGGGATCTTTCAGGGGGCACGGCCGAGCGACTTGCGCCCGTCGCGTCTTGATGGCAGCAAGGACCCCTGTCTAACGCCGGGTTCGGCCGGTGGGGGTTTCGGGTCCAGTTCCTTTGAAGTAGACGGGACCATGAGCGTGCGGGTCCTTGTGGCGGCCGGGTGAAGGTGCAACCGGGTCAGCAGGACGCGGTGGGCACCCACTTTAAGCTCGCGCCGGAGTACTCGGTGTATTCCCAGTTGCCAGATTCGTAGCGGATCTTAAGTCGGTCCACCGTCGCCGGCCGCGCCCGACCGTTGGTCTTGATTTGCACGATCAGGTTGATCTGCTCGCCGTGGCTGAGGGTGTACTGCAGTGGTTCGGCGGACATCTGCGGCCAAGGCATAGCCGGGTCGGCGAGTTCCCGGTTGCCGCCCATGAACCCGTCGGCGTCCGGGTTCACCGGTGCCACCCCGGCTGCCACCAGCTCGATGCCGGTCGGGTTGACCAGCTCGATGCCGGTCAGCGTGATGGGCGCATCGGTGAGGTTTCGGACCCGCTCCCCGAGGAAGTACGGTTCCTCGAGGTATGCATCCGGTGCGCAGTAGTTGTCGGTGCCCCACGGGTCATCGTGGCCGAAGCCCAGTGGGCCGGCCTGCGGGTTGACCAGCGTGCAGCCGGTCATCGTGCCGGTCACGACGGCCAGGGCCGCGGCGGCGGTTCGGCGAGTCTTAGTCCTCATGGGCGGCCCAGAGGACGGCGTCCAGGTCCGACAGCCGCCAGTCGCGGGTGTTCGCGGCGTGGAACATCACCTCGCGCAGGTGGTCGTATCCCTGCTTCTCGATGCCGGCCCGGGTGGCGGCCAGCCGGATGCGGGAGTCGATCGCGGCGGCCTCGGTGATTCCACACAGGATGTCGAAGTAGTCCAGGGTCTTCGGGCCGATGTTGCGCACCCGCTGAAGCTCCCGACGCAGCGCCGACCGGGTTTGCCCGGCTTCCAGGGCGTCGCGCAGCTGGTCGGTGGTGTCGATGCCCTGGTCGGCGAAGACCTGGGCGGTCTCGGACATCTGGATCAGCCGGGCCGGAGAGGACCAGTCGATGACCTTCCCCAGTGCGCCCAGGCCCTCGTTCAATGACCAGTCGAAGCCCGCGGTGTCACCGCCCCCGGTCAGCCGCCGGAACCCCGTGGTCGTGGCGGCCTCCGGCCACTGCTCGACGATCTTCTGCACCCGCGGCGCGACCGTCGCGGTGTACTTGTTGCGTCGCTGCAGGGCGGAGTCCACGATGAGCCCGCCCATGTGCTGCTGGCCGCGATTCACCCGCACGGCACCGTCCAGGCCTTCGGCGTCCATGTAGTCCAACAGACGCTGAGCATCGGCCATGACTTGGGCGTTCTCGGGAATCGTCATGGCGCCAACCTATCCGTGTCCATGGACCCTGTCTCGTCTCAGCAGGCGCCAGGCACCGGCATGTTATCGGAACGTTGAGACACCCCACAGACAGCCAGGAGCCTGCCCAGGACCAGGGCCAGCATGGCGTCTCTTCGGCCCGTGGTGGACCCCGGTGTGCCCGCCCGGTCCTCAGAGGCGGCCACCAAGCCATCACCAGTTCGCACCCGGGACCAGCGACACTCAGGCAAGCCGGTGATTCCCACGAACGAAGAGGCAGCGCTTGACGGGGGCGTCTCCCTGAAGGATCCCCAAACGGACGTGACGGAACTAGACGGTCAAATAGCCTTGTGATTCACAGGTCTGGCGGATTGCACGAGGACTGAGTCCTTGTATCAACAAAGATTCCCTCCGGGCAAAGAGGTCCGGTGGCACAGCAACCGGCGCTTCTTGAGCCGGCGGGGCAGGCGTGGTGACCCGCCGGGTGTGCTGCCGAGAGATGACAACGACTCAAGCCGGCCGGTGCCGGTAGGGCGCCGACCGGCCTGAGCCGTGTCATGGGGCTACCGTTTCAGTCGTTGAAGACCGTCTCGACGAACTTGGCCATCTCCCCGCGGGTGATGTCCCGGCTCGGGCGGAAGGTGCGGTCCGTGTAACCGCGCGTCGCGCCGGTGGCGTACAGGTAGCTGATGGCCTCGAAGCGGCTGTAGGAGGCCGGGATGTCAGCGAACGGGCTCTTGGACGGTGCGGTCCAGTCCTCGTCGGCGTGGTCGGCCAGGTAGATGAACTGCGCGGCCTCGACGCGGGAGACCGGCTGGCTGGGCTTGAAGGTGCCGTCGGCGTATCCGGCGATGCCCATCGAGCGCAGCCAGGTGGCCGCCTCGTAGTGGGCCGAGCCGGGTGCCATGTCCGTGAACGGGCTGGTCTGCGGGGAGAACCAGTAACGGCCATAGAAGGGGGGCACGTGCTTCTCGCCGTAGGCGCGCATGAGGAAGGTCGCCAGCTCGCCGCGAGTGATCTCCCGAGTCACGCCGAAGGCACCGTTGGCCTGGCCGGCGGAGATCCCCTCGCAACCGAGCCACTGGATGGAGGCGAAGAACGCGCCCCCGGGCTTGACGTCCGTGAAGGTCACCGGGCACAGGTCGCTGTGGGCGATCGGCGCCCAGGGGCGGTCGAACGACGCGGTGGGCTCGGCGAGCTCGACGGTGCGCTCCCGACGGTGGTAGTCCCCGTCGAGGTTGATGGTGGTCCGGGCGGTCACCGTCTCTCCGGGCTCGATGCCCGAGGAGTCGACGGCGCTGACGATGAGCCGCTCTCCGTCGATCAGCCCGCCTTCGTAGCGGGCCTGCACCACACCCTGGGCGCAGGACACCCGGCCCTTCCGCCCGTCATCGACCTGCGGGAGCGGGTAAGGCCAGGCCGTCATGAACCTCACGTCGCTGCACTGCCCGGGGACGTCCAGGATCAGCGACACGGACTCGGCCGGGCCCTCCGGGGTGCTGGAGGACCAGTCGATGTCGCTGTCCCAGTGCAGACCGGCTCCCAGGTGTGGCTCATCAGCCTCGACCTCTTCGGCGCTGCCGGTCAGGGTGAACGTGTCGGTGAACCGATTGCCCACGCCGTCCGATGCCCTGACGGTTTCCGTGCGGGGCTCCGCGCCGTAGTAGGTGGGCGGGATCTGGGCGGGCAGCTCCACGGTGCCGCAACCACCCTTGGAGGTGGCCGGGCCGGAGACCGGGTAGATGGAGATCTTCGACTCCGCCATGGGCACCTCCGACTCGAACGGGGCGGCCAGGCTCTCAACGCGGAAGGTGTTCTCCCCGGCGGCGTCTTCCACGATCAGCTCGGCACCGTAGAGGTAGTTGTAGACGGGGCCCTCGTAGTCGGCGATGGGGGTGGCGGCATCCAGGTCGATGTCCTCCACGCCCTTGCGGGCCGCGGTCCCCGGGGCCAGGCAGAAGTCGACGGCCACTGTCAGGTGGTCATCCTCGGAAGAGACCGTGTCCTCGACGATGGAGATGTCCTGGACGTAGCCACCGTACGGGGCGATGGTCCCGGCACTCGGGGCAGCCGTGGCCGGGGCGGCGGACAGTGGTCCGGCGACCAGCACGGTGCCGAGTACGACGGCCGCGGCCGTCCTCGTGGTCCTCCTACCGGAAGCAGGCGGTCGGGGTGCGGGCAATGACGCGTGCGTCATGGGCAGGGTCCTCTCGGAAGGTCCGTGCGGCACGGATGGTGATGACGAGAGAATCTGTCACTGATCCACGGCAGCGCTACGACCTCACCCTCCGGCGCCCCCGACGACCAGCAACCACGCCCAACCTATCCCGGCATTCCACCGGAAACAGCCGCTGATCAGCCCGGACGATAAGTCGGGACCGAACCGTGATCGAACCACCCTCCGGTGGCCGAGATGGCCGTCAAGGTGCAAGACCTCAAGCTGTTTCCACGGGGCAGTCAATAGACTCGCGACATGGGAATGCTCCAGGGATGGCAAATCACGGTGATCATGTCGATAGTCGCGGTCGCCCTCATCATCACCGTGGTCGTCCTGTTGGCGAGGATCGCAGCGTCAAAGCGCAGTGACCGCCGCCCTGAGCCCGATGACACCCAACGGCGCAACTAGCCTCAGCGAGTGAACCCCGGAGATAAGCGGCCGGAGTTCCGCAGGACAATCTGACCGTCGGCGTTCAGCATCGTTGTCGCCCATTTAGGGAACGGTTTACGGCATCCGTTCTTTCAGGCCGCCGAAGACCTGCGGGCGGGATGATTCGTGCCCGGAAGGGGATCCCCCACCGGTCATCCGGGCCCGTGACTCGGGCTCACTCCAGCAGGCCTCGCGGTTCATCTCGAGTGATCCGTCCGGTCGTCGCTCCCGCGAGGGTGCGTCATACAGGGCGCCCCCGGAGAGACTTACGGCATCAATGTCCGCGCTCAGCCCCCCCGCGTTGTCGCTGGCTTCTCCACTGGATGGACAACGTCTTGGTTCCTTAGAACCAGGACACTCCTCCGAAGCAATGCCCGGGTGTGGCTTTTGACGCGAGAGGGCGGAAGCGGCGCACAGGAGATCCCCGGTGGTGGCTTGTCCGGTGGGCGGGTGGTGATATTTCTCCACGTCAGCGTCGTGAGAGGTGGTCATCACGGTTATCGTGGGCCGGTCACATTCTCGGTAGCGCGCATAAGAATACGGAGCCCCTCGTGCCCTCTTCCTCCACCCCGCTGATCGACCGTCCCGCTGAGGATCCGGCCCAGACGGGTCCGGGGTACTCCGGTGTGCAGCGCTCATACTTCGGCCAGTTCTCCCTGCGCCGCCGGGTGCTGATCTCGCAGTTGCCGTTGGCGTTGTCCGTGCTGGCCGTCGTTCTGCTGTGCGTAGTGGGGCAGAAGAGTCAGGTCTTGAGCTCTCCGGTCTTCCTGGCGGGAGTCGCCGCGGTGGGCGTGCTGACCGTGCTGGCCGGGATCATCCCCTGGGACCGGGTGCCGGGCATCGGTTTCTGGGTGATTCCGGTGCTGGACTTCGTACCCATTGCGGCCATCTGGGACGCGACGCATCACAGCCTGTATGGCACGTCCATTTTGACCGCGTTCCCGGTGTTCTGGCTGGCGTGGTCCGGCCTCTACCCGGTTCTGGGGATCACGCTGGGCGTGGTGGGAACCACGTTGACCATCTGGGGACCCCATGCGCTCAATCCACACGGATCAGCCCGGGATCACCTGCTGGAGTCGGCCGCGGTGCCCTTGTTCATGCTGGCGCTGGCCGTGGCCGCCAGCGTGCTCACCCGCAGCCTGGATCGCCAACGAGAGGAACTCGACGAGTTACTGTCCATTACCCGGCAGCAGAACCGGAGGCTGCAGACCGTCCTGGACACCACGGACGTCGGTATCGTCGTCACCGACCGGGACGGCAATGACCTGTTGATGAATCCGGCCCAGCGGCGGGTGCACCTGATCGGGTTGCCTCACGGGGTGGAGGATGCTCCGGAACGGGACCTGTTGCTCTTCGAGGCCGACGGGAAGACGCCGATCCCAGCCGAGGACCGGCCAGCACACCGGGCGGTGCGCGGTGAGAGCTTCTCCGGGCGGCTGATCGCGATCGGGGTGGACGGCAGCCAGCAGTTCCTCTCCGTCTCGGCCCAGGCCATGCGCGACGAGAACGGTACATTCGACGGCACGGTGCTGGTGTTCCAGAACGTCACTGATCTGCTGGACGCGATCCAGGCCCGGGAGAAGTTCCTGGCCGATATCTCCCACGAGCTCCGCACCCCGTTGACCTCCATCATCGGCTTCCTGGACCTGGCGGTCGAGGACAACCAGGACGAGACGATCATCGGCTACCTCAACACCTCACAGCGCAACGCGGACCGACTGCTGACACTGGTCAACGACCTGCTTCAGACCGCCGCTGGCGGCACGGCCGTAACCCCGGAACCCACGGACCTGGCCCGGTTGGTCAGACACAGCGCGGAATCGGCGCAGATCCAGGCGGACAACGCCGGCATCACCCTCCAGGTACGAGCGCCGGACACACTGATCATGCAGGCCGACCCGGTCAAGATGAACCAGGTCGCGGACAACCTGATCTCCAACGCCATCAAGTACACCCCCACCGGCGGCACCGTCACGGTCAGCGCCGCACCGGCCGGGGACTGCGCCGAACTGATCGTGACCGATACCGGCATCGGCATCAGTGCCGAAGAGCAGCAGAAGCTCTTCACCAACTTCTACCGCACCGAGCACGTCCGCCGGGCGGCCATCCCCGGCACCGGCCTCGGCCTGGCCATCACCCGGGGTCTCGTCCGCGCTCACGGCGGGGAGATCACCGTCACCTCCGAGAAAGGCACGGGATCCACCTTCACGGTCTCCCTGCCTGTCGATGGCCCGGCAACCGGTACCCCGGCGAACGCGTCCACGTCACCGCGCTGACCCGCGATCACAGCAACTGACCCCGCCGTCCACGCGCCCGCGGCGTCCACTGGGGTCTCCCCTCTGACCGAAAATGGGCAAGGGCATGGCGTGCGCTGGACGGACGTGCACCTGTCCGGTTCTGATGTCACGACAAGGAGCGTCACCTCGCGCCTGCGAAGACGCCCCACGCCGGGCGTAGGCCGCCAGTGAGCAGCGCGCACTCGATCCACGGTCATCGAGGGCAGTCCAACAGCGCGCTGCCGGAGCCGACGCCGGTGTGGCTCCGAGCAGACCGTGACCGCCCAAATCCGCTGGTTCCATCCCGTAGAACTTCGCCTCGGTCTCTTCCCGCGCCCGGGAATCCTCGTGAACCGGCGGCCGTTCCGCTACCGCCATCACCATCAGATCCTGCCCGGCCCTGGTCCGCATCTTCCGGGGATCCCGGTCAGATTGCCCTGCACCGTCTTCTTGCCCACGCCCTCCATGACTTGCTCGCTTCCACCCTCGATGGGGCCGCTGGTTCTGATCGATCCCTGGCCTCGTACACGAACCAGTGCTGAGTCCTCACGGTGGCGCGCCTCTCCGGGCCGAGGTGATCGAGACGCACCACTCCCAGACCCCAGATCCCTGCATCCGGGGTGAGGGACATTCAGGGGAAAACCTTGGTGAATGTTTGGGCCGCATTATGGGATTTCTTGAGGCGGAGACGGTGAACTGAGTGCCATCGGGAAGCCCACAGCGGCACGGACATCCCCGTCCAGGTGCCACCAGCTTCCCTAACCGTCCCAGCATCGACGCTGGATGCTGGCATCCCCGCCAGCCCAGGCGACGATCGATACCAGTAAGGGGTATGACATGAACAAGAAGACCAATGGCGCCATCGTGGCCGGTCTGACCGGCTGACTGGCGTCGAGGCCCTTCCTATAGCCGAAGTCGACGTGAAGGGTCAGTTCTTGCGGTACGCCTGCCGCTGAGAAAGCAGGCGTCAATCGTTGTATCTCCCGGCGCTCGGCCGTATCTGCCGAGCCCCCGCCTTATCGCACTGTTGTGCCACCTTTGATCCCCCCTGGGTGGCGCGGCTCCTGGTTGTGCCACCTTTGATCCCCCCTGGGTGGCGCGGCTCCTGGTTGTGCCACCCTTGATCCCCCTTCGGTGGCGCGGCTCCTGGTTGTGCCACCCTTGATCCCCCTTCGGTGGCGCGGCTCCACGTTGTACCGTCTCCAAGGAGGGCCCTTTGGGCTTCGCCATCAATTCAATAGTCAACCGTTCTGCGGTGGCGTCAGGGTGCCCGAAAAGCGCACCTGATGTCTCCGTCCCAACCCGTACGCCCGTGACCTCGGCCTCGCAGGCCTCAGCGACGATCAATCAGGCTGCGTCGTCATGCCATGAGACCGAGGACTGGTCGTTATCGTCCGCGCGAGTGATCGCACTCGTCCCTGCCCACAACGAAGAACAGGGAATCGCCCAAACCATTGAGGGACTGCGGTCTCAGGCGCGGGTGCCCGATGAGATCGTCGTGGTCGCAGACAACTGCACCGATGACACCGTGAAGATTGCTCGCGCCTACGGCACGACGGTCTTTGAAACGGTGGGCAACACCGATAAGAAAGCCGGTGCGCTGAATCAAGCACTGCGCCAGTACCTGCCGGGCCTCGACGATGACGATCTGCTCCTGATTCAGGATGCGGACTCGATCCTGGACCCGTTATTCATCCGCAACGCCGAATGGCACCTTGACCGGGCCCCGAACCTGGGCGCAGTCGGCGGGGTGTTCTCCGGAGGCCCCGGGGGCGGTTTCGTCGGTCATCTGCAACGCAACGAGTACGCACGGTACGCCCGGGACGTCTACCGGCTCAACGGCAAGTGCCTGGTGGTGACCGGGACCGCGGCACTGTTCCGCGCCAAGACCTTGCGCCACGTCGTCCGAGCCCGCCTCGAAGGCGCCCTGCCTAGCGGGGACGGCAACGGTGGGGTTTACGACACCTCAGTGCTCACCGAGGACAACGAACTGTCCTTCGCCCTCATGACCCTGGACTATGACATCCTCTCGCCGGCCGAATGCCGATTGGTCACAGAGGTGATGCCGACCTGGCGCGAACTGTGGAACCAGCGCCTCCGATGGAAACGCGGAGCGATCGAGAACTGCTTCCAATACGGGTTCACTAACGTCACCGCCCCCTACTGGGGCAGACAACTGCTCACGCTGCTGGGCGTGCTGGTCACCTTCGCCTACCTCGGATCCATCATCTACGCCCTGGTCATCGACCATGGGCTCTTCATCCATCCGTTCTGGATGGGTGTCACTGCCGTGTTCATCCTCGAACGGATCGTGACCATCCGGTACCGAGGCTGGAGGTACATGGCCCTGGCCGCCACCATGTACGAACTCACCGTGGACCTCTTCCTCCAAGTGGTTCACGCCAAGGCCTATCTCGACGCCGCCCTCAACCGCAAGAAAGCCTGGTGACCACCCATGTATGACAACCCTTCAGTTCCCATGACCGCCGGATTCGCCGCCGGCACCGGTGGGCTTGTTGCCGGCGCCGGCGGAGTCGTTACTGGCACCGGCGGAGTTGCCGCTGGTAGCGGTGCAGTTGCTGCTGGCGGCGGCGGAGTTGCCGCTGGTAGCGGTGCAGTTGCTGCTGGCGGCGGCGGAGTTGCCGCTGGTAGCGGTGGACTTGCCACCGGTGCCGGAGAACTGGCGATGACCGGTGCGGACGTGTTCTGGTTCGTGCTCGCGGCGTTCGCCCTGCTCGCACTGGGCCTGGCTCTTCTGCGCATCGTCCCGAGGCGGCACACCGCTCCCAGTGCCGAAGACCACTGGGACGCAGAGACGACGCGGACAGAGCGACGCTGACGCGGTAGGACAGCTGGATCGTTGAGCTGTCCGGAATAACAGTCGCGGCCCCCCGCCATATCCCCCAGGACCCCGGACCGATACGGGCCCTCAGACCGCACCCCTCGCCAGGCACGGAAGGGGTGCGGTCTGCGAGGGGAAGGACAAGTCCCCTCGTGGGATCAGCGTACGTAGATCGATCTGTAGGCCGACGCCCACCGACACGGGGCGTGGCAGAGAGGGCGTCATGGTCGACCCCAGAAGTACCGGATCGCCGGGCCGTGAACGGCGTTTCATCGAGATGATCGTCAGGGGTGTGGCAGAGGTCCTGTTTACCGCCGGGGTCACGCTGTTGCTGTTCGTGGCCTGGCAACTGTGGTGGACCAATCTGGATAGTGACCGCGAACAGGCGTCCGTGGTGAGTGAAACCGCCCGTCAGTGGAGCCAGCAGAGGGCCACTGAGTCTTCTGCGGCCGGGTCCCCGGCCGAAGGGGAGGTATGGGGCATCCTCTATGTCCCTCGTTTTGGGCAGGATTACGCCAAACCCATCGCGGAGGGTATCGACCTGGAGGTTCTGAACTCTGCCGGGATCGGTCACTACCCCGGCACTCAACGGCCAGGCCACATCGGGAACGTCGGCCTGGCCGGCCATCGGCAGTCGCATGGCCAGGTGTTCTGGGCCATGGACACGCTCCAGGCGGGGGACAAGGCCTACATCCAAACCCAAGAAGGCATCTACACCTACACCTACCGCAACACCCACATCGTGTACCCGTCTGAGAGCCAGGTCCTGCTGCCCGTGCCGGGCGAGAGCAACGCGCACCCCACACGGAAGATCCTGACCCTCACGACGTGCCATCCTCCCTTCACCACAGACATGCGCATGGTCGTGCACCTGGAGCAAAGCTCCTTCTCAGCAGCACACACTGAGCCTCCGTCCCAGATCCGCGACGTCGTCAGCCAGATGATCACCCTCGAAGGAGCTTGAGAGATGTACGCCTGGATCTTCCGTCACCTGCCCGGCCCGCTGTGGCTACGTGTTCTACAAGCAGGCGTACTAGCGGGGTTGGCCATCGCCGTACTGATGATCTGGGTCTTCCCCTGGATCAGCGAGTTCTTGCCGTGGACCGCATCCACCCTCGGTTCATCAACCACCCACACCCCTGCCTGAGATGAGCAACCACGCGCCCTCACCGCTGGGGCCGGCCCTCAGCGTCCTTGTCATCACCCCTTTGGGCTGGTGGTATGACAGACCAGGTGGTCCCGTCGGCCGATTCCACGACTACTAGTCTGAGGTCTTCGGGACCACCTTGAGCGGCCTGACGATCACACACCATCCGCACCGCTCGATCGCGGAACTCAGGGGTGAACCTCTGGGGCATGTACCGATTCTCCTGCGTGAGACTCGGAATCAAGCCCAGGGCGCTTCAGCGTGCGCTGTATAGAGTCCGGGCCCGATCGGGAACCCAGTCGCTGGTCCCCCCAGGGGATCCCCTTGAGGCGCAGGCTCGACGCCACGCGGCCGCTCAGTGCCCGAGGTGGTCCAGGAGCTCCCGCTCGGCGGCGTCCAGGTACCCGCGCAGCGCCTGGGCCGCCTCCTCCCGGCGCCCGGCCAGCACGAGGTCCAGCAACCGGAGGTTGCGCTCCGCATAGGGAGCATGGAAGCCCGAGGGGTTCGCCATGCCGTGGAACACCAGTCGCATACGCGCCAGGGTCCGGTCCATCACCGTGCTCAGCGTCGGGGAACCGGACATCGCGACGATCGCGTCGTGCAAGCGCTGGTTCGCGCCCGCCATCGAGTCGGCGTCACCGGCCTCCAGGGCCCCCGCGATCGCCGCCCGGATCCCGCGCAGCTCCTCCTCGCGTTCCTCGGTGAGGTCGCCCCACAGCAGGGCGGCCGGCTCGAGCATGCGGCGCACCTGGTAGACGTCCCGGATGGCCTCGGCGTCCGGCGAGGCCACGAAGACGCCCCGGTTCGGCACCCGCTGCACGATCGACTCCGCGGCGAGCGCTGCGAAGGCCTCCCGCAGGGTGTTCCGTGAGACCTCCAACTCCTCGGACAGGGCCTGCTCGGCCAGCTTGGCACCGGGTCTCAGGTCACCGGCGGAGATGCGCCGGCGCAGCACCTGGGCCACCCAGGCCCCGGTGTGGGCGTGGACGGCGGTGTCCGTGACGGGGTTCACGCCAGCCGCCCCAGTTCCTGCCCCTTGCTGATCCGATCGGCCGGGTGCAGGTCCGCCCGGGAGAACGTGCCGGCGTGGTCTGCGGAGACGGTGGTCTCCATCTTCATGGCCTCCAGCACCGCCAGGCCCTGCCCTGCGGCCACGGACTCGCCGTCCCCGGCCAGCCACTTGACCAGCGAACCGTTCATCGGCGAGGCCACGGCGCCGTCGGTGGCCTCCCCGGCATCGGCGCCGTCCGCCGCACCGGATCCGACGCCGGTCCCGCCCCCGCCGCTGCGCAGCGCGCGCACCAGGTCGGCCGGCAGGCCCAGCCGCACCGCCTTGCCGTCGAGGGTCACGGTCAGTTCGGTGCGTTCGGCTCCCGGGGCCGCGGCCGCCAGGTAGGGCGAGGCCTCCAGGTCCGCGGTGAACTCGGTCTCGATCCAGGTCGTGTAGACCCCCAGCCGCTCCGGGTCGGTGAACGCGTCCTGGCGCAGGACCTCCTGGTGGAAGGGCACCACGGTCGGCAGGCCGCGGATGACGAGCTCGTCCAGGGCGGCTCGGGCGCGGCGGATGGCCTGCTGCCGGTCCTCGCCCCAGACGATGAGCTTGCCCAGCATGGAGTCGTACTCCCCCGGCACGACCGATCCCGAGCGCACGCCGGTGTCCACGCGGATGCCCGCCCCGGTGGGCGCCTCGAACACCTCGACCGGCCCGGGTGAGGGCAGGAAGCCCAGTGCCGGGTCCTCGGCATTGAGGCGGAACTCGATCGCGTGCCCGCGCGGGGCCGGGTCCTCGGTGAGGTCCAGCGGTTCGCCGGCGGCGATCCGGAACTGCTCCCGGACCAGGTCCACGCCGGTGGTCTCCTCGGTGACGGGATGCTCCACCTGCAGGCGCGTGTTGACCTCCAGGAAGGAGATCAGCCCGTCCGGGGCCACAAGGTACTCCACCGTCCCGGCCCCGGTGTACCCGGCCCGGCGGCAGATCTCCTTGGCGGAGGAGTGGATGCGCTCGCGCTGGTCGTCCGTGAGGAACGGGGCGGGGGCCTCCTCCACGAGCTTCTGGTTGCGCCGCTGCAGGGAGCAGTCGCGCGTGCCGACCACCACGACGTTGCCGTGGGTGTCCGCCAGCACCTGCGCCTCGACGTGCCGCGGTCGGTCCAGGAAGCGCTCCACGAAGCACTCGCCCCGGCCGAAGGCGGTGACGGCCTCACGCACCGCCGAGTCGAACGCGTGCTCGATGTCCTCCATCCGCCGCACGATCTTCATCCCCCGGCCACCACCGCCGAACGCCGCCTTGATGGCCACGGGCAGGCCGTGCTCCTCCGCGAAGGCGCGCACCTCGGCCGCGTCGGCGGCGGGCCCGTCGGTGCCGGGCACGAGCGGGGCGCCGGCGGCCACGGCGATCTGCCGGGCCGAGACCTTGTTGCCCAGCTCGTGGATCGCCTGCGGCGGGGGGCCGATCCAGGTCAGTCCGGCGTCGATCACGGCCTGGGCGAAGTCCGCGTTCTCGGACAGGAAGCCGTACCCGGGGTGGACGGCGTCCGCCCCGGAGCGCCGGGCCACGTCCAGCAGCTTGTCCATGTCCAGGTAGGTCTCGGCGGCGCTGGCTCCGTGCAGGGCGTAGGCCTCATCGGCGGCGCGCACGTGCATCGCGTCCGCGTCCGGGTCCGAGTAGACGGCCACGGAGGCCAGTTGCGCGTCGCGGCAGGCGCGGGCCACGCGCACGGCGATCTCGCCGCGGTTGGCGATCAGGACCTTCGTCAGCGTGTTCATGGATCAGTCCTCTCGAGGGGGGTCGCTGGGTGCTCGGCGGAATCCGCGCCGGGATCCGCGGTGCCGCGTTCCGGGGCCGTGGCGGCGTCCAGGTGCACGGCCGGGACGAGGGTCAGCGGGGTGACCGGCTCGAAGCGGACGCCCGCCCCGGGCGGCAGTTGCGCGGCCAGGGGCAGGTCCTCCGGCACGACGACGCCGATCACCGGGTACCCGCCCGTCACCGGGTGGTCGGCCAGGAACAGCACGGGCAGCCCGGACGGCGGGACCTGCAGGGCCCCGGCCACGGCGCCCTCGCTGGACAGCTCGCCCTCGCGGACCCGTTCCAGGGGGGTCCCGCCCGCGGGCGCCTCCAGGCGCACCCCGATCCGGTTGGACTGACTGCTCACGGCCCAGTCCTGGCCGCCCAGCACCTCCAGCCCGGCGGCGCCGAACCAGTCCTGCCGGGGTCCGGGCACCACGCGCAGGGTGGTCACCTCACCGGCCCGCGGCAGCCGGCGCAGCGCGGGCTCGGCCGTCCCGACGGCGGCGAATCCGCGATCGCCGCGCACCGGCAGTTCGGTGCCGGAGGCCAGCGGTTCGGGACCGATCCCGGACATGGTGTCCGTGGAGCGGCTGCCCAGCACGGCCGGCACGTCCAGTCCGCCGCGCACCGCCAGGTAGGTGCGCAGCCCCGCGGTGGGTTCGTCCAGGATGAGGGTCTCGCCGTCGTGCAGGGCGAACGGGGTGCGCGGCGGGGCGGGCCGGTCGTCGGCACCGCTGCCCGGGACCGACGTGATCCGGGCCGGGGTGTCGGCCCCGGCCAGCGCGAGCACCACGGACCCGCGGGCCCGCACGCTCAGCCCGCCGAGCAGGGCCTCGATCACGGCCTCGCCCGGGGGATTGCCGACCAGCCGGTTGGCCTGCCGGGCGGAGGCGGTGTCCGCGGCGCCGGAGGCGGACACGCCCAGGTCGCCCAGTCCGGGACGTCCCAGGTCCTGGACCAGGGACTGCAGCCCGGGTGCCTCGACGACCAGGGCGGCGGCTGCGGACTGCACCGGTGGGCCCGACGGTGACGTGGCCGTGCCACCGGCGGCCACCGCTCCCGCGGTGCCGGCCTCCGGGGCCGTCGTCGGCTCGGGCATCGACTCGGGTGCCGGCTCGGGATCACGGGTGACGCGGAGGAGTTCGCGCACCGCCCGGTAGCGCACCCGGTCCCCCGGGCGCACGAGTGCCGGGGAGGACCGTTCCAGGTCCCACATCCTCGCGTCGGTGTGGCCGAGCAGTTGCCAGCCTCCCGGGGAGCTGCGCGGGTAGACCGCGGAGAAGTGCCCGGCGATGGCCACCGAGCCCGCGGGGACGCTCGTGCGCGGGGTGGAGCGGCGGGGCACCTGGAGGGGGTCGTCCTCGGCCACGAGGTAGGTGAAACCGGGCGCGAAGCCCCCGAACGCCCCGGTCCACAGGGTCTGGGTGTGCACCCGCACGACGCCGTCCGCTCCGAGGCCGGTCAGCCGACCGACCTCGGCGAGGTCCTCTCCGTCGTAGACCACGTCGATGTCCACGGTGCGGCCGGACTGCCCGGCGCGGTCGGTGACCGTCAGCGACTGGACGGCGCGCGCGCCGGCCACGGCCGCCGCCCGGTGGGTGAAGGACAGTGTCACGGTCTCGGCGGCCGCCACGGCCTCCACCTGGCCCGGCAGGGGCGCGGCCGTCAGGTGCGCGTGCAGGGCCACGACGTCCGCCAGCGAGGCGCACTCGAGGAGGAACGCCCGGGTGCCGGCCCAGCGCAGGGCGCGCGGCGCCGTCGTCGGCGTCCCGGACGCGGTCGCGGGACCGGTCGTCGAGGTGTCCGGGTCGATCATGCGAACGGTCCCACCTGCACGCCGGCCTCTTCCAGCGCGGAGCGCACCGCCGCGGCCATGGACACGGCCCCGGCGGTGTCCGAGTGCACGCAGATGCTCGAGGCCTCCATGCGCAGGTCGCTGCCGTCGATGGCCGTGAGCCGGTGCTCGGTGGCGAGCCGGACCATGCGGCGGGCCACCTCGGCCTCGTCGTGCAGGACGGCGCCGGGCTCCCGGCGGGAGACGAGCGTGCCCTCGGGGGTGTAGGCGCGGTCGGCGAAGGCCTCGGTCACCACGCGCAGGCCCGAGGCCTCGGCGATCTCGATGGCCGCGGAACCGGGCAGCAGGAGCAGTGGCAGGTCCTGGCCGAAGCCCTTGACCGCGTCCACCACGGCGCGGGCGTGCTCGCGGTGGTGGACGATCGCGTTGTACAGCGCGCCGTGGGGCTTGACGTAGCGCACCACGGTGCCGGCCGAGCGGGCCATCGCCTCGAGCGCACCGATCTGGTAGAGGATGTCGTCGGCGAGCTCGGTGGGCGAGCAGTCCAGGAAACGCCGGCCGAAGCCGGCGAGGTCGCGGTAGGACACGTGGGCGCCGACCGTGGCCCCGGCCTCGGCCGCGTACCGGCAGGTCTGGGCGATGATCGACGGGTCCCCGCCGTGGAAGCCGCAGGCGACGTTGGCCGAGGACACGGACCGCAGGATCGCGGCGTCATCGCCCATCGTGTAGGAGCCGAAGGCCTCGCCGACGTCGCTGTTCAGGTCCATGCGCAGCGCGCCGTGCTGGTCCAGGGTGCCCATGTGGTGACCTCCGTCTCATCGGGTGGTCACTCCAGAATGCACCACAGACCCGGATTGTTCAACAATCCGGGTCTGTGGTGCCGGCGCTTCCGGGCGCGTCTCAGGCGTGCGGCACCACGACGGCGCGGCCGGAGACCCGGCCGTCCACCAGCGCCCGGTAGGCCTCGAGGGCCTGGTCCATCGGGTAGGTGGTGTACATCGGCGTCAACTGGCCGGCCCGGAACATGTCCACGACCTCGTGCAGTTCCTCGATGGTGCCCCAGTAGGTGCTGGTCAGCTCCACCTCGTAGGGCGCGGTGAAGAAGGACCACTCGTAGGGGTGCCCGGCGATCCCGACGATGGTGCAGCGGCCCTGGCGGGCCATCGAGGACATGGCGGCCTGGATGGTCGGCTTCACGCCGACGAAGTCGAACGCGGCGTCCACGCCCCGGCCACCGGTGATCTCCCGGATCCGCTCGACCTGCCCCGCTCCCCCGGGCACGGTGACGGCGCCCAGCCGCTCGGCCTCGGCCATCGCCTCCTCCTTCATGTCGGTGGCGATGATCGTGGCCCCGGTGAGGGCCTTGAGGATCTGCACGCCGAGCAGTCCCAGGCCGCCCAGCCCGATGACGAGGGCGTACCTGCCGCCGCCGTTGAGCTTCGGCAAGGCCAGCTTGATGGCGTGGTAGGGGGTCAGGCCGGCATCGGCCAGCGATGCCGCGGCGACGGGGTCGGCGTCGCCCAGCGGGACCAGGTTGCGGGCCGGCACGCGCACGTACTCGGCCATGCCGCCGTCGCGCCCCAGGCCGACGCCGAGGTACGGCATCGTGGCGGCGTTCTCGCAGTACGTGTCCTGGCCGCGGGAGCACGCCCGGCAGCGCTGGCAGCCGACGGGGCCGTAGACGAGGAAGGCGTCCCCGACGGTCAGTCCCTCCACGCCCGGGCCGAGCTCCTCGATCCAGCCGGAGTTCTCGTGGCCGAGGATGAAGGACGGCTTCTGCGCACCGGGCGCGCCCTCGGCGAAGTCCTGGAAGATCGCCACGTCGGAGTGGCAGGCACCCGCGCCGGCCACCTTGAGCAGGACCTCACCGGGGCCGGGGACCGGCCGCTCGACGTCCGTGAGGGTGGGGAAGGTCTGGTAGTTCTCGAACACGACTGCGCGCATGGAGTCCGCTCCTGTTCCTGGTCGGGGATGGGGTCGGGGCCGGATGGCCGGTGGATGGCTGGATGGGTGGACGGGGACGGCGGGGTGGATGGACGGTAATGACGGGTGCCCGGTCCGGGCGGGCGCAGCGGCCGGCACCGGTCCGGCACAGGTCTCAGATGGCGCCGGAGCTGCCCAGCAGCGCGCCGATCGCGAAGGTCACCGCCAGGGCGAGCACGCCCCCGACGACGACCCGCACCGTCGGTCTCAGGACGGGCGCCCCGCCGAGCCAGGCGCCGGCGGCGCCGGTCAGGGCGAGCGCGACCAGGGTCACGGCGAAGGTCAGCGGGATCCGGAGGTCCGTGGGAGCGAGCACGATCGTGAGGAAGGGCAGTAGCGCGCCGATGAGGAAGGCCAGGAACGAGGCACCGGCCGCCCGCCAGGGGCTGAGCACCTCGTCCTCGGAGAGGTTGAGTTCGGCCCGCAGGTGCGCGCGGATCGGATCCTGCGCGGTGAACTCCTCGGCCACACGCCGGGCGGTCGGGGCGGACAGGCCCTGGCCCCGGTAGATCTCCACCAGTTCCTCGAGTTCCCCCTCCGGGTCCTCGGCGAGTTCGCGGCGCTCTTTCTGGATGAGCGCCGTCTGGCTGTCCGAGGAGGAGGAGACGGAGACGTACTCGCCCAGCGCCATGGAGATCGCACCACCGGCCACGGCCGCCACCCCGGCGATCAGCACCGGGGCATCGGCGGTGGTGGCGGCCGCCACGCCCACCACCGTGGCGGCCACGGACACGATGCCGTCATTGGCACCGAGCACGCCGGCCCGCAGCCAGTTCAGGCGCTGCGCCAGGGACTCACCGTCACCGTGGGGTTCATGGCGCCCCGGATGCCCGGGTGCTCCCGTCCCGGTGCCGGCCCGGGTCTCTCGCGATTCGCTCATGGCCCCAGTCTGGCCAGTGACGCGGACCGTCTCCAGAGCCCGGGCCCTGACGACTACGTCACAGCCAGGGGGCGCGGACCTGGCCGGAGGCCTTGACGTCGGCGATGGTGGCGCAGCCCATGAGCTGCATGGCCGTGCGCACCTCGGCGGCGAGCAGCTCGATCGCGCGGGTCACGCCCTCCCGTCCCCCGGCCATCAGGCCGTACAGGTAGGCGCGCCCGATCAGGGTGAAATCGGCTCCGAGGGCCAGGGCGGAGATGATGTCCGCACCGGAGAGGATGCCGGAGTCGAGGATGATCTCGACGTCGGCACCGGCCTCGGCGCGCACCTCCCCCAGGGCCTTCAGTGACACCGGTGCGCGGTCGAGCTGGCGTCCGCCGTGGTTGGACACGACCAGACCGTCCGCCCCGGCGTCCAGGGCGAGCCGGGTGTCCTGTGCGGTCAGCACGCCCTTCACCACGAGCCGGCCGGGCCAGTTCTCGCGGACCCACTCCAGGTCGGCCGCGGAGAGCGTGGGGTCGAACATGGAGTTGATCAGGGTCGGCAGGTCGTGCGTGGTGCCGCTGAGGGAGGCGAACGTCAGGGGGTCGGTGCTCAGGAAGTTGAACCACCACTCCGGACGGTAGGACGCGTCGAGCACGGTGCGTGCGGACAGCCGCGGCGGGATCGTCATGCCGTTGCGCACGTCCCGGAGCCGCTGGCCGGCCACCGGGGTGTCCACCGTGACCAGCAGCGTGTCGTAACCGTGGGCCCACGCCCGCTCCAGCAGCCCCCGGGACTTCTCACGGTCCCGCCACAGGTAGAGCTGGAACCACCGCCGCCCGCCCGGTGCGGCCTGGGCCACCTGTTCGACGGAACGGGTGCCCATGGTGGACAGGGTGAAGGGGATCCCCGCCCGGGCCGCGGCGACGGCCCCGGCGTCCTCCCCCTCGGCGTGCATGAACCGGGTGAACCCGGTCGGTGCGATCCCGAACGGGAGGGCGGAGGGCCCACCCGCGATGGTCGTGGACAGGTCCGCCTCCGCCGTCCCGTGGAGGATCCGGGGCAGCAGTTCCGTCGACTCGAAGGCCTCGCGGGTGCGGCGGGCCGTGAGCTCGTTCCCGGCCGCCCCGTCCACGTAGTCGAAGGCCGGACGGGGGGTGCGCCGCCGCGCGATGGTCCGCAGGTCGGCGACGTCGGCGGCCCCGCGCAGCCGGTGGGCCCGACGGCCCAGGCCCGGCGCGCTGAACCTCATCAGCGGCAGCAGCTCGGAGGGTTGGGGCAGTCGGCGTTTCAGTCCGGACACGGGAGGTCCTTTCGGGATCAGGGAGCGGGAGGGATCGCGGGCGGGGGGCTCGGGACAAGGTCGCGGGATCGGGTCGCGGGACGGGTCAGGCGACGGAAGGAGCGGGCCAGGGCCGGCCGACGGTGATCAGTGCCTCTCGACGTTCGGGGCCAGGAAGACGGCGACGGCCGAGAGCAGGCAGCACAGCGCCACGTACGCCCCGCCCGCCCACAGTCCTCCGAGGGAGGCCACGAGACCGGTGACCACGAGCGGGGTGGTGCCGGCCACGAGCGCACCGTTGGCCTCCCGCGCCACCGCGATCCCGCTGAAGCGCTCGCGCGGCGGGAACAGGCTGGCCAGGTAGGCGCCCTGCGCCCCCGAGGTCAACGCGATGACCAGGACGTAGCCGAGCGCGATCGCCACGGCGGCGAGCACCGCGTTCCCGCTCGACAGCGCCCCCAGCAGGGGGAAGACGTAGAGCGCGCCGGCCGCCGATCCCGCGGCCAGCACGACGCGCGGTCCGTAGCGGTCGGCGGCCAGGCCGCCGAACGGCGTGGCCACCACGCCGGCGAGGGAACCGAGGGTGACGGCGGTCAGGGCCGCGGCCCGGTCGAGGCCGACCTCCGGGGAGGTCATCAGGGACAGGGCGTACACGGCCATCGTGTAGTTCAGGGCGTTGTGCCCGGTCACGCCGAGGAAACCCAGTAGGACGGCCCGGCGGTGCCGGCGGAACAGCTCCAGCAGGGGCACCCGGTCCCGTTCCCCGTGGTCGGCGGCCCGCTCCTGTGCCTGGACGTACTCGGGGGTCTCCTCCAGCCGGCGCCGGATGAAGACCGCCAGGGCGAACAGCACGGCCGAGGCCAGGAACGGCAACCGCCAGGCCCACTCCAGCAGGGCCTCGTCACCGGCCGTCGAGGCCCAGAGGAACGCGCCCGTGGCCAGGGCGATCCCCGCGGGCGGCATCGAGAGCACGAGGGAGGTCAGCAGCCCCCGCCGGTGCGGCGGGGCGAACTCCGCCACCAGGGTGGTCGCACCGGCCAGTTCGGCACCGGCGCCCATGCCCTGGAGCAGGCGCAGCACCACCAGCAGGACCGGGGCCAGGACGCCGATGGCCGCGGCCGTGGGCAGCAGGCCGATCCCCACGGTGGCCGCACCCATCACCACGATGGTCAGCAGCAGGGCCGGGCGGCGCCCGTAGCGGTCCCCCAGGTGCCCCACCATCACGCCCCCCAGCGGGCGCGCGAGGAAGCCGACGGCGAAGGTGGCGAACGCCGCGAGGGTCGCCCCGGACGTCGCGCCCTCGAAGAACAGGGGGGCGATGACCAGTCCGGCGGCCGCCCCGTAGAGGGCGTAGTCGTACCACTCGATCAGCGTGCCGGTGACGGCGGCGAACAGGGCACGGCGGGCGCCCGGGGCCATCCGCTCGGAGGCAACCGGGAGGGTGGTGGAATCCATGAAGTATATTTCTAGCACGCTTGATAGGGTCACCCTCGTGACCGAGGATCCCCGCACGCCGCCGTCAGGACCGCCGACCCCGCGTCCGGCCCCTCCCGGCCCCGCCCCCGCCTCCGGGCCGCGCGCGGCGTCCTCTCCCAAGGGCCCCCGCCTGCTGGCCGACCTGCGGCGGATGATCCTGACCGGGGAACTCGCCCCCGGCGAGGTGCTGGTGGAACCCCGGCTGGCCGAGCGGTTCGGCCTGTCCAAGACCCCCGTCCGGGAGGCCCTGCACATCCTCGCCGCCGAGGGACTGGTGACCGTGCTGCCCAAGAAGGGGTACCTGGTCCAGACCATGTCCCCCCAGGACCTCGGCGAGGTCCTGGACCTGCGGATGCTGCTGGAACCGCACGCCGCGGCGGAGGCGGCCCGGCAGGCCACCGCACACACCGTCCCCACGCTCCGGTCGGCCCTGGACCGCCAGCGCGGGCTCTCCGGGGGAGACCCCCTGGAGGCCATGGGCGCGGCCCGGGACTTCCACCTGGCCGTGGCCGGGGAGGCGCGCAACACCCGGCTCGCCGCCGCCCTCGAGAGGGTGCTGGACGACATGGCGCGCGCCCATCACGTCCTGCCGGGACTGCAGGCCCAGATGGCACACCCCCACGAGCTCACCGAGCACGAGGCGATCATCGAGGCCATCGCCGCGGGCGACGGCCCCGCGGCCGACCGGGCCATGCGGAGGCACCTGCACTCCGTGCGCGAGGCGGTGCTGGAGAACCTCCGGCGCACCTCCCCCCTGTGGTCCGGCGCCTGAACGGCCGGACCGTCGGCCTGAGACCGAACCCCCGCGGGCCGGGACCTCAGGCCGGGTACAACGGGTTGTGACCGGGCGTGACCCGCTCGTCCTCGCGGACCGGCCCCGGGGCGGTGCCGTCGCCGAACGGGGAACCACCGAGCTCCTCGCGCCGGTGCTCGCCCAGCCAGCCGGACAGTTCCGGCCCCTTCGGCACGATCCCGGTGGGGTTGATGTCCCGGTGCACCTCGTAGTAGTGGCTCTTGATCTGGTCGAAGTCGACCGTGTCCCCGAACCCGGGGGTCTGGAACAGGTCCCGGGCGTAGCCCCACAGAGCCGGCATCCGGTCCAGCGTGTTGCGGTTGCACTTGAAGTGGCCGTGGTAGACCGGGTCGAACCGCACCAGGGTGGTGAACAGCCGGACGTCGGCCTCCGTGATGGTGTCCCCCATCAGGTACCGCCGGGACGTCAGCCGTTCCTCCAGCCAGTCCAGGGCGGTCCACAACCGGTCGTAGGCGGAGTCGTAGGCCTCCTGCGAGCCGGCGAACCCGCACCGGTACACCCCGTTGTTGACCTCGGTGAAGATGCGGGTCATGACCTCGTGCATCTCGTCCAGGGACCCCTCGGGCAACAGGTCCGGCGCCCCGTCCCGGTGGTACGCGGTCCACTGCGTGGAGAAGTCGAGGGTGATCTGCGGGTAGTCGTTGGTCACCACCGCACCGGTGGGGATGTCCACGATGGCCGGCACCGTGATCCCGCGGGGGTAGTCCGGGAAGCGCGTGAAGTAGTTCTCCTGCAGCCGTTCGGTGCCCAGCACCGGGTCCCTCCCGTCCGGGTCCAGGTCGAAGGTCCAGGACCGCTCGTCATGGGTGGGGCCGGGGGTGCCGAGGGAGATGGCGTCCTCCAGGCCCAGCAACCGCCGCACGATGATCGTCCGGTTGGCCCACGGGCAGGCCCGCGCCGCGACGAGCCGGTAGCGCCCGGCCTCCACGGGCCAGGCCTGGGCGTCGGCGGTCAGCCCGCCGGCCACGTGCCCGACCTTGTCCGTCTCCACCCGGGGGGCGGCCGTGATCGCGGTCGGGTCCGCGACGATCCGGTCCTGGATGTAGTGCGTGTCCCGGGTGAACTCCTGCCCGGACAGCACGTAACTGCCCTGACGGCCTCCCTGGTCCCGGGGCTGGCTCTGGCGGTCCTGTGACTGGTCCATACACTGAGCCTATGGCCTCTCCCGTCCCGGACTCCCACCTGACCTCCGCGGTCCTCGCCGACAATCCCTCGGGCATGACCCTGGAGGGGACCAACACCTACCTCATCGGCGCCCCGGACGCGGATTCCGTGGTGGTGGTGGACCCCGGTCCCGGCGCGGGGTCCGCGGACCACCTCGAGGCGGTGCTGGCCGCCGCCGGCGACCGCCGCGTGGAACTGATCCTGGTGACCCACCACCACGAGGACCACACGGGGGCGGTCGGACTGTTCGCCGAGCGCACCGGCGCACCGGTGCGGGGCGGGTCCCCCGCGTGGTCGCGGGGGGCGGCACCCCTGGCGCACGGCGAGCGCATCCCGGCCGCCGGCGTCGTGATCACCGCCTGGCACACCCCCGGGCACACCTCGGACTCCTATTCCTTCGCCCTGCCCGACGACGGTGCGGCCGGTTCCGTGCTGACGGGAGACACGGTGCTGGGCCGGGGCACGACCATGATCGACCACCCGGACGGGACGCTGGCCGACTACCTGCGCAGCCTGGAGCTGCTCATCGCGCTGGGCGACGCCACGGTGCTGCCCGCCCATGGTCCGGCGCTGGCCTCGATCGCCCAGGTGGGTGTCCAGTACCGGGATCACCGGCACGCCCGTCTGGACCAGGTCCGCGAGCTGCTCGGCCAGCTGGACGCCGCCGACCGGGACACCGTGCGCCGGGGCCCGGGGGCGGGACTGGTCCCGGGGTCCTCGGGCCGGGGCGTCGGGGACGATCCGCAGCGCACCGCGTTCGACGCGCTCGCCGAGCGCCTGGCCGCCACCGTGTACCCCGAGGTGACCGGCACGGTGCGCTCGGTCGCCGCGATGACCATGGCCGCCCACCTGACGTACCTGGGGCGGGAGGCCTGAGCCCGTCAGTGTCCATACCGTGACCTGCCACGCCGCGATGTCGCGGCGGTGCGGGCGAACGTGACCCATACCATGGATGACGGAGGGTGCGGTGCCTCCGGCGCCCGCAGGAATGCGGGTGCTGACGACGAGTCATCACAAGGCGGTAAACGTGGCAGAGCAGCTAGACGAACTCGAGACCCGGCAGGACTGGGAGGTCCCGCTCATGAACACCGACCGGAAGAACGCCCCGACGGCCCTCGTGACCGGGGCCACCGCGGGACTGGGCGCCGAGTTCGCCCGTCAGCTGGCGGGCCAGGGCCAGGACCTCGTGATCACGGGCCGGGACCCGATCGCGCTGGTCGGCAAGGCCCGGGGGCTGGAGGCACAGTACGGCGTCTCCGTGGAGACGCTGACCGTGGACCTGGCCACCCGGGAGGGCGTGGACGTGGTCGCCGCCCGGATCCGGTCCCGCGAACAGCCGATCACGATGCTGGTGAACAACGCCGGCGCCGGGCTCTCCACCGAGTTCCACGAGAGCGAGGCCGAGGACGAGGTGGCCATGCTGCGGCTGCTGGTGGAGGCGCCCATGCTGCTCTCCCACGCGGCCATCCAGTCCTTCCTCGCCCGGGGCGGCGGCCGGATCATCAACGTCTCCTCCGTGGCCGGGCTGATCCCGGACGGCAGTTACGGGGCCGCGAAGTCCTGGGCCGTGGCCTTCAGCCGGTGGGCCAACACCCGCTACAAGTCCTCGGGCGTCACCGTCACGGCGCTCTGCCCGGGGCTGGTGCGGACCGAGTTCCACCAGCGGGCCGGGATCGACACCTCCAAGCGGCCCCGGTGGGCCTGGATGGATGCGGACGACGTGGTCCGCGAGGGGCTCACCGCCGCCGCGGACGGCCGCAGCGTCTGCGTGCCCTCGCGGCGGTATCGTTCCCTCATGACGGCGGCCCGGTTCAGCCCGGACGCCGTCCTGGAGCGGCTCAGCCGTTCCGAGGCCAAGTCACGCAGGACCGGCGCATAGCGCGCGGTCGACCGCCGCAGGGGAACGGGGAGCGCATGACCATCCTGGTGGGCTACACCGGCAGTCACGAGTCGAAGGCCGCCCTGACCGAGGCGATCCGGCTCGCCCGGATCGCCCACGAGGACCTGCTCGTGGTCAACGCCGTCCCCGAGCACAGGCACGAGGCCGCGGTGACGGAGATCGAGCAGGTGGAGCTGCAGCGGATCCTCGACGCCTCCGGGCTGCGCGCCGAGTTCCGCCAGTACGCGCGGGGCCGGTCCACGGTGGACGAGATCAAGGACCTGGCCACCGAGGTCCAGCCCTCGCTCGTGGTGATCGGCATGCGCCGCCGCGGCACGTTCGGGCGGGTCCTGATGGGATCCGTGGCCGACGCGCTGCTGCAGGAACTCGACCAGCCCGTGCTGTGCGTCAAGGAGTCCCCGGACAAGCCCTCCGGCGTCCACCGGGACGAGCCCCCGCGGGACGTCACCGCGGCCGAGGAACCGAAGGACCTCCCCGGTCCCCCGCCGGTCCCGGAGGAGGGCGCCGGCGCCGGCCGGGCCCGCCGCCGCTGAGGCCCGCACGGGGCCACCGGGTACCGCCCGGCCCGGGGGCACGGCCGTGCGGCCCCGCCCACGGGCCGGGGGCGCTCAGTCCCCGTCGAGGCTGACGTCCGGCCGGGCCCGCCGTTCGCTCTCGGCGGCCGGCTCCCGCCCGGGGTCCGGGTGGCCGGAGTCGTCGTCCGGGCCACCGTCTGCCTGGGCCGCCTTCTCCTTGCGTTCCTGGTAGGCCTGTTCGCCCGGGCCCGCGAACTCCCGGTTGCGCTCGATCGCGGTGATCGATCCCGTGAACATCGACGAGTCCTCGCTCGTCTTCGTCAACGGCGTGGACCCGGTGACCGCGGACCCGGTGACCGTGGACTCGGCACCGGTGACGGCCCGCTGCTGACCGGTGGCGGCAGGGGACCCGTTGGACGATCCCAGCCGGGGCAGTGCGCCGGTGGCCGGCCGCTGCTCCCGGCCCGGACGGGCCCCGCCACCGGGCACCGGACCGGCGGAGGCGCCGTCGTGCCGCGCCGCGGATCCGCCGGCGGCCCGGCGGTACGGGTCCGCCTCCGCCTCGCCGGTCTCCGCGTAGGCCGGGGAGAGCACCGAGACGCTCTCGGCCAGGCGCTGGGCGTAGATGGCCTCCGGGTGCTCGCTGCGCAGGAAGGTGACCAGGTCCTCCCGCACGAGGCAGCGCAGGTCCCACAGGTCCCCGGAGTTCCGGGCGGAGACCACGGCACGGATCTTGACCATGCCGCCGAGGGCGTCGGTGATCTGCAGGGACCCCTCCTTGCCGTCCCACAGCTCGGTGGACTCCAGCAGGGCCCGGAGGCGGTCGCGGGCCTCCTCCATGGGCACCCGCCAGTCGACCTCCATCTCCACGGTCCCGGACAGCGCCGAGCCCACGCGCGTCCAGTTCTCGAAGGGGGTGGTGGTGAAGTGGCTGGACGGGAAGATCACCCGGCGGCCGTCCCAGATCTTGACCACCACGTAGGACAGGGTGATGTCCTCGATGGTGCCGTAGACGTCCTCCACGGTCACCACGTCCCCCACGCGGATGGCGTCGGTGAAGGCCAGCTGGACGCCGGCGAAGACGTTGGTCAGGGTGGACTGGACCGCCAGGCCGGCCACCACGGACAGCAGGCCGGCCGAGGCCAGCAGGCCGGCGCCCACCGCTCGCACCTGCGGGATGGTCAGCAGGATCACGGCCACCGCGATGACGATGATCAGGGCCTCGAGGATGCGCCGGATCAGCACCGTCTGGGTCTGGATCTTGCGGTCCCGCCGGTCGTCCTCGCCCGCGCTCTGGTACTTGGCGAGCACCCGCTCCTCGACGATCCGCACGATCCGCAGGGCCAGCCAGGCCAGTGAGCCGATGATCCCGGCCAGCAGCAGGAAGTTCGTCCCCTCGAACCAGTCGTACTCGGAGGCGGTCAGGCCCAGGGCGATCCTGGCGGCCATCAGGCTCAGCGCCACGGCCACCGGGACCCGGCACCGGGCCACCTGGCGCCGCAGTGCCGGCCGGCCGCGCAGCACCACGTTGAGCAGCACGGAGGCCGCGGTCACGACGGCCAGCGCGATGACGACCCCGACCAGCACGGTGGACAGGATCCCCCAGAACGGGCCGAGGGAGTCCACGGCGCCCTGGGCCCCCTCCTCCATGGTGTCCGGGACGGTGGTGGTGATGTCCTCCGGTGTCGCGGTCCCGTCCGGGACCGGTTCGGAGAGGGCACGGAGGGCCGCCCCGGAGGGAACGGCCGCCCCGGGCAGGGCGGGCAGCACGGAGGACAGGGACATCAATGGCATGGTCCCAGTCTGTCACCGGCGCCTGCACCGGACCTGAACGGGTGGAGAATGGACGCTGAGATCGCTTCAGATCACGGCCGACCACTCCAGTACCGGAAGAGGACCCTCATGCTTTCCATCACGGACCTGCGCGGACACGACGTCGACCCGGCCACGGTGCTGCCCCGGGCCGAGCTGGACGTGGCCGGTGCCGTGCCGCGGGTGCTGCCGATCCTGGACGAGGTGCGCTCCGGCGGCGCCTCGGCCGTGCTGGACCTGGGCGAGCGCTTCGACGGGATCCGGCCGCCGTCGTTGCGGGTGCCCGCCCCGGCGCTGGCCGAGGCGCTGGAGGCCCTGGACCCCGAGGTCCGCTCCGCACTGGAGGAGTCGATCGCCCGCGCCCGGACCGTGCACGCCGCGCAGCTGCCGCCCGGGTCCGAGGTCGACCTCGGGGAGGGGGCCATCGTGGAGAACCGCTGGGTCCCGGTGGGCCGGGTGGGGCTGTACGTGCCCGGCGGACGCGCGGTATACCCCTCCTCCGTGGTGATGAACGTGGTCCCGGCGCAGGCGGCCGGGGTGCCCTCCCTGGCGGTGGCCTCCCCGCCGCAGAAGGACTTCGGCGGCCTGCCGCACCCCGTCATCCTGGCCGCCTGCGCCCTGCTCGGCGTGGACGAGGTCTATGCCGCCGGCGGCGCCCAGGCCGTGGCCATGTTCGCCTACGGGGTGAACGACGACGACGGCACGCGCCTGTGCGCCCCGGTGGACATGGTCACGGGGCCGGGCAACATCTACGTGGCCGCGGCCAAGCGGGCGCTGCTCGGGACCATCGGGATCGACGCCGAGGCCGGTCCCACCGAGATCGCCGTGCTGGCCGATGCCACGGCGGACGCGGAGTGGGTCGCGGCCGACCTGATCAGCCAGGCCGAGCACGACCCGATGGCCGGTTCGGTGCTCATCACCACGTCCCCGGAGCTGGCCCGGGACGTGGTGACCCAGGTCCAGGAGCAGGTGCCGGGGTCGTTCCACGAGGAGCAGGTCCGTCAGGCCCTGACCGGTCCGCAGTCCGGGATCCTCGTGGTGGACACCCTGGCCACGGCCATCGCGGTGGCCGACGCGTACGCCGCCGAGCACCTGGAGGTGCACACCGTGGACGCGCTGGCCACCGCGCGCCGGATCCGCAACGCCGGGGCCGTGTTCGTGGGACCGTACTCCCCCGTGCCGCTGGGCGACTACTCCTCCGGGTCCAACCACGTGCTGCCCACCGGCGGGTCCGCCCGGTACTCCTCGGGGCTGAACACGGTCAGCTTCCTGCGGCTGCAGCAGCTGATCCGGTACTCCGAGACCGGGTTGAAGGAGTTGGCATCGAACATCTCGGCACTGGCCGGGGCCGAGGGGCTGCCCGCCCACGGGGAGGCCGTGGCCCGGCGTTTCCGGTAGCCCCCGGTCACCGCCGGGTGCCGTCCCGCGTCGGCGGCAACCGGCTCCGCAGCACGTGACGGAGGTCACCGTCACAGGCGTTCACATCCGCAGAAGGCCTTTGACCCGTCGCCCCGGCCGTCGTTACGCTGAACCCAGAATCACGAGTTCCCGCTGTTACAGCCCTGGCTTGCGGGACGGCAACCCTCTTCACGCAGTAGTGGGGTGCTCCAGGTGATGATTCGGCCTTCCGGGCAAGCCGGCGGGCAAGTACCGCGTCTGAAGCAGGTACCGGAGGGGCACCGCCCGAGGTCACACTGTGGATGCGCCCTCGAACGGAGGACTCACATGACCGCCCTGGCCACCATCGACCTGAGCCGCACCGCCACCCTGGACACCGACCTGTCCGCCCAGACCCTGCGCTCGGCCTTCTCCCACTTCCCCTCCGGCGTCGCCGCGCTGTGCGGCCTCGCCGATGACCAGAAGGAGGGCCTCGTGGCCTCGTCCTTCACGGTGGGGGTCTCCCTCGAACCGGCACTGGTGTCCTTCGCCGTGCAGAACACCTCCCGGACCTGGCCGCGGCTGAAGCGGGCCGAGCGCATCGGGATCTCGATCCTCGCCGAGGGCCACACCGACGTCTGCCGCCAGTTGGCCTCCAAGGACGGGGACCGCTTCGAGGGCCTGGGCGTTCGCGCCTCGGACCGGGGCGCCCTGTTCCTGGACAACGCCGCGCTGTGGCTGGAGACCTCCGTCTACGCGGAGGTCCCGGCCGGCGACCACCACGTGGTCCTGCTCGAGGTCCACGGCGTCCACGACCACTCCTCCGAGCACGAGCCGCTGGTCTTCCACCGTTCGGCCTTCCGCAACCTGCGCACCGCCGAGGGCAACCAGTAACCGGCCCACCCGTATCCTGGTCCGCATGCCGAACGCCCCGCAGCCACCGAGCCAGGTCCGCCTGGACGCCTGGCTGTGGGGCATCCGCATGTACAAGACCCGCTCGGCGGCGACGGCGGCCTGCCGGGCCGGCCACGTGCGTCTCAACGGCCAGCCGGCCAAGGCGGCCCAGCCGGTCAAGCCCGGTGACACCATCCGGCTGCGCCAGCCGGGCCGGGAGAGGGTCCTGGAGGTCACCGGCCTGCTGGCCAAACGGGTCGGGGCCGCCGAGGCGGTGCGCCACTACGTCGACCACTCGCCGCCGCCGATCCCCCGGGAACTGCTGGCCGTCCCCCAGCGCGATCGCGGCGCAGGGCGCCCCACCAAGCGGGACCGCCGTCAGATGGACCGGCTCCGCGGCCGGGATCCTCAGCCCTGAGGAAGCGAAGCGGGACCGAAACAGACTCAAAAACCGAGTAGGGCGGCGCCCGATGACGTGGTCGTCGGCAGTGCACGTCGGGTAGTGCCTACTAGTGCCCCATTCACAGCCCTCTCATAGGTTGGGGTGCTACCAGTCCACCCCGGACTGGATCCAGCGGACGAAGGATCTTCTGATGCAGCACACGACCCCCCCTCTACCGACGCACGCCGGCCATCACCGGGATGGCAGCCCTGGGCCTGGTCACGACGGTGATGCTGGCACCCGCAGCACACGCCGACACGGACCTGGACCTCGCGGAAGGGCCTGCCAGCACCATCGTGGTGGCGGACGTGGAGGGTGCGGCCGGGACCGGTGGCGCCGAGGCCACTGTCGAGACCGCACCCGAACCAGTCACCGGAACCGGTGAGGAGGCCCCCGCCGAGACCGGCGAGGCACCCGCCGGCGGCACCGATGAGGCGCTCACCTCCGGTACCGGCGAGGCGCCCACCCCGGAGACGGGTGACGAACCGCCCGTCGGCGCCGAGGCGGGTCCCGCCGACGCGGAACCGGCCGAGGGGATCCCCGCAGCGGGCCCCGCGGAGCAGGACGGCCTCTGCACCGACGCCGCCGCCGGGGACCAGCAGGATGCCGGGACCGGTGACGCGGCACCCACGGACACCGGCACCGGTGACGCCACCATCGAGGCCGGCACGGACGGCACGGACGGCCTCGTCGAGACCGCGGCAGCGGCCACCGGTGACGGCGATGGCGACGGCACCCTGACGGACCCGGGGTGCGCCGCCACCGCGCCGGACCAGGCCGGCACCGGTCCCGGCGCCCCGTCCGGGGACGACACGCAGTTGCCGGTCGGGGGCGTCGACGCCGGCCGGGGCGAGGCCGCCGGCCAGAACGTGGTCCTGCCGATCGCCACGGCGGGCGCCCTCGCGGCCGCGGTCAGCCTGGGCGCCTACACGCTGGTCCGCCGGAGGCGAAGCGCGGCATGAGCCCCCGGGACGTATCCACCGTGGACACCCGCCGGCCCCCCGTGCGGCCCCGGCGTCTCAGCACCGTGCTGGCCGGGACCGCACTGGCGGTGTCCCTGGCGGGTTGTTCGATGGATACGTCCGCGTTCCTGAACAACGTGGAGTCGGCATGGAAGGGACCCGCAGACACCCTGGCCACACCTGTCGCTCCCGCCGGACTGGAGATCCCGGCCATCGGCCTGCGGACCGGACTCATCGGGGTACAGGTCCAGGACGACGGGACGCTCGGGGTCCCGGACAGCGGCGAGGACGTCGGGTGGTATTCCCCGGACGAGGATCCGGCCGGAGGCCACCCGACCGTCTTCGTCGCCCACGTGGACACCCCGGCCGGGCCCGCGGTCTTCGGGCGGTTGCCGGAGCTGCGCCCCGGGCACGAGGTACGGGTGACCGACGCCGGCGGGGACGCCCGCGTCTACCGGGTGGATCGCGTGGAGGACCACCCGGTGGACGACTTCCCCACGCTCGAGGTCTACGGAGCGGTGGCCGGTGACGAGATCCGGCTGATCACGTGCACGGGGGTCTTCGACACCGGCCGGGACCAGTACCTGGAGAACCGGGTGGTCTATGCCTCACGCTCCGGGTGAATTCTTGGCCAACGCCGAGGATTCGACCCCGTGGGGCTGTTGTTTCGACCACTCTCACGTAATATGGGCGACGAAGTGTAGTAGCAGTAAGTCCGTCATCACTGCGGACCGGTCAGCTCTCGGGCTGGACGGGGCGTTGGGAAGCGGTTTCGCCACACACCGCTTCGCCCCCGCGGGAATCCCCGTGGGTAAACACCCCAATGAAAGAGGCATCCATGGCCACCGGTACCGTCAAGTGGTTCAACGCTGAGAAGGGCTACGGCTTCATCTCCCCGGACGACAACTCCGCTGACATCTTCGTCCACTTCTCCGCCATCGAGGGCTCCGGCTTCAAGGAGCTGCAGGAGGACCAGAAGGTCGAGTTCGAGGCCCAGCAGGGCCCGAAGGGCATGCAGGCTGCTGCAGTCCGCCCGCTCTGATCTGATCAGACGCCGCAACGGCCGCTCTCCCCGTCGGGAGGGCGGCCGTTGCCGTTCCCGGCCGACTAGGGTGAATCCATGAGATTCAGATACCTCGGCAACAGCGGACTCAAGATCTCCGAGATCATCTACGGCAACTGGCTGACCCACGGCTCCCAGGTGGAGAACGAGACGGCTCACGCCTGCGTCCGGGCCGCCCTCGACCAGGGCATCACCAGCTTCGACACGGCCGACGTCTACGCGAACGGCAAGGCCGAGTCGGTCCTGGGTGAGGCGCTGAAGGGAGAGCGCCGGGAATCCCTGGAGGTCTTCACCAAGGTCTACTGGCCCACCGGCCCCAAGGGTCCCAATGACACCGGACTGTCCCGCAAGCACATCCTCGAGTCGATCAACGGCTCCCTGCAGCGTCTGCAGATGGACTACGTGGACCTCTACCAGGCGCACCGCTACGACGTGGAGACCCCCCTGGAGGAGACCATGCAGGCGTTCGCGGACGTCGTGCGGTCCGGCAAGGCCCTGTACATCGGCGTCTCCGAGTGGCCCGCGGACAAGATCCGCGAGGCCCACGCCATGGCGAAGTCGCTGGGCATCCAGCTGATCTCCAACCAGCCCCAGTACTCCATGCTGTGGCGCGTGATCGAGCCCGAGGTCGTCCCCGCGTGTGAGGACCTCGGAATGTCCCAGATCGTCTGGTCCCCGATGGCCGGCGGCACCCTGACCGGCAAGTACCTGCCCGGCCAGCAGCCCCCGGCCGGTTCACGGGCCACCGACGAGAAGGGCGGCGGTCAGCAGACCATGGCCGCGTGGCTGACCGATGACGTCCTGACCGCCGTCCAGAAGCTTAAGCCGATCGCCCAGGACCTGGACTGCACCATGGGCCAGTTGGCCATCGCCTGGGTGCTGTCCAACCCGAACGTCGCCGGCGCCATCGTCGGCGCGTCCCGCCCCGAGCAGATCGTGGAGAACGTCCGGGCCTCCGGGATCACCCTGGACGAGTCCACCCTCGCGGCCGTGGACGCCGCCATCGGTCACGTGGTCACCGACGACCCGGCGAAGGTCTCGGTCCCCGAACGCCGCGTCGTCTGACCGGCGCCCGGCAGCGCCCGGTCGCGGTCGGTCTGCCCGACCGCGACTGGCCTGGCCGGGCCACGGGCCAGGCCAGGCCGGTGATCCGGCCCCCGGCGGCCTCCCGACGTCGCGGCACCGGGAGGCCGCCGTGATCACCGTGATGTGACTGTGATAGCCAAGGCCCCAACATCACGGTATGATTACGAGTACGCCGGTGCTGTCCGTCACGCTCGACGGGGCGGACAGCACGGGGCCAATGTACTTCAGAGCCGGGGGGCACCTGAATGACCACCACTGCCCACCGACTGGCAACCCCACATCGTCCACGCAACGCGCGCCCTCTGCTGAGCCGTGTCGCCGCCGTCGGGTGCAGCACCCTCCTGGCCGCCACCGCGCTGACCGCCCCGGCCGCCGCCACCGGCACCGAGTCGCCCGCGCCCGAGGGTTCGCCCTCCACCTCCCCCACCGTGGCAGCGACGCCGAACCAGGCCCCGCAACTGACGTGCGGCGGGGTGATGACGCAGAACGGCTCCACCGAGTCCATCCGGGTCAGCGTCTCGGACCCGGACGGGGACCCGGTCACGCTCCGCGCCGACGTCTCCATGCTCGGGGTGCAGCCCACCGTCGCCGGCCACGTCATCACCTATGCGGCTCCGGCCGGTGCGACCGGTCAGGACAACTTCGCCGTCATCGCCTCCGACGGGCGGGGCGGTGAGGCCCATTGCGAGATCGGCGTGCTCGTCCAGCCCGGTGCCGCCAGCCCGACGCCGACCCCTACACCGACACCCACTCCCACGCCGCCGCCCGGACCCGCTGATCCGACCCCGGAGCCCACGACGGCCGCCCCCACACCGACCCCGGTTCCCGAGCCCACCAGCGAGGCACCGGCGCCCGGGGACTCCCCCACCCCGACGCCGACGTCCCGTCCGTCCTCACCCGGCACCACCACTGCCCCCGCCACGCCGGGTGACGGATCCGATGACGAGACCGGCACGCTCCCGGGCGGCGCGTCGCCGGCCCCCGGAGCGGGCGATGACGCGGATTCCGGGGCGGTCACGCCCGGTGGCGCGGTCACGCCCGGTGGCGCCGACCGGCCCCGCCCCGGTTCGGAGGGGGCCGGCGGGGACTCGGGCGGCGAGGAGACGGCCACCGATGCAGTCCCCACCGAGGGTCCCACCGGTGGCCCGGCCGTCGTCCTGCCCCCGCGTCCCGCCCCCGCGGCGGGCAGTGGTGCACCGTGGGCAGGAGTGGTCCCGAGTGAACTCGGTGCGGGGTCCAAGCGCGTCCTGGAGGACGCCGAGAGGCTGCTCGACGGCCTCGGCACCGGTCAGGCCGCCGACGGGGGTGGCACCGGGGCCGGTGGGCCGCAGGTAGGCACCCCGGACTCCACAGCTTCCGCAGCGGATGAGGACCGGGACGCCGCGGCCGACGCGGTCCACGTGGACCGGACGGCCGGGACCGGTGCGAGCGGGTGGCTGTTCGGTGGCGTCGGCACGCTGATGATCGCCCTTGTCGGTCTGGCCTTGATGGCCCTGCCGCGCGGGCGCCGCCGACACTAGACTGGAACCACGATGCGGCCGATGGAGGCGGATCAGCCCACTCTCCGGGCCGCCCGAGATCGAGGAGGTCCGTGTTGGCCCGCTACGAAGACGAACTCGAACAGCAGTTCATCGAGGAGCCGGAGAACGATCTGGAGGAACCGGCCGACGGCCGCGACGGCACCGTCGACTTCGGCTCGTCGGATGACCCGGACACCCTGGACGCGATCGACCCCCTGCGCCGGGACACCTTCCTGCTGGACGGTGACGAGGACTACAACGGCATCCCGGACTACCAGGAGGGCGGCCCCGAGGAACCCGGAGCCGATCCCGATGCGGACGGCGAATGGGACGGCGAGGAGGACGAGAACGAGGACTGAGCCCCGTCGGGGCTGAGCCCCCTCAGGACCCGTTCGCCCCCGGGGTGTCCGGGCCGGGTGTGTTCGGGCCGGTGTGACGGCCCAGGATCCGTTCGAGCCCGGAGAGCCCGAGCACCGCACAGGCGAACCACACGCCTCCGGCCGGACCGAGTGGTGCGGCGACGACGCCGGCCACGACCGGCAGGACCACCTGCCCGAGGCGGTTCCCGACCAGGCGCAGGCCGAGTGCGGCGCCGCGCCAGTCGGCCGGGACCGCCTGCGCGATCAGGGTCATCGTCAGGGGCTGGCCCAGCCCGAGGAACGACCCGCCCACGGCCATCAGCACGGCCGCCAGCCACAGCGCGCCCAACGGTTCCAGGGCCAGGGGCACCAGTCCGATCGTCACCGCGGAGACCAGCAGCGCGGCCAGCACCAGCGTGTTCCGGGACCAGCGGGCGGTGAACCACGACAGGAAGATCCTGGACAGCACGGACCCGGCCCCGCGCACGGCCAGCAGGACGCCCACCCACAGCGGTGAGACCCCGGCCGCCTCGCCCACGAGCGGCATGAATGCCGTCAGGATGTCGATGACGGCCAGCAGGGCCAGGGCGGCGAGCATGTGGGAGGGCACCCCGGGCACCCGGAGGATGCGCGGCGCCGTCGCCTTCTGCGCCGTGGGCTGAGCGGCGGTCGCGTCGACGGCGCCGCCGGGCCGGGAGTCCGCGGCCGGCGTCGGGTCCGGAGCGGTCTGGGCGCGCAGGGAGAACATGACGGGCACGGCCAGCAGGGAGATGCCCGCGCCGAGCCACAGGGCCCAGGTGATCTCCTCGTCCAGTCCGCCCCCGGTGGCCGCCTGGGCCAGCGGGACGTTGCCGAGGATGAGTCCGGACAGCAGGGGGCCGGCCATCTGGCCGACGGAGAACGCCGCCGTGAACCAGCCGAAGGCCGCGTCCATCATCTCCCGGGGAGCCCGCCGGCCGATGGCGGCCTGGCCGGCGATCGTGAAGACGAGATGGCCCATGCCCAGCAGCGCCGAGGCCGCCATGATCATCACCACCGAGTTCCCCCAGGCCAGGGCGGCCCCGGCCAGGGACATCACGAGGGCGCCGAGGGCGATCATGCCGCGCAGGGAGGGCAAGCGGCCGGTGACCCGGCCCAGCCACATGGCGCTCACCAGCGGCACGATCGCATAGGCGGCGGTCGCCAGGCCCACGGCGGTCTCGTCCGCGCCCAGGGTCAGGAGCTTGTAGCTGGTGACCGGACGCAGCAGGTTCAGCGCGGTCTGCGTCAGGATCGCGGCGACGACCATGAGCCAGAGCCAGGTCAGGGAGCCGCGTTTCGCCATGACCACCAGCGTAGACCGCGCTCCGACCTCGGACGGGGGGAACTAGGATGCCTACGAACCGTGTCGTCCACGGCTCATCCCCCGCCCAGGAAGGCCAGTGATCCATGCCCCCCGCCAGTGCGGTTCCCCCCGGACCGAGCCGGTTGTGGAGCCGGGACTTCATCCTCGCCTCACTGACCAACCTGTTCCTGGCCATGGTGTTCTACCTCCTGGTCACGGTCATGGCCCTGTACGCCGTGGACCGGTTCCAGGCCTCGGACGCGATGTCCGGGCTCGCGGTCGGCGCCTACGTCCTGGGCGCGGTGTTCGCCCGGCTGCTCACCGGCCAGGCCATGGACTCCCTCGGCCGGCGCAGGGTGCTCATCGGCGCCCTGATCGCCTTCCTGCTCGCCTCGACGCTGTACCTGCTGGCGAATACGCTCGCGCTGCTGATCACCGTGCGCTTCGTCCACGGGATCGCCTTCGGCGCGGCCGCCACCGTCCTGGCCGCCTCAGTGATCGGCCTGATCCCGCGCCACCGCCGCAGCGAGGGCACCGGCTGGTTCGGCACGTCCACCACGGCCGGTTCCGCGTTCGGGCCGTTGCTGGCCTTCCAGCTCACGGACGCCTTCGGGTTCGATTCCCTGTTCCTGGCCTGTACCGTCTTCTCGCTCTTCGGCCTCGCGGCCGGACTGGTGGTCCGGCTGCCCGCGCCGCCCCGGCCAGATAGCTCGGGACCGCGACTGCGCTTCTCCGTCCGCGGGATGCTCTCCCCGCAGGCCCTGCCCGTCTCGATCGTCATCCTGCTGGCCGGGACCGCCTTCTCGGGGGTGCTGGCCTTCCTCAACGGCTACGCCCAGCAGGAGGGCATCAGCCCGACCGTGGCCAGCTCCTTCTTCCTGATCTACGGCACCGTCCTGGTGGCGACCCGCTTCGTGGTCGGGCCGATCCACGACCGCTTCGGCGACAACGCCGCCGTCGTCCCGCTCCTGGTGTCCTTCATGATCGCCCTCGCGGTGCTCGCCGCCTGGCCCGTGCCCGCGGGGATCTTCGCGGCGGCGGCACTGACGGCCATCGGCTTCGGCGCCCTGCTCACGAGCCTGCAGGCGATCGCCGTCACGGTGGTGCCGCCCCTGCAGATCGGGGTGGCCACCTCGACCTACTTCATCATGCTCGACCTCGGCATCGGCCTCGGCCCGGTGATCCTGGGGGCCCTGCTGCCTGTCACCGGTTATTCCGGCATGTACCTCGCGCTGGCCTGCCTGATGGCCCTCACCATCGGCGTGTACTGGCTGGTCCACGGCCGCCGGCCCGCGGCCCGGCGGCGGACCCGCGGGTCATGATCGCGGGGCGGCGCCCGGGTGGGTCCCCGGCCCGACGACGGCGCGCGCGGCGGCCAGCACGAGAGCACCCAGGACGAGGATGAGCACCACCTCCGCCCCCACGTAGAGGTAGTGGGTGAGGGACCCGCCCTCGGACTCCCCGGCCAGCACGGCATCGGTCCGCTCGTTCAGGAACGGGCGGATCACGGCGACCTTGACCACCAGCACGGCGGTGGCCGCCCAGCCCAGGGCCCAGAGCCGCTGCCGGCCGGGCCGGCCCAGGCACCTCCACAGCGCCACGAGCAGCAGCACGGCCAGCACGATCTCGACGATGTTCATCGCCAGGAAGACCCGGCGTCCGATGCCCAGGCCCAGCGGGATCGTGATCCCCGGGGCCGTGAACTTCAGCGGCGCCTCGATCAGGGAGATCCCGGCGATCAGCCCCAGCCACACCGAGGGCACCACCAGCAGCGCCGTGCGCGCCCAGAGGGGGCCACCGGCGGGTGCAGGGGCCTCGGCCGCGGCGGGACGAGGGGGACGGTGCGGGCTGGCGCCGGGGGTGTCCATGGGCAGAGTCTAGGCCGGTGTCACCCGTGACCGCGGCTGGCGGCGGCCGTGCGCGCGCAGGAACAGGGCCATGCCGAAGCAGCCCACGTACATCACCGCGATGACCAGCCAGCCGATCGAGAAGTCCCCGGTGAGGTCCCGCAGGGCGCCCATCACCAGCGGGCCCAGGGCGAAGCCGGAGTACATGCCCATCGAGTTGATGCCGGAGGCGGCGCCGATCCGCTCCGGGGCCACCACCTGCATCAGGCCCGCGTTGATGACCACGTTCGCCCCGAGCACCGTGACACCGTGCAGGGCCGCACCCGCCCAGATCAGGGCCGGCAGGTGCCACAGCCCGGCGGCCAGGAACGCGGCGACCCCGGACAGGGCGCCGGCCGAGATCATCAGCAGCAGCGTCGAGGCCTTGACGCCGGCCGACATCCGCCGGCCCCACCAGATGCGCGAGACCACGCCGATCACGCCGGACACCGCCGTGGCCACGCCGCCCAGGACGAGGGAGAAGCCCACCGCCTCCATGGAGAACAACGGCAGGTAGACGTTGGTCGCCTGCATGCCGAAACCGGACAGCAGCGCGATCGAGGCGAAGATCCACACCGTGGCCGGCAACCGGTCCGCCGACGGCCCGTCCGGGTCCTCGGCCCGGGCATCGCCGGGGGCGGCCGGCGTCGTGCTCTCCGGTCCGGGCCCGGACCGTGCCTCCCGCGCGGCCCGGGCCGCCAGCTCGCGCGGGGTGGGCACCACCGCAAGCCCGTAGGCCAGCAGCCCCAGGGCCACCAGCGCGGCACCGAGCGCGGCACCGGTCCAGCCGAGCCACAGGGACACGGCCGGGAAGAACAGGCCGGAGAACAGCTGGGAGGCCTGCACGCCGGATTGCTTGACGCCGATCCAGCCGGCCCGCCTCACCGGGGGCACGGCGCGGATGATGATGCGGTTGGTGGTGGGGTTGGAGATGGCCTGGGCCGGTCCGGCGAGCACGGCCGCGAACAGCAGCACCCAGTAGTGCGCGGCGAACGCCCCGACCACCAGGGCCACGGCGGTGCCCGCGAAGATCAGCACGAGCTGCGCCCGGGCGCTCATCCGGTCGGCCAGCCGGCCCAGGTAGATGCTGGAGATGGCGGCCGAGGCGAACACCACCGAGACCACGAGGCCGAGCTGGCCGGCCGAGATGCCCAGCTGGTCGATGATCAGGGCCGAGGACACGGAGACGCCGTAGTTGAACAGCGGTCCGACGCCCATCGCGCACAGCAGCACGAACAGCAGCGCGCCCGAGGCCCGGGTGCGGCGGTCGGGGTCGGCGGGCTGCGCGGGATCGGGTCGGGTCATCACCCGATGAGGATAGTCCTCGTCAGCGGGCTCCCCGCGGACTACGAACCGAGCCTGCTCCGGATCGCGGCGAGGGCCGCCGTCGCCGCCGTCCACAGGGTCGGCTCGGGCACGGGCACGAACCGCGGGGAGTGGTTGACGGGCATGGTGCCGGAGTCCACCGTCTCCTGGTCGAAGCCGCCGTAGAACCAGAACACGCTCGGCACGCCGAGTGCCCCCGGCAGGGTCCCGAAGTCCTCCGAGCCCATCATCGGCTCGGCGGCCCGCACGCGGTCCACCCCGAGGGCCCCGCGCAGCACCTCGGTCACGGCCTCGGTCTCGGCCGGGTCGTTGAAGTTCCGCGGGAAGCGGTAGAGCTGCTCGATCCTCGGCTCGGGGGCCCCAGAGGCGGCCGCCTCGGCGGTGATGATGCGCCGGACGGCGGCCAGCACGTGCTCGCGGACGTCATCGTCCATGGTGCGGATGTTCAGGGTGAACTCCGCGGTCGCCGGGATGATGTTCTCCTTCAGTCCGGCGTGGAAGGTGCCCACGGTCACGACGGCGGCGCGGCGCGGGTCGAGTTCCCGGGCCACGATGGCCTGCAGCCGGGTGACGATGTGCGCCCCCTGCACGATGGGGTCGATGGAGTCCTGCGGCTGGGAGCCGTGCGACTGCTCGCCGTAGAGCGTGACCTTGAGCGAGTCGGCGTAGGCCATCGCGGTGCCGGGGACGATCGCCACGGTCCCGGCCAGTCCGGGCATCACGTGCTGGCCGTAGACGACCTCGGGGCGGGGCGCCCTGTCCCAGATCCCGTCCTTCACCATGGCCGCCGCGCCGGCGGCCGTCTCCTCGCCGGGCTGGAAGATCAGCACCACGGTGCCGGACCAGCTGTCCCGGTCCGCGACCAGCACCTCGGCCGCGGTGATCAGCGCGGTGACGTGGGTGTCATGGCCGCAGCCGTGCATCACGGGCACCTCGGTGCCGTCCTCCAGGGTGCCGCGGGCGGTGGAGCGGTAGTCGACGTCGGAGTCCTCCTCGATCGGCAGGCCGTCCGTGTCCGCGCGGAAGCCGACCACGGGTCCCTCGCCGTTGCGCAGCACGCCCACCACCCCGGTGCCTCCGCAGCGGAAGTGCTCGATGCCGAGGGTGTCCAGATGGGCCTCGATGAACTCCGCGGTCCGGTGCTCCTGCATGGACAGTTCGGGGTTCGCGTGCAGGTGCCGGTAGAACTCCAGCATGCGGGCGCGCAGGCCCTCGTCGAGTCCGGCGGCCGGCGCCGGACCCGGTCCTGCGGCCGGTGTTGAGGCCGGCCCGGCGGACGAGCCGAGGGTCTGGAGCTGCTGGTCTGGGGTGGTCATCGCGGTTCCTCTCGCGGGGTCTGTGGGATGTTCGGCCGGTGCCCTGCACGGACACCTCGGATGCTACGGGGCGCGCACGCCGTCAGGGCACCTCGGGCGTGGCGTCCCGGCCCGTGCCCGCCTCGCGCTTGCGGACGAACCACCCGATCACCAGGGTGGTCAGCACCACGATCGCGGTGGCCACCATCGCCAGGGACGGCACGAGCGGCACGAGCACGAACAGCACCAGGACGGCGACCACGAAGGCCACGATGGTGGCCCGGACCTGCTTGAGGCTCACGATCGCCTGGATGATCACGGCACCCATGACCGAGGGCAGCACGTAGATGCGGACCACCTCGATGACGTCCGGCGGGATCACGCTGATCAGCCAGGTGCCCAGCAGCCCGACGAAGACGAACAGGGAGACCAGGTGGACGGCGGCGGCGCCGCAGATGGCCATCACCGCCGCGAGGCTGCCGCGCGGGGTTCCCGGCTTGGCGCCGATGCTGGACTGGGCGATCAGGGCGGCGGGCAGCAGCTTGTTGGAGATGTTGCCGATCATGAACGCCTGGTACATGGACGCCGAGCCGAGGATCGGGAAGTAGGTCAGCGGTTCGACCAGCCAGATGACGAAGAAGGTGCCGGCCACGGCGGCGAAGGCGGTGAACAGCTGGGTGGCGGTCACTCCGAGGTCGGCGAAGAAGACGAGGTAGAGCGGGCCGGCGAGGGAGAACACGAGCCCGGCGATCATGGTCAGCCGACCCCATCGGGACGTGGTGCGCTCGAACTCGCCCATGCCGGCGGTGGTCTGCGGGCCTGTGAGGGTGGCGGTCATGGAAGTCTCCTGGGATGTGCGTCAGCGGGAGGAAGCCGGAGGGGGAAGGGGTGGGTCAGCCGACCGGGCCGAGCCCGGCCGAGTGGGCCAGGTAGGCCGCCGTCAGCCCGACGAGGATGGCGATGCCCAGGCCCCATTCGCGCAGCCAGCGCAGTCCGGGGACCCGGGCCAGGACCAGGCAGAGGCCCATCACGGCCGCCGAGGTGAGCAGCGTGATCACGTGCACGGGGCTCTTGGGGACCTCCGCCAGGCCGAGGGAGATGAACGCCCCGAGCAGTGCCGCGGCCGGGACCACGGTCATCAGGGCGGGGTTGACCTTCTCCAGCTTGTGCCCGCCGCGCTGGAGCAGGGGCGTGAGGATGAGGGTGGCCAGCATCCACATGGCCCCGCCCATGCTCATGGCGAAGAACACGATGGCGAAGACCTGCGGGGTGTAGGTGGGCCCGCCCAGTTCCGCACCGGTGGTGCCGGCCGCGATACTCGCCGCCGCGGTCTCGAAGGACACCGATCCGATCAGGCCGATCCGCACCAGGGTGGCCGGCGTGCCGAACAGGGCCAGCAGGGCGATGGCGACCAGGACGACCGCCAGGGAGGGGCCGACCGCGGCGATCGCCCCGGTGCGGAAGGAGGTCCGCAACTCCTGCGGCGTCATCTCCACGGAGGGGGCCGCCTTGCGGGCCGCCTTCATGTAGATCACGGACTGGACCGCGACCACCAGGAACACGCCCAGGGCGCAGATCCACAGGACCGGGGTGTTGGCCAGCGCCAGGACGGGACTCGGCTCGGCGGCCGATGCCGCTGAGGCCGTGGCCAGTGCGGTGGTGGGGATCATGGGAACCTCCCGGTCGGGCCCGCCGGGCCCCCGGGACGCGAGGTCTGGGGTCGGCAGGATGCGGTGCAGGGTGTGGCTACCATTGTGGTGTGGCGTACATCACCCAGCGGGAAATCCCTGAGAATCTGCACACGAACCGGCCATAGAGGAGAAAGTGAACATCGAGACCCTGCTCACGGAAGAGGACCTCCAACTCGTCCACGCCCTCCAGCTCGGCCCCCGGTTGCCCTGGGGGGTGCTCGGCGAGGTCCTGGACGTGCACCCCACCTCGCTGGCCACCCGGTGGCGGCACCTGGAGCGCAGCGGCCTGGCGTGGATGACGGCGCACCCGGCGGGACACCCCGACCAGATGGCCCTGTCCTTCCACGACGTGCGGTGCGCGCCCGGCCGGCGGCGGGAGGTGGCCGAGGCGGTCGCGGGCATGCCCGACGTGTTCACCATCGAGGAGTGCCACCGGGACCGGGACCTGATGCTGACCGTCATCACGCCCAGCCAGGCGGTCCTCACCGAGTCGGTCTACCCGCAACTGGACCGCGTGCCCGGACTGGCCCGGTACGAGACCGCGTTCTGCACCCGGCTGCACGGCAGTGGCGGCAACTGGCAGCTCGACGCCCTCTCCCCCGACCAGCGGGCCGCCCTGCGCGCCGCCGCCGGCCCGCGCCCGGAGTCCTTCGCCCGCTACGTCACCCCGCCGCCGTCCTTCGGGCCGATCGTGCGCGCCCTGGGGCGCAACGCCCGCGCGACGGCGGCCCAGATCGCCGAGGAGACCGGACTGCACCCGGCCACCGCCCGGCGTCGGCTGCAGAAGGTCCTGGACAGCCGCACGCTGTCCTTCCGCTGCGAGGTCTCGCACCGGGCTGCGGGCTACCCCGTGGTCTGCCAGTGGTTCGCACGGCTGCCGGCCGCGGACCACGACGCCGCCGCGGCGGCCCTGTCCTCCCTCGGGGCCCTGCGGCTGTGCGCGTCCACCACGGGGCGGACGAACTTCACCTTCATGATGTGGCTGCGTTCCGCGGCGGACATCATGACGGTCGAGCAGGCCGCCTCGCGGCGACTGCCGGGCCTGGAGATCCGCGAGAGCGTGATCATCGCGAACATCCCCAAGCGCGTGGGCTGGCGCCTGGATCCGGACGGCGCCCGCACCGGGGAGTTCATCCAGCCCGGTTCCGCCTGGGACTGAGGCCTCAGCGCACCCGCCACAAATCGATGAGCACCCGGTCCGGCTCGCGCCGGCCCGAGCCGATCACGACGGTGGACTCCAGCCAGGCCCAGCGATCGCCGCTCACCTCGAAGCGCGGGCAGCACCGGAAGTAGATCCGCTCCGCCGGGACCTCCTCACCACGGACCAGGGCCGCGATGTCCTCGGCCGAGCCCGTGCGGTAGGCGGCGTTCATGACGAACAGGCGGTCGCCGTCGTCGGTCTCGATCACGTAGCGGGCGTCCAGGTCCGAGCTGGTGTCCGAGGTGATGAGCTGGAAGTCCGCCCCCGCCGGCAGGATCCGTCCGTTCAGCTCCGGCCCCGTCACGGTGCCGCCCGAGATCGGGATCACGCGCCGCAGGCCGGTGCGCGTCCGGCCCACCTCCACGGGGGCTGAGACCTCGACGGCGAGGCTGGCCAGGAACTCCAGGTGCGGAGGCGTGGGGGTGACCGCCCCGGAGGGTGCGGCCGGTTCGGGCAGGGTGGGGGTCTGGGTCATGGAAGCCAGCGTAGGTCGGGCCGGCCCGGGGGGCCATGCACATCCGGTGTGCATGCGATGCACGCAGATGTCCATTGAAGATGTCAACGATTCGGGCCGAGACTGGGTGACATGACTCACAGCACCGTCACCTCTCACCAGCCCCTGGACCGGGCGCCCCGCCGGTCCGGCCGGGGGCGGGACCTCGTCGCCGTCAACATCGGGAACGCGCTGGAATGGTTCGACTGGAACATCTACGCGATCTTCGCCCCGTTCTTCGCCGCCCAGTTCTTCCGGGCCGAGAATCCGGTCTCCAGCCTGCTGTCCACCCTGGCGGTGTTCGCGGTGGGCTTCCTCATGCGTCCGGTCGGCGGGTGGCTCTTCGGCCGGCTGGCCGATGAGAAGGGCCGCAAGTTCAGCCTGACGCTGGCCATCCTGCTGGCCTCGGCCGGTTCGCTGCTGATCGCCGTGGCCCCGACCTTCGACGCCGTGGGCGTGTTCGCCGGTGTCGTCCTGCTCGTGGCGCGGCTCGTCCAGGGCCTCTCCCACGGCGGTGAGACGGGCAGCGCCTTCACCTACCTGGCCGAGATCGCCCCGCGGGACCGCCGGGGCGTGTGGGCCTCCACCCCGTGGCTGGGCGTGGGCGTGGGCACCATGCTGGCCACCGGCATTGGCGTGCTGCTGACCGCCCTGCTGACCGAGGAGCAGATGGCGGGGTTCGGCTGGCGCATCCCGTTCGCCGTGGCGGCCGTGCTCGGCCTGTACGCCCTCTACATCCGCAAGACGATGAACGAGTCGGAGGTGCACACCGAGCGCAAGGCCCAGGACACGGCACAGCACGGGGAGCGGCGCCGGTCCCTGCGGGAGGTCGTCGGCGAGCTCGGCCGCGAGTGGAGGCCGCTGCTGCAGATCATCGGGCTGACCATCTCCGGGGTGGTGGCGTTCTACACCTGGTTCATCTTCGCGCCCGGTTACGCGTCCCGGGAGTTCGGCATGGACCCGAACGCCTCGCTGGTGGCCGGACTGTGCGGACAGGCGGTCTTCCTGGTGGCCATCCCCGTCATGGGCTGGCTCTCGGACCGGTTCGGCCGTCGACCGGTGCTGCTGGTCTTCGCCGCGGGCTTCGCGCTGCTGGCCTTCCCGCTGGAGTGGATGCTGGGCCCCAGTCCGGTCCTGCTGTTCCTCGCGATGGCCGCGGGGTCCGTCCTGCTGGCCGCCAACTGCGCGCCGCTGGGTGCGGTGTTCGCCGAACTGGTGCCCACCCGCCTGCGTGCCACCCTGATCGGGATCGGCTACGCCACCTCCGGGGCGATCTTCGGGGGCACCGCGCCGTACCTGAACACCTGGCTGTCCAGCATCGGGATGCACGGGGTGTTCGTGGGCTACATGATCGCCCTGTGCCTGATTAGCGTGGTGGTCATCATCAGGATGCCGGAGACCGCCCGCGGCGAGCTCCGCTGACCACGCCGGGCGGACCCGGCGGGAAGCCGAGGACCGTTGCGAGTGACCCTGCGCCAGCTCGAGCACTTCTGCGCGGTGGCCCAGACCGGCAGCATCAGCGCCGCGGCGGCCCGGCTGAGGGTGTCCAGGACCTCTGTGACCGAGGCCCTGGACGCCCTGGACCGCATCACGGGGACGGTGCTGTGCCGGCGGAGCAAGGCCGAGGGCGTCGTCCTGACCCTCTCGGGACAGGACTTCCTGGCCCGGGCCCAGTCCGTCCTCGACCAGGCTCGCGAGCTGGAGGAGATCGACGGCGAGCGCGCGCTGGGAGGCACCCTCGCCGTCGGGTGCTTCGGTTCGCTGGCCCCGACCGCCCTGCCCCTGCTGTGGTCCGAGTTCTCCCGCCGGCACCCCGACGTCACCGTGTCCGTCACCACCGGGGGCCGCCGTGAGCTCGTGGAGCAGTTGGGGCACGGAGTCCTGGACGTCGTGCTCGCCTACAACCTCCATGCCCTGCCGGGGGTGCAGTCCGCGCCCCTGTACGACACCACCATGTACGCCCTGCTCCCGGCGGACCACCGGCTGGCCCGCGCCGGCCGGGCACCGATCACCGAGCTGGCGGACGAGCCCCTGCTGCTCATGGACGTCTCCCCCAGCACCGAGGACATCCTGTCCTACTTCGCCCACCACGGCGTGACGCCCACGGTCCGCCTGACCACGCCCGGCTTCGAGCTGATCCGGTCCCTCGTCGCCCGCGGACTGGGATACTCCGTCTTCATCCAGCGCCCCCGGCAGGACGTGTCCTACGAGGGCCTGCCCGTGGCCTGCGTCCCGCTGGACCCGGTGCCCCACCTGGAGCGCGCGGCCATCGGCTGGTCCGAGCGCCGGCGGCTCCCGGCCCCGGGGCGGGCCTTCGTCACCGTGGCCCTGGGGCTCGCGGACCGGATCGCCCCGGCCCCGCTGGCCTGACCCGGGCCGTCAGTCGCCGGGGAGGCCCTCCGGGCGGGGCGCGTCACTGACCACGGGCGTGGACCCCGTCTGGGCGCGCCGGGTACCGCGGTCCTGCTGCGTGCCCTCGGTGGCCGGGCTGGCATCGCGCACCGGGGCGAGGCCGCCGGTGCGCGGTTGCGGCACGCCCCCGTCCGCGCCCCGGCCCCCGCCCTCGGCGGCACTGCGGCCGGCACCCGGGCGGTCCTTCGCGGCGGCCCCGCCGGCCCCCGTCCCGGCGCCCACCGGGACCTTCTCGCGGGGTGCCGCGCTGACGTCGGGTCCCTCCCCCGCGCCCGGCCCACCGGTGTCCTCGGCCTGGCGCGCGAGGGCCGCCAGCCGCAGGTCCCGCAGGGGCAGTGCGGAGGTCTCCACGGTAAGCTCGTCGCGCCACTGCGGTCCGGCCGCGGAGGGCAGGGGCGCGTGCTCGCCGAAGTGGTCCGGGTCCGCCTCGGCCCAGTCGGCGGCCCAGCCGCGCGGCGGGTCGGTGAGCAGTTCGTCCTCGCGCAGCCAGTGGTAGATCGAGGCGTAGGACCGGGTGGTCAGGTGGTCCACGCGCCGCCGCAGCATCCTCGTGGTGAGCTGGGACGGGTTCGAGACCCCCATCGAGGCCATCATCTGCACCGCCTCGCGCACGGTGAGCTTGTGGTAGTTGTGCACGCGGTGGGACTTGTCCTCCACGTCCAGGGCGCGCACGAGCCGCGGGTTCTGGGTGGCCACCCCCACCGGGCAGTGGTTGGTGTGGCACTTCTGGGCCTGGATGCAGCCGGTGGCCATCATCATGGCCCTAGCGCTCATGGTGAAGTCCGCGCCCTGGATCAGCCGCTTGACGATGTCCGAGCCGGAGATGATCTTCCCGGCCGCCCCGATCTTGATCATGTGCCGCAGGCCGGTGCCCACCAGGGCGTTGTGCACCAGCATCAGCCCCTCGGTCAGCGGGGTGCCCACGTTGTCCTGGTACTCGAGCGCGGCCGCGCCGGTGCCGCCCTCCGAACCGTCGATGATGATGTAGTCCGGGGCGATCCGCTCGGCCCACATCGCCTTGCACATCGCCAGCACGTCCGTGCGGGAGCCGACGCAGAACTTGATGCCGATCGGCTTGCCGCCGGAGAGCTCGCGGAGCCGCCCGATGAACCGCACCATCTCCCGCGGGGTGTGGAAGGCGGAGTGCGAGGCCGGGGAGATGCAGTCCACGCCGACCGGCACCTCGCGGGCCTCGGCGATCTCCTCGGTGACCTTAGCCGCCGGCAGCACACCGCCCAGCCCGGGCTTGGCGCCCTGGGAGAGCTTGATGGTGATGCCCTTGACCTCGGGCAACCGTGCCTTCTCGGCGAACCGCTCCGGGTTGAAGTGGCCGTCGTCGGTCCGGCAGCCGAAGTAGCCCGAGCCGATCTCCCAGAACAGGTCCGCCCCGTTGCCGCGGTGGAACTTGGTCAGCCCGCCCTCACCGGTCTCGTGGATGAACCCGCCCATGCCGGCGCCCTTGTTCATGGCCAGGACCGCGTTCTTGGACAGCGAGCCGAAGGACATCGAGGAGATGTTCAGCAGGGAGATGTCGTAGGGCTGGAGGCAGTCCGGGCCGCCGATGCGGACCGTGGGCAGGGGCTGGGGGGTCGGGACGGGGGCCGTGGAGTGCAGCAGGTACTCGTAGCCGATCCGGTTGGTGTCACGCTCGGTGCCGAAGGCCTTGTGGTCGTCCTGGCCCTTGGACCGGGAGTAGACCAGGGACCGCGCGTCCCGGTCGAAGGGCTTGCCGTCCACGTTCCGCTCGATGAAGTACTGCTGGATCTCCGGGCGGATCGACTCCAGCAGGTAGCGGGCGTGGCCGATCACCGGGAAGTTCCGCAGGATCGAGTGCCGGCGCTGCGTCATGTCCCACACCGCCAGCACGAGCAGCAGCAGCACGATCACGCCGAGGACGATCCAGGCCCAGAGGCCGACGAGGTAGGCGACCACCAGGACGAAGAGCAGGATCACCAGTCCACCGATGATCAGCAGGCGGTTGTTCATCCCCCCATGGTGCCACCGCTGGGCGCTGTGTCACATGGGGCGGGTGCCAACGTCACGGGAGGCCCCGACATCACAGGGGGCGCAGGCGCCACAGGGGGGGCACGTGCCGGCGTCACATGGGGTGGGCGTCGGTGACACGGGGCCGGGTGTCGCCCGCCGCCGGGAGGCTCACCAGAGGTGCGGGGCCGGACGACGGGACCCGGGCAGGGCGACGTCGACGCGCCACTCGTGCAGCCACTCCGGCAGGACCAGGTCCGCCGGGACGTCCTCACTGAGCCCGTCGCGGACCGCGGCGATGATCTCCTCGTTGGACACGGGCCCGTCGGGGCCGACGAGGCGCGAGGCCACGTAACCCCGGGCGCAGACCTGACCGTCCACGACGAAGCGCTGCTCGAGCCAGATGCACTTGTCGTCCAGCCCGATGATGCGGGTCTCGAGCGAGTATCCCTGCCACAGGGTGATCGACGCGCGGAACGCGATCTGCTCGGCCTGCACCACCGGGGTCCACCCCTTGCGGCGGAACAGGTCCCACGCGCCCGAGCGGACCATCAGGTCGAACCGGCCCAGGTCCATGAGGGAGAGGTACATGCCGTTGTTGACGTGCATCGCGATGTCGATGTCCGTAGGCAGGGCCCTCAGCGGCAGGGAGGAACTGTCCCAGATGCTCAGCCGGGAGCGGCGCCGGGAGGTGATGAGCAGCAGCAGGGTGCGCAAGAGCAGGTGCATGGGATCCATGCTCGCACGAGATGTTACCCATCGGTAGGGTCGTGCTTCCCAGTTCCTGCCACGTCGAATCATGCCCTGCTGGACGGCTCATCCCGGTAGGCGGGAGGAGACGTCCAGCAGGGCATGACGAACACCCGGAGCCGCCCGGAGCCTGCCGGATCCAGCGGCAGGACCGGCGGGCGCTTCGGCGGGCGGGCCCGCGGCGGGGTCAGAGCAGGTGGTCGGTGAGGTGGTCCGGGGTGCCGAAGCGGTGGGCGGTGATGGAGATCGCCTGCTCGTGCAGGAAGGGCAGCAGCTCCACGTCCCCCGCGGACACCACCGGCCCGGCGTAGACGGCCAGGTCCGGCGAGCCGTCCACCGCCTCGTGCAGGGCGAGGACGGCGGCCCGCGACAGTTCCGCCGCGACCTCCCCGCCGATCTCGACGGTACCGGCCGCATCCGCGTCGCCGCCCGCGGGACCCGCCCCCCAGTCCAGGACCATCCGCACCCGGGGATCGCCGCTGCCCTCGGCCGAGGGTGGCAGCTGGGCCAGCTGGCGGGCGCGGGCGTGGAAGGCGGAGGTCGTCTCCACCTGGACGTCCACGGGCGCCCCGGACTCGACCAGGAAGTCCAGCACCTCGGCGGCCAGCGGCTCGGGGGTGCTCAGGGTCAGCGGCCCGCCCGCGCGCAGTCCGGCGGCGAGCACACGCAGCAGGTACGCCAACGGCCCGGACTCCCAGCGGATCAGGACGGGCACCGGCAGGTACCGCAGCACGTTGCGCTCGGCCGTCAGGCCGGAGACGTCCCGGGCCACGCCGAATTGTTCCTGCCATGCCACCGCGTCCAGGCCCACCGCCCGGGTCAGCCAGGCCAGTTCGGTGTCGTCGAGGTCCTCGGCCACCTCGTCCACGAGCCGGCGGGCCGGGCTGTCGTCGGCGCGGGCCGCCGCGTCCGCCACGACCACCGCGCCACCCGGCACCCCACCCGTGGAATCCCCCAAGGGGGCCCCCGTGCCCGTCACGACAGCCGTGCCACCCGTCACGGCCACCGCGCCGTCCGGCACGTCCTCCCAGCCGCCGAGTCCGTGCAGGTAGTGCGGGCCTCCGGCCTTCGTCCCGGCGCCCACGGAGGAACGCTTCCACCCGCCGAAGGGCTGGCGGCGCACGATCGCCCCGGTGATTCCCCGGTTGACGTAGAGGTTGCCGGCGTGGACGTGCTCGAGCCAGTACCCGATCTCCTCGTCGTCCAGGGAGTGCAGGCCGCTGGTGAGGCCGTAGTCCACGGCGTTGACCAGCTCCACGGCGTCCTCCAGGGTCGCCGCGGTCATCACGCCCAGCACGGGTCCGAAGTACTCGGTCAGGTGCGCGTCGGCCCCGGGCTGCACGCCCGAGCGGATGCCGGGGCTCCACAGCCGCCCGCTGGCGTCCAGCGGCCGCGGCTGCAGCGCCCACCGCTCCCCCGGGCCCAGCCGGGTCAGCCCGCGCTCGAGCTTCTCCCCGGGCGCCTCGATCACCGGTCCCATCTGGGAGCGCGGGTCCTCCGGGTAACCGACGGTCAGGGACGAGGCGGCGTCCAGCACCTGGCGGTGGAACCGCTTCGACGTGGCCACGGAGCCGACCAGGATCACCAGGGAGGACGCCGAGCACTTCTGCCCCGCGTGCCCGAACGCGGAGTGGACCACGTCCTTCGCGGCCAGGTCGAGGTCGGCCGAGGGCGTCACGATGATCGCGTTCTTCCCGGAGGTCTCCGCCAGCAGGGGCAGGTCGGGCCGGAAGGACCGGAACAGCCGGGCGGTGTCGTGACTGCCGGTGAGGATGACGCGTTCCACGTCCGGGTGGGTGATGAGTTCCTTCCCGACGACGGCCTCGTCCTCGGCGTCGATCGTCACGAGGGTGACCAGGTCGGCGGCGACGGCGGCCGCCTCCTGCTCGTTCCAGACCTCGCGCCCCGGGCCCGCACCGAGGCCGGCCAGTCCGGCGCGCAGCCCCTCGACGATGGCGGCATGGGCCACCGCCCCCGTCCGCGCGGACTGCGAGGCGGGCTTGAACACCACGGGTGCCCCGGCCGCCAGTCCGGCGAGCACGCCGCCGGTGGGGATGGCCACGGGGAAGTTCCACGGCGGGATGACCAGCACGAGCCTCGGGGACACGTATCGGGCGCCCTCCACCTCGTCCAGCCCACGGGCCAGCCGGCCGTAGTAGCGGGCGAAGTCCACGGCCTCGGAGACCTCGGGATCGCCCTGGTCCAGGGTCTTGCCGGTCTCGGCGGCGGCCACCTCGAGCAGTTCGGCGCGCCGCGCCTCGAGCGCGTCGGCCACGGCGTTCAGCACGCTCTCGCGCTGGGCTCCGGTCAGGGTGCGCCACGCCTGCCCCGCGTCCACGGCTCTCCCGACGGCGGCCCGCACCTCACCGGAGTTGCGCGCCCGAGCGCCGGCCACCTCCGCGACCCCCAGCTGCGAGCCGGGGATGGCCCGGATGATGCGGCGCGCCCAGTCCCGGTTCGCCGCCAGCGAGGGGTCGGTGTCCGGGGCGTTGGCGAAGCCGTCCACCGGCTGGGGGACCGTTCCCCGGGCCGCCTCGGGATCCGCCGCCGAGCGGTCCTGGGTGCGGTTCGGCGTCGGGATGGCGTTGTCCAGGCCCGCCACGGACGCGAGGAACCTCGCCTCCTCGCGGGCGAAGAGCTCCGGGTCGGAGTCGAGCTCGAAGACGGCGGACATGAAGTTCTCCTGGCTGGCGCCCTCCTCGAGGCGGCGGATGAGGTAGGCGATCGCGACGTCGAACTCGTGCGGGTGCACCACGGGGGTGTAGAGCAGCAGCGAGCCGACGTCCTTCTTCACCGCCTCGGCCTGACCGGTGGCCATGCCCAGCAGCATCTCGAACTCGACGTCCGGGCGGCGGTCTCCCACCTGCTGGGTGCTGAGCCCGCGCTCCTGCACCAGCAGCCAGGCCAGGGCGATGTCGAAGAGGTTGTGCCCGGCCACCCCGATCCGCACGTGGCGCGTACGCTCCTCCGTCAGGGCGTAGTTGAGCACGCGCTTGTAGTTGGTGTCGGTGTCCTGCTTGGACGCGCAGGTCGCCGCGGGCCAACCGGTCAGCGAGGCCTGGACGTGCTCCATCGGCAGGTTGGCGCCCTTGACCACGCGGACCTTGATGGGGGCGCCCCCCTCGGCCACGCGCCGGGCGGACCACTCCTGCAGCCGGATCATGGCGTCCAGGGCGTCGGGCAGGTAGGCCTGCAGCACGATCCCGGCCTCCAGGGTGCGCAGCTGCGGGGTGTCCATCAGGCCCATGAACACGGCCAGTGTCATGTCGAGGTCGTGGTACTCCTCCATGTCCAGGTTGATGAACGTGGACCCGGCGGGGGTGCCGGCCTGGGAGGCGGCCAGCTCGTAGAGCGGCAGCAGGGACTCGGTGACCTCGGCGACGGCCTCCTCGAACGCCCAGGGGCTGTGCGGGGCGGTGGCGGCGGAGACCTTGACGGAGACGTAGTCGACGTCGTCGCGCTCGATGAGCGTGCGGATCCCGGCCATGCGTCTGGCGGCCTCGCCCCGTCCGAGGATGGCCTCGCCGAGCAGGTTGATGTTCAGCCGGGTGCCGGGGGTCCTCAGCTTCCGGATGGCCGGGCCGAGACGGTCCTCGGTGGCGTCCACGATCAGGTGGGAGACGAGCTCGCGCAGCACCGTCCGGGCCGCGGGAACGGCCAGCTGCGGCACCACCGGGGCCACCCGGCCCCCGGCGCCCATCGCCGCCCGCATGGGCCAGGGCAGGAAGCCGGGGGTGCGCGGGGCCAGGTCCCGCAGTGCCTCGGCGGCGATGGCCGGGTCCTCCGGCCGCACCACGCGGTCCACGAACCCGACCGTGAAGTCCAGTCCGTCCGGGTCCTTCAGCACGCCGGCCAGCTGCCGGGCGGAGAAGGTGGTCGGGTGGTTCCGGGCCTCGCGCAGCCAGGTGCGGACCTGCTCGACGGCGGCCGGGGCCAGGGCCTTGAGCGGCGCGGGATCGGGGACCACCGGGTGGGAGACGTGGATGCTCATACCGATATTGTTCTCCGTCACATCCTGCACCACCAGCGAACGTTTCCGCAGGGTACCCTTCGGATCAGCCGAACTGACGGGAGGGCATCGTGCTGGACGTCCGACGCCTGGTGCTGCTGCGGGAACTGTCCATCCGGGGGACCATGACCGCCGTGGCGCGGGCCATGAACCTGGCGCCGTCCTCCGTGTCGGAACAGCTGGCGCTGCTGGAGCGGGAGACAAAGACGGTCCTGCTGCGCCGGGCCGGTCGCACGGTGCAGCTCACGGAGGCGGCCCTGGCCCTGGTGGAGCGCACCGACCCGATCCTCGACGCCCTCGAGCAGGCCGAGGCCGCCCTGGTCTCCACGGGCGAGGAGGTCACCGGCCGGGTCACCCTCGCCGTGTTCCAGTCCGCCGCCCTGACCCTGTTGCCACCGGCGCTGACCCTGCTGCGCACCCGGCACCCGGGGCTGCGGCTCGAGGTGGTCCAGTACGAGCCCGAGACCGCGCTGCACGAGACCTGGGCGCGGGACTTCGACGTGGTCGTCGCCGAGCAGTACCCCGGGCACTCCGCCCCGCACTGGCCGGGCCTGGACCGCCGTCCGCTGCTGCGCGACGAACTGCAGCTGGCCGTTCCCTCGTCGCTGGACGTCGATCGGCTGGACGCCGGGCCGGGGACCGAGGTGGACGTGGAGCCGGGGAACGTGGTGCGCGCTGCTGAACCGGGGACCGCATCAGACACAGGGCGGGGAGCCGAACCGCGCGCAGCGCCGGGGACCGCGCCGGACGGGCGACGGCCGACGCCCGGTGCCGTGCTGCAGGCGCTGCTCGCGCACCGGCCCCTGCCGTGGGTGATGGAACCCCGCGGCACGGCCACCCGGCACTGGGCCGAACAGGTGTGCCGCTCGGCCGGCCACGAACCGGACGTGCGCTACGTGTCCTCCGACCTGCAGTCGCACCTGGCCCTGGTGGAGTCCGGGAACGCGGTGGCCCTGCTGCCGGGTCTGATGCTGGTGGGCTCCCGGGTCCGGTTGCGGCGGATTCCCCTCGACGGCCGGCCGATGCGCACCGTCTTCACCTCCACCCGGTCCTCCACCGCCGGGTCTCCCGCCGTCGTCGCCGTCCGCTCCGTCCTGGAGGAGGCGGCCGGCGACCTCGGCCTGGGGACGGCGTCCCGGACCGGCTCTGTGTGAAGCGCATCGCACGCTCGCATAGCATGGGAGGTGCCGGCCGCACGGGGCCCGCCGGCGGCCGTCGTCGCCGGCGTATCCCGTGAACGACCTGATGAGAGGGGATCCATGGACGAGCAGCCCCGGACGTCATCGGGCCGGGAGGCCTCCTCGGGGACACCGGTTCCGTCCACGGGCCTCCCGCGGTCATCACCCTCCGGGGTGCGGACTCCGGCGGCGGAATCCCCCGGCTCCGGCACGTTGCTGACCGGCACCACGGAGGACACCTGGCACCTGCCGGCGGACACCGAACCCCAGGAACGGTTGTGGCTCGCCTTCCCCCGGGACTACTCGCGGATGGGCACCAGCTCGTGGGAGGTCTCCGGGGCCCGCCGTGCCTGGGCCCGGGTCGCGCACGCGGTGATGGACTACGAGCCGGTCACCCTGCTGGTGGACCCCGCCGACCGGCAGATCGTGCACACCTACGTGGACCCCCTGATCCCGGTGGTCCCGCTGTCCATGGACAACCCGTTCCTGCGGCTGTCCGGCCCGACCTTCACGGTGGGTGGCGTGGACGGACAGACCGGTCAGCGCCGGATCGGCATGATCGACTGGGTCTTCAACGGCTTCGGCCGCCGCCCGGGCGTCGAGTTCCGGCTGGACGACGTGGCCGGGGGCACGCTGGCCGAGCTGACCGGCGCCCGGCGTCAGCTGTCCCTGCTGGTCAACGAGGGTGGTGCGTTCATCACCGACGGCGAGGGGACGCTGATCGCCTCCGAGTCCGTGCTCCTGGACCCGGCGCGCAACCCGGGGTGGTCCCGCGCGCACGTGGAGGCGGAGTTCGCCCGGTACACGGACATCCGCAAGGTCATCTGGCTGCCCCGCGGCCTGGCCCGCGACGCCGGCCCGCACGGGGTGGGCGGGCAGATCGACCAGGTGGTGGCGTTCGCCTCCCCCACCGTGGTGCTGCTGCACTGGCAGGAGAATCCGTCCCACCCGGACCACGAGGTGTCCCTGCAGGCACTGGAGATCCTGCAGGGCGAGACCGACGCCCGGGGCCGGCCCCTGAACGTCGCCGCCATCACCGCTCCCCTGGCCGAGTCCGACGGCAGGGGCCAGGTGTCCTGGTCCTACGTCAACGTCCTGCCGGTCAACGGGGCCGTGGTGGTGCCGTCCTTCGACGATCCCCACGACGAGGGGGCGCACCAGGTCCTCGAGGCCGCCTACCCCGGGCGGGCCGTGGTGCCGGTTCCCGCGCACCGGTTGTACCGACGCGGCGTGGGCATCCGGCACGTGGGCCTGCCGCAGCCGACGCGGATGCCCTGACGCTCAGCGGTCCCCGTCCCCTCCGTGCTTGTGCGTGATGAGCACCGAGCAGTGGGCGTGGGCGGCCACGGCGGAGCTGACCGAGCCCAGGAGCAGGCCGGCGAAGCCCCCGTGGCCCCGGTTGCCCACCACGACGAGGGAGGCGTCCTTGCTCAGTTCGCGCAGCACCTGCGCCGGCGGCCCCTCCCGGACCACTCGTTCCAGCCCCTCGGGCACGTCGTCCCCGAACGCCGCCGTGATCGCCTGGTCGACGGCCTCCTGGGCCCGGCCGCGGAAGTCCTGGGCATCCGGGGCGGGCACCGCTGCGGCCACGACCGACCAGTGCCAGGCCGTCACCACCTTCAGCGGGGCGCCCAGCAATGCGGCCATGCGCCCGGCCTCCTTCAGGGCCTCCACGGAGGTCTCCGAACCGTCCACGCCGACGACGACCGGCTTCACTGCCTCTCCCATCACCACTGCCCCTCTCTGACGTCGGGCCCGGTCCGGCCCTGGCGCGCCCTCGGTGAACTCCGGATGTGCGAACACCGTAGGTCCGCCCGGCGCGCGGGACAATATCCGGCGTCCCCGGCCCAGTCTCTCCGTCCCGGGGCGCAGCCCCTGATCCCGGCCCGGGCGCAGCCCCTGATCCCGGCCCGGGCGCAGCCCCTGATCCCGGCCCGGGCGCGTCCCTGATGCCGGCCCGGGCGCGTCCCTGATGCCGGCCCGGGCGCGTCCCTGATGCCGGCCCGGGCGCGTCCCCTCAGCCGCGGTCCGGGGCGAACAGCTCGCGGACGTCGTCGGCGGTGATGGTGCTGGAGAACGCGGTGTCCCCGTCGGTGAGGGAGGAGAACAGGGCCGCCTTGCGCTGCTGCAGGGCCAGCACCTTCTCCTCGATGGTCCCCTCGGCCACCATCCGGTACACCATGACGGTGCGCTCCTGGCCGATCCGGTGGGCGCGGTCCACGGCCTGGGCCTCGGTGGCGGGGTTCCACCAGGGGTCCAGCAGGAACACGTAGTCGGCCTCGGTGAGGGTCAGCCCGAAGCCGCCGGCCTTGAGGCTGATCAGGAACGCCGGGGCGGTGCCCTTCTTGAACTGGCTGATCACCTCGGAGCGGTTGCGGGTGGAGCCGTCCAGGTAGGCGAAGGCCACGCCGCGGTCGGCCAGCCGGTCCCCCACCCGGGACAGGAACGAGGTGAACTGGCTGAAGATGATCACCCGGTGCCCCTCGGCCACGATCTCCTCCAGGTTCTCCATCAGCTGTTCCATCTTGGAGGAGGGCACGGAGGCGTACTCCTCGTCCACGATCGCCGGGTCCAGCGCCAGCATGCGCAGCAGGGTCAGGGACCGGAAGATCACGAAGCGGTTCTCGTCCATGTTCTGCAGCAGCCCCAGGACCTTCTTGCGTTCGCGCTGCAGCACCTGGTCGTAGAGCCGGCGGTGCTTGGGCACCAGTTCGACGTGGCTGACCTGCTCCTGCTTCGGGGGCAGGTCCGAGGCCACGAGCTCCTTGGTGCGCCGCAGCATGAACGGCCGGATCCGGCGCCGCAGCCGCGCCATCCGCTCGGCGGCGAACCGGGCGCCGTCATCGGAGGGATCCGGCGTCTCGATCGGCTTGGTGTACTCCTGCCGGAACACCGTGTGCGAGGGGAACAGCCCGGTGGCCGTCAGGGACAGCAGGGCCCACAGGTCGGACAGGGAGTTCTCCATCGGCGTGCCGGTGATCGCCAGCCGGAAGGGCGCCCGGACGTCCCGGGCCGCCTGGTGGGCCTTGGCCGAACGGTTCTTCACGAACTGCGCCTCGTCCAGCACCAGCCCGTCCCAGTCCAGCGCGGTGTACTGCCCCGAGTCCAGCCGCAGCAGGGTGTAACTGGTGACCACGACGTCGGTCCCGGCCACCTCCTCGGCCACCGTCGTCCCGCGCTTGGCGGCGGTGGTGTCCAGCACCCGCAACTCCAGGCCCGGCGCGAAGCGCTCGGCCTCCTCCTTCCAGACGGACAGCACCGAGGACGGCGCCACCACCAGGAACGGGGGCGCCACCTGTGGGGGCGGCACGGGCTCGCCGTGGTCCGGCGCTCGTTGTTCCGCCAGGGGCTCGGCGGCGTGTTGGCCGGGGTGGTCGCCGGGGTGGTCGCCGGGATTGTGGGCGCCGCGCTCGCGCGCCCGGGCAATGAGGGCGAGGGTCTGGACGGTCTTGCCCAGGCCCATGTCGTCGGCGAGGATGCCGCCGAGTCCGTGGTCGTACAGGAAGCTCAGCCACGCGAAGCCCTCGAGCTGATAGGGACGCAACCGGGCGTCGAGGCCCTCGGGGACCTCGGGCGTGGGGATCTCGGCCAGGTCCTTGAGCGCGCCCACCGTCTCCTGCCAGGCCCGGGCCGCCACGGACTCGTGGGCGAGGTCCTCGAACTCCTCCCACAGCGCCACGTCGTAGCGGGAGATCCGCGGGCGCTCGGCGCTCCAGTCCCCCATCACCTCGGCCTCGTTGATGAGGTCGCGCAGCTTCTGGAAGGAGGGGTGGTCCAGGCGGAACCAGGTGCCGTCCTTGAGCATCAGGGCCTTCTGCCCCTCCGCCAGGGCCGTGAACACCTCGGTGAAGGGGAACAGCTCCCCGCCGATGGTGATCTCGAAGCCGAGGTCATACCAGTCGTTGTCCTTCTTCCGCCCGGACTCGACCTGGGTGATGCGCACCAGCGGGTCGTCGGTCAGTTCCCGGTAGTCCGGCCTGGACCCGTGCTCGGTCACGCTCACGTGCTCCAGGCCCTGCAGCACCGGCAGCACGTTCTCCACGAACCGCGCCGTCTCCATCCCGGCCAGGTGCTGCGCCCCGCCCGCGCCGGCGACCGGCCAGTGCTCGCCCACCGCGTCCAGCACGGCGTCCTCGTGCTCGATGTCCCGGTCGGCCTCGGGGTTCCGGGCCCGGCCCGAGTACCCCGTGGGGGACCAGCCCCCGCGGGACCGGGACCGGCGCGATTCCAGCGGCAGTTCGCGCCGCGGACCCCAGTACAGCCAGGACCAGTCCAGGCTCGCCCGGTGGTCCTTGCCGTACCGCACGTGCAGCTGCAGCTCGGGGGCGGGCACCTCCGGGAACTCGACGGATCCGTCCGTGCTGGCCACGGGCATCATCCGGGAGAGCCGCGGGTAGACGTCGTAGAAGAACTCCTCCGTCTCTCCCGCCGGGATCTGCAGCGGCTCGTCCTGTTTCAAGAGGTCCAGTACGGGCCGCGGCAGCGTGCGCTCGGCCGGCACCAGCGTCAGGCGCACCGGGGCACCCCACTGTGGGGCGTCGTCGGGCACGTCCACCGCGATGAATCCCCCGGTGCCGGCCGCCCGCGCCCCGGGCACCGGTGCTCCGCCGGACTCGACCACGGGCACCACGGCGAGGTCCGACTCCCCGCGCACGTCCAGGCGCACGCTGGCCGGCCCGGCCAGGACGACCTCGCCGACCACGCCCTGGCCCACGAACTCGACCCCGAGTTCCCGGGCGCGGGTGAGCAGTTGCCAGGCCGGCGGGCCGGAGAGCTGGTCCAGCCGCAGCGTCTCGTCATTGCCGAACATCCCCTGGGGACGTTCGGCGAGGAAGAGGCGGTAGAACTGGCCGAGCAGTTCCACATGGTCCTCGCGCAACTGGTGGCGCAGTCCTCCGTACTGGAACTTCTTCCAGGTCAGCCCGCCCTTGATCCAGTTGTCCCGCGAACCGCGGCGCATCGGGCGCAGGTGGACCTGCAGGGCGGCGCCGGACCGCACGTCCTCGACGCTGGCGGCGTGGGCGCCCCAGCGGCGGCGCATCTGGTTCTGCGGTTCGGCCATCAGCTCCACGCCGATCGCCACCGGCTCGTCCGAACCGAGGCTCAGGTTCTCCCCGGTGAGCTCCCCCAGTACCGAGCGCCAGTCCTCGCGCTCGGCCTCCTCCCCCCAGGGACCGCCGCCGTCCTCACCGCCCCAGACGTCCGCCTCGGTGTAGCGGTGCACCTGGCCCCAGCCCTGCACCGAGGGGGCAGCGTCCTGCCCGGCCGGACCCCCGGGCACGGCGCGCAGTGCCTGGTGCCGCAGGTGCCGGCGCATCGCCTCCTCGGTCGCGGTGTAGAGCAGCGCCGCGGCGTGCTTGCAGTCGTTGCGGACCGGACAGGTGCAGCCGGCGCGCACCGGGCGCCACGAGGGCAGTGCCTCCGGGGACGACGCCGGCCGGCCGGGCACCAGCAGGACGTACGTCTCGTACGGCAACGGGTCGTTGCCCTGCACCGACGCGGTCAGAGTCGCGGGCGGGGCGGGCGTTGCCTCGCCCGCCCCCTCCGGGGCGTCCCACTGCATCGAGGTGACCGCACCCTGGCGGGCGTAGGCCTTGCCCTTGTCCGCCGCCGCGGACCCCACCAGGGCAGCGATGTCCTGGTCGGCGACGTACGGCAGCGTGGGGGTGGTCATCCCTCCATGGTTTCACGGACGACGGACAGGGTCCGGCCCGCCCGGGCCGGACCGTGGACGGCCCCGTTCACTCGGTCCGCTGTGGAGGGGACTGCGCCCCCGGGTCCCCGGGCGCACCGCCGTCGCCGGCCCCGTCGCCGCCACCCGCAGCGGCGCCATCACGCAGGTCCTCGCCGGACAGCACGCCCTCGCGGGCCCCGGGCGCCCGGGCGGCCACGGTCTCCTCTGCCGCCCGGTCGGAACGCTGCCGCGCCAGCGCGCGCCGGTTCCGCTCCTCCATCCCGCGCAGGTCGGAGGCGATGAACGTGTTGATCCAGCGGGACTGCGGGTCGGCGTCGACCATGACCGCCTTCAGCAGCAGCGTGGCGGGCAGGGCGAGGATGGCGCCGAGCGGACCGAGGATCCAGGCCCAGAACAGCAGGGACAGGAAGGAGACGGTGGGGATCACGCCCACGGCATCGCCGGTGAACTTGGGCTGGACGATCGACTGCAGCACGAAGTTCAGGACGGAGTAGGCCACGATCACGGCGAAGAACGCACCCCAGCCGCCCTCCACCAGGCCGAGCAACGCCGGCGGGACCATGCCGATGATGAATCCGATGTTGGGGATGTAGTTGGTCAGGAAGCTCAGCACGCCCCAGACCCAGATCATCGGGACGCCGATGACGGCCAGCGCGGCGACGTCCAGCGCGGCGACGAGCAGCCCGAAGACCGTGGTGACGACCCAGTACCGCCGCACCCCCTGGGCGAACGCGGTCAGCGCCTGCCCGAGCTCGTAGTCGGCGGTGTTCAGCAGCGCGATCCGCCGCTCCACGGCCACGGAGTCCATGGCGAGGAAGAACACGGCCATGATGACGGTGGCCAGCAGGCCGATGATGGCGGTGACGTTGGACAGGACGGCGGTGAGCAGGCCGGTGGCCGTGGACACCACGGTGGACATGTTCAGGCCGGAGAGCTGTTCGATGACCATGTCCGGGGTGACGCCGAAACTGCCGATCCAGTTCACCATGCCGAAGTAGATGTTGGTGAACTCCGCGCTGTACTCGGGCAGCGCCATCACCAGTTCCGAGGCCGACCACAGGATCAGGGCCAGGAACACGATCAGCACGACCACCACGATCAGCACGGTCACGGACGCCCCGAGGAAGCGGTTGACCCCCCGGTGGATCATCCACGCCTGCAGCGGGTAGGCGATGATGACCAGGTTCAGGCCGAGGAACACCGGCCCGATGATGCCCTGCAGGCCCTGGACGAACTGCAGCGCGATGACCAGCCCGGCCAGGCACAGCACGATGACGAGGAATCGCGGCCACATCCGGCGGGTCCTGTCCTCGGCCGTCTCCCCCATTGCCGCGTCCGCGGCCTGCGCCTTTTCCACGAGCCGCAGTCTACGGCGCGGCCCCAACTCGGCGCCGACGCGGCGCCCGCCGGACCTGCGGAGGCGAACGCCGTTGCGGCCCCGGCCCATCCGACGGACGTGGCGGCCACCTGCCCTGACGGGGCCTCAGCGCAGGCCGGGACCGCCCCCGAGGGCGGCCGCGCGCCGGATCCGGTGCATGGCCTGCCCCTCACGGTGGTCGATGCCGACGCCGGGGCGCTGGCCGGTGCCTGACCCCGCACCTGACCCCGCGCCTGAGCCGGTCCCTGCACCGGAGCGGCGCTGGGCGGCGGCGCCCACGCGGGTCGCGGACGACCCGAGGAGGGCGCGGAACGCCCGGCCCAGGCTCCAGGGGGTGGCCGGCTTCGCGGGCTGGCGGGCAGGGCGGGGCAGGGCCCGAGAGGAGTGGTCGGCCGGGAGCGCGGCGGTGGATCGCAGCATGGGGGTCATCTCCGTAGACTGGTGCCGAGAAGACTTTGCAGAGATTTCTTTGCAAAGCTGTCTATGCAAAGGTAGCTCTGCACATGCCTCGTGACAAGTCCTCGGCCCCGGAGGACCCCCTCCCCACCGAGGCCCCCCAGCCCTCCCCGGATCCCGTGGCGGACGGCCCGGCCCAGCTGCCCGGCGTCGCCCCCCGGAAGGTCGACGCGCGGGCCATGAAGGCCTTCGCCCACCCGCTGCGGATGTCGATCTACTCCCACCTGACGGACGTGGGGTCGGCCACCGCGACCGCCCTGGCCCGGCACCTGGACGAGAGCACGGGGCAGACGAGCTACCACCTGCGCCAGCTGGAGAAGCACGGCTTCGTGGAGGAGGACACCGGACGGGGTTCGGGCCGGGAGCGCTGGTGGAAACCGGTCGGGTTCGCGGTGCCCACCTACGACCTGGCCCAGGACGAGGCGAACAGGCCGGCCATCCAGGCCCTGCTGCAGGCCTCGCTCGACCAGCGCGCGGCCGCGCTGGGCCGCTGGCTGTCCGTGGAGAACCACGAGGAGCGGGAATGGATCGAGGCCTCGATCGACAACACCACCACCCGCGAGCTGACGGCGGCCCAGACCCGGGCCCTGACCGAGGAGCTCATGACGGTCATCGACCGCCACCTGGGCCGGCCCGGCGACCCCTCCGGTGCGGACGGCGACACCGGAACACCCCCGGACCGGCCGACGCCGGACGGGGACCCGGTGGCGCAGACCCGCCGGGTACGCCTGTACCTGAGCGTCTTC